>NZ_CP180532.1:0-2500 GCF_059180695.1 Mesorhizobium sp. U510
ACGCAAAACGGCCCGCTGGTTTGAGCCAGGCGGGCCGTTTATGATTTGGTTTTGGGGAGAGGCTTTGCGTTTCTGACCGGCGGCGTCGGCAAGGCCTCGTTGCGGACGGCTGATGAGCGTTAACTCGCCGGGCACCACGGCTGAATACAAAAGAGCCCGCACGAGGGCGGGCTCTTTTGTATTTGGTTGCGGGGACAGGATTTGAACCTGTGACCTTCAGGTTATGAGCCTGACGAGCTACCGGGCTGCTCCACCCCGCGTCACCATTGGATGTAAGCGCAAGCCTACAAATAGGTAGATGGCTCACCAAATGAAAGGGCCGCTTACGCGGCCCGTGGTCCCTTGGCGGGCCTTGTTCGTAGAGAGAAGATTTCACTGACATCCGATTGGATGTGAGTTCAACGTGCGTTTAGCAGACCTGGCAGCGACCTACTCTCCCGCGTCTTGAGACGAAGTACCATCAGCGCTGGAGCGTTTCACGGCCGAGTTCGGAATGGGATCGGGTGCAGCCGCTCCGCCATAACCACCAGGTCGGCAAAACGCACGTTGTTCGAGAAGCTGTTTTTTGTGCCTTGGACGTTCTTTGATCTTGGCGCCTTTCGAAGCGAAGCTTCGCAAGGTCGACCGACCGTCGGCGCTGATGCACCGCACCCACGTAGCGCCGCCCGCAGGGCGGAACAAGCGTGAGTGAGAACAAACCATCTGACCTTGTCAGATGAGCATAAGGAATGAGAACGATCAAGCCGATCGAACTATTAGTACCGGTAAGCTTCAAGCGTTGCCGCTCTTCCACACCCGGCCTATCAACGTGGTCGTCTTCCACGGTTCTCAGGGAATACTCGTTTTAAGGTGGGTTTCCCGCTTAGATGCCTTCAGCGGTTATCCCGTCCGGATATAGCTACCCTGCTATGCGGCTGGCGCCACAACAGGTCCACCAGAGATCCGTCCATCCCGGTCCTCTCGTACTAGGGACAGATCCTTTCAATATTCCTACACCCACGGCAGATAGGGACCGAACTGTCTCACGACGTTCTGAACCCAACTCACGTACCGCTTTAAATGGCGAACAGCCATACCCTTGGGACCTGCTCCAGCCCCAGGATGCGATGAGTTGACATCGAGGTGCCAAACAACCCCGTCGATATGGACTCTTGGGGGTCATCAGCCTGTTATCCCCGGCGTACCTTTTATCCGTTGAGCGATGGCCCTTCCACGCGGGACCACCGGATCACTATGACCGACTTTCGTCTCTGCTCGACTTGTCAGTCTCGCAGTCAGGCAGGCTTATGCCATTGCACTCAGCGAACGATTTCCGACCGTTCTGAGCCCACCATCGCGCGCCTCCGTTACTCTTTAGGAGGCGACCGCCCCAGTCAAACTACCCACCATACATTGTCCCGGACCCGGATAACGGGCCGCGGTTAGACATCCATAGTAATAAGGGTGGTATTTCAAGGGTGGCTCCACCTGAGCTGGCGCCCAGGTTTCAAAGCCTACCACCTATCCTACACATGCCACTACGAATGCCAATGTAAAGCTATAGTAAAGGTGCACGGGGTCTTTCCGTCTAACCGCAGGAACCCCGCATCTTCACGGGGAATTCAATTTCACTGAGTCTATGCTGGAGACAGCGGGGAAGTCGTTACGCCATTCGTGCAGGTCGGAACTTACCCGACAAGGAATTTCGCTACCTTAGGACCGTTATAGTTACGGCCGCCGTTTACTGGGGCTTCGATTCAGAGCTTGCACCCCTCCTCTTAACCTTCCAGCACCGGGCAGGCGTCAGACCCTATACGTCGTCTTGCGACTTCGCAGAGCCCTGTGTTTTTGATAAACAGTCGCTACCCCCTGGTCTGTGCCACCCTCCTCCACTTGCGTGGAAAAGGGTCACGCTTCTTCCGAAGTTACGCGTGCAATTTGCCGAGTTCCTTCAGCATAGTTCTCTCAAGCGCCTTGGTATACTCTACCAGACCACCAGTGTCGGTTTCGGGTACGGTTTATAAGGAGGAGCTATTTCCTGGAACCACGCAGCAGCCCGTTCAATCCGATAAGATTGGACTACCTCAATGATCCGTCACTACCTCCAAGCCCACGAATATTAACGTGGTTCCCATCGACTACGCGTTTCCGCCTCGTCTTAGGGGCCGGCTAACCCTGCTCAGATTAGCTTTAAGCAGGAACCCTTGGTCTTTCGGCGGGGGAGTCTCTCACTCCCCTTACGTTACTCATGTCAGCATTCGCACTTCTGATACCTCCACCACCCCTCACGGGTATGGCTTCATCAGCTTACAGAACGCTCCGCTACCGCTCGTGATTGCTCACGAACCCTAAGCTTCGGTGTATGGCTTTAGCCCCGTTACATTTTCGGCGCAAAGACCCTTATTTAGACCAGTGAGCTGTTACGCTTTCTTTAAATGATGGCTGCTTCTAAGCCAACATCCTGGTTGTTTTGGGATCCTCACATCCTTTCCCACTTAGCCATAACTTGGGGACCTTAGCT
>NZ_CP180532.1:4807500-6975000 GCF_059180695.1 Mesorhizobium sp. U510
TTGGCCAGCAGGTCGAAAATAAAGTCGGCTTGCGGCTTGCTGACACCGCGCTCGACCGCACCCGAGACAAAGCGCTCGCGCTGCTTGTCCATCTCGGCGCGGATCTTCTTGCCCATGGCGCGGCGCAGAAGGTCGGCCTCGCCGAGCGAATAGCCGGACAGCTCCTGCGCAATCTGCATCACCTGTTCCTGGTAGACGATGACGCCTTGCGTCTCCTTCACCAGATGGTCGATCTTGGGATGGATCGAGGCCATCTCCTCCTCGCCATGCTTTCTGGCATTGTAGGTCGGGATGTTCTCCATCGGGCCTGGCCGGTAGAGGGCGACGAGCGCGATGATGTCCTCGATGCAGTCGGGCCGCATGCCGATCAGCGCCTTGCGCATGCCGGCACTTTCCACCTGGAACACGCCGACCACCTCGCCGCGCGACAGCATGGCGTAGGTCTCGGGGTCGTCGAGCGGGATCGTCGCCAGGTCGATGTCGATACCGCGCCGGCGGATCAGCTTGACCGCCGTCTCCAGCACGGTCAGCGTCTTCAGGCCGAGGAAGTCGAACTTCACCAGCCCGGCCTGCTCGACATATTTCATGTTGAACTGGGTGACCGGCATGTCCGAGCGCGGATCGCGGTACATCGGCACCAGTTCCGACAAAGGCCGGTCGCCGATGACGATGCCGGCGGCGTGCGTAGAAGCGTGGCGGTAAAGACCTTCCAGCTTCTGAGCCATGTCGAGCAGCGTCTGGACGATCGGCTCCTTCTCGGCCTCTTCGGCAAAGCGGGGCTCATTGGCAATGGCGTCCGCCAGCTTGACCGGATTGGCAGGGTTCTGCGGCACCATTTTGGACAGCTTGTCGACCTGGCCATAGGGCATCTGCAGCACGCGGCCGACATCGCGCAGCACGGCGCGGGCCTGCAGTGTACCGAAGGTGATGATCTGGCCGACCTGGTCGCGGCCGTATTTCTGCTGGACGTAGCGGATCACCTCTTCGCGGCGATCCTGGCAGAAGTCGATGTCGAAGTCGGGCATCGACACGCGGTCGGGATTGAGGAAGCGCTCGAACAGCAGCGAGAAGCGCAGCGGATCGATGTCGGTGATGGTCGTCGAATAGGCGACCAGCGACCCGGCGCCCGAACCACGGCCCGGTCCAACCGGAATGCCTTGCGCCTTGGCCCATTTGATGAAGTCGGCAACGATCAGGAAGTAGCCGGGGAATTTCATCTTCTCGATGATGCCGAGCTCGAATTCCAGCCGTTCGCGATACTGCTCGACCGTGTAGCCCGGAGTCGGTCCGTGCAGGGCGAGCCGTGCGTCGAGCCCCTCACGCGCCTGGCGGGCGAGCTCCGCGGCCTCGGCCTTTTCGGCCGCATCCTTGTCGGAGGCATCGCCGCCAGTGAAGCGTGGCAGGATCGGGCTGCGGGTTTTCGGATAATAGGAACAGCGCTGGGCGATCTCGACCGTGTTGTCGATCGCTTCCGGCAGGTCGGCGAACAGCTTTGCCATGTCGGCCTGGCTGCGCAGGAAATTGTCCGGCGACAACCGGCGGCGGGTATCGACAGCGACGACGGAGCCCTCGGCGATGGCGATCAGCGCGTCATGCGCCTCATAATCGTCGCGTGAAGAGAAAAACGCCTCGTTGGTGGCGACAAGCGGAAGTTCGTGCGCATAGGCGAGATCGATCGTCTGATGTTCGATGACCCGGTCATAGCCCGCGACCCGGTCCAATTCGACATAGAGCCGGTCGCCGAACATCGCCTTGAGCGTCAAAAGCCGAACCTCGGCCAGATCGCGGCGATCCTCCTTCAAGGCGTTGCCGATCGGGCCGCGTGGCCCGCCGCTGAGGCAGATCAGCCCATCGGCCTTTCCCTCCAGCATCTCGGTCGTCAGATGCACCGCCTCGCCGGGCGGTGTTTCCAGATAGACGCGGCTGACCAGCCTGACCAGGTTGGAATAACCGGCTTCGGTCGCGGCGAGCAGAACGACCGGCCGCATTTCCGGGCCTTGCCGCCGGCGATCCCGCTGGCCGTCGCTGTTTTCGCCGGAAAAGGCGAGCGCGATCTGGCAGCCGATGATCGGTTGGATGCCCTCCTTCACCGCCTTCTGCGCGAATTCGAGCGCGCCGAACAGATTGTTGGTGTCGGTGACGGCGATCGCCGGCGCCTCGTCCTTCACGGCATGGCCGACGATCTTGCCGAGTTGGAGCGCGCCCTCGAGCAGCGAATAGGCCGAATGCACGCGCAGATGCACGAACGGCCGCGCCGGCACCTCCGGCCGCGCCGCCGCTATCGCGGCTTCGCGCTTCAGGGGGTCGCGTGGGAGTTTGTCATCCGCCATGATTTCTCGCGCTGTCGAAGGCCTTGAGTCGATGGAGATGTATTGTCCGGGACAGGGCGATACCAGTCCAGCACAAACGACCGCCAATCACAGGCTTGCCGAATGCACGGCGCCTCACCTCAGAGATTGTTTCGACGTTCGCTCCGGCGAGTCATATGATGGTGGTTTCGAGAACCGGAGCGCAAGTAGAACGGGAAGCGCAGAAAACGCCTTCAGATGGCGGCCGAAGTAGAATTTCCAAACAATCTCTAGGCGAATTCCATGATCACCGCGTCCACAGCCAGGCTGTCGCCGGGCTTGGCGTTGAGTTTCGATACGATGAGGTCGCGTTCGGCGCGCAGCACGTTTTCCATCTTCATCGCCTCGACCACGGCCAAGGTCTCGCCGGCCTTGACCTCCTGGCCCTCGGTGACAGCGATCGACACGACGAGGCCGGGCATCGGGCAAAGCAGCAGTTTCGACGTGTCCGGCGCCACCTTCTCCGGCATCAGCCGTTCCAGCTCGGCGATGCGCGGCAGCATGGCGCGCGCGGTCACCGACATGCCTTTCCAGGCGATGCGAAGACCGTTGGCGACAGGCCGGATCTGGGCGACAACGGAGCGCTTGCCGACCGTGCCGCGCCAGATCAGGTCGCCCGGCCGCCAGTCGGATGAAACGGTCAGCGCCTTGCCGCCGCCGATCGACAGGTCGATCTCCATCGGAATGGATATCATGCCTTCGAGGATGGACGCCTGGAGGTAGTCGTCGCCGAGCTTCACCACCCAATCGCGCTTGAGCGCACCCGAATGCGGCGCCAACCGCCCGCCCAGCCGGTCGAGCCGGTCGCGGCGCAGCAATTCCACCGCGGTCACGATCGAGGTGAGAACTGCTTTTTCTCCGCTGTTCGGCACGACGGGCGCAAAACCGTCGGGATATTCCTCGGCTATGAAGCCGGTCGATATCGCCCCTTCCCGCCAGCGCGGATGCTGCATCAGCGCCGCCAGGAACGGAATGTTGTGCTCGATACCGTCGACCACAAAACTGTCGAGCGCTTCCGACATGGCATCGATCGCTTCGATGCGCGTCGGCGCCCAGGTGCACAATTTGGCGAGCATCGGGTCATAGAACATCGAAATCTCGGAGCCTTCGGTGACGCCGGTGTCGTTGCGGATGATCACATCGCCGAATTGCCCTTCCTCCGGCGGCCGGTAGCGCGTCAGCCGGCCGATCGACGGCAGGAAATTGCGATGCGGGTCCTCGGCATAGAGCCGGCTTTCCACCGCCCAGCCATTCAGCTTGATGTCGCTTTGCTTCAAGGCGAGCTTCTCACCGGCGGCGACGCGGATCATCTGCTCGACCAGATCTATGCCGGTGACGAGTTCGGTCACCGGATGCTCGACCTGCAATCGTGTATTCATTTCAAGGAAATAGAAGTTCTTGTCCTTGTCGACGATGAACTCGACCGTGCCGGCGCTCTGGTAGTCGACCGCCCTGGCCAGCGCCACCGACTGCTCGCCCATGGCCTTGCGCGTCTTGGCATCGAGGAAGGGCGACGGCGCCTCTTCCGCCACCTTCTGGTTGCGGCGCTGGATCGAGCATTCACGCTCGCCGAGATAGAGCGCATTGCCATGCGCATCGGCCAGCACCTGGATCTCGATATGGCGCGGATCGACGACGAATTTCTCAATGAACACGCGGTCGTCGCCGAACGAGCTCTTGGCTTCCGAGCGCGCCCGGTCGAAACCGTCGCGCACTTCCGACTGGTTCCAGGCAATGCGCATGCCCTTGCCGCCGCCGCCGGCGGAGGCCTTGATCATCACGGGATAGCCGATCTCGCCGGCGATCTGTTCGGCGTGGTCGGCATTCTCGATGACGCCAAGCCAGCCGGGCACGGTCGAAACCTTGGCGGCGTTGGCGAATTTCTTCGATTCGATCTTGTCGCCCATGGCCTTGATCGCCTTGGGCTTCGGGCCGATGAAGACGATGCCTTCCTTCTCCAGCGTTTCGCAGAAGGCGGCGCGCTCGGACAGGAAGCCATAGCCGGGATGCACGGCCTGAGCCCCGGTTTCCTTGCAGGCGGCGATGATCTTTTCAGGGACAAGATAACTTTGCGCGGCGGGCGAAGGCCCGATATGCACCGCCTCGTCGGCCATCTCGACATGCACGGCATCGCGATCGGCATCGGAATAGACGGCGACCGTGGCAATCCCCATCTTGCGCGCCGTCTTGATGACGCGACAGGCGATCTCGCCACGGTTGGCGATCAGGATTTTCGTGAACATGCTGAGGTCATTCCCCTCCGGTCGGTCGTTCCTTTTATGACCTGTGCTTGCAGGGTCAAGCCGACCATGCAAATCACTGCCTTTCAATCGATTTGCGATTCCAATTCATCGCTGTGGCGCAGTCTCGGCGCCAGCTTCTAGTTGATCGTGTCGAAAAAACCTGAAACCTTGGAAAAAAATTCGCATTTGGAGGACGCCCTATGAAAACCCGCGCCGCTGTCGCTGTCGCCGCCGGAAAGCCGCTGGAGATCATGGAGGTCGACCTCGACGGTCCGCGCGAAGGCGAGGTGCTGGTCGAGATCAAGGCGACCGGCATTTGCCACACCGACGAGTTCACGCTGTCGGGCGCCGATCCCGAAGGCCTGTTCCCAGCCATTCTCGGCCATGAGGGCGCTGGCGTGGTGGTCGATGTCGGCAAGGGCGTCACCTCGGTCAAGAAGGGCGACCACGTCATTCCGCTCTACACGCCGGAATGCCGGCAGTGCCCGTCCTGCCTGTCGAGAAAGACCAATCTGTGCACGGCGATCCGCGCCACGCAGGGCCAGGGCTTGATGCCCGACGGCTCGTCGCGCTTCTCGATCGGCAAGGACAAGATCTTCCACTATATGGGCTGCTCGACCTTCTCCAACTTCACCGTGCTGCCCGAGATCGCGGTGGCCAAGGTCAATCCGGACGCTCCCTTCGACAAGATCTGCTACATCGGCTGCGGTGTCACCACCGGCATCGGCGCCGTCATCAACACCGCCAAGGTCGAGCAAGGCGCGACCGCCGTGGTCTTCGGCCTCGGCGGTATCGGCCTGAACGTCATTCAGGGCCTGAAGCTTGCCGGCGCCGACATGATCATCGGCGTCGATTTGAACAACGACAAGAAGGCATGGGGCGAGCGGTTCGGCATGACGCATTTCGTCAATCCGAAGGAGATCGACGGCGACATCGTGCCTTACCTCGTCAACATGACCAAGCGCGGCGCCGACCAGATCGGCGGCGCCGACTACACGTTCGACTGCACCGGCAACACCAAGGTGATGCGCCAGGCGCTGGAAGCCTCGCACCGCGGCTGGGGCAAGTCGGTCATCATCGGCGTCGCCGGCGCCGGCCAGGAAATCTCGACGCGGCCGTTCCAGCTGGTCACCGGCCGCACCTGGATGGGCACCGCCTTCGGCGGCGCGCGCGGCCGCACCGACGTGCCGCGCATCGTCGACTGGTACATGGACGGCAAGATCCAGATCGATCCGATGATTACCCATTTGCTGAAACTGGACGAGATCAACAAGGGGTTCGACCTCATGCACGAGGGCAAGTCGATCCGAAGCGTCGTCGTTTACTGAAGCAAGCCACACGCCGCCGACCGACCGGCCAGCGACCTCTGTGGTTCACAACTGGGAGGAGAAAAGAATGGCGGAGAAACTGCATCCGAAAATCGACAATGGCCTGCCAAAGGAGAGCGCGAGCTTTGCCGGCGGCACGCTGGTCTGCGCCTGCACCAGCAAGCCGGTCAAGGTGAAGGTCAAGGGGCAGATCGCCCACAACCATGCCTGCGGCTGCACCAAATGCTGGAAGCCGGAAGGCGCGGTATTCTCGGTGGTTGCCGTGGCCGGCACGGGCGACGTCACCGTCAGCGAGAACGGCGACAAGCTGAAAGTGGTCGATTCCGCGGCGCTGATCCAGCGCCATGCCTGCACCGGCTGCGGTGTCCATATGCACGGCCCGGTCGAGCGCGACCATCCCTTCAAGGGCCTGACCTTCATCCATCCCGAGCGCTTCGTCGAGGATGGCTGGTCGCCGCCGGGGTTTGCAGCCTTCGTCTCGTCAATCATCGAATCCGGCGTCGATCCAAAACGGATGGACGGTATTCGCGCGCAGCTAAGGACAATCGGGCTCGAACCCTATGACTGTCTCAACCCTGGCCTGATGGACTATATGGCCACCTGGACCGCGAAGAAGTCCGGCGCCTTGCCGGCCTGAACACTGTAAGATTTCAGGCAGGGGCCGGACACGTTTCCGGCCCCTGTCCGTTTCGGAGGGATTATGCCCGCACCCGCCATCTACGTCGATGCCGACGCCTGCCCGGTCAAGGCCGAGGTGGAAAAGGTCGCCGAGCGCCTCGGCGTCGTCGTCACCTACGTCTCCAATGGCGGCTTGCGGCCATCGCGCGATCCAATGATCCGCAATGTCGTGGTCTCCAAGGGCGCCGACGCCGCCGACGACTGGATCGTCGAGAATGCCAAATCCAACGACATCGTGATCACGGCGGACATTCCGCTTGCCGCCCGCACGGTGGCGCTCGGGGCGCATGTGCTTGGGCCAACCGGGCGGCCGTTCACGCCCGAAACCATCGGCATGGCGGTGGCCATGCGCGACCTCAAGCAGCATTTGCGCGAGACCGGTGAGAGCAAGGGCTACAATGCCTCCTTTGCGCCGCAGGACCGTTCGCGGTTTCTTGGTGAACTCGACCGCATCTTGCGGCGCGCGCTGAAATCCGCCACACCCGGCTAGAAACCGAGCGCGATCCAGGGTGGAGACGTCATGGCCATCGAAGCCCCGATCCAGAAACCTATGCAGCGCCATATGCTGTTCGCAATGTCGGCGTGTTTCGGCGCGTTTGCGCTGCTCGTGGCGTTGCTGCTGCACGCCCCGCTCGCCTATTCGATCGGCGCCAATGCCTTTTTCGCCGCCTACGTCATTCTCGTCGTCAGCCAGATGCCCAAATTCAGCGGCAAATATCTGAGCAAGAATGCGCGCGCCACCGACCAGCCGGTGCTGGTCATCTTCGCCGTGACGCTCGTCGTCGTTGTCGTCGCCGTTGTCTCGTTGTTCCTGCTTATCAACCAGAAGAACAGAGGCAATTCCGTCGAACTCGGTTTCGCGCTGCTGTCGATCCCGCTTGGCTGGTTCACCATCCATGCCATGGCCGCACTTCACTATGCGCATGTCTACTGGATGGACGGCGATGCGGTGGACGCTGAAACCAAGAAGAAAATCCCGGTCGGCGGATTGCTGTTCCCAGGCGACAAGCGCCCGGAAGGTTGGGATTTCCTCTATTTCTCGGCAGTCATCGGCATGACGGCGCAAACCGCCGACACCAACATCTCGACCACGCATATGCGCTGTGTCGTCCTCGTCCACTCGATCCTGTCGTTTTTCTTCAACACGGTCATCGTCGCCGCGGCCGTCAATCTCGCCGTCAGCCTGGGTGGCCCGTAATAAATCCGTGATCGGGTGAAACATCGGTTTGGATCGCGACGTATCAGGAGGACAATGAACGCGCAGGTCACGCCGCGAGGCCGGGAGACGAGACAAAATGGAATCCGTTGCCAGAAGCCAATCCGCCACCGGACCGGACGCTCCCGTGTCGAGCGACAGCACGCTGATCTACCGGCAGTCGCGGTGGACGCGGCTGACACACTGGATCTGGGCCATTTCGCTGTTCTTCATGCTGCTTTCCGGCCTGCAGATCTTCAACGCCCGGCCGCAGCTCTATATCGGCAAGCAATCCGGCTTCGGCTACAACAACACCATTTTCGAAATCGGCGCCGAAAACACGAGCGCCGGGCCGCGCGGCTTCACCGAGATCTTCGGGCACCGCTTCGACACGACGGGCGTGCTCGGCTGGTCGGGTCCGCCAGGCAACGAGACGGCGCGTGGCTTCCCGTCCTGGGCGACCATCCCGTCCTATTATGACCTCGGCACCGCCCGCGTCGTGCATTTCTTCTTCGCCTGGATCCTGACGACGACCTTGATCGTCTGGCTGGTCGCCAGCCTGGTCAACGGCCATATCAGGCGCGATCTCGCCCCGCGCCTCGACGACCTCAAGCGGCTGCCGCGGGACATAGTCGACCACGCGAAGCTGAAATTCCATCACACACGTGAATACAACACACTGCAGAAGATGGCCTATGGCGGTGTGCTGTTCGTGCTGTTGCCGCTGATGATCATCACCGGCCTTGCCATGTCGCCCAGCATGAATTCGGTGCTGCCTTTCCTCAACGAAGTGCTCGGCGGCCGGCAGACGGCGCGCACCATTCATTTCACCGTCATGCTGCTGCTGGTCGGCTTCTTCATCATCCACATTCTGATGATCCTGGCCGCCGGCCCGATCAACGAATTGCGCTCGATCATCACCGGCTGGTACCGCACCGACCCTCCCGCGCATGACGACAAGACGACCGAGAGGAGTGCCTGACATGGCGAAGTTTGAGATCAGCCCCAATTTTCAGATCAGTCGAAGGAAATTCCTGACTGCCGCCAGCCTTGGCGCCTCGGGTATCATGCTGTCGGGCTGCGACGCTTTCGACAGCCAGTTGAGCATCGGCAGCGGCCTGCGCAGTTTCCTCGAAAACGCCAATGGGCTGACATATCGCGCGCAACGCCTGCTTGCCGGCCGTGACGCGCTGGCACCGGAATTCACCGAGGCCGATATCCGCCAGCCGCAGCGGCCGAACGGCGTTACCGCCCCTGACGACGACACCTACAAGGGCCTGCTCGCCAACAATTTCGCCGACTGGCGGCTGGAAGTCTCGGGCCTCGTCGAAAAGCCGCTGTCGCTCAGCCGCGAGCAGCTTCAGAACATGCCGAGCCGCACGCAGATCACCCGCCACGACTGCGTCGAGGGCTGGAGCTGCATCGCCAAATGGACCGGCACGCCGTTGTCGCAGGTGCTCGACCAGGCGGTGGTCAAGCCGCAGGCGCGTTACGTCATGTTCCACTGCCTCGACACGATCGACCGCAGCCTATCCGGCGACATCAAATATTACGGCACGATCGACCTGATCGACGCCCGCCATCCGCAGACGATCCTCGCCTACGGCCTGAACGGCAAACCGCTCCCGGTCGAAAACGGCGCCCCGTTGCGCGTCCGCGTCGAACGCCAACTCGGCTATAAGATGCCGAAATATCTCTACAAGATCGAGTTGGTCGACGGCTTCGCCAATGTCGGCGGCGGCCGCGGCGGCTATTGGGAAGACAATGGCTATGACTGGTATGGCGGGATTTGATGACCACCCGCATACAGGCCGAGCACGATCTTTCGCCGATCGAGTTGAGTTCACTCGAGGAACGCCTCCACAACGACAACCGACGCGCGACGGGCTGCGCCGATTACCGGGGACTGGCTTTCGTTATTCGTGACTGTGCAGGACATGCGATCGGCGTTGCCGCCGGCTACTCTTGGGCGAGCACGTCCGAGCTGACATTGATGTGGATTGACGAGGCCTATCGCGGTCGCGGCTATGCAAGGCAGTTGCTCAGCGCTTTTGTCGCTGAGGCAACGGTTCGAGGAGTCAGGAGAATTTGGGTCTCCAGCCACGACTTCCAGGCACCGGGCCTCTACGAGAAGGCTGGCTTCCGGCGCATCGCCGAACTCGCGGAATGGCCCGAAGGCCACTCCAACATCATCCTTTGTAAAACGACAGCAGCGGACGGTGCACTTTAGGCAACCTTCTCAAGCAGCGGCCTCAATGCCGGATGTATCTCCGGCGAGGCATGCTTGATCAGGGTCAGCAGCGCGCGCTCGTTCTCGTACAGAGGCCTATCCACGCCGATATGCTCGACCAGCCATTTGGCTTCGCCGGCATCGATCGTCTCGGCACGGCGGGCCAGGGCCTCGGCCGCCCTGTTCTTGGCCTCCCATTCGGCCTCGATGTCATCGGGGGACCGATAGGCCTCGATGATGCCAGCAAGGCTGCCGGAGACCATGCGGCTGAAGAACCCGCCGATTGCCGGCTCGGCATGTTCGAGGAAGCTCTCCTGGCGCAGCGCCACGTCGCGGGTCGGCGCCTCATAGCCGGCCGAACACATGACGAAATTGGCGATCGCCTTGACGAAAAGGTCGTTCCAGGACGGATCGTTCTTGGCCTGGGCGGTGTGCTCGTTGATCCTGAACAGCACCTCGGCCTCGCCGCGGGTGATGGCGATGTTGCCGTCGCCGCCATGGGCGTAGAGGATGCGGCGCAGCAGCTCGACTTCCGCCTTGGCGATCAGTCCGGGCACCAACACGCCGCCCAGCATCAGCGGCCCCTTGCCGTCGATAACGGCATGCGCGACCTGCTCCAGCGCATAGACGCAAAGCTTGCTCGGCGAGGATCTCGCCTTTTCCAGCACATGGACCAGCAATTCGAGTTCGGTGCGGCTGTCGACCATGCCGTCGCGCGAAATAGTGCGGACCAGCCAATCGGCATTGTCCTGCGAAATATAGCCGGACGGCTTCTCCTGGTGGACGATGTAGTCGGTCACCGCCTCGACGAAGAAAGGTGCCCACTCCGCGCATTTGTCCTGGGCCGTCTGGTCGAGAGCGAACAGCGCCTCGGCCTCGCCTCGCGTCACCACGCCATCGGCGAACACGTCGCGGCGCAGCATCACCACATCCTCCGGGGCAATGCGATTCTTCGAGGTCAGCCCCGCCACCGGCGCGCTCATGATCAATTCGCCCATTGTCGTCCCCGTCCGCCCCAAAGCGTTACATCGGCCCGCTATATCAGGAGTGTCTTGAAAAACCGGCAAACGGCGTGGTTAGCGAAGACTTGCCGGCCAGTGCATGTCGCCCAAAAGTGCGCAGCGGTTTTGGGAAAACGACATGCATCAAACAAAGAGCTAAAGCGCATCACCTGAATCCGTTTCATCGCGACGCACCTTTAGATGTCGCTGGGAGGTGACAAGGTGTCGCCGACGGGCTATGGATGGCACGTCGAGGGCTCGGGATTCTGAGTCCTACCTGTTTGCGGGAGAGAGCAGCGAGAGCTGCCGCCGAAGGGGAAATCGCCCGAAATCTCTCAGGCAAAAGAACCGTAGACGGGAAAGACACTCTGGAAAGTCGGGGCTTGCCCCCGCGCCGAAGGTGTAAGCGCCGCTGACAGAGTTCCGGCTGCGCGAGTCTCTCAGGCTTCAGACAGAGGGGCACGGACTGGTCGCCATTCGCGGCCGATTGCGTGCGACTCTGGAGACGACATGACGGGCGACGATAGCAAACACCTTCCCCTCGAAGATATCCACACAGCCGCCGGTGCGCGCTTCGGCGCCTTCGCCGGCTGGTCGATGCCGCTGACCTATCCGGCCGGCGTTATGAAGGAGCACCTGCACACCCGCGAGCATGCCGGTCTCTTCGATATCTCGCATATGAAACTGTTCGAGGTCAGCGGGCCGCAAGCGGTTGCGCTGCTCGACCGCGCTTGCCCCTTGGATGCCGGCGCGCTCGAAATCTCGCAGTCGAAACTGTCCTTCTTCCTCAATGAGGCCGGCGGCATCCTCGACGACCTGATCGTCACCCGGCTCGGCGATACAAGGTTCATGGTGGTCGCCAATGCCGGCAACGCCGCCGCCGACGAGAAGCATCTGCGTGAACTGGCCGCGAATTTCGATGTGAAGGTCGAGCCGCTCGACCGCGTCTTCCTGGCCATCCAGGGACCCGAGGCCTGGGCAGTCCTGTCCCGTGCCGGCATCGAGACCGGCTCGCTGCTGTTCATGCACGGGGTCGAGCCGCGGAAAGACTGGTTCATGAGCCGGTCGGGTTACACCGGCGAGGACGGTTTCGAGATCGGCCTGCCGGAGGCGGACGCGCGTGATTTGGTCACGAAGCTGCTCGAGGATGAACGCGTTCTGTGGATCGGCCTTGCCGCGCGCGACAGCCTGCGGCTTGAGGCCGGCCTCTGCCTGCATGGCCAGGACATCACGCCGGAGACCGACCCGGCCGCCGCCGCGCTGATGTGGGCAATTCCCAAGGACATCAGAGCTTCCGGCGCCTTTATCGGCGCCGACGCCTTGCGCGCCGCCGTCGAACGCGGCCCGGCGCAAAAGCGCGTCGGCCTGAAGCCGGAAGGCCGCCAGCCGGTGCGCGCCGGTGCCGCCCTGTTCGATGCCGACGGCAATCACGCCGGCCATGTCACGTCAGGCGGCTTTGGCCCCTCGGCCGGCCATCCGGTCGCCATGGGCTATGTCGCCGCAGCGCTGGCAAAGCCCGGCACACGGTTGTTCGCCGACGTACGCGGCACGAAGATCCCCGTCGATATCAGCTCCCTGCCCTTCACCCCTCATCGCTACCGCAAAGGATGAACTCCATGGCAACGACCTATTTCACATCAGATCACGAATGGCTCCGCGTCGAAGGCGGTATCGCCACGGTCGGCATCACCGACTACGCGCAGGAGCAGCTCGGCGACCTCGTTTTCGTCGAACTGCCGGAGATCGGAAAGAAGCTGACCAAGGGCGACACCGCCGTCGTGGTCGAATCCGTCAAGGCGGCCTCCGACGTTTACGCGCCGGTTGACGGCGAGATCACCGAGGCCAACGGCACGCTGTCTTCCGACCCGTCGCTGGTCAACTCCGCGGCAACCGGCGCAGGCTGGCTGTGGAAGATGAAGCTTGCCGACGAAAGCCAGCTCGCCGGCCTCATGGACGAGGCCGCCTACAAAGCCCATATCGCCTGAAATCAGGACTTAGAGATGATGACCACAGCACTTACCCCCTTCTCGGCCCGTCATATCGGTCCTGGCGTGAACGATGTCAGAGCCATGCTTGCGGTGATCGGCGTCCCTTCCGTCGAGACGCTGATCAGCCAGGCCGTGCCGCAGTCGATTCGCCTCGACCTGCCGCTGACCTTGCCCGCGCCGGCCAGCGAGGCCGAAGCGCTGGCCGAATTGTCGGCCACCATGGCGAAGAACACCGTGCTGAAGAGCTTCATCGGCGCCGGCTATCACGGCGTCCACGTGCCGCCGGTCATCCAGCGCAATCTGTTCGAGAATCCGGCCTGGTACACGGCCTACACGCCCTATCAGGCCGAGATCAGCCAGGGCCGTCTGGAAATGCTGTTCAATTTCCAGACCTTGGTCACCGAATTGACCGGACTGCCGGTGGCATCCGCCTCGCTGCTCGATGAAGCAACCGCTGTCGCCGAAGCGGTCGGCATTGCGCTGCGCCACCACCGCGACAAGCGCAGCAAGGTTGCGTTCGCCGGCACGCCGCATCCGCAGACGCTGGATGTGGTGCGCACCCGCGCCGAACCGCTCGGCATCGAGATCGACGGCGAGACCATCGACGACAACACCGCTGCCCTGCTCGTCTCCTGGCCCGACACCTTTGGCGTCTATGGCGACCACAAGGCCGCGATCGACAAGGCCCGCGCCACCGGTACCATCGTCGTCTTCATCGCCGATCCGCTGGGCCTGACGCTGACCGATGCGCCGGCGAAACTCGGCGCCGACATCGCCGTCGGCCCGATGCAGCGGTTTGGCGTGCCGATGGGCTTTGGCGGCCCACATGCCGCTTACTGCGCCGTCTCCGATAAGCTGACGCGTCTGATGCCCGGCCGCCTCGTCGGCCAATCGACCGACAGCAAGGGCCGGCCCGGATACCGCCTTGCCTTGCAAACGCGCGAACAGCATATCCGCCGCGACAAGGCGACCTCCAACATCTGCACCGCGCAGGCGCTGCTCGCCAACATGGCGACGGCCTATGCCATCTGGCACGGCCCCGCCGGGCTGCAGGCGATCGCCGGACGCATCCACGCTCTGGCAAACCGTCTGGCGAGCGGCCTCAAGGCGGCGGGCGTTTCGGTGCTCGGCGCCAGCCGCTTCGACACGGTGACGGTGGAGGCGAAAGGCAAGGCCGCGCAAATCGCCGACGCTGCCGAAAAGACCGGCCGGCTGCTGCGCGTCCTCGACACCGACCATGTCGGCATCGCCTTCGACGAGACCTCGACAGACGCCGATCTCGACGCGATCGCTTCCCTGTTCGGCGCCAAGGCTGCCTCCTCGGCCGACAGCACCGTTCCCGGCAAGCCGCGTGGAAAGGAGTTTCTGACCCAGCCGGTCTTCAACGAGAACAAGTCGGAGACCGACATGATGCGCCTGCTGCGCCGGTTGGCCGACAAGGATCTGGCGCTCGACCGCTCCATGATCCCGCTCGGATCCTGCACCATGAAGCTCAACGCGGCGGCCGAAATGATGCCGGTGAGTTGGCCAAGCATCGCCAATCTGCATCCCTTCGCACCGGCCAGCCATTCGGCCGGCTATCGCGCCATGATCGGCGAGCTGGAAGGCTGGCTGTCCGAAATCACCGGCTTCGACGCGGTCAGCCTGCAGCCCAATGCCGGCAGCCAGGGCGAATATGCCGGCCTGCTCGCCATCCGCGCCTATCACCGCTCGCGCGGCGAAGGCCATCGCACGGTCTGCCTGATCCCCTCTTCCGCGCATGGCACCAATCCGGCGAGTGCGGCGATGGCCGGCATGAGCGTCGTCGTCGTGCGCTGCCTGGAAGACGGCAATATCGACATGGACGATATGCGGGCCAAGGCCAACGAGCATTCCAAGAATCTCGCGGCGCTGATGTTCACCTATCCCTCGACGCATGGCGTCTATGAAGAAGGCGCGCGCCACCTCTGCGCCCTCATCCACGAGCATGGCGGCCAGGTCTATTTCGACGGCGCCAACCTCAACGCGCTGGTCGCGCTCGCCCGGCCCGCCGATATCGGCGCCGATGTCTGCCATATGAACCTGCACAAGACCTTCTGCATCCCGCATGGCGGCGGCGGCCCCGGCATCGGCCCGATCGGCGTCAAGGCGCATCTGAAGCCCTATCTGCCGGGCCATGTCACCGAAGGCTCGGCGCATGCCGTGTCGGCGGCACCCTTCGGCAGCGCTTCCATCCTGCCGATCACCTGGATGTATATCCGCATGATGGGCGCCGCCGGATTGAAGCAGGCCACGGAGACCGCCATCATCTCGGCCAACTATGTGGCGACACGGCTCGCGCCGCACTTCCCGCTGCTCTACAAGGGCCGGCACGATCGCATCGCGCATGAGTGCATCCTCGATACCCGCGTGCTCAAGGACAGCGCCGGCATCAGTGTCGATGACATCGCCAAGCGCCTGATCGACTATGGCTTCCACGCGCCGACCATGTCGTTTCCGGTCGCCGGCACGCTGATGGTCGAGCCGACGGAATCCGAGCCGAAGCGCGAACTCGACCGCTTCTGCGAGGCGATGATCGCCATTGCCGGCGAAGCGGCGAAAGTCGCCAGGGGCGACTGGCCCTTGGCCGACAACCCGCTGGTCAACGCGCCGCACACCGCCGCCGAGACGCTGGCAGGCCAGTGGACCCACCCCTACTCGCGCCTGGAAGCGGCCTATCCCGCGGGCGACGCCGATACGGCGGCCAAGTACTGGCCGCCGGTGTCGCGCATCGACAATGTCGCCGGCGACCGCAATCTGGTCTGCTCCTGCCCGCCGCTGTCGGATTACCTGGGCGCGGCTGAATAACTAGGCTGAGCGCAAGGCCGGCTTGACCGGTTCGGCCTGGCCCATTCTTTTGCCGCTGATGACGCAGTTTCGGCCGGCGCGCTTGGCCGCGTAGAGCGCGGCATCCGCCTCGGCCAGCACCTCGTCGAGGCTGCTGCCGTCGGCGCCGCCGAAGCCGATGCCGCCGCTGACCGTGCTGCGCAACGGACCGAGCGGGGTAGGAACGATTTCGGTGCCGAAGGCGACGCCGATCTTGCTGGCGAGATCATGGGCTCGCTCTTCCGTCATCCGCGACATGACGATGGCGAACTCCTCGCCACCCAGGCGAAAGGCGTCGACGCCGGTCCTGGCATATTTCCGGATGACGGCGGCGAAGCGGCACAGGACCTGGTCTCCGACCGGGTGACCGTAGATGTCATTCGTCCTCTTGAAGTGATCGAGGTCGAACATGACGACCGCCATGAAGGGACCGAAGGGCCGCTCGCCGTGGAGGGACATCAACCCGCGACGGTTCATCAGCCCGGTCAATGGATCGGTCATGGTCTCGGCCTTCAGCTCGATCTGCGCCTGCAGATGATGAAGCGAGAGCGTCAAGGCGCCCAGACCCGTCATGCAGGCCACCGCCACGACGGAATTCAGACGTTCGGCCCAGTTGTCAGGCGCTGCCCCGAGCGTCCATTGCCCCTTGGCCATCAGAACCACGCCGCAAAGGGCAAACGACACCGCGCAGGTGCCACTCAGGAACGAAACCACCAGCAGGATCCGGCGATCGTGGCTGCCATTGACCCAGAACATGGCTCCGATCGTCGACAGCAGCACGGTCACCGTCGCGTAGGTGACGATGAAGCCGACACCGTCAAGGCCGAGGAAGGTGAAGGCCGCGCAGACAGCCATGGCGGCAAGTGTCGGCATGATCGCACGCCTGTGGTTCGGCACGCCGAGATACTGCATGGCCGAAAGGCAGATGATCAGGAAGCCCAGGCTGAGCAGCGCCAGCGCAATCTGGCAAAGCAGCGGATCAGGCTCCTTGGTGTAGCGCCAGAACAGGATCACATGCGCGACAAGCACGATAATGCCGCACGCCACCGTCAGCACGAAACGCGCCCGCGGCGCGGTGAGCCAGATGGCAAACATGGTGACGGCAAGGCATGTGCCCGACAGCGCGGCCGCGAGCAGGAGCGAACTGAAATCCAGCATATCTGGCGGGGGCCTCTCGAGCGTCGGCGGTTACGCGGCATTCTAGGTCAGCGGCAGCCCTCGAACATGGTTTTCAGCCGATCTTTCGACCCAGGCTGCGTTTAGGGTTTACAAAGCGTCGACAGTGCCCGTGCGGAAATCGGCCCTTGGGCAGCGCGAGGATCAAACGCGCATCAGCCCTTGTTCAGTAAGGCGAGATTGGCGTTGACGACCGTCGGGTCGGCCATGCCGGCCTTCGCCTCGAGCAGCAGCGCCCTGGCCTTCTTCTTGTTGCCGCGCAGCAGTTGCGAATAGCCCATATTGTTGACGATCTGCGGTTTGCGGCCGGCGACCTTCAACAGCTGGCCATAGGCGCGGTCGGCGAAGTCGAAGCGGCCGAGCTCGTCATAGGAGGCGGCCAGCCCCATCCAGGCCTCCGCATTGTCGGCCTTCAGCTCGACGGCCTTGCGGAAATGCTGTTCGGCGAGACCATAATTGGCGTCGCGAAACTGCGCCTTGCCTTGTGCCAGGTCGGATGTGTCGACATCCTTGGCCGCCGGCTGGATCGCGGTCGTCTTGGTCGTGTCGACGTTGTTGTTCGTCGTGCACCCGGTGATCATCAGGACGGCCGCCATCGTGGCCATCGCCGCAAATTGTGTCTGACGCATGCCCTGCCCCGTCGCCCGATTTGCCGGGTCGTTCTTCAGGTAAAGACATTAGAGCAAAGCGATTAAGCTTCGGTACCGAAATGCAGCTAAGATTTGGTTTCCGCAATTACCAGCCATTAACCACCGGACCCCAACGCCTCAAGCCGACGCGGGGGGACGGTCTCACGGCGGATCCATTGCCTTGAGCTCGGCCGGAACCGGATAGCGGTGGCCGTCATAGCGCAGCCGGTAGGTCCGGCTCACCGACTTGCCGGGGTGGGACTGGCACTCGCCATCCTTGTCGGGGAGCGGCTCGTCGGTATCCTTCCGCTCTACCGCGATGATGTCATGGTAGCCGCGATGGATCCTCGGGCTCATCGCCAGGCTGACCTGGCTGGAATGAAAGGATCCCGCGCAACTGGTGTCGCCTTCGCCGCCATGGCCGGCTACGGCAAGCCCGTCGAGCACCGCCTGCAGCGCATTGCCTGATATGGCGTAGAGCCGCAGGTCGGTTTCGTTGAAGGGATTGGGCTGTGAATGATTGGCCATGTCGATGCGCAGGCCGAAGGCGGTGACACCCGGCGCCAGCCCATAACGGGCGGTATCGAATTCGATTCCCCGGATGGCGACGGCATCGTCGTTCATCAGCCTGGGCTGGAGCAGGCGCTGGCGTACCTGCAGGGTCTTCCTGTCGACGACCAGAAGCTCGATGTCGCCAACATGCTGGCCGTCGGCGGATTGGACGCTGTCGATCAGCGGCACCGCGACCAGCAACAGATCGTCATGGGCAGGCCAGACCTTGCAGAGCAGGCCAGGCATACCGTCCTGCGGGACCGCAAGCGGGATGCTGGTATGCGGTTCGAGCGTGAACGAGCGGCCGTCGGCGCTCTTTTGAATCTTGGGATAAGCCTGCCGCAACAGCGCGGCGGCATCGCCGCAATCATCGGCCGCGGCCAGGGCGGGCCACAGACTGGCCGCGGCAAGAGCGGCGGCACACAACAATATTCGCATGGGGATCCTCATGTCGCAGGGCCGAGTTCGGGCAGCAACTTGTTGGCCAAGCTCCGTATCAAGCTCGGCAAGCCGCGATGCGCAGGCTTGCCACTGAACATCGATGTCGCCTAGTGGTTACCCGTCATTTTGACGATGATCGGGATGATCGCGATCATCAGCACCACCGGCAGGATGCACACCGTCACCGGTATCGACATCTTGGCCGGCAAGGCATGTGCCTTTTCCTCGGCCAGCGACATGCGCTTGTGGCGCATTTCGTCGGAGAAGACGCGCAGCGCGCCTGACAGGCTGGTGCCGAGTTCCTTCGACTGCTGTAAGAGCGTGGCGAAGGAGCGAACCTCGTCCAGGCTGAGGCGGTCGGCGAGTGCCTTCAGCGCATCGTCGAGGCTGCGCCCTGCCCTCAGTTCCAGCGACACCAGCTGCAAATTCTGGCTGAGCGCCGGATAGGTCTTGGCGAGCTCCTTCGAGACGCGCTCGATACCGGCTTCCATGCTCATGCCGGCATCCGAACAGACGATCATCAGATCCATGAAGTCGGGAAAGCCGTTGCGGTACTCGCGCATCTTCTCCCGCACCTGCTGGGTCAGCACCAGGCCGGGCAGGAAATAACCGGCCACGCCCGACAGGATGACGAACGCCCAGCGGCTGGTCATCGTCGCTTCGGCGCTGGCCAGCCACTGGTTGAGGACAAAGGCGCCGATCGCGCCGCCGACCAGCGCGGAAAAGCGTATGATGAAGAACGTGCCGACGGCGCGCGGCTCCATATAGCCGGCCTGGATCAGCTTCATGCGCAACCGGGCGACATTTTCCGGATCGCTCCTGGCGTAGAATTCCTGCGCCCGCTTCACCGCCTTTTCGCGCACGACATTGGCGTTCTTCTTCTGCAGCGGCTCGGGCTTCGCGGCCACCGCGCCATGGTCGACCTTGAGCCGGCGCTTCACGTCGTTGCGGTCGCCCTTCGCCGCCACCATCGGCCAGGCGACGGCGACGCTGCCCAGGGCCAGAAGCAGGATCGCCACCGGCATCAGGGAGGTCGGTGCGAGCGAGGCTAGGAATTCGATGAAGCCCTGCATGTCAGAACCTGAAATTCGACATTTTGAACATCATCAGATTGCCCAGCATCAGCCAGGTCACGGACCCGCCGATCAGGTACCAGGTCTTTGGCTCGTCCCAGACATCACGGTAGAAGCCCGGCATCAGCGCCATGATGGCGGCAAACAGCAGCGCCGGTATCGCCGTCAGGATGTAGGCCGACATGCGGCCTTCGGTCGAGATGGCGCGCACCTTGCGACGCAGCTTGCCGCGCTCGCGGATCGTCAGCGCCAGGCCGTCGAGGATTTCGCGCAGATTGCCCCCCGAACTGGACTGGATGGAGACGGCGGTGATGAACAGCGGCAGATCCTCATGGCCGACCCTGTCGAACAGCGAATTCAAAGCCGAGACCAGGTCGGAACCATAGGTCACCTCATCGGCGATGACGCCGAACTCGGTGCCGATCGGATCGGGCATTTCGCGCGACACCATGGCGATGGCCACCGGCACGGGGTGACCGGCCTTGAGGCCGCGCGTGATCAGTTCCAGTGCCTCGGGCAGCTGCATGCCAAAGCGCTTAAGCCGACGCTTGCGCATGGAGCGCATCACCATCACCGGCACCAGCGGCAACAGCACGACGAACAGGAGAAGCCCCATCAGCAGTGGCAAGCCGTACCAGATGGCGACCAGGGTCATGGCCATCGCCACACCCGAGGTGATCATCAGAAATTTCGACAGCGGCATGATCATGCCCGACTGCGTACGCAGCGCGCGGAACCGGTCTGGCGAGAACAGCGAGGTGCCCGCGTCGAGGCCGCGCTCCTTGCGCAGCTGGATCAGCACCTGCTCCTGGCTGATCTTGCTTTCCTGCAGCTTCATGCGCCGGTTGATGGCGGTGCGCTTGTCGCTGCGGCCGGCATAGAGGAGATAGCAGGCCTCGGCGATCATGATGCCGGTCAGTGCTGCCCCGGCATAGACGACATAGATTGCGCTCAGCCCGTCGAACACCCGGCTACTCCTGCGGCCGGCCGGGTTCAAAGTACCGTCCGGGAAACTCGATGCCCATGGCACGCAGATCCTCCAGGAAGCGCGGCCTAATGCCGGTTGCCTCGAAATAGCCGAGGATGCCGCCATCGGCGTCCATGCCGGTGCGCACGAAGCGGAAGATCTCCTGCATCTGGATGACGTCGCCTTCCATGCCGGTCACCTCGGCAACGCTTGTCACCTTGCGCTTGCCATCGGAAAGCCGGGTCAGTTGCACGATGATGTCGATGGCGCTGGCGATCTGGCTGCGGATCGACTGCACCGTCATCGGCATGCCGGTCATGCCCAACATCTGTTCGAGGCGCGAAATGGCATCGCGCGGCGTGTTGGCGTGGATGGTCGCCATCGACCCTTCATGGCCGGTGTTCATCGCCTGCAGCATGTCGAAGGCCTCCTCGCCGCGGCACTCGCCGAGGATGACGCGGTCGGGGCGCATGCGCAGTGCGTTCTTGACGAGATCGCGCTGTTTGAGTTCGCCATGGCCCTCGATGTTGGCGGGACGCGTCTCCATGCGCGCGACATGCGGCTGCTGCAGCTGAAGTTCGGCCGCGTCCTCGATGGTGATCAGCCGCTCGTCTTCGGGAATGAAGGCCGACAGTGCGTTGAGCATCGTCGTCTTGCCGGTGCCGGTGCCGCCCGAAATGATCGTCGTCTTGCGGGCGTGCACGGCCGCCGCCAGCACTTCGGCCATGTTCTGCGTGATGGCGCCGAATTCGACCAGCTTGTGCAGGCCGAGCTTGTTCTTGGAGAATTTGCGGATCGACACCAGCGGCCCGTCGACGCCGACCGGGCGGATGGCCGCGTTGAAGCGCGAGCCGTCCAGCATGCGGGCATCGACCATTGGCTGCGATTCGTCGACCCTGCGGCCAACCGCGGCGACGATTTTGTTAATGATTCTAAGCAGATGCGCCTCGTCCTTGAACGGGATATGAACCTGCTGCAGCTTGCCCTTCTTTTCGATGAAGCAGTTCTGGTGGCCGTTGATCAGGATGTCGTTGATGTCGGGATCCTTGAGCAACGGCTCGAGCGGACCAAGGCCGACCATCTCGTCGACAATATCGTCGACCAGCGCTTCAAGTTCGGCGGTGTTGATCGCCATCCGCTCCTGGCGGGTTTTTTCCGAGACGAAATCATGCACCTGCCGGCGCATCTCCTCCTTGGGCAAACGCTCCAGCGCCACCAGGTTGATTTCCTCGAGCAGCATGCGGTGAATGCGCACGCGCGCATCGAGCACCTTGTTGGCGTTCTTTGCCGGCGCGACATCCGGCTTTGCCGGCAAAGCCTTCCGGCTGGTCGGGATGACGACCGCATGATGCGCGACCGGCGTTGTATCAGCCGGGCGCTGCGGACGCGCATCGCGGTTCTGCAGGGTGGAAAAACGGCTGGTCATCCGGCCTTCCTCTTCAAGAAGCCCTTGCCGAGACCGAACAGCGACTTCGATTTGGCTCCGGTCGCGACCGCCTCCTCCGGCAGGATGATCTTCTTCAGATCGTTGACGACATTGGCATTGGGATCGATCTCGTGCAGCGGCACGCCGCGGTCGACCGCCTCGCGCACCAGCCGGTAATTGTTGGCAATACCGCCGACGAAATGCTCGCCAAGGATCTCCTGGACATCCGCCTGCTTGATTCCGTTGTCGAACATCTTCTGCTCGAAACGGTTGACGATGACGTTCGGCTTCACTTCCTTGCCGGCGGTCTCGTAGACCGCCTGGATCAGCCTTTGCGTGTGGCGCAGGCACGGCACCGTCATTTCGGCGACGATATAGAGCTTGTTGGAGCCCAGCAGCACGGTCTCCGTCCAGGGAAACCAGGTGCGCGGCATGTCGATGACGACATTGTCGAAATAGGCCGAGACGAGGTCCAGCATGCGAACCACGACATCGGTCTTGAACGAGCGCATCTCCGACGGATGCGTCGGTGCCGCCAGCACGCAAAGCCCGCTGGCATGCTTGGACAGCATCACGTCGAGCAATTGCCGGTCGAGGCGTTCGGGCTGGTTTTCGATCTCGGTGATGTCGAAACGCGGCTCGAGGTCGAGATATTCGGCACAGGCGCCCTGCTGGAAATTGAGGTCGACCACACAGGTCGAGGCGCCGCGCGTCACCGAGTGATGCAGTTGGAATGCGGTCTGCAGCGCCAGCGTCGTGGTGCCGACGCCGCCGGCGGCCGGCATGAAGGTGTAGATCTGCGATTCGGTGTTTTCCTCGCGCCCCGGCCCTTGCAGGGCCCGCACCACCGAGCGCACCAGATCGGCCGTGGTGATCGGCTTGACCAGGAAGTCTGCGACTTTGAGCTGCACCAGGATGCGCACCGCGGCGGCGTTGAATTCCTGGGTGACGACAACCACCGGCGCCTTGCCCTCCAGACGGCGCATGACGCGCTGCAGCGACTCGACTTCCTCCAGTCTCGCCGCGTCCATGTCGACGATGATGGCGCCGAAGTCCGCCTCCTGGATCTCGCCGCGCAGTTCGGTGACATTCTTTTCCACCGTCGAGAGCTGGATGATCTCGGAGGCGGCGAATGCGGTCCGCGTGTCCTGCACGAAGGTCCTGTCCGTAGATACGAGCAGGATCTTCTTGGTCTTGATGCCGTTTGCCATTTTTGTCAGCCTGTTAGCGCGATCGCCCTTTGGGGTCAGTTGCCCGTGGTCGTCTGCGATGCCTTCGAAGCGGCGGCCTGATCCGGCGTGACCGGCCCGGCATCGCCACGCTTGGCAGGCACGAGAAGCCTTGTGTTCTGGACGCCGTATTTCCAGGGATCGACCATCTGCATGACGGTGTTGGCGGCCTGGGCGTCGCCGGAGCCCGGCGTCACCCCTTCTGTGCGTATGTAATCGTCGCTGGTGCAGCCGCCGGCCAAACCGGCAAGAAGCAAGGCGACACTTGATGTCAGGACCAGACGCATGGTTTCAGTCCTTCGGCAGGTCGAGGAAGTGCCCGACCGTGGTGGCGGGAGCGGTCCGTGCGGCGCTGCCATCGGCCAGCGCCAGCGCCCGGCCGGTGTCCGATGCCTTCACTTCCTCGGTGTTGTTGAGGAAATAGTCGACATTGCTGGCCGGCCGCGTGCCATCGGTCGGCTCGAGCATTTTCTTCGACGGATCGACCGGCTTGACCAGGTAGGGCGTGACGATGATGACCAGATCGGTCTCGCGCCGCTGATAGGATTTCGACGAGAACAGCGCCCCGAGCACCGGCATCTTGCCGAGGCCGGGAATGCGCGACGTGGTGATGTCGTTTTGCGACTGCAGCAGTCCCGCGATCATGAAGCTCTGGCCGTTCTTGAGATCGACCGAGGTCTTGGCGCGGCGCACGATGAATCCCGGCACGGAGATAGTGCCGATGTTGTAGGAGGACGACGCATCGATCGAAGAGACTTCCGGCGCGATGTCGAGGCTCACCAGCCCGTCCTTGAGCACGGTCGGCGTGAAGTCCAGGCTGACGCCGTATTTCTTATAGCTGACGGAGATCTTGCCGTTGTCCTCCGAGACCGGGATCGGGAATTCGCCGCCGGCGAGGAAGCTCGCCGTCTCGCCCGAGCGGGCGATGAGGTTCGGTTCCGCCAGACGGCGGGCGAGGCCGCGCTCTTCCAGCGCCTTGATGGCGATGTCGATCGACACGCCGTTCGACAGCAGCCGGCCGATGATTTCACCGGTTCCCGCTGCCGGCACCGTGCCGGGGTCGAGCGAAACATCGCGCCCGCCGAAACCGTAGGCAAAATTGGCACTGTATTTGGCGCCCAGATCCTGCCCCGCCTGGCGATTGATCTCGACGAAGCGGACATTGAGCTGAACCTGCTGCGACGACGAGATGTTGACCGAATTGATCACCTCCTCATTGCCAGAAAAGCGGCTGGCGATCTTGCTTGCCTTGTCGGCGGCGACCGCGTCGTCGGCCTCGCCCGACAGCACGACACGGCCATTGGCCGACCCGACCTTGATCTTGGCGTCCGGCACGCTGGCGCGGATGGTGCTGGCCAGTTGATCCGTGTCGAGCGTCACCTCGATGTCGACGGTGCCGACGAGCTGCTTTTTCTCGTCGAACAGCGCAACGCCGGTGGTGCCGAGATTGTTGCCGAGCACATAGAAGGATTTGTCGGTCAATGGATTGACGTTGGCGATCTCAGGATCGCCGATGACGATCTGGTAGAAGGCGGCACTCGTCACGATCGTCTTGGGCTTGCCCTTGGCGACCTTGATCGACGCATTCTTGGCCGCCGAGACATAGACGATGTCATTGTCCGCCTTGGCCACGCCGGGCAAGGCGAGCATTCCGCCCGCAACCAGCGCAGCAGCCATCGCCAGAGCGCGCGCAAAGCGCGATCGATCCATCATTCGATATAGGGTACGCATCACAATTGCCCTGTCCCGTCCGGTCCCCACCGGCCTTTACTTCTGGTCCGGCGCAGGAACCTGATATTCCTCGGCCTTCGTGCCGCGCGTCACGATGACCGTCTTGAATTTCGGCTTCTCCGGCTCCTTGGTTATCGCATCGAAAAGCGAGCCGGCCGCGGCCTGAGCCTTGGCCGCCACCGATCCGCCAAAAGACGAGATGGTGGTGACGCCGTTCTTGCCGTCGCCGCCTTCGGAGGCTGAGCGCAGCGACAGCGACAGCGTGCCGACGGTGCGGGCAAGCGCCACTTTCTGCGCGCCTTCGGTCGTCACTTCAATGGTCACGGAATTCGTGATCTGCGGCGTCGTCTGGCGCTCGTCGGCACCCTGGCCGACACTCAGCACCTTGGCGTCGGCAACGACGATCTCGGAGGTGACGGTTGAACCGGCAGCACCTTGCGCGTTCTTGGCGACCTCCTGGATTTCGCCGGCATCGCGCGTCAGCACGACATCCACGCGGTCGCCCGGCGTGACGAAGCCGCCGACGCCGGCGATCTCGTCAGTGCGGATGGTCACCGCTCGCATTCCGGGCGTAAGCATGTTGGAGAGCGTAGCGCGGCCGTTCGGCCCCGACAGCTTGTTCAGCAGCACCGGTTCGTTGACCTCGATCGGCGACAACACGATGCGATTGCCCTCGCCGAGCAATCCGTCGATGGTGGCAAAGGCACCTTGCGGCAGGGAATCTTGTGGCCAGGGGATTTCGATCAGCTTGGCGCGGTCAAGTTCCTGGCCGTAGCGCAGCGGCGCGTTCGCCACCACGATGGTCTTGAACTCGATCCTGGGCGGGGCGGGAGCGGCGATCGACGCCGTCTTCTCCTCGGCATCGGCTTTGGCCTGGCTCTTGACCCAGAAATCCGCGGCAAAGATCGAGATCGCGCCGAAAACGGCGGCGATACCGATCATCGTTATGGCCTTGCCCCTCACGCCGAAAACCCCTGATGCCGTCGTTTCTTGTTATGTTGGGCTCACGCTAGGCCGCTTTGTTAAAGAATCAGGAATGTAGAACGGTGGTATTGGACCTATTTCCGCCCGCTTGGTTATCGAATGGTTTTAGGATAAGACGGGTCAAATCCCCGAACGTAACAGGAACCTCCGTCGCTTGGCGCTGAAAAGCGTGGCAGTATCGGCGAGTGATTCGCAGCACCGGACCCTATGGCAGGCATGGACGACAACAACGATCTCTTCGGCAATATGGACAAGCAGCCGCAGCCGGTTCGCTCACCGGCGCGCCCGGCCGACCCGCTTGTGCAGGCAGCAGCCAAGCGCCCAGCCGCGACCAAGGATGGCAGCGAGGGCTATAGCGCCGCCGACATTGAGGTGCTCGAAGGCTTGGAGCCGGTGCGCCGCCGGCCAGGCATGTATATTGGCGGCACCGACGACAAGGCGATGCACCATCTGTTCGCCGAGGTCATCGACAATTCGATGGACGAGGCGGTTGCCGGCCATGCCACCTTCATCGATGTCGAGCTTTCGGCCGACGGGTTTCTGACCGTTACCGACAATGGCCGCGGCATCCCGGTCGATCCGCATCCGAAATTCAAGAAGCCGGCGCTCGAAGTCATCATGACGACGCTGCATTCGGGCGGCAAATTCGACTCCAAGGTCTATGAAACCTCCGGCGGCCTGCACGGCGTCGGCGTTTCCGTGGTCAACGCACTGTCGGACCATCTCGAGGTCGAGGTCGCGCGTGGCCGCCAGCTTTATCGCCAGCGCTTTTCGCGCGGCATTCCGGTAAGCGGCCTGGAGCAGCTTGGCGAGGTCCACAACCGGCGCGGAACGAAAATCCGCTTCCATCCCGACGAGCAGATCTTCGGCAAGGGCGCGGCCTTCGAACCGGCGCGGCTCTACCGCATGACGCGCTCGAAGGCCTATCTGTTCGGCGGCGTCGAAATCCGCTGGACCTGTGATCCCTCGCTGATCAAGGAAAAGGACCAGACCCCGGCCAAGGCGGAGTTCCATTTTCCCGGCGGCCTGAAGGACTATCTCAAGGCATCGCTCGGCGACGACTTTCAGGTGACGCGGGAAATCTTCGCGGGAAAAAGCGAAAAGCAAGGCGGCCATGGCTCGCTCGAATGGGCGGTGACCTGGTTTGGCGGCGACGGCTTCATCAATTCCTACTG
This sequence comes from Mesorhizobium sp. U510, assembly GCF_059180695.1. NCBI lineage: Bacteria > Pseudomonadati > Pseudomonadota > Alphaproteobacteria > Hyphomicrobiales > Phyllobacteriaceae > Mesorhizobium > Mesorhizobium sp. U510. The sequence continues at coordinate 4,834,739 of NZ_CP180532.1, forward strand.
CAACACCATTCCGACCGGCGAAGGCGGCACGCATGAGGCCGGCTTCCGCAACGTGCTGACGCGCGGCTTGCGCGCCTATGCCGATCTGGTCGGCAACAAGCGCGCCTCGATCGTCACCTCCGAAGACGTCATGATCTCGGCGGCCGGCATGCTGTCCGTGTTCATCCGCGAGCCTGAATTCGTTGGCCAGACCAAGGACAGGCTGGCGACGATCGAGGCAATTCGAATTGTCGAGACCGCGATCCGCGATCCGTTCGACCATTGGCTGGCCGACAATCCGCAGGAAGCCTCGAAGCTGCTGGAATGGGTGATCGCGCGCGCCGACGAGCGGGTGCGCCGGCGTCAGGAAAAGGAAGTGTCGCGCAAGAGCGCGGTGCGCAAATTGCGCCTGCCGGGCAAGCTCGCCGACTGCACGCAGAATGCGGCGGCCGGTGCCGAACTGTTCATCGTCGAAGGTGACTCCGCCGGCGGCTCGGCCAAGCAGGCGCGCGACCGCGCCAGTCAGGCCGTACTGCCATTGCGCGGAAAAATCCTCAACGTCGCCAGTGCCGGCAATGACAAGCTGGCCGCCAACCAGCAGATATCGGACCTGATCCAGGCGCTCGGTTGCGGCACGCGCTCAAAATACCGCGATGAGGATTTGCGCTACGACCGCGTGATCATCATGACCGACGCCGACGTCGACGGCGCCCATATCGCCTCGCTGCTGATCACCTTCTTCTACCAGGAAATGCCGGCGCTAGTGCGTGGCGGCCATCTCTACCTGGCGGTGCCGCCGCTTTATTCGATCCGGCAAGGCGGCAAGGTTGCGTATGCCCGCGACGACGCGCACAAGGACGAGCTCCTGCGCACCGAATTCACCGGGCGCGGCAAGGTCGAGCTTGGCCGCTTCAAGGGCCTGGGCGAGATGATGGCCTCTCAGCTCAAGGAGACCACAATGGATCCGAGGAAGCGCACGCTTCTGCGGGTCGATGTGATCGACGCCGAGGCAGCGACCAAGGACGCGGTCGACGCGCTGATGGGCACCAAGCCGGAAGCCCGCTTCCGCTTCATCCAGGAACGTGCCGAATTCGCCGAGACGGAAGTGCTGGATATCTAGCCGCTGGCCAGTTTAGCTTGCGCTTCCGATATGGAGACCGGCATGTGACCTGGGCGCGGCTGAAAGCGTATTTCGAGACGAGCCTGGCCGGTTTGACGCAGCCGACGCGCTCGGACTGGATTTTCGCCCTGCGCACCGTTTCGGCCGGCCTGATCGCGCTGCTCGCCGCCTATGCCCTCAAGCTCGACCACCCGCAATGGGCGATGATGACGGTGTTTATCGTTGCCCAGCCGGTCGCGGGCATGGTGCTGGCCAAGGGCTTCTACCGGTTGCTCGGCACGCTGGCCGGCGGGCTGGCGGCGATCGGCATCACCACTGTCTTCGGCACCAACCCATGGGTTCTGGTGACCGTGCTCGCCGTCTGGATCGGCATCTGCACCTTCGTTTCATCATTGCTGCGCAATCCCGAAGCCTATGGTGCGGCACTTGCCGGTTACACGGCGATGATCATCGGCCTGCCTGCCTTCGGACAGCCGCATCTGATCGTCGATCTTGCTGTCGCGCGTTGCGCGGAAATCGTGCTTGGCATCGTCTGCGCCGGCGTGACCAGCCGGCTGATCCTGCCGAAACTGGCCAGCGATGCCATCATCTCGCGGCTGAAGCGCTGCATTCTCGACCTTGCCACCTATGCCGCGGGCGCCTTCTCGGGCGGTGACACAGCGACACTTTCCGCACTGCATCGCAAACTCGTCGCGGACACCCAGACACTCGGCGAAATGCGCGCCTATGCCAGGCTGGAAGCGCCGAGCTTCGCGCCGCGTGCCCACCCGGTGCGGCGCACCATCGGACAATTGCTCTCGGCCCTGTCGGCGGCACGCGCGCTGCATTCGCACGCCGCCCCGAAAAACGCCGCCCTCATCCCGGTGCGTTCGCAATTGCAGGCCCTTGTCGGCGATTTGGCGGCAAAGCCCGGCGCACTGGACGATACCGCACCCTGGGTTAAACAGCTCGACGCGATCTCGGCCAAGGCCCGGCAACTGCCCGATGCCTCGGTCGACCAGGGTGACGACAGGGTCGGCACCATCACCCGCCTCACCATCGCCGCCGATTTCGCCGAGGCGCTCAAGCAGGTGCTGCGCGGGCTCGATGCCTTGCGTTCACCGGTCACCCGCACGGGCCGCGCCAGCAGGCAGCCTGCCCTGGTGGTGCACCGCGACTACCCTGGCGCATCGCGCAATGCCGTGCGTGCGGCCCTTGCCACCTTGCTGGTCGCGGCCTTCTGGCTGACGACGAAATGGTCCGAGGCGGCGGGCACGGTCATTCTCGTCGCCGTCGTATCCAGCCTTTTCGCCGCTCGCCCCGATCCGGTGCAGGTGTCCTGGGGCTTCTTCAAGGGCACGCTGCTAGCTTTGCCCTTTGCCTTCCTCGTCGGCCAGATCGCATTGCCTGCTTTGCCCGGCTTCGGCTGGTTCGTCCTGTTTGTCGTGCCGATCCTGGTGCCGACCGCGCTGGGCATGGCCAATCCGCGCTATGTCGGCGTCGCCACGGCCTTCGCCATCAACTTCCTCGCTTTCCTCAGCCCGCATCAAGCGATGACCTACGATCCTGGCCCGTTCTTTGCTGGCTCGGCATCGGTGCTGGTCGGCATTCTGCTGGCGATCGGCGTCTTCATTGCCGTGCTGCCCGCCGATCCGTGGCTCGCGGCAAACCGGATCGTGCGGGCCATGCGCGAGGATTTGGCACGGCTTTGCCTGCACGAGCGCGTGCCGAGGCGTTCGGCCTTCGAAAGCCTCGCCTATGACCGCATCAACCAGCTGATGCCGTTGGTGCAGAACTCCGGCAGGAAGGGCGAGGCGGTGCTGGGCGGGAGCGTCGCCGCCGCGACGGTCGGCCTGGAGATCCTCAGGCTGCGCGGCGCGAGCCAAAACCATGCCATCCCATCGGAAACCACGGTTTCGATCGCCAATTTCCTGAGAGGGCTGGCGCGCGAACTGCTGTTCCGCTCCCCCGGCGATCCGCAGACAGCGACCGTCGCTGTCGCCCGGCAGTATGCGGCTGGTATCGCCCAGCGAAACGCCACCGGCGACATGCTGCAGATCGCGGCATCCCTGCGCATCATTGCCGCCGCGATGGAGGACTTTCCGGACTTTTTCGCGAAAGACCGAGGCTAGGCCGCTGCAATCGCCAGCGCGTGACCCCGCGCGTTCTCGCGCAGCGCGTCGAGATGGATCGACTTGACCAAGGCCGCGAGATCGCCTTCCGCGGATTGCCCGCCCAACTCCTTGAGCATCAGCCAGCTGACTTCCTGCACGCCGGCAACACGCTTGCCATTGGCAACCTCGCGCCAGATCTTCAGCGCACGCAAGATGATGGCATGCGTGGCGGCAGCCAGGCCGGCGCTGCGGAACAATGCCTGCAAGGCCACGTCGTGGCCGCCTGCCAGCAGCGCCCTCACCCGTGGCTCGGATTGCTGGCCGAGTGCCACCAGCGTGGAGCCGAAGAAATCGACCTTGCCATGCGCGATGGTGCGGATGAGGAAGCTCGCGGTGAGATCGCCGCGCAGCCTGAGATGTTCGATCAGCGCGGCGTGTTCTTCCTGGCGCGTGCCCTCAATCAGCGTCACAGAGGCCTTGACGCAGGCGTCTCGCAGGACACGATCGGCCCGCGCGGCGCCCATCAGTGCCATGACCAGCGGCGATGTCTTCAATGTCTCGCCGAGCTTGATCAGAAGCATGTGCCGGCAGTCGGCCGGCAGCCTGATGTCCGATATCAGCGCCTCGCGCACCTGCGGCAGGTGCCCATGGCGTTCGGCCATGCGGCGGAAGCTCAGCGAAGCAATGCTGGCGCCGCTATTGGCGAGCAGGACGGCGCAGGCTTCCGCCTCACCGATCTCGGCGATGGCCGCCGACAGCGCCATCGAGACGACAGGACGGTCGGCGATCAGCTTCTGCGTTGCCTTCTGGCTCGCAGCCACGCGGTTGATCAGATCGGCATCGGTGAGCAGCGGCGAACGCGCCAGCACCACACCGGCGACTTCCGGCTGGTCAGACGCCAGCGCACTGATGATCTGCAGCGGCGCGTGGTGGCTCATCGAGAGCGCTTCGGCCATCGCCAGCCGCACTTTCGACGATGCATCGTCGAGCAGCAGCGTCAGCGCTGCCTCGGCGGCGCATCGGTCCTCGAACGGCAATTCGGAATTGACATAGGCGCGGGCCAGCGCATTGGCCGCGGCGGCGCGCTCGGACACTCTTGCCGTGTAGATCCATTTCAGGAAATGCGAAACAACAACCATGCCCGTCTGCTTACGCCCCATGCCGGAAGGTTTCCGACCCCGCTGGAGACGGTAGGCATAAATGGTTTACGAACGGTTCACCATGTTCATTAACTGGCTTGCGACCGCTGAATGCAGCGCCTATCAACCGTCAATCAGTGCAGGAGACTGAAAATGGCCGGCCTATATCTCGAGGAGTTTGTCGTCGGTCATGTCTTCCAGCACACGCTTCGCAAGACCGTGACCGAGAGCGACAACATGCTGTTTTCGGTGATGACGCTGAACCCGCAGCCGCTTCATATCGACTTCGATTTCGCCGCCAGGAGCGAATGGGGCAAACCGCTGGTCAACTCGCTGTTCACGCTCGGCCTGATGATCGGCATTTCGGTCAACGACATCACGGTCGGCACGACGGTCGCCAATCTCGGCATGAAGGAAACCACCTTTCCACACCCGGTCTTCCATGGCGACACCATCCGCGTCGAGACCACTGTCATCTCGGTGCGGGAATCGAAATCGAAGCCCGATCGCGGCATCGTCGAATTCGAACACCGCGCCTACAACCAGCATGGCGACCTCGTCGCCAAATGCGTCAGGCAAGCGATGATGCTGAAGAAGGCCGCCTGATGCGCTCGCTGCTGTTCGTCCCCGGCGATTCCGAGCGCAAGCTTGAAAAAGGTTTTGGCGCGGGCGCCGACGTGGTGATCGTCGATCTCGAGGATTCCGTGGCGCCGCAGAACAAGGCAGCCGCGCGAGACATTGCGGCACGCTTTATTGCCGAACGCAGGGGGCTAACCAGCTCGGCCATCTACATCAGGGTCAACGACCTCTCGACCGGGTTGACGGATGACGATCTTGCCGCGCTCGTTTCGGCAAAGCCGGTCGGCATCATGCTGCCTAAGTCCAACAGCGGCCAGGATGTACAGCAGCTCTCGGCAAAGCTCAGGGTCTGGGAGGCCGAGAACGACCTGCCCGACGGCTCGATCAAAATCCTGCCGATCATCACCGAAACCCCGGCGGGTGTGCTCGCCGCCGCGACCTATGCCGGCGCAAGCGCGCGGCTCGCCGGCCTGACCTGGGGCGCAGAGGATTTGTCTGCGGCGATCGGCGCACGCGCGGCACGCGACGAGCACGGCCGCTACACCGACCTGTTCCGCCACGCTCGCCTGACGACCATCCTTGCGGCCACAGCCGCGGAGGTCGCGGCGATCGACACCGTGTTCCCGAACTTTCGCGACATGGCGGCCTTCACCGCGGAATGCGCGGAGGCCGAGCGCGACGGCTTCACCGGCAAGATGGCGATCCACCCCGACCAGGTGTCCGTCATCAACGCCGCCTTCACGCCCTCGGCCGAGGCGGTGAAACAGTCGGCGGCGATCGTCGCGGCGTTCGAGGCGGCGGGGAATCCCGGCGTCGTCGGCATTGACGGCAAGATGTTCGACCGCCCGCATCTGCGGCTGGCCGAACGGCTGCTGGCCCGCGCCAAGGCAGCCGGGATCTCCGTTTAGTCTGGCGAGCCTTTGCTCGTCAGTCCCGCGCCAGCACGATGATCCGGTCCTCCGGCAGATAGGTCAGCGCTTCCGACTTCGGAGGATTGACGGTAACGCCGCCCAGCGCCCGCTGGTCGGCATCTCCGGCGCGGATTCGCCGGTAGCCTATGGCGATCTCGCCGCGCAGCCGCGCCGATTGCGCGATCGTCCAGAAGGTCAATGGCTGGTCGATGGCGACATAGTCGGCGACCGGGCGCATGTAGATTTCGGAGCCTTGCTCGTCGAGCAAATCATCGAAGATCGCGGCGAGATATTGGTTCTCGGAGGCCTGCGCCAGCATCAGGCTGACCAGCCGGTTGCTGACGACGAAATCATCGGCCTTGGTCACCGCCGCAAGCTCGCGGTTGCGCACGTCGATCATCTCGCTGACGATGGAGATGTGCAGGCCGGCATCATCGGCGATCTTGCGCAGATGCAGCAGCGTCACCAGTGTGCGCGTGTCGGCCGGCTGCGCAGCCATGGCTTCGCTGTAGCCGAGGACGAGCACGTGGTCGTAGGAAGGCACGTCCAGGCTCGCCAGCGCCGTGCTGCTCGAGGTGTCGGTGATGCGGCAGGAAACCGACAGATTGTCGCCGGCAACCGGCAGTCCGGCAACTTCCTGCTCGAGGCCAGGCGTATCAGCGGCGACGGTCAGGATCGAACCAGGCGCGACGTAGCGCGACAGTTCATAGGTGATGATCGGACCGCGCCGGTTCCAGCCGAGAATCAGTGTTCGCTCCGGCTTCGCCTCGACGGACCGCGGGCCGAGGATCGCCGCCGTATCGATCTTGATCGTGGTGCTTCCGAGCCTGATCGCGGCATCGTCCTCGGCGATGATGATGGCGCGCATATCCGCACCGACCACAGTATCTGACGGCGGGTTGAGATTGACACGCCCGTCCTGGTCACAAAGCCCGATCAGCGCGCAATGCTCATAGGCCATCACCGCCTCGCCGAAGGTCTTGCCGGCGAGCCCTGGCTGCGCTGTCGTGTAGATCTCGCAGCCGTCGAAATCGAGCAGTTCCGAATAGACGCCGCTGAGACCCGACTGCCGGCTCGAATGCACGACGATGCGCGAGATCAGCTGGTCGGCCAGCACGAGCTGCACCTCGGCCCCGCCGACGACGCGGGCGACCTCGGCATTCTTGCCGTCGCGGATCTCGGCGGCGATGTTATAGGGGTCGGTGCGCCGGCTCGGGTCGTTGACCAGCGCCAGCACCGTCTTGATGACCTGCGAATCCGGATCGTCGCCGTCCGGCGAAAGCACGATCACCGACCGCGAGGTCTGCGGATTGACGATGGCGAGATCATAGAGATCGGTCGGATCGCCGCTGCGGCAGATGATGCGCGTGTTGCCCAGTTTGCCGACCTTGGCCGCGATCTCGTCCTCCATCGCGACCTTGTCCATATTGGCCATGACGACGATGCGCGGACGGCGACGGCTGGCATTGGCGATGACGAGTTCGGATATCACGTCGAAGATCGACGGCGACCAGTTGAGGATGATGGTGTGGTCGCTCTCCAGCACCCGAGAACGGCCCTTGCGCAATTCATCGAGCTTGCCGTCCACGCCGGCGCTGAGCACGCCGATGAGGGCCGACACGACGAAGATGCCGGCAAGCGTGACGACCAGCATGACGATGCGGAAGGCCCAGCCGGTGTCGCCGCCCATCGTCCCGGAATCGAGCGTGCGCATCAGCGATTCCCAGAACGCTTCGAAAAAGTTCAGCGGCTCGCCGCCTTCCGGCGCGATGCGGGTCACGGCAAGGAAAGCGGCGGCGGCGATGATGATCAGCAGGGAAACGACGGCAAGCCAGCCGATCAGGGCGATCGGGCCGGCGGCCATGCTCTTGTCGAAGCCGTAGCGCAGCCGGGCTCCCAGCGAGTCGCGTTTTTTCATGCCAGTGGTGCCCCCGCACTATCCCCAAGGTCGATACGCTAACCCCAACGCATCGCCGAAGCCGCTCTCTTAGCGTGTGTTCAGAGGAAGGGGAATCGCTTTTCGCGTGGTCACGGTGAAGGATTCCTTCCGTGATGGCGAAGCTGCCGCGCGCGTCTGGTGCGGCGGCTACCAGACCATCGGGATCAGGCGATAGCGGACCCGGGTTGCGTAGTCGTTATAGCCGCGCAGGCCGGTGCGCAGGGTTTTCTCCTCGATGAAGGTGCGGATGGCCAGGAGAACGATGAACACGAGCACCGATACCAGCCCCCACCAAGAGCCAAGCAGGAGTGCGGTGCCGGCGAAAAAGAGGATGGCGCCGGCATACATCGGGTGGCGAACGTAGCTGTAGGGGCCCGTGGTGATCACGCGCTGTCCGCGCTCATCCTGGATCTTTACCACGGGTGCGGCGAAACTGTTCTCCAGCATGGTTAGGTAGCAGATCCAGATTCCGACCAGCAGGACCAGCGCGCCGACCGCCTGCGCCCAGAAGGGGACCGCCGACCAGCCGAAACGGAAGTCGAACCCCATGAAGCTCAGCCAGCCGAAGATGCCGATGAGAAGTATGGAGAGCAGGACCTTGTCGGCCGGAGTTTGACTTTTCTGGATCGGAGGGCTCAGCCGCTCATTTATCAGGCCCGGATCGCGTCGCGCCAGCGCCACGCCCATGGTGAGGCTCAGCCCCACCATCACCACCAGATAGACCCAGGCTGCTGGCCAAGCAAAGGTGCCCGCCGACAGGAAGAGCAAGGCGCCCATGACGCCGAACCAGATGAATGTCTGAAGAAGCAATTTCGCGATCATGACCGACCTTCCACATTATGCCCCTCGCCTGCATTGGCTGAAACAGACCAATGGTCTATCATACCGACCAGTGGTCTGTGTTTCAAGCGGACTGTCTGATATCCGTGCTGGACGGGAGCGGCCGCCGCGTGCAGAAGGTTTCGTCATGCCCCGTGTCATCAAGCATCCAGAGATCAGGCGAGAAGACATTCTGGACCATGCCCAGGCCCTGTTCCTGACGCAGGGTTACGACAGAGCGAGCCTCAACGACGTGATTGCCTCAGCCGGCATCTCGAAGGGCGCCTTCTATCACTACTTCCCCTCCAAGGAGGCTCTTCTGGAAGCCTTGGCCGACCGTTTCGCGCGGCAGGCGCTGGCTGCGGTTCAGAGTGTACTCGACGATCCCGACCTCGACCCGCTTGGACGGCTGAACAGCTTGCTCAGCCAGTCGCGACAGGCCAAGATCGAGACCGCAGCGGAGGCCTGGGCTCTTTTCGAAACGATGTTTCGGCCGGAGAATCTGGTTCTTTTCCACCGCATCAACCTGGCGGCTCACGCGTCTTTTTCGCCCCTGCTGGTCAAGGTCATCCGGCAAGGTGTCGAAGACGGCACCTTCAGGACTTTCGATCCGGAAGGTGTCGCCGACATCGTCATGCAGTTCGGCTTGGCCACGCATGATGTCGTCGCCAAGGCGATCGCCGGCGGCAGCGACGCCGATATGGAGGTCGCGATCGAGGTGCTGGAAAAACGCGTCAGGCTCTACGAAATCGCTCTCGACCGCATTCTCGGCCTTCCCGACGGCAGCATCCGGATCGGGGAGCCCGGCTATATCAGAGCCGTCATGACGGCCCGACGGAAAGCCGACAAGGCGCGGTGATCTGCCAGGTCTGAAACCTAATCCTTGCCCCAGCGTGGCCGGCGCATCGAAAAGACTTCGTCGACGCTGGCATAGTCCATGTAGCCAAGCCGAGCCACATTGCCAGCCTTGGTGGTGTCGAACAGGCCGTCTTTCAGGAAGGCGTCGTCAATGTGCACGCCGACCACTTCGCCGGCGACAACGACGGCGCTCGTCGGCGTTCCGTCCAGCGCCTTCGGGCGAAACACCTCCGTCACCCGGCATTCCAGCGCGGCAGGCGCGGCCGCGACGCGCGGCGGCTTCACGAGACGCGAAGGCGCCATGGCGAGATCGGCATAGACGAACTCGTTGACGCCGCGCGGCGCGTTGACGGACGTATAATTCATCTTCTCCGCGAGATCGCGGCTGACCAGATTGGCAACGAACTCGCCGGTCTCTTGGGCAAAGGAAGCACTGTCCTTCTCGCCCTCCGAGGAGAACCAGACGATGAAGGGCCGCGTCGAAACGGCATTGAAGAAGGAGTATGGCGCCAGGTTGATCTCGCCTGCCCCATTCAGCGTCGATATCCAGCCGATCGGCCGCGGCGCCACGATCGCCTTCGACGGATCATGCGGCAGCCCGTGCCCCTTGGACGGTTCGTAGAACATTCAGCCTGCCCAGGGTCCCGAGTAGTCGGCATAGAGCTTTGCCGGATCGGGCCGTGGCCGCTCCGGCGCCGGGCCGGCGTAGGAGCCGATATGGATGAAACCGACGACGCGCTCCTGCGGCGCCAGTCCAAGGATCGCCCTGCCCTCCGGAACGTCGGAATACCAGTTGCTGATCATGTTTGTGCCATAGCCCAGCGCATTGGCTGATATCATCAGGTTCATCGCCGCCATGCCGCCGGACAGGAACATCTCCCATTGCGGGATCTTGGGGTTCTCTTTCGGCACCGACACCACGCCGATCACCAGCGGCGCACGGGAAAAGCGCGCCAGTTCCTGGTTGCGGCGGCCCTCGGGCAGCGGCCCTTCCCGCTGTTCGGCAAGCGCCGCCAGCTTTTTGCCGATCTCGATGCGAGTATCGCCGCGATAAAGGATGAAGCGCCAGGGTTCGAGCCGGCCATGGTCAGGCACGCGCGTGGCGGCGGCGATCATCGTCGCGATATCGGCGTCGCTGGGCGCCGGCTCCTTGAGGTCCAGAATCGGCGCGGAATTTCGGGTCAGCAGGAAGTCGATGATCGGCGACGCCATGGGCGCAAGTCTCCTGAACACTCTGTTTTGAGCTGAAGCGCACCATCGGGAATTCGGGCGGCTCGGGCAAAGGCGCGCGAGCGCCGGGCTGAAGAGTCCATGGATCGGACTCTTAAGCCTTGAAATTGCCACCGCCATGGGCTTCAACGCAAGGCATGTTTGAGGGGCGACTGCGTCTTTTCCTGGTTTGGCTCTGCGCCGCGCTGTTCCTGCTGCCGGTCTCCCTGGCTGCTGCGCAGCAAAAGGATGGCGTGGGCGACCTGAAACTCCCCGGAATATCGAGCTATGCGACGCCCAAGAGCGAAGCCCCGCTGGCGCTTGGCGGCGGTGGCGCCATCACTTTGTCGGCGCAGCTGACCGACAAGGGCACCGACATCACCCGCGGCCTCGTCTGGCGTGTCTTCAAGCCTGAGCCCGTCAACGGCAAATTGCCGATGGTCGCCTCCGCGCATGGCGGCAGCGCCGTCTTCCAGCTCGAGCCCGGCAGCTATCTGGTCCATGCCTCCTATGGCCGCGCCGGCGCCACCAAGCGCATCACTGTCGGCAAGGAAGCCAAGCGGGAAAGCCTGGTACTCGATGCCGGCGGCCTGAAGCTCGACGCGGTCCTGTCCGGCGGCGTGCGCATTCCGCCGAAAAAACTGCGCTTCTCGATCTATGAGGGCACCGCCGAGGCCAATGGCGACCGCGCGCTGATCATTCCCGATGTCGAGCCCAACAGCGTCGTGCGGCTCAATGCCGGCATCTACCATGTCGTCTCGACCTACGGTGCGGTCAACGCGGTGATCCGCTCCGACATCCGCGTCGAGGCCGGCAAGCTGACCGAAGCCACCGTCGAGCATCACGCCGCCGAGATCACCATGAAGCTGGTGCGCGAAGCCGGTGGCGAAGCCATCGCCGACACGTCATGGTCGCTGCTCAACGAATCCGGCGATCCGATCAAGGAGACCGTCGGCGCCTTCGCCTCGATGGTGCTTGCCGAGGGCGACTACACCATCATCGCCAAGAACCGCGACCGAATCTACCAGAAGGATTTCACGGTCGTGGCCGGGCAGAACCAGGAAATCGAGGTTCTGGCATCCGAAGCCGCGGCCATGGACCCCGAAGAAGGCGCGGACTAGCCTTAGGCGGCCAGTTTCGTCCGCGCCGGCAGGAACGGAATCCGGCGGCGCGGCACTTGCGGCGCCAGGTCGAACACACCGCGGTAAAGACGCTCGAGCAATGCCTTGCGATCGCGCAGCGGCTCCAACTCGCTCCAGCTCAGCACATCGCCGACGCGCACGTCGATCGCCTTGCCGGAAAGCCGCGCGAATTCGTGGATGAGCATCGAAAGCCGCAGCGTCAGCGAAGCCTTGCCGACGAATTTGGCCACGCGGCCATCGCGCTCGGCCATGTTCATCGGCCCGCTGACCAAATGGAACAGCCTGCCATTCTGTCCGGAAAAATGCATCGGAATGACGGATGCCTTGGCATCCTGCACCAGACGCGCCGGGAACATCTTCCATGGCAGGTCGCGCGCCCGGCCAAAGCCTTTCGGCGCGGTGGCGACGCCACCGGCGGGGAATACCACGATGGTGACACCCTCCTTCAGCAGCCGCACCGCCTCGTGACGCACGGCCATGTTGTTCTTCAGCGCTTCCTTGGTCTCGGAAAAGTCGATCGGCAGCGAATAGGGCTCCATCTCGCGGATCTTGAGCAGATCCTTGTGGATCATCACCCGGAACGGCCGCCCCAACTGCTCCGCCAGCGACAGCACGGCAATGCCGTCGCCAATGCCGAACGGATGGTTGGCCACGATCACCAGCGGTGTGTCCGGCAATGGCGCGGGCGGCCATTGGTCGGCGGTGCGTATCCGCACATCGATCAAGTCGAGCATGCGGCTGAACACGCGCTCGCCTGATGGCACCACCTGGCGGCGCCAAAAATCATAGAGCGCGGCATAGCGGTCGCGCCCCGACAGGCCTTCAATGGAATGGATGACCCAGCGCGTCAGCGCCGGCTGTCGCGGATTGGCATAGGAAAGCTCGGGAAACGGTTTTTCGCGCGTCTTCAGCTTGAGCATGAGGGCTCGTTACAAGGTTGGCGTGACAGGGATATGAAAATGGCGGTGGATCGCTCCACCGCCATTCCTGGGAACTATCGGATCAGGCCGCGCGTTTGCGCCTGCGGTCCGGTGTAACGGCCTCTTCGGTCAGTCGCGCGATCGCCTCGGCAAGGCCAAGCGATTCCTGGTCGCGCGAGCCGAGCCGGCGGATGTTGACCGTCTGTTCCTCCGCCTCGCGCTTGCCGCAGACGAGGATGACCGGCACCTTGGCCAGCGAGTGTTCGCGGACCTTGTAGTTGATCTTCTCGTTGCGCAGATCGGCTTCCGCCAGCAGCCCGGCTGCCTTCAGCTTTGCCACCACCTCGGTCGCGTAGTTGTCCGCCTCCGAGGTGATCGTTGCCACCACCACCTGCAGCGGCGCGAACCACAGCGGGAAATGGCCGGAATAATTCTCGATCAGGATGCCGAGGAAACGCTCCATCGAACCGCAGATGGCGCGGTGTACCATGACGGGCTGCTTCTTCTCCGAATCCGAGCCGATATAGAAGGCGCCAAAGCGTTCCGGCAGGTTGAAATCGACCTGCGTGGTACCGCATTGCCATTCGCGGCCGATGGCATCCTTCAACACATATTCGAACTTCGGCCCGTAGAAGGCGCCCTCGCCCGGATTGATCGAGGTCTTGATCCGGTTGCCGGACCGCGTCCTGATCGTCTCCAGCACGCTGCCCATGATCGCCTCGGCATGATCCCAGGCCTCGTCGGTGCCGACACGCTTGTCGGGCCGCGTCGACAGCTTGACGCTGATTTCGTCGAAGCCGAAATCGGCATAGGTCGACAGGATCAGATCGTTGATGCGCAGGCATTCCGACGCCAGCTGCTCCTCGGTGCAGAAGATATGCGCATCATCCTGCGTGAAGCCGCGCACGCGCATGAGACCGTGAAGCGCGCCCGACGGTTCGTAGCGATGCACATTGCCGAATTCCGCAAGTTTTACGGGCAGATCGCGATAAGACTTCAACCCATGCTTGAAAATCTGTACGTGGCCCGGGCAGTTCATCGGCTTCAGCGCGAAGACGCGGTCGTCGTCGGTATCGTCGCCGGCGACCGTCACCTTGAACATGGCGTCGCGATACCAGCCCCAATGGCCTGACGTTTCCCACAGGCTCTTGTCGAGCACCTGCGGCGCGTTGACCTCCTGGTAGCCCTGCTCGTCGAGGCGGCGGCGCATGTAGTTGACCAGGTTCTGGAACATCTTCCAGCCCTTGGCGTGCCAGAAGACGACACCCGGCCCCTCTTCCTGGAAATGGAAGAGGTCCATCTCCCGCCCGAGCTTGCGGTGGTCGCGCTTCTCGGCCTCCTCCAGCATCGTCTGGTAGGATTCGAGCTGCGCCTGGTCGGCCCAGGCCGTGCCATAGATGCGTGTCAGCATCGGGTTGTTCGAATCGCCGCGCCAATAGGCACCGGCCACCTTCATCAGCTTGAAGGCGTTGCCGATCTGGCCGGTCGAGGCCATGTGCGGGCCACGGCAGAGATCGAACCAGTCGCCTTGTGCGTAGATCTTGAGGTCCTGATCCTCGGGAATGGCGTCGATCAGTTCGAGCTTGTAGCTCTCGCCCTTGTCGGCGAACACCTTTTTCGCCTTGTCGCGCGACCAGACTTCCTTGGTGAACGGCTTGTTGCGCGCGATGATCTCGCGCATCTTCTTCTCGATCACCGGGAAATCGTCCGGGGTGAACGGCTCGTTGCGGGCGAAGTCGTAATAGAAACCGTTCTCGATCACCGGTCCGATGGTCACTTGCGTCCCCGGCCACAATTCCTGCACGGCCTCCGCCAGCACGTGCGCGGTGTCGTGACGGATAAGCTCAAGCGCGCGCGCATCGTCGCGGGTGATGATCTCGACCTTGCCGGATTTGCCGAGCGGGTCGGAGAGGTCGCGCACGGTGCCGTCAATGGCGTAGGCGACGGCCTTCTTGGCCAGCGACTTCGAGATCGATTCGGCAAGGCCGGCGCCGGTCATCGCCGCGTCGTAGTCGCGGACGGAGCCGTCGGGAAATGTCAGGGAAACGGAATTCAGCATATGGTTCTCCTATCCAGTCCCGCAAACGAGCGCGGGTGGTTGAAATGCATGTCGCCCAAAAGTGTATGACAGTCCTGGGGTTACGACATGCACAAGATAGAGCCGGATGCGCCAATCACATGGACAAACGGCAGCGCGCGGGTTTTAGAGGCAGTGCCGGGCCAGGTAAAGAGTGCTGGCTGGCCGGCCGTCAGGAAATGTCGGCAGAGATGTCGCAGCCCACCGCTCAGGCTTGCGAACATCCCCGCAACGTCTGGAATTGTCGATATGGAAAACGCAACACCCAGCCGAACCGCCCTTGGCGTCGCCCGCATGAGGGCCCTGCATCAATTTTCACCGCAGGCGGGGCTGTTTCGCGATCCCTACGCGATCGCGATTCTGGGTGAAGCCGCTCCCGCGGCGCGCGAGCTTGAGCAGGAAGAGGAGCGCCGCCGGCGCATGCGTCTGTTCGTGGCAGCGCGCGCCCGCTTCGCCGAGGACTGGCTGGCGGCCGCGGTGCGTCGCGGTGTCCGCCAACTCGTCGTGCTTGGCGCCGGCCTCGATACGTTTTCGCTGCGCAATCCGTATCCCGACCTCAGCGTGTTCGAAGTCGATCACCCGGCCACGCAAGCCTGGAAACGCAAATGCATTGCCGATAGCGGACTTGCCGAGCCAACCGCCACCAGATTCGTGCCGGTCGATTTCGAGCGGCAGAGTCTCTCCGCCGAACTGGCTGCCGCCGGTTTGCGGTCGAGCGAGCCGAGTTTCTTCGTCTGGCTGGGGGTCGTGCCCTACCTGACGAAGGAAGCGATCTTCAACACATTGTCCTGGATCGCAGGCTTTCCCGGCTCGGAGGTCGTGTTCGACTACAGCGAACCGGCCGAGAACCGTGACGCGGCGGGACAGGCCGCGCTGGCCTTCCATGCGGCCCGCGTCGCATCTGTCGGGGAGCCATGGATCAGCTTCTTCGTTCCGGCCGAACTGGCGAAATCCCTGGGCGAGCTCGGCTTCGACGAGATCGAGGATATCGAGAGCGGCGATCTCGCCGCTCGCTTTTCCAAAGCCCCGAAGGGAATGACGAACACTTCCGGCGGCCACATCATCCGCGCGCGCCGAACCGCCTGACGGGTTACTTCACCAGCAGCGGCAGGTCTTTCAGGAACGTCGCGCGCGTCTTGAGACCTTTTGGCATATCAGTGCGGGTGGCATCGACGACCAGGCGGGCAAAGACAATCTGCTGTCCGTCCTTTTTCGCCCAGCCGACGAACCAGCCGAGCGAACGCTTATCCCTGATCTTGTCGGCATCATTGGCCAGCCTCGTGCTGCCGGTCTTGCCTTGCACCGTCCAGCCTCCGGCCTGGAATGTCGGGATGATGGCTGACGTCATGTCGTAGGCCTTGGCCGAGACCGGCAATTTGTGCGCCAGAAGCTTGCGCAGGAAATCGACCTGCTCGACCGGCGTGATCTTGAGCGAGGAGTTGACCCAGGAATGGGTAAGCCCGTCATTCTTGCCGGGATTACCGGAAACGTCTTTGTTGCCGTAGTCGAGTTTCGAGACATAGCCGGCAAAGCTCTGCGGTCCAAGCTTGCGGGTGAGTTCACGCGAATACCAGAGGATCGAATCCTTTTCCCAGATCGTCGGGTCGACTGTCTTCTGGTCCCGCTTCACCGCCGCGAACTCGGGTTTGTAGTCCCAGCTCGGCGTGTGCTCGTCGCTCAGGATACCGGCGTCATAGCCGATCAGCGAAAGCGGCACCTTGAACGTCGAGGCCGGGCTGAACCGCTGGTCGCAGGTGCCGTCCTGATAAAGAACCTTGCCGCTCGCCGCTTCGGCGATCAGTGTGCACTGCACATCCCCAAGCGGCGCAGATTGCGCGCGCATCGGGAACCCCAGCAGCCAGGCGAGCAGGAAGAGGACTCCAGCCAGGATAAAGGGAAGACGGTCGATGTTACGCATTGATGCTCGCTCCAGTAGGGTGTTCGCCAGCGGACTTAGCGAGGTCTCTTGTCTCGATTTTGTCTCAAATGCGCAGTCTTTGTGCAGGCTTGCGTTAACCCTACCGAATTCTAAAAATCTGCCCTCAAATCGATATCCGTATAATGCTGGCCCATCAAACACGCGTTAATTCAACGCGTGTTGCACTTCAAATCTGAGGAGCTCATATCGTCGCCGGTTAACCCGTCTGGACAATGTCTGCGTCGACTGCTCGAATGCCGATCAGAAATGAAATTATGGCCTTGCTCTCCATGAGTGTTTGGAAAAAAGTTATAGCCTATATCGCGTTAACGAGCCTGATCGGGTACACGATCGGCATATCAGCATCAGCGCTGGCATCTGGAGAAATAAGAGATAAATTCAGCTGGATTAAATTCGAAAAACACCCGATAGAATTCATACTATCTTTAGTTGGAACAGTCGCCTTCACTGTTGTTTTGTTTATTATTATGTATCTGATATACCATCATGAGCGCTACATAGTATATATGGCAATCAGAATCTGGAGAGAATATAAAAAAATGACTGGGCCTCGCCTGTGACGATCGCTTTATCGGCAACTGGTTTTGGACAGAAGTCGCGTCGTGGTTGGAGGATTCCATGTATCAAAACGGCGACCCAGCATGATGCTGAATGGTACGAAATAGTCCGACTTTGAAGTTAGGCCACCGTCAGGCCTGGGCTTTGCCGCGTTTCCGACCGATCCGCCAGTACCGCCAGGGCATGAACCAGACATAACGGTCCGCCAGCACTTCCGGTACCAAATCGATGCCATGCGTGCCGAACGGCCCGCAACGCAGCACGCGGAAAAACCCCATCCAGCAGCCGGCCCACAGGCCATGGCGGGCAATCGCCTCATGCGCGTATTCCGAACAGGTCGGCACATGCCGGCAGGAATTGCCGACAAAACCGGAAAGCGTCAGCTGGTAAAGCCGCACGAAAGACGTGCCGAGGACACGGCCGGGCGTCTTGCGCCACGGGCCGGGCCAATTGCGCCCGCGCCCTGGCGGTCTGACAGTATGGGCCTGCCCATGCGGGTCGTGCACCGCAGTCTCCGTATCGCGTGCTTCTCCGCGATAGATGTGAGCTTCGTCGGGAGAACGCAATCCCCGCCCCGTGTCCCCTGCGCCGTCATGGGCGGCAGCGACGAGACGGCAGCCTGTCAACCGGAGGCGCCCAGCGGCCGTGGCGGACAGGCTCTTCGCCACACTTTGCGTGGTGTCTTTCGTCACGCCATTGGAACGTTGCGACCCGCATCACATCGCCAAAGATGCTCAGGAACTGGATCATGGTCGGTCTCCTTTGACGCGATTAGACCGCCGCTGGCCTTGGCCTTCAAACGAGTATAATTTCCACTTCGGATAATCCTGGGTTATGCGAATGAAGCGCGGGCGGCTGCCTTTGACGGCATTGAGGAGTTTCGAGGCGGCGGGCCGGCACCTTAGCTTCAGCAAGGCCGCCGAGGAGCTTTTCGTTTCCCAGGCGGCGATCAGCCGCCAGATCCGCGAACTTGAAACCTTCCTGCGCCAGCCCTTGTTCGAACGTCACCATCGCCGCGTCGAACTGACCGACACCGGCCGCCGGCTGCTTGATCAGCTTGTCACAAGTTTCGACGCCATCGATCGGCTGCTCGGCGAATTGGTGGCAGCGCCGGCGCAGTCCGTGGTTCGTGTCAGCGTCGAGCCGTCGCTTGCCTCCGTCTGGCTGGTGCCTCGGCTCAACCGGTTTCGCCAGCTGCGGCCCGATATCGACGTGTCCCTCGAAGTCGATGCCAGGCTGATCGAATTCCGCAGCGATCAACCTGAGCTTGCCTTGCGCTTCAGCGCCAACGCAACCTCCTGGCCCCGCAGCCAGGCAGAGCGGCTTGCCTCCACAGTCGATTCACCGGTTTTGTCGCCGGCGCTGCTCGCCTCGGGCCCTCCCCTCGAGAAGCCAATCGACCTTGCCCGCTACACACTTTTGCATGAGGAAAATCGCCAGGGCTGGACGCGCTGGTTCGAAGCCGCCGGCGTGCCGGCCGATGCCGTGCCCGCGCGGGGGCCGCTGCTGGCGGATATATCGCTCTCAAAGCAGGCCGCCCTGCTCGGACACGGCGTCGCGCTGGGCGATCTCTTGCAGATCGGCAACGAGCTCGAAACCGGCGCACTGATCAAGCCGTTCGACATCGACGTTGCATCCGGCGGCTACTGGCTTGTTGCCAGGAGCTTGGAGGAGCTTTCCGAGCCGGCCGCCGCGTTCGCCGACTGGGTCCGAAGTGAATTTGCTGAAAGCAGACAGACATTGGAAGCAAAGGTCTAGGCCGGTCCCGGGCCGAGGCCCCCGCTACTTTGCCTGCTTGTGTTTTTCGAGAAACTTGTCGATGTCGTTTTATCCCGACTGCCGGTGGCCCGCCCGTTGTGTCCTGTGCCGGGTGGCCCAACAGGCCTGGATGGCCTTCATGAGATAGTCGTTGATATCCCGCGCGACTGCCACGTCGGCCCGGCTCGCGCCGCAGCCCGACATGAGTGCGCCGGCAAGGCACCAGACGAACACCACGCCACGGAAGGGTCGGTGTCGCGGGCTGCCGCGAAGTCCGCGCATCGCGAGAACGGAAAATGGCAAGATCAGGCCGCTTGTTCGGCGCGCTTCTTCTCGATCTGGCTGATGGCGTCTACCACGGCGTCAAAGGTCAGCATGGTCGAGGCATGCCGTGCCTTGTAGTCGCGCACCGGCTCCAAATATTTGAGGTCGGCGAAGCGCCCTTCCGGCGGCGCGCCATTCTCTTTCAGCATCTTCAGCATGGTGTCGCGCACCATGCGCAATTCCTCGGCGCTCGCGCCAACGACATGCTGCGCCATGATCGAGGATGAAGCCTGGCCGAGCGCGCAGGCCTTCACGTCATGGGCAAAGTCGGTGACCACCCCGTCCGCCATCTTGAGATCGACGGTAACGGTCGAACCGCACAGCTTGGAATGCGCCTTGGCGGTCGCGTCCGGATGATCGAGCCGGCCGATGCGGGCGATGTTTCCGGCAAAACCGAGAATTTTCGCGTTGTAGACATCGTTGATCATTATTTTCCAATCCGTCGCCGCCAAGCGAACAGCGATTGCCGCTGCTGCGTCTTCCTTTCGCTCGCTACGACCTTATATAATGCTGGCAGTCCGGTAACGACAAGGCGATGAGCGCCACTGTCCTGGCCGGGAAGTTCACGCCGCTTACGGGGCTGGAAACGGGGCGAGTTTCCGACACCGAAAGGTCGTGGTCCGTTCAACTCGTTCCTCCTTGGAGAGGAACTACGGGAGACGCCTTTTATGGATGCCGTCATCAAGAAACTCATGCCCCAGGCCGCCTACATGGAAAAGCCGGTCACCGACCGGCCGAGCGAAGCCGAGGTCGAGGCCGCCGTGCGCACATTGCTGCGCTGGACCGGCGACAATCCCGACCGCGAGGGGCTGATCGACACACCCAAGCGCGTGGCCAAGGCCTACCGCGAAATGTTCGGCGGCTACGACATGTGCCCGGCAGAGGAACTCGGCCGCACCTTCGAGGAGGTCGCCGGCTACGACGATCTCGTCATCGTCAAGGACATCCAGTTCCATTCGCATTGCGAGCACCACATGGTGCCGATCATCGGTAAGGCACATGTCGGCTACCTGCCGGATGGCAAGGTCGTCGGCCTGTCCAAGATCGCGCGCGTCGTCGATATCTTCGCCCATCGCCTGCAGACGCAGGAAGCACTGACCGCGCAGATCGCCGGCGTCATCCAGGATGTGCTCAACCCTCGCGGCGTCGCCGTCATGATCGAGGCCGAGCACATGTGCATGGCCATGCGCGGCATCCGCAAGCAGGGCTCCACCACCCTCACTTCCACCTTCACCGGCGTTTTCAAGGACACGCCCGAGGAGCAGGTTCGTTTCGTCACCATGGTTCGCGGCGGCGGGGCATAACGTCTAGGCCGATATCGCTAGGCCATGATCCCGACAAACGCGGATCGGTTTTCGCGGACAAACGAAAACGTTTGTCCAGAGATTATGGTCAAACAGGAAGATACACCGGCGATGTCGGCACTGGAATTTCCCAGAACTCCATCAGACAAGAGGGCCTTGGAGGAAGGCGCGGTGTTCTCGCCGCGCTTCGACGCCGCCGGCCTTGTCACCGTCGTCGTCACCGATGCCGAAGACGGCATGCTGCTGATGGTCGCGTATATGAATGCGCAGGCCTTGGCGCTGACACTGGAAACCGGCATCGCCCACTACTGGTCGCGCTCGCGCAACGCGCTTTGGAAGAAGGGCGAAACCTCCGGCAATTTCCAACATGTCGTCGAGATGCGCACCGACTGCGATCAGGATGCATTGTGGCTGCGCGTCAAAGTGTTGGGCCACGACGCAACCTGTCACACCGGCCGGCGTTCATGCTTTTATCGGACGGTGGGGCTTGTCGACGGCAAGGGAACGCTTGTTGACGACGGCAGCAAGCCGCTGTTCGATGCGGAAGTCACGTATCGGAAGCCTCTGTGAACCATTCCATATTCACAAACCACTCATGTTCACTATTCTCAAACATCCTTCTGATACGAATGATGTGGGACAAGGGAGATCATGATGCTCGAGTGGGCGTCATTGCGTAGCAGACCAGATGTCAGGGAGGCCAACGGCCTGACCTCTTCCGGCGGCGCGTCCGAAACGAAATCTCCCAAGAAAACAGGCATTTCGCTCGCTTTGGGCGGCGGTTGCGCCAGAGGCTGGGCTCATATCGGCGTGCTGCGCGCGCTCGATGAAGCCGGCATCGAAGTCTCGATGATCGCTGGCACCTCTATCGGCGCGCTAGTCGGCGGCTGTTATCTCGCCGGCAAACTGGATGAGCTGGAAGAGTTCGCCCGCAGCCTCACCAAGCGGCGCATTTTTGGCCTGCTCGATCTCAATCTGCGCGGCAGCGGCCTGTTCGGCGGCATGAAACTCGATGCCCGTCTGCGCGAGCATGTGGCGGGCGTCCGTTTCGAGGACCTGCCAAAACCCTTCGTCAGCGTCGCATCGGAAATCCGCACCGGCCACGAGATCTGGCTGTCGAACGGCTCGCTGATCACAGCCATGCGCGCGTCCTACGCATTGCCTGGCGTGTTCGAGCCGGTGAACTGCAACGGCCGCATGCTGGTCGACGGCGCGCTGGTCAATCCGGTTCCGGTGTCCGTCTGCCGCGCCTACGAGCAGCCGCTCGTCGTGGCGGTCAACCTTCATTACGACCTGTTCGGCCGCGCGGCCGTGATCAAACACAGCGCCGGCGAACTGGTTGTCGAAAAGGATGCGCCGCGCCCCGGCCATGTTGGCGCCGAGTACCAGTCACATCAGACACGCCTCGGCATCACCGGCGTCATGGTCGAGGCCTTCAACATCATCCAGGACCGCATCTCGCGCGCCAGGCTTGCCGGCGATCCGCCCGACATGTCGCTGCAGCCCAAACTCAGCCATATCGGCCTCACCGAGTTCCATCGCGCCGACGAGGCGATCCAGATCGGTTACCAGGCAACGATGGCGCAGATCGGCGAACTGACCCGGCTGCAGACCGTTCTCGCCTGAGGCCAGCCATCCCCTGAAAAACACCGTGCGTTGCGTCCCATCGACGGAAGACGCCGCACCCTTGAAGCGTGCGGCAATTCCGTTTTGCCGTGCTCGCGATAACTGATTGCAAAATGCAATTGGTTATGCTGGTCTGTGCCCACTATACGGAGGCACACTGATGGCCAAAATCGTCTATTCCATGCTCACCTCTTTGGACGGCTACATCGCCGGGCCGGACGGGGACATTGGCCTGCCGGTGCCCGAAACGGAATTGCACCAGCACTTCAACGACATGATGAGGCAAGCGTCGGCAGTCCTTGCCGGCCGGCGGATGTACGAGACGATGCGCTTCTGGGACAGCCCTGACCGCGAGACCGGCGCCACCGAGGTCGAACGGGATTTTGCCGACGCCTGGCGGGATACACCGAAGATCGTGTTCTCGACCACGCTTCGGCAGGTCGGGTCCAATGCCCGGCTGGTGAATGGCGATGCCGAGACCGCAGTAAGATCGCTCAAGACGAAAACGGATGGCCTCGTCATCCTCGGTGGGGCCGATCTTGCCGCAGATCTGACACGAGTCGGGCTCATCGACGAATACCGGCTGTACATGCATCCGGTCGTGCTGGGTGGCGGCAAGCCATACTTCCAGTCCGGCCTGTCGCTGGCGTTGAAACCGCTTGGCACGGAAAGCCTGCCCCAGGGCGTGACGCTGCTGCGTTATGCGCCGGCCAACCAAGCTGCATAGATACTGACGCAGCTACGACCGCGCCGCATCGACGATACGGAATTGCACCGTGCGGTTGCCGTTCCAGTAATTGCCCGACAGCGAGCCGGCGACATGCACGCTCTTGCCCCGGTTCTTGAACAGGAATTCGCCAAGCACCGTATCGACGGCCCGAAAGGCGATCGCGGGGATGCGGCCGCCGGCGTCCGACTGCAATTCGCAGCGTATATGATTGGTGCCGACCGGCCGGGCGTCGGCCAGCCGATGGCGCGGCAGCACGAAGACCGGCGCGACGTGGCCGGCGCCAAAGGGGCCGGCCTTTTCCAGCGCGTCGAGCAGGCTGAGCGTCGCGCCTTCGGCGGCAAGCGCGCCGTCGATCGCCAGGCTCTCCTCGTCCTGCAGCCGAAACACGTCGGCGGCCGCCCGTTCCTCGAAGAACGCCCTGAGCTCGCCCAGCCTGGCACGCTCCACGGTGATGCCGGCCGCCATGCCATGACCGCCACCCTTGACGATCAGCCCGGCATCGGCGGCTTCGCGCACCAGCCGGCCGAGGTCGAAGCCCGACACAGAACGACCCGAACCAGTACCGATGCCCACGGCATTGAAGGCGATGGCGAAAGCCGGCCGGCGCGCATGATCCTTCAGCCGCGAGGCGAGCAGGCCGACAATGCCGGGATGCCAATTGTTGCTGGCGGTGACGACGATCGCCGGGCCGTTGCCGCCGGCAAGCTCGGCATCGGCTTCGGCACGCGCCGCGGCCAGCATCTCCTGCTCCATCAGCTGCCGCTCCTGGTTCAGCCGGTCGAGCGTCTCGGCAATGGTCCGCGCCTCGACCGGATCGTCCGTCGCAAGCAGCCGGCTGCCAAGTGCTGCATCGCCGATGCGGCCGCCGGCGTTGATGCGCGGCCCGATCAGATAGGCGAGATGGAACGTGCTGATCGGTTCGCCAATGCGCGACACCCGCGCCAATGCGGCCAGGCCTTCATTCTTCTGCTGGCGCGCCATCTGCAGCCCTTTGACGACGAAGGCGCGGTTGACGCCGGTGAGCGGCACCACATCGCAAACGGTCGCCAACGCAACGAGATCGAGCAGTGACAGCAGGTCGGGCGGCGCGACATCGCTCAGGCCACGCAGGATTTTCGCGGTCTGCACCAAGGCGAGAAAGACGACACCGGCAGCGCACAGATGCCCCTGCCCGGAAAGATCGTCGTCACGGTTTGGATTTACCACCGCAATCGCCGCCGGCAACGCGCCGCCGACCTGATGGTGGTCGAGCACCACGACATCGGCGCCAGCTTCGTTGGCGGCATCGACGGACACGGCGCTGTTGGTGCCGCAATCGACGGTGACAATTAGCGTGGCGCCGCGCGAGACGAGTTCGCGCATGGCATCGGGATTGGGGCCGTAGCCCTCGAAGATACGGTCCGGAATATAGATTTCCGACGGTATGGAGAAATGCGCCAGAAACCGCTTCAGCAAGGCCGACGAGGCGGCGCCGTCGACATCGTAGTCGCCAAAGATCGCTACCTTTTCCCTCGCCATCACCGCCGCCGCGATGCGGGTGGCGGCCTTGTCCATGTCGGTCAGCGACGCCGGATTGGGCAACAGGTCGCGGATCGTCGGATCGAGGAACCGCTCGGTCTCGTCGGCGGTAACGCCGCGTCCGGCCAGAACGCGCGCGACGATGTCGGGCACACCATGACCTTGCGCGATGGCAAGCGCGACCATGTCCTGCCGTTCGGTCAGCCGGTGCTCCCAGGAGAGACCGGTCGCCGACTGCCTGACATCGAGGAATAGGCGCCTTTCGCCCATTATGCGCTTTGCCAATTCATGGTTGGCCGCAGGATAGAGCATGTCGCCCAAAAATGGGCAGCGGTTTTGGGCTTAACGACATGCGCGAACAACAGCCTAACGTGCTGCGCGTGAACGCGACGCGCTTTAGGGCCAAAGACAGGCAGAACCAGGCGGTTCGCGGCGGGTGGCGTCGCAGGAGAGTTCAAGAAAACTACGCTTTCCGCTTTTCAGCCTGGCGCCGGATCCATTCGTCGGCCGCGTCCCCCATCGTCTTTTCCCGGCCGTCCTTGAGCCAGGCCATGAAAGGCCGATCGAACCTGAACGTATCGCCGCATTCGCGCGTGAAAAAGCGGCGCACATTCTGGGTGTTGCGATAGGATTTCGTGATGGGCGTGGCACGCGAAATCGGATCCGCGTGCCAGTCGAACGCATTCATCGTCAATCCTTGCGCCGCCAGGTTCAGATGCAGCCAAGGGCTAGCAACTGCGGTGCGGCTTCGCAAGCAGGCCTAGAACTTATCCAGATCCTGGTGCCGCGCCTTGATCTCACGCACGGTCCGTGACGACGAGCGCAGCACGATGGTGTGGGTGGTGATATAGGTGCGGCCGAACTTGACGCCGGCCAGCATGTTGCCGTCGGTGACGCCGGTGGCCGCGAACAGCACGTCGCCGCGCGCCATGTCTTCCGCATGGTAGACCCGCTTCGGATCGGAAATGCCCATCTTGGCGGCGCGCGAGACCTTCTCCGGCGTATCGAGGATAAGCCGGCCCTGCATCTGGCCGCCGGTGCAGCGCAATGCGGCCGCGGCCAGCACACCTTCCGGCGCACCGCCGGTGCCGAGATATAGGTCGATGCCGGTTTCCTCCGGGTCGGTGGTGTGGATGACGCCGGCGACATCGCCGTCGCCGATCAGCCGGATCGCCGCTCCCGTGGCGCGCACGGCATCGATCAGCTTGGCATGGCGCGGCCGGTCGAGGATGCAGGTGGTGATGTCGGAAACCGCAACGCCCTTGGCTTGCGCCAGACTCGCGATGTTCTCGGCCGGCGACGCGTCGATGTCGATGACGCCTTCGGCATAGCCCGGACCGATGGCGATCTTGTCCATATAGACGTCTGGCGCGAACAGCAGACTGCCCTTTTCGGCGATGGCGATGACGGCAAGCGCGTTGGGCAGGTTCTTGGCGCAGATTGTCGTGCCTTCGAGCGGATCGAGCGCTATGTCGACTGCCGGTCCTTTGCCGGTGCCGACCTCCTCGCCGATATAAAGCATGGGTGCCTCGTCGCGTTCGCCCTCGCCGATCACCACCGTGCCCTTGATGGCAAGGCGGTTGAGTTCCTGGCGCATGGCGTCGACAGCCACCTGGTCGGCAGCCTTTTCATCGCCACGGCCGCGCAGCCTGGCGGCGGCCACGGCGGCCCTTTCGGTGACGCGCACCAGTTCCATGGTGAGTATCCGGTCAAGGCCGGCGACGATGTTCTGGGCCACATTCATGTTCGGCAAATCCTCGTTGGCATACGCCTCCCGCCGGAGGCGGGCCTGTTTTGTCAAACGAGCATGACAACGGCAAGACCTGCCGAACGTTTTATCGAAAGGCCAGCAATATCAATCGATTGAACCGCATTTCCGACACGATCGCGGCCCGGTCGGAAACGACCGGGCCGCCTTGAAGAAGCAAAAAAGGTGGGTCTCGCGATCTAGAAAACCGCGAGATATCTGAGCAGCGAAATGATGCCGATGATGATGACGATGACCTGCACGATCTGCCGCATCCTGGCGTCGAGCGGCAGGCGCTGCACGAGATAGAGAACGAGAATAATGACAAGGAATGTGATCAAGATGCCGATCAACACGGATGAAGCCACGACGCCCTCCTTCAAATGATTTCCTGAAACGGGAAGACGAGCCGGCAAAGCCGGCTCAAGGCCGGCGCACTCAATACCAGCGGCGCGACGTGTCGTTGTTCATCGACTGGCCGACGGCAATCCCGGCCAGAAAGCCGAGCAGGCCGATCACGCCGATCACGGCGGTCGTCGTGCCCGGGTTTTCTCGCGCAACTTCCGAAACCGCCTGGGCCTGACTGCGCAGCTGCTGCGCTGTGCGCGACGCGCGTGCCGAAGCCGTCTCATAAAAATCCGAAGCCTGTTCGCTGGCATCATCGAGCATTTCCGCGCCCCTTGCCGAAATGCTCTTGTTGATCTTGGTGATCTCCTTGCGCAGTTCAGCAATCTGCTTTTCCAGCGTTTTCTGGATATCGTCGATGGCTGGGGTGTCGGACTTGTTGGTATCGGCCATGAAGCGGCTCCCTTGGTTGCTGACCAAGAGAACGGCGCCGCAACGAATTCGTTCCGCCCAGTTGGGGCTGATCGCCATCGGGTCGACCGAAAGGCCGGCGGGGATTGTTACCCCGGGACGAAGCTACCCTGCCCGCTCGATGCGGATGACCTGCGGCTTGTCGGTCAGGTGACCGTCCTTGGTGATGCCGTCGACGGCCTTGCGCACGGCGGCCTCGGTGGTCTCGTGGGTGACGAGGATCACCGTCTTCTGCGCCGCCGCCTCGCCGCTGACAGCATGCTGGACGATCGATTCCAGCGAAATATCGTTGTCGGCCATGCGCTTGGCGATCGCGGCGAAGACGCCGATGCGATCATGCACCGTCAGCCGGATGAAGTAGCCGCCGGCATGGCTGCGCATCTGAGCCTTCTTGTAGGGCCTGAGCTCCTTCGCCGGCAGGCCGAAGACCGGACCATGCTGGAAGCCGGGCCGGCTCTTGGCAATGTCGGCGATGTCGCCGATGACGGCCGAGGCAGTGGCGTTGCCGCCGGCGCCGGGGCCTGAAAGCAACAATTCGCCGAGAATGTCGGTCTCGATCGCCACCGCATTGGTGACGCCATGCACCTGCGCGATGACGGAAGCGGTCGGCACCATGGTCGGATGCACGCGCTGCTCGATGCCGCTTTCGGTGCGCTGAGCAACGCCGAGCAGCTTGATCCGGTAGCCGAGATCGCCGGCCGCGCGGATGTCGGCCTGGGTGATGTTGGAAATGCCTTCCATATAGATGTCGTTGGCGGCGATCTTGGTGCCGAAGGCAAGGCTGGTCAGGATCGACAGCTTGTGCGCGGTGTCGTGACCCTCGATGTCGAAGGTCGGATCGGCCTCGGCGTAACCCAGTCGCTGCGCGTCCTTCAGGCAGGCATCGAACGAGATGCCTTCGGCCTCCATGCGGGTCAGGATGTAGTTGCAGGTGCCGTTGAGAATGCCGAACACGCGATTGACCGAATTGCCGGCCATCGCCTCGCGCATCGTTTTGATGACGGGAATGCCGCCCGCCACCGCCGCCTCGTAGTTGAGCAGCACGCCCTTCTTCTCGGCGATCTCGGCCAGCGCCACGCCATGCTTGGCGAGCAGCGCCTTGTTGGCGGTGACGACGTGGCGGCCGGCTTCGAGCGCGGCCTTCACCGACAGGCGCGCCGGCCCCTCGTCGCCGCCGATCAGTTCGATGAACACGTCGATCTCGGCCGTCTGCGCCATCTTGACCGGATCGTCGAACCATTTTGCGGCGCTGACATCGACGCCACGGTCGCGTTTCGGGTCGCGCGCCGAAACCGCCGACACGACGATGTCGCGCCCGCATTGCCGGGTCAGCTCGGCCGCCTTGTCGCGCAGCACCCGCGCCACCGATGCACCGACCGTGCCAAGTCCGGCAATTCCAACACGCAGAGCTTCAGCCATGGAAGGCGACGTCCCTCAAAATCAGATCGAATTTTTGCTTACCGGTGGGCGGACAGCGGCACCACATTGTTGGGCTGCTTGGCGCTGGTCGACAGGAAGCGTTTGATGTTGCGCGCCGCCTGGCGGATCCGGTGCTCGTTCTCGACCAGCGCCAGGCGCACGAAATCGTCGCCATGTTCGCCGAAGCCGACACCGGGCGCCACCGCCACATCAGCGTGCTCGATGAGCAGCTTGGAGAATTCGAGCGAGCCCAGATGCTTGAACGGTTCGGGGATCGGCGCCCAGGCGAACATCGAGGCGGCGGGAGCTGGAATGTTCCAGCCGGCGCGCCCGAAGGAATCGACCATCACGTCGCGGCGCTTGTGGTAGACCTCGCGCACCTCGGCGATATCGGCGCCGTCGCCGTTGAGCGCATGGGCCGCCGCCACCTGGATCGGCGTGAAGGCGCCGTAGTCGAGATAGGACTTCACCCTGGTCAACGCCGAGATCAGCCGCTCATTGCCGACGGCAAAACCCATGCGCCAGCCGGGCATGGAGAACGTCTTAGACATCGAGGTGAATTCGACGCAGACATCGATGGCGCCCGGCACCTGCAGCACCGAAGGCGGCGGGTTGCCGTCGAAATAGATCTCCGAATAGGCAAGGTCGGACAGGATGATGATGTCGTTCTTCTTCGCGAACGCCACCACGTCCTTGTAGAAGTCGAGCGAAGCGACCAGCGCCGTCGGGTTCGACGGATAGTTCAGGATCAGCGCCAGCGGCTTCGGGATCGAGTGGCGAACGCCGCGCTCCAGCGCTGGAATGAAACCATCGTCCGGCTCGACCTGCAGCGAACGGATGACGCCGCCCGACATGATGAAGCCGAAGGCATGGATCGGATAGGTCGGGTTCGGGCACAGGATGACGTCGCCAGGCGCGGTGATCGCCTGCGCCATGTTGGCGAAGCCTTCCTTCGAGCCGAGCGTGGCCACCACCTGCGTGTCGGGGTTGAGCTTCACGCCGAAGCGGCGCTGATAGTAGGCGGCCTGGGCGCGGCGCAGGCCGGGAATGCCGCGCGAGGAGGAATAGCGATGCGTGCGCGGATCGCGCACCACTTCGCACAATTTATCGACGATGGCCTTGGGCGTCGGCAGGTCCGGATTGCCCATGCCGAGGTCGATGATGTCGGCGCCGCGCGAACGGGCGCTGGCCTTGAGCCGGTTGACCTGCTCGAACACGTAAGGCGGAAGCCGGCGGACCTTGTGAAACTCTTCCATGGCAGTTCCAGACAGCAAAAGGGGCTATTGGGCGCGCGCTATATACTCATTTGCAGGTAGGGTCGAGGGCGGGATCGCATTTGCCTTCGATCTGCTTCAGCGCCTGGGGACCATGTTTCGCGGCCAGGTCCGCCAGTGCCGCCTGATTGGCGACCGCAGCGCCGCCGCTGCTTTTGGCGCCTTGCGCGGCGCCGTCAGCCTTGAGTTCGGCGAGCTTGGCGTTCGTCTCGGCTGGCGTGAGCTGCTTGTTCGCCACTTTGGGCGGGATGTTGAGGTTCGGAAAGGTGCCGGTATCCTTTGGACCTGCATTCTCGGCCATCGGCACCGGAGCGCCGGTATTCGTGCTCGAACACCCGGCGATCCCCAAAAGGACGATCGCCGCGCCGATGCGGCAAAAGCGTGCGGCATCAAAAAAAACAGTCTCGCCAATATTAATCGTCATATTGTTTCCTTGGCAGCCGAGGTAGAGCGAGATTGGACCCTGTCGGATGTCCCATGTTAATATGTCAAGAAAACGCTTCGGGAGGAACCCCGCGAACCATGTCCAAAACACCCGATTCGGGCAAAACGGAAGATGACGAGCCTTCGACCGTCGAGCAATATCTGGTGAAGGATCCGGAGCGCTTCGCGTTGAACATGGCGCGCATGATCGAGCAGGCCGGCAAGGCGGCGTCCGCCTGGGCCGAACCGCGCGAGCGCGGCGAAGTGCGCGACCACGTCGCCGAACCGGTCGTCGACATGGTCAAGACGTTTTCCAAGCTGAGCGAATACTGGCTCGCCGACCCGCAGCGCGCGCTCGAAGCGCAGACGCGGCTGTTCGCCGGCTACATGACCGTGTGGGCGAACGCCATCCAGCGCGTCAGCCCCAACGCCGAAGGCCAAGACGACGCCATCAAGCCGGAGCGCGGCGACAAGCGTTTCCAGGATCCGGAATGGGGCCGCAACGCCTTCTTCGATTTCCTCAAGCAGGCCTATCTCGTCACCTCGCGCTGGGCGTCCGAACTGGTCGAGCACGCCGAAGGTCTCGACGAGCACACCCGCCACAAGGCGAGCTTCTACGTCAAGCAGGTGTCCAATGCCATCTCGCCGTCGAATTTCATCCTGACCAACCCCGAGCTTTTCCGCGAGACCGTAGCTTCCAACGGCGAGAACCTGGTGCGCGGCATGAAGATGCTGGCCGAGGACATCGCCGCCGGCAAGGGCGACCTGAAACTGCGCCAGGCCGACTATTCGCCTTTCGAGATCGGCAGGAACATCGCCACCACACCCGGCAAGGTGGTCGGCCGCAGCGATGTCGCCGAGATCATCCAGTATGATCCGGCGACCGAGACGGTGCTGAAGCGCCCGCTGCTGATCTGCCCGCCCTGGATCAACAAGTTCTACATACTCGACCTCAACCCGCAGAAATCCTTCATCCGCTGGGCCATCGAGCAGGGCCACACCGTCTTCGTGATCTCCTGGATCAATCCGGACGAGCGCCACGGCGCGAAGGGGTGGGAAGCCTATATCAGGGAAGGCCTGCAATACGCCCTCGACACGATCGCGGAGGCAACCGGCGAGCGGGATGTCAACGCGATCGGCTACTGCGTCGGCGGCACGCTGCTGGCGGCCGCGCTGGCTCTGATGGCCAGGGAAGGCGACGACCGCATCAAGTCAGCCACTTTCTTCACCACGCAGGTCGACTTCACCTATGCCGGTGACCTCAAGGTCTTCGTCGACGAGGAACAGGTCGCGGCGGTGGAGAAATCGATGAACGAGAAGGGCTATCTCGACGGCACCAAGATGGCGACCGCCTTCAACATGCTGCGCTCCGGCGACCTGATCTGGCCCTATGTCGTCAACAACTACATGCGCGGCAAGGACCCCCTGCCCTTCGACCTGCTCTACTGGAATGCCGATTCGACCCGCATGGCGGCAGCCAACCATTCCTTCTACCTGCGCAATTGCTATCTCGAGAACAACCTCTCGCGCGGCACGATGGAGCTGGCCGGGCATACGGTCTCGCTCGGCGATATCACCATTCCGATCTACAACCTCGCCTCGCGGGAAGATCACATCGCGCCGGCGCTGTCCGTCTTCCTCGGCTCGAAATATTTCGGCGGCAAGGTCGACTACGTGATGGCGGGATCGGGCCACATAGCCGGTGTCGTCAATCCGCCCGCCTCCGGCAAGTACCAGTATTGGACTGGCGGCAAACCGGAAGGCGATTTCGGCCAATGGATTGCCAAGGCCGTAGAGCATCCCGGGTCGTGGTGGCCGCACTGGCAAGGCTGGATCGAGGCCAAGGACAACACCCGCGTGCCTGCCCGCAAACCCGGCAAGCATATGAAAACCTTGGGCGATGCTCCCGGCAGCTATGTGAAGGTGCGTGTGTAACGGACTGTAATGTGTGGTGAGTTGACGGCCCGGCAAAAGCGGGCGAAATGGTGTCGTCAACCATCAAGCAGCCCTAATTCGGCAATCACTGCAGAAATACTTCCAGGCTTGCGGATTTGACACAGGTCTCGTTTCCGGATCGGAGACAAAGGTCACCTTGGACAGCGACTTCCAGTGCTGAGCCAAGGACGTACCGACCGGACATCGAGGGGGAATTTGAGTTTGAAATCAGCAGGATGGAGCCTCGCAAAGGGAGAACGCAGCGCCATCTTGGCAGCGCTCTGCTGTGTGCTCCTGGCCTCCTGCACATCGGCCGGCGACCCGACAATGTCGGTCGGAATGCCCGGCTACAATGCCTCAGCCTCTGACATCAACGCGGCCGCCACCGGCAAGTCCGCCGCCACCGCCGAGTCGACATCGCAGACAACGGCCATGCAAACGACCGTGATGAGCGAAGGCGATACCGCGCTCCCCGAAAAAGTCGCTTACGTACCGATGGCCAAGCCCCAACCAGCCTTTCCGCTGATAACGCCGGCCGGCGCTGAAACGATCGCGGGACAAACGCCGCAGGCCTTGCAGCAGCCGGCCCAGACGGCGCAGCAGACCGACGCAGTCGCCCAGAAGATCGCTGCCGCCGATGCCGCGGTGACAACGCCGAAGCCAGCCGCGGCGCCGGTGATGAACAATCCGGTCTATGTGACCGCCGGTGAGACGCCACAAGCCGAGGCGCCGAGGAAACGGGGCTTCCTGGCCTCGATGTTCGGCGCCACGCCCGCTTCGGCCACACCGGCTCCGCTCATCAACACGCGATCGGGCGAACAGCCGACCGCACAGGCCAAGCCCGCGCCCGCCGCGGCGGCAAAGCCGATCATCACTTTGGCCTCGGCCGACTCCACGGCAAAGCCGATACAGTTGGCCTCGACCGGTGACGACGCCGGTCATATCACTGGCAGCGATGCCTTGCCTGGCGTGCGCCAGACCGCCCTGTTCGAGATCAAGCGCAAATCCGGCCTCGACGACGAAAGCGACGTCGACCTCAATGAGGACGAGGGTCCAATCGGTGGCAGCTATCAGGTTGCGTCCGCCGCCGGCATGGCCCGGCTCGCGCCCAACGGCCTGCTGAAGCAGAACGAAAGCGTCGATGTCGCCTGCCTGAAGCCCTCGCTGGTGCGCGTGCTGAAGACGATCGAAGGCCATTACGGCCGCAAGATGGTGGTCACGTCTGGCTACCGCGACCCCGCCCGCAACCGCCGCGCCAACGGTGCCAAGAACTCGCTGCACATGTACTGCGCCGCCGCCGACATCCAGGTTCCCGGCGTCTCCAAATGGGAACTGGCGAACTACATCAGGACCATGCCCGGCCGCGGTGGCGTCGGCACCTATTGCCACACCGAATCGGTACACGTCGATGTCGGGCCCGAGCGCGACTGGAACTGGCGCTGCCGCCGGCGCAGCGGCGGTGACGACGGCTGAACGGCGCGATTTGACGGGCCGGAGCCTGCGGGCAGACAACATCGGTCCATTGGACAATTCTCAAAACTTTCGAGATTGGCCAAAGCGCCACTGCACCGCTGCAGCGCCCCTGAGTCGGGGCATGGGTTCTGGGGTCTGTGCCGCGTCGCTGCGCTCCTTGCTCGGCCCAGAATGACGAAACGATGGGCGTTTCCCCTGGCCGGCAAGCCGTGCAGCCATGGCGAAACCCCATCGTTTCCAAGGACTGGAAAAAAGTTGTCCAAGCCGGCACCTGACGGGTTGCCGGTTGCGCACAACGTCAGTATAAGCCGCTTCGTCTGAGCGCGCCCATCGTCTAGCGGTTAGGACACCGCCCTTTCACGGCGGTAACAGGGGTTCGATTCCCCTTGGGCGTACCAGACTTTTCAAACACTTGGCGACCTCCCCGTCCTTACTGTCCAATTTTTGGCCAATATCGCCCGGAGCCGGCCGATTCCAAGGAATCGGTCAAAATGGCAAAGCAAACAATTTCGCGTGCAGGGTGGACGCCACCCACGCCGAATCCGGCATGTCCGAATGCGGCGGACTTTCAGAGACTCGCCATTCCATCACCGGACCTATCGCCGTCTGCGCCGAGCCCTTTAGCGCTTCTTCGGCTTCGGGGTGATCTCCTCGACCCGAGCCCTCGCGCGCCATCCTGAAGCATCGCCTACTCCAGCACCTGGGCTTCACCTTCATCCTCTGTAGTCAGGATAGTGCACCAGTGCGCCCTGTCGAAGACGCTGGCGATCTAGGCCGGCTTGTCGGTCATTGGCCGGGATCGGTGCTGTTGAGACTGCACATGCGGATCAACCAGCCTCCGCCAGCAGCCTGTCGCTCAAAGACGCTGAGTGAAGTTCCATTTCCGGTGGCCTCACCCTCCGAATAGGCCGCCAGAGACCATGCCAGGTGCCCGGAAGTCCCCGCCTCCATAATGGCTAGTGTTTTGTCGGGGATGGCGTGTTGAGTCCAGACGCCATGCAGCGCCTCTATCGCCGCGCGGCCGCGAGCCGGCGGCGCATAGGGGGAATGCAATTCCGCATCAGGTGTGAATACCGCTGCGCAACCGGCAGCATCCCCATCTCGA
This sequence comes from Mesorhizobium sp. U510, assembly GCF_059180695.1. NCBI lineage: Bacteria > Pseudomonadati > Pseudomonadota > Alphaproteobacteria > Hyphomicrobiales > Phyllobacteriaceae > Mesorhizobium > Mesorhizobium sp. U510. The sequence continues at coordinate 4,869,473 of NZ_CP180532.1, forward strand.
TAGGCCGCAACGTAGATATCCCAAAGCTCCTGCAGTTCGTCGCGGATCGACATCATCTCCTCCCGGCTGTTCCTTCATTCGTACGCTGCAATTATATTAGCATTAGCACATATATTGACCAGCCGGCGTCGCTGTTGCTCACAAAACAGCCCGTCGGTCAGGCCCGGCGTCCTATTCACATCCCAATCTATAGGGTGCCGGGCCGCACTGCCGTGGAACCCTGGGCGCCTGTTGGCCTACACAGCCGAAGGCGCATCGTGTGTCCTTTGGAGCGCTCGGAAGTGCTCGCTGCTTGGGCGATATCAGCGGCTTCATGATGCTCTTGCGGAGTGCCTTCCGCTGCCATCAGAAAGCGCTCGACTTCAGCCTGCGATAGCTGCTTGGAAGGGATGGTTCTGGCCATTGGCGATCGCCGTTTTGAGGGGTCGCCGCAACGATAGATTATGTTCCTCGACAGGATCGAGCGCGCAAGATTCGAATGGCCGGCCGCGAGTTCATTTGCATTTTAGCTAATTGAATGTGAGATGGTCATGAAATTCCGAGCGGGGGCTCATGACTACAGACATTTTTCTGACCGCTGTCGCGGCATTCTCGATACTCGTTCCGCTGTACTTTATCCTTAGGTGAGGCGTTAAGCCGCCTAGTTGGCGTCACGAGCGAGCGTTTCCCGCTGGCGCTGTCCTACGCGGCAGAGGCTTCCCGCGCGTCCTGGCGCCCGCCCGCCTATGGCCAGTCGCTGTGTCTCCGGTTGCACCCTGCAATCTGCTTGAACGCAGAAACCTCGCCGCTCCATTTGCGAAGCGGCGAGGCCTGCCCCAACCTCGCCCCAATTGCCGGTCCCAACAGCCGGCTATGCTGACAATGCAATTGTTGTGCCAGCGACAATTGATCCATTACGGGACAGAAGAAGGACCGGTCGCCGCAAGTTACGCGGCCGCATCGTCCGGCCCGCTCGGACGCCTCCCGCTGCGCGCCAGAGTGGTCAATGCGCGCTCCTCCGCGGCGAGGCGGTAGCGCAGCACTGCCGCCTCCTGCTCCTGCTCCCGCTCCCGCTCCCGCTCCCGCTCCACGCTAGAGCCGCCCCTTCCCTGAGTCCCAGAGTAACCGCATCAACCATCTTATTAGCATGCGCTTGTGTTCCTCATAAAGCCGGATCATTATCCAAACCATCAGGTCGCTGAAGGGGTAGAGCGCCATGGAACTGAGCAGCTATGATCCGAGCGGGAGCTTTTTTGCATCACCCGCCTTCCTTAACCTCACGGCTGTTTTCATCATTCTGGCCGCCTTCGACGTTGCGCGGCTGATTGCAATGTCACGCGCGGATTCTCTCGATCGGCTTCAGTTCGCGCCAATCCAAGCCGCAAGTTGAGGACCGTTGTTTCTTGGCTTCAGCGGTCATGCTCTCGACGGTGTGCGCAATAGCGATGTTGTGGGGGCGCCATCTTGTTCGTTGACTACTACGAACTCCTGGAAATCAGCCCGAACGCCAACTCGGAAACGATAGAACGGGTATTCCGCTATTTTGCCATGCGCTACCATCCTGACAATCAGGACACCGGCGATGAATCACGGTTCAGCGAAATCCTGGAAGCCCACAATGTTCTCAAAGACCCTGTCAAGCGCGCGCGGTATGACATTCAGCACAAGGACCATTTGAATCTGCGAACGGAGTTGATTGGGGAAGCCAGCAACAACACAACCATCGAACGTGATGTGGCCATTCAGGCAAAATTGCTCTCCCTGCTCTACGTCAAACGCCGACAAGACGTAAACAATCCCGGCATTGGCGATACAGAAATCGAACGTTTGTCAGGCTGTCCACGAGAACATCTTGAGTTTCATCTCTGGTACCTGAAAGCGAAGGGCTGGATTGGAAGGATCGAGAACGGAACCTTCGCGATCACCGTGGAAGGCATCGATCGCGCCAATTCCGAACATCGCCGTGACACCACCATAAGACTGCTGGACCATGCCGGCTGAAACGCGGAAGCTCGCGTCAGCGCCGTATTGACTAACCGCCGACCAGCGGCACGGTAACAGTGGTGGCGTAGTTGATCGGAAAGGTGTCGAGGTAAGGAAAATCGACGACGAAGGCATAGGTGGCGGTCAGATGCGCCATGCGGAAACCGCCGCTTGCCGGGTCGATAGCGATCGTCACGTTCACATCCTTCAAACCCAAGGCCTGCAATTTCTGCGTGGCGATCGATTGGATGTCGGCCTGGGTCAGCGTGTTCTGAAGCTGCAGCGAGCGCGATGATGTCTCCAGCGTATAGCGAACGCTGGACACCGAATGCATCGACCAGCCCAGGGCGAAGATCCCGAACAGCAATATGATGAGGAACGGTGCGATCAGCGCGAACTCCAACCCGGATCCGCCTGATCGATCTCGCCGGAAGGCGCTTTGCCTGGCGCAATTCCAGGAAAAGTGTGAGCCGGTTGTCCGGGGAAAAGCGCGCAGCGCTGTCCCCAAGGAATCGCGACAAAACAAAGAGCTAGGGCGTTTCGCCATTTCCGCGAAGCGGTGAGACGTCCTAGCGAACACGGATCACCTCCAGATGGCCGATGACGCTGGAAGCGGAAAAGACGCCGAAGGTGAAGGGCGGCGTCCAGGTGGCCGATGCCTGGATCTGAACATAGACCGACGGCACCTTTGGTCCGCTGCACAGCGTGGAGGCGTCGACCACGGTCGTCCCGCACATATAGATCCGGCTTAGCGTGACCTGGCCGTCCGCCGGCCGTTTCTCCCAGCTCGAAATGGCAACGGCTTGCGTCGCCGTATCATTCGTCGACCCTTCCATGATCAGGTTCGCGGCGGTCTTGACGCCGGCACGCATCGACAGCGAGTTCGTCACATAGGACCAGCCGTCGATGATACCGAGCAGCGCCGCGCACAGGAAGGGCAGGACCATGGCGAACTCGACCGCGGCAACGCCAGAACGGTCGCCAAGGATCGGCTTTGATCGGCGTTCCACGGGAGGCTACTCGACCAGTGCCACGGACTGCGCGGCCGGAATGTCGCGCATTCCGAGGCTGGTGCAATCCTGATTGATGGTTGAACTGCCTGACCATTGTATCGTATCGGCGACGACTTGGGTGCAGCCGCCGTTGCCCGAGAAATTGCCGAGATAGCTGATCTGCTGTCTTGGGAAGTAGATGGCCCCAGTCAGCAGCGAGTCGGCTGTACCGTTGAACGTGCTGGATGCACTGCTGCCGGCCCTGTCGCCATAAAAGAGAACGCCTGAATAGGCGCCCGAAGTCGGCGCACTGAGCTGCACGGAGGCGTTGCCATTCATGCTGACCGTCGAGCTGCCTGACATGAAGATAGTCACCCCGCTGCCGGTGACGGAAGCGTTGGCGTTTATCTTCAGATTGCCCTGAACGACATAGACGCCCGGCTGGAGGGTAACGCTACCGCTAAGGCTGAGTCCGCTGCAGTAGGTGCCGGGCTTCAATGTCGACTTGTTGGCATTCTGGCAAGGGTTCGAGGCGGCCGGGGTCGGCAGGTCGGCGAATGGATCGGCGACAGGCAGCGCCTGGGTGATCGGGGCCGGGCAGACGGTCGTAACCGGATTGCTGAGAGAAACGCCGCCCGCCGATATCAGGCAATCGACCTGCAGTGCTGCCGAGCCCTGGAGCTTGATGGCGTCCGAAGCGTTCGAATTGGACATCACCACGCAGCCGGTGACCTTTACGCTGGTATTGCCGGAAAACAGCACAGCTTGCGAGGCGGTCGCATCGAGCGCGGTCATGCAGGACTTCGAGGCGTCGGTGATGAGGGCCACCGCCCTCGCCTGCTCGGGCACCTGACCTTGTGTGAAGATCGAGGTGAACATCCGGTTGAGGTTCTGAGCGACGATGACCTCGACCGCCTTCTTCGCCGTATTCGGCCCGGACGCCGGCGGCGTATTGACCACGATCGTGCCCGAGCCCAGCCCGTTTGTCGCTGCCGATTGCGTCGCGGCCGCGATGATCGTCGGCTTGTCGGAACCCGAGATCTGTTCAAGCGCGCCGGCATAGGCCGCGGCATCGGCCGTCGCCTGTAGTCTCAGGCTGTTGTAATACCAGTAGGAGGTCTCCACGCCAAAGCCGGCCGCGCCGACGACGATCGGCAGGGTGAGGGCGAAGATGGTGGCAACATTCGCCCGTGTGCTCCGGCCTATACCGGTCGCCATGATCCGAATTCGGGCGAAGCAATTGAAAGTCATAACTTAAATTAGAAAACATGCATATATGAAGGAACGGCTAAAAAGTTCGGTTCATTTTTGATGAGGGCTTCGATTGACAGTGGGCCGTCGGCTGATCGGTGCACGCAGAGGTCGCGATACGCAAGAAACTCACGCGGCGCTGGAACGTCAGCACTGTGCGGCACCTTCCGCCTGGGCAAAAGCCTTCGAACTACATGTTGCTGGCAGGACGAATCGGAGGCGGTGGGCGATGCGCGGGCTTTTGCCGCGATTTAAGGGGAATATCCGCCAAGGATGCGCGAATCGGCTTGATGGACAGCGATAGGGCATTGCCACGGCGCTTCAGCAGCCCGGCTGAAATCTTGGCAACGAGGTCTCGTATTTCCATGGGCGCTCCTCCCGAGCAGCCCCCGCCACCTTATTATTAGCAACGAAGCGAATCCTCCGCATTTAACTTTGATGTATCGAGGTCACGCGATGTCGCTTCGATGTCAGCCTCATCGAACACCATCTCCGCCCGTTGACGGTGACCGCGTCCTCAGCCACCCCTGCCCCCTGGACAACGAAGGCGTAGGCAGGTGCTGCCTGGAAGGAAATATCTTCTTTTAGGCGGAAAGAACTGGAGCCGACTCAGTCGCTAGTCCAGCCGAAAGCTCTCTCTGTACGGCCAGGAAAAACCTCCGCACTTCATCACTGGCGGTTGCTCTGTCCCTGCCCGACCCGACAACCAGGTCGAGCAACTCGGCTGCTTTAGCCCTCCAGAACGAGGCTGCAGGCTCGCCATGCAGATTGTCTAGCTTGGCTGCAACTTCCCTGATCAAGAACAGCTGACGGTCGATCGGGAATGCACGGACTTTTTCTGGGGACATCTTCCAAACCTGAACTGACGCAACGAATCAACCATTGCTGAACAAGCAATGGCGTAGCCGCCAAGGTGGAAACGGAAGCTTAACGCCGCTGTCGATGCATCACCGTGCGAGGAAATGCAGATGATGATCCAGGCACGAGATCACCACGCACACTCAAGCCAACTTGGTCGAGAAAACGGAGTTGGTCGATCGGAACAGGCGAAGCACCCCTCAGGCCCGCAGCAGGCTTGCCTCGCCGCCACGCTTGCGCGGCGCCATCATGTCGCTGGCCATCAGTCCGGTGACACGGCAGAACGCCATGAACGCCCGGCAGGCATCCTCGGTCTTGACCACGTCCACCGTGGCGCCGAAGCAGGCATTGAAGGCTTTCTGATACACCGGTCCCTGCCGGCGCGCCGGCCAGTCCTGGAGGAAATCCAGCGCCTGCTCGACGCTGTAAATCTCCTCGACGGGCAAGCCGGGGCCTTGCGCAATGCGCACCGGCACCTCGAATTGCAATCTATCCATCGGCAATCTCCCGAACTGGCGTCGCCCAGGCAACGCCGTTCGTCGTCAAAAGTTGCTTTGCCCGCTCAGTGCCACGCAAATGTGTCGTGACTGCGGAAACGGCCGTTTTTTGCTTGCAGACAGGCCGAGGAAAGTCCTGCCGGGCACCAGCCGGTCCGGCAGAACTTTCACTCGACGGCGCCGCTATTGATTGGCCGGGTCGGTCTCTGCATCGAAAGCCATGCGCACCACCGTCAAGAGAACATAGGCCGACGGCAAGGCGAACAGGGCACCAAGGATGAGCGCCCCGGTTCCTGACAGATAGAGCGTCTCGGCGACCGCCCAATAGACGGTTCCGATACAAATGAAGGCCTGAACGGACAGAAAGGAAGCAGCCGAGGCCGCACGTGTCAGGCTTTTGAATGTCTTGATACGTTGTTGCATTGCAATGATCCGGAAATGGCGCGCCACGCCACCCATGCGCGGCTGAAGGCCGCCGCACGGGTCGCGACGCGAATGGCTTGGAATGGGATGAACGTGCGGTCCTGGACCGCTCAAGCCTGCGTGGAGGGCGGCGCACGCGGCTGATTGGTGCTCGCGCAGAGCGCGGACACCATGCCGGATCCGGCAACGGGTGCGGCCGGGGAAATCCGGTCCAAATAAAGGAAAACAGCTTGCGGAGCCGGCAAGGTCGGATGGAAGCCGGCGAACTTGGCCAGCACCGGCCGGGCTGTGCGAACCTCCAGCGCCTGCGCCTTGTTGGTGACACGCTGCAGCGCCGCGACCTCGCCCGACCGTTCCAGGCCAACGCTGGCGCCGGTCTGGGCCGGGTCCGCGAAAGTGGGAACATCGGGCCTGCCGAGGCACAGCATCGTCAGCAGCACCAAGCCCATCAGACATGAGCAGGCTGCCGTCAGCGAAGCTTCAAGCGATCTGGCACGCTTGGGTAATGGACGCGATCTCCAAAACATATATCCGCCCTAGCGCAGGATGGCCGGAAAGGAAAGCAACCGTGCAAAACCGATAGAAATTGCACCAACGAGACGAATATCCAGCCAGCCAAGGCCGCATCAGCCAGTTCTTCCTTGAACCTTTTGCCCTCAAGTGCCAAATCTGGCGGGATATTCACGCCAGCACTCCCGCAGCGCCCACCTTTCTATACGGACAAAATGGTCACCTATCTCGACGCCGCCACGGCCCCTCTCAGAAACACCGGCCAGATCCGCCTCTATGGCGAGGAGGGTTTTGCCGGCATGCGCAAGGCATGTGACCTCACCGCCCGTTGCCTGGACGCGCTGGTGCCGATGGTCGCGCCCGGCGTCACCACGGACGCCATCGACCGTTTCGTCTTCGAGTTCGGCATGGATCACGGCGCGCTGCCGGCGACGCTCAACTACCGCGGCTACACGAAATCGTCCTGCACCTCGATCAACCACGTCGTCTGTCACGGCATTCCCGACAACAAGCCGCTGAAGGATGGCGACATCGTCAACATCGACGTCACCTACATTCTCGATGGCTGGCATGGTGATTCCTCGCGCATGTATCCGGTCGGCACCATCAAGCGCGCGGCCGAACGCCTGCTCGAGGTCACCCATGAATGCCTGATGCGCGGGATCGCCGCCGTCAGGCCTGGTGCCCGCACCGGCGCCATCGGCGCCGCCATCCAGACTTTTGCCGAGGCGGAGCGCTGCTCGGTGGTGCGAGACTTCTGCGGCCATGGCGTCGGACAGCTCTTCCACGACGCCCCCAACATCCTGCACTATGGCAGCGCCAATGAAGGCGTCGAGATGCGGCCCGGCATGATCTTCACCATCGAGCCAATGATCAATCTCGGCCGGCCGCATGTGAAGGTGCTGTCGGATGGCTGGACGGCGGTGACGCGGGACCGTTCGCTGTCGGCACAGTATGAGCACACGATCGGTGTGACCGACACGGGCTGCGAGATTTTCACGCTCTCGCCCAACAACCTCGACCGGCCCGGCCTGCCGGCCTGATATTTTAATACGTCGGGCGGCCGCCTTGCCCGACTGATTGGCTGGATGCGGGGGCTGATGGGGAAGGCCAGCGACGACGACGAGCGGAGTTTCTTCTCCGAAGTGCCGGTTCGGCCCGCCGCGACGGCGAAGCCCGCTCCAGCTGAAAAGCCTGGATATCTTGGCCACCGCGACCGTTTGCGCGAGCGCTTTGCCTCGGCGGGTCCAGACGCCTTGCCCGATTATGAACTTCTGGAGCTCTTGCTCTTCCGGCTGATCCCGCGCGCCGACACCAAACCGGCCGCCAAGGCATTGCTGGCGCGCTTCGGCACGCTGGCTGAAGTGCTTGGCGCGCCCGTCAACCTGCTGCAGGAGGTCAAGGGCATCGGCCCGGCGGTGGCGTTCGACCTGAAGGTTGTCGCTGCGACGGCGCAACGCATGGCGCATGGCGAAGTGCATGGCCGCGAAGTCCTTTCGTCCTGGACGCAGCTTCTCGCCTATTGCCGCTCGGCCATGGCCTTCGAGGCGCGCGAGCAGTTCCGTATCCTATTCCTCGACAAGAAGAACGCATTGATCGCCGACGAGGTGCAGCAGACCGGCACAGTCGACCACACGCCCGTCTATCCCAGGGAAGTGGTCAAGCGCGCGCTCGAACTGTCGGCCACCGCGATCATCCTAGTGCACAACCATCCCACTCGCCTCATTTTGATCACGCACAATCACGCTTTAGCACATTGATACATATCGCTTTTTCGACTTGTCGCAGAGTCGGATATCGTGGCATATTGGGGTCGGTTTTAGGGGGATCGAAGGCCCGTTTGGACCCAACCACAGACCCCTACTACCCGTCAGCCGATCCCACTCGAAAGCCTACGGGAGACCCCAGTGCCAAGCCTTACCGATGGAGAGATTCGCCGCGCTTTGAAGCAGGTCGAGGAGACCGGAAAGCAGCAGAACCTTGTCGATGGCGAGGGTCACGGAACAGGCCGCCTCGTTCTCGTGATAAAGCCAATGCCGACCCGCGTAACGGCGGACTGGATGGCCCAGCAATGGCGAGACCAAAAGCGCCTCAGAAAAAAGTTCGGCTCGTATCCGTCAATGGGCCTCAGCCAGGCTCGCGGGATTTTCAGACGCGATTTCGCCGACATGATCCAGAAGGGACGCAGCATCAAGATTGCAGGCGACACGCGACCCGGCACGGTCGCCGATCTGTTTGAGGCTTACGTCGCGTCACTCAAGGCAGATGGAAAACCGTCCTGGAAGGAGGCCGAAAAGGGGTTGAACAAGATCGCCGATTCGCTCGGTCGCAACCGCCCTGCCCGTGACATCGAGCCCGATGAGATCAGGGACATCATTCGACCGATCTATCAGCGAGGCAAACGGTCCATGGCCGATCATGTTCGCAGCTATATTCGATCGGCCTACAGTTGGGGGCTGAAATCCGAGCACGACTACCGCTCGACCTCTGTCCGTCGCTTTCGTCTCATCTACAATCCGGCTGCTGGTATTCCGACAGAACCAAAAAACGTTGGAACGCGTTGGTTGGACGAAGAGGAATTTGTCCGTCTCTATCGCTGGCTCGAATATCCCGATGCGCCGGTACATCCCCCTTACACGCGTGCAGTAAGAATTCTTATGCTGACCGGCCAACGCGTCGAGGAGATTGCTCGGCTACACGTCGATCAATGGGATGCCGCTGAGTGCATCATCGACTGGTCCAAGACCAAGAATGGAAAGCCTCACGCCATCCCCGTGCCCAAGATCGCGGCCGAGCTTATCGGGTCGATCAAGCCGAATGAATTTGGTTGGTTTTTCCCATCCGCAACCGACCCGTCCAAGCCTGTCAGTCATGGAACGCTCTATTCGTTCATGTGGCGACAGCGCGATCGCAAGGTCATTCCCGTCGTGACAAACCGCGATCTCCGGCGAACCTGGAAGACGCTTGCCGGCAAGGCAGGTCTCTCGAAAGAGATCCGAGACCGATTGCAGAACCACACTCTGCAGGACGTCAGTTCCAAGAGCTACGATCGCTGGAATTACATGCCGGAAAAGCGTGCTGCCATGGCCCAGTGGGACAAGTTTGTCCGCGAACTCGTGACGAAGAAGAAGCGTAAAGTCGCCCTTAAGGAAGCTGCATGAGCTAGCGACTGCCTTTTTTGGCGTTTGAGACGGGACAGGGCCGACTTGATTTCTAAAATTCAGCCGGTTTTGGAAGAACGGATGTTTCCGCGAACGATTTCGCAGTTTGGCGTATATGTTCCGCAGCCTGTTCCGCCTCGACTGAGTCTACGAGTTGGGCTGCTTGCTGTAGATGCCTCGTTATATCAGCGCGAGTGGTGAAGCGGTCCAACTCGCACGGCTGCAAATCGCCCGCGACAGCTTTCAGATCGCGCAATACGGAAGCGATGTGTGGCCAAGGGAAATCGGTCGGATCGCCGATGTCACGGTCCGCTCCGACGATCACCTCCAACTTGGCTAAGATGCCAGCTAACGACACAGCTGGAACCTCTGGAAGCGCATCTTGAAGTTTGAGCGCTTCGGTCATGGCTAAGACTTCGGCCTCCCGAGCAACAGCGTACTGAACGCCATCCGGTGCGATCACTGGCATGGGCTGCTTTTTCATTTCGCCTCTGGTCAATGGCTGAATTCCGGTATTGCAGATAATTCTCGTCTCCAACCGCTGCTGGACCCTGCAAAGCACCAGAGATGTATGTTGGGCACGATGCCATGCGGCCCACAGGGCGAGTGCTGGGTCATGTTTCATTGCTGCTGATTGCGCCATCTTGGATCCCTCCAATTCGACATGGCTGGGTCGTATCTGAATTTAAGATAACTGGAAATCAGATATAATTGAAGCCCTCATCTGGAACTGGATGAGGCCGGTGGTGAAAACGCTCGGAACGCTGCGCCACAAGTCATTGATCACGATGCTGATTGCAAAGCGTGAGGCTAGCGGGCTGACACAGACCGAGCTCGCCGAAAAGCTCGGCGAATATCAGTCGTTTGTCGCTCGACTCGAAAGCGGCCAACGCCGCGTCGACGTAGTCGAATTCATCGATCTGGCGAAAATCCTGGGGTTCGACCCTTCTTCAGCCATCAAGAGATTGGCAGCAGAACCAGACTGAATCTAGCTGAGACCGTCCCAACCGCTTGCGAGCGCGCCACACAACAGCGCCGTAGCGAGCAAGCGGCGGCTTTGCGCCTATGTCGGCCGTAGAGATCAGTTTCGTCTAGTGCTGAAAGCAGACGGCGACAGCACCGGTGGCCGGAATTGCACCGGAACGAACGGGCTATGCGCTTGTCTTGAGTGTGGAGAGCTGATCGGTATCGTAACGGTCCCGCAAGGTGGCAAGCGCCTTCGGATCCGGTGAGCCGTGTGCAGCCAGCTTGGCAAGCTCTTCGAAATAGTGCTCATGCCCAGGCGGAGAGACTGTCATCAGGACCCGCGCCGGCTTCTCGCTGACATTGGTGATATTGTGCGGCACCCCCGGTGGAATGAACAGGAAAGTACCTGGGGTCGCATGGATCGCCTTGTCACCAACCTGCCAGACGCATTCGCCGTCAAGCACGTAGAAGGTTTCCTCCTGCACGCGATGTACATGGAGGCCGGTGGCGAACCCGGCCGGGATCGTCCAGTCGAACATGCTCGTGTGTTTCGTATCCTCGCCGGTGACGAGGAACACCATCGGGTGGCCACGCAGCATGACCCCCTTGTTATCGTCGGGCATGCGAATGACGGGAGCGACGCTCATCTGATCCTCCATTGGCTCAGTGCTACTTCCGAAAGCACGGGCGCAAGATGCGCTCCCCGTTTCGGCGAGTCGTGAAGCCGTTCCGAAATCGTTGCGAAAAATTCGCAAACGGTATCTTCTTCGGGAATGCCGACAAGCCTTGCGTTTGGCCCATTTCGCCTCGACACCGATACCGGGATTCTATTCCACGGCGTCGAGCCGGCGCCACTCGGCCAGCGGGCGGTCGCGCTGCTTGCTCTGCTTGTGGAGCGGGCGGGCGCGCCGGTTCCCAAGGAAGCTCTGATCGAGGCGGCGTGGCCCAGACAGGCAATTGAGGACAGCAACCTGACGGTCCAGATAGCGGCAGTACGGCGGCTCTTTGAGGAACTGGCTGGCGGCGCATGCTGGATCGAAACGCTGCCGCGACGCGGCTATCGTTATGTCGGGCCGGCGGTCACAGGCGCAAGCCGGGATTCGACAGTCGGGGGTGCGCCAACGGCAACGCTGACATTGCCGGACAAACCCTCGGTCGCGGTTTTGCCGTTCTCGAACCTGAGCGGCGATTCGGAGCAGGATTACTTCGCCGACGGGATGGTTGACGATATCATCACGGGCCTGGCGCGCATCAACTGGCTGCTCGTCATCGCACGAAATTCCACTTTCACCTACAAGGGCCGCGCCGTGGACGTGAAGCAGGTCGGCCGCGAGCTTGGCGTGCGGTATGTACTCGAAGGCAGCGTGCGAAGAGCCGGCGGCCACGTGCGCGTGACCGGCCAGATGATCGATGCATCGACCGGCGCTCATGTATGGGCCGAGCGGTATGACCGCAGCTCCGCCGATATCTTCGCGCTTCAGGATGAGATAGCCATATCGGCTGTCGGCGCAATCGCACCGAGGCTGCGGCGTGCCGAAATCGACAGGGTAAAGCGCAGGCGTCCCGATAGCCTAGATGCTTATGACCTTGTGCTTCGGGCCCAGCTCGACGTTGATTCCGGAATGCCTGAGCGGGTGATGCGAGCACTTGTACTGCTCGAACGTGCCATCGAACTCGATCCGGCCTATGCGCTGGCGCACGGCAACGCTGCGATGTGCCACCATTGCCTCTTCCTCCGCGCTGGCTTGCAGGAAGCCGACCGTGCCGCTTCGATCCGCTATGCCCGCTCCGCCATCCTTCACGGGCAGGACGATGCGTTCGCGCTGACTCTCGCGGGATTTTCCATCGGTATGGATGGACATGACCGCAATGCTGCTTTTACTGCATTGGAAGCCGCGCTTGCGATCAGTCCTTCGTCCGCCCTGACCTACATTCTGGGCAGCGTCATTCTCGGGTGGAGCGGAGAAGCAGAGCGAGCCATCGAGTGGAGCGAACGGGGCATGCGGCTAAGCCCTTTTGACCCTTGGGCCTTCGCCGCTTTCGATGCGCAGGCGATGAGTCATTTTCTGCGCGGCCGCTATGACGAAGCCTGTCGCGCCGCTTACAAGTCCGTTCAGGCCAATCCCGCACACAGCATCACCTATGTGCAACTGGCCGCTGCCCTTGCCAAACTCGGCCGGTTGGAAGAAGCGAGGGCAGCTGCCGCGCGGGTGCTCGAACTGCAACCTACGTTCCGTTACGGCCGCCAGTTTGCGGGCGTGAACTGTGCTCCAGCGCTGGCGGAATGCCTTGGCAATGCGCTGCGTGCTGCTGGACTGCCAGAGTAGTGCCATAGAATCGGTCAGACCGGGAGCCGGGACAACCGTGCTGATGGCGCGGTACCGGCGGTCTCAGCACGACTATCCGCCTTGCCTGGATGGAGCCACCATCGGCTGTGGGAGGCGGCTGATCCTGTGGAATGACCAAAGAAGGAGAGGGCAAATGAGGAGCGCGGCAGCGCCGAAATCGAGCGCAGCGGCCGCGGTGCCGGCCCAGGTTGCAAGTTTGCCGCCGATCGCCGGCGCAGCCAGCATGCCGGCATAGTAGACGGTGTAGAACACTCCCATCCCGATCGAGCGCGTCTTCTGATTGAGCACCCGTGTGGGCAAGCTTACAATCGCGCCGGCAGGCAAGCCGCACACGATCCCCATGGCAATGACGAGGGGCAGCGCCGGTCCGTTTCGCGACAGAAGCAGCACCAGGAATGCAAAGCCTGAACAGCCCATAGCTAGAACCGCGCCGCTGCGTTTGGTGCGATCGGCCAGGAAGCCACCCACGGGGACCGAAAGCGTGGCCAGCCAAAGCACGACGCTGATCGTCGATCCCGCCGCGGCGTTTGACCACCCGCGCTCGACGAGCATCGACGGACCGAAGCTGAAGACCATTGCGAAGCCGACATTGTAGAGGCACCAGATTAGGCCGACGGCGATGAGGGCATAGGTTGTCCCGGCCGAAATGCCAGAGCGCTCGACGCCACCGGCGGGCGATACCTCCGGGGCGCGATAGATGAAGATCATCAGGCCGATGCCGACGATGACCAGAACCGAAACGGCAATGCCCACGGCGGTCACCCCGAATGTCGTTCCGATTGCCGGCAGCAGCACGAGCGCGATAGCAATGCCCGCTGGCCACGAGTTGATGTAGATGGCCATGGCTGTTGCGATTTCCCGGCCGGCAAACCAGTCGGCGACCATCTTGGTCATCAGGACGTTCAGGAGAACGCCGCCGGTGCCGCTTATCAATCGGCCGGCGATCTGCAGGTCCCAGAACGGCGATGCCGCCATCAGCATTTCACCCGCCAGCATCATCAGGAGGCCGGCGAGAACGGTCGCCTTGTCGCCATAGCGCCGGCCGATGGTCGCGCCAGGCAGGGCCAATGCGACTCCCGGTGCAAGATAGAGGCCGATTAGAATGCCGATGTCGGCCAGGCTCGCACCGACGCTATCGCTGATAAGAGGCGCGACGGCGCCGACGCTCTGAAACTGAAACGCCATTGCGGCGCGGGCGACAAACAGGACAGCGAGGATCGTCCAGCGGCTGCGCACGGTTCCCCCTGATATTCCGAACTATTCGGGCCTAATATTCTGGTTCAGTCGGAAGAAATTGGTCGGGTCGTATTGCTTCTTGATCGCGGCGAGGCGTGCATAATTGCCACCGTAAGCATCACGCACGCGCCCGTCACCCTCATCACCAAGATTGTTGGCATAGACACCGCCGGTGGAGAATGGCCTGACCGCATTCCACAGGTCGCGCGCCCAGCGGATGTTTACCTCATCATCGACCGGGTCGTCCCAGATCGCGATCGGGAAGCAGTCAAGGGCCGCATCGCGATTGGCGTAGGGCGAGTGTGATGCGGGCACGCGAGCGATCGCGCCGCCGACCTGCTGGAAAACCAACAGGGAGGAGCGATTGGGAGCCTTTGCGTAAGCGTCGAGCAGGGCCTCGATCGCGCCATCGCTGATCTCGCGCATGAACTGCGCTTTCCAGTAATAGCGTCGCCCGCGTGGAAAGAGGCTGTCGCCCGCCGATTGGATCTGAAGATAAGGAATGGCTTGAAGGCGGCTGTCGATCGGGGATCCGAATTTCATCAGCGGCGCGATGACTGGTTCGCCCGCTTCGGGCGACCCGACATAGCAAGCCGATATGCTGAAGGCACGCTCGCCCGAGGGCAGCGTGACGAGAGCGGCATCGACGCTCACCTCGTCCGGGGCGTCGCGGGAGAATTTGTCGTAAAACCGCATGGCCTCGCGCGCATGGTTGTAATCGTGAAGCACCGAGCCCACGAGAAGCGCCGGGCCGACCGGGTGCAGCCGGTATTCGAACGCCGTCACGATGCCGAAATTGCCGCCGCCGCCTCGCAAGGCCCAGAACAGGTCGGGATGCTCGCTGGCGCTTGCCCGCAACAGCCGTCCCTCGGCGGTGACGATTTCAGCCGCGATCAAATTATCGCAGCTCAGTCCGTGCTTTCGCCCGAGCTTGCCAAAGCCACCACCGAAGTCAGGCCTACAATACCGGTGTCGCCGTTCACGCCCATGGTTGTCGCGAGGCCGTGCGCCTGTGTGGCTGCGTCGAACTCGCCGAGGGTCAGGCCGGCTTCGGCCCTGGCGATGCGGCGCTCGGGATCGACGATGATTTTCTTCATGCGGGACAGATCGATCACCATCCCATCGTCACAAACCGACAGGCCGGCGACGTTATGGCCGCCGCTGCGAACGGCCACGAGGCAGCTTTGCGACCTGGCATAGGTCACGGCACGCACGACGTCATCGGGATTGGCGCAAAAGACGATTGCGGCAGGGTGTTTGTCGATCGCCCCGTTCCAGACCCTGCGCGCCTGGTCGTAGGTAGCGTCCGTCGGCAACACCAGTTCGCCCCTTAAGCCTCGCCGTAGCTGTTCAATCGCCGCACTCGGAGAATGAGATCGGCCCAATAGCGCCTCGGTCTGTCGTGGAATCTCCATCGATATCGCCCTCGGTTCTGGCAGGACCATGGTCTCACAGAGACGCAACCCTCTGCAAAAGCGAAATACTTAGCTGCTAGATGAGAGGAATTCATCTACACTGCCGGCATGAGAAACTACCCGCCTCTCCGCGCTTTGCACGCCTTCGAGGCCGCCGCTCGGCACGGCAGCTTCAAGGCCGCAGCGGCGGAACTCGGCGTGACGCCGACAGCGATCAGCCACCAAGTCCGCTTGTTGGAAGAGATATGCGATCGCAAGCTGTTCCAGCGCCGACCGCGCCCGCTGGTGCTGACGAGCGCGGGAGCGCGACTGTTTCCCATCCTCCGCAACGGCTTTGATCTTCTCTCCGGCTCCCTTGCCGCGGTCGCCGAGCCGGATTTTCAAGCGCCATTGCGGGTGACAAGCCCAAACGCTTTCGCGAGTCGATGGCTGGTGCCTCGATTGCCGAAATGGCGAGAGGCCAACCCGGCCGTACCACTGGATATCATCGGCACGGACGCAGTCCTCGATCTACGCGCCGGCGCCGCAGATGTGGCGATCCGCTACACACGTCGCCCGCCTGTGGGCTTTGCCATGCAGGAGATATGTCGCGATTCCTTCTTTCCCATTTGCAGTCCCCGACTATTGGCAAGCGACGGGCGAACGATCGAGCGTGCTGCTGATCTCCTGCGTTATCCCTTGATCCATTTTGACTGGATGAACCGGGATCCGGACGCTCCCACCTGGACCCGGTGGCTAGCAACGGCCCGCTCGATCGATCCAGACCTAATCCCGCACAAAGCTTGGGATTTGAGCTTCCGCGAGGAACTGCATGCGATCGATGCGGTGGTCGCCGGGCAAGGCATTGCGATCTGTAGTGACGTCGTGGTTGGCCGTGAACTGGAAAACGGCTCGCTCGTCAAAGCGCATCAATTATCCTTGCCGGGCTACAGTTTTTATATTGTTTGGATGCCCCACAGTCCGAGATCCGCGGTGATAGAGTCCTTCCTGGCGTGGATGAGGACCGTATTGTGAGACTGTCGAGCCTGGGATGTGCCGCGCACGGTTTGTGATCTGACGCAGCGAGCAGCATCCATCATCGCCTCAAGGGCCGAGGCCGGGCGGGCGGCTATGCCTAAATTGGGAGAAGGAGATGGTGAAAAGGCCGCCGTGATTTCAGCAATTTCGATTTGCGTTCCGAATGTCATTTCAGAGTGGCTATAGCTTAGAGTTCTCATCATCACGCGAGACGCCCGCCGGAGCCAGATTTCCTGGTGGCGAGCGCCACCACGGAGCGAATGAAGAGCCAGAATAAGACTCGCGATGGCCACCTGCCATGACCACTTCCCAGGCGAACGAATTCTAAAAACTCGTCAGCTTCTGGCGTGACGCTAATTCGAATTCGGCAAAGACTAAGTCTACCGTCATCGTAGGTTCCTTTGGGCAGTATCCCGTCCGGTCGAACAGTCCGCTGTCAACATTCTGCGCACCAAAGCCGCCGGTCCGCTGTCGGCCCTTCCCAGTCATTGAACCTGCCCCAGAGAAAAGTGTTCAACATTGACAGCAACGTGCCACTCCATCGCCACTAGTCGCTGTTTTTTCGTGATGCGCTGGTGTGCCATGAGACTGGATCGTCAATCCATCGATTGACATCGGATTCCCGCCAGCCCGCCCCGTTGATGCTTATCTTGATCTGAGCGGGGAACGTGCCTTCGGCGATCTTGCGATAGATGGTCGAGCGGGACAGACCGGTTCGGGCAAGGACGGTACTGAGACGCACAATACGATCTGACTCGGGCATAGCTTGCCTGCTTCAAAGTGGTTGTTGCTAGACACGACGAACCGAATGCTGGACGCAATCAGGTTTGTCGCTTCAGCCGCCTGCGGCGTGAAAACGGCGGCAAATCGGAAGGGTGTCAGAGCCCAAGGCCCCGCCCCTTGCCGACGCCATGGCTGAATGCCAGTTCCGCACCAAGGCGCCGGCCGGAATCGATCTTGATGCCAAGCTCGCGTTTGCGGTTTGCAAGTAGGGATTCAAGTTGAGGGTCGCGTTCGAGGCTCTTGGCCATGTCGGACATGGCCGACCGCGTAGACTTGTAGCCCGACATGTCGCCGGCCTGATATTGCTCACGTCCGGTCCGATCGAGCTTTTGCCAGCGTTCGACGAAACGGTCGGCGCGGCGGCCGGGATCGTTGTCCATCCCGGTGCGGATTTCGGTTTCGAGCTGGAGAGCAAGCACAACGCGGCTGACGCGGCCAGCCCCCGCCTCGCGGACAAGCTCGGGATTCTTCACATAAGCCGCTTCGGCATCGCGCCAGCCATACGGCCGCACCTTCTCGAAAGCGCTACGGGCATCCCTCAATTCGCGCGTCTGCTCAGGACTGCCCTGCCCGTCCGCATTTGCGTTGTGCGACATCGCGTCGAGCGCGCGCGCGTGACGCACCAGCGCCTTGGTGCGAGCGCTGCGCAACGCTGCATCCGAATCCACCGAAGCATCCCCCTCACGCTGCGCAGCCCTGGCGGCCGCTTCCCTTCCAGGTGCGGCGACGACATCGCCGCGCTGCGTTCCACCGCCCCCCCTTTCCGGCCCTTGCCCACGCTCTTGTCCGGGCTCCGCCTCTGAAGGTGGGCGCAACCCGTCCAGCAGCTCGCCGATCCGGTCGCGCAGCTTCTCCGGAACGATCCGGCGCACGATCTCGACCAGACGCTCGCGGAACGTGATGCCGCGCCGCTCGGCATAGCTTTGCGCCGGGTCGACTTGCTCGTAATCCGACGCCATGTCCTTGGCGCGGTCCCGTGACAGCGTTCGGTCCAGCCGCTCCCGCGTGCTGAAGTCGTCGCCGCCATAATGCAGGTCCATCGTTTCTCGATGCCGGGACAGTGCGACGTAGCTGCCATGTGCATCCATGCCCGGCGTGGCGAGCACATGGGTGCGGTCGACAGTCATGCCCTGCGCCTTGTGAATGGTAGCGGCATAGCCGTGGTCGATATGCGCGTAGTCTTTCAGGTCGATCTGCACCGACCTGCCGTCATCGGAGCGCACGGTCATGCGCTGTTTGCTGACTTCCTCCACGATCCCAAGCGTGCCGTTCTTGACGCCAAGCCCGCGCTCGTTGCGCAAGAACATGACCCGGTCGCCGCTGGCGAAGTTTCTTTGGCCGCGTTCGACATTCACCTGAACTTCGTCGCCGAGATCACCGGCAGCGCGCATACGCTCGCGCGCTGCCTGGTTGAGCGCGCGCACCTCGTCGTTTGTGTGGGTGAGGATGATCCGGCTTGCCTCTGGATGCGTCTGCCTGTCGCGATCCCAGCGCTCGACGAGTTCACCTCGCGCTTCGTCGCGCGTTGCAGCCTGATGCACCATGTCTCGCGCGTCGTAGGCGCTGATGGCGGCACCGATCCTGCCGGTCGCCAGATCGCGCGTGGCATCGCGCTGCCAGTCCTGGCGCTGCCGACGCACCTGACCGATTTCGACGCCGCCGTGTCGCTCGTGCATGGAGCGGAATGCAGCACCCGCTTCGATTGCCTGCAACTGCTGTGGATCGCCGACCAACACAACCTTTGCACCGACGTCCGCCGCATGAGAGAGCACGCGCTCCAACTGGCGCGTGCCGACCATGCCGGCCTCGTCGATCACCAGGACATCGCGCGTGGTGAGAAGATCGCGGCCCTGTCCCCAGCTGTGCTCCATACTGGCGATGGTGCGTGACGAGATGCCTGATCCGCTCTCAAGATTCTCGGCCGCAATGCCGGAGAGTGCCGCGCCTCGAACCTCGTAGCCCGCCGCTGCCCAGGCCTGGCGCGCAACGCCCAGCATGGCGCTCTTGCCCGTTCCGGCAAAGCCGACAATGACACCAAGACCGCGACCGTCGGTGATGTGCGCAAGCGCATCGCTTTGCTCGCCCGAAAGGACAAGCCCGCGTTCCGCAGCCCGCGCCAGCGCTGCCTCGCGAACCACGTCACTCACCGCGTGGCGCTCGTCCAAATCCATGCGTTCCGCAGCGCGGTGAAGGCGCTGTTCGGTGTCGATCATCTGTCGGGTGGTGAAGCGGTCTTCGCCGCGTCCGTCCTTGCCGAGTTCGACCAGATCGGGTGCGTTGCCGATGGCTGCCACCACCTCGTTGAACTGCTCCATTCCGTCGCTGTGTCGGTGCGCAAACTTCGCGATGTCCTTTCGGGTGAAAGTCGATTGCTGATGCGTGATGGCATCGAGCGCCACGGATGGATCGGCAATGATGCGCGCGCCATTGTTGCGCGCAATCTCGCGATGCAGTTCGGCGCGATCTGCTTCAATGTCGCCATCAACAACACCACTGCCCTCAATGCGCTGGGCTGGCGCACCAATCTGCGTTTGCGGCTCCAGGGCAATGCCTTGCGCTTCCAGACTGCGGTGATCGATGCGCGCGTCGATGTCGAGTTCGGCCAAACGTTCATTGGCCAGCTCCGCCCACCGCTCGCGCCAGCGTTCGACCAGCTGGGTAGCATTCCAGTCTCGAACCTTGGCACCAAAACCATTCTCGTCCACGAACCGCATGGTGAGCATGACATGAGCATGCGGCTTGGGACTGCCATCCTCCGCCCTGTCCCAGTGCACATTGAGATCGGCCACCATGCCCTTGCCGACAAACTCAGCCTGAACAAAGTCGCGCGCCAGTTCGATGCCTTGCGCCTGGCTGAGTTCACGCGGCAGCGCAAACTCGACCTCGCGGGCAAGCTGCGCATCCTTGCGGACCTCGAACGCCTCGACATCGTTCCACAGCCTCTCGCGGTCGCTCCAGGCTTCGGGTGCGTTCTCCGGCAGCATCACCTCGGAATGGACGACACCGCGCTTGGCCGAGAAGTCATGGCTGCGTTCGATGCGCTCGTCGCGCAGTCGCGAGGCAGAGCGGTAGGCTGCCGACGCTACAGCACTGCTCCCAGCCTTGCGGCCAATGACTTTGACATGAAGATGATAGATCGCCATCGCGACCAGATCATTTGCACGGCAAAGTGTACGTCGGCACGACGTATAAGCGCGCCCTCCCTCGAAAAATTCTCGGGATGGACCAGCCCGTCCCGGGCTGTCTCGGCAACACAGAAGCCTTCCGGCGGACGCTCAACTATCATCCAGAGATCGACAATCAATGGAGACAGCCATGCGTAAACCACGGGACTTCGACACGGAACTAAAGGCGCTGGAAGAAAAAGCGCGGGAACTCAAAACGAGAAAGGTGCAGCAGCTTGGCGAGCTGGTGATCGCCACCGGCGCCGATCAACTCAGCACCGAGGAACTGGCCGGCGCACTGGTAGCAATTGCCGAGACGAAAGACACCTCGAAGCGTGAGGCATGGGCCAAGCGTGGAGTAATGTTTTTCGAGAGCAGGTTCCGGCGAACTGCTCCGGCATCTCAGCGCAACACACGCGGCGCTCCAGCGCAACCAGGCAGCGCACAATCGCCGGCAAGCGGCACAGGCTCGCAATGATATGCGGAGTTGGCAGGTCGAGCGACGCCAGCGCACCCGACATCTGATCGAACTCGGCGGGCTCGTCGTCAAGGCAGGCATTGTTGAGCTCACCAATGACGATCGCGCTACCATCTATGGCGCGATGCTCTGGATCGCAGCTAAGCTGCAGAGCCATGAAGGCGAGCAAGCACAACGATTATGGACTGCGGAGGGAAGGCAGGCGTTCGATGCGGAAATGCCCTAGCGGAACGCTGAATGGAGCGTCGACGTCAATTGTCTGCGAGAAATACGGATAAATGGAAGACCACGAATCTCGACCGAATTTCAAGATGACGTTGCGAGATGCTCAACGCCGCTGCCTTCCCGCCCCGCCAGTTTGACGATTTCGGCGAATCTGCCCTCGTCGACCTGTCCGGCCATGCAGACTCCGTCGGTATGCCATCTAGGCCGCGACATCTCGTCAAATTCAGGTCCTGCAGCCGCTCGGCCAGCCTGCGATTGGAACCGAGATAGGCGTCTTCAAACTGTCTTACGACATAGGGCGGGAACCCGAACGGCGGCCCTGGCAGATGTCGTTGAAGAGCCAAAAGCGCTTCTGACATCGGCGGCAGACCTCGCTCGTTGAGCATTCTCGCAACCTCGGTCATTTCGGCGTTAAGGCTCCGGTTGGTATGAATTTCCTGCACCTGATCGATCGTGTCGATGCTAATGCCCAACCTCATCTTGAACGCACTCAGCAGCGAACGGGGCTGTAGTTTATCATCCGCATGTCTGCATCGGGGAATGCGCCGGCCCAGCTTTCGTAGAGACAATTCCAGTCAAGATAGGGAAAATATGCGGCACCCGTTACAATATCGCTGCGACCGAGCGATTTGACATCCTAAGCATAGCCGCTAGCTGCCAGGATGTCCTGCCGCCTCAGGACACAAACTATCATGACAACGTCCACACCCTCTTTCTTGAAATAATCAGCTACGTGCGGCGGATTGCAGATATGAAAGAATTCTGACGATTCGACGCCCCCGCCTAATTGACTTATCCCTACGCAAGCCGGCTCTGCGTTTGGTGAAGACTTGCCTGAGGAGATGATTTGCAATGGCCCGCACCAAAAGGCTCATGACAGCAAGCGAGAGATCCCGGCTTTCGTAGACCAGGGCAATTAGGGCTGGCTGCGATATCTGCGCCATCGGCGATAAGGGCTACGTGCTCGGTGACGTCGAGAAGATGGTAGCGGCAGCGGATGATCTCGTACGCATTGGCGAAGAGTTTGGCGATCGCGATTTCTGGCTGCCCGAGATCGTTGCCCACCTGAAATCGCGTGGCCGACACATCGATCCGGAATCGCCAATCGAGACATGGTACGGCCACCGCGGGAATCAGAAGCTACAGTAGCGAGATCGGCTTCCGCGATCACGCCATTATCTCACCAATCTACCCTGTTAGTTCTGCGTTGCGGACTTGTCGATCCGCCAGGCCGGCACCAAATCGGGGTTAGACTCTCCAACCGAGTAGGTGTCGGCCAACCAACGGTCTCCAATGTGATGCTTTAGCGCATCTTCGGCTTTGGCGTGATCTCCTCGACCCGCACTTTGTCGCCGATCTTCTGGCCGTATCGAGCGCCTTCTGTTTGTCCTTGGTGGTCAGCACAGTCATCGAAGCTTCTCGAAGACGCTGACAACGTAGGTTGTGGGCGACTTTGTCGGCCAACATCGTTACCCGGGAGTTTGAAGATCGGCGCTCCAATAGAAATGGCCCGGCACGCGTCAAAAGTCGGGTGGACATTGGCATGCCGGGCCATTTGCGGGTGAGCTTGGATCAGGGTTCCTGCCCCGCAATGTCTAGATTATAAAGCATATTAGTGATTGCTCAACTGAGACTGAAGTCCCTGCCGGCCGCTGGAGGTGCACACCCCATTCCAACGAAGAACGGCGCTTCGTCCCCCGGTGATAATGCTTTCGCGTGTCCGTTTGGAGAGATTCTCTCCCAGCTGTCCTTCATTCGCAGGGTTCGTTCAGACTAGCGGATCGCTAATAGCCTTCTTAGCCGGCAGCCGGCATATTTTCCGAGCTGACGGCGAGGCCCGGTGTCCCCTCTGCGCGGAGGGTGCCGGGCCGCCTGCGATGTGCCGCACATCTTGGCCGTGTTAGTCAGGAACGCGTGTAAGGATTACTGGGCACCGTATGCGGCCGTCCGCCAGCGGAGCGTGAAGGCCCGCCAGCCAATTTCCGGCCGCGCGCTTGTTGTAGTTCATGATCAAGCTGCCTCCGGCGGGCGGGGCAGCGGCGCCATATTTCCATCCAACTATGGAGTGCGGCGGACCTGATGGTTTCGTCTAACCGCCGCACTGTAAGCCGGTGGCCAGGTCAACCGGCCCTAAAGGCCAGTTGTTATAATCCACGGGTTGGTGTCATATCCCAACCGTGGCTTTTCCGGCTTTGTTCCGTCCGGAAATTTGGCTGTTCCGGTCAAGCTGCAGTCAAGCGCTGGCCTCGGCTTCTTGCTCGAATGTTTGGTAGAGCATAGGGCCATAGCATCACCGACCGCCACCTTCTTCTCCTTGGCAAAGGCGACACCAGTCGCAGCGATCGCGAGTGCCGCGCAAACTATAACCACTCTCATCGTCCTTCCCCACGGTTGCGCATCCCCAAGAAGGAGTGACGTAACGTCACTTTTTATATTAGCGCAAGCGAATATTGATGGCCGTTTTCACGACAGAAGTCGCGGGTGCCTGGCCCGACTCGTCTTAGCTGCCGACCAACAACGGCACGGTAACGGTGGTGGCGTAGTTGATCGGAAAGCTGTCGAGGTAAGGAAAATCGACGACGAAGGCATAGGGGGCGGTGAGATGCGCCATGCGGAAACCGCCGCTCGCCGGGTCGATGGCGATCGTCACGTTCACATCCTTCAAACCCAAGGCCAGCAATTTTTGTATGGCGATCGATTGGATGTCGGCCTGGGTCAACGTGTTCTGAAGCTGCAGCGAACGCGATGATGTCTCCAGCGTATAGCGGACGCTGGACACCGAATGCACGACCAGCCCAAGGCGAAGATCCCGAACAGCAATATGATGAGGACGG
Organism: Mesorhizobium sp. U510; assembly: GCF_059180695.1. Taxonomy (NCBI): domain Bacteria; kingdom Pseudomonadati; phylum Pseudomonadota; class Alphaproteobacteria; order Hyphomicrobiales; family Phyllobacteriaceae; genus Mesorhizobium; species Mesorhizobium sp. U510. The sequence goes on from NZ_CP180532.1 coordinate 4,893,593, forward strand.
TGCGATCAGCGCGAACTCCAATCCGGCCCCGCCTGATCGATCTCGCCGGAAGGCGCTTTGCCTGGCGCAATTCCAGAAGAAGTGTGAGCCGGTTGTTGGAGTGCGCCCCTCGGAGCGGACAGGATCAAGCGGCAGTTTTGACCATCTTTCGGGCGTGTTGGTCTTCGAACTGTTGCGGGCTGAGATAGCCGAGCGCTGAATGCAATCGGCGGGTGTTGTAGACCTCATCAATGAAGCGGGGAAGGTCCTCAGCGACGTCGGTGAAGGTTTCATAGGCCATCGGATAGATGGCTTCGACCTTCATCGTCTTCATGAAGCTTTCCGCTTTGGCATTATCGTAGGGATTGCCGCGCCGACCCATCGATCCAATAAGATCGTGCTCGGCGAGAAGATTGCGATAGAGGCGCGCGGCATATTGCGCCCCTCGATCCGAGTGATGGACGCAGCCCGGCGGCGGCTTTCGCCGTACGATTGCCGCCTTCAATGCTGCAACGGTCAAGCGCGCGTCGATCGACCGGCCGATGGCGTAACCAACGACCTTGCGGGACCAGGCATCCAGGATGACCGCGACGTAGACGAAGCCTGCCGCAATCGCCACGTAGGTTATGTCGCTTACCCAAAGCCGGTTCGGGCCATCGAGTGTCACGTCCTTCGCCAGGTTCGGGAAGATCGGCAATTCATGATTGCTGTCCGTGGTGGCGATGAAGCGTCGCCTGATCCTGGGCTGCAGATCATGCTCGCGCATCAATCGTCTGATCTTCTTGTGGTTCACGACAATGCCGCTCTGCCGCAGCGCCGCCTGCATGCGGCGATAGCCGTAGGCTTCGAAGCTGTCGGAGATCTTCTGGGACGTGGTGCGCTTTTCAGAGCCCCCTTTAGAAACTCGATTTCCAAGGCTTGCCGGCCTACCAGCCGCTCCAGCGCGGCGATCCGAGCCTCATAGGTCTGCATCGTCTCGGCCGCCGCTACATCCTCGTCGAAGGCGCCGGCCTCGTATTTCTGGACCCAGATACGGATCAGGTTACGCTCTAGTTCGTGCCGCCTGGCCAGACCATGAAGCGTCTCGCCGGAGAGGAACTCTTGCACTACCTGACGTTTGAACTCGATGCTGTGCGCGCGATGTGCAGTCATGGCTTCCATCCTTCGAAAGCCCGGCTTCCAAGTCAATTCTGCTTAGTCAAGCTGTCCGCTCCGAGGGGCGCACTCCATGTCCCGGGAAAAGCGCGCAGCGTTTTCGCTTGGGAATCGCGGCAAAACAAAGAGCTAGGGCGTTTCGCCATTTCCGCGAAACGGTGAGACGCCCTAGCGAACACGGATCACCTCCAGATGGCCGATGACGCTGGAAGCGGAAAAGACGCCGAAGGTGAAGGGCGGCGTCCAGGTGGCCGATGCCTGGATCTGAACATAGACCGACGGCACCTTTGGCCCGCTGCACAGAGTGGAGGCGTCGACCACGGTCGTCCCGCACATATAGATCCGGCTTAGCGTGACCTGGCCGTCGGCCGGCCGTTTCTCCCAGCTCGAAATGGCAACGGCCTGCATCGCCGTATCATTGGTCGATCCTTCCATGATCAAGTTCGCGGCGGTCTTCACGCCAGCGCGCATCGACAGCGAGCTCGTCACATAGGACCAGCCGTCGATGATACCGAGCAGCGCCGTGCACAGGAAAGGCAGGACCATCGCGAACTCGACCGCTGCAACACCCGTATCGTCGCCAAGGATCCGTTTTGATCGGCGCTCCACGGGCGGCTACTCGACCAGCGCGACGGACTGCGTCGCCGGGATGTCGCGCATTCCCAGGCTCGTGCAATCCTGGTTGATGGTTGAATTGCCGGACCATTGGATCAGGTCCGCGACCACTTGGGTACACCCATTCTTGCCGGAGAAATTGCCGAGATAGTTCACCTGCTGCTTGGGGAAATAGAGCGCACCAGTCAGCAGCGAGGTCGCCGTGCCGTTGAAGGTGTCCTGTCCGCCGGTGCTCGTTCTGTCTCCATACATCAGAACGCCGGAATAGGTGCCGGACGTCGGCGCACTCAGGGACACGGTGGCGTTGCCGTTCATCGAGACACGCGAACCGCCGGCGAGATAGATGGTGACCCCGTCACCGGAGACGTTGGCGTTCGCATTCACTTTGAAATCGCCACTCTGGATGACATAGACGCCAGGCTGCAGCGTGACGGTGCCGCTGAGGCTGAGCCCGTTGCAATAAGTGCCCGGCCCCAGGCTGGATTTGTTGGCGTTCTGGCAGGGGTTCGAGGCGGCCGGGGCCGGCAGGTCGGCAAATGGATCGGCGGCAGGCAGCGCCTGGGTTATCGGGGCCGCGCAGACGGTCGTAACGGGATTGCTGAGCGAGACACCGCCCCCCGAAATCAGGCAATCAGCCTGGAGGCTCGCCGAGCCCTGAAGTTTGATGGCGTCCGAAGCGTTCGAGTTGGCCATCACCGAGCAGCCGGTGACCTTTACGCTCGTACTGCCGGAAAACAGCGCCGCCTGCGAAGCGGATGGATCAAGCGCGAGCATACAGGCCTTGGAAGCATTGGTGATGAGGGCCACCGCCCTCGCCTGCTCGGGCACCTGACCCTGCGTGAAGATCGAGGTGAAAATCCGGTCGACGTTCTGAGCGACGATGACCTCGACTGCTTTCTTCGCCGTGTTCGGCCCAGACACCGGCGGCGTGTTGACGACGATTGTGCCCGAGCCCAGCCCGTTCGTAGCGGCCGACTGTGTCGCGGCCGCCACGATCGTAGGCTTGTCGGAACCTGATATCTGTTCGAGCGCGCCAGCGTAAGCAGCGGCATCGGCCGTCGCCTGCAGCTTCAGGCTGTTGTAGTACCAGTAGGAGGTCTCCACGCCGAAGCCGGCCGCGCCTACGACGATCGGCAAGCTGAGGGCGAAAATGATGGCAACATTTGCACTTGTAGCCCGGCATATACCGGTCGCCATGAGCCGAAATCGGGTGAAGCAAATGAGGGACATAGCGAAAATTAGAAAACACGCACATATCAATAAACGGCTAAGAAATTCGTTTCATTTTTGACCTCTGGTCGATTGTATCCCTTGTCGCGGGCGCCATCAGAAAAGCCGGCGTCTACTAGCCCCTGCGCGCCATATGCTGGCCTCGGCTTATCGCGCCAAATCCGACCCGACGATGCGGCGGGTATAGGCGATCTCGACAGCAGCCACCGCCTCGCCCTTGGTGTCGGCCCGGCCTTGTGCACGTCCAGGACCAGGTGCCCGCTGACGGTCCGTGCTGCTCCTTCATGATACGGCCGATACCTTGCTCCTGAAAGCTTCCCTCAAAGTCGAAATGCACGGTTTTTCCCGCGATGACGGTCCGTCCCCAGGATAACCGGACACGAGCGCCCCTGGCATCGACGAAGGTGAAGGCCTCGGCCTTGCTGGCGAATGTATCGATCGCGTGGTTGTTCTCGACGACTTGCCAGCCTCGCTGGTAAAGGAAGATGGAAAATTGGCTCGTGATGGGCGATATGGTTGCGCAGCGTCAACAAATCATCACAAATCGCCCACGCATCATGAGCTTCGATTTTAGGATCCGTGCGCAAAGACCTTTAGCCGGTTATATCGCCACTTGTAATGGCTCTCATAGTTTGCTGACAATTGCGAGACCCAGAGCCCGCAGACAAATCAGCCACTATAACCGCTGTTGGCACAGGATTGATGCCCCTATCTCTTTCCTGTCTTAAGGTGGTTTCACTTAGTCGCCTTTTGTCGTCTCGATGCCTTTGGGAGGGGCGGGCAAATGAATTCAGTTATCGCGTTAGCCACTCTTGGCCCTAGCAGGGTGTGCTTCGGCCGAAACCATCCAAACATCGAAAAACACAGCGGTAGTTCAGTCATCGGCTGCGCCAGCGTGTGGTGAAATCGGAGCGGCCAGGGTTGCCCAGAAACAAGCAGCTGTTGCAACTCTCAAGGCCGGATAGGCGCTCGTTCTTTCGCCAGCGCACCACGGCCCGATATCTAGCTTCGTCAGCATGGATATGCAGGACGAACCTGTCAGGAACATCCACGCCGGGATCAACTCGTAACTCCGCACCATGTGTGTGCTGGTTCCTGACGGAGCAATTGATGCTTACACCTCGGCAATGATGACCCCATCCTTCAGGACAGCCGTTCGAGGATGAGCTCGTCGCTCAATGGGTGGACCATCGTTGCCCATATCTCTCATTCCTCCCGAAAATCCTGCAAGGAAGCGTGCCGCAAATCTTCCTCGCCGCGTAAATGCTTTACGCGGCCGATGATGCCGGGCTTGACCCATTGCGTCGCCGGCCGCTTCATCCCCTTCGGCGCCGGCCCGGCGTGCTCCTGGACGCGCTTCCACAGTCGATCGCGGATTGCACCGCGCGAATTGATGAAGGCCGAGCCGACATAGCGGCCGGTCGCGCGGTCGGCCATCAGGGCAAAGGCTGGCTTGCCCGCCTCACGCTCGACGCCGAGCAACTCGTATTCGTCGACCGAGTAGCATTTCGCCTTCAGCCAGTATGTGGACGGGCCGCTGCGGTATTTGCTGTCGCGCCGCTTCGATCTATTCCTTCAAGACCAGCCATATCGAGCAGATGAAAGATCGCCTTAGCCTCACCCGGTAGCGGCTCGCTGAACTGGATTCGGCCGCCAGGCTTTATCATGCTGGCCAGGATCTCGCGCCGCTCCTCGAGCGCCGTGTCGCGCAAATCATGGCCATTGAGATGCAGCAGGTCGAAGGCGACGAAATAAAGTTCGTGCTGCCGCCGAGTGATCGCCTTCCGCAACTCTCCGAAGTCGGAAAGCCCTGCTTTGTTAAGCACAATGATCTCGCCGTCGACGATGGCGCTTTCCGCACCGAGGCTCTTCGCCTCCTGCACCAGGTCGCGATATTTCGCCGTCCAGTCGTGACCATTCCGCGTGTAGATGCGCGCGCCGTCTTCATCGATGATCATTTGCGATCGGTAGCCGTCAAATTTCACCTCGTGAATCCAGTCGTCACCCGTGGGCGGCGTCTCGACCAGGGTCGGCATCAACGGGGCTATGAACTTCAGACGCATGCACTGACTCGCAAAAGCCGCGATTCAATTAGCATGTGCTAAAATGGTTCCGGAACTTTTATTGCGACCCGCGAGGTTCGGTCGGCCATGACGAAGCTATAGACCTGGGGCCACTCATTCCGGGTAAGCTGCACGGCGGCGACCTGATCCGCGAAGAGGGCCATTTCTACAACTGCCCGAACTGCGGCCAGAAGGTCGATCAGCGCGACCTACGACAAGTCTTCTGGCATGAAGAGCCCGGGCACGAGCCACTACAGCCCGAAACCATTGACGATTCTCAAATTTTCTCGAAAGAAGTAGCAGTCCCGCTGCGGGCGACCACAGGCAAAAAGCGCCCGCCCGGAATGGGAACCGAGGGCGGGCCAAGAGGTGGCTAGGGATCAACCCTGCCACATGTCAACGAGCAGCGAAGGGGTTGGTTGCCGAAGGGTAGCATCGTCGCTCAAACCGCTTCTGGCGACCTCAGCGGGTGGCTGGAGATAGCCCCGACACCGATCGCACGCTCGCGCTGGAGAAAACCACAAAGGCAAATATCAGCACAGCAGTAGCCACCATCAGCGAGCCGGCGGCGACGACCGGCTCAAGCGCTGAATACCCTCCATGCAGCATCAGATACAGCGCAGGCAGCATGATCACCAGTCCGACGTTATAGAGACCGTAGTGGATCATTGCGATTTTCCGCTCCGCCTTAGCCGGGTTGAGCGCGTAGTACCCACCGAATATAGCGCTGGTGACCCATCCGAGCAGATTGATGTGAGCATGGGCCGGGAAGGAACCGTGATCGCCGGAGATTGCCATCTGCAAGCCGGCACCGATCCCCAGGATAAGCCACACAACAGCCGTTTTAAAAAAGAGATTCGAAACCTTAGGCATGACACTTCTCCCCAAAAAGCGCTGAAAATCAACGCGCGATATTAAGGGGCTGCTAAAATAGCAATGCAATCAAAAACAACGCCAATCCGGCGTGCTGTTGCGCAACCGCGCCTAGGCCTGTCCAAGCCCCTTCCCTGGCTCGGATGGCTGGAGCAGAGCACCACCATATTGCGTCCATCGATGTTCGCAGTCCCGTACCCTCAAGCTAGGCGTTCCAGGTTCCCCGTACAGGACCATTGCACTGCGAACATCGTAGCCAAGCATGGACGCGTTGGCGACGAACTGGATAGCGCCCCAAGCTGATGGCGCCGATCCGTGTTTCCGTTTTACTGGTGAGATCGATCACGCCGAAAATTTCCGCATCTGTTCCTCTGCCGGCCAATACAGCCGTCCAAGGCAAGAAGCATCGCGAAATCCCGCGAACTACCAGCCATTAACTTCAATCCGCGAAATTTGTTGCGTCCAGGCGGCTTGCCGGGCGCTGGCTCAAAAGCATCATTCACAAGCTCATCCGCGAATAGTACGGATCGTTTCATTTGCGCTGGCCAGAAGATTGGCAATGGAACGTCGGTCAGCAGGGCATATTTTCGAGAAAAACTTCGCGACCTGGACGTCTAAATCAAGCGTCCCCTCGGCGCCAACTCAGCGTTCGGTGCAATGACCTTCTTGCCGTCGCTCCCCGTGACGTTGAGATGACCCAGCGGAGCCTTGGTAGGCCAGATGCCCTGCTCCGCCTTCTCCATCTCTCCCTTGCGGGCTTCCTCCGAGAGATTGTCGATGTAGGTCTTCGCCATCAGCACCTTGATGCCGTGCATGAACTTTTCCGACGAGCGCGAGTCCTGCGAGAGGACCACTCATTCCTTGGCGAGGTGGATCTCGACGTGAAGTTCGTCGAGCGTCACCCAGTCCTTGAGATTGCGATAGGGACGGTCGGTCTTCTCAACCAGAACAACCCGCACACCGGGATGCTTGCGAAGGTATTTGACCATCTCATTGAAGTTGGTCCGCCCGCTGCTCTTCGTCGTCTCGACGTCGAGCAACTCATGGGCAATGCCAAACTGCTTTTGAGCCGCGTCCTCCCTCAAAAGCTTGCATCGGGCAGGTATGGAGAAGCCTTCCTTCTCCTGTTCTTTTTAGGAAACGCGAGCATAGAGCAGCGCCCTCACCAAGCCACCGCGATTTGCGATCTGCGCAGTCTTCTTGACCATCTTCCCAGCCTCGTCTCCTAACCAGTCACGGCGGAGCGAGGGAAAGCGCCTCGCTCAATCCATATTTTCCCACTCAGCCAAGAGACGAAAGAACAAAGAACCCGGTGACGTTTTTTCTACGATCTTTCGAGCATCCTCCGCTGTCAGCTTTCGGCCGGTGCGTTGCTCGAACAGCAGAGCTGTTCTATCAAGGAAGGCACAATCAACGGCGCGATTGCGCGGAGACAAGGTCTTCTCATCCGACTGACAAACGTTCCTTGGTCTCTTCATCTTCTTTGCCCGGTTTCAGGCGCTTTGCAGCACCAGGCAAGGATCGCCGCTCTCTCTAATCTCGAATGGCCGATGTGTGCGCTTCAGTCGCTTTTTCCACGCCCGCGCCTTGGACGGCTAGGGCTTAACCCCTAACCGAAGCGCTTAAGGCTGAACTCAATTCCTATTCGACGCCCGACGGTCTCATGATGGACTCCAGTCCATGGAAGGTCGAAGCTAGGCGCGAAGCTTGAGATGGACGGAAACCTTATCTGGCCAGCACGCGCTGTGGCATGGTCAGCTACCTCATGGGTTGACAACACCGCCTCGCTCCGGAAGCGACCAAATTGCTACGCCGCCCCGAAATGATACGATGGCCAGGACGCCAACATTCAACCTGGTACCACGACATTCTCGACTTGCTTGCTAACCTTTAGAGGAAGCGGCTGCTCGCCCAGTAGCACTCTGACAACGACGTCACGAGCATCTTGGGGATCGAGCGAGTGCTTTGCTATCAGGTCCCTACACTCGTTGACGATCTGGTCGACGTCCTGCATGACCTTGAGCTCCTTGTAGCGATCGTGCCGATACAGCCCCATGCTTTCACCAACCACCTCAAGGATATTGATGATGCGGAATGGCCAATCGCGCTCGTGTGCACACAGTTCGCGATGATCGGAATGGTAAACCGCAACCAAGGCGTCCACACCCGCGGCACTGGCCGCTTCAAGTTCCCTCAACTGCAACTCACGCTTGAACTTTGGAAGCGCACCGACATGCACGCTTTGCAGACCTACAGCGGGCTGGTTCAGATCGACAAGCGAGATGCCGGGGATCATCTTAAGGATTTCGGTGGCGGCCTCCACGATGCCCGCGACGCCAGGATGCTTGTGCAGCGCGACGCGCATCTCGACCCTGTGCTGCAGATGCGGCTTTAACTGCGCCAGCCGCTGGCCGATAAATCTTAGGAATGGGTTCATCTCGAACGGGCGGGAGCCGCGCTGTCGTTCCACCGTTGGCAGGATGTTTTCCGTGAACTGGACGTAGCAGGTCGGACACCAGGTGATCACCTGTCCCGACTTGGAGTGCGACAGCTTCTCCATCGAGCTCGAACCCATGCGGCCGCTCATCTCGGCGTCACCGGACTTGAGTTGCACGATACCGCAACAATGGCTCGGACCGCCCATGACCTGGTAACTGACACCGAGCACATCCATGATATCGAGCGCAAGCAAGGCAATGTGCGGCGTCTTCAGCACATTGCAGCCGGTGTAAAACACAAAGTCCGCCGGCTCGGTGGGCATGGATACTGACGCTGATTTTTGACCCAGCCTTTCCAGGACCTCCGTATCGAGTTGCAAGCGCGACAGCATCGTTACACCGCGGCTGACCTCCCGGTATCTCTCCACGCCTGCCCTGCGTCGTTCAGCAAGCTCCTTGTCGGACTTCGCAGCGCTAAGGCGCGCCATGGTAAGGAGAAAGCGAGGATTGACGCCGTAATCGCACGCCTTGATACATTCTCCGCTGAGCATGCAAGCGGCTGCCCATTTGCGGGACGCTTCCGGACCGCTACCGTTTCGCACAAGATCGAGAACACCGCCAATGAGGTCTTCGGGCGTCGCATCCGAGATGCCGGCGGGCGCTACGCTTGGGCAAACCTCAGCGCACTTGCCACATCGTGTGCAAGCCTCAACCATATCCTGGACACGTTCGCCCAGAGCCGTCTCGAAGGATGTCTCATTCACTGGGGGCATCGCGGGCTCCAAGTCTGAGGAATGGGCCTTGTGCGCGCATTGGCAGCTCGGAAATTAACATAAGAATCGGTAATCTTGAAGGACGAGGCCTTCGTCCTCCCTGTTTGACTAAGCGAGGGGAGGTCCGTCGGCCCTCTAACAGGGTGCCCTGCTTCCACGTGAACAGCCGGGACGCAAAGCTGCAGCTCAGCACGTGGAGAACTGGAGGAGCGAACTGACGAGCGGAATCAAGAATGCACCATTGCCAGAAGTCAATGCGTTCCAAACTGCCCAACACCGAATCTAGTGTACCACCTTGTCTATAAGCACGCGCAACTCGGGCTGGGGCGCAACCCAGAAAATTCGAAAAGCTTCCGGGAACCCCAGCCAAACCAGAGGCTGGGCAGGTAGCTTCGCTTCACAAGCCTCATTCGCTCTACGATAGCAACTACTTCGGAAATAACATCAAAGGGTTGTCCGAAGACCTTACGAATTCTGCATTGGCTCCACTGCAGTTCGATAGATCGGGCTTAAGACGACGGTTGCGTCGTTGATCATCAGCCAATAGAGAGGGGATAAATCAGGCAAAAGGACCACCAATGACCAACGAATCCGATACGCGCTATGCCGAACTAGCTGAGTTAACCGCCGACATTGTCTCAGCATATGTCAGCAACAATCCATTGCCGGTTTCTGGCTTGCCGGACGTGATAGCATCGGTTCATGCTTCGCTATCCGGACTCGGCACGCCCATCCCACCGGTCGCTGAGCCGCAAACTCCCGCGGTCAACCCGAAGAAGTCGGTGACGGCGGACTTCATTATCTGCCTGGAAGACGGCAAAAAGTTCAAATCACTGAAGCGGCATCTTAGCACGGACTTCGGCCTGACACCGGACGCCTATCGCGCCAAATGGAACTTGCCGCACGACTACCCTATGACAGCTCCGAATTACGCTGCTCAGCGCTCGCAACTGGCGAAGTCCATCGGACTTGGCCGCAAGGCTAAACCCGTCGCACCAGCCAAGAAGGCACCTGGGAAGCGGAAAGCCAAAGCGTAGTCCGCCACGACCTGACGCAACGGAAAGACTCAGCTATGTCTGGAGAGCGGCGGACCTGAAAAGGACCGTCTGGCCGGCGCCATCGGGCAACCTCCCAGCGAGGGCGCCGGCCTTTTTCCTAGTGGGGCGGCAACTGATACTATCATCGGGCCGCTTGGCGATGATCGACGACGGCCTCGGCTCCCAACTCGTGGTCACCGAGCGGTCATCCTCTGACTATCCAGTCACTTCTAGATTGCGACATGGGGATGAGATTTCGAGAGTAGTTCGCCTCGTGTTTTTTGCGCTCGCCCCGCTCAGCCTTCTTGCCTGGCTCAAACTCGCTGAAAGGCGTCGCCTTCATCCAATTCGTCTCTGACATCAACCCAAAAACTAACGGGTCGATGCGATGGGACCGGAGATCGCACTCCTCATTCTCCGGTTGGCTCGGGTCGACCGGCCTTGCACACTCTGTTGGCAGTTGATCCGATTTCTATCCAGACATATCCACTGCTTCTATTCCCTCACCCAGCGGCTTTTATCTCCGATGCGCATACCTACTCATGGCCACGCAACTGCATGACCAAGGGTTTGGGAGCGTGCTTGAGCCTGCTCCCATGTTTCCGAAATCGGACATTTGGGAAGCTTGATGGACAACAGGAAGTTTTTGACAGCTGAGGAAGTCTGGGAACGCTATCGCGGCACCATCTCTCTTGGAACGCTGCGAAATTGGCGAGCCAAGAGAATTGGACCGGCGTACGTCAAGCTTGGCAAAGCCGTGTTGTATCCAATTGAGGAACTGGAGACGTGGGATCAAAAGAATACAGTGGCGTGCCGTGCGTCAAAGCGCTTCAGCATGAACGGCGGTGAGTGAGCGTGGTTAGTGACGGAGGAGCATCCAATACCGCCCCCAGAAGCCGGCCCTCACGTTCTCTGGTATATGGATTTTTACGATATATTTCAACAAGATAGCTTACGTCGAGAGGAAGTTGCACAACCACCCGTCGGGCGATCCGACCCCATCGCGCGCCGATATCGAGATGACGAAAGAGATCGTCGAAGCTGGCAAACGGCTGGGCATCGGCGTGCACGACCACATCATCATCGGGCGTAAAGGATACGCCAGCATGAAGGGCCTGCTGCTGATTTAGGGCAGCGACCAATATGGCGACCACGTCGTCTTCGCAGAGAGCAAGCCATGGCGTCCCCGCGTGACGCATTCGGCCAGGCCTTCGTCATCGACTTCCTGTATTCCAACGCGTTTCCGACTGACCGCTCGGCGACATTGGCTAACAGCCAGGACCATGGTCCTAGCTGGTATGGGACTTCAGTAGCACAGCGACCTCGCGGCATCTATTTGCATGAAATATCAACAAGTTAATCCACAAGCCATTGCCGGACTCTCGCAGTGCGACCGCATTTGTCTAAAGTTTACTCCGTACGATTAGTGGATTCTCATATTACGCTGATCTAGCGCGGTTGGGCGGAGGTGGCGATTCCCCGAGGAGACACCATGACAAACCGAAAAACTCTGTTCGCGGCGCTTGCCGCATTGGCGCTTCTGGCGTCGCCGGCGCTGGCCGGGGCCGGCGGCAACGGGCACGGTGGCGGCAATGGTGGCGGCCATGGCAATGGCGGCGGCAATGCTGGCGGCAATGGCAATAGCAAAGGCAACAGCGGTGCCTCGCGTGGCAAGTCTGCGTCGGCCCCAGGACGAGTTGGCAAGGTAGACGCTGACGCAACGACCGACACCACGGTCGACACGACCACCCAGGTCGCATCCGTGCCGAAGGAGAAAAACATCCATGCCAAACTCGGCCGGCTGAATTCGCTGCAGCGCAACATCAACGCCTATATGAATTCCAAGAGCAAGAAGTTCGCTGCCATCCAGGCCTTCGTGACACAGTCCGCGAAAGCCAAGGTTGCCCAGGCCGCGGCTGAAGCGGCAGCCGCCACGGCCGCCGCCGCGCAGGCCCAACTGGATAAGCTGAATGCGCAGCTGACCGCGCTGCAGACTGATCCGAACGCCACGGCTGCGCAGATTCAGGCTGTGAAAGATCAGATCACCGCCCAGAAGGCCGTTGTCGACGCCGACAACGCAGCGGCCGACGAGGCAGAGGCGGCGGCGGCTACGGCGACTGTCGGCACCGACCAGGCATCGCTCGATGCAGCGCTGACGGACATGGCCAATAAGCCCGTCGATGACGAGGTCACGGCCTGGGCCCAAGGCGTCCTTGCTGACAAAATCGACCAGATGGCCACCAAGATCGAAGCGCAGACGACGCCTTAGGCATCGACCAGAACGGCATTAGCCAAGGCCGCCGAGCTCCGCCCGGCGGCCTTGCTATTTCTTGAGCATAGAGAAAAAACTCGCACCCTCGGTCCTGTCAGACACGAAATGCAGATTGTCGCGCGTAGCGACATTGGCCTGCCGACCGGCCTTGGCAACATGCCGACCGTCAATTTCGGCGCTGGGGAACGACCCAGCCCGTCAGCCGCCAAATCGCGGCTCTGGAACGCCCGTCACGCCCAAGCCGGTGATGGCGAACAGGCTGCCGCGCAGGACACCGTCGCCGGGAAAGCGCGGCAGCGGCGGCTTGGCCATCGAGGTGACATAGAGCGTATCGAGCTTCGGCCCGCCGAACATCACGCTGGTGATCTTCTTCACCGGCATGTCGATGATGCGATCGACGGTGCCGTCCGGCGCGTAGCGCACCAGACGGCCGTCATAGACCAGGGCATTCCAAAGATACCCCTGCGCATCGACGGTCGAGCCGTCGGCCGCGCCACCCTTGCTTGTGTCGACGCGCACGAAGGTACGGCGGTTGGTGGCAGCGCCGGTAGCAATGTCGTAGTCGTAGGCCCAGATTTCGCCTGTCCAGGTATCGGCGAAGTAGAAGGTGCGGTCGTCCGGGCTCCAGCATGGGCCGTTGGAGCAGATGATGCCGGAATCGATCCTGGTGACGGAGAAATCCGGATCCAGCCGGTACAGCCCGCCTGAAGGCCCCTCCTCCATCGTATCCATCGAGCCGGCGAAGAAGCGGCCGCGCCTGTCGACTTTGCCGTCATTGAGGCGGTTCATCGGCCTGTCCGGCTCCGGATCATGGATCAGCGTCACCTCGCCGGTGGCGAAATCGAGCAGGTGGAAGCCGCGCTGCAGCGAGACGACCGCGCCGCCACCGTCCTTGCGCAGCGCCATGGAGCCTATCTTCATCGGCACGTCCCAGGAGCGGATCTCGCGCCCATCGGCGGTAGCGCGGAACACGCGGCCGTCGAAACTGTCGATCCAGTAAAGGCGCTCCTGTTCGACGTCCCACAGCGGGCCCTCGCCCAACGTCGTCTTCACATCCACCACGACTTCGATCTTCATGCCATCCTCCTGTGTATCGGTGTGCAGCGCTTGGCCGCGTCAGAAGGCGACCTTGTCGCCGCCCTTCAGGGACAGGATCTCGCGTGCCTCGTCAGGCGTCGCCACCTCCATGCCAAGCCCTTCGATGATCTTGCGCGCCAGCAAGACCTGTTCGGCGTTCGACTTGGCGAGCTTGCCCTTGCCGGCCCACAGGCTGTCCTCCAGCCCGACGCGGATGTTGCCGCCGAGTGCTGCCGACTGCGCGGCGATGCGCAGCTGGCTGGCGCCGGCGCCCAGCACCGACCAGCGGAACTGGTCGCCGAACAGCCGGTCGGCGGTTCGCTTCATATGGGCGACATCTTCCGGATGGGTGCCGATCCCGCCGAGCAGGCCAAAAACCGACTGCACGAAGAATGGCGGCTTCACCAGCCCGCGGTCGGCGAAGTGGGCGAGGTTGTAGAGATGGGCGATGTCGTAGCACTCGAACTCGAAGCGCGTGCCATTGTCATAGCAAGTCGCCAGAATGTATTCGATGTCCTTGAACGAGTTGCGGAAAACGAGATCGCGCGTCGCCTCCAGATGCGGCTTTTCCCAGTCGAACTTGAAGGTCTCGTATTTGTCGGCGAGGTGATAGAGCCCGAAATTGATCGAGCCCATATTGAGCGAGGCCACTTCCGGCTTGAACTGGGCGGCCGGGCGTACGCGCTCCTCGACCTTCATGTAGGGGCTACCGCCTGTGGTGATGTTGATGGCGGCATTGGTCCCTTGCTTGACGCGCGGCAGGAAGCGGGCGAACGCCTCCGGCGTCTGGTCGGGCTTGCCGGTTTCCGGGTCTCGCGCATGCAGATGCAGGATCGCGGCACCGGCTTCCGCCGCGGCGATCGCCTCGGAGGCGATCTGATCCGGCGTGATCGGCAGATAGGGCGACATGGTCGGCGTGTGGATCGCGCCCGTCACCGCACAGGTGATGATGACCTTGCCCTTGGCCGCCGATGCGCCTGATTTGCGGCTGGTCTCGTTCATTGTCCGAACTCCTGATCCGATTTCTTCTTGTGTGCCGCCAGTGCCATCAACCGGCGATCCCGCCAGACCTGCCGGTCACCCAGATTTTCCCTCGGCAGGCGCTTGCTGCGCTCGGCCTCGACCGTTTTCATGACATCGCCCGCCCAGTCGACGCGGCGCAGCATCTGCGGGAAGATGTTGGAATAAATGCCCTGGTACCGATCGACATAGTCACGCACGCCGCCGGGCGCGTTGAGGTCAATGGTCTCGAACGGCCCCATAAAGGACCAGCGCAGCGCCAAGCCGTCACGGATACCGATATCGACATCCTCGACACTGGCGTAGCCGTCCGCGACAAGCCGGAAAGCCTCCTCCAGCAAGGCGCCTTGCAGGCGGTTCATGATGAAGCCGTCGAGCTCGCGCTTCATCACCAGCGGCGCGTGGCCGGCATCGATGAGGAAGGCGCGCGTCTTCTCCAGCGTCTCGGCGGAAGTCCACGGCGCTGGCACCACCTCTGCCGCCGGGATGAGATAGGGCGGGTTGATCGGATGCACGACCAGGCAGCGGTGCCGCCCTTGCAGATGGTCGGTGAATTTCGACGGCAACAGCGCCGAGGTGGAACTGGCGATGATGGTTTGCGGCCCGGCAAGCCGATCGATCAGTGAGAACACCTCCCGCTTCACATCGAGATTTTCAGGCGTGTTTTCCTGGACATGGGTTGCGCCGGCCAGCGCCTCCGCCAGTTCGGCAACGATGGCGATGCGGGCAAGCACGGTGTCGACCGACTGCCCGCGCAACAGGTCATTCGCGGCGAGATCGCCGAGCACACCCTCTATGTAGTCGCGTGCACCGCCCGTCGCGGCAGGCGACTGATCCCACATGCGCACATCATGGCCGGCGCGGGCGAAGCTGATCGCCCAGGCGCGCCCGATGAACCCGCTTCCGACAATCGCGACATTGGCCATGGATCGATCCTCAAAGTGTTTCGACGTTGCCGTCGACGCCAAGCGATTGGCCGGAAATATTGATGCCCGCGTCGGAGAGCAGGAATGCCACCATCGAGGCCACATCATACGGGCTGGTCATGCGGCGCAACGAGATGTTCTGCAGATAGCGGCCGGTCATCTCCTCGTGGCTGATGCCGACCTGCTTGGCGCGTGCCGCGATGACGCCTTCGATGCGTGGCCCCTCGATGATGCCGGGCAGGATGGCATTGACCCTGATGCCCTGTGGCCCAAGCTCCTTGGCGAGGCTCTGGGTGAAACCGATGACGCCGAATTTGGCGGCCGAATAGGGCGTGCGGAACGCGTAGCCATGGCGGCCGGCCGCCGACGACATCGACACGATAGAGCCGCCGCCGGCTGCCTTGATCAGTGGCACGGCGCGCCGGGCGCAGAGGAACTGGCCGGTCAGGCAGATGTCGATGCAGCGCCGCCAGTCATCCGGTTCGATCTCGTCCACACCGCCGGTCGGCCCGGCAATGCCGGCATTGTTGATCAGCGCGTCGAGCCCGCCGAGCTTTTCCTTGACCGTCTCGAACAGCCGGTCGACGTCCTCGTCGCGCGAGACATCGGCCTTGACCGCCGCGACCAGGTCGATCTTGGCCGGAGCTGCAGCCAGCGCCTCGTCGGAGATATCGCAGACGACGATGCGTGCGCCGAGCCGCGACAGCGTGTCGGCGATGGCGAAGCCGATGCCACCTGCGCCCGCCGTCACCAGCACGCGCTGCCCTTTCAGCCCGGCCAGAAATTCGTCCGCCGATGCGGGTGCCTTTGCGCTCATCGTCCTGTCCTTTTCATTGCAGCCGCCGTTCGCGCAGCGCCATGACGGCGCTGAGAACGACCAGCCCGTAGAGAATTGCCCTGGTGGCGTAGGGCAGCGTGGTGCCGGCCAGCAGCATCTGCAGCGCCGTCAGAAGCAGCACGCCGCCGAGCATGCCGAGATAGTGGCCGCGCCCGCCGGTGATCAGCGCGCCACCGACCACCACGACTGCGATCGACGGCAAGAGATAGTCGTCACCCATGCCGAGGCTTGCCTGGCCGGAAAAGCCGGTCAGCATGATGCCGACAACAGCGGCGCAAACGGCCGATAGCATGTAGACTAGGATCAGAGTGCGCTCGACGCCGATGCCGGACAGGCGCGCCGCGCGCAGCCCGTTGCCGATGCCGTAGACCCGACGCCCGAACGGCGTGCCTCCAAGCAGCAGCACCGCGCCGGCCACAAAGACTACCATCAGCAGCACGACAGGCGTAACGAAACCGAGCCTGGCCGTCATGAACCAGCGCAGCATCGGCGAGGAAAACCCTGCCGGCGTTCCCTGCGAATAGACAAGCGCGAAGCCCTGGAGGATGCCGTTGGTGGCCAGCGTCATGACGATCGGCGAGATGCCGAGATAGGCGATGCCGAAGCCATTGGCGAATCCGACGGCGCAGGCCATCACCAGCACGACCGGGAGGGCGTAGAGGAGTGCGGCGTCGGAGCCATTGACCATGCCGGCCAGGATGATGCCGGAAATGCCGATCATCCACGGCACGGAAAGATCGAGGCCGCCAGTCAGGATGACCGTCCCCTGCCCCAGCGCGAGAACTGCAAGGAAGGACGACAGCACCAGCAGCGAGTTCCAATACCCCGGGTTGAGGATGGCGTGGCCGAGCCAGACCTGGGTGACGATGACGATGATGAGCAGGCAGACATAGGCGGGCAGCGCATAGCGCAGCGTCTCGGCGTTGCGCAGGCGGAAAGCCGGGCGCGGCGATGCTGGACCGCGCTGGCCTTGCGAAGGTCCAGTGAGCTTGAGCCGTCGGTCGATCGGCTCGAGCTGCGAGGGCAATATGCCGGCGCGCCAGGCGGCGAGCCGGGCGCGGGCCGCGCGCAGTTGCACGGCAAGCACCGATGCGTGGGACAGGGATCCGGCAAGGGCCGCCAGCACCAGAATGGTGCCTTCCGCAATGGTCGAATAGTAAGCCGATACGTTGAGCACCAGCAGGATGTTCACCACCATCATCAGGATATAGGCGCCGAAGACGGTGCCCACCGGACCGCCCTGCCCGCCGCCAAGGCGCGTGCCGCCGACGACGACAGCCGCGAACATCGACAGAAGCAGCGGATTGCCGACCAGCGGGTCGGCACTGCCGGTCTGCGCGCTGATGAACACGCCGGCAAGACCGTAGCAGCCGCCGGCGATGACGTAGACGGCAAAGCGCACCAGCACGACATTGATGCCGACGGCGGCGGCCGAATCCGGATCGCTGCCGACGGCATAGAGTGCCGTGCCGAAACGGGTTCCCTTCAGCCAGAACCAGGCGAGCAGGACCACGCCGATCACCACCAGCGGCATTGGCAGCCAGCCGGTGATCGCGTCGCCCAGATAGAAGGTTCCGAGATCGGGCGACACGAAGCCGCCGGGCTTGTCCATCACCAGCAGCGTCACGCCTTGCAGGATGAACATGGTGGACAGCGTCACCACGATGGGTTGCATGCGCAGCACCGCGATGAAAAAGCCGTTGAAGGCGCCCACCGCCATGCCGACGCCGATGCCGACCGCCGTCCACAACAGGATGCTGGCGCCTGGGGCCATCGGATCCATGCTCGATGCCAGCACGACATTGACCAGCGAGATCACCGCGCCGGCGGACAGGTCGAACCCACCCGACAAGATGACGATGGTCTGGCCGACCGCCGCCAGCGCCGAGGTCGCGCCGCCGCTCGACAGGAACGACACGTCGAAATAGGTCAGTGGCCCGGCACTGATCCAGTCGACGATGAAAAGCAGGATCGCAAGCACGGCCGCGGCGATCAGCGCGCCGCGATGGCGCATCAGCGCACGGCGCAGGCCGAAACCAGCCGAAACAGGAGATGGGACTGCTGCGCTGCTCATGCGGCGACGTCCCCGGCATGGCCGAGCGCAGGCCGCATGATGGCACGCTCGGTGATGGCGTCACCTTCGAGCTCGGCCGCGATGCGCCCATCATAGAGAACCAGGACCCGGTCGCATTGGTGGACCAGTTCGGGAATTTCCGTCGAGTGCAGCAGGATCGAGCCGCCGGCGGCGACGTAGTTTCGCATCATCACATAGAGCTCATGCTTGGTGCCGACATCGATGCCGCGTGTGGGATCGAACAGAAGCAGGATGCGGCTCTGCGCCACCAGCCATTTGGCGATGACGATCTTCTGCTGGTTGCCGCCCGAAAACGCCCCGGCCCGCGTCCACAGGGCGCGGCGGTCGACTTCGACAGTGGCAAATGCCGCCTCGACGGAGCGGGTCTCGGCCGCGGCGTCGACAAGGCCGAAGCGCGTGAAGCGCGAGACGACGGGCAGCGTGGCGTTCTGGCTGCCCGACAGTTTCAGGAACAGGCCTTCGGATTTGCGGTCTTCCGGCACCAGGCCGATGGCCATGTTGGGCCGCAAGGCATCCGCCGGCGAGCCGAGCCAGACCTTGCGGCCATCGACAAGGACGTCGCCCCGGGTGATTTCAGCCATGCCGAAGCAGGCCAGGAACAAATCCTGCTGGCCCATGCCTTGCAGTCCGGCAATGCCGAGGATCTCGCCCCTGCGCAGGTCGAAGCTCGCGCCGTCGAGCTTGCGCCCGACCTTCAGGTCGCGCACGCCCAGCACCGGCGGGCCAAAAGCCTGGGCGCCGTCCGGCTTTGGCGGAAAGGTCTGCTCAATGGAGCGACCGATGATCTTTTCGATGACGTCGGCGTCGGAAACATCGGCTACCGGCGCGGTGACGATGTGGCGGCCGTTCCTCAGGATCGTCAGCGTGTCGCAAAAGGCGCGCACCTCGCGCATGCGATGGGTGATGAAGACGATGGTGGTGCCCGTCGCCTTCAGCCTGGCGATGATGTCGCCCAGCCAGTCGACGTCGCGGCCGGCGAGCGTCGAGGTCGGCTCGTCGAGCAAAAGGATGCGCGGCTTGCGGTAGACGGCCCGCGCGATCTCGATCTTCTGGCACACCGAAAGCTCGAGCTCGCCGACCTCGGCATCGAGATCGACGGAAAAACCGAGTTCGTCGATGTGGCGACGGACGGCCTTGCGCGCGGCGCCGCGCCTGATCAGCCCGGAGATGCCAACGGGTGCGTAGGGCAAAAGCATGTTGTCGAGGACGGAAAGATCGCGCACCAGGGTCATCTCCTGGAACGCCGTCTGCACGCCGAGCGTATGTGCCGCGCGCGGCGCGCCGTAGCCGATCTCCTTGCCGAAGACCCTGATATGACCCGCACTCGGCCGCACCAGTCCCGACAGCAGTTTGACCAGCGTCGACTTGCCGGCGCCATTCTCACCCAGCAGCGCGTGGACGCTGCCGGGCGCGATGCGGAACGACACGCCGTCTAGCGCAATGGTCGGGCCGAAGGCCTTGCCGATGCCGTCGATCTCGATGGCGGGGAGCGCGGAATGTTCTGTCATATCCTCGATCGCAGGCTGCGCACTTTTGGACGTCGCGCATTGGCGCGGATCGACGATGCGCGGAGAAGGTTCCGTGCATCGTCGCGATTGCCTTGGGAGGCTCAGTTCTCCGGCTGCCCGACAAGCGCGGCGTTGAGGCCAATCTCGGGCGTCTGGTCCGAAAAGATCGAAGCGAACCAGCCGGGATTGGAGACCAGCGACGGCTTGAAGACGTTGCAGCCGGCTTTCATCTCCGCCCAGGTGCCTTCGTCGCACAGCTTGATCGTCTCGTTGGTGACGACCGGCAGCGGCAGGATCGTGGTCTTCGGCACATCCTTGCCTTCGATCGCCTCGACGGCGAGTTTCAGCGCCAGCGCGCCGGAATAAGGCGGTGAGGCATAGGAAATGCGTTGTGCACCAGCCGGCGCATAGGGCGGAGCTGCTCCTTCTACTTCGGTGCTCGCAGGCAGCATCTGGATGCGGCCGCCATTGGAGCCCTCACCGGCGCAAGGCAGGAGTTCGCTGGCCTTCTTGCCGGCCTCGAGTTGCATGGAGTTCGCGGTGAAGCAGCCAACCTGCATCCACAGCCCGTTGATGTCGTTCCAGCTGCGCGTGGCGAGGATCTTGGAGAGCTCGGTGCGGGCAACCGCCTGGCTCCACATGCCGACAGCCTCGCCGACAATCTTGATATCGGGGTACTTGGCAAAGACCTCCTTGGCGGCCTTTGTCCGCTGATCGTCGACGGATGTTCCGGGAACACCCGTAATGGCGATGATGTTGCCCTTGCCATTGAGCTTCTTCACCAGCCATTCGGCGGTCACCCTGCCCGCTTCCAACTGGTCGATATGAACATTGTAGGCACAGGGCTCGGTGATCTCGGCGTCATAGGCGAAGACCTTCACCCCCTTGTCGCAGGCATTCTTCACGACCTGGTTGAGCGCGGTCGGCGAGATCGGATAGACGACGATCGCCTCGGCACCGCTCTGCACCATGGCGTTGATCTGCTGGATCTGGCGTTGTGCGTTGGGTCCGGCGACCTGGACCTGCAGGTCGACCTTGTCGGCAAGGCTCTTGTGAGCGGCCATGGCCTTGACCATGTTTGCCGCCTCGGCCTGCCAGTCATTGCCGATATAGCTCATGCTGAGAAAGATCTTGTGCTTTTCGGCGGCTTCAGCAGCCGACAGCCCAGAGGCGCATACGGCCATGCCGGCCAGCAGCGCGAGCCGCCGGACTTTCAATCCGATACCCATGTGAATTCCTCCCGATACGAACGACCGAATGCCTCCCGAGGGCACGAACCGTAGCCCTCGTCATTCGATGTCGGAGACCGTATCATGATTTGATCAAAGATCAATGATGAAATATCCTTACGTCAAGGCTACGGTCGCCAACGCTTGACGCGGCAGCCGGAACCCTGCATTCCGGGAACGGTTATGGCGCGGCCTTTGCGCCGAAAGGTTGATGGGAAATGGCCGGAGCGGCGTTCAGGAAGCCTGGTGTCGAGATCGTGCCCCTGTCCAGGGAGACCCTGCAGGACAGGGTCTATCGCCATGTCACCGAGTTGATCCTCGACGGCAGCATCGTGCCCGGCGAAATGGTGACGGTGCAGAGCCTCGCCGACGCTTTCGGAGTCAGCCCGATGCCGGTCAGGGAGGCGTTGCGGCGGCTGACCGCGGCCAATGCCTTGATGGTCGTTTCGGGCCGCTCGATCGGCATTCCCGCACTCAGCCGCGCGCGCCTCGTCGATCTCAGGAATGTCCGCTTCGAGATCGAGGCGATTGCCGCCGCCTGGGCTGCCGAGCGCATCGACGATCGGGGCATCGCGCAACTCGGCCAGCACTTGGCCGCCCTCGAACAGGCCAATGCGGCGGGAGACGTCAAATCCTATCTGCGCGCAAACTATGCCTTCCATTTCTCCATCTACCGGGCGGCCGGCTCGGAAAATATCCTCAACATCATCGAGAATCTGTGGCTGCAGATCAGCCCCTATTTCAACATGCTGCATGATTCCGGAAACTATTCGACCGCCAACGAGCACCACCAGGCGATGTACGCGGCGCTGCGCAACCGCGACGCCGAGGCCGTCCGCCAGGCGATCCGCGCCGATATCGACGCCGCTTTCGACGTTCTGGTCGACCTGCTCAAATAGGTCGCGGCGGCAAAAGACGGGATTTTTCCCGTCAGGATAGTCGCCTCTGGAATTGACCCCAAATTAAGCTATGATGCGCTTGGTATTTCTTGGCGGCGGCTTCGCCCCGCCTCGAATGCCGGAGGAACGGGACATGGCCGTAGCGCTTGTACTCGTTTTGATCGTCGTGGGCTCAGTGTTGTTTCACCTCCTGAGCCCATGGTGGTGGACGCCGATTGCCTCGAACTGGGCCTATATCGACAACACCATCATCATTACCTTCTGGATCACCGGCGTCGTCTTCGCCGCCGTCGTGCTTTTCATGGCCTATTGCGTGTTCCGCTTCCGTCATCGGGAGGGAAACCGCGCCGCCTACGAACCGGAGAACAAGCGGCTCGAATCGTGGCTGACGATCGTCACCGCGGTCGGGGTCACGGCGTTGCTGGTTCCCGGCCTGTTCGTCTGGAGCCGATTTGTCAACGTCCCGAGCGACGCGACCGAGGTTGAAGTCGTTGGCCAGCAATGGCAGTGGAGTTTCCGCCTGCCCGGCAGGGACGGCAAGCTTGGAACATCCGACACCCGCGACGTCACCGCCGACAATCCGCTGGGCGTGATCCCCAAGGATCCTAATGGCCAGGACGATGTCGTGGTCGAAGCGGCCGATCTGCATCTGCCGGTCGGCAAACCGGTCAAGATGCTGCTGCGCTCTATCGATGTGCTGCATGATTTCTATGTGCCGGAATTCCGCGCCAAGATGGACATGATCCCGGGCTCGGTGACCTATTTCTGGTTCACCCCGACCAGGACCGGCACCTTCCAGGTCCTGTGCGCCGAACTTTGCGGCCAGGGACATCCGATGATGCATGGCGTGGTCATGGTCGACACACAGCAAGACTACGTGGCCTGGCTTGGCCAGCAGCAGACTTTTGCACAATTGTCGGCCCCCAAGCAGACGGGGTCGGCGGACGAGACGACGGGACAGACGGCGGCGCTGGGTCCCGAAATTGCAGCGAGGCTCGAAACGGTCGGGTCTCGCTGAAAAGGACACGGAGGTGTTCCTATGGTCGACATCACGCCTGCAGATGGCATCCCGCCGGCCGAGGTCGCGGAAGTCGAACTCTACCATCCGCACAGTTGGTGGACCAAATACGTCTTCTCGCAGGACGCCAAGGTCATCGCCGTCCAGTATTCGGCGACGGCAACGGCAATCGGCCTGGTCGCCCTGGTGCTGTCCTGGCTGATGCGGCTGCAACTTGGCTTTCCCGGCACGTTCGACTTCATCACCCCGGAAGCCTACTACCAGTTCATCACCATGCACGGCATGATCATGGTGATCTACCTGCTCACCGCCCTCTTCCTCGGCGGCTTTGGCAACTATCTGATCCCCCTGATGGTCGGCGCGCGCGACATGGTCTTCCCCTATGTCAACATGCTGAGCTACTGGATCTACCTGCTCGCCGTGCTGGTTCTGGTGTCGAGCTTTTTCGCGCCCGGCGGACCGACGGGGGCCGGCTGGACGCTCTACCCGCCGCAGGCCATCATGAGCGGGACGCCAGGCGGCCAGGACTGGGGCATCATCCTGATGCTCTCCTCGCTGATCCTGTTCATCATCGGCTTCACGATGGGCGGCCTCAACTATGTGGTGACCGTGCTGCAGGGCCGCACGCGCGGCATGACAATGATGCGCCTGCCGTTGACCGTCTGGGGCATCTTCACCGCGACCGTCATGGCGCTGCTCGCCTTTCCGGCGCTGTTCGTCGCCAGCGTCATGATGCTGCTTGACCGAGTGCTGGGCACCAGCTTCTTCATGCCGGCGATTTCCGAGATGGGTGAGCAGTTGCAGCACAATGGCGGCAGCCCGATCCTGTTCCAGCACCTGTTCTGGTTCTTCGGCCATCCCGAGGTCTACATCGTGGCGCTGCCGGCCTTCGGCATCGTATCCGACCTGATCAGCACCCATGCGCGCAAGAACATCTTCGGCTACCGGATGATGGTTTGGGCCATCGTCGGCATTGGCGCGCTGAGCTTCGTGGTCTGGGCGCACCACATGTATGTCAGCGGCATGCACCCCTATTTCGGCTTCTTCTTCGCCACCACGACGCTGATCATCGCCATTCCGACCGCCATCAAGGTCTACAATTGGGTGCTGACCCTATGGCGCGGCGACATCCATCTCACCATACCAATGCTGTTCGCCCTGGCCTTCATCGTTACCTTCGTCAATGGCGGGCTGACCGGCCTGTTCCTTGGCAATGTCGTGGTCGATGTTCCGCTATCCGACACGATGTTCGTCGTCGCCCATTTCCATATGGTCATGGGTGTTGCTCCAATCCTCGTGGTTTTCGGCGCGATCTACCATTGGTACCCGAAGGTCACCGGCCGGATGCTCGACGAAACGCTGGGCCGGTTCCATTTCTGGGTCACCTTCCTCGGCGCCTACCTGATTTTCTTCCCCATGCACTACCTCGGCCTGATGGGCGTGCCGCGGCGCTATGCCGAACTGACCGACATGACGATCATGACGGAGTCGGCTCATCACCTGAACTCGTTCATCAGCATCATGGCCTTCATCGTCGGCTTCGCCCAGATGGTGTTCCTGTTCAACCTGATCTGGAGCATCCGCCATGGCCGCGAGGCCGGCGGCAATCCGTGGCGGGCCACGACTCTCGAATGGCAGACGCCGCAAACACCGCCGGCCCACGGCAATTTCGGCAAGGACCTGCCGATCGTCTATCGCTGGGCTTATGATTACAGCGTACCGGGTGCCAAGGAAGACTTCATCCCGCAGAACATGCCGGGCTCCTTCGGCCCCTCAAGGGAGCCGGCATGAGCGTCATCCTGGTCTTCCTGCTCGTCATTGCCGGTTTTGCCGGATGGTGGCTTTCGCACCAGAGGCTGATGGCCAAGCCATGGCTCGAGCAAGGTCTGGCCAGTGATTTTGTCGGCCTCGACCGGTCGGCCCTGCCAACAGCCAAGATCGGCCTCGGCGTTTTCCTTGCTGTCGTCGGCTGCCTGTTCGCGCTCTTCACCAGTGCCTATTTCATGCGGATGGCGGTGTCGGACTGGCAGCCGCTGCCGCTGCCGCGCCTGCTCTGGCTCAACACCGGCGTGCTGGTCCTGAGCAGCGTGGCCCTGCACTGCACTTCGGTGGCGGCGCGCAGGGGGCAGATCGACACCGTACGGCTCGGCCTTGCCACGGCCGGGCTCACGACGCTCGCCTTCCTGGTCGGACAGCTCATGGCATGGCGGCAGCTGACCGCCGACGGCTATTTTCTGGCCTCCAATCCGGCCAACAGTTTCTTTTACCTGATAACCGGCATGCATGGCCTGCACGTGTTGGGAGGGCTGGTGGCTCTGGGCAGGACCACCACGAGCGCCTGGGCTGGAACGCGGCCGGAACGACTTCGCCTCGGCGTGGAACTATGCGCCATGTACTGGCATTTCCTGCTTTTCGTCTGGCTTGCCATCTTCGCGCTGCTGGCCGGCTGGGCCGCGACGTTCATCGACATTTGCCGGCAGATGCTGACCTAAGGGGATCAAGCGGATGGCAGAAACACTGACACATATCGGCCAGACGGAGCCACGGCCCACAGGTTGGCGAGGCATTGCCGCCGATTGGTCCTCGGATCAGCGCGCGTTCAAGAACGTGTCCTGGGGCAAGGCCATGATGTGGATATTCCTGCTCAGCGACACCTTCATCTTCGGCTGCTTCCTGCTCTCCTACATGACCGCGCGCATTTCGACACGCGTGCCGTGGCCCAATCCCAGCGAGGTCTTCGCGCTTCGCATCGGCGGCTCGGATATCCCGCTGATCCTAATTGCCATCATGACGTTCGTGCTGATCTCCAGCAGCGGAACGATGGCCATGGCGGTCAATTTCGGCTATCGCCGGGACCGCCGCAAGACGGCCATCCTCATGCTTCTGACCGCGGCGCTCGGCGCGACCTTTGTCGGCATGCAAGCCTTCGAATGGACCAAGCTGATCACTGAAGGGGTGCGGCCCTGGGGCAATCCCTGGGGTGCCGCACAATTCGGTTCGTGCTTCTTCATGATCACCGGTTTCCACGGCACCCATGTGACGATCGGTGTGATTTTCCTGATCATCGTGGCGCGCAAGGTCTGGCGCGGAGATTTCGACACCGGACAGCGCGGCTTCTTCACCAGCCGCACGGGTCGCTACGAGAACGTCGAGATCATGGGACTGTACTGGCACTTCGTCGATCTGGTCTGGGTGTTCATCTTCGCATTCTTCTATCTTTGGTGAGAGGCAGACATGGCAGAAGCAACCGCAAACGGCCTCGGACAACACGCACTTCATGCGGGTCATGCACATGAAGCGCCGGCGGCCGTCACCCATGCCGACGTGCATCAGGAACATCCGATCAAGCTCTATCTGGTGGTCTGGGCGTGGCTGTTCATCCTCAGCACCTGCTCCTACCTGGTCGATTATTTCGGCCTTCACGGCTATCTCAGATGGTCGCTGATCCTGATCTTCATGATCCTCAAGGCAGGGCTGATCGTCGCTGTCTTCATGCACATGGCCTGGGAACGGCTGGCGCTGGCTTATGCGATCATCCTGCCGCCGATACTGGTGCTGGTGTTCGTGACAATGATGGTCTTCGAAGCCGACTACACGCTTTTCACCCGGCTGGCATTTTTCGGAGCCGGACCCTGAAGCACGAACCGCATTCCGATCTTGCCACCGCGCCTCGAAACCATCAGCCGCTGGTCTATTTTAGTACCGGAAACGACATAAGGAGAATGACTGCCCTCGTTTCCGCACGCGTCGCGAACTCCGGCAAAGGGAGGCCAAGATGACGATCGCAACCAGACTGAAGGACTTTATCGACAGGAAGGGAATTTCATACGACACAGTCGCCCACCATCGCACGTCCACCAGCAGACAGTCCGCCATCGCGGCGCATATACCCGGCAGCATAGTGGCCAAATCGGTCGTTGTTCACCACGAGCTCGGCTATGCGCTGGCCGTGGTTCCAAGCACGCACAGGATCGAGCTCGGCACATTGCAGGACGTCATGGACAAGCGTCTCGGACTAGCCTCCGAAGACGAGGTGACTTCGCTCTTCGCTGATTGCGACACCGGCGCCGTTCCGCCGATCGGCGCACCTTACGATGTGCCAGTGATTGTCGATGACAGCCTCGGCGATGCCGCCGACATCTACTTCGAAGGCGGCGACCACAGAACGCTGGTGCATGTCAGCGGCGAGGATTTCCGCAACTTGACCATGGGCGCATACCGCGCCCGCTTCAGTCACCGGGCCTACTGACGGCTTCGATCAAGCTCGCACCGGCATGCCGAGCAATTCCAGGAAAAGTGTGATCGGTTTTCCACGGGACAGCGCGTAGCGCTTTCCCGTGGGAATTGCGTTAAAACGCTCTATCCCGTGCGGTGAAGCAAAAACGTCCTCAACTCGTCGGTCTGGCGGGCGATTCCACAACCTTGCGGTAGACATGCCAGGTGGCGTGGCCGAGGATCGGCAACACGACGGCGAGCCCGACGAACACCGGCAGCGAGCCGATGATCAGGCCGACGGCGACGATCAGTCCCCAGACAGCCATCACGATCGGGTTCGCCAGGACCACGCGAACCGAGGTGTGGATCGCTTCATAGGCGCCGACATCGCGGTCGAGCAACAATGGGAAGGCGACGACCGTCGTGCACAACACCACCACGGCAAAGACAAAGCCGATGGCGTGCCCCAATATGATCAGCGTCCAGCCACGTCCGGTGGCAAATATCGCGTTGATGAAGCTGGATATCGATTCCGGCGGAGCCGGGCCGAAAAGATATTCGTAGAATATCTTCGCCGTCAAAAGCCACGTGATGAAGATTGCAAACAGCATGATCCCGACCGCCGCGATGGCCGGCAGCGCCGGAGAATTCCTGACCTCGAAAGCGTGCCTCCAGGAGGTGTCGAGCCCGGCTTCCCGTCTACGGCTGATTTCATAGAGGCCTATCGCCGCGAAGGGGCCAACCAGCGCAAAGCCAGAAACCAGCGGAAACAACAACGGCAAAGCATTTGCGCCCGAAGTCCATGCGGCGAGCACGACGCCCACGAGCGGATAGATCAGGCAGAGAAAGACGATATGCGACGGTTTAACCATGAAATCATCGACGCCCCGCCTGAGCGCGTCAAAAAGGTCGGAAACAGCGATTTTTCGAATTTTGGTATGTTCCAGCGTCTCGCTGGCGCCTGCTATCACATGAAAACTTGCCATGACCGTTCCTCCAGACTGGGTCCGGAAAGGTCGCGATTTAGCGGTGCTGCCGTCTGCGTGACTGGCCACGCAAAACCGCGACCTGCACCGCCACCAATATACTCTCTTGTGAGGGACTTGTCGCCCGTTGTTGGGCTGCACGGCTGGCTCTGGAAACCCTTCTTCGATATGCGCACGCTGCGCCGCGTGTCTCTTTTTTGGACACGTAAACACGCTGGAGCACTTGGATTGGCGCATGATCCTTTGCGAACCGGAGATCGGCGCAGCAGAGTCGATCCCGATCTTCAGGACCGTGCACTGGGTCGAAGGCGAAGGTCATGGACGCAAGGACGCTTCTCATACTCGGCCTTGGCATAATCATTCTGCTGTTGCTGGGATTCTGTGCGCTGCCATCGTGACAGCACTGCTGGGTCTTCGGCAAAGCACTCGCCGACCGGCCAGAGCGGTTCCCGGATGGCGATCTGCGCTCAGGCCCCGGCTGAGATCAGCGCGCGCATGGCAATGGTGTCGGCAAGCAGCGCGGCGAAGATCGCGAAAAGATAGAGGATCGAATAGGCAAACAGCGCCTTGGCGGGTTTCAACTCCGTTTCAGAAGCCGCCAGAACCTTCCAGGAATGCCAGATGAAACCGGCGCCCAATGCGACCGAAGCGATTCCGTAGTAGCCGCTGGTGAATCCGAAGAACCAAGGCAGCACGCCGACCGGCGCCAGAAGCAAGGCATAGGCGAGGATTTGCCTACGCGTCGAAGCAGGGCCGGCCACATTCGGCATCATCGGAATGCCGGCAGCGGCGTAGTCGCCAACCTTGAACAGCGCCAGCGCCCAGAAATGCGGCGGCGTCCACAGAAAGATGATCAGAAACAGGATGAGGCTTTCGATGCCGATGGCGCCAGTTGCGGCCGCCCAGCCAATGACAGGAGGAAGGGCACCAGCCGCGCCGCCGATGACGATGTTCTGCGGCGTCGAGCGCTTCAGCCACATCGTGTAGATGACGATGTAGAAGAAGATGGTGAAGGCCAGCAGCGATGCGGCAAGCCAGCCTACCAGTACGCCGAGTGTCATGACCGAAAGCGCGGAAAGCACAAGGCCGAAGCCGAGAGCTTCGCCCGGCGTGACGCGGCCCGACGGAACCGGCCGTTTTGACGTGCGTGACATCAGCGCGTCGATGTCCGCGTCGTACCACATGTTCAGGGCCCCCGCCGCTCCTGCTCCGATCGCAATCGCACCGATTGCGATCACGGCGATGACCGGATTCATCACGCTGGGCGCCACCATCAGGCCGACGAAAGCGGTGAATACGGCAAGCGCCATGACCCGCGGCTTCAAAAGCGCGAAGAAATCGGCCGCCGTCGCTTCCGAGAGGCGGATGGAGGTATCCTTGAGGCGGCTTTCCCTAGTCGACATCTCGGACGACCACCGATGGATGGCGAGGGAGCCAGGTCACTTGGAGAACGTTTTCAGATAGGCAATGACGTTGGCCACGTCCGCATCGTTCTTGAGTCCGGGAAACGTCATTTTGGTGCCTTTGACCATGGCCTTGGGATCATGAAGGTAGGTCGTCAGCGTTGGCTCGTCCCATTTGACGCCGGATTTGCCGGCAGCAACCATGGCATCGGAGTATTTAAAATCCGGATGCGTACCGGCCGTGCGGCCGATGACGCCGTGCAGCGATGGACCGATCTTGTTCTTGTCCTCGTTTGCGATGTGGCAGACTTGGCATTTGGTGAAGACCTTCTCGCCAGCCGCGGCATCCTGTGCCTGCGACGGATGCGCGATGAAGATCGTAACGGACACCCCAGCGAAAAACGCTATAGCACGCATGGCATTTCCTCCCTGATCGCCATTTATGCCTCGGACGATCGCGCCTGGGCAGAATATCTCTCCCCAGTGGAATTGCGGTACCAGCATACCATGG
Source organism: Mesorhizobium sp. U510 (assembly GCF_059180695.1). NCBI lineage: Bacteria > Pseudomonadati > Pseudomonadota > Alphaproteobacteria > Hyphomicrobiales > Phyllobacteriaceae > Mesorhizobium > Mesorhizobium sp. U510. The sequence continues at coordinate 4,923,753 of NZ_CP180532.1, forward strand.
AATTCAGGCGGCGGGTAGAAAAAGCCAAGCATTGCGAAGGTTTAGAACCCGGCCGCGCTCAAGGCGGCTTGGTCCGGCAGCTTTCGGCGATCTGCTCGACCGCCTCTTCGAGCCCCGCAAGGTCGAAATCCGCCTGGCCGCGGCCTGACAACAAGCCGAACCGCCAGGAAAGCGACAGCCGGCTTGCGGGAAAAAGGCGCTTGATGCCGTCGGCGCCGTCGCGCACCAGCATTCGGCCGCGCGACCCGACCGACCAGCTCTCGTCGAACTTGCCGCCGTCGTCGACGGTGACCGACATGGTGATCTTGCGGCTGGCCGAAACCCCGTCATTCAACTGCAGCCATTCGGTCCAGCGCGGTTCGCCGTCTGCCCGGCAGGCAATGGTCAACACCGGGCTGTAACTCAAGGCACCGCCACCCGTGACCAGCTTGTTGGTGCCATGAAGCGAAGCGGTGACAAGGCCATCGTCCGTACCGAAGCGCCACTCGCCGGCAAGCGCGCCGGCCTGGGCAACATCGCAGGCGAAGGCCAGAACGAGCGCCAGGGCGACGGGACGCACCTTTTCGAAGAATAGGCTCAACGCCCCCTCCAGGAACCACACGGTTTGCAACAGCAGCGCAGATAATGATCAACGCCAGGTATCGCCAAGTGCCATTTCCCGCAAAGCGAATCGGCTGTTGCAGTTTCGCAACGAAAAAGGCCGCCTCAAGGGCGGCCTTCGTCGATTCCCTCAAATGCGGGAACTTATTCGGCGTCCTTGGCGGCTTTTTTCTTCGGCGCGGCCTTCTTCTTCGGCTCTTCCGCCTCGTCGCCCGCCTTGGCTTCAGCCTTCTTGGCCGCGGCCTTTTTCGCCGGCTTGGCCTTGGTCGTGGTTTCCGCGTCCTCGTCGTCGGCCATCAGCTCTTCCTTGCTGACCTTGACGTCAGTGACCGAGATCTGGCCGAGCAGGTGGTCGACCACCTTCTCCTCGAACATTGGTGCGCGCAGCGCGTTCAGCGCCTCGGGGTTGCTGCGGTAGAACTCGAAAGCTTCTTGCTGCTGGTTGGCCGGGAAGCGGCGAACCTGCTCGAACAGGCCACGCTGCAATTCCTCGTCCGATACGGTGACACCGGCCTTCTCGCCGATCTCCGCCAGCACCAGGCCGAGACGCACACGGCGTTCGGCAAGACGCAGATATTCGGCGCGGGCTTCTTCTTCGGTCGTCTCTTCGTCCGCGAAGGTGCGGCCGGCGGCTTCCAGGTCGCGGGTGACCTGAGCCCAGATGTTGTTGAACTCGGCCTCGATGAGCTTCGATGGTGCCTCGAACGAATAGGCGGCATCGAGCTGGTCGAGCAGCTGGCGCTTGACCTTCTGGCGCGTCATCGAGCCGAACTGGTTCTCGATCTGGCCGCGCACGATCTCACGCAGGCGCTCCAGCGATTCCAAGCCAAGGTTCTTGGCGGTCTCGTCGTTGATTTCCAGCTCGCCCGGCTTCGACACTTCCTTGACGGTGACGTCGAACGTGGCTTCCTTGCCGGCCAGATGTGCCGCCTGGTAGTTTTCCGGGAAGGTCACGGTGACCTGCTTTTCGTCACCGGCCTTGGTGCCGATAAGCTGATCCTCGAAGCCAGGAATGAATTCCTTGGAGCCCAGTACCAACGGCTGGTCGGTGCCGGCGCCGCCGGCAAAGGCCTCGCCGTCGATCTTGCCTACATAATCGATGCTGACGCGGTCGCCTTCGGCGGCCTTGCCGGTCTTCGGCTCATAGCTGCGTGCCGATTCGGCAACGCGCTTGACCTGGTCGTCGATCTCGGCCTCAGGCACGTCGAACACCTGACGCGTCACCTTGATGTCGGAGAAATCCTTGATCTCGATCGCCGGGATGACCTCATAATTGAGGCGGAACTCGAAGTCGGTACCGCCGGCCAGGATCTTCTCGGCTTCCTTCTCGTCCTCGGTCATGATGACTTCGGGCTGCATGGCGGCCTTTTCGCCGCGGCCCGTAATGATCGAACGGGTGGAGTCGTTGAGGATCTCGTTGACCACTTCGGCCATGAACGACTTGCCATAGACCTTGCGCAGGTGCTGCACCGGCACCTTGCCCGGCCGGAAGCCGTTGATGCGAACCTTGTTGCGCGCGTCCGAGAGCCTCGCCATCAGCTTGGCTTCCATGTCACCGGCCGGCACGGTGATCTTGATCTCGCGCTTGAGACCGGAATTAAGCGTTTCGGTGACCTGCATCGTAAAACCTTTGTTTTCACCAATGAGACTGCCACGGCCTCTGCCGTTTACAGCCTGCCGGTATATTCTTGCCGGGAATGGCTTTTGGTACGGAACCTGGCGATTTGACCGAAATTACGGCTCAAACTCTCCCAAACTGCGTTCCAAAATGTGAATAAGTTCTTGTTTTTCCTACTTCTTATCACATTCTGTAGAAGCGGATCGTCGCGTCCCGTCACATTTGACACGCCTTTTGTCACAGGCGAGCCTAATTTTCAACAGTCTTCGCGCTTAGGCGAATAACCAACGTTTCGGCCCTGGCCGACATGTCGTCTCTGACATTGACAGAATGATGGCTACATGGGATTGCCGGACGATGCGGATGTGGCGGAACTGGTAGACGCCCTGGATTTAGGTTCCAGTGCCGAAAGGCGTGGGGGTTCGAGTCCCTTCATCCGCACCAATTTTTTCGGCCAATGACTGCTCCGAATGAAATCCAACTTTCAAGGAAGACCCTTGAAATAGTTCGTTGACAGGTTCTTACTTGCAGCGGGCAGGTTGGGGCTCTGTCGAGCTGTGCGCGTAGTTTCTCTAGTTCTGGCGGTAGGGTCAATTGTCGCGGCAGCAACATGTAAGGTTGAGGCCCTAGAGTACACGGCTGTTTCGTCTCCAGGGCAGCAGCCGTTTCTTGTTGTGTCCGGCGAGTTCAAAGACAATGAACCCCTGAACGCCTTTAGCAACGCGGTTGTGAGCAGCGGCGCCCGGAGGATCGTATTCAACTCCCCCGGCGGCAACGTCGGCAGCGCGCTTCGGTTGGGGCGTATGATCCGCGCGGCAGGGTTGGATACGCTTCAGCTTCGCCAACTGCAGTGCGCCTCAGCCTGCTCACTGGCCTTCTTGGGTGGCGTCCACCGTGTTGCCGAACCAGATTCTATCGGCATTCATCGGGCTTGGTTGAAATGGACTGACGGGATGTCCAGAGAAGAAGCCAAGGCCCGTGTCCAGCTCGGAACGGCCGCAATCACATCCTATGTAGTCGAGATGGGAGTGGACCCCGAACTGATTGAATTGGCTTCGAGCTTTGACAAGCATGACATAAGATACCTATCGGCCAGCGAAATGGCAGAGTTGCGTGTGACCAATGTCGCAGCGAACCAATCGCCCGCGGATACATTGCAGGTGTCGACGAGGCCAGATCCTGCGCCCGTGCCGCTGCCTGCGCCCGACGCAAGGCAACAGGCGGAGAGCGCTGCGGTCGCTTTCGTCAAGGATCTGATCGAGCATCATGGCGACAACGACGATTTCGCTCTTGCTCAAGTTCAGGCGTCCTACGCTCGCACAGTCGACTATTATGGCAAGTTGACGAACCTGAGTTCGATCCTTCAGGACAAGAGGAACTATTACCGGCGCTGGCCTGAACGCATATATAACGTCCGCAATGACAGCATTGCGGTCACCTGTGCAAACGATCGCTGCATGGTTTCTGGCGCGTATGACTGGGTTGTGCGCAGCCCCTCGATACACAAGCAGGAAAAAGGCGTAGCAGACTTTAGCTACACAATATCGACTGGTCCCTATCCCAAAATCGTCGCCGAGACGAGTAAGGTCCGGAGTTGATCAGTGGAGCTCTCCATCCCTGGGTCAATGAACTTTCTTGCGAAAAATCTGTTTGGCTATTTCGTATAATGGCACACACGGGCTCCCCAGTGGGGTACGACTGCCGCGCTGCCGCAACGCCTGTACGGCAAAGACCTTACGCTTGATTTAGGGGGTTCTGGTCTCTCGATTCGCACCGATGACCGGGATCCATCGTTATTAATATAGCGGCTCCTCGAACAGCGTCTTGTCGCCGTCCACCAGCGCCTTGATCTGCGCGGTGCCGTCGCTGGCAAGGGCAAGCCTTATCCCGAACGGGCGCACCCGCATGTCATCCTGGATCGCCATCCCCTCGCCTTCCGGCAGGTAGAACCGCTCGATGCCGTAGTCCGGCGCGATGGTCATGCCCTCGCTGCGCAGATCCCAGCCTTCGGCGACATGGCCTGCAATATCGGCCTCTTCGGCCGCGGCCGGCGTCGGCGCCTTGCCGAACCAGGCGGTGGTCGGTGTCCAATAACCGTCGGCGCCCTTTTTCAGGCGCACGACCATCGAAGTGTCGTCGCTGGAGAACTTGCCGGCGGGAATGTTGGCGATCATCTTCACTGGTATGCGCGAAATGTCATAGCCGAGGATGATATAGTCGCCGCGCAGCAGATCGCGCGGATCGACGGGTTCGATCTTCAAGAGCACTTCCTTGCCGTTGCGCAGGATCGCCGCCCGGCCGGCGATGATCCAGCTCAGGAACCCGATCTGGACGAGCGCCAGCACCAGCGCCGAGATAACAAGCCTCTTTCCGGTCATCATGCCGTGGCTCCCCCCGTTGCCGGACCCTTCATGCGTTTTTCGACGCGGATGATGATGATCGCTAGGATGCCGAGCAGCACCGCGGCAGCAAGGAAGAAGCCGGCCGTGTCGAGCATCGACTGCAAGGTAACGACATAGATGATGGCTAGCTCGAAGGCGAAGCCGAGATAGGCAAGCCAGCGCAGGCCCCGGCTCTCCCGTCCCGCCAGCACGATGGCGGCGACGATGCCGGCCAGCGCGACGACCGAGGCAATGCCGAAACCGCTATTGTAGGTGCTTTCGTCGGCGAGTTCGAATTGGATGATGGCCAGCCCGGTAAGGAAGCCGAGCAGCGCGTGCAGGGGCAACCGGCCGCCGAGCTGAACGATCCTGTCGACAGGTTCCGGTGCAAAGACAGCAGCCGCAAAGAGCACGGTGGACGCAATGACCAGGGGGATCGCCACCGGCAGCGTCGCGTGATTCCCGGCCAGCAGCACGAGATAGAAGAGCAGCGACAGGATGATCAGATGCCGTGCGGCCTGGCTGCGGGTCCAGAACGAGACGGCGAACAGCACGATCGCCATGACGACGAAGGCATGCGGAAACGCGCTGCGGCTGTAATAGTCGAACCCCTTCAGGAACAGCCAGGCGTCGGCGATGCCGACCGAAGCGACTGTAAGCGGGTTCGACCGGAGCGCGACCGCCGCCAACGCCGTACCGGCGCCCCAAGTGACGAGCGCGGAAGCCTCGTCGCCAGACAGATGGTACATCTGGCCGATCAGCGCGATCGAACCGCCGAATGCAGCGGCAGCCACGATCCACAGCGCTTCGCCGATCGCCGCGTGGTCGCGCGTCTTCAGCACCGCGCCGCCGACATAACCGCCAAGGATGATGGCAAACAGCGCCGCGACCCGCGCTAGCCGCGGAATGGCATCCCAGTTGGCAGCGACGAAGATCAGGATGGCCGCGCCGAACAGCAGGGCCGCCATCATGGCCAGGATCGAACCGAAGCTCAGTGATTTGCGCGTATTCGCCTCGATGTCACGCGTCAGGGCATCGGCCGTCGCGGCGTCGATCAGGCCTGCCTGGAGCCACCGCGCAATGTCGGATCTGACCCGTGTCGAATAGCCCGCCATGTCCTGCATCCCCCACAAGGTCGTTTTTTTAGCCGAACCAGCCAAACCGTTGACGTCACGGCACTTTCCGATTCTGGCTTCTTTGTGTCAGGTCCGTGAAGGCGCGTTAATGTTGCATTGCACAATTTGCATTGCTGCCATGCAGCCATAGCGCTTTTAAATCGATATGAGCCCGCCTACTTATAGTTCGTACACAAACGGAATGATCCGCAAGAAAGACGAAACGAGAACTACCATGAACCTGATCCGCAACTATCGCAACTGGCGCCGCTACCGGGACACCGTGTCCGAGCTGAGCCGCCTGAGCAACCGCGAACTGACCGACCTCGGCATCAGCCGCAGCGACATTCCCTACGTCGCTCGCAAGGCGGTCTAATTCTTCGGACCGCAAATGGTCCGAACAAGTTTCCGAAAAGAGAACGACAATGAACCTGATCCGCAACTATCGTAACTGGCGCGTATATCGCGAGACGGTTACCGAGCTGGGTCGCCTTTCGAACCGCCAGCTGCATGATCTCGGTATCGTCCGCGACGAAATCAAGATCATCGCCCGTCGGGCGATCTAACGGAATTTCGCTGGGGTCGACCTCCTCCCCGACCTCCAGCGAACGGTCAGCCCTTATCCTCCTCCCGAGGGTTGACCACCAAAACGGCGCCCGCCGCACCTCCTCCCGCGGCGGGCGCTGTTCCCGGGGCAAATGAATTTCGCTCCAAAGGGTTTCGCCCCTTTTCAAAACGCGAAAGAGATTTCGTCAAAGCCGACCTCCTCCCCGGCAATGACGAATAGGTCCAACCTTCACCTCCTCCCGAGGGTTGGCCAACCAAACGGCGCCCGCCGCACCTCCTCCCGCGGCGGGCGTTGTTTCTCCGGGGCAAAATGAATTTTGCTCCAAAGGGTTTCGCCCCTTTTCAAGACGCGAAAGAGATTTCGTCAAAGCCGACCTCCTCCCCGGCGATGACGAATATGGTCGATCTTCACCTCCTCCCGAGGATCGACCCCCAAAACGACACCCGCCGGACCTCCTCCCCCGGCGGGTGTTGTTGTTTTCAGCGTCTGGTTCACCATCTGCGGTTTGCCCGCACCAAGCACGGCAATTGCAATCGCCGCCCCAAGCGATTATTCCGGCGCTCATGAGCAAAAATCCCATACACATCATCGGCGGCGGTCTCGCCGGTTCCGAAGCCGCATGGCAAGCCGCGCAGGCCGGTGTTTCCGTCGTGCTGCATGAAATGCGCCCGGTTCGCGGCACGGACGCGCACAAGACCGATGGCCTGGCCGAACTCGTCTGTTCCAATTCCTTCCGCTCCGATGACGCCGAGAACAACGCGGTCGGCCTGCTGCATGCCGAAATGCGGCTGGCCGGCTCGCTGATCATGAGCGCGGGTGACGCAAACCAGGTGCCGGCCGGCGGCGCTCTGGCTGTCGACCGCGACGGTTTCTCCGAGGCCGTGACGAAAAAGCTCGAGGCGCACCCGCTGATCACCATCCAGCGCGAGGAAGTGCCTGGCCTGCCGCCTGCAGATTGGGACCAGGCAATCGTCGCCACGGGACCGCTGACCGCGCCATCGCTTGCCCAGTCGATCGCCGAAGCGACCGGCGCCGATGCGCTCGCCTTCTTCGACGCCATCGCGCCGATCATCCATTTCGACACGATCGACATGGACACCTGCTGGTTCCAGTCGCGCTACGACAAGGTCGGCCCCGGCGGCACCGGCAAGGACTACATCAACTGTCCGATGGACAAGGAGCAGTACCTTGCCTTCGTGCAGGCGCTGGTCGACGGCCAGAAGACCGAATTCAAGCAATGGGAAGGCACGCCCTATTTCGACGGCTGCCTGCCGATCGAGATCATGGCCGAACGCGGCGTCGAGACGCTGCGCTACGGGCCTATGAAGCCGATGGGCCTGACCAACGCGCACAACCCCACAGTCAAGGCCTATGCCGTCGTCCAGCTGCGGCAGGACAATGCGCTGGGCACACTCTACAACATGGTCGGTTTCCAGACCAAGCTGAAGCATGCCGAGCAGGTCCGCGTCTTCCGCACCATTCCGGGCCTGGAGAACGCCGACTTCGCCCGCCTCGGGGGCCTGCACCGCAACACCTACATCAATTCGCCGACCTTGCTCGACGCCTCGCTGCAGCTGAAATCGCGCCCAGGCCTGCGCTTCGCCGGCCAGATCACCGGCTGCGAAGGCTATGTCGAAAGCGCCGCCATCGGCCTGCTCGCCGGCCGCTTCGCCGCCGCCGAGCGGCTCGGCCACGCACATTCGCTGCCGCCGCTCACCACGGCCTTCGGCGCGCTGCTCAACCACATCACCGGCGGCCACATCGTTTCCGACGACGAGCCGGGCAAGCGCTCCTTCCAACCGATGAACGTCAATTTCGGCCTGTTCCCGCCGGTGGAAGCGGTAAAGATCGAAGGCAAGCGCCTGCGCGGCAAGGACAAGACGGTCGCCAAGCGCCATGCCATCACCTCGCGGGCGCTGGGCGATTGCCGGCAATGGCTGGGGCTGCCGACGCCGACGGCACAAGCAGCGGAATAGCAAACCTCCGGATTGGACCCGAAGCAGAAAGTAGGATACTATCCTACTTTCCTATCTACCGGAGCCGCTCCATGGAATCCGCAGAAAAGCTGTCCATCACCGTCACCCCCGCCATGGCGCGCATGATCCGCGAGAAAGTCGAGGACGGCTCCTTCGGCTCGGCGAGCGAAGTCATTCGTGCGGCGCTCCGCGCCTTCCAACGTGAGGAAGATGAACACGCCGAGCGTATCGCCTCGATCAGGGCGCGGGTGAAGGCTTCGATCGAGGACACGAGACCGAACCTCTGGAGAAGAGGTTCGCGACCGGCTTAAGAAATTCGCCGAGCAATATTCGAGCCGCGTTGATGATTCGGCGGCTTAACGTTGAGTACCGCGAAAGCGCCAGCAACGATCTTGGCAGCATTTTCAGATACATAGTTGAGTCTGGCGGAAGTCCCGAAGTAGCGATGAGATTCGTGCTTCGTATTGAAGATCGTTGCCATCGGCAATGCGCCTCACGGCGGCCGCTCCCGCGACGACATCATGCCCGGACTGCGAACGGTTCCGTTCGAGCATTCCGCCGTCATCGCTTATATTGTCGACGACGGTCTCGTTTGCATCGTCAACATCTTTTACGGCGGTCGCGACTATGAAGCGCTGATGCGTGATGGCGGTTCGAGCGACCCCTCTTAGCAGCCAAAACAGCTACTCCGCCGGCCCGGCACCTGCCATAGGCAGCCCTGGCTTGCCCGCTTCGCTGGGATTTCGCCTGACATAAGCGGCCTTCAGGCTCTCCGAGGTTTCGCGCGAGCCGTCATGGCTCCAGCCCGGCGGCTTGATCAGGTAATTGATGCGATAGCTGAGCGTCAGGCCCGGCGCGAAGGCATCCCTGAACATGCCGATCCATTCGTGGAACGCCACCTTCAGCGGGTTGAAGGTGCCGAGATTCCTGACGATGCCGTAACGCGGCCGGTCCTCTTCCAGCTCCTCGACGAAGGTGCCGAACATGCGATCCCAAATGATCAGCGTGCCGGCATAGTTGGCGTCGAGATAGCGCGGATTGGTGGCGTGGTGGACGCGGTGGTGCGAGGGCGTGTTGAAGATGAATTCGAACCAGCCCCACATCTTGCCGATGGTCTCGGTGTGGATCCAGAACTGCCAGACGAGGTTGAAGCCGAAGGTGAAGGCAATCACCGCTGGGTGAAAGCCGAGCAGCACCAGCGGCGCCTGCAGCACGAACATGAAGGTGAACAGACCCGTCCAGCTCTGCCTGAGCGCCGTCGACAGATTGTAATGCTGGCTTGAGTGATGGTTGACGTGCTCGGCCCACACCCAGCGCACCCGGTGCGCGATGCGGTGATAGACATAGTAGCGCAGATCATCGAGCAGGAAGGCGGCCAGGAACACCCAGACCGACAGGCCGAGATTGAAGATGCGGAACTGCCACAGCCATAGCAGGGCCCAGTAGGAGACGACCCCAAGCAGCAGCCCGGCGACGACATTGCCGGTGCCCATCATCAGGCTGGTCAGCGTGTCGCGCGTCTCGAACGAGCCTTTCGCGCGGCCGGTGCGCACCAGCCAGAGCTCGATCAGGATGGCGGCGACGAAGAACGGAATGGCCAGCTGGGTGACCTGCGGAAAATCATAGCTGTCCATCACGCGGCCTCCCTCGCGGCATGGCGTGCTTCAAGAGCCTTCAGCAAGGCCTGCGCATCGCCGGCATTGGCGAAGCGGAAACGGCCGCCCTTCCAGGTGAAGTCCGTCAACCGCAATTGAATTGTGTTCGTCTCCTCGGACCTGGACACCGAGACGTCCGCAGCCATGACGATACGCGTCAAAAAGCAGTCGCCAATGCTGTGAACGATGCCGGTGCGCCCTCGTCCAAGGTCCAGAAATGCCGTTTTGGCGTCCGCCGTCAGGCAGATTGTTCCCGCAACTTCTTCTGGAAAATCCTCGGCGAAACGACGCAAAGCCTGATCCGGATCGGCCAGCGTGGCAGTCTTGCTGCCGCCGGTGAAATGCACCGCGGCAACCGACAGCGCAATGCCAAGGACGACGATCGCCACCAGAACGGGCAAGCTCATGGATTTCCTCCGGGCCGGCCTATCATCTCTGGCGACAGTTCCCGGCACAGCCGAATCCTTAGCACGATTGACGTTTACGTCAAAGTGCCGGCCAGCCCTTGCTCGCTCGCCGCAACAGCAACAAATGCCGGCGCAAGGCGGACAGCCGCGCGACGCCGTCGAGCGGCGATTGGCGCGAGCCTTCCATCCTGTCGAGATAGGCACGCGACAGTGCCAGCGGCAGGAATGCCGGATGCAAGGCCACCGGCAGGGCCGCGGCGCCCCGCTCGAAAGCGGCAAGGTGTTCGCGCGCCAACGCGATCATCGCCGCCACGGCGCGCCGCGCCCCAGGCCCGCCATCGCCGGCAACAAACTCTTCCGACGTCGATCCCGCCGCCGCCAGAATGTCGGCCGGGACAAAACACTGCCCGCGCTTGCGGTGCAGCGGCAACAGAAGCAAGAGGCCGGTCATGGCCTGCGCGCAGCCCGCCCTGCCCGCCAATTCAGCGAAGCGGGGCGCCTCGACGGGATCGAGCACCATCGCCGCAAGCTGGATGAGCGCGGCCGCCGTCTCGCCGCAATAGCCTTCCAGGTCGGTGCGCGACGGCATCGGGTCGTCATAAAGATCGAAGATGCGCGCTTCGAGCATGTTGTCGAATGCCAGCTTGGGAAGGCGGTGGGCGGAAATTGTCGCCTTCAGCGCGTCGGCGACGGGATGGCCGATGGCTGCATCATCATTGTCGACGGCGATGAGGTCACGCCACCATTGCAGCCGCACCTCGCCCGGCAACGCTTCATGGATGCGATCGCGGATGCCGGCGATTTCGGCATTGAAAGCGTAAAGCGAAAACAGCGCGTCGCGCTTTTCGGCCGGCGCGTAGAGTGCCGTCAGATAGCGGTCATGGTCGGCGGCGCGCACCGCGTCCATGACGATTTTGGCATTTTGCGACATATCAATCGACGGCGATGAGCGCTGCGGCCACGGCGCGGTCTTCCGCCAGAAGGACATTGTAGGTCCGCACCGCAGCCCCGGTCGACATCGGGTCGGACGCAATGCCCGCCTCTTTCAGCGCCGCTCGCAGCGCTGCCGGCAATGGCCTCAAATCCTTGCCCATGCCGACCAGCAGGATCTCGACCTTATCGGCTTCGGCCAGCAGTTTTTCGAAATCCGCCACCGCCAGCGCTGAAGCGTCCGCCGGCTCCCAGCCATGGATGCCGGATGGCAGGCACAGCAGCGAGCCGCGATGCGACATGTCGGCAAAGCGGAACCCGCCATTGCCATAAGCCTCGATCGGCGCGCGGCCGGGGAAATGCGCCTCGCGGATGACGATGCCTTTGCCGGTCACCACTGTTGTCACCCCTTCGGGGCCGCGCGTCAGGTCGCGACCGCCTTGCCGCCGTTGACCGGCTTCTCCTCGTCGGCCGAGGCCTGCGGGCGCAGCTTGAACAGGATCAGCAGCGGTGCGGCGATGAAGATCGACGAATAGGTGCCGAACACGACGCCGAACAGCATCGCCATGGTGAAGGAGCGGATGACTTCGCCGCCGAACAACACCAGCGCCAGCAATGCCAGGATCGTCGTCACCGAGGTCAGCGTCGTTCGCGACAGAGTCTCGTTGATGGCGTTGTTCAACAGCTGCGGCAGCGGCATTCGCTTGTATTTTCGCAGATCTTCTCGGACGCGGTCATAGACCACGATCGTGTCGTTCAGCGAATAGCCGATGATGGTCAGGATCGCCGCCAGCGACGACTGGTTGAATTCGAGCCCGGTGATGACGAAGAAGCCGAGCGTCATGACCACATCGTGCACCGTCGCCACGATGGCGCCGACCGCGAACTGCCACTCGAAACGGAACCAGACATAGACCAGGATGCCGACCAGCGCGACCAGCATGGCGATAGTGCCTTGCTTGGCCAGTTCACCGGAAACCGTCGGTCCCACCACTTCGACGCGGCGGAAATCATACTGGTCCTGCAGCTCGCCGCGCACCTTGTCGATGACCGTCTGCTCGGCATTCTCGCCGCCATCCTGCGTGCCGACACGGATCAGCACGTCATTCGGCGCGCCGAACTGCTGCACCTGCACTTCGCCGATATTGAGCTCCATCAGCCTGGCGCGGATATCGCCGAGATTGGCATCGCCGCTCTTGGACTTCACCTCGATCATCGAGCCGCCCTTGAAGTCGATGCCGTAATTGATATCGACCGTCATGAACAGCACCACGGACAGCACCGACAGGAAGCTCGACAGTGCGAACGTCCAGCGGCGGATGCCCATGAAGGGGATCTTGGTACCCGGCGGAATGAAGGTCACCGGGGCCTTCGGCAATTCCTTCGGACGGGCGCGGCGCAGCCAGATCGACACCAGCAGGCGCGTGAAGGTGAAAGCGGTGAAGACCGTGGTCAGGATACCGATGGCGTAGGTGATGGCAAAGCCCTTCACCGGCCCGGTGCCGAGATAGAACAGCACCACGGTGGCGATCAGCGAGGTGACGTTGGAATCGACGATGGTCGCCAGCGCCTTCGAGAAGCCGGTGTCGATCGCCTGGATCACCGAGCGGCCGGCCCGTCGTTCTTCACGGATGCGTTCGTAGATCAGCACGTTGGAATCGACCGCCATGCCGATGGTCAGCACGATACCGGCAATACCGGGCAAGGTCAGCGTCGCCCCAAGCAGCGACAGCAGCCCAACGATCATCGCCACGTGCACCGCCAGCGCGATGTTGGCGAGGAAACCGAGGAAGCCATAGGCGACGAACATGAAGGCGACGACGAGGATCGAACCGATGATACCGGCGACCTTGCCGGCATGGATCGAATCCTGGCCAAGGCCTGGGCCGACAGTGCGTTCCTCGATGACCGTCAATGTGGCCGGCAGCGCACCGGCTCGCAAAAGCACGGCGAGATCGTTGGCGCTCTGGGCGGTGAAATTGCCTGATATCTGGCCGGTCCCGCCGAGGATCGGTTCACGAATCTGCGGCGCCGAGATCACCTGGTTGTCGAGGATGATGGCGAAGAGCTTGCCGACATTCTGCGAGGTCGCCTGGCCGAAGCGGGCAGCGCCCTTCGAATCGAAGCGGAATGAGACCACCGGCTCGTTGTTCTGCGAATTGTAGGTCGCCTGCGCGTCGACGAGGTTTTCGCCCGAAACGATGACGCGGTTTTCGATCAGATACGGAACCGGCGGGTCGTCCTGGGAATAGAGCACCGAGGAACCGGCGGGCGGGCGCCCCTTGAGCGCGTCCTGCACCGGCATCGACTGGTCGACCATCTGGAAGGTCAGCTTGGCGGTCTGGCCGAGGATTTCCTTCAGCCGCTGCGGATCCTGCAGGCCTGGCACCTGGACAAGGATGCGGTCGTCGCCTTGCCGCTGCACGATAGGCTCGGTGGTGCCGAGTTCGTTGACGCGGCGCTCGACCACTTCGATCGACTGCGCCAATGCGGTCGATGTGCGGTATTTGATACCGGCGTCGGTGACGGTGAATTTGAGCAGGCCTGGCTCGGAATCATCCAGCGACATTTCCTGGATGGAGCCGCCACTGAACAGGCCGGCGGCGACAGGATCGGTCAAGGTCTTCAACGCCTTCTTTGCGGCGTCTAGCTGGGCCGGGTCCGTGATGCGGACCTGCAGGGTCCGCCCGGTGCCGGCAAGGCCGGTATAGCCGATCTTGGCGTCACGCAGCAGCGTGCGGATTTCGTCGCGCGTCGTCTCCAGCCGATCCTTGATCAGATCGTTCTGGTTCATCTCCAGCAGGATGTGCGAACCGCCCTGCAGGTCGAGGCCGAGCGTCATCTGCCGCTTCGGCACCCAGCTCGGCAGCTGGGCCAACGTGCTGGCGGGGAACAGATTGGGCGCGGCGAGGATCACTGTGATGGCGACGGCCACCCAGATCAGGATCATCTTGAAGCGCGAAAAATACAGCATATGGCGTCGTCCGTCAGAGCGTGTCCGCGGATCGCTCCGCCTTGAATTGGGTTATTTCTTGGCGTTCTGGTTGGCCACCGGTTCGCCCTTGACGCGCACATCGGCGATCGTCGAGCGCAGCGCCGTCACCTTGGTGCCACCACCAAGGTCGATCTCGAGCTCGTTGTCGTCGATCACCTTCGTCACCTTGCCGACGAAACCACCGCCGGTGACGACCGTGTCGCCGCGGCGGACCGCCGCCAGCATCTCGCCGCGCTTCTTCAGCTGCGTGCGCTGCGGGCGGATGATCAGAAAATACATGATCACAAAAATCAGGACAAACGGCAAAATGCTGATGAACATATCGGGAGAGGCGCCGCCAATGCCTTGGGCGTATGCCGGTGTCACGAACATCGAGGTACTCCTGAATTTTGAAAACAGCCGCCAACCGTCCTGCGGAGTTTGGCGGCCCCTTGAAATTTGGCCGGAATATAGTCGGTAAAGTTGTCAATGCAACTGCGCGACCGACCAAATCGGCTGCTTTTCCGGCCTGTTCGCCCGTGTTAGAGCATGATCGCGAAATGCGAGAGCCGGTTTACCGAAAAGATCACGCTCGAACAAAAGGTTGGGACCGGTTTCGAACCCGACGGATTCGAACGTGTCCCACCTGCCCGCCCCAGGAAACGAGCCAAAAGACCTGAAATGACCGACAGCACCATCGACGCCCTCAACAAGAAACTTGACCGCCTGATCGAGGCTGTCGGCCGCCTCGCCCCGCCGCCGGTGCCTGAAACCGACCTCGGCGAGGCCGACTGTTTCGTCTGGCAGGCCGACCCCGGCTATCTGGAGCCGGTGCGCAAGGTCAACCGCGTCGACATTGGGCTGATCCGCGGCGTCGACCGTGTCCGCGACATCCTTGTCGACAACACCGAGCGCTTCGCCGCCGGCTTTGCCGCCAACAACGTCCTGTTGTGGGGCGCGCGCGGCATGGGCAAATCGTCGCTGGTCAAGGCCGTGCATGCCGAGATCAACGCCAAGGCCAAATCCGACCTGCCGCTCAAGCTGATCGAGATCCACCGCGAGGACATCGATACGCTGCCCAAGCTGATGGGTCTGCTGAAGGCCGCGCCCTTCCGCGTCATCCTGTTTTGCGACGACCTGTCCTTCGATCATGACGACACGTCCTACAAGTCTTTGAAGGCGGCACTCGAAGGCGGCGTCGAGGGCCGTCCGGCCAATGTCATCTTCTACGCCACCTCGAACCGCCGCCATTTGTTGCCGCGCGACATGATCGACAATGAGCGCTCGACCGCCATCAATCCGTCCGAGGCGGTCGAAGAGAAGGTCTCGCTCTCCGACCGGTTCGGGCTTTGGCTCGGCTTCCACAAATGCTCGCAGGACGAGTATCTCGAGATGATCAATGGCTATGCCAGCCATCATGGCCTCGACATCGACCCAGAGCAGCTGCGCGCGGAAGCGCTGGAATGGGCGACGACGCGCGGCAGCCGCTCGGGCCGCGTCGCCTGGCAGTTCACGCAGGATCTGGCCGGCCGGCTCGGCAAGCCGCTCAAGGATTGAGGCGTCGCGCCCGTCGCACGTCGCGCGGCGTTTGGCCAATCTCGCGGCGCATCCAATGCGCCAGATGCGACTGGTGTGCGAAGCCCGCCAATTCCGCGACCTCGCTGGTGCTGAGATCGCCCTGCTGCAGGAGGGCATGAGCGCGTTCGACCCGGCGTCGCAACACGTAGCGATGCAGGGTGACGCCCGTCGCCACCTTGAACCATGTCCGCAGATGCGAGCTGCTCGCGCCGGCTACCCGGGCGAGTCGATGGACCGAGAGCGGCTCGTGGAGAGCCGCCTCAATGTGCTCCAGGACGCGCTTGAGCTGGGTATCCGACAAGCGGTTCGTCCGTTCGACGTCAATATCGTCGACACCAAGCAGCCTGACCGCCAGCGCGGCGCCAATGCTGTCGGCAAACAGGGAGCCGCTTGGTGCACCCGCATCGAGATCGCTCCGGAGCGCGCGAGCGAGATGCTCGATGCGCTGGTCGCGAAGCAGATGGCGTGTGTCGAGCCGCGATACCAGCGCCCTGCCGCCAAGTTCCGCCGCCACCCTTTCCATCAGGGCTGGCTGCAAGACAATCTCGATCGTGTCGAACGCGGTTTCAGCCTCGAAACCACCCTCCTCGCCAGCCGGCACCAGGTCGATATCGCCGGCGCGCCTGACGAAATAGCGCCCAACTTGATTGCAGTAGGAGCGTGTCGCCGCGCTTGCATGCACCATGACGCGATGGTGCGGCGCCCGCGGCAGACGATGGACACCTGCCTCGATGTGCCGGGCGATCATTGCTACGTCGGATGGGGATCGGGCCGAAGCAAATTGTGGACGCATGCACTCTCGATTCATGGCGAAACCTGTTCAAGATTTGGCAATTCCCGCGCGATTTTCAATGCCGCGACCCTGTACGCACGCCTCTCCATCAAACTCGGAAGAGAGGTTGCCATGAGTTTCTATGTTGTTGTGGGCGCAGGCCCGGTTGGACGCGAGACCGCGCGCCTTCTTGGTGAGGAAGGGCATGATGTCGTTCTCACAAGCCGAAGCGTCGGCTCGAACGCGTTGCCGAACGTGCGGACCATACAGGCCGACGCCACGGATGCCTCTGAACTGTCACGTATCTGCCGAGGCGCCGATGCCATCTTCATGTGTGCCATGGCCGCATATCATCGGTGGCCGACCGACTTTTTCCCCATCATCGACGGCACCGTGCGCGCGGCCGAAGCGGTCGGCGCCAAGCTCATCGTGCTCGGAAACCTCTATGGCTATGGGCAAAATGCCGATAGCCCGCTTCGCTCCGACCTGCCCCTGGATCCGACGTCGAGGAAGGGAACCGCCAGGGCGATCATGTGGCAGCGGGCGGTCCGTGCCGATGTACCGGCGATCGAAATACGCTCCAGCGACTATCTCGGACATGGCGCGATCAGCTACTTCTCACTGATCGCGCTGCCCGCCATCATCGAGGGCAAGCCTGTCGCCTTCATCGGAGACCTCGACGCAACCCATGCCTGGACCTTCACCAGGGACGTCGCGAGGACGCTGGTCGCGGCGGCCCGCTACAAGGGCGAATGGGGACGCGCGTTTCACGTTCCCTCGCAATACGCCTCACCCAGGGAGCTCATCCAGAAAACCGCGGCGATGCTCGCACGAGAGGTTTCAGGGACACGTTCCTATTCCGTCCCTGAGATCGAATCCCTGGGCATGCATGAGGCCATCGAGATGAGTTACCTCTTCGAGAGACCTCTGCTGGTTGATGCCTCCGAGACTGAGGCGCTTCTGGGCGTAAAGGCCAGCAGCATCGAGGAGATGATCGCCGACACGCTCCGTGATCAACTGTGACCCGCGCGGGCGGGCTTTGCAGCAACTGAAAAAGCCCGCTCCTTGCGGAACGGGCTGAGCCGGCGGGCCGGACTGGAGGTCAGACGGCCCGCAAAAATCGCTTTCTTCTTCTATTCGAGACAGCCGGACTATTCGAGATAACCAGAGGGGTCGACCGGGGCGGAATTCTTGCGCACTTCGAAGTGCAGCTTCGGCGAGTTCGTCGTGCCGCTCATGCCCGACAAAGCGATCTCCTGGCCGCGCTTGACCTTCTGGCCGCGCTGCACCTCGATCGAGCTGGCATGGCCATAGACGGTGACCAGGCCGTTCTCGTGGCGCACCAGCACCGTGTTGCCGAATTCCTTGAGCCCGTCGCCGGCGTAGATGACGACGCCGTTCTCGGCCGCCTTGATCGGCGTGCCCGAGGGCACCGCGATGTCGACGCCGTCCTTGCCGGATCCGAAACCGGAGATCACCCGGCCGCGCACCGGCCAGCGCATCTTGCCGATACCCGTGGCGTCCGGCGCTACCGCTTCGTCGTCCTCGGCCTGCTGGATGACCTTCGCGTCCTTCTTCGGCGGCGTATAGGATGCCAGCGTTTCCGACGGCGTGGTCTTTGCCGGGGGCTGCGTGGTTGCCGTGGTCACCGGATCGACTTTTGCCGGCTTGGCGCTGGCGACCGTCGCGGTTCCGCCGGCTGGTACCTTCAGGGTCTGGCCGATCTTGAGCAAACCGTCCTTCATGCCGTTGGCCTGCTTCAGCGCAACGACGCCGACGCCGGTCTTCCTGGCGATCGAGGACATCGTGTCACCCGACTGGACCGTATAGGTACCGGCGGCGCCTGTTGCCTTGGCGACCTGCGCGGGCTTGGGTTCCTTGGGCTGGCTCGCGGCGGCCGAAGCATCGACCTGCGCGGCGGACTTGCCTTCCTTGAGCTTAGGCTGCTGCGGCAAGACGGCGACCTTGTCCGGCGCGGTCGCAGGCAGGTCGTGCTTGCCATCCTTTGCAGGCCCGTCCTTCAACTGCTTTGCATCGGCGACCTTCGGCTCGGCCTTGCTCGAATAGGCATAGGCCGGGATGACGATCTTCTGACCGGTCTTCAGCCCCTTGGTCGGGCTCAGGCCGTTCACCTTCATGATGACATCGGCCGGAACTTTGTAATGCGCGGCCAGGCCGGAAATGGTCTCGCCGTCTCTGACGACGATTTCGGTCGCGTGCGGCCTGCCCGCCTCGGCCACCTTCGGCGCGTCGGGCTGGGCATTCTTGAACGGCTTGGCGGCCGGCTCGACGGTGCCGGTTGTCGTCCTGTCGACGTGGGGAGCGGGCCGAACCATGGCCGGCGCCGATGCGACACGCACCGGATTGGCGGCAGGCGCGAGCGCCGGCGCGGGTTGCGCCTGAGCTGAAACGGGCGGCGGCAACGGCCGGCTCGAAACCGGTTCGAGGCTGGAGCGGCTGACCGACTGCGTGTGGCTGCCGTCGAGCGGCGCGGCCGAGACATCGCCCGGATAGGGCTGCACGGCGTCCTGCTTGTTGATGATGGCGCGCTGATTGTTCGTCGAGGAAGTGAAGACGTCGTCGACGCTGTTGAACCGCGAGGCCTGGGAACTGCACCCGGCCGCCGCGCCTGCAATCATGAGAACAGCGCAGCCCCGCGCCAGATTGCGACCGTTTGTCTTCAAAACACTGAGTTGCATCGCACTAACCCGCACAAACTCTGCACCAACTGGATCGGATTAAAGCGCGTTAATGTTACTGGTCGGTTAACCCATTAGAATCCGACGAAAATTTTCTTAAAACATTTGGGGATAGCTGGCGGCATGGATCAGCAGGCCGAACAGCTGTTCGACCGCGGACCCAAGCTCCGCCGGAAACTAGATCACCGCCGCGACGCTGCGGAGGATCGGCTGCAGCCGGACGAGGCCGATATCCTCGCGCTCGAAACGGCTGCCAACCTTGGTCAGCTTGGCCAGCACCTGCTCGCCCTCCTCCGGCCCGATCGGCGCAATGACGATGCCGCCACTCGACAATTGGTCGAGCAGGAAGCGCGGCAGGCTGTCGAAGGCCGCCCAGGCGACAATGCGGTCGAACGGGCCTTCTGCAGGCAGGCCGCCGGAGCCGTCAGCCTGGCGCACGACTACATTGCCGATGCCGAGCGCCTCGAAACGCTGCCTGGCCTGCTCGACAAGCGTCTTGTAGCGGTCGATGGTGACGATGCGCGCCGCCAGCCGCGACATCACCGCCGCCGAATAGCCGGTGCCGGTGCCGATCTCGAGAACGCGGTTTCCCGCTTCTATGGCAAGGGCCGCGATCACCGCCGCCTGCATGTCGGCGCCTTCGATCGCCTCGCCGCATTCGATCGGCAGCATGCGGTCGGACCAGGCGATCTGGTGGAAGTGAGGCGCTAAAAAGCCGCGCCGTGGTGTAGCCTCGAAAGCAGCGATCAGCGCCTTCGGCACGGTTCCCCTGCCGCGCAGGCGCAACAGGAAAGCGGCAAATCCTTCGCGGTCATCGATTGGCAAATTCATGCAAGCGCCTTGCTCAGCTGGTCACGGATCTCATGCGCGGTGAGGTCGAGCTGCAACGGCGTCACCGACACCAATCTGTTGCGCAGCGCGTGGAGGTCGGTGCCTTGCTTGCCCTCGACCGGCTCGCGGCCGAAGCGCAGCCAATAGTAAGGCAGGCCGCGCCCGTCACGGCGCTCATCGACCCACAGGCTGTGCACGAGTTTGCC
Organism: Mesorhizobium sp. U510; assembly: GCF_059180695.1. NCBI lineage: Bacteria > Pseudomonadati > Pseudomonadota > Alphaproteobacteria > Hyphomicrobiales > Phyllobacteriaceae > Mesorhizobium > Mesorhizobium sp. U510. The sequence goes on from NZ_CP180532.1 coordinate 4,944,063, forward strand.
TTGCATAGTGACCACCGTGCCAACGACTTCTTCAGGAAGGCAGTTGGGAAAATTGACGTTGAGCAGAACGCCATCCGGCAGCGGCGTCGCGACGAGCTTCTTCAGCAGCGCCGGTGCCAGCGCCTCGGTGGTCTCATAGGGAACGATGCGGTCCTCGCCGACATAGGAATAGCCCTGGCTGAGGGCGATCGAGCGGATGCCGAGCAGCGCGCCTTCCATGGCGCCGGCGACGGTTCCCGAATAGGTCACGTCGTCGGCGATGTTGGCGCCGGAATTGATGCCGGACAGGATCAGGTCGGGGGCGCCGGGCAGGATCTTCTTCACGCCCATGATGACGCAATCGGTCGGCGTGCCGCGCACCGCAAAATGCTTCTCGCCGATCTTGCGCAGCCGCAGCGGCTCCGAGATCGACAGCGAGTGCGCATAGCCGGACTGGTCCTGCTCCGGCGCCACCACCCATACATCGTCGGAGAGTGTGCGCGCGACGCGTTCGAGCGACGCCAGGCCCTCGGCGTGAATGCCGTCGTCATTGGTCAGAAGAATGCGCATTACTTCGCTTCGATCTTTGCCAGACCGCCCATGTAAGGCCGCAGCACTTCAGGAATGGTTACGCTGCCATCCTCGTTCTGGTAGTTTTCGATGACGGCAATCAGCGCGCGGCCGACAGCGGTGCCCGAACCGTTGAGCGTATGGACGAAGCGATTGCCCTTGCCGTCCTTGTCCTTGTAGCGGGCATCCATGCGGCGCGCCTGGAAGTCGCCGCAGACCGAACAGGACGAGATCTCGCGATAGGCGTTCTGGCCGGGCAGCCAGACCTCGATGTCATAGGTCTTGCGCGCGCCAAAGCCCATGTCGCCGGTGCACAGCGTCATGGTGCGGAACGGCAGCTCAAGCCGCTTCAGCACTTCCTCGGCGCATTGCGTCATCCGTTCATGCTCGGCGAGCGAGGATTCCTGGTCGGTGATCGACACCAGCTCGACCTTGTAGAACTGGTGCTGCCGCAGCATGCCGCGCGTGTCGCGCCCGGCCGAGCCTGCTTCCGAGCGGAAACACGGCGTCAGCGCGGTGAAGCGCAGGGGCAGTTTTTCATGCGCGGTGATTTCCTCGCGCACCAGGTTGGTGAGCGGCACTTCAGCGGTTGGGATCAGGCCAAGCCTGCCCTCGCCGTGCGGCGTGAAGAACAGGTCGTCCTCGAATTTCGGCAGCTGGTTGGTGCCGAAAAGCACCTCGTCGCGCACCATCAGCGGCGGGATCACTTCCTCATAGCCGTGCTCGGTCGTATGCAGGTCGAGCATGAACTGGCCGATCGCACGTTCCATCCGTGCCAGGCCGCTCTTCAGCACGGTGAAGCGCGAACCCGACAGCTTGGCCGCCCGCTCGAAATCCATCATGCCGAGCGCTTCGCCGACCTCGAAATGCTCCTTCACCCAGTTCGGCCGCGTCGGCACCTTGCCGACGATGTGTTTGACGACATTGTCGTGTTCGTCCTTGCCGACCGGCACATCGTCGAGAGGCACATTGGGCAGCACCGCCAGCGCGTCGTTCAGCGCCTTGTCGAGCTCGCGTTCGCGCGCCTCGCCATTCTGGATGAAGGTTTTGATATCGCCGACTTCGGCCTTGAGTTTTTCGGCAAGAGCGGCGTCACCCGAACGCATGGCGTTGCCGATTTCCTTCGAGGCGGCGTTGCGGCGCTCCTGCTTGGTCTGCAGCTCGGTGACGTGTTCGCGCCGCGCCTCGTCCCTGGCGATCAAATCATCGACCGTGGACTGCGCCTCTGCCGCCGACCACGAGCGCTTGGCCAGCGCCTCGACAAGGGCCTTCGGGTTGTCGCGAATCCATTTGATGTCAAGCATAGTTTGAACGCTCCTGAGCTAAGCTCCGAGGGCGTAAACCGCATCCTTGACCGATGCAAGATGAGGCTGGGCGGCGGTTGTCGTTTTCCGCCGCTGCTGACGGCTTACGAAGCAGCCGGCGCCGGAGGCTCGTCCGGTGCCTTGTCGGCCACGGTCTCCCCGGCTTCCTGCTTCTCGCGCGCCAGGCGCTCGCGCTCCTGGCTGCGCTCGATCAGCCGGGCCGACCAGATGGCGACCTCGTAGAGCAGGATGGTCGGGATGGCCAAACCGATCTGGCTCATCGGATCCGGAGGGGTCAGCACGGCCGCGACGACGAAAGCGATGACGATCGCCCACTTGCGCTTCTCGGCCAGCGCCTTGGACGACAGCATGCCGACACGCGTCATCAGACTGGTCACCACCGGTAGCTGGAACACCAGGCCGAAGGAGAAGATCAGCGTCATGATCAGGCTGAGATATTCCGACACTTTCGGCAGCAGCGAAATCTGCACCTGCTCGTCGGTGCCGGCCTGTTGCATGGCAAGGAAGAACCACATCACCATCGGCGTGAAGAAGAAATAGACCAGCGAGGCGCCCATCAGGAACAGGATGGGCGACGCGATCAGGAACGGCAGGAAGGCGTTGCGCTCGTTCTTGTAGAGGCCGGGCGCGATGAATTTGTAGATCTGCGTGGCGATCAGCGGAAAGGCGATGACCATGCCGCCGAACATGGCGAGCTTGACCTGCGTGAAGAAGAATTCCTGCGGCGCGGTGTAGATCAACTCGACCTTGTGCGGGTCGAGCCCCGCCCACTTCGTCGCCCATTTGAACGGAACGACCAGAAGGTTGAACAGCTTCTTGGCGAAGAAGAAGCACACCAGGAAGGCGACGAAGAAGCCGCCGAGCGACCAGATCAGCCGGCGGCGCAACTCGATGAGATGCTCGATCAGCGGCGCCGACGATTTTTCGATCTCGTCCTTTTCCTTGTCCGAAACGCTCACTTGGCGGCTCCCGCCGTCTTCTTGGCCGCCGGCTTCTTCGCTGGCGCAGGTTTCGGTTCGGCTTTCGCCGCGGTCTTTGCCGCAGTCGCCTTGGCAGCGGCAGGCTTTGCTGCTGTCACGGCCTTTGTCGACGCCTTGGGCGCCGGTGTAGCTTTTGCCATCACCACAGGTGCGGCTTTTGCTGTCGCCGACTTCGCGGATGTCGAGGCCTTGGGCTGCGCCTTTGCCGCCGGCGCGGTCTTGGCGGACTTCTTGGCCGTGGATGCCTTCGGCGCCGCGGCAGGTTCCGTGGATGCCGCAACCACCGATTCATCGGTCATGGCCGGGAAAATCGGCGTTGGCGGCGTGGCTCCCGCGGCGCTGACGCCAGGCATTTCCGTTGCGCCGTTCTTCAGCGGCTCGGCCGCCTGCGGTGTCGAAGCGGCGGGCGTTGCCGGATCGGCGGCGGGCTTCGGCTTCATCGCGGCGTCGACGCCGGAGCGCACATCGACCGCCGCCTGCTCGAACGGATTGAGCTGCTTCCTGATCTCGGCCATCGGACTGAGGCCCCTGAGCTCGTCGACCGACTTCTTGACGTCGTCGAGCTCGGCTTCCTTCAGCGCTTCGTTGAACTGTTTCTGGAAGTCGGCGGCCATAGAGCGCAGCTTCGCCGTCGTGCGGCCGAAGGTGCGCAGCATATTGGGCAAATCCTTCGGACCGACGACCACGATCATGACGATCGCGATCACCAGCATTTCGGTCCAGCCGACTTCAAACATGGCACTCTGTTCCGACTAGAACTTTTTTGGCTCAGCTCTTGCTGGCTTTTTCCTTCGCGGCCGAAACGGTCTCGTCGGCACGGTGTTCGACGGTGCGCTTGTCGTCGGCAACGTCGTCGTCCGCCATGCCCTTCTTGAAGCTCTTGATGCCTTTGGCCATGTCGCCCATCAGCTCGGGAATCTTGCCGCGGCCGAACACCAGCAGCACGATCACCAGCACGATCATCCAGTGCCAAATCGAAAATGAACCCATAGCAAATCTCTCTCGAATGTTTTCCCTGGCGATGATCTATGCGTTTTCGCGTTGGGATTCAAACACAACAGCGACAGAGTTTATGAAAGGGTGACGGATGTCACGCTTTTTCGAACTCGCTGGCCCGCTACCAATCGGCGCATCTACGACCTATCGGCGCGCTTGGACAGGGGCCGACAGGTCAATCTTCCGTGACGCGCGGCGTCAGCAGGCCGAGTTCCTCGAGATCGATATCGGTCAGCGGATCCTCGTCCTCGGTCAGCACATCGGGGTCGGCCGGCGGCTGCGGGATGGAGAAATTCGACGGCATGCGGCCCGAGAGCAGGCCCGCCCCCTTCAGTTCTTCCATGCCGGGAAGATCGCGGATTTCCTCGAGCGCGAAATGGTCGAGGAAGGTTTCGGTGGTGCCATAGGTGACGGGACGGCCAGGCGTCTTGCGGCGGCCGCGCATGCGCACCCATTCCGTCTCGAGCAGCGTGTCCAGCGTGCCCTTCGACGTCTCTACGCCGCGGATATCCTCGATCTCGGCGCGCGTCACCGGCTGGTGATAGGCGATGATCGCCAGCACTTCGAGCGCCGCACGCGACAGCTTGCGCTGCTGCACCGTGTCGCGGCTCATCAGGAAGGCGAGATCGCCGGCGGTGCGGAATGCCCACGCGTCGCCGACCCGCACCAGATTGACGCCGCGCCGGGCGTAGACCTGCTGCAGCTCGGCCATGGCAAGGGCGACGTTGATGCCGTCGGGCAAGCGCGCGGCAAGCTGCTTTTCGCTGACGGGTTCGGCACTGGCGAACACGATTGCCTCCGCCATACGCATGGCCTCCGCAATATGCAGGCGCTCGGCCGGGTTCTGCACCGGGTTCTCGGCCGAAGTCTGGTCGATCTCGCCTTCCAGTTCATCGTCCACCTTGAAGGGGATAACCGAAGCGTTGGCGCGTTCGCTCATAATGCCACCTCGACTGCCTTGATTGCCGGTGCGCGGTGATCGCGCAGATAGATCGGCGCGAACACCTCGTCCTGTCGCAGATCCATCTTGCGCTCGCGCACCAGTTCCAGTGTCGCCGCGAACGAGCTGGCGATCGCCGTGCGCCGCTCTTCCGGGCTGGTCATGTATTGGATGAGGAAGCTGTCCAGCGCCGTCCAGTCCCGCAGCGAGCCGATCAGCCGGGTCAGGATGTCGCGCGCGTCCTTGAGCGACCAAACGCCCCGCCTCGCGATCGTCACATTGGTGATCGCCTGCTTCTGCCGCTGCTGGGCATAGGCGGTCAGCAGATCGTAGAGCGACGCCGAATAGGCGTTGCGCTTCTCGATGATGACCATTTCGGGCATGCCGCGCGCGAACACGTCGCGGCCGAGCCGGTTGCGATTGACCAGGCGCGCCGCCGCGTCACGCATGGCTTCCAGCCGCTTCAATCGGAACTGCAGCACGGCCGCCAGTTCCTCGCCGCTCTCGCCCTCTTCGTCCGGCTGCTTGGGGATCAACAACTTCGACTTGAGGAAGGCGAGCCATGCCGCCATCACCAGATAGTCCGCCGCAAGTTCGAGCCGCAGCGCCCTCGCCGTCTCGACAAAGGCTAGATACTGCTCGACCAGTGCCAGGATCGAGATGCGCGCCAGGTCGACCTTCTGGGTGCGGGCAAGATGCAGCAGAAGATCGAGCGGGCCTTCGAAGCCGGCCACGTCGACGACCAACGACGGGTCGCCGGTGACGCGTGAATTGTCATTCTCGGCCCACAGGCGGTCCATCGGTGCGGCCTTCGCGGCCTTGCTTTCCAATGTTTCCGCCACTGCCTTTGTCACTTCCCTTGGTTAGGCCACCGCATCGAAATAGGTGGCGAATTCGGCCCGTATCTCGGTTTCCTCGGCCGCGTCGCGTTTCCTTATATAGGTCAGCGCCCGCTTTGCACGCTCCAGCGACTTGCCTTCAAGCCCCGTGGTGCGCGACGCAATGCCTGCCATCTCCTCGAAAACGCCGTTACAGTGAAGGACCAGATCGCAGCCCGCCGCAAGGATCGACGCCGCCTTTGTCGGGAAATCCCCAGAAAGTGCCTTCATCGAGGTGTCGTCGCTCATCAGGAGCCCGTCAAAGCCAATGTCGCGGCGGATGATCTCGTCGATGACCTTGCCGGATGTCGTCGCCGGGTTCTTGGGATCGATGGCGCTGTAGACCACATGCGCCGTCATCGCCATCGGCAGGTCGTTGAGCTCCCGGAACGGGGCAAAGTCATGCCGCTGCAAATCGCTGAGCGAGGCGTCGACAACAGGCAGCTCGAAATGCGTGTCGGCAAAGGCCCGTCCATGCCCCGGAATGTGTTTCATCACGGGCAGCACGCCGCCCGACATCAGGCCTTCGGCGGCGGCACGGCCGAGTTCGATGACCGCGCGCGGCTCCTTGCCATAGGCGCGCGCGCCGATGACGTCGCTGGCGCCTTCGATCGGCACGTCGAGCACCGGCAGGCAATCCGCGGTGATGCCGTAGCGCAGCAGGTCGAAGGCATGCAGGCGCGCCATCAGCCAGGCAGCGCGGGCACCGGCGTCATGATCGTCGCGCCACAGCGCGCCGAGCGCGCCGCCCGCCGGATAGTTCGGCGCCAGCGGCGGCCGCAGGCGTTGTACCCTGCCGCCTTCCTGGTCGATGAAAACCAGCGCGTCCGGGCGCCCGATACAATCGCGCATCTCGGCGACGAGATCGCGGATCTGTTCGGTCTCGCCGATGTTGCGGGCAAACAGGATGAAGGCCCATGGGCATTCATTGCGATAGAAATTGATTTCTTCGCGGGTGAGCGATTTCCCGGCACAGCCGAGGATCATGGATTTTGATTCGGTCATATCAGGAGTCTAGGGCTTCACGCGGCCAAAGGGAATCGTCTGGAAATACATGCGGTCCAACGCCGGAAATGCGTCCACATGAAAAAGCGCTGGGCGCATGAAAAAGCCGGCGCGACCTCGGGCCGCGCCGGCTTTGATGGGTTGAACGCTCCTAGCGCGAGACGAAGCAGTTGCCGCCGGCGGCCTTGTAGCTGGTGCACAAATTGATGGCATCGTTGCGTGACTGGGCCACGACGCGGACGCGGTAGAACGTGCCCTTGCCGGCAATCTCGGCCTTGACGATGTTGGCGGTGCGGCCGGCAAGCACGCTGCCATAGCGGCGCTGCAGGTCCTGGTAGGTCGACTGGGCGCTTTCCACCGTCGGCTGCGAAGCAACCTGCATCGACCACGAACCGCTACCGGTCGCCGTCGTTGCCGGGTCGATGGATGCGACCTGATCGGGCTTCACCTCGCCGACGACGTCGACGGGCTGGTCGGACGGACGCTGCGGCGCGATCGCAACCTTGGCCGGAGTATTGGCCGACTGCGCCTTGGCCGGTTTGGCCACCGGCTTGAGGGCCGGCTCGTCGCCCGACTGGGCCGCGGCGGGCGCCACGGTGCCGGTCTGGTCGGCATCGGCGGACGGCGCGACATGCTGCGGCGCCGGATCGCTCGGCTCAGCGGCCGCCACCTGCGGCGCGGCCGGCGCCGGATCCTCGCGCGGCACCAGCGAGCCGTCCGATTTGACCACCATCGTCCTCACCTTGCGCGGTGCGACGGCGACGACATCGGTGTTGTTGCCCTTGTCGGTATCCTGCAGCACCTGCGCGATGCGATCCTCTGACTTGGGCGCGGGCGCCGCATTGTCGGCCGGAGCAAGATTGCCAGCCGGCGCAGCACTGGCGGTCGGCGCAGCACTGGCGGTCGGCGCAGCATTGGCGGCCGGCGCGGCATTGGCGGTTGGCGCCGCATTGCCGTCATCGGCTCCGCCGACGGCAGCACCCTGCCCGGCAGAAAGATCGACGGCACGGTTCGGATCCTTGGCCTGCACATCCACGGGGACCTCCGTGTTGGTGACAAGCTTCTGCTGCACCGGCTCGGCCGGCTTCGCGCCCTTGACCACCGCGTCGTAGACCTTGTTGTCCTGGTTCGGCACCACGGTGCCGCCCGGATTTTCCGGCTTGACCTTGATCGGCGAATTGTCGGCCTTGACGATGACAGGCGCGTCGCTGCCGCCCTTGCCGCCGAAAGACAGCGCAAAGGCGCCAAGACCGCCTGCGACCGCCACGGCACCGACGATTGCCGCGATGAACAGGCCACGGCGGCCAGACGACCTGGCCGCTTCCCGCTCGCCGAGACCCGGAACGGACATTGCCTCGTCCAGTTCAGGATCATAGTCGAGCTCATCGACGGTGAAATCGTCCGCCTGCGAGACCGGCTGGCTGCCGGGCAGACTGTCGAGGTCGAAGCCGTCGGCGGCGTCTGCATAGCCTGTGTTCGCTGCAGCACGGGCGGGCATTTCCGCCGGCCGCGCCGCATAGGTCCGCGCTTCCGGCTGAAGGGCCGGTTTGACCCCGCCATAACCCGGTTTGACCCCGTCATAACCCGGTTTGGGTTCTTCATATGCCGGCGCCTGATAGGCCGATTTGAATCCGCCATCAAAGGATTCATCGGCATAGGCAGCGCTGCTTGCGGGCGCGGCTGGAGCTGGCGCGACCTCCACAGAATTCATTTCCGTCAGCAGGCTGGCGAACTCTGCGTCGAGATCGTCATAGCCTGATGCGGCCGGTTCATCTTCCTCGAAATGCAGTTCCGGGATGTCGAGATCGTCCGCCAGCGCCACGACGCGCTCCGGCACATCCACCGTTTCGACATCGGGCATCTCTTCTTCGTAGTGCGAGGACGGTCGCGGCTGCGGCGCGGATACGGGCGCCGCATAGGGCGCGGCCGCAACCGGCTCGGGCGCGCGATAGGGCGGCACCACAGCCGCCGCCGGGGCCATTTCAGGCGCGGTCGTCCTTGCCGTCATGGAAGCGGCCGGCTGCGCGGCGAATGCAGGCTGCTGGGGAACCGGTGTCACACGGCTCCACGAACGGGTCGGCTCGGTCGGCGCGGAGCGATCGGCCAGCCAATCGACGGAATCGGCCTGATCCTGCCGCCAAGCTGCCTCGTCGCGCGGATCGAGATTCTCGGCCAGGGCCGCGTCGAACGCATCATCGTCGAAATCGATGTCGCCATGATCGGCAGCGTCCGCGCCCAGCTCGTGACCCTGAAGCTCATCGACCAGCGGATCGTCGAGATCGGCATCGGCGGCGTGAGCCGCGCTGGAGGCATGCGTATCCTCGGTCGCATGTTCGTCGAGATCCCAGTCGAGATCGGCAGGCTCCTCGGCGGCCTTTGCCGGCGCGGGAACATACGACCGAACGGGAGCAGCGGCCGGCTGAGCCGCAACGGGTTGAGCGGCGACGGGCTCGGGCTCCTTGACCGACGGCAGCGTGCGCGCCGTCATGGCGCCCAGAAGCGCGTTCAACTCGTCTTCGAGGCTACGTTCGTCCGCCACGGGGGCCGGTGCCGGCTCAGCCATGATGGTTGCCGGAGCTGCCGGAGCTACCGGCTGGACCGCGGCAGCGGCAACCTCGGCGACCGGCTCTTCGGCAGGCTCGGCGAACGCGTTGTCCATGTTCCGATCGAAATCATCTTCCGAAACGGCTTCGGAGCCCGAGAACTCGTCCCTCGCATCCAAGGCATAAGAGGGCACTTCGAGCGCTTCCGCCGCGTCAAAGGCCACGGGCTCGTCCGCCTGGACGTCAAAATCCGTGTCGACATCCGCCATGGCGTCGTCGAAATGCCCCTCGAAATCCTCGTCGGCAATCGCCGGAGCTTCATTCGCGACGGCCAGCACCGGCTCCGGATAGTCGACCGCGGCCGCAGCCGCATGGGGCTGATCCGCCGAATGGTCGTCAAGCATCAGCTCGTCTTCGAGCGAAATCGCCACCGCGTCGTCGAATTCGTGCGCGCCGGCCGGCTCGACAGCCACCGGCATTTCCGCAACCGCATGCTGGGGCTCGACGGCTTCGTCCTCGATCTCAGCGGCATGGTCCTCGACGTGGAAATCCTGGTCAAGCGACGCGGCAAGCTCGTCTTCCATCGGCAGGTCGTCCTCGAAGGGCGAAACGTCTTCGAGCGAACTGGCAACGGCATTGTCGAAATCGGCGTCGAAGGCAGGCTCGACGGACGGCGCGGCTTCGGCATCGCCGGGGTGGGCATGGCTGGCGACGGGCCCATGCTCGTCGGCACCCGTGAGGTCCAGATGGAAATCGTCGTCGAGCGACAGCGCAAGTTCGTCGTCGGCCGCGTGTGTGGGGGCCGTTTCGAATGCCGGCTCATGAGCCTCGACAACCGGAGCGGCGACGCTGTCGCCAGCGTCGAACTCGCCCATCAATTCCTTTTCGAGGTCGATGTCGAAATCGTCCTCTTGCACGGGCTGACTGGCGGCAGCGGCCTGCGGCTCGACCCGCGCCTGCTGCTTGACTGGCTGGCGTGGGTCGAATCCCATGATCCTGGTCAGTTCCGCGAACGGATCATCGTCAGCGATGTCGTTGTTGTCGGCTACTCTCAGCTGGGTTCTGTCTGCCATTATTGTTCCCGAACTCGCACTCATTCGGACGCCATGGACGTCGCGCAGGGTTGGCCCTTACCAGCGCAATGTGGGCAAAAGGTGACAGGTTTTTTAGTCAAACCTAACGCATTTCGGTGGGCGCAGCGGCTCCGATCAACGTCAGGCCGGACGTCAGAACGTCCGAAACAGCCTGCACCAGCCCTAGTCTGGCATGCGTCAATTGTCGGTCGTTAACCTTAACAAAACGTAAGTCCGGATTATCCGTACCCCGGTTCCAGTGTCCGTGGAAACTGGAAGCCAGATCATAAAGGTAAAATGCCAGCCTATGCGGCTCCAGCGCAAGAGCCGCGGATTCGATCAGGCGTGGATATTCGGCGAGCTTGCGGATCAGGCCGATCTCGCCCTCGTCGGTCAGCGAAGCCGCCGCGGCAGCCAGGCTTTTGCGATCGAAATTCGCCTCGCCCAGTTGCTCGCTTGCCTGCCGGAACACCGAATGGCAGCGCGCCGAAGCGTACTGCACGTAAAACACCGGATTGTCCTTGGACTGTTCGGTGACTTTGGCGAAATCGAAATCCAGCGGCGCGTCATTCTTGCGGAACAGCATCATGAACCGCACCGCGTCACGGCCCACCTCTTCAATGACTTCCCGCGCCGTGACGAAATTCCCAGCCCTTTTTCCCATTCGCACCGGCTCGCCGTCGCGAAACAGCTTGACCAGATTGCAAAGCAGGACCGTGAGCTTCACCTTGTCGCCGGTAATCGCCCGCGCCAAGGCCTCCAGCCGCTTGACGTAGCCGCCATGGTCGGCGCCAAGCACGTAGATCAGGTCGACGAAGCCGCGATCGACCTTGTCCTTCAGATACGCCACGTCGGCGGCGAAATAGGTGAACGACCCGTCCGACTTGACCAGCGCCCGGTCCATGTCGTCGCCGACCGCCGTCGAGCGGAACAGCGTCTGCTCGCGATCTTCCCAATCGTCCGGCTTCTCGCCTTTGGGCGGCGGCAGCTTGCCCTTGTAGATATGTCCCTTCAGCGTCAGGTCGTTGATCGCCGAACGGATCTTCCTGGCATTGTCAGCGTGCAGCGTGCGTTCGGAGAAGAACACGTCGTGATGCACGTTGAGCAGCGCCAGGTCATCGCGGATCATCGCCATCATCGCGTCGATCGCGCGGTCCTTGACGATGGCGAGCGCCTCATCCTCCGGCATCTGGAGCAGGCCGCGGCCGAACTCTCTCGCCAGCGCCTGGCCGAGAGGAACCAGATAATCGCCGGGATAAAGGCCGGGCGGAATCTCGCCGATGTCGTCGCCGAGCGCCTCACGGTACCGCAGGATGACCGACCGGCCGAGCACGTCGATCTGTCCGCCGGCATCGTTGATGACATATTCCTTGGTCACGTCGTAACCGGCGAACGCCATCAGATTGGCCAGCGCATCGCCGACAACCGCGCCCCGGCAATGGCCGACATGCATCGGCCCAGTCGGGTTGGCCGAGACATATTCGACATTGGTTTTCCGGCCGGCGCCGATCGTCGAGCGGCCGTAATTGCGCCCCTCGCCCAGAAGCGCCGACAGATGCGCCTGCCAGAAGCCGTCCTTGAGCCGCAGATTGACAAAGCCGGGGCCGGCAACCTCGGCGGCGGCGACATCCTTGTCATCGCGCAACGCCAACGCCAGCCTTTCAGCCAGAGCGCGCGGGTTCTGGCCGGTGGGCTTGGCCAGCACCATCGCCGCATTGGTCGCGAGATCGCCATGGCTGGCGTCGCGCGGCGGTTCGACGGCAATGCGCGACAGGTCGGGCGAAACGCCGTCCTTGTCTTTCAGATCAAGCGCTTCGACAGCCTTTGTGACTCGCGCGGTGAAATCGGCGAAGATGTTCATGGGTACTGCTCTGGCGGTTTTAGGCGAATCCGGCTCGCTGGCCGGCAAAATCGCGCTCGCCCTAGCTCAAATCCGGGGTGCGGTCAAACAAACGCCTGTGTTCCTTGAGCGCATAGGTGTCGGTCATCCCTGCCAGGAAATCGGCGACGCTGCGCGCCTTGATGCGATCCTCGGCCCGGTCCAGCCCCTCGCGCCAGCCGTCCGGCATGGCGCGCGGGTCGGCGAAATAGACGTCGAACAGATCCCTGACGATCTGCTCGGCACCGGCGCGCACCCGCATCACCTCCTCGTGCCGGTAGAGGTGCTTGTAGAGAAACGCCTTCAGTTCCTTCTCGGCCGCGGCCATCCCAGCGGAAAAGCTCACCATCGTCTCGCCCGCCGCCCTCACCGCGTCGGCGCTGCGCGGCCCGACGCGTTCCAGATTTGCCGTCGCGGCAACGATGACATCCTCGACCATGGCGGTGATCTGCCGCCGCATCAGTTCGTGACCGGTGCGCACGTCATCGAGCCTGGGATAGCGTTGGCGCACGCCCTCGAGGATCTTCCCCGGCAGTGAGACGGTTTTCAGCATGTCCAGTGTCAGCAGCCCTGCCCGTAGCCCGTCATCGATGTCATGCGTGTTGTAGGCGATGTCGTCGGCGATCGCCGCGCACTGCGCCTCGATGCCGGCGAACCGGTCGAGTTCGAGATCCTGCAGCTGCGAATAATCGCGGATCGCTTGCGGCACCGGCCCTTTCAGGCTTTTGCCAGTGCTGTCCATCAGCGGGCCATTGTGCTTGACTAGGCCCTCCAGCGTCTCCCAGGTCAGGTTCAGCCCGTCGAATTCGGCGTAGCGCGCCTCCAGCCTCGTCACGATGCGCAGCGACTGGGCGTTGTGATCAAAACCGCCCCAGGCCGCCATCTTGTCGTTCAGCGCGTCCTCGCCCGTATGACCGAAGGGCGTGTGGCCGAAATCATGCACCAGCGCCACCGCCTCGGCGAGATCCTCGTCGCCGCGCAGTGCCCGCGCCAGCGCACGCGCGATCTGCGCCACTTCGATCGAATGGGTCAGCCTTGTGCGGTAATGGTCGCCTTCATGGGCGATGAAGACTTGCGTCTTGTGCTTGAGCCGCCGGAACGCCGTGGAGTGGATGATGCGGTCGCGGTCGCGCTGGAACGGCGTGCGGGTCGGGCTCTCGACCTCGTCGAACAGCCGTCCGCGCGACTTCGCCGGATCTGTGGCATAGGCCGCGCGCGGCCGATAACCGAACCCGATGTCGCCCAACTCATTGGTCATGGCTGATGCTGCCGCAGTTGACTTGGCCCCTCGCGCTTCATACCTATCATCTGAAACCGAAAGCAAGGTGACGCCCATGGGCGCTGATGCCAAGACCGCGATGAAAGTCGACATGACCGAGGCCGCCGCCAGGCGGATCGCCAAGATTGTCTCTGGCGAGGCCGGCAAGACGGCGTTGCGCGTTTCCGTCGAAGGCGGCGGCTGCTCCGGATTTTCCTACAAATTCGATCTGGTCGACACGCGCAACGACGACGATGTCGCCGTCGAGAAGGACGGCGCGACCGTGCTGATCGACGATTTGTCGCTGGTCTATATGGGCGGCTCGGTGATCGATTTCGTCGACGATCTGATGGGCCAGTCCTTCCAGATCCGCAATCCGAACGCTGTCGCCTCCTGCGGCTGCGGCACGAGCTTCTCCGTCTAACGGCATGCCTGCCATCGGCGCGGTCCGTCAGGTCGCGCTGTCAGCCGGACGCGATCTTGATTCGACGCTGGCCTTCTGGCGTGACGTGCTCGGCATGGGCGTTCATGCCCGCTACGATCCGCCGGGCATTGCCTTCATCATGGCCGGCAATGTGAGGCTGCTGTTCACCGACGGCGTTCCGGCCGGCATAGTCTATCTCGACATTAGGGGCCTCGAAGCCTTCCACGCCAAGGCGAAAGCCGCGGGCGTCCCCTTCACCGCGCCACCGGCGCTCGTGCATCGCGATACCGAAGGCACCTTCGGACCGCCGGGGGAAAGCGAGTGGATGGCCTTCCTAAAGGACCCGGCAGGCAATACGATCGGCCTGGTCGAACGCCACCCGTCGCAGGAAGAATAAGGCCGCCATGAAAATCGTCACCTGGAACATCAACGGCGTTCGCGCCCGCATCGGCAATCTCACTCATTGGCTGACCGAGAGCGCGCCCGACATCGTCTGCTTGCAGGAGATCAAGACGGTCGACGAGCAGTTCCCGCGCGCCGAGATCGAGGCGCTTGGCTACAACGTCGAAACCCATGGCCAGAAAGGTTTCAACGGCGTGGCGCTGCTATCGAAACTGCGCTTTGACGAGGTCACCAGAGGCCTGCCGGGCGACGAGGCCGACGAACAGGCGCGCTTCATCGAAGGTGTGTTCTCGACCGACAAGGGCGCGTTGCGCGTCGCCTCGCTCTATCTGCCGAACGGCAATCCGATCGATGACGACAAAAAATTCCCCTACAAGCTGAACTGGATGGAGCGGCTGGAGCGCTGGGCCGAAGAGCGGCTGAGGCTGGAAGAGGCGCTTGTGCTGGCCGGCGACTACAACGTCATTCCCGAGCCGATCGACGCGCGCTTTCCGGAAAACTGGCTGGGCGACGCGCTGTTCCAGCCGCAGACGCGGCAGGCCTTCCGCCGGCTGCTCAATCTCGGTTTCACCGAAGCGGTGCGCGCGGTCACCGATGCACCCGACACCTACACCTTCTGGGACTATCAGGCCGGCGCCTGGCAGAAGAACAACGGCATCCGCATCGACCATCTGCTGCTGTCGCCGGAAGCCGCCAACCGCTTCTCGTCGGCCTCGATCGAAAAGCATGTGCGCGCCTGGGAAAAACCGTCCGATCACGTGCCGGTGGCGATCGATCTCGCCCTGCAGCCGGCCTGACCGGGGTCCTTCTGCCGTCGATTTGTCTGGACGTTGTATCGCCACAAATCTGGCGCATGATGGACAATCATCATGGCGGCTGGGGTTCCCATGACCATTCGATTTGTTGCTTGTCCGATCGGCTTGGCATTTGCCACGGCCGCCATGGTGCCTGCTTTCGCCGCCCCGGAATGTCTTGCCAATGGAAAGTCCTATCCGGTCGGCCAGGTCGCCTGCCTGACGGTTGCCGACCAGAGCCATCTGGCGCGCTGCGAGATGGTGCTCAACAACACATCCTGGACGAAGATCGGCGACAGCTGCCCCGGAAACACGATGGCGCCGCACCTGCACGTAACGCCGATCTCGACGCCCGCGCCCAGCATGGTGCCGACGGAGCCAACCGAGAATTGATTTTCTGACGGACTGATCTCCCCCCTGTTGGAGGAGAACGGCAGACGACCTTATTGGTCTGCGTTGGTGGTGCCCTTGGTCAGGATGTCATCGGCCAGCGAAATCGCCGTGCGCCGGTCGGCCTCGCCGGCGGCAGCAAAAGCCTCTTCCTGCATGCCACGGATCCAGGGCTGATCGGCAGGGGACGCGCGCTCGAGTGCGGCGGTCATCATCGCCAGGCCGCGAACGATCTTGCCGCTCTGGAACAAGAGATGGCCAAGCGTCGCCTGCGCGCCGGCATGGCCCTTTTCGGCGGCGAGCTGGAACCAGCGCCCGGCCTGCTTGACGCTGGCCTTCACGCCGCCCTCGCCCTTCAGGAACATCTGCCCCATCTCGAACTGGGCGTTCGGGTTGCGGTAGTTGGCGGCGGCGCGCATGTAATATTCCTGTGCCGCCACCTCGTTCTCGGTGACCGGGCTGCCCGGAATGCCCTTGCGCAGATAATCGCCGAGCGCCACCAGCGCGTCGGAGACGTAGCTCTCTTCCGGCGAACCGGGCTCGACATCCTGGTCGACGATCTCGGAGAAGAACTTGAACGCCTCATAGTCGTCGCGCGCCACGCCGTCGCCCTCTGCATACATGCGGGCAAGTTTCCAGGTGGCGCCGATCTGGCCGTTTTCGGCGGCGTATTTATAGGCTTCGGCGGCCTGTTCCTTGTGGCCGTTCTTGTAGGCGGAGAAGCCGAACTGGAACACCGCCCAGGGGCTGGACTGCGGCTTCACGCCGGTCTTGTCGTCGAACACCTTGTCGTCAAAGGCCACAGCCTGGCCCACGGCGCCAAAGATCGCCGCAGCGACCAGTGCCGGAAGGACAGATGACCTCAACAACTCAGATATCCGCATAGCAGTGTGTTTCTTTCGCACCGCCCGGATGGGTGACCGCGCCATCTCTGGCCGACCCGACCGTCTGTGCGTATTTCCATATCGCGCCCGACTGGTAGTCAGTCGTGCGTGCCTTCCATGTCTTGGCCCGCGCCGCCAGTTCGCTATCCGACAGCGCCACTTCGATCGTGCCGTTCACGGCGTCGATCGAAATCACGTCACCATCCCGGATCAGGCCGATCGGGCCGCCCACCGCCGCTTCCGGTCCGACATGACCGATGCAGAAGCCGCGCGTCGCGCCCGAGAAGCGGCCGTCGGTGATCAGCGCCACCTTGCCGCCCATGCCCTGGCCGTAGAGCGCTGCCGTCGTCGACAGCATCTCGCGCATGCCGGGACCGCCGCGCGGCCCTTCGTAGCGAATGACCAGAACCTCGCCTTCCCTGTAGTTGCGATGCGTCACCGCCTCGAAACATTCCTCTTCCGAATCGAAGCAGCGCGCCGGGCCGGAGAATTTCAACTCCGCCATGCCCGCGACCTTCACGATCGCGCCTTCGGGGGCAAGGTTTCCCTTCAAGCCAACGACGCCGCCGGTTTGGGTAATTGGTCTGTTGGCCGGGCGGACCACATCCTGGTGTTCATTCCAGGCAACGTGCTCCATGTTTTCGGCCAAAGTGCGGCCAGTGACCGTCAGGCAATCGCCGTGCAGATAGCCGTGGTCGAGCAACGTCTTCATCAACAGCGGAATGCCGCCGGCCTCGAACATGTCCTTGGCGACATATTTGCCGCCAGGCTTGAGGTCGGCAATGTAGGGCGTCTTCTCGAAAATCTTCGCGACATCGAAGAGATCGAATTTGATGCCTGCCTCATGTGCGATCGCCGGCAGATGCAGGGCAGCATTGGTCGAGCCGCCGGTGGCGGAAACCACGGTCGCCGCGTTCTCCAGCGCCTTCAGCGTGACGATGTCGCGCGGCCGGATGTTTTTGGCAATCAGCTCCATGATCTTTTCGCCGGAGGCGAAATTGAAGCGGTCGCGCATTTCGTAAGGCGCCGGCGCGCCGCAGGAATATGGCAGCGCCAGGCCGATCGCCTCGGCGACGGTCGCCATGGTGTTGGCGGTGAACTGGGCGCCGCAGGAACCGGCCGACGGACAGGCGGCCTGCTCGATCTCGAGCAGTTCGGCATCGCCGATCGTGCCGACCGAATGCTGGCCGACCGCCTCGAACACATCCTGCACGGTGATCTGGCGGCCGCGATAGCTGCCGGGCAGGATCGAACCGCCATAGATGAAGATCGACGGCACGTTGAGCCGCACCATGGCCATCATCATGCCGGGCAGCGACTTGTCGCAGCCGGCGAGGCCGACCAGCGCATCGTAGCAATGGCCGCGCATGGTGAGTTCGACCGAATCGGCGATGACCTCGCGCGACACCAGCGACGACTTCATGCCCTGGTGGCCCATGGCAATGCCGTCGGTGACGGTGATGGTGCAGAATTCGCGCGGCGTTCCATTGGCGGCGGCGACGCCCTTCTTGACCACTTGCGCCTGGCGCATCAACGAGATGTTGCAGGGGGCGGCTTCGTTCCAGCAGGAGGCAACGCCGACCAGCGGCTGCGCGATCTCGGCGGCGGAAAGCCCCATGGCATAGAGATAGGACCGGTGCGGCGCACGCGCCGGACCGACAGTCACATAGCGGCTAGGGAGCTTAGCCTTTGAAATGACCTTGGCGTCCATTCTCATCCTTGCCGCGGGCGGTGCGGCCTGCCCCATCGCCGAGCCTTTTGGCGCGTGTCCCGAGACAAGTTCGAGGTGCGCCGGGTTTATGGCGGGAAATAGGCAATCTCCCCGGCCTGACTTCTAGCGCAGGGGTTGTTCAGAAAGTGTTGCCAAAACGTCACAATCGCACGAGGCGGTCCCGGTGCGGCTTATATGCAACGCAGCTTGGATACCGGAATCACCGACGATGCCGGCCCAGACGAAAAAGGCCGGGCAATGCCCGGCCTTTTAAAAGGATTTTCAATATCTTAGAACTTGATCTTGAGACCCCCGGAAATCGCCGTGACCAGATCGTTGCCGAAGTCATAGCTGACGTCGGTGCCGGCCGGATAACCGTTCTCATCCGTGAGCACCCCGGAATGGCCGCTGGTCAGCACACCTATCGCGCCTGCCAGGCGAAGTTCGATGTTCGGTCGCGGCGTGTAGGCCACCCCGCCGCCCAACGTCCAGGTATCGCTCTGATCACCGTAACCATGCGACGTACCCCGGTCCCATGAAATCTGCACGGCGCCGCTCCATTGCTCATTGAACTGATGACCAATGCCGCCGGTGACCGTCCAGCCATCACGGTACATCAAGTCGAGCGAGGTTAGCCTGACAGGGCTGGGGGAAACTGACGTACAGGGTGCGATACCTTTGCTTGCCGTTGAGCAGATCGGAATACTTTGCAGCACGCTCCAATTGACCCACTTGATCGAACCGAAAGCGAGCCAGCCAGGAGCGATGCCTGATTGAAGCTTTAATTCCACGGAATCCGGCATCTTCGCCGAACCGTAAATGTCTGTCACAGCCGAAGAACCAGGAGGCAGGAAAGCCGCGATCGGAGCCAAGGATGTGGTATCGAGCGTGCCCGAAATGTTGTCGAGTTTGACCTGCGAATTGTAAACGAGACTGGCACGCAAAGCGATGTCGGGAATTTCGTAGGCGATACCGGCTCGCCATCCCCAGCCGTCTGCCTTCAGATCGACACGACCGACGAAATTGGCGGGGACAGGGAAGACGCCTGACAGGTCAGGAACACCGCCAATATAGCTTGTCTTGAAGCCGTAGACTTCTTGATAGAACGCGCCGCCGATGAAGCGAAGCTGGCCCTTGCCGACATCCATCTTGTAAGAGCAGGTGCCAGCGTAATTGTTGCTCTTGATGTTGGTTTCGATGTTGGAATACGAGCCGTTCCAAATACCCGGGCTCGAACTCGCCCCCCATGGCTGCGAGTAATCAAGCAGGCAGTCCACGCCGTGGCCGAGTGACGCCTTTACGCCAAAGTAAGGCACCCAATAGTCGCCCGTGTTGCGCGTCGAGCTATTGCCGCTAAGCGGGGCCGGGTTTCCCGACGTGTCGACCGCGTTCTTTAGTTTGCGGTGTGGTGAAACATAGGTCGCGTCAGTGTTCACGGTAAACGGCGCCGGATCGAACAGCAGATCGATGTCGTAGCCACCTCGTTCAATGCCGCCGGCATGCGCCCCGTTTATCGTCGTGCCGATCAAAGCAAGCGAAAAGCACCCCGCCCCCAGCAGTGCTTTCAGATGCAGATTGTACATGAATCGCCTCCCCCGAATTCGAGCACGACCTCAAGCAAAACCACTTGCACGGCTAACACAACAACGATTTCAAGAGGCGTACACGTACGTATTCAGCGATTGCGTTCTGCGTCGCGGTGTCGGGCGGCATGAACCAAGTAAAATTGCCGATTTTCGAGTGCATCCCCATAAAAATCCGGAGAAACTCAGCCAAAACCGCGCAAAAAGGTGTCCTGAAGGCCAATTTGGGCGCTGTAGCATTATGGCAACATCGTGCCAAAAAAGCTTCCGTTTACGTCAAGATCACCTTAGTTAAGCAACTGCTTTTGGAGCGACGGCGCATCCATGGGAGTCGGAGGCCGAAAAGAAAAGGCCGGGCAATGCCCGGCCTTTTTGCTCAACAGATCAAAGGCGTTACCACTTGATGCTGTAACCAGCCGAGAGTGCATAGCCCCAATCACCGTCCACGGAACGGTTGAAGCCATTTCGCGGGTCGGGGCTGCCAGGAACATAACTGTTGTTGTATTGGGTCTCGGAAACGGAGGCCAGATAGACTGCCGCTACACCCAGGCGCAATTCGCCACCCAACTTGTCCTTCATCGAAACACCCGTGCCGATCGTATAGCTGTCGCCAGTCAGGTCCCAACCAGTGCTAACGCCGCGGTCATAGGATGCAAAAACAGTCCCTGAGATCTGATCGTTGAACTTATGACCGATGCCGCCGGTGACCGTCCAACCGTCACGCCAGAAATACAGATTGCCGCTGTTCAACGCCAACGCCGGCACGTTCAGCATCAGCGTTTCCGTAACAGACCAATCCGTCCACTTCACGCTACCGTAGGCGAGCCAGCCCGGAGCGATACCAGTTTGCGCCTTGAATTCGACTGATTGGGGAAAGTTGGCTTCCCCCGTTGCTCCGCCGGGAAGAGCCCCTCCCAGAAAGCTTGCCGTACCGGAGGCATTGATGTCGACGCCAGAGCGGTACATCAATTGGGTGCGGAGCGCGATTTCCGGAATTTCATAAGCAATGCCGGCACGCCAACCGATATTGCTGTCATGCAGGCTGACGCCAAGGACGGGTATGCTTGTCCCCAAAGGAGCACCGGCAACGAGCCGGTAGTCGGTGACTTCGTTGTAGACGCCACCAATAAGCCAGATACGGCCTTTGCTGAGATCGAACTTCAACCCGCAAGTCGCACCATATTCATACATGGTGAAGTCTTCATTCAGCTTGCCGAGCGTGCCGCTCGAACGCGACCACGTCGCGTTACCGCCATATGATTGCGTGAGAGTGCCGGCACAGGAGAGACTGTCTGACAGCTTGAACTTAACGGCGGCCGATGGAATGGCGTAACTGTCCGCGTAGTTCTCCCCGACCAGATAGGGATTCATCGGGTTCACCGAATATTTCCGGGTCGGCGCGACATAGGTCACGCTGGTGCGCATATTGAAATTGCCGTCTTCAAAAAGAATATCGGTATCGGCGGTGCCGCGCGAAAAACCGCCAGCGTGCGCCGAGCCCATCAAAGTCAGCGAAAAGCACCCTGCCCCCAGCAGTGCTTTCAGACGCAAATTGTTCATGGATGTCCTCCCCGAATAACTAGTGCGTCAAGCTAGAGCCAATTCAGGTTAACGGTGCAATAACGAATTCGCGGGGCGTACATGTACATGCTCGCCAAAGGCATTTTCGACAAAATGCAGTTAGGTATCGCAAGGCCGAAAAACGGTCCTGCGCGTGCTTATCCGACCGAAAAATGAGGAAGATTCGTTTCAAAAGGCTCAAAAATAGCCATTTTCAGGGGCTTTCGGCCCCATTGTTACATTATGGCAACAATGGGGCTAAAACTTCCGTTTACGTCAAAATTAACGCAACGGAATGCCTACTTTCGAGGCAAAAGGATTGTCATTTTAGAGATGACTAAGGTCCAGCGAATCTATCCTCAACCGGCATCGCGAACCCTGGTCAACGCCACCGAGAGCTTGTCCTGCGCGTCGCGATATTCGGCGAGCTTTTCGCGCTCGGCGTCGACGATCTCGGCCGGGGCGCTGGCGACGAATTTTTCATTCGACAGCTTCTTGTGCAGGCGCGCGATCTCCTCGGTCACCTTGGCCAGTTCCTTCTGCAGCCGGGCAGCCTCGGCGGAGAGATCGATCAGGCTGCCGAGCGGCAGGCAGATTGTCGCCTCGTTGAGGACGATCTGCGCCGCGCCCTTGGGAGCCGTGTCGGCCAACGAGATGTCGCCGACGCGGGCCAGCCGCTTGATCGCCGAGTCCTCGCGAACCAGCCGCTCGCGCGTCACATCATTGGCGCCGACCACGACCAGCGGCGCGATCGCCGCCGGCGGCACGTTCATCTCGGAACGCACCGAGCGGATGCCGGAGACCAGGTCGACCAGCCAGTTGATGTCGGCGGCGGCATCCGCGTCCTCGAAGTCGGGCGACGGCCAGGCGGCGTGACACAACAGCGAATCGCGCTCCTTGCCCTCGCCCGCCGTCTGCGCCCACAGCTCTTCCGTCATGAACGGCATCATCGGATGCAGGAGCTTGTAGATTTCGTCGAGCACGAAGGCGACGCAGGCGCGGCTCTCGGCCTTGGCCGCCTCGTCCGTGCCCATGAACACCGGCTTCAAGAGTTCCAGATACCAGTCGCAGAACAGGTTCCAGACGAAGCGGTAGGCAGATCCTGCCGCTTCGTTGAAGCGGTATGAAGTGATGCCGTCGGTGATCTCGCGCGCGGCCCGCGTCAACTCGGTCAGGATCCAGCGGTTGACCGCAAGCTTGGCATCATTCAGCCAGAAATCGTCGTTGCGCGCGACTTCGTTCATCTCGGCGAAGCGCGTCGCGTTCCACAGCTTGGTGCCGAAATTGCGGTAGCCGGCGATGCGCGCCGGGTCGAGCTTCACGTCGCGCCCTTGTGCCGCCATCACGGTCAAGGTGAAGCGCAACGCATCGGCGCCATATTCATCGATGAGGTCGAGCGGATCGATGACGTTGCCTTTCGACTTCGACATCTTGGCACCGTTCTTGTCGCGCACCAACGCGTGAACATAGACGGTGTGGAACGGCTCCTCGTCCATGAAATGCAAGCCCATCATCATCATGCGGGCAACCCAGAAGAAGATGATGTCGAAGCCGGTCACCAGCACGTCGGTCTGGTAATAGGTCTTCAGCTCCGGCGTCTGGTCCGGCCAGCCCAAAGTCGAGAATGGCCACAGCGCCGAGGAGAACCAGGTGTCGAGCACATCCTCGTCGCGGTTCAGGATCTCGCCCGGCTGGAAGTTTTCCAGCTTGTCCTCGACCCAGGCCTTCCACGGGCCTTCGAGCGCCAGGTAATATTCGATCGCCGCGCTCAGCGCCTCTTCCTCGGTCTTCTCGACGAAGACGCGCCCATCCGGCCCGTACCAGGCCGGAATCTGATGGCCCCACCACAGCTGGCGCGAGATGCACCAGGGCTGGATGTTCTCCATCCAGTCGAAATAGGTCTTTTCCCAATTCTTCGGCACGAAGTTGGTGCGGCCTTCGCGCACGGAGGCGATCGCCGGCTTGGCCAGTTCCGCCGCGTTGGCGTACCACTGCTCGGTCAGGAACGGCTCGATCGGCACGCCGCCGCGGTCGCCATGCGGCACGGCATGGCGATGTGGCTCGACCTTTTCCAGGAAGCCGCCTTCTTCCATCAGATCAACGATCTTCTTGCGCGCGACGAAACGGTCGAGCCCGTCAAGCTCGTCCCAGACGGCCTGGCGCTCCGGCGTCGCATCGAGACCGGCGAGGAAGTCTTCATTGTCCTTCAACTTGATGGCGGCTTCGATGGTCAGGATGTTGATCGCCGGGAGCTTGTGGCGCTTGCCGACCTCGAAGTCGTTGAAATCATGCGCCGGCGTGATCTTGACCGCGCCCGAGCCCTTTTCGGGGTCGGAATACTCGTCCGCGACCACTGGGATTTTTCTGCCGACGATCGGCAGCACGACGTTCTTGCCGACCAGATGCCGGTACCGCTCGTCATCCGGATGCACCGCCACCGCCGTATCGCCCAGCATCGTTTCCGGGCGCGTGGTCGCGACCGTGATGAAGGTTTTCGGATTTTCCGGATCGAAGGTCTCGCCCTCCAAGGGATAGCGGAAGTGCCAGAGATTGCCGTTGACCTCGTGCTGCTCGACCTCGAGGTCGGAGATCGCGGTCAAAAGTCTCGGGTCCCAGTTCACAAGGCGCTTGTCCTTGTAGATCAGCCCTTCCTTGTAGAGGGTGACGAAGACTTCGAGCACGGCCTTGGACAGGCCTTCATCCATGGTGAAGCGCTCGCGCGACCAGTCGGCCGAGGCGCCGAGCCGCTTCAGCTGGTTGAAGATGGTGCCGCCGGATTCGGCCTTCCACTCCCACACTTTCTCGATGAACTGCTCGCGCGTCAGGTCGCGGCGGTGAATCTGCTTCTCCATCAGCTGCCGCTCGACCACCATCTGCGTGGCGATGCCGGCATGGTCCATGCCCGGCTGCCACAACACGTTCTTGCCGCGCATGCGCTCGAAGCGCACCAGAATGTCCTGCAGCGTGTTGTTGAGCGCATGGCCCATATGCAGCGAGCCGGTGACGTTGGGCGGCGGAATGACGATGGTGAAGGCTTCGGCCCCCTCTTCCGCCCCGGCGCCGGCGCGGAAGGCGTCCGCCTCTTCCCACACTTTGGCGATCTTCGGCTCGACGGTCTTTGCGTCGTAGGTCTTTTCAAGCATGGGGAAACGGTCCGCGCTGTCGGGATTTTGCTGGTTCGGTGTAAATCGGAAGGTCTTGGCCAAGTCAACCGCAAGGGCCGCCTCGGTTCACCAGAAGCAAATAGTCGCTCCCGCCCACATTTCAACGGAGGGTCGTGGCGCTCGGCACTCGCAGCTTGACCGCCGGGCGTCGTAGCCATACCGTGCGGACGCTGCAGTAGGGCGCATCGGCTTCCGGCCGGAGGGGCATTGCCCGCCTACGCCACCTCAACCCCGCAATGCGCCCATGCCGACCCTCGAACACCACAAGAAACAGGCCAAGCTCTATCTCAAATGGCACCGCGAGCGGTACTATCCCGTCGCCGCTGTGATTGGATGGCTCTTGCCGCGTTTTCACGATCTCAGCGACAGCCAAATCCTCGATCACGGCTTCAAGCTTGCCGATGCCCAGGAACTCGTCGCCAGAAAGTCAGGTTTCGAGAGCTGGCAGGCGCTGAAGGAAGGCCTTCAAACCGTGACCGATCATGCAGCAACAGACGCCGCGAAACCGCATCTCGCCTTTGCCGAGCCACAGCTCTTTGTCAGCGACATCGTAGCGGCCTGTAATTTCTATCGGCAAAAGCTCGGCTTCGAGACGCGCTTCACCTATGGCGAGCCGCCCTTCTACGCCCAAATCATCCGCGATGGCGCACGGCTCAACCTGCGCCATGTCGACAAGCCTCCACTCGCCGCCAATTCGACCGATGACCTACTGGCGGCGACGATCGTCGTCGACAACATCAAGGCCCTGTTTCTGGAGTGTCAGGCGGCCACGGCCCCGTTTCACCAGACATTGCGGACCGAACCCTGGGGCGCTCGCACGTTCATCGTCAAGGACCTCGACAGCAACCTCATCTGCTTCGCGACCAGCGCGGGCTGACCTCATCGACAAAAACGCCGCCTCACGGGCGGCGTTTCGGGAGTGATCGTTGGAGGAGATTACTGCGCGCCGCGCGCCACGCGCTCGATCTCCTCGCGCACCAGGCGCTCGACCAGCGTCGGCAGATTGTTGTCCAACCAGTCCTGCAGCATCGGCCGCAGCATCTCCTCGGCCATCTCGTCGAATGTCTTCTTGCTGCGGCTGGCAAAGGCATCGGACAACTCGCCGAAGGCCGCCGCGACCTGCCGGCCCGTGTGTTCGGAGAGGATTGCCGGGCGCGCCGCGGGCGCCTCATTTGCCCCCGCGCGCGCCTGGGCGTCGTCTGCCGGAGCCTCGTTTGAAGACGGCCGTTCGAACGCAGCCTCCACCACCGGTTCACTCGCCGGCGCTTCGGGCTGGGCGACCGGCTTGCGGATGCCCGGTATCGCTTTCGCCTGCTCTCCGACCGCCGCGATCTCGCGCCGCCAATCGGCAACGATGGCATCGCTTGTCGCGCTGGCCTGCGGGGCGGCCGGCGCTTCGGTCGCTGTGACGGGCGCCGGCTCCGCGGCGATCCTGGCGCTGACCTCGGCAAGCGTCATCGACGGCTTGAGCGGCACGGGATCGGCGCGCGTCTGCGATTCCATGCGCGCAATCACCGGCTCGGGCGACGGCGCCTGGACTTCCGCGAGCGCGACCGGCTTCCTGGTTTCGGGGGCAGCATGCAACTCGGCGCGAAAAGCATCGACATCGGCGGCGGGAGCCTCGCCCGGCGACGGCTCAAGATCCTGCCGCAGCTCTTCGGTCTCGCCCGGCTGCTTGCGACCGTTGTCGCTGTCCTCGATGATCCTCCTGATGGAAGCCAGTATCTCTTCCATGGAAGGTTCGCGCTGTGCGCTGCTTGCCGTTGCCATCGTCACATCCGCCGCCCTTGTGACCTGTTAGTCTTCCGCTCCGGCAGAAGCCGGATTCGAATCATGGCGACAGCGTAACCGACGGAACGCTGCACGAGAATCCCCAATCTGGGGACATGTGGGATTTCAACAGATTAGAAGCAATTCCGGGAACAGTGTGAAAACGGCTTTCCCCGGAAAGCGCATAGCGCTTTCCCTCGGGAATTGCGTCAATGCAAAGGAATAGAGCAGGAAACCAGAGCGGAACCGGTTTCAACCCAGGTTCCGCTCAGCCGGGCCCGACACAAGTCGAGCCTCAGGCGTTTAGCGGCCGTCCGGCGTACGCACGCCGATCCACTTGTCCTTGACAGCGTTGTAGTGCTCTTCGGGCTTGTACTTGGTAACCTGCAAGGCAAGCCGGTCGACCGACAGGCGACCCATCGCCGACAGGATGGCATAGCTCGCCACCACCACATCGTGTTCGGAATTGGCCTGGTTGATCTTGGCGGTGATGACGGCGGCCTGCGCGTTGAGGACGTCGAGCGTGGTCCTCTGGCCGACATTGCGCTCTTCGATGACGCCGTTCAGCGCCAGTTGCGCGGCGTCGATCACTTGCTTGTTGGCCGAGACGCTCTGCTGCGCGGCGGTGTATTGCGACCATGCGGTGGCAACGGCCTGGCGAACCTGGTCGCGGCTGACGTCGACCTGGATGCGGGCCTGGCCAAGCAATTCCTTGTTCTGCCGCACGACCGCCGAGGTCCGACCGCCCGAATAGATCGGAATGGTCAGCGTCGCACCGATATTGGCCGAGGTCGAATTGCCGTTGGAACCGGAAAGGTCGGGGATGGCGTTGCGGTAGTTTTCCGAAATGCCGGCCGACGCGGACAGCTGTGGCAACAGCGCGCCCTCCGCTGACTTCACCGAGAACGCCGCCGCGTCGACCAGATGCTGCGTAGCGAGAATGGCCGGGTGTTCATTAGCCCCGATCGCAATCGCCGCATCGAGGCTCGACGGCAGCAGCCTGCCCAACGGCGAAGCGGGCTTGAGCTTGCCCGGCTCGTCGCCGACGACCTGGTGGTAGGTCGCGGCACTGGCCAGCGCCTGCGCGCGGGCGGCACTCAGCGAGGCCACCGCCGAGGCACGCGACGCATCGGCCTGCGCGACATCGGTGCGCGTGCCCTCACCAACCTCGAAACGCGAGCGCGCGGCACGCGCCTGCTCGGTCAGGAACTGCAGGTTCTGCTCCGTCAGCACCGCGATCTGCCGATCCCGGATCACGTCCATATAGGCCGTGGCTGCGCTGAACAGCGTGTTCTCTTCGGTATTGCGCAGGCTCTCGACCGATGCCTTTACCTGGGCTTCAGCCGCCGCCACGTTGTTTTTCGTCTGAAAGCCGTCAAACAGCGACTGGTTGATCTGAATGCCGTAACCGCCACTCGTCAGCTTCGAATTACCGCCGCCATTTGCCTGGCGCGTGTTTGTATAGTCGATGGAAGCCGATCCAGTAATCGTTGGGCGCCAGCCTGATTTGGCAATCGCCACGCCTTCGTCGGTGACGCGTACACCGGCGCGGGATGAATTCAGCGTGGAATTGTATTGATAAGCCTTGGCGAGCGCGCCTGTGATGGTTTCCGCCGAAGCGCTTAGTGGGGACAGCGCGGTCGCGGAGACGAGGACGGCGGCAAAAAAGCTCTTGGATACAGACGGCACGGGTATATCCCTCATTCGTTTCCCATGGGAACTACGCCGCTCCAGCTTCTCGTTAGAGCAGCCGGAGTGGCGTGTTTCATTCCCTGTCGCTCGGTCCCAAAGTGCCCCCAGTCTGGGATCGCAACGATTGTTCAAATGCAAGCGACCATGACAAAGCCTCTGCTGCAAGGCAAAATCATTCAGAATTCAAAAGCATGCTCACGTTCGAATCCGGGTAGTGGCTTAATTGCCGCATTAAATGCCCTTCTCCCGGTTACAACCCCCCCGGCCTTGAAAAAAAGTCGCGCCACGCCGGAATTGCCCCGCCCTTCGACCGCGACGAGTCGGCCGCCTTCGGCGAGCTGATCGAGCAACGGCGCCGGCACTTTCTCGACGCTGCCGCCGATGAAGATGACGTCATAGGGTGCCTTGGCCGCATGACCCTGCGCCAGCGCGCCCTGGACCACGGTCACATTGCCGCAGCCAAGGCCGGAAAGCGTCGATGCCGCGGTTTGCGCCAGCGTCGAATCGCTTTCGAGCGCCACGACCGACCTCGCCAGCCGCGACAGGATGGCTGAGGCGTATCCGGTGCCACAGCCGACGTCGAGCGCCGAATCGGTCGCATTGATCTCGGCCAGCTGCATCAGCTTGGCCAGCGGCGATGCTTCCATCAGATAGCGCGCACCATCGGCGCCGTCGGCAATGCGGATGTCCTCGTCGATATAGGCGAGATCGCGCTGGCGGTCGGCAACGAAGACCTCGCGCGGCACGGTAAGCATGGCCTCCAGCAGCGGGGCGCTGGTCACGTCGGTGGTGCGAACCTGACCGTCGACCATCTTGACGCGAAGCTCGGAGAAATCAGCGCTCATGTTCCAACCAATCCGCTTGCCGCGCCAGAACCGCGGTTCATTTCGATGAGAACGTCAGGCTCCGGCGCTGAGCGCGCGGGAGCCCGGGTATTGGAGGCCTCGCCCGGAATCGAACCGGGGTGCAAGGATTTGCAGTCCTCTGCGTAACCACTCCGCCACGAGGCCTCGTTGCTCCCGGCGTTCCACCCGGTTCCAATAGGTTGCGGCGAAAATGGCGTCAAGCGGCCACCACGCATTCGGCGCGGTTTCCTCTGCAAGAATCCGACCCTCCACATCGATCGTCGTGGTCACAATGGGTCACGACGCATATTAGACGATCATTAAGTATACCAGGAGATCACGAGAAACTCCACGCCCTCGCCACCGTTGAGAAACGAGGAGGACTTCGCCATGCGGCCGGCAACGCCCAACACCGGAACGAACGCCTGGGACGGCTTGTCGCGATCAGCATGCGAGGCGTTGCTGCGCCATGCCATCGACTGCCTGGCGATAGATGGCACCGCCAGGCTTTCGCCGCGCGACCGCGCGCGCCTGGCCTCGGCTGCCGCCGTTCTCAGGGAAATCCGCGAGGATTTGGGAAGAGGTGCGAACCGAAAAGCGGATTCGCCAAAATCCGAAACCCGAACAAGGGCATAACGCAGCGGAAGAACGGCATGGTCAAACGCCCGGTTTGGTGCCCGTCGTTCCATCCGGCCGACGCCGCCGCTCCCACCAGACGACGAAGCGACGCCGGTGGCGCCGCACCATGGCGAATTCATAGGAGAGCACCAGCAATCCGATCGGAACCATCCAGAAGCCAAGGATCGGCAGAAAGCCAAGAATGCCGCCGATGGTCAAGAGAATGCCGATCGTGATTCTGAGGCCGCGCGATTGCGGCATGGTGAATTCGCGCCCGAAAATCGAGATCTTTCGTGCCGGTATCCGGTTTTCGTCTGCTGCCGTCATCGCCAATGGCTGTCCATCTGGTCGCTCGAAAAAGCCTGTTTACGAAAGCCGCGACCGCCGTTTCGGTTCCGCGCCCATCGCCAAGACGGCTAATATGAGGGCGGACGCCGCCGATTGCGAGAAACCCGCCGCGCGAAAAAGTCTCGGAAAAAAGCGAAATGCTTCTTTGCAAAGGCGAAAGGTGTTTGCTATAGGCTGCGCCACTTGCTGAAGAGCATCCGTTCCCCGGTAGCTCAGTGGTAGAGCAACCGGCTGTTAACCGGTTGGTCGCTGGTTCGAATCCGGCCCGGGGAGCCAAACATTTTCAAACACTTAGCTAAATCTTCGGGCCACCCAATCGGGGCAGCACCAGAGCCGGGGCAACGTTCGGGGCAACAAACACCCTTGAGAGCCGTGAAGCAGCTATCGAAACGGCCCGTTCAGGCAGAATCAAGAAGCCCGCCACCGTGAGGCAGCGGGCCAAGTCGTTGCAAAGGTGGCGAAGCTATTTCCAGAACTCCTTGAGGCCGTACCAATTGGCAATCGCGATAGCTGGCGCCACGGTTGTCAGTGACGGTTCATTGCGCCCGCGTCCGCGAAGCATCCGGCGCGCTTCGTCGGCACCCTCCCCGGTGAACTGACCGATGCCACAACAATCCGGGGTGTCTTCCAGCCCAACCAGACTTTCAACGCCTACACCGTTCTGAGCCATGGGGTTGCCCCATCCAAGCCACGGCTCGCTATCGCCATTGTCGTCGTGCGGCTGGTCAAGGATGTCGCCACCGTGCTCGTTCTCTTCCTCTGCGTCGTGGCCGTCCTCGTCGTCGCAGTTGTCCATTTCCCTGTCGTCACATTGGCAGCCATAGGCGACGGGACCACGCTCCGGCCAGCCTAACGACGATTCGTCGTCGCCAGTCTCCTCAAGGTCGACATCAGCCTCCATCAGATCGAGGGCGTTGATCAGGCTCATAGCGCGGTCTAGGAGGTCGTTCAGGCGCTTCTCTACTTCCTGGCGCCATGTGCGCGGGTTCATCCCCTGCGGCATCCCGTAGGGCTTTAGAATCTTGACATGGGCGTTCATTGGCCAATCTCCCGCTCAACCTGGTCGATGACGCGGCCACCGGCGGCGCCTAGAGCGCTAGCGGTGCGGAGCAGTCGAATGGCTAGGTGCAGGCGCACGACGCGCGTGCGGAGGCTAGCTGCGGCAAGCAGCAGGCATATAGCTAAGTAGGTCATGGTTCTTCTCTGGATTGACGGCTTGTCACGGCCGGTTGCCAGCGGTCAGCACTGGCGCCGGGAGGGTGACAACATGGCCAGAGACCATGCGCGACGGCCTTTCCCTTTCGGGTATTGCATAGCCGCCGCTCTCCCGGCATAGTGCGCCGGTTCGCGCCGACGGCTGTCGGCTCGTTCTTTTCGTTGGACGTACTTGATCCCGGCAAGGATCGCCTCGCCCAACGCTCTGGTTGCCTACGGCCCGGCAAGGCCGATCAGCGGGAGTTGTCACGCTCCGCCTGGCACGATGTTCCTATTCGCTGGAATCGTCAAGCGCTCCCGAAAGGGAGCCGGCTTGCGTTTGTTCACCGTCAAGGTGATGCTGCGCCAGGACAATGATCCGGAAAAGCAAGAATGTCGTCGATATCCAAGATCGATGCCGCGCGGCGTCAAATGTTGGCTGCGATCCATATTCACTGGTATCTGGATGAACCGTTGGCCGTTTACACCCTTGCTGCCAACTGCTGGGAGATTTCCGACGCACTCCTCAGCCGAAGCGGATCCCTTCGGATGATGGACCAGTTTATGATAGCCCACGGCAAGCCTGCAAAGGACTTTCGAGATCGACTAAATGGTCCACGCAACTTCTTAAAGCATGCTGATCGTGACCCTGATGCTGTAATTCCAGAACTCGCGGATGACGACTGCGACAGCACTCTTGCAGTAGCGTGCCTTGACTATATGGTCGCTTCAGGCCGCAGCCCGTACGTGCTAGGGCTTTTTCTGATCTGGTTTGCCTCCATTTATCCGACCAAAACCGGCGACTTCTTGCGCCCTGAAGCTGAAGGCCTATTCCCGGGGCTTTCAGCGAAGCCACGGAAAGACCAGATCGACGCCGCCCGAGCCGCAGCCACTAAATGGGGCAAGTCGGCGCTGATGGCAGATGCGAAGAACGAACTCACTGACAACTCACGTTGGACGAAATTGCGAAACGCTTGGGCCACCTAGCGCTTTCCTTTCGGCTTCGACCTCAACTCCTCGATCCGCGCCTTGACGCCATCCTGAGACATCGCCTGCTCCAGCGCCAGGGCTTCAGCTTCATCCTTTGTGGTAAGGATCGTGCGCCAGTTTGGCTTGGCACGCACCGAACAGGCTTTCCCGGCAAGACCGTCACTTGCCCACACTGTCTTGGGACAGGGTTGCGGCGTCCACCGCTTTGACCTGCAACGGTTTATTCAGACTTTCTAATTTATCCTCGGATTGTCGGCGCAAAATCACGTAGGCGCCACTGTTTGTGCCCCTAAAGGAAAAGCCCGGTTGCACCCCCGCGCCGGGCTTTTTCTTTCATTCGTCTATTTCCAGCGGCAAATGCTCAAGCTGATTGTGCCAGATGAATTGCCTCACATCGCGCCGATCAACCCGCTGGTCGCATATTCGGCAGATGTACCAACGGTCGCTCTCGTCCCTTGGCTTTATGCTGAAGCGCCGGACGATGAGCGGCGGTCCCAACTGCGAAAGCTTCATAAGCGTCAATTCCGAGAACTGTGTACCTCGATCCTATTTAATCGCCGGGTCTTGGTACAAGGAATTTTCGGTTCACCGGCGAATTGAAGCGGTGATCTGTTAAGCCGGATTCCGCCTCTCACAAGCGGAACAAACAGGGGATTCACAGATTCCGGGTTTCGATCTAGAATCTGCTGGCGGTGGCCACGAAAGGCAGCGCATGAAAAAGATTGACCACGATGCAGACGAGCCACCGAAAGACCGCTCTGGAAACAGCGTTTTCTGGGCTGCGGGAACCGTGCTCGCCCTGCTTTGGCTCGGGTCGCTAACCCTGATGACGCTGGACTGGCACTCAGTCGTTCTAGGAGCCGTTTCCGGCGGCGCCTTTGTTGCCTTCGTGACAGAAATCACCGGCAACAAAGTCCCAAAGTGGATGCGCCGCTAGTTGGCCGTGAGAGCGGGAACGGCTGCCGTAGTGGTTAGCTTGGTCAGAATCGAACTGTAAGCGGCCTTCCGTGCGGCAGCGCTCAGATTGACACTGGTGCCCGCATTGAGCAATTCCCTTGCGGCGATCGGATCGGTTTCCATCAGCGACCGCGAGAGCCGGGTCAGGACAGAAGCCGGCATTCCCCGCGATTCATTCAGAACCTTTGTCAAAGCCGAGACGACTGCGGCAACAGGGCGGCCTTTCAACAGGTTCGTCATTATCGACGGATCGAATTTGTTGAGGTCTGCCGCGTCGGCAAGATTGTCAGCGGTCTTCGAGCCGCCAAGCGCTGAATTGGCCGTTTCGAACATGCGCTGTTCACGGGCCACCCTGTTCCCCAATTGGTCAGCACGTCCAGGCGCAGCAAAGGCCGGGAACTCCTGGCCGGTCTTCTCAGTCATCAGGAACCGGGCCTTGTTGGTCGTCGGCGCAATAGCGGAGCTTTCGACACGGGCAATAGTCGGATCGACATAACCAGCCCTGAAAGCTTGCTGTTCATCCGGCGTCATGGCGTTGAAATTGCCGATATTGTCGGCTGCACGGGTGCGGCCAGATGCAGCGCCCCTGCCCGTGTCAACAGCGTCGATCACGCGGCTTTGTATGCGGAACATATCGTTGGCCTGTCGATAGCCAGACGATGCATTTTCAAGCGCGGCGTCCAATTGGTCGTTGATCTGGCCTAGGACGCGAGCCCGGTTATTCTGCCCGGCGCGTACGGCAGTAGCGATCTGGTCGCCAATTTCCTGCTTTGCGCGAAGCACTGAATTGAAGTCAGTGATTTGCGATTGACCATCAGTGAGCAGGCTGCGAGCACGTTGCACCGCGCCCTCCAGGCTGTCGTTTGCGATACCGGAAGGGCTGGCGAGCCGATTAACGCCAGGGGTCAGGAGATTGTCAGCCGCAGCAATGGCGCCAGAGACATCGACAGGGCCAGCGCCTTGGCGAGCCGCAGCATAATTTGCGTCCGCTACAGAGGTTCGGGCGTTCATCAGTGAGGCAATGCGCTGCGTGGCAGTATCAGGCGCGTCGAAGCCCTCGACAAGCGCGTTGCTCAGTCGGTCGCCCTGACCCATTTGCCGGGCCTGGAGCGCCTCTACAAGCGCCTGGCGGCCCTCATGCGGGTTTCGTGCGGCTGTGGACAGGACGCGCTGCCCTGCATTCCCCATGGCGTCGGCAACGGTAAACATGCCCTGGCCGTCCTGTTGAGCGGCAGTGAGGGCCTGTGCGATTTCATCGGGCGTTCTGCCGGATCGGCTCAAAGCTTCTGCAAGCGCCGCGTCGGCGTATTGCTGCGGCTGGAGCCTCGCCATTATCGGGGCAATGAGAGGCTTTGCAGCGGCTGTTACGCCAGAGACGACATAAGGCAGCGCCCCACCAGCGAGAGCCCCCACGCCACCGCCAACAAGGCCGCCTGTGGCGCGGTCGGCCAAGTCACCGTTTGCGCTGCCGGCGCCGAACAGGCCGCCCATGATACCGCCATCAGCCATTCCGCCAAGCGCTACGCGGCCCAGCGAACCGCCCGCACGGGCTGCGCTCGTACCGAAGCCTGCCCCGCCTGTAGCGAGAGCTTGAGCCAGGCCGCCACCGATCTGGCCGCCAACATATGAGGCGGGGTTTTGAGACCTTGCGCTGCCGGCATCGGTGCGCATCTCCTGCAAGACTTGGTTACGTGGCACGCCACTAAGAGCGCTGCCCAAATAGGAGGCAAGTTCATCGCCAAACCCGAACGTTGTAGCGTCCGCTGCACCCATCGCGGCAGAGCCGGGGGCGCTGTACTGCTGTTGATCGGCAAGGGAATAGTGTCCTGTCGCATCGCGCTCCGAGAGAGGTTTAGACGCTCCGAGAGCGCCGACCTGTGCGGGGAACTTCTGAGCGATCAGGCCGCGAATGGTCGTGTCCGACATCGTGCCGGGAAAATTGACCATCGTTCCATCTGGCATCTGGACGGTCTTGCCTTGCGTCTGAAAGGCTTTGACTGCCGTTTCCTGATCTGGGGCTTGAACCTCGTACAAAGACCCATCCGGTCCTTGCACTTCGAAGACAGGCAATCGGCTGGATGCTGCGCCGTTGGGCGTGAAATCTTCCCAAGGCTTCGGGGCGCCGGGATCGGATGCCGCCCTGCGCGCCGCGTCTGCTTCGGCCAAGGCGCGAGCACGGGCCAGCGAAAGACTGGCTGGTTCATTGATCGGTGTCAGCGTAACCATTTATGATATCCTGAGCCAAAGACTGGTTCTTTGCGCCGCCGAGCCGCTTGGGCCTAATGAAATACCCATCAGCTTCCATGTGCCGGAAGGGCTTACACCAGTGTCGTCACCGGCGGCATTCGCGTATCGCAGCGAACTCCCGGCCAGGGTAGCGCCAGCCCCTATGTTGCCGGCTGACGGAGCCACAAGCTGCGCATAGGTTCCTACGGCACCAACAGCCAAGGCAGCATTGGCAGCTCCGGTATCCGTCTGGACCTGAACACCGCCGACCGTCAAAGTGCCGGAGACAGTAGCGGCGCCATTGATAGCCACCGCACCGGAGGATGAAATTTGAACTTGGCCCGTTGTCGATCCCGCGCCATTGGGGCGCAAATAGACGGCGCCGGTGCCCCCATTGTTCGCAACAACGGCGTTGATCGATGACGATAGGAAGCTGGTGTTTGCCGTGAAGCTTCCGGCTGTCGTAATATTGCTCGCAGCGGTAATCGAGCTGCCAAAAGTCGCGGCTCCAGAGAACGTATAGGTGCCGGCGAATGTGCCAGTGGTCAGGTTTTCATGCATGACCTTGTAGGCATTCGCGCCCATCGAAAAACCGCCGATTTTTAGGTCATTGTCGGTATCTATGCCGAAATTGGCGGCAAATGTGCCGTTGCGATCGAACGTCATGAAAGACGCCGCAGTCGTGGCGGGGGAGATCGTGGTTATCCGTAGACCGTTCGATCCAACAGCCGGGGTGCCATTGACACCAATGGCCTGCCCTGCCGTGTTGACATCAAGGATGGTTCCCGCAGACGTGGGATTTGACAGCGAGCTGCTGTTTATAGGGTTGAGGAGCAGCCAGGCGCCGGCACCCGAGTTGAGCGCGGTCGAATAGCGGAACTCGCTAATCCCAGCGGCTTGGAGATCGCCCGAAGCCAGAACCACCTCACCGGCCGCGACCATCTTGCGGATTGATTTGACGCCAAGGCCGTTCACATTGAGCGTGGCCGCACCTGTATTGTCGGTCGCGATCCGCACGGCCAGCATTAGCCCGTCTGCATAGGCCGCAAAGGGGGAATTAGCCGTCACCGTCAAGGCGTTGGCGGTCCCACCAGCGGCGATAGCGCCACCAATATCGTCGATGAACTCGGCAACGCGAGCCATCATCTCGCGAGCGGAACCATTGACGGTTGATGGCGCCTGACCTTCAGCCCAATTGATCAGGGTATCAGACGTGGAATTGGTGGCCGCTGTGGTCGACCACGAATAGATTGAGCTCATGCCGCAGTCCTCATCGCTTCAGCGGCGATCTGCCGGATGAAATCGGAGAGATTCAGACCACGCTTTGCAGCGGTTTCAAGCATCGCGGCTTTCTCGTCACTGAAGACGCGGACCCTGATGCGTTCTGGCATTCCGTTTGTGGTGCGCAATGGGAAGATCCCCGTTGATGACATGGGGGGGATTCTAGTTTCCGGCAGCACCTTTCACAACGCGACGGGCACCATAAAAGAAAACAATATCAGACATTTACCGGCATTTTCGAGGGTCAGGCAACCCGTCTTGTTTCCAGCATCCTGGCCATATCGGCATATCGCTGAATTACGGGGTTTTCCCAGTCGCCAGCCTGATAAGCCTCCAGTGCGTCCTTGTCGCCGGCCAACACTATTGCGAGCCCGACCGGATCGACACGCCACGGCGCTTTCAAGCGCAACTGCTTGCCGATACCTTCCCGCTTGCACCAGCGCACGATTGTTTCCGGCGCCACTCTGGCGCGTCCTGCGGCGATGCTCACGCTGATGGACCTTGGCCAAATCTCATGAATCTGAACGTGCATCATCCCGCCACCCTACCAGGGCTGACAGTGTCTTCGGCGAAGTGAAGCAAGACGCGCAGGCGCTCATAAAAAGCGGCGCGGCTGGCGTGCTGCACTCGTAAAAGTCTTTTAGGCGCAACCGGCGGCGCAGCCATTTCAGCGCACACCGCCAGCAACATGGGGCCAATTTCCGCAAGCTCTTGCGGGGTCTGGGGACTGGTTGTCATCGCTTCGAAATACCCCTTCGCCATGGCGTGAGCTTCTTTGCGCCAGAACCGTTCGGCCTCATGGATATCGAGGTTCATCAGGTTCCCAAGGTCCTTTTGCAATTTTGGGTTAAGCATCATCGACCGTAATCCCAGGTTCATAGGCCAGCGCGATTGTCTCGTTTTGCTCCGCATCGCCCCGCGAGCCGCGTTCAGACAGTTTCCGCTCGACCGTCTCGATAAAACTGACATCCGCGCCGTTGAAGGGGTCAGCACCGTTGCGGGCCATGTTCTTCAAAATCCGGTATTCCGGCCATGACAGGGGCGGATTGCCGAGAGGCATAAGCGCTCCCGCCCGGCAGTGGAGATCGTCAACACGGCGCCGGAATAGACCCACTAGGGCGAACCATTCCCTAGTGTGCCGTTCTGGGGGCGGCAGCGTCGGGTTTGCCCGCTCGTGGCGTTCCAGAGCCTCGGCTGCGGCCTGGCGCTCGCCTTCCGTGGCGCCAGGGTCGCGGCTTAGCGCGCGGAGCTTGTTCGCACGGCTCATTTCTCAGTCTTCCTCGACCGATTCAATGTTGCGGGCTGCGCGCAAGAGGATTGTGCGAACGCGATGGTCCAGAACGTGGCAGCGCGCCGTTCCGTTAGCGATTGCGGCAATATCCATGTTGTTGAAGCCGGCGCCGACCAGTGTTTGAATGATGGTGTCCCCGTCCTCAGTGCCGGCGGCGATTTTAAGCACGTCGAGAATCCGGGGATCTGAAGCGGAAACCGTTGCATTGGGGCTTGCCAGCGCAATGGCCTCGTTCTCCCCCACGACAGACACGAGAACGGCGGCCATCATGTCCGCGTCGGCCTCGTCAAAGTCGGGATTGCGCGCCAGGAACTCCAGATTTTCAACATGCACCGCCTGGCTCCAGGCTTGGGCGTGTTGATCGTAGAGCGCCTTGGCGGCGTCCTCAAACCGGTAAAACTGCTCCTCGGCAGTGAGAAACTGTCTATAGCGGGCCGGACCCATGCGCATGACAGCGGTGTCGCCGCCCTCCACCACTTCAGGGAAGGAAGACGCAACGGCGTTCGCAAAAGCACTGAACTGGTTGGAGAGATTGTTCCAGGCTGCAAGGGTATTTGCGAACGCAATCGAGGCGTTTTGCGATTCAATCACATAGTCCGACACGACGCCTTCATAGCTGCCGATATTGCCGCTGCTGCGGTTGTCGCTGCTAGCGCCAGTAAGAAGCTGTGCCGCCTGGCTTTTCGTCAGTCTGCCCCCTGTGGACTGCCCTTTGTTATTGCGGCCCAGAAGCTCATCAACGCCCTGCGATTTGGTAAGTCGGCCTTCGTATTTTGGTGTCTGCCCAACAAGAAGCTTTGCCGCATCGCTTATCGAAAGGTCGCCGCCCGGGTCACGAAACTTGCGCGATCGGCTGTTGTTGCCTCGGCCGGATTCGGCATCAGCCAGCATTCTGGCGCCATCGGCGATCGACAGTCCTTTTTTGCCCGTATTTTTGAACGAAACGACGTTGCTTGAACTGGTGTCGTCGCGCACATCAGTCGGAAAACCCACTGAAGACGGCGGATCGGCCAGAATCGCGGCGGCCTCGGAAAGACTTAGACTTTTGCCCATTTTTAGCTCCTAATGTTAAGCGTTGTGGGCCAAGACGGCCCGTTCCCCGTCCAAAACGGCGCGGGCTCTGTCCTGAACTGTGTGCGCAAATTTCGGATCAGATCCCTCTCGGAGCGCCGCACCAAAGGCATGGGCGATCCGCACTCCCAAGACACCGGGAGGAAGCTCGGTGCTTTCAGCAAGCCCTTGGATGGAAAGCCTGTAGCCCATCACAACAGCGTGAATGGAAAGCCGGCGCTCGAAGTCGGTTTCGCCGTCAGCGGCCCGCGTCAGGAGCCACGTAACAGCGTCATCCTCGCTAACAGGCAAGGGCTGCTTGCCATTCGCCTTTAGCCAATCCACGTATGCGGCCCAGCGAGCCCGGTAGGGTTCCGCAATTTGGCTGATAGCGTCGTCAAGCTGTGCTTGCTTTTTTGGTGCTGCTTTCATTCTGAAACTGCCTCTTTTTTCATACGATTGACCGCGCTCTGGCGGCTTTCGATTCTGCGACTGATCTTTCGGTCTTTTCCGCTTCAGTCAGGCGGCGAAAAGTCTGATACCAAGGCCGGGCAGGCATTGGCGGCTCCGCTTCCTGGCCAGGCACCGCGTGAAGCGCCTTGTTGTCTTTGTCCCACTCACCCATCAGGCGATGCTCCTGCTCAGTGTTTTGCGGCGTTCCTCAATCATGCGGTCTAGATTTTTCCGCTCCTCGCGGCTTGGGCCGGCCTCTCCAGCCATTGCCAGGCAACCGGCAACCGCGTTCGCAAGGTCATCTCGACCGTTGCGCGTATGGTCTACAATGTCCTTTCCAGAGCTACCCGTGCGGCGCTCCAGGCCCGTGAACTGGTAAACCAGCCTGTCACTGTCCAAGAGCACTGCCTCCCCTGCCATCAGCATCGGCAAGGCCGCCAGATAGAGCTCTGATCTGTTCATTTCCGAATGAAGGTAGGAGACGCCATGGCGGCCATAGGCCGTCTTGACCCATTCCGCCGCGTACTTGTCGCCGAAGACGCTTGTCAGCCGGTATTGGCCAAGGAGCTTGCAGACAGCCCGCGTAATGTCTTCAGGATCGAACGGCGCCCGAAACTCGCGCATGGCGTCCACAATGGCCCTGTGGCCTTCCCTGTGGCCAATGGCGATGGTGTAGCTATCAGAGACGCCGCCGCCGGGATCGGCAAAGGCAACGTAGCGGTGTTTGTAATCGAATGGCCGCTCGACCATGCCGGCCTCGACACAGGCTTTGACGCGCTCGTAAGGCACAAAGGACGCGATATCGTCGCGCCAGATCGAGAGATATTCAGACTTGGCCGCGTCAGGATCGCGCTCGATAGCCTTGTCGATCACCTTTTGCGGAAGCGTCTCGTTGAAGTCCTTGGATGAACCGAACGCCACCAGGGATTGCGGATCACCGTCCGCGCCGTAGTTGCGCCTGTAAGCCTCCCAAAGCTCGCCTTTCTTGGCATAGACGCTGGAACACATGATCAGGGGGCCACGAGTGGTGATCAGGGAAGGCCTTAGAGCGGCCAGGATCTCACGATCAGGGTTGGAACTGGTCTCGTCGGAGAACCAGAACGCGATTTCGTCGGCCACCGCCGCGATTGCCGTGATACCGCGAATGCTTCGGAAATTGGCCGGCCGGATCTCCAGATCGACACCGTTCTTAAGCGCAATGGTGTCTGCCGTGACATTCTCGACCATGCGCTTAAGAGCCTTGATGTCACTGAAAGCCGCGTTTGCGTGCCTGAAGGCGATTTTGGCTGTTCGCTGGCTTTGGGCGAGGAACGGCAACACGCCACGATCGCCACGATTGAGCACGTCCGACCAGTCGCAAAGGGCTGACAGGTAGACGGAAAGCGTACCTACTGCGGTTGTCTTCCCCGATCGACGGCCGGCAATGCAAACTAGCTCCTCGACCATGCCATCAGGGCGCTCGCTGCGGCCCGTGCGAGCCTCGTAGAGCGCCATCTCCTCGTCGGTAAGCTCCTCGCCCATCGCGGCAATGAGAATGGCCTTCCACGAGTCCCAGGACTTGCCGGAAAGCAGCGTTCCTAGCAGCCGGTCGTCATTGAGAGCTTCGCGGATTGAGACAATGGGTTTCACGCTGCGGCCTGCTTCTCGCGGGCAATGTCATAGATCGATTGGGTAATGTCCTTTGCGCGTCTCTCCAGGCCGATATCAGCGAGCAGGCGCCGCAATGCGTTGGTTGCCGTGGTGAACTCGCCAATGTCGATAGCGCCGCCATTAGCCATCGACGCTTCGGCCTCCTCGCACCAAATGGCCAGGGTAGTGCTGCGCTTGGCAATGATGCTTTTGGCCTCGGAGGGATCGCCGCCCATGTCGCTGACTAGCTGGCCGTAAATCTCCCGGTAGCGGCGCATGGTGGAAGATCTTCCATTGACGCCTGGCAATAGGTCTTTGCCGTTGCCGATGCGGGACCGGCCTTGCGGCTTGGCTATAGAGGCTGACTTTGCCAATGGATGCTCCAATTTGTTGCCCAAACGTTGTCTGAACCAAATCAACTGCCGAAAAGATGACAGCAAAACACAATGTTTACAATAGCTTGATGGTAACTGACCAACCGGTACGAAGCCGGTTGAGCCACGCTTAGCGGGCTTTAGGGCGAAATAGGCATGATCAAAAAAATGTTCGGAAATGGTGGATTTCAGTGCCTTTCCCGTTGCTCTTCCCAATTGCTCGATTGGCTTTGGAAAATGGCCCGTTCCCTTCGATGGTAGTGCGCTGACGGTTGGTCTTGGCGCCCTTCCCTCCTAAGCCTCTTTGCGACGTTGACGCTGCCTTTCCCTCGCCGATCTGGTCAGGTCTCAGGTCTCGGTATAGGTCTCTGTCTTGGTCTTGGTGTGTGGACAGGCTGTCAGAGGCACACCACAGGGTCACCACAGGGTGTGGACAGGGTGTCATTCGCCACCTCGCATGATTCTGGGGGTCATCAGCCTGGACGTGTTGCCGATGGTTTCCGATATGGATTTGGCTGTCCCTGATGCCCTTGCGGCTCGTGCGGCTCTAGCTGCGGCCTCACGTTGAATGCGCACCTCGTTCTCCTCTTCGAACGAGATCAGTGCTTTCTCCCGCAGATGGTCGCTGCTGATGGCTTCGATCCTGCGGCGCGTGCCTAGGGCGTGGTCGTCATTCGTCGGCGGGTTGTGCTTAAACCAGCGTTCGACAAGGACCACTTCAGCGATAGGGTCGTGTTCTATCAACCCGGCTTCGGAAAGCTCCTTCAGGACGCTGGCGTATCCAGCCTCCGACCATCCGAGATCGGCGCAAGCGTAACCTTGCGGGAGTTCGTAAACCCCCGCGCTGGTCACATGAGCATTGGTGAGCAGATAGAGATATCCGACCTTGGCCTCATCAGGCAGTTTGATGAAGCGGGGGGATCTCCACACCATGGGTGAAACCTTGGTGAACGTGCGGGCGCTCATGTGGCGGCCTCGCACTTCATGCGGCGATGCTCCGCCTTGTGGTGCAGCCGGCAGAGCCAATCCACATGCAGCGGCCTCAAATAATCGCTGTGGTGGCCGTCCGTCTTCTCGGCGCCGCATACCTTGCACGGCTCCCGATCGATCAGGCCGCGCTTGATAGCGGAGCGCAGGGAGGCATGAGCCCACACCTCGAGCGGATGCGCTGCGTTCCAACGGTCCTGTGCGCTTCGCGAGTTGCGACCGCGACGGGCTTCTGATAGGTTTGCGGAATTGCTGCTTTCGAAATTGCCGCCGTTCCCGATGCCAGTCGGGGCGGCGGTTTCCATTTCAGGGTTTCTCATTGTTGAGCCCCCTGATCCTGGCGCTTTCGCGCATGGCTGAGATAGCCTCCTGAGAGGTCAGGCCGAATCTCTTGCGGAGCGATGGCACCAACGGGCGCGGGGCCTTCCACCAGTTGACGGCGAGCCAGACTGCGGCCTCATCGGCTTTGTTGGTCAGATCGTGATCAACGCCCATCATGCCGCCTCCTGGTCGCGGAGATCGACCCGGGCTTTCACCCAGGCGTCAATTTCGGATTCGATGAATGCGCGACGGCGCGGGGAGAGAAAGACGGGCTTGGGAAACTTGCCGTCCTTGATCAGCCTGTCGATGTAGTTGCGGCTGTAGTGGATGCCCTTAGTGGGCAATTCGTGTAAGGGGATAAGCGGCATATGTGTAGCGCCTTCTTGCGGTTTCTAGCCACAGGAAGGTAGAAAAAAGTCCGCTACACTTTGACGGGACAAATAGTTTTTAGTCGGCCGATGTATTTGCACCCACCATGCGGACCGCACGACGAAGACGGGCGTTCATGGCTTCGGCTGAAGCCATCTGCTGCTCGCGCAAATCCCGGGGCATAAATCCGTGTAGATGGAACAGGAAGACCGCGAACCGCGATGCGCCAGTGGCATCAGCGCCGTGGGCATAACCATTTTGATTTGCCCATTCCCGAACATCTAACAACCACGAAGTAAAAGCCTGCCCTGGCCTAAATCCCGGGCCCATGTTCGCAATTTCTTGGTCGGCATGATCAATTGCCTGCCGGAACACGGTTGCAACTCGCATCATGAAGGACCGGCTCAGACGCAAGTTCAATCCCTTTACCGGGATATCGCCTTTGGATAGCGCCAGATCTAATTCTGCGGGTTCTATGTCCCGCTCAGTCAGTTGGATCAGGAACGGCGCCATGCCGTCGAAAAATGCCTGCTCAACCAAAACTCCAGCGCCGGTGTTGGGTGGGCTTGACCCTTCGCCAACGGCGATGAAGCGCATCGCGGTTTCCCGCAATTCCGTCCAGATTTTTGCCGCGTCTTCATGCTTTTCAGCGCCAAGCTCTGCGTGTCGAAACGTCAAATAAGTCTTGCAGATCAGAAGCAGATCAGCCCTAGCGGTGTCAGCAAATTCCGCTACCCCCAATTGGCTGGCAAGGCTTTTAAATTGTCCGTCACTTAGTTCAAAGGCGGGGTCGAAGCCACCCAAATTGTATATTGGCAACCTGTCAGCAGAGCGGCCCATTTTAAGCCACCTCCCGCCGCGTCCCGATCTGCGTAACGT
Organism: Mesorhizobium sp. U510; assembly: GCF_059180695.1. Classification (NCBI taxonomy): domain Bacteria; kingdom Pseudomonadati; phylum Pseudomonadota; class Alphaproteobacteria; order Hyphomicrobiales; family Phyllobacteriaceae; genus Mesorhizobium; species Mesorhizobium sp. U510. The sequence continues at coordinate 4,987,675 of NZ_CP180532.1, forward strand.
TGTTGATAGCATCGCGCCCAGTCAGCGCCCTGAGGGTGCCCTCCCAGCGCGTCAGCGCGTCCCGCTTGACCTTGAGGCGGTCGGATTGGTTGTACGTCCTGACAAGCGCCGTAGGCACATGCCCGATAACCGCCTCTGCCACCTCGTCCATTACGTCCAATTCTGACAGCCGGGTTCTAACCGTTCGTCTGATGTCGTGGTTTACCCATGCCGGTAGTGTAGCCTCCGCATCATCTTCCTTTAGCGCTGCAAGCATGGCGGCATCAATCCGCGTCTTGACCTTGTGGCCGATCGTAACCGGTCCCTGGCCGTCCAACGTGCAAAGCCAATTGCACCGCTTGAACCGTGGCAGCTTGCCAATGATCTCGATAGCGTCATCAGTCAGCGGAACAACATGGTCACGGCCCGACTTGAAGCGAGCCGCCGGCACGGTCAAGGTTTTGCGGTCGAGGTCGATCTCTGACCAAGAAGCCTGTGCGATGTCGTTCAAGCGCTGGCCAGTGAGCAGCAACAGGCGATAGACGGCGCTGTAAACGTCGCCAGCGGCGGTTGCCTTCCAGAGTGCCGCAATCTCGGCATCCGTCAGAACGCGGTCCCTGGAAGTCTTCTCGCCAATCGTGGTGCGCACCTTCTTTGCACGGAAGGGCGAGGCGGTAATCAAATCGTCGTCAACGCACCAATTGAAGAATGTCCCGATCTTCTGAGCCATGTTCAGGGCTTGCCGGGTCGCACCGCGCTTGTTGATCTTTTCCAGCACTGCCATCACGTCAGCGCTCTGAATGTCTCCCACTGCCTTCCCACGCCACGCTGGCAGGCATTCGCGCTTGAAGTCGTTGCGGTCTTCCTCGACCTTGCGGATGCCGTCCCGGCGCCGTGCTGCAATGTAGCGGACGAGGACGCGCTCAAACTGCTTGCGACGGCGATCTGCGGCGCCCTTCACCCGCTCACGCTTTTCGGCCTCTGCCTTCTCTTTGGCCTCTGCTTCCTGCTCTTTCGGATCAATGCCCCGCGAAATGAGTGCCGCCCATTCCCTTGCCTTGGTGCGGGCTCCATCGAGCGACATGATGTCGTATTCTCCGAGCGCCCTGCGAGCCGGCTGCTTGGCCCCGCCAAAGCGCGCGATGTAGATAAAGCTGATCTGCCCTGCCTTCAGCTTCGAACCGTTCAGCGGGGCTTTGTCGGTGACACGGACACCCATGCTCGGAATCTGGGCGTCCATGATCACATAGCGCTCCCCAGGTTTGGCAGGCTTCAATGCCTTCAGGCGGTTGTCTGTCAGGTTCTCGCGGGGCATAAGGATCTCCGGGCAACGTTGGGGCAACAAGATTTGATTTCTGCCTATGTTGCCCTAGTGTGCGCTAATGTGCAAGCGGCAATGCATCCATATTGAAAACAAACGGATTTTTAGATCAAGACCAACCGGTAATTGGCTCTAGTTGGCTGTCAGTAGAGCGGCTGTTAACCGGTTGGTCGCTGGTTCGAATCCGGCCCGGGGAGCCAAACATTTTCAAACACTTAGGAATGATGCCTGCGTGAGCGCGAAATTGCGCTTTTGCCTTATGGGGCTACGTCTGGGCTACAATCGCCAATCTCCCCATCCCTTCCGGTCGTGATGTTGCTTTCGCACGCGTTCCTGCGCGACTATCCAACTTTCAATGAAAGGGGCTAGCGCGATGCCGTCCAAGGTTTGGAACGCCGTTGCGTCTGCGGCAGTTGGGGGCGTCGTCGGGATCGGCGGGACCGTCACCACCGGTGCTTTCGGATACCTCGACAAAACCGAGAGCTCGACATCGAGATGGTCAAAGTCGAGCTTTCGATCTTGGCAGGAGAAAACAAGGACACTTCCCTGCCAGGCCGAAAATTCGCCTAGCCGTTCGACTGCTCCGCATCGCGAACGTTCTAGGCGCCGCAGGGGACCGCGTCATAGACCAAGCAAAGCGGGAGATCGCCCAATGACCGCTCACGTCAGAACGTTGGGACCTTTCGGTATGGCGGCGCGGATGAACCCGCGCGATGGCGCCAGTCAGTCGAGAAGCGTCTGAACAGCCTCCTAGAACGCGCCATGGGCCTGATTACGTCCTTCGTTCGCATGTTTCTCCTATATTAGCATTGCGGCATATACTTGCCATGCGGCGCCTAGAGCGGAGACCCAAATGGGCGGCTATAAGGCCTGGCATGATATTATTCACGACCATCAGGTCGAAAGTTTCGCTTCAGAGAACGGTTTGACTGCGGACCTGGTCTGGGAGTTGATCCTAAAACACGGTAACAGCCGCAAGGCCGTGATCAGAGCTGCTCAGGGCGTCCTCGAATCGGCCGGCGTCGAGTTCACCCCCGAAAATGGCGGCGGCGCTGGGGTGAGGATCAGGAAGCCATGAGGTCTTCTTGATTGGAAACCCGCAATCGCAGAAGGCCCGTTGGTGCTGTTTGTTGCCGGCCTGCGCCTTCCGCGATCGCACCATAGGCGCCGGCGACAACCGCATATTAGCATGTCCTTGTGGCGGACATGTTTCCGCCTGGCCGGCGCCTTTTACCCCAACGCCCCCCGCCCAACGAGGCGTCGGCCACCTTTCATCGTCGCTCGAAAGTCGGTTTCCAGTCGCGGCTCCGCTCCCGTTGCTGTCCCTCGTAGTCAGGAATGCAAGAACACCGGGCGCCGATCGCGGCCCGCGGCCTTGCAGTGCGAGCAGACGAACAGCCCGACAAGATCCTGATGCATTGAGCGGTGGCCGGGTTCAAGGCGGCCTGTGAGCGCTTGCATATCGAGTTTGGCCGATCGGCAGCACATGGAATGGCTGCAGTCGACGTAGACGCTTTCGCGTGCGGCAAGTGTATGGGCGAGAGTCTCGAGAGGCACGGCGATCTCCCTTGGGGGGCGCGGCAACCGGAGGATCATGTTTCTGATCTCGGTGACGATGGAAGCCGGCTTGCGCACGATTTGGAGAATCCCAGCCATCTATGGCATTGTATTTATTAACGCTAATATGAGGGGCGACCGACTTCGTGAGACATTCCGAAACCATCAGTTTTTGAAGCAGGAGCATGGCCGACACCAAACCGTCGCCCCCAACTGTGGAAATCAGCCAATCCCTAGGCGAGTGGGTTGTTAGGATCGTAACAACGGACGGCAACACCTATTCCAGAGCCTTCGAACGTGAGTCCGATGCCGTCGCTTTCGCTGTGAATCAGCGTTTGCATTTGGGATTGCAACTTCCGCCGCCCGACTAGTCGCCCTGAACTGGCACCTTGCTTAGGCCTTTGTCCTCCTGGACTGGCCCGGGTTCAGGAAGCCATCCCTTATCAGGTCCAACGCGTCGAGCGCGTCTTCATCCAACAAGTTTGTCAAGGGCACTCCACCCACGCGTACAACCTTGTTGTTGTCTATGTCGTAGACCTCCCAGAGCCCATCGCTGATTCTTCGGATTGCGTGCCGTCTCTCCATAAGGAGTCTCTAATAAACGAGTCACCGAAGCGCCAGCAAGAAAACTCGATCCAAAGAGTTAACGGTGGAAAACCATGCTCGCTTTGACAAGCTCCTGCGAACGACGCGCAAAGAGGCCGCGTCAGATCAAACTGGCAATCAGACGTTTCCACCAAGGCGAGTTCGCCGGCGCCATCATCTCAAATCGTCAACCACTTCCGAAAGTGAGCAGGTTTGGTTTGTGGTCGAACGATGCTCGACCTTAAGGGCAAAGAGGATGGCGAAACATGCCGCTGGCCTGGCTACCAGCCCAAGCGAACTATCTGGGAAAGCTCGGCAATGTCGCCATAGATCATCGAACCCTTGACGAGAAAACATTTGTTACCGAGAACTTTGAAGAGTGGGCTCGACGCGGTGCAAACCGGCCGGTCCTTGTCCTTGGCATCCGCATAGCCGATGCTGATGGCAAGGACAGCGATAGCAATGAGTGTCGTCTTGGTCATATTGGGCCACCCACCAGCGAGCCTCTGCAAAACATAGGACGTGAGCGTCTATTAGCACTTGCTCATATTAGCCTTCATCCATCAATTAAATGAAGCGGACCCGTCTTCGATCGCGCGCTAAAGGTAGATCAAAGCCGGCGGAGACGAGAGGGCAGCCCGGGGCGAGCGCTATAAAAATCGACGTTTCACCATTGCTTCCTAAGGAGCTTGCGATGGATCACGTGGGGGCCTAACAGCGAGGTCAATCTTTGCGTTGAAGTTGTCGAAGCCTGCGGAGCCATCCCACGGTGCCCCCTCACGCCATACCGACAATGCTCTGCGCATGGGCATGGAGATGTTGGGCGGCCCGCCGGTATTCGATCGCGTCGCCGCTGCAAACAACCAGGAACTGCGCCGCGAACTCGCGCGTATTTGTGGCCGGTTTGGCGAGCATGGCCTTCGCAATCTCCGATATGTCTTGATAGACGCGTTTTAGATCGCGGTCGGAAATGTCCAGGGAGATCGAATTCATCATTGCCTCCCAGCGCCGAAAACCCGCCAGGATGGGACTTTCGTTCGAGTTTGCGGCAAAAATCTCTTCCGGTGCAGCGGCCCCTATACGCGGAAAGGAGACCGTCGTGCCTACCACCGTGCGTCTTGTCATTGCATCAAACATCAAGCCCGAACTCCTACGACTGAACGCAATTCTGTAGGGCGGGCGATCCGGTGGCACATTGTTCTGCGTCAAATTTCGGCAACGTCGAAAACCGGCATTGCCTCCGCAGAGCTTGAGGGAGGACTTCGGCTGGTGGGTTGAAGGAGCCAATTCATCGCAATGTGGCCCCGCTCAGCTTGCGCGCGGTTGTCCGCCGCGCGATAGATGCCTCGGTTCAGGGAGGAATCATGCGCAAAATCCTGGTTTCGGTTCTGCTGGCCGCGGTTGCGCTTTACGCGAATTGCGCTCTGGCACTGGACAGCAGCAGCACGCCTGTCGTCGTCACCCCGCTCGCATCACGCACGACCACCGCTTCCGGCCAGCCGATCACGCTGCCGCAGAAGAACGTGCAGGTGCTGGTGTCGACCTATGACATCGCGCCGGGCGCGACCTTGCCGGTGCACCGGCACCCCTTCCCGCGCTATGCCTATGTCGAGGCCGGAACGCTGAAGGTCACCAATGTCGAGACCGGCAACAGCAACACCTACAAAACAGGCGATTTCATCATCGAGATGATCGGCCAGTGGCATCAGGCCACGAACATCGGCGATGGCCCGGTCAAGCTCCTGGTGATCGACCAGGTCGAGCAAGGCGCCAAGAACACGGAATTGCGGCAGTAGCCAAGCGTCATGCTCATGTGCCGAAAGGCGAGAGGAAACACGCCGCCCGCCTACCCGCTCCGTATCGGAACCATCCTGCCCCCAGCGCAGGACCAGTGCTCAGCCCCAGCTGCCGACCATCTGTCGTGTCGTCGCATTCAGCCGGTTGAAGGCGTTGATCAGGGCGATCTGGACAACCAGCGCCGCAAGCGCCTTTTCATCATAGTGGCGGGCGGCTTCGTCCCAGACATCGTCCGGCACGGCGTCGGGCCGGTCGGCGAGCCTCGTGCCGGCCTCGGCCAGCGCCAGGGCCGCCCGTTCGGCGTCGGTGAAGTAGGGCGTCTCGCGCCATGCCGCCAGCGCAAAAATGCGCTCGTCCTTCTCGCCGGCCTTCTTCAGTTCGCGCGCGTGCATGTCGACGCAGAGGCTGCAGGCATTGATCTGGCTGGCGCGCAGATGAATGAGCTTGCGCGTCACATAGGGTATGTCGGCCGCCTCGGTCGACTTGTCCAACGCCAGCAGCGCCTGCAGGGCGCCTGGGATGAGCATCACGGGATTCTTGAGTCTGGCTTGCATGGTCTTCTCCTTTTTAGGCGTTTCGTCAGGACGTGTTTTGCCGAGCCCGGAAGCAGCGCATCCGGGATTTCAGCAGATGGAATTTCCGCTGCCGCCGCACGGCCAACGGTCAATCCATAACCGTATAGCTATGGGTTATTCATAACTACACAGTTATAAGACTGTCAAGCGGGGAAATGTGCGGCTGGTCCAAATGGCGGTGCGCCGTTCACGCTTTCGCGCCAGCCGCCCGGGTGCTAGGGCTTTGCGCAACATCATGGACTGGATCGCCCCTTGACCACGGAAACACGCCCACCGCTGATCGAAATCTGTGTCGAAGGCATCGATGGCCTGCTCGCCGCGCAGGCCGCCGGCGCCGACCGGGTCGAACTGTGCGCCAGCCTGGTCGAGGGCGGCATCACGCCGAGCCTCGGCACGGTGCGCGCGACTCTCGACCAGGCGACCGTGCCGTTTCACGTCATGGTGCGGCCGCGCGGCGGCGATTTTCTCTACAGCGAGACCGAATACCGCTCGATGCTCGCCGATGTCGCGGCGCTGCGCGATCTCGGCGTGCCGGGCGTGGTGTTCGGCTGCCTGAACGCCGACGGCACCATCGACGAAGAGCGCATGAGCGAATTGACCGAGGCCGCCGGCTCCCTGAACGTAACCTGCCATCGTGCCTTCGACATGACACGCGATCCGGCCGAGGCGCTGGAAGCGCTGATCCGCTGCAAGGTCGGCCGCGTGCTGACCAGCGGCCAACGCGACACCGCGATCGAAGGCTTGTCCTTACTGGCGGATCTCGTGCGGCAGGCCGGCGACCGCATCATCATCCTCGGTTGCGGCGGGCTCGATCTCGGCAACATCGCCGAGGTGCGCCAAAGGACCGGACTGGCCGAAATGCACTTTGCAGCGCTGAAGGACGTGCCAAGCGCGATGCACTACCGCAATCCCAAGGTTGGCATGGGCGGCTCCGATCTCGATCGCGAATACCGCAACACAGTGACCGACACACCGCAGGTGGCGGCGACGATCGCGGCGGCCAAGGCATGACCGCCCCGATAGCCCGCATAGCGCAAGGCGACGAAGCGGACGTACTGGCGCTCAACAACGAGCATGCCGCCGAACTGTCCTGGCTCGAAGCCGAGCGGCTGTCGTTCCTGCTCGGCGAGGCGTTCTACGCACGGCGCATCGGCGATCTCGAAGCCTTCATCATGACCTTCGACCAGGAAGCCAACTACGACAGCCCGAACTTCATCTGGTTCCGCGAACGCTACGAACGCTTCATCTATGTCGACCGCGTCGTCGTGGCGGCGCATGCAAGGGGCCGCGGCCATGCGCGCCGGCTCTATGAGGACCTGTTCGAACATGCCGAACGCGCCGGCCACACGCTGGTCACCTGCGAGGTCAACGCCGATCCGCCCAACCCCGTCTCGGATGCCTTCCACGCCGCGCTGGGCTTTACCGAGGTCGGCGAAGCGGTGATCCACGGTGGCAAGAAAGCGGTGCGTTATTACGTCAAGCAGATCGTCACCTGATTGCTGGCCGAATAAAGAAGATTCTCCTAATATAAGCGTTCCGCCAAAATGGAGGAACCGCGATGCCTAGCAACGTCTTCCGCTTCGACGAAAGCTGGGACATTCCCGAAGGCACGCCGCAGCAAGTGTGGGACGTGCTCTCCGACGCCGAATTGCTCCCGCTCTGGTGGGGCGAGGTCTACAAGGAAGTGGTTCCGCTCGACCGCAAGGGCAAGGCATCAGTCGGCTCGCGGGCAAGGGCACGGGCGCGCGGCGCCCTGCCCTATGAGCTGAACTTCATCATCGAGGCCGCCGAACTCGAGCCTGGCAGGCTGGTCGTCGTGAAAACCTTTGGCGACTTCGACGGGCTATGGCGGGCCGAACTGTCGCCGTCAGGCAGCGGCACCCATGTCCAACTGACCTGGCAGGTCACGGTCGAGAGGCCGATCCTCAAATTCCTGGCACCCCTGCTGCGGCCGGCCTTCGCCTGGAACCATCGCTGGACAACGCCGCGTGGCGAAGCCGGCCTGCGGCGCTATCTCAGGCTCGCAACAACAGTGCCTCGGCGCGATGACACCTGAATCACCAATTGCGGTTCAACCATTCACGCGCCGGCCGCTCGATGAGGTAATAGCTGCAGAGCGCGCAGGCAAAGACCCCGGCCAGCATCGGCCACGGGCTGATGCCTTGTTCATAGACGAATTTGTAGAAGGGCTGCTGCCACAGATAGAGTGAGTATGACCACAGGCCCAACGTCGCCATGGGCCAGGACGAGAGCAATTTGGAAAAGATTGGCGTGCTGAAATCGAGCGCATTGACAGCCAGCGCCAGCAGCGGCACCGCAAGGAGATAGTGGATCGGCGTCGGCACCGGGTCCATGAACAGCAAAACCGCGACCGCCGCCGCTGCCAGGGCGACATAAGGCCCCTTCAGCACCGCCGGCAGGCGGCCTTCGGCCTTAAGCAGGCAGATCGAAGCCGAAAGCAGGATCGAAGCGATGTGCACATCGGTGCGCCAGTAAGTGGCCTCGTAGTCCAGCCTGAACACCCAGTACGACACCGCGCCATTGGCCATTGCGAGCAAAGCGAGCGTCACCAGCAAAGTAATGACGCGATTGCGGCTGGAGACGAGCGCGCTGATCAACGCCAGGATGATGTAGGCATGCTCCTCGACACAAAGCGACCAGATATGGTCGAGCGCTCCGGCGCGGGTGACGAGAATTCCGGCGTAATTGTAGGTGAATGTCAGCGCCGTCAGCGCGGCCTTCCATTTGAAGGCGATGAACGTGCCGGAGAGCGCGATCATGGCGATGATGACGAAGACCAGAAGCGCCGGGTAGATGCGCGAGAAGCGGCGCTTGAAGAACTTCTTCAGCGGGTAGCGTTCGATGAACAGGATCTCGGCCATCAGCCGGCCGCTGAGCACGAAGAAGAATTCGACGCCAAGCACGCCCAGATTGATTCCGGGCACCGGGAAAAAATGGCCGATCAGCACCAGGGCGATCGACAGGCCGCGCCAGCCGTCGAGATAGGCCAGTCTAGTCCTAGCCGATCGGTCGACGGCGGATCGGGACGGAACCATCTGGGTCGCGGTAATTTCGGACATGCCGATCCTTCGCATTGGCATGCGAAAGGGCACGGCGGTAAATATCCGAACCCGGCTCGCATTCCCGCCCCAACCCATACTGCAGTGCAATATAAGTTTGTGCAAGTGCGAGATTGGCGGCGATGCGGTTCCTTGGGCAGCAAACTGCCGGAAATGCTTCGAGCAAAAGACCAGTCGCGTGGCGAAATTCCTTCACGAGCCGCACGGCTACACACCATCGCGTACGAAAAAGGGGCCAAGATGGCCCCTTTGATGTCGGCAACCGATGCTGTCAGGCGTTGGCTGCCGCCACCGCGCGCTTGGCCATGACCGCGATCAAATTGGCGCGGTAGTCGGCGGAAGCGTGGATGTCGCTCATCAGGTTCTTCGCCGGCACTTTCACGCCGGCGAGAGACGCGGCGTCGAAGTTCTTCGCAAGGGCTGCCTCGATCTCCTTCGAGCGGAACACGCCGTCGTCACCGGCGCCGGTCACCGCAACGCTGACGCCGTCCTTGCCCTTGGCCACGAACACGCCGACGATTGCATAGCGAGAAGCCGGGTTGCGGAACTTTTCATAAGCCGCCTTGGCCGGCGCGGTGAAGGAGACCGCCGTGATGATCTCGCCATCCTTCAAGGCCGTTTCGAACAGCCCTTTGAAGAACTTGTCGGCCGATATCTCGCGCTTGTTGGTGACGATGGTGGCGCCCAATGCCAGAAGGGCCGCCGGATAGTCGGCCGCCGGATCGTTGTTGGCGATCGAACCGCCGATCGTGCCCTTGTAGCGCACCGCCGGGTCACCGATCAGCGACGCCAGATGGGCAATTGCCGGGCAGGCCTTCTTAAGCTTCTCGTCGTTGGAGACGTCGAAATGCGTGGTGGCCGCGCCGATGGTGACCGTCTTTCCCGACACCTTGACGCCCTGCATCTCCTTGATGCGCGACAGATCGACGAGATCGGAAGGAGCCGCCAGCCGCGTCTTCATGGCAGGTATCAGCGTCATGCCGCCGGACAGCAGTTTGGCGTCGCCGCTCTTCACCAGCTTGGCGGCATCCGCGACCGAGGCGGCGCGATGGTAGTTGACCGAATACATGGCTGTTCCTCCTCAGTGCTTCGCGGCGCGGATCGCGGCCCACACGGTGGGCGGCGAGGCGGGCATGGCGATATCGGCGATGCCGATGGCATCGGTGATGGCGTTGATTACCGCCGGCGGCGAGCCGATGGCGCCGGCCTCGCCGCAACCCTTGATGCCGAGCGGATTGCCCGGGCATGGCGTGTTCGAGGTCGAGACCTTGAACGACGGCAGGTCGCCCGCGCGCGGCATGGTGTAATCCATATAGCTCGCGGTCAGCAGCTGTCCGCTGGCATCGTAATGGGCGCCTTCCAGCAGCGCCTGGCCAATCCCTTGCGCGATGCCGCCATGCACCTGGCCCTCGACGATCATCGGATTGATGATGTTGCCGAAATCATCGGCGGCCACGAACTGGACGATCTCTGTCGTTCCGGTCTCCGGTTCGATCTCGACCTCGCAGATGTAGCAGCCCGCCGGGAAGGTGAAGTTCGACGGATCGTAGAAGGCCGTTTCCTTCAATCCGGGCTCCATCCCTGCCGGCAGATTGTGGGCGGTATAGGCGGCCAGCGCCACCTGGAACCACGGCACGTTCTTGTCGGTACCGGCAACCTTCAGCGCACCGTTCTCGATGACGATGTCGCCCTCGTCGGCTTCGAGCAAGTGGGCGGCGATCTTCTTGGCCTTGGCCTCGACCTTGTCGAGTGCCTTTGATATCGCCGACATGCCGACCGCGCCCGAGCGCGAACCGTAAGTGCCCATGCCCATCTGCACCTTGTCGGTGTCGCCATGGACGATCGAAACCGAATCAATCGGCACGCCGAACCGCTGGTTGACCAGTTGCGCGAAGGTCGTCTCGTGGCCCTGGCCATGGCTGTGCGAGCCGGTCAGCACCTCGATCGTGCCGACGGCGTTGACGCGCACTTCGGCCGATTCCCAAAGGCCGACACCGGCGCCGAGCGAGCCGACCGCCGCCGACGGCGCGATGCCGCAGGCCTCGATGTAACAGCTCATGCCGATGCCGCGCAGCAGGCCCTTCTTGGCGGCCGCCGCCTTGCGTTTGGCAAAGCCGGCATAGTCCGAAGCTTTCATGGCCGCGTCGAGCGAGGCGCCGTAGTCGCCGGCGTCATAGTTCATGATCACCGGTGTCTGGTGCGGGAAGGAGGTGATGAAGTTCTTGCGCCGCAATTCGGCAGGCGACACGCCAAGCTCGCGCGCGGCCGCTTCCATCGTGCGTTCCAGGAGATAGGTGGCTTCCGGCCGCCCTGCCCCGCGATAGGCATCGACAGGCGCCGTGTTGGTATAGACCGTGCGCACATTGGCGTGGATGGCCGGAATGTCGTACTGGCCCGAAAGCAGCGTCGCGTAGAGATAGGTCGGCACGCAGGACGAGAACAGCGACATATAGGCGCCGAGATTGGCGATCGTGTCGACCTTCAGCCCGGTGATCCTGTTGTTCTTGTCGAAAGCCATTTCCACCGTCGAGACATGGTCGCGGCCATGCGCGTCGGAGAGAAAACTCTCGGTGCGGTCGGCGACCCATTTGACCGGCACGCCGGTTTTCTTGGAAGCCCACAGGCAGACGATCTCTTCGGGATAGATGTAGATCTTGGAGCCGAAGCCGCCGCCGACATCCGGCGCGATGACGCGCAGCTTGTTTTCCGGCGCGACATTGTAGAAGGCGCTCATCACCAGCCGCGCGACATGCGGGTTCTGCGAGGTCGTCCAGCAGGTGTAATGGTCCTCGGCCTTGTCGTAGTGGCCGAGAGCCGCGCGCGGCTCCATGGCATTCGGCACCAGCCGGTTGTTGACGATCTTCATGCGGGTGACATGCGCCGCTGCCTTGATCGCCGCGTCGGTCGCCTTGGCATCGCCGATCTCCCAGTCGAATATCAGATTGTTCTCGGCCTCGGCATGGATCTGCGGCGCGCCCTTTTCGAGCGCCTTGGTGGCTTCGACGACGGCCTTCAATTCCTTGTAGGTGATCTCGACCGCCTCTGCCGCATCACGGGCCTGCCCCTTGGTCTCGGCCACGACGACGACGACGGCGTCACCGACATAGCGCACCTTGTCGACGGCCAACGGCGACCAGGCGCCCATCTTCATCGGCGAACCGTCCTTGGAATGGATCATCCAGCCGCAGATGAGGTTGCCGATGCCATCGGCCTTGAGCTCCTTGCCGGTCAGCACGCCGATGACGCCGGGCATGGCTTGCGCTCGCTTGACGTCGATCTTCTTGATCTGCGCATGCGCGTACGGGCTGCGCACGAAGGCGGCATGCTTCATGCCGGGAACCACCATGTCGTCGACATAGCGGCCGGCGCCGGTGATGAATCTTTTGTCTTCCTTGCGCGCGACCCGAGCGCCAACACCTTCAATGCCCATCAGAAATTCCTCCCGAGATTGTAGGGGAGCAGGTGAGTTGGGCAGTACGGCAGTAGGGAAAAACTGGTTCCGGTTCCCTACTGCCTTACTGCCTACTGCCTACCGCTCGTTCACGCAGCTTGTTTCGCCTTGCCCTTGGCCCCTTTTGCCATCGTCTTCGATGCGGCGAGGATCGCCTTGACGATGTTGTGGTAGCCGGTGCAGCGGCAGATATTGCCTTCCAGTTCGGCTCGCACCGTCGCCTCGTCGAGGCCTTCGGGATGGCGGTTGATCATGTCGGTTGCCGCCATGATCATGCCAGGCGTGCAGAAACCGCATTGCAGGCCGTGATGTTCCTTGAAGGCGGCCTGCACGGGATGCAGGTCGGCGCCATTGGCGAGACCTTCGATCGTTACAATGCTCGAGCCGGACGCCTGTACCGCGAGCATGGTGCAGGACTTCACCGCCTTGCCGTCGACATGGACGACGCAGGCCCCGCATTGCGAGGTGTCGCAGCCGACATGCGTTCCGGTCAGGCCGAGATTCTCGCGCAGGAAGTGAACCAGCAGCGTTCGATCCTCGGCGGCCCCGCTGACCCGCCTGCCGTTCACCATCAACGAAACGTCCGACATGAATCCTCCCTGGGTATCAACCTTGGTCATCACGCTGCCGACGCGCCGCTGGCACTTCGGCCATGCGTTATTCGTACACTGCACAACGCACAAAAAACAGCGCGACGGAAAAGGCGGATCATTGTACTTTCGGTCATGGCCAAGGCCCAAGGCGCATTCCCCTCGCCCCATTGCCAAAACGCCGATTGGAAGCAACAATATCCTTCGACGCCCGCGCGCCAGAAGCCTGTAAAAACAGCCGCGTATAAAAACAGCGTCGGAGGAAATGCGGGAGAACGCCGCTGACCAGTTCACGGACGCGCTACGCCTGCGGCTTGTCGGCGCTGACCACGGACGAGCCCGACCTGGATGCTTTCGCTCGCGCGGTGGCCAGCGAGGCCGCGGCAATCGACGCCGGCTTTGCACTCGTGTTCTTCTCCCAGAGTCTTGTCGAGGCCGGCGCCCTGTCGCGGGCGCTCTCGGCGCATGCGCCAGGGCTCCACCATGCCGGCTGCTCCACTGCCGGCGAGATCACGCCGCAGGGGCTAGAGGAAGGTCACATGCTGGCGATGCTGCTTCCCTCGGCGGCGTTCACCGCGGTCAGCGCCATGGTCGACAATCTATCCTCGTCGGGCATGGACAGGATCACCGGCGAGGTCGAGGCCCTGCGGCGCACGCTGCGCGTCCGGGTCGGCGGGGAGCGGACCAGGAACACCTTCGCGCTCTGCTTCATCGATGGGCTGTCCTATGCAGAGGAAGCGGTCAGTTCGGCCATCCACTGGGGCCTTGACGACATACCTCTGCTCGGCGGCTCGGCCGGCGACGATCTGAAATTTGAGACGACGCGGCTGATCTCGAACGGCAGGGTCACCTCGGACAGCGCCATCATCGTGCTGATCGCCACGGAAATTCCGTTCCACGTCTTCAAGACCGATAATTTCGTTCCGACCGACGAAAAACTGGTGGTCACGGCGTCCGATGCCGATCACCGCATCGTACGCGAGTTTAACGCCACCAATGCGGCGGAAGAATATGCCGCTTCCGTCGGTATCGTCCCGCACACCCTAACGCCGCTGAGCTTCGCCTCGCACCCGGTGGTGGTGAAGGTGGGCGGTGAATATTACTGCCGCTCGATCCAGAGGATGCACGCCGACGGCTCGCTGTCGTTCTTCTGCGCCATAGACGACGGCGTCGTATTGTCGATCGCCCAGCCCAAGGACATGGTGGAATCGACACGCGCGGCCTTGCGCGAGGTCGAGGAGAGGCTTGGCGGCATCGACCTGATCCTCGGCTTCGACTGCGTGCTACGCCGGCTCGATGCGCGCAACCGGCAAGTTTTTCGTGACATTTCGGAACTCTACCGGGTCAACAATGTCGTCGGCTTCGGCACGTATGGCGAACAGTACCGGTCGATGCATTTGAACCAGACCTTCACCGGCATTGCCTTTGGCGAACGGCAAGCGGCGGAATAGGGGCCGCAGAGTAACAAGATGCCGCTCAAGGATATAAACGACCTCGAAAAGCTGAAGAAGATCAACGCCGCCCTGGTCAGCCGCGTCGAGCGCTCGATGGACCAGCAAGGCAACGCCTTCTCGCTTTTCCAGACCGCCATCTCGCTCGAGAACCGGGTGCGCATGCGCACCGAGGAGTTGCACTCGACCTTGCGGCGGCTGGAACAGTCCAACATCGACCTCAGCGCCGCCAAGGAAAACGCCGAGTTCGCGAACCTGTCCAAGACGAGGTTCCTTGCCGCCGCCAGCCATGACGTGCTGCAGCCACTGAACGCGGCTCACCTGTCCGTCTCGGCGCTCGCCGAGGTGCAGACCAGCGACGAAGGCAGGAAACTGGTGCGGCAGGTCGAGCGCTCGCTGGAGACGATGGAGGACCTGCTGCGCACCCTGCTCGACATTTCCAAGCTCGATGCCGGCGTGGTGCACCCCGACATCGGCGACGTCAGCCTGGAGGCGCTGTTCTCGTCGCTGCGCTCGGATTTCCAGCCGGTCGCGGAAATGAAACGCCTGTCGCTGAAGTTCCGACCGGTCAACGCCGTGGTCCGCTCCGACCGCACCCTGCTGCGCCGCATCCTGCAGAACATCCTCTCCAACGCGCTGGGCTATACACGCTCGGGCGGCGTGCTCGTCGGCACCAGGCATCGCGGCGATACGATCCGCATCGATGTCGCCGATACCGGCTGCGGCATCCCCGAGGACCAGCGCGAGGCGGTGTTCGAGGAATTCCATCGCGGCACCTTGCCCGCCAATGCCGGGCTCGACAGCGGCGGCCTTGGGCTCGGGCTTGCCATCGTGCGCCGCATGGCCGGCGCGCTCGGCCACCCCGTGACCTTCTCGTCGAAGGTGGGGCGCGGCACGATCTTCCATATCGATGTCCCCGTCGGCATCGGTGCCCCCGCCGACGCGATCGCCAGCGCCACCGCCCTGGAGCGGTCACGCGGCTACGGCCTGTTCGGCACCAAGGTGCTGCTGGTCGAAAACGACGCGGAGGTGCTGGAGGCCATGACCTTCCTGCTCGAGCGCTGGCAGTGCCTGGTGCGGGCCGCGACCTCGACCGACGACGCGCTTGACCTGCTCGGCGACACCGACTGGATGCCCGACATCATCATTGCCGACCAGCATCTCGACGGCGGCGACCTCGGCACCGCCACCATATCGGAGGTCCGCGACTATCTCGGCCGCGCAGTGCCAGCGCTGATCGTCACCGCCGACAATTCCGAAGCCGTCGCCAAGGCAGCGCGCGCCGACGGCATCGAACTGATGCGCAAACCACTGAAGCCGGCGCAACTGCGCGCGCTGCTGGCGCATTTGCTGGCTTAGCTCCATACCCTCCCCACGAGGGGGAGGGTAAAAGCTCAAAACCCCGCCTGATCCCTGAAAAGCTCCGCATTGTCCAGCTTCGAGACCTCGATCACCGCTTGCGTGCGGCTGTAGACATTGAGCTTGCGCAATATCTCCGAGACATGCGCCTTGACCGTGGTCTCGCCCACCTGCAGTTCATAGGCGATCTGCTTGTTGAGCAGGCCTTGGCGCAGCATCTGCAGCACCCGCAACTGCTGCGGCGTCAGTTTGGACAGACGCTGGACCATGTCGGCGCGGTCGATGCTGTCGGCGTCGGCCGGCTGGCCTTCATAGGTTTCCGGCACATAGATCGCGCCGTCCATCACCGAGCGGATGGCGGCGGCCAGATCGCTCTTGCGCGCCGATTTCGGGATGAAGCCGGCGGCGCCATAGGACAGCGCCTCGGAAATGATCCGCGGCTCCTCATATCCCGACACGATCACCACCGGCAGGCGCGGATAGCGGGTCCTGAGTTGCAGCAGCCCGTCGAAGCCGTGCACGTCGGGCATGCTGAGGTCCAGCAGCGCAAGGTCGAAAGGCTTAGCGTCGGCCAGCAGATCGAGCGCCTCGGCGATCGAGCGCGCCTCGACCGTGTCGACCTCCGGATAGGCCATCTGCACGGCGCTGTGCAGCGCCTCGCGAAACAGCGGATGGTCGTCGATGATCAGGAACCGGGCGCGATCGTTGGGTACTGTCATGTGGCTCGTTCCGGTTTACCTGCCACACCATAGCCCCGCGACCTTGGTCGGATTATTAGCAAATAGTCTATCGCCGGTTGATAGGCCGCTGCAAAGGTGATGGGAACCCTGAATTACTTATACGGCCCCGACAAAGCCAATGCTTTATGAAGAGCGACGCCTTGCCCGGTTCCCGAAATCGGCCGAAGGTGCCGCCATCATCCCGATAGCCAACGCAGAGACCCCCATGACCGCCTTTGTCCTTCCCGTGCCGCCAACGCCTTCAGTCGCCATCAGCGGGTCGGCCGAGCGCTTTGCCGTGCGGCGGATTTTCTGCGTCGGCCGCAACTATGCGGCGCATGCGCGCGAGTTCGGCAATGACGAGCGCGATCCGCCCTTCTTCTTCACCAAGCCATCCGACGCCGTGGTCGATTCCGGCACCGTGTTCCCCTACCCGCCGCTGACGGCCAATCTGCACCACGAAATCGAGCTGGTGGCCGCGATCGGAAAAACAGGCTTCCGCATTGCGCGTGAGCGGGCGCTGGACCACGTCTGGGGTTATGGCGTCGGCATCGACCTCACCCGCCGCGACCTCCAGGATGAGGCCAAGAAGGCGGCGCGGCCCTGGGACTGGTCTAAGGCGTTCGATCGTTCCGCCCCATGCGGCCCACTGGTGCCTGCGCAGAAATCGGGGCACCCGACGAAGGGGCGTATCTGGCTTGCTGTCGACGGCAAGGTGCGGCAGGACGCCGATCTCGCCGAGCTGATCTGGCCAATCGCCGACATTGTCTCGATCTGCAGCGAGGGCGTAGAATTGCAGGCCGGCGACCTGATCTTCACCGGCACGCCAGCCGGCGTCGGCGCGGTCAAGCCCGGTGAGACGATGACCGGCGGCGTCGACGGCATCGGCACGATCGAAGTGACGATCGGCCAACCACGGTCGTGAACAACAAAGCCATGAGCGACATCGTCCTGCACAATTATTACCGTTCCTCCACCTCCTACAGAGTGCGGATCGCGCTGGAGATGAAGGGGCTGAGCTATGACTACGTCCCGCACCATCTGCGCCATGGCGAGCATCTGGAACCGGCCTATCTCGCGGTCAACCCGCAGGGGCTGGTGCCGGCATTGGTGCTCGACGACGGCACGCTTTTGACGCAGTCGCTGGCGATCATCGAATATCTCGACGAGGTCCAGCCCACGCCGCCGCTGCTGCCGAAGGACTCGCTTGGCCGGGCGCGCGTGAGAATGCTGGCGCAGATGATCGCCTGCGACATCCACCCGGTGAACAATCTGCGGGTGCTGACCTCGCTGCGCACCTTGTTCGGCGCCGGCGACCAGGACATCACCAACTGGTTCCGCCACTGGGTGAACGAAGGCTTTCAGCCGCTTGAAAAGAACCTAGCGTCCTCACCTCAGACCGGAACATTCTGCCACGGCGAGGCGCCGGGGCTCGCCGATATCTGCCTGGCGGCACAGATCACCAGCAACGCCCGTTTCGGCGTCGACCTGACGCCCTACCCGACGATCACCCGCATCAACGCCGCCTGCATGGCGCTGCCGGCCTTCCAGAAGGCCGCGCCGCAGAACCAGATCGATGCGGAGTAAGGCCTACTGGCCAACGCGCAGCGTCAGTGCCCAGACCAGCAACGCCAGCAGGCCGATGCTGGCGCCCAGCACACAGACGCCGCTCCAGCCCATGGCGCCATAGGTCATGGTCGAGGCGATGGAGCCGAGCGCGCTGCCGAGCGAATAAAAGATCATGTAGCCGCCCACCAGGCGGCTGCGTGCATGAGGCCGGCGCGAAAAAATCAGGCTCTGATTGGTGACGTGGACGGCCTGGATCGCCAGATCCAGCATGACGATGCCGGCGACAAGCAGCCACAGCGACACGCCCATGAAGGCGATCGGCAGCCAGGCCCCCATCATCAAAAGCAGGCTGAGACCGGTGACCAGCTGGCCGCGCCCGCGATCGACGAGGCCGCCTGTCCAGCGAGCACCGAGAGCGCCGGCGACCCCGGCAAGGCCGAACAGCCCGATCTCGGTATGCGAGAGTGAAAATGGCGCGGCACTCAGCGGCAGCACCAGTGGCGCCCACAGCACGTTGAAGCTGGCGAAGATCAGCATGGCGAGCACCGCGCGCACACGCAGCAGCGGCTCCTGCACAAACAGCAGTACCACCGAGCCGAGCAGGCGCGGATAGGGCGTGCGTGGCCGCTCCGCCTCGTGGCGCGGCAGGATGAGGTAGAGTACCAGCGCCATGATGAGCGTCAGCGCCGCCGAGACCAGATAGACCCAGCGCCAGCCAGCGAAGTCGGCGACGACGCCGGCAACGAAGCGGGCAAGCAGGATGCCAAGGATGACGCCGCTGGTGACGGTGCCGACCGCCCGCCCCCGCTCGGACGGCACGGCGAGGTCGGCGGCGTAGGCCACCAGCACCTGAACCACAACGGCAAGCAGTCCGACGACAGCAAGGCCTGTCAGCAGCATTGCAGCGCTCGGTGCAATCCCGACAGCACTCAGCGCGACGGCGGACAGGACTGCCTGAACGGCGATCAGCTTGCGACGATCGAACAGGTCGCCCAGCGGCACGATGAAGAACAGGCCGAGCGCATAGCCGATCTGCGTGACCGTCACCACGATGCCGACCGAGGCGGGCGCGATGGCGAAATCATGGGCGATGGCATCGAGCAGCGGATGAGCGAAATAGACGTTGGCAACACTCAGGCCACAGGCAATGGCGAAGACCAGCGCCGTCATGCCGGACAGTCCCAGTGGTGACGCTGGTGTTGCCTGCAGCAGCCTGTCGGACCGCTCCGCTCCTGCTGCCACGCCGTTCACCACCTGCAGATTCATGTCGCTCTCCACAATAGGTTTCAACTTGAAACCACTTGCTGGATAGGCAGAACAGTTTTATCTTGCAACCAGAATGATCTATCTGGACCAACGATTGCCATGGTGAAACGAACGAGCCACCGCGAAGCGGATTGCCTGATCGCGCGGCCGCTGGACGCGATCGGCGACTGGTGGTCGCTGCTCATCGTGCGCGATGCCTTTGACGGCTTGCGCCGCTTCGGCGAGTTCCAGAAGAGCCTCGGCGTCGCCAAGAACATCCTGTCGGCGCGGCTGCGCAATCTGGTCGCACACGACATACTGGAAACGGTTCCCGCGCCCGACGGCAGCGCGCACCACGAATATGTGCTGACGCAAAAAGGGCGCGGCCTGTTCTATGTCCTGGTCGCCTTGCGGCAATGGGGCGAGACCTATTTCTCCGGACCGGGCGAGCCCTACACTTTCATGGTCGATACGCAGAGCGGTCGGCCGATCAGGCGCCTGGAGGTGCACGCCGAGGACGGGCGGCGGCTGGTCCCCGGCGACACGAGGCTCGCCGATTTCCGCAACCGGGAAAACAGCTGAGCGCCCTGGCCGGTTCGGCGGACTGGCCAAGCTGGCGGAATCGATTTCCGCTTGACCGGCTGGGGAATCGGCTATCGTTTCCCCGGACAATGCACAGGGTGGAGTGACCGATGAAAGCCGTCGTCTTCGAGAAATTCGGCGAAGCGCCGACGATCCAGACCGTCCCCGATCCGAAGCCGGCTGCCGATGGCGTCGTCATCAAGGTCGAGGCGACGGGGCTGTGCCGCAGCGACTGGCATGGCTGGATGGGCCATGATGACGGCATCACCTTGCCGCATGTGCCTGGACATGAACTGGCGGGCGTCGTCGTCGCCGCCGGCAAGCAGGTCAGCCGCTGGAAGGCCGGCGACCGCGTGACGGTGCCGTTCGCCGTCGGCTGCGGCCGCTGTTTCGAATGCACGTCGGGCAATCATCAGGTCTGCGAGCACCAGACGCAGCCCGGCTTCACGGGCTGGGGCTCGTTCGCCGAATATGTCGGCATCGAACATGCCGACACCAACCTCGTGCGCCTGCCCGAGGAGATGGAATACGCCACCGCCGCCAGCCTCGGCTGCCGCTTCGTCACCTCGTTTCGCGCCACCGTCGACCAGGGGCGGGTCAAGCCCGGCGAATGGGTGGCGGTGCATGGCTGCGGCGGCGTCGGCCTGTCGGCAATCATGATCGCCAGTTCGATGGGCGCCAATGTGATCGCCATCGACCTCACCGACGAGAAGCTGGAGTTCGCCAAAAAGATCGGCGCCGTAGCGACGATCAATGCGTCGACGACGCCGAATGTGGTCAAGGCGGTCAAGCAAATCACCAATGGCGGCGCGCATATGTCGATGGACGCGCTCGGCCACCCCACCACCTCGTTCAACTCGATCGCCAATCTGCGCCGGCGCGGCCGCCATGTGCAGGTCGGCCTGATGCTGGGCGAGCACGCCCGCCCGCAAGTGCCGATGGACAAGATCATCGCCTTCGAGCTCGAAATCCTCGGCAGCCACGGAATGCAGGCCTACCGCTACCAGGCGATGATGGAGATGATCCGCAACGGCAAGCTCAAGCCCGAACTTCTGGTCGGCAAGAAGATCAGCCTCGACGAGGCGCCCGCGGCGCTGATGGCGATGGGTGGCTTCGAGGGCATTGGCATCGGGGTGGTGACGAAGTTCTAGGCGCGGGGCTCGCTTCCCGAACTAACGCGCGAACTTCTTCGCCCCGAACACGCAGGCTACCACGCCGAGCGTGACAACCACCATCAGCGGGCTGACCTGCTCGTGCAGCAGGCTCGCCGCAAGCGCCAGGCCGAAGAAGGGCTGCAACAACTGCAATTGGCCGACCGCCGCGATGCCGCCTTGCGCCAGGCCGCGGTACCAGAAGACGAAGCCGATCAGCATGCTGAACAGCGAGACATAGGCGAGCCCGATCCAGGCGTGGGAGCCGACGGCGGCAAAGGATTGCGGCAGGGTCGCGAAACTCAGCACCAGCATGATCGGCAGCGACAACGTCAGCGCCCAGCAGATCACTTGCCAGCCGCCGAGCCTTCGCGACAGCGCGGCGCCCTCGGCATAGCCCAGGCCGCAAACGACGACGGCGGCGAGCATCAGGCCGTCGCCGACCGGCGAGGCGGTCACGCCCTGCGTCAGCGCGAAGCCCGCGACCAGCGCGCTGCCGATGCACGAAAACAACCAGAATGCCGGACGAGGACGATCGCCGCCGCGCAGCACACCGAAGATCGCGGTCGCCAGCGGCAGCAGGCCGATGAAGATGATGGAATGGGCCGAGGTGATGTGCTTGAGCGCCAAGGCGGTCAACAAGGGAAAGCCGACGACCACGCCCAGCGCCACGATCACCAGCGACACCAGATCGCCGCGCTGCGGACGTTTCTCCCGAAACAGCAGCAGCATCGCCAGCCCAAGCAGTCCGGCAATCGCGGCCCGGGCTGATGTCACGAAGGTCGGATCGAAATCCATGACCGCCACACGCGTCGCCGGCAGCGAGCCCGAGAAGATCAGCACGCCGATAAATCCGTTCACCCAGCCGCTCGCGGTCTTGTCCATTGCACGCTCCATTGCTTTCGCCCTCTATCGGGCGGATGCCCATGGCGCGGCTAGAGACAATGCGGTACAATTTCACGAAACTGTAATGGCATATTGAGCAGTACAGATGACTGGCCTCGCCTTGGAAACTGATGGCGCGCGAACCCTGGGTACCCCCACTCTGGTCGAAAGCGTCATGGCGACCATTCGCCAGCGGATTGCCGCGCGCAGCCTGACACCGGGAGCCCGGTTGCCGTCGATCCGCGCCTTCGCCCAATCCATGCAGGTGTCCAAATCCACCGTGGTCGAAGCCTATGAGCGGCTCGTCGCCGAGGGCACGATCCGCTCCCGGCGGGGCTCGGGTTTCTATGCCGCCGGCTCGCTGGCGCCGCTGTCGCTGGCCGAGATCGGTCCCCGGCTCGACCGTGCCGTCGATCCGCTCTGGGTATCGCGCCAGTCGCTGGATGCCGGCGACGAGGTGTTGAAACCCGGCTGCGGCTGGCTGCCGGCCTCCTGGATGCCGCAGGCCGCGCTGCGGCGGGCACTGCGCACGGCAGCGCGCGCCGACGATGCCGCGCTTGCCGATTACGGCACGCCGCTTGGCCTGCCGCCGCTGCGGCAACTCTTGGCGCGGCGCATGGCCGGGCATGGCATCGAAGTCTCGCCTGAACAGATCATGCTGACGGACTCGGGCACGCAGGCCATCGACCTGTTGTGCCGGCTCCTGATCGAGCCCGGCGACACGGTGCTGGTCGACGACCCCTGCTATTTCAATTTCCACGCTTTGCTGCGCGCCCACCGCGCCAAGGTGGTCAGCGTTCCCTACACACCGTCTGGGCCAGATATCGAACTGTTCGCGCATGCGCTCGCCGAGCATCGGCCGCGCCTCTACATCACCAACGCCGCGATCCACAACCCGACCGGGGCGATCCTGTCGCCGGTCACCGCGCACCGCTTGCTGAAGCTCGCCGACCAGTCGGACCTGACCATTGTCGAGGACGACATCTTCGCCGATTTCGAACATGCCCCTGCCCCGAGGCTGGCGGCCTTCGATGGCCTGAACCGCGTCGTCCAGATCGGCAGTTTTACCAAGACGCTGTCGGCGTCGGTGCGCTGCGGCTTCATCGCAGCGCCCCGCGACTGGATCGAGGGCCTGACCGACCTCAAAATCGCCACGACCTTCGGCGGCGGACGGCTGGCCGCCGAACTGGTCCTGATGCTGCTGAAGGATGGCAGCTACCGCAAGCACATGGATCTGCTGCGCGCCAGGCTCGCGCGCGCCATGGCCGAGACCGTCGCCCGGCTGAGGGCGATCGGCATCACGCCGTGGATCGACCAGCCGGCCGGTCTGTTCCTGTGGTGCGGCCTGCCCGACGGCGTTGACGCGGCCGAAGTCGCACGCCGGGCGCTCAGCGACAATGTCGTGCTGGCGCCCGGCAACGCGTTCAGCCTGTCGCGGACGGCCAGCCGTTTCCTGCGCTTCAACGTCGCCCAGTGCGAAGATCAGCGGATCTTCAAGGTGCTCGAGGCGGCAATGGCGCGCTGATCTCAGCGACTTGCACAGACCTCCCGCACGCAGTCACGCAACCAACGTTGCGCCGGGTCGGCATCGAGGCGCGGATGCCAGAGCATCGAAATGGTGACTTCCACCGTAGTGACCGGCAGCGGAAAACTGTGCATGCCGGCGCGCGCGCCGGCCGTGTGCCGCTCGGGCACGCTGGCGATCAGTTCCGAAGCGCGCGCCATGGCGAGCGCGGCCGAGAAACCCGAGACCATGCACACCACCGTCCGCTGCAGGCCAAGCCCGCCCAGCGCCTCGTCGATCGGTCCCTTCTCGCGGCCGCGCCGCGAAACACTGATGTGCCGGCCCGCCGCATAGCGCTCGGGCGTCACAATGCCCTCAATCAGCGGATGGCCTGATCGGACAGCGCCGATGAAGCGGTCGCGAAACAGCGCCTGGATGCGCACTTCGGGTCCGGTTTCGCCGGCGACGCCGATTTCCAGGTCGATCGCCGCCTCGCGCAGCGACATCACATCCTTGTCAGACTTCGGCGCGAAACGCAGCCGCACGCCAGGCGCTTCGGCCCCGATGCGGGCGACAAGGCGAGGCCCGAACTCCTCGACGAACCCGTCGTTGGTGCGCAGCGTGAACACCCTGTCCAGGCTTGAAAGATCAAGCAATTCGGCTGGGCGCAGCAGCGCCTCCGCGTCCTGGACGACAGGACCGACTTGGCGGCGCAACTCCTCCGCGCGCGGCGTCGCCACCAGGCCGCGCCCGGCTCGCACCAGCAGAGGATCGCCCGTTGCCTGGCGCAGTCGCGCCAGCGTCCGGCTCATCGCCGAGGGGCTGAGCCGCAGACGGCGTGCCGCGCGGGCCACGCTGCCTTCCGCCAGCAGCACGTCGAGAGCAAAGAGCAGATTGAGATCGGGCGTCGTCATTTGCGGATCGTAGCATGATGTGGCGTCTCATGCACTGATATGATGCAAATGCTGCGCCTTCCGCCATATCACCTGCGAGACTAGATCACCATTGGCTCCGCTTTCGGAGCGAACGGAAAGGAGATCGCATGGCAGTCGCCGCGCAAAATCAGGT
This sequence comes from Mesorhizobium sp. U510, assembly GCF_059180695.1. Taxonomy (NCBI): domain Bacteria; kingdom Pseudomonadati; phylum Pseudomonadota; class Alphaproteobacteria; order Hyphomicrobiales; family Phyllobacteriaceae; genus Mesorhizobium; species Mesorhizobium sp. U510. The sequence goes on from NZ_CP180532.1 coordinate 5,012,143, forward strand.
TGGACTGGTGTCCGCTCCGCAACAGAATCAATCGACCGCCTGGGCGCTGGCAAGCCTGTCGCTCGCCACGCTGCTGTCGTCGCTGGGAACCAGCATTGCCAGCGTCGGGCTGCCCTCGCTGATGCAGACGTTCGGAGCGTCGTTCCAGGCCGTGCAATGGGTGGTTCTGGCCTATCTCCTCGCCATCACCACGTTGATCGTCAGCGCCGGGCGGCTGGCTGACATGTTCGGGCGCCGGCCGTTGCTGCTCGGCGGCATCGCGCTGTTCACATCGGCATCGGTGCTCTGCGGCCTGGCGCCGACGCTTTGGCTGCTGATCGCCGCACGGGCCGCGCAGGGGCTGGGCGCGGCGCTGATGATGGCGCTGACGCTGGCCTTTGTCGCGGAGACGGTGAGCAAAGAGCGGACCGGCAGCGCCATGGGCCTGCTCGGCGCCATGTCGGCGATCGGCACGACGCTCGGCCCTTCGCTCGGCGGCCTGCTGATCGCCGGCCTCGGCTGGCGCGCGATTTTCCTGGTCAATGTACCGCTGGGCCTGCTGACCTTCGCCCTCGCCTGGCGTGCCTTGCCAGCCGGCAACAAGAACGCGCAGGCCGCTCAAGGCAAGTTCGATGCGATGGGCACTGTCCTGTTGGCGCTGACGCTGGCCGCCTATGCATTGGCCATGACGCTTGGCCGGGGCCATTTCGGTGCGCTCAACATCGGCCTGCTGGCCGCTACCGCTCTCGGCATCGGTCTGTTCGCCATCGCCCAGAAACGGGTGAAGAACCCATTGGTCCAACTCGCCAGCTTCCGGGATCAGCGGCTCAGCGCCAGCCTGGTCATGAGCCTGATCGTCGCCACGGTGATGATGGCGACCCTAGTGGTCGCTCCCTTCTATCTGTCGCGTGGGTTGGGACTCGATGCCGCGATGGTCGGCGTGGTGCTTTCGACCGGGCCGCTTGTCTCGGCCCTGTCGGCGCTGCTGGCCGGGCGGCTCTCCGATCGCTTTGGAGCCCACAGGATGATGGTTGCAGGCTTGCTCAGCCTCACCACGGGCACATTCCTCCTGTCGCTTGCGCTGACCGGACTCGGCATTGCCAGCTATGTCGTTCCCATCACTGTCACCTGCTTCGGCTACGCCCTGTTCCAGACTTCCAACAATGCGGCCGTCATGAGCGGTGTCGGCGCCGGCGAACGCGGTGTCATATCCGGCCTGCTCAATTTGTCGCGCAATCTCGGCCTCGTCACCGGCGCATCCCTGATGGGCGCCATCTTCGCGGCTGCGTCGGCCGATGGTCAGAACGTTCTTAGCTCCGCCTCGGCTGCCCGGGGCATGCAAGTCACTTTTGAGACGGCAACGGCCATGGCGCTGGCAGCACTGCTGCTCGCCCTGTTCTCGCTGCGCTTTGCTGGACGGACACAGCCCAGGATTGCCTGACCCGTTGGGCGCTTTCGGTACTGCCGAAGGTTGCCGGGCCGAACCCGGGCTGCTACTGAACGGCGCGCAGGCGAACGCCTGCAATGTCAATTTCGGGGCAGCGGTATGGGAACCACCAAGTCAGCAGACAAGTAAGCCGCGACAACATCTCGTTGTTGCGGCCTTCTGCCCCGTCAAACCAGACCATCCATGAAACAGCAGATCGCCGCCAAATCTCACCATTTGTGCGGATGCCCAATCATGCCTTTTCCAAGACGCCCTATATGGGCCTATTCCTTGCCGTCGGCGCTGCTGCTGATGGCGCCTTTCGATATCCTGGCCTCGCTGGCCATGGACATCTACCTGCCGGTGGTTCCGCTGATGCCGGAAGCTCTCGGCACGTCGCCTTCGGTCATCCAGCTGACGCTCAGCCTCTACATGGTCACCCTTGGCCTCGGCCAAATCGTGTTCGGGCCGATCTCCGACCGGATCGGTAGGCGCCCTGTCCTGCTCGGCGGGGGGCTGCTGTTCGCAGCCGCCTCCATCGCGCTCGCCGGCACGTCGTCCGCCACAGTCTTCCTCGCACTGCGCATCGTGCAGGCCTTGGGCGCGTCCGCTGTTCTGGTCGCGACCTTCGCCACGGTGCGCGATGTCTACGCAGGGCGGCCCGAAGGCGCGGTCATCTATGGCCTGTTCAGCGCAATGCTGGCCTTCGTGCCCGCATTGGGGCCAATCGCCGGCGCACTGATCGCCAAGGGCTTCGGCTGGCGTGCGCTCTTCGTCACGCTCTGCATCCTGGCCGTTACCGCCACGCTCAATGCATGGCTGCGCTGGCACGAAACGCGGCCGCAGAATGGCTCCGGACCGCGCCCTGCCTTCGGTCCGATCCTGCGCAGCTTCGCCTTCTGGACCTATACGCTTGGTTTCGCCGCGGCGATGGGCACGTTCTTCGTGTTCTTCTCGACGGCGCCGCGCGTGCTCATCGATCGTGCCGGCTTTACGCACGTCGGCTTCAGCCTCGCCTTTGCCACGGCGGCACTGGTGATGATCGCAATCACGCGATTTGCCAGGCCGTTCATCGCGCGCTGGGGCACGGCCGGCAGCCTGGCGCGCGGCATGGCGATGCTGCTTGTCGGCGCGTCGATGCTGGCGATCGGACAGGTGCTGGCCGCACCGTCCTTCGCCACCTTCGTCCTGCCGATGTGGGTGATGGCGGTGGGCATCGTCCTTGCTGGGTCGGTCACCGCCAACGGCGCGCTTGCAGCGTTCGGCGATGTCGCGGGGACGGCGGTCGCGCTCTACTTCTGCGCCCAAAGCCTGATCGTCGGCATAGCCGGCACGGTCTTCGTCATCCTCTTGGGAGGCGACACCGCATGGCCGTTGGCTGGCTACGCCACGGTGCTCGCGGCAACGACACTATATGCGTTGAGGCGTCTGCAGAACCGGCAAGGAGCGGCCACCTGAAAAATCGCAGGGGCCTAGGCGAACGCTCAGGCCCCTGCCCGTTTGCGGCGCTCATACAGCATGACCAGCGTTTCCGCCGTCAGCGCCGGCTTTTCCTCGCCTTCGATCTCGACCGTGTTGGCTGCCTTCATCAGATATTGGCCAGGCCCCCTGTCTTCCATGGAAAGCAGGACCGTACGCAGCCTGATGCGGGCGCCGACCCTCACGGGCGCCAGGAAACGCACCTTGTCGAAGCCATAGTTGAAGGCGGCCTGGGTGTTTTCCGGCACGATGCCCATGCCGAGCGCCAGCGCGCCGATGATCGACAGCGTCAGATAGCCATGCGCGATCGTGGTGCGGAACGGGCTTTGTCGCCGCGCGCGTTCAGGGTCGACATGGATCCATTGGTGGTCGCCGGTGCATTCGGCGAACTGGTTGATGCGGTCCTGATCGACCGTGGTCCATTCCGAGACGCCGAGCTCCTGCCCGGACATCGTTCTCAACTGCTCATAGGTCGGCGGCGTTTTAGGCCGTATTTCGTTCATTCCTGCTTTCCCGATCGCTTGCCGTGCCTCCGGACCACGAACGGATGGCCCCTGTCAATTCACCCCTTGTGAATCGGTTCCGTCGAACTCCGGCTGAACCGTGCCATGCCTTGCCGCGCAATGGCAGGCCGAATTCGGATTTTCGCACCTTCCAGGGGCGCCGACGCTTATAACGTGGCGCGAATGCAACTATGCGCAGGGTTGCGAAACTGCAAACCGGCATGTCCCGCCGAAGACGAAACGACAGGCCGCGGAAGCCTATTTCTGCCCGTAGCCGGCGCGGATTTCCTCCATCGCCTCCTTGATGCGTGCACGCAGGATTTCGATCGATTCGGTTCCGGATTTGCGAGCCAGTTCAGCCGCTTCACCGGCATTCTTAAGCGCCGCCTCGAACGATTTCCGGGCGAACTCCGTCTGCTTGGCCATCAGTTCCTGCGGATTGCCCGGCGCGCGGTAGCTCTGCGCCATGTCGGCGATTTCGCGCAGCGTGTCCTGCAGCAGTTCACGCTGCCTCGACAACAGCGAGGTCGCGCCGGCGGCGCCGGCTCGCGCCGATTTCTCCAACGCTTCGAGGTTCTTGCGGTGATGGGCAATTATCGCCTCGACATCCACATTGGGCACCTTCAGGTCGCGGCCGAACCTGCCGAACATGTCCATGAAGGAATCGGATTCCGGTTGTTTTGCCATGATGTCTCCCCTTAGCCGCAAATGCGGATACCCTCGCCGGGAGCATAGCACTCGGCTGCCGTGTGTCCATTTCGAAGACGGGCCTGACGATCAATGCGCATCAATTGACCGGGAGCAGCAGCTCGATCGTGTAGAGCACGATACCCGCCAGCCCGCCGATGATCATGCCGTTGAAGCGGATATATTGCAGGTCCCGGCCGATGTTCATCTCGATCAGCCGCGTCAGTTGCGCCAGGTCCCAGCGTTTGACCTGATCGGCGATGAATTTTGACACACCGCTCTTCTGGCTTTCGACGAAGGAGGCCAGCGCCACGACGAACCCCTGGTTCATGTCGGCCCGGATCTGCGCATCGCCGGCGAGATGGCGGCCGACCTCGACGAACATGTTGGCGAGATGCGCCCGGATCACCGAATTCGGCGCCTTGGCATCCTGCTCGATGAACAGGCTGAGGCTCTGCCACATGTCGCCGGCCAGCGCCCTGACTTCGGGTCGGGCGAGGAAATCATGCTTCATCTTCTCGGCACGCTTTGCATATTGCCTGGACGTCCGCAGTCGCTCGACGAAGCCTTGCGCAAAACGATCGAACTCGGCGCGCATCGGGTGGTCGGGATCGGCGCGCACCTCGTCGAGCAAGGAACCCGCCGAGGCGACGATCTTCTTCAGGAGATAGGCATCGGCCCTGAACAGGTTGAACAGCGACGGCAGCTCCTCGCGGATCTTCTCGCGCATCGTCGCCAGCGCCTGTTCGTCGTTGAGGAAGCGGCCGACCACCTTGATGAACTCGTCGAACAGTTTTTGATGACGGCGGTCATCGGTAAGCGCCGACAGCAGTTCCGCCGCCAGCGGCGCCAGCGGCACCTTTTCGATCTGCTCGAGCATGCGGCTGGTGACGAAGCCGCGCAGGCCGGACTGCTCGACCGCGGCAAGTGTCTGCGGCACCAGCCGAACGACGAAGCGCGACAGGCCGGCGGCGCGTTCGGCATCGGTCAGCCAATCGGCGACGAGTGCCGCAAAATCGACCTCGGCAAGCTTTTCCCGCACCGGCTCAGGCGCCAGGAAATTGGCCTCGATGAAGCGGCCGAGATTGTCGGCGATGCGATTCTGGTTTTCCGGGATGATGGCGGTATGCGGGATCGGCAGCCCGAGCGGGCGCCTGAACAACGCCACCACCGCATACCAGTCGGCAAGACCGCCAATGGTCGCCGCCTCGGCGAAGGCGGCGACGAACCCCAGCCACGGATAGGTGCTTTGGAACGACTTGGCCAAGGCGAACACCAGCACGCAAAGCCCCAGCGCCGCCGTGGCGATGAATTTGGTGCGGCGCAACGCCGAGAGCTTGACGGCCGCGTCAGCATCGAAACGGACAGGCGCCAGGGACGGAGCCGATTGTGACATGGATGAACTGCTCCTCGTCGATCTCAGGTCGACCTCAGGTCGACCTCTGGTCGATCTCGGGCCTATCTAGGGTTTCATCAGCCGGAATGCCCGTTGTGGCCGGTTTTCCCAGCGTTTTGCCGGGCTGCGCACATAAAGTTGACGAGAATATTCATCTATGATGCCCGGCTAGTCTGGAATTGTTCCAAGGTATAGGCCATATTCGGATCGAGGCCAGCGCGGCGAATCCGAAACTCCGGAATCAAAGCCGCGGCGGCGAAGTTCAGGAATCCGGCGTGGTTGCACCGCGCCGGCGCGTAGTGAGGACGAAATGCGGCTTACACGCCAGACCAATTATGCCATGCGCATCCTGATGTACTGTGCCGCCAACAATGACCAGTTGAGCCGCATTCCCGAAATCGCGACGGCCTATTCGGTGTCGGAACTGTTCCTGTTCAAGATCCTGCAGCCGCTGGTCGAGAACGGACTGGTCGAGACGGTGCGCGGCCGGAATGGCGGCGTCAGGCTTGGCCGCGCGGCTGAGGCGATCAGCCTCTTCGACGTCGTGCGCGTTACCGAGGAAAGCTTCGCCATGGCCGAATGCTTCGAGAACGATGCCGCCGAATGCCCGCTGGTCGACAGCTGCGCGCTGAATTCGGCGCTGCGCGAGGCCCTCAACGCCTTCTTCGCCGTGCTCGCCCGCTACACGATCGCCGACATGGTGGCGGCAAGGCCGAACGTGCGCAACCTGCTCGGCATCGACATGCTGGAGCGCCGCGCCCCGGCCGCGTGAGCAAGTCTCCCCGCGTCTGGGTAGGTCTGTTGAGATTCAGGTCAGGCCGAGTCGAGAATGGCGAGTTCCGAGAACCGGAACGGAGCGTACTTTCGGGTACGTGAGTACCGGAAGCGCAGGAAACCGCCATTCGCAGGCCGGCCTCACCTGAATATCAATAGACCGACGATTGCGGCAACACGAACGGCATGTTGCCGGCCGGCAGCACGCCGACCCTGAGCCGGCAATCGAACACTTTTTCGATCAGATCATCACTCAACACGTCCTGTGGCGAACCGGCGGCCGCGAGCCGGCCGCGATGCATGACGAAGATCCGGTCGGCATACATGGAAGTCAGATTGAGGTCGTGCAGAATGGCGACCACGCCGCCGCCCCTTTTGGCGAAATCACGGGCAATATTCATGATGACCAGCTGGTGCTTGATGTCGAGGCTGGAAACCGGCTCGTCGAGGAACAGGTAGCGCGGCTTGCCGTCGAGCACCGGCGCCCAGACCTGGCACAGCACGCGCGCAAGCTGGACGCGCTGCTGCTCGCCGCCCGAAAGCTCCTGATAGAAACGTCCTGCAAAACCGTCGAGGTCGACACGCGCCAGCGCCCGCTCCGGCAGCCGCGCATCCTCGCCCGGCAAGGCGCCGGAGCGCCCGCCGACAAGGCCAAGCTTGACCACCTCGCGCACGGTGAACGGGAAAGACAGCGTCGTCGCCTGCGGCAGCACCGCGCGATGCACCGCCATCTCGGCCGGCCTCATCGACGAAAGGTTATGGCCGTCGAGCGCGATGCGCCCGGTGTAGGCGAACTCGCCCGACAAAGCCTTCAGGAAGGTCGTCTTGCCCGAACCGTTAGGACCGACGATGGCCGCGACTTCGCCGGGCCGTGCGTCGAAATCGACACCGCCGACGATGCGCTTGCCGGCGATATCGACGGAAACATCCCTTGCCTCGATCATCAACGCCTCATAGGTCTCAGAGATCGACCACGCCGCGCTTGCGCAGCAGGATCCACAGGAAGAACGGCGCGCCCGCGATCGCGGTGACGATGCCGATCGGCAATTCGGCCGGCGACACGACGGTGCGCGCGACGGCATCGGCCAACAGCAGCAGCGAGGCGCCAAGCAGCGCCGAAGCCGGCAAGATATAGCGATTGTCCGGACCGATCAGCAGGCGCAGCAGATGCGGCACGACGATGCCGACGAAGCCGATGCCGCCGCTGACGGCGACGGAGGCGCCGACCGCCGCCGAGACACCGATGATCGCCGTGTATTTCAGCCGCTGTACCGGTATGCCGAGATGGCCGGCGGTCGCCTCGCCCAACGCCAGCGCGTTGAGGCCGCCCGCCAGGAAAGGCATCGCCGCCAGCGCCAGTATGATAACCGGCCCGACGGAACCGATCTTCGCCCATGTCGCGCCACCGAGCGATCCGAGTGACCAGAACGTCAGGTCGCGCAGCTGGCGATCGTCCGCCATGAAGATGAGGATGCCGGTCAACGCCATGGCAAAGGCTGCCAGCGCGATGCCGGCAAGCAGCATGGTGGCGACCGAGGTTTGGCCACGTCGCGTCGCGACCTGATAAAGCACCAGTGTCGAGGCAAGGCCCCCGAAGAAGGCCGCCAACGGCAGCGCAAGCGTGCCGAGCAAGGCCATCACCGGCGCCAGCACCGTGGTGCCGAGCACGATGATGGCCACCGCGCCGAGGCTGGAGCCGGCGGAAACGCCGATCAGGCCGGGATCGGCCAGCGGATTGCGGAACAGCCCCTGCATGACGGCGCCCGAGACCGCGAGCGCCGCGCCGACCAGCATGCCGAGAATGATGCGCGGCAAACGGATGTCGTAAATGATCAGACTGTCGCGCGCACTCAGCGCCGCATCGCTCGGGATGCCCCCAAGAAGCCAGCCCCTGAGGACGCTGACGGCCGAAGCATCCGATGCCCCTGACGTGAGCGACAAAAGCATGGCGGCCGCGAGCCCGAGGCACAGCAACAGGATGACGATGCGGGCGCGGCCGGAGCGGTCACCTTCGGATGCATTCGCCATGACCTTCACCGGGCCGGCGATCGATTGATCGACCATGATCTGCCCGCTCAGTCCGTGACTTCAGCGCCATAGAGCGAGACGGCGAGGTCGTGAATGGCGTCGGCCGTGCGTGGCCCGAAGCCGAGCAGATAGCCGCCATCGATGCGGATCAGCTTGCGCGCGGTTCCGGCCGGCGTCGAGGCGATCGACGGGTTGCCGAACAATTCGTCGTCCGACACCGGCGGCCCGGCATTGCTCATCATCAGGATCACGTCGGGCCTGGCGGTGATGATTGCCTCGTCGGACATCTGCTTGTAGCCGGAGAAACCGTCGACGGCGTTGACTCCGCCCGCCAGCTTGACCATGCCGTCGGCCGCGGTTTCGCTGCCGGCCGCCAGGATCTTGCCGCCCTGTACCGACAGCACGAACAGAATGCGCTTGCGCTCCTTGATCGACGCCGTCTGCTTTTCGGCTGATATCAGCTTGGCATCGAGTTCCTTGGCCAGCACCTCGGCCTTGGCATCGACGCCAAGCGCCTTGCCGACGATGCGGACCTTCTCGAGGATGCCGTCGTGGCTATAATGTTCAGGCACCTCGATGAAGGGGATGCTGGCCTTCTTCAGCACGTCGACGGCTTCCTTGGGGCCACTGCCGTGCAGCGCCAGGATGCCGGTCGGATTGACCGACAGCACGCCTTCCGGCGACAGCGCGCGCATATAGCCGACATCGGGCAAGGCGAGCGCCGCTTTCGGATAATTGCTGGTGGAATCGCGCGCCACCAGATGTTTCTCCTCGCCAAGCGCATAGACGATTTCGGTGATCGAACCGCCTATGGCGGCGATCTTCGACGGATCGGAGAAGACCGAGACGCCCTCGGCGGCGCCGGCCGGCTGCAGCGCGGCAACGGAAAGGCCGACGATCGGCGCAAGCATCGATCGGCGCATCGCCGGCAGGGTCGGGAAAAACCGCATCACCCTGTTCCTCACGCTGCCGTCGGGCTCGGAATACGCGGCAGGTTCTCGGCCAGGAACCGCCAATCGTCGCGCTCGCTTTCGCCTTCATGGCGCTTGCCGAAGAACTGGATAATCATCTCGCCTTCGGCGCCAAAGACCTCGAGCGATGTGACATGGCCATCCTTGGTCGGCTTGCGCACCGCCCAGACTTCATGGATGTGGTCGGTGCGCAAATGCAGGTGGAAGGTTTCATCCAGCACATTGATCCACGGCCCCATCGGCTTGATCGACTTGACCGGTCCGGAATGGATCTGGATGCAGCCGCGGTTGCCGACGAAGCACATGATCGGCAGCTCGCCTTCGGCGGCGTGATGAAACATGGCGCGGACCGCGTCATTGTCGAGCAGCCAGGCATAGTCCGTTCCGATCATGCGCACCGCCTGACGGCGGCTGAGCTTGAGCGTTTTCAGCATGCCGAAGAACTGGTGCACGTCGGTCAGCCGGCTCCAGCGGTCGCGCAGATCGTCAAGGTTGGCGGTCGTCGCCGTGGCCTCGCCCTCATTATCGGAGGCATGCCCGGAGATGGCGATCGTCGGTTCCTGGTTGGACGATTCCAGCGAAGCGACCAGCTTCTGGTAGGCATAGAGGCTGGAGGCCGGCCGCAGATGCACCTTGTGCACCGCCTCGCCCGCCCCGTCGAAGAACTGCAGGCTGCGGCGGATCTCGTCGCCGTCGCGCTTCTCCACGGCAAAGCCATGCGCCCAGACCTTCGGGAAGATGCGCAGGTCGATATTCTCGCCAAGCACCATGGCATTGTGGTTGCCAGCAACGACCTTGTCGTAGACGCCAATCTTTTCGTGAACGGCGCTTTCGTTGCGGGTCAGCGCCATCACCTCGCCGACCGCCTCGAGCCCGGTCAAGAGGTCGTTGACGCGCGGTTCGATGCGAACGACGCCGTCGCCGCAATGCGCGGCGACCAACTCGGCTTCCGAAATGCCGAGTTGGGCGGCCAGGTCACGCTCCCGCGATTTCGGATCTTCTGTCCGTGCCCGCCGGATTTCATGCGGGGCGGGTTTTACGCGCTGGTCCATGTCTTACCCCTACTGCCTTGCCTTACTTGTTGAGAATGAGCTTGCCCTGCCGGGTGATCTTCAGCCGGTAGAGTGCGCCATGATGCTCGATGCCGATCTCGTGCTCGCCCTGGAACAGCGTGTTGCTGGAGAGCGTTCGCACCGCCAGCGGGATCCGATCGAAGCGGCTGGAGGCATCATCGGAACGGCGGACGCGATAGCGAAAATCGTTGGGATTGTGCGTGTTCATCTGGGTCGATCCCTTTCCTGTGCCGGGCACCTGGCTAGGCGTTGCGAAATTGCCGATTCATTTCTTGACTTGAATAATCATGTTTACTAGTCAGTGCAATACCGGAGTAAACGAGTCAACATTTAAGACGCCGGACACGATGAAAAATGCCAGCGAGCCCCAGGCCAGCCAGCACGAAACCTGGAATCTGGAGTTGGGGCATGGGGTTTTTGAACTGGGAACTGCGCGGCCGGTCGGCGGCGAACGGTGTGGCGGCCTTGTTGGCGAGCGTGGCGGCGATCGCCCTATCGGCACCATCGGCGCATGCACAACAGGCAACGCAGCCGGCGGGCAAGCAGACGGATCAGTCGCAGCAGGCTGACCAGGAAAAAGCTGCCCCTGCGGGCGCAACGCTGCTCGACAAGATTTTGGTTATCAGCCGCACCGGCGAAACGGCGATCGAATCACTGGCCTCGGCCAGCCATGTCGACCAGGAGCAACTCGCCCGCCGCATGGCGACGACGCCGAATGAGATGCTGCTGGGTGTGCCCGGTGTCGCGACACAGGCCGACGCCAGACGCGTCAGCACCAGTATCAACATTCGCGGCCTCCAGGATTTCGGCCGCGTCGCGGTCATCGTCGATGGCGCACGCCAGGATTTCCAGCGTTCGGACCATGGCACCCAGTCGACCTTCTACATCGACCCCGAACTCGTCAAATCCGTCGATGTGATCCGTGGTCCGGTCGCCAACACCTATGGTTCGGGCGCCATCGGCGGCGTCATCTTCTTCGACACCAAGGACGCCGCGGACTTCCTCAAGCCGGAGGAAACATGGGGGGCTTTGGTAACCGGACGCTATGAGAGCAACGGCAAGGGCTGGACCACCAGCGCCACCGGCGCCTACCGTTTCAACGAGAACTGGGACACACTCGGCAACATCGTCTACCGCAACTACGACAACTACAAGGATGGCGGCGGCGACACCGTCAACGGCACCGGCTTCGACGTGCTGAGCGGCCTGCTCAAGACCAGCATCCGGCCGACCGAAAACAGCGAGTTGAAGCTGGGCTGGGTCGGCTCAAGCGACGGCTGGGACGAAACCAGCGGCGGCGTGCCGGTCAACGACGTCGACCTGAAGTCGAACACGTTCACCGCCCGTTACAACATCACGGACGAGGACAAGAGCTGGCTCGATCTCCACATCAACACCTCGTACAACAAGACCAATCTCGACCTGACCAGCCTTGTCCCGCAAAAACGGTTTGATCCCATAACGGGTCTTCCCACTGTCCTGCCGGCGGGGTCGCAATCGACTTTCGACGTCGGCACCACGGGTATCGACATCTGGAACACATCGCGCTTCGAAACAGGTGGCATCGCCCACGAATTGACCTATGGCGGCGACTGGGTCGGCGACGATGTGAAGACGGGCGGTACGGCCGGCGGCGACAGTTTCTACACGCCTTCGGGCAAGCGCAACGTGTCCGGCGCCTATGTCCAGGACAAGCTCACCTGGGACTGGCTCGAAGTCATCGCCGGACTGCGCTACGACAATTACAGCCTGAAGGACAGCACGCGTGAAACCTCGGGCGACCGGCTGTCGCCGCGCATCACCGTCGGCGTCTCGCCGTTCGAAAGCGCCGGCCTTGCCGGCCTGCAATTCTACGGCACCTACGCCGAAGGCTATCGGTCGCCGTCGCTGACGGAGACGCTGATCAGCGGCAACCACCCGGCGGGCGTCACCTTCCCGTTCCTGCCCAATCCCAATCTGCGGCCTGAGACCGGCAAGACGACGGAATTCGGCATCAACTACAGGCAGAACGACATCTTCGAACCCGGCGACGCGCTTCGCGTCAAGGCGGCCTACTTCCACAACAATGTCGATGACTATATCGATGGCGTGACCCTGTCGCCGTTCGCTCCAGGCAGCGGCTGCCCGTTCGGACCCGGCATTCCGATCTGCTTCCAGTATCAGAATTTCGCCCAGGCCAAGATCGACGGCTTTGAGCTGGAAGGCGTCTACGACGCCGGATGGGGCTATGCCGGGCTTTCGGCCTCGATCACCAATGGCCACACCATTTCCTACAAGGGTGTGGAAGCCGATCTCGCCACCATCCCTTCCTCCCAGGTCACCGCCCAGCTCGGGCTGCGCTTCCTTGAGGACAAGCTGACCGTTGGTGGTGAGGTTCAGTACAATGGCAAACCAAAGGGCAATGCGGTGGCCGAGGACTACACGCTGGTCAATGCCTTCGCCACCTACCAGGCGACAGACAATCTGAAGGTCGATTTCCGCGCCGACAATCTATTCGACGTCAAATACGCCAACCCGCTGAACGGCAGCACGACAGTCGCGGTCTATGAGCCGGGCATAACGCTGAAACTGGCGGCAACAATGCGATTTGGAGGCTGATGGCATGGCGAGCTTGACGACATCCCTTCGTCTGCTGCCCTCGACGTTGGCGATGTCGCTTGCGATGGTTCCGGCGCGGGCTGAAGGGTCCGCGCCGGCCCCCGCGCTGACCCTGGAGCTCAATGCCGCGCAACCCTCCGACAAGGGCTGCCGGCTGACCTTCCTGGTCAACAACAATCTCGGTGCCGACCTCTCCAAGGCGGCTTTCGAGATCGCCCTGTTCAACGAGGCCGGCGTTGTCGACCGGCTGACCGTGCTCGATTTCAAGGACCTGACGGCAGGCAAGACCAAGGTGACCCGCTTTGATCTCGCCGGCACCGATTGCACCAAGGTCAGCCGCGTGCTGATCAACAGCGCGACCGAATGCGCAGGCGCCGGCGTCGAACCGGCCGCCTGCATGCGCAGGCTGAAGACGGACACCAAGACCGGCATCGCCTTCGGCGTCTGAGAACGGCTTTGGGACTGCACCCCGCATTCACAGCAAATACCGTTGCCTGGCCGCTGGCCGGCCACGGATCGCTGACGCCAGGGGCAAACGATCTTGATTTGACTTTTGCCCGCTGGCCGCTGCAATTTCCGGCCCGCGACATGCAGGAAATCAGTCCCCTCCCCGACGCTGGCAGCGAGCTGGCGATAGCGCCGGCCGAGCCGCTTGCAGCCGCGCGGCCGGCGGCCCGATGGCCGATTGCCCTCGTCGTCTCCGGCCTGCTTCACGCCGCCATGGCGGCATTCTTTCTGATCTCGCCCGCCGGCACATTCGATTCCAGGAATGCGGAGCAACCGGAAGGCAGCGATCGCGCAGGCGACAAGGTGGCCGGCACCGCTTTGGACAAGGATCCAGCATCGATCAATGTCACGCTGGAGCCAAAACCGCAGCCGACGAAACCGGAGCCGGCGGCCAGACCGGTGCCGCCGACAAAACCCTCGCAGCCCGAGCGGGAAGCTGCAAAGCAAACTCCCCAACCCATCCCGGAAGCAGCCAAGCCGCCGCCCAAACCTTTGCCGGAAGCTGTCAAACAGCCTGCGGCAACACCGGACATACTGGTGGCGGCGACCCCGCACCCTGATGACCAGAGTGTGGCTGCCAGGGCCGAAACACCGGCACAGCCGAGCGTCCAGGCCGAGACCGCTGAGATGCCTGTCGCCGTTCCCGAGCAACCGCCGATCCCCAGCGCCAGGCCAACTCCGGCCGCCGCCCCTGCAAAAGCAGCGGATGAGAAGCGCGGCACGGCAGATGGGCAGGATCGGCTGGCTCAGGCAGCCAGCAAGGGCAGAAGGCAGAACGAGGCGGGGGCCGCCACTGAGTCCAGCTACCGAAGCGACGTCATCAGCAAACTTGGCCGCGTCTATCGAGCAGTGCCGCCTTCGTTGCAAGCGACGGCGCGCAGCAACACCGTTGTCACCTTCGTCATCGGCCGGCAGGGCAACATCGATGAGCTGCGTGTCGTCGAAAGCTCGGGCTCGGCAACTTTCGACCAGATCGTGCTTGGTTTCGTTCGCAAGGCGGCCCCTTTCCCTCCGATCCCACCAAAGGTCGGCAACAGTCTGGAATTCACCGGTGCGATCGGTCCGTTCTGAGAGCGGCCAACCCGCATCCTTCAATCGCAGCAGTCCACCAATTCAGAAAGGAACCCCATGTACATCGCCATGAACCGCTTCAAGGTGCAGAACGGCTCGGAAGCCGATTTCGAGGCCGTGTGGAAGAACCGCGATTCCAGCCTTGCCGAGATGAAGGGTTTTCGGGAATTCCATCTGCTGCGCGGCCCGGTCAACGAGACCGAAGGCTACACACTGTTTGCCTCGCACACGGTGTGGGCGAGCCAGGACGATTTCGTCGCTTGGACCAAGTCGGAGAATTTCCGCGCCGCGCACAGGAATGTCGGCACGACGAAGGTGCACTATCTCGGCCACCCGCAATTCGAGGGCTTTTCGGTCGTCGAGGGCGCCTGAGAATAGGCTGAACTAGGCCGCGGCAAGCAGGCTGGCATTGCCGCCCGCTGCCGTGGTGTCGACGCAGACCGCGCGCTCATGCGCATAGGCGGCCGGGTTGAGCACCTCGCTGACCAGCGGCACGATCGGGCCGGTCCTGTCGGCGATGACCTTGCGCACGATGCGCGCGGCCTCCGGCGTGCCCGAAAAGGCGACGACATCGACGCGCAGCGCGCGCGCCTCGACCGGATCGGGGCGGCCATCTATCGCCGCGAGCGGCAAGCCCTTGCCGGTCAGCGCCGACAAGGCGGCCGGCGCCCCAGGGGCCACGGCCAGCACCGCATTGCCGGCGGCGAGCGCCTGAATAGTCTGGGCAAGCAGCGTGTCGGCATCCGGCCCCAGGCACAACACCCGCCCGCGCGGCGACAGCGACAGCGTGTTGGCTTCGCCGGTCGGGCCGGGCAGGTCGACCTGGCCGAAATCGATTGCAGCGGCAGCGCCGATGGCGACAGCGCCCTTGCCGCGCAGATGCTTCCTCAGGATGGCGATCCGGTCCGGGCGCGTCGACCAGCCGCCGAGGGCCGGATCGGGCAGATTGTCGGCCAGTTCGGTCGCCGTCACCTTGTGGCCATCGCCAACTTCCGTACCGGCTTCCGGCCCCTTGCGGAAGCGGCGCAGATAGTGCGGGCCGCCGGCCTTCGGCCCGGTGCCGGACAGCCCCTCGCCGCCAAAGGGCTGCGAGCCGACGACGGCGCCGATCTGGTTGCGGTTGACGTAGATGTTGCCAGCATGGATGCCGTCGACGAAATGCTGGACGCGACCTTCGATGCGGGTGTGCAGGCCGAAGGTCAGGCCATAGCCCTTGCGGTTGATGGCGGCGATCACCGCGTCGATCTCATCGGCGTCGAAGCTGGCGACATGCAATACCGGCCCGAAGACTTCGCGCTCCATCTCCTCGATGCCTTTGACTCGGAAGACATGCGGCGCGACGAAGCGCCCGTCCTTCGGCGCCTCGAGCTTGGCGATCAGCCGGCCCTCGAGACCCTTCTTGGTGCAATAGTCACGGATAGAGGACTGCGCGTCATCGTCGATGACCGGACCGACATCGGTCGAAATCCGCCAGGGATCACCGATGTTGAGCGCTTCCATGGCGCCTTTCAGCATCTCCAGCATCTTCTTCTCGACGTCCTTCTGCACGTAGAGCACACGCAGCGCCGAACAGCGCTGGCCGGCACTCTGGAAGGCAGAGGCGAGGATGTCGCGCACCGCCTGCTCGGGCAGCGCCGTGGAATCGACGATCATGGCGTTCAAACCGCCGGTCTCGGCGATCAGCATGGCGTCGGGTGCCGCGGTCTCGGCCAGCTGCTTCTCGATCAGCTTGGCGACCTCGGTCGAGCCGGTGAAGCAGACGCCGGCAATGCGTGGGTCGGCGGTCAGCGGCGCGCCCACCGACGGGCCATCGCCGGGCAGCAGCTGGATGATGTCTTCCGGCACGCCGGCCTCGCGCAGCAATTCGACGGCGCGGAAGGCGATCAGCGGTGTCTGTTCGGCCGGCTTGGCGATGACCGAATTGCCGGTAACGAGTGCTGCCGCGATCTGACCGGTGAAGATGGCGAGCGGAAAATTCCACGGCGAAATGCAGACGATCGCGCCGCGCGCCTGCGTGCCGGTCTCGGCATTGGCCGCCTCGGCGGCGTAGTAGCGCAGGAAGTCGACGGCCTCGCGCACTTCCGCCACACCATCGGCCAGCGATTTGCCGGCCTCGCGGGTGGCGAGCGCGAAGAACTCGACCGCATTGGCTTCATAGAGATCGGCGGCGCGATCGAGGATGGCGGCGCGTTCGGCAACGGGACGCTTCGCCCAGGCCGGCTGCGCTTCCACCGCGATGCGCACGGCGATCGTGACCTGCTTGGCGGCGGCCTCGTGAACCGTCCCGACCACTTCATCAGGCTTGGCCGGATTGACGATCGGGCGCGGCTTGCCATAGCCGGCGGCCCGCGTGATCGGCTTGGCATGCCAGCGGTCCGGCCCGGCGAACGCCGCCCTGGCCTTGTCGATGGCCGCCAGCGTCACCGTGTCGGTGATGTCGAAACCTCTGGAATTGCGGCGGCCTGCGCCAAAAATCTGCGACGGCCTGGCAATCGCCGGATTGGCGGCGGGGCCTTGGCTTTCGACCGTTTCGAGCGGATCGCGCGCGATGTCTTCCGGCTCGACATCCTCGTCGGTCAGTTGGTGCACGAAGGAGGAGTTGGCGCCGTTCTCGAGCAGCCGGCGGACCAGATAGGCCAGCAGGTCCGAATGCGCGCCGACTGGCGCATAGATACGGCAGCGCGTGCCTTCGGCCTGACGCACCGTCTCGTGCAACGCCTCGCCCATGCCATGCAGGCGCTGGAATTCGAAGGAATCGCGGTTCTTGGCCATCGACAGGATGGCGGCGACGGTGTGGGCGTTGTGGGTGGCGAATTGCGGGTAAATGCGGTCGGTCATGCCAAGCAGTTTCTTCGCGCAAGCCATGTAGGAAACGTCGGTGTTGGCCTTGCGGGTGAAGACGGGATATCCGGCAAGTCCGAGCGTCTGCGCTCGCTTGATCTCGGTGTCCCAGTAGGCGCCCTTAACCAGCCGCACCATGATTGTGCGGTCGTATTTCTTCGCCAGCGCGTAGAGCCAGTCGATGACGAAGGCCGCGCGTGGCCCGTACGCTTGCACCACCACACCAAAGCCGTTCCAGCCAGCGAGTTCCGGCTCGGCCAGCACGCGATCGATGACATCCAGCGACAAATCGAGGCGGTCGGCCTCTTCTGCGTCGATGTTGAGACCCATGCGCGAATGCCTGGCTGCGAGTGCCAGCGACAACAGCCGCTCGGCCATGACCGGCAGCATCTCTTCCTTCTGCGCCACCTCGTAGCGCGGATGCAGCGCCGAGAGCTTCACCGAGATGCCGTGGTTCTGCCTGATGTCGGGACCGTTGGAGCCGGCATCGAGCGAGGAAATCGCGTCGGCATAGGCCTTGTGGTAGCGCAGCGCGTCGGCCTCGGTGCGGGCCGCCTCGCCCAGCATGTCGAAGGAATAGAGGTAGCCCTTCTGCGTCATCGGCCGGCCGCGCTTGACGGCTTCCGCGATGGTGCGGCCGAGCACGAACTGTTCGCCCATCTCGCGCATGGCGGCGGCCACCGCCTTGCGGATGACCGGCTCGCCCAGCCTGCGCACCATGGAGCGCAGCGTGCCTTCGATACCGCCCTCGCCCTCGTCAAGGACACGGCCGGTCAGCATCAGCGCCCAGGTCGAGGCGTTGACGAAGATCGAGCTCGATCCGCCGGAATGCGCCGACCAGTCATGCGGCGCGATCTTGTCGGCGATCAGATCGTCCATCGTCTCGGTGTCGGGCACGCGCAGCAACGCCTCGGCCAGGCACATCAGCGCCACGCCCTCCTTGGTGGAGAGGCCGTAGGCCGAGAGGAAAACCTCCATCAGCCGGGGATCGGACGAGCCGCGCACCGCCCGCACCAGATCGGCGGCTCGCGCTGAGATCGCATCGCGATCCCCAGCCGAAAGCCCTGTCGCCTCGGCCAGCCGCTTCACGGCCTCGTCTTCGTCGGGAAGATAGTTGGCGCGGATCTGCTGGCGGATGGTGTCGAGCGGCATGGCGGGTCCCGTGGAACGAGCATCAGGGAGCGGGCCGGCGGTCACCGGACCGAATGGCGCAAGCTAGCACAGGCGCGGATTTCAGTCGGTCCAAAGAAATCGACGAGATAGTCCAATCGATCTATCATTGTGCCAGTTCCTCAGAGATTGTACTGTGATTTTGATGACAGAAGACCAATTGGACCGCATCGACCGAAACATCCTGTCGGCGCTGGCGGGCAATGGCCGGCTTTCCATGTCGGAACTCGCCGCCAAGGTCGGTCTTTCGAAGACGCCGGTGCAGGCGCGGGTCAAGCGGCTGGAGAAGGACGGATACATCAGGGGCTATCAGGCGATCATCGACCGTGAGCGCATGGGCGAAGGCCATGTCGCCTTCGTCCAGGTGAAACTGTCCGACACCCGTTCCGCCGCGCTCGACGCTTTCAACCGATCGGTGCAGGCCGTGCCGGAGATCGAGCAATGTCACATGATGGCGTCGAGCTTCGACTACCTGCTCAAGGTCCGCACCCGCGACATCGCTGCCTACCGCCGCGTGCTCGGCGAGCGCATCTCGGCGCTCCCCCATGTCGCCCAGACCTCGACCTTCGTGGCGATGGAGACGGTGAAGGATCGCTGACCGTGATCCCGAAAAGTGGATGCCGGTTTTCGGACAAGATCATGGTCAAACAAGAGCCTACTCCGACAGCGTCTTCAAAAACGCCACCAGCGCTGCGCGTTCGCGGTCCGACAGCTGCAGCGGGTGGATCTCGGTTGTCCCCTCCACGCTCGGCGCCGCCTTGGCGTAGTGCGCCACCACCTCGTCGAGCGACGAAAACTGCCCTGCATGCATATAGGGCGGCCGCGTGGCCACGCCGCGCAGCGACGGTGTCTTGTAAGCCCGGATCAGCTGCGGCCCATCCTTGACCATGAAGCGCAGTTCCCCGCAGGCGCTGACGTCGCCGTCGCGATAGGCGCCAAAACAGTTGAACGGATCGGCCTCGACCTGTGCCACCGCATCGACGCGCCCCCGGTCCGGCGGCAGGTCCGTGACGGGTGGCACGCCAGTGTTGTGAAAACCGTTGTCGGTGAAGCGCGGGCCATTGTGGCAAGTCACGCAATTGGCTTTGCCGATGAACAGTTTCAGCCCAAGGATTTCTTCCCGCGTGAAGACGGCATCGCTCTTCGGCTCGGCGCCGGTGGCAAGGTCCAGGGCAAAGCGATCGAAGCGCGTCTGCGCCGGCTCGATCGAGCGTTCGAAGGCCGCGATCGCCTTGCCGATATTGGCGTAAACGCGGTTGATGGCGTCGCGCTGCGCATCGCTCATCGCGTTCCAGGCAGCCCTTTCGGCATCGTTGCCAAGCGGGCTGGCATTCAGCGGAATGCCGGCAAAATCGGGCAGCGGCCCGAAAATGCGCTCATAGCGCTCGCCGAAGCGTGCCTTGATGTAGTGCGCGTAGGCAGTACGGTTTCCTGCCTGCTCCAGCGGGTTTTCCAGCGGCGTCAGCGCTTGTGCCCACAGGCTGTCGCGGCGGCCGTCCCAGAAGAACCACGGATCGCGCGCCACGCCGGCCAGTGGCATGGTGCGCCGGTTGGTATGGCCGACGCCGACCGCTTGCGGCAGGTCGTCCTGGAACTGGCGGTCTATCTTGTGGCAGGTCGAGCACGACACCGTGCCGTCGCGGCTCATCCCAAGATCGAAGAACAGCGTCGAGCCAAGGGCGGCGGCGGCCGGCACGTCGGCGAAGCGATTGGTGGTGTCGGGCTTCAGCGACGGCAGCGTGTTCAACGCCAGCGAGGCTATGGTCTTCTTCTCCGCGTCGGAAAAATCCGGCTTGCCGCAGCCGACGAGGATGACGGCGACCATCAGCGCCAGAAAGCAGAAAAGGCGCTTCATCGATCGCTCACAGCACCACGTTGAACAGCACCGTATCGGAGCCGGCGCCCGACGAGATGGCGAACCGAAGTTGCCACCAGCCGCTCATCGTGAATTTCAGCCCCTCGATGCGGTAGCGGCCATCGCCGAGATAGTCGGTCACCTGCGGGCTGGTCGGCAGGCCGTGATTGTGTTGCGGCATGCCGCCGGAGATGGCGATCGCGGCGCGCTCCACCGAAGCCCCCGTCTTTGTTTTCAGCGTCAGCAGCCAGGATTCCAGTTCGCCCTGCCGCACCACGCCCCGTTCCGGTACGAAGCTCGCCATGTACAGCCCGTTGTCGGTTTTCTTCGTCCGCGAGACATCCGGGCCGACCATCTGCGCCGATTGCGGCGCGGTCAGATAGACGACCGCAAGAACGCCGACCAGCAGAGCAGCCAGACCAAGACCCGCCAAGAGATAACGCCATATCGATGCCAAACCGGTTCCTCTTCTGCGGATAACGCTCGGCCGGGTGGATCGCGTCCCGCCAGCCTGTGGGAAAACGCTGTGGCGCAAAAAAGCCTGCTTGCCAAGCATGGCGCTGCCGCCGGCAAAAAGCTACAGCACCGAAACCACTGGAGGATTGCAGATGGCGGGAAACGGCGTCGCCTCGATCGGCGAATGCATGCTCGAACTTTCGGGCCAGACCGGCCCGAACTGGCGCATGGGGTTTGCCGGCGACTCGTTCAACACGCTGTGGGCGCTGCATGCGCTGAGCGCAGACCGGCCGGCGACCTATGTCTCGGCCTTCGGCGACGACCCCTTTTCGCAAGGCCAGATCGGCTTCTTCGCCGAAAACGGCATCGGCATCGGCTCCAGCCCGGTGATACCGGGTGCGCGGCCCGGCCTCTATGCGATCACCTTGACCGGTGCCGAGCGCTCCTTCACCTACTGGCGCGGCGACGCCGCCGCCCGGCAGCTTGCCTCGGATCCCGCAGCACTGTCGAAAAACCTTGAAAATCAGGCGCTTGTGTATTTTTCCGGAATCACTTTGGCAATTCTGGACGATGCCGCGCGCAAAACACTGCTGGCCGCCGTGGCCAAGGCGCGTGCCGCTGGCTCGCTGATCGCCTTCGACCCCAATTACCGGCCACGGCTCTGGCGAACTCGCGAGGACGCGCAGGCGGCTATCGTCGAAGCGCTCGGCGTCACCGACATCGCGCTGCCAACCTTCCCCGACGAGCAGATGTTGTTTGAGGATGCGACGCCGCAAGCGACCGCCGAGCGGCTCCGGCAACGGGTCGGTGAAGTCGTCATCAAGAATGGCGAACAGCCGGCGCTCATTGCTGAAAACGGTACTCTTCACGACGTGCCGGCGATCCATGTCGCGGCCGCCGTCGACACCACCGGCGCCGGCGATTCCTTCAATGGCGGCTATCTCGCGGCGCGACTTGCCGGCCATGGCCCGCGCGAAGCGGCAAGTCGGGCACATCGCGTTGCCGCTGCCGTGGTGCAGGTCCGCGGCGCCCTGGCGCCATTCGAGACGCTGCGGGCGGCGTTCGAAAACTAGCCGCCTGGAGACCTATGGAAGGCGGAAACGATATTCCGTCACATGGTGATAGATCGCGCCCGGCCATAGCGTCGCCTGCGGGAAATACGGCCGGTTCGGCGCATCCGGCCATATTTGCGGTTCCAGGCAGAAGGCGGAAAAAGCCTTGTAGTCGCGGCCTTCGAGCCCCTTGCGCGGCGTCACATACTGGCCGGTATAGAGCTGAACGCCAGGCTCCGTGGTCCAGACCTCCATCTCGACGCCGGAACTCGCCCCTTGCGTCCATGCCGCTTGCCGCAGCGGCCCGCGCGCCGCGGCGAGGCAGAAGTTCTGGTCGTAAGGCAGTTGCTCGCCCTCGGTTTCCATGCGCAGCGGCCGCGCCTGGCGGAAATCGAAGGGCGTACCGTCAACCGGCTTGACCACGCCGGTCGGGATCATGTCGCTGTCGACCGGCAGATAGGCGCCGGCGTTCAGCATCATCCTGTGGTCGAGAATGTCGCCGGCGCCGCCATCATCCAGGTTGAAATAGGAATGTTGGGTGAGATTGCACGGCGTCGGCTCCTCGCAGGTCGCCGTCAGCTCGACGCTCAGCGTGCCGGGGATTTTCAGCCGGTAGGTGCAGGTGACGTCGAGGGCGCCGGGAAAGCCCATCGCGCCGTCGGGATCGTGCAGCGTCAGCGTAACGAAGTCCCTGCCATGCAGCGAAACCGCCCACGGCCGGTGCGAATAGCCCTGCGAGCCGCCATGCAGCGTATGCTTGCCGAGGAAATTTTGCTCGGTCTGGTAGCGGGTGCCGTTAATGGTGAAGCGGCCGTCGCGGATGCGGTTGGCATAGCGGCCGACCACCGCGCCGAAGAAGGCGTTGTCGGCCTCGTAGGCTTCCAGCGTGTCGTAGCCGAGCACCAGCGGCGCATCATGGCCGGTCAGGCGCAAATCCTGGATGATGGCGCCGAGCCCGATGATGTTGGCGGTGAGGCCACCGCCCCTGATGGTGAAGCGGCGCACCGGCTCGCCTGCCTGCGTCGTGCCGAAAACCTCGCCGTCCTTCATTGCCATGCCCGCAAACGTCAGTTGATCCAAAGGATTTCGGCAGGTTTTCTCAACCCGAGGTCGGCGGGCTAGGCCCGTCGACCTCGGGGATAAGGTATCAGAGGCCGAGGCCGCCGATACAGACATATTTGGTATCGAGGTAATCCTCGATGCCCTGATGTCCGCCTTCTTTGCCGAGGCCCGATTCCTTGACGCCGCCGAACGGCGCCTCCGGCGTGGTGATCAGGCCTTCATTGACACCGACCATGCCGTATTTCAGCCCCTCCATGACGCGGAAGGCGCGGCCGAGATCGCCGGTGTAGAAATAGCAGGCAAGGCCGAATTCGGTGTCGTTGGCGAGCGCGATGGCTTCCGCTTCGGTCTCGAACTTGAACACCGGGGCGACCGGGCCAAAGATCTCTTCCTTCATGAAGCGCATCTTGGGCGTCGCATTGGCGATCACCGTCGGCTGGAAGAACGAACCGCCGAGCGCATGACGCTTGCCGCCGGCGACGATCTTGCCGCCCTTGGCAGTGGCGTCGGCGATCAGCTCTTCCACCTTCTCGACCGCCTTCTCGTCGATCAGCGGTCCCTGCTGCACGCCTTCCTCGAGGCCGGAACCGACCTTCAGCCCGTTGCTGGCCGCAGCCAGCTTCTCGACGAACCTGTCATAGACGCCGGCCTGGACGAGGAAGCGGTTGGTGCAGACGCAGGTCTGGCCCGAATTGCGGTACTTGGCGGTGATGGCGCCGGCGACGGCACGGTCGATATCGGCGTCGTCGAAGACGATGAACGGCGCGTTGCCGCCAAGCTCCATCGACACCTTCTTCACGGTGACCGACGACTTCTGGATGAGAAGCTTGCCGACTTCGGTCGACCCGGTGAAAGTGATCTTCGACACCAGCGGATTGGCGCAGATCTCGTCGCCGATCTCGCTGGCCGAACCGGTCAGGATGTTGACGACGCCCTTGGGGAAGCCGACTTCCTCGGCAAGCGCGCCCCAGGCGAGGCCCGAGTAAGGTGTCTGCGAGGCGGGCTTCACCACGGCGGTGCAGCCGGCGGCGAGCGCGGGACCGAGCTTGCGGGCCAGCATCGAGGACGGGAAATTCCACGGCGTGATGGCGGCGATGACGCCGACCGGTTCCTTGGTCACCAGGATGCGGCGGTCCGCCCATGGCGAGGGCACGACGTCGCCATAGGTGCGGCGGCCTTCCTCGGCGAACCACAGAATGTAGGCCGCGGCCGAACCGATCTCGCCCTTCGATTCGAACAGTGACTTGCCCTGCTCGATGGTCAAGAGCTCGGCGAGCACGTCCTGATTGTCCATCATCGCATCGTGCAGCTTGCGCAAGAGCTTCGAACGCTCGAGCGCGGTCGTCTTGCGCCAGGTCTTGAAGGCGGCGTCCGCGGCCTCGATGGCGCGGCGGGTCTCGGCCTTGCCCGACTTCGGCACGGTGCCGATCTTGAGGCCGGTGGCGGGGTTGTTGACGTCGACCGTCTGGCCGCTGTCGGCCTGCACCCATTCGCCGTTGATGAGATTGGCCTGCCGCATGAAATGGCTGGTTTTCTGAAGCATGGTCTATCCTCCGTTCGGCGCACTAACGGGCCGGTCTGTGAAATCTTCGGTGAGCGTGCGCCATGAATTGAAGCCGGCACGCCGGAGCCACTGCTCTTTACCTAGGGCAAGGCCCGCAAGCAATCGCAAGATGGCATATAGGGGTTGGGCCAGCCCGGGACGAGAGCAAGCTTTGCCGCCTCGCCTCGATTTGCGCATGGTCTAGCCGAAGACATGCAGGACAATCGTCAGCCAGAAAGCCGTGGTGACGGCGGCAGAGGCGGTGGCGATGGTCATCTGGTTCGATGCCAGCGCCTGGCCCGTGTTGGACTGTACCGCGATGAGATAGGAGTTGATGCCCGACGGCAGCGCCG
The DNA here is from genome assembly GCF_059180695.1 of Mesorhizobium sp. U510. Classification (NCBI taxonomy): domain Bacteria; kingdom Pseudomonadati; phylum Pseudomonadota; class Alphaproteobacteria; order Hyphomicrobiales; family Phyllobacteriaceae; genus Mesorhizobium; species Mesorhizobium sp. U510. The sequence goes on from NZ_CP180532.1 coordinate 5,036,967, forward strand.
CCACCACGACCGCCACCTTGGCGGTCAGGGGCGGCAGGCCGAGCAGCCAGACGAAGGCGAGAACCAGCGCCGGCATCAGGAACAATTTCAGCGCCGAAAGCGCCAGCGCCGGCCGGACATTGCCGGAGATGCCGAAGCGGCGCAGGCTGAGCCCCATGGCAAACAGCGCCACCGGCCCTGCCGTGTTGGCCAGCGCATCGACCAGCCGCATGACGAGGCTGGGCAGCGGCACGCCGCTCAGCCGCCATGCCAGGCCGAGCAGGATACCGATGATCAGCGGATTGATGAACATCCGCCGCAAGAAGCTGCGCAGCACCCGCTGCGGATGCACATGTTCGCCACCGCCCCGGCCGAACATCTCGAACAGCACGATCGAGGCCATCATCATGACCGGCAGGTGCACCGAGACCAGCAGCGACAGCACTTCGAAGCCGCTCGGGCCGAATATGCCAAGGATGAACGGAGCGCCCAGCAGCACGACATTGGAATAGGCCGACGACACGCCGCCGACGACACCGGCGCGCGCGTCGCGCCCGAATATCCGCGTGGTGACGAGATGGCCGGCGGCCCAGGTGATGGCCGCCGCCGTGAAATAAGCGCCCCACAACGGCCACGGCGCGACGCCGTGGAAATCGGCCTTCACCATGGTCTGGAACAGAAGCAGCGGCATCGCCACCGAGACCGCGAAATCCGATATCCCCTCGCCGCTCGCCGGTCTGAGATAGCCGGTCAACCCGGCGAGATAGCCGAGCGCGACCAGGCTGAAGACGAAAAGCACGGTTTCTGTAAGCGGAGACATTTTTCAGGGATAGGCGAGCCACGCGCGCGGCGCAATCGCGCCCGAATTTGATCATGGTAGGCTGGCAGCGTTATAGAGGGTTTGGAGTATCAGGGCGGGCACGAACGACAAATGACCTTTGTCGAAACCTCAGGACGCAACCTTCTTGCGCGTGTGTGGCTGACGGCTTTCGTCGCCGCGCTATTTTGTCTTGCCGCGACGGCGTTTGCATTGGCCGAGACGAAAAGCCTCAAGGGCGTGGCGCTGATCATCGGCCAGTCGAATTACCTGCACATCGCCGCCCTGCCCAACCCGGCCAATGACGCCCGCGACATGGCCAAGATGCTGACCGACCTCGGCTTCGACGCCCGCAACGTCACCGATCGCGATGCCGCCAAGCTGAAGCGCGACCTCGAACGTTTCGTCGAGGATGCCGAGGGAGCCGACGTCGCCCTCATCTATTACTCCGGCCACGGCATCGAGGCCGGCGGCGAGAATTATCTGGTTCCGGTCGATGCCGACATCTCGTCGCTGAAGGATGCCGATAACGCGCTGGTCCCGATTTCCGCCGTCATGGACGAGTTGAAAAAGACCGTGCCGGTGACGATCATGCTGCTCGATGCCTGCCGCACCAATCCGTTTCCGGCGGACGCTTTGGTGCGCCGGGCGCCGACCGCTTCCGCCGAGCCGATCGGCGCTGGCGGGCTGGAACCGGTGCGCGGCGCCAAGGCGCTTGCCAATGCGTCGGCGCAGGATGCGAGCCTGGGCACGGTGGTCGGCTTTGCCGCCGAACCGGGTCGCCCGGCGCTGGACGGAGCGGCCGGCGAAAACAGCCCCTATGCCGCCGCCCTGCTGCGCCACCTCGCGGCGATGAAAGGCACGGAGTTCGGCTCCGTCATGCGCATGGTGACCGAGGAAGTCTATCTCGACACCAAGGCCAAGCAGCGCCCCTGGGTCAACGAAAGCCTGCGCCGGCTGCTTTATTTCGGCATCGCGCCGCCGGAGCCGACCGGTGACGACGGGCTGATCACCGGCGAAAGGCGGCAGCTGCTCTTGACCATCTCCGACCTGCCCGACCCGAAGCGGGCGCAGGTGGAACTGGCCTCGCTGCAGGACGGCGTGCCGCTCGACGCGCTCTATGGCGTGCTGAGGGCGCTGGGCACGGACAAGATCCCCGAGGATCCGACCGACCTGCAGAACGTGCTCGACGCCCAGGCCGAGCGCCTGAAGAAGATGATGTCCGAGCGCGCGGCACTGCGCACCGACGATCCCGAGATCAAGCGGCTGGTTGCCTCGGCCGACAAGGCCATCGGCCAGGGAGCGATGGTGACGGCGCGCAAATTCCTCGACGATGCGGTCGGCAGGGTCGAGCAGAACAGCGGTGCGGTCGACGAGGCCGAGGAACTGGTCAGGCAGAAGCGCATCGCCGACGCCGCCATCTATGCCAAGCGCGCCGACGCCGCAGCGCTGGTCTTCGACTACAAATCCGCCGCCAACGACTATGCCAAGGCCTTCTCGCTGGTCGAGAAATGGGACGACAAGCTGCGCTGGAACTACAAGAATCAGGAAGCCGAGGCACTCAACGCCCACGGTTCCGCCACCGGCGATCTCGATGCACTGCAGCACGCGATCGAAGCCTATCACGTTATCCTGAACTTCATTCCCAATGGCGAGCAGAACAAGGATTGGGCCATCACCCGCAACAACATGGCGGTGGTGCTGCAGACCATCGGCGAGCGCGAGACCGAGACCGCGCATTTGGAAGAAGCCGCGCAGATCTTCCGCGATTCGCTCGTCGTCTTCGAGCGCGAGAAGGACGACCCCAACTGGGCGGCGGCGCAAAACAACCTCGCCAATGTCCTCTTGAAGATCGGCGAACGCGAGAGCGACCCGAAGCGGCTCAATGAGGCAGTGGCGGCGATGCGCGCCACGTTGGAAAAGCGCCCGCGCGACAAGCTGCCGCTCGACTGGGCCGCTTCGCAGAACAATCTCGGCCTCGCGCTCTATGCGCTCTCCCAGCGCGAACCCGCCGGCGAGCATCTGAAGGACGCCGAAGCCGCCTACCGGCTGGCGCTTGAAGAGTACACGCGCGAGAAAGCCCCCGTGGAATGGGCGATGGTCGAGAACAATCTCGGCAACACGCTGGTGACGCTTGGCATCCAGCTCAACGACAAGGCCAAGATCAACGAGGCGGCCGATGCCTTCCGCGCCGCGCTGAAGGTGCGAACCCGTGAGACCTTCCCGGTCTCCTGGGCGACCAGCCGGCTCAACCTCGGCAACGCGCTGAGCGGCGTCGCCCGCTTCGACATGGGCACCGACACGCTCGAAGATGCCGCCGCGGCCTATGACGATGCGTTGACGGTGTTTACCCGGCAGCGCTTCCCGATGGACTGGGCGTCGGCGCAGAACAATCTCGGCTCGATCTACCAGACGCTTGGCCAGCGGACCCGCGACGCGGCCAGGCTCGAACAGTCGGTGGCAGCATTCCAGGCGGCGCGGCAGGTCTATGTCAGGCGGAAATTCCCGCAGGATTGGGCCATGAGCTACTACAATCTCGGCAACACGCTGCAATTGCTTGGCGGCGTGACGGACAAGCCCGAGCACTACAGGGAGGCAGTCGACGCCTACAGCAATGCGTTGCGCGAGTACAAGCGCGAGACAAACCCGCGGCAATGGGCGCTGGCCCAGGCCGGCCTCGGCTCGACGCTGCACTGGCTCAGCATGAGCAATGCCGATCCCAAAATCCTGCGGGATTCGATCGCCGCGCGGCGGGCAGCACTCGAAGTGCTGACCATCGAGACCGCACCCGTCGACTGGGCCAACGCCCAGAACGGCATCGGCATGAGCCTGCTCAATCTCGGCAATATCGAACGGACCGGAAAATATCTCGACGAGGCCGAGGCGGCTTTCACGGCAACGCTGAAGGTCTTCACCAGGGAAAGCCAGCCCCTGCAGTGGGCCTTCGAGCAGAACAATCTCGGCGACATCCACTGGAACCGCGCCAGCTATGGCGGCGGCAAGGCCGAGTATCTCAGGGCTATCGCGTTCTTCGAGAATGCCAAGCAGGGCTTTACCGAAGCCGGCTACACCGTCCCCATCCCGCTTACCGACCAGAAGATCGATCTGGTGAAGAAGCAGATCGCCAAAAAGTGAGGCTGGGACGTCTGCAACGCCCGCTTGTCTTTGTGCCGGGGTTCCGATCCCTATATGCGAATGACCGGAACCCGATGACGGGCTCCTGAAGGACTGCGATGATCCGATTTGCCCTGGCCCTGTTGCTGTTCGTCGTTCCCGTCGCGGCCCATGCCACGGATGCCGGCTGGGCGCTGCTGCGCGATGGCGGCCATGTCGTGCTGCTGCGCCATGCCATGGTCACCGGCACCTCCGACCCCGCCAATTTCGACATCGACAGCTGCGCCACCCAGATCAATCTGTCGGCGCGCGGCAAGCAGCAGGCGAGCAAGATCGGCGCCTTGTTTGCCGCCCGCGCCGCGCCGATCGAACGCGTGCTGTCCAGCCGCTACTGCCGCTGCCTCGACACCGCGCGTATCGCCTTCGAGGCCGAACCGGAATTTTTCGCCCCGCTCGATCTCCTGAAGGGCGACGATGCGCAGAAGGCAGCACAGATCGCCGCCATCATGAAGGAAATCCGCGCCTATTCCGGCTCCGACAATCTGGTCATGGTCACCCATCTGGAAGACATCGTGGCGCTGACCGGTGTTTCCCCGCGCGAAGGCGAAGCCGTGGTGGTCGAGCCGCAAGGCGGCGGTCTGCGCGTGCTCGGCCGCGTCACCTTCTAACGAACCGATCCGCGCCTCCAACGTTGGATGCGAGTGTTGCCGAAATACCACTGCTGAACGAAGCCACGAATTGGCCGCGACAATGCCGCTTGCGACAACCCGTCGCAGGCTCTATAGCCGCGCTCCCGGTCACGAGAACCGAAGTGAGCACAACGGTTGGAGCTTTCGTCTCCGCCCGTGCAGGCGGCATTGCCGCCCTGTATACGGCGCCGCTTTGGGGATTGGGATCGCGGATGTAGCTCAGTCAGGGAGAGCGCCGGATTTGGATCCGGAGGTCGCAGGTTCGAATCCTGCTGTCTGCACCACGGATAGCTCAGTTTGGTTAGAGCATCAGATTGTTAATCTGACTGTCGAAGGTTCGATTCCTTCTCCAACGGCCTGATAAGCCGACACCTTTGGGTGGTGTTATCCAGAAAACGGTCCGGGGACCGGAATGCTGAAGACCTGACGGACGGCCGAAGCCTTCGGGCCAAGGCCGTTTCGAAAGGTCCGACGCCATCGGCTCGCGGCCAGGTCCGCGGTGATGGTCAAGGCGCATCGTCGCCGGCAAGGGAGGCTTCGGCCTCCGGCGCCCGCTTCGCTGCCCCGCGATCCGCTCCCGAGGGCCCGCCACGGATCGATGCCACCGGTCCCCGGATCATTCGTCCCGGAAGACGATGTGAAACGAGAAACGAAGGGAAGATCGACGCATGAGTTGACGCCTCGCATGGGGCCATGCCCGACAGGAGTAAGACAATGACTGTTCTCGACAAGGTTCTTGGACGCGAGCGCGTCCTCGTAAGGGAAAACGAACGTGCCCTCACCCTCCACAAGGGTGAGATCAAGGCCGTCCTGATGCCGGGCGAGCACTGGCTCGCCAACCGGCGCGGGAGCCTGGAAGTGTCAAGGCACGATCTGAAGAACCCGGAATTCGTTTCGGCATACGAGAAGGCGTTGTTCGACAAGCTACCGGATGTGGCCGCGCGTCATTTCACCGTCGTTCGCACCGGGCGCACGGATGTCGCCATCATCGAGCGTGACGGCAATCTGCATGCCGTGCTGGCGCCGGACCGCAAGCTGGTGCTGTGGACGGATGCCGGGCCGTGGACGGTGGCCGTGATCGACGCGTCGGCCGATCTCGCCATCGATCCGGCGGTCATGCGCCGGCTCGGCCAGGCCCGGAAGGCGGAGTTGATGTCGGTCCATCCGGTCGTCGATGGCCAGGCGGGGCTGCTGTTCGTCGACGGTGTCCTGGTGCGGACGCTTGCCGCGGGCGCGCATGGCTTCTGGAACGTCGGACGCATGGTGCAGGTGAAGGTCGTCGACCTCAAGCGCCAGTCGCTCGATGTCGCCGGGCAGGAAGTGCTGACCAAGGATCGCGTGACGATCCGCGTCAACATCGCCGCCGAATACCGGGTCGTCGACCCGGTCAAGGCGGTGAGCGCCGTGAAGGACTTCTCCGAAGCCCTTTATCGCGCCCTGCAATACGCCTTCCGCAAGACGCTGGGCGCGCTGACGCTCGACCAGATCCTTGAAAAGAAGGTGACGGTCGACGAGGAAGCCGCGGCCAAGGTCCGTGCCGACATGGCCGAGATCGGCGTCGAGGTCAGCGATATCGCGCTCAAGGATGTGATCCTGCCGGGCGAGATGCGCGAGATCCTCAACCAGGTGGTTTCGGCCGAAAAGCAGGCCGAGGCCAACATCATCCGCCGCCGCGAGGAGACGAACGCCACGCGTTCCCTGCTCAACACGGCCAGGGTGATGGCGGAGAACCCGGTGATGCTGCGACTGAAGGAGCTCGAGGCTCTGGAAACCATCGCCGGCAAGGTCGAGCGGCTGACCGTCCACAACGGAACGGGCGGGCTGCTGAACGACCTGGTCAAGCTCCGTGACAGCTGATGCATGTCGCCCAAAAGTGGTTCCCGGTTTTGGGAAAACGACATGCATCGAAACCGAGACTAACCTGACGTAATGGGAAGGGCCGCCGGGTTGACCGGCGGCCCTTCTTGCGTTTCTTGGGCACGCTTCCCATCTGCGCCCGGACTATCAGGCCTTTTCCTGCCGGGAAAAACCGATTAGACAGCGCCCAAACAGGATGCGGACAGATTCCGCCCGCAAAGAAGGAAAAGCCCTTGTCCACCACGTTCGACAAAGTCGCCAAGATCATTGCCGACACCAGCGAGATCGATATCGACACCATCACGCCCGAGAGCCACACGATCGACGATCTCGGCATCGACAGCCTCGATTTCCTCGACATCGTCTTTGCCATCGACAAGGAATTCGGCATCAAGGTGCCGTTGGAAAAGTGGACCCAGGAAGTCAATGACGGCAAGGCTTCGACCGACGACTACTTCGTCATGAAGAACCTGTGCGCCAAGATCGACGCGCTGGTCGCCGCCAAGACCGCCTGACATCAGTTGAGCGCGCAACCTTGACGCGCTTTGCCGCCTGACCCACAAAGCCGCCCATGAGTAGCCCCCGCGACGTCGTCATCACTGGTATCGGCCTTGTCTCCTCGCTGGGAGAAGGCCCTGACGCCCACTGGCAGAAGCTCGCGCAACCGGGCCTGCAGCCGGTGCTCGAAGCCGCGCGCTTCGCGCCCTATACCGTTCATCCGCTGCCGGAGATCGACTGGAACCTGCAGATCGCCAAGCGCGGCGACCAGCGGCAGATGGAGACATGGCAACGGCTCGGCACCTATGCCGCCGGCCTTGCGCTCGATGACGCCGGTATCAAGGGCAATGACGAGCTCTGCGCGACCATGGACATGGTGGTGGCCGCCGGTGGCGGCGAGCGCGACGAGGCGGTCGATGCCGCCATCCTTGCCGCTTCGGAAAGCCGCAACGACCGCGACGTGTTGCTCAACGAGAAGCTGACCACCGAATTGCGGCCGACCTTGTTCCTGGCGCAGCTTTCCAACCTGCTCGCCGGCAACATCTCCATCGTCCATAAGGTGACGGGCTCCTCGCGCACCTTCATGGGCGAGGAAGGCGCAGGTGTTTCCGCCGTCGAGACGGCCGCTGCCCGCATCCGCTCGGGCCAGTCCACACATGTCCTGGTCGGCGGCGCGTTCCAGACCGAACATTCCGACATGCTGCTCGGCTACGAGCTTGCCGGCTATCTGCATCGCGGCCCCTGGAAGCCTGTCTGGCAAAGGCAGGGTGCCGAGGGTGGCGGCGTGGTCTCCGGCTCCGGCGGCGCCTTCCTGGTGCTGGAACAGCGTGAACACGCGGAAAGCCGTGGGCGCAAAATCTATGCCGAGCTCGGACCGGTCGTCTCCGGCCGGGCCAGGCGGTCGCGTGGAGAACTTGACGCCGAAATCGCCGGCTTGCTGAGCCGGGCGGCGCTGCCGAACGGCAAGCTGCTGGCGCTTTCGGGTGCCTCGGGCGCGCATGCGGCAACATCAGCCGAGAAAACAGCGCTCGATGCCGACGGGACAATTGCCGCACGCGGCTTCTCGACGCTGACCGGGCACATGAAGGAAGCGCAGTTTCCGTTCGCCGTGGCGCTTGCCGCACTCGCCGTCGACCGCAAGGCCGCCTACCCCGTCTTTGACGCCGCAGCCGAGAAGCCGTTCGAAGGCATTCCCGCAAGCGTCCTTGCAACGGCGATCGGCTATCACCAATTCGAGGGCATGGCGCTGGTCAAGTCGGCGTAAGTCGGCGCCAGCCATGTTGCAGAGATGAACCGCTCGAGGGCTTCCCGATGACCAATTTCAGAGATCACATGGGCAGACCCATCGTCGCCGTCACCGGCATCGGCGTGGTGACTTCGCTTGGCGTCGGCAAGGCTGACAATTGGGCGGCGCTGACCTCGGGCAAGTCGGGCATCCACCCGATCACCCGCTTTCCGGTCGACCACCTCAACACCCGCATTTCTGGTATGGTCGACTTCCTGGACTCAAGCGCGAAGGGCGCCAGCCCCCTCACCTACGAGCTGGCCGAAACCGCCGCGCATGAAGCCGTGGCCGAATCCGGCCTCGATTCCAGTGATTTCGGCGGTCCCCTCTTCCTCGCCTCGCCGCCCGTCGAGCTCGACTGGCACGAACGCTTCTCGCTCTACAATTCCGACAAACAGGACGCCGGCGCCGAAAGGCTGCTGCGGGTGGCGCGCGGATTGAAGGAACTCGACATCTTCGAGACCACCCAGTTCGGCTCGATCGCCGACCGGCTCGCCGACCGGTTCGGCACGCGCGGCCTACCGATCACGCTGTCGACCGCCTGCGCCTCGGGCGCCACCGCCATCCAGCTCGGCGTCGAGGCGATCCGCCGCGGCGAATGTGACCGGGCGCTGTCGATCGGCGCCGACGGCTCGGCGACCGCCGAGGCGCTGATCCGCTTCTCGCTGCTGTCGGCGCTGTCGACCCACAACGACATCCCGGAAAAGGCGTCAAAACCGTTCTCCAAGGACCGCGATGGTTTTGTCCTCGCCGAAGGTTCGGGCGCGCTGGTGCTGGAATCACTGGAGGCAGCCCTTGCCCGTGGCGCCACCGTTCTTGGCATTCTGCGCGGCTGCGGCGAAAAGGCCGATGATTTCCACCGCACCCGCTCCAAGCCCGACGGTTCGCCGGCAATCGCGGCGGTTCGCGCCGCCCTTGCGGATGCCGGCCTGAGCAAGGACGAGATCGACTACGTCAACGCCCATGGCACCTCGACGCCGGAAAACGACAAGATGGAGCATCTGTCGCTGTCGACCGTGTTCGGCGAGCGCATCGGCTCGATGCCGGTCTCGTCGAACAAGTCGATGATCGGCCACACGCTGTCCGCGGCGGGCGCCGTCGAGGCGGCGTTCTCGCTGATGACGATGCGCGAAAGCGTCATTCCGCCGACCATCAACTACGACAATCCCGACCCGGCGATCGTGCTCGACGTGGTGCCGAACAAGAAGCGCAATGCCGAGGTTCGCAGCGTTCTGTCGAACTCCTTCGGCTTCGGCGGCCAGAACACTTGCCTTGTCATGGCGCGGGAACCGGTCTAAGCGAGCCACTTCCGCTCGAACAGAACCGACAGGCCTTATGCGCGCACTGCAACTTATAGAGGACCGCCGTCTTGAGACGGTGGACCTGCCGCCTCCCCCGCCACCCGCACTCGGCGAAGTCACGCTGCGCATCAAGGCGGTGGCGCTGAACCATATCGACGTCTGGGGCTGGCGCGGCATGGCCTTCGCCAAGCGCAAGCTGCCGCTGGTCGTCGGCGCCGAAGCCTCCGGCGAGGTCGAGGCGGTCGGTCCCGGCGTGTCCAGCCTGCTGCCCGGACAATTGGTGTCGATCTACGGCGCGCGCACCTGCGGCCTTTGCCGCGCCTGCCGCGAAGGCCGCGACAATCTCTGTGAACATGTTTCCGGCGTCCACGGCTTCCATCTCGACGGTTTTGCCCAGGAGAAGATCAACCTGCCGGCGCGCCTGCTGGTCCCCGCTCCGCCCGGCGTGAGCGACATCGGCGCCGCGGTGGCCCCCGTCACCTTCGGCACGGTCGAGCACATGCTGTTCGACAATGCGAGACTGCAGCCCGGCGAAACCATCCTCGTCCATGCCGGCGGCTCCGGCATTGGTTCGGCGGCCATCCAGCTGGCGAAGCGGATGGGCTGCACCATCATCACCACGGTCGGTTCCAACGACAAGATCGACAAGGCCAAGGCGCTCGGCGCCGACCACGTCATCAACTACCGCGAAGACCGCTTCGAGGGCGTCGTGCGCAAGCTGACCAAGAAGAAGGGCGTCGATGTCGTCTTCGAACATGTCGGCGCCGACACCTTTGCCGGCTCGATGCTGTGCCTGAAGCGCGGCGGCCGCCTGGTGACCTGCGGCTCGACATCAGGCGTGTCGACGCAAATCAACCTGATGCAGCTCTTCCAGCAGCAATTGAAGCTGCTCGGCTCCTTCGGCTGCCGCATGGAGAACATGGCCAACGCCATGCAGAAAATGGCGGCGGGACAGGTCGCGCCGGTCATCGACACCGAAGTCGGCTTCGACGATATCGACGCCGCGCTGAAGCGCATGGAAGGCCGCGACGTTTTCGGCAAGATCATCCTGCGCGTCGCCTGAGGCCTTGACTTCGGTGCTCAAGAAGTTTCGCCGCGATCTCAGGTTTCGCTATGGCAGGCAGCTGCGCCAGCTGAACTACTGGCTGGTTGCCCGCGCGGCGATGATCATCATTTCGGTGCTGCGCCTGCTGCCGGTCGACAGCGCGCTGAATTTCGCCGACCGCGTCGCGCGCTTCATTGGTCCCAGGGTCGGACGCCACCAGGTCGCCATCGACAATCTGCGCAAGGCCTATCCGGAAAAGAGCGAGGACGAAATCCAGGCCATCGCCTCCGATATGTGGGGCAACATGGCCCGCCTTGCCGCCGAATACATCTTCCTCGACGCCCTGTTCGACTATGACCCGGCCGCCAGCAAGCCCGGCCGCGTCGAGGTCAAGGGAATAGTGCACTTCGTCGAGATCGCCGCGGAGAAGCAGCCGCACATCGTCTTCACCGGCCATCTCGGCAATTTCGAGCTGCTGCCGGTGGCGGCGGCGACCTTCGGCATGAACATCACGGCGCTGTTTCGTCCGCCGAACAACCCCTACCTTGCCGACTACATCCTTTCGACGCGGCGCTCGACCATGGGGGCGCTGCTGCCGTCGATGGCCGGCGCCTCGTTCGCATTGGCCGGAGTGCTGGAAAACGGCGGCAATATCGGCGTCCTCGTCGACCAGAAATTCTCCAACGGCCTGGACACGACATTCTTCGGCCGCCCCTGCCAGAGCAACCGTGTGCTGGGCACGCTTGCCCGTCACTATGACTGCGACGTCTACCCGGCGCGTTGCATCAGATTGCCCGGCAACCGCTTCCGCCTCGAGATCGAGGACAAACTGGTCTTGCCGCGCACCGCCGATGGCAGCGTCGACGTCCACGCCACCACCCAGATGCTGAACGACGTGGTCGAGCGCTGGGTGCGCGAGGATCCCGGCCAATGGATGTGGTTCCACAAAAGGTGGGAGATCAGCAACTCGCGGCGTAAAAAGCAGCCGCAGGCAAAGGCCCCGGCCGCGAACAGTTGATCTCTTCCGCAGCAGTGTTTGCCGCTTCCATTTCCGGCACTCATGGGCCTGCGATCCAGACATTCGTAACGTTACTGGTCAGGGAATCTTAAACGACCAGGGCGCACATACCCCAGGAGATGTTCATCGACTGGGATGGAACCCGTGGCATGACGAATATCGAAATGCCGCGCCTGGATCGGGATGGCCTCGAGGATCGCTCCTTCGGCCGTCTTGGCCGGGCGTGGTCCCATTTCCGTCGGCATGGCCTGCTGGAGCCGATAAGGCTCATCCGCCGGCATGGGCTCGGCACAAGTCTTGGCTTTGTCCAGCGCAACATCAGGCATATGCTCGCCGACCGTCTCGCCCGGAAATGGGATCGCCGGCACGGCGTCGATACGGCCGGCTCGATCCAGCTCGGCGCCCTCAGTGTCGTCGGCCCGCACCGCGCCATGGGCAATGAAGCCGTCTGCACATCGCCCAGAACCTTCGACTTCATCATGAAGTCGCTGCCCCGCGATCTCCACAACCATACGTTCATCGACATCGGCTCCGGAAAGTCGCGAACCCTGCTGCTGGCCTCGCGATATCCGTTCGCCGAGATCATCGGCGTGGAGTTCGCACGCGAACTGGTGGAGATCGCCCGCAGTAACATCGAGCGCTTAAGCGACCCGACGCAGAAATGCCGGGCGCTCAGCGTCGTCGAGGCGGATGCGGCGGCCTACGATTTTCCGGAAGTGCCCCTGGTGGTCTATTTCTACAATCCCTTCTCGAAGGACGTCTTCGATATCGTCCTGAAGAATCTCGTGTCATCGCTCGAACGCCACCCACGAGATTGCTTCATCGTCTATGGCAGCTCGAGCCATCGCGCGATCGACTGGGCACGGCCCACCATCCGCGAAACCGGTAATTTCCAGGAATTGTCCGTGCCGGCCATGCCCAGCTTCCTCGATGCGGTCCGCACCATCGACTATGCGGTCTTCCAGGTTCAGGCCGCCGCGTAACGTCTGTCTTTGGTTTTCTGAATGAACCGCGCGACGGTGCGCGCGGCAAACGGCGTGCCGGCGGTGAACCGCATCAGCGGGCCGAAACTGCCGACCGCGCTCCCGCCGACGAAATGCAGGCCTGGGATGCTGGATTCGAACCCCGCGGAAAGCAGCGGCAACCCGTCCCGGCGGGCAATCGCGGCAAGCATGGCGGGCGCGAACAGACCGAGCTTGGCAATATCGATCCGGTAACCCGTGCCGAGCAGGACGTGATCGAAGCTGGCGGCATCCTTCTCGAACCGCAGTTCGATGCCATTGTCCTTGGCGGATGCACCGATGATCCTGCTGCCGGCCCTGATCTCTATCCCATCGAAGTCCGGCTTCAGCCAGCCCGTCGCGCCGGCGCCGAGGCTGCGCCTGTTGAGCCCTGCCCGGGCTGGCTCCGGGAACCGGTGCACAAAGCCTGGGACTTCGACCAGCCAGGAAATCGGGAACGGGCCGACCCTGGACGGCGATGCGAGCCGCTCCGACAGGAAGTCGCGCAAGCTCCAGCTCTGCTTTCCCGACAGCGCCCGATAGCCCAGCCAATGAATGTCGCCATGGCAGATGAGTTCGACCTCAGCGCCACTGCGTTTGAGCAGCACGGCGGATTCGCAGGCGCTTTGCCCACGCCCGATGACGGCAACGCGCTTGCCGCGGAAGGCTTCATAGCCAGTATGCTCACTGGCATGGCTGACCAGTTGTCGTGGGATGCCGTTGAAGACAGCGGGGATCAGTTGCTGGTTCATCAGGCCGGTGGCAACGACGACGCGGCGCGCCTTGACGGCAGTGCCCTCGGCTAGCGCCAGACGAAATCCTCCGGTCGTCGTTTCGACGCGACTTACTCTGCGGGTATCCAGATCCGGAACCGTCTGGGCCTGGATCCACAATCCATAGTCGACGAAGTTTTCGAGCAGCAGCGGTTCGCGGGGCGAGATTCCGAGGACCTTTGCATAGGAATCGAGCGAGAGCGGACCTTTGGTGTGGCCGATATAGGTCGCGTGCCAGGGCGAGCGCAGCCTCATGCCTCTCGGCATATGGTCGCGCCAGAAGGACATCGCGCCGCCAAGCGTGAGCGTATCGACACCTGCTCCCTTGAGGGCGGAAGCGACGGCCAGTCCAAAAGGACCGGCACCGATCACGGCCACCTCGCAGTCCGTCCTGGGCGTAAAAACGGTCATGTCAGCGGTCTCGCCTGTCTGGTTCTGCAGCCGTGGAACTCACTCCGTCACGCCGCCGTCCTAAACATTTCCCGGTTAAGATTGCGGAAAGTATCCGTCGCGTCAGCACTCTCCAGCCAGTCAACGGCACGTCGATCAGGCCCGGCATCGGGTCATTCTCCTGGAATGTCGCCCATGCTCGTACTTCTGTGAATGAGCTGAAATAGGCGCGTTTTGCCAACCGGCCGCTCGAGATCAGCTTGCCGGCCGCCACAATATCCCGAACCAGATACATCCACGACGTGGCGGGCCGCGCTGAAGCTGTCTTTACCGTCTGGCCCGATTTGATCGCCCAAAGCATGGCGCCGAGGTCGACGCCGGCGGCGGCGCCCAGCCCAAACCATGTCCACGGCCGTGGATTGACGTCGAGCACCTTCATCGAGCCATCGCGCGCATCGCGCTTGAATTCGACCTCCACCAGTCCGTGATGCGCGATCGATCCAAGCAGCCGGCGCGCGGCGTCGATCAATTGCGGTTCGTCGACTACCTCCACGAAGGTGCTGGTGTAGCCGAAATCGACCGGATATTGCCGCGTGCGGCGGGCGGTGAATTCCGCCACCGGCGCGCCCTCGTCCAGAGCGCTGCGTAAGAGAACTGGCCCTCGCCTCCGCCCGGTATCATTTCCTGAATGACGACGTTCTCGCTGCCGATCTCGTCGGCAGCCCAGATATAGGCTGTCAAAAACGCTGCTTTGTCATTGGCGAGAACGGCCTTGGCACGCGCAAAACGGCTGCGCCCGCCCATGTTCGGCTTCAGGATCACGGGAAAGCGAAGTTCGGCTGCCTCTGCCCGATCGAGCGAATTGATCTCATAGGTCAGCGGAACGGCAAGCCCCAGTTCGCCCGCCCGGCGATACAGCAGCGGCTTTTCGCAGACCCATTTCAATTGCTGCCAAGGCGGCAGCACAACGTCGAACGAGGCGGACAACTGGTCGATCGACTGCGATACGAAGCGAACTTCTGGATCGCCGCCGGCGATCAGCAGAAAACCGCCCAGCCCATGAACCTTGGCCAGATCGAGCAGGAAGGCGACGGCACCACCGTCGTCGGGGCCGGGCCACGTCATTGTCCGCTGGGCATATCGCGAAAAGCTGGGCAACGGCGTGTCGTTGCTCACCAGCCAGACAGGCACTTTTTGAGCGCCGAAGCTTCTGGCCAGCGCCAGCGTCCCGTGCGCCCCGCCAAGAATGAGCGCCCCGGCGGGCCGGCTGGGAAGACGATCGTCCATCTGTGACTGGGGATGCATCTGTCAATTCCAGCAAACGGCACGCAATGGCAGCTTTCCCGGCGAACCGATTGATCAGCCGGCAATATTTAAGCTACCCCTAATAATTCAAACCGCCCGATACTGCCGATTGTCCTCAGCCAGACATTGGCATGGAAAGCACACCCCTTATCCCTCGGCAATAGCCGTCCTTCTCGGAACAGGGTAAACCTTGGCCGATTGTTGATGCTGTCAGTAAAAAGTCTCGCGCCGGGCTCCGCCCGGCAACGAGATTTGGGCGTGCGGTTAGTTCGTCACGACGATGCGCGTGTTGCCGAAGCCCACTTCCCGCACCATGGAATAGAAGGTCGCGGCATTGGCCGTGTGCAGCCGCACGCAGCCATGCGAGGCCGGACGGCCGAGTTGCCTGACGGCGCCTGTCCCATGGATGGCATAGCCGCCATGGAAGAACACCGAATAAGGCATCGGCGACATCTCGTATTTGCGCGAATACCACATGCGTGCGGTCCGCTGCGGCCGATAGGTGCCACGCGGCGTGAAATAGCCCGGACGGGCAGTCGATACGACCCAGCGATAAACCTCCGACCCATACCGCACCGTCATCGTCTGTGACGACACGTCGATATTTGCTTCCAACATCGCCGCGTAACTTGCGGACGGCGTACTAAACAGCGCGGTTGCCAACATCGCCGCTGCTACGAGAAAGAACTTCTTCATGCGATCAAACCCCTTTGATTGCCCCTTGCCGTCTTGCCATCACGTTGTTTTTCACCTTTTTAATGGCGGTGAACGGATAGCACACACTCCTTGATCAATTTGCCAATCCAAAGCAGCGAATTTGAACGATTTCCCGCGATAGTTGCCACCACGACACGCCGCACCGGCTTGATTGCCGGCGGGCTTGCAATGCAACGTCGTTCGTTGCTCAACTCTCCTGATGAACGAGCGACTCCTTCAAGCAATCGACGACAGGCGCGACGATGTCGTCGCGCTGACCGCTGACCTGATCCGGTTTCCGACCATCAATCCGCCCGGCGAAGCCTACCGGCCATGTGCGGAATTTATCGGCACGCGGCTGAAGAAGCGTGGTTTTGAAACCGAATTCATCCGCGCCGAAGGCACGCCCGGCGACACCGATCGCTACCCACGCGTCAATGTCGTGGCCCGCTTCGATGGCCGGTCACCCGGCGCCTGCGTCCACTTCAACTCGCATATCGACGTCGTGGAGGCCGGCGATGGCTGGACAGTCGATCCCTTTGCCGGCGTCGTCAGGGACGGCAGGGTCTATGGACGCGGCGCCTGCGACATGAAGGGCGGCCTGGCCGCGTCGATCATCGCCGCCGAAGCCTTCATGGAGGTCTATCCCGACTTTCCCGGCGCCATCGAGGTATCCGGCACGGTCGACGAGGAGTCCGGCGGCTTTGGCGGTGTCGCGCATCTGGCCAGGCTCGGCTATTTCTCCAAACCCAGGGTCGACCACGTCATCATCCCCGAGCCGCTGAACAAGGACCGCATCTGCCTTGGCCATCGCGGCGTCTGGTGGGCCGAGATCGAGACCAAGGGCGAGATCGCGCATGGCTCGATGCCGTTTCTCGGCGACAATGCGGTGCGCCATATGGGCGCTGTGCTGCAAGCTTTCGAGGACGAACTGTTCCCGGCGCTCGACCGCAAGATGACGCGCATGCCGGTGGTGCCCGAAGGCGCCAGGCGCTCGACCATGAACATCAATTCCATCCATGGCGGCCAGACCGAGGATTTCCGGCCTGGCCTGCCCTCGCCCAACGTGCCCGATTCCTGCCGGCTGACCATCGACCGCCGCTTCCTGCTCGAGGAAGACCTCGCCACGGTCAAAGGCGAAGTGACCGGTATTCTCGAGCGGCTGAAGCGCGAGCGCAAAAAGTTCGACTATGAGATCCGCGACCTGATGGAAGTGCTGCCGCTGATGACCGAGCGCGACGCGCCGGTGGTCAAGGCGGTGGCGCAAGGCATTCATGCGATCTTCGACCGCGAGCCCGACTACGTCATTTCGCCCGGCACCTACGACCAGAAGCACATTGCCCGCATCGGCCATATCTACGACTGCATCGCCTATGGACCCGGCATTCTCGATCTCGCCCACCGGCCGGACGAGTGGGTCGGCATAGAGGACATGGTGGAATCGGCCAAGGTGATGGCGATCGGCCTCAACGTGCTGCTGCGCGGCAAGACCGGATGACCGGCCCGCGGCGCAAAAACATTTCTCCTGGCGCGGCGCGACAGCACGAAACGCAATTTACTCCCGCGCGAAATCACGCTTCTATCCCCGGGCTTGAGCATTTGAGCACATGGGGAGTTCAGCGATGAAACTTTGGAAGACCCTTCTGGCCGCTGCCGTGCTGGCGGTCGCAACCGCCACTTCGGCGTTTGCCGCCCGAACCGATCTCGTCATCGGCATTCCGCTTGAACCCCCGCATCTCGACCCGACGGCGGGAGCGGCCGCGGCAATCAGGGAGGTCACCTACGCCAACGTGTTCGAGGGCCTGACCCGGATCGGCCCCAATGGCGAAGTCTTGCCGGATCTCGCCGAAAGCTGGACCATTTCCGATGACGGCAAGGTTTATACCTTCAAGCTGCACAGCGGCGTGAAATTCCACGACGGCGCCGATTTCAGCGCCGAAGACGTGAAGTTCTCGCTCGACCGTGCCCGCGCGGAAAACTCCGTCAACGCGCAAAAGCAGCTCTTTGCCGCCATCGACAAGGTCGACGTGGTCGACCCCGCCACCGTGAAGGTGACGCTGACCCACCCGCAAGGCTCGTTCCTCTACAATATGGGCTGGGGCGACGCGGTGATCGTGTCGCCGAAATCCGCCGACACCAACAAGGAAAAACCTGTTGGCACCGGCCCCTTCAAGTTCGGCAACTGGGCCAAGGGTTCATCGATCACCCTGCTCAAATCGGATCACTACTGGGGCGCCCCTGTCTTCCTCGAAAAGGTCGAGTTCCGCATCGTTCCCGATGCCGCGGCGGCAGTGCCGGCCCTGCTTTCCGGCGACATCCAGGCCTTCCCCTTCTTCGATCCCGACAGCGTCTCCCAGGTCAAGGATGATCCGCGCTTCAAGGTGGTGGTGGGCGCGACCGAAGGCGAGACCATCCTGTCGATCAACAACAAGAAGCCGCCCTTCGACAAATTGCAGGTCAGGCAGGCGATTTCCTATGCGCTCGACCGCAAGGCGATCATCGACGGCGCATCGGCCGGGCTCGGCCTGCCGATCGGCTCGCATATGTCGCCGGCCAACAAATACTATGTCGACCTCACCGGCCGCTATCCGCACGACGTGGCCAAGGCCAAGGAACTGCTGAAGGAAGCGGGACTGGAGAACGGCTTCAAGGCCACGTTGAAGCTGCCGCCGACGACCTATGCGCGGCTCGGGGGCGAGATCATCGCCTCGCAGCTCCGCGATGTCGGCATCAACCTCGAGATCATCCCCGTCGAGTGGGCGCAGTGGCTGGACCAGGTGTTCACCAAGAAGGACTACGACCTGACCATCGTGTCCCATACCGAGCCGAATGACATCGATATCTATTCGCGCAAGGACTACTACTTCAATTACGCCAACCCTGCCTTCAACAAGGTGATCGCTGATCTGGAACTGACGTCCGACGAGGCCAAACGCAAGGAACTGTATGCCCAGGCGCAGAAGATCCTGGCCGACGATGCCGTGGTCGGTTTCCTCTACGAACTGCCCAAGGTCGGAGTCTGGGACGCCAAGCTGCAAGGGTTGTGGGAAAGCGCACCGATCCCCGCCAACGACCTGACCAAGGTGAAGTGGAGCGAGTGAGGTTCGTTTCGTCATCCTAGGGCGAAGCAGGCGCGCAGCGACTGCGCAGACCCTAGGATCCATTCCGTGACTTACGAGCGCCCCCGCGGTGCAGAATCTGGGAGACGTGGCAGTGGAAACAGGGAGGCGCGAGGCTGGTTCTGGACCGTCGCGCTCTTCGACCTCTGTCACGGAATGGATCCTGGGGTCTACGCGACGGAGCTTCGCTCCTGCTTCGCTCCAGGATGACGACACCTCTGTCGTCCCGTGTCCATGACCGCCTACCTCCTCAAGCGCCTCGCCATCTCGCTTGCCACGCTGGTGCTGGCCTCCATCGTGGTGTTCGCCGTGCTGGAAATCCTGCCGGGCGACCCGGCGCGGCTGATGCTCGGCATGAACGCCAGCGCCGACCAGGTCGAACTCTTGCGCAACCAGATGGGCCTTAATGCGCCTCTCCTCTTGCGTTACCTGCACTGGGTCGGCGGCCTGCTCAGCCTCGATTTCGGCCGCTCCTATACTTATTCGGTGCCGGTCATCGATCTCGTGCGTGAACGGCTTGCCGTGTCGCTGCCGCTGGCGCTGATCGCGCTTGCGCTCTCCACGGCCATCGCCATTCCGGTCGGCCTGTTTTCCGCCAGCCGGCGCGGCCGGGCCGGCGATACGATTTCCATGGGCGCGGCCCAGCTTGGCGTCGCCGTGCCCAATTTCTGGTTCGCGCTGATGCTGATCTATGTCTTCGCCGTCTGGCTGCGGCTGGTGCCGGCCGGCGGCTTTCCCGGCTGGAGCGCCGGCATATGGCCGGCGCTGAAATCGCTGCTGCTGCCGGCGGTGGCGCTGGCCTTGCCGCAGGCAGCCATCCTGGCGCGCGTCACCCGCTCGGCACTGATCGAGGTGCTGAACGAGGACTATATCCGCACCGCCCGCGCCAAGGGCCTGCCCTACCGCGCCGTTCTCTGGCGGCACGCGCTGCGCAACGCCATGATCCCGGTCCTGACCATTCTTGGCCTCCAATTCGCCTTCCTGCTCGCCGGCACCATCATCATCGAGAATGTTTTTTATCTCCCCGGCCTCGGCCGACTGGTGTTCCAGGCCATCACCCAACGCGACCTGATCGTCGTCGAAAGCGTCGTCATGCTGCTGGTCGCCGCCGTCATAGCCGTCAACCTCGTCGTCGACCTTTCCTATGCGGTGGTCGATCCCCGCCTGAGAGGCCGGCAATGACCCTGCACATCGACATCCCTGAAGAGACACTCAGTGGCATTCTGGCCAAGGCGTTCCGGAACACGGCTTTCGTCACCGGCTTCGTCATCACCGTGCTGATCCTGGCGATGGCTGTCATCTCCTATGTCTGGACGCCCTACGATGTGACGAAGCTGGTCATAGCCGATAAGACGCAAGGCCCCTCGCTGGCACATTGGTTCGGCACCGACCACTTCGGCCGCGACATCCTGTCGATGATCATGGTCGGCGCCCGCAATTCGATCGCCGTGGCGCTGGTCGCGGTCGGCATCGGCATGGGCGTCGGCGTGCCGCTCGGCGCTTTTGCGGCCGCGCGCGGCGGCCTCGTCGACGAGGCGCTGATGCGCGTCAACGACCTCGTCTTTGCTTTCCCCGCGCTGCTGTCGGCCATCATGATTACCGCCATCTTCGGGCCGGGCGCCGTCAACGCCATCATCGCCATCGGCATCTTCAACATCCCGGTCTTTGCCCGCGTCGCCCGCGCCGGAGCGCTGGCCATCTGGCCGCGCGAATTCATCCTGGCCGCGCGCGCCGCAGGAAAAAGCGGCACGCAGATATCGATCGAACATGTGCTGCCCAACATCGCCACGCTGCTCCTGGTGCAAGGCACCATCCAGTTCGCGCTGGGCATCCTCGCCGAAGCCGGGCTTTCCTATCTCGGCCTCGGCGCGCAGCCGCCAATGCCAAGTTGGGGCCGCATGCTGTTCGACGCCCAGACCCGCATGGTGGTGGCGCCATGGATGGCGATCTTTCCCGGCATGGCGATCGTCATCACCGTGCTCGGGCTCAATCTCCTGGGCGACGGCATCGCCGACATTCTCGACCCGAGATCGCGGCGGCAGCGATGAGCCTGCTGGAAATCGACAACCTGTCGCTCACCATCGGCGACACGCAAATCCTGAAAGACATGGAGCTTTCCGTCGCCCCCGGTGAAGTGATGGGGCTGGTCGGCGAATCCGGCTCCGGCAAATCGATGACGGCGCTGACGGTGATGCGGCTTTTGCCCCATGCCGCGCGCGCCACCGGGCGCGTGACATTCGACGGCATCGACATCCTCGCAGCAACCGAGGATCAGATGTGCGCGCTGCGCGGTGACGACATCGGCATGGTGTTCCAGGAGCCGATGACGGCGCTCAACCCCGTCAAGACCATCGGCGAGCAGGTCGCCGAAGGCATACGCTGGCACACCAAGGCCACACGCGCCGCGGCTGAAGAGCGGGCGCGAAAAATGCTCGACCGCGTTGGCCTGCCGCAAGCAAAATTCCCGATGTCGCGCTACCCGCACGAACTGTCGGGCGGCCAGCGCCAGCGCGTCGTCATCGCCATCGCCTGCGCGCTGAAGCCGAAGCTCTTGATCGCCGACGAGCCGACAACGGCGCTCGACGTGGTGCTGCAGGCGCAGATCCTCGACCTCCTGCGCGACCTCGTCGCCGAGAGCCGCATGGGACTGCTCCTGATCTCGCACGATCTCGCGGTGGTGACCGAGATGGCCGACCGCATCACCATCCTACGCCGCGGCGAGGTGATGGAAGCCGGCGACACCGCCCGCACGCTGTCCGAACAGCTCCATCCCTACACGCGCCAGCTGGCGCAGGCCTCGATGCATGTGCCAGCACGCGCCAGAACGCATGACGCAAGCCAAAGCAAGCCTCTGCTCCAGGTCGAAAGCGTGACCCGCGATTATCCCGGGCGGCGCACCTCCCTGTTGAAACGGGCTGCCTCTATTCGCGCCGTCGACAATGTCTCCCTGTCGATGCAGCCGGGCCAGTCGGTGGCACTGGTCGGCCGCTCCGGCTGCGGTAAGTCAACGCTCGCCCGCATGATCCTGGCACTGGACAAGCCTAGTTCGGGCACGATCCGGTTTCGCGGCGAGGCCGTCACCGGCAAGAGCGAGGCCGAGTTGAAACCCGCCCGGCGCGACATGCAGGTTGTCTTCCAGGACCCGTACGGCTCCTTCGATCCGCGCCAGAAGGTCGAGAAACTGGTCGCGGAGCCCTTGCATGTGCTGGACAAGAAGCCGACGCGGGCCGAGCGCCGCGAGATGGTGGCGCACGCACTGCACGAGGTCGGCCTCGATCAGCGCGACATGGACAAATACCCGCACGAATTTTCGGGCGGCCAGCGGCAGCGCCTGTCGATCGCCCGCGCCATCATCACCCGCCCCAAGCTGGTCGTCGCCGACGAGCCGGTCTCGGCGCTCGACGTTTCGATTCGCGCCCAGATTCTCGACCTGTTCGCCGAACTCAACCAGAAGCTCGGCATCGCCTACCTCTTCATCACCCATGACCTGACCGTTGCGCGGGCCATCACGGACGAGGTGCTGGTCATGCATGACGGCAGGATCGTCGAGCGCGGCAAGACGAGCGAAGTGCTCGATCATCCGCAATCCGAGGCCGCAAGGGCGCTGGTCGCGGCCGCGCCAGACCTGCACCGGGCAATTGCTCGGCGGATGCAAGAACAGGGTTGAACTCTCAGATCATCTGGAATTTTCCGGTAGCCCTGAATTGAAGGTAGGCTTCGATGCTGCGCACCATATTGGGCAGCATTTCAGGCAGTTTATCGACAGAGAACCAGCCAACGGCACTACTCTCGTCGTCCATGACGGCCGGCTCGCCTTCAAAGGAGCGCGCATAGAACATCAGCGCGAAGAACTGGGTGCGGTCGCCATTCGGAAACTGGAAGGTTTCATACTGCGGGTCGCAGCCGAACCCGAACGGCTCGATGCCCCTGACGATCAGGCCAGTTTCCTCGACCACCTCCCTGGCCGCCACCGCTTCCAGACCCTCGCCTTCCTCGGCATTACCGCCAGGCAAGCCCCACAAGCCGAAATCAGTCCGTTTCTGCAACAGGATTCGGCCGTCGTCGCGCTCGATGACGACGCGCGCGCCCGGCATCAGCACCAGGCGATTCCCGATCAACTCTCGCAACTGTCCCAGATAGCTGCCGGCAAAGGCCATTCAAATGCGCTCCTCGACGCCAGCGAACTGCGCCCTACTCTTCCGGCTTCACCACATCGACAGGGCTGATGTCGAGCAGGTCGAGCGTGCGGCGCAAGAGGCGCACCTCGCTCTCGGCCAGCTGCGAATCCGCCTTGGCGATCTCTGCCATATGCTGGGCCAATTGCTTGCGCCGTTCCACGTCGAGATCGCGAAACAGCGCGATCGCCTGCGAGCCGTTGGTCTCGTAGCCGAACTCGTTGAGATATTCGATGACGGCGTCGATACTGGTTTCCTGAATGCCGAAGGCGTCCTTGCAGATGCGCCGGAAGGCAACCATCTCGCTCTCGCTGACCGTCCCGTCGGCCAGGATCATGCGGAACAGCATCAGCAGTTCGGCCGACAGGACAGGATCGTCGGCGACCTTGCGCACGCCCGGGTCGCCGTCGAAGATGGAGCGTATCTGGTCCAGCAATGCGAATGCCATCAGGGGCCTCTTTCCGGGTTAACCAAATCCTAGCGCATTGCGCTTGGATAGAGGTAGCGCGGAATCGGCCTTGCGCAAACAGGGCTGTCGTGGTCGAACGCCGTTATCCCGCCGACCGGACGTCTCCGTACATCAGATGATCGACCTCACCACCCAGACAATCATCATGCTCGCCTTCGCCGCCTTCGCGGCGGGCTTTGTCGATTCGATTGCCGGCGGCGGTGGGCTGATCACCATTCCGGCACTTTTGCTTGCCGGCTTCTCGCCGGTCGAAGCGCTTGGAACCAACAAGCTGCAAGGCATGTTCGGCTCCGGCTCGGCCACCATCCACTATGCCTCCAAGGGCCATGTCGACCTGCGTCGGCAGTTGCCGTCGGCGCTGCTGGCGGCTGCAGGCGGTGTCATTGGCGCCTTGCTGGCCACCATCGTTCCGGGCGATCTTCTGCGCGCCCTGCTGCCGCTGGTGCTGATCGCCATTGCGCTCTATTTCGCGCTCAAGCCCAACATGAACGATGTCGACCGGGCCGAGCGCCTGTCGCCCTTCCTGTTCGGGCTGACCCTGGTGCCGGCAATCGGCTTCTATGACGGCTTGTTCGGCCCCGGCACCGGCTCCTTCTATATGCTGGCCTTCGTCGCCCTTGCCGGCTACGGCGTGCTTAAGGCGACGGCGCACACCAAGCTGCTCAACTTCGCCTCCAACATCGGCGGCTTCATCGTCTTCGCCGCTGTCGGTGTCATCTCCTGGAAAATCGGCCTGATGATGGGCGTTGCCCAGTTCCTCGGTGCCCGCGTCGGTGCAAGCCTCGCCATGCGCATCGGCGCCAGACTGATCAAGCCGCTGCTGGTGATCGTCTGCCTGGCGCTGGCCGTAAAGCTGCTGGCCGATCCGGCCAACCCGCTGCGTGTCATGATTGGTGTGTGATCACGCGCCTGTTACTATGGCGCTGTTCGAATCATGTTGGAGGAGCCACACATGAATCTCAGCGCGCCTACCCAGATCGTTTTCATAATTTCCCTGGTCATCGCCATCATCGGCATTCTTGCCGCCCTTGGCGTTCTTGCATTTATCCCGCTCGCATCGGTGTGGATCGTTCTCATTGCCTACATCGTGCTCGCCGCCGGCTGCCTGATGCGCGGCGCCTGACAAGTTTCCCTTGAAGTGGGGACAGAGAGCGCCCGGCCAAAAGCCGGGCGCTTTTGATTCTGACCAACGGCTGATAGATTTGTCCGGCGGAAGGATGGCCGATGCCGATCGAGATGCAGCACCGGAAGGAACAGGATTGCTCCATCGCGGGGCGCTTCGAGATGCGCCGGCGCCTTCCTGATCCTGCACTTGACGGCATTGTGTCAGATATTTGTGGCTATCGCGAAACAGCGGCAGGCCACTTCCGCAACGTCGAATACGCTTCGCTCACCGTGCCTTTGGTGTTCAGTTTCGCCGAGCCCTTTGTCATCGGCCTCGGCAAGGCGCCCGACGACAATGACCGCTTCGCCAGTTTCGCAGCCGGGCTTTTTGCCGGACCGGTGATGATCGAATCCTTCGGCACCGCCTGCTGCATACAGGTCAACTTCACGCCGCTTGGGGCGCGCCGTTTCTTCCGCTTGCCGATGAGCGAACTGACCGACAGCATGGTCGTCCTCGACGACGTGCTGGGCGCCGAGGGCATGGCGCTGCGTGAACAGCTCGGCAATGCGCCGGACTGGGCGTCGCGTTTCGACCTTGCGGAAGCATTCGTCACCGCCCGGCTTGAGCGCGCCGCCGAAACGCCACTGGAAATCGCCTGGGCTTATGACCGCATCATCGCCTCCGGCGGCCGGGCCCGCATTTCCGCCATCGCCGAAAAACTGGGCTGGAGCCGAAAGCATCTCGCCGGCAGCTTTTCCAATGCGATCGGCATCGGCCCGAAGACATTGTCGCGCATCGTCCGCTTCAACCGGGCGCTTGGCCTGTCACGGCAGCAGACCGCCGATTGGGCCGATATCGCCGCCGATTGCGGCTATGCCGACCAGGCGCATCTGGTGCGCGAGTTCCGCGACCTTGCCGGCGAGACGCCGACGGCGCTCTCGGTCAGGTAACATTTCTTCAAGACGCTGGAGCGGCCTTCGAACAGAGTGGGTTATCGACCGACCCAGATCAAGGAGGTTCCCATGCCCATCACCACCGAAGCCCCGCGCCTTTACCCTGCCCTGCGCTACAAAAACGCGGCAAAAATGATTGACTGGCTCTGCGAGGCCTTCGGCTTCAGCGTCCGTGCCCGCTATGGCGAAGGCGATGTCGTGCACCATGCCGAACTGGTCTTTGGTGCCTCGATGATCATGCTGGGCAGCGCACGCGACGACGATTACGGCAAGATGGTCGGCGAACCCGGCACCGGCGGCGGCAAGTCGATCTATGTCGCCGTCGACGACGCCGATGCCGCCTATGCCAAGGCCAGGAACGCCGGCGCCACGATCGTCCAGGAACTGACCGACCGCGACTATGGCAGCCGCGAGTTCATCTGCCGCGATCCGGAAGGCAGCGTCTGGTCGTTCGGCACCTACTGGCCGAAGGCGGGGGAGAAGGCGTGAGCTGCCTGAGGCGTGCCGAGATTCAGGTCAGGCCGAGCCGAAAAATGACTGATACCGAGAACCGGAGCGGAGCGTACTCAAGTAGGTGAGCACCGGAAGCACAGGAAACCGGCATTTGCAGGCCGGCCTCACCTGAATATCGGCACGCCTCACCGAGCCAGGCCGAAGATCGCGTCGCAGTCGAGGTGGCTCTCCAGCTCGGCCGCGACGTCGTCTAGCGCCCGTTCGACGTCGGCGCGGTAGTCGATGCCGGCGCCCTTTATGCCGAGGCTTTCGAGGAATTTTCCGCGAAAAGCGTCGGCGCCGAACAGGCCGTGCATATAGGTGCCTGACACCTTGCCATCAGCGGAGATCGCACCGTCTGCAACGCCGTTGATGATCGCCGACGGCCGCATCGTGTCCGGGCCGGAGGTGCGGCCGAGATGGATTTCGTAGCCTTCGAGCGGCAGGTCGAATTGGACCGAGCGGGCGCTGACATTGCGCACCGTCTTCTCCGGCTCCATCACCGTTTCGATATCGAGCAGGCCAAGCCCTTCGGCCTCGGTGACACTGCCTTCGATGCCGTCGGGATCGCGCACCCTGCGACCAAGCATCTGAAAGCCGCCGCAAATGCCGACGACATGGCCGCCGCGCTTGCGATGCGCGGCAAGATCCCGGTCCCAGCCATTCTCGCGGAATCTTATGAGATCGCCGATCGTCGATTTGGAGCCGGGAATGACCACCAGCCCGGCGTCGGCCGGCAGCGGCTTTCCCGGCGGCACGAACACCACCTCGACCTGCGGTTCGGCCTTGAGCGGGTCGAGGTCGTCGAAATTGGCGATGCGGCCAAGCATCGGCACCGCCACCTTCAGCGCCCGCGCCTCGCCGGATGCCAGCCGCTCCAGCACCACCGAATCCTCCGAAGGCAGCCGCGCCGCCGCCTTGAGCCATGGCACGACGCCAAAGCAGCGCCAGCCGGTGAATTTCTCGATCGCCTTGAGGCCGTCATCGAACAGCGAGACATCGCCGCGGAACTTGTTGATGAGGTAGCCGACGATCATGCGGCGGTCTTCTTCCGGCAGGATCAGATGCGTGCCCGCGACCGAGGCGATGACGCCGCCGCGATCGATGTCGCCGACCAGCACAACCGGCACATCGGCACGCGTGGCAAAGCCCATATTAGCGATGTCGCGGCTTCTGAGGTTGATTTCGGCCGGCGAACCGGCGCCCTCGACGACGACCAGATCGGCGCCCTCGCCGACCTTGCCCCAGGAGTCCAGCACGGCGTCCATCAATCGGGCCTTCAGCGCCTGGTAATCGCGCGCGCGCGCCTCGCCGAACACCTTGCCTTGCACGATGACCTGCGCGCCGATATCGGTCTGCGGCTTGAGCAGAACCGGATTCATGTGCACCGATGGCGCAACGCCGCAAGCGATCGCCTGCAGCCACTGCGCGCGGCCGATCTCGCCGCCGCTTTTGCTGGTGTCGCCGGGAATGTCGGCGACCGCGGCGTTGTTCGACATGTTCTGCGGCTTGAACGGCCGCACCTTGAGCCCGCGCTTCTTCGCGGCGCGGCACAGGCCGGCGACCAGCACCGTCTTGCCGACATCCGAACCCGTGCCTTGCAGCATGATTGCCCTGGCCATCAGCTTCGGCCCTGCGTGGCGGTTCCGGTGATCGTGGATTTCTGCGCCAGCGGCCCGCCGCGCCAGATGTAGAGCGCCAGAAGCGGCTCTTTGCCGGTTCGCATCGCGTGGTTGACATTCGAGGCGTGGTGGACGACCTCGCCCGCCTCCCGCACGCGAAAACCGCCCTCGCCCATGCGCCATTCCGTACCGCCCGTCAGCGGAATGTAGATCTCCTCGGCGACGTGATGATGGTCGGGGTAGACGATCTCCGGCCCAAGGATCAGCAGGCCGGCGGCCACTTCGTCATTGGCAAAATGGCCGCGCGTGCCGAACACTTCCAGCCAGCCATAATTGTCGATGAAGGCCTTGCCGAAATCCGTCTCGGTGTACGTCTGCCCCCAGTGCAATCCGTTGCGATGCTCCACCAGCCATTGCACCAACGCTTTCGCAGCAGGTGGCGCCAGCTCGGCGGCACGGTCGAGATGGCGCACGCAGCTGATCCTATGCGGCTCCAGCGCGCGGGCCGGCATATCCCAGCCGATGCTGGCCACGGCGTCGCGCACCAGGGCATTGTCCACGCAAGCGAGATAGGCGTGGAATTGCCGAAGCAGCTCATCGAATTTTCTCGTCACATCTCGCTCCGGGCATGCATTGGTGCACAGCCGCTCCGCAGCGGGTCGGGTTGCGCGGCGGCATCATTGGTCTAGATTGATGCGCGCGCAAAGCCAAAAACGACAGGCCAGCGGGCTAGCTGGCATATAGGGAGAGAACGCCATGGACGCCGCGGTCGATGCGAGCACCAGCCAGTTCGAACTCAACGAGGAACAGCGCGCCATCCAGGAGATGGCGCAGGCCTTCGCCGCCGACCGCGTCGCGCCGAATGCGCTCGACTGGGATCGCAGGAAGCATTTCCCGGCCGATGTGATCCGCGAGACCGGGCCGCTCGGCCTCGGTGGCATCTATGTCAGGGACGATGTCGGCGGCTCGGCGCTCGGCCGCCTCGACGCTGTGCTGATCTTCGAGGCGCTGTCGCATGCCGATCCGGGCTTTTCGTCCTTCATCTCGATCCACAATATGGTGGCCTCGATGATCGACCGCTTCGGCAACGACGAGCAGCGCCAGCGCTTCCTGCCGAAGCTCACCTCGATGGAATGGCTGGCCAGCTACTGCCTGACCGAGCCGGGCTCCGGATCGGACGCCGCGGCGCTGAAGACACGCGCGGCGAAGAGCGGCGGCGACTATGTCCTCAACGGCGCCAAACAATTCATCTCGGGCGCTGGCGACAGCGACGTCTATGCCGTCATGGTGCGCACCGGCGCCGACGGGCCGCAAGGCATTTCCACCATCGTGGTGCCGAAAGATGCGCCCGGCCTTTCCTTCGGCGCCAACGAGCACAAGATGGGCTGGCACATGCAGTCGACCCGCCAGGTCATCTTCGAGGACTGCAAGGTGCCGGCGGAAAACCTCCTGTCGGGTGAAGGCGCGGGCTTCGGCATCGCCATGGCCGGGCTCGATGGCGGCCGGCTGAACATCGCCGCCTGTTCGCTGGGCGGCGCCCAGTCTGCGCTCGACAAGGCGCTGTCCTACACCGCCGAGCGCAAGGCCTTCGGCTCGAAGATCAATCAATTCCAGGCGCTGCAGTTCAGGCTGGCGGACATGGAGACCGAGCTGCAGGCAGCGCGCATCTTCCTCTATGCCGCCGCCTCCAAGCTCGACCGCAAGGCGCCGGATGCCGGTAAATGGTCGGCCATGGCCAAGCGCTTCGTCACCGACACCGGCTTCAACGTCGCCAACAATGCACTGCAGCTGCTCGGCGGCTACGGCTATCTGCACGACTACGGCATCGAGAAGCTGGTGCGCGACCTCAGGGTGCACCAGATCCTCGAAGGCACCAACGAGATCATGCGCGTCATCATCGCGCGTGCCTTGATTGGTCGCTGAAGCCAGCAAACTCCGGGAGTGAGACAATGACGACGATCGCCTTCATCGGTCTTGGCAACATGGGCAACCCGATGGCCGCCAACCTGGTCAAGGCTGGGCATGCGGTAAACGGTTTCGACCTAGTGCCGGAAAACCTGACAGTGGCAAAAGAACATGGCGTGACGATCATGGCCAATGCCTTGGCGGCGGTGAAGGACGCTGATGTGGTCATCACCATGCTCCCTGCCGGCAAGCACGTGCTGTCGGTCTACGAGGACATCGCGCCAGGGGCCAAAAAAGGTGCGCTGTTCATCGATTCCTCGACGATCGACGTCGAGTCGGCGCGCAAGGCGCATGCGATTGCCGCCAGACACGGACTGCTCTCCATCGACGCGCCCGTTTCGGGCGGCACCGGCGGGGCGGCGGCCGGCACGCTGACTTTCATGGCCGGCGGCTCGCAAGACGCCTTCGCGGCCGCCGAACCGGCCCTGAAGCCGATGGCCGGGCGCATCGTTCATTGCGGCGGCGACGGCGCCGGCCAGGCGGCGAAGATCTGCAACAACATGATCCTCGGCATTTCGATGATCGGCGTCGCCGAGGCCTTCGTGCTGGCCGAAAAGCTCGGCCTGTCGCATCAGGCGCTGTTCGACGTCGCCTCGACCTCTTCCGGCCAATGCTGGTCCTTGACCACCTATTGTCCGGTGCCCGGCCCGGTGCCGACCTCGCCCGCCAACAGGGATTACAGACCGGGCTTTGCCGCTGCCCTTATGCTGAAAGACCTGAAATTATCGCAGGAAGCCGCACAGAGCGCGGGCGCGGTAACCCCGCTTGGCGCCGAGGCAGCGCAGCTCTACGCCCTGTTCAACGCCCAGGGGCATGGCGGCGCCGATTTCTCCGGCATAATTAATTTTCTCAGGGGTAACCCAGCGTAACCAACGGATTCGATGGGTTTTTTCCCGGATCGACCCGACAGAAAACCGCAAATTTAGATTTGCTTAAGCTCTCGATAACTCTGCGGTAACGATGTCGCTATAAAACGGACTGCGAGGCGGACATATCGCATCCGCCCGGCGCTCCGGATCAGGTCTCGCGTACCGGAGCCCGTAAGTTTCGCCAAGTGTTTGCGTAGCGAAACGCCATGCGTATCTGGCAAAGCCGCGTTCCCGATGGAGCGCGGTTTTTGCATTTCTGCCGCGCTCACTCAAGGCTCATGTCTATATTCCAATCGCCGCATTCGGGATTGGCACATGATCTTCGTTGGTCAGCACGATCGGCGCGTCCACTCCATCAACCCTGACCACGAGCAGGCGGATGCTCCACGTGCCGGCATTGCGGACCATATGGGAAAACACGGTGGCTTTGCCCTTGGCGCCGTGGACGGGAATGCTGAACTGGGCGTCGCCCGTTCCATTCGCACTGACGTTGAGATGGCCGCCGACCCAGAAATTGTCGGTTACGTCGTCGCCAATGGCCGCCTTGACCCGGGTATCGGCACGCACGGCGTCCATGGTCATGTGGTAGGCGTCACTGCCTTTGAACATGAAGGGGATGCTGCCGACCGCCGTCGCACAGCCCCCGATACTGAGCACCCAGATAGCAAGGCCGGCGATTGCCCAGTTGCGCTGCGTCTTGCGGAACTGCTCCGCGTCGCGCCAGGCCCGGTTCTGCCAGGCCCAGCGGCTGCCGCGTGCACCGAGCACGAAGATCATGACGAGATTGACGACCGGGATCAGTGCCAGCAGTGCGATGAAAGTGCTGTTGCCGATGCCCCAGATCCAGTTGAGGAAGAAGGCGCCCCAGTTCCAACGGTCGAGCTCGGCCGGGATTTCAGCCGGCTGGTTGAGCGGTTGTCCGGCCATGATGTCCCCCATCGGTGCGTATGCCGATTGGTTCTAGACCATGATTTCGACAATGCGCAAAATCAAAGTTCGGCAGGGTCTATTTCAAGCCTTTGACGACAGCCGGCGAAAATTCGCCTTCACCGCGCGGCTGGCGGGCTTGAGCGCGGCGCTGATCGACAGTTCGGCCGCGACGCCGTTGAACAGCGACGGCGTGCGACCGGAAAGGAGTTCCGGCCAGAATCGCGATGCCGACTGCAGGAAGGACATTTGCGCCGCGAACGCGCCCTCGGCGATTGCCGCGGTCTTCTCGTTCACCGCACGCGCGCTTTCGGTGCCCCAGGGCTGGCTGCTGCCGGCGTCCATCGCCATCAACGGCAGGCGCATCATCGCCACCATCGGCGCCAACATCAGGTCAGCGCCGATGCTGGCCGCTTCTTGCGCGCGTCGGCTCTTGCCGGTTTTTCTCATGGAAATGAACCCCTTGCTACAGCCGGATGGCTGCCGCCCCACACACTACGCGCGGAGGGTGAAGTTTGTTCCCCATGGAGGCAGTATGTTTCTCGAGGGCGGGCGTTCCCCTGAAGAAACGCCCGGTCGAGGTTCGCCTTACCGCTTGCGCAGATCGGCCTGCGCCAGATCCAGCGCCTTGCCGATCCGCTCGCAGGCCATGTCGATCGTGTCGCGGGTCCAGATCAGCGGCGGCGACAGGATCATGGTGTCGCCAGTGGCGCGCAGCATCATGCCATTGGCGATGGCATGGTCACGCACCGTCACCGCGGCACTTCCCGACGGCAGGAACCGCTCCTTGGTCGCTTTGTCCTTGACGATCTCGATCGCGCCCATCAGGCCGATCGAACGCACCTCGCCGACCAGGTCATGCCCGGCGATGCGCTCCTGCAAGGCCTTGGCGAAATAAGGCCCGGTGTCGTTCCTGACGCGCTCGACCAGGCCTTCCTGCTCGATGATCTCGAGGTTTTTCAAGGCCACGGCGCAGGCCACCGGATGCCCGGAATAGGTGTAGCCGTGGTTGAACTCGCCGCCCTTCTCGACCAGCGTCGAGGTGATGCGGTCGCCGACCAGCAGCGCCGACAGCGGCTGATAGCCCGAGGTCAGCGCCTTGGCCGTGGTGATGGTGTCCGGTTCGATGCCGAAGGTCTGGGCCGCGAACCACTCGCCGGTGCGGCCATAGCCGGTGATGACCTCGTCCAGCATCAAAAGCACATCATATTTGCGGCAGATGCGCTGCACTTCGGGCCAGTAGCTCGCCGGCGGGATCTTGACGCCGCCCGCGCCCATCACCGGCTCGCCGATAAAGGCCGCGACCTTGTCGGCGCCGGCCTCGAGGATAGCGTCCTCGACCGATTTGGCCGCGCGCAGGCCGAAATCATGATCGCTCTCGCCCGGCAGCGCCAGCTCATAGGCATAGGGCATCATCACATGCACGATGTTGGGCACAGCCCCGTTGAGCTGCTTGTGCATGGCATCCATGCCGCCGAGCGACGTGGCGGCGATGGTCGAGCCGTGATAGGCCATCTTGCGCGAGATGATGCGGTTCTTCTCCGGCTTGCCCTCGATCACCCAGTAGTGGCGTGCAAGACGCAAGGCGGTGTCGTTGGCTTCCGAGCCGGAGGAGCCGTAGAACACCTGGTTGACGTTCTTCGGCGCGATCTCGGCCAGCTTCTTGGACAACAGCACCGGCGTCGGCGTCGAGCATTTGAAGAAGGAATTGTAGTAAGGCAGTTCCTTCATCTGGGCGTAGGCGGCCTCGGCGAGTTCGTCGCGGCCATATCCGATGTTGACGCACCACAGGCCGGCCATGCCGTCGAGCAATTCCAACCCTTCGGAATCGTAGATGAACGGGCCATTGGCGTGGGTGATGATGCGCGAACCCGCTTCACGCAATTCCTTGTGGTCGGTGAAGGGATGGAGATGATGCGCGGCGTCGATCTGCTGAAGCTGCTTCAGCGAATAATTCTGATAGGTCATGTCTGATTCTTTCCTCTGGATTCCGTCCGGCAGGCGCCGGGGCGAATGCATCAGAGGTTGGCAGGCGGTGAATAACCGATGCGGGCGCACAACCGCAAAAGCTCCGCGCGCAGCGTGCGCGGCGACGGTGTCACCGCGACCCCGAACGTGCAGACAAAGGTCATAGCAGGAGCCATGCCCGGCACCTTAGAGCAAAGGCTGGCCGAGGTGAACCACCCTTTGCTTGGCCCATGACGGAATACTTCTATGCATGTCGCCTAAAAGTGGTCCCGGTTTTAGGAGAACGACATGCACGAAAACAAAGGCACAAAGCGCGTCGCGACGCGCCTTATACCTTGGCGCTCAGTGCCCGCTGCAGGAAGACATATTTCATCGCCGTCTGCGCCGCCTGCGGCCGGCGGTCGCCCCGTCCGCCATGGCCGCCTTCGGTTTCCTCGAAGAACAGTGTCCTGGCATGGCCGGCCTCCAGCAGGCGTGCCGCCATCTTGCGGGCATGGCCGGGATGGACGCGGTCGTCGGCGGTCGAGGTCGTCAGCAGCACCGGCGGATAGGCGGCACCCACCTTGACATGCTGGTAGGGCGAATAGGCGGACAGCCACCTGGCGTCTTCCGGCTTCGACGGATCGCCATACTCGGCCATCCATGAGGCGCCGGGCGGCAATTCGGTGTAGCGCAGCATGTCGAGCAGCGGCACCTCGATGATGACGGCGCCAAAGAGTTCCGGGCGCTGCGTCAGTGAAACGCCGGTCAGCAGGCCGCCATTCGAGCCACCTTGGATGCCGAGCGAGCTTGCCGTCGCGATGCCGCGTCTGACGACGTCCTCGGCCACCGCGGCGAAGTCGTCAAAACCGTTCTGGCGATTGCCTTTCAGCGCCGCCTGGTGCCAGGCGGGCCCGAACTCGCCGCCACCGCGAATGCAGGCCTGCACATAGGCATTGCCCTTCTCCAGCCACAGCCTGCCACGCACGCCGGCGTAGCCCGGCAAGAGCGGCACTTCGAAGCCGCCATAGCCATAGAGCAGCGTTGGCACTGGCCCTTTCTGGTCGCGCCGCCGGACGACGAAATAAGGGATCATCGTGCCGTCCTTCGAGCGCGCCTCGAACTGTTCCGAGATCAGCGGCGCGGCATCGAAGCGCGCCGGCTGCGACTTCACCGTGGCAAGCGTCTCGCCGTCGTCATCCGACCAGATGATCGAGCTCGGCGTCAGGAAATCGGTGAAGGAGAAGGACACGCTGGAGCCGAAATGCTCGGCATGGCTGATGCCGACAGTGCCGTTCTCAGGCAACGCGACCGGCTTCAGCGACCAGGCGCCATTCTTGCGCTCGCAGACGAGAACCTTGCCGCGCACGTTGTCCATCAGGCTGACGAACAGCCGGTCCTGCGTTCTGGCGAGCCCGGCGATGGACACGCGATGCGCCGGCGCCAGCAAGGTTTCGATGGCGCCGAAACCGCCGCTTTCGATCCAGTGCGCGAAATCGAGCGAATAGAGCCCGTCCGGTTTGCACACCGTGCCATCCGGTGCCATCCATGGCGTGCGCACCCCGAACACCAGCTGGTCCTTGAAAAGCGATGTGTCGGTGGCGTCGTCGGGCAGCGGAATGCGCCTGTTTTCGCCAGATGGGAGATGCAGGAAACTGTGCGACGCGAAGAAATTGATAGCCCGCGCCAGGAACACGTGACGCTTCTCGCCGTCGAACTCGACGCCGGCTCCTGCGGCGAGATCGTCTTTCTGCGCCTCGAAGATCGGCGTCGCCTCTTCCAGCGCCGTGCCGCGTTTCCAGAGCTTGATCACACGCGGGTAGCCGGACTCGGTCTTGTCGGATTCCTCGAACGCCGCCGAGACGATGACCGTGTCCTTGTCCAGCCAGCCGAAACCCGACTTGGAAGCCGGCGCACGGAACCCGCCCTCGATGAACAATCTGGTTTCGATGTCGAATTCGCGCATCTCGCTGGCGTCGCCGCCGTCCGGCGACATCGACAGCAGGCAGCGGCTGAAGTCCGGATAGAGCCGGCTGGCACCGCTGAACACCCATTTTATCCCCTCCTTCGCCGCAAGCTCGTCGAAGTCGATGATCGTTTCCCAGACCGGCTTCTCGGTCTTGTAGGAAGCGACTGTCGTGCGGCGCCACAGGCCGAGCGCATTGGTCTTGTCCTGCCAGAAATTATAGACGTGGCCGGCTATTGCCGCGCCGACGGCGATGTTGTCCTCGGCCGTCATCAGGTCGAGTGCCGTCTGGAACGACGCCTGATACGAAGGATCGCCCTGCAATTCGCCAACCGCGATCTCGTTCTGGCCATGCACCCAGTCGAGCGACTGTTTGCTGGTCCTGTCCTCCAGCCAGAGGAAGGGGTCCGCGGTATCGGCTTCTGGCTTGGCGATGGGCTTGGTCATGGAATCTCCAAATAGGCAATGCTTGGGCATGCAACATCGACATGCCGCGTCCGATATTCAAGAGTTGCAGCCAAGGATTTAGGCCTTCGCGCGACCAGCGAGGCTCGCGACCGTCAGGGCCAGGCACATGAGGCAAAGCGTGATCGGCAGGCCTCTCGCACCCAGTATATCCATGGCGCTGCCGGCCAGCGGCGGCACGGCTATGCCGC
This sequence comes from Mesorhizobium sp. U510, assembly GCF_059180695.1. Lineage (NCBI taxonomy): Bacteria > Pseudomonadati > Pseudomonadota > Alphaproteobacteria > Hyphomicrobiales > Phyllobacteriaceae > Mesorhizobium > Mesorhizobium sp. U510. Next base: position 5,073,000 of record NZ_CP180532.1, read on the forward strand.
CGACGCCCCACATCAGCGAGAAGGCGGCGTTGCCGGCGACCAGGGTCGAGCCGGTGAAACGCTCGCCCAGCTCGATGATCGACATCGTGTAGATGCCGTAGGAGACCGCTCCCCAGACGAAGATCATCGGCCAGATCAGCGGCGTTTCGATGAGAAGCGGCAGCAACACGCATCCGAGCACGGTCAAGGAAACACAGGCGAGCCGCACCAGGCGTGCGGTCAGCCTCTCCGCCAGCAGGCCGAGCGGCACCTGCATGGCAATGTTGCCGGCGATCATCATCGACAGCAGCGCCGACATGCGGGCTTCCGCGATACCATAGTGGTTGCCATAGACCGGCAGCAAGGCCAGCGCCCCCTGTTCGAAACCCGCGGCCACGATGACCGCCAACAGAAGCAGCCACGCCATCGGTACGAAGCCTAGAACGGAAACCCGATGCCCGGCCTCGTCCACCTTCGGCAGGCGCGGCAGCACCGACGCCAGGCACATGCCGCATAGCACGAAGGCACAAATACCGACGAGGAAGGGCGGCCATCCCTGCGTACCGACGGCGAGCAGGCAGAGCGGGCCGGCCGCGAAGCCGGCCGAAATGATCGTCGAATAGACGCCCATGATGCGCCCGCGCCTGGCCGGCGGCGCAAGGGCAATCACCCAGATCTCGCTCAAGACGTATAGCGGGTTGGTCACCACGCCGATCAGGAAGCGCAGCGGAAACCACAGATAGACATTCTGCGTCCAGCCGATCAGCGCCAGCACCACGGCCGAGAGCGCGGCGCAAGTAAGCGCCGTGCGCCCCGCCCCGAACCGCCGCGCCAGCCCCGGGATCAGCGGCGACGAGACGATGAAGCCGATCGGCGTCATCGCCGCCGACAGGCCGATCATCGCCGGCGAGACGCCCTGGCGCTGCAGGATGAAGCTCAGCAGCGGATAGGACAGCCCCTGCGCGATGGCGAACACCGAGACGGTCGCGATCACGCCGGTGATCGCCGCCCATTGCATTCCTTCGCCAGTTTTCGAATCCGCCGCGGCCATGGTCCTACCGTTGGTGCCCGGCAGGATTACCGGCTCGGCCAAACAGCGGTAAGCCCCGCCAGCGGAAAGCGCTTGCTCCAGCCAGATCCATGTCAGGAGGCTCGGCGTTGCGAGGAGCGGAACAAGGCGAAGGCGACCAGAGCCGCATCGAGACCGAAGATCACCACGGGCAGGCCCAGCGGGCCGATGCCTTGCATCAGCAGGCCGGCGCCCGGCGGGCCGACAATGCCGCCAACGCCCCACAGCAGGGCGAAGGCCGCATTGCCGGTGACGAGCAGCGTGCCCTTGAAGCGGCTGCCGAGTTCGACCAATGCCATCGTATAGACGCCGTAGCCCACCGCGCCCATCACCAGCAGCACGCCCCAGATCAGCGGCGTGGTGATCAGCAGCGGCAGCAGCGCCGCGCAGATTGCGGTCGCCACCGCGCAGGCTACGATCATCGGGCGGCCACCGAACCGTTCCGCCAGCAGGCCGAGCGGGATCTGCAGCAGGATGTTGCCGAGCGACAGTGCCATCACCAGCGCGGCGAGCACGGCTTCCGGCAGGCCATAGCCGGTGCCGAAGACCGGGACCAGCGCATAGGTGCTCTGCTGGACGGCGGCCGAGACCAGCACGGCCAGCAGCAGCGCCGGCGCCAGCCGGGCGAAGCCGACAAAGCTGCCGGCTGGCTGCCCGTCATCCTCGAACCCGGTAAGCTTCGAGGAGACAAGGCGCAGGATGACCGCGCAAAGCACGAAGCCACCGATGCCGACGCTGAAGGGTGCCCAGCCCGACGTGCCGACGAAGGTCAGGGTGAAGGGCCCCGCCGCATAACCGGCGCCCATCAGCGTGTTGAACACGCCCATCACCCGGCCGCGCCGCGAAGGCGGCGCTAGCGACAGCGCCCAGACCTCGCCGAGGATATAGAGCGGATTGATGACGACCCCGATGATGAAGCGGATGATGTACCAGGCCATCCAGTTCTGCAGATAGCCGATGCCGAGGAAACACAGCGCGCCGATCAGCGAGCAGCCGACCGCCAGGTTGCGCGCACCGACCAGCCGCACCGCCGCCGGCACGAACGAGGCCGACAGGATCAGGCCGAGCGGCATCATCGCCGCCGACAGGCCGATCAGCCCGGGCGACATACCTTGCTTCTGCATCAAAAGCGTGAACAGCGGTGAGCTCAGCCCTTGCGCGGCGCCGAACATGGCAAGTGCCGCGGTGACGCCGGCGAGCGCTGCCCACTGCGTCCCCGCTTCGCCTTCGCTCGAGCTGGTTGCGACCATTCCATCATTCCATGTGAGGTGCCGGCTGACCTCCCTGCCGGCAAGGCCCACCAGCTACGGGTTCAATTCGGGGAAAGAAAGGGCCGGTAAGCTAAATCCGCTTGCGCCAACAGCGCGGTGATCAGGCGATGCCGCGGCCACACAGCTGCCGTTCCGGCATGTCGCTTCCCTCGCCCTAGTGGTCGCCGCCTCCGCAATGGCCGGCGGGCCGCCGGTCCATTATGCCGCCCGCTATTCGCATCCTACGAGGACCATCATGACCGCCGCCGTAAACCCCTTAGAACCGGCCCTGGCACCCGACCGTGCCCGCCGTGGCGGCCGCGCCGGAAAGCGCGCCGGAGGCTCGGCCGCGTTCGAGCAACCGGCTTTCCGCCAGCTGAAAAACCCGCTGGCGCCAACCAGGCTGGTGTCGGAAGACGAGCTGGAATCGATCCACCTCGCCTCCTTGCGCGTGCTCAGGGAAATCGGCGTCGACGTCCTGCACGACGAAGCCCGCCGCATCATGAAGGCGCATGGCGCCGATGTGCGCGAAGGCTCGGAGCGCGTACGCTTCGACAGCGACATGATCCTCGAACTCATCTCGCACTGCCCGCCGGAATTCACCATCCATGCCCGCAACCCTGCGCATAATGTGCGCTTTGGCGGCGACAATCTGATCATCTCGATGATGGCGTCGGCGCCGAACTGCTCCGACATCGATCGAGGCCGCCGACCCGGCAACCAGGCCGACTACCGCAATTTCCTGCGCCTGGCGCAGATGCACAACATCCTGAACTGCACCGGCGGCTATCCGGTCGAGCCGACCGATATCCATCCGTCGGTGCGCCACCTCGAATGCATCCGCGACCTCGCCACGCTGACCGACAAGGTGTTTCACATCTATTCGCTCGGCAAGGAGCGCAATGTCGACGGCATCGAGATCGCCAGGATCGCGCGCGGCATCAGCCCCGAGCAACTGCTCGAGGAGCCGTCCGTCTTCACCATCATCAACACCAATTCGCCGCTCAAGCTCGACGTGCCGATGATGGAAGGTATCATCCAGATGTCGAGCAAGGGCCAGGTCGTTGTCGTCACGCCCTTCACCCTGTCGGGCGCCATGGCGCCGGTCACCATCGCCGGCGCGCTGGTGCAGCAGAATGCCGAGGCGCTGTCCGGCATCGCCTTTGCCCAGATGGTGCGCAGGGGCGCGCCTGTCGGCTATGGCGGCTTCACTTCCAATGTCGACATGAAGTCCGGCTCACCGGCCTTCGGCACGCCCGAATATATGAAGGCGCAGCTTGTCGGCGGCCAGCTTGCCCGCCGCTATAACATCCCCTACCGCACCTCCAACACCTGCGCCGCCAACACGGTCGACGCGCAGGCGGCCTATGAGAGCGTGTTCTCGCTGTGGGGCGCCATCCAGGGCGGCGGCAATCTGATGATGCATGCCGCCGGCTGGCTCGAGGGCGGCCTGCGCTGCTCCTACGAGAAAACCATTCTCGACATCGACCTGTTGCAGATGGTGGCCGAATTCCTCACCCCGCTCGACCTGTCAGAGGAGGCGCTCGGCTTCGACGCCATCCAGTCGGTTGGCCCCGGCGGCCATTTCTTCGGCACCCAGCATACGCAGGACCGCTACAAGACCGCCTTCTATTCGCCGATCATTTCCGATTGGCGCAATTTCGAGACCTGGGCGGAAGCTGGCTCGCCAACGGCGATGGAGAAGGCCAACAAGGTCTGGAAGGAACGGCTGGCATCCTATGAAGAACCCTACATGGATCCGGCGATCCGCGAGGAACTCAACGACTTCGTCCAGAAGCGCACGGCCGAAGGCGGCGCGCCGACCGATTTTTGATCGTGCATGGCGGGCGTCGTGACCGCCAGCGACCGAAACCTCTGATTCAATTTACGCAAAAACGGACCTATCTTCATGAAATCCCATGTAAAAGCGGTTGTCATCGGCGGCGGTGTCGTCGGCTGCTCGGTGCTCTATCACTTGGCCAAGGCCGGCTGGACCGACATCATGCTGATCGAGCGTTCGGAGCTGACCTCCGGCTCGTCCTGGCACGCGGCCGGCGGTTTCCACACGCTGAACGGCGACCCCAACGTCGCCAAGCTGCAGGCCTACACCGTGCAGCTCTACAAGGAGATCGAGGAAATCTCGGGCCAGTCCTGCTCGCTGCACCTGACCGGCGGCGTGATGATGGCCGATACGCCGGAGCGCATGGACTTCCTGCGGCTGGCCCACGCCAAGGGCCGCTATCTCGGCATGGACACCGAGCTGATCACACCGTCCGAAGCCAAGGCGATGTTCCCGCTGATGGATGAGAAGAACTTCGTCGGCGCCATGTGGGATCCGGTCGAAGGCCATCTCGACCCGTCCGGCACCACCATCGCCTATTCCAAGGCGGCGAAGAAACTCGGTGCCGAGATCGTGCTGCGCAACCGCGTCGTCGATCTCACGCAGCAGCCCGACGGCACCTGGAACGTCGTCACCGAACAGGGCACGGTCCACGCCGAGCATGTCGTCAATTGCGGCGGCCTGTGGGCGCGTGAGATCGGCCGCATGGTCGGCGTCGAACTGCCTGTGCTGGCCATGGAGCACATGTATCTCCTGACCGAGCCGATGCCGGAGGTCGAGGAGTTCAACAAGTCGACCGGCCGCGAGATGATCGGCGTGCTCGACTTCAAGGGTGAGATCTACACCCGCCAGGAGCGGAACGGCATCCTGCTCGGCACCTATGAGAAAGCCTGCAAGCCATGGTCGCCGGTCAACACACCCTGGGATTTCGGCCATGAACTGCTGCCGCCCGATCTCGACCGCATCGCGCCGTCGCTGGAAATCGGCTTCAAGCACTTCCCCGGCATCGAGAAGGCCGGCATCAAGCAGATCATCAACGGCCCCTTCACCTTCGCGCTCGACGGCAACCCGCTGGTCGGTCCGGTGCAGGGCCTGACCAATTTCTGGTGCGCCTGCGCCGTCATGGCCGGCTTCAGCCAGGGCGGCGGCGTCGGCCTCGCTCTGTCGAACTGGATGGTGCATGGCGATCCCGGCTTCGACGTCTGGGGCATGGATGTCGCCCGCTTCGGCGAATGGGCCGGTCTGCGCTACACCAACGCCAAGGTGCGCGAAAACTATTCGCGCCGCTTCTCGATCCGCTTCCCCAATGAGGAACTGCCGGCCGCACGCCCGGCGCAGACGACCCCACTCTACGACACCATGCTCGCCAACAACGCCGTCATGGGCAACTCGTGGGGCCTTGAAACCCCGCTCTGGTTCGCGCCGAAGGGCAAGGAGCCCAGGGATATCGTCTCGTTCCACCGCTCCAACGATTTCGGCCCGATCGGCGAGGAAGTGCGCGCCACGCGCGAGCGCGTCGGCGTCACCGAAATCGCCAACTTCGCCAAATACGAAGTGTCGGGGCCGGGCGCGGAAGAGTTCCTCAACCGGCTGATGACCAACCGCATGCCGAAGACCGGCCGCATCGTGCTAACCCCAATGATCAACGAATTCGGCAAGCTGATCGGCGACTTCACCATCGCCAAGGCCGGCGAAGACCGCTTCATGATCTGGGGCTCTTCGGCCGCGCAGAAATACCACATGCGCTGGTTCGAGAAGCACCTGCCGAAAGACGGTTCGGTGCGCATCCATCGCTTCGACCAGACGCTGGTCGGCCTGTCGATCGCCGGACCAAAGTCACGAGACCTCTTGCAGAAGCTGGTCGATGTCGACATCTCGACCAAAGCCTTCCGCTTCATGGATTTCCGCGAGATGGCGGTCGGCGGCGCCCCCTGCATGGTCAACCGCATCACCTACACCGGCGATCTCGGCTACGAGATCTGGATGGCGCCGGCCTACCAGCGCCTGGTCTATAAGGCGATCAAGGATGCCGGCGAGGAATTCGGCCTGGTCGATTTCGGCATGCGCGCCCTGCTCTCGATGCGCCTGGAAAAGAACTTCCCGACCTGGTTCCGCGAGCTGCGGCCGATCTACGGACCATTCGAAGGCTCGATGGACCGCTTCATCAAGCTCGAGAAGAACGATTTCATCGGCCGCGAAGCCGCTGCCAAGGAACAGGCGGAAGGCCCGAAACTGCGCCGCGTCTCCTTCATCGTCGACGCCGCCGATGCCGACGTCATGGGCGACGAGCCGATCTGGGCCAAGGTCAGCAAGGATTTTGGCACGGTGGAAAAGCCGCATGGCTATGGCGCGCCGCGCTTCGACGACAAGGGCGAGGAAGTGCGCGGCTCCAAGGCTGCCGAAGGCGCTTCCGCCGTGCGCGGCATCGTCGATGGCGACTGGCGCGTGGTCGGCTGGGTGACGTCGGGCGGCTATGCCCACTATGTCCAGAAGTCGATGGCGCAGGGCTACGTTCCTGCGGCACTCGCTGAGGACGAAAGTGCCGGCCTGTTCGAGATCGAGATCCTCGGACACCGTCGCCCGGCGCGCATCAATGTCGAGGCGCCTTTCGACCCGAGCGGCGAGAAGATGCGGACCTGAGGTTCAGCCATGGACGGCGCGGCGCCAAAAGGCGGCTTCGGCCGCCATCGCAAGATCATGCCGTTCGAGCCTGGCTCGATCGAGGAATTGCGTGAAGGCTCCCGCCAGAAGGCGGCGTCGCTCAACCAGCATGTGCTGGGCTATGGCGCGCAGGCTGAAGCAGAATGGGCGGCGGCAGGCATTGCCGCCCCCGATCTTCCGGCGATGCGCAAATACCGGCTGGAGCGCATCCGCGCCGAGCTGAAGCGGCGCGGCTATGCCGGCGCCCTGCTCTACGACCCCGTCAACATCCGTTACGCCACCGACTCGACCAACATGCAGCTGTGGGTGGCGCACAATCCGACGCGGCATTGCTTCGTCGCCACCGAAGGCCCTGTGGTGCTGTTCGACTATTTCTCCTGCGAGCATCTGTCCGACCATTCCGGCGTCGTCGACGAAGTGCGCCCGGCTGTCTCGTGGATGTATCTCTACAGCGGCGAACTCACGGAGCAAAAGGTCCGCCGCTGGGCCGCCGGCATTGCCGATCTGGTGAGGGAACATGGCGGCGGCAACAGCCGCATCGCGGTCGATCACATCAATCCAGAAGGCGTCGAGGAACTCGCCCGTCTCGGCATCTCCATCGGCAATGGCGAAGCGGTGATGGAGAATGCCCGGCTGATCAAATCACCGGACGAAATCCTCGCCATGCGCCGCACCATTGTCGCCTGCGAGGCGGCGATGGGCGAGATGGAACAGGCTCTGCAGCCCGGCATTTCTGAGAACGAACTGTGGGCCGAGCTGCACCGCGGCAACATTGCGCGCGGCGGCGAATGGATCGAAACGCGGCTACTGACGTCCGGCCCGCGCACCAATCCGTGGTTCCAGGAGTGCTCGTCGCGCATCATCGAGGCCGGCGACCTCGTTGCCTTTGACACCGACCTGATCGGCCCATACGGCTTCTGCGCAGACCTGTCGCGCACCTGGCTGTGCGGCGATGCCAAGCCGAGCAATGAGCAGCGCGACCTGTTCCGCATCGCCGCCGACCAGATCGAGCACAACACGCAGTTGATGCAGCCGGGCATCTCGTTTCGCGACCTTGTCGAGCGCTCGGCGGTGCCGCCGGGAGACTGCTTCTCGACCCGCTACGGCGTGCTCTACCACGGCGTCGGCCTGGCTGACGAATACCCCACGCTGCCGCATGCCAGCGACTGGACGCCGGATACGCCGGACGGCGTGATCGAACCCGGCATGGTGCTGTGCGTGGAAAGCTATATCGGCAGGCTTGGCGGGCGCGAAGGCGTCAAGATCGAGGAGCAGATCCTGATCACCGAGACCGGCAATGAGCAGCTTTCAACCTACCCGTTGGATGCGAGGCTGCTCGGCTAGCCCAGCGAGGGCTTCGCGCATTGCCCGGACCATCTTTTCCGGCCTCGTCCTGGCCGTGATGAAGGGCAAGCCCTTGCGCCGTGCCGTCCAGCCGACGATCACGACTTTGCGTGCCGCCGGTTCGAAACGCTGCGCCAGCGCCCAGCTTTCGCAGTCGATTGCTGCGACATCTGCCCTGCCCTCGGCAACAGTAACGATCGAAGCGCGATGACCGCCGCTTTCGCTGCGCGAGGAAAAGATATCGAGGCTTTCGCCGGCCGCCTGCAGATCACGCGTCAGCCCGATCATGCCCGACATGGAATCCAGGCTGTTGAAGGTGAAGCGCTTGCCACGGAACAGGTCGAGCGGCAGCAAGGCCTTGCCGTCCGCGGGCGAGCGAGCTTCCGGCCCCTCGCCCGTCCGCATCACCAGCGCGCTGGAATAGAGTTCGCCCTGCCCGCCCTCATAGGCGTCATAGCTTGGCTGGCCGATCACTTGCACCTGGCTGGACAGACCGAGTTCCATCGGCCCCCAGCAGGTCTGCGCGAACAGCAGCGCCGGATGCAGCCAGAGCTTGTGATAATCGAGTTCGCCCGGCGGCAATGTCGAAGGATCCGGCGCGATCAGCGCCCCTTGTGCATCATGGATGCCGCCCGGCACCGGCGGCAGATCGCCATTGCTGCGCGCGATGGCTTGCGGCGCGTCGATGCCCTTTTGCCGGAAGGCATCGCGCAATTGCCCCCATTGCGCGTCGACCTCGCCGCGCACTTCGGGCCAGTCATACATGGGCAATGCCGCAACCAGTTCGCTCATGCCGATATCAAATCATCACGTCTGTAAAAAGGACCACAAAAACGCGGCGTCCAATCAGAATTGGCCGACACGAGGGATGCCGCGAATTATTCCTTGGGCGGCTCGGCGGGCACCGGCGCCGTGCCGAGTCCATTGATGTTGCGTGCCCGGATGCGCGGCTTGAACGCCCGGCCGTGCTCAGGCGCACGCCGCAGCACCGGATGCACGATCGGCTCCTTCGCCTTGAAGGCATAGGCTTTGATCAGCGCGAAATAGTTCGGATAGGCATAGCCATTGTTCATCCGCAGCCACTCGTCACGGCGCTCGCGAAACAGTTTCGGCAGCTTGTACCAGGCCACCGTAGGCGTCTTGTGATGGACGAAGTGAAGATTGTTGTTGAGGAACAGGAACGACAGCGGCGAGCGCTCGATGATCACCGTGCGGCCTTCCGGATGTTCGGACCACTGATGCTCGGCAAAGGTGCGGATCGCGATCAGCGACTGGCCGAGCCAGACCGGCGCCAGAATGTAGAGCCACAGCGGAATGCCGAAGCCGAACTGCACGATCGGCGCCACGATGGCGAGGCCGATCGCATGCAGCAGCCAAGCCTTGCGGATCGCCTTGTCGCCGGCCATCATCTGCTTGAAATCGTCGATGAAGAAGCCGATGCAAGACAGCCACGGGCCAAGGAAGAAACGGCCGGCCATGGTGTTGTTGATCTTGAGCAGGAACTTCATCGTCGGCGGCAAATCGTCGTGCTGCCACAGCGCCTGATAGTAGCTTTCGGGATCGTCGAGCGGATCGGTCAGCCGCTCGTCGGCATGGTGGCGCAGGTGAAGCGTCTTGAAGCGGCGGAACGGCCAGACCAGACCGATCGGCAGGAAGACGAAGGCCTCGTTGATCAGCGCGCTGCGCGTCGGATGGCCATGCAGCACTTCGTGCATGATCGACGACTGCAGTGCGAGAATGAAGCCAAGGAGAGCGAGGGCCACGATGGGATGGGAAGGCCAGAGCAGGAAACCGGTTGCAAGCCACGTTCCGTAACAGAAGAAAGCGAGAACCGCAGTCGGCCACTCGATGGCCGGTGTGTTGCGTCGCTTGATGCTCTTGCCTGTCATGCTATCGACCACTGCCCCTCAGTCGTCGGAACCCCAACTGGTTCCTGACAGCATAGTGTCAGGAGAAGCGATTCCACTCAACGCGACAAAGTATACAAAATGTTGCGATTGCGCATTTTTGACTGCACATGTTACACATTGTAAACACGCTTAGGGATTCATTTACGCCTGAGGCACCTCGGTGGACGGTTTCGGCGCAAATTTTTCCTCAAGATTCGGAGAAGCGGACGATGGACAAACGCGATCTGTCAGCAATTTTCCGGGAGCGTCTGAAGCTGCTCCTGACACGATCCGACCTCAATCAGTCGGCCTTCGCGTCAGCAGTCGGCATCGACCGCTCGGCGTTGTCGCAGCTGATGTCGGGCGCCTCGACGCGCTTGCCGCGCGCCGAAACGCTGCTCAACATCGCCGCCGAATTCAAAGTGTCGCTGGACTGGCTGCTCGGCCTCAGCCAGGACGAAGGCGTCACCGGCGAAATTCGCGAAAGCCTGGAGATCGAGGAGGCGCCCGACGGTTTCGACCGCACGCTGCTCGCCAAATGGTTCGCCGAGGCAGCCGGCACCAAGATCCGCTACGTGCCCGCAGGCATTCCCGATCTGCTGCGGACCCGCGCGCTGGTCGACTACGAGGCCAACATCACCAACAGGAGCCGCCTGGCACAGGCCAGCGAGACGCAATACCGCATCGAATACAACCGACGCCCGGAAACCGACATGGAAGTCTGCATGCCGCGCCACACGCTGGAGATTTTCGCGCGCGGCCTCGGTGTGTGGGATCGTTTTCCCGAGGCCGACCGCCGGCAGCAGCTCGCCCATATGGCGACATTGCTCGAAGATCTCTACCCGACCTTCCGGCTGTTTCTCTATGACGGCCGCATGCGCTATTCGATCCCGCTCACCATCTTCGGCCCCTATCGCGCCGCCATCTATGTCGGCGACATGTATGTCGTGCTGAACGCCACCCAGCCGGTCCAGGCGCTGACCCAGCATTTCGACAATCTGATCCGCGCCGCCGACGTCAATCCGCACGAGGCCGCCGCCTTCGCCCGCAATCTGGCCGGCATGTCGTTCTCGTCAGGCTCTGTCTGATCGACGGCAATCATGGTCATTCGATTGCTGGACCCCGACATGGTCGAGGGCCACGCCATTCGCATTGCCGAGGCCGCCACAAATCATTGACTAGACATAAAGACTTCTTTATATCCTTATTCGAATTTGAAACACGAAAGCCAATCCGATGACCACCACCAATCCGATCGATGCCCTGCTGGCTGAAAAGGGCGTGCTGCTGGCCGATGGCGCCACCGGCACCAATTTGTTCGCGATGGGCCTGGAGGCCGGCGAGGCGCCGGAATTGCTGAACGAGACAGCGCCCGACACCATCACCAGCCTGCACCAGAATTTCGTCGATGCCGGCGCGGACATCATCCTGACCAATTCCTTCGGCGGCACCCGCCACCGGCTGAAGCTCCACCATGCGCAGGATCGCGTGCAAGCGCTCAACAAGCGCGCCGCCGAGATTGCCCGCGCCGTCGCCGACAAGGCCGGCCGCAAGGTGATCGTTGCCGGCTCCGTCGGCCCGACCGGCGAATTGCTGGTGCCGCTTGGCGCCATGACCTATGACGAAGCTGTCGACGCCTTTGCCGAGCAGATCGAGGGCCTCAAGCAAGGCGGCGCCGAAGTCGCCTGGATCGAGACGATGTCGGCGCCCGACGAGATCCGCGCCGCCGCCGAAGCCGCCATCCGCGTCGGCCTCCCCTACACCTATACCGGCTCCTTCGACACAGCCGGCCGCACCATGATGGGCCTGCTGCCGAAAGACATCCATGGTGTCGTTGACGGGCTGTCCGAAGCACCGCTCGGCGTTGGCGCCAATTGCGGCGTCGGCGCTTCAGACATCCTGGCCTCGCTCCTCGACATGACCGAGGCGAAGCCGCAGGCGACGGTGATCGTCAAGGGCAATTGCGGCATTCCGGAATTCCGCGGTACTGAGATCCATTATTCCGGCACGCCGGAACTGATGGCCGACTATGTTCGCCTCGCCGTCGATGCCGGCGCCAAGATTGTCGGCGGCTGCTGCGGCACTTCGTTCCAGCACCTCGCCGCCATGCGCAAGGCGCTCGACGCCCACACCAAGGCGGGTCGTCCGACGGTTGAGACGATCGTCGAGCGCATCGGTCCGATGCGCAACAAGGTGGCGACGGAAAACACCGCCGAAACCAGCGAAGCCCGCCGCGAGCGTCGCCGCAGCCGGGCCTGAGGATTTCGATTATTCGCTGTTGTCGGCGTAGCTCGACTGCGCCGACTTGAAGTCGACCACATTGTCGCCGCGCATCGTCATCAGCGCGCCGGAAGAAGCCGGATCGGTGATCTGTTCCAGCATGGCGCGGAAGCGGTCGTTGGTCAGCGCCGACATGGCGGTGTGACGCGCCTGCGCGACATCGTCGCTGATGCGTCTGGATTCGGCCGATGGGGCTGATGAAACCGTCGAAGCGTCCCGCACCGGCGGCGGCGAGTTGGCGATAGTCCTGATCTGCAATTCCGGCTCCCTCAAGCCCTGTAAACAAGTCCGGTGTAGCAACAGGAAATTGCGATCCGGTACCGGAAATCTCGCGCAATTTAACGATCATGCCGGTTAACGCTTGCGCCAGGATCCGTTGAGATTCAGGTCAGGCCGAGTCGAAAACGATGGGTTCCGAGAACCGGAGCGGAGCGTACTTTTGGGTACGTGAGCACCGGAAGCGCAGGAAACCATCGTTTGCAGGCCGGCCTCACCTGAACATCGACGGATCCAAAAAAAGGCCGGCAAGGGAATGACCCCTCGCCGGCCTGCCTCACCCGCCCGTGGGCCGGTTTCCCCTGTCAGAACGATCCCATCCGAAGGAAACCGGCCGTCATCGCCACTACCGGTTACCGCCCAGCGCCGAGGCAAGGCGCACAAGCGAGAGGAACTCGGACCTGTATCCAAACGGGTCGGCTCCTCGGGCGGCAGTGGCAATCTCCATGATCTTGTCGTAGCCGAACTTCGCGGTCGCATCCTCGTCGCGCAGCTTCTGGCCGAAGGCAGCCACCGCGACGGAGAATCGCTGGTCGGTGCTGGCCTGGTCGAAGGACGCCACCTCGTTGGCCGAGGTCACCGGCGTGGTGATCAGCTTCGAGACATCCTCGTTCGGCAGCTTGTAGCGGATCTTGACGAAGGCATATTCGTCCGCATTGGCGACGCCGCCATTGTTGACCGTGGCCTGGCCATAGCGCAGCGGATCGATCTGATCGCCGCCGCTGCCCTTCGGCGTGATCTCGTAGATCGCGGTGACCGAATGGCCCGAGCCGATATCGCCGGCATCGACGCGGTCATTGTTGAAGTCCTCGCGGTTGAGCGCCCGGGTCTCGTAGCCGATCAGGCGGTATTCCGAGACCTTGTTGGGGTTGAACTCGACCTGGATCTTCACGTCCTTGGCGATCGGGAACAGCGTCGAGGAGGCATCCTCGACCAGCACCTTTTCCGCCTCGGCCAGCGTGTCGATATAGGCGGCGGTGCCGTTGCCGTTCTGGGCTATGGTCTGCATCATCTGGTCGTTCAGATTGTCGTGTCCGAAGCCGAACACCGACAGGAAGACACCGCTCTTGCGCTCCTGCTCGATCAGGCGCTTGAGATCATCATCGTCGCTCTGTCCGACATTGAAGTCGCCATCGGTGGCCAGCATCACCCGGTTGACGCCGTCCTTGACGAAGGATTGCTGGGCAAGCTTGTAGGCTTCTTTGATGCCGGCCTCACCGGCCGTCGAACCGCCCGGCTGCAGATTGTCGATGGCATTGAGGATCTTGTCCTTCTCGGCAGCCCTGGTCGGCATCAGCACGGTGCCGGCTTCACCGGCATAGGTGACGATCGAGATCGTGTCGTCGGCCCTGAGCTTGCTGACCAGCAGCCGGAATGCCGACTTGAGCAGCGGCAGCTTGTCCGGCTCGTCCATCGAGCCCGAAACGTCGATCAGGAAGACCAGATTGGCCTTGGGCTGTTCGGTCGGCTTGATGTCGAAGCCCTTGATGGCGACATGCATCAGCTTGGTGTGCCCGTTCCACGGCGTCGGCATGACGCTGACGGTCGAGTTGAACGGCGTCGACGCCGAATCCGGTCCCTTCCAGTCATAGGGGAAGTAGTTGATCATCTCCTCGACACGGACCGTGTCGGCCTGCGGCACCGCACCTTCCTTCAGCGAGCGGCGCACGAAGGAATAGGAGGCCGTGTCGACATCGATCGAGAACGTCGAGACCGGATCTTCCAGCGCCGCATGCACCGGATTGGTCTTGAAATCCTGGACGCGGTTGCGGTTTTCCTCCTGCGGCGCGATCTGATCCGCCGGCGCGATGGTCGGCTGCGGCGCCATCAGCTTGGACTCGGCAGCCGGCGCGCGGGCGAGCCGCGACGTGCTCGGCGCGGCGCTATTCAGCGCGAATTCACCCGTTGGCGCCGGTGGTGCCGGCTCGGCCACCACCGCGCGTTCATTGGCAGTCTGCTGAGCTGTGCCGCCGGCCTGGGCGGCTTCGGATTTCGGCGGCGACGCCGGCGCCACAAGCACGCCGGTCGCGTCGCGGCTTTCGACATCCGCGTCGGCCTTCTTGTCCTTCGCCAGTTCGGTTGGAGCCTGCTTCGGCTCGGCCGGCTTCAACGTCGCCGGCTTGTCGGCCAGCGTCTCGGTGATCTTTTCGTCGCCGCCGAATTTGGCCGGCTGTTCCCTCAGCAGATGGAAGGTGGCGTATCCGGCGATCGGCAGGGCGACGAGCCCGGCAAGAGCCGGCGTGGCGATGAGTTTCTTTTGCATGATCTCGCTCCAGAGCTTTTGTGCTCGCTCTGTGAGACGAAGGCCGCCGACCGATCCTTGGGTGACGGCAGAAATATTTTCCTCATCATAGGCACGCAGGGCGGCTTCGAAGGCGCGCGCCTTCGCGCTCTCACCCGGCGCCGGTGCCGCGATATCGCGCAGTCTGTTGAGTTCGTTGTCGTCGACCATGGTCACACTTCCCCGGCTGAACGCATCAGCGCCTTCAGCCGTTTCTTCGCTTCATGGATGTGCCAGGAAACCGTCGTCTCCGAGATCGCCATCGCCTCGGCGGCGGCCGCATGGCTCAAGCCCTCGCCATAGACCAGCAGTACGGCGTCGCGCTGCTTGTCCGGAAGCTGCCGCACCGCGGTCCACAGCGCCTCGGCCGGATCCTCGCTCTCGGCCGGGGCCTCGCCCGAAATCAGCGCATGGACGCCATAGGCCTCGGTCTTCACGGTCTCGCGCGCGGTCTTGCGCATCATGTCGCGCGCCGCATTCATCGTCACGGAATAGAGCCATGTCGTGAAGGCGCCGCCGCCGCGATAGTCGCGGATCGCCTTGCCGAGCCGGACGCAGACTTCCTGGGCGATGTCTTCGGCATCCGCCTTCTTGCCGCACCAGCGATAGGCGGCGCGATAGACGAAGTCGTAGTGGCGCTCCAGCAATTTGCCGAAGGCACCCCTGTCTCCGCCCTTCGCCCGCCCGATCAGTTCGGCGTCGGAGGCTTCGCTCTCATCCAGCATCATCGCCATCATTTGCCTGTTGGACGAAGGCTAATGGCTAATCCTTGGGGTGATGCAAAGATTTTTTACGCACCGCCTCTTCCTCCTCCCCGTTCTACCGGGAAAAGGTGCCAGGCAGGCGGAAGCTTCACCCGAGTGTTTCGGCAAACAGCGTGATCAGCCTTCGCCAATGCCGTTCGGCGCCGGCTTCGTTGTAGACGCTGTGGTCGGGCACGCACCAGCCATGCGCCATGCCGACATAGTTCTCGATGGCGTGGTCGACTTCGGCATTGCGCAGCGCCTCCTCCAGCCGTGTCGACTGCTCCGGTGGGAAACTCCGGTCGACGCCGGCCATGCCGACATAGACCCTCGCCTTGATGGATGCCGCCTTGCGGTGCGGGCTGTCGGCGGCATCGCTGGCGAGATTGCCGCCATGGAAACTGGCGGCGGCCCTGATCCTGTCCGGGTAGGCCGCGGCCGCGTTGAGCGCCCGTGCGCCGCCCATGCAATAACCGACGGTCCCGATCGGACCCGTGATGCCTTCGCCGGCGAGCGCATCGAGAAAGGCCTCGCCGTCGCTGATGGTCATCTGCTGTGTCGTGCCAGCGACCAGCGCCATCAGCGCTGCCTTGCTGTCTTCCTCGGTGAAGGCGGTCTTGGCGTCGAACGGACCATAGGGCGCATTGCGATGGAACAGGTCCGGCACCAGCACCGCATAGCCTTCGCCCGCCAGCCGCTCGGCCATGCCGTCGAGCGCCGGACGCGGGCCGAAGGCATCCTGGTAGAGAATGACGCCGGCCTTGGCAGGGGACGTCTTGGCCGAGCGGAACAGGCCCGCCTTCGCCACCCCGTCACGGGTCTTGATCCTGAGGTCATGCTTCGTCATTGCCTGCTCCATTTGTCAGATGCGCGATACATATCCACGCGACCTTCCACGGCAAGGCATTCCCTAGAAGTATCCGTCAACATTTCGTGCAGCATCGCGTGACGATCACAGGCCGGCGAATGCCGCCATATGGAAGGCCTGGATATCAGACGGATAGCGATATTCCGTGCCATAGGGACAAGCGTTGCGGTCGAGGCAGCCGCCGCTCCGGCACGGTACGCCATTCCCTCCCCGCACATGCGCCAGGCAGGCCCGGTAGGCGAAGCCTTCCGTGGCATAGGCATCGACCGGACAGGATTTCAGACAGGGTTTCGCGACACACGCGTCGCAAAGATGAATTGCCTCGCCCTGCTCCGAAAGCGCGATCTCGTCCTCGAAAAGCAACGCGCCGCGATAGGCATGCCAAAGCCCGTATTGCGGATGCATGAGGATGCCGAGCGGCGACGGTTTTAGCCCCTCTGCCCGAACAGCCCATTGCTGGAACGGCAGATAGGGCTTGTCGGAGGGAGAAACAGAGCGCGCGCCAAATGCCTCCGCCACATCGCCAATGACCTGCCGCGACCAGCTGTCGAGCGGATTGGCGATTGTCGACGGCTGCTGTTCGCGCCAGCGCAGGAAATGCGGCCAGGGTGTAGCACCCGCCTGCCCCACCAGCAGCACGGATTTCGCCGGCGCGCCCGAGGCGCCGTGAGGGGCGTCCTCGCCGTCAGAGAAAACAAAGCCGCCACGCAGGATGAGGCCATTGGCGCCGAGCGCGGCCGTGATCTCTTCGATCATGCCGCGCACAGAATCATCCCTTCTCGTCCGGGTCGGAGAAGGCGCTCCGCCAGACTTCCTTGTGGATGATGTTGGCGACTTTAGCCCCGCCTGACTCGGGCTCCTTTCAAGTGAAGGCGTCGGGCATCGACCCCTTCTTCTTGGCGATGAATTCCTTCAGGGCTTCGTCGATGCTCGCATCGAGATGCGGCGCCTCGTAGCTTTCCAGCCAGCGGCGGGCGAGCTCATTGGCGCGCTGCGGCGCGGTCTTCTCGCCTTCGGCCAGCCACTGTTCGTAGGAATTGTTGTCGGCGATGCTGGAGCGGTAGAAGGCCGTCTGGAAATTGGCCTGGGTGTGGTCGCAGCCGAGATAGTGGCTGCCCGGGCCGACCTGGCGGATCGCGTCCATCGCCTGGCCGTTCTCCGACAGGTCGACGCCTTCGGAGAATTTCTGCTGCATGCCGAGCTGATCGATGTCCATCATGAATTTTTCGTAGCAGGACGCCAGCCCGCCCTCGAGCCAGCCGGCCGAGTGGAGGACGAAGTTGGTGCCGGCGAGGATCGTCGAGTTCAGCGTGTTGGCGCTTTCATAGGCCGCCTGCGCATCCGGAACCTTGGACGCGCAGAGCGAACCGCCGGTGCGGAACGGCAGTCCGAGGCGGCGTGCGAGCTGGGCAGCGCCATAAGACACCAGCGACGGCTCCGGCGTGCCGAAGGTCGGCGCGCCCGACTGCATCGAGATCGACGAGGCAAAGGTGCCGAACAGCACCGGCGCGCCAGGCCGGATGAGCTGCGTGAACGATGCGCCGGCCAGCACTTCGGCCAGAACCTGCGTCAGCGTGCCTGCGACCGTCACCGGGCTCATCGCGCCGGCAAGGATGAACGGCGTGACGATACAGGCCTGGTTGTGGCGCGAATAAACCTTCAGCGCGCCCAGCATGGTTTCGTCGAACACCATCGGCGAGTTGGCGTTGATCAGGCTGGTCATCACCGTGTTGTTCTCGACGAAATCGTCGCCGAACACGAGCTTGGCCATGGCAACGGTGTCTTCGGCGCGTTCCGGCGCGGTCACGGAGCCCATGAACGGCTTGTCCGAGTATTTTATGTGCGAATAGATCATGTCGAGGTGGCGCTTGTTGACCGGCACGTCGACCGGCTCGCACACCGTGCCGCCCGAATGGTGGATCGACGGTGCCATATAGGCGAGCTTCACGAAATTCCGGAAATCCTCGATCGTCGCGTAGCGCCTGACACCGTTAAGGTCGCGCACGAAGGGCGGGCCATAGACCGGCGCAAAGACAGTAGCATTGCCGCCGATCTGCACCGAGCGCTCGGAATTGCGGGCATGCTGGGTATAGACGGACGGCGCGGTCTTCAGCAGCGAACGGCAAAGACCCTTCGGGAAATGCACGCGCTCGCCCTTGACGTCGGCGCCGGCCTCTTTCCAAAGCTGCAGCGCTTCGGCGTCGTCGCGAAAAATGATACCGATCTCTTCGAGCACCGTGTCGGTGTTTTTCTCGATCAGGGCGAGGCCTTCCTCGTCGAGCACCTCATAGATGTTGATCTTGCGCTTGATGTAGGTGAGTTGGGTACCGGGTCCGCCGCCAGAACGCGCGGCGCGCCTTGCCGCCGCTCCGCCGCTCGCGCCTCGCCCACGCCGCGCGTTTGACGCTTCCTGGTCGACTGCCGCGTGTTCGCTCATGATCGCTCTTCCCTGAATATGGCCTGGCCTGACGATGGCTGGTCCGTAGCCGTTGTGGCCGCATGGCGCGGCTTTCGCCGGATCGTAGCCATGCACCCTATTCGAAACGGCCCGTCCGCGCCAACGCCTGTCGCAAAATCGACAAGAAAACCAATAGATTTTCCAGTCGCTTTCCTTTTGCGGGAAGTCGCAAATCAGCTATGGATAGCCGCCCGTTGCGGGTTAGGTATGAACGCTAATATTTTGTGCCTTGCGACACAGTCGCGATGCCGTGAGGAGCTGGATAAAAATGTCCGACGACGAGATCATCCTTTCTGAACTTTCCGACGACGAGTTGGTGCAGCAGATGCACGACGATCTCTATGACGGGTTGAAGGAAGAGATCGAGGAAGGCACGCGCATCCTGCTGGAGCGCGGCTGGGTACCCTACAAGGTGCTCACCGAGGCGCTGGTCGAAGGCATGCGCATCGTCGGCGAGGATTTTCGCGACGGCATCCTGTTCGTTCCCGAAGTGCTGTTGTCCGCCAACGCCATGAAGGCCGGCATGTTCATCCTGCGCCCGCTGCTCGCCGCCACCGGAGCGCCGAAGCAGGGCAAGATGGTGATCGGCACCGTCAAGGGCGACATCCATGACATCGGCAAGAACCTCGTCGGCATGATGATGGAAGGCGCAGGCTTCGACGTCATCGACCTCGGCATCAACAATGCGGTCGAGAAATATCTCGATGCGATCGAGCAGCATCAGCCCGACATCATCGGAATGTCGGCGCTTTTGACCACCACCATGCCCTACATGAAGGTCGTCATCGACACGATGAAGGAAAAGGGCATCCGCGACGACTACGTCGTGCTGGTCGGCGGCGCGCCGCTCAACGAGGAATTCGGCAAGGCCGTCGGCGCCGACGCCTATTGTCGCGATGCCGCGGTAGCCGTCGAGACCGCCAAGGACTTCATGAAGCGCAAGCACAATGTCCGCGCTTCGGCCTGACCCAAGGCATCAGGATGACCGACATGAAAAGCCGCGCCTTGCAGCGCGGCTTTTTTGTTCCCAGATGATAGACGAGGCAGCCGATCAGTTGGCGACAGTGTCTTTGACTGCTCTCGCCGTCGATTTGACATCCTTGCCGACACCCCGAATGGTGTTGGCGCAGGCGGTGAGTGCAAGTGCGCAGGCAAGGATGGCTATCGGCGCGATGCGTAGCAGTTTCATGGGTGGTGTCTCCCTCGACAGATAAATTAGCCCGGCAGCGAAAGCCTGATCGACTTGGTCAAGACGCAAAAAACGAAACCGAATCAAACAGACAGGTTGCTTGTCATCGCCTGTGGGATGATTGCGCGTGAGGTATTAGCCGTCAAGGAACAGCTCGGGCTGGATCACCTGGAACTGACCTGCCTGCCGGCCGAGTTTCATTTTTATCCCGACCGCATCGCACCCGCCATGGACAGAGCGATCGAGAAGGCCAAGACGCAAGGGTACGAGCACATCTTCGTCGGCTATGCCGATTGTGGCACCGGTGGCCTGCTCGACCGCGTCATCGAGAAGCATGGCGTCGAGCGCATGGCCGGCCCGCACTGCTTCGCCTTCTATCAAGGCATCGAAGCCTACGGGAAGGTCGCCGACGACGACATGATGTCCTTCTACATGACGGATTTCCTGTGCCGTCAGTTCGATGCCTTCTTCATGAAGCCGCTCGGCCTCGACAAGCACCCGGAACTGATCAAGGACTATTTCGGCAATTACGAAAAGCTGGTCTACCTGGCCCAGACCGACGACCCGGAACTCGACAAGGTTGCGGAAAAGGCCGCCGCCCTGCTCGGCCTTGCCTATGAGCGGCGCGCGACCGGTTATGGCGACCTGACGGTCGAAATGGCGCAGGCAGCGAAGGTCGCCTGATCGCGATTGCGCTAGCCTGGCCCATTCTCCGCCCTTAGCGCCGCCAGCACATCGGCAAAGCTCGTCTTACAGACAAAGCCGAGCCTCTCCCGCAACCGCGAGGCATCATAGACGCGGTCGATGGAGGAAAACATCGTCCAGCCTTTTTGCGCGTAGAGCGCCGGAAAGTCCGGGAAATAGCGCGCGACCACCGACGGCGCATCGGCGATCAGTTCGGCGCAATGGTCGGGCCGGAACGGCGTCGGCGCACAGACGATAAAAATGTCGAAGCCAAGCTGCGGCGCTTTCTCCAATGCCGCGACATGGGCTTCCGCCGCGTCTTCCACTGTCAGCCGGCGGAACAGCAATTCGTTCGCCTTGGTGTTGGCATCTGATTGTTCGATCGCATGCGCCATGTCGTCAGCTTCGGGAAAGAAACGAGCCGTGCGCAGCACGACCACCGGCAGGCCATGCTGCAGATGATAGAGGCGGCAGAGATGTTCGGCTGAAAGCTTGGTGACACCATAAATGTTGCGCGGCTCGGGCGACATCGCCTCGGTCAGCCAGGCGGCCTTGCGCGCACCGCCCTTGAAGCCGTCGCGTATCGCCTGCGAGATCATCAGCGAGGTGGTCGAGGTGAAGACGAAGCGCTGCGCGCCGCTCGCCACCGCGGCGTCGAGAAGGTTCAGCGTGCCCTGCACGTTGGTGGCGACGAAATCGCTGTTGGCGCGGCTCTCTATATTGGGCTTGTGCAGCGCGCCGCTGTGAATGATGGCTTCGATTCGATTATCCCCGACCGCCCGCATGACCAGATCGCGATCGGCGATCGAGCCGATCACCTGCGTTTCCACCGAAGGAACAGGATCGAGGCCAATCACCTCATGACCAAGCGCGCGCAGGCGCGGCGCCAGCGCGCTGCCCAGCCAACCCGACGATCCCGTGAGCAAGATTCGCATGCGTCGCACCATGATTTTTGACGGCGACGCTGTTAAGCACGGATGACAGGCGCGAGCGACTCGATAAGGTCAGTCATCGGCCGGCAACGGCGCCGCTCCAGACATCAACTGCCATTTTTATCGAGTGCCATTTTAGAGACTCAGGGAGTTCCAGATGATCCTTCGTCCCCTTTTTGCCGCCATCGGCCTGCTCTGCTGCACCCTGCCCGCCCTTGCCGACGGCCAGGTACAGAAGCTGATCACGCCCTCCGACAAGGTCCGCCTCGACAAATATGGCGAGACGCGCAAGGCGGCGCTCGCCGAGGCGAAAGCGGGCAGCCCGGCCGAGGTCAAACAACTCGATGCCTTGCTGGCCAAGCCGCTGGTGTCGTTCTCCGACAAGGACCTGACCGGCAACTGGAAGTGCCGCACCATCAAGGCAGGCGGTTTGAGCCCGCTCGTCATCTATGGCTGGTTCAAGTGCAAGGTGACCGACGACGGTTCCGGCTGGCGGCTGGAAAAGATCAGCGGCTCGCAGCGAACCCAGGGCCGCTTTTTCGACGATGGCGAGAAGCGCGCCATCTATCTCGGCTCCGGCTCCGTCAACAACGATCGGGCAAAACCTTATGGCAGCGGTCCGCAAACCGACCAGGTCGGCTATGCCTTCCGCACCGGTGCCAGCGAATGGCGCGTCGAACTTCCCGCGCCCTACTACGAATCGAAGCTCGACATCATCGAGTTCAAGCGCTGAGCGTGGTCATCAAGATTTAACCCCGTTCCGGCACAAATCCGGCCAGCATGCGGCAGCTGGCCGCGTGCAAGGCAGGAAAGCGGGCCATGTCTTCACCGGTAGCAACCAGCGCGTCGATCGTCGTCGTGACCGGCGGCGGCCAGCATGTCTGGGCCATGATCAACGCAATCGCAGATCGCGTTGGTCCTGTCAGCGTCATCCTCGAAACCCCTGAATCCAAAAAGCAATTGCTGCGTGGTCGGGCTCGCCGCCAGGGCTGGGTCTCGGCCATGGGCCAGCTCGGCACGATGGTGCTGAGCAGGTTGGGCAAGCGGCTGCGGGCAGGCCATAGCGCGCGATTGATTGCCGAGGAGAGACTGGAGGTTGAGCCACGACCAGGCCAGGAGATTATCCACGTAGCCTCGGCCAATGGGCCTGAGTGCCTGCAGGCGATCCAGAAGATCCAGCCAGGCGTCGTGCTGCTCAACGGTTGCCGACTGATCTCGGCCGAGATGCTGCGCAAAATGCCCTGCCCGGTGCTCAACTACCATGCGGGCATCACGCCGAAATATCGCGGCATGAATGGCGGCTATTGGGCCCTGGCATCCGGTGACGCGCAGAATTTCGGCACGACCATCCACCTCGTCGACGCTGGCGTCGACACTGGCGGCGTGCTGAAGCAGGCACGCGGCAGACCGGAAAAAGGCGACACCATCTCCAGTCACGCGCTCCGCCAGGCGGCGTTCTCGCGCGATATCTGCATCGAGGCCGTCAGCGATGCACTGGCCGGAAAACTCACAACGATCGATCCCGGCCTGCCTTCCAAACAATGGTATCATCCGACGATCTGGTTCTACCTCTGGACCGGCCTCAGAACCGGAATCTGGTAGGTCTCATCAGCCCGGAGCCGCACAGGGCCAGACGGCTTTTCGGCACGCCGACCCTGCCGCCGGTGCGCCCCGCGAACGAATAAACACGCCTTTCATTTTACGCCATTGAAATGCGTCGCTTTTGAATGCGCGCGCGTCGTCCCATAACAAGCGGGTCCATTGCGCATCCGGCAATGCTCTGAGATCGAGGAGCGAGAATTCATGGCCGATCTTATCGTCGTCTACTGGCGCGACATCCCTGCCCAGGTCATCGTCAAGAAGGGCCGGCAAAATGCCAAGCGCGAGCTGCCGCTGCGCTTCACCGAAGCCATCGACATGTGCGCCATGCGCACCGGCGCCGGCGGTACCGACGACTATCTGGCCGAATGGCGCAAGGCCGATCCGGTTCCGGTCGGCGACGATCTCGAAGCCGAGGTCGAAAAGGCTTTCAAGGACCTCGACACGAAATATGACCGTGAAAGATTGGTCGCTCTGGTCAAGGCGGGGGGCAAAGAAAATGTCTGAGACCACTCCTGTCAAAAACGATGGGCCGACGGTTACCCAGGCCACCCTGGTCAAGAAGGCTGCGCCGAAATCCGACTACAAGCCGGCCGACGTGTCGCCGCAGCGGCGCGTGCAGCGCTCCTTCGCGGTGAGATTATGGTCGATCCGGCATTCGCGTCTGCTCGAATGGTTTTATTCCCGCTTCGCCGACATGTTTCTGCTCCTCCATCCTCTGTGGAGAGGCATCGGCTACGGCCGCGTCGAGGCTCCGATCAAATTCGTCGAGAAGCGCGTCAAGGGGTTCATGTTCGACTGCCGCATGTGCGGCCAGTGCATCCTGTCGTCGACCGGCATGTCGTGCCCGATGAATTGCCCCAAGCAGCTGCGCAACGGCCCCTGCGGTGGCGTGCGTGCCAATGGCAATTGCGAGGTCGAGCCCGATATGCCCTGCGTCTGGGTCAAGGCCTGGGAAGGCTCGCAGAACATGGTCAACTCCGACAAGATCCTGGCCGTGCAGAAGCCGGTCGACCAGTCGCTGCGTGAAACCTCCGCCTGGCTGCGGGTCACCGCGCAGGCGGCTGCCGCCCGTGAAGCCGCCGCCGCACCAAAGACCGGAGCCGCCGCATGAGCGCCCGTCAGCGCGACGAGAACCCGGCCGGCATTCACCTGCCGCTCGATCCCCTGCCCGGCCATTCGTCCCGCGGCCGGCTGGAGCGTGTGCTGCGGCGCGGTGAATTCGCCGTGACGACCGAACTCAATCCCCCCGACAGCGCCGATCCCGAGGACGTCTACAACCGGGCCAAGATCTTCGACGGCTGGGTCGACGCCATCAACGCCGTCGATGCCTCCGGCGCCAATTGCCACATGTCCTCGGTCGGTATCTGCGCGCTTTTGACCCGCATGGGCTATGCCCCGATCATGCAGATCGCCTGCCGCGACAAGAACCGGATCGCCATCCAGGGCGACGTGCTGGGGGGTGCCGCCATGGGTGTCGCTAACATGCTGTGCCTGACCGGCGACGGCGTGCAGGCCGGCGACCAGCCCGGCGCCAAGCCGGTGTTCGACCTCGATTCCATGTCGCTGCTCGAGACCATCCGCATCATGCGCGACAACGGCAAGTTCCTGTCCGGCCGCAAGCTGACGACGCCGCCACAGGTCTTCCTAGGCGCTGCCGTCAACCCGTTCGCGCCGCCCTTCGACTTCCGCCCGATCCATCTCGGCAAGAAGATCGCCGCCGGCGCGCAGTTCGTGCAGACGCAGTATTGTTTCGACGTGCCGATGTTTAGGACCTTCATGCAGAAGGCGCGCGATCTCGGCCATACCGAAAAAGTGTTCGTCCTGTGCGGCGTCGGTCCCCTTGCCTCGGCCAAGACCGCCAAGTGGATCCGCTCCAACGTGCCTGGCATCCACATCCCGGATGCCGTCATCAAGCGGCTGGAAGGCGCGCAGGATCAGAAGAAGGAAGGCAAGCAGCTCTGCATCGACATCATCAACGAGGTGAAGGAAATCCCTGGGATCTCGGGCGTCCATGTGATGGCCTACCGCCAGGAGGAATATGTCGCCGAGATCGTCGATGAATCGGGCGTGCTGAAGGGCCGCCAGCCCTGGAAGCGCGAAATCCGTCGCGACGACCAGATGGTTGCCGACCGGCTCGACCACATCCTGCACGACGAGATTACCGAAACCCAGGTGGATATGGTGAAGACCGCGCATTGATCCGCGCGGAGGATCACCATTCGCTTGATCGAAAAGAGATAACGATATAAAGAACTCTTTATATCACGACGGAGAGATTTCATGACCCGGACCATCGTTGCCTCGGCGACACGAGAAATCATCATCGGCTTCGACCAGCCCTTCTGCGTGATTGGCGAGCGCATCAACCCGACCGGCCGCAAAAAGCTCGCCGCCGAGATGGTCGCCGGCAATTTCGAGACCGTCATCAAGGACGCGCTGGAACAGGCCGCCTGCGGCGCCACCATGCTCGACGTCAATGCCGGCGTCACCGCGGTCGACCCCAACGCCACGGAGCCGGCGCTGCTGGTGCAGACACTGGAGATCGTCCAGGGCCTTGTCGACCTGCCGCTGTCGATCGACAGCTCGGTCACCGCCGCGATCGAGGCGGCACTCAAGGTCGCCAAGGGCCGCCCGCTGGTCAATTCCGTCACCGGCGAGGAAGAAAAGCTCGAAGCCATCCTGCCGCTGATCAAGAAATACAACGTCCCGGTCGTCGCCATCTCCAATGACGAGACCGGCATTTCGATGGATCCGGACGTGCGCTTCGCCGTCGCCAAGAAGATCGTGCAGCGCTGCGCCGATTTCGGCATTCCCGCGCACGACGTCGTCGTCGACCCTCTGGTCATGCCGATCGGCGCGCTGGGTGACGCCGGTCGCCAGGTGTTCGCTCTGCTGCGCCGCCTGCGCGAAGAGCTCAAGGTCAACACCACTTGCGGCCTGTCCAACATCTCCTTCGGCCTGCCGCATCGTCATGGCATCAACGCCGCCTTCATCCCGATGGTGATCGGCGCCGGCATGACCAGCGCCATCATGAACCCGGTGCGTCCGCAGGAAATGGAAGCCGTGCGCGGCGCCAATGTGCTCAACGGCACCGACGAGAACTGCACCAACTGGATCAGGACCTACAAGGACTACAAGCCGGCCGAAGGCGGCCATGCGGTCGCGGCGCCGACGCAGGTCAATGCGCCAGGCGACGGCGCTGCCAATGGTGGCCGCCGCCGCGGCGGCCGTGAAGCCCGCATGGGTCGGGGGTAAGCGCGCAATCGTGAACCGGACTGCAAACCACACTGGACCGATCGCATCATCGATGCGGTCGGACGCGTCTGCTTTGCGGTCAGGCGACGCCCAATATGGCGTCGAACAACGCCATTCCCGCCCACGATCCGAATATGCCGGTCACGCCGCCTATGACGAAGTCATCGTCATAGGCGGGCCACAGCCCGTTGAGCAGCAGCACCGCGACAATCGCACCGAGAATTCCGGTGGCCAGATATTGCGGATTGCGCAGCCACGGCCCCTTCAGCACCCGCACCATGGTAAAAGCGGTGAATATGCTGGACAGCAGGAGATCGGACATGATTGGCCTCTGGACCATCAGACAGTCCGCCCAATAGTGAAACGATCCGTTAAACGGTATCGACAATCCCTTCCGAGACACGTGTACGCATGAACTCGCCTGCCAACATTACCGATCCACTCGTGCTGTTCATGCCGTCGGGCAAGCGCGGGCGGTTTCCCGTCGGCACGCCGGTGCTCGATGCCGCGCGTCAGCTTGGCGTCTATGTCGAGAGCGTGTGCGGCGGCCGCGCCACGTGCGGGCGCTGCCAGATCGAGGTGCAGGAAGGCAATTTCGCCAAGCACAAGATCGTCTCCTCCAACGACCACATCTCACCCAAGGGACCCAAGGAAGAGCGCTACGAGCGCGTGCGCGGCCTGCCTGAGCGGCGTCGCCTCTCCTGCTCGGCGCAGATCCTCGGCGACCTCGTCATCGACGTGCCGCAGGACACAGTCATCAACGCGCAGACCATCCGCAAGGATGCCGACACCAGGGTGATCGCCCGCGATACGGCGATCCGCATGTGCTATGTCGAGATCGAAGAGCCCGACATGCACAAGCCGCTCGGCGACCTTGACCGGCTGAAGATCGCGCTGATGAAGGATTGGGGCTTCAAAAACCTCGAATTCGACTTCTACCTGCTGCCGCAGGTGCAAGGCATATTGCGCAAGGGCAACTGGACCGCGACCGCCGCCATCCACAAGGACGCCGACAGCGATATAGCGCGCGTCATCGCGCTGTGGCCGGGCCTCAAGAACGAGGCCTATGGCCTGGCCTGCGACATCGGCTCGACCACCATCGCCATGCATCTGGTGTCGCTGCTGTCGGGCCGCGTCGCGGCTTCGTCCGGCACCTCGAACCCGCAGATCCGCTTCGGCGAGGATCTGATGAGCCGTGT
Organism: Mesorhizobium sp. U510; assembly: GCF_059180695.1. Taxonomy (NCBI): domain Bacteria; kingdom Pseudomonadati; phylum Pseudomonadota; class Alphaproteobacteria; order Hyphomicrobiales; family Phyllobacteriaceae; genus Mesorhizobium; species Mesorhizobium sp. U510. Next base: position 5,100,799 of record NZ_CP180532.1, read on the forward strand.
CTCTTATGTGATGATGAACCCGGACGGCCGCGAAGGCATGACGGTGGCCGTGCGCGAGGCGATCTCCAGCCTCGTCGACAAGGTCTGCGCGGAGGGCAATGTCCAGCGCAACGACATTCTGGATTCCGTCTTCGTCGGCAATCCGATCATGCACCATCTGTTCCTCGGCATCGATCCGACCGAACTCGGCGGCGCCCCCTTCGCACTCGCCGTCTCGGGTGCGGTGCGTATCAAGGCCTCCGACATCGGCCTCAAGCTCAACCAGGGTGCGCGCCTCTATATGCTGCCCTGCATCGCCGGCCATGTCGGCGCCGACGCGGCGGCGGTGACGCTGTCGGAAGGCCCGCATCGCCAGGACGAGATGATGCTGATCGTCGACGTCGGCACCAATGCCGAGATCGTGCTCGGCAACCGTGCGCGGGTCGTGGCGGCCTCCTCTCCGACCGGTCCGGCTTTCGAGGGCGCCGAAATCTCCGGCGGCCAGCGTGCCGCCCCCGGCGCCATCGAGCGCGTGCGCATCGATCCCGACACGCTGGAACCAAAATACCGCGTCATCGGCTCGGAACTGTGGTCCGATGAGCCCGGCTTCCTCGACAGCGTGCAGGCGACCGGCGTCACCGGCATCTGCGGCTCCGGCATCATCGAGATCGTGGCGGAGATGTATCTCGCCGGCATCATCTCGGAGGATGGCGTTGTCGACGGATCGCTTGCCGCGCGCTCTCCGCGCGTCACCGCCAATGGTCGCACCTTCTCCTATGTGCTGAAGGAAGGCGAACCGAAGATCACCATCACCCAGACCGATGTGCGCGCCATCCAACTCGCCAAGGCAGCCCTCTATGCCGGCACCAAGCTTTTGATGGAAAAGCAGAATACCGAGCATGTCGACCGCATCCATTTCGCCGGCGCCTTCGGCTCCTTCATCGATCCGAAATACGCCATGGTGCTGGGCCTGATCCCCGATTGCGACCTCGACAAGGTTTCCGCCGTCGGCAACGCCGCGGGTGCTGGTGCGCGCATGGCGCTCCTGAACCGTGGCTATCGCCGCGAGATCGAGGAGACGGTGAGCCAGATCGAGAAGATCGAGACCGCACTGGAACCGAAATTCCAGGAGCATTTCGTCTACGCCATGGCGCTGCCCAACAAGGTCGACCCGTTCCCGAAACTGTCGGTGGCGGTGAAACTGCCGCCGCGCAAGACGGTGAGCGAGGACGGCATCGCCGGCGACGCCACGCCGCGCCGACGCTCGCGCGAAGGCCACGCGGCAAGGCGTAGCCGCGAATAGACGCGACCTTCACACGCCATCTCGAACCTCGAACTCATTTGCATGCAAATGTTTCCGGATCGAACCGATCTGGAAACCAAACCGCTGTTTTCGCGAAATCCATCCGATACATGGCAGGCGCATTTACCCCGCATCGAACGGCGGCCGAGGACAATCCTCGGCCTCCGCCGTTCTTCAAGGGAGATGAAAATGTCGATGTTCGAAAATCTCGGCCGCTTCGGTGTGACCATCAGGCAGAACCACGCCAGGAACAAGGCGATCCGCGCGCTGAACAGCCTGCCGGCGCATGTCCAGAAGGACATTGGCTGGCCGGCATCGCCGCCCAGCGATCCGCAGGCCGCGCTCACGTCGCTGCTTCTGGGCACGGCGCGCTGATGACCTTTGCCGACAAATGCAAATTGCTCGGCAGGCGCCGGGGATCTCGGAAATCCCTGGCTGCCACCAGCAACCGGCTGCGCGCGGCCTTTTTGCCGCGCCGCTGACGTCGGCGGCGCCGATCACACCGCCGTGTGGACAGAGCGCAAAACTTGACATTTCGGGTGAGCGTACGATCTTCGGAGCTAGTGGAGGTTTCTCTTAGTCGGCTGCAGCCGAAGTTCGTGTATCCGCATGCCAAGTTTCAAAAGCCACGTCGTGTCCTTCGTGCTCAGGTACAGCCGCAAGAAGGCGTTTGCCAGCCCGGAAAACCTGCAGCGCTGGATAGCGGCCGCGCGCAAGACCGAGGATCACCGTCCGCCGGCCTCGCTGCATCAGCGTTTTCACATCCAGACACGTACCATCGACGGATTTCCGGTCTACGAAGTCGCACCAAGAGCAGGCGAGCAAAAGCGGATTCTCTACCTGCATGGCGGCGCCTATGTCTTTGAAATCACGCCCTATCACTGGCACCTGATTGCCGAAATGGCCGACCGGCTGGGCTACGGCATCACGGTGCCGATCTATCCCATCGCCCCGGAGCACGATTTCCACGCCATGTTCGGCATGGTCGGCGACGTCTATCGCCAGATGCTCGACGAGGCCGAGGCGGAAGACATTGTCTTCATGGGCGACTCCGCCGGTGGCAACATGGCGGTGGTGCTGACAATGATGGCCGCCGAAGAAGGCTTGCCCCTGCCCTCGCGCCACGTGCTTATCTCGCCCGGCCTCGACATGTCGCTTTCCAACCCCCAGCTGTTCGAGGCAGAGCGCAACGACCCCTGGCTCGGCATCCCGGGCGGTCTCGAAGCAATCCGCATGTACAGCGCCGGCATCGACCGCAGCGACTGGCACATCAGCCCGATCTATGGCGACCTGTCGGTGCTGCCGAAAACGCTGCTTTTGACCGGCTCGCGCGATCTCTTGACGCCCGACAATCTGATCTTCGCGCAAAAGGCGCGGGAAGCGGGTGTCGAGGTTGATGTCGTCCACGAGGAAGGCATGTTCCATGCATGGCCATTGATCGACATGCCGGAATCGCGACGCGCGCGACAGCACATCGTCACGTTCCTCGGCGAGAGCCTCTCACCGGTCAGGCAAGATAGGAAAACGAGATTTCAAGCGCCCTCCGCCGAGGCGGCGGAGTAGCGCTTTCGATCCGACGACAGATCAGAACTTGCCGGTTTCCCGGAACACTTCGAAGGTCGCGCGGATGTGGTCGGCGACGGCCTTGACCGGCGCGCTGGCGTCCGGCGCCACCACCATGGCAAGATTGTAGGTGCCGATATCGGGCATGCCGTCCTTGGGGCAGAGCTCGACCATGTCGTTGCCGAGGAATGATCGCGGCAGCGGCGCGACCGCGAGGTCGGCCATGATCGCGGCGCGCTGGCCGGCCGTGTGTGCGCTCATATAGGCGACGCGGTAGTTGCGGCCCTCGCGTCCCAGCGCTTCGAGCGCGCCGGCACGCCAGGCGCAGCCCTCTTCCCACAACGACACCGGCAGCGGTTCGCGCAGATGCGCGCAGCCGCCCTTGGCGCCCGCCCAGACGATCGGCTCGGTCAAAAGCACCTCGGCGCCGAGCGCGCTGGTCTTGTAGGAGTTGGTAAGAAGTGTGATGTCGAGCGCCCGGTCGTCCATGCGCCGGCGCAGATTGCTGCTCTGGTCGATGGTGACGTCGACGGCGATCGAGGGATGCGACTGCGCGAAACGCTTCAGCACATGCGGCAGCACGCGTTCGCCGTAATCATCCGGCGAGCCGAGCCGCACCACCCCGACAATCTCGGGAATGATGAACTTCGACACCACCTCGCGGTTGATCGACAGCAGCCGGCGGGCATAGCCGAGCAGCATCTCGCCATCCGTGGTCAGCGACACGGAACGCGCATCGCGCGCGAACACCGAACGGCCGAGAATGTCCTCCAGCTTCTTGATCTGCATGGAGACCGCGGACGGTGTGCGGAAGACGGCATTGGCGGCAGTGGTGAAGCTGCCGGTCTCGGCAATCGCCACGAAAGTGCGCAAAACGTCGAGATCGAGGAGCGGCAGTGGATGATTGAGCGGGGCGTTCATGGGAAGTAACCTTCAATTTTTCTGATACAAAGCATCATTCCATTTCGTTTGATTGAACACCGGATCAGGAGGATAGTCAACTCCATCGAGTGAGGTTCCTGCCACAAGCAGCCACGAAACGACCACGTCACAGGCCTGCAATCGACATGAAATGGGGTTGAAACACGCCACGTGTAAGCCCCCACACCAAAGGCCGGAATGTCTCCGGCCCGCCACCAAAGGAGAATGAAATGTCTATCCTGTCGTCCCTCGGTCGCATCGCGACTGAATTCAGCGCGGCACGCGCCCGCTACCAGACTGAACGCGCCATCCGCTCCCTGCCGATCGAACTGCAGAAGGATATCGGCTGGCCTGAGGCTTCGGACACCAAGACCGGCACTCGCAACGGCGTTGGATCCTGGGCTGGAGCAAAGTAGATCGTGTGTACCAAATGCTGAAGGCCTGCCGCGCCCACCCAGCCCGGCAGGCCTTCTCTATTTTATTTGCATTCAAATGAGTTTCGAAGCCATGTCGCCAACGCATGGCGCATATGAGCAAGCCGCATAGCGGCTCCGATTTCGAGTTAATACATTGTAAACAATCACAAATTTCGAGCAGATTGCCCAAATTTGTCGCAATCCGTGTCGCATTTCATATCAAGTGCTTCGTTTTTGCGATTTAGTTTTACGCAACACAAGCCTATATCACAGCCAGCAAACGAGCTGCCCCACTCCATCAAGCGAAGGCGACCCGTCTGAGCAACCGATAGGAGATGATGATGAAGCTTTTTGCCCGCCTCTTTACCCGCCGCGAAATGAACCTGACCACCGCTCTCGAGCGCCAGCGCCTTGCCAACACCATGCCCGGCCAGACCGGCGCGATGGCTGCGGCGCGCCTCGGCTTCGTCGCCTGACCATTTTTCAGGCAGCGTCTCCCTGCCGCTGCTTCAAGACTGCAACGCCGCCTGGCTCCAGCCAAGGCGGCGTTTTTGTTTTGCCTTTGTACATTTTGCCTGTCGCGTGAACAGTTGATGCAGCTCCCCTGAGCATTACCGCACACTGATTGCCCATTTGCGACCCATGTCGCAAATTTTGTCTAGCCAAGGCAGCGTAGCCGATTGACAGCCAAGGTTTTTCCTGATGTCGCTATGCTATTCGCGACATCCTGTTCGCGCCATGGCCAGGTGAGGTTCCCGTGAACGCCATCAAGCATCCGATCAAGCGATCGTTTGTCTTTTTCCTTGTCCCCGATTTCACCATGATCGCTTTTGCGACCGCACTAGACCCGCTGCGCTCCGCCAACCGCATGCTCGGTTACGAGGCCTATCGCTGGCGCCTCGCCAGCATCGACGGCAAGCCGGTGCGCGCCTCGAACGGCGTCGAATGCGCGGTCAACACCTCGCTGGAGGAAGAGCGCAAGAAGATGGCGGGCCCCGACCGGCCCAACATGGCCATCGTCTGCAGCGGCATCGATGTCGAGCGCTACCAGAACAAATCGGCTTTCGCCTGGCTGCGCGAGGAGTACAATCGTGGCGTCGCCGTCGGCGGCCTGTGCACCGGCGCGCACATCCTTGCCGCCGCTGGCCTCCTGTCCAACAAGCGCTGCGCCATCCATTGGGAAAACCTGCCGGGCTTTTCCGAGGCGTTCCCGAAGGCCAATGTCTTTGCCGACCTCTTCGAGGTCGACCAGAACATCTATACCTGCGCCGGCGGCACCGCCGCGCTCGACATGATGTTGAAGCTGATCGGCGACGATTTCGACGAGAGCCTCGTCAACCGGGTCTGCGAACAAGTGCTGACCGATCGCGTGCGCAGCCCGACCGACCGCCAGCGCCTGCCGCTGCGCGCCCGTCTCGGCGTGCAGAACTCGAAGGTGCTGACCATCATCGAGCTGATGGAGGGCAATCTCTCCGAGCCGCTGTCGCTGATCGAGATCGCCGACCATGTCGACCTGTCGCGTCGCCAGATCGAGCGCCTGTTCCGCACCGAGATGGGTCGTTCCCCTGCCCGCTACTATCTGGAGATCCGGCTCGACCGCGCCCGGCATCTGCTGATCCAGTCATCGATGCCGGTGGTCGAGGTGGCGGTCGCCTGCGGCTTCGTCTCGGCCTCGCATTTCTCGAAATGCTACCGCGAGCTCTATGCCCGCTCGCCGCAGCAGGAGCGCGTCGACCGCAAGCAGTTGCTGGCGGCCTGATTGCGGGATCATGCCTCGGCCGGCTGGGCCTGTGCCGTGCGCATCGCCTCGACGCGGATGTCCTCGGTCAGCCGCGCCTTCAGCGCCGAGAATTCCGGGCTGGTCTTCAGCGTGTAGTGGCGCGGATGCGGCAGGTCGATGGCGACATCCGACTTGATGCTGCCGGGCCGCGCCGTCATCACGATGACGCGCGAGGCCATGAAGATCGCCTCCTCGATATCGTGGGTGACGAACAGCACCGTCTTCTTGCGCCGCTCCCAGATGCCGAGAAGCAGCTCCTGCATCAGCCCGCGTGTCTGGTTGTCGAGCGCGCCAAACGGCTCATCCAGCAACAGGATCTCGGGATCGTTGGCGAGCGCCCGGGCGATCGCCGTGCGCTGCTGCATACCGCCGGAAAGCTGCTTCGGCCAATGATTTTCAAATCCCCTCAGCCCGACCAGATCGACATAGGAGGCGACGATGTCGTCCCGCTCCTTTGGCGCCATGCCGCGTTCGCCCAGGCCGAAGGCGATGTTCTCGGCGACCGTCAGCCACGGGAACAGCGTATAGGACTGGAAGACCATGCCGCGATCGGGTCCCGGCCGCGTCACAGCCTTGTCGTCGAGCAGCACGCGGCCTTCACTCGGCGCTTCCAGGCCGGCGACAATTCTAAGCAGCGTCGACTTTCCGCAGCCGGACGGCCCCAGAATGGTGATGAAGTCGTTGGCGGCGACCGCCAAATCGATCGGCATCAGCGCCTTGACCGGCAGTCCGCCACGCACGCCGGCAAAGGTGCGCGAGACGCCCTCGATGAGAAGCTTGCTCACGCCAGGCTCCATGGAAAGAGCCAGCGGTTGAACGCCTTGAAGGCGAAATCGGACAACAGCCCGATCAGGCCGATGACGATGATGCCGAAAATGATCTGTCCGGTCGCCAGCCGCGACTGACTGTTGATGATCATGTAGCCGATGCCGGACGACGACCCGATCAGCTCGGCGACGATGACATAAGTCCAGGCCCAGCCGAGCACCAGCCGCAGCGTCTCGGCGATTTCGGGCGCATTGGCCGGCATGATCACCCGTTTGACGATGCCGTTGTTGGTCGAGCCCAGCGTATAGGCGGCCTCGACCAGATCGCGCCGCGTCGACCCGACCTTGACGGCGATGATCAGGATGATCTGGAACACCGAGCCGACAAAGATGACCAGCAGCTTTTCCAGTTCGCCAATGCCGGCCCACAGGATGAGCAGCGGAATGAAGGCCGAGGCCGGCAGATAGCGAGCGAAGGAGACGAAGGGCTCCAGGAACGCTTCCACCGGTTTCCACGCGCCCATGGCGATGCCGATCGGCACAGCGACGACCGAGGCCAGCACGAAGCCGCCGAAGACGCGCCAGATGGTGATCAATATGTCGAGCCAGAAGCGGTCCTCGACCAGCAACCGCCAGCCATCCCTGAGCATCGACAGCGGGTCGGCGAGGAAGATGCGGTTGACGTGGCCGCCAAGCGTGATCCAGGCCCAGAAGGCAATGAACAGCACGAAAAACGAAATACCGAGCGCGATTCGCAGGCCCGGCGAGACTGGATGCAAGGGGCGCATCTTCACATCGTCCCTATCAAATGGTCACGTGTCCAGGAGAGAGCAGCGGCGCCGGGCGGCGCCGCACGATGGGCAAGGGCCGGACGATCAGTTCGCCACCGCGCTGGTGTCGGCCAGCGTGGCGACGTCGGGCGCTTCCTTGATCAGCCCCATCTGCAGCAGCAACTCGCCCGCGGTCTTGGAAAAATCCTGGAATTCCTTGGTGAAGAACTGTTGGTTCTCGGCCTTGTCGGCCCATTTCAGGTACTTCGCCGAATCCTCGAATTCCTTGGCCGACTGCTTCACGTCGGCGCCCATGATCTCGTAGGATTTCTGCGGATCTTTCTTGATCAGGTCGAGCGACTCGAAATAGCTGTCGGCGAGTGCCTTGGCAGCGTTGGGATTGGCCTTGAGGAATTCAGGCGTGCAGCCGACCGTGTCGAGCACCATCGGATAGTCGAGCGTGGTCGCCAGTATGTGGCCCTGGTCGGCCTTGTCGCGCACCGCCGAGATGAACGGCTCATAGGTGACCGCCGCATCGTTCTGGCCGGCAAGGAAGGCCTGCGCCGCAGCGTCCGGCTCCAGATTGACGACCGTCACGTCCTTGGTCGACATACCGTTCTTGTTCAGCACCCATGCGAGCAGGAAATAGGGCGACGTGCCCGGGGCCGAGGAGGCGACGTTCTTGCCCTTGAGATCGGCGACCGTCTTGATGTCGTTGCGCACGACGATGCCGTCGGCGCCATAGGATTTGTCGAGCTGGAAGATCTGCTTTGTGGTCACCCCGCTGGCGTTCCACACCAGCCAGGTCTCGACCGTAGTGGCGGCGCATTGCAGGTCGCCGCTGGCGATGGCGAGCGGACGGCTGGCCTGCGGCACCTTCTTCAAGGTCACGTCGAGGCCGTGCTTCTCGAAGAGCCCTGCCTGCTTGGCAAGCGTCAGCGGCGCGAAGCCGGTCCAGCCGCTGATGCCGATGGTGACCGATGTAGCGGCCATCACCGGCACGGACAGACCGGCGGCGAGCGTCAAAGTCGCGGCGAAAACGGCGATCCTGTTCATGTCGGTTCCCCTTTTGTTTCTCTGGCCGAAATTGTTCACAGACGCCTGTCGGCTTGTCAATCAACAGGAACGTGTTCGGCTGCTGCCAGCAGGCTCGCCTCACCACCTGCGTTGGGTCAGAATTGAAGCCCTGCCCATGGACAGTCGCCGCAACGGCGCTCGGCCGATTGTGGCAGTCGTCACTGTTGGTTGGCTCGCTCGGCTCAGCGGCTGTCGAGCATCCAGTTGCGGTTGCGCCACATTTTCTCGCCGATCTGGCAGTCGGCGGCGGCCTTGTCCTGCGCCAGCACCACCGGCGGATGATCGGCCTCCTCCGCCGCCCATTGCGGTGAGGCCGGGCCGGCAAGCTCCAGCACCAGTTTGCGGCGAATGGCTTCGGGAAATTGCGTCCAGTCATTGACCGGGATCATGAAGGCGCCCGGGCCGCCGATCACGCAGTCGCTGTAGTAGCGGTCGAGATCGTTGACGTCGTAGGCGCCGGAAAGGCCACCCCGGGTCATCAGTGGCAGGCCGTTGATGACGATGCCTTGTCTGACCACGCCGTCGCGGGCGAGATTGACCGGAGCGCCCTGGTTGTTGGGTCCGTCGCCGGAAATGTCGATGACCCGCTTGGTCCCCTGGTAGCCGCTTTCGGCGAAGAGGTCGCTGCCGAATTCCAGCGCGCCGGAGATCGAGGTGCGCCGCGCGCTGTTGGGCGGCTGCGCGGACAATTGCGCGACCACCCGCTCCGCGTCGGCACGGTTGGCGATGACAGTCCATGGCACGATGACACGCTGCCATGTGGTGCCGGCCCATTCGACATAGGTGACGGCAATCTTGCCATGGGCGCCATCGGCGATCGCCTGCAGCACGTTGTCGTGCGTCAGCGCCGCCGCGTAGCCATGACGCTGGATCTCGAGCTCGTCCGCCGACATCGACAGCGAAACGTCGACCGCCAGCACCAGCTCGACATCGACCGGCTCATCCGCGCGAGACCCAGGCGTCAGCCAGAGCATCAGCGCCAGTACGGCGCATCCGGAAAGGAGATGTCTTGCGCGCGACAAAGCAGACATCCCGCAAGGGTAAGCGAAAACCGCCCGCTTAAAAAGACAAAAGCCCGGCTCGAAACCAGGCTTTTGCGATCAGTCCGTTGCTCCGGCCGAACCTCAGCTGCGCGGCTTGAGGTTCTCCGGGTCGTAGAGAGGCTTGTAGCCGACGCCGGCGACTTCGACAGGATAGGTCTCGCCGAAGTACTCGACATTGAGCTTGCGGCCTTCCTGCGCATACGAATGCGGCAGATAGGCGAGCGCGATGTTCTTGCCGATCGTCGGTCCATAGGCGACCGAGGTGGTGAAGGAGCGGCGGCCGAGTTCATCGACCAACGTTTCCCCGGTGGCCGGGTCCAGCACCGGCATCGTGCCAACGGGATAACGCGCCACGCCCTTGGAATCAGTGTTTTCGGTCATCACCAGCGTGCACAAAGTCGCCGGCTGGTGCTCGCGGGCGCGGTATTCCACATGCTTGGCCTTGCCGCAGAAATCGTTCTCCTTGACCTTCGGCCGCGCGAGATCGGCTTCCAGCAGATTGTACTCGGTCAGAAGGTCGGCATTCTGCAGGCGCAGGCTCTTTTCCATGCGGCGCGTATTGGCATAGGTCTCGACGCCGAACGGCATCACGCCGGTCGAGCGCAGTGCGTCCCAGACGGCGAGGCCATCCTCGTAGCGCATGTGCAGTTCCCAGCCCTGCTCGCCGACGTAGGAGATGCGGAACGCGGTGACATCCTTGCCGCCGATGCGGACCGGCTTGATCGCCGCGAAGGGGAAATTCTCCGGCGAAAGGCCCTCGGGATTCTCGACCACCTTCTGCAAGGTGGTGCGGGCATTCGGACCCCAGATGCCGATGGTGACGTATTTCTCCGTCACATCGGTGACGGTGGCGTCAAAGCCTTTGTCCTGCGCGGTGCGCTGCATGTAGCGGAAGTCGCGCGGGCCGGCATCGGCGCCGTCGATGACGCGGCAGCGGTCGGCCATGCGGATCACGGTGAAGTCGGCGCGCACCATGCCTTCCTCGTCGAGGAAGTGGGTGTAGATGCCCTTGCCGATGTTGTTGTCGCCGCCGATCTTGGCCGCGCAAAGCCATTCAAGCAGCGCGACATGGTCTGGCCCTTCGACGTCATACATCGAGAAATGCGACAGGTTCACGATGCCGCAATCCTCGCTCATCGCCAGATGCTCGGCATTGGAGACGCGCCAGAAATGGCGGTTGTCCCACTCGTTCTCGCGTACGGGAACGCGGTTGCCATATTTCTCAAGCAGGTGCTCGTTGGCGGCGTAGCCATGGGCACGCTCCCAGCCGCCCAGCTCCATGAAATAGCCGCCGAGTTCCTTCTCGCGCTCCCAGAACGGCGAGCGCCTTATGTTGCGGGCCTTGGAGAAGGGCTCGCGCGGATGCACCGCGGGATTGTAGACCTTCATCGCCGTCTCGGTGCAGCGATCCCAGATGAACTGTTCCTTCGTCTGGTGCGGATAGAAGCGCGCATAATCGATGGCATGATGGTCGATTGCCGTGCGGCCGTCCGTCATCCAGTCGGCGATCAGCTTGCCCATGCCTGGGCCGTCCTTGACCCAGATGGCGACGGCATACCAGAGCCCGCGCACCTTCTGGCTTTCGCCCATGGACGGGCCGCCGTCGGCGGTCACCTGCAGCAGGCCGTTGAAGGAATGGCTTTCATTGTAGCCGAGTTCACCCAGGATCGGCGTCAGTTCCATGGCGCGCTCGAGCGGCGCCAGGATCTGCTCCATGTCGAGATCGCGCTGCGACGGCGACAGCCGCGCCTCATGCTTTTCCAGGAGGTCACGCGGATGGCAAAGGCGCGGATTGTTTTCTTCGTAATAGCCCCATTCGATCTGGCCGCCCTCGGCGGTCTTGGGATCGCCGGTGTCGCGCATATAGGCCGAATTGCCCTGGTCGCGCAGCAGCGGCCAGCCGATCTCCTTGCCGGTGCCGGCGAACTCGTTGTAGGGGCCGAAGAATGTGAGCGGATGGTCGATCGGCATGACCGGCAAATCCTCGCCGACCATTTCCGCGATCAGCCTGCCCCATATGCCGGCGCAGACGATGACATAGTCGGCCTCGATGGTGCCGCGATCGGTCACCACGGCGCTGATGCGGCCGTCCTTGACGACGAGCGACTTGGCCGGCGTGTTGGCGAAGGATTTCAGCTTGCCCGATGCTTCCGCCTGGTCGACCAGCTTGCCGGCGACGGTCTGCGAGCGCGGGATGACCAGACCGGCATCCGGATCCCAAAGGCCGCCCTGCACCATCCCCTCTTCGATCAGCGGGAATTTTTCCTTGATCTCGGCCGGTTCGATCAGGCGCGCGCGTGTGCCAAAGGCCTTTGCCGAGGCGATCTTGCGCTTGATCTCGTCCATGCGGCTGTCGTCGCCGACGCGAGCCACTTCGAGGCCGCCGATGCGGGCGTAATGGCCCATCTTCTCGTAGAAATCGATGGAATAAAGCGTCGTCCAGCAGGATAGGAAATCATGGCTGGTGGTGTAGCAGAAATCGGAAGCGTGCGCGGTCGAACCGATATCGGTCGGGATGCCCGACTTGTCGATGCCGACAATGTCGGACCAGCCACGTTCGATCAGGTGATGGGCGATCGATGCGCCGACGATACCGCCGAGGCCAATGATGACGACCTTCGCCTTTTTCGGAAACTCTGCCATTGCCCGCGACTCCAGATGCTATTGCGGGCAGCTTCGGCGCCCGTTTGATCGGCGCACAATATGCAGACGACAGGCACGGCGCTACCGCCTGTTTGCGACACGCCGCAGGTGCGGCGCGACCCGATCCGGATCGGAGAAAACGCCAGCCGTCAGGCGAAGGCCCAGACGTCCTCGGCCTGGAAGCCGACCTGGTAGCCCGCTGTCTTCAGTTTGACCACGACCTGGCCAATCTCGGTGGCCGGCAACGCGCCGACCTCGACCTTGATCATGCCCGGACGGTAGCGTTTCAGATCAAGTTGTTCGAAGACGATCCAGTCGGCGCCCTCACAATCGACGAGAAAAGCATCGATATGGCCGATGCCGTTGCGGTCGAGCAGCGTCTGCAGCGTTTCCGACGGCACCTCGATATCCCTGAGATGCGGCGCGAATTTGTTGAAATTGGCATCGGCCTCGCCCCAGGCATTCTTGCCCGACATCAGATTGGTGTCGGTGACCGAGGAGCAGCCGATGAACTCGATCGGCAGCGTGCCGGCCTCGAGCGCCGCGGCATCGAAAGTGTGGACGGTGATCGTGCCCTTGGTTTTTGTGACGGCCACCGGCTCGATGATGAAGCGGCCCGTGTCGGGATAGTTGGCACGCAGCCGCTTCTGATTGTAGGGGATCGGCTCGACCAGCATGGCGCGGGCGCCGGCGATCGTGTGCAGCCACGGCGTGACATCGTCGAAGAGCGCGCCGTCGCAGGCGCCGACATTGACCATCTGGAACGGCTGCCCTGCCCCGCCGAAGCGCGCTTTCAGCGCCGCCTTCGCCAGGAATTTCGTGCCGCGCAGCGACGGCCCACGATCGAGCAGGCCGGAGGGAAGGCCGAGCGACAAGGCGATGCGCGCCAGCCTGGATAGCGAACTCATGGCTTGTCTCCCGGAATGATGTGCAAGGCCGCGCGATGCTGGCCGCGGACCGATGCTGCCCACAGCGCCATGAACGGCGTTGCCAGCAGCAGAAAGGGCGGGATCAGATGCGGGAAATAGATACGCGTGTCATGGATCGGAAAGACCGTGAACTTCGCCAGTGCGCCCAACACCAGCGCCGCGAACAAAATGCCGGCGCGCCGATCAAGGCGGAAGCCGGCGCGGCCGGCGGCGAACCAGCCGGCCAGCGCCAGCACCGAAACGCCGACCCAGCTGTTCAGATTGACGGCGCGCAGCAGGGACGTTGCAAACGCCTTGAGATAGGCGGTGACCGAGAACGCCGGCTCGAACGCGTCCATATTGTAGTGCTGCTCGATGCTGGAGAACCACAGATGCGGCCACCAGCCGGGATGCTGGGCCCAGTGCGAAATGGCGAAATAGGCGACGAAGGATGCGGCAAAACCGGCCAGCGCGCCCCACGCCTTTTGCCGGAAAGCGACTAGCAGCACCGCGAATATGGCAAGGAAAACAATATTGTCCGGCCGCACCATGAAGGCGAGGAAGAGCAGGATCGCCGTCGCCGCCTCGCGGCATCTGACATAGGCGTAGAGCCCGCCAAGCAGCAGCGCCGACGTCAGCAGGTCCGGCGTCGAGGCGCGCGCCGCGTCACCGAAATCGGCCATGATCAGCACCGCCCCGACTACCGGCGCCAAGGCCAGGGCCTTTTCCCTGTGCAGCCAGAGCAGCGTGATCGCGCCGAACAGCAGCACCGAAAACACCTGTACCAGCCGCATCGCCTCGACCGGCGACATCACCGCGCTCAGTGTCGACAGGATCTCGGCATAGAGGAATTTTATCCGGTACATGCCGAGCAGCGAATGGAAGTCGGCGGCATTGTCCGTCATGTGGCTGCGGAAGCCGCCGCCATCATCGGTCAGCGCCTTGTAGTCACTCGCCGACACGCCTGCCTTGACGGTGCTGTAGGCATAATCATGCAGCGCCTGCGCGTCGGGATAGGTGCCTTCCTCCGATATTGCTAGATAGGGCAGCATGTCCCAATTGGCGTCAGGCATCACCCATGCCGTGAACGCGGTCAGAAGGATGTAGAGCGCGAAGGTCGCCGCACCGATGGGGGCTGCCAGCCTGGCATAGGTCCCCTCGCCCCACGCCAGGCCGGTCTCGGCGAGCCGGTCGAGCGGGTTTTTCGCAGCGGGAGACTTGGTCAGCATCGTTGCCCTCAACGGACTTTCTTTAACGGACCTGGCTTTTGACGAAATCCTTCACGATCGAAACGATGCCGCGCGACAGCAAGCTGTCGAAGGCATCGACGAAGCGGTCGACATGCTCGCGCTGACAAATCAGCGGCGGCTCGAGCCTAATGACGTTGCGATTGTATTCGGTGAAGGCGACGAGCACGTCGTAGTCGCGCAGCAGCAGCGCGCCGACGAAACCGGACAGCGAGCCCTTCAGCTTGTCGTCGAGCACGCTGACCACCGGGCGCAGCACCATCGGCAAGGTCTGCGAGAAGTCGTGGAACTCCAGCCCGACCATAAGGCCTTTGCCGCGCACGTCCTTGATGATCTTCGGGTACTTTTCCTTGAGCGCCTGCAGCCGCTGCAGCAGATAGTCGCCGGTGACGGCGGCGTTGTCGATCAGCCCCTCGTCATAAAGCACGTTGAGCGCCTCGATCGAGGTGACGCAGGCCTCACCCATGCCGCCAAAGGTTGCCATGGCATGGATCATCGCCGTTTTCGGCGTGCCATAGGCCTTCATGTAAACGTCGCGCCTGGCGATCATCGCGCCGACCGCCGCCTTGCCGCCGCCGAGCGACTTGGCCAGTGCCGTCACGTCGGGAACGACACCGTAATGCTCGAAGGCATAGAAGCGGCCCGAGCGGCCATAGCCGCATTGCACTTCGTCGGCGACCCACAGCACGCCATGCTGGTCGCACAGCGCGCGCAGCTTCTGCCAGTATTGCGCCTCTGCCTGGATTATGCCGCCGCCGCCCTGGATGGTTTCGAGCACGATGACGCCGACCTCCGGATCGCTGCGGAACAGGCGCTCGACCGCCTCGATGTCGCCGAAGGGAATGCGCACCGTATTGTCGGCCACCTTGAAATCGGCGCGGTAGAGCTGGCCGTCGGTGATGCCGAGCACGCCCTTGGTTTTGCCGTGGAAGGAATTCTCGGCATAGACCACCTTCGGCCGCTTCGGGCCGGCAGCGCGTTCAGCGAGCTTCACCGCCGCTTCCATTGCTTCGGAGCCGGACGAGCCCAAGAACACCATGTCGAGATCGCCGGGCGAGCATTTGGCGAGGTTGTGTGCGAGCGCTGCCGCATATTGCGACATGAAGGCGATGGCGATTTCCTGGCGCTTCTCCTCCTGGAATTTTTTGCGTGCGTCCAGGATACGGGGGTGGTTGTGGCCGAAGGCCAGCGAACCGAAGCCGCCGAAGAAATCGAGGATCTTGCGGCCGTTCTGGTCGATGTAGAACATGCCTTCGGCACGCTCGATCTTGATCTTGTGGAAGCCGAGCAGCTTCATGAAATGCAGCTGGCCAGGATTGAGATGCGCCTTGAACAGGTCAGTCATGCGTGCCACGTCCATCGCCTTGGCCTGCTCGACACTGATCAGATCGGGCTTGGCTATTGCTGCGGGCGACAGCGCCGGCGCGCTCACCAGGGTGCGCGCATTCGTCTGTTCGGGCTTGGCCATGACGGTCATTTCAATCTCCTGTCCGCGCTGACGACCAGCGTCGTGCGCTATGAATAGTTTGGCGGGCCTGCTACTCGGCGGGCACATGTTTGGTGGCGACAGCGGGCCCGGCCTTCTTGGCGCGGTATTCGCTGTAGGCGGCGATCAGCATGTCCTCGTCGCGATATTGCGGCACCCAGCCGAGCTGGCGCTCGGCCTTGGACACGTCGAGCACGCACTCCTCGTCGGCGATCAGATATTGCTCCGGATCCATGATCGGCATGTTCATGAGATCGAGCAGGTCGAGCGTGCGCTTGACCGCCCAGCCCGGCGTCGGCAGCAGGATCGACTTCGAACCGGCATGGCGGATCAGGTCGCCGAGCAATTTCTTCACCGGCGGCGGGTTGAGGGAGCCGAGATTATAGGCCTCGTTGGGCACGCCGGCCTTCCAGGCGGCGCGGGCAGCTTCCGCGCAATCGAAAACAGAAATGAACTGATAGGGGTTTCTGCCCGAACCGATCATCGGCACCGGAAGGTTCCAGTCGATCAGCTTGAACAGTTTTTCGAGAATGCCGAGCCGGCCGGGGCCGATGATCAGGCGCGGCCGGAACAGCGAGATCGACATGCCGCGCGTGCGCCATTCGGCGGCGAGTTCCTCGGTCTTCTGCTTCGACCAGCCATATTCGCCGAGCGGCGCGACCGGGTGCTC
Organism: Mesorhizobium sp. U510; assembly: GCF_059180695.1. Lineage (NCBI taxonomy): Bacteria > Pseudomonadati > Pseudomonadota > Alphaproteobacteria > Hyphomicrobiales > Phyllobacteriaceae > Mesorhizobium > Mesorhizobium sp. U510. The sequence continues at coordinate 5,117,372 of NZ_CP180532.1, forward strand.
CTCGGTCATCGGCTGGGTGACCGTGTGGCCGTAGATCATGTCGGTCGTGTAGTGGACGAGCCTCGGCGCACCAACCCTGTCCATGGCCTGCATGATGTGCTCGGTGCCGTGGAAATTCACCGGGAAGAAGAAGTCGTGCCGCTTGGCGCGCACCTGGATCGGCGACAGCATCTTGGCCGACAGATTGTAGACCATGTCGTCGGCCTTGAGCCCGACGGCGGCGACCGAGGCGGGATCGGTGACGTCGCATTGGACGAACCGGACGTTGCGGTAGTGCGCAAGGTCGCTCCTGGCGATGTCGGCGACGATGACCTCTTCGCCATCGGCGACAAGCTTGGGCGCAAGGTGGCGGCCGACGAAGCCGTCACCGCCGAAAATCACATGTCTCATCGAACGGTCTCGTTTGCAGGGATCTTGTCGGGCGCGATGGAAGCGGTCTGGTCCTCATGCCCTCGCCCGCTTTGCGCGATCAACACCGTGCCGACGCAGATGAAGGCAATGCCGGCGATGCGCCAGCCATTGAGGTCCTCGCGAAAGACGAAATAGGCGAAGATGGCGACGGCGACATAGGCGAGGCTAAGGAACGGATAGGCAAAGGAAAGCTCGACCTTGGACAGCACATAGAGATGCGAGGCCATGGAAATCACGAAGGTGCAGAGCCCGAGGAACACCCAGGGGCTGAAGACGATCTGCAGCAGCTTGACGAGCGGATTGACGCCCTCGAACGAGATCGGGCCAAGCGACATCATGCCTTGCTTCAGCATGAGCTGCGCAGCGGCATTGGTCATGACTGTAAATAGAATGAAGACGATATATTTCATACTTGCGCGCCCATCCCGTGATTTCCAGTAATACAAACCCGAAAAGATTTCGTGAACTCACGAGACTGTTTTGAGTAAACCTTGCGATTAACCGTTCGCTAACCACGATTCATTCCATCTTTATCTATTCGGCGGCCTCAACGCCGCGCCGCCGCAGGTCGATGCTGCCGGCCGTGCGCGCCCAGAAATCGGACATGAAGGCAGGGTCGCGCAGCGCTTCCAGCCTCGGCCAGTCCGCAAAGGAAGCAGCAAGGATTGCCGCACCCATGCGCGCATCCTTGTAGGGATTGACCGCCCCGCCGGCTGCGACTGTGATGCGGTCGAGTTCGCCAAGCAGGGCAAGCGTCGCCGCTCCCTTGTTGGGAAAATCCAGCGTCAGCGTATAGCCAGGCCTGGGGAATGACAGCAGCGCCGGCGAGCGGATCGAACCGAAGCGTTTCAGCACGGTGAGGAAGGACCCCTGCCCGGCTCGCCGGGCAGCCGCGAGCAATTCCGGCACGACGCTGCGCGCGGCCTCTTCCGGCACCACGCTCTGGTGCTGGAACAGCCCTCTGGGGCCATAAAGCCGGTTCCAATCACGCACGCCGTCGAGCGGAAAGAAGAAACCGTGGTAGCCGGTCTGGCGCGGCGCGGTCGCCTGGCCTTTCTTCCACCGGTAGGCGGCGTTGAAAGCGGTCAGGAACGGCCGGTTGAGCACATTGAACGGCGGTTGGAACGGCACGGAAAGATTGCCGCCGGCGCGCGAGGCCGCATGCGAGCCATGCTCGGCATGGTTGCCGGTGAACAGCAGCCCGCGCCCGCTGTTGCGGCCGCCGGCGAGTTGATCGATCCAGGCGACCGCATATTCGTTGGCCTGGTCCGCCGCCGCGGCCAGATCGAAGAATTCGCCGAGATCACGAAACGGCGTCGTCTTCTCGACGATGTCGAGCGAAGGCACCCGCATCAGCCGGATCGAGGCCGAGAGCATCAGGCCAGTCAGGCCCATGCCGCCGATGGTCGCCGCGAGCAGGCGCGGATTGTCCGTCGCCGAGCAGCGATAGGTCTTTCCATCGGACCGCAGCAGCGTGAAGCTTTCGACATGGCAGCCGAACGTGCCTCGCTGGTGATGGTTCTTGCCGTGCACGTCATTGGCGATGGCGCCGCCGAGCGTGACGAATTGCGTGCCCGGAACCACCGCCGGAAAGAAACCGTAGGGTGCGGCGTGCGCGATGATATCGGACAGCAGCACACCGGCATCCGCTTCGAGCACGCCGGTCTCGGCGTCGAAGGCGCGGATGCGGTTCAGCGTCCGCATGTCGACGACCGCGCCGGCCTGGTTCTGGCAGGAATCGCCGTAGGAGCGCCCATTGCCGTAGGCGAGCAGCGAGGCTTCCTTCGCCTGACCGCCCTTCAGCAGCGCGATGGCTTCGTCGGCGTTGATCGCGCGTGGTGCCGGCGGCGTGGCAAGGCCAAAGCTCAAAAAGCGTTCGGCCATGCCTACCAGCCTCCGATGACCAGCAGCACGGCGCCGATCAGCACCACGATCTGGCTGCGCCAGTCGCGAATGATGAAGACGACCGGGTCGTCATTCATCTCGTCGCGGCGCGCCAGGATCCAGACGCGCATGGTGAGGTAAAGCACGATCGGCGGCAGCGGCCAGATCAGCCACGGATGCGGGTAAAGCTCGCGCACCGCGACACTGTCCATGTAGAGCGCCAGAACCAGCGCCGAGGAGAAGGCGGAGGCCATGCCGGCCTGGGCGACGATCTCCTGGTCTTCCGTGCGGTAGCCACGGCCGGCAATGCGTTCGCCGGGTGGAATGGCGGTTGTGCGCAGTTCGACGAAGCGTTTCACCAGCGCCAGCGACAGGAAGAAAAAGATCGAGAAGGCGAGCAGCCAGAACGAGACGGCGACGCCGGTTGCGGCAGCACCGGCGATCACTCGGATCGAGTAGAGGCCGGCCAGCGTCAACACGTCGACAAGCAGCATGCGCTTGAACGACAGCGAATAGGCCGTCGTGACGACCATGTAACCGCCAAGCACGGCCAGGAATTCGAGCGACAGGAACAGCCCGGTACCGACGCCGATCGCCAGCAGCACCGCGATCGCGCCCAGACCGAACGGGATCGACAGTGCGCCGCAGGCGAACGGCCTGTTGCGCTTGGTGACATGCTTGCGGTCGAGCGCCAGATCGAAGAAATCGTTGAGGATATAGATCGCCGACGCCACCGCGCTGAATGAGACGAACGCCAGCAGGCATTGCCAGATCATGTTGGTGTTGAAATATTCGTGCGACAGCACCATCGGCACGGCGATCAGCGAGTTCTTGAGCCACTGATGCACGCGCAGCATCTTGATGATGGTCCGCAAGGTCGGCTTCGGCGCCGGCATGGTTTCGGCGCCATGCGCTGCTTGCCAGCGCGCCGCATGGCGGTCGGGCGCGACGACGATTGCATTGCGCGCGGCGTCGAAGACCTGGAGATCATGGCGGCTGTTACCGGCATAGTCGAAGCCGCCATCGCCATAGGCTGATATCAGCGAGGCGCGCTTCTTGCCGGATGTGAGGTTGTCTAGGCCGTCGGTCGCCAGCACCCGCTCGAAGATGCCGAGATGGGCTGATATGGCGTCGGCGAATTTGCGCGGCGTACCGGTCGCCAGCACGATCTTGCGGCCTTCGCCGTGCTCGGCGCGCAGCCGGTCGAGCAGCGGCGCGCGATAGGGCAGCGTCGCGGGGTCGATATCGATGCGCTGTGCGATCGCCTGCTTCAGCCGCGCCGGCCCGCCGGCGGCCCAGAACGGCACCAGAAAGATATAGAGCGGGTTCTTCTTGAGGAGGAGGAACAAGCCTTCCCACAACAGGTCGGTCGCGATCAGCGTGCCGTCGAGATCGACCGCAAGCGGTATTGCGTTCCTGTCCGACCGCGCATCCATGCCCGTCCTGCCCTGCCAGCGTATGATCCGGAAAACCGGAATCCCGTTGCGCGCCGCTTTTCGGCGTCTTGACTCTGGTATAGCGAGGGATGGCGTAGCGAACGTTAAAACGCCTGGTTGCAGGCGGCTGCCGCGGCGGTATTTCCGGCGTCATTGTTAAACAAGCGCTACCGGAAACGATAAAAGGCCGAGCAAATGCCCGGCCTTTCCAATCATGCCGCCTGGGTTACTTGATGCGGGCGACGCCGCCCGAGATTTCGACGGTTTCCGAGCCGGTCAGGGCTTCAAGGTCACCGTTCGGCAAGGTGACGAAGCAGCCGTTCTGGCAGAATTCGACGGTTTCACCACCGGCCAGCGCAAGGTCGGTCTTGCTGCCGCCTTCCGTCACGACCAGCGTGCGGGTCTCGGCGTCCTTGTTGACCGCGCTGGCGGCATGGGCCGAGCCGCTCACGGCGAGCAAGGCCACGGCAGTGACGAGAGACTTCCACATGTTGCAATATCGGTGTTCCCACCGCCTCTGTTGCATTTCGCAAGGCATTTTCGCCCTTTGCATGGGAGCTTATATGAGATGGAAGCTGAACCGCAACTGAATGCCGCATTCATGCCGCAATTGGTTTTGGCCTGTCCGCAAGCATACGCCCGACCCTGTTAATTTCGCTGGCCGGCACGATATGATGCCGAGGCGCAACGCGAAAAAGAGACCATGCACGACAACTGGCTTGAAACGATCGGCGTTGGCGTTGAGTCGCGAAGGATTGCCGCGGGGCTGACCCACTATGTACCCGCATCCATCAACCATCGGCTTGGAATCCACGTCGGAGCGCCGGTCAACGCGTCGTGCCATTGCGATGGAAAACATCACCGCCGGGTCCAGTCGGACGGCGACATCGATATTGTGCCCGCCGGGCTCGATGGCGACTGGAAGGATGACGCGGACTGCACCATCCTGCGGCTGTGGGTCAGTCCGGCGCTGGTTCGGCGCGCTGCCGAGGACCTCGATATCGACCCGGACAGGGTCGTCGTCAATCCGCAGTTCCAGCGCCGCGATGCGAGGATCGAACACATCGCCCATGCGCTGGCGACCGGTCTGAACCCGGATGTGCCATCCGACCGGCTGTATTTCGAAAGCCTGGCCAAGGCGCTGGCGGTCCAGATCATCCAGGGCGCTTCAAAGCCGGAAGCTCCAGCCAGACAAATGCTCTCTTTCGGCCAGAAGCGCAGGCTGACCGATTTCATCGAAGCCAATCTCGACCAGGATCTTTCGCTGGATGAGATGGCGCAAGTGGCAGCCATCAGCGTCTCGCATCTGAAAGTGCTGTTTCGCCGCACCTTCGGCATGCCTCCCCACCAATATGTCATCCGTCGCCGGGTCGAGCGGGCCAGGACCTTGCTGTATCAGGGGAAAATGCCGCTCAGCCAGATCGCGCTGGAAGCGGGCTTCGCCCGCCCATTCGGCATTCCTGACGTCCCACTGGTCAGGATGAAGGACACGGGCATGTTTGTTGTGTTGGGCGCGGCAGGAAAGATCGGACGGGCCACGATTGGTGCGCTTCGCAGGCATCACGTTCCACTCAGAACCTTGGTGCGAAACCCGTCGCACGCCGAGGAGTTCCGTGCGCTCGGTTGCGAGGCGGAGATTGCCGATCTGCGCGATACGCCGGCGTTGGCGCGGGCAACAAGGGGCGCCACCGCCGTTCAGGTCATCTGTCCAACCAGCGTCCGCGCCGATGATGCTTCGGCGGAGATGGAAGCCACCATTCGATCCGTTGTGAATGCACTCGATCAAGTCAGACCGCAAAGAATTCTGGCGATCTCGGACTATGGCGCCCAGCTTGCCGCCGGCACCGGCATCACGCTCACGTTCCATCATTTGGAAACGCAGTTGAGGACGATACCGGCAGCCCTGACGGTGCTGCGTTCCGCCGAGCACATGCAGAATTGGGACCGCTTGGTCGGCCGGGCAATCGAGACCGGCGTGCTGCAGAGCCTGCACCATCCCGTGACCAAATCCTTTCCGACAGTGTCGGCCGGCGATGTCGGGCTGATGGCGGCGGATCTCCTCCTTTCGGGCAGCGGCGATGCGCTGCACGTGGTCCACGCCGAAGGGCCAAATCGCTACAGCGCAGCCGATGTGGCGCGAACGCTTGGCGACATTGCCGGCCGCGCGATCGTCGCTCGCGAATTGCCAAGGCAGGACTGGGTTCCCGCCCTCATCGGCGGTGGCATCGGCACGAGTTATGCCGGACTGGTCGCCGCGATGTTCGACGCCCACAATGCCGGCCGCATCGATGTCGAGCACGGTGTCGGCGAAGTCAGACGCGGCAAGACCGATCTTCGCCCGGCGCTGGAGGCGTTGGTCGCGAGAGGCTGACGGCAACCGGCCCTAGCTGGGATCGGGCTTGCGCGCCTTGCGTCCAGATTTGGCGAGTTTTTTCGCTTCGGCCGCGGCTTCCACCTTTGCCTGTTCCTGTTCGGCGAAGTCGGCCTCGATCTTGTCGTCGTCGGTTGGCCAGGCCTTGGGCTTGTTCACCTCGACGACAGCGCGCGGCGTCGACGGGATCTCGATATGCAGGTCGCTGAACTTCTCAAGCACGGCAAAACGAATGTCGTTCTGCACGACGCTGCCGTTCATGATATCGGCCAGGAACACGCGGATTTCGAACTCGAGCGCGGCCGCGCCGAAATTGGAAAACAGCACGAAGGGCTCGGGGTTCTTAAGCACCATCGCATGGCTGCGCGCGATTTCCAGCAGGATGGCATGCACCTGCTTGACGTCGCTGCCATAGGCGACGCCGACCTTGATCTCGATACGGCCGAGCTTGTTCCGGTGCGTCCAGTTGCCGACGGCGTTGTTGATCAGGTTTGAATTGGGCAAGATCACCGACTGCCGTTGGAAAGTCTCGATCTCGGTGGCGCGCACGCTGATCTTCTTGACCGTGCCGCTGACGTCGCCGGCGACGATCCAGTCGCCGACCTTGAACGGCCGCTCGGCCAAAAGGATCAGGCCGGAGACGAAGTTGGAGACGACATTCTGCAGGCCGAAACCGATACCGAGGGAAAGCGCGCCGGCGACCAGAGCCAGGCTGGAGAGGTCGATACCCGCCGCCGATATGCCGACCAGCCCCGCCACGGCGACGCCGGCATAGCCGACCGCCAGCCGGATCGAATTGCGCACGCCCGTATCGACCTTGCCGCGCGCCATCACCGACCCGTCGAGCCAGCCCTGGAACCAGCGCGTGAGGAAATAGCCGATGATGAAGACGATGATGCCCGAAAGGATTCCGGTGACCGAAATCGTCACCGAGCCGATGGTGATCCCGGTCGCCAGCTTGTAGGCCCAGGCCTGGATGTCGCCGGGCTGGAAGCCCCACATCAAAAGGATCAGTGGCAGGAAGACCAGCACGATCATCAAATTGATGGCGACACTGACGACAAGGCCGAGCTGGTCGAGGGCGGCGTCTTCGTAGCTGGAGTTGGCCGACAGCCAGCGCCCGACAGTGGTGTTGGCGAACGCCCCCTCCTCGCCGATCGCCTGCGCCGACAGGAAGCCGATATAGGCGGTGATCAGCGCCGTACCGGTGACCACGACCTGCAGCGAGACGAACAGGGCAAGGCCGATATAGCCAAGCAGGGCGGCGGCGATGGTGAACAGGCCAAGCGCCAGCGCCAGATAGCGCAGCCAAGCCGGCCACGGCCGCCAGCTTCCGTCGCGTGCCTTGAACGGCCGCAGCATCGCCATCAGAATCAGGATGATGCCGACGACAATGGTGGCGACGAAACTGCGGGCGATGGTCAGCGACAGTGGCGAGCCCATCTTGTCGTTGATGATCGACAGGAAATTGTTGACGCCGATGACCACGGCCATGGCGGTTGTAAGCCGCACCAGCCAGCGCGCCGGGCCGGTTTGGACGGGAATAAGCCGCCAGTTCGGCAGCCGCGGCTCAAGCGCGGCATTGGTCAGCCGGTTGACGCAGAACACCACCGCGATGACGGCCGCCAGCGCATTCAGGAAGACGCCGATGTCGCCGCGCAACACATTGTAATAGTTGAAAAAGAACACCGTGGAGGCCAAGAACACGCCGACCGCCAGCGTCGGCAGCAAGGTCGACCAGAAGGCTACAGACAGGCGGCTGAGATAGGACGGATCCTCGACCGTCGGATCAGCTTCGAATATACGCCCGAAAAGCCGCCTGCCGCCGACCAGCAGCACCAGCGCCAGCCCGAGCGCCACGAAGGTTGCCGCGAGGACGGCCTGGAACTTGAACTTGAAAGCGAAACTCAGCCAGGACGACACCGCCTTGTAAAAGTTGGCGTATTCGTCCCGGGCGTCGGAAAACACCTGTGGGCTCAGCGCCTCGGACAGTGCGTAGCGCTTGGTCAAGAAGTTGCGGAACTGCTCGCTGCGCATATTGCCGATCTTGTCGATCAGCCCGCTGATGCGGATCGACAGGTTCTGCGCGCTGGCGACGACCGCGTTGATCTCGGCCTTTTCCGACGCCAGCGCTTGGCGCTCGCCGGTCACGATGTCTGGCTCCTGCGGCTGGCCCGCGGCCGGCGGCGGGCCTAGCACCTCGATGCGATTGTTGATGTCTGTAAGCCGCGGACGAAACGCCACCGCGCTGGTCAGCGCCGCCCGCGACAGATCCTCCAGTTGCAGACGGATGTCCACGAGCGAGGCGTCGTCCTCACCGTCCTGCTGCATCTTCTTCTCGAGATCGTCCGTCTTGGCCGTCAGGCCCTGGATGACTTTCTGCTGATCGGTGATCAGGCCGATGGAGCCCTGGCCAAGCGCCTGCGCCATCGCCTCGAACGAAGGCGACGCCGAAATGACCAGCGTGAAAACCAAAACGAGGCGAAGCAATCTCAAAAACATGACTATTGGCGACTCACGGGCGGCAACGGCATTTAAAAAGCCTGTCCTTGATAAAGACGGCCATATCGTCGGGCAAGCCGTCGCATCGCGGCGTCGGCCAGTCGAAAGGCCATGGCGCAATATTGGCTTTGCGGATGCGGCCTGCTCTATAGTCTGCCGCATCGCCCGAACCGGATGACAATGATGGCAGAGTACTCGGCCTTTTCGCTGCTCGCGAACGCGCTCAAGGGAAACAAGGACTGGAAGCCGGCCTGGCGCAAGCCGGACCCGAAGGCTTCCTATGACGTCATCATCATTGGTGGCGGCGGCCACGGGCTGGCGACCGCCTACTATCTGGCCAAGGAGCACGGCATCACCAATGTCGCCGTGCTGGAAAAGAGCTGGCTCGGCTCCGGCAATGTCGGCCGCAACACAACGGCCGTGCGCTCGAACTACCTGTTGCCCGCCAACACCCGCTTCTACGAACATTCGATGAAGCTATGGGAGGGCCTGTCGCACGAACTCAACTACAACGTCATGTTCTCGCAGCGCGGCTGCCTGAACCTGGCGCATACGCCGGCGCAGTTCGACGACTATGCAAGGCGCGGCAACGCCATGCGCCATCTCGGCGTCGACGCCGAACTGATGACGCCGGCGCAGATCAAGCGCCTGATCCCGGCGCTCGATATCTCCAGCGACGCACGCTTTCCCGTCGTCGGCGGCCTGATGCAACGGCGCGCCGGCACCGCCCGTCACGATGCGGTGGCCTGGGGTTATGCGCGCGGCGCCGACCGGCGCGGCGTCGACATCATCGAGAATTGCGAGGTCACCGGCTTCCTGCGCGATGGCGATCGCGTCACCGGCGTCACCACGTCGCGCGGCGACATCAGGGCCAAGAAGGTGGCGGTCGCCGTGGCCGGCAGCACCGGACGCGTCATGCGGTTGGCCGGCATCGAGACGATGCCGATCGAGAGCCATGTGCTGCAGGCCTTCGTGACGGAATCGCTAAAACCCTTCATCGACACGGTCGTGACCTTCGGCATGGGCCATTTCTATATGTCGCAGTCCGACAAGGGCGGCCTTGTCTATGGCGGCGATATCGACGGCTACAACAGCTATGCCCAGCGCGGCAACTTGCCCATCGTCGACGAGGTGATGAGCGAGATGCTGGCGCTGTTTCCGGGCCTTGCGCGTGTGCGCATGCTGCGTTCGTGGGGCGGTGTCTGCGACATGTCGATGGACGGTTCGCCGATCATCACCACCGGTCCCCTGCCCGGCATGTATCTCAACTGCGGCTGGTGCTACGGCGGCTTCAAGGCGACGCCGGCCTCCGGCTGGACCTTCGCCTGGACCATCGCCAAGGATGAGCCGCACGATTTCAACGCGCCGTTCACCCTCGATCGCTTCCACCGAGGCCTCGTCATCGACGACAAGGGCCAGGGCGCGAACCCCAGGCTGCATTAGGAATATTCGATGTTGATCACCTGTCCCTATTGCGGCCCGCGCGACGTCATCGAATTCACCTATCAGGGCGACGGCAACCGCGAACGTCCCGACCCGGCCTCGCAGAATTTCGAGGCGTGGAACGCCTATGTCTATGACCGGCTGAACCCGGCCGGCGACCACAATGAGATTTGGCAGCATTCCGGCGGTTGTCGCACGCATCTGCGCGTCGTGCGCAACACGCTGACGCATGAGATTTCGAGCGTCGCCTTCGTGCGCGGCGATCATGCCTCAACCGCGCGCCGCAAGGCGGAGGACAAGGCATGAGCCCGCGCCGCACCGACACTGGCGGCCGCATCGACCGGCTGAAGACGATCCGCTTCACCTTCGACGGCGTTGCCTTTACCGGCCATGCCGGCGACACGCTGGCCTCAGCGCTGCTGGCCAACGGCGTCACGCTTTTCGGCCGCTCGTTCAAATACCACCGTCCGCGCGGCCTGCTGACCGCGGGCGTCGAGGAGCCCAACGCGCTGGTGACGGTGCTGAAGGGCGAGGTGCGCGAGCCTAACATTCCAGCGACCATGGTCGAGATTCATGATGGGCTGGTGGCGATCAGCCAGAACCGTTTCCCTTCCCTGGCCTGGGATATCCATGCCGTCAACCAGCTCGGCGGCAAGATCCTGTCGGCCGGCTTCTACTACAAGACTTTCATGGGGCCGGTGATCGGTCCGCTGAAAGGCACGCATTTCTGGATGTTCTGCGAGCATTTCATTCGCCGCGCCGCTGGTCTGGGCAGCGCCGGATCGGCGAAGGATCCCGCCCGCTACGAACGCATGAACGCTTTTTGTGACGTGCTGGTGGTCGGCTCCGGCCCGGCCGGCCTGATGGCCGCCAAGGCCGCCGCCGATCAGGGCGCCCGCGTCATGCTGGCCGATCTCGAGCCGCGTTTTGGCGGCTCGACCAACTGGTCGGACGAAACCATCGATGGCGCGCCGGCCGCCGATTGGGCGCGCCGCACCGTCACCCAGCTCGAAGGCCGTGACAATGTCCGGCTTTTGCCGCGCACCACGGTGTGGGGCTATTACGACAACAACACGCTTGCCGCGCTCGAACGGGTCAGCGACCACAAGGAGCAGCCCGCCAAGGGCGAGCCGCGCCATCGCTATTGGGCGATCCGTGCCAGATCGGTGGTGCTGGCCACCGGCGCCTTCGAACGGCCGCTGGTCTTCCCCGGCAATGACAGGCCGGGCGTGATGCTGGCGCATGCGGCGGAGCGCTATGCCAACGAGTTCGGCGTGCTGCCGGGCGAGCGGATCGCGCTGTTCACCAACAATGACAGCGCCTATCGCGCGGCCGTCGCCCTGAAGAAGGCCGGTGCGGCGATCGTTGCCATCGCCGACGTCAGGTCCGAGCTTTCGCCAGAGATGCGCAAGCTGGCCACGGAAGCCGAGGCCGAGATCTTTGCGGGCCATGCCGTGGTCGCCACCGAGGGCGGCAAGGCGCTGTCCGGCGTCAAGGTTCAGCGTTTCGACATGGTCACCGGCGCGCTCACCGGCGATGAGCGAAGCATCCATGCCGACTGCCTGCTGATGTCCGGCGGCTGGTCGCCGACCATTCATCTGGCCAGCCAGGCCGGCGCCAAAGCGGAATGGAATGCCGCACGCCAGGCATTCCTGCCGCCGAAGCCGACGCAGCATGGGCCGACACAGCAGTGGATTGGCGCCGGCGCTTTCACCGGCAGTTTTTCCACCGCAGAGGCCATCGCCGAAGGCCGCGCCGCCGGCCTTGCAGCGGCCGGCGGAACGAGCACGCCGGCGGCATTGCCCACGGTCGAAGCCGTCCACGGAGATCCCGATCCGGCGCCTGTGTTCGAGATCAGGGCCAAGGGCAAGAGCTTTGTCGACTTCCAGCATGACGTGACGGCGGAGGATGTCCGGCTGGCGCACCGCGAAGGCTTCGTCTCGGTAGAGCATCTGAAGCGCTACACCACGCTCGGCATGGCCACCGACCAGGGCAAGAGCTCCAACGTTCCCGGCCTCGCCATCATGGCCGAGGCGCTGGGCAAGCCGATCCCCGAAGTCGGCACGACGCGCTTCCGGCCGCCCTTCGCGCCCGTTTCGATTGGCTCGCTGGCGGCGGAGCGCTTTGGCGACCTGAAGCCGGAGCGGCTGACGCCGATGCATGATTGGCACCTCGCCAATGGCGCGACCATGTATTCCGCCGGCCTCTGGTACCGGCCGATGATCTACGGGCTTTCAGGCGAAACGATCGAGCAGGCCTATGTGCGCGAAGCCAAGGCGACGCGTGAAAGTGCTGGCATCGTCGATGTCTCGACGCTGGGCAAGATCGCCGTGCAGGGCCCCGATGCCGCCGCGTTCCTCGACCGCGTCTACACCAACATGTTTTCGACGCTCGCCGTCGGCAAGGCGCGCTACGGGCTGATGCTGCGCGAGGACGGCTTCGCTTTCGACGACGGCACCACCTGGCGGCTCGGCGAACAGGATTTCCTGATGACCACCACGACGGCCAATGCCGGCAAGGTGATGCAGCATCTGGAATACTTCCTCGACGTGATCTGGCCGGACCTCAAGGTTCACGTCACTTCGGTGACCGACGAATGGGCGGGTGCGGCGATCGGCGGCCCGAAAGCCAGGCAGATCCTCGCCGCCTGCGTCATAGGCACCGCGGTCGACAATGCGACACTGCCCTTCATGGGCATCGTCCGTGGCCAGATCGCAGGCGTGCCGGTGATGATTTGCCGGCTTTCCTTCTCCGGCGAAATGGCCTTCGAGGTCTATTCCGGCGCCGGCTATGGCACCCATGTCTGGGAAGCGCTGATCGAAGCCGGCAAGCCGTTCGGCCTGGTCACCTACGGGCTCGAGGCGCTGGGCACGATGCGCATCGAGAAGGGCCATGTCACTGGCGCGGAGATCGACGGCCGCACCACTGCGCGCGACCTGCATCTCGACTGGATGCTGTCGAAGAAGAAGCCCTTCATCGGCTCGGCGATGATGGACCGCGAAGGCCTGATCGCGTCCGATCGGTTGGAACTGGTCGGCCTGATCGCGCTCGACAACCGGCCGCTCAGTGGCGGCGCGCACATTGTTGAGGCGTTGGACGAGGCCAATCCGCACGGATCGATCGGACACATCACCGCCTGCTGCTATTCCCCGGCACTCGGCAAACATATCGCGCTGGCGCTGGTCCAGGGCGGCAAGGCACGACACGGCACGCGTGCCCATGTCTCCGATCCCTTGCGCAATAGGTTCGGACCGGTCGAGATCGTCTCCAACCATTTCTACGATCCGGAAGGGACCCGCATGCATGGTTGAGCGCCAATCCTCCCTCGAGCCGGAGTTTCATGTCGGCTCGCATGGCAATTTCGAGCATGGCGTCGAGATCCTGCTGACCGAGACGAGGCCGGGCTCGATCGTTCAGCTCGCCGCCTGGCCGGGCGAGGAGAAGAAACTGATCGCTGCCATCCGCAGCGTCACCGGGCTGGCGCTGCCGGACGGCGCCGGCGGGGGCTCGAGCGACGGCGTGAAATCGGTGTTCGGCTTCGCGCCGGGAAAATTCACCGTGGCCGACGAGGCGGAAGGGCTGGCCGCGGCTTTTGCCAAGGCGGTGACGCCTGCCATCGGCACGGTGACGGACCTGTCCCATGGTCGCACCGCCATCCGCATCGCGGGGCCGAAGGCCGAATGGGTGCTGGCGAAATTCTTCGCCATCGACTTCGCGCTGCCGGCCTTCCCGGTCGGCGCCGGGCGGTCGACCGCTCACCACGACGTCTTCGCCCAGATTCAGCGCACCGGCGCCGACCAGTTCGACATCTACGTCTTCCGCTCCTTTGCACGTTCGTTCTGGAAGGCGCTCTGCCATGCCAGCGAGGAAGTCGGCTACGAGGTGCAGTAGGCGGTGGCGGCATATGGCCGCTTCGCCCCTGCTTCTGGCCTCAATGCCCGCCGGTTCTGCCGCTAGAGAATCGCGCCGCGGGCGGCCATGGTGGAACAACATGGCCGCCAGATCGGCCTAAGGGATAAAAATCCCGTCTCAGGCTCGGCACATTCGTTTGGTTCGAACATCCCCATGACCGCAGAACTATCCGCCGGCGCCACGGATCGCGCCGATGTGTCGGCCAGAGCCTTGCTCCTGCTGCCGCTAACGGTCGCCTGCGGCGTGTTCATGACCAGCCTCGACCAGAATGTCGTGGTGACGGCGCTGCCCGGCATCGGCGAAAGCCTCGCCCGCCCGCCGAGCCAGCTCGGCCTGTTGATCACCGTCTATGTCGCCAGCCTGATCATCTCGATGCCGCTCGGCGGCTGGGCCGCCGACCGCTTCGGCCTGCGCAACGTCTACTGCTTTGCCTTGCTGGTGTTCGCCACCTCGTCGGCGCTCTGCGGCCTGTCTGATAACATCTGGAAACTGGTCGGCGCCCGCGCGCTGCAGGGATTTGGCGGGGCACTGATGGGCACGCTCGGCCAGGTCGTCATCCTGTCGAGCTTCCCGCGCAACCGGACGCTGAAAATCAACATGTATATCTCGGTGGCAAGCCAGACCGGGCCGCTCGTCGGGCCGCTCGTCGGCGGCGCTCTGACCACCTACATTTCCTGGCGCTGGATTTTCTTCATCAACGTGCCGTTCGCGCTGGCGGCGGCAGTCCTTGCCGCGTCGCTGTTCCCGACCATGACCAAGCCCGTTCGCACGCGGTTCGATTTTCCAGGCTTCCTGCTGGTCGGCAGCGGCATGATCCTGCTGGTGTTCGGCATGGATTCGCTTGCCGCCAAAGACGCCGGCGGCGGTATGATTGCCGGCGAACTGGCGCTGGCGGTCATCATCCTGTCGATTGCCTCGCTCTACTGCCTGCGCGTACCCAATCCCCTGCTCGATCTCAAGCTCCTGCGCATCCGCACCTTCCGCATCTCGTTCCTCACCGGCGGCGGGCTGGACACGATCGGGCTGAGTTCCGTCGCCTTCCTGCTGCCGCTGATGTTCCAGCTCGGCTTCGGCATGAGCGCGGTGCAGGCGGGATCGCTGACCTTCGTTGCCGCGCTCGGCTCGGTGATCATGCGTTTCTTCATGCCGCGCGTCCTCAACCGGTTCGGCTTCCGCCGCGTCCTGGTCTTCAACACGCCTGTTGTTGCCGCCATGGTCGCCGGCTTCGCCTTGATGCAGGCGACCACGCCGGTCTGGATCGTGCTTGGCTATATCTTTGCTTTCGGCGTCTTTCGGTCTGTTCAATGGGCCTCGACCGGCAACCTCGCCTATTCCGACATCGCCCCAGACCAGCTCGCTCGCTTCAGCGCGCTCTACTACATCCTCTGGCAGCTGGCGGTGGCGGTCAGCGTCGGCCTGGCGGCGGCCATGCTGTCGTTCCTGGCCGGCGGCGGGCCTGCCGTGACCAATGATTTCCGGATCCTGTTCGCGATCGAGGGCCTCATCACGCTCTGCGCGCTGCTTGCCTACCTCAAGCTGACGCCCCAGGACGGCGCCCATGTCAGCGGCCATGGCATGCAGATGAATACCGAATAGCTGAAGTCAGCAGCCGCTCTATTCGCTGAACGTCACCCACTCTTCCAGCGGCACGCGGTCGGTGCGGAAGGCGTTTTCCGGCTTGGAGGTGTCCTCATAGCCGAGCGCCATGCCGCAGACGACGATCTCCTCGTCGGGAATGTTGAGCACCGGCCGGATCTGCCGGTGGTAGGGCGCGAAGGCCGCCTGCGGACATGTGTGCAGGCCCCTGCCCCGCGCCGCGACCATGATGTTCTGCAGGAACATGCCGTAGTCGATCCACGAGCCCTGGTTGAGGCGGCGATCGATGGTGAAGATCATGCCGACGGGCGCGTCGAAGAAGACGAAGTTGCGGTCGTGCTGGGCACGCATCTTGTCGACCTCGCGGCGGCCGATGCCGAGCGCGCCGTAGAGACCGAAACCGTTGGCGCGCCGCCGCGTCAGATAAGGTTCGAAGAACTGGGTGGGATAGTAGCGATACTCGTCCCAGTCGGCCTTTTCGGCGCGGATACCGGAATTCAGAATGGCATCCGATATCTGCTGCTTGGTCTCACCCTTGGTGACGTAGACCCGCCATGGCTGCATGTTGGTGCCGGACGGCGCGCGTGCCGCAACCGCCAGAATGTCGCGAACGGTGTTGTCGTCGATCATGTCGGGCAAAAACGCGCGCACCGAACGGCGCGACACGATCGCCTCGTCGACGATCTCGGCCTCATCCGCGATTCGAGCCTTCTTTTCCAACATGGGCCGTCCCTTAGCCATTGCGTCGATCGGACGTCCCCACTCGCCGCTCGCGGCGGAGCCTTTGCATGAACCGTGAAAATCCTGCAAGCAAATCTTGAGCATTGGTGAAAATCTACTTGATTTTTTCATGAGCTTGATTTCTCATGAAATTCGGATTGAAATTTTCATGAAGTGAGCGTTTTGGCGTCTCCTACCGCACGAACATTGCAGGGACCTGACGAACGCGTGCTGGCCAGCGATATCCGCGCGCTGCGCCGGGCACGCGGGCTGACGCTCGCCGAAATCGCGCTGAAACTCGGCCGTTCGGTCGGCTGGGTCAGCCAGGTCGAACGCGGCCTGTCGACGCCGTCGCTCAGCGATCTCAGGGCGTTCGCCGAACTGTTCGGTGTGCCGATCAGCCTGTTCTTCAGCCATGACGTGCCGGTCGAAAGCGAGCGCGGCGTGGTGGTGCGCGCCGGCAGGCGCCGCACCCTTGGCACCAGCGAGACCGGCCTGGTGGAAGAACTCCTGTCGCCCGATCTCGGTGGTAGCTTCGAGATGGTGCGCTCGATCTTCGCGCCGGGCGCGCAGATGAAGACCGAGCAGCTGCGGCCGACCGAGGAAGCCGGCTATCTCGCCTCGGGTATTTTCGAGATCGAGATAGCTGGCGTCTGGCACCGACTCGGCGAAGGCGATTCCTTCCGCTTCGAAGGCAAGCCCTATCGCTGGCGCAATCCAGGCACCGAGCCGGCGGTTGTCATCTGGGTGGTTTCGCCACCGGTTTATTGAAATGCATGTCGCCCAAAAGTGTGCAGCGGTTTTGGGCGACATGCATCAAAACAAGAAATAGAAGCGCGACGCGCTTCGGTCTGGGAGAAGAACATGGCGGGTTTGCCGAGCACGGCGCGCGTGGTGATCATCGGAGGTGGCGTCGTCGGTACCTCCTCGCTGTATCATCTCGCCAAGGCAGGCTGGACCGATTGCGTGCTCCTGGAGAAGAACGAGCTGACATCGGGCTCGACCTGGCATGCCGCCGGCAATGTGCCGACCTTCTCCTCGTCCTGGTCGCTGATGAACATGCAGCGCTATTCCACCGAGCTTTACCGCGGCCTCGCCGACGCGGTCGACTATCCCATGAATTACCACGTCACCGGCTCGCTGCGCCTTGCCCATACAAAAGAGCGCATGCAGGAATTCCAGCGCGCCAAGGGCATGGGCCGCTATCAGGGCATGGACATCGACGTGGTCGGCGTCGACGAGATCAAGCGCCGTTATCCCTTCATCGAGACGCATGATTTGAAGGGCGCGCTCTATGACCCGAGCGACGGCGACATCGACCCGGCGCAATTGACCCAGGCGCTGGCCAAGGGCGCGCGTGACCTTGGGGCGAAAATCATCCGCTTCTGTCCCGTCACCGGGGTGCGCCGTGAGAAGGACGAATGGGTGGTGACCACGCCGCAAGGCGAGATCCGCTGCGAGATCGTTGTCAACGCCGCCGGTTATCGTGCCGCCGAAGTCGGCCGGATGTTCGGCCGCGAGGTGCCGATGATGGTGATGAGCCACCAATACATCCTGTTCGAGGAAATTCCGGAACTGGCGGCCTGGTCGAAGGAACAAGGCAAGAAACTGCCGCTGCTGCGCGATGTCGATACGTCCTATTATCTTCGCCAGGAAAAGGCCGGCATGAATCTCGGCCCCTATGAGCGCAATTGCCGCGCGCATTGGGCCACCCCTGGCGATCCGATGCCGGAGGATTTTTCCTTCCAACTCTTCCCCGACGATCTCGACCGGCTGGAACATTATTTGGCAGACGCCGTCGCCCGCGTGCCGATCCTGGGTACCGCCGGCCTGTCTAAAGTCATCAACGGACCGATCCCCTATGCGCCGGACGGTAACCCGCTGATCGGCCCGATGCCCGGCGTGCCCAACGCCTTCGAGGCCTGCGTCTTCACCTTCGGCATCGCCCAGGGTGGTGGCGCCGGCAAGGTGCTGGCCGAATGGGTCACGCAGGGCCAGACCGAATGGGACATGTGGTCCTGCGATCCGCGCCGCTTTACGTCCTTTGCCTCGGCGCCAGACTATTGCGTCGCCAAGGGCATGGAAATCTACGGCAATGAATACGCCATCCAGTTCCCGCGCCATGCCTGGCCGGAAGGTCGCGACCGTAAACTGTCACCGATCCACGACCGCACAAAGGCGCTCGGCGGCCGCTTCGACGCCTATAATGGCTGGGAACGCGCCACCTGGTATGCGCAACCCGGCGACGACATCTCGGAGGGAGCAACACTGACCTTCCGCCGCGACGGACCCTGGCAGCATCGCGTGCGCGAAGAATGCCTGGCCGTGCGTGACGCCGCCGGCATACTCGACCTGCCGGGTTTCTCGCGCTTCAACCTCGAAGGCCCCGGCGCCGCCGAATGGCTAAGCCTGCAGGTCACCGGACTGGTGCCGAAGCCCGGCCGCATCGGCCTGGTCTATTTCGCCGACGACAAGGGCCGCATCGTCACCGAAATGTCGGTCGTGCGCCACGGCGAGGACCAGATGACGCTGATCACCGCGGCGGTCGCGCAATGGCATGATTTCGAATGGCTGAAGTCGCGCATGCCCGGGGATGCGGCCTTCACCCTGACCGACCGCACCGAGGACTATTCCACTCAGATCCTGGCCGGCCCAAATTCGCGAAGAATCCTCGCCGATGTCTGCGACGCCGACCTCGCCCTACCGTGGCTGACGCATCAGGAAACCAGGATAGCCGGCCGCTGGGCCAAGCTGGTGCGCGTCTCCTTTGCCGGCGAACTCGGCTGGGAAATCCACACCAAGATCGGTGACACCGGCGCCATCTTCGACGCCATCTGGGCGGCCGGGCAGAAGCATGGACTGAAGCCGTTCGGCATGTACGCGCTGGATTCGCTCAGGCTTGAGAAGGGCTACCGCGCCTGGAAGGGCGATCTGTCGACCGACTATTCTATCCTGCAGGGCGGGCTCGAGCGCTTCGTCAAATGGGAGAAGCCCGATTTCCGCGGCAAGGCAGCACTGCAGAACGAGAAGCAGCAAGGCGTGAAGAAGCGCTTCGTCACGCTGGTCGTCGAAAACCCCGGTGATTGCGACGCGCCCTACATGTCGACGCTGTGGCATGGCGGCCAGATCGTCGGCGAGACCACGTCAGGCGGCTGGGGCCATCGCATCGACAAGTCGATCGCGCTCGGCATGCTGCGCGTGGATTTGACCGAGCCAGGCACCTCCGTCGAGGTCGAAATCTTCGGCGACCGTTTCCAGGCGGTCGTGCAGAAGGACGAGCCGCTCTGGGATCCCAGGAACGAGAGGCTGCGCGCATGAAGAATGTCATCCTCACCGATGGTGGCATGGGCCAGGAACTGGTCCGGCGCAGCAAATCCGAGCCGACGCCGTTGTGGTCGGCCAGGGTCCTGATCGACGAACCCGATCTGGTGCGCGACCTGCATGCCGAATTCATCCGCGCCGGCGCCCGCGTGATCACCATCAATACCTATTCGGCGACACCTGAGCGCCTGGCGCGCGAGGGTGCCGAGGACCTGTTCAAGCCGTTGCAGAAGCGCGGCATCGAATTGGCCCGGCAAGCGTGTGACGCAGCCGGCGACGCAGCGATCGCCGGCTGCCTGTCGCCGCTTTTCGGCAGCTACGCCCCTGCGCTGACCATCTCTTACCAGGAGACGCTTGACATCTACCGCCGCATCGTTGCCGAGCAGGCGGATGGCGTCGATCTGTTCCTCTGCGAAACCATGGCCTCTGCCGATGAGGCGCGCGCGGCCGTCACCGCGGCATCGGAAAGCGGCAAGCCGGTCTGGGTGTCGTGGACGCTCGCCGATCACGGCGCGCCGCGGCTGCGCAGCGGTGAAACAATAGCCGCCGCGGCAAGCGCGCTCGATGGCCTGCCGATAGCGGCGCGGCTGCTCAACTGCTGCCGGCCGGAAGCGATCGCCGCCGCCTTGCCTGAACTGATCGACCTCGGCGGCCCGGTCGGCGCCTATGCCAATGGCTTCACCTCCACGGAAGCGCTCAAGCACGGCGGTACCGTCGATGTGCTGCACGCCCGCCACGACCTCGGCCCGGACGCCTATGCCGAGCAAGCGATCGGCTGGGTGGAGGCAGGTGCTGACATCGTCGGCGGCTGCTGCGAAGTCGGACCGCCGCACATTGCCGCGCTGCGCGATCGGCTGCAGCAGGACGGTTACGAAATTTCGGGGGTTTTGCATGCCTAGACCATCGTCTCGCATCTCCGGCATCGTGCCTTCGGGCAAGGATGGCTGGGAGGTTCATTTCGCCGCCTGGACCCGCAAGGAAGCCGGCGAGGACATCATCATGCTGTCGGTCGGCGATCACGACTTCGACACGCCCTCGCAAACGGTCGAGGCCTGCGTAACCGCGGTTCGCGGCAGCAATCACCATTACACGCCGCTTCCCGGCCTGCCGCGCCTGCGCCAGGCAATGGCGGCCGCCTCCAGCGCCTGCACCGGCGTCGAGACGACGCCCGATCAAGTCATCGCCACGCCGGGTGGCCAGGCGGCCCTTTATGCGGCCGTGCAGGCCGTTCTCGACCAGGGCGATCATGCCATCGTCGTGGCGCCGTACTATGCCACCTATCCCAACACATTCAGCGCCGCCGGCGCGAGTTTCACCGTCGTCGAAACGCCGGCCGAGGACGGTTTTCAGCCCCGCGCGGACATGATCCGCGCGGCACTCAAGCCCAACACGCGCGCCATCCTGATCAACACGCCGAACAACCCGACAGGTGCGGTCTATTCGCGCGAGCGGCTGGAACAGTTGGCCGAAATCTGCCGCGAGCATGATCTCTGGCTGCTGTCGGACGAGGTCTACTGGACGCTGGGCGGCGGCGAGCATGTCTCGCCACGCTCGCTACCCGGCATGGCCGAGCGCACGCTGGTCATCAATTCCATGTCCAAGAGCCATGGCATGACCGGCTGGCGCATGGGCTGGCTGACCGGTCCGCAGGATATGATTACGCTGCTCATCAACCTCAATCTGGTGACGACATACGGCCTGCCGGCCTTCATCTCGATCGCGTGCGCCGAGGCACTCGAGAACCGTTACGGCGTCAAGGAGATCGCCGAGCGCTACGCGGCGCGCCGCACCGTCCTGCTGGATGCCGTGCGCGGCATGAACAATGTCAGCGTGCGCGGTTCCGAAGGCGGCATGTATGTCATGCTCGACATATCCGATGTCGAACCGGATGACGAAAAATTCGCCTGGGCCCTCCTCGACCAGGAGAAGGTCGGCGTGATGCCCGGCTCCAGCTTCGGCGAAGCCGCCGCCGGCCACATCCGCATCAGCCTCTGCCAGCCCGAGCCCGTACTGCAGGAGGCGGCCGCTCGGCTGCGCCGTTTTGCTTCCAGCTATCGCCGCGAGGCCGCATGACCAAGAGCATCCCCACCAAGGCCATTCCTACCAAAGCGACGGCGGTGATCATCGGCGGTGGCGTTTCCGGCTGTTCGGTCGCCTATCACCTGGCCAAGCTCGGCTGGACCGACATCGTGCTTCTGGAGCGCAAGCAGCTGACCTCGGGCACGACCTGGCATGCCGCCGGCCTGATCGGCCAGTTGCGCGGCTCGCAGAACATGACGCGGCTGGCGAAATATTCGGCCGACCTCTACGTCAAGCTGGAAGCCGAGACCGAGGTCGGCACCGGCATGCGCCAGGTCGGCTCGATCACGGTCGCGCTCACCGAGGAGCGCAAGCACGAGATCTACCGGCAGGCATCGCTGGCGCGTGCCTTCGATGTCGACGTGCGCGAGATTTCGCCGAATGAAGTCAAAGAGATGTATCCACATCTCAACGTCTCCGACGTCGTCGGCGCCGTGCATCTGCCGCTCGACGGCCAGTGCGACCCCGCCAACATCGCCATGGCTCTAGCCAAGGGCGCGCGCCAGCGGGGTGCTGCCATCGTCGAGAATGTGAAGGTCACCAAAGTCCATACCAGGAACGGCCGCGTCACCGGCGTGTCCTGGGCGCAGGGCAACGAAAAGGGCATGATCGAGGCCGACATTGTCGTCAACTGCGCCGGCATGTGGGCCCGCGAACTCGGCGCCCAGAACGGCGTCACCATTCCGCTGCACGCCTGCGAGCATTTCTACCTCGTCACCGAGCCTATCCCCGGCCTCTCCCGCTTGCCGGTGCTGCGCGTTCCCGACGAATGCGCCTACTACAAGGAAGACGCCGGCAAAATGATGCTCGGCGCCTTCGAGCCGGTGGCCAAGCCATGGGGCATGGACGGCATCCGCGAGGATTTCTGCTTCGACCAATTGCCGGAGGATATGGACCATTTCGAACCGATCCTCGAAATGGGCGTCAACCGCATGCCGATGCTGGCCACCGCCGGCATCCACACCTTCTTCAACGGCCCCGAGAGTTTTACCCCGGACGACCGCTACTATCTCGGCGAGGCGCCGGAACTGTCCGGCTACTGGATGGCGACCGGCTACAATTCGATCGGCATCGTCTCCTCCGGCGGCGCCGGCATGGCACTGGCGCAGTGGATCAACGATGGCGAAGCGCCGTTCGACCTCTGGGAAGTCGACATCCGCCGTGCCCAGCCATTCCAGAAGAACCGCCGCTATCTCAAGCAGCGCGTCTCCGAAACGCTCGGCCTGCTCTATGCAGACCATTTCCCCTATCGGCAGATGGCGACGTCGCGCGGTGTGCGCCGCTCACCCCTGCATGAGCACCTGAAGGCGCGCGGCGCCGTGTTCGGCGAGGTCGCCGGCTGGGAGCGCGCCAACTGGTTCGCCCGCGACGGCCAGGAGCGCGAATACCGCTATTCCTGGAAGCGGCAGAACTGGTTCGACAACCAGCGCGAGGAACATCTGGCGGTCCGCAACAAGGTCGGCCTGTTCGACATGACCTCGTTCGGCAAGATCCGCGTCGAGGGCCGCGATGCCTGTGCCTTCCTGCAAAGGCTGTGCGCCAACGACATGGACGTGGCACCGGGCAAGATCGTCTATACCCAGATGCTCAACCAGCGCGGCGGCATCGAGAGCGATCTCACGGTCTCGCGCCTGTCGGACACCGCCTACTTCCTCGTCGTCCCAGGCGCCACGCTGCAGCGCGATCTGGCCTGGCTGCGCCGGCATGTCGGCGAGGAGTTCGTCGTCATCACCGATGTCACGGCGGCGGAAAGCGTGCTCTGCCTGATGGGTCCGGATGCGCGAAAGCTGATCCAGAAAGTCAGCCCCAACGACTTCTCCAACGAGAACAACCCGTTCGGCACGTTCCAGGAGATCGAGATCGGCATGGGCCTCGCCCGCGCCCACCGCGTCACCTATGTCGGCGAACTCGGCTGGGAGCTCTATGTCTCGACCGACCAGGCCGCCCATGTCTTCGAGGCGATCGACGAGGCGGGCGCCGATGTCGGGCTGAAACTCTGCGGCCTGCACACTCTGGATTCCTGCCGCATCGAAAAGGCCTTTCGGCATTTCGGCCACGACATCACTGACGAGGACAATGTGCTGGAAGCCGGCCTCGGCTTCGCGGTGAAGACGGCCAAGGGCGACTTCATCGGCCGCGATGCGGTGCTGAAGAAGAAGGAGGCCGGATTGAACCGCCGGCTGGTGCAGTTCCGGTTGAAAGACCCGCAGCCCCTGCTCTTCCACAATGAAGCCATCCTGCGCGACGGCAAGATCGTCGGCCCGATCACCTCGGGCAATTACGGCCACCATCTCGGCGGCGCGATCGGGCTCGGCTATGTGCCGTGCCAGGGCGAGAGCGAGGCCGATGTGCTGGCCTCGTCCTACGAGATCGAGATCGCCGGCGAGCGGTTTGCGGCGGAAGCCTCGCTGAAGCCGATGTATGATCCGAAGGCGGAACGGACGAGAATGTAGCGCCCTCGTCCTTCTCCCCGTTTCACGGGGAGAAGGTGGCCCGATAGGGTCGGATGAGGGGCCGCGCCAGCGCCCCAGAATAAGGCAAACGTTCGCGCCGCCCCTCATCTGCCTGCCGGCATCTTCTCCCCGTTGAACGGGGAGAAGGACGCTAATTCCTCAAAACCTTTCCAGCTTCATCCGCACCTTCGCCAGAAACGCTGCCCGCGTCTTTGGCGTCGAGGCGTCCATCAGATAATGCGCCAGGAAGAACGTCGTGCAGCGCCTCGCGCACAGCGCCCGCATGCCGCGCAGCAAGGTCTTGCGCCCGGGCTGGCCGACGACGACGCTCCACCAGGTCGGCGCGCCGCAGGTGGTGATGACGCCGACCTTGGTGACATGCGTCATCAGCGATTTGATCCGCCCTTTGCCCACCGGCAGTTTGAAGGCGACGTCCGTCGCCCACACCCGGTCGAGCCAGCCCTTCAGCATTGCCGGCAGCCCGTACCACCAGGTCGGATAGACGAACAGGATTGCTTCGGCCCAACCGAGCAGTTCGAAATGCGGTTTCAGCGCGGGATCCTGCGGCGCCTGATTGTTGTAAGAGCGCCGCTCGTCGCAGCCCATCACCGGGTCGAATTTCTCGGCATAGAGGTCGAGCAGCCGCACCTCCCAACCCTTGGCCTTGAGCACATCCAGAGCGGTGTCGCGGATCGCGGCGCAAAAGCTTTCCGGCACCGGATGGCAATAGACCACGAGGACCCGCATCAGAATGCATCCATGCTCGCCGCAACCTTCGTCATAAAGGATTTTCGCGTTTGGTCAGTCGACAGGTTCATCGCATAGTGCGCGAGGTAGGTCACCGGCGCGCCGGGCTTTACGGTGGCGCGCAGCATGCGCTTGATCAGCCTGCGTGGCGGATCGCCCATCACAATGGCACGGAACCGGCTACCGCCATAGGTGGTGACGGCCGCGACCTTACGGATGTTGTGCAGCGACGGCTGCACCTTGCCGTCGACCAGCCTGAACGACACGCCGGGCAGGAAGACGCGGTCGAAAAAACCCTTGAGGATCGCCGGAAAGCCGTAGTTCCAGACCGGATAGGAAAGCACTAGCGCCTCGGCACGCAGCAGTCGCTCGACATAAGGCGCCGCCGGGTCCGCGGCGCCCCGCTGGTTGTGATAATCCAGCCTCTCCTGGCGCATCAGCCGCGGGTCGAAATCCTCGGCGTAGAGGTCGCAATCATCGACATCATGGCCCGCCGCCGTCAGCCGCTCGACGATCAACCGGTGCAGGCCGGCATTGAAGCTGGTCTCGACCGGGTGAGCGTAGAGGACAAGGATGTTCACGGGAGGACATCCCGCAGGTCAGCGCCAAGCCACGCGTTCGTCATTGCATCACCCCGCCCTCTGCAGCCCCTTGAACAAGAAAGTGCGGCCCGAGCGATAATCATAGTCCGGATTTTCCCAGGCGATCATCTTGCCGGGGTTGAGCAGGCCTTGCGGGTCGGTCTCGCGCTTGAAGGCGAGTTGCACGGCATCCGTCTGCTTCATGCCACCCTCCTCCAGCGTGTAGCGATGCGGGTTGAAGATCGGGCAGCCATTTTTCTCATGCAGGCGAACGATCTCGTCGAGCCGCGCCTCGGTGGTGAATTTTACCAGCGGCAGGCCGAAACAGGTGATATTGCCGTCCAGCCGCACGAACTCGAGATGCGAAAACACTTCGCCGGGAAACATCGCGTCCATTTTCTCGACCAGCGCCAGCTGATTGGGAA
The DNA here is from genome assembly GCF_059180695.1 of Mesorhizobium sp. U510. Lineage (NCBI taxonomy): Bacteria > Pseudomonadati > Pseudomonadota > Alphaproteobacteria > Hyphomicrobiales > Phyllobacteriaceae > Mesorhizobium > Mesorhizobium sp. U510. The sequence continues at coordinate 5,143,253 of NZ_CP180532.1, forward strand.
ACGGATAGAGCGACTGCAGATAGGTGATGTCGGGATCGACGCGCAGTCCCCTCAGTGTGGTGTGGTTCCAGGCCAGCTCATAGGCCGGCGGCAGACCCTTTTTCTCTTCGGGCGTCGCGGTCGCGGCGTTGAAGACCACCTCGCCGCCAGCGCGCCGGGTGAAGGCGAGGAACGCATCCAGCCCATGCTGCGCCACCATGACGACGCAAATGCTCTGGCCCTCCCTGAAAAACTTCTGGTGGCGCTTGAAATAAAGCTGCGGCACGGGCGCCGCGATCGGTGTGATCAGCTTGGTCAGGATGCCGTCCTGGCAGGCCAGCGCATTGCCGTAGCGCGCCGCGTCCATGAAGGCATCGAAGCCGACAATGACATCGATCCACTCATAGGCCGCCGTCAGCGGCATCTCGACTTCCGTGATGATGCCGTTGGTGCCGTAAGCGTGGGTCACCTTGTGCAGATCCTCGCCGGTGAGTTCGAGCGCCTTCGGCTCGGCCTCCATCGTCACCACGCGCAGGCGCAGCACATTGCCGAAATCGCGCAACCCGCCGAAATTGATCGAGCCGACGCCGCCAGAGCCCCCGGCGATGAAGCCGCCGATCGAGGCGGTGTTGTAGGTCGAGGGCGAGAGCCTGAGCTCCTGCCCGGAATGCGCGCGTGTAGCCTTGTCGATATCGGCCAGAATAGCACCAGGCCCCGTCACCACGCGCCCCGGCGCGATCGACTTGATCTCGTTCATCTCGGCAAGATTGAGCACCACGCCGCCCGACAATGGCATCGCCTGGCCGTAATTGCCGGTGCCGCTGCCGCGCGGCGTCACCGGCACGCCATGCCGGTGACAGGCGGCGAGCACGCGGATCAGCTCGGCCTCGGTCTTCGGCGTCACGATCAGGTCGCCGGTGACATGGTCGAGCTGCTGTTTCAGGACCGGGCTGTACCAGTAGAAATCGCGGCTCTTCTGCTGGACGATGGCCGGATTGTCGTCGAGTTTCAGCCCGTCGAGATCGCGTTTGAGCGCCGAAACGTCCATCATTCCACCATCAGTTCATCGAGTTCGGCATAGTCGGGCAATTGCCGCTCGATCGCGCGGCCGCCGCGCACGACGATGCGATCCGATTCGGGCCGCGACAGCAATTCCGTCCAGCTTCGACCTTTGAACAGGATGAAATCGGCATCGCCGCCGGCCGCAAGCGTGCCAAAACCATCGAGCCGCATCACCTTGGCCGGCGTGGCAGTGACCGCTTGCGGCCAGTCGGCGACCGGATGATCGAAATGCAGGATGCGCGTCGCCATGCGGTAGACCTCCAGCATGTCGAGATCGCCATAGGCGTAGAAGGGATCACGCGTGTTGTCGGAAGCGACGGCGACAGGAATGCCCCTCGCCTTCATCTCGTGCAGCAGCGTCACGCCACGCCAACGCGGCGTGGTCTGGTCCCCGCGCCGATCCTGCAGATAGAGATTGCACATCGGCAGCGACACCACCGCCAGCCCGGCCTTCGCCACCTTGTCCAGCGTGTCCAGCACCTCGAGATCGGGCTGCCGCGCCAGCGAACAGCAATGGCCGACGAGGATCTTGCCTTCGAAACCATTCCATAGTGCTGCCTCGGCGATCTTCTTCAGCGAGATCGCCGCAATGTCGTCGGTCTCATCGGCATGGAAATCGAGATCGAGTCCATGCTTGATCGCTTGCGCGAAGACATGATCGAGCAGTTCTTCCAGGTCCGGCACCATATAGGTGACGACGCCCAGCACGCCCTTGGCCGCGGCCACCCGTTTCGCCAGCCTGTCGAACCACTTCTTGTCGCGCACGCCCTCGATGCCGAGCAGACAGGCGCCCTGCAACTCGATGCGGCCGCGCCATGTCTCGCGCACCGCCCCGAACACCGGCCAGGAGATTTCCTCCTGCGGCGCGACGCTGTCGAGATGGGTGCGCAGCGCTTTGGTGCCATGCGCGTAAGCCGAGCGCAGCGAGAAATCCATGCGTTTGGCCAGGTCCTCGGCGCTCCAGCGCGCGGCGCGGTCGGCGCCCGCGGCATTGAGCGCGCCCATGAATGTGCCGTCGGGATTGGGCTTTCGCGGCCAGATATGGCCCTTGTCGATATGGGTGTGGCAGTCGACGAAACACGGCAGCACGATGCGACCGGCAAGGTCGACAGCACCAAGTGGCGCGGCTCCCCGATCATGCGCTGCAATGGCGGCGATCTTGCCTTCGGCGACAGTGATATCGGCCAGTACAAAACCGTCGCCGTTATAGGCCGCAGCAAGCCCCGGCGTCAGCGACGCGTGAAGTCGCGCATTGGCGAGCTGATATGAGGCTGAGTCCGGAATCAAGGCACTACCGCTCCTGCTTCAGCGCGCTTTCGTGCCAGCGCCTGAGTATAAGATGCGACATCAGCGACAGCACAAGGAAGATGAGAATGCCGGTCAGCGAGATCAGGAACAGCGCCGCGAACAGTCTTGGCGCGTTCAGCCGGTAGCCGGCCTCGATGATGCGCGAGGCGAGCCCCGACGACTGGCCGGTGGCGCCGGCGACGAACTCGGCCACCACGGCGCCGATCAGCGACAGGCCGCCGGCGATCTTCAGCCCGCCGAGAAAATACGGCATCGCCGCCGGCAGCCTGAGATAGCGCAACTGCTGCCAGCGCGTCGCGCCATTGAGCTTGAACAGATCGCGCAGATTGCGGTCGACCGAATTCAGGCCGAGCGTGGTGTTGGACAGGATCGGGAAGAAAGCGACGATCCAAGCGCACAGCAGAAGCTTGGTCGTCTGGTTGTTCACATAGATGTTGATCAGCGGAAAGATCGCCACGATCGGCGTCACCTGCAGCACGATAGCGAACGGGAAGAACGACATCTCCACCCATTTCGATTGCGCGAACAGCACCGACAGGCCGACGCCGCCGATGACCGCCAAGGCCAGGCTGAGAAAGGTGATGCGCAAGGTGACCAGCAGCGAGGAGAACAGCAGGCCGGCATCGTTGTAGAGCGTCTGCAGCACCACGCCGGGGCGCGGCAGGATATATTGCGGGATCTCGTTCCACACGCAGATGCGGTCCCACAGCCAGATCGCCAGGATCATGATCGCCAGCGGCAGCACCCAGCGGCCGACCCGCTCGAGCCGCTCCTGGCGCACACGCCGCGCTTCCTCGGGGTCGAGTTTCAACGTGCCGTCAATGACCGTCATGATGCGGGCCCGCTGTTGAATTGATGGCATTGACCAGCACGTCGGAGGCCTGACGGCAAAGGGCTGCATAGTCCGGCGAGGTGCGAAACGCCTCGTCGCGCGGATAGGCCGCCTCGATGGCGAGTTCGTCGAACACCCGGCCCGGCCGCGCCGCCATGACGACGACCCGGTTGGACAAAAACACGCTTTCGAAAACGCTGTGGGTGACGAAGACGACGGTGAAGCGTTCGTCCTGCCACAGCTCCAGAAGGTCGTTGTTGAGCTTGAAACGGGTGATCTCGTCGAGTGCCGCGAACGGTTCGTCCATCAGCAGCACGCGCGGCTTGGTCACCATGGCGCGCGCGATCGAGACGCGCATCTTCATGCCGCCCGACAGTTCGCGCGGCACGGCGTTCTCGAAGCCGGTCAGGTGAACCCGCGCCAGCATTTGCGTGATCGCCGGGGCGGCCTTGCCGCGGGAAACGCCTTTCAGCCTGAGCGGCAGCCAGACATTGTCGAAGACGCTGGCCCAGGGCAGCAGCGTCGGCTCCTGGAAGACGAAGCCGATATTGGCGCGGTCGAGCGAGCCGCCGCCGCGCCAGTCAAGCACGCCGGAGGTCGGCGTCGACAGGCCGGCGATCAGCCGTAGCGCCGTCGACTTGCCGCAACCGGACGGCCCGAGCAGGCTGAGGAAATCGCCTTCCCGGATCGTCAGGTCGACATTGCTCAGCGCCGTCACGCCGTTGGAAAACACCTTGCCGACGCCGCGCAGCGCCAGCAAGGTCGGAGCGACGTCCGATGCCGGCGCTCGCGCCACCTTTTCCCCTATCATGCTCAGGCTGGCCTATTTCTTCAGGTCGAGCCCGACGCCCTTGTTGACGAAGGCCAGCGTGTAGGCCTTCGTAATGTCGATGCCTTCCGGCGTAACCTTGGCTTTGACCATCTTGTCATAGAAACTCTTGATGCGCGCGTCGGTCATGGCGCCGATGCCGAGTTTCTCGGTATCACCGGAATCGGCAAGGCCGAACTTCTTCATCTGCTCGATCGAGAAAGCGATCTGCTCGTCGCTCATGTCAGGATTGTCTTTCTTGATCATGTCGTTGGCCGCCTTGTTGTCGCCGTAGAGGTACTTGTACCAGCCCTTGGCCGAGCCATCGACGAAGCACTGGACCACCTCCGGCTTCTTGTCGATCGTGTCCTGCATCACCTCGATCGTCGTCGAGTAGGTGTCCCAGCCATAGTCGGCGAGCAGGAACTGGTTCGGAACGAAGCCGCCTTCCTTCTTGACCGCGAACGGCTCCGAGGTGACGTAGCCCTGCTGGATCGACTTCTTGTTGGCGAGGAAGGGAGCGGTGTTGTAGGTGTAGGGCGCGCGCTTGGCGGCGTCGAAGCCGAGTGCGGTGACCATCCACTGGAAGAAGGTCTGCACGCCTTCGTCACCCAGTATGTACTGGTCGGCGTTCTTCAGGTCCTCCCATTTGTCCAGCCCCTCGCCGGGATGGGACATGATGACCTGTGGGTCCTTCTGGAAATCGGCCGCCACCACGCGCATCGGAATGCCTTGCTGGACGGCGTCGAAAGCCGACAGCAAGTTGCCGCCCATGTAGAAATCGATCTTGCCGGCAAGCAGCATCGGCCGGCCGCTGACCTGCGGTCCGCCCTGCATGATGGTGACATCGAGGCCGCAGGCGGCATAGGTGCCGTCCGCCACGGCCTGATAGTAACCGCCATGTTCCGGCTCGGCCAACCAGTTGGTGCCGAAGGTGACTTTTTCATTCGCCGCGGCCCCCAGCGTGCCGGCCGCCAGCAGGGCCGCCGCCGCTACCGAGATCTTCCGTTTTGCATACATCGACAACCACCCTCTGTTTGCTCCGGCGCCACGCGCCAGGCTCGACACCAAAGATTCAAGAAGCAAGACACATGCCACCGGCGGCTCGCGCCGGAACCCGCCCGCCTGCACCACAGCCATCTGCGAAAGCCGGAAAGGTCGTGCTGCACCGAAGGCATCGTGCCTATTTTTTGAACGCCTGTCCACAATCGCACCAGCGACATCCCAAGCCATCTTGAAGCTGTAGTGAATACGGCCTTAGGCTGACGGCATCCAGGAGATTGCCATGTTCAGATTCCTCACCCCGAAGTCGATCAAGCCACCCTTTGCCCGCTACAGCCACGGCGTCGAAGTGCCGGCGGGCAAGCGGCTGGTGCTGTGCTCGGGCCAGGTGGCGATCACGGCGGACGACCAGATTCCCGAGGACGCCGGCGCCCAGGCCGAACTCTGCTTCCGCAACATCGAGGCTATCCTCGGCGAGGCCGGGCTGGGGCTCGGGGACATCGTGCGCATCAACGCCTATGTCACCGACCGCGCCCATTTGCGCCCCTATATGGATGTCCGTGACCGGCTGTTTTCGAGCCCGGCGCCGGCCTCGACGCTGATGATCGTTTCCGGCTTTGCCCGTCCGCAATTCAAGGTCGAGGTCGAGGTCATCGCTGCCGGGTGATCGACAGCAGGCCTGTGCCGCGCTAGGTCTCACCGTTCATCGAAGAGGCATGACATGACCGCTGCAAAAAGACGCGTCTGGTGGGGAGACTACCGGACAACCGAATACGCCTCGATCGATCCGGAGGCGACGATCGCCGTTCTGCCGGTGGCCGCGATCGAGCAGCATGGACCGCATCTGCCTGTCTCGACCGACACCTCGATCATGAACGGCATGCTCGACACGGTGATCGCCCGCCTGCCCGACGATCTCGACATCCGCATCCTGCCGGTCCAGGCGGTGGGCAAGTCGAACGAGCACCTGCATGCGCCGGGCACGCTCACTCTGCCGGCAACGACGTTGGTCGAGGCCTGGACCGAGCTTGGCATGTCGATCGCGCGCGCCGGGGTGCGCAAACTCATCGTCGTCAATTCGCATGGCGGCAATGAAGAGATCATGGGCATCATCACGCGCGAATTGCGGGTGCGCGAAAAGATGCTGGCGGTGAAGACGAGCTGGCAGCGCTTTGGCCGCCCGGCCGGCATGTACACCGAACTCGAGGACCGCCACGGCATCCATGGCGGCGATGTCGAGACCTCGCTGATGCTGCATTTCCGGCCGGACCTCGTCGACATGGCCAAGGCCGACAATTTCGTTTCCAATGTCGCCAGGGCCGAGAAGGAATTTTCGCTGCTGCGCCACACCGGCACCCACGCCTTTGCCTGGATCGCCACCGATCTCAACCCGAACGGCGTGGTCGGCGACGCCAGCATTGCGACGGCGGAAAAGGGCCGGCTGACGGCAGAGCATCAGGCCGACGGTTTCATCAGCCTGCTGCGGGATGTGCGCAAGGCGAAGCTCGCCGACTGGCTGAAATAGGCGCCTAAGTCACAATCGCGCCTTCGCAAAACACTCCCGCATCAGTAGTGTCTCAGTTTGAATTTCAGCGACGCTTTCGAGACTCGGCAGTCCGCCTTGAACTGAGACACTAACCCCGCATCTGGATTTTTGACAAACTTTGCCAAAATGGATCATACTGCGCGGGATATGGAGGCCGATATGGCAACAATGAACGTATCATTGCCTGATCCGATGAAGGATTGGGTTGAGGCGCAAACCGAAACGGGTCGCTACGCCAACGCGAGCGACTATGTCCGCGATTTGATCCGTCGGGATCAGGAGCGCAACGACAACATTGCCGCCATGCAACGCTTTGTCGATGACGGATTGAAGAGTGGCATCGGCAATCGATCCAGGGACGCGCTCTTTACTGAGGCAGTCAAGCGCGCTGGAAAGTCACCCGGCAACGGGTAATGGGATTTCGCCTTTCTTTAGCCGCGGAAGAGGACATCATCGGTATTGCCGAGCAAAGGGGTGCGCCTGTTCGGTGCTGTGCAGGCTAGACAGTATCATGACGAGTTGTTCGCGATCTTTGATCTGATCGCTGCCAGTCCCCGAATGGCACGGGAGCGGCTTGAATTGTCGCCACCAATGCGTATCCATCCCTTCAAAGCCCATCTTGTCGTCTACCGGATAGAAGTCGACGGCGACGTGTTCATTGTGCGGGTACGCCACGGGCACGAAGATTGGGCGAATGAAGGCACTCGATAGTCCTACAGCGATGCATGGGCACCGCTAGCCCATGATCTTCAGCTCGAACGGTGTGCCTTCGAACGCGTCGGCGCCGCGCCCGATCGACTGGATCGCCTCGATCATCCGGCCATTGCGCTCCAGCAGCGCGTCGGCCACGGCAATGAGCCGCTGATTGGGCGTCGCCGAGGGCGACAGCGCCCGCAACGTCTGGGCCAGTTCGGCTTCGTCGCGTTTCGGCGACAGTGCGGCGGCGATGATGTAGGCCGAAGCGGTCGAGCGGCTGATGCCGGCATAGCAATGCACGACCATGGGCTTCGCCCGATCCCAGCGGCGGGCGAAATCGAGCACGTCGCGGACATGCTCCTCGCCCGGCATGGTCATGCCGTCCTGCGCCACCACAATGTCGTGCATGACCAGATGCAGATGGTTTTCCCGGGCGATCGAGGCCGGTCGCACCACCTCGGTTCCGGCGGCGAGCAGCGACAGCATGCGGTCGGCGCCGGTCCTTGCCACCGTTTCCTCGACCTTTGCCAGCGAGCAGACATGGATCATTGTTTCGAGCCCTTCGATTGATCCTCGCGCCGCGACGCCCATTCGGCAAGAGCGGATTCGAGCCGCTGCCATTCCACCTCGCTCCCCGGCAGGCCGGCCCGCAACACAAACGGCCGGTCTTTGAAGTGGCGAAGCAGAATGCCCCTCTCGCCAAGCGCCGAAAACAGGCAGGCGGCATCCGGAAGGCTGATATAGCGGAACAGCGTGGTACCGCCCGCTACAGGCACGCCGAAACGGCCGAAGAGTGCGTCGAGCCGCGCCGCACCCTCGGCGAGTGATGCCCGCATTGCGTCCTGCCAGCCAATATCGGCAAGCGCGCGAATGCCGTATTCCAGCGCTGGGCCAGCGACGGCCCATGGCCCGAATTGCGTCTCCAGCCGTTCGACGGTCGCGCTATCGGAAAGCGCGAAGCCAAGCCGCAGGCCGGCTAGCCCAAAGAATTTGCCGAACGAGCGCAGCACGACGAGGCCGCCTTGATCTGCATCTCCGGCGAGGCTGTGTTGGCGTGGGCCGACATCCATGAACGCCTCGTCGACGACCAGCAGCCCGCCTCTGGCGCGCAGCCCGGCGGCCAGTGCCAGCAGCCGCTCGCGCTCGATGACGCGCCCATCCGGGTTGTTCGGATTGACGATGACGGCAAGATCGGCCTGCGCCAGCGCCGCAAAATCGCTGACTTCGCTCACCTGATGCCCCGCGATCGCCGCTGCGCGCGCATGTTCGGCATAGGTCGGCCCCAGCACCAGAGCCTTGCGGGGCCTGACCAGCGATGCCACGCGCGGCAGCAGGATCTGCGTGCCGGGCGCCGCGACGACATTGGCCGGCGACGGCGCGCCATAAGTGCTGGCCGCGATCTCCATCAGCTCACACGCCCGTGCCGCTTCCGGCAATCGCCACAGCGAGGTGGCGGGCAGGTCGAAAAGCGGGTAGGAGTGCGGGTTGATACCAGTCGAAAGGTCGACGAAAGGCAGAGGAGCGTTGGGGAAAAGCGCCCTCGCCCTGCCAAGACTTCCCACCATGGTCCACCGCTCCATCAAGAAGCTTCATGTCTGTCCTGATCGCTTTCCTGTCACTGGCCGTCGAATTTGTCCTGGGTTACCCGGACTGGCTCTTCCGCGCCATCGGCCATCCGGTGACGTGGTTCGGCAGGCTGATATCCTTTCTCGACTTGAGGCTCAACCGCGCCACTGATCCCGACGCGTTGCGTCGCCAGCGTGGCATCCAGGCGCTGCTGATCATCGTGCTGGTGCCGGCGATGATCGGCCTTTGCGTGCAGCTTGTCCTGCTCTGGTTCGTACCCCTGGGGTTTTTCATCGCCGCGCTTCTGGCGACATCGCTGCTGTCGCAGAGGAGCCTCTACGAACATGTCGAGGCCGTGGCTGACTCGCTCGAATCGGGCGGCCTCGCAATGGGCCGTGTCGCCGTCTCGCGCATCGTCGGCCGCGATCCCGAAGCGCTCGACCGTGCCGCCGTCTGCCGCGCGGCGATCGAGAGCCTGGCCGAGAATTTTTCCGACGGCATCGTCGCCCCCGCCTTCTGGACAGGTGTTGGCGGGCTCGCCGGCGGCGCTGCCTACAAGGCCGCCAACACCGCCGATTCGATGATCGGCCACCGCACCCCCCGCCACGAGGCTTTCGGCTGGGCGGCGGCGCGCTTCGACGACTGGATCAACCTGCCGGCATCGCGGCTGACGGCGCTGCTGATCGTGCTGGCGGCTTTCCTGGTCAAGGACGCCGATCCCCGCAATGCCTGGCAGGCGGTGCGGCGCGATGCCAAAAAGCACCGCTCTCCCAATGCCGGCTGGCCGGAAGCGGCCATGGCCGGCGCGCTTGGCCTGGCGCTTGCAGGCCCGCGCAGCTATGGCGGCATCGTGGTCGACGACGTCTTCATGGGCGAAGGCGGCCTCCGCGACGTCGACAGCGGCGACATCAGGCGGGCGCTGAAACTCTACCGCGTCGCCGATTATTTGCTGATCGCGTTGTTCGCCGTGGTTTCGGTCATCGCCGTTCTTGCGTTCTAGAACTCGATCCCCTGCTGCGCCTTCACGCCTGCCGAGAAGTGGTGTTTGGTCACGCCCATCTCGGTGACCAGATCGGCCGCCTCGACCAGCGCCGGCTTGGCGTTGCGGCCGGTGACGACGACATGCAGGCCCTCGCGGCGCGCCTTCAGCGCCGCAACCACCTTGTCGAGATCGAGATAATCGTAGCGCAGGGCGATGTTGAGCTCGTCAAGCACGACAAGGCTGATCGAGGGATCGGCGATCAACTCCAGTGCCTTGGCCCAGGCGGCCTCGGCGGCGGCGATGTCGCGCTTCAGATCCTGCGTCTCCCAGGTAAAGCCCTCGCCCATCGCATGCCAGACGACGCGGTCGCCGAAAGCGGCAAACGCATCCTTCTCGCCGGTGTGCCACTTGCCCTTGATGAACTGGACGACGCCGACGCGCTTGCCATAGCCGAGCATCCGCAGCGCCAGGCCGAAGGCGGCCGTGGTCTTGCCCTTGCCCGGACCGGTGTTGACGATCAGCAGTCCCTTTTCGACCGTCTTGCTCGCCACCTCGGCATCCTGCACCGCCTTGCGCTTGGCCATCTTGGCGCGATGGCGTTCTTCGTCCCGGTCCTCGGTGGGCTTGTTGTCGATGTCGGTCATGTCACTTCACCTTGAGCGGTAGCCCCGCCACCATCAGCAGCACCGTATCGGCGATCGCCGCGACCTGCTGGTTGAGCCGGCCGGCGTCATCGCGAAAACGGCGCGCCAGGGCATTGTCCGGCACGATGCCTTGCCCGACTTCGTTGGAGACTACGAACCAGGGGCCGCGCGGCCGCGACAGCACATCCGCCAGCCGCCGGCACTCGGCGCCGACGTCGTGATCGGCCAGCATGTGATTGGTCAGCCACAGCGTCAGGCAGTCGATGAGCACCGGCTGGTTGTCCGGCAAGGCCTCGAGCGCGCCGGCAAGGTCGAGCGGCGCGTCGATGGTCGTCCAGCCCTCGCCGCGCCGCGAGCGGTGCAGCGCGATGCGCTCGCGCATTTCGTCGTCATAGGCTTGCGCGGTGGCAATATAGGTCCACGGTGACGGCAACGCCGTCGCCAGGATTTCGGCATGCGCGCTCTTGCCGGAGCGCGCACCGCCGATGATGAAGGTCAGCTTGTTGCGATCAGGCAAAGCTGTCGCGCAGGCTGGTCGCCGTGCCAGTGAAGCGTCCGCGCACCACGCCGACGACGGCGCCGAGGACCAGCCAGAACACCAGATTGGTCAGCGTCACCGCCACCACGAACTGGTGGTGCAGGCCCTCCGGGATCGGCGTCTCGAAGCTGTCGGGCTGCGGCGCGCCGACAATGTGCGGAGCAACGATCAGCGCCACGGCAAGGATGGCCAGCGGTAGCGACTTGCGGAATGCGATCAGGCCGAGCCCGATAGCGGTCGCGATCACGGTTGCCACCCACCAGATCTGGCGCTGCGTCAGGTCGGCGGCCGGCATGGCCGGCAGTTCCGGAGGCAGGCCGAGACCGGGCGCCAGTGTGAAGATGGCAAAGCCGGCCAGACCCCAGAACACGCCCTGGCGCCAATTGCCGATGCCGCCGGCGAATTCCGAAACCGCGACCAGGATCAGCGCGAAGCCTATGCCGGTGACAACATTGGACACCACGTTGAAGGCAAAGCGCTCGAAGCCGTCGGCCGGTGCCCAGCCTTGGTCTTCGGCCGGAGCGGCGGCTGCGGCCGGTGCCGGGGTCGCGGCGCTCATCGAATTTGCCGCCGGTGCGGCCGAACTCATCGCGTTGCCACTGGCGGCCCCAGTCGGCGCCGCGGCATGGTCATGGCTATAGCCGCCTTCGGCCTGTTCGTAGACTTCCGCCTTGAGGATCAGCGGTACGGTGGCATAGGCCTGCATGCAGGCAAGAACGACGCCGGCCACGAGCCCTGCGATCGCCGCGATGAACACGACGTTGCGAAACAGATTCATGATGTCAGATCCTCGTCAGTGGCAGGGAAACGCCATCGAATGCCGGTTGTCATGACCGGCATTGTGGACCGCTTCGATATGCGAGAAGCCGACAAAGCCGATGATGAAGGTGCCGAGCAGTGCGGCGAGCGCCAGCTGCATGAAGCGCGACTGCGAGGAGACGGAGGCGCCGAGGGAGACGGAAGCGGTATTCATATCTTGTCCTTTCACCCTCCACCCGAGGGCCTGTCAGTTTTGCCGTCGTCGGCAGGTCTCCTGGCTCACGGATCAGCGCCCTTCCCCACCTTCCCGAAGACGAACCTTCAGTGGCATATGGAGAGGACTACCGCACACAGTTGCGGGGGCAGCCACGGCATTGGGCAAGAATTTCGCCCGCACCGCATTCCCTCTTGGCTCCAAAACGGAACCGACGACTGCATGACTATAGGGAAAATCGCGACACGCGGCAAACCAAATTCCGCCGGCAAACAGCGCGATTGCGCCATGCCGTTTCCAGGCACGAGAATTGACAATTCTTCCTGCCGGGTGTCGGCTGGCCGCTTCACAGGAAGCCAGCCATGCAGCCCACTGCCAGCGAGCGCGCCCCTTACAATGGCCTGACCCAGGCCGAACCGACCCTGCCCTCATCGGCCTATTGGGATGGTGAGAAGTACCAGCGCGACCTCGATGCCATTTGGTACAAGAACTGGCTGCTCATCTGCCGCGAGGCCGATCTGGCCCAGCCGCTGGCCTTCCGCCGATTCCGCATCGGCACGCAGGACATCGTCGTGCTGCGCGACGACACCGGCGCGCTGCGCGCCTTCCACAACACCTGCCGCCACCGCGGCTCGCAGCTTTGCCAGGAGAGCGAGGGCCGGCTGAAGGCGCGACTGATCACTTGCCCCTACCACGCCTGGTCCTATTCGCTGCGCGGCGACCTCGTGCGCGTGCCGTCGAAATCCTTGCCCGTTGGCTTCGACAAGGCCGACCATCCGCTCTACCGCGTCGCGCTCTCGGTGTGGCGCGGTTTCGTGTTCATCAATCTGCAGGAGGATGCGGCGGGCTCAGCGCAGGCATCCTTCGACCCGGCCTCCGGCAATCTCGGCAACTGGCCGCTGGAAACGCTGGTATCAGGCCATGTGCTGCGCAAGGTAATGCACTGCAACTGGAAGATCTTTTGGGAAAACTTCAACGAGTGCCTGCACTGCCCGGGCGTCCACAAGGACCTCTCGCGGCTGGTGCCGATCTATGGCCGCGGCCTGATGAGCCGGCACGACGATCCCGAATGGACGCGCCATGCCGACAATGACGCACCGGAATTTTCCGGCGGCCTGCGCGCCGGCGCCGAGACCTGGTCGCGCGACGGCCAGGCGCACGGGCCGGTCTTCTCCGGATTGACGCCAGCCGAACGCGCCGCCGGCCAGACATACGCCACCAGCCTGCCCTCGATGTTCATCGTCGGTCATGTCGACTATGTCAGGACCGTACGCCTGGTGCCGCTCGGCCCGGAAGAGACCGAACTTGTCGCCGAGTGGCTGTTCGCGCCCGAGGCGCTGGCCGCGACCGATATCGACAACATCGTCGCCTTCGGCACACAGGTGCTGGAAGAGGACGCCGCCATTTGCGAGGTCAACCAGAGGGGCCTGCGCTCGATGCGCCACCAGGCCGGCGTGCTCATGCCCGAGGAGTATGAACTGCACCGCTTCCACAACTGGGTGCGCGAGCAGCATGCGGCACTTTCACCGTGATCCTCACAGAGACTTCGGCAGGTAACGCCAGGTCACGAACCCGCAAACCGCCGCCAGCAGGCCGAGCGTGACGAACACCGAGCCCAGTCCGAAGAAGGCCAGCACCACCGAATAGACCAGCGGCGGCGTCAGCTCGGAAAAATCGAGATAGGTGCGGTAGACCGCCGCCATCTGCGCCCGCTCATAGGAGCGCACCGAACGCATGAAGGCGGTCGAGCCCAACGCATCGAGCGCTATGGTGAAAAAGGCGCCGCACAACAGGAAGGCGCCGGTGAGCAGCGGCACGGTTTCGCCGACCGTGCCCGCCGCCAGAAGCATCGCCGACATGGCGAAATAGGCAAATGTCATGGTGCGCCGGCCGCCAAAGCGTTTTCCGGCCTTGCCCCAGAAGATCGCCATGAACAAAAGCGCGTTGCCGGCCGAAACCAGCAGACCGCCGGCCAGCTTGCCCTCGCCGGTGATCACCATGAACAGTGGCCCATAGACGAAGAACGTCGTCCAGAAGCAGGAGCGACCGAAGGCGATCAGCCAGGCAAGCCTCAATCTGGGCTGCGCGACGAAGCGGCCGATATTGGCGAGCGGATTGGCCGGCCGTGTCTTGCCGGGCCGGATCGACGGGTTGTCGCCCAGCCGATAGGTCCAGAACAGTGCGAGCAGGGCCAGCGCGAACACCGCCACCGCACCATGCGCGGCGTAGATGCCGAATCGCGTGTAGAGGAAGATGCCGAGCGTCGGCCCACCGGTCCAGGCGAGCATCGACCACGCCATGCGCAGCGATTCGGCCTGCATGAAGTCGGTCTTGCGGATGTGGTCCATGATGTAGAGATTGAGCGTGATCGAAAGTGCACTGGCGCCCATCACCCGGCACAGCATGCCCGCCAATTGCCCGGCCAGCGTATGGGTGACGAAGAACAGCGAGCCGATGGCGAGCAGGCAGGCGCCTGCGGTGTAGACCCAGCGCCGGGCAAAACGGCGGATCAGCATCGGCATGAACAGGGTCACCGACAGGCCGAGCAGCGCCACGATGGTGTAGAGGATCGAGACGATCTGCTCGTTGTGCAGGATCTCGTAGGCCTGGATTGGGATGACGCTCGACACCGTGGCGCGAGCGAAGGATTCGACAGCATAGAGCGAGGCGAAGGTGCGCGCATCCGCGGCCCTGAGGGCCGGAAGCCAGATCGGATGGCGCACATGGGTGGACATTGCTTCCCCAAAGCAGAATCACCGGTCAAATCTGCCTTGGCCGTTCCCGGACGATTAAGAGGAAACCGACGCATAGGCCGTGAAAAGCGAAGTCGGTCAACGACTTCCCGGCGCTGGCCCAAGGTGTGTTGAGATTTAGGTCAGGCCGAGCCGAAAATGGCGGTTTTCGAGAACTGGAGCGGAGCGGACATTCAGGTCCGTGAGCACCGGAAGCGCAGAAAGCCGCCGTTTGCAGGCCGGCATCACCTGAATATCGGCACACCTCAAAGCGTCGCTTGATCCGGTGCCCCGGCCTTCTTCTGTCCGGTCCAACCGTGATAGTTCTCACGCAGGGCTGAATCAGATCGCGAGACCATGACCATCCATACGCCGACCGCACCCGTTCCGGAGCCTTCGAAGCGCATCATCGCCATAGACATCGTGCGCGGCGTCGCGCTGCTGGCCATGGCGAGCTACCATTTCACCTGGGACCTGGAATTCTTCGGCTATACCGATCCAGGCCTCACCGCCTTCGGCTGGTGGAAGATCTACGCGCGCTGCATCGCTTCGACCTTCCTGTTCCTGGTCGGCGTCAGCCTCTACCTCGCGCATGGCCAGCAAATCCGCTGGAACGGTTTCTGGAAGCGTTTCGCCATGGTCGCCGGAGCGGCGATCGCCATTTCGGTGGTCACCCGCATCGCGACGCCGGACGGATTCATCTTCTTCGGCATCCTGCACGAGATCGCGCTCGCCAGCCTGCTCGGCCTCGCCTTCCTGCGGCTGCCGGCCCTGCTGACGCTTGTCGTTGCGGCGCTGGTCATCGCCGCGCCCGTCTATCTGCGCTTCGAAGCCCTGGACCATCCCTGGCTGTGGTGGATCGGCCTGTCGGCGATCAATCCACGCTCCAACGACTATGTGCCGCTGTTTCCATGGTTCGGCGCGGTGCTTGTCGGCATTGGGGTGGCGAAACTCGTTTCAGCCTCCGGCCTGCGAGCTCGCCTGGCGAGCCTCATGCCCGGCCGCCGGGCCAATCCGCTGGTCTTCATCGGCCGCCACAGCCTCGCTTTCTACCTGATCCACCAGCCGCTGCTGATCGGCTGCGTCTGGCTGTTCTCGCAAGTCATGCCGGCCCAGGTCGAAACCGTGCAGGTCAATTTCCTCAAAACCTGCCAGCGCTCATGCGAGCAGACGCGCAACGCGACCTTCTGTTCGAGCTATTGCGGTTGCATGCTGACGACGCTCGAGGGCGAGGCCGCGCTTGATCGGCTCGAGAACAACGACCAGACTGCGGAATTCCGAGCGCATCTGGGCGATCTGGCCGCCAGCTGCACGGGCCAGACCGAGGACAAGATGGACGAGGGAGGAACGCAATGACCGAAACCCAGCCGAAGCCGGGTGTGATACCGTGGCCGCCGGTGATCTACGTCGCGGCAATCGCCATCAGCGTGATCCTTGGCCTGCTCTATCCGCTGCCCTGGATCGGCGACCTCCTGGGCGACCTGCTGTTTGCGGCCGGCTGGGTGGCGCTGTTCGGCGTCGCGGCACTGTGGTTCACCGCCATCCGCACCATGGTCCGGGCCAGGACGACGCTCAACCCCAATGCGGTGCCGGACCACCTCGTCACCACAGGTCCATTCGGCATTACCCGCAACCCGATGTATCTGGCCAACACGCTGCTTTTGATCGGCGTCGCCTTTGTCACGGGGATCGTCTGGTTCCTGCCGCTGGCGTTCATCGCCGCCTTCGCCACGCAGAAGGTCGCCATCGAGCGTGAGGAAAAGATGCTGGCGGCGAAGTTCGGCAAGAAATACCGGGATTACGCAAAAAGGGTGCGGCGCTGGATCTGAGCGGCGTTACGTATTGACGCCGAGCTCCACCAGCCGCTCGACGCAGGATTCCTCGGCCTGGTCGAGCTCGGCCAGCGTCTCCTCGAGGTCGCGGCGCTTCTGGCGCAGATCCTCACGCTTTTCCTCGATGCGCTTGATCATCAGCTTCAGCTGTCCGACCTCGCCCGGCGGCTCCTTGTACATCTGGATGATTTCGCGGATCTCGTTGATCGAGAAACCGAGCCGCTTTCCGCGCATGATCTGCCGGATGAGATGGCGGTCGGACGGGCGAAACAGCCGCGTGCGACCCCGCCGCACCGGTTGCACCAGCCCCTCGTCTTCATAGAAACGCAGCGTCCGCGTCGACACGTCGAATTCGCGGGTCAGTTCGGTGATTGAATAATATTCCCGCATTGTCGCTCCATGCCCGAACCCCGGGCAACGCCACGCGGCGCTGCCTCCCGTCCCGAACCAAACCCTTGCCCGCCGGAATCGACATGGCCCCCGCGCGAGCCTCGCACGGCATTTACGTAAAAGTCAATTGAGGCTACCTGACGCCGAACCACCAGCTTGCAAGGCCGAGGAAGGCGAAAAAGCCGACGCAGTCGGTGACGGTGGTGACGAAAACCGCCGACGCCACGGCCGGATCGATCTTGAACCGGTCGAGCATGAGCGGGATCAGGATGCCGGCAAGGGCGGCCGCGAACATGTTGATGATCATCGCCGCGCCGATGATCCCGCCCAGATTGGGATCGCGAAACCACAGCGCCGCGACGATGCCGATCAAAACGGCAAAGACGATGCCGTTGATAAAGCCCACACCCATTTCGCGGCGGATGATGCGGGCGGCATTGTAGATATCGAGATCCTTCGTCGCCAGCGCCCGCACGGTGACGGTCATGGTCTGCGAACCGGCATTGCCGCCCATGCCGGCCACGATCGGCATCAGCACGGCGAGCGCCACGATCCGCTCGATCGTGTGGTCGAACAGCCCGATGACCGATGCCGCCAGAAATGCGGTGACAAGGTTTACCAGCAACCAGGGAACGCGCGAGCGCGAGGTTGCAAACACCGTGTCGGAGAGTTCCTCGTCGCCGACGCCGCCCATGCGCAGCAGATCTTCCTCGGCTTCCTGCTGGATGACGTCGACGACATCGTCGATGGTCAGCACGCCGACCAGCCGCTCGTTCTCGTCGACGACGGCGGCCGACAAAAGATCGTACTGCTCGAATTCCCGCGCCGCCTCTTCCTGATCCATGGTCGCCGGAATGGCGTGCCGCGTCTCATGCATGACATCCTCGACCTTGACAGCGCGCTTGGTGCGCAGGATCTGGTCGAGATCGATGGCGCCGACGAGCTTGAAGGTCGGGTCGATGACGAAGATCTGGCTGAAGCGGTCGGGTAGGTTCTTGTCCTCGCGCATGTAGTCGATGGTCTGGCCGATGGTCCAGAACGGCGGCACCGCGACGAACTCCGTCTGCATGCGCCGCCCGGCGGTCTCTTCCGGATAGTCGAGCGAGCGGCGCAGCCTGATCCGTTCGGTGAACGGCAGCTGCGACAGGATCTCGTCCTGGTCTTCCTTTTCAAGGTCTTCGAGAATGTAGACGGCGTCGTCGGAATCGAGTTCCTGCACCGCCTGCGCGATCTGCGCATTGGGCAGATGATCGACGATCTCCATGCGGATCGCTTCATCGACCTCGGTCAGCGCGGAGAAGTCGAAATCGGCGCCTAGCAGTTCGACCAGGGCTCGCCGCTGTTCGGGATGCAGCGCCTCGATCAGGTCGCCCAGTTCCGACTGGTGCAGATGGTCGACTTCATGCTTGAGGGTCGGCGTATCGCGGTCGGCGATCGCGGCGCCGATCTGCACAAGGAAGGATGAAAGGACCGCACCGTCCTCGCCATAGATATCGGCGTGGGCGTCGTCAGCCGCCTTGGCGGAGATCGTCTGCTTGTCCTCCACCAGCGCCTCCCGCCATCCCGGAAAAATTGTGTCTCAGGTCTAGAGCATCGCAGCTTAAAGCGGAAACCGGTTTCACGGAAATGCGATGCATCTCGCCCGCAGACGCGATTCGGTTTGAGAACTTATCGCTCTAAGGCACGGAATATCAAACGAAACGCTGGTTCCACGCAACCAGGTGAGCGTATCGCCGATGCCTGACCTGGCAATGCCATTTCCATCAGGAACCAGCCAATCCCGGCTTCAGACGGCGCGACAGCCGATGTCGCTGGGGAAAGAGCACCCCGGCGCGATTGGGGCAGAATTGTCATGATACGGGTCCAGGCCTGAAGCCTGGCCTTTGAGTTGCGGCACGACCAGCCCAGGACAAAAACGGCCCTTGAACAGCAAGCCCGGGAAAACGAGCAAGGCAATTGGCGACCGGCGCATGCGCATTGTCGTCGCCGAGCGCAACCCATTCGTCATATCGGCGCTGCGTGAAATGCTCGAATGCGACGGCCGTTTCGAATTGCTGAGCAGCGGTCAGAGCGGCAGGCAATTCCTGGATCTGGCGACGACGGGCGGGTTCGACGTCGCAATCATCGGCTGGAAGCTCGCCGACATGGACGGCGCGGATGTGCTGGCCGAGGTCCAGAGCCGCAAGCTCGACGTGCGCATCACCATCTTTTCCAACGACCATGACATCGGCATCCTGAAGCAATGCGTGCGGCTGGGAGCGCAGGGCTACTGTTTCCAGTTCGACGATCCGGCGATTATCTTCGACACGATCCTGGCTGTCGCGCATGGCCGCATCTGCATCCCCTATATCGACATCAACAAGGTCAACGACACGCCGCTCGCGCAGCTCACGGTGCGTGAGCGCGAGCTGCTGGCGGTGCTTTCCGATGGCTGGACCAATCTGCAAATCGCCACGCGCACCGGCATTTCCGAGAACACGGTGAAGTACCACCTCAAGAATCTCTACGACAAGCTCGACGTCCGCAACCGGGCGATGGCCGTCGCGCTCTATGCGCGCGAGAGGCGTACCCAGAAGCAGCCTTTCGGGTAGGCCAACAGGGTAGGCTTTCCCCACCCGCGCGCGGCGAGATCTTACCCGCTGAGGTGTTGTTGGCTTTAGCCGTCGAAACGAAACTCCCCCCACCGCTTTGCTGGATCAGGAGGAGTTCGCATCATGGCCGGTTTCACCCATCTTTTCATTCCCGGACCGACCAACATCCCCGAACAGGTCCGGCAGGCGATGAACCTGCCGATGGAGGATATGCGCGCCGCGTCCTTCCCCGATCTCACTCTGCCGCTGTTCGAGGACATCAAAAAAGTCTTCAAGAACGAGACCGGCCGCGTCTTCATCTACCCGTCCTCGGGGACCGGCGCCTGGGAAGCGGCGATGACCAATGTGCTGAGCCCCGGCGACCGCGTGCTGATGTCGCGCTTCGGCCAGTTCTCGCATCTATGGGTCGACATGGCCGAGCGCCTCGGCCTCGAGGTCGATGTCATCGACTGCGAATGGGGCACCGGCGTGCCGCTGGAGCTTTATGCCGAGCGGCTGAAGGCGGACAAGGCGCACCGCATCAAGGCCGTCTTCTGCACGCAGAACGAGACAGCGACAGGCGTGACCAGCGATGTCGCGGGCTGCCGCGCCGTGTTGGACGACGCCAACCACCCTGCCCTGCTCTTCGTCGACGGTGTGTCGTCGATCGGCTCGATCGATTTCCGCCAGGAGGAATGGGGCGTCGACTGCGCCGTCAGCGGCTCACAGAAAGGTTTCATGCTGCCCGCCGGCCTCGGTTTCCTTTCGGTGAGCAAGAAGGCGCTCGTCGCTTCACGGACCGCCACCCATCGGCGCTGCTTCTTCTCCTTCGAGGACATGATCCGCGCCAACGATGCCGGCTATTTCCCCTACACGCCGGCGACGCAGCTCTTACGCGGCCTGCGCGCCTCGCTCGACCTGATCGCCGAGGAAGGGCTGGACAATATCTTCGCCCGCCATCATCGCCTGGCCGAAGGCGTGCGCAAGGCGGTCGACGCCTGGGGCCTGAAACTCTGCGCCAAGGCGCCGAAATGGCACTCCGATACGGTCAGCGCCATTCTGGTGCCGGAAGGCATCGACAGCGCCGACATCGTCAAGCGCGCCTACCGCACCTACCAGACCTCGCTCGGCGGCGGCCTCAACAAGGTGATGGGCAAGGTCTTCCGCATCGGCCATCTCGGCTGGCTGAACGAGGTGATGGTGCTCGCCTCGCTGTCGGCGGCCGAAATGGCGCTGCTAGATTGCCGCGTGCGGCTGGCGCCGGGCTCCGGCGTCGGCGCCGCCATCCAGCATTTCCGCGCCTCGGCCGCCGTGCCGGTCGCCGAAGCCGCCTGAGGGAAACCGACGATGAGCCACACCATCAACCATTTGAAGAAGCTGCGGCTGCAGCGCAGCGAGCTGGCGGTTCCCGGCTCCAGCCCGGAAATGATCGACAAGGCGGCCAACAGCGCCGCCGACTTCGTCTTCCTCGACATCGAGGATGCGGTCGCCCCGCCCGACAAGGAACGCGCCCGCAAGAACATCATCCAGGCACTCAACGACATCGACTGGCGCGCCAAGGGCAAGACCGTCTCGGTGCGCATCAACGGGCTGGACACCCACTACATGTACCGCGACGTGGTCGACGTCATGGAACAGGCCGGCGACCGGCTCGACACGATCCTGGTGCCGAAGGTCGGCGTGCCGGCCGACCTCTATATGGTCGAAGCCATGGTCAACCAGATCGAGATGGCCAAGGGTTACAAGACCCGGGTCGGCCTCGAAGCGCTGATCGAGACCGCGCTCGGCATGGCCAATGTCGAGGCGATCGCCGCGACGCCAGGCCGGCTGGAAGCGATGCATTTCGGCGTCGCCGACTATGCGGCGAGCTGCAAGGCGCGCACCGTCAACATTGGCGGCCTCAACCCCGACTATCCCGGCGACCAGTGGCATTTCGCGCTGTCGCGCATGACGGTTGCCTGCCGCGCCTATGGCCTGCGCGCCATTGACGGGCCGTTCGGCGATTTCTCCGATCCGGAAGGTTACATCGCCGGCGCCAGGCGCGCCGCGGCGCTGGGCATCGAAGGCAAATGGGCGATCCATCCCTCGCAGATCGCGCTCGCCAACGACGTCTTCTCCCCGCCCGAAAAAGAGGTCACGCGCGCCAGGCGCATCCTTGAGGTGCTCAAGGAAGCCGAGGCTCAGGGCAAGGGAGCCGCCGCCCTCGACGGCAAGATGATCGACGCCGCGTCGGAACGCATGGCGAGGAACGTTCTGGTGGTCAACGAGGCCATCGAACGCGCCGGCCAAACCGCCACGCATTGACTGTTCAGGGAGGACAAAATGGACATCCACGAATACCAGGCCAAGGAACTGCTCGCCCGGCACGGCGTGCATGTGCCGCGCGGCGGGCTGGCCTACAGCCCCGAACAGGCGACCTACAGGGCGCGCGAGATCGGCGGCGGCAAATGGGTCTTGAAGGCGCAGGTTCATTCCGGCGCGCGCGGCAAGGCCGGCGGCATAAAATTGTGCGCCAATGACGAGGAGATCTCGAGCGCCGCCGAAGCCATGCTCGGGCGCAAGCTGGTGACCCAGCAGACCGGACCGCGTGGCAAGCTGATCTCCCGGCTCTATCTCGAGGAAGCCGTCGACATCGCCCAGGAGCTCTATGTCGGCTTCGTGCTCGACCGCAAGGAAGAGCGCGTCATGATCGTGGCCTCGGCAGCCGGCGGCATGGAGATCGAGGATATTGTCGAGAAAGAACCCAATTCCATCCTGCGCACATCGGTCGACCCCGGCGTCGGCATGCAGCGCTTTCAGGCACGCGAGATCGCCTTCGGGCTCGGCCTCGATCACAATCTGATCGGCAAGGCGACCGAAACCATCTTCAGCTGCTACCAGGTGTTCCGCGACTACGACGCCTCGATGCTGGAGATCAATCCGCTGGTGGTGACGCGCGACGGTAATCTGATCGCGCTCGACGCCAAGATGTCGTTCGACGAGAACGCGCTGTTCCGGCGGCCTGAAATCTCCGAACTGCGCGACAAGAGCCAGGAAGACCCGCGCGAAACTTTCGCCAGCGACCGCGGCCTCTCCTATGTCGGCCTCGACGGCAATATCGGCTGCATCATCAATGGCGCGGGCCTGGCTATGGCGACGATGGACATGATCAAGATCGCTGGCGGCGAGCCGGCCAACTTCCTCGACATTGGCGGCGGCGCCTCGCCCGAGCGGGTGGCGAAATCCTTCCGCGCCGTGCTCGGCGACAAGAATGTCGAGACCATCCTGGTCAACATCTTCGCCGGCATCAACCGCTGCGACTGGGTCGCCGAGGGCGTTATCAAGGCGATCCGCGAGGTCGGCGTCACCGTGCCGCTGGTGGTGCGGCTCTCCGGCACCAAAGCCGAGGAAGGCCGCCGCATCCTGGCCGATTCCGGTGAGGCGGTGATCGTCGCCGACACGCTGGCAGAAGCCGCCGAAAAAGCCGTCGCCGCCTGGCGCGCGGCCGCCAAGAAAAAAGCAGCCTGAGGGAGGTCGAGAAAATGGCAATCCTGCTCAACCGCAGCACCCGCGTCATCGTCCAGGGTTTCACCGGCAAGATCGGCAGCTTCCATGCCGAGGACATGAAACGCTACGGCACCAAGCTGGTCGGCGGCGTCACCCCCGGCAAGGGCGGCCAGACGCATCTCGGCCTGCCCGTCTTTAACACGGTCAAGGGCGCCGTGCGCGAGACCCGCGCGGAGGCAAGCATCGTCTTCGTGCCGCCGCCCTTCGCCGCCGATTCGATCATGGAAGCCGCGGACGCCGGCATCAAACTCTGCGTCTGCATCACCGACGGCATCCCCTCGCAGGACATGATGCAGGTCAAGCGCTATATGCGCCGCTACCGCTTCGAGGACCGCATGCGGCTGATCGGCCCGAACTGCGCCGGCATGATCACGCCGGGACAGGCGCTGATGGGCATCATGCCCGGCAACATCTACCTGCCCGGCCGCGTCGGCATTGTCGGCCGCTCCGGCACGCTCGGCTACGAGGCGGCCTCGCAGATGAAGGCGCTCGGCATCGGCGTGTCGACCAGCGTCGGCATCGGCGGCGACCCGATCAACGGCTCCTCCTTCAAGGACATGCTGAAACTGTTCGAGCAGGACGACGAGACCGACGCCGTGGTGATGATCGGCGAGATCGGCGGACCGCAGGAGGCGGAAGCCGCGATCTGGGCGCGTGACAACATGCGCAAGCCGCTGATCGCCTACATTGCCGGCCTCTCCGCCCCGAAAGGCCGCCGCATGGGCCACGCCGGCGCCATCATCTCGGCCTTCGGCGAGTCGGCGCAGGAGAAGGTCGAGATCCTGAAGGAGGCAGGCGTGATCATCGTGCCGACGCCGTCGTCGTTTGGCGAGGTGGTTGCGGATACACTGGCGCGGATGAAGAAGGCGGCGTGATTTCCGCGCCTCTCCACGCTGGGGGGCTCTCACATAAGCCCGCGCGAGCCTCCCGGAGAGTCGGCGATCACCCTTGCCAGGCACCGCCCGCCGAGAATTGAAACCCCAGCGCCGTGCCGGGCGTGCCAGGCCCCAGCGGCAGCAGCGCCAATGCCATGTCATGGCCAAACGCGTGGGAGTAATCTGCCGCCGGAAGCGTCACCATGAGCTTAGTTTGCGCATTCGCGTAGCAAGGTTGTGATTTTCGCATCAAGATCGCGAGCGACGGCAAGAGCCTCCAAACTACCATAAGGGAGCAGACAACTCTCCATTTTGTCGTAGGAGACGTGCACGCCATCGGGACGTTCATCAACAAGGATTGTGACTGGAGCGTAAGATCCAGCATCGGGAACGTGCTTGACCATTTCTTTCATGATGAGTGGATTGCCCACCAGGAACCGCATGCTCCTGGGAGTCTCGGTTCCAGTTTCGCGGCGCAGAATGGCGCCCAAGTCGAATTCCGCGAAAAGCATGAGACCTGTGCGGCCCAGGCCGCTTTGCACAACGCGCTCCAAATCCGAGAAGGAATTTGCAGCCCTCGTCGCCTTGAAAAATTCGACAATGTCAGGTTGCCCGACCGCTGACTTGAGCGCGGCCACAACGGCGTCGAATGGTTTGGAACACGTCAGGCTGAAACGCTCAACCTCGACCTTTGCGATTGTCATTTCTTTCTCCGTAACAGCTCTCAAGAATAAAGGTGCGACCGATCGCGCCGAGGTTATGCAGGCCGATTACGCTTCCAGGAAGGTCCGGACGTGGCTGACGAACAATTCGTGGTACTGAAACAGGGCGCCGTGGCCGGAATCGGGATAGAGGACCAGCTGGGCGTTGCTTAGAGCCTTGAACATTGCGTAGGCGTTGTCCGCCGGCAGCATGGTGTCGTGGCTGCCGCTGACCACAAGGGCGGGCTGGCGGATGGCGCGCAGAATGGCGTGCTCGGGATCAGGTGTGGCGCACCAGGTAATAAGCGCCTTGGCCTGCGGATCCGTCACCGCGCCGCCGTTGTCGGTGTCCCGATCCTCCTTACGCGCCTTCGCCCGCTTTAGGAACGCCAGGCCGGCCGACTGGCTGGCGGACGACTTCGTGAAGAATAGTGGCAGGCGGACGTCCGGCGCGTCGGTTTGGGAAAACGCGTCCTGGAGAACCGTCAACAGATGCTCTTCTCCGCCTCTCGGAGCCGTGCCGACGAGGATGAGCTTGCGCACCAGCCGTCCGTGCTCGGCAGCGATCTGCTGGGCGACACAGCCGCCGAGGGAAAAGCCAAGAAGGTCGACTTCGGAGAGGCCGAGCAGTTTGATAAAAGCGACCGCGTCTTGGGCCATCGCCGCGATATTGTCGGGCGTTTGGCCTGTCGAGCGGCCGACCCCGGCGTTATCGAAAGCGATCACCGGTCGATCGGTGGCCAGGACATTCACGACGGCGGGGTCCCACGCGTCGATGTTGCCCGAGAAATGCTGCAGGAGGACAAGCGCAGTTCCGGTCGATGGGCCGAGGCGGCGATAGGCGAAGCGGATTCCGCCGCCTTCGATGTAACGGGTGGGCGCTGTTTCTAGCGTTGCGGCGTCCTGGCTCGAGGTGTCGAACTCAGTCATGTCATCCTCCGGATGCTTGGCACAGATAATCGAGTGGGAGTAGCTGGTGCGGTTTTGGCTAGGTTTGAGCCGCTCGCGGACCAAGGCATTCCGTAGTCCGCCGAGCACGCATGGTGCTCCCGGCACGAAGGCGCCGGGAGCACAATCGTCACTTCACGAGCGCGGCCTTTTCAATCACCGCGGCGACTTCCTTCGCGTGGACGACCAGGGATGCATGGCTGCCGGCGACATCCGTCGTCTGGGCCTTTATCCTTTCGGCGAACAGCTTCTGGACCTCGGGTGCGATGACCTTGTCCTTAGTGCTGATCACATAGAACGTCGGTTTGTCGTGCCAGGCCGCCTTATCGACGGGAGCCTCGAACGCCGTGTGGTTCAACGGGAGCTGATGGTTTGCCAAGGATTCGGCGATCTCCGCGGGAAGGTCAGCCGCGACTGCAGAGGGAAACACTTTGGGATCGATGTAGAGGTTGCCCTTTTCGTCGGGATGAATCGCCGCGGCGCCTTCCGTTGCCGGACCGCTCTTGGATAAGCTCGCCAGAGATTCTCCCACGTCGGGCGCGAATGCGGAGACGTAGACGAGCGCCGAGACGTTGGGATCGTCACCTGCCTGCGTGATGACCACACCGCCCCAGGAGTGGCCAACGAGGACGGTCTTGCCGTTCTGTTTCGCAAGCGCCTGTTTGGTGGCATCGACGTCTGCCGCGAGGGAGGTGAGCGGGTTTTCGACGAGCGTGACATTGTAGCCCTTCTTCGTGAGGATATCGGCGACCGGCTTCCAACTCGTCTGGTCGACGAAAGCGCCATGGACGAGCACGATATTGTGGGCCGCCCCCTTGGGCAGTTGAGCTGATTGGGCGGGGGCGGCGACTGTTGCTCCGGCCATGAGGACGGTGGCGACTGAGAGTAGAAGATTTCGCATTGGTTGCTCCTGTTGAGATAACGGACGACGCGGGTCCGAGGAAAGGCAGGCGTGTCGGCAACAGTCGCGGTTCTCCCATCTGCCGCCCGGGTGATGGTTGCGGCGCGACCTGTTGGCTCGACTTGCGATCAACTAATACGTGGAGCACTTGGACGTTAGGCCTCAATCGTCCGAATATTGTGTCCGACCGTCCGTCGTATTAACATCGGAAGATGGACATCCTCGCTGAAGTGCTCGACCGCGTTCGCCTTGGCGGAACCTTGCTGTTCCACTTCGAGCTCGGCCATCCCTGGAATCTGGCATTGCCAGCGCGCCCATACGCCCTGTTCCATTATCTCAGCCGTGGCTCGGCTACCCTCGCGCTCGAAAATGGACGAGAACTTCACATGACCGAGGGCGACTTTGTTGTCGTCACGCGCGGCGAGCCCCATGTGATCTACTCGGATCGTCGGACAGAGCCGTTACCGATTCTCGACATCGATCGACTGGCTGGGCGTCTTGGCCTCATTCGTCACGGAGGCGGCGAGCAGCCGCTCGCGACGATGATCTGTGGCAATTTCACCGTGGCGCGGCCCTCGCGCGGCAGCGTGTTGGAATTGCTTCCGCCCCTGCTTCTCCTGAAGCCGACGGAAGACGGCGGATGGCTCGATGCGATTCTGCAACGCATGGTGAGCGAGGCGGCGCACGCGCGTCCCGGCCAAGGCGTTGCACTCTCACGACTGACAGAAGTGCTCTTCGTCGAGGTGCTGCGAAGCTGGATCAAGTCGCTCGACCCCGGGGAAGGCGGTTGGCTGGGGGCGATGGCGGACCCGCACATAGGACCGGCACTTCAGTTGATCCACGAACGACCGGATCGACCCTGGACGCTTGGCGAGCTCGGGCAAAGCGTGGGACTTGGTCGTTCGGCGTTTTCGGCTCGCTTCACCAAGCTCGTCGGGGAGTCCATGTACCGTTATCTGATCTCACGCCGGATGTCGGAGGCCGCATTTCTGCTCGAAACGAGCGACGAGGGGATTGCACGGATTGCGGCCCGTGTCGGCTATGAGACCGCGGCCGCGTTTTCGAAGCTATTCCATCGACATCACGGCCTTTCGCCTGGCCGTTATCGAGCAGCTCGCCGCTCTGACGGTGGCCGGAGGCAAGAGGACGTTCTGGAAGCAGAAGTCGTCGATTGACCTCCCGCGCTTGTGGTGGCGCGCTTCTACACGAGCCGAGATCAGGCCAAGATTGCGCAACAAAACTTAACATCACTTCACGCATGCAGCCATTTTCACCTGAAATAGTCCGGAGCATCGGGGCTCTTACTGCCTCCCTGCTCTGGAGCATGCATGTTCAAATTGGTTTCTGGGACCTTCGCCGGCCGGGCCTCTCTCGCGGCGATGGCAATCGTGTTTTCAACGCATTCTGAGATCGTGCAGGCGGCGGACGCCATTGCCGTCGACACCGATGCCGACGATACCGGGGATCTGACCCCGCAGCCCGATCCTTCGCGTTTCGGGCGCTTCGAACAGAAACTGGCCGACTGGCATGTCGTCCTGGGCGGCGGCGCCATCATCGTTCCCAAATATGAGGGCAGCAACGAGTTCAAGGTCATGCCGGTCCCTTTCGTATCGGCGACATTCCTCGACACGGTGAGGGTAGATCCGACGGGCGCCAACATCGCCGTCTATGAACACGGGCCGTTCGAACTCAGCGCGCGGCTTGGCTATGACATGGGCCGCAAGGAGGACGATGCCGATCGTCTGCGCGGCCTGGGGGATGTCGACATGGGCGCGGTCGTCGGGGCCAAGGCGGCGGTGAAGTTCGGCCCGGCGAAAATCTACGCGCAATTGGACAAGACCATCGGCGGCAGCGACGGCATGCAGGGCACGCTTGGCATCGAGGTGACCCAGCCTCTGTCCCAGTCATGGATGGTCGGCGCGGGCGCATCGGTCGTCTTCGCTGACGAAAAATACATGCAGGCCTATTTCGGCGTCACGCCGGAGCAATCGGCTCGCTCGGGATTGACCCAGTATGATGCCCGCGCCGGGTTGAAGCGCGCCGATTTTTCGATTTCCGCCACATATACGCTCAATCACAACTGGATGGTGCGTGGCCAGGCGGGGGTGGGCATTCTCATGGGGGACGCTGCCGACAGCCCTGTTGTCGTCGACAAGGTCCAGCCCTCGGGGATGCTTCTCGTCGGATATCGGTTTTGATGCCCACACATAATACAATGCAGGCCGCGGTAAGCTCCAGCCGGATCGATCTGAACGCCGAGTTCAAATCGCCGAGGCAAGGCCCGCAGATCCTCATTGTCGAAGACGACATCGAGATCGCCCGCATGCTGGGCGAGACGCTGACGGAAAACGGCATGATCGTCGAAATCGCCGGCAACGGCGTCCGCATGAACGCCGCGCTTCGCAACCAGAAATTCGATCTCATCGTGCTCGATATCATGCTGCCTGGCGAGAACGGCCTCAGCATCTGCCGCCGGCTTCGCGCGCAAACGAACGTTCCGATCCTGATGCTGACGGCGCTTGGCGAGGAAATCGACCGCATCTTCGGACTGGAGATCGGCGCCGACGATTACGTGACCAAACCGTTCAGCGCGCGCGAACTGACCGCAAGGATAAGGGCCTTGCTGCGCCGCACGGCTTACGCTCCCGACGAACGGGACCGCACAAGGGTGCTTCGCTTCAACGGCTGGCGCCTCGATCCCGTTCGCCGGCAATTGCATGATCCCAGCAATGCGCGGGTTGCGACCACGACGCATGAATTCGATCTTTTGCTGGCGTTCTGCCGCAATGCAGGCCGGGTTCTGTCGCGCGAGGAGCTTCTCAGCGTCACCCATGCCGGGCTTGCCGGCCCGATCGAGCGAAGCGTCGATGTCCATGTCAGCCGGATTCGCCAGAAGATCGAAAAGGATGCGCGCGATCCCGTTCTCCTCAAGACTGTCCGGCTGGGTGGCTACATCTTCACCGCCACGGTGGAGGAAGCGTGAGGCGCTTGGTCCGCCGCTTCCTGCCGCAGTCGGTGCGTGGGCAGTTCGCGGCAATTATTTTCATGGCGGTGATCGCGATCATGTCCGTCGGATCGGTCGTCGAGGGTTTGATAGCGAATGTCGACCTTCCCGTGGTGGAAGACAGCGCCAGGCGGGCTGGCGTTGTCGCTGCCTTGTTGCGCGAAACGCCAACCGAAGCCCGCGGCGCTGTTCTGGCTGCGGCGACACGCGCCGGCTTTGATTTCAAGATCCTGCCCAGGGAGCAGATCAGCACTATTCCAGATTCCTATCTGCAATGGCGAAGCATCGGATGGCTTCTTCAGATCGAGAGCGGCTCGATCCCTGGGCGCTGGATAAGGATCGGCCGCCAATATGCGTTTGTCATCGACCTGGACCAGCAGAGCGTCCTGGCGCATTTCGGCATGCCCAATTCCTGGCTGACATCAGGCTTCGTCCGTGTCTCGTTCTACAGGTTCATGGCTTTCGTCGCCCTGCCCGTGTTGATCTGGCTATTTGCGGTCTGGGCCGTGACGGAGCCATTGAAGCGCATCTCGAACGCAGTGGGGGAAGCCGAGATCGAGAATGGCAACGAACTTTTCGCCGAACGCGGCTCCATCGAAATGGTCGGCCTGGCGCGCGCGCTGAACAGGATGAGAACGCGTATCCGCACCATGATCGAGAACCGCACCCGCATGCTGCGCAGCGTCAGTCCCGTTCGAGCCGCCATATTGTCCGACGTCCGGCACATCGAGGATCTGATCGACGAGACCCTGACCTATCTGCGCAACGACGTCTCGACCGAAAAGCTGCAGCGGGCCGACATTGCCAGCGTGCTGCAGACCGTCTGTGCCGAATTCTCCGATGTCGGGTTTTCGGTTTCCTATTCCGGACCGGACAGGCTTCTGGGCTGGTGCAAACCCAATGCGCTGGCGCGCGCCATCACCAATTTATGCGACAACGGGGTCAAATTCGCCGGCAACGTCACCGTCGCCTTGACGCAGACCGACTCGGCGGCGCGTATCGCGGTGGGCGACGATGGGCCGGGAATTTCGATGACGGCGCGCTCGCGCGTTTTCGAACCCTTCTTCAAGGAGGATATGTCGCGCGGCGTTGCGTCGAAACACGGTTTCGGTCTCGGCCTCCCGATCGTGGCAGATATCATCCAGGGTCACGGCGGCAAGATCGAGTTGCACGACAACCAGCCAAGCGGCCTCGTCGTGACCGTCGATCTGCCGAATGGACCCGAGGTCCGGCCCTTATAGAGCGGCCGGCACCGTGCTCAGGGTCTGATGATCGCCAGATTGCCGGAGGTTATTTCAAGGCGTCCGAAGGCTTGCTTCAGGAAATTTGGTGCGGTCGAGAAGACTCGAACTTCCACGGGTTGCCCCACAGCGACCTCAACGCTGCGCGTCTACCAATTCCGCCACGACCGCACGTGGTAGGAGCCGGAACCGACCGGCTCGCGGCGTGTAGCAAATCGTTTCCGGCGAAACAAGTGCGCGATGCGCAATAATCTCAACCGATTGGCATATCGGTCCACAGGATCGGAATGAGCATGCGGAACTGGACGTTTGCGTCCGATATCGCCATATGGGAGGCGAATGCATGTTGCCCGAAAGCGCGAGGCGGTTTTGGGATCGCGGCATGCATGAACAAAAACGAAGAACCATGACAGAACGCAGCCAGATCGCCACGTCGTTCCTGCCGCTCCCCGGTTCGGCACCGGTGGAGTGGCGCATCGAGCCCGGCCTTACCGCCTACCCCGAAGCACTGGCCTTCATGGAAGCGCGGGCCGAGGCGATCCGCAGCGGGGCCGCCGGCGAAATGGTCTGGCTGGTCGAGCATCCCCCGCTCTACACTGCCGGCACCAGCGCCCGCATCGAGGACCTGATCGAGCCTGATCGCTTTCCCGTCTTTGCCGCCGGACGTGGCGGCGAATACACCTATCATGGGCCGGGCCAGCGGGTCGCCTATGTCATGCTCGACCTGAAACGGCGGCGCGAGGATGTGCGCGCTTTCGTCGCCGCGCTCGAACAATGGATCATCGGCACGCTCGCCGCCTTCAACGTGCGCGGCGAACGCCGCGAGGACCGGGTAGGCGTGTGGGTGGTGCGGCCTGATCGCCCTGCCCTGCCGGACGGCTCGCCGGCGGAGGATAAGATCGCCGCGATCGGTATCCGGCTGCGGCGCTGGGTGAGCTTTCACGGCATCGCCATCAATGTCGAACCGGAGCTCGAGCATTTCGGCGGCATCGTTCCCTGCGGCGTCCAGGACCATGGCGTCACCAGCCTCGTCGACCTCGGCCTGCCCGTCGGCATGGCCGATCTGGATCTGGCGCTGAAATCAGCCTTCGAGGATGTTTTTGGTCCCGTGGCGGCCTTGTCGGCCGAGGCTGCCCGCAAGACGGGTTGATCCTTTCCAGCTCAAAGCAATTGCGCCGACGCCCACAGAACGCCGCAGCCATGGATGACGAACGCCGCCAGCAGTGCGCCGGCGATGGCGAAGCGGTCGACGGTACGGATAGGCTTCAGCTCGTAACGCGGCTTCACCCCGCTGCCCATCGTCAGCAGGCTTAGGATTGAAAAGACCGCTCCCGTCGCCAGCAGAAAGCCGGAGGAAAAGCCGGCCCGCCAGCCCACCGCCAAAAATGCCGAGAGCAGGAAGAACGAGGCCAGCGCCAGCGCGACCGGCCCCGGGCAGATCTGGCGCAGCACCTGGCCGCCATCGAACTTCCACACCGGCACCAGATTGGCGATGTTGAACAGGGCCGCACAGCCTGCCAGCGCCGCCAGCAGCGCGGCCGCGCCCTTATGCCCCTCGCTGCCGGCCAGCGCACTGGCGGCGATGACGATCGGCACCAGGAAGGCGGAAAAACCCGCCCCCATCAGCGCCACGAAGGCCACTTCGAAACGGCTGTTGTAGGGCCGGCCGCCAATGGCGATGCCGCCGAGCAGCGGGATGAAGATCATCCGCGCCTTGCGGTGGCCCATCAGCCGGAATGCCGCCATGTGGCCAAGCTCGTGCAGGGCAACGACCGACGTCAGGATGGCGGCCAGCGCCAGCCCCCCGAGGTGAAGGCCGAAGAACGGCCACAAGATCAATGCCGACAGCACGGCAAAGCCGACCTGGCTCAGCGGATGCTCGAACCAACCGCCCTTGCGGTACTGCCCGGTCATCGCCCAACGCTGCAGCTTGGACAGTTCGCGGCGCATGGCGAAATAACGGAACACCAGAAAGGCAACACCGCGGTAACGATCCGTCCGGCCGAGCGTTACCCGCGCGCCGCTGCCTTCGGAGACGAGCTCGGCGGTTTCGCGATAGTCTTTCCAGAACGAGGCATCGAGCGCCGTATCCTCAAGCACGCGCATCGAGAAGCGGCTGCCCTCGACGACATCGTCAAACCGCGCCCTGCGCTCGATCGGCTTGCCGTCGCGGCCTTCCCACGACAGCATGATGCGGGACACACCCTCCCCGTCCAGCGGCTCGGCCGACAGGATCTCGCCGGACCAGCCGGCATCGCTGCCAAGCGGCCATAGCGCCTGCCAGAGTCGCTGGCGGTCCATCGCAATCACGCGGCTGACCCTGACCGTGCGCGAACCAAGCGGCACGGTCATCAAGAGAAAGATCAGCCCGAGATTGCTGGCCACCAGAATGGCCGTGACGATGGGCGACACCTGAATGTTGCTCCCTGCCTGAGAGGCGCACCCTAGCGCCGCGGCGGCAAGAAAGGCTTAACGGGAAAGCGGACTTCATCCGCCAGGAACGACGGCGGCGAGAGCCGCCAGATCACATGGCGCCGATCCAGATCGCCATGGAAATGAGGAAAGTGCTCATGCAAACCAGTGAGATGACATCCTGAACCAGATCGGTCATAACTCTCTCCTGTTGTTGATATGTTCGCAATTTGTTCTAATTTTGTTTCAATGTCAACGCGCAGAATCCGGTCCCGGCAAGAATCTCCGGGCGATCAGATCGGCAGGGTTAAGGAAAGGTTGATGGCGAGACGCCTATCAACAGGTCACGATAGTGAATGGCGACAGGCCCTCGGCGAGGTCTAGAAAGCCATATGAAGATTCGGCCAAACCCATCTTCGCGGATGTGTCGATATTCGGTCAATTCGCCTGATATCGGCACAGCCTAAAGCGGCACGACCTTGCCGTCGGCGAGCGTGACGCGCCGGTCCATGCGCGATGCCAGCTCGTGATTGTGGGTGGCGATCAGCGCCGCCAGGCCCGATTGCTTGACCAGCGCGCCCAGCGCCTCGAAGACATAGGAGGCGGTGACCGGGTCGAGATTACCGGTCGGCTCGTCGGCCAGCAGCACCAGCGGAGCATTGGCGACGGCGCGGGCAATGGCGACGCGCTGCTGCTCGCCGCCGGAGAGTTCGGACGGCCGGTGCGAGGCGCGCTTGCCGATCTGCATATAGTCGAGCAGTTGCGCGGCGCGCTCGGCCGCTTCCTTGCGCGGCAGGCCCTTGATCAGCTGCGGCATCATGATGTTTTCCAGCGCGGAAAACTCCGGCAGCAGATGGTGGAACTGGTAGACGAAGCCGACATCGTTGCGGCGGATTGACGTGCGTTCGTCGTCGGAGAGCCGCCCGCAGGCCCGGCCGGCCAGGATCACGTCGCCTGCGTCGGGGCGTTCCAGCAGGCCGGCCGTATGCAGCAGCGTCGACTTGCCGGTGCCGGATGGCGCCACCAGCGCCACCATCTCGCCGCGCTTCAGCGAGAAATCGGCGCCGTTCAAAATGGTGAGCTTGCGCGGCCCCTGGACATAGTGCCGCTCGACGCTCTTCAGCTCGATAATGATCTCGGCCACTACTCGTACCTCAAGGCTTCGACCGGATCGAGGCGGGCGGCCCGCCATGCCGGAAACACCGTTGCCAGGAAGGACAGCCCAAGCGCCATGATGATGACATAGGTCGTCTCGCGCGGATCCATCTTCGCCGGCAGCTGGCTGAGGAAATAGAGCTCCGGGTTGAACAGCACCTTGCCGGTCATCCAGGAGAAGAACTGGCGGATCGATTCGATGTTGGTGCAGATGACGACGCCGAGCAGCACGCCGGCGAGCGTACCGGTGACGCCGATCGCCGCCCCCGTCATCAGGAAGATGCGCAGGATGGCGCCGCGCGAGGCGCCCATGGTGCGCAGGATGGCGATGTCGTGCCCCTTGTCCTTCACCAGCATGATCAGTCCCGAAATGATGTTGAGCGCCGCCACCAGCACGATCAGCGTCAGGATCATGAACATGACGTTGCGCTCGACCTGCAGGGCGGAAAAGAAGGTCTCGTTGCGCTGGCGCCAGTCGACCATGTCGATCGGCCGCTGCGCTGCCTCTTCCACCTTCGGTTTCAGCGCGTCGACATTGTCGGGATTGTCGACATAGATCTCGATCGTCTGTGCGCGGCCATCCATGTTGAAATAGAGCTGCGCTTCGGAGAACGGCATGTAGACGATGGACGTGTCATATTCCGACATGCCGACTTCGAAGATCGCCGCGATCTTGTAGCCTTTCATGCGCGGCGTCGTGCCGATCGGCGTTACGTCGCCATCGGGCGAGATGAGCGTGATGGTGTCGCCCAGCGTCAGGCCGAGATTCTCGGCCATGCGCTTGCCGATGGCGACGCCCTCGCCCGAATCGAAACCGGCGAGCGAACCCTGCTTGATGTTGTTGGCGACGATGGCGATCTTGCCGAGATCTTCGCCCCTGATACCGCGCACCAGTGCGCCCGTGCCGCCGCCGACATTGCCTTGCGCCAGCACCTGGCCGTCGATCAGCGGAATGGCGTATTTGACGCCGGGCACGCCGTTGATGCGGCCGGCAACCTGGGCGTAGTCCTCAAGCGGCGAGTCGAGCGGCTGCACGATCAGATGGCCGTTGACGCCAAGGATGCGCGTCAAAAGCTCGGCGCGGAACCCGTTCATCACAGCCATGACGACGATCAGCGTCGCCACCCCCAGCATGATGCCGAGGAAGGAGATCGAGGCGATGACCGAGATCACCGTCTCCTTGCGCCGCGAGCGCAAATAGCGCCAGGCAACCGTGCGCTCGAAGAAGGAGAACGGGCCGGCGCCCGCTGATCTTGCCGCCGCCGCCTCGCTCATGCGGCGACACCGAAGCGTTTTTTCGCATCGGCGATCGGCAGCGTTTCGCGCTCGCCGGTCCTGCGATTCTTGATCTCGACCTCGCCGGCGGCCACGCCGCGCGGTCCGACGATCACTTGCCAGGGCAGACCAATCAGGTCGGCGGTGGCGAACTTGCCGCCCGGCCGCTGGTCGGTGTCGTCATAGAGCACGTCCTTGCCGGCGGCGGTGAAGGCGGCATTCAGCTCTTCACTGACACGGTCGCAATCGGCGTCGCCCACTTTCATGTTGATCAGGCCGATGTCGAACGGCGCCACCGCGTCGGGCCAGACGATGCCGTTCTCGTCATGGCTGGCTTCGATGATCGCCGCGACCAGGCGCGACGGGCCGATGCCGTAGGAACCGCCGGAGGCGAAATGGTCCTTGCCGTCCGGTCCGGTCACCTTGGCGCCCATCGGCTTGGAATACTTCTCGCCGAAATGGAAGATGTGACCAACCTCGATGCCGCGTGCCGAAACCTTGTCGCTCTCGGGCACCCTTTCCCAAGCTGCTTCGTCATGCATCTCGTCGGTGGCGGCGTAGGGCGTCGTCCATGTCTTGACGATATCTGATATCTCGCCGTCATTGGCGAAGTCGGTATTGGGGCCCGGCACGGCAAGCGAAAGATAGTCGCGATGGCAGAAAACCTGGCTTTCGCCGGTATCGGCCAGGATGATGAATTCATGGCTGAGGTCGCCGCCGATCGGCCCGGTGTCGGCGCGCATCGGAATCGCCTGCAGGCCCATGCGCGTAAACGTCCTGAGGTAGGAGACGAACATCCTGTTGTAGGCAGCCCTCGCGCCCTCGAAGTCGAGGTCGAAGGAATAGGCGTCCTTCATCAGGAACTCGCGCGAGCGCATGACGCCGAAGCGTGGCCGCACCTCGTCGCGGAACTTCCACTGGATGTGGTAGAGGTTGAGCGGCAAATCCTTGTAGGACTTCACATAGGCGCGGAAGATCTCGGTGACCATTTCCTCGTTGGTCGGGCCGTAGAGCATGTCGCGGTCCTGGCGGTCCTTGATGCGCAGCATCTCCTTGCCATAGTCGTTGTAGCGGCCGCTTTCGCGCCACAGATCGGCCGACTGGATGGTCGGCATCAGGATTTCCAGCGCGCCGGCGCGGTTCTGCTCCTCGCGGATGATCTGGCAGACCTTGTCCAACACCCGCTTGCCAAGTGGCAACCAAGAAAAACTGCCCTGCCCCTGCTGGCGGATCATGCCGGCACGCAGCATCAGCCGATGCGAGACGATCTCGGCCTCGCGCGGATTTTCTTTGAGGATAGGCAGGAAATAGCGCGACAAACGCATGGACTGGTCCGTGAATGAGAACGGCCACGCCAGAATCGGCGCGACGCAGGCTTGCTTGCCCCGGCTTCATAGCCATTTCATGACGGAATGGAAACCCGGGCATGGCGGCACATTAGCGCGCTACGGCCCGGAATCCTCCGGTTTCCGGACCATGACGTGCCGGCATCGGGCATGCCGAACCTCTTCGGTTTGGCCGCCAATTCTTTGCGCGCGTCAATCCAGAACATGCCGCAAAGGCTCCGCCGAGCCTTGCTGGTCGTTTCCCAAGCAAAGCATGCCATACTATTGTGCAGTGCAGCACGAGAATGCCTGTTTCGAGGCAAAATTCTTCGTGACATTTTCATTCGGCTTAGGCTAGTGTGCCGCGATAACCGAGAGGGCGGAGAAAAATCTGCTCTCCTACGCGGTCAAAGTCTTGGGAGGATGCGATCTAGGCGCGGTTACTCGCTGCCGCCGGAAACCGGAAACAGATCGGACGCGTTTAATTGCAAGGCCTCGTGCCTTGCATTTTTTTTGTGCAATCATCTGGTTAGCGTGGCGTGCTGTCAGAACACATGACCTAACGTCAGCAAGCGGTCAGCCGTGAAGCATGGCAGCGTCTCGACCCTCATCCGCGGCGCATCGACGTCGTCGTCGCACTCTCGCCGGGCGATCTATTTCGCCGGGGTCTGGCCGAAATCCGGCACGATATGCGGGATGTCGTTGAGGCTGTAGCCCAGCCCGTGCGTCACCCCATAGAAAATGCCCATGAGGATCGCCGTGGCGATGGTGGTGCGGATCACCGCGCGCAGCATGTGCGGCCCGCGCGGCGCGCTTGGAACCGTGCCCAGTGTCACGTCATGATCGTCGTCCTGCGTCCTGACGCTAAACGGCAGTACGGCGAACAGCACCACCCACCAGGTCGCGAAAAACAGGGCGGTGAACGAAACCCAGCTCATGATTGCTCCAGTTCGATCAGCGTGCCGAAGAAATCCTTCGGATGCAGGAACAGCACCGGCTTGCCATGCGCGCCGGTTTTCGGATTGCCGTCGCCCAAAACGCGCGCGCCTGCGGCCTTGAGCTGGTCCCGCGCGGCCAGGATGTCGTCGACCTCGTAGCAGAGATGATGCATGCCGCCTGACGGGTTCTTCGCCAGGAACGCGGCGATCGGCGAGCCCTCGCCCAGCGGTTCCAGCAATTCGATCTTGGTGTTGCCGACATTGACGAACACCACCGTGACGCCATGCTCCGGCAAAGCCTGCGGCTCCGTCACTTCGGCGCCAAGCGTGTTGCGGTAGGCGGCAACGGCGGCAGCCAGATCCGGCACCGCAAGCGCGACATGGTTCAGCCGTCCGAGCATGTGGGAGCTATCTCTCTTCTGTCCACTGGCTGGCGTCATACGTCAAATCGGCTGAGATCAACAGCCATTCACGAGGCGCGCACTGTCGCACTTTGGTGAACATTCGGCCGAATCACGATCGAGGCTATTCCGGCCCACAACCGCAAAGTACAAACGGCAATGTCTTACATCCGCCCTGCCCGCGCCCGCGTTTTCACCTTCGATCTCGGCTCATTCAAGATTGCCGCCTTGCTCGACGCTGTCGATATCAGAGACAATCTTGCAGCAGCCTTCGCGGCCGGACAGCCGCCAACCGCGGTGCAGCAACTCGCGGTCTCGAACTTCATCGACCGGGATCGATTCGAGCACTGCTTCATCCCGACGCTGATCGACACCGGATCCGAAAGGATCCTGTTCGACACCGGATGCGGCGATGAGGGCAGTTCACTCCTGGAGTGCTTGCAGGACCTTGGGCTTGATCCTGACGATATCGACGTGGTGGTCATCACCCACGGCCACCCGGACCACATCGGTGGGCTTGTCAGCAACGGTAGACCTGTTTTCAGCCAGGCACGCTATGTGTTCGGCGCGGCTGAATTCGCTTTCTGGACCGAGGCAACAACGGTGCGCCCGGCCAGGTTGGCCAACCGTGATCTGTTCCGGCGGATTTGCACCGGACTGGCCGACCGGGCAACGTTCATAGCGCCTGGAGATGAGGTGCTGCCGGGCATTACCGCCATCGACGCGTCAGGCCATTCCCCCGGCCTGCTGGCATTTCTCGTCGAAAGCGGCGGCCAGCGATTGCTGATCTGGTCGGATGCGTTCCTGCACTATGTCGTGTCCATCCAGCATCCGGAATGGCATGCGGATTTCGATGATGACAAGGAACGGGCGATCGAGACCCGCAAGCGTTTGCTGAAGATGGCGGCGGACCAGCGCCTGCTGGTCGCCGGCCATCACATGCCGTTTCCAGGCCTGGGCTACATCGAAGCGGTGAACGGCTCTTTTCGCTGGCTCCCGGTCAGCTATCAGCTGAACGTCTAGAGCCGCGAACCAGCGCTACCCTCATCTGGTGACGAACACCGTCACCAGCGGCTTCTTGCCCCAGGCTTCGTTGGCGGCGCCGCGCACCGCGCGCCGCACCGCTTCCTGTACCAGGTCGAGGTCCTTGCGCCGCTGGCGGGGAATCGAATCGACCGCACCGACGGCCGCATCGATCATCAAATCCTCCAGCGTCTCGCCGCTGGCGTCGGCCTCGGCGACCCCGATGGCGACCAGATCGGGATCGCCGGCGAGCTCGTATTTGTCGTCGAGCACGACATTGACCGCGACATGGCCGGCAAAGGACAGTTTGCGCCGGTCGCGAATGCCCATCGCCTGGTCGGTGCCGATCAGATTGCCGTCCTTGTAGATGCGGCCGAACGGCACCTGGTCGATGATGGTGGCGGGGCCGGGAGCGAGCCGCAGCATGTCGCCGTCGCGCACCTGCGCCACCTGGCCGATGCCGGAGGTCGACATCAGCGAGCCCTGCGCCACCAGATGCGCCGCCTCGCCATGCACGGGAACGCCGATCTTTGGGCGCACCCACTCATACATCTTGCGCAACTCGCTGCGCCGGGGATGGCCGGAGACGTGCACCAGGGCGTCGCCGTCCTCGATGATCTTGATGCCGAGATCGATGAGGCGGTTCTTGATCTCGAGGATCGCCTTCTCATTGCCGGGTATGGTGCGTGAGGAGAACACCACCGTGTCGCCCGCCGTCAGCGACACCGATTTCATCTCGTCGCGCGACAGTTTCGCAAGTGCTGCCAGCGGCTCGCCCTGGCTGCCGGTGCAGATGATGACCAGGTTTTCGCGCGGGATGAAGCCGAAATCCTCCTCGGCAATGAATTCCGGCAGGCCGTCCATATAGCCAAGCTCGTCGGCAACGTCGATAACGCGCTTCAACGAGCGGCCGAGCACCAGGCACTGGCGGCCGGCATCGCGCGCCGCCTTGGCGATGGAGACGATACGCCCGACATTGGAGGAGAAGGTCGTCACGGCGACACGGCCGACGGCGCTCTGGATGACGCCCTTGAGCCCCTCGCCAACCGCCACTTCCGACGGCGATTCCCCTTCGCGCAGCGCATTGGTCGAATCGCAGATCAGCGCCAGCACGCCCTTGTCGCCATAGGCACGGAAGCGCGCCTCGTCGGTCTTCGGCCCGATCGTCGGTTCTGGGTCGATCTTCCAGTCGCCGGTGTGGATGACCGTGCCGGCTGGCGTGGTGATGGCCAGCGACATCGGCTCGGGGATGGAGTGCGCCACCGGAATGGCTTCGATCTCGAACGGACCGACGGTGAATTTCTCCCCGGCCCGGTATATCGTCAGCGGAATCTTCGGCGCCCCCTGCTCGCCCTGCCGCTTGGCTTCCAGCAGCCCGGCACTGAACGGCGTCATCCACACGGGGGCCTTCAGCCTCGGCCAGATGTCGAGCAGCGCGCCATAATGGTCCTCATGCGCGTGGGTGATGATGATGCCGCGCAGATTGGCGAGGTTCTCCTCGATGAAGCGCGTGTCGGGCAGGAT
The DNA here is from genome assembly GCF_059180695.1 of Mesorhizobium sp. U510. Classification (NCBI taxonomy): domain Bacteria; kingdom Pseudomonadati; phylum Pseudomonadota; class Alphaproteobacteria; order Hyphomicrobiales; family Phyllobacteriaceae; genus Mesorhizobium; species Mesorhizobium sp. U510. The sequence goes on from NZ_CP180532.1 coordinate 5,183,982, forward strand.
CAGGTCGACGCCCGGATGCGCCGCGTCGGGAAAGGTGACGCCGACATCGATGACGATCCATTCGCGCGCGCTCGGCGGGCCGTAGCCGTAGAGGGCGAAGTTCATGCCGATCTCGCCGACGCCGCCGAGCGGCACGAAGACGAGTTCGGCGTTTTCCGCTTTCGCCATGATTTTTCCCTTCCTGACCCTCGGGCCAAGCCGTTAAAGCAATTCCAGGAAAAGTGTCTAACGGTTTTCCGTCCGGAATTGCGCAGAAACAAACTATACTTGAGCGGACGCGACCGCGCCGAAATGCACGTCGCCGGCCGCGATCGTCAGCACCGCCCCCTCATCGTCGCGGATCACGAAACGGCAGTCCTCGTCAATGGTCTCGAACACCCCACGCACCACATTACCGTCAATTCTGACGGCTACCTCGCCGCCGAGCCCCGCCGCGCGCGCCAGCCAGCGCCGCCTGACGGCGGCAAGGCCGCGGCCTTCATCCCACAGCCGGGCGTTTTCGCTCCATGCATCCGACAGCGCCAGGAACAGCGTTTCGGCATCGCATGTCGCGCCGAGAGCTTGCAGCGATGTCGCGGGATAAGGCAAATCCCTGGGGTGCGCCACGACATTGACGCCGATGCCGACCGCCACCGCGAAACGGCCGCCCTCCAGTATCGCCGACTCCAGCAAGATGCCGGCGAGCTTGGCGCCCGAAGCAAGCACATCGTTCGGCCATTTCAGCTCGAAACGGTTTTGTCCCTGGCTTGCGCCATCGAGTCCTACGGCGATGCGGCCCTTCGGCACCGCGGCGTCGAGTGCATCGGCAAGCGAAAGGCCCGCGACGAAACCCAGCGTCGCGGCCAGCCGTAGTTCACCACCGGTGATGACGAGCAAGGTCGCCGCCAGGTTGCCATCGGGCGACACCCACGCGCGGCCGCGCCGGCCACGCCCGCTTTCCTGCTTCTTGGAAACAACCCACAGCCTGCCCGGGTCACCTGCCCGGGCGTGGTCCAGCGCCACCGTGTTGGTGGAGCCGACGCTGTCATGGGCCTCGAGCCGGAACCCTTCCGACGCCGAGGTTGGGGCCAGCCGAAATGCCATCCCGTCAGAAAAATGTCTTGGCGGCGGCTTCGGCATAGGTGCCGATCGGTCCGCCGATCAGCACATAGAACAGCACGAAGGCGCCACAGACGCCGAGCACGACACGCAATTCACTGGCCATCGGCACGAAGCCGCCGACCGGTTCGTCGAACCACATGATCTTGATGATGCGCAGATAGTAATAGGCGCCCACCACCGAGGCCAGCACGCCGATGATCGCCAGCGCGTAGAGGTTGGCGTTGATGGCGGCGAGGAAGACGTACCACTTCCCCCAGAAGCCGGCGAGCGGCGGAATGCCGGCCAGCGAGAACATCAGGATCGTGAGAATAGTGGCCATGATCGGGTTGGTCGATGACAGCCCGGCCAGGTCGCTGATCTGTTCGACATTGCCTTCCTTGCGCCGCATGGCGAGGATGAAGGCGAAGGTGCCGAGCGTCATCACCAGATAGATCAGCATGTAAATGGCAACGCCACGCACGCCGGCCTGGCTGTTGGCGGCAAGGCCGACCAGCGCGTAGCCCATGTGACCGATCGAGGAATAGGCCATCAGGCGCTTGATATTGGTCTGGCCGATCGCGGCAAAGGCGCCGAGCGCCATCGAGGCGATCGAGATGAAGACGATGATCTGCTGCCAATCGGCGGCGATCGGCTTAAACGCGCCCATAGTGACGCGCACGATCAGCGCCATCGCCGCCATCTTGGGGGCCGCCGCCAGGAAGGCCGTCACCGGCGTCGGTGCGCCTTCATAGACGTCGGGCGTCCACATATGGAACGGCACCGCCGAGATCTTGAAGGCAAGGCCGGCAAGCACGAAGACCAGGCCGAAAACGAGACCGAGTTGGCGCGGGCCACTGCCGAGCGCCGAGGCGATTTCCTGGAAGCCGGTGTTGCCGGTGTAGCCATAGACCAAGCTGATGCCGTAGAGCAGCATGCCCGACGACAGCGCGCCGAGGACGAAGTATTTCAGGCCGGCCTCTGTCGAACGCAGATTGTCGCGGTTGATCGCCGCCAGCACGTAGATCGCCAACGACTGCAGCTCGAGGCCGAGATAGAGCCCGATCATGCCGTTGGCCGAGATCATCAGCATCATGCCGAGCGTGCACAGCAGGATCAGCACCGGATATTCGAACTTGTCGAAACGCTCCGCCTTGGCAAAGCGCATCGACATGACGAGCGTCACCGCTGAGCCGACCAGCGCCAGCACCTTCATGAAGCGGGAGAAGGGATCCTGGATGAAGGCGTTGCCATAGGCGCTGCCCTGCCCCGTGGAAAAGACCAGCCAGACGCCGGCGACCACCAGCACGGCGACGGCAAGGCCGGTCACCGTATTGGCGGTGTTGGCACGCGAATAGGCGCCGACCATCAGCAGCGCGAGCGCGCCGATGGCAAGGATCAGCTCGGGCGTCGAGAGCGACAGGCTGGAGAGAAGGTCCGGCGTCATGGTTCGCAAAACCCCTGGGTCAGTTCGCCGCCGCGGTTTGCGCGGCGCCGATGGATGCGGTGACATTGGTGACGAGCGACTTGACCGACTGGGCCGTCGCGTCGAAGACGGGAGCGGGATAGACGCCGAAGAAGATGACCAGCGCGACCAGCGGGTAGATGATCACCTTCTCGCGCAACGACAGGTCGAGCAGCCCCTTCAGACTGTCCTTGGTCAGCGCGCCGAAGATCACCCGGCGGTAGAGCCAGAGCGCGTAGGCCGCCGACAGGATGACGCCCGTGGCGGCGAAGAACGCCACCCAGGTGTTGACCCGGAACACGCCGAGCATGGTCAGGAACTCGCCGACGAAACCACTGGTGCCGGGCAGGCCGACATTGGCCATGGTGAAGACCATGAACACGGTGGCGTATTTCGGCATGTTGTTGACCAGCCCGCCATAGGCAGCGATCTCACGCGTGTGCATGCGGTCATAGATGACGCCGACGCACAGGAACAGCGCGCCCGAGACCAGGCCGTGGCTGAGCATCTGGAAGATCGCGCCCTGCACGCCTTCCTGGTTCATGGCGAAGATGCCCATGGTGACGAAGCCCATATGAGCGACCGACGAATAGGCGATCAGCTTCTTCATGTCCTCCTGCATCAGCGCCACCAGCGAGGTATAGATGATGGCGACGACCGAGAGGGTGAACACCAGCGGCGCGAACATTTCGGAGGCCAGCGGGAACATCGGCAGGGAGAAACGCAGGAAGCCGTACCCGCCCATCTTCAGCAGGATGCCGGCCAGGATCACCGAACCCGCCGTCGGCGCCTCGACGTGCGCGTCGGGCAGCCAGGTGTGCACCGGCCACATCGGCATCTTCACCGCGAAGGAGGCGAAGAAGGCAAGCCACAGCCAGGTCTGCATGTTGGCCGGGAAGCTGTGCGTCAACAGCGTCGGGATGTCGGTCGTGCCGGACTGGAAGAACATCGCCATGATGGCGAGCAGCATCAGCACCGAGCCGGCGAGCGTATAGAGGAAGAACTTGAACGAGGCATAGACGCGCCGCTTGCCGCCCCAGACGCCGATGATGATGAACATCGGGATCAGGCCGGCCTCGAAGAAGACATAGAACAGCACGATATCCAGCGCGCAGAACACGCCGATCATCAGCGTCTCGAGCAGCAGGAAGGCGATCATGTAGGCCTTGACGCGCTTGTCGATCGCTTCCCACGACGCCAGGATGCAGAGCGGCATCAGGAACGTCGTCAGGATGACGAACAGCATGGAAATGCCGTCGACGCCCATATGGTAGGAAATGCCAGAGTCGAGCCAGGCGAATTTCTCGACGAACTGGAAGCCGGCCTGCGAATTGTCGAAGCCGGTCCAAATGAACAGCGAGACGATGAAGGTGAACGTCGTCGTCAACAGCGCGATGGCGCGGATGTTGCGGCGCGCGTTTTCGCTGTCATCCCTGATGAACAGGATCAGCAGCGCACCAACCAGCGGCAGGAAGGTGACCAGCGAGAGGATTGGCCAGGCGGTCATCAGAGCATCATCCAGGTGACGAGTGCGGCAACGCCGATCAGCATGGCGAAGGCATAGTGATAGAGGTAGCCGGTCTGCAGCTTGACGACGCGGTTGGTGACATCGACGACCCGCGCCGAAATGCCATCCGGCCCGAGCCCGTCGATGACGGTGCCGTCACCGGTCTTCCACAGGAAATGGCCAAGGCGCTTGGCGGGCCGCACGAACAGGAAGTCGTACAGCTCGTCGAAATACCACTTGTTGAGCAGGAAGGCGTAGAGCAAGCGATGGTTGGCGGCGACGCTTCGGGGCAATTCCGGTGAGCGGATGTAGAACTTCCAGGCCACCGCGAAGCCGATCAGCATGGCGATGAAGGGCGACAGTTCGACCCACAGCGGCAGTTCGTGGATTTCGTGCAGGATGTGATTGTCCGGCAGCGTGAACAGCGACGCCTTCCAGAACTCGGCATAGCCTTCGCCGATGAAGGAATTGTGGAAGATGATGCCGGCAAACAGTGCACCCGCAGCCAGGATGAACAGCGGCACCAGCATCACCGGCGGCAATTCATGCACGTGGTGCATCACCTCATGGCTCGCCCGCGGCTGGCCGTGGAAGGTCATGAAGATCAGCCGCCAGGAATAGAAGGAGGTGAAGCAGGCGGCGATGACCAAAAGCACGAAGGCGAGGCCGGCAACCGAATTGTGGCTGGCAAAGGCGCTCTCGATGATGGCGTCCTTGGAGAAGAAACCGGCGGTGCCGATGACGGTCACCGGAATGCCGACGCCGGTCAGCGCCAGCGTCCCGATCACCATCATCCAGTAGGTGGTCGGGATCAGCTTGCGCAGACCGCCCATCTTGCGCATGTCCTGCTCGTCGGAGACGGCATGGATGACCGAGCCCGAGCCGAGGAACAGCAGCGCCTTGAAGAAGGCGTGCGTGAACAGGTGGAAGATCGCCGCGCCATAGGCGCCGACGCCGAGCGCCACGAACATGTAGCCGAGCTGCGAGCAGGTCGAATAGGCGATGACGCGCTTGATGTCGTTCTGAACGAGACCGACGGTCGCCGCGAAGAAGGCGGTGAAGGCGCCGATGAAGGTCACCACGGTCAGCGCCGAATGCGACAGTTCGAACAGCGGCGACAACCGCGCCAGCATGAACACGCCGGCGGTCACCATGGTGGCGGCATGGATGAGAGCCGAGACCGGCGTCGGGCCTTCCATGGCGTCCGGCAGCCAGGTGTGCAGCGGCACCTGCGCGGACTTGCCCATGGCGCCCATGAACAGCAGCAGGCAGACGACGGTCATCGCCGCCTGCTTGTCCAGCGCATGGCCGAGGAAGGTCAGCACGGCAGCACCTTGCGGCGCGCCTTCGGCCGGAACGAACGTCGCCGCATTGGCGAAGATGGTGCCGAGATTGACCGAGCCGAACAGCACGAACACACCGAAAATGCCGAGCGCGAAACCGAAATCGCCGACGCGGTTGACGACGAAGGCCTTGATGGCTGCGGCGTTGGCCGACGGCTTCTTGTACCAGAAACCGATCAGCAGGTAGGAGGCGAGACCGACCCCTTCCCAGCCGAAGAACATCTGCACGAGGTTGTCGGCCGTCACCAACATCAGCATGGCGAAGGTGAACAGCGATAGATAGGCGAAGAAGCGCGGCCGGTTCGGATCGTGGTGCATGTAGCCGATCGAATAGATATGGACCAGCGCCGAAACGGTGTTGACCACCACCAGCATCACCACCGTCAGCGTGTCGATGCGCAGTGCCCAGGACACGTCCAGCCCGCCGGACTGGATCCAGTGCAGCACCGGCACGGTGAACACTTCGCCATGGCCGAAGCCGACGCTGAAGAAGGCGACCCACGACAGCACCGCGGAGATCACCAGGAAGCCGGAGGTGATGTATTCGGACGCCTTGGCGCCGAGCGACGTGCCGAACAGGCCGACGATCAGGAAGCCGAGCAGTGGAAGGAAGACGATGGCCTGATACATGGTGGTTCCGTCAACCCTTCATCATGTTCACGTCTTCGACCGCGATCGAGCCGCGGTTGCGGAAGAAGACGACGAGAATGGCAAGTCCGATGGCGGCTTCAGCCGCCGCGACCGTCAGCACGAACAGCGCGAACACCTGGCCGACCAGATCGCCGAGCGCCGCCGAAAAGGCGACGAAGTTGATGTTGACCGCAAGCAGGATCAGCTCGACCGACATCAGGATGACGATGACGTTCTTGCGGTTCAGGAAGATGCCGAACACGCCGAGCGTGAACAGGATCGCCGATACGGTCAGATAATGTGCGATGCCGACGACCATCTCAGACTCCTTCGCCCGACTTGACCTTGCGGATTTCCATGCCGGTGGCCGGCGTGCGGCCGACCTGGGCTGCGATCGACTGCCGCTTGATCCCTTCCTTGTGACGCAGCGTCAGCACGATGGCGCCGATCATGGCAACCAGCAGGATGAGGCCCGAAATCTGGAAGTAGTAGAGGTAGTCGGTATAGAGGATGTCGCCGAGCGCGGCCGTGTTCGAGCGCGTGGCGAGATCGGGGATCGGTTTGGACACTGTCGCGGCCAGCTTCGGCGCGAATGTGTAGCCGCCGAGCACGACGATCAGCTCCGCCGCCAGGATCAGCCCGACCAGCGCGCCGATCGGCGCGTATTGCAGCGCGCCCTCTTTCATTTCAGCGAAGTCGACGTCGAGCATCATGACGACGAACAGGAACAGCACCATGACCGCGCCGACATAGACGACGAGCAGGATCATCGCCAGGAACTCGGCGCCGGTCAGCATGAACAGGCCGGCGGCGTTGAAGAAGGTCAGGATCAGGAACAGCACCGAATGCACGGGGTTGCGCGATGAAATGACCATGAACGCCGACGCCACGGCGACAAAGGCGAAGAGGTAGAAAAAGGCCGCCTCTAGTCCACTCAGCATTGGGGTTCCCCCGGGTTCCTATCCCAAACAGGACATTCGTCGTGTTTGATTTTTGCGACCGCCTCCGGTCGGCAAGTTTCGTTGTGTCCTTAGACGAGGCCCCTCGCCTCGTCCATGCGTCAAATATCAGCGGTACGGCGCATCCAATGAGATGTTGCGCGCCAGTTCGCGCTCCCACCGGTCGCCATTGGCCAGCAGCTTGTCCTTGTCGTAGTAGAGCTCCTCGCGCGTTTCAGTCGCGAATTCGAAATTCGGCCCCTCGACGATGGCATCGACCGGGCAGGCTTCCTGGCAGAAGCCGCAATAGATGCACTTCACCATATCGATGTCGTAGCGCACCGTGCGGCGCGTGCCGTCATTGCGGCGCGGGCCGGCCTCGATGGTGATGGCCTGCGCCGGGCAGATCGCCTCGCACAATTTGCAGGCGATGCAGCGTTCCTCGCCATTGGGATAGCGGCGCAGCGCATGCTCGCCCCGGAAGCGCGGGCTGGTCGGCCCCTTCTCGTGCGGATAGTTGATCGTCTCCTTCGGCGCGAAGAACTGGCGCATCGACAGGAAGAAGGCGCTGACGAAATCCTGCAGAAGCAGCGATTTTGCGGCCTGGGACAAAGCGGACATCACGCAAACCCCGTGATCTTGAGGAAGGCTGCGGTGGCGACAACCATGAACAGCGAGATCGGCAGGAACACTTTCCAGCCCAGCCGCATCAGTTGGTCGTAGCGGTAGCGCGGCACGAAGGCCTTCACCATCGAGATGCCGAAGAACACGAAGCACACCTTCAGCACGAACCAGATGACGCCGGGCACCCAGGTGAAGGGCGCGAAGTCGAAGGGCGGCAGCCAACCGCCGAGGAACAAGATGGTCGCCAGCGCGCACATCAGGACGATGGCGACATACTCGCCGAGGAAGAACAGCAGGAACGGCGTCGACGAATATTCGACCATATGGCCGGCGACCAGTTCCGATTCGGCCTCGACCAGGTCGAAAGGCGGGCGGTTCGTCTCGGCCAGCGCCGAGATGAAGAAGATGATGAACATCGGGAACAGCGCCAGCCAGTTCCAGTCGAGGAAGGTGTTGGGCAGGCCGAGTCTGGTGCCAAGCCCACCCTGCTGCGACATCACGATATCGCTGAGGTTGAGCGAGCCGGCGGTGAGCAGCACGGTGACGATGACGAAGCCGATCGAGACTTCGTAGGAGACCATCTGCGCGGCCGAACGCAGCGCGCCGAGGAACGGATATTTCGAGTTCGACGCCCAGCCGCCCATGATCACGCCGTAGACCTCGAGCGAGGAGATGGCGAAGACATAGAGGATGCCGACATTGACGTTGGCGATCGCCCAACCCTGGTTGACTGGAATGACCGCCCAGGCCGAAATCGCAAGCACCGCCGATACCAGCGGCGCCAGAAGGAACACGCCCTTGTTGGCGCCGGACGGGATGACCGGTTCCTTGAAGACGAATTTCAACAGGTCGGCGAAGGCCTGCAGCGTGCCCCAGGGGCCGACGACGTTCGGGCCACGGCGCAACTGCACCGCCGCCCAGATCTTGCGGTCGGCGTAGAGGATGTAGGCCACGAAGATCAGCAGCACCACGATCAGCACGACTGACTTCAGAAGGATCAGCAGCGCCGGCAGCACGTAGAAGGAGAAGAAGGTGTCCATGCTTATTCCGCCGCCTGCTTGAAGCCGCTCTTGGCCAGTGCCGAGCATTCCGCCATCACGGCCGATGCCCGCGCGATCGGGTTGGTCAGGTAGAAATCCTTGACCGGCGAGGTGAAGGTGCCCTTGTTCAGTCGCCCGCCGAGCTTCGCCACGCCGGCAATGTCCTCGGCATTGCCGGCCGCGACCTGATCGATGCGGGCCAGATGCGGATACTCGCCATAGAGCTTGGCGCGCAGTTGCGGCAGTGAATCGAACGGCAGCTTCTTGCCCAGCACGTCGGACAGGGCCCGCAGAATCGCCCAGTCCTCGCGCGCATCGCCAGGCGCGAAACCGGCGCGGTTGGTCTGCTGCACGCGCCCTTCGGTGTTGACGTAGGTGCCTGACTTTTCCGTGTAGGCAGCCGCCGGCAGGATGACATTGGCGCGATGCGCGCCGTGGTCGCCATGGGTGCCGATATAGACGACGAAGGCGCCGCCGGTCTTGCCCATATCGATCTCGTCGGCGCCGAGCAGAAACAGCACGTCCGTTTCGCCGAGCATACCGGCGACATCCTTGCCACCCTCGCCCGGCACAAAGCCGAGATCGAGGCCGCCGACCCTGGCCGCCGCATTGTGCAGCACGGCAAAGCCGTTCCAGTCGGCGCGAGCGGCATTGACAGCAGCGGCGAGCTTCGCCGCCTGGCCGAGCACGGCCGCGCCGTCGGCGCGCGCCAACGCGCCCTGGCCGATAATGATCAGCGGATGCGTCGCCTTCTTCAGCGTCTGGAAGAACGTGCCATTGCCGTCGGCCAGATCCTTCAGCGAATCCGGCCCGGCACCGAGCAATTCATACTCGTAGCGTGTGTCGCCGACATCGCCGATGACGCCGACCGGCAGATTGCCGACCCGCCAGCGCTTGCGGATGCGGGCGTTGAGCACCGAGGCCTCGAATCGCGGATTGGCGCCGATGATCAGCACCGCATCGGCCTGCTCGATGCCTTCGATGGTCGGGTTGAAAATGTAGCTGGCACGGCCGAGCGCCGGATCGAGTGCGGCGCCATCCTGGCGGCAGTCAACATTCTTAGAGCCGAGCGAAGCCATCAGCAGCTTCAGCGCGTAGATTTCCTCGACCGCCGCGAGATCGCCAGCGATGGCGCCAATCTTCTCGGGCGTGGTCTTCGACACCGCGTCCTTGATCGTCGCGAACGCTTCGGCCCAGCTTGCCGCAACCAGCCTGCCGTCCTTGCGCACATAGGGACGGTCGAGGCGCTGCGTGCGCAACCCGTCCCAGATGAAGCGGGTCTTGTCGGAAATCCACTCCTCGTTCACCTGCTCGTTGACGCGCGGCAGGATGCGCATCACTTCGCGGCCACGGCTGTCGATGCGGATCGCCGAGCCGACGGCGTCCATCACGTCGATGGATTCGGTCTTGGTCAGTTCCCACGGCCGCGCCTGGAAGGCGAAGGGCTTGGAGGTCAGCGCGCCGACCGGGCACAGATCGATGACATTGCCCTGCAATTCCGAGGTCATCGCCTGTTCGAGATAGGTGGTGATCTCGGCGTCCTCGCCGCGGCCGATCAGGCCGAGTTCGGAAATGCCGGCGACTTCCGTGGTGAAGCGGACGCAGCGCGTGCAGTGGATGCAGCGGTTCATCACTGTCTTGACCAGCGGGCCGATATACTTGTCTTCGACCGCGCGCTTGTTCTCATGATAGCGCGAGGAATCGACGCCGAAGGCCATCGCCTGGTCCTGCAGGTCGCATTCGCCGCCCTGGTCGCAGATCGGGCAATCCAGCGGATGGTTGATCAGCAGGAACTCCATCACGCCTTCGCGGGCCTTCTTGACCATCGGCGTGTTGGTGAAGATTTCCGGCGGCTCGCCATTGGGGCCGGGGCGCAAATCGCGCACGCCCATGGCGCAGGAGGCCTGCGGCTTGGGCGGCCCGCCCTTCACCTCGATCAGGCACATGCGGCAATTGCCGGCGATCGACAGCCGCTCATGGAAGCAGAAGCGCGGCACTTCCGCGCCCGCGTCTTCCGCCGCCTGCAGCAGCGTGTAGTGGTCGGGTACAGTGATCTCTTTCCCGTCGACCTTGAGCTTTGCCATTCGCTTCAAACCCCTGCGGATTTCCCGCAATCTCATTTCCCGGGCGCGTCAGACGCAGCGCCCGGCATTTCATTCACTTCTTCGCGGCCAGCACAGCCGCCTGCGCAGTCCACTCGTCACGGCCGATACGGCCGTTGAACGACAGATAGTCGTCGACCCAGGCGATCTCCTGCGGCGACCAGGCGGCGATCTGGGCATAGGTCCAGATGCCGAGCCCGTTCAGCACCTTTTCCAGCTTCGGACCGATGCCCGATATCGCCTTGAGGTCGGACGGTTTCGCCGGCTTGTCCATAGCCTTGGGCTGCCTGAAATCCTCGGGCAGCAGAACGTCGGCGGCCTCGCTCGTTGCAGGAGCGACATTTACCGCAGGCACCGTGGTGGCGGCTTCCTTGGCGGCGATGTCGGTGACTTCCTGCGCGAAGGACTGCGCCTCGGCAATCATGGTTTTGGCCGTCGCCCGCGCCTTGATGGACGACGAGCTCGCGTCCTCGAATTGCTCGACGCGCGCCTCGAAATCCTCGATCAGCGGCTGCATCAGGCGCTGTGATGCCTCGGCGGCTCCTGTGAGTGCCCCCAGCCAGACGCCGAACGCATGATTGGCAAGCCCGATGCCAAGCGCCGACATTGCCGCCGCACCAGCGACAGGGTGCGCGAAAAGGTTGACGGCGCTGGCCATCTCCTTCGGCATCATCCTGGTCAGGTCCTGGTTCATCTTCTCGATCTGGTCCAAATTAGGCATCAATGGGTAGGGTGTCGAATACGGCGCCATAGAGTTCTCCTGGTCGTTTCTTCGTTCGCCCCGCCCCGTTATTCCAGCATTCAAAAATCTTCTATTCCGCCGCCACCATCACCGGTTCGGCTCGATGCGCGTTGCGCGAAAACTCGTCGATGCGCCGCTCCACCTCGCCGCGGAAATGCCGCATCAGGCCCTGGATCGGCCATGCCGCCGCATCGCCCAGCGCGCAGATCGTGTGGCCCTCGACCTGCTTGGTGACGTCGAGCAGCATGTCGATCTCGCGCTTCTGCGCCTCGCCGCGCACCAGCCGCTCCATCACCCGCCACATCCAGCCTGTGCCTTCGCGGCACGGCGTGCACTGGCCGCAGCTCTCGTGCTTGTAGAAGTAGGACAGCCGCGCGATCGCCTTCACGACATCGGTCGACTTGTCCATGACGATGACGGCCGCCGTACCGAGGCCGGATTTGAGGTCGCGCAGCGCGTCGAAATCCATCGGCGTGTCGATGATCTGCTCGGCCGGCACCAGCGGCACCGAGGCGCCGCCCGGGATGACCGCGAGCAGATTGTCCCAGCCGCCGCGGATGCCACCGCAATGCGTCTCGATCAGTTCGCGGAACGGGATCGACATCGCCTCTTCGACGGTGCACGGATTGTTGACGTGGCCGGAGACACAGAACAGCTTGGTGCCGACATTGTTGGGCCGGCCGAAGGACGAGAACCAGGCCGCGCCACGGCGCAGGATGGTCGGCGCCACCGCGATCGATTCGACATTGTTGACGGTGGTCGGGCAGCCATAAAGGCCGACATTGGCCGGGAATGGCGGCTTCAGCCTGGGCTGACCCTTCTTGCCTTCCAGGCTTTCCAGCAGCGCCGTCTCTTCGCCGCAGATATAGGCGCCGGCGCCGTGATGCATGTAGACGTCGAAATCGTAGCCGGACGTGTTGTTCTTGCCGATCAGCTTGGCCTCATAGGCCTCGTCGATGGCGCGCTGCAGCGCCTCGCGCTCACGGATGAACTCGCCGCGCACATAGATGTAGGCGGCAATCGCGCCCATGGCGAAGCCGGCGAGCAGCGCCCCTTCGACCAGCGTGTGCGGGTCGTTGCGCAGGATGTCGCGGTCCTTGCAGGTGCCAGGCTCGGATTCGTCGGCGTTGATGACGAGGTAGCTAGGCCTGCCATCGCTCTGCTTGGGCATGAACGACCATTTGAGGCCCGTCGGGAAGCCGGCGCCGCCACGGCCGCGCAGGCCGGACGCCTTCATCTCATTGACGATCCATTCGCGCCCCTTGGCGACGATGCCGGGCGTGTTGTCCCAGGCGCCACGCGCCATGGCGCCGGCCAGCGACTTGTCGAACAGGCCGTAGATGTTGGTGAAGATGCGGTCTTTATCCTGAAGCATTTTTCGTCCCTCAGACCGGCTTCTTGCCGAAGACGCGGATGTATTCGGCGACGCCGCCCTTGGCGAGCGCCTTGGCCTGCTTGACCCAGTCGTCGCGCTCGATGCGGCCGTGGAAGGAGAGATAGCCGTCCACCCACTCGCGCTCGGCCTTCTTCCAGGAAGCGACCTGCGCGAAGGTGAAGATGCCCAGCGTATGCAGGACGCCCTCGATCTTCGGGCCAACGCCGGAGATCAGCTTGAGATCGTCGACCGCGGTCGGCCTGTCGATACCGGCCGGACGGTTCTTGTCCTCCAGCGACGGTTTTGCGGGCTTTGCCGCCGGCGCCTTGGCTTCCGGCGCCTTGAAGGCAGAGGCCGGTTCGGCCTTGGCCTTCGGCCCATTGCGCTGCTTGGAGACCTTCTCGACTTCCGGCGCTGCCTTGTTGGCGTTGGCGGCCGAATGCGGCGGCGCCGAAACACTCGCCGCCTTCTCCGCCGCCGGCGCCACCTTGGTCTTTGAGGGTGTCTTCAACGCCGGGCTGGTTTCAGGCGCGTCGGTCTTCGGCTTGCTGGCGTTGGACGGTGCGACGGGAGCGGGTGCCGGAACGGGCGCCGCAATGATCGCGTCGGGTGCCGCCTTGGCGGCCTTCGCTGCCTCCCTGGCTTCCCGGTCGCGGGTCGACTTGAGGATCGCCTTTTCGCTTTTCAGCGTCGTGAGACCAGAGGCCGGCTCCGAGCCGGTGCGGCCATTCTGCGGTCCCGGCACCACCGAGGCGCCCTTGCCCGCATCGTAGAGATCGATGATTTCGGCCAGGCGTTCCGGCGTCAGATCCTCGAACGTATCCTTGAAGATCATCACCATCGGCGCGTTGACACAGGCGCCGAGGCACTCGACTTCTTCCCACGACAAGGTGCCCTTGTCGTTGGTGTGGAACTGGTCGTGATGGATTTTCGAGCGGCAGACATCCATCAGCGCTTCCGAGCCGCGCAGCATGCAGGGCGTGGTGCCGCAGACCTGGATGTGCGCGCGGGTGCCGACCGGATTGAGCTGGTACTGCGTGTAGAAGGTCGCGACCTCGAGCCCGCGAATCCTGGGCATGCCGAGCATGTCCGAAATCGTCTCGATCGCCGCCTTGGTGACCCAGCCTTCCTGTTCTTGCGCCAGCATCAGCAGCGGAATGATCGCCGACTGCTCGCGGCCCTTCGGGTACTTCTTGATCCATTGCTTCGCCGCTGCCGCGTTCGCCCGGTTGAAGGCGAAGGATGCTGGCTGGACGCTGGCTTCTGCGAGACGGCGGACTGACATTTAGCGATCGACCTCACCAAACACGATGTCGAGGGAGCCAAGAACGGCGGTGACGTCGGCCAGCATGTGGCCGCGACACAGGAAATCCATGGCTTGCAGATGCGCGAAACCGGGCGCGCGCAGCTTGCAGCGATACGGCTTGTTGGTGCCGTCGGAGACGAGATAGACGCCGAATTCGCCCTTCGGCGCCTCGACGGCCGCATAGACCTCGCCGGCCGGCACGCGATAGCCCTCGGTGTAGAGCTTGAAGTGGTGGATCAGCGCTTCCATCGAACGCTTCATCGCCGCGCGCTTGGGCGGCACGACCTTGCCGTCGAGGTTCGACACCGGGCCGGTGCTTTCCTTGCCGAGTAGAAGATCGACGCACTGGCGCATGATCCTGGCCGACTGGCGCATTTCTTCCATGCGCACGAGGTAACGGTCGTAGCAGTCGCCGTTCTTGCCGATCGGAATGTCGAAATCCATTTCCGAATAGCATTCATAGGGCTGCGACTTGCGCAGATCCCAGGCCGCGCCCGAACCGCGCACCATGACGCCCGAAAAGCCCCAGGCCCAGGCATCGGCCAGCGAAACAATGCCGATATCGACATTGCGCTGCTTGAAGATGCGGTTGCCGGTCAGCAGCTTGTCGAGGTCGTCGATCGACTTCAGGAACGGGTCGATCCACTTGCCGATGTCCTCGACCAGCTGGCGCGGCAGGTCCTGATGGACGCCGCCGGGCCGGAAATAGGCGGCATGCATGCGCGAGCCGGAGGCGCGCTCATAAAACACCATCAGCTTTTCGCGCTCGACGAAACCCCACAGCGGCGGCGTCAGCGCGCCGACGTCCATCGCCTGCGTCGTCACATTGAGGATGTGCGACATGATGCGGCCGATCTCGCAATAGAGCACGCGGATCAGCTGGCCGCGCCTCGGCACTTCGATGCCGAGCAGGCGTTCGGCGGCCAGTGCGAAGGCATGTTCCTGATTCATCGGCGCGCAATAGTCGAGCCGGTCGAGATAAGGCACAGCCTGCAGATAGGTTTTTGCCTCGATCAGCTTTTCGGTGCCGCGATGCAGCAGCCCGATATGCGGATCGACGCGATCGACGACTTCGCCGTCGAGCTCCAGCACGAGGCGCAAAACGCCGTGCGCCGCAGGATGTTGCGGGCCGAAATTGATGTTGAAATTGCGGACGGAGGTCTCAGCCATTCTGGCGCCTCAATTCGTCTTGGCTTTTTCGTCCCCGGGCAGCACGTAGTCGGTGCCTTCCCAAGGGGAAAGAAAATCAAAATTGCGGAATTCCTGCTTGAGCTCGACCGGCTCGTAGATGACGCGCTTGGCTTCGTCGTCGTAGCGCACTTCGACGAAGCCTGTCAGCGGGAAATCCTTGCGCAGCGGATGGCCTTCGAAACCGTAGTCGGTCAGCAGGCGGCGCAGATCGGGATGGCCCGAGAACAGCACGCCATAGAGATCGTAGGTCTCGCGCTCGAACCAGTCGGCGCCGGGGAAAACCCCGGTGATCGACGGCACCATCGTCTCCTCGTCGGCCTGCACCTTGACGCGAATGCGCACATTCTGTTTCGGCGACAGCAGGTGATAGACGACGTCGAAGCGCTTGGCCCGCGACGGATAGTCGGCGCCGCAGACATCGATGATCGAGATGAACTGGCAGCGCGCATCGTCGCGCAGGAAAGTCACGACTTCGATGAGGTCGCGCGGCTCGACATGAATGGTGAGCTCGCCATAGGCAATGTCAGCGCCATTGACGCGACCGATCAGCCTTTCGCCGAGATAGGTCGACAGTTCGCTAAGGGATGCGGCCATGGATTTACCGTTCGATCGTGCCGGTGCGGCGGATTTTCTTCTGCAGGAGAAGAATGCCGTAGAGCAAAGCTTCGGCGCTCGGCGGGCAGCCGGGCACATAGATGTCGACAGGCACGACGCGGTCGCAGCCGCGTACCACCGAATAGGAATAGTGGTAGTAGCCGCCGCCATTGGCGCAGGAGCCCATCGAGATGACGTAGCGCGGCTCCGGCATCTGGTCGTAGACCTTGCGCAGCGCCGGCGCCATCTTGTTGGTCAGCGTGCCGGCGACGATCATGATGTCGGACTGGCGCGGTGACGCACGCGGCGCGACGCCGAAGCGCTCCGAATCGTAGCGCGGCATCGAGGTGTGGATCATCTCGACGGCGCAGCATGCCAGACCGAAGGTCATGAACATCAGCGAGCCCGAGCGCGCCCAGGTGATCAGCGCCTCGGTCGAGGTGACCAGGAAACCCTTGTCGGCAAGCTCATTGTTGATTTCGAGGAAGAAGGGATCGTCCTCCCCCACCGGCCGGCCGGTGTTGGGATCGATGATGCCCTTCGGCTTCGGCGCGACGAGGGTGCCTGAACTGTCGTTCAATCCCATTCCAGCGCTCCTTTTTTCCATTCATAGGCAAAGCCGATGGTCAGCACTGCCAAAAACACCATCATCGACCAGAAACCCAGCATGCCGATCTTCGAGAAGGACACCGCCCAGGGAAAAAGGAAGGCCACTTCCAAGTCGAAGATGATGAACAGGATCGACACCAGGTAGAAGCGGATGTCGAATTTCATGCGGGCATCGTCGAACGAGTTGAAACCGCACTCGTAGGCGGAAAGCTTTTCGGGATCGGGATTGCGGTAGGCCACAAGGAACGGTGCGGCCAGCAGCGCCAGGCCGACGACCAGCGCCACGCCGATGAACAGGACGATGGGCAGGTACGAACTGAGAAGTGCGTTCATGCAGCGGCTTTCCGTTGGCGCCAATCCACTTTGATTACAGCACCGGACCTTAATGCGGAAGCGTGACAGATTAACCGCTGAACCGTTTTAAGGGGCCTATGCTGCAACGCGGCGAGGGTTAGCGCAGCACTTCCAGCGAAGCAAGTCAAACCTTGTTCAAAACGCCGACCTGGACGGCATATCCGGAGAAACTGGTCCGATCCGCTCCTGTTTGATTTCCTTCGTTTTTTACTCCACTTTTCTCTCCTGACAGGGTTGCCGCTAAAACCCTGCTAGCATGGGCTGGAATCACCCGTCAGACCCACAGCAGAAGCGCCCAGAGTGATACCTGCATGAAGGAAAAAATCTCGCTTGCCATGGCCCGGCGCATCGCGCTCGCCGCACAGGGGTTTCTCGATCCCCGCCCAAATGGCACACCCGATCGCCGCCACTTCGCCCGCGTGCTCTCCCGCACCGGCCTGCTGCAGATCGATTCCGTCAGCGCGGTGGTGCGCGCGCATTATATGCCGCTTTATTCCCGCCTTGGCCCCTATCCCTTGACCTTGCTCGACAATGCCGCCGTGACGCGCAAGCGCACCGTCTTCGAATACTGGGCGCATGAGGCTTCCTTCCTGCCGGTCGAGACCTATCCGCTGATGCGCTGGCGCATGCAGCGCGCCGAGCAGGGCGACGAGATGTATCTGGGCCTGGCCAAATGGGGCCGCGAGCACGCCGCCTATATAGAAGAGATCTACCGCGAGGTCGCCGCGCGCGGCCCGATCGCCGCTTCGGCGCTGGAAGGTCAGAAAGGTTCGGGCGGCTGGTGGGGCTGGAGCCATGCCAAGCATGCCTTCGAATGGCTGTTCTGGGCCGGGCGCATCACCACGGCGCACCGCCGCGGCTTCGAGCGCTTCTATGATTTGCCCGAGCGCGTGCTGCCGCAGGCGATCCTCGACCTGCCCGTGCCGCCAGCCGAGGACGCGCACCGCGAATTGCTGCGCATTTCTGCCCGCGCCCATGGCGTGGCGACATCAGGCGACCTGCGCGACTACTTTCGGCTATCGCCGGCCGACATGAAAGGCCGGCTGGAGGAACTGGTCGAGCTGGGCGAATTGCTGCCGGTGCGTGTCGAGGGCTGGGACAAGCCGGCCTACCTTCATAAGGACGCCCGCCTGCCCCGGAAAATCGAGGCCCGCGCACTGTTGGCGCCGTTCGACCCGGTCGTCTTCGAGCGCTCGCGCTCGGAGCGGCTGTTCGATTTCCACTACCGCATCGAGATCTACACGCCGGCTGAGAAGCGCCAATACGGCTATTACGTCCTGCCCTTCCTGCTCGGCGACCGGATCGTCGCCCGCGTTGACCTCAAGGCTGACCGGCCGGCCAGCGTCCTGCGCATCCACGCCGCCTACGCCGAACCCGGCGCGCCACCTGAAACCGCCGCGCAACTCTTCGAGGAACTGCAGCAGATGCAGGGCTGGCTTGGCCTTGAACGCATCGAAGTGACACCCGCCGGCGATCTGGGTCCGGCGCTCGCCGACATCGCCATGTCGTAGCCGCGCGTTGACACCGCTGCCTGCAAAAGCCTAAATCCGCTCCAGACGGTCCCTTGCCCGCAACGGCAGGGGCTAAGAGGGAATGCGGTGCGGGATTTCGATCTCAAATCCGCGGCTGTCCCCGCAACTGTAAGCGAAGAGCCAAGGCCGAAAGCCACTGGGACGTTCCCGGGAAGGCGGCACCCAAGGCGATGACCCGCGAGCCAGGAGACCTGCCGTCTGCGACAAAAGAATCCGATCGCCCGGCGGGTTTCCGGGCAAGGAGCCCGGTTTTTGGACCAGAACAGCAGTTTTTCGGCTGGCACAGCGGACAATTCGTCCGCCGACGGGGATGCCTTGGCCGGCGTCACCGTCATCGTCTGCGCCTCCTGCCGCGACGAGACCGGCTCCGACGCCCATCCCCGCGCCGGCGAACTGCTAGCCGAAGACACGCGCCAAGCCGCTGCGAGCGATGACATCCGCATCCGCACGGTCGAGTGCCTCGGCAATTGCAAGCGCCGGCTGAGCGCCGCGATCCTGCGCGACGGTTGCTGGAGCTATGTCTTCGGCGACCTGACCGCGACCAGCGGCGCCGACCTCGTCACCGGCGCCAAACTCTTCGCCACCTCGACCGACGGCCTCATTCCATGGCGCGGTCGGCCCAATTCCCTCAAGCGCGGCCTCGTTGCCCGCATTCCTCCCCTCAACCTGCTGAAGGATTGATCATGAGCGCTTCCGTCACCCGCGTCCCCTGCACCGTCGTCACCGGCTTCCTTGGTGCCGGCAAGACGACGCTGGTCCGCCATCTCCTGGAAAACGCCGGCGGCAAGCGCATTGCCATCATCGTCAACGAGTTCGGCGACATCGGCATCGACGGCGAGATTCTGAAGGGCTGCGGCATCGACACCTGCCCGGAGGAAAACATCGTCGAACTGGCCAATGGCTGCATCTGCTGCACCGTGGCCGACGATTTCGTGCCGGCGCTCGACCAGATCCTGTCGCTCAACCCCAAGGTCGATCACATCCTGATCGAGACCTCGGGCCTGGCCCTGCCCAAGCCGCTGGTCCAGGCATTCCAGTGGCCGACGGTGAAGAGCCGCGTCACCGTCGATGGCGTCATCGCCGTGGTCGACGGTCCCGCACTGGCCGAAGGCCGGGTCGCCAACGACATGGACGCCTTGCAGGCGCAGCGCGCGCAAGATGGTAGCCTCGACCATGACGACCCGGTCGAGGAACTGTTCGAGGACCAGATCGCCTGCGCCGACCTGATCATCCTGTCGAAAAGCGATCTTATGGACGCCGCCGGTTCGGCCCGCGCCAACGCCATCATCGGCGAACACTCCGCCCGTGCCGTGAAGATCGTGCCGACCTCGCATGGCAAGGTCGATCCCTCCGTGCTGCTCGGGCTCGGTCTCGCCGTCGAGGACGACATCGAGAACCGCAAATCCCATCATGACGGCGCCTTCGACCACGAGCATGACGACTTCGACACCTTCATCGTCGACATTCCCTCGATCGCCAATCCGGATGAGCTGGCACAACGCGTCGCCGCCGCCGCCGAACAGGAAAACGTGCTGCGCGTGAAAGGCTTCGTCGAGGTCGGCGGCAAGCCGATGCGGCTCTTGCTGCAGGCCGTCGGCCCGCGCGTCAATCATTACTATGACCGCGCCTGGACCGCCGAGGACGACCGCCGTTCGCGCCTGGTCGTCATCGGCCTCAAGGGGCTGAACCGCCCGGCAATCGAGCGTATACTCGCCGGCTGAGTTCAGACACGGGCCGCGATGCATATCCTCACCACGACCTCCGCCTCGCTCGACGATCTCGCCGAGCCGGTCGATCTGCGGCAGACGCCGGCGGATATCGTGGCCCTGTCCTTCACCGACAGCGACCTCGCCGGGCTGGCGGCCGCCTGGAAGGCGGATGCCGGCCGTTTGCCCTCGATGCGGCTGGCGGCGCTTCGCGACCTGCGCCACCCTATGTCCGTCGACCTCTGGGTCGACAGCGTCGCCCGCCACGCCAAGATCATCCTGGTACGCATCCTCGGCGGCTACGACTGGTGGCGCTACGGCTGCGACCAGCTGGCCTCGACCGCTCGGGAACGCGGCATAAAACTGGCGCTGCTGCCCGGTGAAAGCCATGACGAGGATATCAGGCTGATCGAAGCCTCGACGCTGCCGCGCTGGGAATTGGACGCCCTGCTCGGCTATTTCCGCGAGGGCGGCCCGGCCAATATGGGCGCGCTGGTGCAGCGGCTGGCCAGGCTGGCTGGGCAGGACGCGGCCGTTGTTGAGCCGGTGGCGGTGCCGAAGGCCGGCTACTACGAGCCAGGCCGCGGCGTCGTCCCCCTCGCCCTTGAGGGAGAGGGAAAGGTCGTGCCCATTCTCTTCTACCGCTCGATGCTGCTGGCCGCCGACGTCGCACCCATCGACGCCCTTTTCGACGCGCTGCGGCAGCGCGGCATGACGCCTGTCCCCATCTTCGTCTCCGGCCTCAAAGACCCGACATCCCTGGCCTTCGCGGAAACCGCCATCGCCAAGCTCAGACCCGTTGCCATCATCGCCGCGACCGCCTTCGCTTCCGGCGCCGAACCCGGCGTTGAAACCCTGTTCGACCGCGCCGGCGTGCCCGTTTTCCAGGTCATCGTCGCCACCACCCGCCGCGACATCTGGGAGAATAACCAGCGTGGCCTGGCGCCCGCCGACCTCGCCATGCATGTCGTGCTGCCAGAACTGGACGGCCGCATCCTCGCCGGCGCGATTTCCTTCAAGGGTGAAAGCGATGTCGATCCCGCGCTTGGCCACCGCGCCTTCGCCAACCGGTCGGAACCGGATCGCGTCGCGCAGGTCGCTGACCGCGTGGCAGCCTTCATTCGCCTGCAGGAGACGCCCCGCGCGACGCGCAAGCTCGCCATCCTGATCCCGGACTATCCCAGCGCGCCTGGCCGTACCGGCTATGCCGTCGGCCTCGACGTGCCGTCGAGCGTGCTGGCGATGCTGCACGACCTGAAGGAACAGGGCTACGGGGTTGAAGGGATCCCGCAATCGCCTCGGGAATTGCTGGATTTGCTGGAGCGGGGCGATGGTGGGTTGGGATTGGATGAGTATCTCGACCTTTCACGAGACCTGCCTGTCGAGGCAATGACTGCTGTTGAGGCGGCGTGGGGGAAAGCGGAAGACAAGACAGGTTTGCGCCAGGCACCCCCCTCTGTCCTGCCGGATATCTCCCCCGCAAGGGGGGAGATTGGCAGTTTCAGCGCTAAGGCCACTCTTGCAACGTCGGAGATTGGCGAGGGCAGAGATGACAGCGTAATCTCCCCCCCTGCGGGGGAGATGTCCGGCAGGACAGAGGGGGGTGTTCAAGCGCCGACCTCGCTGCACTTCCCCTTCCGCGCCACGACCTTCGGCAACATCACCGTCGCCCTCGCCCCCGACCGCGGCCGCTCGGCCGACCGCCGCGCCGACTACCACGACCCGACACTCCCGCCACGCCACGCCCTGCTCGCCTTCGGCCTCTGGCTGCGCAAATCTCTCGGCGTCCACGCCCTGATCCATGTCGGCGCCCACGGCACGCTGGAATGGCTGCCGGGCAAGACTGTCGCGCTGTCAAAGGCCTGCTTCCCCGAGATCGTCACCGGCGCCCTGCCCGTCATCTATCCCTTCATCGTCTCCAATCCCGGCGAGGCAGCACAAGCCAAGCGGCGCATCGCCGCCGTCACCCTCGGTCATCTGCCACCGCCGCTGGCCGGTGCGGGACTTGACGAAGATCAGCACAAACTCGAGCGCCTGGTCGATGAATACGCCCAGGCCGACGGCCTCGACCGCCGCCGCCGCGACCGCCTGGCAAAACTGATCGTCGACACCGCGCAGAAAACTGGCCTCGCCGCCGAAGCCGGTGTCGCCAGGACCGACGCGCCCGACGAAGCGCTGCGCCGCATCGATGCCTGGCTCTGTGACCTCAAGGATTTCGCCATCAAGGATGGCCTGCATATCTATGGCCGCGCGGCTGACGACGAGCCCGACGCTATGCGCCGCCAAAGTGCCGAGGCTGAAAGGTCGGCGCTGCTTGCCGCGCTCGATGGCCGCCACGTCAAGGCCGGCCCGGCCGGCGCGCCGGCGCGCGGACGTTCCGACGTGCTGCCCACCGGCCGCAATTTGTTCACGTCGGATCCACGCACCATGCCGACGCCGACCGCCTATGATCTGGGCAAGGCGGCGGCGGAAGAAGTGGTGCGCGGCTATCTGCAATCGCATGGCGACTGGCCGCGTTCGCTGGTCATCGATCTCTGGGGCTCGGCCTCATTGCGCACCGGCGGCGAGGAGATCGCGCAGGGCCTGGCGCTGATGGGCTGCCGGCCGCAATGGGATGCCGCCACCGGCCGCATCACCGGCATCGAAGTGCTGCCGCCGGCGACGCTCGGCCGCCCGCGCGTCGACGTCACCTGGCGCATATCGGGCCTGTTCCGCGACATGTTCCCGACCCAGATCGCGTTGATCGACGCCGCCGCCAACGCCGTTGCAGCCCGCGATGAAGAAGATTCGGAAAACCCGCTCGCGGCCCGGACCCGCGCCGATGGCAAGATCAGCCCGCGCATTTTCGGCACCTCACCCGGCACCTATGGCGCCGGCGTCGAGAATCTCCTGTCGAGCGGCGACTGGGGCGCGCGTGAAGAGATCGGCCGCGCCTATCTCGACGCCACCTCGCACGCCTATGGCGGCGAAGCCGGCGAAGGCGTCTCCGCGCCCGGCGCCTTCGAAACCCGCATCGCCGAGGCCGATCTTCTGGTCCACACCGGCGACGACCCCGGCCGCGACATTCTCGAAGGCTCCGCCGACGTCGCCTTCATCGGCGGCTTTTCAGCCGCGCTTGCGGCGCTTGGCCGGAATGCCGACGTCATCGTGCTCGATACGACGGACCCGCAAATGCCGAAGCCGCGCTCGATCAGTGAGGCCGTATCGCGCGTGGTGCGCGCCCGCGCTGTCAATGCCCGCTTCATCTCAGGCCAGATGCGGCACGGCCCACGCGGCGCCTCTGAATTCGCCGAGACGGTCGACCGGCTGGTCGGCTTCGCCGAAACCACGCATGCCATATCGGGCGCGCTGATCGAGGCCGTGCACGACGCCTATGTCGGCAACGCGGATGTTCGCGCCTTTATCCTTCGGGAAAACCCGGCGGCGGCGAAAGTCATTGCCGAGCGTTTCCTGTCGGCGCGCCGGCGCGGCCTCTGGCATCCCTTGCGCAATTCCATCGACGACGATCTCGCCGCGCTGATTGCAGAGGCCGAGGCGCTGGGAGTGGCGGCATGAACGCCTTCTCACGTCGCGGCGCCTGCCCGGCCCTGTCGGCGCCGATGCAGACCGGCGATGGACTGCTGGTGCGGCTCAACCCGGTTGCTGGAGCGTTTTCGCCGAAGCTGTTGATCGGTCTGGCCGAATCCGCCCTGCGGCATGGCAACGGCATCATGGAAGTGACAGCGCGCGGCAGCCTGCAGATTCGCGGGTTGACGGCGGATAGCGCTGCGCTGCTGACGGCGGAGGTCGACGCGCTGGGCATTGCGGTGCGCACCGGCGTGCCGATCGAGACGGGGCCGCTGGCGGGCATCGATCCGCAGGAGGTTGCCGATCCACGACCACTGGCTGAGCGGGTCAGGGTGGCGGTTGACGAGGCCGGGCTGACGCCAAGGCTCGGGCCGAAGGTGTCTGTCGTGGTGGATGGCGGCGGGCAACTGACGATGGATGCGGTGACGACCGATGTGCGGCTGAAGGCGGTACGGGCCGACAACGGCATCGTTTGGAGCGTATCGGTTGCCGGCGATGGCCAAAACGCGAAGGTGCTGGCAACGGTCGATGCGGATGCCGCCAGAGACATAGCCGTGGCTGCACTCAGGATGGTCGCTGAAAAAGGCCGTGAGGCGCATGCGCGGGACTTGTCGGAGCGGCAGTTGGTGTCTCTAGCAGGTTGGCTATGCTTGACAGGTTTGCGCGAGGCGTCCGGCAGGACAGAGGGGGGCGCCTCGCGCAAACCTATCGGCCCTTTTCCCTTAGCCGGCGACACTTTCACCCTCGGCATTGCCCTCCCCTACGGCAGCATGCCGGCGGATAAAATCCTCGACCTTGCGCAAAGCGCCGTGACCCTCGGCACCACCGAAATCCGCCTCGCCCCAGGCCGCGCTCTGCTCTTCCTTGGCCAGCCGACGGACACCAACCAACCCCTCCAGGCTATCGCCGCCACCCTCGGCTTCGTCACCTCCGCCGCCGACCCGCGCACGCGCATCGCCGCCTGCCCCGGCACGCCGGCTTGCGCCTCCGGCCGCATCGCCACCCGCGACATCGCCGAGACGATCGCCACGGAAAACGCCGACATCCTTGACTTCACCCTGCACATTTCCGGCTGCGCCAAGGGCTGCGCGCATCCCGGCCCGGCGGCGCTCACAATCGTCGGCGGCGAAAATGGAGCCGGACTTGTCGTGAACGCGACGGCAAAGGCTCTTCCTGCCGGCTACAGGCCGGGCTATGACGCCGCGCGCGGCTTCAGTCGCGTCGCTGCGCTGATCCGCAGCGCACGATTCCAGGGCGAGACCGCCGCCGCCTGCCTGACAAGGCTCGGGCCGGCGGCAATCGCCGAGACTTACCGACAGGCCCAAACTAAAAAACGGAAATGAGCATGGCCGCCTACGACTACATCCACGACGGCACAGCGATCTACGAGCGCTCCTTCGCCATCATCCGTGCCGAGGCCGACCTGTCGCGCTTTTCCGACGCCGAGGCCGATGTGGCGACCCGCATGATCCATGCCTGCGGCCAGGTCGAAGCATCAAGCCATTTCGTCTTTTCGCCCGACTTCGTCTCCGCCGCGCGCAAGGCTCTTGCCGCCGGCGCGCCGATCTTCTGCGACGCGGAGATGGTCTCCCATGGCGTCACCCGCGCCAGGCTACCGGCCGGCAACGAGGTGATCTGCACGCTGCGCGACTCGCGCACGCACGACATCGCCAGGGAGATCGGCAACACCCGCTCGGCCGCCGCCATCGACCTGTGGGGCGAACGCATGGCCGGTTCGGTCGTCGCCATCGGCAATGCGCCGACCGCACTCTTCTACCTCCTGGAGAAGCTGCGCGACGGCGCACCGAAGCCGGCGGCCATCATCGGCATGCCGGTCGGCTTCGTCGGTGCGGCCGAATCGAAGGATGCGCTGGCCGAGAATTCCTATGGCGTGCCCTACGCCATCGTGCGCGGCAGGCTTGGCGGCAGCGCCATGACCGCCGCAGCGCTCAATTCGCTGGCGAGGCCCGGCCTGTGAACGCGCTTGCAAAAGGCCGCCTTGTCGGCGTCGGCACCGGTCCCGGCGATCCTGAACTGTTGACGCTGAAGGCCGCGCGGGCCTTGGCCGAGGCCGATGTCGTCGCCTATTTCGCCAAGCGCGGCAACAACAGCAACGCGCGCGCCATCGTCGAGGCGCGCTTCCGGCCGGACATGCTGGAACTGCCGCTGCTCTATCCCGTCACAACCGAGATCGACAAGGATCACGACGACTACCGCTCGCAGATCACCGGTTTCTACGAGGAGTCGGCGCAAAAGGTCGCCGAACATCTCGAAGCCGGCAGGATGGTTGCCGTCCTGTCCGAGGGCGACCCGCTGTTCTACGGCTCCTACATGCATCTGCATGTGCGCCTCGCCCATCGTTTCCCGACCGAGGTCATCCCCGGCGTCACCGCAATGTCCGGCTGCTGGTCGCAAACCGGTGTGCCGATCGTCCAGGGCGACGATGTGCTGACCGTGCTGCCCGGCACGATGAGCGAGTTCGAACTGACGCGCCGGCTGGCCGACACCGATGCCGCCGTCATCATGAAGGTCGGCCGCAATCTGCCCAAGATCAGGCGGGCGCTGGAGGCCACCGGCAAGCTGACGCGCGCCATCTATGTCGAGCGCGGCACCATGGCCGGCAGCGTCTCGATGAAGCTCGCCGACAAACAGGACGACAAGGCCCCCTACTTCGCCATTGTACTGGTCGCCGGCTGGTCAGGCCGGCCCGGCGCGCTGGGAGCGCAGGCATGAGCGGCCGTCTCACTGTCATCGGCCTCGGGCCTGGCAATACCGACCAGGTCACCCCGGAAGCCAGCCGTGCCGTGGCCGAGGCGAAATTCTTCTATGGCTACAAACCCTATCTCGACCGGCTGCATCTGCGCCCCGACCAGACCCGTGTCGCGTCCGACAACCGCGAGGAACTCGCCCGCTCCAAGGATGCCTTGATCAAGGCCGCCGAGGGCCATGACGTCGCCGTGGTTTCCGGCGGCGATCCCGGAGTCTTCGCCATGGCGGCCGCCGTCTGCGAGGCGATCGAGGCCGGGCCGGCCGAATGGCGCGCGGTCGATGTCGCCGTCGTGCCCGGCATCACGGCCATGCTTGCCGTTGCCGCCCGCATCGGCGCGCCGCTCGGCCATGATTTCTGCGCCATCTCGCTTTCCGACAATCTGAAACCCTGGGAGCTGATCGAACTGCGCCTTCTGGCAGCTGCCGGCGCTGGCTTCGTCATTGCGCTCTACAACCCGATCAGCAAGGCGCGCCCCTGGCAGCTCGGCCGCGCCTTCGAATGCCTGACCGCGATCCTGCCCGGCACCACGCCTGTCATTTTCGGCCGCGCCGCCGGCCGTCCGGACGAGCGCATCGAAGTTTATCTGCTGGCTGACGTCGACGCGCAAAAGGCCGACATGGCGACCTGCATCATCATCGGCTCGCCGGAAACCCGCATCATAAAGCGCGGCGACAAACCGGCGCTGGTCTACACGCCTCGTTCTGCAGCAGGCTCGACAAAATGATCGACCATTGCGGCGAGCTCATCGACGGTTTCAGCCGAAGGCACGTCCGGCAGATCAGGCCTGCGGACCATGACCACGTCGATGCCAAGCGCCCGCGCGGCGGCAATCTTGCCGTAAGTGGCGGCGCCGCCGCTGTTCTTGGACACGACGACTTCGATGCGGTGCTCTTCGAGCAGCGCGCGTTCTTCCGCCTCGCCAAACGGTCCGCGAGCCAGCAGATAGCTCACATCCGGCACGGCCAGCTTCGGCTCGACGGGATCGACGCTGCGAATGAGGTAGTGATGCTGGGGGGCTGCTTCGAAAGCGGCAACCTCTTGCCGGCCAAGCGCCAGGAAGACGCGCCGCGGCGCCGGACCAGCCGTTTGCGCGGCGTCGCTTGTTGTATCGACCTCAGTCCAGCGGTCGCCATCGACCGGCTCCCAGCCCGGACGGCGCAAAGCAAGGATCGGCACGCCGGTCAGCCGCGCCGCTTGCGCGGCATTGGCGGAGATTCGCGCTGCGTAAGGATGCGTGGCGTCGATCATCAGGTCGGTGCCGGCCTCCCTGAGATAGGCCGCCAGCCCCTCGGCGCCGCCAAAGCCTCCGCTTCGCACGGGCACGCCTTGCGCGACCGGGCTTTCGGTGCGGCCGGCCAGAGACAGCGTGACCGAAGCGCGTACCGCCAGTTTGCCGGCCAGTTGCCGGGCTTCCGTGGTGCCGCCGAGGATCAGAATGCGGTGGGTCATCATGCCTGCTGAAAGTTCGCGCCGCGCCAGGCCTAAATGGCTGACGGTGATCGGCATCGGCGAGGACGGTTTAGCGGGTCTCGGCGACGAGGCCAAGCAGCGGATTGCCAAGGCCGAGATCATCTTCGGCGGCAAGCGGCATCTGGCGCTGGTCGCGTCCTTCGCCAAGGGCGAGCCGCGGCCCTGGCCGGTTCCTTTCGATGCCGGCATGGCCGATGTGCTGGCGCTTGCCGGCAGAAACGTCTGTGTGCTCGCCTCCGGTGATCCTTTTTTTCACGGCGTCGGCGCCACCCTCGTCCGCAAGGTCAAGCCCCGGGAGATGCATGTCATCCCCGCGCCGTCGGCCGTTTCGCTGGCCGCCGCCCGCCTTGGCTGGGCGCTGCAGGATATCGAGATCGTCTCGCTGCATGGCCGGCCGCTCGACCTGATCCGGCCGCTGCTGCAGCCCGAAGCACGCATCCTGGCGCTGACGTCGGATGCCGAAATGCCAGCTGCGATTGCCCGCTTGCTCACCGAGCTCGATTTCGGCGCCTCGCGCTTGACGGTTCTGGAAGCTCTGGGCGGTCCAAGGGAGAACCAGCGCTCGACTCGAGCCGATGCCTTCGACCTCGAAAACATCAATCCGCTCAATGTGCTGGCCATAGAAATTGATTCGGATCCGCAAGCCCGCATCCTGCCACTCACGGTTGGTCTTGCCGATCATCTGTTCGACCATGACGGCCAGATCACCAAACGCGAAATCCGCGCCGTCACCCTGTCGTCACTGGCGCCGAGGCGCGGCGAATTGCTGTGGGATATCGGCGCCGGCTCGGGCTCCATCGGCATCGAATGGATGCTCGCCCACCCCTTGATGCGCACGATCGCTATCGAAGCCGATCCGGGCCGCGCCGCCCGCATCCACCGCAACGCCGCCGCCTGTGGTGTTCCCGGCCTTGTCGTGGTGGAAGGCAGCGCACCCAAGGCGCTGGCCAGGCTGGACACGCCGGACGCGATCTTCATCGGCGGCGGCGGCAGCGATACCGGCGTGTTGAACGCTGCCATCAAGGCGCTGCGTTCCGGCGGCCGGCTCGTCGCCAATGCAGTCACGCTGGAGATGGAAGCCCTGCTTCTCGCGCAGCACACAAAGCTTGGTGGTGACCTCATCCGGATAAACATATCGCGTGCCTCGCCGGTCGGCTCGATGCAGGCCTGGCGGCCGGCCATGCCGGTCACCCAATGGAGTTGGGTGAAGCCATGATGGTCGCGGGCATCGGCAGCCGAAAAGGCGTTGGCGTTGAAGACGTGCTTGCCGCGATTGAAACCGCTCTGGAAGCGCATGGGCTGGCCATGACGGCGCTTTCCGCACTGGCCACCGCCGCACTTAAGAAGGATGAAGCAGCTATTGCCGCCGCCGGCCGCGCGTTGAACCTTCCGGTCATCATCGTCGATGACGCGGCTCTTCGGGGCGTCTCGGAGGAAACGCTGAGCCACTCCGACCTGTCGCAAGAAGTCGCCGGCACGCCCTCGGTTTCCGAGGCATCCGCCCTTGCCGTGGCCGGCGCCGGCGCAAAACTGCTTGGCCCTCGCATCATGCTTGGCCCGGTCACCTGCGCCATCGCCGTCAGCGGAGACGCGCCATGACCGTTCATTTCATCGGCGCCGGTCCGGGTGCCGCCGACCTCATCACGCTGCGCGGCGCCAGGCTGCTGGCAAGCTGCCCGGTCTGCCTGCATGCCGGCTCGATCGTCGCGCCAGAATTGCTGCAGCATTGCGCGCCGGGAACGAAGCTGATCGACACCGCGCCGATGTCGCTCGACGAGATCGAGGCGGCCTATGTCGAGGCCCACAAGGCAGGCCACGACGTCGCCCGCCTGCATTCCGGCGACCTGTCGGTGTGGAGCGCGGTTGCCGAACAGATCCGCCGGCTGGAAAAGCACGGCATACCCTACACGCTGACGCCAGGCGTCCCCTCCTTCGCTGCAGCCGCCGCAGCACTTCGCCGCGAGCTGACCATTCCCGAAGTCGCGCAAAGCCTGGTGCTGACCCGCGTCTCCGGCCGCGCTTCAAAAATGCCGCCCGGCGAAACGCTGGCAGGCTTCGGCCGCACCGGCGCCACGCTCGCCATTCATCTTGCCATCCACGCCATCGACCGCGTCGTCGCCGAATTGACGCCGCATTATGGCGGCGATTGTCCGGTGGCGATCGTCTTCCGCGCCTCCTGGCCGGACGAGCGGGTGCTGACCGGTACGCTGGAAACGATCGAGGCGCAGCTGGCCGCCGATCCGATGGAGCGCACCGCGATCATCTTCGTCGGCCGCTCACTGGCGGCGGAAGGTTTCGGCGAAAGTTCATTGTACGACGCCCACTATCAGCGGCGTTTTCGCGGACGGGACGGATTGTGAGCGGCAGCAGCAAAAACAACGGCGGCAACGCCACGCTCGAACAGGCGCTCGCCCGGCTGAACTTCAAGCCGCGCCCACTGGAGCCGGGCCATGTCTGGCTGGCCGGCGCCGGTCCCGGCGACCCCGGCTGCCTGACGCTGGAAGTGCTGGCGGCTTTGGCCGAGGCGGACGCGCTGGTCTACGACGCGCTGGTCTCGCCGGATGTCGTCGCCGTTGCCGCAAACGCCGAGCTGTTCTTTGCCGGCAAGCGCGGCGGCCAGCCGTCGATGAAGCAGGATGACATCACCGCTCTGCTGGTCCGGCTGGCGCGCGAAGGCCGCCGCGTTATCAGGCTCAAGGGCGGCGATCCCTATATTTTCGGTCGTGGCGGCGAAGAAGCCTTGGCGCTCGCACGCGAAACCATTCCATTCCGCGTGCTGCCGGGCCTGACATCCGGCCTGAGCGCGCTCGCCGCCACCGGCATCCCGGCCACCATGCGCGGCATCAACAAGGCGGTGATCCTGGCGACCGGCCACGCCGCCGGCACCGACGACGACATCGACTGGGCGGCGATCGCCCGCACCGGCCAGCCAGTCGTGGTCTATATGGGCATGGCCAATTTGCCTTTGATCGCGGCAGCTCTGCTCGACGGCGGGCTGGCTCCATCGACGCCGGCGGCGGTGATCGTCGCCGCCACCACGCCGCAGGAGCGGACCGTCGTCGCTACGCTCACCACAATCGCCGAGGAAGCGGCCGCAGCAGGGCTGACCTCGCCGGCGCTGATCGTCGTCGGCGGCATCGTCGCCATGCGCGCGGCACTGAGGGGGCAGGCATGACCGCCCGCGCCATCATCATCGGCGCGCCGCGCTCCGGCTCGGGCAAGACCAGCGTCACCATCGGCATCTTGCGCGCGCTCACCCGGCGCGGCCTGAAGGTGCGCGGCGCCAAATCCGGCCCCGACTATATCGACCCCGGTTTCCACACCGCCGCCACCGGCCTGTCCGGCGTCAATCTCGACAGCTGGGCCATGCCGCCGTCGCTGCTCAATGCGCTGGCCGCGCAACAGGCCGACGACACCGATTTCGTCATCCTCGAAAGCGCCATGGGCCTGTTCGACGGCATTCCGGCCGCGCCTGGGCGAACCGGTTCTGCCGCCGACCTTGCCCGGCTCTACGGCCTGCCGGTGCTGCTGGTGCTCGACGTGTCGGGCCAGTCGACCACGGCGGCCGCTGTCGCCAAGGGCTTCGCCACCTACGATCCGGATGTGCGCATGGCCGGCGTCGTGCTCAACCGGCTGGGCAGCGAACGCCATCGCAAGCTGTCAGGCGACGCCATCGAGGCGATCGGCCTGCCTGTCGTCGGCGCCATCTTGCGCGATCCCACGCTGAACCTGCCCGAACGGCATCTCGGCCTCGTCCAGGCTGGCGAGTATGATGATCTGATGGCGCATCTCGACCGGCTGGCCGACATGGCGGAGAAGTCGCTCGACCTCGATGCCGTGATGAGGCTGGCGACGCCCCTCGCTCCGGCGGCTGGCGGCTTCGCCGGCGCGCTGCAGCCGCCCGGTCAACGCATCGCGCTCGCCGAGGATGGCGCCTTTACTTTCCTTTACCCGCACGTTGCCGCCTATTGGCGCAAGGCCGGCGCGGAGATCGTTCCGTTCTCGCCGCTCGCCGACGAGGCGCCCGACGACAGTTGCGACGTCTGCTGGCTGCCCGGCGGCTACCCCGAGCTTCACGCCGGCAAGCTTGCCGCTGCTGCGAATTTCCATGCCGGAATGGCGCGTTTCGGCGCGACCAGGCCCATCCATGGCGAGTGCGGCGGCTTCATGGTGCTTGGGGAAGCGCTGGAGGATGCCTCCGGCGAGACGCACGGAATGCTTGGCCTGCTCGGCCATGCCACCAGCTTCGCCAAGAGAAAGATGAATCTCGGCTATCGCGAGGCGCGGTTGCGCGCCGATTGCCCGCTGGGCGCGCAAGGCGCGCTGATCCGCGGCCATGAATTCCACTATGCGCAGATGACGGCCACCGGCAATGACGAGCCTCTGGCCGACCTTGCCGACGGCCAGGGCAATCCGATCGGCGCTTCCGGCTACCGGCGTGGTCATGTCAGCGGTACCTTCTTCCATGCGATAGCGAGGGCCAGTGCATGAAGCTCCCGAATTTGACCCTTTCGCCCCGGCAAATCCTCGACGACGTCGCGCTCTGCCTGGTCTTCTTCACCCGCCTGCCTTTGCCCGACCTCGACTTTCGCGGCCGCGGCCTTGCCGCCGCGATCTGGGCCGCACCGGTCGCCGGCCTCCTTGTCGGGCTGATCGGCGCCATCGTCTTTGCCACGGCGGAACGGTTCGGCCTTGCCATGGGGCCGGCGGCGGCACTTGCCCTCGTTGCAACCGTGATCACCACCGGCTGCCTGCACGAGGATGGACTGTCCGACGTCGCGGACGGCTTTGGCGGCGGCAAGTCGCGCGGCCGCAAACTCGACATCATGCGCGACAGCCGCATCGGCGCCTATGGTGCCATGGCGCTGGCGCTGTCGCTGCTGATCCGCTGGAACGTGCTTTCGGAACTGGTGGATCCCACCCAGGCTCTCTTTGCCCTTGTTGCCGCGCATGCGGCCTCGCGCGGCGTGCTGGGCGTCTTCATGCACCTCTTGCCGCCGGCGCGGTCTGACGGCCTCTCGGCCGGCGCCGGTACCGTCTCGCTTGAAACTGCCATCGCCGGCGCCGTGCTCGGCGCGATCCCGCTGCTCCTGCTCGGAGCCGGTGGCGCCATTGCCGCGCTCATCCTGCTTGGCCTGCTCTTTGCCGCCTTCCATGCCCTTTGCCTCAACCAGATCGGTGGCCAGACCGGCGACACGATCGGTGCCCTGCAGCAGGTCAGCGAAATCGCGGTGCTTCTCGTCGCTTCCGTAGCGCTTTCCTCTTGACCTGATTCCCTTTCGGAGACCTTGCCCCCATGCCCTTCAAATCCCTCGATGAATTGCGCGCCGCCTGCCTCGACCTGCCCGCCGGCAGCGATGCCGCGGCAAAGGCCGTTGCCAGCCGCCAGGACACGCTGACCAAGCCGCAAGGCAGCCTCGGCCGGCTGGAAACCATCGCCGCCTGGCTGGCGCGCTGGCAGGGCCGCGACATGCCCAGGCTCGACCGGGTGAAAGTCTTCGTCTTCGCCGGCAATCACGGCGTCACCGCGCAAGGCGTGTCGGCCTATCCCTCAGAAGTCACCGTGCAGATGGTGGCGAACTTCGCCGGCGGCGGTGCCGCCATCAACCAGTTCGCCCGCATCGCCGGCGCCGAGCTCGATGTCATCCCGCTCGACCTCGACCATCCCACCGGCGACTTCACGCAAGTGCCGGCAATGGATGAGAAAGCCTTCCTTGCCAATGTCTCAGCTGGCTATGATGCGGTGACTAAGGACCTCGATCTGGTCTGCTTCGGCGAAATGGGCATCGGCAACACCACGCCGGCAGCCGCCATTTCGGCGGCGCTGTTCGGCGGTGGCGCGGAAAAATGGACCGGGCGCGGCACCGGCGTCGACGATGCCGGCCTGAAGCGCAAGGTGGTCGCCATCGAAGCCGGCCTGAAGCGCCACGCCGCAGCCCTCGCCGATCCGCTGGGCGTTGCCGCGGCACTCGGCGGCCGCGAACTCGCCGCCATCTTCGGCGCCACGCTGGCCGCCCGTCATCTCGGCATACCCGTGCTGCTCGACGGCTTCGTCTGCACGGCTGCCGCCGCCCCGCTGGCCAGACTACATCCGACCGGCCTCTCCCACACCATCGCGGCCCATGTTTCGGCCGAATCGGGCCATCGCCGCCTGCTCGAAGCGCTCGGCCTGCCCCCCCTGCTCGATCTCGGCATGCGGCTCGGCGAAGGCTCCGGCGCTTGCCTCGCCGTCAACATCGTCCGCTCGGCGCTGGAGTGCCATGCTAGGATGGCAAGCTTTGCCGAGGCCGGGGTGTCGGAAAAGTAGTTCCAGACTCCGCCGGTTCAGTCGACCGAGCCGCTCTCGCCATGGCAGGAGCGGCATCCTCCGGTTGCGGCGATTCTCGAATAGATCTGGCGGATGAAAAAGCTTCATCCCGCAGCCGCTGCCGTGGCTATTGCCGTAGTGCTTGCACTTGTGCTTCGGCGCAGTGGATACTCCAGCTACGGCCCGATCGACAAAGCGATTTTCATTGTCTTCCTGGTTTCTTCTGGTGGCTGATCAGCGATTTTTCAGGCGGCAAAGGCGGAACTGACGCTAACGAAGCTGCAAGCGTGGAAAAGAACATTGCTTTTCGATTCGGCAGATTTCTAAGCCGCGTTTTTGGACGCGGTTAGAGACGCGCCAAACGCGTCTCGCTTTCAGGGTCTTTCCACCAAGTCTTCAAGGAATTTGGTGGGTGCGCACAGGATTGAACTGTGGACCCGCTGATTAAGAGTCAGCTGCTCTACCAACTGAGCTACGCACCCACTCGGCCGGCGAAAGCCGGCGTTGGCGGGCATATAGCCGCCACCATCGGTCATGTCTAGCCCTGCCGGAATCATTTCCCGACAAATCGACAAACCCTTACCGCGATCAGACGAACAGTCTGCCTTCCGCCACCTTGACCGCATGGCCGCCAATGCGCGCGGAGGCCAGTTTTCCGCCCTGTACGGTCAGTTCCAGGCGGATGCGCGACGGCCTGCCCATTTCCAGCCCCTGCTCGATCCACAGCTGCGAAATGCCGTCCGTCGGAGCATCGAAATGCATGATGGCGCCGGCAAAGGCCGCCGCCGCCGAACCGGTCGCCGGATCTTCATAGGAAGGCGTGCCGGGCACGATCATGCGCACATGGAATGCGCTCTCATGGTTCACCGTCTCGCGGCAATAAACATAGGGGCTGGCGAAGGCCCACTCGCTCTTGCGCGGCGCCAGCTCCGACCAGGCCTGGTTGTCCAGCCGGATGCGGCCCGCCGCTTCGAGATTGGCGACCGGAATGGTCACATAGGGCACGCCCGCCGACCAGAAGGCGACGCGGTGATTCTCGAAGCCGATCTCATGCGGCGCCAGGCCGAGGGCGGCACCGATCGCCTGCGGATCGGCCTCGAGCTTCAACGGCTCGGGCAATTTCGCCAGGTCGAACTCGGCGAAAGCGGCGCCGTCATGCCTGCTGACGGCGCAGCGCACCGGGCCGATGTTTTCCTCCAGCACGAAGATACCGGCTCCGTCCTCGCCGGCCAGGTCGGCCAGCGCGATTGCCGAACCAACTGTCGGATGGCCAGCGAACGGCATTTCATAGTCCGGCGTGAAGATGCGGATGCGGTTTTTATGCTTGGGGTTGTCCGGCGGCAGCACGAAGACCGTCTCGGACAGGTTGAATTCGCGCGCGATGGCCTGCATCGCTGCCGTGTCCAGACCTTTGCAATCCAACACCACGGCCAGCGGGTTGCCGGCCAGTCGCTCGGTCGTAAACACATCGTAAAGCAAGTAATTCCGGGTTTGCATTCCTGCCTCAATCCCAACATGGGCGAAATTTAATTTGATATTTGGACCGGTAACCCTGATCTGTGCACAGACAGGGACATTACGCATCATAGGGGTCCGACGTGGACCAGATTGTCAATCTGCCAAAGACGGAATCGGATTCCGCCATCGAGACGGCGCTCGGGCTCGATAAGAAGGGGCGGAGCAAGACGCGCCGGCGTGGCTGGCTCTATGCGTTGCTGACCCTGATCGTGCTCGCCGCCGGTCTTGGCCTCTATCAGTGGTATGCTGGCACGCCCGCCAGGATCGATTATACCACCGTGCCGGCCGCCAGGGC
Source organism: Mesorhizobium sp. U510 (assembly GCF_059180695.1). Taxonomy (NCBI): domain Bacteria; kingdom Pseudomonadati; phylum Pseudomonadota; class Alphaproteobacteria; order Hyphomicrobiales; family Phyllobacteriaceae; genus Mesorhizobium; species Mesorhizobium sp. U510. The sequence goes on from NZ_CP180532.1 coordinate 5,220,044, forward strand.
CGACCTCACTGTCCAGGTCTCGGCGACGGGCACACTGCAGCCGCTCACCCAGGTCGATATTTCCAGCCAGCTCTCCGGCATCATCCGCTCGGTCTCGGTGAATGAGAACCAGCAGGTGAAGAAGGGCGACGTGCTGGCGGCCCTCGACACCACCAAGCTGCAGGTGCAAATCGAGCGCGCCGAGGCTTCCGCCAAGGGCGCGGCGGCCAATGTCGAGGATGCCACGGTGACGCTCGCCGAGAACGAGAGCGCGCTGGTGCGCGCGGCCGCCTTGACCAAGCGCGGCATGGCGACCGACCAGTCGCTGGAGGCAGCGACGGCGACGCGCGACCGCTCGAAGGCAGCGCTTGATAGCGCGCAGGCCAATCTCGCCATCGCCAATGCCGATCTGAAATCGCAGCAGACCGACCTTGCCAACAGCACCATCTACGCGCCGATCGACGGCATCGTGCTGACGCGCTCGGTCGACCCCGGCCAGACGGTCGCCTCCTCGCTGCAGGCGCCGGTGCTGTTCATCATCGCCGCCGATCTGAGGAACATGGAGCTGGTGGCGGCGGTTGACGAGGCCGATATCGGTGCCGTCAAGACTGGCCAGCATGCCCGCTTCACCGTCGACGCCTTCCCGGAGCGGCCGTTCGACGCCGAGATCCGCGACATCTCCTATGCTTCGGTCACGACGGACGGCGTCGTCACCTACAATGCACGGCTCGAGGTCGACAACAACGAACTGTTGCTGCGCCCCGGCATGACCGCCACGGTTACGGTCGTCACAAGACAGGCCAAGGATGTGCTGACCGTGCCCGCCAGCGCCTTCCGCTATCGCCCGACGCAGCAAGCAGCCCGCGCATGGAGCTTCAGCGACCTGTTTACCGGCCGCATGGGCCGTCCGGGCGGCAATCGCCAGCGCCAGGCCGCAACGGCCCCCACCGACGGCTCGCGCACACTCTATGTGCTGGAGAACGGCCGGCCGCATGCGGTCAACGTCAAGATCGGCTCGACCGATGGCGAGCTGACCGAGATCACGTCCGGCCTGGAGGAAGGCGCGCAGGTCATCACCACCTCGCAGCTGCGGAGCTGAGGCCGTGGCCGCGGGCGCGCCCCTCATCACCTTCGACAAGGTCTGGAAGAGCTATGGCCAGGGCGAGGCCCGGGTTCACGCGCTGGCCGGCGTCGACCTCGCCATCCGGCGCGGCGAATTCGTCGCCATCATGGGCCCTTCCGGCTCGGGCAAATCGACGGCGATGAACATCATCGGCTGCCTCGACACGCCGACGGCCGGAACCTACTCCTTCATGGGCGTCGATGCCGGCCGGCTCGACCGCAACCGCCGCGCCATGCTGCGCAACCTTTATGTCGGCTTCGTCTTCCAGGGCTACAATCTCCTGGCGCGCACCACGGCGGCCGAAAATGTCGAACTGCCGCTGATCTATCGCGGCGTGGCCAGCCGCGAGCGCCGCGACCTTGCCATGCAGGCGCTCGCCCAGGTCGGCCTGGTCGGCCGCGAGCATCACACGCCGGCCGAACTTTCCGGCGGCCAGCAGCAGCGCGTGGCCATCGCGCGCGCCATCGTCACCCGGCCGACGCTGCTCGTCGCCGACGAGCCGACCGGCAATCTCGACACCGCACGCACGCACGAGATCATGGAGCTGCTGACAAAGCTCAATAAGGAGCTCGGCCTGACCGTCACCATGGTCACTCATGAGGCCGATGTCGCCGACTATGCCGAACGCACCATCCGCTTCCTCGACGGCCACGTCGCCTCCGACACCGCGAATCTGGAGACGGCATAACCATGATCTGGGAAACCGTCCGCCTCTCGCTTCGCTCGATCCGCCGCAACGTGCTGCGCTCGTTCCTCACGCTGCTCGGCATCGTCATCGGCGTCGCCGCCGTCATTGCCATGCTGACCATCGGCTCCGGCACGACGCAGAAGGTCAAGGCCGACATCTCCAAGCTCGGCAGCAATCTTCTGGTCGTTCGTGCCGGACGCCCGGCAGGCCCCGGCGGCCCGGGCGGGCTCGACCAGGTGGTGCGGCCGCTGGCCGAGAAGGATCTCGCGGCGCTGGTCGCGCATCTGACCGGCGCGCGCGCCATTTCGCCGGCCTCGCAAAAGCAGGTCCGCGTCATCTTCGGCACCGAGAGCCTGACCTCAGGCGTCACCGGCACCGACAGCGCCTATCTCGATGCGCGCGACTGGAAACTGGTGTCGGGCCGGCCGTTCAGCGATTCCGAAACCCGCTCGGGCACTGGCGTCTGCCTGATCGGCGAGACGGTGCGCCAGCAATTCTTCGGCGCCGGCGATCCCGAAGGCGAGATCATCCGCGTCAACCGCACCTCCTGCAAGATCATCGGGCTGCTCGAACCTAAGGGCTACACCGGCTTCGGCCAAGACCAGGACAACGTCGTCCTGATGCCGCTGCACGCCTATCAGCGCCGCATCGCCGGCAATCGTGACATCGACAACATCTACATCGCCGCCGACGACCGCACCCCGACCAGCGAGTTGCAGCCGCGCGTCGAGGACATTTTGCGCGATATCAGGCGCATCACGCCGGATCGCGAAAGCGATTTCGGCATCCGCGACATGACCCAGATCGCCGACGCCATGGCCAGCGCCACCACCACCATGACCGGCATGCTGGGCGCGGTCGCCGGCGTCAGCCTTCTGGTCGGCGGCATCGGCATCATGAACATCATGCTGGTCTCGGTCACCGAGCGCACGCGCGAGATCGGCATCAGGCTCGCCATCGGCGCGCATGAAAAGCACATCCTGATCCAGTTCCTGGTCGAGGCAACCGTGCTGTCGCTGCTCGGCGGCATCATCGGCATCCTGATCGGCCTGGGGCTCGCCGGCCTCGCCTCGGCGACGCTGACCATCCCCTTCGCGCCAAGCCCGGCGGTCATCCTGCTGGCCGTCGGTTTCTCGGCACTGATCGGCATGGTGTTTGGCTTCTTCCCGGCGCTGCGCGGCGCGCGCCTCGATCCGATCGACGCGCTGCGGCACGAGTAGAAAGCCGGGCCGGCTCCATCACGAGCGACGGCTATTCCCAACCTTGGATGCTTGCCTGCACCGGCAGCACTGTCGCCCTCTGGTCGACGATGCTAAGACATCTCAGGTTGAGGAACGACACATGAGCAAGAAGACACGACTGATCGTGACGATGGTGATCATCGAGGCCGCCCTGGCAGGCATCTGGTGGTATCTCGCCCGCTTCGGCATGGCCAATCCCGATCGCGTCACGTCGGATTTCCAGGCAGTCGTCGGCCAGACCATGGGAATGGCCATGGGTGGGTTGCTGGGCATCGGCTTAATCTTGTTTCTCGTCGCGGCCCGCAACGACCGCAAGGCGGCGCAGGAGAAGGCGCGCCCTTAATCCAGGCCGGAAAAGTGCCACTCGATCAGCGGCTTCATATACGATGTCAGCCCGTCCGGCAGGTCGCCGGCATGGCGTATGACCACCGGCCCTTCGATCTCCGGATCGGTTTCGCTGGCGACGAAGGCTGAGATTCGCCGCGCGATCTCATCAGCCGGCGCCGGCTCGTGATAACGGCGGAAAATCACCGTGCCGCTGTTCGTCGACAAGGCGTGGTAGCGCTCGCCGCGTTCAGCAGCCGACAGGTCGAGGCCGGTCTCTTCGCGCACCTCGCGGATCATGTTGAAGTCGACATCGACCAGCCCATCGCGGAAATCGACCGGCTCGAACGAACCGGCGGCGAAATAGACGCGGCCGGCATTGACCGTGTGACGTCCCATGCGGATCGCCACCAGCGCATTGTCGCCGGCCACCAGCATGGCATGGGCATAGGCATGCTCGGCTCCGGAATTCTCGCGCTGCTTCCGCCAGAGCATGAAGGTGGAGTAGTTGACCGCATGGCAGCGGCCGATCAGGCTGTTGTCACGCCAGGCAAGCTGCGACAGCAGCACCACCGTGCCGTCGAACAGCGCCGGATTGGCTGCTATCTCGCGCTGCCAGTTCTCGGCGATCGCCTCGGCATTATCCCTGGCGAAGGGATGCGGGCCGGGATCGAGCCGGACGTCGACGGCATCGACGGGCAGGATGACATTGCGCGGAAGATTGAAACTCATGCGTCTAAGCCCCAATACCGCCTATCGAGCCCCGATCATGCTTATCCAACCATGTCCAGCGTGATCGCCACCGGGCAATGGTCCGACGCTTTCGGCCGGTCCCAGCCGGCGCGCGGAAAGCGCTCGACTTCCTGGCCAGCCGGAAAGATCGTGCGCCAGGGCTGGCCATTGCGGATGATGTCGGGAACGGCGGTGGCGTTCTTCGCCGCCACCCCCCTGGACAGCAGGATATAGTCGAGCTGGCAGAGATGCCGCTCTTCGGGTCCGCGCGTGTGATAGAAGGTCCAGCGGTCCATTTCCGGCCGACGCTCGATGACGTTCTCGCAGAAGCCGCCGGCGGTCAGCACGTCGATGCAGGACTGCGCCTCGTCGACCACCTCGAAACGGTAGCCGTCGAGGTCGTCGCCGGCGATCTTCACGCGCTGGCGGTAATCGTTCATGTCGCCACAGATCGCCCAGCGCTTGTCAGCGGCATGATCCGCACCGAAGCGTTCCTCGATAATCCGGCGCACGGCTTTCGCCTCGGCGATACGCACAGGCATCGTCGCCTCGCGTCCGTCGAGCCCGTTGCGTGGCGAGCCCATCGACTTGAAATGCACGAGATAGAGCGTCAGCGGCACGCCACTCACGGTGATGTCGACTTCCAGGCAGTCGCGCCGGAAGATGCGTTCATTGGCCTCGCTGCCGAGGGCCGCCAGTTCAGGCGTGTGCAGCCCGAACTGCTCGTAGGTGACGTAGGCATGGCTGGTCATGCGCACGAATTCGATCGGCTGTCCCTGCGCGGTCTCGTTGCGCATCATCACGGCGACATCGATGCCGCGCGAGTCGTTGCCTGAGGTGGTGTATTTCTGCCGATAGCCCTGCCCCACCATCTTGAACAGATAGCCGTATTCGAAGGCCTTCAGCGCCTCGATATTGTCGACCTCCTGCATGCAGATGATGTCGGCCCGGGTGGCGGCGATCGCCAGCGCCGTCAGCTGGCGCGTGTCGTCGGACTGCGCGATGGCGCGAGCCTGCTCCAGCATCTTGTATTCGGCTTCGCTCTGGATGTCGAACAGCGCCAGCGTCCGATCCTCGTTGAGCTGGTTGCGATAGCCGGAAAAATCGAACCTGTTCATCAGGTTCTCGACATTGAAGGTGGCAAGGCGCAGCGACATGCCCTGACCTTTGCCTGCAAGAGCGCCGGAACACAAGATCGCAGGACCACAAGCCAAGATCGTTTGGACCTGACGGCATTCGCGCCATGGTTGACGGAACCTTTCCGTTCATCCGCCGTTCAGACGCAAAGATCCACAGTGGACCCATTCCAGGGTAGGCGTGGGGCCTTTAGCTCTTGGAGAGTGTTATGAACTCGCTCTTTTCATCCACCATCAAATCCGGGCTGATTGCGCTCGGCATTGTCTCCGGCATCACGGCGCCATCGGCCGCCGGACCGATCATGCAACCGGATCTGGCGCTTCCCACAAGCACGACAGCACCGGCGGTCACGCCGGTGCGCGACAGCTGGGCTGGTGGCAATAACAATAGCCCGGTTTTCAACAACGACTGGAGATGGCGCCGGTCAGGCCACTGGAACGGTGGCCGGCAATGGAACCGCAACAACTGGGATGGCGGAAACTGGAACCGTGGAAACTGGAACGGCGGCGATGACTGGCGTTGGCGCCGCCATCACCATCGCCGCTACTATGATGACGGTGCGGGTGCCGCGATCCTTGGCCTTGGCCTGGGGCTCGGCCTCGGCAGCATGTACAACAACTACAACAACTACGATTACTATGCGCCGGCACCGCGCCGCTACTACCGCGCCGGGCGGCTTTCGAATGCCCATGTCCGGTGGTGCTACAACCGCTACCGGTCGTATCGTGCCTGGGACAACACGTTCCAGCCCTATGGCGGCCCGCGCCAGCAATGCTGGTCGCCCTATAGCTGATCTGTAAGCGCGCCACGCGGAAATGAAAACGGCGCCCTGGGGGCGCCGTTTTTTTGATCAAGAAGAACAGATTTCGATCAGTTCTTGGCCTTGTCGACCAGCTTGTTCTTCGAAATCCACGGCATCATCGCGCGCAGCTTGGCGCCGACTTCCTCGATCTGGTGGCTGTCGTTCATGCGGCGGATGCCCTTGAAGCGCGACAGGCCGGCGCGGTATTCCTGCATCCATTCCGAAGTAAACTTGCCGGTCTGGATGTCCTTCAGCACGCGCTTCATCTCGGCCTTGGTCTCGGCGGTGATGATGCGCGGGCCCGAGACATACTCGCCCCACTCGGCGGTGTTCGAGATCGAGTAGTTCATGTTGGCGATGCCGCCTTCATAGATCAGGTCGACGATCAGCTTGACCTCGTGCAGGCACTCGAAATAGGCCATTTCCGGCGCGTAGCCGGCTTCCACCAGCGTCTCGAAGCCGGCGCGGATCAGTTCGACCAGGCCGCCGCACAGCACGACCTGCTCGCCGAACAGATCGGTCTCGCATTCCTCGCGGAAATTGGTCTCGATGATGCCCGAACGGCCGCCGCCGACGCCGCAGGCGTAGGACAGCGCCAGGTCGAGCGCATTGCCTGAGGCATCCTGGTTGACGGCGACCAGGCACGGCACGCCGCCGCCCTTCTGGTATTCGCCGCGCACCGTGTGGCCCGGGCCCTTCGGCGCGATCATGACGACGTCGACGGTCGACTTCGGCTCGATCAGGCCGAAATGCACGTTGAGGCCGTGCGCGAAGGCGATCGCCGCACCGTCGCGGATGTTCGGCGCGATCTCGTTCTTGTAGATGTCGGCCTGCAGCTCGTCGGGCGTCGCCATCATCATCAGGTCGGCCCATTTGGCGGCGTCCGCCACGCTCATCACCTTGAGCCCGTCGGCCTCGACCTTCTTGGCGGTCGCCGAGCCGGCCTTGAGGCCGATGGCGATTTCCTTGGCGCCGGAATCCTTGAGGTTGAGCGCATGCGCCCTGCCCTGGCTGCCATAGCCGATGATGGCGACCTTCTTGCCCTTGATCAGGTTGAGATCGGCATCACGATCGTAATAGACGCGCATTTTTTACTTCCTTCCCGTTTCTAAGATCAGAGGCCCTGCGGCCCGGTTTTTGCTCCGAAAAGAGCGAGAAACTGCTGCGTCGCCCGTACGGCATCGCCGCCGATCGTCGCCTCAGTCAATTCCAGCCGGTCGCCGAGCAGCAGACGGATCTGCACGTCGCGGGCGACCAGCCCGAAAAAGGTGCGGAACGCCGTCTCGGCATCCGCGAAATCGAGAAGCCCGGCCTGGCGCCCGGCCTCCAGCACCGGCTTCAGCCGCCGGGCCAGCGCGAAGCGGCCATTCTCCAGCACGACGGCGCCGAGGTCGTCCTTACCCGAGCCGGCATGCCCGACCGCCACCCGGTTGAGCGCGATCGAAGTATCGCTGGAAATCACCTTCAGCCAGTCGGAAGCGAAACGCTCAAGGCTTGCCGTCAGCGAGGCAAGGTCGAGCCCCTTGGCGTCGACGGGCGCCACACGCACCTTGGAGGCCTGCCACTGCACGGTTGCCGTCAACAGCCCGTCGCGGTCGCCGAACCATTTGTAGAGTGTTTCCTTGGAGCAGCTGGCCCGCCTGGCCACGGCGGTCATGGTCAGCTGATCGCCCTCCTCGACCAACAGCCGCAACGCCGCATCCAGAACGGCCTTCTGCCGCTCCGTCAGCGTCTCGCTGGTGTCGATGTCAGGCACGATGTGCAACACGCTCTTCCCTCGCGGACAGGCAAACCGATTAGCCCGGCAAGCCGTACCGTACGTTACGGTTCGGCATATTGCGCAATCCGGCCCGGCGCGCAAGGGGGCGGCGCGGAAAAAGATCGACGGCCGCGAGCGCCAGCGTTGTCATTGAGGCGTCGCGGCACAGCGGCCAAGATCAGTCGAGGACAGCCGGATCACGCAGCCGGCCAAGCAGCGCCGACATCATCTTCAGCTCATCCGCTGAAAGTTTGCCGCCAACCAGGTCGGCGATTGATCGTCCATAGACGGCCCACATCCGCCGGCGCGTCTCGCGCCCCTTGGCCGTGATGCGGATGGTCTGGCCGCGACCATCATCGGCCACCGGCAGCTTCTCGACCAGACCGTCGGCCTCTAGCCGGGCCAGCAGCCGCGAGATGTTGTACTGCGCAAACAAAGTGCGCTCGATCAATTGAAAAGGCCTCAGGCCGCCCTCGCCCGCCTCGGCGAGTTCGTGCAGCACGTCGTACCAGGCGAGCGGCGGCAAGCCGCTCTCCTTCAACGCGTCCTCGGCATTCTCGACCAGCTGACGCGAAACGCGCATCAGGCGGGCCCAGGCGGTGATGGCTTCCGGCGAAGGCGTGGCTTTCTCGGTCATGGCCCACCCTAGACGATAGATGCAAATGCATCAAGCTTGACGATAAATGCATCTGCATCTATATAAATGCAATTGCATCAACATCGAAAGGCAAACCCATGAAACACGAGATCTGCAAGATCGCCGACGTCCCCGAGACAGGCAGCCTGATCGCCCCATTCTTCGGCCGCGAGGTCCATGTCTGGCGCAGAGGCGAACGCATCCGCGCCGCCGCCAATGCCTGTCTGCATTTCGGCGGGCCATTGAACTGCAAGGATGGCAGGCTGGTCTGTCAATGGCACGGCGCCGCATTCGACATGATGTCGGGCGAACGCATCGACGGTCCGGCACCGAAGAATTCCCGTCTGATGTTCCTGTCGACACGCGTCGAAAACGGCGCGTTGAACTATGTCTGGGGAGAGTGAAATGACCGACAAGCTCATTCTCGTCAGCCACCCTCTCTGCCCCTATGTCCAGCGTGCGGCGATCTCGTTGACCGAGAAGGGCGTGCCGTTCGAGCGCGTCGACATCGACCTCGCCGACAAGCCGGACTGGTTCAAGGCGATCTCGCCACTCGGCAAGGTGCCGCTGTTGCGCGTCCAGCGAAATGGCGACGAAACGACAATCTTCGAATCCGCGGTCATCCTCGAATTCCTCGAGGAGACACAGGCCAATCCCCTCCACCCGGCCGACCCCTACGCCCGTGCCCGGCACCGTGCCTGGATCGAATACGGCTCGGCCGTGCTCAACGCCATCGGCCGGCTCTATTCAGCACCGACCGAGGCCGGTTTCCTTGCCGAGTCCCGCGCGCTGTCGGGAATGTTTGACCGCCTTGAGGCCGAACTGGCGGACGATGCCTTGCGGAGCGCGCCATGGTTCGCCGGCCACCGCTTTTCGCTGGTCGATGCGGTGTACGGGCCTGTCTTCAGATATCTCGACGCTTTCGACCGGATCGGCGATTTCGGCATCCTGGACGGCAAGCCGCACGTCCAGGCCTGGCGGAAGGCGTTGAATGATCGTCCGTCGATCAAGCACGCCGTAGCGCCGGATTATCCGCAGCGTCTGCATGCTTTTCTGCAAGCAAAGGGATCCTTTCTGTCGAGCCTCATCCGCCGAAACGATCAAGCCGGACCATTTGCGTTGGCACGATCGGCTTGAACGCACGGATCGTGAGCAAGTATGCGCTTCGAGCGGCCTCAGTTCTCGAATATGACAAAGGCGGCCCAGACCCGCGGATCCTGGGCGCCTGATATTTTGCGGTCGCGGGCATCGCGGCGGGTCTGGCGCAGCGCTTCCGGATAGGTTTGTCCGGCGGCAAGATGACCGTAGAACCCAACCATGAAGGCAGCGGTTCCGGCGTCGTCCACAGGCCACAGCGTCAACAGCGAGCGTTTTGCGCCGGCAATGCCGATTGCCGTCGGCAGGCCGCGCAAACCGCCGACGAATGTCTCCTGGCCGCGAGCCGTCTCACAGGCGGACAGGACAAGCAGGTCGAGGCCCGACAAATCCCAGCTCATCAATTCCATGCCATAGAGCCGACCGTCATCGTCATCACGTTTCATCGACTGCCGGTCTCCCGACTGCGACAGCACGACCTGGCTCTGCCAAAGCGCATTCACGGCGCCCACGCCGCCCTCTTTCTCATCACGGTAGGCGCCATGGGTGGCCAGATGCGCAATCGTCGCCCGCTCCATATCCTTGCGCAGCATCCGCTCGCTGGCCGCCGTCCCGGTGAGCATTTCGACCGAATAGTGATCACCGCTCAGGATCGAGGCGATCGCGTCGACCTCCTTGCGGGTGCCGGGCAGCGGCTCCGCCCCTTTTTCCGAACCTCGCGCATAGTCCAACCCGCCGGCCAGCAAGGCTCTGCCCGTCTTGGGAAAACTCTGATCGACGCCGGCATTCAACAGCGATTCCGGCCGCGTCAGCATGCGCACGACGAAACGGTCATCGAGCGACGCGCCCTTGCCGTCCTGCAGCAAGGGGAATGGCACCGAAAACAGTTTTCCGTCCGGCACCACGAAAAGCGTATCGGCTCCACCAAGCGACGGCTCTAACGGCGCGATCAGACCGGCATAAAGCCCGGTGAATGTGGCGCTCAGATCGACCAAGGTCACCGCGCCCCGTTCCTGCGCGGAACGCGTCGACCTCAGGTTCGCCATGCGTGTTTCGCGAGCGGCCGGGATGAGCCGGCGTGGATCGCCGAGATCATAGAGAGACGGCTGCCGATCCTTGCGGGTGACGATCGCATAGAGGCGCTCGTCTTCCAGCGGATCGGCACTCTCCCGATCCGCCCGCCACTTGCGGGCAATGAAGTAGTCGATCAGCGCCTCGTTTGGCTTCAGCAGGGTGCCGGCCGACGGCAGCGGCTTGTCCACCACGCTCTGGCTGAAACTGTATTTGGCCATGACGCTGGCCGTGGCCTTTTCGTATGCCGCCTGAACCTGTCCCGGCTGCACCGCCCCTGGATCGTCGGAACTGTCACCACTAGAGGACGACTCCTGATAAGCCAAGGACAGCCGGATCCCGGTCTGGATCAAATACCGTGTCTCCGTATCGTTCGGATCGATCAAGCGGGACAGTCTGCGCAACAGATCGCGTTTCTCATTTTCAAGCGTCGGCCAGCGGCGCACGGCTTCGGCAAAGGCCGGCACCACCGATGCATTGCCTTTAGCGAGGCGCGCATAGTCGTACAGCATGTCGTCGGCCAGGGCGCGGCTGGCCTCGGCCACGATTGGGTTGCCGGCAGTGCTTACCTGGAACCAATTCCAACGCAGCATGTCCTCGTCGAGAGTCGCGAAATCGGCAGCCGCCTTCTCCGGGCTCGTCTTCGCCCTGAGATTGGCCATGGCCTGCCGCGCGGCAAAGGTAAGCGGATGCACCACCCCGTACGTCGCTTCGGCGATGCTTTGGGCTCGCTCAAGCTGGCTCATCCCGTTTTCCGTGTCGCCTACTGCGATGAAATGCGCGGCGAGCAGGTTGGCGATCTTGATTGCCAGTATTTCGGGATAGTTCGGGTCGGTGGTCAGTTGTTGCAGCCTTGCCGTTGTCGGCTGATCGAGCGGCTGCGCACCAGAGAGTGCCCTGGTATAGAGCAGCCAGGCATCCGCCTGTTCGACCAGATTGCCTTCCTGCTTGAGAACGACGGCAATGTCCCGATCCTGCTGGAAATAGCGCAAGGCCTCGTCGTATTTGCCAAGGTCCAGATAGTCCTGCGCCGTGTTGTTGGCGGTGACCAAAACGTTGAAGTGATCTGAGCCGTAGTAGCCGATCCGCTTCTCCAGCACGGCCAGATCGTATTGCAAGGCGCGTGTTGGAGCCCCCATCTGGCGCAGCATGTCGGCCAGATTGTTCTGCAGCTTCCAGATGAAACGATCATCGGTACCGGCTACCTGCGCAGCCAACCTCAGATTGCGCTGCTCGATATTGATGGCCGACGCGATTTGACCGAATGCGGCGACCCCGGTCGCCAACACATCGTTGGCAAACAGGAGTTCCTGGGATTCCTTGCCGTGGTAATGGGCGTATAGATTGGTGGCTGTCGCGCACATGGAAACGAAGCCCTGATAGTCTTTCTCGGTCTGCTTCAGCATCGCGTAATTGAGATAAAAGTCGCCGCGCTTGGCGACATCCTGCTGCATCGCCCTGGTTTTCAGCCCTTCGGCAAAAATCTCTTCGGCGTAGTCGAGAATCTGGTTGTTGAGGAACGTCGCGCCGGCATTGGAGTAGCTCTCCACGGTGAAGTCGTAGAGGTCGCTTCTGGCGGCATCGAGCAGAGTGGCCCGCAATTGCGCATAGCCTTCATCGAAGCGTCCTGTGTCCATCATCAGTTTGTAGGCCGCGTCAATGCGGGCCTTCAGCGCCTCTTCAGTGCCAGCTGCCCCCTGCTGGCTGGCTTGGTCCGGCGTCTGGGCTTGCGCCTGCGGTGAGAGAAACGCCGCCGCCAGCATCACCAGGACAGATGCAACAACGCGCATCAGATGTTGCGATTCTCGTGTTCTGAACATGGTGTGCGTGCGAACCTGCCGGGGCGAAAAACTCTATGAAGCGGTCCTATCATGACCTAGATTTCGTCCGACATCCCATCGCGTTTCCGTCAATCCTGCCCGCCTGAACGGGTCGATCACCGTGCCGGCGACCATCGAGGCCAGAAACTGCGGCGCCGGCGGAATTTTCGCGACGGTCGCCACCAGCCTGTCGCGGATGAAGGGCAGTGCCACCGAATCCGATTGGTAGAATGGCGTGAATGCCAGCGACAGCGCCTGGAAGACACGCACGTGCCAGCGCCGCGCCTTGGCATAGGCTTCGAGTGCCGCCTCGACACTCTGCGTGCGCGCCAGCGCATGGCTGAGCGCCGCGGCGTCGAGCAGCGCCATGTTGGCCCCTTGCCCAAGCTGCGGGCTGGTCGAGTGCGCTGCATCGCCGATGACGGCAAGTCTCCGCGCAACCGGCATCTTCATCGTGTGGTGGCCGTAGCGGGCCAGCGACAGCTGGTCGAAACTGTCGATCTGGCTGGTGAACGCTTCGCTTTGTGGCCACAGCCGCATGACCCTCTCCTTCCAGGCGTCGATGCCGACAGCGCGCACTGCGTCGGCATCATCGGGCTTCAGGCTCCAGAAGAAGGCCGCCATCTTCTCTGCGCCCGGCTCCGGCCGGCCGATCGGCAGCACCCCGATCATCACGCTGGCCTTGTCGTAGCGCTGCGACAGCGCGTGTTCGTCAAAGCCTTCGCCGCGCCAGCCAAGCGACGCCCAGAACGCGCCATAGGTGAGTGACCGTGGCGCGCCTGCATTGGCCACGCTCTGCCGCAGTTTCGAGCGCGAACCGCTGGCGTCGACCACCAGATCGAACGGCCCTGCCTTTGCCCCATTGCCCCGGATCAGCGTCGCCCGTTCGCCGGCTTCCACCGTCTCGATTTCGACGCCGGTCTCGATGGCGATGGCCTCGCGCCGGGCGGCGCGAAAAAGCACGCCGAACAGCGCCGCCCGGTGCACCGCCAGGCCGAACCGGCGGCCGCGCTGGGCGTCGTAGCGGACGTCGAGCACGGTGCGCCCGGTCGAGGCATCGGCGCCATGCAGCCGGTCGATGCGGGCGCCGAGCGCCAGTATGTCGTCGAGCAAGCCGAGATCGGCCAGAACGGTCAGGCCGGTCGGCTGCAGGATCAGCCCGGAACCGACCGGCTTCGGCTCCTCGAAGCGCTCGAAGATGGTGACCCTGTGCCCTGCCCGCTTGAGATAGAGCGCCGCGGCCAGCCCCGCCGGACCGGCGCCTGCAATTGCGATGTCGTAGGAAATACCGATGCCCCCAAGCCGAACTGGCCGGGACAATCCTTCAGCCGCCTGATGAAATCAAGTCGCGCTACTCAAGCCTGCGTCGCGTCGAAACCGGCACGCGCCTGACGCACCGCATCGTGGTTGAGTTCGGCCCACTGGATCAGATGATGCAGGGCGCCGAACATCGAGCGTCCGAGGTCGGTGAGGCTGTATTCGACGCTGGGCGGCTTGGTCGGGAACACTTTACGATGCACATAGCCGTCACGCTGCAGATCGTGGAGCGTCTGGGTCAGCATGCGCTGCGAGATGTCGGGCACCAGCCGCCGCAATTCGCCAAAGCGATAGGGCTGCTCGGCGAGCGCCGCCATCAGCAGCGAGCTCCATTTGCCGTTGAGCCCCTGGATGACCTCGCGGACCGGACAATCGGCAAGATTTCCACCGCCGGTCATGCCTTTGTAGACGTCGAGTTTGGATCTCAGATTGACGATCCGGCTGTCCATGGCTCGTTCCCTGCGTGTGCCTACCTCCCGAAAAACTGCCTTCTTTACGGCACCAGGTCAATTCCTATTTTAGTGCTGGTCTCTTTTTGAGACCGACGTACACACCCGCCATGCTGGCGCAAAATCAGGACCTCCTCCCATGACCGAAACCCTTCTCGTCACAGGCGCTTCCGGCCAGCTCGGCCGCAGTGTCATCCGCTATCTCCTGGACACGCACAAAGTTCCGCCGGCAAAGATCATCGCCACCACCCGCAACCCGGAAAGCGTCGCCGATCTGGCAGCGCGTGGCATCGTTGTCAGAGCCGCCGACTTCAACGACGCGACCTCGCTGGAAAACGCATTCAAGGGCGCCGACAGGGTGCTGATCATTTCGACCAGCGATCTCGATCTCAAAACCGGCAGGCGTCTGAAGCAGCATGAGGCGGCGGTAGCCGCTGCGAAGAAAGCAGGCGTTTCACATCTGCTCTACACCTCGATGCCTAATCCGGAGCCGGTTTCGCCAGTGCTATTTGCCGGCGACCACTACGGCACTGAGCAGGCGATCAAGGCCAGCGGCATCGCCTATACGATCTTCCGCAACAGCTGGTACCAGGAGAACCTGTTCATGGCCCTGCCGCACGCCATTGCCTCGGGACAGTGGTACACGTCGGCGGGCGACGGCCGCATCGCCCATGGCTCACGCGACGACATGGCCGCGGCCATCGCCGCGGGTCTCGCCTCCGGTTCGACCGACAGCAAGACCTATACGCTAACAGGCCCGCGGGCCTATACGACAGCCGAAATCGCCGCCCTGGTGAGCGAAGTCACCGGCAAGCCGTTGGACGTCATCCAGCTGCCCGACGAGGCCCTGACCGAAGGCGTGAAGGCGGCCGGCGTTCCCGAGGAGTTTGCTCGCGTCATCGTTTCCTTCGATGCCAACACGCGGTCCGGCCGCATCGCCATGGTGACGGACGCGGTCGAAACGCTTTCCGGCAGGAAGCCGCGGACGCTGAAGCAGTTCCTCGAAGCCAATAAGGCCGCACTGGCTGGTTGAAACCAGAGCAATCCCAGGAAAGCTGGAGCGGCGGGAGGTCTCCCTGCCGCCGCGCTACTTCTTGAGCAGGCCGAGCCGGACCAGGCTCTCGCAGGTGGCGGCCAGCGCGTCTTCGCGCGAGCGCGGCGCCCAGCCGAGCACACGCACGGCCTTGGCGTTGGTGGCATTCTTGACCTTGCCAAGCTCCGTCACCAGCTGCGCGGCTTCGGGATTGAACAGCCCCACGATCCGCACCAGCCAATCGGGAAGCTCACGCGTCGTGACGCGCGCCGCCGCGTCGCCGAGCCGCGTCTTCAAGGTCTGCGCGATTTCCCGTACGGTCATGAAATCACCCGATACCGCCAGGAAGCGCTCGCCTTTGGCAGCCGGATTGGTCATGGCGCGCACATGCAGGTCCGCCACGTCGCGTGCGTCGACCGCGCCGAAGGACAGGCGCGGCAGCCCCGGCATGGCACCGTTCATCATGCGCTGGACGAATTCGGTGGAGGTCGAATGGTTGGAGCCGAGCACAGGCCCGAAAATACCCACCGGGTTGACGACCGCCAATTCCAGCCTGCCGCCCTCGGTGGCAATGAAATCCCAGGCCGCGCGCTCGGCAAGCGTCTTCGACTTCACATAGGCGCTGACGTTGGCCGTCGGATCGGTCCAGCTCTCCTCCGTGAACGGCCGGCCTTCTGGCGGCATCTTCCCGTAGCCGATAGCCGCGAAGGACGAGGTCAGCACGACGCGTTTGACGCCAGCGTCGCGCGCCGCCCGCAGCACCCGCAGCGCCCCCTCGCGAGCCGGGATGATCAGATCATCCTCGTGCTTCGGCATGCCGCGCGGAAATGGCGAGGCGACGTGCAGCACATAGTCACAGCCGGCGACCGCTTGCGGCCAGCCGGCGTCGCTCATGAGGTCAGCCATGGCAAAGGACAGCCGGTCGCCCGGCGCGATGCCACCGGCCTTGAGCATGGCCAGAACATCGGCTTCACGCTTGGCGGAGCGCACCGTGGTGCGCACGCGGTAGCCCGCGTTCAGCAGGGCAAGGACACAGTGCGCGCCGAGGAAGCCAGATCCGCCGGTGACAAGCACCAATTCGCCGCTCATGCCCGCCTCCGCACCGCTTCAAGGTAAGGCGATCGAGCTTTTCAGATCGCCACCTGCGTGCCGATCTCCACCACACGCCCGGTCGGGATCTGGAAATATTCGGTCGCGTCGGCCGCCGTGCGTGCCAGGCCGATGAACAGTCGGTCCTGCCACACCGGCATGCCGGAATTGGGCGAAGCCTTGAGCGAGCGCCGCGACAGGAAGAACGACGTCGTCATGATGTCGAACTTCCAGCCCTGCTTGCGGCAGATCGCCAGCGCGCGCGGAATGTTGGGCTGTTCCATGTAGCCGAAAGTCAGCGTCACGCGCATGAACAGCTCGTTGACCGTCTCCATCTTGACCCGGTCGCTGTCGGGCACCACCGGCTGCGGTGCCGTCACCACCGAAAGGATGACGTTCTGCTCATGCAGCACCTTGTAGTGCTTGAGGCTGTGCATCAGCGCTGTCGGTGCACTCAAGGGATCGCTGGTCAGGAACACCGCGGTGCCGGATACCAGTTGCGGCTTCTTCTTCAACAGATTGCCGGCGAGGAAATCGAGCGGGATCTCGTTGCGGCGGGTCTTGTCGAACAGATAGCGGCTGCCGCGCACCCAGGTCCACATACCCAGCACGATTGTGAAGGCCACCAGCAGTGACGCCCAGCCGCCTTCGAACACCTTGACGATGTTGGAGGCGAAGAAACCGATATCGATGAAGGCAAACAGCACCGACAAGCTGATCGCAACCCAGAGCCGCCATTTCCAGATGCGGGTCATCACGACATAGAGCAGCACCGTCGTCACCAGCATGTTGCCGGTCACCGAGATGCCATAGGCGGAGGCGAGCTTGCTGGACTCGCCGAAGCCGACCACCAGCATCATCACCACCAATGCCAGCAGAAGGTTGACACGCGGCATGTAGATCTGGCCGGACTGTTTTTCCGAGGTGTGCAGGATTTCGAGGCGCGGCAGCATGTTGAGCTGCACTGCCTGCCTGGTCAGCGAGAAGGCCCCCGAAATCACAGCCTGACTGGCGATGACGGTCGCTGCGGTCGCCAGCACCACCATCGGAATCAGTGCCCAGCCCTCGTTCATCTCGAAGAACGGATGACCGACGACGCCATTCTTGGCCAGCACGAAGGCGCCCTGCCCGGCATAGTTCAGCAGCAGGCAGGGAAACACGATCGACAGCCAGGCAAGCACGATGGGCTTGCGTCCGAAATGGCCGAGATCGGCATAAAGCGCCTCGGCGCCGGTGACAGCCAGGAAGATGGCGCCGATGGTGACGAAGGCAACGTCGGGCGAATGGATCAGGAAGGCGACGATGTAGTGCGGGCTGATCGCCCACAGGATTTCCGGATCGGCGATGATGTGCTTGAGTCCCGAAAGACCGATCGCCAGGAACCATACGGCGGTCACCGGTCCGAAGACCAGTCCCACCCCGCCCGTACCGAAACGTTGCACCGCGAACACCACGGCGAGAATCACAAGTGTCAGCGGCACGACATAGGGCTGGAAGGTGGGGGTGACGACATTCATGCCTTCGACCGCCGACAGCACGGAAATCGCCGGCGTGATGACCGCATCGCCGAAAAACAGCGAGGCGCCGACGATGCCGATGCCCAGGATCACCGCCGAGCGCTTGGGGAAACTGCCGCGCGCCAGCGCCATCAGCGACAGCACGCCGCCTTCGCCGCGGTTGTCGGCCCGCAGCACGAACATGATGTATTTGATGGTGACGATGATCGTCAGCGACCAGATGATCAGCGACAGGACACCAAGAATATCTCCGCGATCGGCGACGGTGCCGTGAGACGACGCCACCAGCGCCTCGCGAAAGGCATAGATCGGGCTGGTGCCGATATCGCCGTAGACAACGCCCAGCGCGCCCAGCATCAGCACCTTGGTGCTATGCTGTTCGATTTCCGGATGGCTCGACTGTTCGACGGGTTCTGCCTCACTACCAGTGTTGGCAAGGGCCATGGACGACACTCCGATAAGCGCGCGGTGCTCTACGCTTGCTGCAATGCAATATCAAGTGCCGTAGCGTGATGGCTCCCATGTTGGCAACGCTAGGCTCCTTGGGAAATGGCCTATAGTCCAATGGTCGCGGGCTGAATTCGCGGCCACGGGGCATGGCTGGCGCCCATAAAAGCTGCCGTATCAGCCTTTAAATAGCGACTTGCGTGCCGATTTCCACGACACGTCCGGTCGGGATCTGAAAATATTCGGTTGCATCGGCCGCCGTGCGGGCCAGGCCGATGAACAGCCTGTCCTGCCACACCGGCATGCCGGAATTGGGCGAGGCCTTGAGCGAACGCCGCGACAGGAAGAACGATGTCGTCATGATGTCGAACTTCCAGCCCCGCTTGCGGCAGATCGCCAGCGCGCGCGGAATGTTGGGCTGTTCCATATAGCCGAAGGTCAGCGTTACCCGCATGAACAGCTCGTTGACCGTCTCCATCTTGACCCGGTCGCTGTCTGATACCACCGGCTGTGGCGCCGTCACCACCGAAAGGATGACATTCTGCTCATGCAGCACCTTGTAGTGCTTCAGGCTGTGCATCAGCGCTGTCGGTGCACTCAAGGGATCGCTGGTCAGGAACACAGCCGTGCCTGGCACAAGGTGCGGCTTCTTCTTCAGCAGATTGGCGGCAAGAAAATCGAGCGGGATCTCGTTGCGGCGGGTCTTGTCGAACAGATAGCGCGTGCCGCGTATCCAGGTCCACATGATCAGCCCCATCAGGCAGGCAACCGTGATCGATACCCAGCCGCCTTCGAATATCTTTACGATGTTTGCCAGGAAAAAGCCGCTGTCAATGATGCCGAACAGCAATGTCAGCGGCAGCGCGACCGCCAGCCTCCATTTCCACAGCTTGCGCATGACGACGAACAAAAGGATCGTCGTCATCAGCATTTCGCCGGTTACCGAGATGCCGTAGGCGGAAGCCAGCGAACTCGAACTGCCGAAACCGACGACCAGCAGCATCACTCCCAGGGAGATGAGCAGATTGACGCGGGGCATGTAGATCTGGCCGAGTTGCATTTCGGACGTATGCTGCACTTCTATGCGTGGCAGGAGGTTGAGCTGTACCGCCTGGCGGGTCAGCGAAAAAGCACCTGATATGACTGCCTGGCTAGCGATGACGGTTGCGGCCGTCGCCAGCCCCACCATCGGCATCAGTGCCCAGTCGGGCAGCATCTGGAAGAATGGATTGGTTGGCCTCCCGCCATTGGCCAGCACAAAAGCACCTTGCCCGAAATAGTTGAGCAGCAGGCATGGGAAAACCACGGAAAACCACGCCAACACGATAGGCTTGCGTCCAAAATGGCCGAGATCGACATAAAGTGCCTCGGCCCCGGTCACCGCCAGGAACACCGCGCCGACAGTGACAAAGGCGGCCGTGGGTGTGCTGGCGAGATAGGCGACCGCGTAATAGGGATTGATGGCCAGTAGGATCGATGGATCGTCCATCAGGTGATAGAGCCCTGCTACGCCGATAGCCAGGAACCACAGTGCGGTCACCGGCCCGAACACCGCCGCCACCTTTCCCGTGCCGAAGCGCTGCACCGAGAACAGGATGGCCAGGATGATCAGCGTGATTGGCACGACGTAGGCGTCCAGTGTCGGCGTCACCACTCTGAGGCCTTCGACCGCCGACAGCACGGAGATGGCCGGCGTTATGATCGAATCGCCGAAAAACAACGCCGCGCCGCAAAGGCCGATCGCCAGAATAAGTCGCGCACCTTTGGGATAGGCGGTTCGCGCCAGCGACATCAGCGATAACGTACCGCCTTCGCCCTTATTGTCGGCGCGAAGTACGAAGGCGACATATTTTATCGTCACGATGATCGTTAGTGCCCAGACGATCAGCGACAGTACACCAAGCACCTGAGCGCGCGTATCGATACCGGGCGAAGCGTGAAGCGCCTCACGGAAAGCGTAGATCGGACTGGTGCCGATATCGCCATAGACAACGCCGAGCGCACCCAGCATAAGAACTTTGGTGCTGTGCTGTTCGGCCCCGGAATGGCTCGATTGCTCGACGGTTTCGGCCTCGCTATCGCGACTGGCAAGGTCCATAGACCACTCCCCGACGAGCGCGCGGTGCTTCACGCATGCTGCGATGCGATGTCAGTTGCACGCTATGGCTGCCATACCTGCAAGGCGAAACTCTACCCCTACCAACCGCAGGCTCTGAGAAACCGACCCACCGTACCGGCCATGCCATACTCCAACGCGTCGGCTGTCAACCCATGTCCGATTGACACTTCGGCCAATGCCGGAATGCGCTTGGCCAAGGCCGGCAGATTGCCCACCGTCAGATCGTGCCCGGCATTGACCTGGAGGCCGGCAGCGAGTGCCGCGTCGGCCGTTTTTCCCAATCGTTCCAGTTCCTTGGCGGCCTTTGCGGAGTCGGAATGATAGCTGCCATAAGGGCCGGTATAGAGCTCGATCCGGTCGGCGCCAGTGTCTCGCGCGGCTGTCATGCCGGCGGGATCGGCGTCGGAAAACAGCGACACCCTGAAGCCGCCCTTCTTCAGGCGCCTGACGATCGGCGCCAGCAACGCCGCATCGGCGACGAAGTTCCAGCCATGGTCGGAGGTTGCCTGCGCCGGATCATCGGGAACCAGCGTCACCTGCTCGGGTTGATGCTTTTCCACAAGCGCCAGGAAATCCTCGCTCGGGTAGCCTTCGATGTTGAATTCCGCCTGCGGGAACTCATCATCGATCAGCGCCCGGATCTCGGGCAGGTCGGAATGCCGCGTGTGACGTTCGTCGGGACGCGGATGCACGGTCAGCCCATGCGCCCCGGCGGCAAGCGCAAGCCGGCCGATGCCGGTGACGCTGGGCCATGGCAGGTCGCGTCGGTTGCGCAGCATGGCGATGGCGTTGAGGTTGACGGAAAGCTTTGCGGGCATGTCTGGTGTCCGTGAAATCAGGCGGTTAGCACGCGCCACACCTTGTCCGTTCAGCCGCGGCGCGCTTGAGATCCGGCATCTATAGCGCCTTTGATGGGAACAGATAGAGCTTTCCGGTGTTCCAGAAGACCAACGCTGTCTTGCGCAAGGAGGCCCACTCGTGAATTTCCTGCAATCCGTGCCGACGATCCGTCGCATCGACACTGATCGCGACGACCTGTTCGCCATCGACGTGGTCGGTCATGTCTCGGCGGCCGATGCGGAAAACCTGTTCGGCCTGCTGGAGGCGGCCTACGCGCTGCATCAGCGGATCGATGTAGCCGTGCGAATCGTCGATCACGATGGCGTCGACTGGGCCGACATCTCCGACGAGACCCTGAAGCAGGGCGCCGTCCATGCACTGGAACATATAGGCCGCTGCGCGGCGATCGGCATGCCGGATTGGACATCGGACGCGCGACACGCTTTGCCCACGTCGTCGCCCATCGAATTCCGCCATTTCGACGCTGACGACGAAGCCGAGGCCTGGGAATGGCTTGGGGTCCGGCAGGTCGGCGTGCGAGAGAAGCCGGCGTCGTAACTCTATCGGACAATAGTCAATCGCTCGGCGGCCCGCGTAATCGCGGTGTAAAGCCAGCGCTGGCGCGTTTCCTTGAAGGCCCAGCTTTCGTCGAACAGCACGATTTCGTTCCACTGCGAGCCCTGAGCCTTGTGCACGGTCAAGGCATAGCCGTAGTCGAAATCATCAAAACGCTTCTTCTGCTGCCAGGGGATATCGGCGTCGGGATCCTCGAACGCCGCCTTGAGCAGCTTGATCTTGGCGACGCCGCGATCCGGATCGTCCTCTTCCGGCGACACAAGAAGATTGATCCCCGGCTTCACCGTCTCGCGCGACGAGGTCATCACCTTCCACAGCGAACCGTTGAGCAGGCCCTTGGCCGGGTCGTTGCGCAGGCAAACCAGCTTGTCGCCGGCCTGGGGGTAGTCGGCGTTGAAGCCCTTGAGCTCGCGCAGGCGCTGATTGTAGCGGCGGCGCGTGCGATTGGTCCCGACCAGCACCTGGTCCGCCTTCAGCACCAGTTCCTGGGTGACGTCTTCCTTGCCGATCACCTGCGCCGTACCATAGTCGCCGCGCATGAATTCGCGGCCTTCGCGCACGTCGAGCGCCAGCCGCAGGATCGGATTGTCGCGCGCCTGCCGGTGGATTTCAGTGAGCAGGAAGTCGGGCTCGTGATCGGTGAAGAAGCCGCCGCCCGAGATCGGCGGCAGCTGGCCGGGATCGCCCAGCACCAGGATCGGCGTGCCGAAACTCATCAGGTCGCGGCCGAGCTGCTCGTCGACCATCGAACATTCGTCGATGACGACCAGTTTCGCGCGCGAGATCGGGCTCTGCCGGTTGAGCGAAAAGGTCGGCGACATCGAGGTCTTGCCCGTCACCTCGTCTTCTACCGATTCCTCGCCCTTGGGCCTGTAGATCAGCGAATGGATAGTGCGGGCATTGACCGCACCCTTGGAGCGCAGAACCTGGGCGGCCTTGCCGGTGAAGGCGGCGAACTGCACCTGGCCGTCGACATGTTCGGCGAAATAGCGCGCCAGCGTCGTCTTGCCGGTGCCGGCATAGCCGAACAGCCTGAACAGCTGCGGCTTGCCGGCCTGCAGCCAGCGGGCGACCGCTTGCAGCGCCTCGTCCTGTTGGGGTGAGAATTCCATCTGATCGTGTGACCGGATTCGCGAGGGAAAGACAAGATAGGCGCCACCATCGATACAGACAGCGGCTAACTCCCCGCACCCAGATTACCAGGCGCAAACAGGAACGTAAAGGGAACAACCACAGTTCTGCCCGTGATCACCTCGCGGCATGCGGATCGTTTTCCAGCAGGATCGGCTTGCCGTGCGGCGTGGCGTGCGCGGCGCGTTCCCAGGCCTGCGCCATCGCATCGACATCGGATTTGCCGGCCAGCCCCTTTGACGCAAGCAGGCTTTCCAGCGCCGCCAGCCAATGCTCGTAATAGTCATGACCGTCGGCTGCAGAACCCGGCTTCTTCACCTCTGTCGAAAGCGCATCCGCCCACTCGCTCCAGGAGAACAGGCCCTTGTCGTGCAGCGCCACCGTCATGGCGAACGCCTCGGCCTGCCAGGGCTCCGCAAAAACCGGCGCATCGCGGCTGGCGGGAGAATTGGTATCGGCCGCGTCAGGCAGGCTCAAGATAGCTCTCCCAGGCATCGATCGAGACGACAAGGGTCGGATCCGCCCCCTCGCCCCAGATCTCCGTGCCGTCGAAGACCACGGTATAGACCCATTGCGGGTTTTCGCCTTGCCCATGCGCGTTGCTGTCGGGAAAGACGAAGCCGTCGCGCACCGCCTCGACCCTGCCCCGCTTGTCGCGCGCGTAGCGCGGCAGCCTTGTGTGGCCGGTCGGGTGGAAGTTCTTCGTCCGCACGGCGTCACCGGCCTTGAACCGCGCCGGCTCTGCCATCGGCCGGTTGCAGGGACCGCCCTTGGCCAGCACGGCAGGCACATTTTCCGCCTTCAGCACCCGTTTCGGGGTCGCCGCCGCATCGATCGCTTCGCCCGCATCGAGATCGCGTTCGCTGACGAAACCATGGCGCTTGAGCAGGGTTTCCAGCGCCTTGATCCAGATCTGGTAATAGCTGGAGGAATAATAGTCGGCCGGATGCAGCGATTCCCGCGCGTGCCGGCTCTCGTCGATGTTCCAGGCGCCCATGGCGCCGGCGCACAGCGTCACACCCAGCGCCCGCCTTTCCCAGTCGGCGTGGAAATAAGGCTCGTCCTTTTCGGGCGCGACCGGCCCGAACCCCATCTGTCCGCCGAGATCCTGCGGCCCGTTCATGCCGGCTGCCTCGTTTGTTGCGGTTCCTGGGCGAGCGCCGTGCCGATCATCGCGTCACGGCTCACCAGCTCCGCCAGCCGCTCCTCGCTCCAGCCTTCGGTGCCGGCCGGCGGCATCGGCACGACGAGATAGCGCAGTTCCGCCGTCGAATCCCAGACGCGTATCCTGGTGGCGGCCGGCAGCGTCAGCCCGAATTCCTCGAGCACGCCGCGCGGATCGATCACCGCGCGCGACCGATAGGGCGGCGCCTTGTACCAGACCGGCGGCAGGCCGAGCACCGACCATGGATAGCAGGAGCACAGTGTGCAGACGACGAGGTTGTGCGTATCAGCCGTATTGAACACCGCCTGCATGTGCTCGCCCTGGCGGCCGGTATAGCTCAGCGATTCGATCGCCGCCGTCGCGTCGCGCTTGAGCCAATCCGCATAGGCAGGATCGCTCCAGGCCTTTGCCACCACCCTGGCGCCGTTGCGCGGGCCGATCTTGGTCTCGTAGGTATCGACGATAACGTCGATCGCAGCCGGATCGATCAGCCCCTTGCGGGTCAGGATGGTCTCCAGCGCCCGCACGCGGGCGGCAAACGGATCGAGCTCGTTGTCGTGGTCATGATCATGGGACATGGCCGCAAATTACGGTCCCGACCCGCCGGCCGCAAGCATGACGGCTTGGGCCAGCGAAAATCAGCGCCTGCTGGCCGGCTATTCGGCGGCCGTCTTCTGCGGCTCGGCCGGGATGTCGTCGTTGATCCCGAACAGCGAGGGCTGTTCGGGATTGTCGACCGCATGCAATTCGGCCCTGCGCTTCGGCATGAGCCCGGCGAGCCAGCCCGAGAAATTCTCCATGTAGACGTAGATCACCGGTGTCACGAACAAGGTGAGCGCCTGCGAAGCCAGCAGGCCGCCGACAACGGCGACGCCCAGCGGCTGGCGCAGTTCGGCGCTGGCGCCGGTACCGAGCGCGATCGGGAACGTGCCCATCAGCGCCGCCAGCGTCGTCATCATGATCGGCCTGAAACGCATCAGACAGGCCTTGTGGATGGAGTCCTTGGCCGACATGCCCTCTCGTCGCAATTCGAGCGCGACGTCGACCATCATGATGCCGTTCTTCTTGACGATGCCGATCAGCATCAGAATGCCGATCACCGCGATGACCGACAGATCCATGCCGGCGAAGCGCAAGGCAACGACGGCGCCCAGCACCGCCGACGGCAGGCCGGTGAGGATGGTCAGCGGGTGGATGAAGCTCTCGTACAGAATGCCGAGCACGATATAGATGGTCAGGATCGCGCCGCCGACCAGCAGACCCTGATTGGCTAGCGAATCCTGGAAGGTCTTTGCCGTGCCGGCGAAGGAAGTCGAGATCGCCGTTGGCATGCCGATCTGCTCCTTCAGCGCGCTGATGCGAGCCGTACTGTCGCCAAGCGCCACACCTTGCGGCAGATTGTAGGAGATGGTCACGGCCGGAAGCTGGCCGAGCTGGTTGACCGTCAGGGCGCCCGCCGTGCGATCGACGCGGGCGAAGGCGCCAAGCGGAACCAGACTGCCGCTCGCCGTCCGCATCTGGATGGCGAGCATCCGCTCGGGCGACCATTCGATCTTTGGGTCGAGCTCGGTGATCACTTCGTAGCTGTCGGCCGAACCGAAGATCGTCGAGACTTGGTCGGTGCCGAAGCCGCCATAGAGGGCCGAGCGCAGCGTGTCGGTATCGATGCCGAGCTGGGCAGCCTTGTCGCGATCCACCACCAGCGATGCCTGCAGCGCATTGTTCTGCAGGTCGCTGGTGACGTCGGTGAAGGTCGCGTGGTCGGCCGCCATCGCGTCATTCAGTTTCTGCGCCCAGATATCGGTCTGGACGGTATCGAGGCCCTGAACCACCAACTGGTAGGCGCTGGCCGACGACCGCGAACCCAGCCGCAAATTCTGCACCGGCTGCATGTAGGTTTCGATACCCGCCACTCCGGCCAGCTGCTTGCGCAGATCCGAAAGCACTTTCTCGATATCGGGACGCTGGTCCTTGCCCTTGAGCTGGACGAAGAGTTGCCCCTGGTTGAGCGCGTTGTTGCCGCTGCCCGCCGACCACGCAACATGGTCGACATAGGGCGAGTGCGAGAAGACGCTGGCCACCTGCCCCTGCAGCTTCGACATGGCGTCGAACGAGATGTCCTGGCGCGCAATGGTGGTCACCGATATCTGGCCGATATCCTCTTGCGGGAAGAAGCCCTTCGGCGAGATCTCGATCAGCCATACCGACGCCGCCGCGGTGCCGATGAAGACGAGGAACACCAGGAAAGTGTGGCGCAGACAGAAGCTCAGAACCCGGTCGTAGCCGCGTGTGATGAGGTCGTGCTTGTGGCCAGGGGCGTGTGCCTCGCGATCGGCCTTGGTGACCGACAAGAGCCGCGAGCACAGCATCGGCGTCAGCGTCAGCGACACGAACATCGATGCCAGGATGGCGACCGTCACCACCACGGCGAACTCGTTGAAGATGCGCCCGATGACACCGCCCATCAGAAGCACGGGGATGAACACGGCCACCAGCGAGATCGAGATCGAGATGATGGTGAAGCCGATTTCGCGCGCGCCCTTCAGCGACGCGTCGAAGGCCGACAACCCATCCTCCTCCATATGGCGGAAGATGTTTTCCAGCATGACGATGGCGTCGTCGACGACGAGGCCCACCGCCAGCGTCAGGCCCATCAGCGATATGTTGTCGATGGAAAAGCCGAACAGGAACATCGCAGCGAGCGTGGCGATCAGCGAGATCGGCACCGCCACGGCCGGGATGATGGTCGCCGTCACCCGGCGCAGGAACACGAAGATCACCATCACCACCAGCGCGATGGTCAACAGCAGCGTGAACTGGACGTCGTCGACCGCCTGGCGGATCGAGGTCGAGCGGTCGTTGAGCAGCTTGATCTGGGCAGCGGCCGGCATCTGGTCCTGGAAGGACGGCAGCATCGCCTTGACCTTGTCGACGACGTCGACAGTGTTGGCATCGGGCTGGCGCTGCACGGCCATGATGATCGCGCGCGTGCCGTCATACCAGCTCGCCGTCGTGGTGGTCTGCACCGAATCGACGACACGGGTCACCTCGCCCAGCCGCACCGGATGGCCGTTCTTGGTGGCGATGATGAGGTTGGAGAAGCCCGCGGCGTCGGTCAGCTGGGTGTTGGCGGTGATGGTCAGCTGCTGCTTGTTGTTCTGCAGCACGCCGAGCGGCGTATTGCTGTTGGCCGATGCAACCGCCGCCTGCAACTGATCGATCGAGATACCGCGCGCGGCAAGCGCCGTCGGATCGATCTGGATGCGAACGGCATATTTCTGCTGGCCGAAGATCGAGACCTGCGCCACGCCGTCGATGGTCGACAGCGACGGCGAGATGACGTTCTCGGCAAAGGCATCGAGGTCGGTCAGCGGAACCGTGTCGCTGACCAGCGACATCAAAAGGATCGGCGCATCGGCCGGATTGACCTTGCGATAGCTGGGTGGCGACGTCATCTGCGGCGGCAGCGATTTTTGCGTTCGCGCGATCGCCGCCTGCACATCCGCCGCCGCGGCGTCGATATCCCTGTTGAGCACGAACTGGATGGCGATCGAGGTCTGGCCGAGCGAGTTCGTGGTCGAAATGGAATCAATGCCGGCGATGGTCGCGAACTGCTTGATCAGCGGCGTCGCCACCGATGTCGCCATGGTTTCCGGCGAGGCGCCCGGCAGTGAAGCCGAGACGTTGACCACCGGGAATTCGGCGCTGGGCAGTGCTGCCACCGGCAGGAATTTATAGGCGAAGAGTCCGGCCAGCACCAGGGCGAACGACATCAGGAGGGTGGCGACGGGCCTGCGAATGCAGAATTCGGAAATCATCGGGCCGCCTCGCCGGCGTTGGTTGCTTCGGCCACGTTGGGCGCGGCGGCCGCGGTGCCTTCGTGCACGGCGGCGCCATCCTTCAGCCTGGTCTGGCCTTCTGTGACCACTTTCTCGCCGGCTTTGAGGCCTTGGCTGATGGCGCTGTTTTGGCCTTCGGTCAGCGCGACCTGCACCGGCCGCATCTCGACCGTGTTGTCCGGCTTGACCACATAGACGAACGGGCCCTTCTGACTGGGCTGGACCGCGACGGTGGGAACGGAGGTCATCTGCGGCATGATGCCGGCGTCGAGGACGACATTCACATACTGGCCCGGCCACAGCGAAAGATCCGCGTTCGGTATGCTCGCCCGCGTGGCGATCGTGCCCGAGGCGGTATCGACGCTGGAATCGACGAAATCGAGCGTACCCTTGCCGATCGGCGTCGGCTCGCCGTCCTTGGTCAGCGTCACTGCCCCTTGCTGCGGATTGGCAAGCGCCTTGTGCAACAGCGCAAGATTGCTTTCCGGCAGGTTGAAGTTGACCTGCAACGGGTCCATCTGGGTGATGGTCACCAGCGGTGTCGAGGTGCTGCTGTTGCCATTGCTGGTGGTCACCAGATCACCGACGGCAACGTTGACCGCACCGAGCCTGCCCGCGATCGGCGCCGTGATGGTGGCAAAGCCAAGCTGGACATTGTCCGCGTCGATCGTCGCCTTGTCGGCATCGACGGTCGCGGCCGCTGCCTTCTGTGCGGCTACAGCCTGATCATAGGTCTGCTGCGTTCCGGCCTGCTTGGCGACAAGGTCCTTGGCGCGCTGAAGATCGGAATTCGAACTGGCAAGCAGCGCCTGGTCCTTGGCGAGCGTGGCCTGGTCCTTGGCGAGTTGCGCCTTGAGCGCCCGGTCGTCTAGCGAGAACAGGGTGTCGCCGGCCTTGACCATCTGCCCGTCCTTGACGTCGATCGACACGATCTGGCTGGAGACCCGCGCGTTGATGCTGACCACGGCGGGTGAGGAGACGAAGCCGATGGCGTAGCGCCGGATCGGGAAGTCAGCCGTCGTTGCCGTCGCCGAAACGATCGAGGCCGAACGGGCGCCACCTCCGCCGGCCCCTTGCTTGCCCCCGGCTGCCTGCTTGTCGGTTGCCGCCTTGTTCGACGCCACGACTTGCTTTGCGCCGATGAGTTGCTCAACCTTGCCTAGCGTATCCGGAGACAGATAGAGCCAGGCCGCGCCCGCACAGGCGACGACAAGCAATGAAACAATGACTTTTCCACGCATCGAAAAAAGGCCTCTCCGTCCGACACGCCGTAGTCAGGTGGTCGTATTCTAGCGCAATCCACGGCTCATTGCCGTGATTTCGCCGAATAGATAGGACAGGCATTTGTTGGAAAAGGGCCAAAACACGGCATTACGAAGATTTAATGTGCACTGCACAATGAGTGGGCAGTGCGGTCATTGCCGCGAGCCGAAGCCCGTCGAACAATTGGGGGACCTATTTCAGCATCGGCCACAGCGTCGCCGCCAAGAGCACGCCCATGGCGATGTTGAACCATTTCAGCCGCACAGGATCCGACAGGAATCCCCGCAGTGCCGTGCCGAATCCCGCCCAAATCGAAACGCTCGGCAGGTTGACGATGGTGAAGGCGATCGAGATCAACAACACTGACAGGAACGGGTGCTCGGCATTGGCATAGACAGCCATGGCGGTGATCGCCATCACCCAGGCTTTCGGATTGACCCACTGGAAAGCCGCCGCATCGATGAAGCGCATCGGCCGCGCCTTCGTCTCACCCTTGCCGGCCAGCGAGCGCGACATGGCGATCTTCCAGGCGAGATAGAGCAGATATGCGCCGCCGGCGATCTTCAATCCGATGTGCAACACCGGAAACGCCGTCAGCACAGCGCCAAGGCCAAGGCCGACGGCAAGCAGCAGCACCAGGAAGCCCATACTGATGCCAAGCATGTGCGGAACGGTTCTGGCGATACCGAAATTGACGCCGGAGGCCAAGAGCATGAGGTTGTTCGGCCCCGGCGTGATCGAGGTGACGAGGGCATAGACGAGCAGTGCGAGGAATGCGTCGAGTGACATGTTATCCTCCCAGATACGTCAGCATTATTGTCTCTTATTGCTGGCTGCGCAAAGGCCAGCGCCTGGCCGCCGATCGAACCAGGCGTTGTGAGCGTCGGCCCCCTTGCGCGGTGGCGTGCCTACATGCCCTGCGGGCCGCGGTTCATCGCCGCCACGCCGGTGCGGCAGATCTCGACCAGGCCGAGCGGTTTCATGATGGCGATGAACTGGTCGAGCTTGGAGCCCTTGCCGGTGATCTCGAAGATGAAATGCTCGGTGTTGGCGTCGATGACGCTGGCGCGGAAAGCGTCGGCCAGCCGCAGCGCCTCGACCCGGGCCTCGCCGGTGCCGGCCACCTTGACCAGCGCCAGTTCCCGCTCCAGCGGCCGCTCCTGCCCGAATTCATGGGAGCGCACGGTGAGATCGACCACGCGGTGAACCGGCACGATGCGCTCGAGCTGATGCTTGATCTGCTCCAGCACATGCGGCGTGCCGCGCGTCACGATGGTGATGCGCGACAGATGCTTTTCGTGCTCCGTCTCGGAAACGGTCAGGCTCTCGATGTTGTAGCCGCGTCCGGAGAACAGGCCGATGACCCGGGCGAGTACGCCCGGCTCGTTGTCGACCAGTACGGAGAGCGTGTGGTTTTCCGGCCGCTCCGTTTCCTTGGCGATGAAGTAGGCGGAGCCGGTCGGTTGAAGGTGCTGTGCGTTCATGACATGGATCTCAAATTCTTGGTCTGATTTTTTGTTTGCGCACGGCTTCTTTCGACAAGCCCTGCCTTGGCCCGTCGATTACACCAGTTCCCTGCCCTTGGCGTCGATGGCGTTGGCCACGGCCTCGTCGGTGGCCTCGTCGGGCAACAGCATCTCGTTATGCGCCTTGCCCGACGGGATCATCGGGAAGCAGTTGGCGAGGTTCGCCACGCGGCAATCGAACAGCACGGGTTTCCTGACCGAGATCATCTCCTTGATGGCGTCGTCCAGCTCGTCCGGCTTCTCGCAACGTATGCCATGGCCGCCATAGGCCTCCGCCAGCTTGACGAAGTCCGGCATCGCCTCGGTGTAGGAATGCGACAGCCGGTTGCCGTGCAAGAGCTGCTGCCATTGCCGCACCATGCCCATATACTGGTTGTTGAGGATGAAGATCTTGATCGGCGCCTTGTACTGCACCGCGGCACTCATCTCCTGCATCGTCATCTGCACCGAGGCGTCGCCGGCAATGTCGATGACCAGCGCATCGGGATGCGCGATCTGCACGCCGAGTGCCGCCGGCAGGCCATAGCCCATCGTGCCCAGACCGCCTGAGGTCATCCAGCGGTTCGGCTTTTCGAAATGATAATGCTGCGCGGCCCACATCTGGTGCTGGCCGACCTCGGTGGTGATGTAGGTGTCCTTGTCCTTGGTCAGCTCGTAGAGCCGCTGGATGGCGTATTGCGGCATGATCACCTCGTGGTTCATCTTATAGGCGAGTGAATCGCGACCGCGCCATTTGGCGATCTGCTCCCACCAGGGATAGAGCGCCTTCTTGTCGGCCTTGGCGGTTGCCCGCCACAGCCGCACCATATCCTCCAGCACCCGGCCGACATCGCCGATGATCGGCACCTCGGTGTGTACGTTCTTGTTGATCGAGGACGGGTCGATGTCGATGTGGATCTTCTTCGAGTTCGGCGAGAACGCGTTGAGCCGGCCGGTGATGCGGTCGTCAAAGCGCGCGCCGATGCAGATCATCACGTCGCAGTCATGCATGGCCATGTTGGCCTCGTAGGTGCCATGCATGCCGAGCATGCCGACCCAGTTCTTGCCGGATGCCGGATAGGCGCCCAGACCCATCAGCGTCGAGGTGATCGGGAAACCGGTGAGGTCGACCAGTTCGCGCAGCAGATGGCTCGCTTCCGGACCGGAATTGATGACACCGCCGCCCGAATAGATGATCGGCTTCTTGGCGGTGGCCATCAGGTCGACCGCGGCCTTGATCTTCTCCAGATCGCCCTGAACCTTGGGCTGGTAGCTGGTGCGCGGTGCGATTTGCGGCGGGACGTAGAAACCCTTGGCGAACTGCACGTCCTTGGGGATGTCGACCACAACCGGACCGGGACGGCCCGTGGTCGCGACATGGAAAGCCTCATGGATGGTCGCGGCGAGTTCGTTGACGTCCTTCACCAGCCAGTTGTGCTTGGTGCAGGGGCGCGTGATGCCGACCGTGTCGCATTCCTGGAACGCGTCGGAGCCGATCAAGGAGGTCGGCACCTGGCCCGTCAGGCAGACCAGCGGGATCGAATCCATCAGCGCATCCTGCAGCGGCGTCACCGCATTGGTCGCGCCGGGGCCTGACGTCACCAGCATGACGCCGGCCTTGCCGGTCGAACGCGCATAGCCCTCGGCCGCATGGCCGGCACCTTGCTCATGCCGCACGAGAATGTGCTCGACATCGTCCTGCTGGAAGATCTCGTCATAGATCGGGAGAACCGCGCCGCCGGGATAACCGAAGACGTGCTTGACGCCATTGTCCTTCAGCGCCTGCACCACCATTTCGGCGCCCGTCATCTCGCGCCGCTCACTCTGTCCGTTGCTCATCGGTCTGGTCCCGTACTGTCGCCACTTGGGCGTTGCCATTTGGGTGTTGTTGGTCGTTTAGTCGTGTTTCGGGCAATAAAAAAGGCCCCCGAGGGAGCCTGTGTGTTGCGCATGGGAGGTTTTCGCCCGGCGGTTACACCGCCTTGCCCACGCGCCTTCCTACGAGAATGAGTGCCTTTTTCATGGTCGCGGACACTACGGGCCGGCAAGGCGCCCTGTCAACGGCAAAAATCGCGCCGGCGATGAAGGCGCTTCCCAATTCGACAAATGGCCCGTCACGATTTCGCGATGGACGCCGCATCGTGCCGACACCACCCCCATCGCCCGTCGCAAGAGCGCTCCAAACCGGCTCGCAAACCGCGTTCTCCAGATAAGTCCTTGAAGCCACGCGAAACTATGGTGGGGCGTGACGAAGGCCGTCCTCTCTGCCGATACTTCATCGTCCGGCTTGCAAGTCGGGAGGAGCCACCATGACGGCCTGGATTTCACGGAGGATAACTTATGCTCGACAAGGCCCCAAGCAAGAAACTGTCCGACCTGCTCGACCAATTCGGCGGCGCCCTGGCCGCCAATGACATCGACAGGGCTGTCGGTTGCTTCCAGGAGGATTGCTACTGGCGCGACCTCGTCACCTTCACCTGGAACATCAAGACCATGGAAGGCCGGGACCAGGTCCGCGACATGCTGAAGAGCCAGCTGTCGAAGACAAAGCCGTCGCATTGGGCACTCGCCAAGGGCGAGGACGCGACCGAGAGCGACGGGCTGATCGAGGGCTGGATCAGTTTCGAGACCGAAGTGGCGCGCGGCTTTGGCCATATCAGGCTTAAGGAAGGCAAGATCTGGACTCTGCTGACCACCATGGTCGAATTGAAAGGCCACGAGGAACCGGCCGGCTTCGCGCGGCCGATGGGCGCTAAGCATGGCTCGGGCAAGAACCGTCCGACATGGAAGGAAGAGCGTGAGAAGGAAGCCGCCGAGCTCGGCTTCAAGACGCAGCCCTACACGCTCATCATCGGCGGCGGCCAGGGCGGCATCGCGCTCGGCGCAAGGCTGCGGCAGCTCGGCGTACCGACCATCATCGTCGAGAAGAACGAGCGCGCCGGCGACAGCTGGCGCAAGCGCTACAAGTCGCTCTGCCTGCACGATCCGGTCTGGTACGACCATCTGCCCTATATCGATTTCCCGAAGAACTGGCCGGTCTTCTCACCCAAGGACAAGATCGGCGACTGGCTGGAAATGTACACCAAGGTGATGGAGCTGAACTACTGGTCCTCGACGGAGGCCAAGAGCGCCTCCTATGACGACAAGAAGAAGGAATGGACCGTCGTCGTCCGCCGCGACGGCAAGGACATCACCTTGAAGCCCAAGCAATTGGTGCTGGCGACGGGACAGTCCGGCAAGGCCAATATGCCGAAATTCAAGGGCATGGAGAGTTTCAAGGGCGATCAGCACCACTCCTCGAAGCACCCTGGCCCCGATGACTATGCCGGGAAAAGAGCCGTCGTCATCGGCTCCAACAATTCCGCCCATGACATCGCGGCGGCCCTTTGGGAAGCCGGCGCCGACGTCACCATGGTGCAGCGTTCGAGCACCCATATCTCCAGATCCGACACGTTGATGGAGATCGGACTGGGTTCGCTCTATTCGGAGCAGGCGCTGCAGAATGGCATCACCACGGCCAAGGCCGATTTGATCTTCGCCTCCCTGCCCTACAAGATCCTGCACGAGTTCCAGATTCCGGCCTATGCCGAGATGAAGAAGCGCGACGCGGCGTTCTACAAGGGACTGGAAAAGGCCGGTTTCATGCTCGACTGGGGCGACGACGAGTCCGGCTTGTTCATGAAGTACCTCAGGCGCGGCTCTGGCTATTATATCGATGTCGGCGCCTCCCAGCTGATCATCGATGGTTCGATCAAGCTGAAGAGCGGTGTCGCCGTCGAAGAGATCAAGCCGCATTCGGTTCTGCTCAGTGACGGATCCGAACTGCCCGCGGACCTCATCGTCTACGCCACCGGCTACGGGTCGATGAATGGCTGGGCCGCCGATCTGATATCGCGCGAAACCGCCGACAAGGTCGGGAAATGCTGGGGCCTCGGCTCCAACACCACCAAGGATCCCGGCCCCTGGGAAGGCGAATTGCGCAACATGTGGAAGCCGACGCAGCAGGAAGCGCTGTGGTTCCATGGCGGCAATCTGCACCAGTCGCGCCACTATTCGCAGTTCCTGTCGTTGCAGCTGAAGGCCCGGCATGCCGGCCTGCCGACGCCCGTCTACGGGCTGCAGACGGTGCACCACAAGGGATAGCGGGACTGGGTGGTCAGCTGCGGCTGGCACCAGGAAGGCGCGGCAAATGCCGCGCCTCCAGAATGCATCGCTATGCGCGCGGAATGTCTGTGACGTCGAGCGTTTCGGACCGGCTCGCCGGATCGAGGGAAGCTGGCTTGCCGACGAAGGCGCCGGGCTGCACCGGGGGGAACGCCTTCGGTATGACCGCGCTCTCGGCATTCCTCGGACCTATGTGGCGTCACCGCAACTTGCCCGTCGAAGCAGAAGCACATGGGTTTTGGTGATGAACCGCCGTTAGGCGTGGTTGGCGAAATCGCGCACCACGCGCTGCAGCAACGGCATGTAGTCGCGAAACGCCCGCGTCTTCATGTTCGCAACCTTGCCGCCCTCGTCCCAGATACGGACCCGCACCGCTTCCTCGTGGAACGGGTTTTTGCGGAAATCGGCCACCTCGTCGGCGCTCATTGGTCCGCCCTGCAGCGACAGCGTGTGGACCGAAGCCGGCGACAGCCTGGAGAAATAGGTCGGGTCGGTGGCGCAGAGATAGCGCTTGGCCGCGACATGCAGCCTCACACATTCGACGATGACCGGCGGGAAGAACGGCGCCAGCACCTCGCCGCCGGCCTCATCATGGTGCTTGTCCTCGACATCGTCGGGCGAATAGGTGCCGAACTCGCTGGTGTAGTGGCCAATGTCGTGCAGCAGCGCGGCCGCCACCAGCACTTCGGGCGCACCATCCTGCTCCGCCAGCCAGGCCCCCTGCAGCATGTGCTCGGACATGGTCACCGGCTCGCCGAGATAGGATTCCGCGCCCCGGCGCTCGAAAATGTCGGCGATGAATTCGACGATATTGTCCGCGTTCAAATCCTGGCCGCTCATTCCGCGGCCTCCTTGAAGCTGTGCTCGATCGCCGCAAGCGTCGACAGCAGGCCGTCCTTGTCGGCGTAGCAACCCTGCAGCCAGCGTTTGCCGGTGCCGGAAAACGCCTTGCGGGCATGCATGACACGCGTGTTGTCGACGATGAAGGCCTGGCCAGGTTGAAGCTTGAACGTCACTTCGAAGGCGGGATCCTCGATCAGCTCGGCGAACCGGCGATAGGCGGCATAGTAGGCGTCCATATAGGCGAACGACACGTCGACGACAGGCGCCAGCGAACGGTTGTTGAAGCGGATGCAGATCAGCTCGCCATCCGGTCCGAGCTCGATCATCGGCCGCTTCGCCTGCAGCCGCACGCCGGACGAGCCGGCATATTCGAAGCGCGCCGGACAGGAACTCAACAGCCGGAAGCCTTCAGCGTTTTCGGCCTGCAGCGCGGCCGCAACGGCAAAACCGTCGACCACGCTGGACTCGCCGCCCTCCACCGTGTTCTCGACACAGGCCAGGATCTGCAGCGTCGGCACCGGATCGCGATAGGGATTGTCGGTGTGCGCCTGGAGCCCGAGATTGGTGTAGGCGAGATTGTTCGGATTGACCTCGGCGCGCACTTCGAACCAGCGGCCGTAATTGGTCTCCCTGATATAGCCGAACAGGTCGGAGACCTTGCACAACGCCCCGGACTGCGCCGGCAGGCCGTCCATTACCGCAAAGCCGTAGGTTCGTACCGCCGAAAGCCATTCGCGCAGGACGCTGCGGCCATGAAAGGCCGCCTTGTAGCTGGCGCGCGGCACCGAATTCTGCATCGTCGCCTTGGTCCAGCGCTGGATGATATCGCCCGTCCAGCCGGGTTCGCGAAGCTCGTCGCGGTCATAGGCGTTGGCGCTGAGCCACTGCGCGGGAAAGCTGACCGTCTTTGCCTCTGGCACGAAGCTAACTTCCAGCGCGCCGCCCTTGATCGCGGCCGCGCCGATCCTCGTCTCGGCCGGAATGTCGAGGATGGTGATCAGCCGCTGGCCATTGCCGGCGCTGCGCGTCTTGTCGTCCAGCGCATTGTCACGCAGCCACATGGCGTGAAAGCGGGTGCGTCTCCCACCCTGCCAGCCAAGTTCGATCGTTCTGCCTTCGTCGCCAATCAGCGCGTGGGTGAGCATGGATCCGTTCCTGTCCTCTACGCCCGCGGCCCGGTCCGCAGGGTTTCGATTGCATGTTGGCAACAAGGCAGGCATAACTCAAATTATCATTTTTTAGCCAAAGACCCCAAATTTCTAATGTATCAAAAACCCATTCCCGCTCTGCCTCCCCTCGACTGGCTGCGCAGTTTCGAGGCCGCGGCACGGCTGTCGAATTTCACGGCGGCCGCGGCCGAACTCGGCCTGACCCAAGCGGCCGTCAGCCAACATATCCGGCTGCTCGAGGAGCGGTTGAAGACGCGCCTGTTCTCGCGGCTGGCGCGCGGCGTCGCGCTGTCGCCCGAGGGTGCCGCCTATCTGCCGCACATCCAGTCGGCTTTCGCCACCATCTCCAGCAGCACGACCGAACTGTTCGAGCCGCGCGCGCTGCAGACCGTATCGATCCGGGTGCCGATCTCCTTCGCCTTGCTGATACTGGTCCCGGCGCTGCCCGATCTCGCCCAGGCGCTGCCGCGCATCCAGCTCGATCTGGTGACGATCCATCGGCCGACCGATTACGACTTGCCGGGCTCGGCGCTCGACATCCGTTTCGGCAACGGCTCCTTTCCCGGACGCGAGGCCGACAGGCTGACTGCCGAGCGCCTTGTGCCGTTGGCAAGTCCGACCCTCGCCGGTGCCGCCGACTGGACAGCCCTGCCGCTGCTTCTGGTCGCCGGCGCGCGCGAAATGTGGGCGGAATGGTTCGCGGCCGCTGGACTGGCCGGCCACCCCCAGCGGTCGCATCGCTTCGACAGTTTCGTCGCGGCGATGGAAGCGGCGAGCGCTGGCACCGGCGTGCTTCTGGGGTCGCGGCCGCTAGTCGACGCTGCGCTCAAGGCCAGGAGCCTAGTGCCGCTTTCCGATTTCGAGCTCTCCAGCAGCTCAGGCCATTTTCTGACCAGCGCATCGACCGCGCGCCTGACCAGTGCCGAACAGGATTTCCGCCAGTGGTTGCTGGGGCACCTATCCAGAAAGGCCCCGACGTAGAGGCCTCAATCGAGAAGGCGCACGCGGCGTCGCTTGCGCGCGGCCTTGATGGCGCTGATCCGCTCGGTGTCTTCTTCTCGCAGATGCCGTCCACGCTCCAGGATCTCGAGCGTGTATTCCTCATAGGTCAGGCCCAGCCGTTCGGCCTTGTCCATGCGCATCAGCATGATTTCGCGGCTCGGCGCCTTCCATGCCTTGGCGTGCGCGGCCTGCCAGGCCAGGAAAATATAGGGGTCGCCCTTGCCCCAGGGTGGCCCCTTATACTCATCAAGAGGCGGCCCCCCATTGTGGGAGCGCTTTGGCCGTCTCGCCATGATCTCAGCCCCTGACCAGCGCGACGAGATAGTCGGCGCCCGCCTCCAGGGCATGGAAGGTGCAGTCCGACGGCGCGCCGAGCGCCAGGCAGTCGCCGGGTTCGAGCCTGTGCACCACATCACCCTCGGTGAATTCGAGCAGTCCGGAAATCAGCCAGATCTGCTGCTTGATGAAGGCGTAAGAAGCCGCCGGCAGACTGACCCTGGCGCCCGCCGGCAGATGCACCTTGATCAGTTCGAGCGGCAGGTCGCCGGCCGGTGACAGATGCCGCCTGACATAGCCTGTATCGGGATCGCGCCACACCGGCTGATCGGCCTCGCGCAGCAGCCCGCCGCCTTGCAATTCCGCGCGCGCGATGAGGGTCGACAGCGTCATGCCGAACGCTGCCGCGATGCGCACCAGAAGGGCCGCCGTCGGGCTGGTCATGCCACGCTCGATCGTGCTCAGCATGGCCTTGGAAACACCGGACCGCTCGGCAAGCTCGGCCAGCGACCAGTCCCGCATGACCCTTTCGGCGTGGATCCGCCTGCCGATGGTCGAAGAAATATCGTTCGTTATATCGACCATTCGTCCACTATAGCGAAATGCCTGAGATGGAGAAGAGCCGTGTCGCGACAATTTTCGCCAGGCGCTTAATCCTCTCTACACCATCCGACCTCATCCGGCCTTAACCCCATTCCGGTAGGGTCTGATATCAAGGGAAATGGGGATTGGCCTGTCCATGTATGTCGAACGCGAAGCTTCCGTCGGAGAACCGACATCGCAGGAGCGCCGCAACGCAGAGCAGAACGACCGGCGCATCCTGGGCAACGTCGTGCAATGCGACGGCGCGCGCGCCACCATCGCCGCCTATGCCGACGATGTCGACGGCGCGGTGACAGGCCTTTGGACGGTCGGCAAGATGATCTCGATCAATCTGGGCACGACCCGAACCGTTGGCCTGGTCTACGGCATCGGCAAATCGGATCGCGCCTGGAGCAGTGAAGGCCAGAACCCCATCGAGGTCAGCATCGAGCTGATCGGTGAAGTACGCGATGGGGCCGAGCCCGGAGCCAAGCCGATCTTCGACCGCGGCATCACCACCTATCCGCATATCGGCGCGGTTGCGCATCGCATCCGCAGCCGCGATCTGCAGGCCGTCTACGATCTGGCCGGCCGCCATTCCATCACCATTGGTTCGCTGTCGCAGGACGAGGCGATCGCCGCCAACATCGCCATCGACGACACGCTGGCGCGCCATTTCGCCATTGTCGGCACCACCGGCGTCGGCAAATCCACCGCCGTCTCGCTGCTGCTGCGCAAATCGATCGCGGCGCGGCCGGATCTGCGCATCCTGATCCTCGGCCCGCACAATGAATTCGCGGCGTCGCTGCCGGAATATTGCGTCAAGGTCGATTCCAAGACGCTCGACCTGCCGTTCTGGATGTTCAAGCTCGAGGAATTCGCCGAGGTGCTGTTTCGCGGCCGTGAAACGGTTCCGGAAGAGATCGACGCCCTGCGCGACCTCATTCCGCTGGCCAAGAGCCTCTACCGCAACCCGAATTCAGGTGCCTATCTCAGGCGCGGCAACGACGCGTTGACCGCCGATACGCCGGTTCCTTACCGCATCGCGGACCTGCTCAAGCAGATCGACGAACGTATGGGCATGCTCGAAAGCAAGAACGAGCGCCCGACGCTCAAATCGCTGAAGACGCGCATCGAATCGGCGTCCGCCGATCCGCGCTATCGCTTCATGTTCAGTTCGCGCCTGATCGAGGATACCATCCACGAGACGATCGGCAACATCTTCCGCGTGCCGCATCACGGCCGGCCGGTGACCTGCTTCGAGATGGCCGGCATGCCTTCCGAAGTGGTCAACTCCGTCTGTTCGGTGCTGGCGCGCCTGGCCTTCGACCTCGCTCTGTGGAGCGAGGGCAAGCTGCAACTGCTGTTGCTTTGCGAGGAAGCGCATCGCTACATGCCGGCCGATCCTCGTCTCGGCTTCGCGCCGACCAGGCACGCGCTGTCGCGCATCGCCAAGGAAGGCCGCAAATATGGCTGCTATCTCGGCGTCGTCACGCAGCGCCCCGGCGAGCTTGACCCGACCATCCTGTCGCAATGTTCGACCTTCTTCGCCATGCGGCTCGCCAACGAGCAGGACCAGGCGATCATCCGCTCGGCCATCGCCGACTCCTCCGCCTCCACGCTTGCCTTCCTGTCGTCCATGGGACAGCGCGAAGCCATCGCCTTCGGCGAAGGCGTGGCGACGACCATGCGGCTGAAATTCGAAAGACTGCCCAGCCACCTGCTTCCCGGCGCGGCCAAGCGCGAACAGATCGAGTCGCCAAAGGCCGGCGACGATGTCGACCTGGTGGCGATCGTCGAGCGGCTGCGCAACGTGCCGAAACCGACGCCGCAGGCGATGGCCTTCGCCGAAGTGGTCGATTCCGGTCGCCAGGCCGGCGATCCCGACTACCGCAAGCCGGCAACCGGGCGCCTGCAATCGGATGACGATTTCGACATGCGCTACGGCCTGAAGCCCGCCACCTTCGGCCTGCGCCCCCAGAACGACTGAGCCTACAACTCTCAGACGAAGAGCGGCAGCAGCTTCGAAAGGCTCGACATCGTCGAACCAGCTTGGGCAAATCCCGAAAGGGAATTCATCAGGCCGGATTGAATGGCGCGGATTTCGAGAAGCCGGAGCGGAGCGGACATTCAGTCCGTGAGCACCGGAAGTCGAGAAAGCCGCGTCAGGCAACCGGCCTCATGGATTCTTCTTCGGGATTTTAGGCGCAGACGCGGTTGCGGCCCTGCCTCTTCGCCTCATAGAGCTGGCGGTCGGCACGGCGATAGAACTCCTCGGCCGTTTCCTTGCGGTCCCAGACGGCAAGGCCGACGCTGGTGGTGATCTTGAGCCGGACGTTGCCCGAAAGGATCGACATGTTGGCGATCGCCTTGCGGATGCGCTCGGCGAATTTGGCCAGCAGCTCCGCCTCCATGTTGGGCGTGACTACGGCAAACTCCTCGCCGCCCAGCCGTGCCACCACGTCGTGGAAACGTGTCATGTCCTTGAGGCAACTGGCGACGGCCCTGAGCACCTCGTCGCCGACATCGTGGCCGTGCGTGTCGTTGACCTGCTTGAAATGGTCGAGATCGAGGATCATCAGCCCGACCGGCTTTTCGATGCGGCGGAACTCCTCGAGATATTCCTTAAGCGCATCGTCGAAATAGCGTCGGTTCTGCATGCCGGTCAGGCTGTCTGTCAGCGCGGCGTGCTCGAGCGTTTCGGAGCGAGCGCTGAGCGAAACCGTCATGGCGCGCAGCTTGCCTTCTTCCGTCGCCTGTTTGCGGATCAGCGGATAGATGAAGAAGATGCCGAAAAACAGCGCGGTCGCAAGCAGCACGCCGGTCGCGAACAACAGCTTGTTGAGGTAGATGACCTTGTCCAGGCCCGACTGGGTATGGAGTTCCGTGGCGAAGGATTGCAAGAGCCCATAGGCGTGCAGCGTCACCAGGCCAGCGGCCAGGATCACGAAAATAAAGACGAAAAAAGCGGATTCCGCCTTATGGAAACGCATCTGCTCCCCAATGGAAAAGTGCCCATCGACCTTATGGCACGGACCGCCTTACGGAGCGTTAATCCCGGCAACTTCGGCGCGAACCCTTCCGTCATGGTCAACTTTTTAAGTTGCATTAGCAACAAGTGCTTGGATCGTGGTTTCGAGATCGTCACCGGGGCGCAATCTCTGCCATTCCGGCCCCAGCTGGTGGCGAAACCAGGTCGCCTGCCGCTTGGCGTATTGCCGGGTTGCAATCTTGGCGCGCTCGATTGCTTCGGGAAAGCTCAGCTCTCCAGCCATCGCCGCCTGCAGGTCCCGAACGCCGATCGCCTTCATCGCCGGCAGATCCGGATCGAGGCGAAGGGCCGCAAGCTGCCTGACTTCCTCCAGCGCGCCCTTGTCCAGCATCTGGTCGAAGCGCCTCTCGATGCGATTGCCCAGCGCGGCCCGATCCGGCTCGATGACCAGGAAACGCGCCGTCTGCCTGTCGATGAGCGGCCGGCCGCGCTCCGCCTGCCATTCCAGGATCGATCGGCCGGAGGCGTCGAGCACTTCGAGCGCCCGCACGATGCGCTGGCTGTCGGTAGGCTTGAGCTGCATGGCGGCTCTCGAATCCTCGCGCAACAGCAGGCCGTGCAGCTTGACCGCGCCTTGCTCTTTCAGCTCGTAGCGCCAGCGGTCGCGGATGCGCGGCGGAATGTCAGGCATTTCCGAAATACCCTCGGCCAGCGCGCGAAAATAGAGGCCGGTGCCTCCGACAAAGACCGGCCGCCGCGACAGCACGCCGTCGTCGATGAGTTTCACATCGCGCAGCCACGCGCCCGTCGAATAGGCGGTAGCGGGATGAACGTGGCCGTAGAGGAAATGCGGCACCCGTGCGAGGTCGGCCGCTTCCGGCCGGGCGGTCAGCACATCGAGCACCGAATAGCCCTGCATGGAATCGGTGTTGACGATGACGCCGCCTGCGCGTTCGGCCAGGTCGAGCGCCAATGCCGACTTGCCGCTGGCGGTCGGCCCGGCTATCAGGATCGCGTTCTTCACGCGGCCTTCGCCCGCATCCGCGCCGGAATTCTCGATGCCGCTCATTGCCACGCTTGTTTCCCGTCCCGCTGACCGCGCCCTATCGCCGTCGCTTGCGAATATGGCCTCGCGGTCGGTGGGCGCAAGCACTGTCGTCTGGCTGGCCGAAGGCATTGCCTGCGATCTTGCCTTGCCGCAAGAGGCTGACACCGCCAATACCACGGCTGCCCTGCGTGCCGCATTGGCCGCGGAACCGGTCGACGTGATCGTCCAGCAGGCCGAAACGCGCCGTAAGCAAATCCTCATCGCCGACATGGATTCGACCATGATCGACCAGGAGTGCATCGACGAGCTGGCCGACGAGATCGGCGTCAAGGAGCACGTCGCGGCGATCACCGCGCGATCGATGAACGGCGAGATCGCCTTCGAGCCGGCCCTGCGCCAACGCGTCGCGCTGTTGAAGGGGCTCGATGCCGCCGTCGTCGACCGCATCGTCGCCAATCGGCTGACATTGGCCTCGGGCGGCCGCGCGCTGGTCCAGACCATGCGCGCCAATGGCGCCTGGGCGGCGCTAGTCTCGGGCGGCTTCGAAGTGTTCACGACCCGCATCGCGGCCATGCTGGGCTTTCAGGAGAACCGCGCCAACCGCCTGCTCGAACAGGATGGACGCTTTACCGGCCTGGTCGGCGAGCCGATCCTCGGCCGCGCCGCCAAGGCCGACGCGCTGCTCGAAATATCCGCACGCCTTGGCCTGACGCCGGCCGACGCCATCGCCGTCGGCGATGGCGCCAATGACCTCGATATGATCCGGCTTGCCGGCACCGGTGTGGCGCTTCACGCCAAGCCGACCGTGGCGGCGCAGGCCAAGGTTCGCATCGACCATGGCGACCTCACCGCACTGCTCTATCTGCAGGGCTATCGCCAGGAAGAGTTCGTCCAATGAAACCCATGCGCACCGGACGCCTCATCCTGCGCAATTGGGAGGACCGTGACCGCGAGCTCTTCCATCGCATCAATTCCGATGAACGCGTCATGGAATTCTTCCCGTTCCGCCGCGACCGTGCCGCCGCGGACGCCAAGATGGACGAGGTCCGGGCATGGATCGACAAGGACGGATATGGCTTCGCCGCGGCCGAAATCGCCGCCACGGGCGAGTGCATCGGCTTTGTCGGCCTGTCGGGAACAGAGGATATTGATGTCCTGCCGGCCGGCACGATCGAGATCGGCTGGCGGCTGGCACCCGAATTCTGGGGCAAGGGCTATGTCACCGAGGCCTCGGAAGCCTGGCTGGCTTACGGTTTCGAGACATTGGCCGTCGACGAGATCGTTTCCTTTGCCGTCGCGCAAAACCACCGCTCGACCGACGTCATGAAACGCCTCGGCATGACAGCCGATCCAACCGCTGACTTCGATCATCCCGGCATTCCCGACAGCCATTCCGCGCTCAGGCGGCATGTGCTCTTCCGGCTTTCGCGCGAGAATTGGCGGGCAAGAAAAAAGGCGGCTGGTTAGCCGCCTTTTTTGGAAATCGCCGGATTGAAATCTCAATCCATCCGGATGGTCACGAAGCGCAACTCGCCAGTCTTCGACGCCAGCATCAACAGCGCGTTCTTGCGGCCCTGCTCCTTCAGCGCGCCGATCCGATCCATGACGTCCTTGGGCGTGGCGACCGATTCCTGCGCGATCTCGGTGATCACCTCGCCCGGCTGGATGCCGCGCTCGGCGGCGGCCGAATCCTTGGCCACGTCCGTGATGACGACGCCGGAGACATCGCCGGCGATGCTGAACTTCTTGCGCGTCTCGTCATTGAGCTCGCCGACGGTCATGCCGAGCACCGAGGCGGTCGAGACGGCTGGAGCCTGTTTGCCCTTGTCCTGGTCGGTGTTGCCGTTCTCGCCGCTGGCAAGCTTCTCGCCATCCTCGAGCCGGCCAAGCGTCACCTTCACCGTCTGCTCGACGCCCTTGCGCACGATCAGCACATCGACGGCCTTGCCGACAGGACTTTCGGCGACCACGCGCGGCAGGTCGCGCATTTCATGGAT
The DNA here is from genome assembly GCF_059180695.1 of Mesorhizobium sp. U510. Classification (NCBI taxonomy): domain Bacteria; kingdom Pseudomonadati; phylum Pseudomonadota; class Alphaproteobacteria; order Hyphomicrobiales; family Phyllobacteriaceae; genus Mesorhizobium; species Mesorhizobium sp. U510. Next base: position 5,264,815 of record NZ_CP180532.1, read on the forward strand.
GTCCTTGCCGTCGAACTTGATGATGACGTCACCGGCCTGGATGGTGCCGTTGTCGACGGGGCCGCCCTTGATGACGCCGGCGACCAGCGCGCCCTTGGCGGTCGCCATGCCGAGGCTTTCGGCGATGTCGTCCGTCACCGGCTGGATGCGCACGCCGAGCCAGCCGCGTCGCGTCTCGCCAAACTGGCGCAACTGGTCGACGACGCCCGAGGCAAGCTGCGAGGGAATGGAGAAGCCAATGCCGATCGAGCCGCCGGACGGCGAGATGATCGCGGTGTTGATGCCGATGACTTCGCCGACGCTGTTGAACAGCGGCCCGCCTGAATTGCCGCGATTGATCGCGGCATCGGTCTGGATGAAATCGTCATAAGGACCGGAATTGATGTCGCGGTTGCGCGCCGAGACGATGCCGACCGTGACTGTGCCGCCAAGGCCGAATGGATTGCCGACCGCCATCACCCAGTCGCCGACGCGCATCTTGGTGGAATCACCGAACTTCACCGCGGTCAGCTTGTGGCCCTTCGGATCGACCTTCAGCACCGCGACGTCGGTCTTGGTGTCGGTGCCGACCAGCGTCGCCTTCAGGGTCACGCCATCGGAGAAATTGACTTCGATGTCGTCGGCGTCGGCGATCACGTGGTTGTTGGTGACGACGATGCCTTGCTCGGCATCGATGACGAAGCCGGATCCCAGCGACTGCACTTTCTGCGCACTATTGTCCTTGTCGCCGCCGCGGTTCTTGAAGAAGTCGTCGAAGAAGTCCTGGAAAGGCGAGCCTTCGGGAAGCTGCGGCATCGGCACGGCGCCCGGCCCTTCCGTGCCTTTCACCGTCTGCGAAGTCGAGATGTTGACAACCGCGCCGAGCACGCCCTGCGCCAGGTCGGCCACCGAAGCAGGCCCATCGGCCGCGAAGGTTGGCGTCACGAAGGACGGGGCAGCAACAGTGCCGACAAGAAGCGCTGCCGTGCCGGCGATGAGCGTCCGCCGTGCCGCGCGCAAAAGGAGTGTGGATGTCATCGAGAAGCCTCCCGGTCTTTCTGAAAGAGAAAGCGCAACGGCGAAAACACCGCGTTGCGCTATGTTGGCAAAAAATACGGCACGTTTGCGGCTACGACTATCGGCAGAGGATTAATCCTCCGTTTTGCCGCGGACGAAAAACGGCCATCTCATCCGCCCCGCACCAGCCAGACGATGCCGACACCGATGGCGATCGCGACCAGCCCGGCGATCCGCAATGCGTTCTCCGGCATCGACAGCACCTCGCCGGCGAGCTTCCTCGCCAAGCCGGGAAAGCCGCCATAGACCAGGCCCTCTATGACGAGGACCAGGCCCATCGCCGCGAAAAAGTCCTGCACCGGCTATTTCTGGCCGGTGCTGGGTTGAGTCGTCGGCGCGGCGGGCGCCGTTGCCGGTGCGGCGGGTACCGCCGGCTTCGCCGGCCCTTCCTTGCCATCGGGATCGCGGAAGTAGCGGAAGAACTCCGAACTCGGCGACAGCACCATGGTCGTCCCGGTACTGTCCAGCGCCGTGCCGTAGGCATTCATCGACCGGTAGAAGTCGAAGAAGGCCGGGTCGCGCTTGTAGGCATCCGCGAAGGTGGCGCTGCGCTGGGCTTCGCCCTCGCCGCGCAGGATCTCGGATTCCTTTTGCGCTTCGGCAACGATCTCGACCACTTCACGATCGGCGCGTGCCGTGATGCGCTGTGCCGCTTCATTGCCGCGGGCCCTAAGCCGGGCGGCCTCGGCCAGACGTTCCGCCTTCATGCGGTCATAGGTCTGCTGTGAGACCTCGGCCGTGAGGTCGGTGCGGCGGATGCGGACATCCTCGATCTGCAGGCCGAGCGAGGTGGCGTCGGGCCGGAGCTGATCGCGCACTTCACGCATCATCACGGCACGCTGTTCCGAGAGCGCCGCCTCGAAATCGCGCAGACCGTAGACGCGGCGCAAGGCAGCGTCGAGACGCGTCCTCAGCCGCGCTTCGGCCAATTCGATCTGACCGGACACGGCGGCACGGAAGACGCGCGGATCCGAGATGCGATAGGCGATGAAGGCATCGACCTCATAGAACTTGCCACCAGACACCTGGACGCGGATGTTGTCGAGGTCGAAGCGCAGCACCCTGTTTTCGATCAGCTGCACCGTATCGGCGTCGAAGAACGAGAACGGCGCCTTGAAATAGATGCCGGGCTCGCTCTTGACGTCGACGATCTCGCCGAACCTCAACACCAGCGCCTGCTGGCGCGCATTGACCACGAAGACCGAGGAATAGATCAGGAACAGGATGACCGCCGCGATGACGACGAAAATGGGAAGACGGTTGGCCATCACTGGGTACCTCCCGTGTTCGCGGCAGGCGCGACCGGAGCCGGCGGTTTCGCCTGCAATGCCGGCAGCGGCAGATAGGGCACGACACCTTGTCCGTTGCCCTGCTCGACGATGACCTTGCTCGAGTCCTTCAGAACCTTCTCCATGGTTTCCAGATAGAGGCGCTTGCGGGTCACATCCGGCGCCTTGGCATATTCGTCATAGACCGAGATGAAGCGCTGGGCCTCACCTTCGGCTTCCTGCACCACACGGTTCTTGTAGGCGGCCGCGTCTTCGCGGATCTGTGCCGCCTCGCCGCGCGCCTGGCCGAGTTTCTGGTTGGAATACTGGTTGGCCTGCTCGACGAACTTGTCCTCGTCCTGCTCGGCACGCTGCACCTCGTCGAACGCATCGGCCACTTCGCGTGGCGGTGCTGCATCCTCGATCGACACGGCATTGACGTTGAGACCGGCCTTGTAGCCGTCCAACGTCGACTGGATGATTTCGCGCACCGACGCCGCTATGCCCTGGCGGTCATCGCGGAAAATGTCCTGTGCCGGCCGGCGGCCGACGGCTTCGCGCATGGCGCTTTCGGCGACCTGCCGCAGCATGCCGTCCGGATCCGAGACGTCGAACAGATAGGCACGGGGATCGGAGACCTGGTAGGCCACCGAAAACTGCACGTTGACGATGTTCTGGTCGCCCGACAGCATCAGGCCGTTGCCGCTGGTGTTGCCGCCGCCAATGTCGACGAGCTGCTCGGAAATCTTGGCCGTCTCGACGGTCTCGAGCGGCCACCAATGGAAATGCAGGCCAGGTTGTGAGAGTTCGGGCTTCGGCTTGCCGAAACGCAGTTCGACGGCGACCTCGTCGGGCTGCACGGTATAGACCGCCTGGAATGCCCACAGAACGACCAGCACCGCGGCGATCAGCCCGAACACCGCCGGACTGGCGCCACCGCCGCCGGGCAGAGCGCGCCGCAGCCGGTCCTGGCCGCGGCGGATAATGTCTTCGAGATCGGGGGGCGACCCTTGCGGGCCGCTTGGCCCCTTTGGCCCCTGCCCCCAGGGCCCCTGATTGTTACCGCCGCCGCCCCACGGGCCGCCGCCTCCGCCACTCTTGTCGTTCCAGGGCATGAATGTCCTTTCGCTTGGAATTCCCTCAAGCGCCGGAATTACGGCGCAAAATCCAGTGTTGTTCTTCTATAGGGACGCCACGGCACGCTTTCAACGCGATGCGCCGCCGACATCATCCGTTTTGGGCCGGTAGCGACCCTTTGTCGTCCTTCAATGCACTTTTTGTCTATCAAAGTATCGGGCGGCGGCGCTCATAAACGGAATAGCGTGTTGCGTGGCTGTCCTTTTCCCCGGCCGGAACCTCCTGCGAACTGACCACGCGCCATGTCTCAGCGTCGATCGGCGGGAAATGCGCGTCGCCATCGACGGCGGCCAGCACATGGGTGACGTGCAGCCGGTCGGCCAGCGGCAGCGCCTGGGCATAGATCTGACCGCCGCCGATCACGCAGGCCTCGTCGATGCCGGTCATGCAGCGTGCGCGCACCGTTGCCAGCTGAATCGCGGCCTCCAGCGTATGCGCCACCTCGACGCCCTCGGCGCGCCAGCCCTTGTCGCGGGTGACGACGATGTTGAGCCGGCCCGGCAGCGGACGGCCTATGCCTTCATAGGTTTTGCGGCCCATGATGATGGGCTTGCCCATCGTGTCGGCCTTGAAGCGCTTGAGATCGGTGGAGAGCCGCCAGGGCAGTCCGCCATCCCGCCCGATCACTCCGTTCTCGGCGATGGCGACGTAGATTGCCACATGCATCAGTTCGCGTCCCCGCCATTGCTGTCCGACGGTTCGAGCAGCAGGATATCGATGTCGTGCTCCGGGTAAAAATCGTTCGCGGTCATCTCGAAACTCGTCGGCCCGACCTTTTTGACATTATCGCCGCAGAACGAGACCAGGGCTTTGGGATTGCCCTTGTCGACGGTCAGCTTGAACTTACCGATGGTGCCCGCCGCCCAGTTGCCGCCGGTGGTCAGAATATAGGCGATGCGGCTTTCAAAATATTTGGGATAGCCGTCCGGATTGTCCTTCGCCGCCTTGCGCACCGCGCTCTCGAACGTGTCGTCCATGCAGTAGCGGGTCTTGTATGTCGCATACTGCCCCTGGAACTGGCCGTCATAGAAGAAGCTGACCGACGACGTGCCGCCGACGCTCGGCTTGTAGCGGTGGGAAACGTGAACGTCCTTGTTGGCCGGAAAGGTCGAGCGCCACCAGTAGGTCGAGCGCAATTGCCAGAACGGCGCATAGTTGGATTTCATGCCGCTGCCGTCATCGGCGGTGTCCTTGATGATGATGCCGCGGTTGACCCAGTCATCGGCCACCGCCTGTGGCAGCTTCGCCAGTGCCGCCTTGGCCGCATCGCCGAACGGGTTGAACGGCACATTCTGCGCCTTGAGATCGGCGCCGATGTCGATGCCGAGCGCGAACACCTTCTGCTCGAGTTGAGGCTTTGCCGCGGCACCGTCGATCGTCACCTCGAAGCCGAGGAAATTGTCGCTTTGGTTTTCGGGGATGGCCGGCATTTCTTCGGGATCGCCCGAAATGTCGGGCATCGGGAAGGCCACGATCGCGTCGACATCTTTGTCGGTGTTGTTGTGGAAGACGTAGTCGACCGTCACCTTTTCAGGCGAGATGAAGAGATCCTCGCTTTGCATCGCAACGGCATCGCTGCGCGACAGGATCAGCCCGCCTGTGCCAAGCTCGGCAACAGAATCGTTGGCCAATGCGGGTGCCGCCGAAAGCGCCAGCGCCGCAGTCAGAACAGTTCGCAACATCGAAGCCCCCCTCGGCAAGAATGCCCTGACGACCCTAGCCGTTTCAATGCGGCGTTTCAAAGCCCTTCCACTTGCGTGACTACACCACACCGGCCTGGACATGCCAGCGGTCTGGACACGCGAGCGGTCTGGACACGCGGGCGGTCTGGACACGCGAGCGGTCTGGACACGCGAGCGGTCTGGACTAACAGCTTCCGATCGGGCAGGAGTTCGCCCCATGCGCAAGCTTCTCGTCATCGGCATCGGCGCCGGCAATCCAGACCACATGACGGTTCAGGCCATATCAGGCCTGAACCGTGCCGATGTGTTGTTCATCCCCGACAAGGGCGCCAAGAAGAACGACCTTGCCGAATTGCGGCGCGAGATCTGCGACCGCTTTGTCACCAATCCGAAATCGCGCCGCGTCGAATTCGACGTGCCGGTCCGCGCCGAACCGACATCTTCCTACCGCTCGACCGTCGATGACTGGCACGAAGCCATCGCGGCCATCTACGAAGCCTTGATCCGCGACGAGATCGCCGAGGATGGCTGCGGCGCCTTCCTGATCTGGGGCGATCCCTCGCTCTACGACAGCGCGTTGCGCATTCTCGAGCGCGTGCGCCTCAGGAACAACGTCGCCTTCGAACTGGAGGTCATCCCTGGCATCACTGCCATCCAGGCGCTTGCCGCCAGCCACAAAATGGCGCTGAACCGCATCGGCAATTCGTTCCTGGTCACCACCGGCCGCAGGCTGACCGAAGAAGGTCTGGCCAGCAATGCCGGCAGCACAGTCGTCATACTGGACGGCAAATGCGCCTTCAACACACTGGCCGACCCGGATGTCGTCATCCATTGGGGCGCCTATCTCGGCACGCCGGACGAGATCATCGTCTCCGGTCGCCTCAGCGATGTCAGCGCCGAGATCGAAAAGGTCCGGGAGGAAGCCCGCCGGCAAAAGGGCTGGATCATGGACACCTATCTGCTGCGCAAGCCCGGTGAGCCAGAGGATATCTAGCCACTGCCCTGGCAGTCGCCACGCAAGCGGGTAACGGGTAACAAGACCGGCGAGACGGATTGGCGGCCCTCAAGAGTTAGAAAAAACAGCGTTTTATGCCAATTTGATAATCAAGCTCCGCCTGGCGGAGCCTGCTCGCCTGGCGTATATCACACATATTGACGTTAAATTCACAGAATTGTATGGTCAGTTGGCCGGTTCGAATCCTGCCGCTGTTTCATCGGCGGCCGCAATCGGCAATGGCGGATCCCGACGAGGATGATTTCCATGATGTTCAGCGCCAACCTTGCTTGGAACCAATTCGCAACGCGTACCGGCTCACGCTGAACGGGATCATCATGTCCAGCCTGCTTGGGATCGACAACGGCCTGACGGTGACGAAGGCAGTGATCTTCGATGCCGACGGCACCCAGCTGTCGGTGGCCAGGCGCCGTGTGCCGCAATCGATGCCGCATCCCCGCTGGGTCGAACGCGACATGCTGGGCCTCTGGCAGGCGACCGCCGAGGCGATCAGGGAAGCCATTGCCCTGAGCGGCCGGCCAGCTGGCGATATCAAGGCCGTGGCGGCGACCGCGCATGGCGACGGGCTGTATCTGCTCGACAGGAACCGCCGACCGCTCGGCCCCGGCATCCTGTCGCTCGACAGCCGCGCCGGCGAGATCGTCGACGAATGGGCAAAGGGTTCGGTGTTTGCCGAGGCCCTCGCTTTGACCGGACAGGTTCCGCACGCTTCGGCGCCATCGGCGATACTGGGCTGGCTGAAAAAGCATGCGCCGGAACGCTTCAGCCAGATCGGCCATATCGTCGGTTGCAAGGACTGGCTGCGCTTTTGCCTGACAGGCACCGTCGGCACCGATTTGACCGAGGCGAGCACCTCGTTCACCGACGTCCGCACGCAAGTCTACGCGCAGGAGGCGATGCGCATCTTTGGCCTGGAGGAGCTGTTCGCGGCTTTGCCCGGGGCTGCACATTCGGCCGACATTGTCGGCTACGCCACCGCCGAAGCGGCCGCATTGACCGGGCTTGCGGAAGGAACTCCGGTTGCTTGCGGCCTGCATGACGTCACCGCCTCGGCGCTTGGCATCGGCGGCCACGAAGAGGGCGTGGTCAGCATCGTCGCCGGCACCTACTCGATCAACGAAGTGGTCTCCGCCGAGCCGCGTACCGACCAGCGCTGGTTCTGCCGCAACGCCATCGACCTCGGCCGCTGGAATAACATGTCGATCTCGCCGGCCTCGACGGCGAATTACGACTGGTTCCTCGACACGCTCTGCCGGGCCGAACAGGACGAGGCCAAGAAGACCGGCCGCTCGATCCACGAGATGCTGGCGACCGAAATCGACACCGCGCTGAAGAAGCCGTCGACCCTGCTCTTCCATCCCTATCTGTTCGGTTCGCCCTACGGCAATGCCGCCAGCGCCAGCTTTGTCGGCTTGCGCGGTTGGCACGACCGCGGCGACATGCTGAAGGCGGTGCTGGAAGGCATCGCCTTCAACCACCGCACCCATGTCGAAGCCCTGCGCGACGGCTTTGCCGTCCGCGAGGTGCGGCTGACCGGCGGCGGCTCGCGCAATCCGGCCTTCGCGCAGATGTTCGCCGACGTGCTCAACGTGCCGGTCACCGTCACCTCGACCGACGAGGCGGCCGCCTACGGCGCCGCCCTTTGCGCCGGCGCGGCAGTCGGCCTGTTCGCCTCGCCGCAGGAAGGCGCGCGCGCCACCTGCACGGTGAGCCGCGAATACCGCCCGGACCCGGCACGCAGCGCCGTCTTGGACGAGCGTTATTCCATCTATGGCCGCATCGCCGAACAGCTCAGGCCGAAATGGGCCGAAATCGAAAGCCTTGCAGCGCAAGCAATGGGGGGCACAGCATGATCAAGGCTGACGAACGGCGCGAAGAGATCGCCGAATATGTGATAAAACTCGGCCAGGTGCGCATCGACGATCTGGTCGAGCATTTCGGCGTGTCGCGCATGACCATCCACCGCCACATCGACCAGCTGGCGCATCAAGGCGTGCTGCGCAAGCTGCATGGCGCCGTCACCGTGCAGCCATCCGGCCTCTATGAAAGTGCCTTCCGCTACCGGGTGACGGTTGGGCGGGCGGAGAAGGACGCACTGGCCCGCGCCGCCATGGATTACGTCGAGCCGGGACAGGCGATAATCCTGGATGACTCGACCACAGCCAACGCCGTTGCGCCACTGCTGCTCGAGGTCACGCCTCTGACCGTCATCACCAACAGCGTGTCGACGGCTGCATTGCTGACCAATGTCGACGACATCGACTTCATCTGCCTCGGCGGTCAGTACCACCGCACCTACAACGCCTATATCGGCATCGTCTGCGAGAATGCGATCTCGCGGCTGCGCGCCAATCTCCTGATTTGCTCGGCCTCCGCGATCAGCGGCACCACGGCCTTCATCCAGGATCAGCATGTGGTGCGGGTAAAGCAGGCGATGATGGCGGCGGCGATCAAGCGCATCCTCCTGGTCGACCATTCCAAGTTCGACAAAGTGGCCCTGCACGTGCTCGACGACCTGGTCAGCTTCGAGGCGGTCCTGGTTACCGACGGCATCAGCGACAAGCATGCGCAAAAGCTGGAGCAGGCCGGGGTCCAGCTGCGTATCGTCAAGACGGCGAGGCCATGACATCAACGGCCGAAAGCCAGCACGGCTCCGAGCAACGGACCGGTGTCCCCGGCGATATCGATGTCGTCATCCTCGGCGCCGGCATCAATGGGGCAGGCCTGTTTCGCGATCTCAGCGCGCAGGGCGTCAGCTGCTGCATCGTCGACAAGGCGGATTTCGGCTCCGGCACCAGTGCGGCGCCTTCGCGCCTGATCCATGGCGGGCTGAAATATCTGGAGACCGGCGAATTCGGGCTGGTGGCGCAGTCGACGCTGGAGCGCAACCTGCTGCTCAAGAACGCGCCGCACTATGTCAGCCCGCTGCCGACGGTCATCCCGATCTTCTCCTGGGGCAAGGGCATGTGGGCGGCGCTGCGCACGCTGCTGGGCTCGACCAGCGCGCCGCGCAGCCGTGGCGCGATCCTCATCAAGATCGGCCTGATGATCTATGATTTCTACGGCTCGCGGCACCGGGTGATGCCGCGCCATCGGCTTGTCGGACGCCGTCAAGCGCTTCGCGACATGCCGGCGTTGACTGGCTCGATCGTCGCCACCGGCACCTACTACGACGCCAAGATCACACATCCCGAACGGCTGGTGCTCGAGCTAATCGCCGATGGTCTGGAGGCCAACCCTAACTCCAGCGCGGCCAACTACACCTCGCTGGTCTCTTCCTCGAACGGCGTGCTGGCCTTCAGACGACAGAACCGCGGCGAATTCTCGTTGCGGCCGAGGCTGGTCGTCAACGCCGCCGGCCCATGGATCGACCATGTCAACGCGGCACTCGGGGCGCCGTCCAGGATGATCGGCGGCACCAAGGGCTCGCACATCCTTCTCAAGCACGAAGCGCTGGTGCAAAGTCTGGCCGGGCGCATGCTCTATTTCGAAGCCGATGACGGGCGCATCTGCCTTGTCTACGACTATCTCGGCAAGGCGCTCGTCGGCTCGACGGATCTCGCGGCCGATAATCCGGATACGGTTCGCTGCGAGCCGGCGGAGATCGATTATCTGCTGGAAAGCGTGCGCACGCTGTTGCCGGGCATGCGTTTCGAACGCGACCAGATCGTCTATGCCTATAGCGGCATCAGACCCCTGCCCGCATCCGACGCCGCCATCCCCGGCCTGATCAGCCGCGATCATTCGGCGCCGGTGGCGGAGTCGGAGCCATCGCGGCCCTTCCCCATCATCTCGCTGATCGGTGGCAAATGGACGACATTTCGCGGTTTCGCCGAGGAGGTCGCCGACACAGTGCTCGATCGTCTCGGCCGCATCCGCAAGGTGACGACGCGCTCGATGCCGATCGGCGGCGGCAAGGACTTTCCGGCCGACACAACTGCACGATCAAGCTGGCTGGCCAAGGCCGCGTCGGCCTCAGGCATCGACGAGGCCCGGCTCGACCTGCTGCTGTCGCGCTATGGCACCAAGGCATTGCCGATAGCCCGGCACCAGAGCGCATCGAGCAATGAAGACCGCTTGCCGGACTCGCATGACTACAGCGTATCGGAGATCGACTACATCGCTCGCAGCGAATTCGTCGAACATCTGGCCGACATCGTCATGCGGCGCACGACGCTGGCCATCAGCGGTTCCCTGACGACAAGCGATTTGCAGCAGATCGCCCTGATTGCCGGCCGGGCGCTCGGCTGGAACGCTCAGAGGATCAGCGAGGAGATCGACGCGGTTGTCACGCAGCTCAACGGCAACAATTTGATGGGGCTGCAACCGGAGCACCTGCCGCGAACCACGAGTGATCGCGCCAAACTGGCTTGAGCGCGGCACAGCCTCATTGCTGACTTGAAAGCAAGCGTGTCACAGCACCTGTGAGATATTGTCGATTTTTGAAAACCTAAACAATATCAATATCATATATGGATATATATCAGCCGCTCGGTCACATGAATGTTACGTTATCGACAAAGTATCACAGTCATTGACGGTAAATTAACATCGATGTATGGTCGATTGCGCTGGAGGAGCACGCTGCGGGAGGGGTCGATGCAAGCGGGCCAACCGCACAGCGGCTTATGCGGCGCTTCGCGCCAACAAAACGAAATGCCACCTCTCATCGCCGCCACTACACAGGTCGTCACAGCATGAGTTCGCAGCCAGCAACCACCACGATGAACCGGCGAGGATCGCCAGGCGTCCGCTGGGCGGCCGTCGCGATCGCGATCCTGGCGCTGCTCGGCGCAATGATCCTCGACACCAAGATCGTCACGATCGGCTCGGCCGAAGACACCCGCAAGGCGGCGTTTTCGCCGGAGGCGTTCGGCAGGGCTGAATTTCCGAACGTGCAATCCGCCGTCGAGCAGCGCGCCGTCGATGCACCGACGCTTGCAACCGCCATCGCCAAGGACAAGGCGGCCGCGGAGAAACAATATGGCGTGCCGGCCAATGTCGGCACCGAATTCTCGGTCAAGTTCACTGGCGTCGTCGGCGAGGGAAAGTCGGGCATCTACACCGTCAAGGTGGCTGACGTCCCGGACAATCTGGTCATTCGCATCCAGACCGGACCGGCGATCAACGGCACCGATCTGCGCGACGCCACCGGCGCGATCACCTTCGGCCAGTTCACCAACCAGATCGAGTACCAGAATGCGGGCTCGGCCCTGAACAACGAGATGAAGAAGCAGGTGCTGTCGGCCATCGACAACACCCAGCTCACCGGCAAGACCATCTCGGTCGTCGGTGTCTTTAAGCTGATCAACCCCAAAGGCTGGCTGGTCGCGCCGGTGAAGCTGAGCGTCCAATGAATGCGGCGCCCGAATTCGAGCCGGCGCCGGGCGACACCGTGCTCGCGGCCCGCCACATCGTAAAGACCTATGGTGGCACGCACGCGCTCAAAGGGGTCAATTTCGACATACGCCGCGGCAAGGTCACGACGCTGTTCGGCGAAAACGGCGCCGGCAAGTCGACATTGATGAAGATCCTCTCCGGCGTGACGACGCCGACATCGGGAACCATCGAGCTCGACGGCCAGTCCGTCACCTTCTCCTCAGCCTCCGACGCCCGCGATCGCGGCATCTCCATCATCCATCAGGAACTCAGCCTCGCGCCCAATCTGAGCGTGCGCGACAACATCTTCATGGGCCGGGAAATACGCGGCGCGACCGGTGTCGATTTCGCCGAGGAGGCCCGCCAGACGCGGCGGCTGATGGCCGACCTCGAGGAAGACATCGATCCGCTGACGCTGGTTCAGGACCTGCGCCTGGGACAGCAGCAGATCGTCGAGATCGCCCGCGCGCTCTCGGTGGATTCACGCATCCTGATCATGGATGAACCGACCTCGGCGTTGAGCGCCACCGAGGTGGAGGTGCTGTTCAGGGTGATCCGCGACCTCACGGCCCGCGGCGTCTCGATCGTCTATATCTCGCACCACCTCGAGGAGGCGTTGCAGATCACCGACCACGCCGTGGTGCTGCGCGACGGCGCGATCACCGCGACGGCCAACGCCAGGCACATCAACCTCGAATGGATCGTCCGCAACATGGTGGGCGAGAACTTCGATTTGGGCTCGCCGCCCACCGGATACGCCTTCGGCGAGGTTGCCTTGTCGGTCGAGGATGTCAGTGTCCCCGATGCATCGAGCTCGGAACGTTCCGTGGTCGACAGGCTGTCGCTTGCCGTACGCAGCGGCGAGATCGTCTGCATCTACGGGCTGATGGGCGCCGGGCGCACCGAATTGCTGGAATGCATCGCCGGGCGCCTGCAGCCATCGGGCGGGCGCATCCTGCTCGGAGGCAACGACATCTCCCGCTTCGGCATCGCCGAGCGCATCGCCAGGGGGCTCGTGCTGGTGCCCGAGGATCGCCAGCGTGACGGCCTGGTTCAGACGATGTCGGTCGGCGCCAACCTGTCGCTCGCCAGCATCGGCGCTTTCGTCAGGGGAATGCTGTTGTCGCGCTCGCAGGAGCGGACGCTGGTCGAAGCCTCCATCCGTGACGTGCACGTCAAGACCGCGGGCGGCAGCGCGCCTATCGGCTCGCTGTCCGGCGGCAACCAGCAGAAGGTCGTCATCGGCAAGATGCTGACCACCAATCCCAGGGTCATGCTGCTGGACGAGCCGAGCCGCGGCATCGACATCGGCGCCAAGGCCGAGGTGTTCCGGCTGCTCAGCGAGCGGGCGGCGCGCGGGCTCGCCGTCGTCTTCTCGACCTCGGAAGTCGCCGAATGCCTGAGCATCGCGCACCGGATCATCGTCATGCATCGCGGCAGGATCTCGGCCGAATTCGGTGCCGATGCCACGAAGGAGGAGATCATGGCCGCTTCCGGCGAGGCCGTGGTCTCCGACCATGAAGAACACAGGAGCCACCACCGTGACCGACGCTAGCCCCGATCGCAGCCGCTCCCCGAGGGTTTCGGCCGACGGCTTCAGCCTGGCCAAGCTTCTGCTGGAGGGCCGCGCCTTCTTCGCGCTGATCGCCATCATCATCGTCTTCTCGCTGCTGTCTCCCTACTATTTCTCGGTCGGCAATTTCCTGACCATGGCCTCGCATGTCGCCATCTTCGGCATACTGGCGGTCGGCATGCTGCTGGTCATCCTCAATGGCGGCATCGACCTGTCGGTCGGCTCGACGCTGGGCTTCTCCGGCGTGATCGCCGGCTTCCTGATGCAGGGCGTGCAGCTGACCACGTTCGGCGTCATCCTCTACCCGCCGGTCTGGGTCGTCGCGGTGCTGGTCTGCGTGCTCGGCGCGCTGGTCGGTCTGGTCAATGGCGTCCTTATCGCCTGGCTGAAGGTCCCCGCCTTCGTCGCCACGCTCGGCATGCTCTACGTCGTGCGTGGCGCGGCCCTGCTGATGACCAATGGCCTGACCTACAACGATCTCGGCGGCAAGCCGGAGCTCGGCAACACCGGCTTCGAATGGCTGGGCTTCAACCGCCTGCTCGACATCCCGATCGGCGTGCTGGTCATGGCCGTCATCGCCATCATCGGCAGCATCATCCTCAACCGCACCGCCTTCGGCCGCTGGCTCTACGCCTCCGGCGGCAACGAACGCGCCGCCGAACTCTCCGGCGTGCCGGTCAAGCAGGTGCAGGTGTCGGTCTATATGCTCTCGGGCATCTGCGCCGCCGTGGCCGGCCTCATCCTGTCCTCCGAACTGACCTCGGCGGGTCCGACCGCCGGCACCTCTTACGAGCTCACGGCAATTGCCGCAGTCGTCATCGGCGGTGCGGCGCTCACCGGTGGCCGGGGCAACATCCGCGGCACGCTGGTCGGCGCCTTCGTCATCGGCTTCCTGTCCGATGGTCTGGTGATCATCGGCGTCTCTGCATATTGGCAAACAGTGTTCACCGGCGCGGTCATCGTGTTGGCGGTGCTGCTCAACGCTATCCAGTATCGCCGCCGCGTCAAGCTTCCGAGCCCGGCCGGCGGCTCGCCCACTTCTCCACAAAAGGACAAGGCCACAACGGCCGATCCCGCCCTCGAGAAGACCGCCGGCTGACCGGCGCGATTGCTAACCAAAGGAGGAACTCTATGTATCGCAGTGCCAGAATTCTGATGCTCTCGGCCTTCGCCCTTGCCGCACCGATCGTCGCGGCAGGCGCGGCGTCGGCCAGCGGCCTCATCTCGATCATCGTCATCGACCCCGCCAACCCCTACTGGCTCACCGAAGGCAATGTCGCCAAGGCCGAAGCCGAAAAGCTCGGCTACACCGCGACCGTCGGCGCCTCCAAGGCCGACACCAACACCGAGAGCAAGCTGATCGACACGGCGATCACCAACAAGTCCGTGGCCATCATCCTGGATCCGGCCGATGCCAGCGGCTCGATCGGCGCGGTCAAGAGGGCGATCGCCGCCAACATCCCGGTCTTCCTCGTCAATGCCGAGATCAACCAGGAGGGCCTCGCCAAGGCGCAGCTTGTCTCGAACAACGCCCAGGGCGCCGCGCTCGGCGGCCAGCAATGGGTGACGGCCATCGGCGAGAAGGGCAACTATGTCGAGCTGCTCGGCGCCCCCTCCGACAACAACGCCGCGACACGGTCGAACGGCTACGAGACCGTTATCAGCCAGTATCCCGACCTCAAGAAGGTCGGCTCGGAAGTCGCCAACTGGGACCGCACCCAGGGCCACGACAAGATGCAGAGCCTGCTCCAGGCCCATCCCGACATCATCGGCGTGACCAGCGGCAATGACGAGATGGCGCTCGGCGCGATCGCTGCGCTGAAGGAGGCCGGAAAACTGTCGAGCATCAAGGTTGGCGGCTTCGACGGCTCGCCGGACGCTGTCGCCGCCATCAAGGCCGGTGACCTGCAATACACCGTGCTGCAGCCGGTGGCCGTCTACTCGGCGAAAGCCGTGCAGCAGGCGGACTCCTTCATCAAGACCGGCAAGACCGGCGCCGCGACCGAAAAGCAGCTGTTCGATTGCCTCCTCATCACCAAGGACAATGTCGACAAGTACACGGCTCCGTTCACGCTCTCGGAGTAAGAAAACCGACGAGGGGTGGCCTTTCGGTCGCCCCTCTGTCCTATGTCGCGGGCCGGCACGGTCGCGTCATCCCAATATAGGCCAGGATCTCGGCCTTGCGCCTCGTCGAGCGAGGCCAGAGCCTCATCCATGAGCAGCAATCTGGGTCTGGCGAGCAGTGCCCGCCTGATCGCCACGGGCTGCTTCTCTACGCCAGCCGTCGCTTCAAAATGGCGCAGAACTCAAAAGTGTTGTGCGGCGTGGCATAGACTTGCTCCACTTCCAGCCCGATCAGGCCGAGATTGGAAAGCACCTCTATTCCCGAGCGAAAACTTTGAGGTGTAAATTGCCAAGCGTGAACATCGATGTAGGCCCCAGCGGAGGTGTCGTACTGGCTCATGGCCACGGAAACACTGGACAGATTGTCACGAAATCTCGGTACCCCGTGATCGCCGGTCCAATGGCGAACCGGATCATTATGCGTGGCTAGAGCAATGTGTTCGATGACGCTCTTTGCGGTGTGAACTTTGTTGCCTCGAGCGCCGATGAAATCGGCAATCGAACTCTCTGCGATGAAATGGTCGAAGCAGTAACGCTTGTCCGGGATAATCAGGAGGTATCTGCCTGTCGCAGTGAGAATCCTCGCGACCTGATTCAAGTGGTAAATCAGGTCTGGTTGATGCTCGACGCAGTGACTGCTCAGGCAAAAATCAAACTTTTTGTCCACGATGCTCAAGTCGCCGGTGCTGGAAACATAGTCGATATCCACCGGGACGGTGTAGACATAGCCGATCGCATTAGCCCTGTTGATCAGTCCTTGTTTGTCCATGACGTCGAAATATTTAACGTTTGGACCGCGCAAAGTCGGATTCGTGAAAGGCCCCACCTCAAGCGTTGATTTGCCGTCAACAAGAGAAGCGAGGGCATTTCGGTTGAACTCTGGCGGAGCGGCGTCCATCTCAATTTCCTCGTTGGTCGCGTTGCGAAACTACCAATCATGGTCGCGCGCGGGAATCAATCGCGACTGGGGATTGCGGTGATAATGTAGGCGGCACGATCGCAGCATCTGGTTCGCGCGGTGACCTGCCCCGATTGCGTTGGCAGCGCGAAACCTCGCTCCGCCCACGCCTCTCAGCCCGCATCGATCTCCGCCTGCAGTGCATCCATATGCGTCGCCGCTGCCGCGGTGGCCGCACGCTCGATGGCGCGGAAACGGCTGACCACCGCAAGGCCGATAGCCGTCAGCTGCGCGCCGCCGCCCTTGCGGCCTCCGGTCTGCGCGGCGACCAGCGGCTTGCCGAACACCCGGTTCATGTCCTCCACCAGATCCCAGGCGTGCTTGTAGGACATCTCCATGCCGCGCGCGGCGGCCGAGATCGAGCCGAAGGTGGCGATCTGCTCCAGAAGCTCGATCTTGCCCGGACCGATCCGCCCGTCGGGATCGAGATTTATCCGCAAGCTCAGCGATGGCATCTTTGCTCCTCCGCGGTCACCAGGACTCCTGCCGAAGCCAATTCAGCGATAGCGTTATTCCAAATCAATATAGCGGCGATCGCCGCTTCTGTCAGCCATCGACCTCGAGCGGCAGGCCGGCGCCGGTGTTGGCCCGGTCGAAACTCACTGTCTTGACCACGGCGAAAACCTTGCCGCCGAGCCGCAGTTCCAGCGCCTGCCGCGACTGTTCGGTGATGCGGGCGAGCACGGTTGCGCCATTGCAATCGATGTCGACCTCGACCGCCGGCCCTTCGCCCGGGCGGATCGCAACGATCGTGCCGGGCAGGATGTTGAGCGCGCTGAGGCCTGTCGGCTTCTCCGCAGCGATCATCACATCACGGGCACGGATGCGGACACGCACGGGAGCCCCGGTTTTCATCGCCAGGCGCGGCACGCGGATCTCTCCGGCGGCCGAGACGAGCACGGTCATGCCGAAAGTCTCGTCGTGGCGCAGAACCTTGGTGTCCAGCACCGCACCGCCCTCGCCGCGCTCTTCCGTCGGCAGCAGGTCGAGCCTTTGCATCACCACTTCGGTCGGGCCACCGGCAACGACCTTGCCTTGCGCCAGCATCACCACGTCGCTCGCCAGCCGCGCCACCTCGGCGACCGAATGGCTGACATAGACGATCGGAATCTTCGTCTCATCGCGCAGCCGTTCGATATAGGGCAGGATCTCGGCCTTGCGCGCCTCGTCGAGCGAGGCCAGCGGCTCGTCCATGAGCAACAATCTGGGGCTGGCGAGCAGCGCCCGGCCGATCGCCACGCGCTGCTTCTCGCCGCCCGAGAGCTTCACCGGGCGCCTGTTCAGCAGCGGGCCGATGCCGAGCAGGTCGACGACGGCATCCATGTCGGCGTAGCGCTCCTTGGCCGGCGTGAACCAGCGGCCGTAGCGCAGATTGCTGGCCACGCTCATATGGGGAAACAGGCGTGCGTCCTGGAACACCATGCCGATGCGGCGCCTGTGCTTCGGCACGAAAATGCCGGCATCGGTGTCGACCAGCGCACGGCCCTCCACCTCGATGCGGCCCTTGTCGGGTCGGATCAGCCCGGCGATCATGTTGATGAGCGTGGTCTTGCCCGAGCCGGATGGCCCGAACAGCGCGGTGAGCCGCCCGGCGCTCTCGAAGCGCGCCTCGATGGCGAAATCGCCGAGCCGGTGGCCGATGTCGACGCGGACGCTCATTCGATGTCCATCCGCCGCCCAACCCGTCGCGCCAGCACTTCCGAGGCGACCAAAGCCGCCATCGAGATGACGACCGAGATCAATGTCAGCCGCAATGCTCCCTCATCGCCACCCGGCACCTGCGTGAAAGTGTAGATCGCCGAGGGCAGCGTCTGCGTTTCGTTGGGGATGTTGGAGACGAAGGTGATGGTGGCGCCGAACTCGCCCATCGCCTTGGCGAAGGCCAGGATGGCGCCCGCGATCAGCCCGGGCAGGATCAGCGGTAGAGTGATGGTGGCGAACACCCACAAAGGATTGGCGCCAAGCGTGCCCGCCGCCGCCTCCATCTTGCGGTCCACCGCTTCGATCGACAGCCGGATTGCCCGCACCATCAGGGGAAAGCCCATGACGCCGCAGGCCAGTGCCGCACCCGTCCAGCGAAACGAGAAGACGATGCCGAAATGCTCGGCCAGGAAAGCCCCGGCCGGGCCGCGCTTGCCGAAGGTCAAAAGCAGGAGGTAGCCGGTCACGACAGGCGGCAGGATTAGCGGCAGGTGAACCACGCCGTTGAGCAGCGTCTTGCCCCAGAATTGTCCGCGGGCAAGCAGCAGCGCGATGGCTATGCCCGGCGGCAGGCTGGCGAGCATCGCCACGGTCGCCACCTTGATGGACAGCCGGACCGCATTCCATTCGTCGGGAGTGAGGTCCAGCAGCCAGGTCATATTGCGCTATCAGGCCCTGTTCAGTTGCTCGGCGTGAGCACGGTAAAACCCTGTTCCTTGAAGAGCGCGCCGGCCTTGGCGGACTGCAGGCATTTCAGGAAAGCCGTCGTATCCTTGTCCTTCGAATCGGCGGTCTGGGCAACCGGATAGATGATCGGCGGATGCGAATCCTCCGGGAAGGTGCCGACCACCTTGACGCCCTTGTCGGCATGCGCGTCGGTGGCATAGACGATGCCGAGAGCGGCCTCCCCTGTCGAAACCAGCTTGAGCGCCGCACGCACGTTCTCGGCCTGCGCCACCTTGCTTTCGACCGAGGACCAGACGCCGAGCGATTCCAGTGCCGCCTTGCCGTACTTGCCGGCCGGCACCGCCTTGAAGTCGCCCATGGCGAGCTTGCCGTCGCCGACCAGCTTGGCGAGGTCGAAACCCTTCTCGATCTTCGTCTCGACCGTCGAATCCTTTGGCGCTACCAGCACGATCTCGTTGCCGAGCAGCTTCACCTCGGTATCGGGCTTGGTCAGCTTCTTGTCGGAAAGATATTTCATCCAGTCGAGATCGGCCGAGATGAAGACGTCGGCCGGCGCTCCGCCTTCGATTTGCTTGGCCAGTGCCGAGCTTGCCGCATAGGAAACAGTCGCGGCCTCGCCGACATCGGCCTCGCAAGCCTTGTTGACCGCGTCGAGCGCGTCCTTGAGGCTGGCCGCCGCGAAAACCACGACCTTGTCTTGCGCATGTGCGGCCGGCATCGCTGCCATCAACGTCGCCGCAAGACCGCCAATGGCGATCGCCTTCAACCCGAAACCCTTGCGCGTCATCGAAAACTCCCTGCTTTGAAATCCGTGCGGCGCGAAGCCTGCCGATCGATATATCCGCATGAATATAACAAGGGAAGGCCCGGCGGCTCGCGAAAACGCCTATGCCCCACCGATCGTTCTGGTAAGACGAGCAGGAAACCCAATGCATGTCGCCCAAAAGTGACCTCGGTTTTGCGAGAACGGCCTGCATGAAAGCAACGGAGAGCCCAATGAAGATCAGCGCCCGCAACGTGCTCAAGGGAACGATCACCGAGATCGTCAAGGGAGCCACCACGTCGCATGTCAGGATCGACATCGGCAGCGGCGCCATCGTCACCGCCTCGATCACCAACGAGGCCGTCGCCGACCTCAAGCTCGAAAAGGGCAAGCAGGCCTATGCCGTGGTCAAGGCCTCGGACGTAATGGTCGGCATCGACTGAGCCGTCTGCGGCTCAAACGGCGATGGGCGCCTTGATCGAGGCATCGGCGACATAGTTTTCCAGCCGGAAATCCTCGAAGCGGAAGGCGAACAGGTCCTTCACCTCCGGATTGATCCACATCGTCGGCAGCGCCCTCGGCGTGCGCTGCAATTGCTCGCGCGCCTGTTCAAAGTGGTTCGAATAGAGATGCGCATCGCCCAGCGTGTGGACGAAATCGCCCGGCTTCAGCCCGGTCACCTGCGCCACCATCAGCGTCAGCAGCGCGTAGGACGCGATGTTGAACGGCACGCCGAGGAAGATATCGGCCGAACGCTGGTAGAGCTGGCAGGACAGCCGGCCTTCGGACACGTAGAACTGGAACAGGCAGTGGCAGGGCGGCAGCGCCATCGCCTCCACCTCGGCCGGGTTCCAGGCCGAAACGATCAGCCGGCGCGATTGAGGATTGCGGCGTATCTCCTTGAGAAGGCCCGCGATCTGGTCGATCGAGCCGCCATGGCCGTCCGGCCAGGAACGCCACTGCCTGCCGTAAACGGGGCCAAGGTCGCCATTCTCGTCCGCCCATTCGTCCCAGATCGTGACGCCGTGGTCGGTCAGGTATTTGATGTTGGTGTCGCCGGCCAGGAACCACAGGAGCTCATGGATGATCGACTTCAGGTGCAGCTTCTTGGTCGTGGTGACCGGAAAGCCGCGCGCCAGGTCGAAACGCATCTGGTAGCCGAAGACGGAGCGCGTGCCGGTGCCGGTGCGGTCGCCGCGATCGGCGCCGTTGTCCAGCACATGCCGCAAGAGGTCGAGATATTGGCGCATCGGTTCCAGCTCGATTCGAGATTTCACCAATCATAGCGCATGTGCGCGCCGGCGCCACGCCTGTCTGAGATTCTTTCCCCACCCGGACATGAAGCGGAGCGCTCTTCAGAACCCGCGCTGGCGGACCGAAAGCGCATAAAACCGTGCCGATCGGTCGCCAGAACAGAAATTGTCAGACCTCTCAGAGCGAGCCGAGTTTGCCCAGATCCTTGGCCACCAGATAATAGAAGGTCACGCGGCTCTTGGTGTTGTCGGCGTGCATCGCCTTGCAGGTCTTCTCGATCGACGCGTCGGCTTTCGCCCCATCGCTGACGCCGAGCTTCTTGGCCACCCAGCTCTCCTTGACGCGCTCGAGCTCCTTCGGGTCTGTGCAGGACACCAGCGAGGAATCGCGGTTCCTCAGCGCAATGCCCAGATGCTTGACGATCTTTTCGACCGCGTCGGCACTGGCGCCCGCGTCGTACTTCTTCACATCCGCAAGATAGTCGGCCATCAAAAATTCCCCTCGTCGGCGCCACGGATCCGATCGATGAGGGCTGTGGCGCGCTTCGCAATCCGTGCGCTAGGTCGGTTACTCCTCACCGCTCGCAAAGCTTCCGTTGTGACCGCGCCCAAGTCAACCCTTGCCGTCGCAATTTGACACAGGGACAAAGCCTCATTGCGGCCTTTCATTTCCGGCGAACGCCCCCTATATTCTATTTGTCGGCTTGACCGACTATGGCGATAAATGGGCGATGAAATAAGCCGTTCGGACCCGGGGGCGGTACCCGGCGCCTCCACCAAAAGCCGCTGTTGACGACAGAGCGGTTTTTGCTGGGGGCGAAATAGGATCGACGAAGGTGTAAAGATCGTACTTTTGCCCGGCATTGTACCACCGTCATCGGGCTAAACTTATAGTTGCCAACGACAACTATGCGGAAGCACGTCTCGCTGCTTAATGCAGTGCGATAGCTTCAAATCAAGCCCTAGGGGTTCGCACTTCTAGGCGGGGTTCGGAGGTACCTGGCAACAGAAACCTCCACTTCTCCCTCTCTCGATCCACGTCATGCGCAACGGCCGCTTTTGCCGTCCGGACTTCGCACGGCCTCGGGCCGCGAAGCCGCCGCTCGCGTGTCTTTTTCTCCATGGGCAAAAATGCAAAACGATTCCGATCGATTCTTCGTGCTGACCGGTGGTCCGGGCTCCGGCAAGACCACTTTGATCGCAGCCCTGCGTCGGGCGGGCTTTGCGACTTCCGTTGAAGCCGGACGCGGCATCATCCGCGACCAGTCCTCGATAGGCGGAACCGCCCTGCCCTGGAGCGACCGCGCGCTGTTCGCCGAACTCATGCTGTCGTGGGAGATGCGCTCATATCGGGACGCGATCGAGCAGAAGGGACCGGTTTTCTTCGATCGCGGCGTGCCGGACACGCTCGGCTATCTCAGGCTGAGCGGCCTGCCCGTGGCAGAACACGTCAGTGCCGCCGCCAAGCGCTTGCGCTACAATCCGCGCGTGTTCGTCGCTCCGCCCTAGCCGGACATTTTTGCGCAGGACGAAGAACGCAAGCAGACTTCAGACGAGGCCGAGCGCACCTACCATGCGATGGCCGGCGTCTATACGGAGCTGGGTTACGAACTTGTTGCGCTGCCCCTGGTTCCGGTCGAGGCACGGTTGCGTTTCGTATTGGCCGAGGCAGGGCTGAAATGAAAAGGCCGGGAAAACCCGGCCTTTTCATGCGCTTGCGAGCAGTGCCTATTCCGCCGGCGCTTCGACCGCCTCGCGCGAACGGCCGAGCGTGACCTTGGCCAGCGTGAAGGAAATTACCGCGCACAACGTGATGCCGGCGACCATTGGCAGCGGCGTGCCGTCGAAGAATACGCCGGCGACGCCCATGGCGAGCGCGCCGATGGCGAAGTGCAGCGTGCCCATCAGCGCCGAGGCCGTGCCGGCGATCTCGCCGTGCTCTTCCATGGCCAGCACCGAGGTGGTCGGAATGACCAGGCCAAGGAAGCCGTAGCCGACGAACAGCAGGGCTGCCATCACGTCGAGCCGATCGACGCCCGTGGCCATGATCGCGAGCAGCACCACCATCGTCGAGGCGTAGCCGGTCACCGCGACACGCACCACGCGCCGCAGTCCGAAACGCTCGGCCAGCAGGCCCGTCAGCTGCGACATGCCGATAAAGGCCACCGCATTGATCGAGAAGAACACGCTGTAGATCGAAGGCGACAGCCCGTAATGGTCGATCAGGATGAAGGACGAACTCGACAGATAGACGAAGAAGCTCGCAATGCCAAAGCCGGCGATCGCCACCAGGCCAAGGAAGTTGCGGTCACCCATCAGGAAGCGGTAGCCGGCAAGCGCGGTGCCGAAGGAGGAACCGACGCGCTCTGCCGCCGGCCGCGTTTCCTTGAGCGAGGTCGCGAGCAGGATGGTGGCAAGGGCCGCCGCCCCGGTCACTGTCCAGAACACGGCGCGCCAGCCGAAATTCTCGATGATCTGGCTGCCGGTCAGCGGCGCCAGGATCGGCGACACCGAAAACACCAGCATCAGCAAGGACATCAGCTTGGCCGCCTCATTGCCCGTATGCAGGTCGCGCACGATGGCGCGCGGCACGGCCATGCCGGCGCTGGCGCCGAGGCCCTGCAGGAAGCGGAAGGCGATCAGCCATTCGATGGTCGGCGCCATGGCCGAACCGATGCCGCCGACCATGAACAGCGCAAGACCGCCATAGAGCGGCAGCTTGCGGCCGACCATGTCGGAGATCGGCCCGACGACGATCTGGCCGAAGCCCATCGACAGGAAGAAGATCAGCAGGCTCATCTGCACGGCGGCGGTGCCGGCATGCAGATCCGCGCCGATCGACGGCAAAGCGGGAAGATACATGTCGATCGCGAAGGGGCCGATGGCGGACAACAGGCCGAGCACGACCGCGATGCGGAGGAATTTGGGACTCATGATATTGGCTTCTTTCGAAATCTGGTTGCCGCCGCCAAGCGACGTCTGACCTAGGACGTTCCATCCCGTGAGGTTCCGACACTCCAGCAGCGAATCTTGTCGTCTCCCGGCGCGAAATCTCTTTATCGCATGTCCACAAATTTAGACAGTCTTGTCTAAATCGTCAATCACCTCTATATATATTTTCATGAGAGCGAGCGTTTCTCCTGACACTTTCCCGCCACGCGGCCATGAGGCCAAACGCCTGTCGATCATCGACGCCGCCGCTGGCGTGTTCTGCCGCGAAGGCTTCGCCGGCGCCAATATCGACCTGATCGCCGCAGAGGCCGGCGTCTCGCGCCAGACCGTCTACAACCACCATGGCGACAAGGAAAAGCTCTTCATGGCCGTGGTGCGCGACCTCACCGATCGCTGCAATGTCGGCATCTTCGCCACCATTGCCACCTTTCCTGACCAGCCCGGCGATCTCGAAGCGGATTTGATCGGCTTTGCCGTGCGCCTGAATCAGAACTGCATCTGCAATCGCGACGGAAAATTCCTGCGCAAGTTGATCCAGACCGAAGGCGAACGCTACCCCGAACTGTTTGCCGAATGGCGCGAACAGGGTCCGGGCACGACATTGCCGGCAATCGCCGCCCGCTTCGCCCGCCTCGCCTATGGCGGTTACCTGACGATCGACGACCCCGACGTCGCGGCGCGCCAGTTCTTCGGCCTAGTCAATGCCGAACTGCAGACCACCTTCATGCTCGGCGGCACGCCGCGCGAGGACGAAGTGGTGCGATCGGCGACGAATGGCGTGCGCACCTTCCTGCGCGCTTTCGGCAAGCGCCCTTCCCCCGGCAGCGTCAAAAAGCACACTGCGCTGGCCAACGCATAACATTTGCGATTGCCGGTAAGCCGACTTGCCGATCAAATCGTTGGCAATAGTCCTCGCTTCGACGCGACGGTGGGCTATATCAGGTTTACGCCGCGCTCAAGCTTGATTACAGCTATGCGGACGATTCAACGGAACCCGACCACCACATGGCCGACGACCACATCCGCTACGACATTCTGGCCCAGGAGGCGTTGCGCGGCGTCATGCGCAAGGTCCTGGCCGAGGTCGCACGCACCGGCCTCCCCGGCAACCATCATTTCTTCATCACCTTCCTGACCGGCGCGCCCGGCGTGCGCGTCTCGTCGCGCCTGCGCGAGCGCTATCCCGAGCAGATGACCATCGTCATCCAGTTCCAGTACTGGGACCTCAAGGTGACCGACACCGGCTTCGAGGTTGGCCTGTCCTTCTCGGACGTGCCGGAGAAACTTGAAATCCCGTTCTCGGCCGTGCGTGGCTTCTATGATCCCTCGGTGAATTTCGAGCTCGAGTTCGACGTCAAGACCGATGCGCAGCCTGAAGAGGAACCGGCCCAGCCGGCGCCCGAGACGCTGACCATCGTTTCCGAGAAGAAGCCGAAGGCCGAGAAAAAGGCTGCCGCCGAGCCGGAGAAGAAGCCCGCCGCGACCGAGGCCGGCGCCAAGGGCGCCGAAGTGGTTTCGCTCGACGCCTTCCGCAAGAAATAGGTTCGCGGTCCGCGCCATGGCCGACATCGTCAATCTCCGCCAGGCTCGCAAGCAGAAGGCGCGGGACGAGAAAACGCGCGTCGCCGAACAGAACCGGGCCCTGCATGGCCGTTCCAAGGCGGACAAGCAACGCGACCGGTTGAATGCCGACAAGGCCGAAAAATTTGTCGCCGGCCATCGCCTCGACCCGTCCGGCAAAGATGAGCAGTGAGTATTCGGCCGTGAGCGTAGTCGAAAAGCGCTCGGTGACCATTCGCGGCCATCGCACCAGCTATTCCCTCGAAAAGCCCTTCTATGACGACCTCGTCGCCATCGCGGCGGCGAGAAAGCTGACGCTGGCCGCGCTTGTCGCCGAAGTCGATGAGACACGGCCCCGCGAGACCAACCTGTCCTCGGCGCTGCGGCTGCATGTGCTGGAATGGGCGAAGCGCGGAGCCAGCTTGGACTAGACGCCCTCGACCGCGTCCGCCTTTTTCCCGCGCCTGGAACCGAAGCCAAGCAAGGTCGAACGGTCGCGTTCCTCGGCCTGTTTTCTCGACCGCACGCGCATCAGATCCTTCCAGCCGACATAGCCGACCAGTTGCAGGCTTTCGCGGGTCACGACTGGCAGATGCGAGACATTGGCCATCAACAGCTTGTCGGAGAGGCCTTCGAGATACTCCTCGGGAAAAGCGAGCGTCACCTTGCTTCCAGCAAGCAGGTCGCCGAGCGTCGTCGTCCTGTGCTTGCCGGCACGGCGCCAGCGCAGGATAGCCGGCGGATCGATGAGACCGAGCACCCGCCTGTTCTCGTCGATCACCGGGAAGCTCGGATGCCGGGTTTCCGGCGCGGTCAGGAAGGCGGCGGCGCCATGCAGCGTCATCGTCGCCGGCACGCTCTCGACCTGCGCCGTCATCACCTCGCGCACCCTGGTCAGCGCGAACGGGTCGACGCGGTATTCGCGCACGAGGTGGTGCCCTCGCCTGGCTATCTTTTCGGTCAGGATCGACCGCTTCATCAGGAGCACGGTGACGGCATGCGCCGCGGCACAAGCCGCGATCAGCGGCACCAGCACATGCGTGTTGCCGGTCAGTTCCACGGCGAAGAACGTCGCCGTCAGCGGTGCCCGCATCGTGCCGCCCATGGTCGCCGACATTGCAAGCAGCGCCCAGAAGCCGGGATCCGCCGCGGGCAGGATGCCGGCGAGCACCGCCCCCATTGCGCCACCCATGATCAACAGCGGCGCCAGCACGCCCCCTGATGTTCCCGAACCGAGCGCCACCGACCAGATGATGGCCTTGACCGCCAACAGCAGCAGTGCCGCGGCTGCGACCGTTCGACCATCCAGCATGTCGGCGATGTTGTCGTAACCAACGCCGAGCGCCCGCGGCTCGATCAGCCCGCCGATGCCGACCACCAGGCCGCCGATCATCGGCCACCACATCCAGTGGATGGGCAGTTTCTGGAAGGCGTCCTCGCAGGCATAGACCATCTGGGTGAGCAGCCCCGACAAGAGGCCGGCGCAGATGCCGACCAGAACCCAGCCGCCAAGCCCCACGAACGAGATCGCCATGCTGCCTTGAAACGGAAAGATCGGCTGAGGCAGATGCAGCGCGGTACGCTCGACCTCGGCAATGATCGCCGCAACCGCCACGGGGATGAAGGAGCGCGGCGTCCATTCGAACAGCAGCAGTTCCACCGCCAGCATGATGGCCGCGATCGGCGTCCCGAACACGGTGGTCATGCCCGCTGCCGCGCCTGCCACCAGCAGCGTCTTGCGTTCGTTGTCGGTGACCGGCAGCATCTGCGCGATCAGCGAGCCGATCGCGCCGCCGGTCATGATGATCGGGCCCTCGGCGCCGAACGGCCCGCCGGAGCCGATCGAGATCGCCGACGACAACGGCTTCAGGATCGCCACTTTGGCATCGAGCTTCGAGCGCCCGAGCAGGATCGCCTCGATCGCTTCGGGAATGCCATGGCCACGGATCTTCTCGCTGCCATATCTAGCCATCAGGCCGATGATCAGGGCGCCGATGACCGGCACCACCACCGCGGCAAGCCCAAGCGGCGTATCCTGCAATTTCAGCTCGGCGAACGTGAACTGGCCGAAATAGGCAACGTTGGTGGCAAGCCGGATCAGTTTCAAAAGCACGATACCGGCGAACAGCCCCGCCGTGGCGACCACCACGGCGATGGTCGCGATGGTCAATACCCGCGCGTCGGTGGTGAAATCCCTGAGATGGCTGTTTTCGGAGGGCTTCATGGCGAGCTTTCTGGCGGCGGCCGGATCTCGAATATGCGGCACGGCGAAGACGCCGGCCGGCTTGTCGGCTCGCTATGTATCGTAACACGATATAAATTCAAGCTGGTTTTGCATCAAAACCGTTTGAGCCTTTGGCCGGAATGGAACAAATGTCTGGAATGACGCAGCCCGGAAAATCTCGCCCCGCCATCGAACTGGCCGACTACCAGCGGCTGTCCGAGTTTCGCTATCTGATCCGCCGCTTCCTCGAATTCAGTCAGCTGCAGGCGGAAGACGCCGGCCTGACGCCGCGCCAGCATCAGGCCTTGCTGGCGATCAAGGGCTATCCGGGCGGCGGACCGGTGACGGTCGGCGATCTGGCGGAGCGCCTGCGCATCCGCCATCACAGCGCCGTCGAGCTGATCAATCGCCTGAGCGACGCCGGACTGGTCGTGCGGGACCAGGACAAGGACGACCATCGCCGCGTGCTGCTGCGGCTGACCGAACGCGCCGACGATTGCCTGGCCGAACTGTCAGCGGCGCATCTCGATGAGCTTTCGCGCATCGAGCCCATGCTGAGGCGCTTGCTCGATCAGGGCCGCGAGTGACGCTTCGGCATCCTGCGCTGGATGGCACCTTTATTTTTCGGGCGCCCGCATCTTTTGGCTTCCCGGCATCGTCTAGGCGATGAGAGGCCCAAAGGGCGCAAGGCAATCGAGAGGAAGACCTGCGATGAAACGCCACCTGATACGCTACAAGATGAAGCCCGAACGAGCCGATGAGAACGAGCGGCTGATCCAGGCCGTTTTCCAGGAATTGCGCGACAAATCGCCGGACGGCGTCCGCTACATGACGTTGCGCGCCGCCAATGGGACATTCATCCATCTGGTCGAAACGCAATGCGCATTCTGTTAGCATCACCGGCCTGGCCACATTCGAGGCTTTTCAAAGCGGCTTCAGGGATCGCTGCAGCGAACCTCCGCAACGCGACGAGATGACCGTGGTAGGCAGCTACCGGATGCTGGATGCGTGATCGAGGAAGACGAGGTCGCAGAACGGGGGCTCATGAACATTCCCATTCCTGGCGGGCAGCATGGGCTCTTCGAGCGCCTGTTTGGGGAATTGCGCCCCAAGCTGCACCGCTACTGTGCCCGCATGACCGGCTCGGTCTTCGATGGCGAGGATGTGTTGCAGGAGACGCTGGCCAAGGCGATCGAGGCCTTGCCCGGTGCCGGCCCGATCGCCAACCCGGAAGGCTGGCTGTTTCGCATCGCCCACAATGCGGCGCTCGATTTCCTGCGCCGCCGCGCCCGCGAAAAGGCCTATTCCGACGAGGATTTGGACATGATCGTCGACCCGGCGAATCCCACCATCGATCGCCAGGCCGCTTCCGCGGGGCTGCATACTTTCATGCGCCTTCCCGTCACGCAGCGAAGCAGCGTCATCATGATGGACGTTCTGGGCTATTCCCTGCAGGAGATCTGCGCCACGCTCGATACCAGCATCCCCGCGGTCAAGGCCGCGCTGCATCGCGGCCGCGACCGCCTGCGCCAGATTGCGCACGAGCCCGACGACCGCCCTCTCCCGAGACTGGGCGCCGCGGAACGTCAGTTGCTCAACGCCTACATCGATCGCTTCAATGCCCGTGATTTCGACGCGGTGCGCGACATGCTGGCAGAAGAGGTGCGGCTCGAACTGGTAGCCAAGACACGGCTCAACGGCCGCAAGGAAGTCGGCACCTATTTCGGCAACTATTCCCGGGTGCGCGATTGGCATCTCGTGCCCGGCTTCGTCGAAAACAGGCCGGCAATCCTCGTCCGCGACCCCAACGACCCGACGGCCCGGACCACCTATTTCATCCTGCTGGCCTGGCAGGACGGAAGGCTCGCCGCCATCCGCGATTTCCGCCACGCCCGCTACGTCGCCGACGGCGCTGAGATGCTCGTTCTTTGAAACGATTTTGGGACGGGAAGGCCTCGCCCTACTGCCCTACTGCCCTACTGCCCTACTGCCCTACTGCCCTACTGCTACTGCAACGACTTCAACAAATTGTCGATCGTGAACGGATTGGACTTCGGCTTGGCTGGCGGCGGCGGGCTGTCGTTGGCTTCCGGCAACGGCGCCGGCTCGACCTTGGGCGCCTGTTCGGCGGCCTTGCGTTCGGCTTCCAGCCTGGCCTTTTCCTGCGAGGCGATGCGCATCGCCTCTTCCGCCTTCTGGCGCTCCTGCTCGGCCTGCGCCTTGGCCGCTTCGTCGGCGGCCTGCTGCTTGGCCGCGGCCTTGGCGTCGGCATCCGCCTTTGCCTTTACATCCGCTTCGGCCTTGGCCTTGGCATCAGCGTCCGCTTGGGCCTTCGCCTCTGCGTCGGCCTTCGCCTTGGCCTCCGCTTCGGCCTGCGCCTGGGCCTCGGCCTCCGCTTTCGCCTTGGCGTCGGCCTCCGCTTTCAGCCGCGCCGCCTCTTCCTGCTGGCGCAGTTCCTCGGCGGCCTTGTCGCGCGCGTCCTGCAGTGCCGCGTAATAGCGGACTTCGCGCCGCAGGCGCTGCTTCTCCAGCAACGCCGCCTGCATCGCCTCGACGCGCTGCTGCTCCTTCTCCAGCGCGCGCTGGGTCAGGAACTGCGCCAAAGGCTCGCTGTCGAACTGCCGCTTGACGGCGCCGAACGGCCCCTCGGCGGTGAAATTGACGACCGGCTCGGAACCGACCAGCGCCTCCTCGCCGGGCCGATAGGTAATGGCGCCCTTGGCGGAAACCGTGCTGGTGTTGAGATCGGCCGTGACATCGGCGGACAAGGTCGCCGCCGGGTTTTCGAGGCTGATCGGCGGTACCCTCAGCGTGCCGCCGGCAATCGTGAAGGCGATATCGGAATTCCCGGCGGGGAAATTGCCATCGGCAGCGATATCGGGCGCAAAGCCCGCTGTCTTGGCCGCGTCGATGTCGCGCCCGATCGCGTCCGCCTTGGCCAGCAAAGCGTTGAACGCGTCGGGATTGACGCCCGCCACCTGCAACCCCTTGAGCGTCGCCGTGCCGGACCCCGACAGGGCGGCGATCATCGCTTCGACCGACTTGCCGCTGGTCGACAGCGTTGTCGAGAAATCGCCGACGCCGCCGATACCGGTATCCGGCAGCACGTTCGCCAGATCGGCGCCAGCCAGCTTCATCTGGCCAGTGAAAAGCCCGGTGCCCTCATTGTTCTTCAATTCGAACAGGCCGGTCAGCGCTCCGCCAAGAAATTTCGCCTTCAGGTCCGAAACGCGGATGCCTTCCTGGTCGAGCCTCAGCGAAAAAGCGGCGTCATAGGCGGTGGCGAACGGTCCGGCGGCAAGCGCCGCCGTCGTCAGGTCGAGTGCGGCGGTAAACGGCAGGCTGGACTTCTGGCTGAAGGGTGCTGCCGGCCAGGAGCCGCTCTTGTCGCTCGCGCTCTTGTCAGCCGCATTTTTGTCGGCGCCGTCTTTGTCAACAAGGAAAGCGGAATCGCCGAACAGCGCCACGGCCATCGGATCGAGATCGAGCTCGTCGAGTGCCAGCGCGCCCGCCAGATGCAGCACGCCGTCCTTGGTGTCGATGTTGACGTCGCCGGACACCGCCGCCTCGTTGATCGCGCCGCTGACATTGTCCAGCACCAGCAGGCCGTTGCCGTAATCGCCCTGCGCCGAAAGCGACGTCGACATGCCCGCCCCCATGCCCGGCAGGCCGATGCCCGACGTCATCAGCCACGGTTCGATGTCCGCCGCATCGAGATTGATCTTGCCCTTGGCGGCAGGCCCTTGCGGCGTGTCGGTAACGGTCCCCTCGAAGCTGGCCTTGAAGTCATTGCCGGCAAGGCTGAAAGTCGTCGCCAGCCCGCCGCCCAATGTGCCTTTGGCCTGAATGTCGGTCGTTGCCTCGCCCAGCATGCCGAGCGGCAGCGCCGGCAGGCCGTAAAGCGCGAGCAGCGCGGTGGCGTCGGGGTTTTTGGCGTTGAAGGTCAGTGTCACCGGCGCCTCGAGAAGCTTGTCCGGCGCGCCCTTCCCCGACAGCGAGGCCGAAAAGGCCGAGCCGCCGGCCTTGCCCTGCCCACTCACCGCCAGGCCGGTCGTGCCATCGCCATTGTCGGCGGCACTCGCCACAAGGTCGACGCGTGCATCTTGGAACAGGTCGGGATAGGCGGCAGCGCGGCTCGCCAGCCCCTTCAGCACCGCATTGTCCGGATAATGCTGCGCGGCGACGTCGATCAGCGGCTTGAGGTCCACAGCGACAACCGATGCGTCGAGCTTGCCGGTCGGGCTCGCCGGGAAATCCTTGATCCGGCCCGTGGCGCTGATCGAGGCGCCGGCCAGTCCGCCGACCGACAGCCGATCGACTTCAAGCAAGCCGTCACGCAGCCTGAGCGCGGTATCGACCGTGTCGGCGGTCAACCCGCCGGCGCTGACCGGCCCGGCCTTGATCTGGAAATCGAGATCGCGGTCGGCAAAGCGGTTGGCGCCCTTGTCGCTGACGAAGATCGAGGCGAAGGCCGCCAGCCCATCGACATCGAGTTCACCGCCTTCGAGCCGCATCAGCACCGATGGCCTGGCTTCGTCAGGCTGGCTGGAATCGATACGGCCGGAGAATTTCGCTTTGCCCAGGATCAGTTCGAGATCGCTGAAGGCCTGGCGCTTTTCGGTCAGGTCGACCTTGGCCTTGAAGCCTGCGGCGGGCAGACGGCGGATCGCCTCGTCGACATCTTTCGACAGCCAGGCGGCAAAACCGGATGGTTGCGCCACGGCCAGCAGCAGCGAGCCGGTGAAGCCGAAATGGCCCTCGACGCTGAGCATGCCATCGGCTTCCAGCGTGGTGCGTCCAGGCAAGGTCGCGGCCAGCGATTTCACCGACCAGCCGCCCTCGGCCGGCTCGGCGGACAGATGCACGTCACGCACCGTGGTGTCGCCGGCCACCACGGCCGGCAGCTTGACCTCGACGGTGCCGGGGATGGTCGGCTTCGGCAGAGCGATCAGCGCCTGCTCGAGCCCGGCAATGCGCTGGTCGAGCGTCAGGCCGGCGCCGGCCTCTGCGCCCACGGCCTCGTCGAACTGCACCTGCGCGCCATTGGCCTCGATGGCGAAATTCGGCTTCTGGCCGAGATCGACAGAAGCCTTGCCATCGGCCGTGTAGGGATTGTCCAGCGGTCCCGTCTCGAAACGGAACTCGTCGACGCCAAGCTTCTGGTGGTCGAGCGAGAACTTGCCGTTCAACCGAAAGCCCGGATCGGGCTTGCCGGCGCTGACCTTCACCGTCTCGCCATCGGTGCCGCGCAATTGGGCTGAATTCTTATCGGCGCCGGAGATCTTGAACTGGCCGGAATAGACAGCGGCACCCTTGACGATGCCGGCATTACCGTCGGTTTCGATCACCAGCGGATAGGCGTCGGGATCGGCCTTCAGCCGCAGCCGCATCTGGCCGTTGCCTTCGGCCTTGCCGGTCGACGCCGCGACCGTGGTGCGCAATCCGTCGAGCCGCAACGTGCCGTCCATGCGCCACGGGCCGGCCAGCGACTTGGCCGAAATGGTCGAATTGATCTCGGAGAAGATATGGCTGCGTCCGCCGGCGGCATGGCGCAGTTCGATCTGCCCTTCCGTCACCGTCAGCTTCTCGATCGAGATCTGGTTGAGGTCGAAGGGCGAGGACGGCCGCATCGCCCAGTCGACGGTGCCGTCATTGGCAATATCGATGGTCGCCTTCGGATGCACCAGCCGCATGTCGAAGATCAGCACCTCGCCGCGCAGGAAGGGCGCCAGTTCCGCATCCATCGAAAACGTCTCGACGGTCATGGCCGGCTGGCCATTGGGGCCACCGGCAACGGCAACGTTTGAGAAGGTCACCGACGGGAACGGCAACAGCCTTGCCGTGGCGTCGCCCTGCACGGTCACCTTGCGGCCAAGAATGGCGCTTGCCTCGCGCTCGAACTGGGCGCGGTAGCCGGTCCAGTCGACAAAGTACGGAACCACCAGCGCCGCGCACAGCACCAGCACGAACAGGCCACCGAAGATCACGAACAGGCGTGCGAGCATCAGCTCCGAACAGGTTGATTGAAATTCAGCCGCACTCTACCCGCATCCGCGTGTCGATAAAGAGGCAATTCATCCAGTATTGCGTCATCCCGGTCGATCTGAAACAAATCCGGCAAAAGCGGAGATTTTTCAGATGTCAGGCAAGAACTGGGACCGCGTGCCGATCGACGCGCAGAGCGTCGATGCGCCGCTTTCGCAATCGGCGATTTTTCTTGTCGTCACCGTCGCCGGCGAACAACCGGCCCTTGCCAAGGTTTGTTCCGTGCTCGGCGAGCTTGATGATCTGGTCAAGACTGTCGGCTTTCGCGACCTTGGCGGCCGCCTGTCGTGCATTGCCGGCATCGGCCGCGACCTCTGGGATCGCCTCAGCCCCGGCCGGCGGCCACTGGAACTGAAACCGTTCGCGCCGATCAAAGGCGCGGTCCATTCGGCGCCATCGACGCCGGGCGACCTTCTCTTCCACATCCGGGCCGAACGATCAGACATGTGCTTCGAGTTCGAGCGTATCCTGCTCGACCGGCTTGGCCCTGATGTGACCGTCGTCGACGAAGTGACGGGCTTTCGCTATTTCGACGCCCGCGACCTGCTCGGCTTCATCGACGGCACCGCTAACCCGACCGGCCTCGACCTGCCGGCCTCGGCGCTGGTCGGCGACGAGGATGGCGACTTTGCCGGCGGCTCCTATGTCGTCGTCCAGAAATATCTGCACGACATGCAGGCCTGGGCGCGCATTCCAACGCCCGAGCAGGAGGCTATCATCGGCCGCACCAAGATCGACAACATCGAAATCGATGATGACGACGCGCCGCGCAAATCGCACAAGTCGCTGGCCACCATCGAGGATGCCGACGGCAACGAATACGACATATTGCGCGACAACATGCCGTTCGGCCGGCCCGGGCAGAATGAGTTCGGCACCTATTTCATCGGCTATTCCAGGTATCTCTGGGTCACCGAAAAGATGCTGCAGCGCATGTATGTCGGCGACCCGCCGGGCGCCTACGACCGCCTGCTCGATGTCTCGACACCGCAGACCGGCACTATATTCTTCGCGCCAACCCGCCCAATGCTGCAGGCCCTTGTCGAGGGCGCGCAGCAGCAGCTTCCCGCAGCACGGTAGAGCGGCTGCGGACAGCCCTTGTCGCTGGGATCAGCGTGCGTCGCGCTTGGCTTGCGCCACCTTGCCGGCCTTGCGCTGCCGGCCGAGTTCGGCCGGCCGGACCAGCTTCGGCGCCCGCTCGTTGGTCACGGCCCGCATGCCCTTGTGAGCCGTGCGTGAATTGTGTGCGGGACCGTCCGCCGGCGCACTTTGCTTCATGGCCAGCGCCTTGCGTGCATTCCCGACCAGCGAAATGCGAGCCGCCAGCTGGCGTCGCCGTTCGGCCTCGCCATTCAGCCGCCGCATCGCCATGGCCAGCACCGCCAGTTTCACCTGCGAACCACTATCGGCCTTTGAGGCGGCAGCCCGTTTCGGCGCGCCCTTGCCGCGTATTTCACGCCGGCGGCGGTGTGCTTCGGTCTGCGCCTTGTCGCGCCGCTCGCGCAGCAGCTTGACCAAGCCGGAAAGGTCGGCATCGGAAAGCTCCTGCACCGCCGGATGGTGTGATTTCTCCACCAGTTCCTTTTCGTCGGCGCTCAGCGCGCGGGCTTCTTCCTTGCGTGAAATGGCCATGACAGTTCTCCTCCGTTGGCAACGCCTGACTTGTCAGGCTTGCCGCGGAAGGAGCCTCGACCCGAATGGTGGCGCGGTCAAGACGAGCTATTGGTTGCGGCCTCAGCCGAAAAATTGTCTGCTGGCGATCCACGACAGTGGACTAACTCCGTAGCGATCAAATGACTGGGAGATCGAAATTGGCGAAACGGCTGCCATATCGCGAGGGCTCGGTCTTTCGGATTCCCCTGCCCGATGGAAGCTTTGCGAGCGGAGTGGTGGCGAGAATGGCCCCGCGAGGACGAATACTTCTGGGCTACTTTTTCGGGCCGAAAATGTTTTCGGCGGATATAGCCGCGAGCGATCTTCTGCCGAGTGAAGCTGTTCTCGTCGGGCGATTTGGCGATCTACATCTCATAGACGGCAAGTGGGAGATCTTTGGAGAGATGGGCGGCTGGAACCGGGCCGATTGGCCTATCCCAGAATTCATCCATCACGACGCGCTACACATCTTGCCAGACACGATCGTCCGATATTCAGACGACGATATCGTCCTGGGAACCAGAGAACGGAGACCTGTGATCCCAACAGGCCTCGCTGAAGATGGACTGATGGGTGCGGAGTTTGTCGAAATCAGTTTGAGCGAGCTACTGGCGGACAGACCGTAAATGCGGGTAGTTGGCTTGCGCACCTGCCAATTTTCTAACCTCGACCGATCCACCCCACAGCCGGCAATATCTTGCCGGGATTCATGATGTTTTGCGGGTCGAGCGCCTGCTTGATGGAACGCATGATATCGACGCCGTGACCGAGTTCGCTGCGCATGAAGCCGATCTTGCCCTGGCCGATGCCGTGCTCGCCGGTGCAGGTGCCGTCCATGGCGATCGCCCGCAGGTTGAGCCGCGCGACGAATTTCTCCGACAGCGCGATTTCATTGGGGTCGTTCACATCCATCAGCACCAGCACGTGGAAATTGCCGTCGCCGGCATGGCCGACGATCGGCGCGATCAAGCCCATTTCGGCGATGTCGGCCTCGGTCTCGGTGACGCATTCGGCAAAGCGCGAGATCGGCACGCAGACATCGGTCGACAGGCCCTTGGCGCCAGGCCGCAGTGTCAGCGAGGCCCAGTAGGCGTCATGCCGGGCCTTCCACAGTTTGGTGCGTTCCTCGGCGACGCTGGTCCACAGGAACGGCCCGCCGCCATTTTCCTCGGCGATCATGCCGAAGGTTTCGGCCTGTTCGGCCACGCCGGCATCGCTGCCGTGGAACTCGACGAACAGGCACGGGCTCTCGGGATAATCGAGCTTGGAATAATTCTTCATCGCCCGCATCTGCAGCGCGTTGACCAGCTCGATGCGCGCCACCGGGATGCCCATCTGGATCGTGGCGATGACGGCGTTGCAGGCCGCCTCGACACTCGGAAACGGACAGACGCCGCCGGAGATCGCCTGCGGAATGCCTTGCAGCTTCAATGTCAGCGAGGTGATGATGCCGAGCGTACCTTCCGAGCCGACCAGCAGCCGCGTCAGATCGTAGCCGGCCGAGCTCTTTTTTGCCCGCTTGCCGGTCGTCACCGTCTCGCCATCGGCCATGACGGCGGTCAGCGACAGCACGTTCTCGCGCATCGTGCCGTAGCGCACCGCGTTGGTGCCGGACGCCCGCGTCGCCGCCATGCCGCCGAGCGAGGCATTGGCGCCAGGATCGATCGGAAAGAACAGGCCGGTGTCGCGCAGATGCCGGTTCAGATCCTCGCGCGTCACGCCGGGCTCGACCGTGCAATCGAGATCCTGCGGATTGACGGAAAGAATGCGGTTCATGCGCGAGGTGTCGACTGAGATGCCACCGCCGGGCGCATTGGTGTGGCCTTCCAAAGAAGAGCCGACGCCAAAGGCGATTACCGGCACGCGGTGCGCGGCGCAGGCGCGGACGATCTCCTGCACTTCTGCCGTCGTCTCCGGGAAAGCCACGCCATCGGGCGCCTGTGTCGGGATATAGGTGGTGGTATGCGCATGCTGGGAGCGGATAGCCTGGCCGGTCTGAAAGCGCTCGCCCAGCTGTTGCTTGAGGATGCCAAGCACCGCGGCGATGCCTTCCTCGTTGCGTTCGACCGGATTGAGGTCGCTCAGAGCCATGAATTCCTCCGCGAATGGACCAGCGTCCACGCTTGTTATGCAGCTATGGATGCGTAGTCTCCGTAGCCACAATTTGTCCAGCGCCAGAACAAGGAAGTCTCGATGTCCATCCCCGCCCCGTTCGTCTCCAAGCCCATGGACATCGAGAAGGACTGGATCGATTACAATGGCCATCTCAACATGGCCTATTACAACGTGCTGTTCGACCGCTGCTCGGACGAAGCCTTCGAGGCGATGGGCATGGGGCTGGACTATGTGAAACAGCGCCGCCTCACCATCTACACCGCCGAGGTCCATGTCTGCTACGTCCAGGAACTGCATCTGGACCACAAGGTCCAGGTGTCCTTCCAGCTCATCGACCATGACGAGAAGCGGCTGCGGGCCTACCAGGAAATCCGCCATGTCGACGGCTGGCTCGCCGCCACCTCCGAGACGCTGTCGCTGCATGTCGACATGTCGGGGCCGAAGGTCGCGCCCTTCCCCGCCGATGTGATGGCCAAGGTCGAAGCCATGCGCGCCGCCCATTCGGTGCTGCCGATGCCGGAGCGTGCAGGGCGCTCGATCGGCATCAAACGCAAATAGGGCGAGGCCGACACCGCTCCGAACAGAGTGACGGGACCTCAAAGCCACACCGGCGAGCCAAAATCACCGAACCCTCAAATCGGCTGGCACCCCGTGCTTGAAGCCGCCCGGCACCCGCATTAACCTTACCGAGGTTTTAACGGGAACAAGCCAATTGAGCCGTTGAACGACTCAGCAGAGCGGTCGAAAACGTCCGCACTGGGTTGTTTTACGGACGGCGGGGCGAAGCCGGTTCGAGGGACGTGCATGAAAACCGACATCAAGGTCGAGGTGGACAGGCTGGCCGCTGATCCGCGCATCACCGACTATGATTTCTGGCGTTCGCTCAAGAACGTCGACAACGAGATATTCCACATCGCCAACAACAACGAGCCGATCCCGTTCGACATGATCCGCTGGCGCAGCATTTTGAAGCGCGCCCGCCTGAAGCGCGGCCACGCATAGCCTGGCGAAACGGCTCGCGAAAACATCAAATCACGCAGTTCACGGCGACCGCTTCACCGCCGCCAGCGGCGAGCGCGCCACCACCGGTGACGACTGGATGATGGCCGTGTTCGTCATCGCATAGGGAATGATCCGGTCGATCACCCGTTCGAGTTCGGCCACCGAGCCGACATGCGCGAGCGCGATGAAGCAATCCTCGCCGGTCACGCGGTCGCATTGCGCGATCTCCGGCGTTTCGCGGATGATCTCGGCCACCACGGACAATTGCCCCGGCACCGGCCGGATACGCAGCCATGCCGACAGCTTCAGGCCCAGCGCGGCGGGGTTGATCTTGACGCAATAGGCCTCGATCACGCCGTTTTCCTGCAGCCGCTTGATGCGCTCGGCGACACTCGGCGCCGACAGGCCGACCGAACGCGCCAACTCCGCCGTACTGGCGCGCGCATCCTTTTCCAGCAGGCGCAGGATCTTCATGTCGGCCGCGTCGAGATCGATATTTTCAGTTCGAAGGCGTTTCACGGATAAGTCCTTGCCTTTGGAAATAGTATTGCGAGAGTGGTCGGCCGTTCGCCATATAAAGTGGAAAAACTGCCTGCGATACTGATCCGATGGACCATCAGACGCAAGCCCCCGTTTCCCGCCCTGCTCCCGCCTTCGACGGCCTGGCGACAAGGCTGCCGCCGCATGTCTGGTTCGGCGTCAGCGCCGTCTTCCACTATCTCGGCCCGGCCTTCGCCGTGCTGCTTTTCTCGCATGTCGGCGTGCTCGGCATGGCTTGGCTGCGCATCGCCACCGCGGCGCTGATCTTCGCGCCGCTGACGCGCCCCTGGCGAAGCTTCGCCCGCGCCGACCCGCCGACACGCGTGCTGTTGCTGGCCTTCGGCGCTTGCCTGGCGGTGATGAACTGCTCGTTCTACCTGGCCCTCGACCGCTTGCCGATCTCGCTGGTTGCGGCAATCGAATTCGTCGGCACCATCGGCGTCGCGCTGATCGGCCTCAGGAGCGCCCGCAACCTGGTTGCCCTTGCGGTGGCCGTCACCGGCACCTTGCTGTTGATCGACGTCAAATGGTCCAGCGATCCCGTCGGCCTGTTCTGGGCTTTCCTCAACGGCGCGCTCTTCGTTGGCTACATCGTGCTCGGCCACCGTGTCGCCCGTTCCGGCGCCGTCGACGGCATTGCGGGCCTCGGTGCCGCCATGGCGGTGGCCTTCATCGTCGTGCTGCCGATCGGCTTCAGCGACGCGCTGCCGGCTTTCTTCTCGCCGCCACTGCTCATCGCTGCAATCGGCGTCGGCATCTGCTCCTCGGTCATTCCTTATATCTGCGACCAGCTTGCCATGTCGCGATTGCCGCGCTCGAGTTTCGCGCTGATGCTGTCTCTGTTGCCGGTCACCGCGACGCTGATCGGCGTCATCGTGCTGCGCCAGATTCCAAGCCTCGGCGATTGCCTGGGGATCGCACTAGTCGTCGCCGGCGTTGCCTTCCACAAGCCTCCATCCAGCGACTAGACACCGGGAAAACCGTTTATCGTCAATTGCTTGCACAAGTGCCGAGTCGGTTCCCGATCTCATCTGACTGCGACAAGACGTCTGGAATTGAACCAAATCCGCCTTCGAGCCGTTGACCCCCACGAAAACGGCTTGGAGTGACACAATGGACTGGAAACGGACCAGGGAGCCTGCCGACGCTTGGCACATGACGGACGACCTTCATGTCGAGCATGGCAAGGGCGACCCGTTCGCGGCGGCCATCCGCGCCACCCGCATGTCGATGATCATCACCGATCCCCGGCGGCCCGACAACCCGATCGTCTTTGCCAATGACGCGTTCTTGCGGCTGACCGGCTATGAACGCCACGAGGTGCTGGGCAAGAACTGCCGCTTCCTGCAGGGGCCGAAGACCGACAAGGAAGCTGTCGGACAGATCCGCACCGCAATCGAGGACAAAGCCGATGTCAGCGTCGACATACTGAACTATCGCAAGGACGGTTCAACCTTTTGGAACGCGCTCTACATCAGCCCTGTCTCTAACGACAAAGGCGAGGTGCAGTTCTTTTTCGCCTCGCAACTCGATGTCTCGGACCGCAAGCGCTCGGAGCATCGCATCACCGCGGACAAGGACCGCTTCGAGAAAGCGGTGAAGGAACGCACCGCGGAACTGGAAGCAGCACTGGAGGCGCAGACCACCTTGCTGCACGAGGTCGATCATCGGGTGAAAAACAATCTGCAGATGATCTCTTCCCTGATTATCATGCAGCGCCGCACCATAAAGGATGAGGCGACCAGGCATTCGCTGACCACCATGCTGGAGCGCATAGAAGCACTCAGCACCGTGCATCGCCGGCTCTACCAGTCGAAGGATGTCAGCCGGTTCGACGTCTCGGATTTCGCCAAGGACCTGGTGACGGATCTGCTAACGGCCTCGGGGCGCTCAGGGATCAAGCCGAAACTCGAGCTCGACCCAATCGTGATTTCAGCCGAGAAGGCGACGCCTGTCGCCCTGATGGTCAATGAACTCGTCACCAATGCCTTGAAGCACGCTTTCAAGGAGGGACCGGACGGGACCACGGCGGGGCGCATCGGCATCAAGATGAGCCAGCCCGACGGCCACTTCAACATCGAGGTGTCCGACGATGGCGTCGGCATGGCCGAGGCCAATGGCGACGCCTCGTTCGGCATGCGCCTGATCAAATCGCTCGCCCGCCAATTGCACGCAGACATCGAATGGCGTGACGCCGGGCCCGGCACCAAGGTCGTGATTTCGATGCCAAACGAACCGCAGCAAGAAGGACTCTCTCATGACTGAACCGCTCAAGGTCCTGATCGTCGAGGATGAAGCGCTGTTGGCGATGGAACTGGAAAGCCTCGTCGAGGAGGCTGGCCATAGCGTCGTCGGCTGGGCGACGTCTTCGGCGGAAGCAAGAAGCATGGTCGAGTCCACGGATGCCGACATCGCCTTTGTCGACATTCACCTTACCGACGGCCCGACCGGCGTCGACGTGGCCCACTATATCGGCGAGAAGAAACGTTCGATGGTGGTGTTCATGACCGCCAATCCGAAACGCATCCCCGATCATTTCGCCGGTGCGATCGGCGTCATCGCCAAGCCCTATACGATGAACGGTCTGACGTCGGCATTGCGGTACTTGCAGGAAGGCGTGCGCCGCCCGCCGCCGGTCTCCACGCGGCCGGCCGGCTTCACCCTGTCGCCGGCCTTCGAAGCGGTCTGGGCGCCCGCCGCCTAAGCCAGTTTCTCCTTCAGGAAGGCGATCGTCCTACCCCATGCAAGGTCGGCCGCCTTCTTGTCGTAGCGCGCCGCCGACGTATCATTGTTGAAGGCATGGTTGGCGCCTTCATAGACATAGACCGTGTATTCGACATGCGCGGCATCGAGCGCCTTCTTGAAGGCATCGATGCCGGCATTGGTGCGATCGTCCAGGCCGGCATAGTGCAGCAGCAACGCGGCCTTGATCTTCGACGCGTCGGCGGCATTCGGCTGCATGCCGTAATAGGCGACGCTGGCGGCGAGGTCGGGCGCGTTGACGGCCAGCATGTTGGCCGTGCCGCCGCCCCAGCAGAAGCCGATGGCGCCGACCTTGCCGTTGCCATCCTTGTCGGCCTTGAGGAAGGCGACT
Source organism: Mesorhizobium sp. U510 (assembly GCF_059180695.1). Taxonomy (NCBI): domain Bacteria; kingdom Pseudomonadati; phylum Pseudomonadota; class Alphaproteobacteria; order Hyphomicrobiales; family Phyllobacteriaceae; genus Mesorhizobium; species Mesorhizobium sp. U510. Next base: position 5,306,596 of record NZ_CP180532.1, read on the forward strand.
GTCGCCACGGCGTTGGCGACAGTCTGCGCCGGATCGAGTTTGGTGAACATGTCGCGCGCCTTGTCCTCGTCATCAGGCGTGCCGCCAAGCGGCGACAGGAAATCCGGCGCCAGCGCCACGAACCCCTCCAGCGCCACGCGCCGGGCGACGTCGCGTATATGCGGGTTGAGCCCCCGGTTTTCGTGGATGACGATGACGGTGCCGAGCTTACCCGTCTGGTTCGCCGGCTTGACCAGATAGCCCTTCATCTCGCCGCCGCTGCCGGGATAGGTGATGTCCTCGCCTTTCACGCGGGCATCGTTTTCGGCGACGATCGCCGCCTGGGCGGAATTCGCCGCCAGCATCGGCGCGATCGCCGCCGCCGCGGCACCCGATCCGGCAAGCCTGGTCAGCTGTTCCATGAAGCGGCGGCGATCGAGCGTCAGATGCGTGTATTCGTCATAGGCATCGATCATCGCCTGGGTGATGTCAGGTTTGTCAGCGATGGTGGATCTGGTCACGGGGGCGCTCCTCGACTTTGATGTCCTTGCGTTCGCAAGATAGGGGCGAGCCTCACATCGTCCAGTCACGGCTCGGTGACGCTTCCGTTCCCTGGCAAGCTGCGGCAACCATCATCACAATTTTGTCATCGGCGACGAATCTTGATGGCACTGCCACAATGGTGGGGGAAACTGACTATCCGGCCGCCCCATGGCGCGGTCACGGCCCCGAAGGGTCCGATCTGAAAGGAAATGCCGATGACCGTGCCTTCGCCGATCCTGGCAACCGCCTTCATGCTTGCCACAGCCGCCATTCTGGCGATGCGCGCAACCATTGTGGCGGCGAACCGCAAGTCCATGGTCAAGGTCCGCAGCCGCCAGCGCCATCCGGCAAACACGAAAACCCAGGGTTGAGGTGAAGTCATGGACGTACAGGATATCGTGAACACCGTCTCGCAGAAGGCCGGCCTTGACCAGGCAACGACCGAAAAAGTCGTCGGCACCATTTTCTCGGTGCTCGAGCACGAGGCCGAAGGCACCAGCGCCTCATCCTTCTTCGCCAAGATTCCAGGCGCCGATGCATTGGCGCAGAAATATGACGTCATGGCCGCCGCTCCGGCCGGCGGCGGTGGCGGCTTCCTGTCCTCGCTGCAAGGCGCGCTTGGCGGCGTTCTCGGCGAAAAGGCAGGCGCGCTGGTCAACGGCCTCGCCGCGCTGAAGGCATCCGGGCTCGACATAGCGCAGATCCAGAAGGCCGGCGCCACGCTGGTCCAGCAGGCCGAAGCCGCGGCCGGCCCCGATCTGACCAACCAGGTGCTCGGCTCGGTGCCTGGCCTCAAGAGCCATCTCGGGCTCGGCTAGCGCCAAGACCGCTTTTGGTTAGCGCGACACAGCTATTTCGGCAGCGCGTACGCCATTACATAATCCCCCGGCTTGGTGCCGACCGAGCCGTGGCCGCCGGCAACGATGACCACGAACTGGCGCCCGTCGGCGACCGTGTAGGTCATTGGCGTCGATTGCCCGCCTGCCGGCAATCGGGCCCGCCAGAGCTGCTTGCCTGACGTGAGGTCATAGGCGCGCAGATAGTCGTCGACCGCCGCGCCCAGGAAGGCGACGCCGCCGGCGGTGATCATCGGCCCGCCAATGCCGGGCACGCCGACCTTCAGCGGCAACGGCAGCGGCGTCATGTCGTAGACGGTGCCGTTGCGGTGCTTGTAGTTGATCGTGCCCGTCCTGAGGTCGACGCCTGCGACATAGCCCCACGGCGGCGCCTGGCAAGGGATGCCCAGCGGCGACAGGAACGGCCCCATCACCACCGCATAGGGCGCGCCCTCATTGCGGTTCAGCCCCTGTTCGCTGCCCTTGGTGCTGTCACCCGGCGGCGGCACGTCGGCGCGGGGAATGAGTCTCGACGTAAATGCCAGGTAGGTCGGCATGCCGAACATCACCTGCCGCACCGGATCGACCGCCACCCCGCCCCAGTTGAAGACGCCGAAATTGCCGGGATAGACCAGCGATCCCTGCAGCGAGGGCGGCGTGTAGCGGCCTTCATAGCGCAATTTGTGGAAGGCGATGCGGCAGGCCAGCTGGTCGAACATGGTGATGCCCCACATATCGGCATCGCTCAGCGGCTTCGGGTTGAAGGAGAGATCGGAGGAAGGCTGCGTCGGCGACGTGTGGTCCCCCTCGATGGCGCCGCCGGGCGCCGGCACTTCCTTGACCGCGATCACTGGTTCGCCGGTGCGCCGGTCGAGCACATAGAGGTCGCCCTGCTTGGTCGGCCCGACCAGCGCCGGCACGACGGAACCGTCGGCCTTGGTGATGTCGATCAGGCTCGGCTGCGCCGGAACGTCCATGTCCCAGAGATCGTGGTGCACAGTCTGCCGCACCCATTTCAACTGCCCGGTGTTGAGGTCGAGCGCGGTGATCGAGGAGGAGAATTTCTCGACATTGGCGCTGCGTCCGGCGCCAAGCTGGTCCGGCGTCTGGTTGCCGAGCGGCACGTAGAGCAGGCCGAGCTTTTCGTCGGCGCTCGGCGTCGACCACATGTTGGGCGAGTTGGCGGTGTAGGTCTGGCCGGCCGGCAGCGGCGTCGTCTGGTCCGGATTGCCGGAATCCCAGTTCCAGATCAGTTTGCCGGTGCCCGCATCATAGGCGCGGATGACGCCGGACGGCTCCTGCGTCGAATAATTGTCGTTGACCGCGCCGCCGACGATGATCTTGCCGCCTGATATCAACGGCGCCGAGGTTGAGTAGTAATAGCCCGACTTCGGGTATGGCATGCCGGTCAAAAGATTGAGCGTGCCGCCCTCGGCGAAGGCAGGACAGACCTGCCCGCTGGCGGCATCGAGCGCGATCAGCCGCGCATCCGAGGTCGGCAGGTAGACGCGGGCAGCACAAGGCTGGCCGGCGGCGCCGGTGGCATCGGCATAGTAGGACACGCCCCGGCAGGTCTGGTGCTGGCGGTCCTTATCGAGCTTGATCTTGGGATCGTAGCGCCATTTTTCCTTGCCGGTCGCGGCGTCCACCGCGATGGCGAAATTGTGCGGCGTGCAGATGTAGAGCGTGTCGCCGATCTTGAGTGGCGTCACCTGATAGGTGGTCTCGCCGATGTCGTCAGGCCCCTTCACGTCGCCGGTGCGGTAGGTCCAGGCCGGCTGCAGATTGGCGACATTGTCCGGCGTGATCTGGTCAAGCGGCGAATAGCGCTGGCCGAACTGCGTGCGCCCATAGAAGTGCCATTCGCCCGCCGGCACTTCATTGCCAAGATTGGCATTGGGAATCACCTTGTCGGTATCGAGCGCACCGGCAATATCTTTGGGGTCCGTCGTCATCGAATAGCCGGCCACAGCCAGCGATGCCAGCACGGCCAGGATCAGCGGCGCGCGCCCGTCAGGCCCGGCAAGGCCTCGCCTTGCCCACGGCGTCAGCAGCCACAGCGCCACCAGCACGATGATGCCACCGCGCGGGCCGAGTTCCCACCAGTCGAAGCCGATTTCCCAGACCGCCCAGGCCAGCGTGCCGATCACGATCGCCGCATAGAGCCAAAGCGCCGTGGACCGGCGCCGGTAGAGCAGCCAGGCGGCGATCAGGAAGGCGAGACCGACGACGATGTAATACCAACTGCCCCCCAGCGAAGCCAGCCGGATGCCACCGCCACCAAGCGCCAGACCGAGGAGAAAGAGAACGAGAGAGGTGATGGTGACAGCCAAGATGATACTCCTTCGACTGTTGCGCGCTCGCGCGGCCACGGGCAACCCGGTGCACCGCTCCTGCCCTGCGCACAGCTTTCTCCCGCCTGCCCCGCCTGTCAAGCTGCCCACACGCCAAGGTGGCAATCCATCTTGCCTACGTCAGGGTTTTCCCGCAGTCTCCATGGATCATCTTTTCCGTGGAGCAAGCAACATGCCGTCACTCGTTTCGCCACTGACGCGCATGGCGCTTGTGCTCTACTGCCTCGTCCCGCTCTTTGCTGGCACTGCGGCCGCGCAGGCGCAGACAATCAGCGAGATCAACAAGGCGAACGGCTTTCATGAGATGCTGATGGGCATTGGCCCGGGTTTCACCGCGGCCGTGAAATCGGCGCCGGGAACGCCGCCACGAAAGGTCCAGGACGCCCTTGCCGCCGCTATGGAAGGTGCCTTTGACCCGGAGAAGATGGAAGCGGCCATCGAAGCCCGGATGGCGGACAAGCTCAGCGCCAGGGACTTGTCCGAACTGGCCTCGTTTTATGCGTCACCCCTGGGCAAACAGGTCACCGCGCTCGAGATCCAGGCTTCGTCGCCGCAAGCAAGGGAGGCCAAGAAGATCGAGGGCGCCAAAATCCTCGGCGAGCTTCCATCCAGGGATCCGGCCAGGCTCGCTCTGTACAGGAAGATGATGGACGATATCAGCGCCGTCGACACCGGCGAAGCCGTCGCCTTGAACATGGGCTACGCCATGCTTTCCGAAATGCTGGGCGCGGCCGGAAAGCCCCTGCCCGACGACCAGGTCATGGCCCTGCTGCGCAAGCAAACCGAAGGGCTTCGCCGTGACATCGACAACGATGCCATGGAATCTGCAGCCTATATCTACCGGGATATGTCCATGGCCGACCTGAAGCTCTATGATGCCTTCCTGGCCTCACCCGCCGGCAGCCGCTACTACGACCAGATGCAGGTCGCGCTGGGCGCGGTGATGACGGACGAGGCACGCTCCTTCGGCCATCGATTTTTCGTCGCCCTCGGTTACCGCAAGGCGTGAACCGCGATATCCGGCATTTTACCCGGAACAAAACGTAGACAGTTCTGGTCTTTCCCTGCCGAATCACTACATTCGGGGGAAGATGTCCGGCTTTTCCGAAGACATGCCCTTTTTCGACGAACCCAATGCGCGGCCGACGGCCCCGTCGGGCATTGCCGCGCGCGCCATGGCTGCCCGCAGCGGCCAGAACAGTGCACCTGACTATCTGAAGGGCCTCAATCCCGAACAGCGGCTGGCGGTGGAGACCACCGAAGGCCCGGTTCTGGTGCTGGCCGGCGCCGGCACCGGCAAGACGCGTGTGCTCACCACCCGCATCGCCCACATCCTTGCCACCGGCAAGGCCTTCCCGTCGCAGATCCTGGCCGTGACCTTCACCAACAAGGCCGCGCGCGAGATGAAGCAGCGCATCGGCATCCTGATCGGTGAAGGCAATGTCGAGGGCATGCCCTGGCTCGGCACCTTCCACTCGATCGGCGTGAAGCTGTTGCGCCGTCATGCCGAGCTTGCAGGCTTGCGTTCCGACTTCACCATCCTCGACACCGACGACGTCGTGCGGCTGATCAAGCAGCTGATCCAGGCCGAGGGCCTCGACGACAAGCGCTGGCCGGCCAAGCAGTTCGCCCAGATGATCGATGGCTGGAAGAACAAGGGGCAAGGTCCGGCCGATATCGCAGAGGGCGACGCGCGCAGCTTCGCCAACGGCAAGGGCCGCGAACTCTACAAGGCCTATCAGGAGCGGTTGCAGACGCTGAACGCCTGCGACTTCGGCGACCTGCTCTGCCACCCCATCCGCATCTTCCGCGCCAATCCGGACGTGCTGAAGGACTATCACCGGCGCTTCAAATACATCCTCGTCGACGAGTACCAGGACACCAACACCGCCCAGTACATGTGGCTGCGCCTGCTGGCGCAGCGGCCGGACGCCGGGCGTGCGGCAACGTCGACGGATTTGCGATCGGCCGAAGGCCGCAAGCCCGACCTGGCGTCGGCCGGCCAGGCCGCCCCCGCGGAGGCCAGCGAGCGAAGCTCGCATGCGGCCGTGAGCGAAAACAAAGTCAATATTTGCTGCGTCGGCGACGACGACCAGTCCATCTATGGCTGGCGCGGCGCCGAGGTCGACAACATCCTGCGCTTCGACAAGGATTTCCCGGGCGCCACCATCATCAGGCTGGAGCGCAACTACCGCTCGACCGCGCACATCCTTGGCGCGGCCTCCCACCTCATCGCCCACAATGAGGGCCGTTTCGGCAAGACGCTGTTCACCGACCGCAACGACCCCGAGGACGGCAAGGTCAATGTCCACGCCGCCTGGGATTCCGAGGAAGAAGCCCGCGCCATCGGCGAGACCATCGAGGCCTATCAGCGCCAGAAGCATAATCTCAACGACATGGCTATCCTGGTGCGCGCGTCCTTCCAGATGCGCGCCTTCGAGGACCGCTTCATCACGCTCGGGCTCAACTACCGCGTCATCGGCGGTCCGCGCTTCTATGAGCGCATGGAAATTCGCGACGCGCTGGCCTTCTTCCGCGTCGTTGCCAACAGCGGCGACGACCTCGCCTTCGAGCGCATCGTCAACGTGCCGAAGCGCGGCCTGGGCGAAGCCACCATCCGTCAGATCCACGACACGGCGCGCGCCCTGCGCATCCCGATGCTGGAGGCCGCCGGCAATCTCGCCGAGAGCGACGAGCTGAAGCCGAAACCACGCGCCGCGTTGCGTGAAGTGGCCGCCAATGTCGAGCGCTGGCAGAAGGCGCTGGAAACCAAGCCGCACACCGAGCTCGCCGAGACCATTCTCGAGGAGAGCGGCTACACCGACATGTGGAAGAACGACCGCTCGGCCGAAGCGCCGGGCCGGCTGGAGAACCTCAAGGAACTGATCCGCTCGATGGAGGAGTACGAGTCGCTGCGCTCCTTCCTCGAGCATGTCGCGCTGGTCATGGATGCCGAGCAGAATGCCGGGCAGGACGCCGTCTCCATCATGACGCTGCATTCTGCCAAAGGCCTCGAATTCGAGACGGTCTTCCTACCCGGCTGGGAGGAAGGCCTGTTCCCGCACCAGCGCGCGCTCGATGAGGGCGGCCGCTCCGGGCTGGAGGAAGAGCGCCGGCTGGCCTATGTCGGTCTCACCCGGGCCAAGAAGAACCTGCATATCTGGTTCGTCTCCAACCGCCTGATCCATGGGCTCTGGCAATCGACCATCCCGTCGCGCTTCCTCGAGGAACTGCCGGAATCCCATGTCGAGATCGCCGAAAGCGGCAATTCCTATGGCGGCTACGGCAACCCCTATGGCGGCGGCTCCTTCGCCTCCGGCCGTGGCGGCCGCCAGAACCCGTATGGCGCCTCGCGCTTCGACAGTGTCGGCGCCAACACCGAAAAATCCGGCGCCTTCTCCAACACCTATTCGACGCCTGGCTGGCAGCGCGCGCAGGCCAACCGCACCGAAGCGACCGACCGCAACTGGGGCACGCGCTCCGGCCACCAGGTTGAGCGCATCGGCTATGGCGAGACCGACTCGGGCTACGGCGCCGGCCGCACCAGCGTAAAGGGCCGCACCATCGACGGCGAGCTGGTCGCCAAATCCGTCGCCGACAAGCCGTCGCCTTTCAGCGTCGGCGACCGCGTCTTCCACCAGAAATTCGGCAACGGCAACATCTCGGCCATCGAGGGCAACAAGCTGACCATCGACTTCGACAAGGCCGGCCAGAAACGCGTGCTGGACGGGTTCGTCGCGGCGGTGTGAGCTGCCCTCCCGAGCAGCTCTCGGCGCCGTTCCAAAAACGGCAGTGCCTTCCTCACCGATACCGTGCCTGGTTCCACTTGTGCCCGAGCAGCGACAGGATGATGATCAGCCCGTTGAAGAACTGCACGTAGAAGCCGCTCAATCCCGCCGCCACGACGCCGGTCTGGATGAACGACACGGTGACCGCGCCGATGGCGCCGCCGACGACCGTGCCAATGCCGCCCCAGGTCGGGGTGCCGCCGACGAACACCGAGGCCAGTACCGGCAGGAGATAGCCGTCGCCGGCGGTCGGCCACCAGGTGAAGTTGATCATCACCGAGAACGTGCCGGCGATCGCGGCGCCGATGCCGACGAAGACGAACACTTTCACCCGCACGCGCTTGACGTCGATGCCCATCTGCTGGGCGCTGTCGGGATTGTCGCCGACCACCCTCACCTGTGCGCCGAAGCGATGCCTGTTGTAGAGCATCGCCGACAGCACGACGAAGGCGATCGCCCAGAAGATCTGCACCGGAACGCCCAGGATCTGGCTGGAGAAGATCCTGTAGGCCCAGCTGCCGCTGAGGCTGGTCAGCGACATCGATTTGCCCTCGTTGATGATCTGGATCAGGCCGCGCAGCAGGAAATTCATGCCGAGCGTGGCGATTAGCGACGACAGCCCGCCATAGACGACCAGCGAGCCGACGAGGAAGCCGAGCAGCATGCCGGTGACGAGTGCCGCCGCAATGCCGAGGAACGGATCGTAGCCGGCCTGCACCACCAGGGCGAAGACCCAGGAGGCAAAGCCCATCGTCGCCGGAAACGACAGGTCGATCTCGCCGCAGGTGACGACGAAAACCAGCGGCACCACCACGAACAGCGCCACGGGCAGCGTCGTCAGCACCGAGCTGTAGAGATACCAGGTGGTGAACACGGTCGGGTTGGCGACCATGAACACCGCCATCATGACGATGAACACGGCGAGCGTGCCGAGCGAGGCGCGGTTGTCGAGGACGAAGCCGCGCAGCCAGTGATCGGACGGATGTTTCCACTCTTGGCGGGCGGACCCGGCATGAGCGCGCAGAGGGCTTTCGAGATCGGGTTCCATGGTCTTGCTCATCGCGCTTGCTGCTCCGCTTCGCCGGCCTCGCGCAGCCCAGGCAATCCGCCGGGATGTGCGACGTCCTCCATGAAATTGATCAACTCTTCCGCCGATTTGACCGCGCTGCGGTCGGCGGTCAGCGCCACCTTGCCGCGATCGAGCACCACGAAGCGGTCGGCGATGTCGAAGACATGGTGGATGTTGTGGCCGATGAACAGGATCGAGCGTCCGCTCGCCCGCACCTGGCGCACGAAGTGGAACACCTTGGCGGTCTCGGTCAGCGACAGCGCCGTCGTTGGCTCGTCGAGGATGATCAGCTCGGCCTGCTTGTAGATGGCTCGCGCGATCGCCACGCCCTGGCGTTCGCCGCCCGACAGCTGGCCGACGATCGAGTGCGGCGTGAACACTTTCGAGGTGAAGCCGATCTCGCGCATCAGCCGGCTCGCCTCCTCGATCTCCTTGTTGACTTTCAGCCAGCCCATGAAGCCGGTCAGTTCGCGGCCCATGAAGATGTTGCGCACGATGGTCTGCTGCACGGCCAGCGCCCGGTCCTGGAATACCGTCTCGATGCCGGCGTCGCGCGAGCGTGCCGCGCTCCAGCCGTTCACCGGCTTGTCGCGCACGAGGATGTCGCCGCTGGTCGGCCTGACCACGCCGGACAGGATCTTGATCAGCGTCGACTTGCCGGCGCCATTGTCGCCGATGAGGCCGACCACCTCGCCACGGTCAACGCTGAGATTGACGCCGCCCAGCGCATAGACCTGACCGTAGGATTTCGTGATATCGCGCAGTTCGATGATGCGTTCGGCCATCGGATCCTCGCTTTCATTGTCACATGCCGGCCCTTTGCCGGCGGTCCTGCCGGCCGGGTCCAACCCGACCGGCAGCCTTGGGAGGTCAGCGCAGCGCCTGCTTGGCGAGCTCTGAGACGATCTCATAGTTCTGCGGCGTGACGAAGCCGGCACCGGTGTCGACATTCATCGGCGCCAGACCCAGCACCACTTGCTGGCAGAGGCTGAGGATCGGCAGATAGCCCTGCATGAATGGCTGCTGGTCGGCTGTCAGCTGCACCCAGCCACCCTTGAAGCCCTCGACGATCTGCGGGCTGGTGTCGAAGCCGAAATTGAAGATGTCGCCGGGCTTCCGACCCGCGGCCTGCATGTAGGTCTGCACATTGCCGAGCATCTGGCCGCCGGGATAGCCGACCGCCTTGACACCCGGATTGTTGAGCAACGCCGCGGTGATCACCGGGATGGCGAGGTTCGGATCGGCGGCCCACTCGGTTGCGGAATTGATTTGCACGACATCGACGCCGGCCTCTTTCAGGGCGGCGACCGTCCCACGCTCGCGTGCGCCCCGGCTCTCATTGTCGAATGGCCCGATCATGATCGCCTTGTCACCGGATTTCAGCCCGGCCAGCTTGAACGCCTCGGCGCCGAGCGCGCGGCCCTGCTGCTCCTGCTGCGCGCCGACATAGCCGCCGCCGAACGCCGCCGTCACCTTCGGCACCGGCACGTTCTGGTACATCATCTTGATGCCGTCCTTATGCGCCTGCTCCGCCAGCGGCATGATCGCGTCTTCGCCTGGATGGCCCATCATGGCGATGCCGTTGGGCTTGACCGCGACCGCCTCGCGCAATTGCTGCACCATCTTTTCGACGTCCCAGCCGGAGAAGATGTAGTCGACTTTCGGGCCGAGGTCGGCCGCCGCCTGCTTGGCGCCATTGTAGACGATGGTGCCGAAAGCGTCGCCCTCGGCGCCGCCTACGAAGAAGCGGATATGGACATCTTTGCACCACTGGGCGTCGAGCGCCCGTGCCGGCAAGGTCGAGATTGCGGCGCAAAGCGCCGTGGCGGCGGCCACGACGGTCGTGCGCAGAAGTGTCGTTCTGATCGCGATGCTCATGCACTTGTCCTCCCATTGTTTCCCTCGCCAGCCGAGGGGCTCTTGACGATTGCTTCGCCACTTACGAACCGGCTCCTCCGCCGGCCAATCCTCTCACCAAATTTGTCCTCACGTCGGATTTTGCAGGTAGCTGGCGCCTCCCCGGCATTGCTTGAGATACTCCAGCGCCCGGACCTGGCCGGTGATCTCGAGAGCGTCGCGATAGACCGGGTCGTGCCAACCCTCTATGTCGATGGCGCCCTTGTAGCCGGCCAGCCGCAATTCGCTGATCACCCGCGTCCAGTCGCTGTCGCCGAAGCCGGGCGTGCGCATCTGTACGAAAGGCAGACGGCCGAACACGCCGTGCTCGCGGATGACATCCCAGCGCACGGTGGCGTCCTTGCCATGGACATGGAAGATGCGCGGCGCCCATTTGCGGATCTGCGGGATCGGATCGATCAGATAGACGAGCTGGTGGCAGGGTTCCCATTCGAGCCCGAGAGCCTCGTCCGGCACTTCGTTGAACATTAGCTCCCAGGCGTCCGGATTGTGGGCGATGTTCCAGTCGCCGGCCGCCCAATTGCCGTCCATGGCGCAATTCTCGAAGGCGATGCGCACGCCCTTGTCGGCGGCGCGCCTGGCCAGCGGCCCCCACACTTCGCGAAAGCGCGGCAGGCTGTCGGTCAGCTTCTTGCCGCGCAGGCGCCCGGTGAAGCCACTGACCATGGAAGTGCCGAACAGATGCGCATTGTCGATGACCGTTTCCCAGGCCGCGAGCACGCCGCGATCGACCTCGCCGCTCTCCAGTGGATTGCCAAAGACGCCGATGGACGAGACCGTGACATCGGCATCGCCGATCGCGTCGCGGATTTCGCCGGCAAGGCGTGGAAGATCCTTGCCGCCCAGCGTCTGCCAGAAGAAGGGCTGGATGCTCTCGAAGCCGAGCGGCAGGATCTGCTTGATATACGCCGCCGGGTCGTCGAGGTTAGCCCGCACCATGGTGCCGATCCTGATGTCGAGAAGCGGGTTTGGCATCATCGTGTTCCTATGAAATCGCCACGCGGCGTCCGGTTTCGGCGCTCTCGATCGCGCCGAAAACCATGGCCAGGCTTTTGATGTTGTCGGTGCCGCGCGTCTCCGGCTCGGTCCCGGTCTCGATGGCGTGGATGAAATCCCTTATGATGCCGAGATGACCGCCGACGCGGTCGGCTGGATCGAGCGGCGGCACGTCGATCGGCTGGGTCTTGGCGAACAGCCCATCGCGGCCCGTCGCCACCACCTCCGCCTTCAAGAGGTCATGGCCGTCCCAGATGAGGCTGCCGCGCTCGGCGACGATGCGCCAGCTGCCTTCCCAGCTGGTGCGGAAGCCGTCGGCGCACCAGGAACCGGCATAGGTGAAGACCTTGCCGCCGCCGAGATCGAAGACCGCGCTTGCCGACGAGCCCTGCCGGTACCAGGAATTGGCCGGCTCCCATTCCTGGCAATAGACACCAGCCGGCTCGCCGCCGGCCATGTAGCGGGCGGCGTCGAAAGTGTGGATGGCCATGTCGAGCAGCAGCACATGCGCCATCTCCTCTCGAAAGCCGCCGAAATGCGGCGCGACGAAGAAATCGGCATGGATGCTGGTCGCCGCGCCAATGGCGCCGGAGTCCAGGAAGCGGCGGATGCGCCTGACATTGGCGACGTAGCGGCGATTCTGCACGACGGCATGGATGCGCCCGGCCTGGCGAGCCGCATCGACGATGGCGCGCGCGTTTTCAGGACTGTCGGCCAGCGGCTTTTCGGTCAAGAGATGGCAATTGTGGGCGAAGGCCGAAAGCGCGACCTCGCGCCGGGCAGCGGGAACGACGACATCGAACACCGCGTCGGGCCTGGTCTGGGAGAGCACCGCGTCAAGGCTGGTGCCGATGACGATGCCGGTGAGGTCGTATTCGTGCGCCCTCGCCTTCGCCCGCTCGGCGTCGAGGTCGACAAGGCCGACAATGGCAAGCCCATCGATCTGCCTCGCGGCATCGAGCCATTGCCTGCTCATCGCGCCGCAGCCGACGAGGACGACATTCATCATCCGGCGTTCCTCCTCCGCTCGGTCCCTCCAGACCGATCGTCACGGCATCCACGGCATCACCGTAAACGTTTTTCCGTAAACGTTTACGACAACACACCCGATAGCGTAGAATGTCAATTGGCCGCTCGCGAAAATCGTCTTTCGCCTTGGCCTCGGCACCGGCCAATGCTAGCGAAGCTCGGGGGAGAAAGTCTTTGGCGTCCAGCATCCACGACCTAGCGCGTCACCTGAACATTTCGATCGGCACCGTATCGCGGGCGCTGAACGGCCGCGCCGACGTCAATGCCGACACGCGCCAGCGCGTGCTCGACGCCGCCAAGAAGCTGAACTATTCACCCAACCAGTCCGGCCGCAGTCTCAGGCAAGGCGCGACCCATTCGATCGCCTTCATGCTGCAGCCGCATCCCGGCGACCAGCAATATGGCGAACCGTTCTTCATTCCCTTCCTGATCGGGGTCCAGGGCCGCCTTGCCGAAAGCGGGCTCGACCTGACCGTGGTGATGGGCGCGCCGGGCGACTATCAGCAGGAGCGCCTGCGCCGCGTCGTCGAGACCCGCCGCGCCGATGCCGTGCTGCTGGCCTGGACGCGGCGCCAGGACGAGCGCATCGATTATCTCACACAGGTCGGCTTCCCCTTCGCCACGCTCGGCCGCAGCCGCAGCGGCGGCAAGACCTATCCCTCGCTCGACCTCGATTTCGAGCAGGCAGGCAGCGACGCAGTCGACCGCCTGGTGGCGCGCGGCCACCGCCGCATTGCCGCCATCCGCCCTTCCCTCAATCTCAATTTCAGCCATCTGTTCCTCGACGGCTACCGCAAAGCCCTGAAGCGGCACGGCATCGAGGTCGACCCCGCGCTTATCGCCGACGGCTTCATCAACGAGGCCGGCGGCTACCAGGTGACGCCGCGCGTGATGCTGGCAAAGGACCGGCCGACAGCCATCATCTTCAACAACGACGCCATGGCCCTCGGCGGCTGCAAGGCGCTGGCCGAGATGGGCATCCGGCCGGGCCACGACATCGCGGTGACCGTCATCGTCGACACGCCGCTCTGCCGCTATTTTTCCCCGGCGCTGACCGCCTTCCGTCCGGCGCTGGAGCCGATGGGCCGGCGCCTGGCCGAAATGCTGCTGGCCTCGCTTCCCGCCTTCGCCGGCCCGGAAGGCCCGCGTATCATCCACGAAGTCTGGCCGCTGGAGCTGGTCGCGCGCGACAGCGATTGATGGCGCAAGCTATCAATCCACCTTTTTCTCGCCCCGCTCGCCGGCCTTGACGATGTCGCCCGTGGTGAACAGGATTTCCTTCAATTCCGCCCGCCAATCCTTCTTCTGGCGCAGCAGGAATTCCAGGTCCATCCCGAAATGCTTGAACTCCTCGCCTTGCGCGTTCTGCATGATGGCCCGCGCTTGCGGATCCTTCTCCACCGAGATGCGCTGTTCGTACCAGCCAATCGCTTCCGCCTCCTCGATCAGCGAGGTGATCATGCGGGCAAAGGTCCGCACCTTCTGCGACAGGTCTTCAGGCGGTTCGTGATACTGGTCGAAACCCATGTCGTCCTCCGTGGTTCATCCCCATGAATGCTCGGGAATGCCGCCGGTTCCGCATCACCGCTGCAATTCCGCCAATGCCCGCTCCAGCGGTGCCGGCGAAATCTGGATCGGGCCGGAGAACGGCACGTCCATGTCGAGGATCAAGTAGATCGCCCCGGCAATCAGCGCGGCCGAGACGACATAGGTTGCAACCGTGATCACATTCTTCGGCGCCCTGAACCCGAAACTAGCGAAGATCAGCGCCAGCCACGCAACCAGCATGGCAATCAGCGGCCAGGGGATAGCGCCCTCCGACTGTTCGATCAGCACCCAGCGCATTTCCAGCACCTTCTGCAGGCGCTGACGCGCATCCTGCAACAGCGGGCCATGCGTCGCATCGGACAGCGTCAGCGCGTTCAGCCGCGTGCCGATCTCCGTCAAAAGATGTTCGGACAGCTGGTTGGCGACGAGAGTCGTTTCACTGTTTTGCGACGAGGTGGCCACCACCCGCTGCACATAAGCGACCAGCGGCTGGCGCACCGCATCGGCTTCCGGCCCGTACTGGCGCAATGTCCTGTCGAGCAGGATGAGCTCCGTTGCATAGGCGTGCACATTGTGATCAATCGATTCGAAGGTGTTCTTGGCCGAATTGATCATCAGGCCGAGCACCAGCGAGGTCATGACGCCGAACAGATTGGCGGCGAGCCGCACGACATTGTTCGTGTCGTCGTCGCGATGCCTGGCCGGCAGCCTCGGCCATATCGCCATGCTGGCCAGCGGCGCCGCCGCCAGGCACAGGAAAAAATCACCAAGGCGATCAGGGCTTCGCGCATGAAGCGCATTTCTGCACGGCGTGCACCGCTTGCCAATGACCCCGGCACCGGTCACGCCGCGAAAGTCGCGGCAAGGACCGGGTGTCTCGCGAAAGCTCGCTCCTCACGACACCGGTGGCGCGCCGCCCTCTTCGGTGCGCCGCGCGATGAATTCGTCGAGCACTCCGGCGGTGGCGGCAGCCGAAGCGGGCGGCTCGAAATCGGCAAGGATGCGTTTCCAGATGCCGGTGGCGCGCTCGCTGGCGATCTTTGATCCGCTTTGCGTCCAGTTGCCGAAATTCGACCAGTCGGCCACCAGCGGCTCATAGAATGCGGTGCGGTAGCGCGCCATGGTGTGGCCGGCCGAGAAGAAATGCCCGCCCGGCTGCACTTCGGCGATGGCCTCGAAACCGATCGCGTCGTCGTCGCCAGGCGTTGCCGCGCAAAGCTCGGCAATCGACTGCACCGCCTCGATGTCGGTGATCAGCTTCTCGAAAGAGACACTCAGGCCACCCTCCAGCCAGCCCGCGGCGTGAATACAGACGGTGGCGCCGGCAAGCACCGAGCCCCAAAGGGCGAACTGCAACTCATGGGCTGCCTGCGCATCGGAAATGTTGGCGGCACTGCCGGCGCCCGAACGCCAGGGAAGGCCGATGAAGCGCGCCAATTGGCCGGCCCCCAGTGTCGCCTTGACGTGCTCGGGCGTGCCGAACGCCGGAGCGCCCGACTTCATGTCGACATTGGAAGAGAACGAACCGTAGAGCACGGGTGCGCCCGGGCGCACGATCTGCGCCAGTGCCAGACCGGCCAGCGCCTCGGCATGCTGCAGCGTCAGCGCGCCGGCGACCGTGATCGGCGCCATCGCGCCGGCCAGGCAGAACGGCGTGATGACCAGGACCTGCCCGGCGCGAGCGAAGTCGATGATGCCTTGCGCCATCGGAATGTCGAGCTGGCGCGGTGAATTGGTGTTGATGATGGTGTAGCAATGGGCGCCAGCGCGGAATTCATCCTCTGACAGCCCGCGCGCCAGCCGGATCATCTCGAACCCATCCTCGACCTGCGGCGTGCCGCGAGCGAAGACAAAGGGGAACTTGTCGGACAGCGTCAGCTGCGCGCGGTTGACGGCATAGTGGCGTAAACGGTTGTCGACATCCTGCGGCTCGATGCAGGGGCAAAGCATGTGCAGTACGTCGAAATGCTGGATGAGCTTGGTCAATTCCTCGAAGGCGCCGAGCGTTCCCGGCCGGCGGCCGCGTTCGAGATCGGTGACGTTGGGCGCGCCAGCGCCGGCGAGGAACGTCATCGAGCCGAGCTCGAGCAAAAGATCGCGGCTGCGGTCGCCCGCCAGCGCTGGAATTGATTTCGGCGCCGAGGCCAGTGCCGCGGCCACGATGTCGCGGCCGATGCGCACCATGTCGGTGTCCGGGTCCACAAACGCACCGGCGCGGGCGAAAATCTCCCGCGCCTGCCGCAAGAGCACCTTGATGCCGAGTTCCTCCAGCACGCGCAGCGCCGTGTCGTGGATGGAAGCCACCTGGTCATCCGAAAAGATCGGCTGCGGCAGGAACGGGTTCTTCAACGACCGGTAGTTGGGTCGGCGGCTGCTTTCGCTGCCGGCCTCGCCCGTGCGTCCACGCCGGCGCTCGCGCCTCATGTCTCGTGCCGCGTCATCGATCATCGAAAATCCTCCTCATTGCCGCATCGCCCTGCCCGAGGCATCGTAGGGCGACGCCGCGATGACGCGAGCCGGCCGTTCGACGCCGACAATGTGCACCGAAAGCGCCGTCCCCTCCTCGGCGAAATCGCCGTCGACCAACGCCAGCGCGACGCTCTTGCCGATCGTGTAGCCAAAGCCACCCGAAGTGACGAAGCCGACGCGCCGGCCGTCGCGCCAGACCGGCTCGAAGCCGCTGGCGTCGGCATCGACGGCGTCGACCTCCAGCATCACGATCCGTTGCGCCACCCCAACGTTGCGCTCCTTCAGCGCCGCCTCGCGGCCGACGAACTCGCCCTTGTCGAAGGCAATGAACCGGTCGAGGCCGGTCTGGCCTGGCATGTAGCCCTGCGTGAATTCGCGCGACCAGATGCCGAAGCTTTTCTCCAGTCGCAGCGCATTCAGCGCGTAGTAGCCGATCTCGGCCAGGCCGAGATCCTCGCCGGCGGCGAGCAGTGTCTCACGCAACGTCGCATGCGTGGTTACCGGGCAGTTGATCTCGAAGCCCAGCTCGCCCGCGATGGAGAGGCGGGCAACCCGCGCCTGCACCATGCCGATGTCGAACGCGCCGCAGGCCATGAAGGGCAGTGCCGCGCCGCACACATCCTGATGCGTGGTGCGTTCCAGGATTTTGCGCGCATTTGGCCCGGTCAGCAGGAAGCCGCCCGTCGCGTCCGAGATGTCGGTGACCGTGACGCCCTCTCCTGCCTGTCTCTCGAACCAGCGCATGTGGAATTCCCTGAGATAGTAGGAGCCCATCAGCCAATAGTCGCCGTCGGGCCAGTTGATCACGGTGAGGTCGCCCTTCAGCCGCCCGTCCGGCCCGAGCATCGGCGCCAGCCGCGCCTGTCCGGCTTTCGGCAGCTTGCAGGCAAGCAGCCGATCGAGCCATGCCCTGGCATTTGGTCCCGTCACCGCATAGCGCGCATAGGCCGAGATATCGAGGAGACCGGCGGCCCGCCGCACCTGCAGCGCTTCATCGCCGACGATGTCGAAGGCGTTGGAGCGCTTGAGCGTGGTGTTCTCGCGAAAGCCCATCGGCGCGAAATAGGCCGGGATTTCCAGCCCCCACGACGCCGTCCATTCGCAGCCCGCCGCACTCATCCCGTCATAGGCGCCGGGGCGTTTCAAGGGCCGGCCCGCCGGCAGCCGCTCATTGGGGAAAGTCATGACGAAACGGCGCGCATAGAACTGCCGCGTCGTTTGTCTGAGATATTCGCGGTTGGCGGCGAAGGCGCCGTAGCGGGCAATGTCCATGCCGAAAATGTCGGCCTGCGGCTCGCCGTGGATCATCCATTCGGCCAGCGATTTGCCGACACCGCCGCCCTGGCTGAAGCCGGCCATGACGCCGCAGGCGACCCAGTAGTTTTTCAGGCCGCGCACCGGTCCGACGATCGGATTGCCGTCGGGGGTAAAGGTGAAAGCGCCGTTGACCCATTTGCGGACGCCGGCGCTCGCCAGGCAGGGAAAGCGCTCATGCGCCTTGGCGAGTTCCGGGCTGATGCGGTCTATGTCCTCCGGGATCAGCTCGATGCCGTAGTCCCATGGCGCGCCGTCCATGTTCCAATGCTTGGGGTTCTGCTCGTAGACGCCGAGCAGCACGCCTTTGCGCTCCTGGCGCAGGTAGGAAAAGCCGTCGAGATCGACCGCAAGGCCAAGCTCCCGGTCGAGAGCGGCGATCTCGGGAATGTCCTCGGTGACGAAATAATGGTGCTCCATCGGCGTCACCGGCAGGTCGACGCCGGCCATGCGGCCGAGCTGCTTTGCCCACAGCCCGCCGGCGTTGACGACATGCTCGGCGATGATGGTGCCCTGCTCCGTGACGACGTCCCAATGGCCGTCCGCGCGAGACTTCAACTCGGCGACACGGTTGCGCAGGATCACGTCGGCGCCGCGCTTCTTGGCGGCACCCGCATAGGCATGCGTCGTGCCATAGGGGTCGAGATGACCCTCATTGGCATCGTAGAGACCACCGAGCACGCCAGTGACGTCGACAATCGGACAGATTTCCTTGATTTCGTCGGGCGTCACCAGCTGGGCGGTTTCGATGCCGACCGACTGGAACACCGCCCATGCCGATTTCAGCCATTCCCAGCGCTGGGGATCGCTGGCCATGTTGACGCCGCCGGTCATGTGCAAGCCGATATCCCGGCCGGATTCGGCCTCGATCTCGCGATAGAGCTTGATGGTGTAATCCTGCAGCGCCGCGACGTTGGGATCAGCGTTGAGCGCATGAAACCCGGCAGCCGCATGCCAGGTCGAGCCGGCCGTCAGTTCCGCACGTTCGATCAGCGCCACATCGGACCAGCCGAACCGCGTCAGGTGGTAGAGCACCGAGGCGCCGACCACCCCGCCCCCGATGACGACTGCACGGTAGTGCGACTTCAAGGCTTCCCTCCCAATGCGTCCGAGGCAGCAACATATACACACTAGACATAAGTGTCCAGTACTGCACTTGCGCATCCGAGCGGGTGTTTTTTCGGCCGGCGAACACGCCGGCGGGCAGGCATGCCGCACTGTCACGCAAGCATCATGTTCGCGCCGTAGACCGCTTTCGGGGGGCGGCGCGCGGCATCATCGATGTACCGCCTCTTTCAGCTTTTCCGCCGCCCCGGCACATCTTTCACAAAGAGGATCATCCATGAAACACCTGCACCGAACCGCCTCGCTCGGGATCGCGCTGGCCTTGTTCACCGCTCTCACGCCGGCGCTCGCCGACAGCACCACGACAGCAGGCGGCCTCGTCAACAAGGGCCTGGTCGGCGTCGGCCGCATCCCTGCCGCACAGCGCGACAAATTCGGCGAGACGTTCGGCTCGGGTTCCGGCATGGCGATCGACACATCGAGCTGGACGCATGATGCGGGCACCTTCAAGGGGTCGCTCTGGCTGCTGCCGGACCGCGGCTACAATGTCGCCGGTACCACCGACTACCGACCGCGCCTCAACACCATCGGCATCGAGTTCACGCCGGCGGCACCAGGCGCCGCTGGCCAGGGACAGACCGAAGTCAAGGCGACGCTCACCGACACCATGCTTCTGACCGACGACAAGGGCGCCAATGCCACCGGCCTCGACCCGCTGTCGGATGTGCGCGCCGCCACCGGGGACATGCCGACGCTGCCCGCCGCCACCAATGGCAAGCTCGCCCTCGACAACGAGGCGGTCGTGCGGCTGCCCGACGGCTCGATGTTCATCTCCGACGAATATGGCCCCGACATCTACCGCTTCTCGGCGCAGGGCCGTCTGCTGTCGGCGACACAGCCGCCGGCGGCGCTGGTGCCGATGCGCAAGGGCGCGCCGAACTTCTCCTCGGACAATCCTGGCCCCGGTGCCGCCGAGCCCGACCCGAAGGATCCCGAGACCGGCCGCCAGAACAACCAGGGCCTGGAAGGCATGGCGATGACGCCGGACGGCAAGTTCCTGATCGCCGTGCTGCAGTCGGCGACGAGGCAGGACGGCGGCGATTCGGGTTCGACCCGGCAAAACACCAGGGCGCTGGTCTATGACGCCTCAGACCTCGCCCATCTGAAGCTGGCGCATGAGTATGTCGTGCCGCTGCCGGTGTTCAAGGACGCCAAGGGCAAGACCAAGGTCGCCGCGCAAAGCGAGATCGTGGCGCTGTCGGACACGTCCTTTCTGATTCTGGCGCGCGACAGCGGCAACGGCCAGGGCGTCAAGGGCGACACCTCGCTTCTGCGCCAGATCTTCGTCGTCGACGTTTCGGCCGCAACCGACATCGCGGGCGGTCCTTTCGACGCCGCCGACAAGCCGGTCGCGCCCAAGGGCGTGCTCGATCCGTCGGTGACGCCGGCCAGACTGACGCCGTTCATCGACATCAACGACAATGCGCAGCTCAATCGCTTCGGCCTGCACAATGGCGCGCCGAACGACCACAACAACCTGTCCGAGAAATGGGAAGCGATGTCGCTGGCCAGCGTGCTCGATCCGAAGCTGCCTGACGACTATTTCCTGTTCGTCGCTTCCTTGCCCCGGACGGCTTCCAGGTCGGCGCGCCCTATAAGGCCGATGACGGCGCCAATGTCGACACCATGTTCCTGGTCTATCAGGTCACGCTGCCGGGTCTGGCCAAGAAGTAATCAGCGCGATCCAGGCGGACGCGTATATCGCGTCCGCCTGAGTTATTCCGATCGAACCGTCGATCGTGGAGGTACTTACTTCAAGAACTCGGCATCCTTCGGCACGCCGGCATCGATCGGCTCGGCCGTCCTGCTCGACACGGCCATGATCTTGCCGGCAGCCGACAGGTTGGGCCGCACGAAGACCTGCGCGGGACCGTTGACGCGGCTGTAGAGGTCGATGATGTCCTGGTTCATGAAGCGCACACAGCCCGACGATGCGTTCTTGCCGATGGAGTCCCACTCCGGTGTGCCGTGCAGCCGGTACATCGTGTCCTTGCCGTCGCGGAACAGGTAGAGCGCGCGTGCGCCGAGCGGGCTCTGCGGGCCTGGCGGCATGCCGTCCTTGAATTTCGCCAGTTCCGGCCGGCGCTGGATCATTTCCGGCGGCGGCGTCCACACCGGCCATTTCTTCCGTGCCTGAACCACGGCGCTGCCGGTCCAGCCGAAACCGGCCTTCCCTAAGCTGACGCCGTAGCGGATGGCCTTGCCGCCGTCGCGCACCAGATAGAGGAAGTGCTCGGAGACATCGACGACGATGGTGCCGGGCTTTTCGCCGGTCGGGTCGACCACGATCTGGCGCACGAACTTCGGATCGAGCTTGGCCAACGGGATCGCCGGCAGTTGATAGCCCTCGTCGGTGCGCGCCGCGTACATGGTCGCGGTGTCGCCGAACGCCGTGTCGGGTGGCGCCGCGGCCACCGGCGGCGGCGGCGTCACCACCTCGGTCGTCGTACATGCCGAAAGAGCCATCGAGGCCGCGCCCAAGGCGGACGCACCGAGAAACGCGCGCCGGTTCAGGCGCTCGGAAAACAGCGGACTATCGGACATGATCCCCCCGGCTATTCACAAGATACAGGAATGCGGGCCCCACGCCCCAGGGGATCAATAGCCCATTCCGGGGGTTTTGAGAACATGATTAGATCAAGGGGCGCCAGCAGACCTTTCCGACACCGCATCGACCTGCCCCGTTGAATCGGCAATGATGGTGGGGCCAGATCACCTTTGCCGAGTTGCCAGCCATGGACGAAAAAATGCCCCCGCGCCGGCGCACCGGCGACCTGACCAGCGGCCCGATCCCGCGCACGCTGCTGCTGTTTGCCTTGCCGGTGCTGGGTTCCAACGTGCTGCAGTCGCTCAACGGGTCGATCAATGCCGTCTGGGTCGGCCGCTTTCTGGGCGAATCGGCGCTGACCGCCACATCCAACGCCAACCTCGTCCTGTTCCTGATCCTGGGCACCGTGTTCGGCATCGGCATGGCCGCCACCATCCTGGTGGCGCAGTCGGTCGGCGCCCGCGACCTGCCCGAGGCGCGCCGCATCGTCGGCACCAGCGCCACCTTCTTCTTCTTCATTTCGGTGGTCTTCGCCGTCTGCGGCTGGATCTGGGTAAATGCTATCCTGGGCATGCTCGGCACACCTGCGGACGCCTTGCCGCTGGCGCGTTCCTATCTGCGCATCATCTTCGTCGCCGTGCCGATGATGAACCTTCTGTCCTTCGTCATGACCGTACTGCGTGGCGCGGGCGATTCACGCACGCCCTTCATCTTCATGGCGCTGGCGGTCGTCCTCGACATCGTGCTCAACCCGCTGCTGATCCGCGGCATCGGCCCCTTCCCCGAACTTGGCATCGCCGGTTCCGCCACCGCGACGCTGATCGGCCAGACGGTGGGCGTGATTGCCATCCTTGTCGTGCTCTATGCCCGCAAGCACCCGCTGCGGCTGGCCGGCGCCAATCTCGCCCTGCTGTGGCCCGACCCTGGCTTGCTGCGCGTCGTCGTCTTCAAGGGCGTGCCGATGGGCCTGCAGATGATCGTCATTTCGGCGGCGGCCCTGACGGTGATGGGCATCGTCAACTCCTACGGGTCGCAGGTCGCCGCCGCCTACGGCATCGCGGCGCAGCTGTGGACCTACATCCAGATGCCGGCGCTGGCCATCGGAGCCGCGGTTTCCTCCATGGCTGCGCAGAATGTCGGCGCCGGCCGCTGGGACCGGATCGGCCGCGTCGCCGCCTCCGGCGTCGGCTTCAACCTCGTCCTGACCGGCGCCCTGGTCGCGCTGCTGTGGCTCTTCGACCGCCCGATCCTCGGCCTGTTCCTGAGCAGCGACAGCGCGGCGATCGACATCGCCGCGCACATCAATTCTGCCGCATCCTGGTCGTTCATCCTGTTCGGCATCACCATCGTGCTGTTCGCCACCGTGCGCGCCACCGGAGCGGTGATGCCGCCGCTGATCATCCTGGTGATTTCGGTGCTCATCGTGCGCACCGGCTTTGCCTATTTCATGCGCGGCGTGATCGGCGAGGAAGCGCTGTGGTGGAGTTTCCCGGCAGGCTCGATCACCTCGCTGGTGCTGGCCGCGGCCTACTACCGTTTCGGCGGCTGGCGCACATTGCACATGATCGAGAACAGGCCGGCCGCCGGCGAGCCGCCCGACACCGGGCTCGGTGTGCCACGAGGGCGCGCCAACATGGCGCCCGAGACGCCGAACGGCTGAGGCGAGCCCGCTTTGTCTCAATGTCTGTGTTTTAGCTCAAAGCCCAGCGCCACCAGCGCAAAGACGATGATCATGCCGGCAAATGCCAGGCTTGCCGCGACAGCCCTGACGTAGGTCGAGACGATGCCGACGCCGCGGACGGGTAAGGCATTGCCGACAAAGCAGCCACCGGCGCGCTGGTTTTCCCAGACATAGTTGAGGAATTTCCCGAGCGCCGTTTATTGGCCCGGGAACTTGCGCTAACAGTTTACTGTCTTTCGACAAATTCGTTTGTAGGCGGGGATCATGGGCAAAGGCAGGGTCGAGGCATTCACCGACGGCGTCGTGGCCATCATCATCACCATCATGGTCCTCGAACTGAAAGTGCCGCATGGCGAGGATGTTTCCGCCTTGTTGCCGTTGTGGCCGGTCTTCTTCAGCTACGTGCTGTCCTTCATCAATGTCGGCATCTACTGGAACAATCTGCACAACATGTTTCACACCGTACAACGCGTCGACGGCCGGGTGCTTTGGGCAAACCTGCATCTGTTGTTCTGGCTGTCGCTGATGCCGGTAACGACCGCCTTCATGGGCGAGAATCATTTCGCCACGGTTCCGGTCGCTGTCTATGGCGCCGATCTCGCTCTATGCGCGATCGCTTACACTATTCTGGCATCCGCGCTGCATCGCCTGCACGGCAACGACACCGCCTTCGCCAAGGCGCTGGGCAACGACCGCAAGGGCAAGCTCTCGCTGGCCGTCTACATCGCGGCCGTCCTGCTGACCTTCGTCAATCAGTGGATCGGCGTCGCGCTTTATGTGCTGGTCGCGACGATCTGGCTCGTGCCGGATACGCGCTTCGCGCGGGTGATCGAAAAGTAGCGCTCTTTGCCTGACTCGATTCCCCGGGGGAAAATGCTACGCGCTTTCCCCGGGAAAACCGCTTCACACCTTTCCTGGAATTGCTCTATTTACGCATCGCCTTCAGCTTTTCCGCCACCGACGCCGCAAGGTCGGCATAGCGCTCCTCCAGCCTTTCGGCTGCCTTGATGATCGAGAAATCATGGCCGAATTTCTCCAACGCCATGCGCAGCTTCTCGACGAACTCGGCCTGTTTTTCCAGCGCGGCAAACAGTGTCTTCACCTGGGCTTCGCTGATATCGGGATTGGCCAGCATCTGCGGCACCTCGCGCCCCATCTGGTCGCCGGTGGCGGTCTGCTCTTTCAGAATTGCGATCCAGTCCGTCAATCGAAAATCTCCATTTGTGGGGCAGCATGCGCGGTCGCGGCCCGACTGGTCAACCCGAACACGTGCTGACGAAGGCTTGCGCAAGCCCGTTCCGGCGCTAAGTTCGGCGCCATCGAAAAAAGGATGCTGTTGCTCATGATCACCGACGCTGAAATCCAGAGCGCCCTGCCCGCGCTTGGCCCCGGCAATACCGCCGTCATCACCGGCGCCGCCAGCGGCATCGGTCTGGCAGCCGCAAAGCGGCTTGCGCTGATGGGCATGAAGATCGTGCTCGCAGACATCGGTGGCGCGCGCCTTGACGATGCCTCCCGCGCCGTCTCTGCCATTGCCGGCGACGATGCCGTGCTTGCCGTCGCCGCAGATGTTTCGAAGGCCGATGAGGTCGATCGTCTCGCCGACCGCGCATTCGGCGCCTTCGGCGAGGTCTCGCTGCTGATGAACAATGCCGGCGTCGGCGACAATCCGGGAAAACCCTGGGAAAACCGCGATGGCTGGAAACGGCTGCTCGACATTAATTTCTGGGGTGTCGTGCATGGCGTCGAAGCCTTCGCGCCGCGCATGCTGGCGTCGGCCAAGCCGGGCCTGATCATCAACACCGGTTCCAAGCAAGGCATCACCACGCCGCCCGGCAACCTCGCCTACAATGTCTCCAAGGCCGGCGTGAAGACGTTCACCGAAGGCCTGGCGCATGCGCTGCGCAACGAACCGGGCGACCGAATGTCGGCGCATCTGCTCATCCCCGGCTTCACTTATACCGGCCTCACCGAAGGGACGACGGAAAAGCCGGCCGGCGCCTGGACCGGCGAACAGGTCATTGATTTCATGCTGGAATCCCTGGTCAGGGGCGACTTCTACATCCTGTGCCCGGACAATGACGTAGCGCGGCCGCTGGACGAGAAGCGCATGGCCTGGGCGATCGGCGACATCATCGAAAACCGCCCGGCCCTGTCGCGCTGGCACCCCGATCACAAGGATGCGTTCGCGGACTTCATCAAAGGCTGATCCGAAAGCCCTCAAGCCGCGTGCTTTTTCGGAGCTCGCTTTTGCGCCACGGCCTTCTTGGCGGCCATGGCGGCGATTTTTTCGTCATGCCGCCGTGCCGCCCGCTCACACTTGTCACGGATTTCCTCGACTTCGGATTCCGTGAGGTGCTCGATGCCGATGAAGTTGTTATGGCCCTCGCTGACCCGGATCAACTCATCGAGCTTGGCCTGGATCGCCGCGCCATCGCGGTTCTGGGTGTTCTGGATCAGGAACACCATCAGGAAAGTGATGATGGTCGTGCCGGTGTTGATCACCAATTGCCAGGTGTCCGAGAAGCCGAAGAACGGCCCGCTCACCGCCCAGACGACGACAATCACACAGCAGCCCGCAAAGGTCAGCGGCAGGCCGGTTATATGGGCGACCCAGTTGGCGATCCTGGTGAAGAGCTTTTCCATCTGTCGAGACCCATCAATGGCTGCGCCGATGAGAAACAACCGGCAGCCGTCTTGGGTTCCCGCCGGCAGCAAATACATCGGATGCAATTGGGCACACGCGAAGCGGGCACTCGACGGAAAACGCATCTTATCGGTTCAATGTCATAGTAACGATGCAGGCAAAAGCGCCTGTTCGTTCCGCTCCACAGCGGTTTACCTCCGGCCCCTTCCGCCGCGCCACCCCCGCATGGCGGAAGGGGCTTCAGTACCGAAAGCGGCGACCGGTACACGGACAGGCGACGCCCCATTTCCCGCAACTCGCCCACCAGCGCCGCTCTCGGTCTGCTGATGGCCTGCGCGCCCTAGACGACGTCGTTTTCCCAACGATCGAGGAAGGCCTCGATCGGCATGGACTGGATGTCGGGAACCGCCCTGGCGAGTTTCTCGACCGGCCAGTCCCACCAGGCGAGGGCTTCGATCCGCGCCGCTATGTCGGGAGCAAAGCGCGAGCGGAGCGGCTTTGCCGGCACGCCGGCGACGATCATGTAGGGCGGCACATCCTGCGTCACCACCGCATTGGCGCCAACGACCGCGCCATTGCCGATCGCGATGCCGGGCATGATCACCGCGCCGTGGCCGATCCAGACGTCGTGGCCGATGGTCACGGCCTTCGCTTGCCGCCGCGCGCGGAACGCCGCATCGACGCCCAGCCAGCGGAAATATTCGTTCGGCCGGTAGCTGACCTTGTGCTGGGTCAGTCGCTCGATCGGATGCTCCAGCGCGTTGATGCGGCTGTTGGCGGCAATCGAGCAGAATTTGCCGATACTCGTATAGATCGCCTCGGCATGGCGCTCGAAATAGGAGAAGTCCCCGACGCTCACCTCGCGCAGCACCACCCGTTCACCGATCGAGGCGTAGCGGCCGAGCTTGCACGCCTTCAGCTCCGCGGTCGGATGGATGCGCGGCTCGGGATCTTTCAGGACGAGGTTTTCGGTGCGGTCCATGCGGCGCTTTACTTCAGGGCAATTGCTCCCGCAAGGCAGGAGCAATTGCTCGCGGTGCCAATCAGCACAAAAAGACGCCCATCCGCCTATTTCGGCTTGCCCTTGCTCCACACCACGTTCTGGCCATAGAGCGGCACTGTGGTGACCGACATCTTGGCCGAGCCGTTCTGCACCTGACGCGAATGCGAGAGATAGATCAGCGTCTCGTTGGTCTTGTCGTAGATGCGGTTCACCACCTGCTTCTTCCAGATCAGGCTGAGGCCCTGCTTGAACACCTCCTCGCCGCCCTCGCTCATGTCGATGTCGCCGATGGTGATCGGGCCGGTCTGACGGCAGGAGATCGACGAATCGGAGGGATCCTCAAACCAGTTGCCCTTGTGCAGGCGGTCGATGATGCTGCGGTCGAAATAGGAGACATGGCAGGTCACGCCATCCACCTTGGGATCCTTGATCGCTTCGACGATGATGTCATTGCCGACCCAGTCGACGCCGACCTTGCCGACTTCCTCGGCGACCGCGCTGCCTGCGCCAAGAACGACGCACGCGGCCAAGGCGCCGCCGATCAGTTTTCGCCCAATCCGTTCGCGCCCAACCAGTTCGAGCAAAGGAGCCTCCTGCGGTTCGAGTTGCCGGTATCAGGTGGGACCCGGCGTGCGGCTTTGCAAGCGGATGCGTCAACACCACCACGGTTGCGGCATCGCGGCACTTTGCCTGCGCAGGGCCAAACCGCTAAGAGACTGTTTCGAAATTCGCTCTGGCGAGTCATATGGTGGTGGTTTCGACACCGTAGCGCAGTGGACATATGGTCCGTGAGCTCAGTTCTACTGCATGCAGTAAGAACTGAGAAGCGCAGAAAACGCCATCAGATGGCCGCCAGAGTAGAATTTCCAAACAGGGCTCCAAGACTGTCGCACCGGCGCGGCATCGAGCCGGCGCGATGATTTCTGCGGACGGACTTTTATGATGATGCGTTCTATCCTGGTCGGCATTCTCGTCCTGATGGCAGCCGGCATCGGCTGGCTGACCTTCGACTGGTACCGCGGCCATTATGGCGGCGAACCGTTCGGAGCGCCCTTCACCCTCGTCGACCAGAAAGGCGCGCCGATCACCGAAGCCGCCTTCCGGGGGCAGCCCAGCGTCGTCTTCTTCGGCTTCACCCACTGCCCCGAAGTCTGCCCGACGACGCTGTTCGAACTCTCCGGCTGGCTGAAGACGCTCGGCGACGACGGCAAGACCTTGCATGCCTATTTCGTCTCGGTCGACCCGGAGCGTGACACGCCGCCGGTGATGAACGCCTATGTCAGCAATTTCTCCGACCGCATCACCGGCATCACCGGCGACCCGGACAAGGTCCATGCCATGGCCAAGTCGTTCGGCATCTACTGGAAGAAGGTCGACACGGGCGACGGCGACTACACGATGGACCACACTGCCTCGGTGCTGCTGCTCAACTCCAAGGGCGACTTTGCCGGCACGATCGCCTATGGCGAAAGCGCCGGCACCGCCGTGGAGAAGCTGAAGCGCCTCGCGGCCAAGGGTTGATAAGTATCCACATGACCCAGACGCGGCTGCATTTCACCACCGGCAAGATCGAGGCTGAGCGCATCTTCGCGGCGCTCGAACTGGCTTTCGAGGATGAGGGCCTGCCGATCGCCGTGCTCGAGGTCGACGAAGACCAGGACATCCACGAAGTTTCGCTCTATGCCGATGGCGACGTCGATGCGATTGAAGCGCGGGTGAAGGACATTCTCGCCGGGCTTGCTCTGTCGAAGCCGGTCGAGCGCGAAGTGCTGCCCGACATCGACTGGGTGGCGCGCTCACTGGAGGGCCTGAAGCCGGTGCGCGCCGGCCGTTTCTTCGTCCACGGCGCGCATGACCGCAGGAAGCGCCACAGCGGCGAACTCGCCATCGAGATCGAGGCCGGCCTTGCCTTCGGCACCGGCCATCACGGCACCACATCAGGCTGCCTGGAAATGCTGGAGAAAGTGGTGCGGCGCGAGCACCCGCGCAATGCGCTCGACCTCGGCACCGGCAGTGCCGTGCTGGCGATCGCCGTCGCCAAGCTGGCGCATATTCCGGTGCTCGCCACCGACATCGACCCGGTGGCGGTGAGGGTCGCCGCCGCCAATGCGCGGCTCAATCACGTCAAGGCGCTCATCGAAACGGTCACCGCACCGGGCTTCCACCATCCGATCTTCGGCAAGCGTACCCCCTTCGATCTGATCGTCGCCAACATATTGGCGCGGCCGCTGATGCGGCTGGCGCCGCAAATGGCCGGGCACATCGCACTTGGCGGCTCGATCGTCCTGTCAGGCATTCTCGAGCGCCAGCGCGACGCCGTCATCTCGGCCTATGTCGGCCAGAATTTCCGGCACGTGCGCACCTTGCACCGCGAAGGCTGGGTGACGATCCACCTCAAGCGCTGAGACCGGCAAGGCAACTGCCGATCCTCGACAGTCCCAACACCTAGAACTTGATGCGCCGTGGCATGGATTTCGCCGGAAAGCTGATCGTGCCGCGGCTGGACCAGCCCCATCTGGTTGTCAGCCAGCCGGCGCTGTAGCAGGTTGCGCCAACTGGAAATCGATTCCGATTTCCGGACCCATAGGCTACGGTCACGCCGACATCAGGAGGCCCATCATGTTCCAGACCTTCGATTCCGCGGGCGAGCCTTCGGTTGGCAAGCCGCGCGTGGCGCTGCTGCGCCAATGGCTTGCCGCCAATGGCCTAGACGGTTTTATCATCCCGCGCGCCGACGAACATCAGGGCGAATATGTCGCCGATCGTTCGGCACGGCTGAAATGGCTGACCGGCTTCAGCGGCTCGGCCGGCGTCGCCATCGTGCTGCGCGACCGCGCCTTCATCTTCGTCGACGGGCGCTATACGCTGCAGGTGCGCAGCGAGGTCGATCTCGACATTTTTTCGGTCGAAAGCCTTGTCGACAACCCGCCCGCCGTCTGGCTCAAGGACAATATAGGCAAGGGCGCGCGGCTGGGCTTCGATCCATGGCTGCACACGATCAGCGAGGTCAAGGCGCTGCAGACCTCGGCCGACAAGACCGGCGCGGTGCTGGTGCCGCTCGAGAAAAACCCGATAGACATCATCTGGAAGGACCAGCCGGCGGCGCCGGTGACGCCGGTCGAGCTGCACCCGATCGGCTTTGCCGGCGAACTCGCCAAGGACAAGCTGGCGCGGCTGGCGACAGCGATCGGCAAGGACGGCGCCACCCATGCGGTGCTGACCGACCCCTCCTCCATCGCCTGGGCCTTCAACATCCGAGGCGGCGACGTGCCGCACACGCCGCTGGCGCTCGGCTTCGCCATCCTCGCAGCGGATGGTTCGCACCAGCTGTTCATGGACAGCCGCAAATTCTCGCGCCAGGTCGCGGCCTATCTCACCCAGCTCGCCGATCCGCACGAGCCCGGCGAATTCGAAGCGGCGATCGCGGCGCTTGCCAAGGGCGGCGCCAAGATCGCACTCGACCCGGTCCTGGCGGCCGACCGGCTGCGCATACTGGTCGAGGACAATGGCGGCACGGTGGTTGCCGCGCCCGATCCTGCCCGCATTCCGCGTGCCACCAAGAACCAGGCCGAGATCAACGGCTCGCGCGCCGCGCACCGTCGTGACGGCGCGGCGGTGGCCAAGCTTCTGTGCTGGCTGGAGCGGCAAAAACCCGGCTCGCTCGACGAGATCGCGGTCGTCACCAGGCTGGAGGAGAGCCGCAGGCAGACCGGCGAGGAAACGCAGATGCCGCTGCGCGACGTGTCCTTCGACACCATTTCCGGCGCTGGCCCGAACGGCGCCATCATGCACTACCGCGTGTCGCGCGCCACCAGCCGCAAGCTGCAGGCGGGCGAGTTGTTCCTGCTCGATTCCGGCGCGCAATATCAGGACGGCACCACCGACATCACCCGCACCGTGCCGATCGGCCAGCCGACCGAGGAAATGCGCGAACGCTTCACGCTGGTGCTGAAAGGCATGATCGGTATTTCCACGCTGCGCTTCCCCGCCGGCACGCGCGGCTCGGAGATCGACGCCATTGCCCGCATGGCGCTGTGGAAGCATGGTTGCGATTTCGCCCACGGCACCGGCCATGGCGTCGGCTCGTACCTCGCCGTGCATGAAGGCCCGCAGCGCATTGCCCGCACCGGCACCGAAAAGCTGCTCGAAGGCATGATGCTGTCCAACGAACCCGGCTATTACAAGGAAGGCGCTTACGGCATCCGCATCGAAAACCTGATCCTGGTGACGCCGGCCCAACAGATCGAGGGCGGCGACATCGCCATGCACGGCTTCGAGACGCTGACGCTGGCGCCGATCGACATCAGGCTGGTGCGGTCAGAGCTGCTGACGCGCGAGGAGCTGCATTGGCTAGACGCCTACCATGCCCGCGTGCTGGCCGAGATCGGACCGATGCTCGACGGCGAGACGCTGGCCTGGCTTGAGAAGGCGACGGCACCGCTGCCGCATGATGCGAAGATTTGAATCTAGCTTGGTAAGTCAGCGATTTAAATCGATGGCACTCGCAGAATTCTATCCCACGAACTGCCGAGCCACGATCAACACTGCCGCGCCCGCCAGAAACATCGCCATCAGGCCGCCGCGCAGCGAGACCACGGCGGTGACGACCAATGCCGCCCATTCGGCCGGTCCGGCATTCAGCAGCTCCGGCGCCACCAGCGTCGTCAGCACCGCCGCCGGCACGGCGTTGAGGCCGGCCTCGACGCGTGGATGGATGTTGTCGAAGCGGGAGATGACCAGATGCCCGCCGATTCGCGTGAGATAGGTGGCGACCGCGCCGGCGATGATGATCCAGAAAGTCGTGCTCATGGCCTTGTCTCCACGCCGCTATGGTGCGGTGGCAGGATGACGGCGAGCAGCACGCCGGCAATGGCGCCGATCGAGACGTGCCAGGGCGAGCCGACCGTCTTGTAGGCGATGATCGAGGCGCACGCACTGGCGATAACCACCGGCAGCCACAGCGGCCGCTTGCGGAAGCCCATCACCAGGCCGAGGAAATAGATCGGCAGCAGGAAATCGATGCCCAGCGCATGCGTGTCGGGGATGAGCTTGCCAAACACGGCACCCAGCGCGCTTTCGATCACCCAGAACAGATAGACCGGCAGGCCAAGCCCCAGATACCAGGCAAAGCCGACCGTCTGGCCGGACGCCGCCCTCGCCTCGGCCACGGCGAACTGCGGATCGGTGAGGATGAAATAGCCGAGCGCCTGTTGGATGACAGGCCAGTGCGCGATGCGCCGGCCGATGCCGGCGGAGTAGAGCACATGGCGGAAATTCACGGCGAAGATCGAAAGCACGATCAGCCACGGCGCGACATGCTGGCCGAACAGCTGGATGCCGACCATCTGGCTGGCGCCGCCATAGACCAGCGCGCTCATCAGAAAGGCTTCGAGGACCGAGAAGCCATTGTCGACGGCAAGCGCCCCGAACAGCACCGCGAACGGCGCCGACGCCACGACGACAGGCATGGAGAGTCGCACGCCTTGCCAGAAGTCGCTTCTGCCGCCGCTCTCGGAAATCACGTCCGTCGCCATCGATCGCTCCCAGGGTCGAAACCGCCGATGTAGGTAGTGCAGCCCGCCTTGTCACACGAATTCGCTTGAGCCAAACGATCAGCGGAAATGATCGTCGCCGGGCTCGAGATGGAACTTAGTCCTTCGCGATTTTGCCCTTGATCGCCCTGCCCCAGTCGAGCAGCGGCCTAGCGCGCATGGTGAAATCGACGAGTTCCTCGACCAGATCCGGCCCGTGGATGCCTGCCGGATCGATGACGTGGCGGACGGCAAAATGCCGATTGCGGATCGCAGCGACAAGATCCTCATCCGTGACGTGCTCGAAGCCCCGCGGCGTGCGTTTCATGGCGTCTTCGGCGCTAAGCTCGAGGCCGTTCTTCTTCAACGCCTTCACCATGGCGCGAAACCTGTCCGGCCATGTCTCGATGGCGCGCCGCATCGCCAGCAGCAACGCGGCCTCCGGCTGCCACCAGGCGACGCCGGCAAAGCAGCCCTCAAGCCCGATATGAATGTAGAACACGCCCTGCACGGCCTTGCTGCCGTCAGGCGACAGGATCGCCGAGACATGCCGGTTGTACGGCCGCTTGTCCTTGGCGAAGCGCACGTCGCGATTGATGCGGAACAGTGACTTCTTGCGATCGCCGCGCAAACCGAGCCCTGCCTCTGCGAAGCGCTGTGTCAGCGTGTCGACCAGATCGCCAAGGGGATCGCGCAATTCCTGTTCGAACAGGTCGCGATTCTCCAGAAACCACTCCCGGCTCTGGTGGAAATCCAGCGCCTTCAGGAATGGGATGGCCTTTGGGCCGAAGCCGTTGAACGCGGTCACGCCTTGCCGACCCGTTGCAGCCAGGTGTCCTCGTCGATGACCTCGACGCCGAGTTCGCTGGCAAGCTTGAGCTTGGAGCCGGCGCCGGGTCCGGCGACCAGCAGATCGGTCTTGGCCGAAACCGAACCGGCAACCTTGGCGCCGAGCCGCTCGGCCATCGCCTTGGCTTCCGAGCGGGTCATCTTCTCCAGCGTGCCGGTGAACACGATGGTCTTGCCCGCGACCTCGCTGTCGGCCGAGACGGTGACGATATAGGGCTTGGGCCTGACCTGTTCGAGCAGCTTGTCGAGCACGTCGTCATTGCGTTCATTGCCGAAGAAATCGCGCAGCGCATCGATCACCGTGTCACCGATGCCGTTGACCGATGGGAATACGGTGTGCGGGTCCTCCGCTGCCGCCGTTTCCTTGCCGACGCGGATCAGTTCCTCGATGGTGGAAAAGGTCTTGGCGAGTACGGCCGCCGTCGTCTCGCCGATATGGCGGATGCCGAGCGCGAAGATGAAGCGATCGAGTTCCGGTTCGCGGCGCGAATCGATGGCCGCGAACAGCTTGTCGAGGCCCTCATAGTTGCGGTCCTCGACGCTGCGCACATTCTTGCGCGTCTTGCCGGACGCCGCCTCGCGCTGCCTGGCCTGCTCCTCGCGCCGCTCGGCCAGTGCCTTGGTGACCGCGGGACGGCGGTCCCTGAGCGTAAAAATATCGGCGGCGGTCTTGATCAGCCCGGCATTGAAGAAGGTGTCGATGTTTTCGGCGCCCAGCCCCTCTATATCGAGCGCTCCGCGCGAGACGAAATGGCGTAATCTTTCCACGGCTTGCGCGGCGCAGATCAGTTCGCCGGTGCAGCGCCGGCGGGAATCTTCCTTGCCGGTCTTCTCGTTGATCTCGCGCGTCGCCGGCGAGCCGCAGACTGGACAGGTATGCGGGAATTCGTAAGGCACGGTATCGGCCGGGCGCTTGTCGATGACGACGCTGACGATCTGCGGAATGACGTCGCCCGCCCGCTGGATCACCACCGTGTCGCCGATGCGCACGTCGATGCCGTCGCGGATCGGCAGGCCGTTGCTGTCGAAACCCTTGATGTAATCCTCATTGTGCAGCGTGACGTTTTCGACCACAACGCCGCCGACGGTGACGGGCGCAAGCCTTGCGACCGGCGCCAGCGTGCCGGTGCGGCCGACCTGGATGTCGATCCTCTGCACGGTCGTCATTGCCTGCTCGGCCGGGAACTTGTGGGCAACCGCCCAGCGCGGCTCGCCGGTGACAAAACCCCAGCGGCGCTGCAGCTCCAGCTGGTCGACCTTGTAGACGACACCATCAATGTCATAGCCGAGCGAGGAGCGCTGCTCCTCGATCAGATGGTAATGCGCGACCAGTTCCTCGACCGACTTCGCCCGCACCATCAAAGGGCTGATCTTGAACCCCCAGTCGGCGAATTTTTGCACCGATTCATACTGGGTCGGCGCCGGATCCGCGGTCGTGAAGCCCCAGGCATAGGCAAAAAACTTGAGATTGCGGCTGGCGGTGACAGAGGCATCCTTCTGGCGCAGCGATCCGGCAGCCGTGTTGCGCGGATTGACGTAATCCTGGCCGCCGGCCGCGGCCGAGCGCGCCTTCAGCGCCTCGAATTCCGCATAGGTCATGTAGACCTCGCCGCGTATCTCGATGACATCAGGCCAGCCCGAGCCTTTCAGCTTCGCGGGAATATCGGCGATGGTCCTGAGATTGGCGGTGATGTCCTCACCCACGGTTCCGTCGCCGCGCGTCGCGCCCTGCACGAACACGCCATTCTCATAGCGCAGCGACGCCGACAGCCCATCGATCTTCGGTTCGGCGGTGAAGGCGATATCGAGATCCTTGTCGCGGTCGAAGAAGCGCCGGCCGCGCTCGATGAAATCAGTGACATCCTCGTCTGTATAGGCCTTGGCGAGGCTGAGCATCGGCACGGCATGGCGCACCTTGGCGAAACCCTCGGCCGGCGGCGCGCCGACCCTGCGTGATGGCGAATCCTCGCGCACCAGGTCGGGAAAACGCTGCTCGATGGCAAGGTTGCGCCGCGTCAGCGCATCATAGGCGGCGTCCGAGATTGTCGGCGCGTCCTCGGTATGGTAGCGCCGATCGTGCTCGGCGATCTCCTCCGCCAGGCGCTTCAGTTCGGCTTCAGCCTCGCTTTCGCTGAGCGAATCGACAGGTTTTTCGGCCATGCTTTTCTTCCCCGAACGGTGGCGCGCCACAATAGAGCATGATCCCGAAAAGTGGGAACCGGTTTTCGGAAAAGATCATTCCTGAACAGCAGGATGGAGCCATATCCTGACTCGCTGCCATATCCTGCCCCGTCAATGACGCTGGATGGCCTTATGCCGCGTTTGTGTTCTCGCGCAGCAGCCTTTCGGCGGCGGCGCGTGCCTCGTCGGTGATCGTGGCGCCGGCCAGCATGCGGGCGATCTCTTCCTGCCGCGCCGGCCTGTCCATCTCGGCAATGCCGGTCGCCACACGGTCGGTGCTGCCCGATTTTGAGATCAGGAAATGCGTCGCCGCGCGCGCCGCCACTTGCGGCGCATGGGTGACCGACAGCACCTGCACGCGCTTCGACAGCCGCGCCAGCCTTTGGCCGATGGCGTCCGCAACGGCGCCACCCACGCCGGTGTCGATTTCGTCGAAGACAAGCGTCGGCGCCGAGCCACGGTCGGCCAGCGCCACCTTCAACGCCAAAAGGAAGCGCGACAGCTCGCCGCCGGACGCCACCTTCATCATCGGCCCGGGCCGCGTGCCGGGATTGGTGCGCACCCAGAACTCGATCTGGTCGATGCCTTCTTCCATGCGGGTCTCGGCCTCGCTCTTCATCTCGACGATGAAGGCGGCGCGTTCGAGCTTCAGCGCCGGCAATTCGGCCATGACGGCCCTGGTCAGGCCGATGGCCGCCGCATGGCGAAGCGAGGAAAGCTGTGCGGCGGCGATGTCATAGGCCTCGCGCGACGCCGCGGCCTGCTTCTCTAGCCCGTGCAGGCGTTCCTCGCCGGCGTCGAGATCGGCCAGATCGGCAACCATCGTGTCGCGCAATTGCGCCAGATCGTCGACGGCCACACTGTGCTTGCGCGACGCCGCCCGCAGCGAAAACAGCCGCTCTTCCGCCTTCTCCAGCCGCTGCGGGTCATACTCCGTGGCGCGAAGTGCCGCCTCGACGCCGGATTGCGCGGCGTCGAGCGACAGCATGGCTTCGTCCAGCGACTTGACCACATCCTCGAGCAGGCCGGGCGCCTCCGTCGCCTTGCGCTGCAGCCGTCTCAGCAGGCTGGCGAGCTGCGGCAAGGGCGAAGACGGGCCGGACAGCACATCCTGGGCGTCATGGATTTCGGAAGCGATCTTTTCGGCGCGCATCATATGGGCGCGCAATTCGGCAAGTTCCGTTTCCTCGCCGGGCTGCGGATCGAGCTTGGTCAGTTCCGCCACAGCGGCGCGCAGGTAATCGGCCTCGCGCGCCGCCGCCGCGACCTTGGCGCGGTGGCGCGTAAGCTCCTGCTCGCAGGCGCGCCAGTGCCGCCAGGCCTCGCCGGTCGAGCGAACCGCGCCGAGATGGCCGCCGAAGGCGTCGAGCACGTCGCGGTGGGCGCCGGGATCGACCAAGGCGCGCTCGTCGTGCTGGCCGTGGATCTCGACCAAAGCGCGCCCGACATCGCGCATCAGGGTTACGCTGGATGGCTGGTCGTTGACGAAAACGCGGGTGCGGCCGTCCGCCGTCTGCACGCGGCGCAGGATGATGTCGCCATCGTCCTCGATGGCGTTTTCGACGAGCAGCGCCCGCACCGGATGGTTGCGCGGCACATCGAACACGGCAATGACCTGGCCTTGTGCCGCGCCATGGCGCACCAGAGAAGCGTCACCGCGCGCGCCGAGCGCCAGCGACAGGGCATCGAGCAGGATGGATTTGCCGGCGCCGGTTTCTCCGGTCAGCACGGAAAGGCCCGGCTGGAAGTCGATATCCAGCTTCTCGATCAGGACGATATCGCGGATCGACAGTCTGGAAAGCATCAGAACCCGGACCTCAGGCAATTCCAGGAAAAGTGCGGAGCGTTTTTCCCATGGGAATTGCGTAGAACAAAAAGTTGGGACGGCTCAGCGCTTCAATCAAACCACTGAACCGCCGTGGAGCGGCACGCGACCAATCGGAGTCGCAGCGCCGCACTATCTTTTTGTTTCAGCATCGGATCAATCCGAAAAGCGCGCTGCGCACGCTTGCGCCTGACAGATCAGGCGCCGGTGATCAGCTTGCCGGCCTTGGAAATCCACGATCCGGCATTCTCGCGCGGCGAAAGCCCATTGCTCTGCAGGAGCTTGTAGGAGTCCTTGTACCACGGGCTGTCGGGATAGTTGGTGCCGAGCACCGCTGCGGCCGTCTGGGCCTCCGAGGTCAGCCCCATCGCGTAGTAGCTTTCGGTGAGGCGGGCCAACGCTTCCTCGACGTGGCGGGTGTTGGAATAGTTCTCCACCACGGTGCGGAAGCGTTTGACGGCGGCGATATATTCGCGGCGCTCTAGATAATAGCGGCCGATCTGCATTTCCTTGCCGGCGAGCTGGTCGTTGGCGAAGCGGATCTTCTCCTTGGCGTCGTCGACATATTCCGACGTCGGCCAGCGCGTGACCAGATCCTGCATCGTCTGCAGCGTCTGGCGCGCTTCCTTCTGATCCTGCGTCACATCCTTGATCTGGCGATAGTAGCTCAGGCCGATGATGTACTGTGCATAGGGCGCGTCATCGGTGGACGGATAAAGCGCCAGATAGCGCTTGGCCGACGAGATCGCCTCGTCGTAGCTGCCCTTTCGGTAGTCGGTGAAAGCGCCCATCACCATCGATTTGCGAGCCCATTCCGAATAGGGATGCTGGCGGTCGACGGCGTCGAACTTCTTGCTCGCCTCGTCCAGGCGGCCGGCATTCAAATTGGCGAGACCCTGGTTGTAGAGAACGTCGGCCGGCTCGGTCTGGTCGACATATTTCGACAGGTCGATGTCTTTCTCCGACGACATGCAGGCCGACAGAAAGAGCGATGGAACAACCAGCGAAAGCGCCAGGAGAACAGACCGCTTTGGCGCTTTCGATTGACCGACTCGCTTGAAGAACATGATTGGATTGCGCCCTTTCGGCGTTATTTTAATGCCTCTTGCATGCTGTTGTCCCAAAACTGGTCCCCACTTTTGAGCGACATGCACTAATCGACGGCAGCAGCCATAACCCATAACCGCCTTGCCCGGCAACGCTATCTCCGGGCAATGGCGCATTTTTGTGGCGGCGCGACGGCGCCGACGCATCCCTATATTTTCGCCGACCGATGATGCATTCCTGCAACACCCGGCATTCCGCCACAGGGTGCGAAAACGGTGCGGAGCTTAGATCATCCAGGGCGCGTAGAGCGGCGCATTGACGGCGCTCATCTCCGCCGCGCGGCCCCGCTCGCGGCGTGTCGTCTCGACGATCTCGAAGGCCGTGCGGTCCGACAGCAGGCGCCGCAGCGCCGCAGCGTTCAGCCTGTGACCGCCGCGATAGGAGCGGAAACAGCCGATGAAGCGGGCGCCGGCCAGAGCCAGGTCGCCCATGGCGTCGAGCGTCTTGTGGCGCACGAATTCGTTGGGATAACGCAGGCCGCCCATATTGATGACGCGGTTGTCGTCACCGATCACGAGCGAGTTCTCGAGCGAAGATCCCAGCGCATAGCCGGCCGCCCACAACCGCTCGACATCCTTCATGAAGCCGAAGGTTCGGGCGCGCGCAACGTCGCGGCGGAAAATGTCGGCATTGATGTCCGACGCAAAGAGCTGACGGCCGATGGCCGGGCTTTCGAAATCGATCTCGACCTCGAAGCGGGTGCCGTCATAGGGCCTGAACTCCGCCCAGGAAGCACCGTTTTCGATGCGAACCGGCTTGACGACCCTGATATAGCGCCGCTTGACCGGCAGCGTCTCGATGCCCGCCTGGTCGATGGCTTCCACGAAGGCCATGGCGCTGCCGTCGAGGATGGGAACCTCGTGGCCGTCGATCTCGATGAGAACATTGTCGATGCCGAGCCCGAACAGCGCGGCCATGATGTGCTCGACCGTGGCGATATGCTCGCCCGAGGGATCGCCAAGCATGGTGCACAGATCGGTGGCGCCGATCTCGGAAAACAGGGCGCGGAACTCGCGGCCCAGCCCGTCGCTATTGATGAGCTGGAACACGATGCCGGTGTCGGCATCCGCCGGCAGGAAACTGATGGAAACTTCTTTGCCACTGTGAACGCCGGTGCCCGTAAGCGACGCGCGCGTTTTCACTGTCGTCTGGTAGTCGTGCAAGACAATCCCCATAAGCCCGATATGCCTAAGTCCGCTTCTCCAGCCCGAGGGCGCGGCTCTTGTTAAATCGGCAGGCAGGGCCACTTCCCCGAAATCCCGGCAGACCGACTATGGTAGGCAGCGAAGATAATGTCCCGCCAAGGAGACTCCAAATCACGGTTTCTTACCCTCTGTAACCGCGAACCAGAGTCAGCTCCACATCGTAACTATTTGATTCTACAGCACTTAAAACGTTAACAGGCAAGCAATTCCTTGCTTGCCTGTTAACAATTGTTACGGTCCGTTAACCGCTCAGTTGGCCTGGCGGCGCAGGAACGCCGGAATCTCCAGCTGATCGTCGTCCTGAGTCGCCCTGGTCTGCGGCGTCAGGCGGCCCTGGTCGTCCAGCTGGCCGCGGCGCGGCGCATAGAGCTGGGCGTCCTGGCTGGCGAGACGGCGCACTTCAGGCGCTGCCTGGCGCAGCTTCGGCTCGCGCGGTTGCGCCGGCTGCAGCCTTGCGGGTTCCTCCTCGCGGCGGGTCAGGCCGTTGGTCAGGCGCTTCAACAGACCCATCGGGCCGCTGTTGTTCTCGTGGTCCACCGGGCGGCTCTTGGCGTCGACCTCGGCCTTCACCACCGGCGGAAAGTCCTCGACGCGCGGCATGCGCTGAGGTGCCATCGCCACCGGCTGCTGGACCTCGCGCAGCATTTCGCGCGGCTGCGGGGCCGGCTGCATCTGCTGGACAACCGGCTGCG
Source organism: Mesorhizobium sp. U510 (assembly GCF_059180695.1). Taxonomy (NCBI): domain Bacteria; kingdom Pseudomonadati; phylum Pseudomonadota; class Alphaproteobacteria; order Hyphomicrobiales; family Phyllobacteriaceae; genus Mesorhizobium; species Mesorhizobium sp. U510. The sequence continues at coordinate 5,346,832 of NZ_CP180532.1, forward strand.
GCATTGGCTGCTGCGGCGGCGCCTGGAAGATCTTGCTCTGCGGGCGGAAATCGTCCGCATGGGCGACAGGAGCCGGGCGGGCCTGCGCCATGGCGGCAGCGTTCGACTCGGCGAGCTGGATGGCCTCGGCGACCGGGTCCGCGGCGCGCGGCTCATAGACAGGCTGCTGGACCGGCGCCGGGCGGCTCTCCACGGCGGCAACGGCCGGACGGGCGGCCGGCTTCTGCGGTGCCGTACGGATCGAGATCGGCGCCGCGGCGATTTCAGCCGCCGACTTGTCGATGCCGGTGGCGACCACCGAGACGCGGATGACGCCTTCGAGTTCCTCGTCGAAAGTAGCGCCGAGGATGATGTTGGCGTCCTGGTCGACTTCCTCGCGTATACGGGTCGCAGCTTCGTCGACTTCGAACAGCGTCAGGTCGCGGCCGCCGGTGATCGAGATCAGCAGGCCCTTGGCGCCCTTCATAGAGGTCTCGTCAAGCAGCGGGTTGGCGATCGCAGCCTCGGCGGCGGCCATCGCGCGGCCCTCGCCCGAAGCTTCGCCGGTGCCCATCATCGCCTTGCCCATCTCGCGCATCACCGAACGCACGTCGGCGAAGTCGAGGTTGATCAGGCCTTCCTTGACCATCAGGTCGGTGATGCAGGCGACACCGGAATAGAGCACCTGGTCGGCCATGGCGAAGGCGTCGGCGAAGGTGGTCTTGTCATTGGCCAGCCGGAACAGGTTCTGGTTGGGGATGACGATGAGGGTGTCGACGCATTTCTGCAGTTCCTCGATGCCCAAATCGGCCGTCTTCATGCGGCGCTGGCCTTCGAAGTGGAACGGCTTGGTGACGACGCCGACGGTGAGGATGCCCTTCTCGCGCGCGGCGCGGGCAACGACCGGAGCAGCACCGGTGCCGGTGCCGCCGCCCATGCCGGCGGTGACGAAGCACATATGGGTGTTGGATAGGTGGTCGATGATCTCGTCGATGCACTCTTCCGCCGCCGCGCGGCCGACTTCCGGCTGCGAGCCGGCGCCGAGGCCTTCGGTGACATGCGCGCCGAGCTGGATCAGCCGGTCGGCCTTCGACATGGTCAGCGCCTGCGCGTCGGTGTTGGCCACGACGAACTCGACACCGCGCAAGCCCGCGGTGATCATGTTGTTCACGGCATTGCCGCCGCCGCCGCCGACACCGAACACGGTGATGCGCGGCTTAAGCTCGGTGATGTCCGGCTTCTGCAGATTGATGGTCATTGTCTCCGTCCTTTGCCTTTCACGCCGCTTCGCCGCCGCGGCCGCCTATGGGGCTGTCCCCGTCAATTAGAAACTGTCTCTCAACCACTGACTCATGCGATGCAGTTTTCCACCCGTTCCGGTCATCCTGAGACCGGAAATGCCTTTTGCAGGATGGCTCTCGAAACTCGCCATCTGCGGATAGATCAGAAGCCCGACGGCGGCCGAGAAGGCCGGTCCCTTCGCTGCTTCGGGCAGGCCCGCCACGCCGAGCGGGCGGCCGATGCGCACATTGCGCCCCAGGATGCGGCGCGCCGCTTCCGGCAGGCCGGCCAGCTGGCTGGCGCCGCCGGTGAGCACGACGCGCTTGCCGACGGCGTTGCCGTAGCCGGACTTGTTCAGCCGGTCGCGCAGCAGTTCGAGTGTCTCGTCGATGCGGGCGCGCACGATGCGCGTCATCACCGAACGCGGAATCTGCAGCGGCACGTCGCCATCGTCGCCGATCGGCTGGATCGAGACCAGGTCGCGGTCATCCGCACTGCCCGGCAGCGCCGAACCATGCATGACCTTCAGCCTTTCGGCGGCATCGAGCGAGGTCGAAAGCCCCTTGGCCATGTCGAGCGTGACGTGATTGCCGCCGATGGCGATGGCGTCGCCATGGACGAACTTGCCTTCCGAAAACACCGAGATCGTCGTCGTGCCGCCGCCCATGTCGATGCAGGCCGCACCCAGTTCCAGCTCGTCGTCGACCAGAGCCGCCAGCCCGCTTGCATAGGGCGTCGCCACCATGCGCTCGACCGACAGATGCGAGCGGTTGATGGAGAGTTCGAGGTTGCGCATCGGCGCCGCGTCACCCGTCAGCACATGCATGTCGACGCCAAGCGCGTCGCCGACCATGCCGCGCGGATCGCGCACGCCGCGCTCGGCATCGAGCGAGAAGCCGACGGGCAGCGAATGGATCACCTCGCGCTCGGCCTTGAGCGCCTGCTTGGCGCCGGCGCCGAGCACGCGCTTGATGTCGGCCTCGTCGGCCTCGTGGCCGCCAAGGTTGATGGTCGCCGAGAAGGCTTCGCTCTTCAGCCGGCCGGCGGTCATGTTGACGATGAGCGAATCGACCGTCAGCCCCGCCATGCGCTCGGCGGCGTCGACGGACAGGCGGATGGCATGCTCGGCCCGGTCGAGATCAACGACCACGCCCGACTTCACGCCTTGCGACTTCTGATGACCGATGCCGATCACCTGGATCCGGTGCGAGCGGCCGCGCAACAGCTTGCCGTCATCGTTCGGCTTGAGCTTGGCCACCATGCAGCAGACCTTGTTCGAGCCGACATCCAGCACTGTCAGAGTGCCGGATCGGCGCGACGAGGCATCGCCTGAACCGCCAAGCCAGCTCATATCTTCGTCTCCGACTTGCGCTTGAGGGTCTTCGGCTTCTCGTTGAGCGCGGCCTCGCGCTGCGTCGCCGCTTCGGGCGTCAGCTCCACGACCAGCCGGTCTGTCAGGCGCATGTCGACCGCAGCGATGTCGCGCGACAAGAGCCCCTTGTCCTTATCCATCTTGACCAGTTCGGCGAGCGCCTGGTTTTCCCCGTCCTCGGGCAGCTTGACGGTGATGCCGTTGTCGAGCTTCAGGTCCCAGCGGCGATCGCCAACGCGGATATAGCCTTTTACGCGGCTCGCGAGGTCGGGGTACTTTTCGACCTTGGCCAGGAAGTCGGGCGCCTTGGCCGGCGCGCCCTCGCCGATCAGCAACGGCAGCAGCACCTGCTTGCCGCCGGAGAACGGCGCAATGACCGCGCCATCCCTCTCGATGACCGAGAGATCATTGCCCTGCTGCCAGAGCGCGAAAGCCTCACGCTCCTCGACGCGCACTTCCAGCGTATGCGGATAGACCTTGCGCACCGCCGCCACCTCGATCCACGGCAGGCCGGAGATGCGCTCGCGCGCGGCCTCGGCGTCGAAGCCGATCAGCGAGGTCCAGCCGTCGAGCTCGAGCCTGTCGAGAATGTCGATCTCGGAGGTCTGGCGGTTGCCGACCACCTTGACCTGATCGACGGCAAAGCCCGTGCGGGCGGTGATGCTCTGGATGATGCCATCGGCATGGCCGCCGAGATAGGCGCCATAGGCGCCGCTCGAAGCGAGCAGCACCGCCGACATCATCGCCGCGGAGAAGCGCGGCACCTCGAATTCGCCATCGCCCAGGCGCGCCAGGATGCGCACCGGGCGGCGAAGCACGCGCGGCAGGACGAAATGGCCCGATGACAACGACAAGCCGAACAGCGACGGCCCGGCCGCGCCCTTCCCCTTGCCTTGTCCCCATTTCAACGCAGACACGAAGCGTCCTCCACCATCCAACTCAACAACTCACCAAACGAATGCCCGGCATGGGCCGCGATTTCAGGCACCAGAGACGTCGGCGTCATGCCCGGCTGAGTGTTGACCTCGAGCCATACAACTTCGCCATTTTCGGAGTGACGATCGTCATAACGGAAGTCCGACCGGGAAACGCCCCGACAGCCGACAGCTTGGTGAGCCTTGAGCGCCAGTGTCTGTATTTTTTGGTAAATATTCGGTGAAACTTTTGCGGGGCATTCGTGTTTTGATCCGCCCGCGACATATTTTGAATCGTAATCATAGAAGGAATGGCCGGTCGGGATGATCTCGCAGACGCCAAGCGCCACATCACCCATGACGGCGCAGGTCAGCTCGCGCCCGTGGATGTAGCGCTCGACCATGACGGTATCGCCATATTTCCACTCGGACGAGCCGACGACCTGCGGCGGATGCGACTGCCCCTCCGACACGATGACGACGCCAAAGCTCGACCCTTCATTGACCGGCTTGATCACATAGGGCGGCTTCATCGGATGCTTGTTCTGGATGGCGAAGCGATTGGCGACCTTCGATTCGGCGACGGGAACGCCGACCGATTTGACGATCTTCTTCGCTTGCTCCTTGTTCATGGCGAGCGCCGAGGCGAGCACGCCGGAATGCGTGTAGGGAATGCCGAGATATTCGAGGATGCCCTGGATGGTGCCGTCCTCGCCGAACGGACCGTGCAGCGCATTGAAGGCGACGTCAGGTTTGAGATCGGCAAGCACCGAGCCGACATCGCGTCCGACATCGACGCGGGTGATTTGATAACCCTCATTCTCCAGCGCATCGGCACAGGCCTTTCCGGAGGACAGGGACACGGGCCGCTCGGACGAAAAACCTCCCAGCAGGACGGCCACATGCTTGCTTTTCATTCCCCGTCATCCCCTCTCACGGCGGACCAAAAACCAAGATTTCCGCAACATTGAGTCCGAGTCTCCCGGCAGGTTGCCCCCCAGACGGAAAACGCGGGTAACGCGTCGAACGACTCAAATCAGGAAACGCTTTCCAGCAGAGAATCAGAGAGTTGATTCACTGGCAAGTGCTTATGAATCCGAGAGATTCACTTTCTGAGAAAATGGCTGCGAAAACCGTGCCGGTGAGTCCCTGGAGCAACGGTTTTAAGCGTTTTGCGAGCGCATTGAAGTTCATGCATCACATGAACTTCATGAACAGCGAAGGTACGTTGAGGTGCAGGTCAGGCCGAGTCGAAAACGATGGCCTTCGAGAACCGGAGCGGAGCGGACATTCGGGTCCGTGAGCACCGGAAGCGTAGAAGGCCGTCGTTTGCAGGCCGGCATCATCTGAATATCAGCGTACCTAGAGAAGCTGACCCAGAAACTCCTGGACGGCATGTCCGGGCCGGAAATTGCCGATGCGCTTGATCTCCCACTGCAGCCGGATGCCCGAATGTTCGAGCACGCGGGCGCGCACCGTCTCACCGAGATATTCGAGGTCGTAGCCGGTCGCGGTGCCGGTGTTGATCATGAAATTGCAGTGCATCGGCGACATCTGCGCGCCGCCGATCATCAGGCCACGGCAGCCCGCCTTGTCGATCTCCTTCCAGGCCGACGTTCCTTCAGGATTCTTGAAGGTCGAGCCGCCGGTCTTCTCGCGGATCGGCTGCACCGTCTCGCGGTGGTTCTGCACCGCGTCCATCGCCGCCTTGATCGTGGCCTTGTCCTCTGCAAAGCCTTCGAACACGGCCGAGGTGAAGATCAGCCCGGAAGGAGCCGCCGAATGGCGATAGGCATAGCCCATCTCGGCATTGCTCAGTGTCTGGACATTGCCCTTACGGTCGAGCGCGCGCACCTCGACCACGCGCTCGCGCGTCTCGACGCCGTTGGCGCCGGCATTCATCCTCAGCGCCCCACCGATGGCGCCTGGAATGCCGTGATAGAAATGGAAGCCGCCAATGCCGGCTTCCAGCGCCAGGGCCGCGACACGCTTGTCGGGCGTGGCGGCACCCGCCTTAATCCTGATCGGCGAAACGATCTCGGCCTCGCCAAAGCCCTTGGCCGAGAGCCGGATGACAAAACCCGGAATGCCGCCGTCCCTGACCAGAAGGTTCGAGCCGACACCAACGACGGTAAGAGGTATTTCTTCGGGAACCGCACGCAGGAACGCGGCAAGGTCTTCTTCGTCGGCCGGCTGGAACAGCACCTCGGCCAGGCCACCGGCGCGGAACCAGGTGATCTTGTCCATTTCGGCATTCGGCGTGAGACGGCCGCGCAGGCCGGCAAGCCGGTCGCCAAGTCTGTCGATCAGGGCCTGGCCGTGCATCATGAGGCGGCAAGCTCCTTTGGCAGAGCATAGGCCCATTGGGTGATGTTGCCGGCGCCGAGGAAGACGACGAAGTCGCCGGGCTTGGCCAGGTCGCGAATGATGGGCGCGATCGCTGCCGGACCCTCTATGTAGCGCGCATCGCGATGACCGCCGGCGCGGATGCGCGACACCAGCTCGTCCGAGCTGACGCCGTCGATCGGGTCTTCGCCGGCAGCATAGACCGGCGCCACCATCACCGTGTCGGCGTCGTTGAAGCAGGCGGAGAACTCGTTGAACAGATCGTGCAGCCGGGTGAAGCGGTGCGGCTGAGCAATGGCGATGACGCGGCCGTTGGTGGCGCTGCGCGCCGCCTTCAGCACCGCCGATATCTCGACCGGATGGTGACCGTAATCGTCGAAGACATCGACGCCGTTCCAGGACCCGGTATGGGTGAAGCGGCGCTTGACGCCGGCGAAGGACGACAGGCCCTTCTTGATCGCCTCGCCGGACAGGCCGAGCTCATGCGCGACGGCGATGGCCGCGGTGGCGTTAGAGACATTGTGGCGGCCGGGCATCGGCAGGCGCAGGCCTGAAATCGTGCTCTGGCTGCCGGTCTTGCGGTCGCGGATCACCACGTCGAACTCGGAGGTGGCCCCCGCCATGCGGTGGTTGGTGAAGCGCACATCGGCTTGCGCGTTCTCGCCATAGGTGATGACCCGGCGGTCCTCGATGCGGCCGACCAGCGCCTGCACTTCCGGATGGTCGGTGCACATCACGCCGAAGCCGTAGAACGGCACATTCTCGACGAACTGGCGGAACGCCTCGCGCACCTTGTCGAAGCTGCCGTAGTGGTCGAGATGCTCGGGATCGATGTTGGTGACGACGGCAATGTCGGCCGGCAGCTTGAGGAAGGTGCCGTCGCTCTCGTCGGCCTCGACCACCATCCACTCGCCGTCGCCCATGCGGGCATTGGTGCCATAGGCATTGATGATACCGCCATTGATGACGGTCGGATCGAGCCCGCCGGCTTCGAGCAAGGTCGCCACCATCGAGGTCGTCGTCGTCTTGCCATGCGTGCCGCCGATCGCCACCGCCTGACGGAAGCGCATCAGTTCGGCCAGCATCTCGGCGCGGCGCACGATCGGCAGCAGCTTTTCGCGCGCGGCCTTCAGCTCCGGATTGGTCTTCTTGATCGCCGTCGAGACGACCACCACCTCGGCATCGCCAAGATTCTCGGCCTTGTGGCCGACGAAGCATTCGATGCCCTTGTCGCGCAGCCGCTGCACATTGGCGCTGTCGGCCTGGTCGGACCCTTGCACCTTGTAGCCGAGATTGTGAAGCACCTCGGCGATGCCGCTCATGCCGATGCCGCCAATGCCGATGAAATGCACAAGGCCGATGGTCTGCGGCATCTTCATGCTTGCGTCCCTTTCCTGAAATCCGAAACGGTTTTTTGGGACGCAATAGCCTCTGTGAGATCGGCGAGCAACCGTGCCGCGTCCGGCCTGCCGGCCGATTTCGCGCCCGCGGCCATCGCCGCCAGCTGCTCGGGATTGTCCATCAGCCCGCCAACAAGGGCCGCGATGCGCTCGGGCGACAGCGTCGATTGCGGGTGCACCTCGCCGCCGCCGGCAGCGGCAAGGGCTGCCGCGTTCGCCGCCTGATCGTGGTCGAGCGCATAGGGATAGGGCACCAGCAGCGCCGGCCGGCCGATGACGGCGATCTCCGAGACGGTCGAGGCGCCGGAGCGCGAAATCACCAGATGGGCAGCGGCCATGCGCGCCGCCATGTCGGTGAAGAAGGGCGAGACCTCGACGGTGACGCCAAGCGCGGCATAGGCCGTCTTCACCCGCGCTACGTCATCCGCGCGGGCCTGCTGCGTGATCACCAGACGTTTGCGCTGTGCATCCGAAAGCAGCGCGATGGCTCCCGGCATGGCATCGGAAAAGAACTGCGCGCCCTGGCTGCCGCCGAACACCAGCAGGCGGAAAGGCTCTTCCCCCGTCGATGCCGCATAAGGCGTCTTGGCCGCCTCCAACACCGCCGGCCGGACGGGATTGCCCGTCGTCACCGTCTTTTCGCCGGTGGCACTCGTATCCTGCGGCAGGAAGCCGCCGGCGATGGCATCGACACGGCCGGCCAGCGCCCGGTTGGCGCGCCCCATCACCGCGTTCTGCTCATGGATCAGCGTCGGCACCTTGCGCCGCGTCGCCGCGTAGAGCGGCGGCAGGGTCGGATAGCCACCAAAGCCGACCACCGCATCCGGCTTGATCCGGCCGATAATGGCGGAGGCCTGGCGCACGCCGCGCCAGATTTTCCAGAACGCGCCAAGCACGGCGATGGGATTTTTCGAGCCCATCGTCGCCGACTGGATCGGATGGACGGCAGCGGCCGGGAAGTGGCCGGCAAACCGCTCGGCGCGGTCGTCGGTCGCCAGATGCACCGTCCAGCCGCGCTCCTTCAGCTCATGCGCCAGCGCCTCGGCCGGGAACAGATGTCCGCCGGTTCCGCCCGCCGCCAGAAGGATGACACCCCTCGCCATGTCACTCCGCCGGTAAAGCGCGCGGCGGCAGCGCAAAACCCATTTGCTTGCGCTTCTCCGGCCGCTTGCGGGTCAGCGCCAGCACCATGCCCATCGAAATGGCGATGGCGATCTGCGAGGAGCCACCATAGGAGATGAAGGGCAGCGTCATGCCCTTGGCCGGCACCAGCTGCAGGTTGACGCACATGTTGATGACGGCCTGCAGGCCGAACACGGTGACGAGACCGCCGACCGCATAGCGAGTGAAATCGTCATGTTCCTTGAGCGCCGTGTTGAGGCCGCGCAGCACGATGAAGGCGAAGATCGACATGATGAAGAAGCACATGATCAGCCCGAATTCCTCGCCAGCGACCGAGAAGACGAAGTCGGCGTGGCTGTCGGGGATGACCCGCTTGACCGTGCCCTCGCCTGGGCCGACGCCGAACCAGCCGCCATTGATCAGCGCGTCGCGTCCCATGTCGACCTGGAACGTATCGCCCTCGCCGGTGAGGAACTTGTCGATACGCAAGGCAACGTGCGGAAACACCGTATAGGCGGCGAAGACGCCGCCGACGCCGGCAGCACCCAGCACGATGATCCACAGCCAGGGCAGCCCGGCCATGAAGAACATGATACCCCAGGTGCCGGTCGTCAGCATGGTCTGGCCGAGGTCCGGCTGCGCCACCAGCAGCGACACGACCAGCACCAGGAGCAGCATGGCGAACAAATTGCCGGGAATGTCGGGCTGGCGCTTGTGCTCGGCGAACAGCCAGGCGCACATGATGACGAAGGCCGGCTTGAGGAACTCGGACGGCTGGATCGACAGGCCGGCAAGCGACACCCAGCGCCGTGCGCCCTTCACCTCGACGCCGATATAGAGCACCGCCACCATCAGCACCAGCATCAGGCACAGCATGATCAGCGACATGCGCCGGATCTGCCGGGAATCGAGGAAGGAGACCGCCAGCATCACGCCGAGGGCCGGCACGGTGAAGATGATCTGCCTGGTGGCGAAGTGGAAACTGTCGAGGCCGATGCGCTCGGCCACCGCTGGGCTGGCGGCGAAGGACAAGACGATGCCCAGCCCCATCAGCGACAGGAACGCCGCCAGGAACCAGCGATCGATCGTCCACCACCAGGTTGCGACAGGACTTTTATCGAGACGGCTCTGCATTATCGTGCCCCTCCGATGGGTTTGACGCCATCTATAGCGCTCGCAGCTTGCCTGAAGGCTTCGCCGCGAACTTCGAAATTCTTGAACTGGTCGAAACTGGCGCAGGCCGGTGACAACAGCACCACCACCTCGCCGCTGTCGTCCTTGGCCGCATCATGCGCGGCGTGTTCGACCGCCTTGGCCAGCGTGCCCGAGATCTCGTAGGGCACCGCCTCGCCCAGCGTCGCCGAAAAGGCAGGTGCGGCCTCGCCGATCAGATAGGCCTTGGCGATGCGCGGGAAGAAGCCGCGCAGCGGCTCGATGCCGCCCTCCTTGGGCAGGCCGCCGGCGATCCAGTAGATGCGCGGAAAGCTCGACAGCGCGGGGGCGGCCGCATCGGCGTTGGTCGCCTTGGAATCGTTGACGAACAGGACATGGCCCTTGCGGCCGACCTGCTCCATGCGGTGCGCGAGACCCGGAAAACTTTCGAGCCCCGACTGGATTTCGCCAAGGTCGAGCCCGACCTTCAGGCAAGCGGCGACCGCGGCAAGCGCGTTCTGCGCATTGTGCTGGCCGCGCAACGAACCGATGCCTTCGAGGAAGGCGACCTTGCTGTAGCGGCCGTGCACGGCCTCCATCAGATTGGTGCCGTCGGCGAAATAGCCGTCGGTCAGCGGCAGCCGCTTGGAAATGCGGATGACCTGCCGCCCGGCCCGCTCCAGCCGCTCGGCGATCTGCGCGCACCAGGAATCGTCGATGCCGATGATCGCCGTCTCGCTGCCCGCCACCAGCCGCTCCTTGATCGAGGCGTAGTGCTGCATGGTGCCGTGGCGGTCGAGATGGTCCGGCGTCAGGTTGAGCAGGATGCCGGCGGTCGGATTGATCGAGGGCGCGAGGTCGATCTGGTAGGACGAGCACTCGACGACATAGTGGCGGTCGGGCTTCGGCGGGTCGAGCGTCATCACCGCGCGGCCGATATTGCCGCCCATCTGGGTATCGCGGCCCGCCGATTTGAGGATGTGCGCCGTCAGCGCGGTGGTGGTCGACTTGCCGTTGGTGCCGGTGATGGCGATGAAAGGCGCCGTTGGCACGCTGAGCGTCCGCTCGCGGCAGAAAAGCTCGATGTCGCCGATGATCTCGACGCCGGCGCCCTTCGCCAATTCCACCGTCCAATGCGGCTTGGGATGCGTCAGCGGCACGCCCGGCGACAGCACGAAAGCCGAGAATTTTGCCCAGTCGGCGCCGCGCAGATCGGCGGTCGCGATGCCGGTGGCGGCTGCCTTGGCCACGCTGTCGGGATTGTCGTCCCAGGCAAGCACCTGCGCCCCACCCTCGATCAATGCCCGCGCGGTCGCGATCCCCGAGCCGCCGAGGCCGAAGAGCGAAACCTGTTTGCCTGCGAAGGATGCAGCGGGGATCAAGGGAGGCTTCCTATCTGAGCTTCAGGGTGGAGAGGCCGACCAGCGCCAGGATGACGGCGATGATCCAGAAGCGGATCACCACCTGGCTCTCGGTCCAGCCGAGCTTTTCGAAATGATGGTGGATCGGCGCCATCAGGAACACGCGCTTGCCGGTCATCTTGAAGTAGCCGACCTGGATGATGACCGACAGGATTTCCACGACAAACAATCCGCCGACGATGACGAGCACGATCTCATGCTTGGTGGCCACCGCCACCGTGCCGATCAGGCCGCCCATGGCCAGCGAACCGGTGTCGCCCATGAAGATCGCCGCCGGCGGCGCGTTGAACCAGAGGAAGCCGAGGCCGGCGCCGATGACGGCGCCCAGCACGACCGCGAGTTCACCGGTGCCGGGCACAAAGTGGATCTGCAGATATTCGGCGAACACCGCATTGCCCGAGAGATAGGCGATGACGCCGAAGGATGCCGCCGCGATCATGATCGGCACGATCGCCAGTCCGTCGAGGCCGTCTGTCAAATTGACCGCATTGCCGGCACCGACAATGACGAAGCAGGAGAACGGGATGAAGAACCAGCCGAGGTTGATGATGAATTCCTTGGCGAAGGGAAATGTCAGCGACGAGGAGAACGGCGCCTGGCCGTTGTGCATGATCACCCAGGCGGCGATGCCGGCGATGATGAATTCGAGCCCCAGCCGTGCCTTGCCGGAGAAGCCGAGATGCGACTGCTTGGTCACCTTCAGATAGTCGTCATAAAAACCGATCGAGCCGAAGCCCAGCGTCACCAGCAGCACGACCCAGACATAGATGCTCGACAGGTTCGCCCACAGAAGCGACGAGCCGATGATGCCGGACAGGATCATCAGCCCGCCCATGGTCGGCGTGCCCGCCTTCTTGAAATGCGTCTGCGGGCCGTCGGCACGGATCGGCTGGCCCTTGCCCTGGCGCAGCCGCAGCGAATTGATGATGGTCGGTCCGAAGATGAAGACGATCAGCGCCGAGGTGATCAGCGCCCCGCCCGTGCGGAACGTGATGTAACGGAAGACATTGAAGACCGAGATCTTGTCCGCGAAATCGACCAGCAGTGTAAACATGCGCTTTCGTCCCCGACTCGACCTAGGTCAGTTTGCTGGTTGTCGTTTCAGCCGGGTACTTGCCCAGCAGCGCATCGACCAGTTTTGCAAAACCGATGCCCTTCGACGATTTGATCATCACCACGTCGCCCGGCTTCAGCGCGGCAAGCAGCACCGGCTTCAATTCCTCGACGCCGGCGCGGTATTCCGTCTTGATGTCCTCAGGCAGCGCTTCCGCCAGTGCCCGCATTTCGGGGCCGCCAAGAAACACGGTCTGCGTGCCGGTGCCGACGATGAGATCGGCAAGGGCGGCATGCAGCTTGGCCGAATGCTCGCCAAGTTCCAGCATGTCGCCGAGCACGGCGATGCGGCGCCCCTCACCCGTCACCGGCGTCGCGTTGAGCAGCGCCATCGCCGCCGCCATCGAAGCCGGATTGGCGTTGTAGCTCTCGTCGATCAGCGTGATCGGCCCACCGGGGTGGCGCAACACATGGCGCTTGCCGCGGCCGCGCTCGGCTGACAGATCGGCCAGTGCCAGTGCCACCTTGTCGAGATCGGCGCCGACCAGTTGCGCCGCGCCCAGCACCGCCAGCACGTTCTGCACCATGTGCCGGCCGGGCGCGCCGATGCGGGCGATCATGTCATGACCGCCAATCCGGGCGGCGATGTCGGAATGGTCGGCATGCAATTCGCATCTGGTAAGCTTGAAGGTCGAGCGCGCGTTCTCGCCGAAGCCGTAGACATGCTCGACGCCGGCGGCATGCGCCATCTTGTCGAGCAGCTTGAAGCGCGCATCGTCGCGGTTGAGGACGGCCGCGCCCTCTGGCTCCAACCCTTCGAAAATCTCGGCCTTGGCCTTGGCGATCTCGTCGAGATTGCGGAAGAAGCCGAGATGCGCCGCCGCGATGATGGTGACGATGGCGACATGCGGCCGCACCATCTTCACCAGCGGCCGGATCTCGTCGGGATGGTTCATGCCGATCTCGAAGACCGCATAGTCGCAATCATCGGGCATGCGCGCCAGCGTCAGCGGCACACCCCAATGGTTGTTGAAGGACTGCGCCGAGGCATGCACCTTGCCGACCGCCGACAGCACATGGCGCAGCGCTTCCTTGGTGGTGGTCTTGCCGGCCGACCCGGTCACCGCGATGATCTTGGCCTGGGAGCGGGCGCGCGCCGCGACACCAAGCTTTTCCAATGCAACCAGCACGTCCTCGACGACGATAATCGGCGCCGTCAGCCGGCCGAGCGACGGCAGCTTGCCTTCCGCCACCACCAGCACGCCGGCGCCGGCCTTGATGGCCGCGGTGGCGAAGTCGTGACCATCCATCGCCTCGCCCTTGATGGCGAAGAAGGCGTCACCCGGCTGCAGGCTGCGGCTGTCGATCGAAATGCCCGATATGCCCTCGGGCATGGGCCCGAGCGGCCGCCCGTCCATGGCGGCGACCAGCGCCTCGGAGGTCCACAGCATACTCATGCGGCACGCTCCCGCAGCGCCGCGCGGACTTCCTCGTGGTCGGAGAAATGCAGGGTTTCGGTGCCGATCGTCTGGCCTTCCTCGTGCCCCTTGCCGGCCACGATCAGCGTGTCGCCGGCATGAAGCATGGCGACAGCCTCGTGGATCGCCTTGCGCCGGTCGCCGATCTCGATGGCGCCGGGTGCGGCGGCCAGAATGGCGGCGCGGATCGTTTCGGGCACTTCGGAGCGCGGATTGTCATCGGTGATGATGACGACATCGGCAAGCCGGGTGGCGATTTCGCCCATGATCGGCCTCTTGCCCCGGTCGCGGTCACCGCCGCAGCCGAACACGACCATGACGCGACCAGTGGTAAACGGGCGGACCGAAGCCAGCACGTTTTCCAGCGCATCGGGCTTGTGGGCGTAGTCGACATAGACCGGCGCACCACTGACCGTGGTGCCAACGAGGTCGAGCCGACCCGGCGCTCCCTTCAATTTTTCCAATGCGGCCAATGCCTTGGCGACAGGTGTTCCCGTGGAAATGGCGAGCCCTGCCGAAACCAGCGCGTTCGAAATCTGGAAATCGCCGGCCAGCGGCAGGTCGATTTCGTAAAGCACGCCCTCGGCCTCGACCTCGGCGCGCTGGCGATGGCGTTCGTGCTCGACCCGCTTCAGCGTGAGGAAATCGCCATGCCGGCCAACCGTCAGCACCTTGAGCCCGGCAGCCTGGGCCGCCTGGATCGTCGGCGCCGACCACGGATCGTCGGCGAAGATGACCGCGGGCGCGCCTTTCGGCAGCAGCGTGTCGAACAGGCGCAGTTTGGCGCGGTGATAATCCTCGACCGTCGGATGGTAGTCCATATGGTCGCGGCCAAGGTTGGTGAAGCCGCCGGCGGCGAGCTTCACCCCGTCGAGACGGCGCTGGTCGAGCCCATGGCTGGAGGCTTCCATCGAAGCGTGGGTAACACCGGCATCGGCCAATTCCCGCAGCAGCTGATGCAGGGCAACCGGATCGGGCGTGGTCAGCGAGCCATAGTCGTTGCGGCCGGGCGCCACCACGCCGGTGGTGCCGATCGAAGCCGCGGCGTACCCCACCTGCTCCCAGATCTGCCTGGTGAAGGCGGCGACCGAGGTCTTGCCGCTGGTGCCGGTCACCGCCACCATGGTCTGCGGCTGCTTGCCGAAATAGCGGGCGGCACTCAGCGCCAGCGCCAGGCGCGGATCGTCGACCGCCAGCACCGGAACCGGCAGTCCGGCGATGGAACTGCTTTTGCCTGACACGATCACTAGGGCGCCGCGCCTGGCCGCGTCGGCAGCGTAAGCCGCGCCGTCCGCCTTGGTACCGGCGAGCGCAAAAAAGACGACGCCCGGTTTTACCTGGCGGGAATCGGACGAAATCCCGGTAACCTCCAGATCGGCGGAAGCTGTTCCTTCGACTGGCAGGACACCGGCTAGATCTCTGAGCTTCATCGAGTTCCGTTCACCGCAATAAAATAGCGCGCAGTCGCCGGCGCGCCCTAAGAATCACTCGTAGGAAACCAACGTTGCACCATTTTCATGGCTGAAATCTGGTTTCACGCCAAGCATGGCCGCCGACCGCCTGATGATATTACCCGCTATGACCCCCGCATTCGCGGCCGCGACGTCGGTCATCCCGGGCTTTTCCGGGTGCGGCGCATCGGCAATCGTGAACACCAGATATTGCGGATCGTCCATCGGGAAGGCAGCGACAAAGGTATTGAAATTCAGGTCTTTAGAGTAGCGGCCGTTGATGACCTTTTCGGCCGTTCCGGTCTTGCCGCCAACGCGGTAGCCTGGGACTCTGGCGTTTCTGGCCGAGCCCTTCTCGGCATTGAGCGAATAGAGGTAGCGCATGCCCTCGACCGTCTTTTCGTTGACGACTTTTTTGGCAATCGCCATCGCTTCCTGCTGCGTGCGCACCAGGAAGGTCGGATTCATCAAATAGCCGCCATTCATCAGTGCCGCGCAGCCGACAGCCGCCTGCAACGGCGTCGTCGATACGCCATGGCCGAAGGCGATGGTGAACGAATTGACCTGTTTCCAGACCTTCGGTTCGGTCGGGCGGGCGACTTCCGGCAGTTCGGTCTGCATCCTTTCCAGGATGCCAAGGCGATGCAGGAATTCCCGGTGCCCCTCGATGCCCACCAGCTCGGCTTCCCTGGCCGACCCGATGTTGGACGAATAGAGGAACACCTCCGGCAGCGACAGCACACGGTTCTTGCCGTGGAAATCGTGAATGGCCTGATGGCCTACCCGGATTGGATGCGACGCGTCGAAACGACTGTTCATCGTCGCCTTGCCGGAATCGAGCGCCATCGCCGAGGTGAAGCTCTTGAAGGTCGAGCCCATCTCATAGAGGCCCGCCGACATCCGGTTCAGCCGATCTTTTTCCTGTGCATTGTAGGGATTGTTCGGATCGAAATCCGGCACCGAGGCCATGGCGATCACTTCGCCGGTCTTGACGTTGAGCACGACGGCGCCGGCGCCGATCGCGCGGTAGCGCTCCAGGCCGGCGGCGATTTCGTCGCGCACCACATGCTGGACGCGCAGATCGATCGACAGCTTCACCGGCTTGAGATCCTTGGCCACCGCCAGGCCCGACGCCTGCAGGTCGCTCAGGCCCTGCTCGTCGATATATTTCTCCATGCCGGAGATGCCCTGATTGTCGATGTTGGTCAGGCCGACAATGTAGGATGAGGTTTCGCCGCTCGGATAGAAACGGCGCTTCTCCGTGCGGAAGCCGAAGCCGGGAATGCCGAGCTGCATGATGTCGGCCTGCTGCTTGGGCGTCAGCTGCCGCTGCAGCCAGACGAAGCCGGCGCCGCTCTTGAGCTTGTGGTAGGTCTGCTCGTAGTCGATCTCGGGCAGCACCGTCGACAGCTTCTCGATCGCCTCGTCGGCATCGACGATGCGGCGCGGCTCGGCGAAGAGCGACGCCGTCTTGATGTCGGTCGCCAGCACTTCGCCATTGCGGTCGACGATATCGGGCCGCGAGGCGGTGATCCGGCTCTGCGGGCCGCCCGACAAATCGGGGGTCTGGAAGCCGAGGTAGACCAGCCGCCCAGAAATGGTCGAGAAGATGCCGAAGAACACCGCCATCGTCATCACGATGCGCGCCTTGCCCTTGCCGCCGGTCGCCTTGCGGGCGCCCTCGACGACAATCGATCCATCTTCACCCGTCCTGGGGCGACGCTTCAGCAGTTTGCCGATCATTGGGCGATGCCTCCGGTCACGACGGGATCCTTGCCGTCCGCAGGCGCCTTGTCGGAATTGTCGGCCATGCCGCCCTGGCGTCCGTTCAGAATATCCTGGATATCCAGGGCCTTGGCCGGCAGATCGCTCAAGCCGACGATCTGGCGGGCGCTGACCGGCTCGAGCGCGAGCTGCGACTTGTAGAGCTCAGCGAGCTTCTGCAGCCGCGAAGGCTGGGTGAGCAGGCTCCAGTCGGCCTTGAGCAGGTCGATCGTCTCCTCCTCGTAGCGTATCTGGTTGTGGATCTTCTGCACCGCCGCCAACTGATCCTCGGCCTCGCGCTTGGTCTTGTAGGTCAGGGCCGCCGCCGAAACCATGACGGCGATCAGGACAATGTCGCTGGTACGGAACACGTGCTACCTCTCCCCCGGCCGATCGATGCCGGGAAGCTTTGGAAGGCCGAAAATGGAAAAATCGCCGGCGCGCGCCGGCGCTTCGGTGCGGATCGCCGCGCGCAGCCTGGCCGAGCGGGCGCGCGGATTGGCAGCGACCTCGGCATCGCCCGCCGTCACGCCACCGCCGGCCTTGCGAAAGGTCGCTGTGCGCGCATGCGCCTCGGGCAAATGACGTGAGCCGGTGGCGACGTCGGCGCGGTCGGCGATGAAGCGCTTGACGATGCGGTCTTCCAGCGAATGGAACGTCACCACAACCAGACGCCCGCCGGGCTTCAATGCGCGTTCGGCCGCGAACAACGCCTTGGCCAGTTCGCCGAGTTCGTCATTGACGTAGATGCGCAGCGCCTGGAAGACGCGGGTCGCTGGATGAATCTTGTCCTTCGGCGCGCGGCCAATATGCGTCTCGATGGCGTCGGCCAGTTCCAGCGTGCGCTCGAATGGCTTCTTTTCGCGGCGCGCCTCGATCATGCGGGCGATGCGGCCGGCGTGGCGCTCCTCGCCGAGGAAGCCGAAGATGCGGGCAAGGTCGCCCGGCTTGAAACTATTGACGACATCGGCCGCACTCAGGCCCGCTTGCGCCATGCGCATGTCGAGCGGCCCGTCGGAGCGGAAGGAAAAGCCGCGCTCGGCCTGGTCGAGCTGCATGGAGGACACACCAATGTCGAGCACGATGCCGTCGGCGCTTTCGACATGTTCGTCCAGCGTCGAGAACGGCGCCTGCACCAGTCTCAGCCTGCCGCCCGATTGTGCCTCGAGATCGCGCCCGGCAGCGATCGCGTCGGGATCGCGGTCGATGGCGACGACCGAAGCGCCGGTCGCCAGAATGGCTTTGGTGTAGCCGCCGGCGCCGAACGTGCCGTCGATGATGATGTCGCCCTTCGCCGGCTCCAGTGCCTCGAGCACTTCGCCAAGGAGGACCGGAATGTGGCGGACCGATCCGCCAACGGCGTGGATGTCATCGCCGTGGCCCACCGTCATTCCGGTCGCTCCCCAGGCTTCGTCCCCTGCCGAAGCTGCAACAGCCTGGCCCGCGCCTGCGCCCCATAGGCCGCAAGCCGTCCCGGCTCCCAGATCTGAAAGAAATTGCCGCGCCCGACAAAGGCCACCTCCGCCGAGATGCCGGTATGCTCGCGAATGAAATCGCTCATCGTGATGCGGCCGTCCTGGTCGAGTTTCAGGAACGCTCCGTCGCCATGGCAGAAGAACGACATGTCGTCCGCCGTCTGCAGGAAGGGATCTTCCTGCGCGATGCGCTGCTCGTAGCGGTCGAGCAGATCCAGCCCGCCGACATCCATCGCCGGCAGGTCCAGGCAGCGCAGTGCATAGAGTTCCGAATAGCCGCGCTTCTGCACGACGGCGCGGAAATGCGCAGGAACGGACACCCGCCCCTTCGCATCGATCCTGCTCACCGTGTTCGACAGAAACCGGTCCATTAAACCCTACAGCCGCTTGCGCCGCCGCACCCCTCTTCATCGTCTCGTACGCGCCGCCGCAGCGCGTTCCCTGCCCCGTATCAGCCTCGCCCGCATGGCCAAAAACCGGCAAACGCGCAGCCGCCGCGGCTGCCCGACTGGCGTACGCTTTACCCTGACGCGGAACGAAGGCTTTGATGTCTCGATGGGATATCATGGGGTACTATGGGCGTCAACGGGAATAGGCTTCACAAACACGCGCATCGCGACCAATCCGAGCAGCCGTTACGGCACGTCTCGTCTTTATGATCCATTAAGCCTAACGAAGCGTTTAGAGCCCGCTGGCCCAAAAGACCCGGCTTGCCGCCGATCACCCGCGCGCATAGCGTCGAGCGACGTCTTCCGCCCAAAAAACAAGGATCGAGCTCATGTCCGAGACGGCAAAGTCACGCGCCGCCGAACTGTCCCATTTGCGCAGCCGCGATTTCGCCAGTGGCGATCCGATCCCCTTGCCGTTGATCATGGCTTCGATCTTTCACACGCCGGGCGTAGAGACCGGGGTCGATCAATATGGCCGCTACGACAATCCAACCTGGCGCGCCGTGGAACATGTGCTCGGCCATTTGGAAGACGCGCAATGCTTGAGTTTTCCCTCTGGAATGGGCGCGATTTCCTCGGTGTTTTTCGCGCTCCTGAAATCGGGCGATCGCGTGCTCCTGCCGGCGGACGGCTATCACGCGACGCGCGCGATGGCCGAACGCTTCCTGAAGCCGCTCGGCATCACCTGCGATACCAGGCCGACGCCGACCTTCCTTGACGGCGGTTTCAAAGGCTATTCGCTGGTCTTCGTGGAAACCCCGTCCAATCCGCGGCTGGACATCTGCGATATCTCGGCGATCGCCAAGGCTGTCCACGAACAAGGCGGGATCCTTGTCGTCGACAACACGACGATGACGCCCTTCGGCCAGCGTCCGCTCGACTTCGGCGCCGACATCGTCGTCTCCGCCGACACCAAGGCGGTCAACGGCCATTCGGATGTGCTGTTCGGCCACGTCGCCAGCCGCGACGCCGGCATCATATCCAAGGTGACGGACTGGCGCGCAATGGCCGGCGGCATTCCCGGGCCGTTCGAGGCCTGGCTGGTGCATCGCGGCCTCGAAACACTGGAGGTGCGTTTCGACCGCATGTGCTCGTCCGCCGAAACGATCGCGCAGCGGTTGAAGGAACATCGCGCGGTGCGCGGCCTGCGTTTTCCCGGCCTGAACGGCGACCCGTCGCACAACCTTGCCCGCGCCCAGATGGAGCGCTTCGGCTTCCTCATCTCCTTCGAACTCGCCTCGGAGGACAAAGCCGAGGATTTCATCAACAATTGCCCATTGATAGAGGCCGCGACCTCCTTCGGCGGCGTCCACACTTCGGCCGAACGACGCTCGAAGCGAGGCGATGCGGTACCGCCCGGCTTTGTACGCCTGTCAGTCGGCTGCGAACCGGTGGAAGAGCTCTGGAAGGCCATTGAGACGTCGCTGGACGGGATCGGCGCCTGACGGACTGGTCACGAAGCTAGGTCGTCGGCCTCGATGTTGCGATGGCCGTGCCACCGCGCCTCGAAGCGGTCGAGCAGCCGATCGGCTGCGGCCTCGTTGTCGCGCGCAATATGAAGCCAGATCGCGATCAGATCATCTTCAGCTCGTGCGTTCCGAACGATAGGCAGAAAATTCATGCCGCGTCGTCAGATCGCAAGCGTCTCCGTGCCTCGGCCTTGATTTCATCCATCGATGCAAATCGTCCCGGCCCGCTGTCGATCCCTTCCTGCACCAACTTGCGCAGTTCCTCAACCGTATAGCCGAAAGAGATCGCGACGGTCCTTCCACCGCCGCAGCGCCTCGCGGATCACCTCGCTCGCCGAAGCATATTCGCCGGCGGCAACGACATCGTCCACGCTTGCGCCAGTTCCGGCGACAGCGTGATGCTGCGTTTGTCGACTTGCCCCATGGATAGGCTCCCGATGCCATTCGGCAGATGGTACGATTTAATCGCACCAGGTTCAAGCGTTGGCCGATTGCCGACTTGCTTGCAAATAGCTGAAAAGACTTAAATCGACAGGCGCGCCCGAGGGCGCAACCTGCTGATCTCAAAAGGATTTCTCTTCGAGGGACGAAACTGCCAGCTGGCCTGTAAGCCGGGTTCTGTATGGCCCTCGCCCCTTGCGGGACGAGAACGTGGCGGCCATTCATCTTGGGCGCATGTTGCCATACGCCTCACGCAACCTACCCGGACGGTGAGCCGGAAACAGCCCTCGAGGGTTTCCCCTCGCACCGCCCCTATTCGGTTTTGCTCCCGGTGGGGTTTACCGTGCCGCTCCTGTTGCCAGTCGCGCGGTGGGCTCTTACCCCACCCTTTCACCCTTACCCCGACAAAGTCGTGGCGGTTTGCTTTCTGTGGCACTTTCCCTGGGGTCGCCCCCGCCGGTCATTAACCGGCACCGTGTCTCCATGGAGCCCGGACTTTCCTCACTCGCGGCCTTTCGGCGTTTGCGAGTGCGGCCGCCCAGCCAGCTGGCAAGGCGTATAAAGGGGTTCAGCCGGGAAAACGCAAATGAAAAAGCCGACTTGTCCGCCGGCTCTCGCAACTTGCTATCAAAGCGCGGCCATCTGAACCTTGACCTTGCTGCAATAGGCGGCCGAAACTGGGTTCATCCGCGTCGCGGCATGGCCGGCATTGTATTTCAGGATCGTGCCACAAGTCGTGCCACCGCCAAGGTTCTGCGCCAAAGCGAGATACTTCATGCCGTATTTGATGTTGGTGTCGGGATCGAACAGGCCCTTGGCCGAACCGTTGTAGCCCATCATCCGCGCCGTCGCCGGCTTGATCTGCATCAGGCCGATCTCGCCGGCGCTGCCGACCATGTTCGGCCGATAGTTGCTCTCGATCGTGATGACGGCGTTGGCCAGCGATACCGGAACGCCGTAGCTTGCCGCGTAGCGGGCAACGATAGCGGAATACTGGCCGCTGCTGGCCACCGCTGCCGTCGACGCAGCGACATTCCTGAGACCGATCGATGCCGTTGTCGTCATGTCGACGGTCTTGCGGCCACGCTTCGTCTGCCTTTTGGCGGAGGATTTCTTCGCCTTGGTCCAGCTGGCTTTTTCCACCTTGGCGGAAGCGTGCTTCGCCGTTGCCTTCAGGCTCCTGCTGCTTTTGGCTGAAATGGCCTTGCCCTTGGTCACCGCGACGAGCCCCTGATCGGCCCGGGGGCTCCATGTCGCGGCATCGGCCGCGCTGAAGGCAAAAGTCACTACGCCGGCAGCAAGAGCTGCCGTTACAACGGTCAATTTCTGCATGTGATCCTGTTCTGTCTGGACCACGCGAAGATGTTCGCGTGGCGCTGCTTGATTAATAGCGGAACATCCGGGGGGCTAGAGGTCCGACAAACTGTACGAATTGCCCTTTGAGGCCCGAATTGGCGGCAATGAAGGCGGGGCAAGTCACTTTGAGTGACAGTTTGTAACCTGACAGGGGAAAAAGATTACTTGGGCGGCGCCCTGCCCTGGGTTAGCCGCTCACCGAGGCAAGCAACTTCTGCAGCGTGCGCATGGTCGAGCCATCGGCCAGCCCGTCGACCAGACGGGGCCGGAAATGCCGTTGGAAGGCCTCGACGACAATCCGCGTCTGATGGTCGAAAACACCCGATATCTCGACACCATAGCCATAGAGCGTCAGCATAGACTGCAACGCCTCGACATCGGCACCGCTGTCGCCGGGCTTCAGCGCGGTCCCGCGCCTGATGGGTGCAGCAGGCACAAGATGGCCGACACCGGCCGCAAACAGGGCGGCCCAAGGGAACTTCTCGCCCGGATCGATCTTGCGGCCGGGTGCCACGTCGGAATGCGCCAGCACCCGCATGGCGGGGATCGCATGCCGCGCGGTAATTCCATTGCACAGGCCGATCACCGCCTCGATCTGGCGCCGAGGGAACCCGGGATAGCCCAGCGAATGGCCAGGATTGACGATCTCGATGCCCACCGAGCAGGAATTGATATCGGTGCGTCCGAACCAGGAACTCTTGCCGGCGTGCCAGGCGCGGTCGCTTTCCCGCACCATCTGCACGATGTGGCCACTCTCGTGGACGAGATAGTGCGATGAAACCTCGCTCGCCGGATCGCACAGCCAGGCTTCCGCTCCGGCCCCCGTGGGCATGCCAGTATAGTGCAGCACGATCATGTCGGGTTTCAGCGTATCGCGCCGTGGCCCGAAATTCGGCGACACCCTGACCTCGGCGCTCGGCTCGTCGGGCAGGAAGCCGCTCATACGTGCCGCAGGCCCCGCTCGATCATCTCATAGGCGGCGTTGATCGCGGCGACCCTGGTCGTGGCGATCTTGATGAATTCCTGCGGCAGGCCACGCGCGATCAGCCGGTCGGGATGGTTGTCGGAGACCAGCTTGCGGTACCGCTTCCTGACCTCCTCGAACGGCTTGCCGCGCTCGATGCCGAGCACGACATAGGGGTCGCCGGCGCCAAGATTGACGTGCCGGGCCAGGATCGACTCGTAATGGGCCTCGTCGATGCGGAAGATCTCGGCGATACGGTGCAGGAAGATGCCTTCGCGTTCATGCACCAGCCCGTCGGCCTTGGCGATGTGGAACAGGCCGTCGAGTATGTCTTCCAGCATCACGCAATTGGAATGCCCGGAACCGCACAACTGCGCCATGCGCTCGGCATAGGTTTCGAACCCAGCCACGTCCCGCTGGGCGAGATCGAACAGCCGCGCAACGTTGCGCGTCTCCTTCGGCGGCACTTCGAATATTTCCTGGAAGGCGCGCACCTCATCCTGGGTGACGAT
Source organism: Mesorhizobium sp. U510 (assembly GCF_059180695.1). Taxonomy (NCBI): domain Bacteria; kingdom Pseudomonadati; phylum Pseudomonadota; class Alphaproteobacteria; order Hyphomicrobiales; family Phyllobacteriaceae; genus Mesorhizobium; species Mesorhizobium sp. U510. The sequence continues at coordinate 5,370,231 of NZ_CP180532.1, forward strand.
GCCGTCTGCCTTGGCCATCTTGGCCGAGAGCGCGATCATCGCCACGGAAAAGGCGACGCGGCGGCGCAGGTCCGCATCGCCGGAAAAAACCGTGCGCACGGCCTCCACGACATCGGCAACGCCCGACGAGGCTGAAGACGATACGCGTGTGATAAACTCGCCGAGGCGGTCCCAAATCGACATGGCCCGCTTCATAGAACCAACCGGTCCCCGCTATCAAGCCAATAACGGCCGCTGCCGGGTCCGTGAACCAGAGGCACCTTGGTCGGTCCAGGTGGCTGCCTTTGCAAGAAAAGGCCGGCGAGACGCCGGCCCTTCCTCCCAAGACACTCTTACTGCTTTACAAACTACTGCGCGGGCGCAGGAGCAGGCGTTGCCGGAGCCGGCTCGGCAGGCTTGGTCGAATTGTCGGCCGGAGCCGCAGGCTTCATCGGCTGCTCGGCAGCCGGCGGATTGGTGCTCTGCGTTGTCGTGGTGTCAGTGCCCTTGCCGCTGTCGCTGCAGGCCGCGACGCCCAGCAGGGCAAGAGCGGACACGGAAGCCAGAATGAGCTTTTTCATAATATCTCTCCTTCAATACACGCTCACGTTGCGGTGAACGGTCGAAGAGGAAATGCGCGACACGGCCATGAGTTTCGTAACGTTGCGTTTCCGCGTGTAACATCAACGGGATGCGTTGCTGCCGGCGCATTGGCGCATTAACAACGAAAGCTGAAAACGAAAAATGCCGGAGACAGCCGCCATGGCCGCGAAATGGGATTTCTGGATCGACAGGGGCGGCACCTTCACGGATGTCATCGGCCGTGATCCGCAAGGGGGGCTGCATCCGCGCAAGCTTCTGTCGGAGAATCCCGAAGCCTATGCCGATGCGGCCATCCAGGGCATCCGCGACCTGCTCGGCGTTGATCCTGGCGCCGCGATCCCGTCCGGGCTGATCGGCGACATCAAGATGGGCACCACGGTCGCCACCAACGCGCTCCTGGAGCGCAAGGGCGACCGCGTGCTCCTGCTCATCACCAAGGGGTTTCGCGACGCGCTGAGGATCGCCTACCAGGCGCGGCCCGACATCTTTGCCAAGGAGATCATCCTTCCCGAGCAGCTCTATGAGCGCGTCATCGAGATCGACGAGCGCGTGCTCGCCGACGGCTGCGTCGAACAACTGCTCGACATCGCCGCTTGCCGGCCGGCGATCGAGCAGGCGAAGGCCGACGGCATCGATGCCGTCGCCATCGTCTTCATGCATGCCTGGAAATACCCCGATCACGAGAAGGCGGTGGCAAAGGTCTGCCGCAAGATCGGCTTCGCCCAAGTCTCGGTCAGCCATGAGGTCTCGCCGCTGATCAAGCTGGTCGGCCGCGGCGACACCACCGTGGTCGACGCCTATCTCTCGCCCATCCTGTCACGCTATGTGCAAAGGGTGGCGGGAGAGTTGGGCGCCGCGAGAGACGGCGACCAGTCCCCTCGCCTGATGTTCATGATGTCGTCGGGCGGCCTCACCGCCGCCGACATGTTCCAGGGCAAGGACGCGCTGCTGTCGGGTCCGGCCGGCGGCGTCGTCGGCATGGTCGAGACGGCCAAGCTCGCGGGCTTCGGCAAGGTCATCGGCTTCGACATGGGCGGCACCTCCACCGACGTTGCCCACTATGATGGCGAGTACGAGCGCGCTTTCGACACCGAAGTCGCCGGCGTGCGCGTCCGCGCACCGATGATGCGCATCCACACCGTCGCCGCCGGCGGCGGCTCGGTCCTGCACTACGAGGCTGGCCGTTTTCGCGCCGGGCCGGATTCAGCGGGCGCCAATCCCGGCCCCGCCGCCTACCGGCGCGGCGGCCCGCTCGCCGTCACCGACGCCAATGTGATGCTCGGCAAATTGCAGCCCGATTTCTTTCCGGCGATCTTCGGCCGCGGCCAGGACCAGCCGCTCGATGTCGAGACCGTGCGCTCAAGATTCGCGGCCCTGGCCGACCAGATCGGTGACGGCCGCTCGCCGGAAGCGGTTGCCGAAGGCTTCGTTACCATCGCCGTCGAGAACATGGCCAACGCCATCAAGAAGATTTCCGTGCAGCGCGGCTACGACGTCACCGAATATCTGCTCAACTGCTTCGGCGGGGCCGGCGGCCAGCACGCATGCCTGGTCGCCGATGCGCTCGGCATGGAAGCGGTGCTGATCCACCCCTTCTCCGGCCTGCTTTCGGCCTATGGCATCGGCCTGGCATCGGTCTTTGCCTCGCGCCAGCAGGCATTGCTCAAACCGCTTGCCGAGGAGTCCCGAACAGAGATCGCCAGCCTCATCGCCACCTTGAAAAAGGCCGTGATCGCCGAATTGGCCGCGCAAGGCATCGCCGAGGACACGGTTGCCGCCAAGCCCGTCCTGCACATCCGCTATGACGGCACCGACACGACACTGCCGGTGAATTTCGAAAGCGACTCGATTTTCCAGGCAAAGCGCGACTTCGAAATCGCCCACAAGGCGCAATTCGGCTTCGTCTATGACGACAAGCCGATGATCGTCGAGACGGTTGGCGTCGAAGGCAGCGAAATCGGGCAGAGCAGCGCCGAGGCCTATGCGCCCGCCGGACCCGCACGGATTGAAGCCGGCGCTTCCGGAACGCGGCGCATCTACACCGAGGGCCGGTGGCATGAAGCCGGCATCCATCGTCGCGAGAACCTGCGCCCATCGAATCTGGTGGCCGGCCCCGCCCTTATCATCGAACCGAACCAGACCATTGTCGTCGAACCGGGCTGGCAGGCCGAAATCACCAACCTCAACCATGTCGTGATCCGCCGTACAGAAAAGAAGGCGCGTGCCGCCGCCCTCGGCACATCAGCCGATCCGGTCATGCTCGAAGTCTTCAACAACCTGTTCATGTCGATCGCCGAGCAGATGGGTGTCACGCTGCAGAACACTGCCTATTCCGTCAACATCAAGGAAAGGCTGGATTTCTCCTGCGCCGTCTTCGACCATACAGGGGCTCTGGTCGCCAACGCGCCGCACATGCCGGTGCACCTCGGCTCGATGGACCGCTCGGTCGAAACCATCATCCGGCTGAACTCCGGCGACGTCCACCCGGGCGACGTCTTTGCCTTGAACGCACCGTACAATGGCGGCACGCATCTGCCCGACATTACCGTGGTGACGCCGGTGTTCGACGACGCCCAGAAGGAGATCCTGTTCTGGGCGGCCTCGCGCGGCCACCACGCCGATATAGGCGGCACCGCCCCCGGCTCGATGACGCCGCTCGCCACCACGGTCGACGAGGAAGGCGTGCTGTTCGACAATTTCCGCATCGTCGACCGCGGCAAATTCCGCGAAAAAGAGCTGCATGCGCTACTCACCGACCATCGTTACCCGGCCCGCAACCCGCACCAGAACATTGCCGACCTCAAGGCGCAGATCGCCGCCAATGAGAAAGGCGTCGCCGAACTGCGCAAGATGGTCGCGCATTTCGGCCTCGATGTCGTCGAGGCCTATATGAGCCACGTCCAGGACAATGCGGCCGAGAGCGTGCGGCGGGTGATCGAGCGGCTGCCCGATACATCGGCCTATGAATATCCAACGGACACCGGCCAGGTGATCAAGGTGAAGATATCGGTCGACCGGCAAAAGCGCGAGGCAACCGTCGACTTCACCGGCACATCGCCTGTCATGAAGAACAATTTCAACGCGCCGGAGCCGGTGGCCCGCGCCGCGGTCCTCTATGCCTTCCGTGTCATGGTCGAGGACATGATCCCGATGAATGCCGGGTGCCTGCGGCCCATCAACATCGTCATTCCCGACGGCTGTATGCTGAAGCCCGCCTACCCTGCCGCCGTCGTTGCCGGCAATGTCGAGACCTCGCAGCACGTCACCAACGCGCTGTTCGGCGCCATGGGCGCGATGGCCAATGCGCAGGGGACGATGAACAACCTGACCTTCGGCAACAAGAAGTACCAGTATTACGAGACGATCTGCTCCGGCTCACCGGCCGGCCATATGAACTCCGGCCGCGGCTTTGCCGGCACCTCCGGCGTGCACACCCACATGACCAATTCTCGCCTCACCGATCCCGAAGTGCTGGAACTGCGCTTTCCCGTGGTGCTGGAGGATTTCCACATCCGTAAGGGATCCGGCGGCAAGGGTAAATGGAGCGCCGGCGACGGCACCAAACGCAGCATCCGCTTTCTCGAGAAGATGGAATGCGCGATCCTGTCCTCGCACCGCAACCGCCCGCCGCAGGGACTGGACGGCGGCGGCGACGGCGAGGTCGGCTCGACCAAGATCCGCCGCAAGGACGGCGCGATCGAGATGCTGAAGGCCTGTGATCAGACCGTGCTCGAGGCCGGCGATGCAGTGATCCTGACGACGCCGACGCCGGGGGGCTTTGGCAAGCTGTAAAGAACACGTCAACAGGCTGTCACCGGCCTGTCATGACGCTGCGCTACCCGCTTGCGGCAAAGCAAATGGGGAATCACTTTGCCATGACGGACGTCTCCTCGGATCTGGTTTTTCGCCGCGGCAAGGAAGTTGGAAAGGCCGTCTACCAGAACCGCGCGCTTTCCAAAGCCGGCATTTCCGAGCGGCTGTTCGCCTTCCTGTTTTCCGGCCTTGTCTATCCGCAGATCTGGGAAGACCCCGATGTCGACATGGAGGCCATGCAGCTTGGTGAGGGCCATCGCATCGTCACGATCGCTTCCGGTGGCTGCAACATCCTGGCCTACCTCACCCGATCGCCGGCACGGATCGAAGCCGTCGACCTCAACGCCGCCCATGTCGCGCTGAACCGCATGAAGCTGGAGGCGGTGCGCCGCCTGCCCTCGCAGGGCGACCTGTTCCGCTTCTTCGGCGCCGCCGACACCAGCCACAATTCGCAAGCCTATGACCGTTTCATCGCGCCGCATCTCGATCCGGTCAGCCGCCACTATTGGGAACGCCGCAACTGGCGCGGTCGCCGTCGGATCGGTGTTTTCGACCGCAATTTCTACCAGACCGGCCTGCTCGGCCTGTTCATCGCCATGGGCCATCGCACGGCGAAGTTCTTCGGCGTCAACCCGGCCCGCATGATGGAAGCCAGGAATATCGCCGAGCAGCGCCGCTTCTTCAACGAGGAACTGGCGCCGGTCTTCGACAGGAAGCTTTTGAAATGGGCGACGTCGCGCAAGGCTTCGCTGTTCGGCCTCGGCATTCCGCCGGCGCAATACGATTCGTTGATCACGTCTGGCGACGGCACCATGGCCAGCGTGCTGAAGGCCCGGCTGGAAAAGCTAGCCTGCGATTTTCCCCTGGAAAACAATTATTTCGCCTGGCAGGCCTTTGCCCGCCGCTATCCCGAGCCCGGCGAGGCCGCCCTGCCTGCCTACCTGGAAAAGCAGAACTACGACGCCATTCGCGGCAATGTCGACCGCGTCGCCATCCACCATGCCAATCTGATCGAGTTCCTCGCCGGCAAGGATGCGGGCACCGTCGACCGCTTCATCCTGCTCGATGCGCAGGACTGGATGACCGACGACCAGCTCAACGCGCTGTGGTCGGAAATCAGCCGCACCGCCTCCGCAGGCGCCCGCGTCATTTTCCGCACCGCCGCCGAACCCAGCCTGCTGCCGGGCCGCGTCTCGACCTCGCTGCTCGACCAGTGGGACTATCAGGACGAGGCCTCACGCGAATTCTCGACCCGCGACCGCTCCGCCATTTATGGCGGCTTCCACCTCTACGTGAAGCGCGCCGCATGAGCACGACCGAGCTGCCGCCCAGCCCCGCATTCAAGGCCAATCATGCCGAGCTGATGGACGGCGTCTACCACTGGCAGCGGCACATCTACGACCTGACCCGCAAATACTATCTGCTCGGCCGCGACCGGCTGATCGATGGGCTTGAGGTGCCACAAGGCGGCACCGTGCTGGAACTCGGCTGCGGCACCGGTCGCAACATCATCCTGGCCGCCCGTCGCTACCCTGGTGCCCGCTTCTTCGGCCTCGATATCTCGGCCGAGATGCTGGAGACGGCCGGCAAGGCGATCGACCGCGAAGGCCTGTCCGGCCGCGTCACGCTGGCAAGAGGCGACGCTACCGATTTCGATGCGGGCTCCCTTTACGGCATCGAGCGCTTCGACCGGGTCTTCGTCTCCTATTCGCTGTCGATGATCCCAGGCTGGGAAAAGACGGTGTCGGCGGCACTCGCCGCGCTATCCCCCGACGGCTCGCTGCACATCGTCGATTTCGGCCAGCAGGAAGGCCTGCCGGGCTGGTTCCGGACCTTGCTGCGCGGTTGGCTCAGTAAATTCCACGTCACGCCGCGTGAATCGCTGCGCGAAGTTCTGGAATCGGAATCTCGGCGAACCGGCGCAACCTTCCGTTTCCTCACGCTTTATCGCGGTTATGCCTGGCTTGGCGTAATTGGACCGCGCAACTAGCTAGTGCAGCGCTTTCACCAGCGCCCCCACCATCGTCTGTGGGCGATAACCGACCTTGGCCGGTGTCAGCCCCAGCCGCACGATCACCAGCTGCTCCGACGGAATGATCGCTACGGTCTGGCCGTCATGCCCCTCCATCCAATAGGTGTCCTTTGGCAGGCCTGCCGCGACGCCGGCCCCGGGATTTTCCTCATCGCCCGGCGCCTCGATCCACAACTGGCCCTTGCCGTAGACTTTCGAGGCAGGCGCCGGCTCGCGCATCCAGTCGACGAAGCCCGTCGGCAGGACCTGGTTGCCGTTCCACACGCCGCCCTGCAGCAGGAACTGGCCGAAGCGCGCCCAGTCATGCGCCGTGGCGTAGAGATAGGACGAACCGACGAAGGTGCCCTGCTCGTCGGTTTCAAGCACGGCGCTGTGCATGCCGAGCGGCCCGAACAGCGCCGTGCGCGGCCATGTCAGCGCCTTCGCCTTGTCGCCGATCGCGTCCTGCCAGAGCCGCGACAGCATCACCGCCGTGCCGCTCGAATAGGAGAACACCTTGCCGACCTCGCCTGCCAGCGGCTTTGATTCGGCAAAGCCCGCCATGTCGGGCTCGAGATAGAGCATGCGCGTTACGTCGGCGACGTCGCCATAGTCCTCGTTGAACTCCAGACCGCTCGACATCGCCATCATGTCGGCAAGGCTGATCGCCGCGCGGCCGTCCGCCTTCCACGGCGCGAACAGGCCCTTGTTGTCGACGGCCATCTTGCCGTCCTTGACCAGCGTGCCGACGATGGCGGCATTCACCGTCTTGGTCATCGACCAGCCGAGCAGCGGCGTCTTGGCCGAAAAGCCGTCGCCATAGCGCTCGGCGACGACGCGGCCGTTCTTGACCACGACCACCGCGCGCATGCCCGAACCGGTCAGCGCCGCATCGTCGAGCAGCTTGGCAATCACCGGATCCTGCGATGCCTCGACCCGCTCGCCTTCGGGCCACAGCGTATCCCGGCTGGTTGGCGAAGGCTCGACATGGACCGTCGTGCGCCGCGCCTTGCCGACATCGCCGTCGGGGATCGAGGCGCAGCCCAGCCCATCGCGCGACACCGCCTCGCTCTTGCCGAGGAAGCCCAGCAGGCCCGCCGAAACGGTGCCCCGGTTCTTGTCGACCGAGACCCGCATCAGCCGCAGCAGCGGGTGGCCGGGCGCCTGCACGTCGACGGCAAGCACTTCGTTGGCATCGCGCCCGGCAATAAAGACGTTGGAGCAGACGATCTTGGCCGAATAGCCGGAACCGACGCGGATCAGTTCTGGCGGCGCGATGTAGAGCCAGGCAAACAGCCCGGCGACCGCCATAACGATCAGGCCAAGCAGCCATCTGACGATCTTGACGACGAACCGCATTCCGCTTCCTCCCGGACTTTCGCCGGCCCCTTATGTCATCGAATTGCCGCCATTGCTTCCGCAAAATCAGGGCACTTGTCGAGCGCCGTCAACGGATTCTCAACCATGATCGGCGATCACAGGAGGCATGTCGCCCGAAAGTGCGCTGCGGTTTTGGGACCACGACATGCACAAAAAGGGATAGACTGGGCGATGCTGTGGGGCGATCGCCCGGAGGGGGCTCGACCAATCGTCGGCCATCGGTTCACAGACCCATCAGCGACCGGCTGTTTCCGGCTTGGAAGTTGTGATGCGCCGTCTTGCGGCCCTTTTCATGCTGACGCTGCTTGGCGCCTGCTCGACCGTGGACGATCTGTCGCCGCTGTCGCCGTCCGGGTCCAGCAGCCCGACGGTCGCCGTACGCGCGCCGCGCTTCGAGGATTCCAAGCCGCATGAATGGGACAGCGGCGCGCCGTGGAACTATGCCGTTCACGGCACCGATGTCTCCAAATACCAGACCTCGGTTGACTGGCCGACCGCCAAGGCGAGCGGCATTTCCTTCGCCTTCATCAAGGCCACCGAAGGCGGCGACCGCTTCGACGAGTATTTCAACGAGCACTGGGCGCGCACGAAAGCCGCCGGCGTTCCGCGCGCGGCCTATCATTTCTTCTATTTCTGCACTCCGGCTGCCCAGCAGGCGCGCTGGTTCATCCAGAACGTTCCCGTCGACCGCTCCGCCATGCCGCCGGTTCTCGACATGGAATGGAACCCGAAATCGCCGACCTGCCGGCTGCGTCCCGACGCCGCCACGGTGCGCGCGGAGATGACCACCTTCCTCCAGATCGTCGAGCGCCATTACGGCAAGAAGCCGATCATCTACACCTCTGTCGACTTCTTCGACGACAACGAGCTGTCGAGCTTCCGCGGCTACCCCTACTGGCTGCGCTCGGTCGCCGGCCACCCGCGCGAAAAATACGGCAGCCACCCCTTCACCTTCTGGCAATACACCGGAACCGGCATCGTTCCCGGCATGACCGGCAAATCAGACATCAACGTCTTCAACGGCTCGGAAGCCGCATGGAATAAGTGGTTGCGGCAGAACACCCGTTGACACCGGGCCTGCCGCCTGCTTTTCGACACAGCCAGCGGTAAAGAGTGCAACCGCCGGTAATCCGGGGCATTGGGTTTCCAGCCAAGCGCGACAATGCCCTCTTCGTTTCGAAAGGAAGCTGATGCGACTGCGTTCCCAAGCCCTCGCGGCGCTATTCCTGTGCGCCACGGCCTTGCCGGCGATGGCGCAGGAATGCGGCGGCGACTTCGAAACCTGGAAACAGGGCGTGGCGGCGGAAGCCAAGGCGGCCGGTGTCGGCGCCGTGGGTCTCGATGCGCTGGAAGATGCCACCTTTGACGAGCGGGCGCTGGCGCGCGACCGCGCGCAGGGCGTCTTCACCCAGACCTTCATCGAGTTCTCCAACCGCATGATTTCGGCCTATCGGCTGAAGCAAGGTGCGGCGAACATGAAGAAATACGCCGATGTCTTCGCCCGCGCCGATCAGCAGTTCGGCGTGCAGGCGCCGGTCATCACCGCCTTCTGGGCGCTGGAAACCGATTTCGGCGCCGTGCAGGGCGATTTCCACACGCTGAGCGCGCTGGTGACGCTTTCGCATGATTGCCGCCGCCCGCAGCTGTTCCGCCAGCAGCTGGTGCCGCTTCTGGAGCTGATCGATCGCGGCGTGCTGCCGGCCGACGTCAAGGGCGCCTGGGCCGGCGAGATCGGCCAGACGCAGATCCTGCCTTCGGACTATCTGGCCCGGGGCGTCGACGGCGACGGCGATGGCAAGATCGACCTGCGCAACAGCGTGCCCGACGTGATCATGACCACGGCCAACAAGGTGCTGTCGCGCGGCTGGAAGCGCGACGAACCCTGGATACAGGAAGTGCGGGTGCCCGACGAGATGCCCTGGGATCAGACCGGGCGCACCAACAAATTGCCGCTGACGCAGTGGGCGCAGTGGGGCGTCACCAATCCCGACGGCTCGCCGCTCGTCGACAAGGGCCTGAAGGCCGGCCTGGCGCTGCCCATGGGCCGCAAGGGTCCGGCCTTCCTCACCTATGACAATTTCGATGTCTATCTCGAATGGAACCAGTCCTTCACTTACGCGCTGACCGCGGCCAACCTCGCCGCGCGGCTCGCCGGCGCGCCGCCGCTTGATCCGCGCACCCCGGACCAAGGCCTCAACAACGAGCAGATGAAGGCGCTGCAGACCAAGCTCGAGGCCCGGGGATACGACGTCGGCACGGTCGACGGCATTCTGGGCACCAACACCCGCGAAGCGATCCGCAAGGAGCAGATGCGGCTTGGCCTGCCGGTGGACGGCTGGCCGACACCGGAGCTTTTGGCGAAGCAGTGAGGGGCCGCCATTCTTGAGGCCCTCGCTACCGGCTAGCGCCTGCTCTCCTCGCCCGCACGAAATCGATGAACGCCCGCAAGGCTGGCGGCACGTGCCGTGAACTTGGGTGGTATAGATAGAAGCCGGGAAAACTCGGCGACCAGGCTTCCAGAAAACGGACGAGCCTGCCTTGCTCGATCCAGGGCCGGACCTGGTATTCGAACATGTAGGCAATGCCCACGCCATCCAGCACGGCATTGAGCATCAGCTCGGTATCGTTGACGGTCAGGCTGCCTTCGATGGCGATTTCGAGGGCCCGTTTGCCGCGCGCGAACTCCCATCGGTAGAGGTTGCCGCCGCCCGGCCACTCGAATTTGATGCATTGGTGCTGGTGCAGTTCCTGCGGATGACGCGGTATGGCCCGGTTCTCGAGATAGGCGGGAGCGGCCACCGCGGCCATCTGCAAATCCTCGCTCAGTTTCACCGCCACCATGTCCTTCTGCAGCCGCTCGCCGAGCCGGATTCCTGCATCGAACCGGCCTTCGACAATGTCGGCCAGCGTGTCGTCGACGATGACGGTCAGCGCGATATCGGGATAGGCGCGCTGAAAGTCCCCGAGGATCGGCGCGATGAACCGCACGGCGGCGACACGCGGCACATTGATGCGTAGCGAACCCGCCGGCCGATCGCGCGCTGCATGAACATCGGCAATGGCGCTTTCCAGTTCGCCAAAAGCGACGGCAAGGCGCGAAAAAAGCGCGTCGCCTGCCGCGGTCGCGGAAACACTGCGCGTCGTGCGATTGAGGAGCCTGACGCCGATGCGCATCTCCAACTGCCGGATCGACTGGCTAAGCGCCGGCGGCGACACACGCAGCCTTGCGGCGGCACGGACGAAACTGCCCTCTTCGACGATGGCGGAAAATGCCTTGAGCTCAGTGAATTCGGATCCGCGCACTGTGTATCCATGGATTAACAAGCCAATCAGATAATAGGTCATTATCTTATCAATTGCATGCCGCTATTTCTCAGCCATCGGCCACATCGCAGGTAAAGCCGCGGGCCAGAATGGTTGAAGGAAATTGATCATGTCCCAGTCTCTGCACGGCAAAACCGCAATCGTCACCGGCAGTTCGCGCGGCATCGGCCGGGCCATCGCCGAAGGACTCGCGGCCCAGGGCGCTGCCGTCGTCATCAACTATGTCGGCAACCAGAAAGCCGCCGACGAGGTCGTCGCCGGCATCGCCAGCAAGGGAGGAAAGGCGCTCGCCATCCAAGCCGACATATCAAGCGTTTCCGATGTCCGCCGCCTGTTTGACGAGACCGACAGTAAGCTGGGCGCAATCGACATCGTCGTGGCCAATGTCGGCGTCGCCGTCATCAAACCGCTGACCGAGGCAACCGAAGCCGATTTCGACCAGGTCTTCGGCACCAATGCCAAGGGCACCTTCTTCACATTGCAGGAAGCAGCGCGCCGGGTGCGCGACGGCGGCCGGATCATCGCTGTCTCCACCGGCGGCACGAAGATGTTCTTCACGCAGACGGCGCTCTACCTCGGCAGCAAGGGCGCCGTCGAACAGTTCGTCCGCGTGCTCTCCCGAGAACTCGGATCGCGCGGCATCACGGTGAATGCGCTGTCGCCGGGCTTCACCGACACGGACCTGCTTCCAGAGCGCGATCGCGCCGTGGCTGCCGGCATGTCGCCCTTCGGCAGGATAGGCGCGCCGCGCGACGTTGCCGATATCGCGGTCTTCCTGGCCAGCGACGAGGCCCGCTGGCTGACCGGCGAGAACATCCAGGCTGGCGGTGGAGTGGCGTAGGGATAGGCAGTAGGCAGTGGGCAGTAGGCAGTAGGCAGTAGGCAGTAGGCAAATACCAAAGGTGACATTGAAAGCGCCAGTATAACAAACGATCCCTACTCCCTATTCCCTACCCCCTAGTCTGCCATCGTCTCCAAACTCGCAAAGCCTTGCGGCGCATCGCCTTCGTCGAACGGCGTCGTCACCTCGACGAAAGTATCGGGATAGAACCCGTTGAAGCGTGTGCGTAGCGACAGCGAATAGGCGCCGATATGGCCGATTTCGATCCAGTCGCCAGTGTCGACGGTTTCCGGCAGCCAGAAGGGCCTGGACAGGATGTCGACGGAATCGCAGGTCGCGCCGCAGACCTTGAACGGCACGATGTTCTTTTCAGCGCCATTGCGGGTCCTGATCGCCGGATCAGGAATGAAGCGCGCCGGCAGCGTGATCTTGCCGGTCCATGAATCCGATAGCGACGCCCAGATGCCGTCATTGATGTAGAGCCGCTTGCCCTTGCGCAACAGCACGCGCACGATCAGCGACAGGCAACGCGCCACGATCACCCTGCCCGGCTCGGCCACCAGCGGGATCTGGTCGAACTGATATTCCTTCAAGTCGCCGGAGAGCCGCGACATGATCTGGCCGAGCGACGGCATCTCGATCTGCTTGCGGTTGGGATCATGGCCGTATTCGGCCGGAAAGCCGCCGCCGACATCGAGGCCGGCGATGTCGAAGGTCAACCGGTTGCGCACCCAGTCGGCCGAAGCCAGCGCCCGCTCATAGGTGTCGGGATCCTCGATCTGGCTGCCGACATGGAAACACAGGCCGACCTTGTAGCCCGTGCGGTTCAGCCGCTCGGCGAGTTCTACCGCATAGGCCGGCCCGGCCCCGAATTTCTTCGACAGTTCGTAGGCCGCCGACCCTTTCGTCTGGATGCGCACGAATACGCTGATCGAGCCGGGGTCGATGTCGAGCGCCCGCACCACCCGCGTCAGCTTGGTGATCTCGTCCTCATGGTCGAGCGAAATGACGCGGATGCCGTATTTCTCCAGCGCCAGCTTGATGTCCGACTGCGCCTTGACCGGGTGCATGTAGAGCATCTCGGCATCGGCAGAGACGGCGCGCACGGCAGCGAATTCGCCGGGCGAAGCGACGTCGAAGGCGTTGACGCCGGCCTCGACCAAGGTCTTCAGCACGATCTGCTCGCCATTGGTCTTGACCGCATAGGCGGTCTTGCCGGGGAACATGCCCATGAACTGCCTGGCATCGGCCTTCAGCACCTGCGGGCGGAAGCAATAGACCGGATCGTCAGGACGAAGCGCCAGTGCCGCCTCGCGGGCATTCTCGAATCGCTGCATTGACGAATCCTCGATCTCGGCTGCGCACAATTAATCCAAGCTAGCGGCCAATGAAAACAATTCTGTGTCTCGTGCACCTGACGCCGCGGCGCTAATCTTCGGCGACATCGCTTACCATCGATCAGGTTTCGGGTGGCGCTTGTCGCCAGACCCGATATGCCCGTGTCTGGCCAGCTGACATTCGAGCCGGCATGTCGGGGGGAGGACGATCCACATGGCAATTGCCGCTACATCAGCGTCGCGCGGACCGATGACGCTTACCGACTGGGGGCAGTTGCTGCTGCTTGGCGCCATCTGGGGCGGTTCGTTCTTCTTCGCCCGCATCGCGGTGGCGGAGCTTCACCCTCTGGTGCTGGTGCTGTTTCGCGTCGCCATCGCGGCAATCGCGCTGCAGATCTATCTCGGCCTGCGCGGCCCGTCCTTCCGCCTTGCCTTTCCGCATGCCGGCCTGTTCTTCCTGCTGGCCTTCACCAACAATGTCGTCCCCTTCTCGCTGATCTTCGCCGGCCAGACCGAGCTTGGCGCCGGCGTCGCCTCGGTGCTCAACGCGACGACGCCGTTCTGGACGCTGATCCTTGCCAACGCGCTGACATCGGACGAGAAGCTCTCCTGGAACAAGCTCGCCGGCATCGGGCTCGGCGTCGCCGGCACCGCTGTCATGATCGGTCCCGGCGTGCTTGCCGGGCTTGGCGGCCCGGTATGGGCCAAATTCGCGCTGATCGGCGCGTCTTTGTCCTATGGCGTCGCGCTGATGGTCGCCCGCCGCTTCAAGGGCGTGCCCTCGCCGGTCATCGCCACCGGGCAGTTGACCGCCTCGACCATCATCATGATACCGGTCGTGCTGCTGGCGCACGGCCCGGCCGGCCTGTTCTCGGCCTCGCCGCCAGTCTGGGCGGCGGTGCTGGCACTGGCGCTGTTGTCCACCGCCTTCGCCTACGTCCTCTATTTCAACCTCGTCGCCTCGGCCGGCGCCACCAACGCCTCGCTGGTCACGTTGATCGTGCCGGCCAGCGCCATGCTGCTCGGTTTCCTTTTCCTGGGCGAGCGGCTGGAACTGTTCGAGATCGGCGGCGTGGTGCTGATCGGCCTCGGTCTTCTCACAATCGACGGACGTGTCCTTGGAAGGCGTTAGGCGCGAAAATCGAAGTCGATTTTCGCGGCGGTAGCGCTGCCATGACACAGCATCGACACGTCGCCGCCACAATTTATTCACAGGTCTGAAGCGGGTTTTTGCCGAGAAGTTTCAACGGCTAACGGCAAAATCGGAGTCGCAAATTTCACAATCACGTCGCAATGCAGCACATTTTCCGCTTGCCTGTGGCACAAATGGACCTAGACTCTTAGGCATAGCTCTTTAAGAGGAGGCTATGTCATGGGACTTACGAGGCCAATCAACGCATTGATGATTTGTGCTGCGTTTGCTTTCATCGGCGCCCTCATTATGGGCGTCCTTCCCTGAACCCGCCAAAACAGGGAAGACCAGCACCAGATAGTCTAAACAATTCGAAAGGCCGGGTTTTTACCCGGCCTTTTGCTGTTCAGCGCTGCCTCATGCAGCAGCCGAGCCCGCCACCTCCGCCTCATGCGAGCGGATGCCGATCATGTGGCAGATGGCAAAGACGAGGTCGGCGCGGTTCATCGTGTAGAAGTGGAAGTCGCCCACCCCGCGTTCGACCAGGTCGAGAACCTGTTCGGCGGCGACGGCGGATGCCACCAGCGCATGGGTCTGCGGGTCGTTCTGCAGGCCGTCGAAGCGCTCGGCCAGCCATGCCGGCACCAGCGCGCCGCAGCGCGCCGAGAAATTGGCGACCTGGGTGAAATTATGCACCGGCAGGATGCCGGGAACGATCGGGATGTAGATGCCGGCCCGGCGCGCGCGCTCGACATAGCGCTCGTAGAGATCGTTGTCGAAGAAGAACTGGGTGATCGCCCGCGTCGCGCCATTGTCGACCTTGCGCTTCAGCATGTCGATATCGGTGGCGAAGTCGGGGCTTTCCGGATGCTTCTCCGGATAGGCCGAAACCGAAATGTCGAAATCGCCAGCGTCCTTCAGAGCTCCGACCAGCTCGGCACCATTGGCATAGCCGTCGGGATGCGGACGGTAGGCGGTTCCCACGCCCGCGGCCGGATCGCCGCGCAGGGCGACGAAGCGCTTGACGCCCATATCGGCGAATTCCTGGATCACCGCGTCGACCTGATGGCGGGCGGCATCGACGCAGGTCATGTGCGCGGCCGGCGTCAGGCTGGTCTCGTTCAGGATGCGGCAGACGGTGCGCGCCGTGCGCTCACGCGTCGAGCCGCCGGCGCCATAGGTCACCGAGACGAATTTCGGCTTCAGCGGCTCCAGCCTTGTGACCGTGTCCCACAGCCGCGCCTCCATCTCGTCATTCTTGGGCGGGAAGAATTCGAAGGAAACCTTGACCTTGTCGCCAATGTCGGGGCGGCGGGAAAAGCGGAACTGGTTCATCAGGCGATTTCCCCTATCGAATTCACTTTGGTCTGCTGGCTGTCGTTGGCAGGGTCGGCGATCATCAGGCGCCTATCGCGGCCAAGCCAGAGTTTGACGGTGAGCCTGGGCTCGCTGCCGCCGCGCGGCTCGAATTCCTGGGCATCCTCGAGATCGAGGCCGGCCTCGGCAAACCATTCGCCGATCTGCCGGTCCGAAAAGCCGAGGCGCATATGTGCGTGCTCTTCGCGCAGGAATTCCAGCGTGTGCGGCGCGAAGTCGACGATGACCAGCCGGCCCGACGGGCGCAAAAGCCGCGCCGCCTCGTGGATGGCGCGGGCCGGATCGTCGAGATAGTGCAGCACCTGGTGGATGGTGACGAGATCGAAGGCATCGCGCTCGACCGGCGGCGAGAAGATATCGCCCTGCCGCACCTGCGCATTGGAAACGCCGGCCTTGTCGAGATTGGCGCGCGCCACGGTCAGCATCTCGCGCGACATGTCGATGCCGACACCGCGCCGGTAGAGCGGCGAGAAGATTTCGAGCAGCCGCCCGGTGCCGGTGCCGAGATCCAGCATCGACTGGAACGGCCGCTTGCCGACCAGCTTCAGCATCGCCGCCTCGACCGCGCGGTCCGGCACATGCAGCGAGCGGATATGGTCCCAGCTTGCGGCATTCACCGAAAAATACTCCGCCGCCCGGTCCTGCCGCTTGCGCTTGACCGAGGCCAGCCGCTCGAGATCGCGCTCGACCTGCGGATCGGCGCCGCGAATGCTGGAAACCAGGCCCATGACGAAGTCACGCGCGGAATCGGCATCCGATAGGCGGAAGAACGCCCATGACCCTTCCTGGTAGCGGTCGATCAGCCCGGCCTCGAGAAGCAGCTTCAAATGCCGCGAAACGCGCGGCTGCGACTGGCCGAGAATTTCGGTAAGATCGGAAACGGTGAGGTCGCCACGCGACAACAGTGCCAATATGCGCAGGCGGCTGGATTCGGCCGCCGCCTTCAGCGTATCCACCATGGTGTCGAGCGAAACATGCATCAGCGTATTCTCTTTTCAGCGTATTCTCTTTTCAGCGTATTCTCTTTTCAGCGCATTCACTTTGAAAAAGATATAAACATATGTTTATGTCGATTTTCAAAACCTTGCAAGCTCTATGTCGCTTCCGGACAAGAAAATGCCGCATGCGTGATTTTCCGGTGCGCGCCGCCCAAAAATGTGTAGCGGTCTTCTGACAATGACAGCCAGCAGCACGGAGATGGGCAAAATGACCGGGCCGCGCGAAACGTTCGTGGCACGCGAAGGCGAGCAGAGGCTGGAACAGGATCCGGCAACGATGCCGGCGGATGCCGGAATCGTCTTCATCGGCCGCATCGCCTCGCCTTGGGTAACGCGGGAAAGCTGCCCGAAAAACATGCGCACGGCGCGCGAGACCGGGCAGCCGGCGATGCTGACCATCGACGCGCCCTATCGTGAAGGCCTGCGCGGGCTGGAGCGCGCCAGCCATGTCATCATCCTGTCCTGGCTGCATCACGCGCCGCGGAATCTTATTGTGCAAAAACCTCGCCATGCGGCTGAAGCGAAAGGCGTATTCGGCCTGCGCTCCCCTGCCCGGCCGAACCCGGTCGGCCTGCATGTGGCAAGGCTCATCGGACTGGACATCGCCACTGGGCGCATCGATCTCGACGCCATCGACGTGCTCGACGGCACGGCGGTCATCGACATCAAGCCCTACTTCGCCTCGACCGACGCCATGCCAGAGGCGATCGTCGAAGGACGCGATGAACGATGACAGCACCGACCGGCCGCCGCCGCGCCATCGCCAAGGCGCTGACCGCCCTTCTGCCGCTGGCGCCCTATTCCGACATGGAGAAGATCCGCGCCGACGCCGGCGCGGTGCATATGAAGACCTTGCCGCCGGGCATTGCCGTGTGGCTGGCGACGATCGCCCACATCCGCCACATGCACACCGACTACGAAAAGCTGCTGGCCGAGGGTTATGACCGCGACTCCGCCCGCTTCTTCGTCATCGAGCAGACCAACATCGTGCTCACCCGCTGGCGCGCGACACGCCTGCTCGACGCCGACGACGAAGAGGAATGAGGCGGCTATTGTCTGGTCAGCACGGCGATCGCATTGTAGGGCTGGCCGTCGGCCTGGCCGACCCAGGTCCAGGACAGGTTTCCCTTGAAAAACCGGACGGTGATGTCGCCACCGTCGATGCACTTGTCCTGGCCGTAGGTGATGCTCTCATGGAATTCCGCCGATGTCTCGTCCCTCGACGTCTGCGACAGCGATCCGCCGCAGCCGAGTGACGGATAATCGATCGACGCGCCGTCATCCCTGATCGTCATGGCGATCGACCAGTCGGCGCCGGCGTCCCCCGCCGGGCTCTGGTGGCCACTGCCGACCCAGGTGCCGGTCAGCGTCGGCGCCGGCGCATTCACCGCGCAAGGAACATTCTGGAAGATCGGCGTCAGTTCGCTGCCGGTCTTCTCGCAGCGATAGGTCTGGCCCTTTTGGCAGAGTTCGTCACCTTGTTTCACGCACTGCGCGCTGACCTCGCCCGCGCCGGCGAAAATCATCATGGTTGCGATGACCGTCCCAAGCCTGCCCATATCCCCTCCCACTCCAAGCCACCTATCATACGGCAATTCCAATCCGGTGTATCGGCTGGACCGTTATGGAGGACGAACAGCGCCCGGACGGCTGGCACTATGCCTCCTCTCCCGGGCCGGTAGGCTGATGGCCCGCCCCACACACGAGGAGGTCCCGATGGACCACACGACGGCAACAAAGGCTTCAAGGCCGCTGCTCACGGTCGGCGACCGCCACGTCGACCCGCATTCCTATCCCGGTGGCATCGCCTTCCTCGACGGCCAGTATCTGCCGATGTCGCAGGCCAAGGTGTCGGTGCTGGATTGGGGGTTCCTGCATTCCGACGCCACTTATGACACGGTGCATGTCTTGAACGGCCGCTTCTTCCGCCTCGACCTGCATCTCGATCGCTTCTTCGGCGGGCTGGAAAAGCTGCGCATGGCCATCCCCTTCGACAGGGATGGCGTGGCCGAGATCCTCCACAATTGCGTCGCCCTTTCGGGCCATCGCGCCGCCTATGTCGAAATGCTGTGCACGCGCGGCGCCTCGCCGACCTTCAGCCGCGATCCGCGCCAGGCAATCAACCGCTTCATGGCCTTCGCCGTGCCCTTCGGCTCGGTCGCCAATGCCGAGCAGTTGCAGCGCGGCCTGCGCGTCGCCATCAGCGACAAGGTGCGCATCCCGCCGACTTCGGTCGATCCGTCGATCAAGAACTACCACTGGCTCGATCTGGTGCGCGGCCTCTACGACGCCTATGACCGCGGTGCGGAGACCGCGCTCATCCTCGACTTCAACGGCAATGTCGCCGAAGGTCCGGGCTTCAACGTCTTCTGCGTCAAGGATGGCAAACTGTCGACGCCGGCCATCGGCGTGCTGCCTGGCATCACCCGACGCACCGTCTTCGATCTCTGCGCCGAAGACGGTCTTGTCGCCGCCGCCGCCGATGTCAGCGTTGCAGCGCTCAAGGCGGCCGACGAGGTCTTCATCACCTCGACCGCGGGCGGCATCATGCCGGTGACTGAGATCGATGGCGCTGCGATCGCCGACGGCAAGGTCGGGCCTGTTACCGGCCGGCTGATGGTGCTCTACTGGCAAAAGCACGACGATCCGGCCTGGTCGTCTCAGGTGAGTTATCCCTGATCAAAGGGCGTCTTGTTCAAAA
The DNA here is from genome assembly GCF_059180695.1 of Mesorhizobium sp. U510. Taxonomy (NCBI): domain Bacteria; kingdom Pseudomonadati; phylum Pseudomonadota; class Alphaproteobacteria; order Hyphomicrobiales; family Phyllobacteriaceae; genus Mesorhizobium; species Mesorhizobium sp. U510. The sequence goes on from NZ_CP180532.1 coordinate 5,389,727, forward strand.
AAAGATCCCCCTCGCCTCTGGAAAATCACGAGATAGGCCGTATATGCCCGAAAGCGGAGAAGCCTCCGCTTTTATCCAAGATTGCGCCCGCAGGGGCAAGGATTCCACATCATGACAAACAAGGTTTGGTTCATCACCGGATCGTCGAAGGGTTTTGGCCGCGTCTGGGCCGAGGCCGCATTAGCGCGCGGCGACCGCGTTGCCGCGACCGCCCGTGACGCCGGCACGCTCGCCGATCTGATCGAGAAATATGGCGACAACATTGCCGCGATCAAGCTCGACGTCACCGACAAGAAAGCCGTCGATGCCGCTGTCGCCGAGGCGCACAAGCGCTTTGGCCGGCTCGACGTCGTCATCAACAATGCCGGCTACGGCCATTTCGGCGCCATCGAAGAGGTCAGCGAGCAAGAAGCCCGCGACCAGATCGAAACCAATGTGTTCGGCGCTCTGTGGGTCACGCAGGCCGTGCTGCCGATCATGCGGGCGCAGCGGTCCGGCCACATCATCCAGATCTCGTCGATCGGCGGCGTCAACGCCTTTGCCTCGCTCGGCCTCTACCATGCCTCGAAATGGGCGCTGGAAGCCTTCAGCCAGTCGCTCAGCATCGAGGTCGCGGAATTCGGCATCCATGTCACGCTGGTCGAGCCGGGCGGCTTCTCCACCGACTGGTCCGGCGCCTCAGCCAAGGTCTCCAAGCCGATCGAAGCCTATGCGCCCGCCCGCGCCAAGATGGCCGAGCGCCGCGCCAATTCGGTCGCCGGCGATCCCGAGGCGACCGGCCCGGCGATGCTGGCCATCGTCGATGCTGCCGAGCCGCCGCTGCGCGTGTTCTTCGGCGATGGCGGCCTGCCGATGATCCGCCAGGAATACGCCAACCGCCTCGCCACCTGGGACAAATGGGACCACGTGTCCGTCATGGCGCAAGGCGCCAACAAGAACCGCAAGGGCTGAGGCTCCAGCATTTTGCTACGCCGCTCATCAGCGGCGTAGCCTTCGGTCACGATGAGAACGGGCGGCTATGCCTGATAAATCCACTGCTCCGGCACCCGCGCCGAAATCTCTTCGCCGACCCTGATCGTTCCGGGCTTCTCGACCCAGGCGACCACGCCACGCAGCCGCTTGGCCACCTTGGGAAAGAGCAGCGCGCCGGCCTCGATGTCGGCCATATCAGCATTTTCGGCGATCGATCGCCCGGCGATGCGGCATGGTCCGTTCTGGGCATCGATCTTGAGGGTCACGCCATCCTTGAAGAACAGCAGCGTGCCGGCCGGCAGCATCGACAGATGCGGCACGCCTTCGATCACCAGATTGGCGCCGATCCATTCCGGCTTGATCTCGGGAAGGCCCATCCGCCCGGCGACGATGGCCAGTTCGTCCGCGGCCACGATCGACAGCTGCCGCTCGTTGCGCATTTCGGTGCCGCGCGGATACCAGGGTTCGCGCCCGCCCGAGCGCCGCGTCGATCCGGCATGGAAATCGCCCGAAATGCCGTCGAAGCCGAGCCGCAATTCCTCCACCGGTCGCGTCTGGAAATGATCCGCCGGCGCGACAAAGAGCGCTGCGGCGCGAGCGGAAAGCTTCTTCGCCGGAATGATTTCGACCGGCTTCTCGGCTTTGGGGAAGAGATCCATGATGGCGTTCCGTCCTTGAATCATGCTCCCCGTTTTTGCTCTTCGGGCGGCAAGGCAGCAAGGGCGGTTTGGGCCATAATGCGCAACTCTTCGGCCGACGCGCCGTCCCGCGCCTGGATCGACATGCCGTTCATGACGCCGGCGATATATTTGGCGAAGCTCTCGACGGAGAAGCCTTCCGGCAGATCGCTCGCCGCTTGGCCTTTGGCCAGACGCTCCGCGATCGCCGCTTCGCTCGCCTTGCGATAGGCCTTGAGTTCATCCGCGATGGCTTGCGCCTGCGGCGAGGCCGCCAGGGCACCGCTGACAAAAAGGCATCCGCCCGGCTTGCCGGGCCTGGAATAGGCCTCCGCCGCGCCCTGCAGCAACCGCCGGATCGCCTCGCGCGTCGGTACCGGCGCGCTCAGCGCATCCAGCGCAAAGCCGATCTCCGTCTCGTGGTAGCGCGTCAGCGCCTTGCGGAACAAGGTCTCCTTGTCGGTGAAGGCGTTGTAGATCTGCGGCGGCGTCAGCCCCATCGCCTCGCGCAGCATGGCCAGCGACGTCGCCTCATAGCCGTGCTCCCAAAACAGATGCATCGCCGCATCCAGCGCCCGGTCGGGGTCGAACGCGCGGGGACGACCACCCCTAGCCTTTTCCAAATTATCCATAGTGATCGATACGAAACCTATTGACTTGCTCGTTTCACATAACGTAACAATTGATACGAAACATGGCAAGCCGGAAGACGATCTTCCGGCAAGGCCGTGCAGCCCGAGGACAAGGAGAGACCAATGCCCATCACCGTGACCGCGCCGGAAGGCGTCCTGACAGAGGCCGGAGAGCGCGAGATCCTGCCGCGCCTCAGCGCCGCCCTCATCGAAGCTTCCGGCGCCACCGGCAATGCCTTCTTCACCGCGATCGTCGGCGGCACGGTCCACATCCTGCCATTGCGCCATATCTATGCCGGCGGCGCCAACAGGCCCGTCGTGATGGTGGAGTTGAAATTGCCCAATATCGGCCTTGGCTCGATCGAGACCCGCAACGCCTTCATCACCACGGCCGCCGGAATTGTCGCCGAACTCTGCGTGCCCGGGCACAAGCCGGAAAATACCTGGATCAACATCGTCAACGCGCCTGACGGCGGCTGGGGCATCGGCGACAGGCAATTTACCGGCGACGCGCTCATCGCCGCCGCCACCGCCGCTGCGCATTGATCTGATAGGGAAGATGTGATGCGGCTCTCCCCTTCGCTCTTCTTCACCACCATTTGCGAGCCGGCACTGGCTTTCTACGAACAGTGCGGGCTTGGCCGGGGAACGATCCTGCTGCGCTGGGGCGATAACGGCATGCCGGTGCGGACCGAAACCATGCGCGGAAAAATCCTGCATGCGCGCTTCGAAGGTCCGGGCGTGCTGTTTTATGCCTCCGACAATGACGATGCGGAGCCGATGAAAGGCTCCGCCATGATGCTGGAATTCGACGAGCTGGTGTACATGCGCGCGCTTTTTGCCCGCATGGCCGCCGGCGGCCGCATCACCGTGCCGCTGGCGCGGCAATATTGGGGAACCAGCTTCGGCATGCTGGTCGACGCCTATGGCGTGCAGTGGATGTTCAGTTGCTCGGGTCAATGAAGGCGAAGGATCACGATCTTCTTACCGGAAATGGAATTGGTGCCGCATTGCCGCCGCGTCGGATCGCTTTCATGTTGGCGAGACACTGCGGAGGTTCTCATGCGACCGGCGACGGCAATCGCGCTGCTTTGGCTCGTCTGGGTGGTCACCTGGATTGCGGCCGCCATGTGGGCTGATCCGGCTAAAAAACGCGCCACCATCGGCGCGGAGGTCCGTTATCGAGTGTTCTGGCTGGCCGGCACCGTCCTGCTGTTCGTCCCGGCGCACGGCTATGAGGGCAGGTTGAGATTGTGGACACCAAGCCTCGCCGAGGCCTGGGCTTGCATTGCCCTGATCGCCATCGGCCTCATCTTCTCGTGGTGGGCGCGTATTCATCTGGGCAGGCTGTGGTCGGCCTCGGTCACTGCCAAGGCAGACCACCGCGTGGTCGATACCGGTCCATACGGCCTCGTCCGCCACCCGATCTACACAGGATTGCTGCTGGCGCTCCTCGCCACCATGCTCGCGAAAGGCACTGTGTGGGGCATTGCAGGTGTCGCACTGCTCACCATCGGCATCGTCATGAAGGCAAAACTCGAGGAGCGCTTCTTGCGCGGCGAACTTGGCCCCGCCTATGACGACTACGCGCGGCGGGTGCCGATGCTGGTTCCCTTTACGCCGGCCTGACACGCCAAGGTGCGGCGAACGCCCGCTCAGCTCGATTTCCCCGCCCCGCTGCCTTGCCGAAAATGGTCGACGGCACCGTCGATTTGAACCCAATCATGCTTCGACTGTTCGAAGATCGACCGGACGGGCGGCGGATAGTTCGGGTTGGCAAGCGCACCAACCGCGACACCGATCAGCGATGGCAGCCTGTCGGCTTTCCAATAGACCGTCGAGCCGCAGGCGGGACAGAAGTGGTTGTGCACCTTGCCGCCGCTCGTGGTATCGCGCGTGAATTCTTTCGCGGTTCCAGAGATCGCGACAGCGTCAGCCGGATAAAAGGCGCCGACGCCGAAGGGCGCGCCGGTTCGGCGCTGGCAATCGAGACAGTGGCAGGCGACAACCAGTTTTGATGGTCCTGTCAGCATCAGCGTAAGGGCACCGCAGCTACACCGGGCATCGACCATTGGAACTCTCCTTTCTGAAACGGGATCGCGTTGATTCAAGCCGCCCCCGACACGGGCGTGTCGAGGGTCGGTCCAGGCTGAACGGGAATGTAGGACGGGCGCGCAGCGGCCCGGCTGAGGACGAAAGTCCGAATGGCCCTTTCGGGCCAGCGTCACCGCGACATTGCTTAGAGCATCCGGATGAGCGCGCCGCCTATCGAATACCCCGCGCCAAAGGCGCAGATCAAGCCGAAATCACCGGGCTTCATGTCGGCATGGTTCTCCGACAGCGCGACGATGGCGCCGGCGCCCGCCGTGTTGCCCAGCCGCTCCAGCACCATCGGCGCGCGATCGTGATCGACATCGTGGCCGAACGACAGCTTCAGGATCATCGCATTCATGCGCGCATTGGCCTGATGCAGCCAGAAGCGCCGGATCGCCTGCGGCGTCAGCCCATGCTCTGCCAGGAACTCGACGATGAATTTCTGGCCGGCGACGGTGACTTCCTTGAACACCTTGTTGCCGACCTGTTTGATCAGGTTGCCTTCCAGATTGATCATGTAGGGATCATCCTGGGCGGTGCGGGTGTGGTAGCCGAGATTGGTGCGGATGTTGTTCGACATCTGCGTCCACAGCCGCGTATCCAGCACCTCGAAACGCCCCGGCCGCTTGTCGCCCTGGGCAAGCCCCTCAACCACCATCGACACCGAAGCGTCGCCGAAGATGAAATGCGTCTGCCGGTCGCGGAAATTGAGATGGCCGGTGATGATTTCCGGCGTGGTCACCAGGATGCGCTTGTGCGCGCCAGAGCGCACCAGATTGACCGCCATGTGCAGGGCGGCCGCCGCGGACGAACAGCCGAGCCCCATGTCGAAACCGGCGCCGGTGGTGCCGAGCGCCTCCTGCATTTCGATGGCGATCGCCGGATAGGGCCGCTGGTGGTGCGAGGCCGAGCAGATGATCAGGTCGATCTGGGACGGCTCAACGCCGGCATGGTCGAGCGCCTTCCTGGCCGAGGCAATGCCGAACTCGGCCTCCAGCGACAGCGCATCGTCGGGCCGCGCGGGAATGCGCGGCGTCATGCGGGTCGGGTCGAGAATGCCTTCGCGCTCGATGACATGACGGGATTTCACGCCCGAGGCATGGACGATGAAGTCGCTATCGGATTTCTGCAGCAGCGCTTCGCCTGTGCCCTGACGGCGCGCATTTTCCGTGTCGACCCAGCTGTTGAAGCTCTCGACCAGTTCTTCATTCGTGATGACAGCTTCAGGAATTTCAGCGCCAATGCCGCTGATGATGACGCGATGCATGTTTCAGTCCGTCCCATCCGCAGGCGTTGCGGCTTCATGTGGGCGCCGAAACGCTTCGGCGCAACACTTTTCTCATCCGGCCGGTTTACGCCGGCTTAAACTAAGGATTCGGGCCGGCTTGAACCAGGATTTCACCAGGCGCACAGCTTGGTGTTTGTCTGCGGGTTGTTCCAGCAGGCGCCGTCGTCACGGCTGCGCACGAACTGCCCCGCCAGCGGCACGTTGCGGCGGCCGAGATTGACATAGCCATAGGCAAAGCCCGGCCCGTCGATCTCCAGCACATAGGTCGGGTAACCCGGCGCCGAGATCCGGAAACTGCCGGCATCATCGATGGCGCGGTAGCTGCACGGGAAATACCCATCATCCGTGGTGAAGCAGCGCGCCCGCTTGGCTTGCGCCGAAACCGAGAACGCCAGAAGTGCCGCCGCGCAAACGCCGCCGCCATAGAGCAACCTTTTCAAACTCATCATTTCCCCCTGCCACGCGGCCATCATGGCCCCACGCGATGAATTGGGCATGACGGCGAAACCGGGTCAAGCCACGGCAATCGGCTGCAGGCGAAGTGGATAATTCTTTCCTAGCCGTCCCGCTTGGCGACAATGAAGATACGCGGGAAGCGCAGCAGCACCTTGCCGTTCGCCATTCTGGGATAGGCCTTTTTGACCTTGGCCGTGTAATTGTCCAGGAACATCTTGCGCTCGTCGGCGTCCAGCGGATCGAGGAAGGGCTTCAGCCCGGTCGACTTCACCCATTCGACGATCGCCTCGGCGTCGGCCAGAGGATGGTTGTAGGCCGTATGCCAGATATCCAGTCGATCGGAGAGCGGCGACAGCAGGTCATAATAGAACGACACAGGCGGCAACGGTCCGCGCGCCGCACCCTTCAGCTTATCGGCGAAGGGCATTTCGGCGGCGGTTTCCCGCATCATCTGATGCGAGGGCTCAAGCAGGTTGTCCGGCATCTGGACGGCCAGCGCGCCACCAGGCGCCAGAAAGCCCATCAGCCGCTGGAACACCGCCGGATGCGTGGGCAGCCACTGGAACACCGCGTTGGCGAAGATCACATTGACCGGTTCGGCCGGCTGCCATGTCGCCGCGTCCGCCAGGTCGAAGCTGACATTGGGCAGGCGCGCCCTCGCCTTCTCGATCATGTCGGGCGAGGTGTCGAAGCCTATCACCTGCGCATCCGGCCAGCGCTCGACCAGAAGCTCGGTCGAATTGCCAGGCCCGCAGCCTATGTCGACGACCCGGCGCGGGAAGTCGACCGGCACTTGCGCGACAAGGTCACGGGCCGGCCGCGTGCGCTCATCCTCGAATTTCAGATATTGGGCGGCGGACCAGTCAGCCATTTGAACTCCTCATGTGGCTTTGAGAATTCACCGCCCTAACAATCCCCTACCGCGTCAGCCGCTTGTGCGTCATGCGGTGCGGGGCCGCCGCCTCGGCGCCCAGGCGCCGCAGCTTGTCCTTCTCATATTCCTCGAAATTGCCTTCGAACCACTCGACATGCGCGTCGCCTTCGAAGGCCAGCATGTGCGTCGCCATACGGTCGAGGAACATGCGGTCGTGGCTGATGATGACGGCGCAGCCGGCATAGGCTTCGAGCGCGTCTTCCAGCGCTCCCAGCGTTTCGGTGTCGAGGTCGTTGGTCGGTTCGTCGAGCAGCAGGACATTGCCGCCGTTCTTCAGCATCTTGGCCAGGTGCACGCGGTTGCGCTGGCCGCCGGAGAGGTTGCCGACTTTCTGCTGCTGGTCGCCGCCGCGGAAGTTGAAGGACGAGCAATAGGCGCGGCTGTTGATCTCGTGCTTGCCGAGCTTGATGATTTCGGCGCCGCCGGAGATTTCTTCCCACACGGTCTTGTTCCCATCCAGTGCGTCGCGGCTCTGGTCGACATAGCCGAGCTTGACCGTCTCGCCGATGCGCACGGTGCCCGCATCCGGCTTTTCCTGGCCGGTGAAGGTCTTGAACAGCGTCGTCTTGCCGGCGCCGTTGGGGCCGATAACGCCGACGATGCCGCCCGGCGGCAGCCGGAACGACAGGTTCTCGATCAGAAGCTCGTCGCCAAAACCCTTGTTGAGGCCTTCGACCTCGATGACGACGTTGCCGAGGCGCTCGCTCGAGGGAATAACGATCTGTGTGTCGGTCGGCTTGCGGTTCTGCGACTGCTCGACCAGTTCCTCATAGGCCTTGATACGCGCCTTGGACTTGGTCTGGCGCGCCTTCGGCGAGGACTGGATCCATTCACGCTCGCGCCAGATCGACTTCTGACGAGCGTCGTCCTCGCGGCCTTCCTGGATCAGGCGCTTGGCCTTGGCGTCGAGATATCTGGTGTAGTTGCCCTCATAGGGAATGCCGCGGCCACGGTCGAGCTCGAGGATCCAGCCGGTGACATTGTCGAGGAAGTAACGGTCGTGGGTGATGATCAGCACCGAGCCGGGATAGTCGCGCAGGTGCTTTTCCAGCCACGCCGTGGTCTCGGCGTCGAGATGGTTGGTCGGTTCGTCGAGCAGCAACAGGTCGGGCTGTTCCAGAAGCAACCGGCAGAGCGCCACGCGGCGACGCTCGCCGCCCGACAGGTTGGTCACTTCGGAATCGGCCGGCGGGCACTGCAGCGCGTCCATCGCCATCTCGACCTGCTGGTCGAGATCCCACAGGTTGAGCCGGTCCATCTCGTCCTGCAACTTGGCGGACTCGTCGGCCGTCTCGTCGGAATAGTTCATCATCAGTTCGTTGTAGCGCTCGATGATGGCGGTCTTCCTGCCGACGCCGTCCATGACGTTTTCACGCACGGTCTTTGAGTTGTCGAGATGCGGCTCCTGCGCCAGGTAGCCGACGGTGGCACCCTCGGCCAGCCACGCCTCGCCCTGGAACTCCTTGTCGAGCCCGGCCATGATGCGCAGGATGGTCGACTTACCCGAGCCGTTGGGCCCGAGAATGCCGATCTTGGCGTCCGGATAGAAGGACAGGTGAACGTTATCGAGCACCTTCTTGGTGCCGTAGGCCTTCGACAGGCCGGACATGTGATAGATGAACTGGCGTGCCACGCGCGCTTTCCCTGAAAAACTGACTGAATTGTCGAATTGAATGGAGGTTGGCCGCTATGTAGGCGATGCGGCGGCGAACGGCAATCGCTTTTGCCAGATCAAGCCGATCACACGGACACGTGTGCGCTGACCGCCAAAGTTTTCCCACGGCCACGAGGCGCGCTGAAATGTCCGGTTAACCCTTCCGCGTCACAACAGGATCGGGGTGGAATCGCTGGCTGGCCGCGATTCCTGTAGAGAAAGCGGATCGACGGCAGTGCTGAACAGTTTCCTGCTCCTTGCCGAAGCGGTCGTCTACTTCAGCGTCATGGTGACGCTTTTTCGCTTCAGGAAGCGCATTGGTCTCGGCGTCTTCGTCTGCGCACTCGGCGTCATGCATTTCCTGGAAACCTATCTCGCCAGCGTCTTTTATGTCGCGCTGCCGTTCGGCCTGGTCTCGCCGGGCTCGGCAGTGCTGTTTTCGGGCAAGCTGGTGATGCTGCTCCTGCTCTACATCAAGGAGGACGCCGCCACCGTGCGCCAGCCCATCTATGGCCTGCTGCTCGGCAATGCGTTGATGATCGGGCTGGTGCTGCTCCTGCGCCTGCATGCCATCGCGCCGCTCCCCGACGGCAAGCTGCCCGATATCGGCTTCATCGACGAGATGGGCTGGCTGATGGTGTGGGGCACGACGCTCCTGTTCATCGACGCCATCCTGATCATCCTGCTCTATGAAAGACTTGGACGCACCCTGCGCAAGGCGCAGTTCGCGCGCATTCTGATCTGCGTCGCCTGCGTGCTGACCTTCGACCAGGCGGGCTTCTTCACCGCGCTGCATTTCGTCGCCGGCGCGCCGATTGCCGTCTTCTTCGGCGGCTGGTTCGCCAAGATGGCGGCGGCGCTTGCCTTCAGCGGTATGCTCGTGGCCTACCTCAGATGGTTCGAGGCCCGCGACATTGCGCTGCCGCGCGGGCTGACCGACATTTTCGAAACGCTGACCTATCGCGAGCGCTATGAAGCGCTGGTCGAGCATGTCGGCCGCGACGGCCTGACCGGCCTGCTGCATCGCGGCCGCTTCGACGCCGACGGTGAAGCCGCCGTCGAGGTCAGCCTGCGCACGGCGAGGCCCCTCAGCCTGCTGATCGTCGATGTCGACCATTTCAAGTCGATCAACGACCGTTTCGGCCATGCCGAAGGCGACAAGGTGCTGAAAGCGGTAGCAAGCCTGCTCCGCGAAGTGGCGAGCGCCGAAGACCAGGTGTTCCGCATCGGCGGCGAGGAGTTCGCCATCCTCAGTTCGCGCCCGCATCCGGTCGCCAGGCTGTTTGGCGAAAGCATCCGCTACGCCGTCAAGGCATCGCCCGTGGCCAGCCGCTTCGAGCTGACCGTCAGCGCCGGCGTTTCAACCGTCAGCGAAACGACGCGCTGTCTTGCCGATCTGTTCGCGCTTGCCGACCAGCGCCTCTACAAGGCGAAGTCCACCGGACGCGACCGCGTCGTCGGCGAGCCGGGCGGCCATGAGCCGGACGCCGCCATCGCCTGGACCAGGTCGGCGCAGTTCTGATCTAGAGCTAGGTGTGTCCTTACTGGAACCCGATCGCGTCGACGGTGCCTATCGGGCAACCGGCCTTGTTGGTCGGCACGGAAGCCAGCAGCAGGTCCTTAAGCGAAGCGTTCGGGCTGATCGGGCCGGCAAGGCCGAGCGTCAATTCGCCGATCAGCCGCCGGCCATTTGAGGGATCGATGACGCAGGACACCCGCACGCGATCCCCTGCCCCGGCACCGAAGGCCTGGTCGAAGGCGCCACGGATCTGGTCCGCCGTCAGCTTGCCGCCAATGGTCTTGGCGAAGAGCTCGCGCACCGGCGAGGCGTTTACTTGTCGCATCAGGCCGAGCGCGTCGGAGAAGTATTCCTGCTGGCTCTTGCCGTAGCAGGTGCCGTGCTTGATCCATTCATGCCGTTCCAGCTGGGAGGCCGTGCCCGGCATCACCTGATCGAGCTCCTTGCGGGTGCCGGCGTCCAGATTGACCGGCGGCAGATCCTTCCAGTGAACGGGATTGTCGTTGGCCTTGTCGCTGGCCGCCACCTGGCAATAGGAATTGCCGTTCGGCTGCGGCCACAGCCCATGCAAGGTGAAGTTGGTGGCGTCGAACTCATTCGGGTTCTGCGCCCTGCATTCGGTTTTACTCGACTTGGTCTCGCAGAAAGCCGGCTGCCAGCTCAGCGCGAAGACATATTCGGGTCTCCCCGATGGGGCGGCCTTGCCTTGTCCGCCAGGTGCCGCAGGCACCGTCGAGGCACTGCTGCCCGAGACATGGCCGCAAGTGACCTTCACCCAGCGGCGCTCCGGATCGGCGCCCGGCACCAGGATCAGATAATGCGTCGGCGCGTCCTTGTTGCCGGCCAGCAGCTGGTAGCTCTTTCCGGCATCGGTCGAGACGTTGCCGGGGTTCTTGCCGTTCTTGATGGCTTGCGTTGCCGGACAGGCCGCATCGGCAACGAAGGTGCCGCTCATCTTGACTTCGGCATGCGCAGCATTGGCCAGCGATACCGCCAGCATGGCCAATCCGAAAACGACACCAATGCGCATGAGAGATCCCCGGCTGAGAAGTGGGCGACAGACTGAAGCTGTCTCCATGTCAGAATTGCGATATTTTGCTGGTCGAACGCAAGAAACATCGTCGCGCAAAAGCATTTGCTGTGGATTGACGCGTAACCGGCGCCGGCGCAAGAAAAGCCAACAACGATAAAACGAGGGGGGAGAGCGGGCGGCCATGCCTTTCAATCAGCAACGCATGGTCCACTCACCGACCGGCGCCGATCTCAATCTCTTCGTCAGGCAGGCTGAAGACAAACCGCGTGCGGTCGTCCAGATCAACCATGGCCTGGCCGAGCACGCCGCGCGCTATGCCCGTTTTGCCGATTTCCTCTCCGCGCGCGGCTTCCACCTCTATGTCCATGACCATCGCGGTCACGGCGCGACCAAGGCGCCTGACGCACCGCTCGGCAAATTCGCCGACGAGGATGGACCGGCCAAGGTGATCGCCGATGTCGACGCCATCCATGACCTCATCGCCAGCGAATGCCCAGGCCTCCCGGTCATCCTCTTCGGTCATTCGATGGGCGCGTCGGTGGCGCTGAACTACCTTTTGGGCCACTCGCCGCGCATCCATGCCGCCGCGATCTGGAACGGCAATTTTTCGCAAGGGCGGCTTGGGCAGGTGGCGCTCGGCATCCTGGCCTGGGAACGGATGCGGCTGGGCTCCGATGTCCCGTCCCGCCTGCTGCCGAAACTCACCTTTCAGGCCTGGGGCAAGGCGGTGCCCGATCACCGCACGCCGTTCGACTGGCTGTCGCGCGACGAGGCCGAGGTGGCGAAATACATCGCCGATCCGCTGTGCGGCTGGGATGCCTCCGTGTCGATGTGGCGCGACGTGGTCTCGATGGCGCTCAACGGCGGCAAGGATGCCGGCTTTGCCGGCGTCCGGCGCGACCTTCCCGTCGCCATCATCGGCGGCGAGAAAGACCCCGCCTCGGACTATGCCAAGGGCATCACCCACCTTGCCAATCGCATGCGCGGGATGGGCTTTTCGAATCTCGTTTCAAAGGTTTACGCCGACACCCGCCACGAAGGCCTGAACGAGGTGAACCGCGATATCATCATGAACGATTTCGCCACCTGGGCTGACAGCGTGCTGAAATAGCGACCTGAATCCTTTTCGAACCGGCCCGTTGGCCTATTGCAAGGGCCGTGACAGCCGATGCCGGGCTTGATAGAGGCTCTGCTTTCGCGGCAATCATGGTGATTGCGGCAATCACGGTGATTTATGGCCGAACCACCCCTGAAAGGCGTCCGCGTCGTCGAACTCGCCCGCATCCTCGCCGGGCCATGGGCCGGGCAATTGCTTGCCGATCTCGGCGCCGACGTCATCAAGGTCGAAAGTCCCGATGGCGGCGACGACACCCGCAAATGGGGCCCGCCCTTCGTCATGAGCCATGACGGCGAGAACCTGTCGGCCGCCTATTACCATTCCTGCAACCGCGGCAAGCGTTCCATCGCTATCGATTTCTCGACGCCGGAGGGCGCCGAGACCCTGCGCCGGCTGGTCGCCACGTCGGACGTGCTGATCGAGAATTTCAAGCTCGGCGGCCTGAAGAAATACGGGCTTGATTACGACAGCCTGCGCAAGATCAACCCGCGCCTCGTCTATTGCTCGATCACCGGCTTCGGCCAGGACGGGCCCTATGCGCCGCGCGCCGGCTACGACTTCATCATCCAGGCCATGGCCGGCATGATGTCGATCACCGGCGAGGTCGGCCGCGAGCCGCAAAAGGCCGGCGTCGCCATCTCGGACATCTTCACCGGGCTCTATTCCGTCATCGCCATACAGGCCGCGTTGCGGCATGCCGAACAAACCGGCGAGGGCCAGCATATCGACATGGCGCTGTTCGACACGCAGATCTCGGCGCTCGGCAACCAGAACCTCAACTATCTCGTCTCCGGCAAGTCGCCGGTGCAGATGGGCAATGCGCATATGAACATCGCGCCTTACGAGGTGGTGCCGGTCCGGGACGGCCACATCATCCTGGCGGTCGGCAATGACGGCCAGTTCGCCAAATTCTGCGCCGCCGTCGGGCTGGATGAATTGTCGACGAATCCCGACTTCGCCACCAATCCGGCCCGGGTCACCAACCGGGTGAAGCTGCGCGAACGCATCGTCGAGGCGCTGAGCACGCTCGATCGCGACCCGCTGCTGGCAAAGCTTGAAGCGGCAAGCGTGCCGGCCAGCCCGATCAACACGATCGGCCAGATGTTTGCTGATCCGCAGGCGATCGCGCGCGGCATGCGGCTCGACCTCAACGACGGCCATGGCAATCTTCTGCCCTCGGTGCGCGCGCCGATGGTGATGTCGGGCACGCCGCTGGTCTATGAGCGCCCCTCGCCGCGCCTGGGCGAACACACCGACGAAATCCTTGCCGAACTGGAGAGATCAGCGAAATGAAGACCGGTGGACAACTGATCGTCGAGGCGCTGGAAGCAAACGGCACCGACCGCATCTTCTGCGTGCCGGGCGAATCCTATCTGGCGGTGCTCGACGCGCTGCACGATTCATCGATCCGCACCATCGTGTGCCGCCAGGAAGGCGGTGCTGCCATGATGGCCGACTGCCAGGGCCGGCTGACCGGTAAGCCCGGCATCTGCTTCGTCACCCGCGGCCCCGGCGCCACCAACGCCTCCGCCGGCATCCACATCGCCATGCAGGATTCGGTGCCGCTCATCCTGTTCATCGGCCAGGTGGCCAGCCACGCCAAGGAGCGCGAGGCGTTCCAGGAGGTGGACTACAAGAGGTTCTTCGGCGACATCGCCAAATGGGTGGTCGAGATCGACGACGCCTCGCGCATCCCCGAATTCGTCACCCGCGCCTTCGCGGTCGCGACATCGGGACGGCCTGGCCCGGTCGTCATCTCGCTGCCCGAAGACATGCTGACCAGCGAGGTCCAGGCTCCGGAAGCGCTTCCCCACACGCCGGTCGAGACCTATCCCGGCGGGGCCGAACTCGATGCGCTGGAAATGCTGCTCAACGGCGCCAAGCGACCATTCGTCATCCTCGGCGGCACACGCTGGAATGAGGAAGCCGTCGCGCGCATGCGCACCATATCGGAGACATGGTCGCTTCCCGTCGGCTGCTCTTTCCGCCGCCAGATGCTCTTCGACCATCTTCACGCGAACTACGCCGGCGACGTTGGCATCGGCATCAACCCCAAGCTGGCGGCGCAGGTCAAGGCGGCCGATGTCGTGCTGTTGATCGGCGGGCGCATGGGCGAGATGCCCTCTTCCGACTACACGCTGCTGAAAAGCCCCTACCCCGACCAGGCGCTGGTGCATGTCCACGCCGACGCCGGCGAGCTCGGCCGCGTCTACCGGCCGACGCTGGCAATCAACGCCTCGCCCGCCGCCTTCGTCGAGGCCTTTGCCAAGCGCAAGCCGGCCGGCACACCATCCTGGGCAGCCGAGACGGCGAAAGCGCATAGCGCCTATCTCGAATGGTCGACGCCGCCGCAGACGGGTCCGGGCGACGTGCAGATGGGCCCGATCATGAACTATCTGGAACAGGAGCTGCCGCACGACGCCATCTTCGCCAACGGCGCCGGCAACTACGCCACCTGGGTGCACCGCTTCCACCGCTTCCGCCGTTTCGGCACGCAGGCGGCGCCGACCTCCGGGTCGATGGGCTACGGCACCCCGGCTGCCGTCGCCGCCAAGGCCCTTTATCCGGATCGCACCGTGATCGCCTTTGCCGGCGACGGCTGCTTCCTGATGAATGGCCAGGAGTTCGCCACCGCCGTGCAATATGACCTGCCCATTATCGTGATCGTCGTCAACAACGGCATTTACGGCACCATCCGCATGCATCAGGAACGCGAATATCCCGGCCGCGTCGTTGCCACCGATCTCAGGAATCCCGACTTCGCGTCGCTGGCACGCGCCTATGGCGGCCATGGCGAGACGGTCGAGAAGACGGCCGACTTCGCGCCGGCCTTCGAGCGAGCGCGGGCCAGCGGCAAGCCGGCCATCGTCGAAATCAGGCTCGACCCCGAAGCGATCACGCCAACCCGCACGATGACGCAGATCCGCGACAAGGCGTGATCCAAACAAAAAGGGGCGGTCGCCCGCCCCTTTTTTAAGCGGTTTCCGTTATTTCGCCGCCTCGATCTGGCCGCGGATCTCGCCGTCCTTGTTGGCGGCGGTATGGACATTGACATAATAATTGCCGGCCGCCAGGTCGGCGGCCTGCGCATCCGTCAGCGTTGCCGACCCCTTGATCGGGCTCTTGAGCTTGCCTTTGAACGGGATCACCGGAGCGGCATTCGCACCCATCGCCGCCGGGCCGTGAATATGCGCTGCCGTCGCCGGTCCGCTGAGGCCGGAATATTTGACGTTCCAGCTGAGTTTCTTCTTGGTGGTGTCGAAGGTGAGCGTGGCGGTGCCTTTGCCCTTGGTGGTGACGGGCGGGTTCTGCTGGCCGCCATCGAGCGTTGCCTTGTACTTCACCACCTCGGCCATTGCTGGCGAAGCGAGCAGGAAGGCGGTCGAAACGGCAAGGGCCGAAAGCACCGGCAGGAAAGAATATGTGCGCATGAAAAACCTCCGATTGGCTGTCGCATGGGTCACGGTCCCCCGACGCGCGCATGCTTCAACGCAACGGCTGGAGCGCGCAATGTTTCCCCGCACACGTTTTTGTTACCAGGAAAAGCAAAGGGGACGATCGCTCGCCCCTTTGTAGTTTCCAAAGAGCAAGCTTCAGGCCGACGCCAGCGCCTGCGTCAGGTCCGCGATCAGATCGTCCGGATGCTCGACACCGATCGACAGCCTGACCGTGGTCTCCAGCACCCCGATGCGCTGGCGCACGTCGAATGGAATGCCGGAATGGGTCATGGCCGCCGGATGGCTGGCGAGCAACTCGGTGCCGCCGAGACTTACCGCCAGCTTGAAGATCTGCAGGGCGTTGAGAAATGCGAAAGCCGCCTTCTCTCCGCGTTTGATGTCGAAGGAGAATGTCGAGCCGGCGCCGCTGCATTGCCTCACATAGGCGCGCCCCGCCGGCGTACCCTCGCCCAGGAACGGCAGATAATGCACCTTCTCGACCTTGGCATGATCGCGCAGGAATTCGGCGACCAGGCGCGCATTGTCGTTGGCCCGCTCCATGCGGATCGACAGCGTCTCCAGCGAACGGCCGAGCATCCAGCAGGAATGCGGGTCGAGCTGCGTGCCGATCGCGCCGCGCAGCGCCTTGATCGGCTTGGTGACGGCCTTGCTGCCCATGGCCGCGCCCGCGATGAGGTCGGAATGGCCCCCGACATATTTGGTCAGCGAATAGACGGAGACATCGGCGCCGTGCTCGATCGGCCGCTGGAACACCGGGCCGAGCAGCGTGTTGTCGCAGACGATGATCGGTGTTGACCCTTGGCCCGCACCAATCTCATCAGCGATCGTCCGCATCAGCGCGATATCGACCAGGCTGTTGGTCGGATTGGACGGCGTCTCGATCAGGATGACGGAAACGCGCCCCTTCGCCACCGCGGCATCGGCGGCTGCCCGAACCGCCTTCTCGTCGACACCGTCGGCGAAGCCGACAGCGCCGATGCCGAAGCCGGACAGCGTGCGCGTCAGCAGCGTCTCGGTGCCGCCATAGAGCGGCTGCGAATGCAGGATGACGTCGCCCGGACGGGCATAGGCCAGCAGTGTCGTCGCGATCGCCGACATGCCGGACGAAAACAGGATGCAGGCGTCCGTGCCCTCATAGATCGCCAGCCGGTCCTCGACGATCTCGCTGTTGGGATGGTTGAAGCGCGAATAGACGAGACCCGATGCCGTGCCGCTCGGCGGTTCCTTGCGGCCGGACGTGTAGTCGAAGAAGTCGCGCCCCTCTTCCGCCGATTTGAACACGAAGGTCGAGGTCAGGAACACTGGCGGCTTGACCGCGCCTTCCGACAGCTGCGGATCGAAGCCATAGCTCAGCATCAGCGTCTCCGGATGGAGCTTGTGGTTGCCGATATGGGTTTTCGACGGGCGTGGCGCGGTCATGGCTTTTCCTGCTTTTTTGAGAGATATCCCGCCGCAATTTATGCGATCTAGATCGGCCAGTCCTTGCTATTTTCGGCCGTACATGGCTGCTTGCCGGCAAGAAATGCCCCGGAGTGATAAAAAATGCAGCAGAAGATAGCCGACGATTTTGACCTCAGGATTCTGCGCGAACTGCGTGATGACGCCCGCATCACCAACAACGAGCTCGCCGAGCGCATCGGCCTGTCGCCGTCACCTTGTCTCAGGCGCGTGCGGCGGCTGGAGGAGACGGGTGTGATCAAGGGTTACACCACGCTGGTCGATCCCGCCGCCTTCGGCTGGAGCATGGTCGCCATCGCCACAATCCGGCTCAGCCGGCAGAACGAGGACGAGATCGTCATGTTCGAGGACGCGATCCGCGGCTGGGAAGAGGTGCTGGAGTGCCACCTCGTCACCGGTTCGCGCGACTATGTGCTGAAAGTGGTGACCGGAAGCCTCGAACAATACGAGCGCTTCATCAAGGAGAAGATCGCACGGCTGAAATGCGTCGCCTCGATCGAGACCAGCTTCGTCATGAACACCATAAAGGAACGGCGCCTCTGACATCTGGCCAGGGGCGCCGCTCCATCTTGTCGTTTGAGAATGATCTTTTCGGGATCACGCTCCGGTAGGGTTACTTGATCGCCTTGTCGGTGATCGCGGTGGTGTAGGCGCCTTTCGGCTCCTTGGTGATGATCTTCTGGTCGAGCAGCGCCTTGGCGGTGCGCTCATAGGTCGCCGGATCGAGCTTGCCGTCGGCATTGTCGATCAGCTTGGCGACTTCGCTCATCATGCGTTTCTGGTGGTTCTCGTCCTGGCCGCCGCCATCCATGACGATGCCTGCCGCTTCGTCATTGTTGTCGACGGCGTATTTCCAGCCCTTCATCGAGGCGCGCACGAAACGCACCATCTTGTCGGCGAAGGCCGGATCCTTGAGCTTGTCTTCCGACGCATAGAGCCCATCCTCGAGCAGGTCGTTGCCCATCGCCGAGTAGTTGAACACGGTGAGCTGTTCCGGCTTGTAGCCGGCGTCGATCAGCTGCCAGTACTCGTTGTAGGTCATGACCGAGATGCAATCGGCCTGCTTCTGGATCAGCGGCTGCACGTCAAAGCTCTGCTTGAGCACGGTGACACCGTCCTTGCCGCCATCGGTCTTGAGGCCAAGCTTGTTCATCCAGGCGTAGAACGGATATTCGTTGCCGAAGAACCAGACGCCCAGCGTATGACCCTTGAAATCGGCTTCGGTCTTGATCGGGCCGTCCTTCGGGCAGACCAGTTCCATGCCGGCCTTCTTGAACGGCTGGGCGATGTTGACCAGCGGCACGCCCTTTTCGCGCGCGGCGAGCGCGCCGCCCATCCAGTCGACGATGACATCGGCGCCGCCACCGGCGATCACCTGCTCGGGGGCGATGTCGGGACCGCCGGGCTTGATGTCGACGTCGAGGCCTTCTGCCTCATAGAAACCCTTGGCCTTGGCGACATAGTAGCCGGCAAACTGGGCCTGCGTGACCCATTTCAACTGCAACGTCACCTTGTCGGCGGCCATTGCCTGGAAGGCGGCGAGCGACATCGCGCCGGCCAGAACTGGAATGACAAGTCTTTTCATGTTTTTACCCTCTGAAGTTAGCACCCTTAAACCCACCGCCCCTATCCACCACGGACAGAGGGATGCCAAAACGTGACGGCTCTTTCGACAAGAGCGACCACGCCATAAAAGACCGAACCCGCAAGTGCTGCAACTGCGATTTCGGCCCAGACCATGTCGATGTTCATCCGCCCGACCTCGGTCGAGATGCGGAAGCCCATGCCGACGACGGGCGTGCCGAAGAACTCGGCGACGATGGCGCCGATCAGCGCCAGCGTCGAGTTGATCTTCAGCGCGTTGAAGATGAAGGGGGCGGCGGCCGGCAGCCTGAGCTTGATCAGCGTCGGCCAGTAGCCCGATGCATAGGTGCGCATCAGGTCGCGCTCCATATGGCCTGATGCGGCGAGCCCGGCGACCGTGTTCACCAGCATCGGGAAGAACGTCATGATGATGACGACCGCCGCCTTGGACTGCCAGTCGAAGCCGAACCACATGACCATGATGGGCGCCACGCCGATGATCGGCAGCGCCGAGACCATGTTGCCGATCGGCAAAAGCCCACGCCGCAGGAAGGGCACGCGGTCGGTGAGGATGGCGGTGATGAAGCCGGCGCCGCTGCCGACGACATAGCCGAAGATCACCGCCTTGAAGATGGTCTGCCGCACATCGGCGCCGAGCACCGGCAGCGAACCGGCAATGCGCGCGCCGATGGCGCTCGGCGGCGGCAACAGGATGAAGGGAATGCCGGCGCCGCGCGTCACCGCTTCCCAGATGATCAGGATCCAGGCTCCGAAGATGGCGGGGATGATCAGGCGCAGCGCGTTGCGGGCCGAGCCCGCCATCGGGCGAAGCCCCGACAGCACCGCCACGCAGCGCCAGCCAAGCAGCCAGGCGGCCGTGAGCAGCAGGAAATACGGCGCCAATGCCGTGCCTTCGAACCCCGCAATGCCCGAGATCAGCAGCGAGGCAACGAGATGGGCGCCGACAAACAGCACGCCGGCCTCCGCGAGCGATGGAATCCTGACCATCGAGACCAGCGCCGCCAAGATCGCCAGGCCGAGCATCAAGCCCTTGGTTCCGAGATAGGGATAGTTGATGCTGGCGGTCGGGTCCGCAAGCGCTGCCGCTTCCGGCTTCGACATCGCGCCGAGCGCGATTGCGATCACGCACAACACGATCGCCAGCACGGCTTGCCACGAAGGTTTCAGCCAGTTCATGCCGACCTCCCGCCCATGGCGCGGTCGACGATGCGCCCGGCCATGCCAACCACCATGACCAGCAGTGCCGCCACGATGGAACCCGCGACCAGAGCCGACCAGATGTCGATGGACTGGCTGTAATATGCGCCGGCGAGCAGCTTGGCACCGATGCCGGCGACCGCACCGGTCGGCAGTTCGCCGACGATGGCGCCGACCAGGCTCGCGGCCACCGCCACCTTCATAGAGGTGAACAGGAACGGTACCGAGGCCGGCACGCGCAGCTTCCAGAAGGTCTGCGAGGGGCTGGCATTGTAGGTGTGCATCAGGTCGAGATGCATGATTTCGGGCGAGCGCAGCCCCTTCACCATGCCAACCGTCACCGGGAAGAACGACAGATAGGTCGAGATCATCGCCTTCGGGATCAGCCCGGTGACGCCGATCGCCGCCAACACCACAATGATCATCGGCGCCACCGCCAGGATCGGAATCGTCTGCGAGGCGATGATCCACGGCATCAGGCTGCGGTCGAGCGTCGCCACATGCACGATGCCGACGGCGATGATGATGCCGAGCGCCGTGCCGAAGGCAAAGCCGAGCAGCGTCGACGACAGCGTCACCCACGCATTGTAGACGAGGCTGCGGCTAGAGGTGATGGGCCGCAGAAATGTGTTCTCGAAGAAGTTCATCGCCACCTGATGCGGCGCCGGCAGCGTCGGCTTCGGCTGCGCCAGTGTCTTGCCGATGAACTCGACGGTGCCGGGCGTTTCGTTGGCCCGGGTGTCGAGATCGCGCTGGAACGGCGCGTTGAGGATGACGGCGAAGACGTACCAGAGCACGACCACGCCGGCGAGGATCGAGGTCACGGGGACGAGCTTGTCGCGGAAGCTATCCATCTAGCGCTTCGCCTCAATCATCATAGCTGTGCCCTGCCCTCAAACCATCGCGCACGCGCGCGGCGATCGCCAGGAACTCGGGCGTCTCGCGGATATCGAGCGGCCGCTCCTTGGGCAGCGTCGATTCAATGATGTCGCTGACCCGGCCAGGGCGCGGCGACATGACGACGATGCGCGTCGACAGATACACGGCTTCCGGAATCGAGTGGGTGACGAAGCAGATGGTCTTGTTGGTGCGCGCCCACAACTGCAGCAATTGCTCGTTGAGGTGGTCGCGAACGATCTCGTCCAGCGCGCCGAACGGTTCGTCCATCAACAGCAGATCGGCGTCGAAGGCCAGCGCTCGGGCGATCGAGGCGCGCTGCTGCATGCCGCCGGAAAGCTGCCAGGGGTACTTCTTCTCGAAGCCCGCGAGGTTGACGAGGTCGAGCGTGCGCTTGATGCGCTCCGCCTGCTCGGCCTTCGACAGGCCCATGATCTCCAGCGGCAGGGCGACATTGCGCTCGATGGTGCGCCACGGAAACAGCGCGGCGGCCTGGAAGACATAGCCATAGGCGCGTTTCTCGCGTGCCTGCTCCGCGGTCATGCCGTTGACCGAGATCGTGCCCGAGGTCGGCTTCTCCAGATCGGCGATGACGCGCAGCAGCGTGGTCTTGCCGCAGCCGGACGGTCCGATGAAGGAGACGAACTCCCCCTTGCCGATGGTCAGATCGACATTGGACAGTGCCTGGACGGGGCCGTCATTGGTCTGGAAGGTGAGGCCAAGTTTGCTTGCCGCGACGACGGCTGGCGAAATCCCTGTCATCGGCTGCTGCCTGCCTGTTCCCGCCAAAGGGGCGCCGGCAGGAATCCGATTGCTTTTATCGCGATGTTGTTTTCCACTCGCCCTGTCCCATTGGCCCTGTTCCACGCAAATCGACGCCCGGAGTTCCCCGATGTCGCCCAAACCCACTTGTCATCTTATCCGCCCTGAAAGCACTTATGAAGGCAAGCAGGGATTGACCTATTTCGCCGGCATCGCCACTGAGTCGGTCGGCTCCTCCGGCATCTGCATGCATGTGCTCACCATGCCGCCCGGCGCCCGCGCCAAGGCGCATCTGCACGAGAACCATGAAACGGCGATCTACGTGCTCTCCGGCGAGGTCCATACCTGGTATGGCGACCGGCTCGAGCACCACATCGTCGTCAAGGCCGGCGACCTCTTCTACATTCCGGCCGGCGTACCGCATCTGCCGGCCAATCTGAGCAACGCTCCGTCCTCCGCCGTCATTGCGCGCACCGACCCCAACGAACAGGAGAGCGTCGTCCTGCTGCCGGAACTGGATGCGCTGGTCGCCTGAGGTCGACGGGATCGCCGTCATTTGCACCGCGAGACTTCCCCCATCACATTGCCGTCCGCATCGGCGATCGTCAGCTTCTTGCCGTTCTTGGCACTGCGCTTGATGGTGAAATTGGTCGGCGCCTGTCCCTCGTCGCCTTCCGCCTCACATGTCGCTGTCACCACCAGCGATCCGTCAGCCTGCGCTTGCGTCTTCGTGAACGTGCAGGCGCTGGCGGCGGTAATCAATTCCTTGTCGGTCAAAAGCAGCATCTGATCGGCGGCGACTTCCTGGCCGTTGCGGTTGATGCAGCCATATTTGTCGCCATAGGGTTTCGACAGATCAATGCTTGCCGCGGAAGCCTGTCCCGCCGCCAGCACAAGCGTCATCGCAACAGACAAGCCGAAACCGCGCATGCTCATCCCCAACTCCCAATGCTCACAACATCACGAACATGATTGCAGCGGCCCCAGTTCCTCAAGGCCGGGAATGGTGACGAAGAAACCATCCGCACCCTTGTTGGTGACCACGACTGTTTCGCTAGTCGTTCCCGCCTCGCCTTCGGCGGAACAGGTAGCGCGCAGCGATTGCGGACCCGGCATTGGGGTCAATTGCTGCTCGAACCGGCAACCGCTGCCATAGGTCTCGATGCCTTCCGCAGTCAGCAGGATGTAGGCATCACTGTTCTGATAACCGGCCTTGATGCCGGCACAGCCGACATCATTGCCCCAGGAGCATGCCAGCACGCCAGCCGCGGTTGCCGGGCCACCGGCAACTGCCGCCAAGACCATCGAGATGAGCGCGGCCGAACGCGCCAAGCCTAAACTCCCGTCGCCGGGATGCCTGTGCGCTCCACCTTGCGCGGCGCGGTGATCTCTTTCCACGTCGACAGCGCCCGGTTGACCGCGGCGTTCGGCTCGCGGCCGACGAACTGGCCGTGGCCGAGCTTTGCCTTCACCTCGGCCTCCTCGATCGACAATTCGCCGCGCGAGAACACGAAGCGCGGCAGGCCGGTCACCTCGACGCCTTCGAAGACGTTGTAGTCGATCACCGACTGCTGCTTCTTCGAGGTGATGGTTTTCTTGCGCTTCGGATCCCAGACGATGATGTCGGCGTCAGCGCCTTCGACGATAGCGCCCTTCTTCGGATACATGTTGAGGATCTTGGCGATGTTGGTCGAGGTCACCGCGACGAACTCGTTCATCGTCAGCCGCCCGGTGTTGACGCCCTTGGTCCACAGCACCGGCAGACGGTCTTCGAGGCCGCCTGTGCCGTTGGGGATCTTGGTGAAATCGCCGACGCCGAAGCGCTTCTGCTTGGTGGTGAAGGCGCAATGGTCGGTCGCCACCACCTGCAGCGACCCAGCCTGCAGGCCGGCCCACAGCGAATCCTGATGCAATTTGTTGCGGAAAGGCGGGCTCATCACCCGGCGCGCCGCATGGTCCCAGTCCTTGTTGAAATACTCCGTCTCGTCGAGCGTCAGATGCTGGACCAGCGGTTCGCCGAACACCCGCATGCCCTTTTGCCGTGCCCGCCGAATGGCCTCATGCGCCTGCTCGCAGGAGACATGCACGACATAGAGCGGCACGCCGGCCATGTCAGCAATCATGATGGCGCGATTGGTCGCCTCGCCCTCCACTTCGGGCGGTCGCGAATAGGCGTGACCTTCCGGACCGTTGTTGCCCGCGGCCAGCAGCTTCTGCGACAGGGCCGCGACCACGTCGCCATTCTCGGCATGCACCAGCGGCAGCGCGCCAAGGTCGGCGCAGCGCTGGAACGACGCATACATCTCGTCGTCATCCACCATCAGCGCTCCCTTGTAGGCCATGAAGTGCTTGAACGAGGTGATGCCTTTGTCGACGACGGTCGCCATCTCGTCGAACACCTGCTTGCCCCACCAGGTGATGGCCATGTGGAAGGAATAGTCGCAGGCAGCCTTGGAGGTCTTGTTGTCCCACATCTGCAGGGCCTCCAGCAGCGACTGCTGCGGCGCCGGCAGGCAGAAATCGACCACCATCGTCGTGCCGCCGGCAAGGGCGGCCCGCGTCCCGGATTCGAAATCGTCGGCCGAATAGGTGCCCATGAACGGCATTTCGAGATGCGTGTGCGGGTCGATGCCGCCCGGCATGACATAGCAACCGGTGGCGTCATACTCATGGTCGCCATGCAGGTCCGAACCGATGGCGACGATCTTGCCGTGGCTGAACAGCACGTCGGCCTTCCAGCTGCGGTCGGCGGTGACGACGGTGCCGTTCTTGATGACTTTGGTCATTGTCTTGTTCCCTTGTTCTCTTCGCGCTTCTTTGCGAGCGGCGTTTGGAATCTAGATGGCTAAGTTCACTCCACGATGACGGCGGTCTCCACCACCGCGTGGAACAGGACGTCGGCGCCGGCGCCGGCCCATTCCTTGGTGATTTCCTCGGCCTCGTTGTGTGACAACCCGTCGACACAGGGACACATCACCATGGCCGTCGGCGCGACGCGGTTGATCCAGCAGGCGTCGTGGCCGGCGCCCGAGACGATATTGCGGTGCGTATAGCCAAGCCGGTCAGCGGCATCGCGGATGGCCTTGACACATCCGGCATCAAAGGTGACGGGATCGAAATGGCCGACCTGCTCGACCTTGTACTGGATGTCGAGAGCCTCGCAGATCGTGTCGATGCCTTCGCGGACGCGCGCATCCATGGCGTCAAGCACTTCCTTCTCCGGCGAGCGGATGTCGATGGTGAAGACGGTGCGGCCGGCGATGATGTTGCGCGAATTGGGATAGGCTTCCATATGGCCAACCGCCCCGACGGCGTCGGGCTGGTAGTCCATGGCGATCTCGTGCACCAGCTCGATCACGCGGGCCATGCCGAGCCCGGCATTGCGGCGCTTGGGCATCGGCGTCGAGCCGGTATGGGCTTCCTTGCCGGTCAGCGTCACCTGCAGCCATTTCAGGCCCTGGCCATGGGTGACGACGCCGATGTCGATGTCCTCGTCCTCGAGGATCGGCCCCTGCTCGATATGCAGTTCGAAGAAGGCGTGGATCTTGCGATCGCCGACCTTCTCGGTGCCCTTCCAGCCGATGCGCTCCAGCTCCTCGCCGAATTTCTTGCCGTTCTTGTCCGTGTGCCCATAGACGTCGGCCTGGTCGAGCACACCGGCGAACACGCCCGACGCCATCATCGCCGGTGCGAAGCGCGCGCCTTCCTCGTTGGTCCAGTTGGTAACGACGATCGGATGTTTGGTCTTGATGCCGAGATCGTTGAGCGAGCGCACGATCTCCAGGCCGCCAAGCACGCCGAGCACGCCATCATATTTGCCGCCGGTCGGCTGCGTATCGAGATGGCTGCCGACGTAAACCGGCGGCAGGCTGGGGTCGGTGCCTTCGCGGCGGGCAAACATCGTGCCCATCTCGTCGACACCCATTTCGAGCCCGGCGGCATCGCACCAGCGCTTGAACAGATGCCGGCCCTCGCCGTCCTCGTCGGTCACGGTCTGGCGATTGTTGCCGCCGGCAATGCCGGGGCCGATCTTCGCCATCTCCATTATCGAATCCCACAAACGGTCTGAATTGATTCGCAGATTCTCGCCGGGTGCGGCCATTCAAAGTCCTTCCATTTCAAGATCTGGGCGGGTGGCGGTTCCCATCGCCACCCGCCCAGGTAAAAGCAAGTTTAGTCGATCGACCTCAGCACTTCACGCACATGGTCGATCAGTTCGTTGATCTGGCCCTTGGTGATGATCAGCGGCGGCGACAGCGCGATGATGTCGCCGGTGGTGCGGATCAGCGCGCCGCGCTCGAACGCCTTGACGAAGGCCGAGAAGGCACGCTTGGTCGGGCTGCCGGCGATCGGCGCCAGCTCGATCGCGCCGATCAGGCCGATGTTCCTGATGTCGATGACATGCGGCTCGCCCTTCAGCGAGTGCAGCGCGTCTTCCCAATAGGGCGCCAGTTCTTCACCACGGGTGAGCAGGCCCTCTTCCTTGTAGGTGTCGAGCGTACCCAGGGCCGCGGCGCAGGCAATCGGATTGCCCGAATAGGTGTAGCCGTGGAAGAACTCGATCATGTGCTCGGGGCCGGTCATGAAGGCGTCGTGGATTTCCTTCTTCACGAACACCGCGCCCATCGGGATGACGCCGTTGGAGACGCCCTTGGCGGTGGTCATGATGTCGGGCGTGACGCCGAAATAGTCGGCTGCGAACGGCGCGCCGAGACGGCCGAAACCGGTGATGACCTCGTCGAAGATCAAAAGGATGCCGTGCTTGGTGCAGATTTCGCGCAGCTTCTGCAGATAGCCCTTGGGCGGCAGGATGACGCCGGTGGAGCCGGCGACCGGCTCGACGATGACGGCGGCGATGGTCGAGGCGTCATGCAGGGCAACGATGCGCTCCAGTTCGTTGGCGAGCTCCGCGCCATATTCCGGCACGCCCTTCGAGAAGGCGTTCTTTTCCGGCAGATGCGTGTGCGGCATGTGGTCGACGCCGCCGAGCAGCGTGCCGAACATCTTGCGGTTGGAGACGATCCCGCCGACCGAGATGCCGCCGAAATTGACGCCGTGATAGCCGCGCTCGCGGCCGATGAGACGGGTACGCGCGCCCTCGCCCTTCATGCGGTGATAGGCAATCGCCATCTTCAGCGCCGTTTCGACCGATTCCGAACCGGAATTGGTGAAGAAGACATGGTCCATGCCCTTGGGCGCGATGTCGACCAGGCGGTTGGCCAGCTCGAACACGATCGGATGACCCATCTGGAAGGCTGGCGCGTAATCGAGTTCGGCGGCCTGGTGCTGGATCGCCTCGGTGATCTTCGGCCGGCAGTGGCCAGCATTGACGCACCACAGACCGGCGGTGCCGTCGAGCACCTTGCGGCCATCGCTGGTCGTGTAATGCATGTCCTTGGCGGACACGAACATGCGTGGCGCCTGCTTGAACTGCCGGTTTGCCGTGAACGGCATCCAGAATGCACTGAGATCGTTCGGCGTGACTTTCAGCCGGTTGGACATGACCAAGACTTCCCCTTGTAACCTGTTTCGGTGCGTCCAACGCTTGGTCCTTGCGCCATTTTCATGCTACGCAAATTTTTGACCGATTGGACAAACGTTAGCACCGCCCTGTCGGCGGTCAAGGGATTACTAGCGGAAATGCGGCTCCTGAAGTGCGTTCCACAGCCTAGGGAAAAACTGGTCCAGAGAATTGGTCCAGATGACCTTGAATGCGAGATTTGGCAACATGAGGGTTCGCAACGGTGAACACCGGCACGGAAGCCCCTCGCCGCACGCGCATCCAGCAGGAAAAGCGCGAACTCATCCTGGAGGCCGCGCTCGAAGTGTTCTCCACCCATGGCTTCCGCGGCTCGACCATCGACCAGATCGCCGAAGCGGCCGGCATGTCGAAGCCCAACCTGCTCTATTACTTCCGTCGCAAGGAGGACATTCACGAGACGCTGATGCAGCGCCTGCTCGATACCTGGCTGGCGCCGCTGCGCGAGCTCGACGACATCGGCGATCCGATGACCGAACTCAGGAGCTACATAAGGCGCAAGCTCGAAATGGCGCGCGATTTCCCGCGCGAGAGCCGGCTGTTCGCCAACGAAATCCTGCAAGGCGCGCCGCGCATCATGCCGCTGCTGGCGGGCGAGTTGAAAACGCTGGTCGATGAGAAAGCCGCCGTCATCAAGGGTTGGATGCGCGCCGGCAAGATCGCGAGGACCGATCCCTGGCACCTAATCTTCTCGATCTGGGCAACGACGCAGCACTACGCCGATTTCGACGTCCAGGTGCGCGCCGTGCTCGGGCCGAACCGTGGCGGCGACGGCCGCTTCGAGGACGCGGCAAGGTTCCTGGAGCAGTTGTTTCTTGAGGGGCTGAAGCCGAAGGGCTGACCCCGCCACGACGGCTCAGGCGCTACGCCGCTCGGCGGGGAGCGCGTCCAGCAAGGACTGCAGCTTGACGATCGAGTTCTGCTCGGCGAGCGGCGTGTAGACGATCAGCCTCATGTCAGAACCATCGTCGATCGACAGGCTCATGTGCTCGAATGTCATCGCACCCGCAATGGGGTGCCGCACATGCTTCACACCCGTCAGTCTTCGCGCCACGTCCCGCAGAGGCCACCAGTCACGGAACTCGGGGCTCGAGCGCATCATCAGCGCGATCAGCCGGTCGAAATCGGGATCACCGACATATTTGGCGCTTTCCGCGCGAAACGACGCGAGCACCACGCGGGCGAGTTCTTCCCAGTCGACCAGCAGACGGCGGTGGTGCGGGCTGGTGAACACCATGTGGACGATGTTGCGAGCGTCACCCTCCAGCAGGCCGTAGTCGCCGAACACCGCGACGGCCGCTCTGTTCCAGGCGAGTACGTCCCAGCGCCGACCAACGACGTAGGCGGGTTGCAGGACGAGGCTTTGCAACATGTGCAGCAAGGGACCATCGGCTTTCTCCGGCGCGGCGACGCGGCGCTCCGGCTGCTGACGCCCGGCAAGGATGAACAGGTGCCGCTTCTCGACGGCATCGAGGCGCAGCGCACCGCTAAGCGCCGTCAGCACCTCCACCGAAGGTCGCACGTCCCTGCCCTGTTCCAACCAAGTGTACCAGGTGGTGCCGACACCGGCGATCATCGCCACCTCTTCGCGGCGCAAGCCTGGCGTGCGGCGCCTGAGACCAGTCGAGATGCCGGTCGCCGAGGGTGTCAGCCTTTCGCGGCGCGAGCGCAGGAAAGCCCCAAGCTCGCGCCGGCGGCTGTCTTCAGCGGAATGAGACGGAGCATCCATGACGCGTACTATAGCAGTATTGATACCAGGATAAAGTTTGAACTGTTTGAGATCGGCCAGACGTCCCATCTTGCCTTCAGAGCAGCAGACAGGAGGCTCTGGACATGGACCTGAAAGACAAGACAATCCTCATCACCGGCTCGACCGACGGCGTCGGCCGCGTCGTCGCGCAAAGGCTGGGTGCCGACGGCGCCCGGGTGCTGGTGCATGGCCGCGATGCGGCGCGCGGCAAGGCAGCGGTCGCCGAGATCGAATCGGCCGGCGGCAAGGCCGAGTTCCTCGCCGCCGACCTTGCTTCGCTGGCCGAAATTCGCCACCTCGCCGAGGCGGTACGTGCCCGAACGAACCGGCTCGATATCCTCATCAACAATGCCGGCATCGGCACGGCAGGCGCCAAGCGGCAGGTCAGCGCCGATGGCTACGAATTGCGTTTCGCCGTCAACTATCTTGCCGGCTTCCTGTTGACCTCGGAGCTTCTGCCGCTGCTGAAGGCCAGCGCTCCGGCGCGCATCGTCAACGTCGCCTCGGCCGGCCAGCAGGCGATCGATTTCGGCGACGTGATGCTCACCCACGGCTATAGCGGCGTACGCGCCTATTGCCAGAGCAAGCTGGCGCAAATCCTGTTCACCGTCGATCTGGCGGAACAGCTGAAAGGCACCGGCGTCACCGTCAACGCGCTGCATCCGGCGAGCTACATGAACACCACCATGGTCCGGCAGGCCGGCGTGACGCCATGGAGTTCGGTCGAGACCGGCGCCGAAGCCATCGTGAACCTTGCCGCCTCACCCGCGCTCGCAGGCCGCAGCGGCCTCTATTTCGACGGACTGCGCGAAGCCCGCGCCGATGCCCAGGCTTACGACGCCAGGGCACGGCAACAATTGCGAAAGCTGAGCCTCGACCTTATCGGCCCGGCCTCCTCAAAATCGAAGGACCTGAATTCATGAGCGACAGAACGGAACACACAGTCATTATCGGCGGCTCGTCCGGCATCGGCCTGGCGACCGCGCGAAAACTGCTCGGCCCGGGCATGAAGGTGACGATCACAGGGCGCAACCAGGACAAGCTTATCAGCGCCTGGAAGAGCCTCGGCGGCGCCGCCGACAAGGCTGCGTTCGATGCGTCGAAACCGCATGAGGTCCACCAGTTCTTCGAGCGCCTCGGCCCGTTCGACCACCTCGTCCTGGCGGCCAGCGGCGGCAAGGGCCTTGGCCCGTTCGAGACGCTTGACCTTGCCGATATCGGCAGCGGCGTCGAAGAGAAGGTGCGGCCGCAACTGTCCTGCCTGCAGGCGGCATTGCCGACGCTTAACAGATCTGGATCGGTGACCTTCATATCTGCGGTGTCGGCTCAGGCCACAATGCCCGGCATCGCGGGTATCGGCGCGATAAACGGCATGCTCTTGACCGTGGCGCCGATCCTGGCGGTCGAGCTGAAACCCCTGCGCGTCAACGTCGTGGCGCCCGGCGTCATCGACACGCCGTGGTGGGATTTTCTGCCCGACGACCAGCGGCAGGCGGTCTTTGCGGAATATGCCGGCAAGACGCCGGTCGGCCGCATCGGCCGCGCCGAGGATGTCGCCTCAGCGATAGCCTTCCTCGTCTCCAACGGCTTCATGACCGGCCAGGTGCTGACCTGCGATGGTGGGTTGCGGTTCGCGGCCTGACTCCTGCCCCTAAAGTGACTGAGCGATCAACGTCAGGAAACCGCCGCCCAGCGCGACATTGCCGACGAAGCCGTTGATGCGCGCCGCGCGGTCCGGGCCTTGGTGGTCCCAGAAATTGTGGAACATCGGCGTGGCGGCAATCAGGAACAGCACCAGCACCGCGCAGGCGGTTGCCGTCCACAGGCCGGCCATCACCAGGAGACCGGCGATGATCTGGAGCACAATGCCGGCCCACAGCGCCAATCGCGCTTGCGGCACGCCGCGCGCCGCCATCAGCCCGGTCAGGAAGACCGCGTTCTGGATGTTGCGCAGGCCGGCGAAGACGAAGGCGCCGCCAAGCAGCAGGCGGCCCAGAAACAACAAGGTCGATGGCAAATCGGCAGGCATAAAACACTCCCTTTGAAACAATGGGGAGCGCCGTCTCCTCGACGGCGCTCCAATAGCGATAAGATTAGGCGGCCTTGGCGGCCGGCATCGGATGAATGGCCTGGAACGGGACGCAAAGCCGATTCCAGGTGTTGATCATGCCGAGCGCCACCGACAGCTTGACCAACTCCTCTTCCGAGAAATGCTCAAGCGTGCGGGCATAGAGCTCATCCGACACACCATTGTTGGCGATCAGGGTCACCGCCTCGGTCCAGGCGAAAGCGGCGCGCTCGCGTTCGGAAAACAGCGGCGATTCCTTCCAGGCCGCGACGAGATAGAGCCGCTGCTCGGTTTCGCCGTCGCGCCGCGCCTCGCGGCTGTGCATTTCGACGCAGAAGGAACAGCCGTTGATCTGCGAGGCCCTGAGCTTGATCAGATGCAACAGACTGACCTCCAGCCCGCATTCGTCGACCGCCTTGTTCAGCGCCGACACCGCTTTCATGATCTCCGGCGCCTTGGCGAAGAATTGCATCCTCTGTTTCATCTAATGTCCTTTCACATCTGCTTTTGGGGGGTTGAACTGGATTTCTGCGGCCGCTGGTGGCGCGCCACGAAAGCGCAACTGGCGGCAAAGGATCGCGGATCGCCTTCTGCCGCGTAATCCGCCACGATGTCGGACAGCTTCACTTCAGCAAGCGCTGCCCGATAGGCGCGCTCGGCCTTGAGCATCGCGGCATTGATGCCGCAGGGTTTGACATAGGCCGAGGCATCGATCTTGACCGGACCGTTGCGGCGGATCTCACCGCAGCGGAATGCCGGTTCGCGCCCTTCTATGGCCAGCACGATATCGAGCAGAGTGATGCGTTCGGCCGCCCGCGCCAGCCGATAGCCACCCGCCGGCCCCGGCACCGATTCCAGGATGCTCGCGGCGGTCAGCATGTTGAGATGCTTTAGCAGATAGCTCGCCGACAGGCCGAAACACTCAGCGAGAGCAGCGCCCGGCATGGTGCTGTTGCCCTCGACGCTCGCCAGCGTGGCGGTGCAGTGGATGGCCGCCTCAACGCCCTCGCCCAGCTTCATGATGCCGATCTCCCTTTCGTTGATATCTTTTATCGTGGATATTTCTTATCTGCAATAGGAAAGTGAAAAACGGCGCCCGAAGGCGCCGCTTTTTTGTTGAATGCCGCCCCTACTCCGCGGCCACCTTGGCCATCGGGTTGTTCGGATGCGTCGTCCAGTTGGCGTAGATCGGCGACACCGGCTTGCCGGTGCGCTGGTCCATGACGCCGGCGGCCAGCGGCTCCATGGTGATGCAGTTCTCGACCGGGCAGACATTGACGCACAGATTGCAGCCGACGCATTCGGCCTCGATCACCTCGAAATGCCTCACGCCATCGACCATGCTGGTGATCGCCTGGTGCGAAGTGTCCTCGCAGGCGATGTGGCAGCGGCCGCATTTGATGCAGGCGTCCTGGTCGATATGCGCCTTGGCGACATAGTTGAGGTTGAGATACTGCCAGTCGGTGACGTTGGGCGTGGCGCGGCCGATAATGTCGTCGAGCGAGCGGTGGCCCTTCTCGTCCATCCAGTTTTCGAGACCCGCGATCATCTCCTGCACGATCTTGAAGCCGTAGGTCATCGCCGCCGTGCACACCTGCACATTGCCTGCGCCGAGCGCCAGGAATTCGGCCGCGTCGCGCCAGGTGGTGATGCCGCCAATGCCCGAGATCGGCAGGCCGTGTGTCTCCGGATCACGCGCGATTTCGGCCACCATGTTCATGGCGATCGGCTTCACCGCTGGGCCGCAATAGCCGCCATGCGAGCCTTTGCCGTCGATGGTCGGCATCGGCGCGAAGCTGTCGAGGTCGACACCGGTGATCGAATTGATGGTGTTGATCAGCGACACCGCGTCGGTGCCGCCGGCATGCGCCGCACGCGCGGGCTTGCGGATATCGGTGATGTTGGGCGTCAGCTTGGTGATGACGGGCATGCGCGTATACTGCTTGCACCAGCGCACCACCATTTCGATATATTCCGGCACCTGGCCGACGGCGGCACCCATGCCGCGTTCCGACATGCCGTGCGGGCAGCCGAAATTGAGCTCGATGCCGTCGGCGCCGGTCTCCTCGACCAGCGGCAGGATGGCTTTCCAGCTTGCCTCTTCGCAAGGCACCATGATCGAAGCGATCAGCGCCCGATCGGGCCAGTCCATCTTGACCTGCTTCATCTCGCGCAGATTGGTCTGAAGGTCACGATCAGTGATCAGCTCGATGTTGTTGAGGCCGAGCAGGCGCCGGTCGGCGCCCCATATCGCGCCATATCGCGGGCCGTTGACGTTGACGACCGGCGGGCCTTCCTCGCCCAGCGTCTTCCACACCACGCCGCCCCAGCCTGCCTTGAAGGCGCGGATGACATTGTAGGCCTTGTCGGTCGGCGGCGCCGAGGCCAGCCAGAACGGATTTGGCGATTTGATGCCGACGAAATTGTTGCGGAGGTCTGCCATGACAGGTCCCTTTCAGCCGAGACGAAGAAGCAGTTCAACGGGTGCGAGAATACCGCCTTCAAGCGCGGCGGTGACATTGGCGATCTTGGTATGGGCGTCTTCGCCCATGACGAGGCCGACGCCGGGCGGCGGCTTCTTGCCTTCCGCTTGCGCGGCGGCCATCCGGGCACGCGTCGCGGCGAAGAATTCGACGGCGAAAGCACCGCGCCGCCGCTCGGCGACGACGGAGAAGCCGGAAGCCGTGGCAGCCGAGCGATAGTCGTCGGGCGTAGCAACGAAGGACATGCTCTCGTCCGAAGCCCATGGCAGCGGATAGGTCAGCGCGCCGTCCTTGAGCCGCATCACGTCGTAGACGGCGAAGACGCCGCCCGGCTTGAGCACACGCGCGGCCTCGCCCATCAGCTTTTTCTTGTCGGGAAGGTTCATGCCGACATGCAGGATCATGGCCGCGTCGAAGCCAGCATCGGCGAACGGCATGTCCAGCGCGCTGCCTTGCACGAAGTGCGTCCTGTCGGCCATTTCAGTGCGCTTCGACAGGCTGGTCGCGATATCGACATAACTTTGCGTGAGATCGATGCCGGTGACATCGGCCCCGGCTTCGTTGGCGGCAAAACGGGCGGGACCGCCCACGCCGGAACCAATATCGAGCAGCATGGCTCCTGGTTTCAGCCCCATCTGCCCGATGAGTTCCCTTGTGGCGGCGATACCGCCAATGTGGAATTCGTCGACCGCTTCGAGATCGCCGGCACGCAGATGGGCAACGTCCACGCCCGTATCGGCGAGCGCGGCAAGGATGCGCTGCTCGAGACCCGCTATGTCGTAGTGACGGGCGATGCCCGGTTCCACCGTGGCCATGATCCTTATCCCTGCGTCAAACTCCTGTGTATGCTTTCCGCCGCATCGCGCCCTTGCGCCACGGCCGAAACGGTCAGGTCGTCACCGCCAAAGATGCAGTCGCCGCCGGCCCAGACTTTCGCCAGCGAGGTGCGCCCTTCCCCATCGACCTTTATACGCCCGGCTTCGAGCTCGATCGAGGCCTCGCTGCCGTTGAGCGCGGCCGGGACAAAGCTCTGGCCGATCGCCTTGAACACCTGGTCGGCGACGAGCGTCAGCGTCTCGCCGGTACCGGCAAGCTTGTCGCCCTTCAATGCCGTGTATTCGAGTTCGATGCCCGACACTTGGCCGGCGTCAGCGATCACCCGCTTCGGCTGCAGCCAATGGCGTATGGTGACGCCGTTGGCGGCGGCCAGGTCCTGCTCGAACCCGGAGGCGTTCATATGCTCCTGGCCGCGACGGTAGCAGATCGTCACCTCCTCGGCGCCGAGCAGCTTCGACTGCACGGCGGCGTCGATCGCCGTCATGCCGCCGCCGATGACGACGACGCGGCGGCCGACAGGCAGGCTGGCGAGATCGCCGGCCTGGCGCAGCTCGGCGATAAACTCTACCGCATTGGTGACGCCGGCGGCATCCTCGCCATCGGCGCGCAGCGCGTTGACGCCGCCAAGCCCCATGCCGAGGAACACCGCGTCATAATTGCGGATCAGGTCGGAGAGCTGGTAGTCGCGGCCGAGCGCCTTGCCGTTCTGGATGTCAATGCCGCCGATCGCCGTGACATAATCGACCTCGGCCTGGGCGAAATTGTCGACGCTCTTATAGGCGGCGATGCCGTATTCGTTGAGGCCGCCGGCCTTCGGCCGCGCCTCCAATATGGTCACGTCATGGCCATGGCGGGCGAGCCGGTGCGCGGCGGCAAGGCCGGCCGGGCCGGCGCCGACCACGGCAACCGTCTTTCCGGTCGGCTCCGGGCGAGGATAGAACTGCTTGTTCTCGGCCATGGCGACATCGGTGGCGTAGCGTTGCAGGCGGCCGATCTGCACCGGCTTGCCTTCCGCCACCTCGCGCACGCAGACCTCTTCGCAAAGCGTCTCGGTCGGGCAGACGCGGGCGCACATGCCACCCAAAATGTTCTGGTCGAAGATCGTCTTGGCCGAACCGATCGGATTGCCGGTCGAGATCTGGCGGATGAACAGCGGGATGTCGATCGAGGTCGGACACGCGTTCATGCACGGCGCGTCGTAGCAGAAATAGCAGCGGTCGGATTCGACCAACGCCTCGTGATGATCGAGCGGCGGATGCAGGTCGGAAAAATTGTCCGCATACTGCTCGGCTGGAAGCCGGCCGCCGACGATACCTTCCTTGAACTGGCCTTCTGGCATTGTCAGTTCCCCATGTTTTCGTTTTGGGGAAGGCTAGCACGTTTTATTTTTTTATCAATTGGTCAATTTTTGGCACAAGCTGCTGAAAAGGCTCGATAAAAACATGATTTTTTTACTCATGTTATGCAGTGGACGGCTGCTCTTGCCTGGGTGCGCTACCCTCGTCGACCGGCCGGCCATGGAGTGCCCGGACCTCGTCCGCCACCAGTTCCTGCAGTCGCCACAGATTTCGGTCATGGATGCCGAACGCTTCGAGATGGCTGACCGTGTTGTAGAGATATTCGGCGCCGGAACCGATATGGCCGCAGGCCCTGGCCAATATGCTCGCCACTCTGTCCAGCGGCTGGCTGAGCGACGTTCCCCTGCCCTTCACGCCGACCCAGAAACCCAGCGCCCGCAGCGCGCCTTGCGCCGTATGCACCGGCAGCCACCTGACCGAGCTGACGCTCTCATGGTCGCTGATCTCGCGGCGCAGCAGCCTTTCGATCTGCGCCGGCTTTTCACCTTCCGGTAATCGGTAGATCACGCCGTTGCAGCGACCGCCGCGTTCGAGCGCCATCATCAGCCCCGGCTGCGCAGCACTGCCGCGCCAGCGGACCATGTCGAGGCAGAAGGAGCGATGCCAGCCGAAGGCCGTGGCGAGCCGTTGCTCGACCGATTCGAATTCCGGCTTCCAGATCAGCGAGCCGTAGGCAAACACCCACAGCGGCCCCTCATCCGCTTCGCCGGACAGCCGCGATGCAAGGGTCTGGAAATCCCCGTCCTTCAGCTCCGTCCAACTCAAGTCTGGGCCAGGATCGGCCTCTTCCCTGTGGCACAGTGCGACAAGCTCCGGCGTGAGCGACATCTGGCGCATGAACACCCCCTTTGCCGTAGAGAAATCGAAAATCGCGGGGCACGCAACCGGGAACGCATGTCATGGGCAGGCATTATTGTCCGGGCGGTTGTCGGAATCCCGTATCTTGGATCGTCCTGCGGTGGATCGGACAACGATCGATGCTGAACCGTGAGGAGACCGACCATGCCGAAATCCCCAATGCCCTTCTTCTGGTACGAGCTGATGACTTCCGACCTCGACGCCGCCGAGGCCTTTTACACCAAGGTTGTCGGCTGGACGGCGCAGCCCTTCGACAAAGCGCCCGGCATGCCGCGCTACATCGTCATGAATGTCGGCGAGCGTGGCGTCGGCGGGCTGATGACGATGCCCGAGGATGTCAGGAAGATGGGAGCGCCGCCGGCCTGGCTGGGCTACATCCATACCAACGACGTGGACGCCTCGACCAAATCCTTGAAAGCCGCCGGCGGCGGCGTTCACTGCGAACCCAGCGACATTCCGGGCGTCGGCCGCTTCGCCGTGGTCGCCGACCCGCAAGGCGCGACCTTCATGTTCCTGCAGCCCAACGGCCCCGACCAGCCCGTCGTGCCAGCCAGCACACCTGGCCATATCGGCTGGCACGAGCTCTACACCAGCGATTGGAAGGCCGCGTTCGACTTCTATTCCGGCCAGTTCGGCTGGACCAATGCCGGTGATTTCGACATGGGCCCGATGGGCATCTACCAGACGTTTACGGCCGGCCCCGAGTCCGGCGGCGGCATCATGAACAAGCCTGCGCAAATCCCCGTCCCGGTCTGGCAGTTCTATTTCAACGTCACCGGCATCGACGCGTCCGCAAGACGCGTCACCGACAATGGCGGCAAGATCTTGATGGGCCCGATGGAGGCGCCCGGCGGCAGCTGGATCGTGCAGTGCCAGGATCCGCAGGGCGCGCATTTCGCGCTGATGGCGCCGGTGCGCTGACGGCAGCTTCGCCGGCACGAAGCGGCGGCCTTTCATCTCACCACCGATGAAAGGCCGTATTGCTCCATTTGCCGCTCTATTCCGGCGTCAGCACCGCAACCTTCAGCTCGGCCTTTTTCGCCCCGCTGAACTGAACGATGGCCGGTCCGGCCGCGAGCTTGAAGCGCACGCTCTTGCGGATGCCGGGGCAGGTTTTCACACCGCTGTAGCCGGCCGACTTGATGGCCTTGCCGTCCTGGATGACGTCGATCCAGGCTTCGCCCGACAGGCTGATCTGAATGGCTCCGCTGGCCGGCACCTCCACGCTGGCGACGGCACCGAACGTGCCCCCCGCCGGCGCGCGCTCGGGCGGCAGCGTAAAACCGGCTTTGTCCGCCGGAACCAATGCCAGATCCGCGGCGGCACCCACCGCCAGCTCCGCTCCAGCCGGCGTTGCGGGCGCTGCGGCAAACAGCGCCTGTTCCCGCGTCACCGGCCATTTGAAGGCCTCGCAACCGGCGTCCTCGGCCATGGCCAAGCTGGTGCCTGCAAGGAGTGCGAATAGGCTGACGACGAGTTTTTTCATGGCAAGAGAACCCACAGGTTTAGAGTGCCCACATCAATACAACCATAGCGATACAAATGCAACCCTGACGAGAACGATATGAAAGGGCATACCGGAGAACATTTCCAATCACCGATTGTTGATGGCGCGCCATGGGAAGTGAATGGTCCATCGTCGGACCATGATCTATGGCCGGGCCGGGAGGGCGAAAAGGAGTTCAGATGAAGCTTTTTGAAGGCCTCTCCAGATACCTGCCGCAGGCACTCGGCGTGCTGCGCATCATGACCGCGCTGCAGTTCATCGAACATGGCAGCCAGAAACTGTTCAACTTCCCCGTCAGCGCCCAGCCTCACGCCCTCACCGGGTTGACGACAGCCGCCGGCATCCTCGAATTCGCCGGCGGCATCCTGCTGGCGCTCGGCCTGTTCACACGCCCGGTGGCGTTCCTTCTGGCCGGCGAAATGGCGATCGCCTATTTCATGGCGCACATGCCGCGTGACTTCTTCCCGGTCAACAACAGCGGCGACGCGGCAATCTCCTTCTGCTTCATCTTCCTCTATCTGGTCTTCGCCGGCGCCGGCGCCTTTGCGCTGGACAATCGCAGCGAGGCCTGATGTCCCCGCTGGGGATGAACCTTCACCCCCGCATGCGCTCAAAATTCGCGTCGAACAGCGGGGCTGCCTGAATACGCGCCGCATGGCGCTTGCCCAGCAACTCGATCTCGAAGCCGTCGCTCTCGTCGGCGATCTCCTTCGGCACATAGCCGACGGCGACCGACTTCTTTGAATGATGGGCGTAGCCGCCCGACGTCACCCAGCCGCGCACCGCGCCGCCGAACCAGATCGGTTCGTCGCCGATGACATCGGCATCGTCGGCGTCGACAATGAAGCTGCGCAGCCGCAATTTGCCGCCTTGCTTGCGCTCGGCCAGCGCTGCCGTCTTGCCGATGAAATCCGCCTCCTTGCCATAGGCGACGAAGCGGTCGAGCCCGGCTTCGAGCGGCCCGTAGATCGGCCGGTATTCGCGTCCCCATGAGCCATAGTTCTTCTCCAGCCGCAGCGCATTGAGCGCGCGCGAGCCGAACAGGCCGATACCGAATTCCGCGCCCGCTGCCGTCAGCGCATGATAAGCCGCGCGCTGATATTCCGGCGCCACCCAGATCTCGTAGCCGAGATCGCCGGTGTAGCTGACGCGGCCGACCAGGCACGGCGCCATGCCGATATCCATCCTGGCCACCGCCATGAACGGAAACGCCGCATTGGAGACATCGGCGCGGCTGACCTTGGCCAGCACTTCCCGCGCCTTGGGGCCGGCAATGGCAAGGCCGGTGAGTTTCGCGCCCAGCGGCTCGATATGAACCGAACCGT
The DNA here is from genome assembly GCF_059180695.1 of Mesorhizobium sp. U510. Classification (NCBI taxonomy): domain Bacteria; kingdom Pseudomonadati; phylum Pseudomonadota; class Alphaproteobacteria; order Hyphomicrobiales; family Phyllobacteriaceae; genus Mesorhizobium; species Mesorhizobium sp. U510. Next base: position 5,429,205 of record NZ_CP180532.1, read on the forward strand.
CGCCAGGCAGATGCGCCTCGAACCAGCGCATATGGTACTGCTCGGCAATGCCGGAGCCGGCGATGAACCAGCCATCGCTGCCCAGATTGGCCAGCGTGAAATCGCCGATCAGCCTGCCGTCATCCTTCAGCATCGGCGCCAGCGTCATGCGGCCGGGTTTCGGCAATTTGCAGGCGAGCAGGCGGTCGAGCCAGGCCGACGCCCCCTCGCCCGTAACCTTATATTTGGCAAAGCTCGAAATCTCCGACAGGCCGACGCCGTCGCGCACCGTCGCGACTTCCCTGGCGACATGGGAAAAATCGCTGGAACGGCGCCAGGAGAACTCGTCCTTGACGCCTTCCGGCGCGTACCAGAGCGGCACTTCCAGCCCATAGGCGACGCCAAACTGTGCGCCCTTGGCCGACAGCAGATCGTAGACCGGCGTCGTCTTCAGCGGCCGTCCGGCGGGCAGCTCCTCATTGGGGAAGCGGATCGAAAAGCGCCGGGAATAGTTTTCGCGCACCTTGGCGTTTGTGTAGGCCATCGTCGCCCAGTCGCCATAGCGCGCCACATCCATGGCCCAGATATCGGCGCCAGGGTCGCCTTCGATCATCCAGTTGGACAGCGCCAGCCCGACGCCGCCGCCTTGGCTGAAGCCGGCCATGACACCGCAGGCGACCCAGAAGCCCGGTAGGCCGCGCACCGGCCCGACCAGCGGGTTGCCGTCGGGCGCGAAGGTGAAGGGCCCGTTGATGATCTGCTTGATGCCGGTGTTCTGGAAGGCCGGGAAATGCCGGAACCCGACCTCCAGCGACGGCGCGATGCGGTCGATGTCGGGCGCCAGCAATTCATGGCCGAAATTCCAAGGCGTCTGGTATTCCGACCACGGCTTGTTGGCTTTCTCGTAGGTGCCCATCAGCATGCCGCCGCGCTCCTGGCGCAGATAGAGCTCGCCATCGAAATCGACCGCATGGATGATCTCGGTGCCGGTCTTGGCGTTCCAGGCGGCGACTTCCGGCATGTCCTCGGTGATCAGGTACATGTGCTCCATGGCCAGCACCGGCAATTCGAGCCCGACCATGCGGCCGACCTCGCGCGCCCACAGGCCGCCGGCATTGACGACATGCTCGGCCACCACCTCGCCCTTGTTGGTGATGACGCGCCATAGGCCGTCGGGCCGCCGCACAATGTCCTCGACCTTGGTGAAGCGCTCGACCTCGGCGCCGAGTTTACGGGCGGCCTTGGCATAGGCGTGGGTGACGCCGGAGGGATCGAGATGGCCGTCCTCCTTGTTGCGGACAGCGCCGACGAACTCTTTGGGGTCGAGCAGCGGCATCAGCTCGGCCGCTTCTTTCGCCGAGATCACTTCCAGGTCGATGCCGAGATAGCGGCCTTTGGCGACGACACCGCGCAGCCAGTCCAGCCGCGCCTCGGTCGCGGCGAGCAGCACGCCGCCGGTCAGGTGCACGCCGGTCGCCTGGCCTGACAGTTCCTCGATCTCCTTGTAGAGGCTGATCGTGTATTTCTGCAGCTTGGCGACATTGGGGTCGCCATTGATCGTGTGCATGCCGCCCGCCGCGTGCCAGGTCGAGCCTGATGTCAGCTCGTCGCGCTCCAGAAGCACCACGTCGGTCCAGCCATGGCGAGCGAGATGAAACAGCACGGAACACCCGACGACGCCGCCGCCAATGACCACGACCTTTGCATGCGATTTCATGGATTTTTCTCTGATATCAGTGAGTTGTATGAGTGAGATGAATCGATATGGGAGGTATCACGGCTCACCCTGCCCGATCGCTTCCTTGCGCCTGGCCATGTAAGCCTCCAGCGCCTCGCGCACAGCGATATCCATCACCGGCTCGACATAATCCTCCAGTGCCTTCTTCCACAGCCGGGTCGCGCGCGCCGTTGCATCGAGGCTGCCGGCCTCCTCCCAGGCTTCGAAATTCTGCCAGTTGGACAGCATCGGCTGGTAGAAGGCGGTGGCGTAGCGCTCCAGCGTGTGCGGCTCGCCGAAAAAATGGCCGCCGGTCGGCACCGCGCCCAGCGCCTCGACGGCGAGTTCCGCCTCGTCGACCACGATCGGCCGCAGGAACTCCATCATGTGCTGGATCATCTCGACATCGATGATGAACTTTTCGAACGATGCCGTCAGCCCGCCCTCCTGCCAGCCGGCGGCGTGATAGACGAGATTGCCATGGCCGAGCACCGCGCCCCACAGCGCCATCAGCGTCTCGTAGGCGCCTTGCGCGTCGGCCGCATTGGAGGCCGAACCGGGCGTCGTCCGGTAGGGCAGCCCGTAGCGCCGCGCCAATTGCCCGGACGCAATGTTGGCCTTGGTGTTTTCAGGCGTGCCGAAGGCCGGCGCCCCGGACTTCATGTCGACATTGGAGGTGAAGGCGCCATACATCACCGGCGCGCCCGGCCGCACCAATTGCGTCAGCACGACGCCGAACAGCGCTTCGGCATTCTGCTGCGCCAAGGCACCCGCCAGCGTCACCGGGCTCATCGCCCCCATCAGCGTGAACGGCGTCACCGCCACCGACTGGCCGAACTCGGCCATGGTCATCAGGCCCTCGGCCATCATCTCGTCGAAGCGGCGCGGCGAGTTGACCGAGATGATGGTGGCGATGCCGGGATCGTCGCGCAGCTGATCCAATGTCAGCCCGCGCGCGATCGCCATCATCTCGATGCCGTCCAGCGCCCTGCCCCGGCCGATCGCCGAGACATGGAAACTCTTGTCGGTCAGCGTCAGGTTGGTGAAGTAGGTGTCGAGATGGCGCGCATTGGCCGGCAGTTCGACCGGCGCGCAGACCTGGTTGCCGAGCATGTGGATGCAGTTGAAATGCTGCGCCAGCCGGGTCAGGTCCGCATAATCCTTGAGATTGCCGGCGCGGCGGCCGCGCTCCATGTCGTGCACATTGGGTGGGCCGGCGACCAGCGTGAAATTGATGGTGTTGCCGCCAAGATGGATGGTGTTGGCCGGATTGCGCGGCGTCAGCGTATAATTGGAGCGCGTCGTCTTCAGCGCCTCGTCGACCATGCCGCGATCGAGGCGGACATTGGCCGAGGCGTGGTCGACCCTGGCACCCGCCTGCTCGAACAGCGACAGCGCCCGCGGGCTCATCACCTCGATGCCGAAATTCTCCAATATATGCATCGACGCTTGATGGATCGCCTCGATCTGGTCTGGAGACAGCAACGCCATCGGCGGATAGGGATTGGTCACCCGCCTCTGCGGCAGCTGCGGGATGGGCGCCGGCCCCCGGTTGCTGGTGCGCTCGGCGCCACGCTTGCGTCTTGGTTCGTTCATGCCAGGCATCAAAGCCTTGGCAAACCAGGCAAGCTGTCAGAAATACGCCGTTTACAGGCGCGATTTTAGCCAAGGCGGCATTTATGCAGCGCCATTTTATCAAAAGCGACAGAAGGCGTCGGAATATCTACAGGGCCTTTTCCCGAGCGCTCGTGACTGCGAGGCGTTAACGGCGGCGGCAAGATTCCCTTTATGATTTCGGCCTATTGCTCATCCAATGCGTAGGTCGAGTTTTAGTAAAATCGTAGCAGTTGGCGTGTTGCTGGCACTTTCGGCCTGCGCGACAGCGCCCAGCCACATCAACAATGTCTGCGCCGTCTTCGACCAGAATGACGGCTGGTTCGACAATTGGCAGTCGGCAGCAGAACGCACTGAGCAGAAATATGGCGTGCCGGTCCCTGTGCTGATGGCGACGGTGCGCAAGGAATCCGGCTTCAAGAGCAATGCCCGGCCGCCGCGCACCAAGCTCCTCGGCTTCATTCCCTGGAAGCATGTCTCGTCGGCCACCGGCTTCTCGCAGGCGCTGGACGGCACCTGGTCGCAATATCAGCGCGAAACCGGCAACTGGGCGGCGCGGCGCACCAAATTCGCCGACGCCGTCGATTTCGTCGGCTGGTACCATTCCAAGACGGCAGACACTTACGGCGTCGCGCGCAACGACACCTACAATCTCTACCTCGCCTACTATCTCGGCTGGACCGCCTATGGCCGCGGCAATCGTGGCGACGCCGGCGTGCAGGGTTACGCCCGGGCGACCGACAAGATGGCGCGGGATTATGAATCGCAGCTACGCCAGTGCGGAAGCTGACACTCAGCCCTGGCTAGTGCCGCCTTGTGGTATCTTTCGGCTTGGAGACACCGGTTTCGGAAGTCTCGTCGCGCACTTCGTGGCGACGGGCTCGCATGCCAGCCTCGCTTTGCTCCACGGCGTCCCCGATCTGGTCGGCTTCCGCGCTGCCCGTTTTGCCACGCGGCCGGTTGGGCGCCGTTCCGGTCGGACCCGGCCCGGTGCCGTGCGCATCGTCCGGAACACCTTCATGCGCCGCGTGTTCCTTGTCGAACTTGATCACCGGCTCCATCGTCGCCAGCACATCGTCGGACAGCCAGCACAGGCTCATATGGCCGTCGCCGAGATGCTTGACCGGCGGCACCTTGGTTTCGCACAGATTGTCCGGCACCAGCTTCTTGTAGCCGCAGCGTGTCTGGAACGGACAGCCGGACGGCGGGTTCATCGCCGAGGGAATGTCGCCCTCCAACACGATGTGCCGCTTGACCACGCTGGTGTCAGCGATCGGGATCGCCGACAAAAGCGCCTCGGTATAGGGGTGATAGGGCGGCGCGAAAATCTGGTCGGTCGTGCCTTGCTCCACGATATAGCCGAGATACATGACGACGACGCGGTCGGCGATGTAGCGCACGACCGACAGATCGTGGCTGATGAACAGCATCGTCGTCTTGTTCTTGCGCTGGATGTCCATCAAGAGTTCGGTCACCGCCGCCTGCACCGACACGTCGAGCGCCGAGACGGGTTCGTCCGCCACCACCACCTTGGCATCGCCGGCAAAGGCGCGCGCCACGCCGATGCGCTGCTTCTGGCCACCGGACAGCTGGCGCGGCTTGCGCGTCTCGAAGGCGCGCGGCAGCTTCACCAGGTCGAGTAGTTCCAGCATGCGCTTGCGCCGGTCGGCAACCGTCTTGCCGACATTGAATTTCTCCAGCGTGCGGATGATCTGCGAGCCGACCGAATGGCTGGGGTTCAGCGTGTCGAACGGGTTCTGGAACACCATCTGGATGGACGACACGGTTTCGACGCTGCGGCTCTCGATGCCCGTCGACTGGATTTCCTTGTTGCCCAGCGTCACCGTGCCGGCACTCGCCGTCTCCAGCCCGAGCAGCACCTTGGCCAATGTCGACTTTCCGCAGCCGGATTCGCCGACTATGGCGACCGTCTCGGATTCTCGTGCCATGAACGAGATCGTCTCGTTGGCCTTGACGACGCGGCCTTCGCTCGAGCCGAACACCTCGCTGCCGCCGACCTTGTAGTATTTCCGCAGATCCTCGATCTTGAGCACCGGCGCGCCGGGCACGACACGCTCATTGACCTTCTTGGCGCCGGGCGGCAGCGCCTCCCAGTCGATCTCGTTGAAGCGCACGCAGCGTGAGAAATGGCCTTCGTGGCCGGCGACCTCGACCATCGGGATTTCGGCGGCGTTGCAGACGCCCTCGACGAAATGGTGGCAGCGCGGACCGAAATTGCAGCCCTTCGGCCGCTCATGCGGCAGCGGCAACTGGCCGGGGATGGAGATCAGCGGCCGCGAATTCTTGTCGGCGCCCGGCAGCGGGATCGAACGGAACAGCCCTTGCGTATAGGGATGGCGCATCCGGTCGAACACGTCCTTGATCTTGCCGGTCTCCACCGCCTCGCCCGAATACATCACGGTGATGCGGTCGCAGGTCTCGAGGATGAGGCCGAGATTGTGCGACACGAAGATCATCGACGTGCCGAACTTCTCGCCCAGCCCTTTGACCAGTTCGACGATACCCGCCTCCACCGTCACGTCGAGCGCCGTCGTCGGCTCGTCGAGCAGAAGCAGCGCCGGCTTCGACAGCAGCGCCATGGCAATGACGATGCGCTGCTGCTGGCCGCCGGAGAGTTGATGCGGATAGGAGCGCATCATGCGCTCGGGATCGGGCAGCTTGACCGCGCGCACCATTTCGAGGGAGCGCTTGTAGGCCTCCTCCTTCGACACCTTGTCGTGGATCAGCGGCACTTCCATCAACTGCTGGCCGACCTTCATCGCCGGATTGAGGCTGGCCATCGGCTCCTGGTAGATCATGGCGATCTTGTTGCCGCGAATGGCGCGCAGCTCCTCCTCGGAGAGCTCGCCCATGTCCTTGCCCTGGAACTTGATCCTGCCGCCGACGATCTTTCCGATGTTGGAGAGGTCGCGCATGATGCCGAGCGACACGGTCGACTTGCCGCAGCCGGATTCACCGACGATGCCCATCGCCTCGCCGGGCATGACCGTGCAGGAAAAATCCATCACCGCCGGTATTTCGCCCTTGCGGGTGAAGAAGGAGATCGACAGGTTTTCGATCTCGATGATCGGCTCTGCGGGATTTCGAACTGCCTCGTTCATGGGTCGCTCCAATCCAAATTCTACCAGATGCGGGCCGGAGCCCGTCAATCAGTCCTTCATCGATTGTTCACGCAGCGAGTCGGCCAACAGGTTGAGCCCCAGCACGAACGACATCAGCGCGATCGTCGGCGGCAGCGCCGGATGGATGAAGGAGCGCAGCAGCCGGCTGGCATCCTTGATCGCGGTGCCCCAGTCAGGGCTTTCCGGTGCCAGGCCGAGGCCGAAATAGCCCAGCGTGCCGAGCAGGATCGTGGTGTAGCCGATGCGCAGGCAGGCATCGACGATCAGCGGTCCGCGTGCATTGGGCAGGATTTCCCAAAGCATGATGTACCAGGGCGATTCACCGCGCGTCTGCGCCGCCGCCACATAGTCGCGCGTCTTGATGTCCATCACCAAGCCGCGCACGATGCGGAACACGCCCGGACTAGAGGCAAACACCACCGCCACGAAAATATTGAGCTGGTTGGGATCGATGTGGACGATGTGCAGCGGGTCCTTGTCGAACACGAGGCCGAGATAGATCCAGCCGCCTATGATCAGCGTCAGGCCGAGCAGGATGTACAGCCGGTCTGGGCGGTTCTTGTAACGCGTCCAGAACAGCACGCTGAAGAAGATGATCGGAAACAGGAAGAAAACGCCGGCCATGGCATAGGGGATCGGCGTGTCCATGATGCCCGGCGTCACCAAGAGGTAGAACAGCAGGATCACCGGGAAGGCCAGCACGAGGTTGGCCAGAAACGACAGCACCGTATCGATCTTGCCGCCGTAATAGCCGGCGGGCAGGCCAAGGGTGATGCCGACCATCAGCGCGAAGCCGGTCGCCGCCGGCGCGATGATCAGCACGATCTGGCTGCCATAGACCATGCGTGAAAACACGTCGCGCGCCAGCTTGTCGCCGCCGAACAGATAGACAAGCCCCGATTGCGGCTCAATGGCGCCGGGCAGCATGTCCTTCATCACCGGGACCTGTGCCAGCGGATCGAAAGGCGAGATGGTCGATGCGAAGATCGCCGTGAACAGCCAGAACAGGCAGATGCCGACCCCGACGATGCCGACGCCGCTGTCGAACAGCTGTCCGTAGAGCGCCAGCCTTTTCTTGTAGGCGAAGCTCGCACCCATGACGATGATGAGCGCAACCCAGACCGGCCAGAAGCGCGAGAGCACTTCGAGAACGACGCTGAAGGCACTGATATATTGGACCTGCATCCGCTTCGCCCCCTACTGAACTCTGATACGCGGATTGAGAAACGCGTAGCCGACATCGGAAATGAGTTGCGTGATCAAGACGATGAACACCGAGACCAGCGAACAACCAAGCAAAAGGTCGATGTCGTTGTTGCCGGCGGCCTCGACCAGCGTGTAGCCGAAGCCCTGGTAGCGGAACATCACCTCGACGATGACGACGCCGGTGAGCAGCCAGGGAAATTGCAGCATGATGACGGTGAACGGTGCGATCAGCGCGTTGCGCAGCGCATGTTTCACCACCACCCCGCCGAAGGAGAGACCCTTCAACCGGGCGGTGCGGATATATTGCTGCGTCATCACCTCGACCATCGAGGCGCGGGTCATGCGGGCGATGTAGCCGATGCCGTAGATCGCCAGCGTCATCACCGGCAGGGTGAAATTGTAGAAGGTGATGCCCTGGCTTGCGGACGCGGCCGAACCGTTCAACCAGCCGAGCCATGAGGCGAAGATGACGGTGAAGATGACGCCCGACACATATTCGGGCGTCGCCGTCGAGGCGATCGAGGCCACCGAAAGCACCCGGTCGGTTCGCGATCCCTCGCGCATGCCGGCCAGGATGCCGATCAAGAGCGATACCGGCACCATCACCGCCAACACACAGAACATCAGGATCCCGGTGGCGCCAAGTGCTGGAAACAATTTCGAGGCAACCGTTGTCTTGAACTTGGTCGAGCAACCGAAATCCCCTTCGAGAACGCCGGAGAAGGTTGGTACGACCGGGTCGTTGCAGAAAGTGAAACGCTGCGTCGGCTTGCCGGTCGCCGGGTCGGTCACCGGCTGCTTGGGCAGCAGGCCCAGCCACTGTCCGTAGCGGACGAAGAAATTCTGCCGGTAGCCATGGTTGACCAGCCAGTCCTCCAGCTGTTCGGCCGAAGTGTGCATTTCCGTCTGGCTGATCGCCAGCTTCTTCAGGTTGGGTTCGAGGTTGATCAGGAAGAAGACGATCATCGTCAGGCACAGCATCGTCAATGCCATGGTGCCAAGACGCCTGATAATGAAGGAAAGCATGACGGCCCCCTGCCGATGGGGTTGGGTTTTGAGCCGGCTTCAAAGCCTCGCCTGCCGTCACCGGCGGACTGGCCGTCAAACAGGCCCTCGAATGCGATCAACCCTGTTTTTATTGCACGGCCTTCCCGGGTGAGTCCGTATTTTTTGCGGACGAACCTGCAATGGCGACGCAAAGAGGGAGGGAAAGGGGCAATGCCCCTTTCCCAGGTCCGATCGATCAGGCCTGATCGAGCCAGACCTTGCCGTAGTCGCGCTCGAAGGTCGGATGCATCTTGTAGTTTTGCACCGCCTTGACCGAGTGGCTGTAGAGCTTGCGCCAGTAGGGCTGGATGATGATGCCGGAAGCCTGCAGGATCTGCTCGATGTCCTTCATCATGTCCTTGCGCTTGGCAGCGTCGGCGACGGCGAGTGCCGCATTGAGCTTGGCATCCCAGTCGGGGTTCGACCAGCCAGCCTCGTTCCAGGCCTCGCCGGTGCGATAGGCGATGGCCAGAACCTGGACGCCGAGCGGACGCATGTTCCAGTTGGTCATTGACAGCGGATACTTCGTCCAGTCGTTCCAGAACGTCGAGCCCGGTAGCACCGTGCGCTTCACCTTGATCCCGGCGTCGCGCAGCTGTGCGGCGATCGCGTCGCCGGTGTTCTTGTGCCAGTCCTCGTCAACCGTGATCAGCTCGTGTTCGAAGTCGGCTTGGCCGGCTTCCGCCATCAGCGCCTTGGCCTTGGCCGGATCACGGGCAACCTTCGGCAGCTCGTAATATTCCGGATGGATCGAGCAGACATGGTGGTTCTCGGCGACCGAGCCGGCATTGCCATAGCCGAGCTGGAGGACGACATTGTTGTCGACCGCGAGCTGCAGCGCGTTGCGCACCTTCTGGTCGCCATAGGGCTTGTTGTTGACGTTGGTGCGGCAGACGATGGTCGAAGCCGTGACGATCTCCGACTTGACCAAGTCCATCTTGTCGAGGATCGACACATAGTCGGCCGACGTTTCGAAGTTGGTGTGCACTTCGCCAGCCTCGAAAGCGCTGACCATGGCGGCCGGATCGGTGCCGTAGTCGATGAATTCGATGCCGTCGAGGAACACTTCGCCGTCCCACCACTTGTTGTCTTCGCGGCGCTTGTAGACGACTTTCTGGCCGACGTCGTAGGAGACGAGCTCGAATGGGCCGGTGCCGATCGGGCAGGCCTTGAAGTCGCCGCCCTTCTCGTCGAAAGTCTTGTGGACGATCAGGCCGGGATAGTCGCACATGTTGGGGATAAGCGCGATGTCAGGCTTGCTGAGCTTGAGCACGACCGTGTGGTCGTCCGGCATCGTCACGGCGCTTTCGTCGAGCTTGTCATCCTTGACCAGCGAGCCGAGACGGCCGGGCATCGAATTGCCTTCGGCCTTCTTGTCGGCCCAGCGCTTCAGGTTGAAGACGACGTCAGAGGCTATGAAGGGGTCGCCGTTCGACCAGGTTACGCCCTTGCGTACATGCAGCGTGTACTGGGTGGCGTCGTCGTTCACGTCCCAGCTTTCCAGCAGATAAGGGCGGAACGTATATTCGCTCGTGTACTTGACCAGCGGCTCCAGCGCCTGGCGCTCGGCATTGGCAATTTCCGACCAGTCGGCCTTGCGAGGATCCTTGGGATCCTTGATCCACTGCGCGACCTTCAGCGTGCCGCCTTTCTTGCCTTTTACCTCTTCTGCCCTTGCAGGCGTCGGATCGGCGAGACCGAGGAGGCCATAAGCCATCGCCGTCGAGGCGCCGAAGACGCTTGCCATGGCCAGAAATTCGCGGCGATCGACCTTACCTGCCTTGGCTTCTTCGGCCATGGCCAGGATGTGATCCGGAACGCGATCGCCATTACTCTTGTAGATTGTCATGACTAACTCCCATTGTTGGCTTTCCGCCGATTAACATTCCGCATCCAGGCCATGATGTCAAAGACGGCTTGGATTGGGAACATGTTGACGAATGTGCAACTTTGAAAAGGGAGCGGTACGCGCGATAGCGACAGTCTTGACGCAAAATTGCTAGTGCGCCCAGATTTCGCCAAAATCTACTCAAGGCGATTAAACTGAGACATTGGCATGGGTTACGACAGCGCCAGTCCCGGCCATGGTGAGGGCCAGGCCCTCAATATTCCTTTTCGTAGAAGATGCCGCCCTTGGCCTCGCCGGCGTCCGTCGCCTCGCCGCGCAACTTGACGCCACGCCCGACGTTGAGGTCGATGGTGGCCTTGCCCGAACCGGGCTTGTCGCCCTTCTGGATGGTCACGTAGGTGCGGTCGTTCAGGTACTTGCCGGCCGAGACCGCCGTGCCGCCCTTGTCGTCGGTGGTGACGTCGAGATCGTCGACGCCGATGGCGCTACGCAGATTCTCAAGCAGCGACGTCGAGCCGCCGACACCGGCCAGTTGCCCGGCCGCTTCGGCCAGTTGCGCGATCTGCAGCGGCGACAGGTTCGACATGGACCGGCCGAAGATCAATTGCGCCAGCACCTCGTCCTCGGGCAGCGCCGGCACCGAGGAGAAGGTGAACTTAGGATTGGTCGCCTCGCCCGACACCACGATGGTGACGGTGGCGCTGGCGGTCGTCGTGGTCGCCGTCAGGTTGAGATAGGGCACCAGCGAGCCGGAGAAACCCACCGTTCCCTCGGTGAAGGTCAGCCGCTTGCCCAGGATCGACAGCCGGCCGCGCTGCAAGGTGAAGGTGCCGACCGCCTGTGGCGACGAGGCCGGCCCGGTCAGCTTGAGCGAGCCGCCGAATTCGGCATCGACGCCCCTGCCCTGGATGAAGATCTGGTTCGGCGCATTGACGGTGACGTCGAGCGCAAGCCCGCTACCGCCGCTCTTGCCCGACGTCGTTGGCGGCCGCAGCGCCTTGTCCTGCGCCCTGACGGCGGCGGGCGCGTTCTTGTGCTTGACGTCGAGCGCCGAGAGCGAGCCCGGCAATTTGTCCGGAACCGTGATGACGGTCTTGGCCAGATTGACGGTGCCGGCAATCACCGGTGCCGATACCAGCGGTCCCTTGATCGTCAGGTCGCCGCCGAGATTGGCGGTCACCACGCGTCCGTCCGTATAGCGCCCGTCGGTGAGCTTGATCGACAGGTCGGCCGGAAACCCTTGCGCCGGGTTGATGCCGACCGTGCCGCTGGCCGACAGGCTGCCGCGCGTCGACAATGTTCCGGTCAGCCGGTTGATCCTGGCGACGCCGCCGCCGATCGAGACGTCGGCCGCCAGATCGTTGACGGCAAGGCCCGAGCGGGCATCGACCAGCCGCGCGCCCGATGTGCTGACGCTGCCGCCGATGACAGGCGACGTCGCCGGGCCACGCACCTGGACATTGACGGTGGCCGTTCCCGACAGCGACAAGCCCTGCGCGGCAAGCTTCTGGCTGAGCATGCCGAACGGCACGGCGCCATTGAAGTCGAGCACCAGCGCCGGCGTGCCCGCCGTCGTCACCGTGCCGCCGCCCTTGAGGCCAAGGCCGGCGCCATCGCCGACATTGGCGTTGAAGGTCAGCTTGTTGCCGGCAAAGGTACCGGAGGAGGACACGCTCACCGCGCCGATACCGGCGCCTCGGGTCTGCGACGTCTGCACGCCGGCCGCGTCTATATTGAAGGCTACGGAAGGGCTCGCCGGCGCGCCCGTCACCTTCACCGTGCCGGAAATCGAACCGGCGGCATCGAGCCCCGGCGAGAAACCGTTGGCGAGCGACATCGGCACCTTGGCCAGCGCCGCATTGATGTCGAGCGCCTGCCCGACCTTGCCGGTCACCGTCGCCGTGCCGCCGCCAAGGTTGAGCACCAGCCGGTCCAGCGTCGTCGTGCCGTTGGCGATGCTGACCGTCGAAGCCTGGGCGATGGCCGCCCTGATGCCCTGGACGGTCGCCTGGCCGGAAGTGAGTTCGATGGTGGTCGTGCCATTGGCCACCTTCACGCGGCCGGCGGCCTTGGCCGGAATGCCCTTGACCGTGGCGCCACCGGAAAAGCCGGTCCAGTCGCCGTCGCGCTTCAGGTCGACATCGATGCCGCTGATCACGATGCCGCCCGATGTGACGGTGTCGGCGCGGATATTGCCCGAAATCACCGGTGCGGCGAGATAATTGGCGATCAGCGCATCGATGGAAACCGCCTTCGCCTGGAGATCGCCGCGCGTGATCGAGGCGGTGGCCGCCTTGATGGCGACCTGAGGTGCGGCACCGTTCTTCGTGAAGGCGATCGTGCCACGCACGTCGCCCTCCGCCTTTTCCAGCGCCAACGCGGCGAGCGGGCCGATATCGGGCAGGTCGAGCGAGATGGTGCCTTCGGGTACGAACTTGTCGTCCAGCGCCAGATCGCCGGAAATCCGGTTCTTGCCCAGCGACAGGAGCAGGCCGTTGATGGCGCTTTTGCCATCCGACGTCGCCAGCACCGCGCTGCCCTGCAAGGCTTGTCCCGCGACGTTGCCGGTCAGTTGCACGTTCGCGGCCGGGTTGGCGGCATCCGCCTTGCCGGTGGCGGTGAGCTTCAGTCCGGTGATCTCGCGCTCCGCCACCAAAAGCCGATCGCTGTTGACCGTCAGCGACAGATCGGGGGCGATGGCCGGGCCCTGTGCGTTCAGCGCAAACGCAATGGCGCCCTTGGCGTCCTTCGACAGCGGCGAGATATCGGCAAGGGCGCCGGTGATGTCGGCGGCCAGCTTGTTGTCGGCAAGGCTCGCCTGCCCCTGTGCGGTCAGTCCGCCCGAGACCAGCTTCAGCCCGTCGACATTGATGCTGCCGTTAGGATCGCGCTTCAGCGTGGCGCTGATCTGCGCACGCTCGCCAAGCATGCCGCGCGCCGCCGCCGGCAAAGCCGATGACGGGGCATCCGCACTCAGCTTGAGGTCGATGGCGCCATCGCGCAACGACACCTGCCCGGCGACCTGGCTGTTCAGCGCATCGCTCTTGAGCGAGCCGCTGTCGATGGCGACGCCGTCCGACGTCAGCCGGGCGTTCAGCGCGGCCGTCACCTTGCCGGCGATGAGCGGCGCTATGGCGGCATTGTCGAGACCGACCTTGTCCACCGACACTGTGCCGGAAACCGGTCCAGCGCGGTTCTTGAGATCGAACGCATCCGAGTGCAGTGCCAGGACAAGCCCGTCCACCTTCGCCGGGCTGGTGGTGACTGACGGCAGGATCGCGGAGACGTCAAGGCGGGCCTGCGTGCTCTCACCCGCCACCTTCGCCGACAAGGACCGGATCTCGAGCTTCACCGGGCTCTCGGCGCTTCCGACCGTCAGCGGCAGGCTCGGTCCCGACGATGTAAGGTCGAGGGCAAAATCGCTGGCGCCATTCGGATTGATGGTGCCGGAGGCCTCGCCGGAAATCTTGTCGCCGGACAGCGTCGCATGGTCGAGGACGACGCCGCCGGCCAGGGTGTAGACACCGGCCGCATCGACCGCAAGCGGCCCGAGCCCGGCCTGGCGGGTCTGGCTGGTTTCGGCGGCCTCAAGCTGCGCGTTGAACCGAACTTCGGGAGCGGATGGCGACCCGGTCACTTGCGCGGCGCCGCCGAGCGTGCCCGCCGCATCGAGCTCGGGGGCAAAGTCATTGGCCAGGGCCGCCGGCAGCGCGGAGAACTGTGCCGCGAGATCGAGCGTCTGGCCGGCGCTGCCCGACAGCGTCACCGAACCGCCGCCGACATCGAGCGCCAGCTTCTCGATGCTGGTCGTGCCGTTGGCGATGCTCAGCGTCGAGGGTGCAGCGATTGCCGCCTTGATGCCGCGAACCGTGGCTTCGCCCGAGGCGATCTCGACGCTGGTGGTGCCCTCAGCGATCTTGACTCGGCCGGCGGCGGTCGCCGGAATGCCCGCGATCGTGGCGCCGCCGGTGAAATTGGTCCACTCGCCGTCACGCTTCAGGTCGACGCCGATGCCGCTGATTTCGGTGGCGCCTGAGGTTACGCTGTCGGCCTTGATGGTGCCCGAGATCGCCGGCGCCTTGAGATAGTTGGCGATGAGCGCGTTGATGGCGATCGCCTTGGCCGTCACTTCGCCACGTGCGACCGACGTGCTTTTCGCATCGATGGTGACGGAGGGCGCGTCGCCGTCCTTGGCAAAGAGGATGGTGCCGTTGATGTCGCCGGTCACGGCCTGGCCGGCGAGTGCCGCCAGCTGGTCGATTGCCGGTGCGGCGAGCGTCAGCGTGCCGAGCGGCATGAGCTTGTCATCGAGCGCCAGGTCGCCGGAAACCTTGTTGTCGCCGAGCGAGACCAGGAAACCGTTGATCGAGCGCTTGCCCTCGCTGGTCACCAGCGCCGCCTTGATATCGAGCGGCTGGTCATTGACCGACCCGGTCAGCGAAACATCGGCCGAGGGGCTTGTTATGTCGGCCTTGCCGCTTGCCGTCAGCTTGATCGCCTTCACCGTGCGGCCCGAGGCCGTCAGGCTGTCGCTGTCGGCGGAGATGGTGAAATCCGGCGCCGTCCTGGCGCCGCTTGCCGAAAGGGCGAAATTGACGCCGCCGGCCACCGGCACGCCGACCATCGGCGACAGCACCGAAACATCGCCTAGCGTGCCCTTGATGTCGGCCTGGATGTCGGTGCCTTGCGCGCTGGCGGTGCCGCTGGCGCTGAGCGAGCCGGAGGTCAACGAGATCGAATTGGCGGCAAAGGCCCCTTGCGGATCGCGCGTCGCGGCGGCCGAGAACTTCACCCGCTCGCCGAGCACGGAACTGATCTGCGGCGGCAAGGCGGTCGACACCGCATCGGCATTCATCTTGAGCTGCATCGACAGATCCGCAAGCGCCACCGTCATGGTCAGCGAGGCGTTGAGCGCATCGGAGCGCAGCGTGCCCTGGTCGATGGCGATGGCGTCCTTGCTCAGCGATCCCGCCAGGTCGACATCGACCTTGCCGGTGACCAGCGGCGCCAGCGTCGCCACGTCGGTCTTCAGCCCGCCCGCCGTCAGCTTGACGGCGACCGGGCCGGCGCGGTTCGGGATGTCGAAGCCGTCGGAGTGGATCTGCGCCGAAATATCGTTGAGCTGAGTGCCGCCCGCCACCACTGAAGCCAACGAGGCACCGATGTCGACGATCGGCGCCTTGCCGTCGCCGAAGGCGCGGGCGGTGGCGTTCCTGATCGCAATGGTGATCGGTTGCGCCGCACTTCCAACAACGATCTGCACCGGCGCGCTTTTGGCCGCGATTTCGACCGACAGATCGCTGGCGCCGGCCGGATCGGCGATGCCGGTCGCGGAGCCATGGATGGCGTCGCTTTCGATACTAGCCCGATCGACGCTAATGCCGCCGGCCGATGTGGCGGTGCCTGCGACATCGAAGCTGGTCTTGCCCGTAAACAGCGGCCTCAGATTTTCCGGCAGGAAGGGCGCGAACTCGCCGTCGCCCTTGGCCTCGACGTGGTTGCCCTTGTCGGTGAGCTGATGACGGCCCGTCAGTTGCGTGACGATCTTACCGTCGACCATGAATGTGGCGATGCCATTCCAGTTGGCAAGCGGTCCCGTGCCCGAGACGGCTATTTCGACCGGCGGCGTATCGGTCAGCTTGAGCAGATTGGCGATGATGCCGCCGGCCGGCTCCGAGGCCTTGAGGTCGAGGTCGAGCCTGTTGTCTGCCGGTGCAAAGTGGATCTTGGCGTCGACATTGCCTTGCTTGCCGTCATGGCGGGTGACGTTGAGCACCGTCTCGACCGCCAGGGGCGCCGCGTCGGCCTTGAGCATCCCCTTGGCGGCGAGTTCGGCGATGCCGCTGCCGGCCAGTTGCTGGCCAAGCGCGATTTCCGGCAGGTCGATCTGCCTGATGTCGATGGAAACCGGCAGCGTCGTCGTGCCGCCCTGCGCCGGCGGCTGTGTGCCCGCCACCGGCAGGCGTGCCAGTTCGATGCGCTCGGCGGCTATGCGGTCGGCGCTGAAGCTTTTCGACAAAAGCGCAAACGGTGACCAGTCGACGGCAACCTTGCGCGCCACCAGCCAGGCGCCCTGGCGGTCTTCCAGCACCACATGGTCGACGCTGAGCGCGCCAGACCAGATGCCGTCAATGCCGCTGACCGTGATCTTGCGGTCGTCGTTCGAAGCCAGTCGCGAAATGATGCCGGCGAGATTGTCGCGTCCGCGCTCTGTCTTGGTCAGGACAACGAGCGCGCCGATGGCGCCCGCGACCACGATCAGCAGCGTGTAGAGGACAATGCGAAGGATGCGCCACACCGTCTTCATGTCAGAACGCCTGCCCGATGCCTGCGTAGATGCCGAAATGCGGATCGCTGGGATCGCGGTTGAGCGGCACGGCCGCATCGATGCGCAGCGGGCCGAACGGCGTGACGTAGCGCAGGCCGACACCGGCGCCGACCTTGACGTCGGAGAAGTTGGGCACCGACTTGGTCGACACCGTGCCGGCATCGACGAACGGCACGATACCGATCGTGTCGGTGACCGCGATGCGCATTTCGACCGAGGTCTCGAAGAAGGACAGGCCGCCGATCGGCTGGCCGGTGAAGTCTTTCGGGCCGATGCCCTGATAGGCATAGCCACGCACCGAACCGCCACCGCCGGAGTAGAAGCGCCGGTCGGCCGGAACGTTCTGCAGCCCGGTCCCGACGATCGATCCGATGGCGACACGCTCGGCCAGCACGAATTTCGACGCCGTATCCAGCGACTGATAGGCCGATCCCTCGCCCTTCAGCTTGAGGAAGGCGGCACCGCTCAATATGTCGTAGCTCGGCTCGGCATAGGCCAGCACCCGGAAGCCCCTAGTCGGGTTCAGCCTGCTATCCCTGTTGTCGTAGACATATTGCAGGGGAACGCTGGCGATGAGGTAGGTGTGCTTGCCGAACGCATCCGTGATCCTGGAATAGTCGAGCGCCACTTCCGCCGAGACCGTCTGCTTCTTGTCGAGTTCGTAGGACAGGCCGGTGCTGCCCTTGACCGAGAAATGGTCATACGCATCCGGATGCTCGAGCACCGTCTTGAAGCTGGCAAAGAACTTCGACGCCGGCCCGATCACGCCGGGTTTCTCGAACATGATACCGGCATTGTAGTTCAGATCGGACAGATTGTTGCTGCCGATGCCGCTGATGGCGCCATCAATGCGCAGCTTTTCGGCGTGACCAAACAGGTTGCGGTGTCCCCAATAGCCTTCCAGGCCCAGCCCTTCCGTGTTCGAGAAGGTGCCGCCCAGGCCGAAATAGCGCGGCTTGCGCTCGCTGACCTGGACGCCGATCGGAATGTTGCCGTCGGCGTCGAGCTTGTCGGCTTCCTTGAAGGTGACGCTGTTGAAGACCTCCAGCGCCAGCAGCCGGTCGCGCGCGTCGCTGATCTCCTGCGGCGAGTACTGTTTGCCACGCTTCAGCCCGGTCATGTATTCGGTGAAGTCGCGATCGACCTTCTCGGTACCCTCCACCGTGGTCGCGCCATAGCCGGCGACCGGCCCGGCCGCGACCGTCAGTGTCACGTCCAGCGTCGAGGTGGTATGGTCGGCGACAATCTGCCGGTCGGTCACCTTGGCCAGCGGCCTGCCCTGCTCCTTCAGCGTCCGCACGATCAGCGCCTCGGCCTTGAGGACGGCGCCGGATCCGGCGTCACCGCCGGATATCAAGCCGTAATCGGCGCTCATCAACCCCGCCGCGTCGCCCTCCAGCCTGATATCGCCAAGCGTGAATTTGGGGCCAGCGGAGACGGTGATCGCCACCGGAATCGGCTGCGGGCCCTTGAATTCGGCGTCCGGCGGCAAGTCGTCGAGCGGCTTGCCGTCGATGGTGATGGTGACCACGCCTTCGTAGCGGGCATCGGCGTAAAGGGCGGCAACCAGTTGTTCACGGTCGCTGCGCGCCTTGGCCATCAGCCCGAGCGAACCGGAAACCGGCCGATCCTCGTCGCCCTTCAGCGCCGAGGCGTTTTCGAGCTTCTTGACCAGATCCTTGTCGGCATCGGGCGCGGTGATGGTCACGGCGTAGCGCAGCGGATCGACGATATCGGCGTCCTGGTCTTTGGACGATCCCCACAGCTTGATGCCGAAAAGCTCGAACGCGGCCGCAGGACTTGATTCGGCGGCCAGCACGCTCACGCACATCATGGCCAAAAGCAGGGCGCGCGGAAGCACGCGCCCTGGCGCGGTCCCTCCTGACATCTGCTCTTCATGCGCCGGCATTAAGACAACCTAGGTTACAAAACTAAAATTGGAATGAAGTTCTGAAGCGCTCGTAAAGGGGCCACAATCCAATTGTCTGAAATAGGACGGGCTTGGAATTCACACCTTTTGCGTCGCCGCAAGAATGCGTGATCCCCTGTCCTATGGAGGTACTACCGGTCATCGGCCGGAAAGGAAACCGTTGGCAGGCGGAACCCTGCCGCGTCCTGCGTTGACAAGCTTGACTGAAGCTTGAACATGCCTGGACGTCTGCAATTGTCTGGAGGGTGTTATGGCAATGCGCGCGGCTCGTGGTCTGTCGATCCTGATCCTTCTCTTCTTCGCCTGGGCCAATGTCTTGGCCTGGATTGGTGTCGCGCAAGCGGCCGAGGCCCGGCGAATCGCAACGACGGACAATTCCGACTATTTCGGCTTTGATCTCAGATCCGACCAGAATGTCACCCTCGACCAGTGCAAGACGACATGCCTTGGCGATCGGGCCTGCCGCGCCTTCACCTACAACACCAAGGCCAAATGGTGCTTTCTCAAATCCGACTACAACCAACTGAAACCGTTCAACGGCGCGGTCGCCGGCAAGGTCGTCAACATTGACGGCGATCCCGATATCGGCGCGCCGCCGGAACTGACCTTCTTCCCCAACTGGATGGCCGACCAGGCCCAGCAATACCGCAACAGGCTGCTTGGCCCGGCCTTCGACAAGCCGACCGAAGGCATGGCCGCCCTGATCAACTCGGCCGAACAGGCCATGCTGACCGGCGACCATCGCTCCGCGATGCAGAAATACGAGGCTGCGGTCTCGGTGATGCCCGATGATGGCCAGCTCTGGCTCAATCTGGCGCGTGAAACGCTGGCCGTGCAGCCCGCCGCCAACACCTCCGAAGCCTCGACCTTGCCGATGAACGCCACTTCGGCCGCCTTCAACGCCTATAAGCTCTTGCGCACCACCAAGACCCGCGCGGACGTGCTGGCGCTGCTTGGCGCCGGCCTCGACAAGCGCGATCTCTACCGCCCGGCCCTGCAGGCCTATGAGGCGAGCCTTGCGCTCGTGACGTCGCCGGCCGTGCAGGCCGACTATGCCGATCTCAAGGCCCGCAAGGGTTTTCGTGTCGTCGACCACAGCGTCGATGCCGACACCAGCGCGCCCCGCATCTGCGCGCAATTCTCCGAGGAACTGGTCAAGACCGGCGTCGACTACGCGCAGTTCGTCACCGTCGACAATGCGCCGCCGAAGGGCGTCGAGGCCAAGGACAAGCAGATCTGCGTCGAAGGCCTCGAACACGGCCAGCATTATGATGTCACCTTCCGCGCCGGCCTGCCGGCGGCCATCGGCGAAGTGACCGCCGCTCCCGTGGTGCTGTCGATCTATGTGCAGGACCGCGCCCCTTCCGCCCGCTTCACCGGTGACAGTTTCGTGCTGCCGTCCGGCGCGCGCCGCGGCATTCCGGTCGTCACCGTCAACATGAACGCCGCCGAGATGAAGCTCTACCGCATCGGCGATCGTTCGCTGGCGCAGCTTCTGTCGGGCTACCAGTTCCTGCACCAGCTCGACGGCTATGATATTTCCAACATTTCCGAGCAGATGGGCGCCCCGGTCTGGCATGGCAAGCTCGACATCGTCAACGACCTCAACAAGGAGGTCACCACCTCCTTCCCGGTCGACGAAGCGCTGCCGCAGCGCAAGCCCGGCGTCTATGTGCTGACCGCACAGGCCGTCGACGGCAAAGGCGACGACTACAATTCGTTGGCCACGCAGTGGTTCGTCGTCTCCGACATCGGCCTGTCGACCTATACCGGCCAGGACGGGCTCAATGTCTTTGCCCGTTCGCTGGGCTCGGCCAAGCCGATCGCCGGCGCCGAACTGACGCTGGTTGCCAGGAACAACGAGGTTCTCGGCACCGCGACATCGGATGCCGACGGCCATGCCGTCTTCAATCCCGGCCTGACGCGCGGCGACGGCGGCATGGTGCCGGCCGTGCTGATGGCCAAGCAGGGCGACAATGATTTCGTCTTCCTCGACATGTCCAAGGCCGGCTTCGATCTGTCGGACCGCGGCGTCACCGGGCGCGCGGCGCCCGGCGCGCTCGACGTCTATGCCTGGACCGAGCGTGGCATCTACCGCGCCGGCGAGGATGTCCATGTCGCGGCCCTTGCCCGCGATGGCGCCGCCAAGGCGGTCGAGAACCTGCCGCTGACCTTCATCTTCTCGCGTCCCGACGGCGTCGAGGACCGCCGCATCGTCAGCGACGGCGCTTCGGCCGGCGGCCATGCCGTCGACCTGCCGCTAGAACCCAATGCCATGCGCGGCACCTGGTCGGTGTCGATCTACACCGACCCGAAGCAGCCGGCGGTCGCCAGCCAGATGTTCCTGGTCGAGGATTTCGTGCCGGATCGCATCGAATTCGACATGAAGGCCGACAAGCAGGAGATCGAGCGCGGCGAAACCGCCAACATCAACATTGACGGCCGCTTCCTCTATGGCGCGCCGGCGGCGGGCCTGGCGCTGGAAGGCGAGCTGACGCTGTCGACGGCGCGCGACTGGGACCGCTTCCCCAACTTCTCCTTCGGCCTCGCCGATGAGCAGTCGGCCGAGCCCACGGTCACGCCGCTGACCAACCTGCCGGTGGTTGGCGATGACGGCAAGGCGACCTTCCCTGTTACCGTCGACCAGTTGCCCTCGACCACCAAGCTGGTCGACGGCAAGGTGACGGTGCGCATGCGCGAAACCGGCGGCCGCGCCATCGAGCGCTCGCTCAACATCGGTATCCGCCCGCAAGGCCATATGATCGGCATCCGTCCGGACTTCGCCGACGATGAGGTGCCGCAGGGCGGCACGGCCAAGTTCAGCCTGATCGCGGTCGATCCGGCCGGCAAGCGCGAGGCGCTGAAAGGCGCGCAGTGGACGCTGGTCAAGGTCGAACGCAATTACCAATGGTACCGCTCCAACAATTCGTGGAGCTACGAACCGGTGACCTTCACCAAATCGATCGCCAATGGCCAGATCGACCTCGGCGCCGATGGCGACGCCACCGTCTCCGTGCCGGTCGATTGGGGCCAGTACCGGCTCGAGGTCGAGACCTCGGACCCCGAGGGTCCCGCGACCAGTTATGAGTTCGACGCCGGCTGGTATGTCGCCTCGACCACCACCGAAACGCCTGACGGCCTCGAAATCGCTCTCGACAAGGACAATTATGCCGCGGGCGAAGTGGCCAAGCTGAAGGTCTCGCCGCATTTTGCCGGCGAACTTCTGATCAACATCGGATCCGACAAGCTGTTGAAGACCATCACGGCCACCGTGCCAGCCGGCGGCAGCACCGTCGACATTCCCGTCGGTGACGACTGGGGCGCCGGCGCCTATGTCACGGCAACCCTGTTCCGGCCGGGCGATGCGCAGGAGACGCGCATGCCGGCCCGCGCCATCGGCGTGAAATGGCTGACGGTCGATCCGGGCGCCAAGAAGCTCGCGGTCACGCTGACGCCGCCGGACAAGACCATGCCGCGCCAGCAGCTGTCGATCCCGGTTTCCGTGGCCGGCGTGCAGCCAGGGACCAACGCCTATGTCATGGTCGCCGCCGTCGATGTCGGCATCCTCAATTTGACCAACTACAAGGCGCCGGACCCGGAGAACTGGTTCTTCGGTCAGCGCATGCTGGGCATGGAGATCCGTGACATTTATGGCCGCCTGATCGACGGTTCGCTCGGCACCACCGGCAAGCTCAGGACCGGCGGTGACGGCGCCAACATGCAGGCGCAAGGCAGCCCGCCCACCGAAAAGCTGGTCGCCTTCTTCTCCGGCCCGGTCCAGCTCGACGCCGACGGCAAGGCACGGATCGACTTCGACATCCCGCAGTTCAATGGCACCGTGCGCGTCATGGCTGTCGCCTGGACCAAGGAAGCGGTCGGCCATGCCCAGTCGGATGTGATCGTGCGCGACCCGGTGGTCATCACCGCCGGCCTGCCGCGCTTCCTGGCGCCCGGCGACAATGCCGTCATGCGGCTTGACGTGGCCGACACCGACGGCCCGGCCGGCGACTATGCCTTCTCGATCGACACGACAGGCGACCTGTCGACGGGCGACAAGCCCTTGCCCCAGAAGCTGACGCTCGCCCAGGGCAAGCGCCAGACGCTGACCGTGCCGCTGATCGCCAAGACGCCGGGTAATGCCTCGCTCACCATCAAGCTGGCGCACGCCGACGGCACCAAGGTCGAGCAGACGCTCTACGTGCCGGTGCGCCCGGCGCAATTGCCGGTCACCACGCGCCTTGTGGTCGACCTCAAGGGCAATGGCGGCGCGCTGCGCGTCGACAAGGAACTGCTGGCGGCAAGCCTGCTTGAGGGTGCTTCCGTCAGCGTCGGCGTTTCGCAGGCGGCTGCCTTCGACGTGCCCTCGCTGCTGATGACGCTCGATCGCTACCCCTATGGTTGCGCCGAGCAGACCACCAGCCGCGCCATGCCGCTTCTCTATGTCAATGAGATGGCCTCGGGCATCGGCATGGAAAGCGACCCCGACCTGCATGGCCGTATCCAGGATGCCATCTACAAGGTCTTGAGCTACCAGTCCTCGAGCGGCAGCTTCGGCCTGTGGGGCCCGGGCTCCGGCGATCTGTGGCTCGACGCCTATGTCAGCGAGTTCCTGACCAGGGCGCGCGAGCAGAAGTACGACGTGCCAGCGCTTGCCATGAACCAGGCGCTAAGCAATCTGCAGAACTCGCTCGGCTACGACCAGAGCGTACAGGACCGCGGCAGCGAGATCGCCTACGCCCTCTACGTCCTGGCCCGCAACAAGAAGGCCTCGATCGGCGATCTGCGCTACTATGCCGACACCCAGCTCGAAGCCTTCTCGAGCCCCATGGCCGTTGCCCAGCTTGCGGCGAGCCTTGCGCTCTACGGCGACACCCAGCGCTCGGAGGCGACGTTCAAGACCGCGCTGCAGCTCGCCAAATCGAGCACCGACTACGACTGGTACCGCTCAGACTACGGTTCGGCGCTGCGTGACGGCGCGGCGATGCTGTCGCTGGCGGCGGAATCGAAGCCGGTGTCGTCGGTCGTGCCGGAGCTGATCAAGCTGGTGACCAGGCAACGCGCCGAAGCCCGCTGGACCAGCACCCAGGACGATTCCTGGATGCTTCTGGCGGCCCGCGCGCTGAAAGAAGGCAATGACTCGATTGCGCTCTCCGTCAATGGCGCGCCGCATTCGGGCGGCTATTCCAACCAGGTCAACGGCTCCGAACTGGTCGACAGCCCGCTCGAAATCGCCAACACCGGCAAGACCCCGCTGCAGGCCGTCGTCACCACCGTGGCGTCGCCGATCCAGCCCCTGCCGGCCGGCGGTGACGGCTTCACCATCAGCCGCACCTACTACAAGCTCGACGGCACCGAAGCCAATGTGACGGAGGCAACCCAGAACGAACGCTATGTCGTCGTGCTCAAGGTCACCGAGCAGAACAGCTGGCCGTCGCGCCTGCTGGTCACCGACCTGTTGCCGGCCGGCTTCGAGATCGACAATCCCGGCCTGGTCTCCAGCGCCCAGTTGACGAACTTCTCCTGGCTGGCGCAGACCGACGCCGCTCATCTCGAATTCCGCGACGACCGTTTCGTCGCGGCGTTCAACCCGGCCGACGGCGATCACGACCACAATCTGACGCTCGCCTATGTCGTGCGCGCCGTGACGCCGGGCACCTACGCCCATCCGGCGGCGACGGTGGAAGACATGTACCGGCCGCAATATTCGGCCCGCACCGCCACCGGCATGATGGAGATCAAGGCACCGTAAGGCGTTGTTGGTGAACATGAACAGGACGACGGCGCTGCCCCTCATCCACCTGCCGGCACCTTCTTCCCGTATAGAGACGGGGAGAAGGGGACTGCCGCAGTCGTCAGCGCCGATTCTGCAACTTTGGAAATTGGCGAAAGCCTCGGTGAAGGCTCCTTTCTCCCCGTCTCTGTACGGGGAGGTGAGCCGTGGTCCGCGCAGCGGACGAAAAGCCAATTGCTTGGCTTTTCGAACGGCGAACGCCCGAAGGGCCGTCGTGCCGGCAGGGCAATGAGGGGCGGCGCCATGTTTTCCAAGAAATTCCTTCGCCGCACCGCCATAACGGCAGCTTCCTGCGCCGGCATCCTCGCGCTATCGGTCGCCACCCTGTGGGAACTCGACCGCTCTTTCCCGCCACCCTTGCCGGCGGAACTCACGGTCTCAACCGAAGTCCAAGACCGCGATGGCCAGTTGTTGCGCGCCTTCGCCACGCCGGACGGCTACTGGCGGCTCGAAACCCGGCTCGACCAGGTCGACAAGCAGTTCGTCGACATGCTGGTCACCTATGAGGACAAGCGCTTCTGGGACCATCAGGGCGTCGACGTGCTGGCGCTTGGCCGCGCCGCCGGCCAGCTCATCACCAGCGGCCACATCGTCTCCGGCGGCTCGACCCTGTCGATGCAGTTGGCCCGCCTGATCGAGCCGCGCGAAAGCCGCAGCCTCGGCTCCAAGATCAAGCAGATGCTGCGCGCCATCCAGATCGAGCGGCGGCTGTCCAAGCGCGAGATCCTCGAACGTTATCTGACGCTGGCTCCCTATGGCGGCAACCTCGAAGGCGTGCGCGCCGCTTCGCTTGCCTATTTCGGCAAGGAGCCGAAGCGGCTCACCGTCTCCGAAGCCGCCCTGCTCGTCGCCTTGCCCCAATTGCCGGAGAAGCGCCGGCCCGACCGCAACTTGGCAATCGCCCACGCCGCCCGTGACCGTGTGCTGACCCGCATGGTCTCCTCGGGCCTGATCGGCGAAAGCGAGGCCGCGCGCGCCGCGCTTGACGACGTGTCGGGCCTGCGCCGCACCTTGCCGGCGCTTGCCCCGCACGCCGCCTATGCGATGCTGCCCAGGGCCGTCCCCGGCCAGCCGCTCAAACTCACGATCCGCAAAAGCGTCCAGGAAGGACTGGAACAGGTGGCGCGCGACGCCGCGACCAAGCTTGGACCGCGTCTGTCCGTCGCCATGGTGCTGGCCAATTCACGCACCGGCGAGATTCTCGGCGAAGTCGGCTCGGCCAATTTCTTCGATGCCAGCCGTTCCGGCTGGATCGACATGACCAAGATCGTGCGCTCGCCCGGCTCGACGCTGAAGCCGTTCATCTATGGCCTCGCCTTCGAACAGGGGCTGGTGGCGCAGGAAACGCTGATCGAGGACAGCCCGGTCGATTTCGGCGGCTACCGGCCCAAGAATTTCGACATGGGTTATCAGGGCGATGTCAGCGTCCGCCAGGCGCTGCAATTGTCGCTCAACGTGCCGGCGATCCGCGTGCTCGACGCGGTCGGTCCGGCGCGGCTGACCGCGCGCTTCCGCCAAGCCGGCGTCAACCCGATCCTGCCGATCAACGAGGCGCCGGGCCTGGCCATCGGCCTCGGCGGCGTCGGCGTCACGCTGCGCGACCTGGTCCAGCTCTATACGGGGCTCGCCAATGGCGGCAAGACGCACACGCTGCATGACGGCACCGAGCCGGCCAATGCCGAGCGCACCACCGCCACCATCCTCAACGATCAGGCGAACTGGCAGATCATCGACATCTTGTCGGGGGTCAAGCCACCCGAAGGCGCCTTGCAGCGCGGCATCGCCTACAAGACCGGCACCTCCTACGGCTACCGCGACGCCTGGTCGGTCGGCTTCGACGGCCGCTATGTACTGGGTGTCTGGGTCGGGCGTCCCGATGCCAGCGCCGTGCCGGGCCTTTCCGGCTACGTCTCGGCCGCCCCCATCCTGTTCGAGGGCTTTGTCCGCTCGGGCCTTGCCACCGTGCCGCTGCCGAGCAAGCCGCCCGGCGCCTTCACCCCCAAGCGCGAGGACCTGCCGGTGACGCTTGCCCGCTTCGGCGCCGGCGCCGATGGCCTGGTGCAGGCGACGCCGACCGAGCCCGCGCCGACAATCATCTTCCCGCCGGACGGCGCCCGCGTCGACCTCGCCACGAATTCCGCCGACGCCACGCCGCTGGTGCTCAAACTGCAAGGCGGCCGTGCGCCGTTCCGCTGGCTTGCGAACGGCAAACCGCTGGTTGGCCTCGACCGCCGCCGTACCGCGACCTGGCAACCGGACGGCGCCGGCTATTCGACGCTGACCGTGATCGACGCGGCCGGGCGAGCGGCCAGCGTGAAAGTGTTCGTTGAATAGAGTGCGCCAGGCGATTCTGCGCGTTGGCTTTTTCGCGCTGACGGTTGTCGCTCCCGTTCTGCCGGCACTTGCCGACCCCCTGCCCGCCGGCTTCGTCCGCCTCGCCGATATCGCCCCGTCGATCTATCAGGACATCCGCTACGCCGGATCGGACAATTTCCTGCACCGCAAGGTGACCGGCTACGATGCACCTGTCTGCATTCTCACCTTGCAGGCGGCGCAAGCTCTTGCCGGCGTCCAGCAGGCCATCGCCGCGAAAGGCCTGACGCTGGTGGTCTTCGACTGCTACCGCCCTGCCCGTGCCGTCGCCGATATGGGCGACTGGACGCGACATGGCGGGCCGCCCGATCCGCGATGGTATCCCGGGGTTCGGCGTGGCGACCTCATCGCCAAAGGTTATGTCGGCGAACTGTCGACCCATTCGCGCGGTTCGACCGTCGATGTCGCGATCGCGCGGGCCGACGGCCCATCCGTCGCCAAATCCGCTTGCGGCGCCATCGATGCCGATACGCTCGATTTCGGCAGCGGTTTCGACTGTTTCGACCCGATGAGCGAGACGGCGCATCGCCCGCTCGGCAATGAAGCGACAGCAAACCGCAGGCTGCTCGTCGAGGCCATGCGTGCCGGCAGCTTCAAGAACTACGCGCGCGAATGGTGGCACTATACGCTCCGGCATGAGCCCTTTCCCACCCAGCGCTTCGATTTCCCGGTGAGCGCCGAGTGATTTGCCGGACCAGCGCGCCTTGCCTCGGCACCGCGCATCCCTAGATAGAACCTCGAATCCGCGCCGAGCGCCGGCGAGGAAAATATTTCCCCATGCGACCGAAGATCGTCGAAGATTTTCTTCAGGAGGACAAAAAAGGCAACATTCGATGCATCTAATTTCTATCAATTCGCTAGATTTGGCGCGGTTCAACGGAGGCAGAAATGACCAAACCTCATTTCCGGAAACTGCTCGGCGCACTGGTCGCCACATCTGTCCAGTTCGGCACGCTCGGTTTCGCGTTCGCCGACACCACCATCCTAAACGTGTCCTATGATCCGACGCGTGAGCTCTACAAGGCCTATGACGAGGCCTTCGCCGCACACTGGAAAGCCGAGACCGGCGAGACGGTAACCATCCAGCAGTCGCATGGCGGATCGGGCGCCCAGGCGCGCGCCGTGATCGACGGCCTCGACGCCGACGTAGTGACGCTGGCGCTCGAAGGCGACATCAACGCCATCGTCTCCAAATCGAAGAAGGTAAATCCCGACTGGCGCAAGAAATTCGAAAACAATTCAGCGCCTTACACCTCGACCATCATCTTCCTGGTCCGCAAGGGCAATCCCAAGGGCATCCACGACTGGAGCGACTTGGTCAAGGATGGCACCCAGGTGATCACCCCCAATCCGAAGACCTCGGGTGGCGCCCGCTGGAACTATCTCGCCGCCTGGGCCTACGCCAACGCCCATGATGGCGGCGACGAAGCCAAAACCAGGGAATTCGTCGGCAAGCTTTACGCCAATGCCCCGGTTCTCGACACCGGCGCGCGCGGCTCGACCGTCACCTTCGCGCAAAAGGGCATCGGCGACGTGCTGATCGGCTGGGAAAACGACGCCTATCTGGCGCTCGACGAATTCGGTGCCGACAATTTCGAGATCGTCTATCCGCCGACATCGATCCTGGCCGAGCCGCCGGTGGCGATCGTCGATGCCAATGTCGATGCCAAGGGCACGCGCAAGGTGGCGGAAGCCTATCTCGGCTGGCTCTATTCCAAGGAAGGCCAGACGATCATCGCCAAGAACCACTATCGTCCGGCCAAGCCCGAACTGGTGGCGCCGGCGGATCTGCCCAAGACCCCCGACATCAAGCTGATCTCCATCGACGATCCGCTTTTCGGCGGCTGGAAGAAGGCGCAGCCTTATCATTTCGGCGATGGTGGTATATTCGACCAGATCTACAAGCCGGCCCAGTGAGGTTGGGCAGTGCCCGAAGAAGCCCGCGAATGGGCTTCTTTCAGCGAAAATCTTGTTGAGTAAGAAGGGACGATCCAGAACTCCATGACCACAGCACCCGCGCAGGCGGGGTGGCGATTCAGGCAGCCGAGTGTCATTCCGGGTTTCGGATTGACGCTCGGCTTCTCGCTTGCCTACCTCACCCTCATCATCCTCATTCCGCTGTCCGGGCTGATCTGGCGCTCGGCCTCGCTCGGCTGGGCTGAATTCTGGGCGATCGCCAGCGACCGCCGCACCATCAACGCGCTGGAAATCAGCTTTGGCACCGCCTTCCTCGCGGCGGCCGTCAATGTCGTCTTCGGCACGCTCGTCGCCTGGGTACTGGTGCGCTACCGCTTTCCCGGCCGCCGCATTGTCGACGCCATGGTCGACCTGCCCTTCGCCCTGCCGACCGCGGTGGCCGGCATTGCGCTCACCACGCTCTATGCGCCGAATGGCTGGATCGGCAAATTGCTGATGCCGCTCGGCATCAAGGTCGCCTATACGCCGCTCGGCATCGTCGTGGCGCTCGTCTTCATCGGCCTGCCCTTCGTCGTGCGCACGGTGCAGCCGATCATGGAGGAGATCGACAAGGAGGTGGAGGAAGCCGCCGCCACGCTTGGCGCCAGCCGCTTCCAGATCATCACCCGCGTGCTGTTTCCGGGCCTGGCGCCGGCCATCATCACCGGTTTCTCGCTGGCCTTCGCGCGCGGCGTCGGCGAATACGGCTCGGTCATCTTCATCGCCGGCAACCTGCCCTACAAATCCGAGATCGCACCGCTGCTGATCGTCATCCGGCTGGAGGAATACAATTACCCGGCGGCGACCGCGATCGCTGCGATCATGCTGGCCCTGTCGTTCGTCATGCTTCTGGTCGTCAATCTCGTGCAGACATGGAGCCGCAAGCGCTATGGCTGATCCCGAAATCAAATCCTACGAACCCTACCATGAGAGCCGCTCGGCGGCGGTGACCGAGAGCCGTCCGGCACAGGCCGTGCTGATGGCGATCGCTTTTGTCTTCCTCGGCGTCTTCCTGCTTTTGCCGCTGATCATCGTCTTCCACGAGGCGCTGGCAAAAGGCGTCGGCGCCTATACGCAGGCATTGGGCGAGCCGGACGCACGCTCGGCCATCCACCTGACACTGCTTGTCGCGGCGATCTCGGTGCCGCTCAATGTCGTCTTCGGCATCTCCGCCGCCTGGGCGATCGCCAAGTTCGAGTTCAAGGGCAAGGCGTTTCTCACCACGCTGATCGACCTGCCCTTCTCGGTCTCGCCGGTCATCTCGGGCCTGGTCTATGTGCTGCTGTTCGGGGCGCAAGGGCTGCTCGGTGAGTGGCTGAAGGCACACGGCATCCAGATCCTGTTCGCCGTGCCCGGCATTGTGCTGGCCACCGTCTTCGTCACCTTCCCCTTCGTCGCCCGCGAACTGATCCCGCTGATGCAGGAACAGGGCAATGGCGATGAGGAAGCCGCCCTTTCGCTTGGCGCCAATGGCTGGCAGACCTTCTGGTATGTGACGCTGCCCAACGTCAAATGGGGCCTGCTCTACGGCGTGCTGCTGTGCAACGCGCGCGCCATGGGCGAATTCGGCGCGGTGTCGGTGGTGTCGGGCCATATACGCGGCCTGACCAACACCATGCCGCTGCATGTCGAAATCCTCTACAACGAGTACAATGCCGTCGGTGCCTTTGCCGTCGCTTCACTGCTTGCCGGGCTGGCGCTCGTCACGCTGGTCTTGAAAACACTGCTCGAGATGCGCTACGGCGCCGAACTCGCCGCGACGCGCGGACATTGATGCATGTCGCCCAAAAGTGGCTACCGGTTTTGGGACAACGACATGCATCCACCAAAAAAGGTTTTGTAAATGGAAGTTCGCGTTGCCAACGTGCGCAAGGAGTTCGAGCGGTTTCCAGCGCTCCATGACGTGTCGCTCGACATCAAGTCGGGCGAACTGATCGCTTTGCTGGGGCCGTCAGGCTCCGGCAAGACGACGCTGCTCAGGCTGATCGCCGGGCTGGAACGGCCGACGCGCGGCAAGATCTTCTTCGGCGACGAGGATGCTTCGCAGAAGTCGATCCAAGAGCGCAATGTCGGCTTCGTCTTCCAGCACTATGCGCTGTTCCGGCACATGACGGTGGCCGACAATATCGGCTTCGGCCTGAAGGTCCGGCACGGGGCCTCGCGGCCGCCGGCAGCAGAAATCCGCCGTCGCGCTTCCGAGCTACTCGACCTCGTCCAGCTTTCAGGGCTGGAGAAGCGCTATCCGGCACAGCTCTCCGGCGGCCAGCGCCAGCGTGTCGCGCTGGCGCGTGCCATGGCGATCGAACCCAAGGTGCTTTTGCTCGACGAGCCGTTCGGCGCGCTCGATGCGCAGGTGCGCCGCGAGTTGCGCCGTTGGTTGCGCGAGATCCATGACCGCACCGGCCACACCACCGTCTTCGTCACCCACGACCAGGAAGAGGCGCTGGAACTTGCCGACCGCGTCGTGGTGATGAGCCAGGGCCGCATCGAGCAGGTCGGCACCGCCGACGATATCTATGACACGCCGAACTCACCCTTCGTCTACGGCTTTATCGGCGAATCGAGCTCGCTTCCCGTCAAGGTCGAGAATGGCGAAATCTGGCTCGCTGATCGCCCGATCGGGCTGTCGGCGCCGCACGCGCCCGAGGGCGAGGCGACGCTCTATTTCCGCCCGCACGACGTCGAACTGCTCGATGGCTGCAGCGGCTGCATCGCCGGCACGGTCGCCGCCAGCCGCCGCGTCGCCGGCACCCGGCGCGTCGAACTCGAGATCGGCGGCGAACGCCAGCGGGTCGAGATCGAACTGCCCGTCGGACATCCCGCGGCGCAGAAGAGCCGGGTGGCGTTCCGTCCGGGGCGTTGGAAGCTGTTTCCCGCGGCCTAGGGCCACGGTGATTTGGTACGCCAAAGGCACATCTCGGACCGATGGCAGTGACCTAAGCTTTCACCAGGCCCTTCAACGATAGCACCAAGGTCATTGGATGCTTCGGAGAAGCCGCGAAGCCGTAGTGCTCGTAGAAGGCTTTCGCCTCATCCGATATGGCATGAACGAAAATGCCGCGAATCCCGAGGATCGTCGCGGCGTGGCCGGCGCGCAGAACGGCGTCTTGCAGGAGCGCGGCACCCAGCCCCTTGCCTTGCCAGCTTGCGTCCACGGCAAGGCGCCCGAGTACGACCATTGGGATGGGATCCGGCATGTTGCGACGGATGGGGCCAGGCGCCTCCGCAAGATCAAGCCCGCCCGAAGACAGGCAGTAATAGCCGACAACCCGAGCGCCTTCCGCCACCACATAAGTCCGAGACGCGCCACCGACTTGGTTGGCCCGCGCCCTACGGCGAAGCCATTGGTCGAGGCTTTCAGTCCCACTTTGGAAAAGTTCGAGATCGTGGTTTTCGGCCAGGGGCGCCGGCGCCGATAGCATCAGTCCTGCCATGGCTTGGGCGCGTTCATAAGGCGCGCAAAACCCTCCCCGCTTGGCGATTTGTCAAGGATGTCGAGATAATGCCGGTAACTCTCCGGATCCACCTTGATCAGGGTCTGGTCGAGCAGCGTCTCCTCAGCCGAACGGTAGGCAGCGTCGATCATGAAGTCGGAGCGGGTTTTCCCGCGTATTTTCGCGGCGCGGTCAATTAGTATGCGCATGTCCTCTCGGATACGCAGATTGACAGGCTTGGCGTGGTTCTCAGGGGCGGCCTTTGTCATGGAGGACTCCTTTCCGGCATCATAGCACTTCGCATACACAATGTGTATCTACTTGTTGCCTTGCCAGGAGGGATTGAAGGGGCCGGCCAGACAGAGCGAACCCACCTGAAAGAAAATGCTACGATCCGCCAGTTCGGGCAACGGTTTTTCTAGCGACGAGCGCCAAGCTCTGGAACCCATGCCTCGCCCCGCCCCCTGCGCCACGGCTATGGTCGAGCCATAACGCATTGCATCCGGAGCCTTTTCATGAAGCGATTTTTCCTTGGCGTTGCCACCGTTGCCGGCCTGTTCCTCGCATCCTCCCAAGCTTGGTCGGCCGACAAGCTGCTCAACGCCTCCTATGACGTCGGCCGCGAACTGTTCGTCCAGGTCAACAAGGCCTTCGTCGCCGGGCATCCGGGCGTGACAGTCGACCAGTCGCATGCCGGCACCTCGGCGCAGGCCCGCGCCATTGCCGAAGGGCTTGGCGCCGATGTCGTCACCTTCAACCAGGTCACCGATGTCGATTTCCTGGTCAAGAAAGGGCTGGTCTCCGCCGACTGGCAGAAGGACTTCCCCAACAACGCCTCACCCTTCTATTCGCTGCCTTCATTCCTTGTGCGTGCCGGCAATCCCAAGCACATCAAGGACTGGAACGATCTGGTGCGCGACGACGTGCAGGTGATCTTCCCCAACCCGAAGACATCGGGCAATGCGCGCTACACCTATCTGGCCGCCACGGCCTACGCCAAGGAAGCCTTCAAGGGCGACGACGCCGAGGTGAAGGAGTTCATCACCAAGCTGTTCAACAATGTGCCGATCTTCGACACGG
The DNA here is from genome assembly GCF_059180695.1 of Mesorhizobium sp. U510. Classification (NCBI taxonomy): domain Bacteria; kingdom Pseudomonadati; phylum Pseudomonadota; class Alphaproteobacteria; order Hyphomicrobiales; family Phyllobacteriaceae; genus Mesorhizobium; species Mesorhizobium sp. U510. The sequence continues at coordinate 5,462,652 of NZ_CP180532.1, forward strand.
GTGGCCGCGCCGCGACCACAACCTTCGTGCAGCGCGAGATCGGCGACGTGCTGATCACCTTCGAATCCGAGACGCGCGGCATCCGCAAGGAGTATGGCGACGACAAGTTCGAGCAGGTCACGCCCTCGGTCAGCCTGCTCGCCGAATTCCCGGTGGCGATCGTCGACAAGGTCGCCGACCAGCACGGCACGCGCGATCTCGCCAAGACCTATCTCGACTTCCTCTACACGCCCGAGGGCCAGGATATCCTCGCCCAGAACGGCAACCGGGTGCGTGATGCAGCCGTCGCCGCCAAATACAAGGCCGATTTCCCGGACGTGCGCCTGCTGACGGTGGAAGACGTCTTCGGCGGCTGGGACAAGATCCAGAAAGAGCACTTTGCCGCCGGCGGCCTGCTCGACCAAGCCTATGGCAGCCGCTGACGGTTGCGGCATGGATTGAACAGATGAGGAAAGCCGGCAGTGAGCCGGCTTTCTTCGTTTTTGCCATCAGCCAGGACGAATACGGCATCATCCCGGCAAAACGTTACAAAGAATCAACGCGTTTGTGCCTAACGTGCTATTCGGCGTCTTGTTTTCGCGAAATATCATCGTGCGGCGAAACCGTCATTATTTGCACACAAACAGCCGCCAGATGCGGGGTGGTTGGGGCTTCAACGGGTTGACTCGGGCATGCTGACAAAAAAAGGCAAATACGGCCTCAAGGCCCTCGTGCATCTGTCTGGCCTGCCGGCGGGCCAACTGGCCTTCGTCAACGACATTGCTGTCGCCAACAACATCCCGAAGAAATTCCTCGATGCCATTCTGGGCGAATTGCGCAATGCGGGCTTTGTCCAGAGCCGCAAGGGCAAGGAAGGCGGCTATCGCCTCGCTCGCCCGGCTTCCGAGATCAAGATCGGCCATGTCGTGCGCGTGTTGGACGGCCCGCTGGCGCCGATACCCTGCGCCAGCCGCACGCAGTACCAGCGCTGCGAGGATTGCGACGAGGCGACCTGCCAGGTCCGGCACATGATGCTGGAAGTGCGCCAGGCCATTGCCGAGGTGCTCGATAACAGAAGCCTCGCAGCCATGCGCGATGCCGATAACGACGATTTCCCGGTCGAGCTGTCCTCGCAGATTTAGTCTAGATTGACGGCTGGGGGCGGCGTTTGTCATAGCAAGGTTCCATGATCGCCCATGGCGATGCCATGACAGGCGACGGTACCGGCTTACGAATTGGCCAGCAGACGCATCGCGTCCGCAACGGCATCGGCAACGGGACGCGTCGCGTCGATTGTCAGCGCCCGCTCATCGCTCCCCGGCGGCTCGAGAATGGCGAACTGGCTGTCGACCAGGCTTGCCGGCATGAAATGGCCCTTGCGGCTGGCGACCCGCTGCCTTGCCGTCGCCGGATCGATCTCCAGATAGAGGAAGACGATGTCGGGGCGAAAACCGCGCAGGCGCTCGCGATAGCCGCGCTTCAGCGCCGAGCAGGCCGCGACCACGCCCTGCCCTTCGCCGACCGACGCCGCGATGCGCTCGCCGATGGCGTCGAGCCAGCCCTCACGCAACTGGTCGGTAAGTGGCTCGCCGCTTGCCATGCGCGCCACATTCTCCGGCGGATGCAGCCTGTCGCCTTCGATGAAGACGGCCCCCAGCGCGGCCGCCAGCGCAATGCCGACAGCCGACTTGCCGCAACCGGCGACGCCCATCACCACAATCGCCGGAGGCACCGAACCGGGAGCGCCCGCCGGCGCCTGCGCTGCTTCTTCGTCCACGGCTAGAGCATGATGCCAAAAAGTGTGAAGCGGTTTTCGGACGACATCATGCTCTATCTCCTTGATTTAGAGGCGGATTCAGATTTCAGGTCGATCCGGCCTGAAATCATCCGGCTCTAGCGGCTTGCCGGCGCGCGGCCGTAGAGCAGCAGCATGGCGACAATGACGACGCCATAGATGATCTGCCGCCCCGCCTCCGGCATCTGCATGACCGACAGGATGGATTGCAGAAGCGTGATCAGGATGACGCCGGCGACGGTGCCGAGATAGGACCCGCGCCCACCGAGGATCGAGGTGCCGCCGAGCACCACTGCGGCGATCGACGGCAGCAAATACGCATCGCCCATCGACTGCGCCGCCTTCGAGGCATAACCGGCCAGCAACACGCCGCCAAAGGCCGAGAGTCCCCCGGAGACGGCGAAGGCAATCATCACCACGCGCCTTGTGTCGATGCCGGATAGATAGGCAGCGCGCTCGCGGTTGCCGATGCCGTAGACGGTGCGGCCAAAGCCGGTGCGGGTCAGCACGAAGACCATCGCCGCCCCGATCAGCGCCCAGATGATGACCGCATTGGGCACGCCTGGAACGGCAAAGCCGGTGGCGAGGTAGCGCATCGCGCCCGTGGCCGAATCCTGGGGCGAGAAACCGCCGGTATAGACCACCATCAGCCCTTGCGCGACGGCATTGGTGGCAAGCGTGATGATCATCGAGGGAATGCGCAGATAGGCGACGCCGATGCCGTTGATGACGCCGATCAGCACGCCGCAGAAGATGCCGAACGGAATGGCCAGCACCACGCCGACCGGGCCGTAGGCGGCCGCCGCGCAGGCCATCATGGCGCCCGCGGCCACCGACCACGGCACCGACAGGTCGATCTGGCCGAGCAGGATGACCAGCATCATGCCGGTGGCGATGACGCCGAGGAACGAGGCCACCTTCAACTGCTGCAGCAGATATTCAGGTGACAGGAAGCTTCTGGAATAGAGGCTGCCGAGGAACAGCAACAGCACGATGCAGGCGAATGCCGTCAGCACAGCCGGATCGGCGCGGCGGATGAATTTCGGCATGCGGCCGGCAATGCCGCCCAATGTCGTTTCGCTCACAGGAACCACTCCAGCCGGTTGCGGACCCGAAACAGGGCGAAGGCGCCGAGGCTGACCGCGATCAGCAGGATAACCCCCTGGAACAGCGGCTGCCAGAGCGGATCGAAATCGAACACGAACAACAGATCGCCGATGGTGCGGAAGGCCAGCGCGCCGAAGATGGCGCCGATGGCGCTGCCCTTGCCGCCGAACAGCGAGACACCGCCCAGCACCACGGCGGCGATCGAGAACAGCGTGTAGGCGTTGCCGCTGGCATAGGCAGCGTCGCCCGTATAGGTGAAGAAGGTCAGGAACAGCCCGCCGATCGCGGCCAGCAGCCCGGCCAGCGTGTAGGCGGCGAACTTGCCGCGCCTGATCGGAACGCCCGACATATAGGCCGCCGTCTCCGACGATCCCGCCGCATAGGCAGCACGGCCAAGCACCGAGCGGCTGAACGGCACCCAGATCAACAACACGATGGCGAACAGCACGACGAGGCTCGCCGGCACCACATCGAAGACGCGTCCGGTCATCGCATCGGCCAGGTCCTCATTGACCGAGCCGCCTGGAAAGGGACGCAGCAGAAGGCCGATGCCGTAAAAGACGGCGCCGGTGGCGATGGTGGCGACGATCGGCTGCAGCCGGCCGTAGATGACGATGGCGCCGTTGATGGCGCCGCACAGAAGACCGACCGCCAGCACGGCGATGACGCCGAGCGTCGTCTGCATGGGCGTGCCCACCACCAGCCAGGAGGCCAGGCAGTTGGTAAGCAGAAAAATCATGCCGACGGACAGGTCGATGCCGGCGGTGATCACCACCAGCGTCTGCGCCATGGCGACGAAGGCGAGCAGCACACCCTTGTTCGCCGCCGTCTGCACCACATTGGCAGTGAAGCCGGCCGGATGGTTCGAGGTGTAGATGATGAACATGACGATGAAGATGCCGAGCGCCAGCAGCGTTCCGCGCTGCTCTGCCAGCCAGTAGCGCCAATCTTTCACGCACTTGCTCCCAGGCCCACCGGGCTCTCCTCGCCATGGATGTTGAGCGCGCTCGCTATCAGCGCCCGCTCGGTGATCTCGGCGCCGACCAGTTCGCGCTTGACCGCTCCGTCGTAGAGCACCAGCACGCGGTCGCAGCAGCCGATCAGCTCGTCATAGTCGGTCGAATAGAACAGGATCGCGGCCCCGGCGTCCGCCAGCTTGCGCATCAGCTGATAGAGCTCCTGCTTGGTGCCGACATCGATGCCCCGCGTCGGGTCGTTGAGCAGGATGATGCGCGGCTGGCGCATCAGCCATTTGGCGATGACCACCTTCTGCTGGTTGCCGCCCGACAGCGCGCCGACCGGAATATCGAGGCCCGCCGTCTTGATCGCGAGCAGGCCGACCATATCGTCGATCAGCCGCTGCTCGGCGGCGCGGTCGATGATGCCGCCCTTGGACAAGCGATCGAGCGCGGCGAAGGACAAATTCTCGCGCACCGTCATCGGCAGCATCAAGCCTTCGGTCTTGCGGTCCTCGGGGATCAGCGCCATGCCGATGCCGTCCTCGCGGGCCGCCGCGGGACTGCTGATCGCCACCGGCTTGCCGTCGATCAGCACCTCGCCGGAAAGGCCGCGCAGCACGCCGAAGAAGGCAAGCAGCAATTCGCGCTGGCCCTGGCCGTCGAGACCGCCGAGGCCGACCACCTCGCCTGCCCTGACGGTCAGCGAGATGTCGTGCAGCCGGTCGGCCCAGGAAAGCTTGCGGGCTTCAAGCCTGGGTGCGGCTGTAGCTGGCACGGTCGCCGGTTTGGGCGGGAAGATGTGACTGTATTCGCGGCCGATCATCAATTCGACCACCTCATTGTCGCTCTTCGAGCCGGCCTTGTAGCTGGCGACATTGCGGCCATTGCGGAACACCGTGCACTGATCGGCAAGTTCGGCGATCTCGTTCATGCGGTGCGAGATATAGAGCAACGCCAGCCCTTCCGAGCGCAGCCGTTTCAGGACGCCAAAAATCTTCGAGACATCCGCCGCCGTGAGCGCCGATGTCGCCTCGTCGAGGATGAGAATGCGTGGCTTTCTGGCCAGCGCCTTGGCGATCTCGACCATCTGCCTTCTTGAAAGGGGAAGGTCCTTGACCAGCGCCAGCGGATGGATGTCGGCCGCGCCAGCGCGCGCAAGGGCTTCCTCTGCGACGCGACGTTGCGCCTTGCGGTCGATCATGCCGAAGCGTTTGGGCGGATCGGAAATGACGATATTGTCGGCGACGCTGAGATCTGGAACCAGCGACAGCTCCTGGAAGATGCAGACGATGCCTGCCTGGTTGGCGGCGGCTGGCGACAGGAAGGTCACCTCACGGCCATCCAGCGTCATGCGGCCCTCATCGGGCGCCACGACACCAGCCATGACCTTGATCAACGTCGACTTGCCGGCGCCGTTTTCGCCAAGGATGGCGTGGATGCTGCCGGATGTGACGACAAGCTCCGCCTTTTCCAGAGCTCGCACGCCACCATAGCGCTTGGATATGCCTTCCATCTGGAAGAGCGGAACCGCACTGTCCATCGGCCCTCCCCGGGGCGCTTTGAGCGTATCAATTGACCGGCGCCGCGGGAGATCCCACGGCGCCGGGAGTGCAGCCTACTGATCCGCCTTGGTCTGCCCCATGATTTCCTGTGCGGTGAAATTGATGCCGCAGGTCGGGAAGGAATTGCCGACGAAGAAATTGTCGGACTGGTCGGGGAAGAAATCCTGACCAGCCTTGAAGTTTGGATCCTCGACGATCGCCAGCGGCAGCTTGACCGATTGCGGGACGACATTGCCTTCAAGCGCCGCGATCGCCGTCTTGATGGCAACCGCCACCTGCGCCGGACCGGTACCAGCTGACGAGCACTTCAACCCGTCGGCCGCGTGGGCCGCGCAGAATTTGCGGAAGCCGTTCTCGGTCTCGCCGCCGAACGGCACGAAGGGATGCTTGGCATCGATCATCGCCTGCACGATGCCGGTGTCGCCGCCCTGTCCGGTGACGCCGTCGAAGGGGCCGTTGGTGGCGATCGCGTCGGCCGAAGCCTTTTGCGCAACGCCGTCATCCCACTTGCCGACGACCTCGGTGACGGCCCATTTCTTTCCGGAGGCATCGAGAACCTCGTGGATGCCATTGTGGCGGTCAGTGTCCACCGACGTGCCGGCAACGCCGCGCACCTCGAGCACCTTGCCGCCATTCGGCACATGCGAGACCAACCATTTGCCCCACAGCTCGCCAAGACCCTTCTGGTCGACATTGACGTTGATGGCGTCCTTGGTGTCGAGAATGTTGTCGAAGGCAACCAGCACGACGCCGGCTTCCTTGGCGCGCTTGATCACTGGCCCGAATGCGGTCGGGTTCTGCGCGTTGACGACGATCGCGTCATAACCGGAATCGATGAAGTTGTTGATCGCCGAAATCTGCGCCGGCACATCTTCGCCGGTCGAGACGACCTTGAATTCCTTCAGCTTCGCGGCGACGTCCTTCTGCGCCGCATAGGCCTTCGCGGTCTGCACCATCTGGATGCGCCACGTATTGGCGATATAGCCATTGGCGAGCGCGATGCGGTACGGCCCGGCCTTCTTGGGGAACTTGAAGAATTGCGTGTCGGCGGCCCAGGGCGCGAAACAGTCAGGCTCGGCAGCCGGACCTTTGACGATTTCGGGACCCGCGGCAATCGCCGACGAGCTCAACATAACGAATGCACTGGCGGCAACGATGCCACCGACGAGTGACTTGATCATCGATAATCCTCCCGATTGCAGTTCTGATTTGTTTGCTTCAGTTTCATGCAATTCTCGCGTTTCCGGCAGGCCCTCCCGCCTTGCCCAGTCACGCCTACCCAGGTGCCAACGACCTTTGCGCCACCTCCCCTTTGCCGTCCCCGTCGATCGAAGAAAAACTATCATATTATACATAATAAACAAGCATGAGCTGTTGCTTATGTATAATAAACAAACCCAGCACTTCAGAGGCGAGGCTCGTTCAGAAAAATGGTAGCGCTACCATAACGTTGTGTAAAGCACCATTTGAGCGCCTTCTAGAAAGTGGGTTCAGCGGGCTGTACTCTCGCGGCGCTTGAGCTCGAAGCCGAGATCGACGACCCGCTCCTGCGGCCGGTCGCCGGCGATCGCCGCCAGTGCCATGGCCACGGCACGCCTGCCGATTTCGTAGCGGTAGGTGCGGATGCTGGTGATCGAGGGAAACGCCACCTGCATCATGTCGAGATCGTTGAAACCGACGATGCCGATGGTCTTAGGCACATCGATCGCGGCGCGGTGGCATTCGAACAGCACACCGAGCGCGATGTCGTCATTGTTGCAGAACACGCCGTCGAGCGTCGGCATCTTGGCCAGGGCATCGCGGAACAGTTCTCGCCCAAGCGGCACGCTGGACAGCACCGGCGTGGTGGTGACCAGGCGCGGATCAAACAGCCCGGCCTTCTCCATCGCCGCGCGGTAGCCGGCGAGGCGCCGCTGCGAACGCGGGTCCATGCGCGCGCCGATGAAGCCGATGCGGCGATACCCTGCCTCGATCAGGTGCTCGGTCGCCGTCCTGCCGCCGTCGAAATGCGAGAAGCCGACCATCATGTCGACGGGATCGGGCCCGGTCTCCATCACCTGCACCACGGGGCAGCCGGCATTTTCGAGCAGTTTTCGCGAGGTAGGCGTCTGGTCGATACCTGCGACGATCAGCGCTGCCGGCCGCTGCGAGCCGAACAGCTGCAAGAGCCGCTCCTCCTCGAGCCCGGAATAGTGCGTGTTGCCAAGCTGGATGCGGAACGGGCTGTCCGACAGGCTGTCATAGATGCCGCGCACCACCTCGGCGAAGACGTTGTTGGTGAGCGATGGCACCAGCACGCCGAACACCTCGGCGCGCGCCGAGGCCAGCGCGCGCGCATTGGGGTCCGGCACATAGCCGAGCTCGTCGACGGCGGCCTGGATCTGACGGCGCAATTCTTCCGAGACGCGCTCCGGCTCGCGCAGCGCCCGCGACACGGTGATGGCCCCGACGCCGGCCTTGCGCGCGACATCCGCTATGGTCGGGCGGCCGCCGCCGCGGCGCGAGCGCGGCTTGATCAAGGCCGAGGTCCGCTTGCACACATCCGCAGTACGATCATCACAGCTGTCGCCATCTCACCGGCCTGTCGCCGCAACCCTTGATCTCTGGGGTCGCGCAGTGCCTGCCTATTGTCAAGCCGAGGCGCGCCTCAGGCTGCCATGACGGCCCTTTGCCTTGCCTTCCACATGAACAGCCCGATCGCCACTATGTTCAGCAAATTCCAGGCGATGCCATTAAGGAAGGCTACGGCGTAGGATCCGGTCAGGTCGTAGATCCAGCCCGACATCCAGCCGCCGATCGCCATGCCGAAGATCGTCGCCATCATGACGATGCCAATACGCTGGCCGGCCTCCTTGGCCGGCAGGTATTCGCGCACGATGATCGCATAGCAGGGCACGATGCCGCCTTGCGACAGGCCGAACACCAGCGACACGACGTAGAGCGAGGCGAGCCCGTCGAACGGAATGTAAAACAGCAGCGACAGGCATTGCAGCACCGAGCCGATGACCAGGGTCTTCGCACCGCCGATGCGATCGGCGATGAAGCCCGAAGCGAGCCGGCTGACGACGCCCGCCGCCATCATGATCGACAGCATGTCGGCGCCATGCGCAATGCCGTAGCCAAGATCCATGCAATAGGCGACGATATGCACCTGCGGCATCGACATCGCCACACAGCAGCCAAGGCCGGCGACAACCAGCAGCGCCTGCAGCGCCGCCGGCGACATGGGAATCGGCTGCACAGACCGGCTTCCCGGTGAGCCGGCGGCGGTAGCCTCAGGAGCGCCGCGCCGCAGCATCAGCACCAACGGCACCATGGTGACCAGGCAGAAGATGCCGATCGCGGCATAGGTGAAGCGCCAGCCTTCCGCCTTGATCAGCGTCGGCATGATGGTCGGCCAGAGCGTTCCGGCGAGGTAATTACCGGCCGCCGCCGCCGTGACGGCGACGCCGCGCCGGCGGTTGAACCAGTGCGAGATGTCGGCGATCAGCGGCCCGAAGATCACCGACGTGCCGACACCGATAAGCAACCCTTGCGCAAGGGTGAATTGCAGGATCGAGGTCGAAAGTGCGGCAAGCAGCAGGCCGGCCGAGAGTGCCACGGAGGAAATCAGCGCCGGGATCCAATACCCCATGCGATCGATGGCGCGGCCGACCAACACATTGCCGGCGGCGAAGCCCACCATGGTCGCGGTGTAGGGCATGGATGCCGCGGCGCGGTCGACGCCGAACTCCGCCTGCACCGCGGGCAGCACCACGACGACAGCCCACATGCCGACCCCACCGATCGTCGCCAGCACCATCGATATGGCCAGGCGCACCCAAGCGTAGGAACTGTCTATGCCGGGGCTCGGCCGGTTCAGGTCGGTTCGGGTCAAAGGCGTTTCCTGTCGGCGGTCTCGAAAACCGGCCGCCGTTTGCACCACTATCGGCGCATTCTCTGCGTGCAGCAGCGCCACAGCAGGCAAATCCGTGGCTCCAGAGCGGTCAGAAGGCGGGAACCGACGCCAATGTCTGGAGTTTTCCGACCATCAAACCGCAAAGGAGTCCCAGCCATGACCGCTGCCAGGCAGAAATGGTCGGCCGAGGTGACCGAGCAGAGCGACGCCATGGATCTCGAGGATCACATCTTCGAGTCCGACGATGCCAGGAAGATCGCCGCCTCGCTCAAACAGTCGGCCGAACACAGCCACCGCCGCAAGGCCGAACCTTTTCAATCCGCCATGTCGATGCTGAATTTCTATATCAACCGCGCCGGCAAGAACCTGCCCGCCACGCGCAGGCGAGTGCTCGAGCACGCCAAGGACGAACTGCGCGTGGCCTTCGGCCGCGAGAAGGAAGATTAGTGGTTTAGCGCGACTTGATCACGTGATCGGTGTTGGCGAGCAACTTGCGCACCGCGGCGCGCGCTGCGTCCGGGCGTTGCAGCCGGATGTTCTTCTCGATCGCCTCATGCAGCTTCTGCACGTGATTGAGATCGTCGACCGCCCGTGTCGTAAAGGTGAAGAGATGGTCGAACGCGGATTCGATCAGTACTCCGAGCGGCACCAGAAGATCATTGCCGGATGCGCGCAGGATGGCCAGGTGGAAGCGTGTGTCGGCGCGCGTGCGTTCCTGCAGGCTGGCCGCCTCCCCCATCTCGCGGCAGGCCTGGCTGATCTCGGCCATCTGCTCGTCGGTCCGCCGCATGGCGGCGAAGGCAGTGGCTTCCGGCTCGATGATGTGGCGGAATTCCTGCACCGTCTTCAGAAACACCTCGCGGTCGGGCGAGGTTGCGTACCAGGCGAGCACGTCACGGTCGAGCAGGTTCCAGCGTTCCCTGGGCTCGACCCAGCTGCCGATCTTGGGGCGTGAAGCAAGCAAGCTCTTGGCCATCAGCATCTTGATCGCCTCGCGCACCGCCGAGCGACTGACGCTGAAGGTTTCCGACCATTTCGCCTCATTGGGCAGGATGGTACCGGGCGGATAATCGCCGCGCACGATCCGCAGGCCAATTTCGCTGGCCAGCGACGTGTGCACGCTGGCGCCGGGAATGCGTGCCGCGTCGGGCCGGCGAACACCGGAGGGGCGTTCGGCGGATGCCGGCTTTTTCGGCGATTTTTCCTTGTTCGGCTTTGCGTCCCGCATGGACTTCAGAAAGGCCGGTTTGCGGAAGCTGTCAAGCACCACCGGGCGGTTGGGCCGCAAAGCGCGCCGCTATGCACAGCCCAACCCCGTTTTGCCTGCTTGCTCAGGCGGTTTTGACGTATTTGCGCCAGCTATGCTCCGGACGGAAGCCCAGCATATCGCGCGCCTTGCGGTTCGACAGCAGCGTCTCGTACTCACCGAGTTCAGCCTTGACCGGCACGTTGGGATAGAATCGCTTCAGGAGTTCGGCCGTCGGCAGGTCGGACGAGGTGTCGTCATTGGCGGCGTTGAACACCTGGTAGCCGAGCCCGTCCTTTTCGATGGCGCGCAGCGTGATCTGGCCGAGATCGCGCGCGTCGACATAGCTCCAGGCGATGCGCTTGCGGAAACCGGGATCGGCGAACCATTTCGGGAACAGCGAATATTCATGCGGCTCGATGACATTGCCGATGCGCAAGGCATAGATGTCGGTGCCGTTGCGCTGCGCGAAGGCACGCGCGGTCTTTTCGTTGACGATCTTGGACAGCGCATAGCTGTCCATCGGGTCGACGTCATACTCCTCGTCGAGCGGGAAATATTTGGGGTCGCGCGGCTCGTTGGCGAACACCAGGCCGTAGGTCGTCTCCGAGGAGGCGACGATCACCTTGCGGATGCCGAGCTTCACCGCGGCCTCGATGACATTGTAGGTGCCCATCGCATTGATGCGGAACACTTCATTGTCCGGCGTGATCATGATGCGCGGGATGGCAGCGAAATGCACCACCGCATCCACCGGCTGCGGGCGCAGCGAGGGGTCGAATTCGTGCAGGCCCATATAACTCGACAGCGCGTTGAACACCTGCCCGCTATCGGTGATGTCGGTGATCAGCGTGCGCACCTTGGGATTGTCGAGCGGCTTGGTGTCGATGTTGAGCACCTGGCAGCCCTGTTCGACAAGATATTGCACGACATGGCGCCCAGCCTTGCCGCTGCCGCCGGTGAACATGATCCGCTTCGTCATTCTGGTCTCCATGACAGGCTCTGGAATTACCGTCTATTGTCAGACAATATTGCTTTCTGCAACCGCATATGGCTAAAACAGCGGCGCAATTATCGATAATCCGGGATAGGACGACGACATGAACACCACCACCGCGCGCGAAAAGATCGGCTTCATCGGCCTTGGACTGATGGGGCACGGCATTGCCAAGAATATCGTCGACAAGGGCTATCCCCTGACATTCCTTGGCCGCAAGAACCGCAAACCCGCGGAGGACCTCCTCGGCCGCGGCGCCAAGGAGGCGTCGACCTCGCGCGATGTCGCGGCAGCGTCCGATATCGTCTTCATCTGCGTCACCGGTTCGCGCGAAGTGGAAGCCATCATCCGCGGCCTCGGCGGCCTCAAGGAAGGCTTGAAGAAAGGCTCGGTCGTCGTCGATTGTTCGACCTCGGACCCGGTCTCGACCGTGGCGCTTGCGGCCGAACTCAAGGCGCTTGATATCGACTATGTCGACGCGCCGCTGAGCCGCACGCCGAAGGAAGCCTGGGAAGGCACGCTCGACGCCATGGTCGGCGCACCCGACGCCGTCTTTGCCAGGGTCAAGCCGGTGATCGAGACCTGGGCCGGCCGCATCGTCCACATTGGCGACACCGGCGATGGCCACCGCATGAAGCTGCTCAACAATTTCATTTCGCTGGGCTACGCCGCCATCTATTCCGAGGCGCTGGCCCTGGCCGAAAAGGTCGGCATCTCACCGCCGCGTTTCGACAGCGTCATCCGCAACGGGCGCATGGATTGCGGCTTCTACCAGACCTTCATGCGCTGGACGTTGGAAGGCGACCGCGACGCCCACAAATTCACCATCGCCAACGCCTTCAAGGACCTGACCTATCTGGAATTGATGGCGGGTGCCGCCGGCATCGCCAACCCGCTCGGCAACGCCACCAAGAACTCCTTCGCCGGCGCCCATGCCACCGGCCCGGCCGAGCAGTTCGTGCCGATGCTGGCGACGCATATCGGCAAGGTCAACGGCGTCGACCTGATGCCGACCAAGGATGGTAAGAAGCAGACGATTTGAGGCTCTAACTCTTTGTTTTGACGCAACTCCCTAGGGAGAGCGCTACGCGCTTTCCCGAGAATTGCTCTAACGGCCGGACGGCTACCGCCGCCGGCTGCCGATCCCCTCATCGGTGTCGGCGAGCAGCTTGTGCACGGCATTGCGCGCCGCCGCCGGCCGTTGCAGGCGGATGTTCTTCTCGATCGCCTCGTGCAGTTTCTGCGCCCGGTTCTGGTCGCTGACCTGGCGTGTCGTGAAAACGAAGAGATGGTCTAGTGCGGACTCGATCAGCACGCCGAGCGGCACCAGCAGGTCGTTGCCCGAGGCCCGCAGGATGGCGAGGTGGAAGCGCGTGTCGGCACGGATGCGTTCCGGCAGGTTCGCAGCCTCCCCCATCTCGCGGCAGGCCAGGCTGATCTCGGCCATCTGCTCGTCGCTGCGCCGCATGGCGGCGAAGGCGGATGCTTCCGGCTCGATGATATGGCGGAACTCCTGCACGGTGCGCAGGAAGGTTTCACGGTCGGGTGCGGTCGCGTACCAGGCAAGCACGTCGCGGTCGAGCAGGTTCCAGCGCTCCTTCGGTTCGACCCAGCTGCCGATCTTGGGGCGTGATGCCAGAAGGCTCTTGGCCATCAGCATCTTGATCGCCTCGCGCACCGCCGAGCGGCTGACATTGAACGTCTCCGCCCATTTGGCCTCGTTGGGCAGGATGCTGCCGGGCGGATAGTCGCCGCGCACGATCCGCAGCCCAATCTCGCTGGCGAGCGAGGCATGAACACTGGACCCGGGAAAGTGCGCCGCATCCGCCCTGCGCACGACCGCCGGATCGCGGCTGGCTTGCGCCTTGGCCCGGCTGGCTTGTCTCTTTGCCTTGTCCTGGGGCATCCACGTTCCAATAGGTCGGCCGCCTGTCGCCCGGAGATACTCCGAACCCTTTGGCGCGCCGATCCCGTCACCGAAAAATCCAAACCACGGACGCGTCAAGGCCGGAGCCTGTTGCCCCTTGCCACGGCGTCTCGCTCAGGAATTGACGGGGCGCCCGTTGCCGAGCGCCCCGGATCGAAAGACCTATTTCTGGATGCAGGTGTCGACCGTATCCTTGGTGCATTCGTCGAGGCCGGTGAAGACCGGATCGTCGACCTTCTTGCCCTCGATCAGGTCGATCATCACCGACGGCGCCTTGTAGCCCATTTCAAAAGGCCGCTGGCCGACCAGCGCGGTGACCAAACCATCCTTGGCGATCGCCACTTCGTCGCCGATCGTGTCGGCGGCGCCGATGACGAAGTCGTTCTTGGCCAGCCGGTCCTTCAGCGGTCCAACCAGGTCACGATAAGGCTGCGGCGCGCCGAACAGCGGCCAGCCGCCCATAATGCCGAAGGCGTCGAGCTTGGGGTTGGCGGCGAGGATGTCGGTCATCGCCTGAACGCCCTTGGCGCCGTCGTCATTGGTGAACACCGGGCAACCGGCGACTTCCGTCCATCCGCCTTCACCGGCAAGTGTCGCGAGACCTTCCTTGCCCGTCAGAGCGTCGCGCATACCTTGTGCGCGGCGCAGGATGTTGTCGGCAGCCGGATTGCCTTCGATCGTGCAGATCGTGCCGCCCTTCGGCTTGGCCTTCTTGATGTACTCGCCGATCTTCTTGCCCATCAGGTAGTTGTCGGTGCCGAGATAGGTCTTGCGAAGGGCTGCGTCTTCCTTGGCAAGGTCGGCGTCGACGGTCATGATCGGGATCGACGGATTGGCGCTCTTGATCGTCTGCGCGATCAGCGGCGCGTTGGACGGCGAAATCGCCATCGCCACGGTGTCGGGCTTGCTCAGCATATCCTGGACGATCTGTGCCTCGCCGGCCTCGTCGGAAGTCGACGCCGGACCGGTGTAGAAGCACTCATATTCCGAGCTGGCATTCTCCTTGTTCCATTTCTCGCAGCCCTGATGGATGGCTTCGAAGAACGGGTTGTCGAGACCTTTCACCACGATGACGAGCTGCTTCTTGGCCAAAGCCGGCCCGGCGCCCAGCGCCATGGCGGCGACGGCGGCGAGCAATACTGTTTTCCTCATTGTCAGTCCTCCCTTGGAAACAGACGGACACGGCGTGCCCGCCATACAAATCGACTTGATGCGAGATGGCAGAGCCAACGCTCGTGCCGCCGGGCAAGGCCGATAAGCATTTTCAGATGCGACCGGACCGGCAACGTGCCGGACCGGCCGATAACCTCCCACCGGTCCCGTCGCGACAAAGGCCTGGGACCGGAAATCTTTCTCTGACCATCAACTAATAACGGCGCGGCGCCAACGTCAATTGCTATTTGTCCTACAAAACGGATTTTTCAGAAGCACATGTCACTATTCGTCTGACAAATAGCCAATTTCGACAATTGACGCCCGAGTAGGCATTCGCGTAAATGCCGAAGATCGTTGCTTCCGGGAGGAATGGGGAGCACGATATCGGAGCTGCGACCTGGAAAAGGCATGCAGCAAGACATGGGAGGCAACAGGCTGGTGGCGGTTCTCGAACTCACCAACATCTCGAAGCATTTTGGCGCCATCCAGGCTGTCAACGACGTGTCGCTGTCGATCGAACCCGGCCAGGTCGTCGGCCTGATGGGCGACAATGGCGCCGGCAAATCGACGCTGGTCAAGATGATCGCCGGCAATTTCCATCCGAGCCATGGCACCATGCGCATGGACGACAAGGAATTGATCCTGAACAAGCCGGCGGAGGCCCGCCAGCACGGCATCGAGATTGTCCATCAGGATCTTGCACTCTGCAACAATCTGACGGCCGCCGCCAATGTTTATCTCGGCCGCGAGCTGCGGCGCGGCGTCGGTCCATTCCGCATCCTCGACTATGCCGCGATGTACAAGCGCGCCGGCCAGCTCTTCGCCGAGCTGAAGTCCGAGACCCGCCCGCGCGATCTCGTCAAGCAGATGTCGGGCGGCCAGCGCCAGGCGGTGGCGATCGCCCGCACCATGCTGTCGCAGGCCAAAATCGTGCTGATGGACGAACCGACGGCGGCGATCTCGGTCAGGCAAGTCGCCGAAGTGCTCAACCTGATCCGCCATCTGCGCGACCAGGGCATAGCGGTGGTGCTGATCAGCCACCGCATGCCCGACGTGTTCGACGTCGCCGACCGCGTCATCGTCATGCGGCGCGGACGCAAGGTCGCCGACAAGGCAATCGCGTCGAGCTCGCCCGAGGAGGTCACCGGGCTCATCACTGGCGCCATCGAGCAGGTCTCGTGAGCGCGGCTAATCCGGATTTCACCAGGCTGGCGTGCATCGCCGCCGGCAGGAAAGGTCGATAATGGCAGTCACCCTTGATCAGACGATCGCGCAGAAGCAGCACACTTTCCTGTCGCGGCTGTTCTCCACCCAGACCTTCTGGGTGGTGATCGCCGTCATCCTCGCCTGCATCTTCCTGTCGTTCGCCACCGACGCCTTCGCAACGTCGAAGAACCTCTACAACATCACCCGCAACATCACCTTCGTCGCCATCGTCGCGCTCGGCATGACCTTCGTCATCATCACCGGCGGCATCGACCTTTCGGTCGGCTCGGTTCTGTGCCTGTCGTCGATGGTGCTGGCCGTCACCATGCATGCCGGCTATTCGATCGAGATCGGCATCCTTGCCTCGATCGCCACCGCGCTCGCCATCGGTGCCTTCAACGGCATCCTGACCGCCTATCTCGGCTTTCCACCTTTCGTGGTGACGCTCGGCATGCTGTCGATTGCCCGCAGCCTGGCCATGGTCGCCTCCAACAACACCGTCGTCTTCCAGTTCGGGCCGGACCACGACAAGCTGCTGGCGCTCGGCGGCGGCGCCTGGGTGTTCGGCATCGCCAATCCGGTGCTCTACATGATCCTTTTGGCGCTGATCACCGGCTTCATCCTGCGCTGGACCAAGTTCGGCCGGCACATCTTCGCCATTGGCGGCAACGAGCACGCGGCGACGCTGACCGGCGTCCCGGTGAAGCAGATCAAGGTCGCCGTCTACATGATCTCGGCACTGTCGGCGGGCATTGCCGGCATCATCCAGACCGGATGGCTCGGCGCCGTCACCACCAATCTCGGTACCGGCATGGAGCTGCAGGTGATCGCCGCCACGGTCATCGGCGGCGCCAACCTGGCCGGCGGCGTCGGCACCGCCTTCGGCGCCATTGTCGGCGCCGCCCTCATCGAGGTCATCCGCAACAGCCTTGGCCTGCTCGGCATCAATGCCTTCTGGCAAGGCACCTTCATCGGCGGCGCCATCCTGCTGGCGGTGCTGTTCGACCGCATCCGCAATTTCAGGCGCAGCGACTGATTCAAGCGCCTTTCCTTCTCCCTGGTGGGAGAAGGAAAGTGCCGGGCGTTATTCGTTTCACCTCCTATCGCTCAGTCTGAAAATCGCCTGAAGCGGCTCGCCCTGCCTATCGGCCAACGGCCGATGCCTTGACGGAAGCTTGAAACCGGCCGCACAATCCTCGATGCAGACGAAGGGAGGCCGGTCGTCTGCGGGAGGATATACCCATGACGGAAGCGATCAGGCTCTACTGGGGCCGGTTCGGACATGTTTCTGTCCTGAATGTCGCGAGCGACTTCGTCACCCATGCCCATGTCGAGGCACATCTGATCATCTGGCTCGAAGGCACCGCCGGCGAGATGACCATCGGCCGCGAGACGGTGCGGCTCGGCCCCCGCACCGCCGCCGGCATCAATTCCTTCCAGCCGCACAGCCACGTCCTGTCGCAAAACGGGATGCCAGGTCTGTTTCTCGCCTTCTACATCGATCCCGACTGGGCGCGCCGCCGCCGCGACCTGCCCTCCTCCGCGCCGCTGTTTGCCCAGGCGAAGATCACGCTCGAGCCATGGCTGCACCAGGCCGCCGCCAGCCTGCTCGACCATCTGACCGACAATGAGAGCGTCGACGACGTCGCCAATTACGAGATCGAGCGCTTCATCGATTCGGTGCTCGATGCCGCCGATGCGTCTGCGCCGCAGGAGGCGCGCACCCGCATCAACACCATGCAGGACTTCCGCGTCCGCAAGGCCATCCAGCTGATGAAGGCCAATGTCTGCGAGCGCATTTCCTTCGACGATGTGGCGCGAAGCGTCGGCCTGTCGCGGCCGCATTTCTTCGCCCTGTTCAAGGAACAGACCAATCTGACGCCCAATGTCTACTGGAACACGCTGCGCATGGAGGAAGCGGTGCGGCAGTTGCAGTGGTCGCAAGAGCCGCTGATCTCGGTTGCCTGCAATCTCGGCTTCACCACGCAGGGCAATTTCTCGCGCTTCTTCCGCGACCATGTCGGCGTGCCGCCGACGCTCTACCGCGAGGCCGCGCGGGCAACCGCCTGAGCCTGCTTTTTCAGACTCCTTGATACGCGCGCAAGACGCATTGATAAGCGTCACCCGGGCCACCGCCCTACCCTTGCCCGACTGTCGAATTCGCAAGGGAACGACCTATGGCAAAAGTCACCATCTCCAGCGTCATCGACGCGCCGGTCGAAAAGGTCTGGGCGCGCATACGCGATTTCAACGGCCTGCCGGGCTGGCATCCGCGCATGGTCGAAAGCCATATCGAGGACGGCAAGAACGCCTCGACGATCGGCTGCGTGCGCAATTTCGAACTGATCACCGGCGCGCGGCTGCGCGAAAAACTGCTCGACTTTTCCGATGAGAACTACCTCGTCAGCTATTCCATCCTGGAAACGCCGCAGCCGCTGACCAACCACAAGGCGACGCTGCAATTGCGCCGCGTCACCGATGGCGACCGCACCTATGCCGAATGGACCGCCAGCTTCGACGCAGCACCCGAAGAAGCCGACAAGATCGCCGCCGGCATGGGCGCCAACGTCTTCCAGGGCGGTTTCAACGCCCTGAAGAGCCATTTTGCCGGCCAGGACTGAGAACAGGAGCGTTCCATGGCGCTTGCCCTCCAGACTTTCCCGACCGTTAAGGACGCCAATGCGGCGCTGAAGACGGCCGGCACCCGCTACCTCGGCGGCGGTACCCTCGTGGTCCGCGCGGCCAATGAAGGCGATGTTTCGGTCTCCGGCCTTGTCATGTCGACCGACCCGGCCCTGTCGGCCATCGCGGCCGCCGGCGGCAAGGTCCGCATCGGCGCTTCGGTGACCATGGCGGCGATCGCTCGTCATCCCGACCTTGGCCCGCTCGCAAAGGCCGCACGCGCCGTCGGGGGTCCGGCGATCCGCAACATGGCGACCGTCGGCGGCAATCTGTTCGCGCCGGCGCCCTATGGCGATTTCGCCGTGGCCTTGCTGGCGCTCGACGCCGCGGTCGGCACCGAGGATGGCGAATTGCCGATCGAGACTTTTCTAGCCAGGCGGGACGGCAGCCGCTCCATCGTCACGTCAGTGAGCTTCACGCTGCCGAAGGCCGACGGCTTCCGCTTTCTGAAAGTGTCGCGGGTCAAGCCCAAAGGCGTTTCGGTGCTCAGCATCGCGGCCGTTCTGGAACAGGCTGCCGACGGCACCGTGTCCTCGGCGCGGATCGCGCTTGGCTGCATGGCCGACCGGCCAATGCGGGCCAAGGCGGCGGAAAAGGCGCTCAAGGGAAAGAAACTCGACCAGAACGGCATCGCGGCAGCACTGGCCGCCGCCACCGAGGGCATTGCGCCGATCACAGATCCGATCGCCAGCGCCTGGTACCGCGCTGAAGTCCTGCCGGTCCATCTCGGCCGGCTGCTGCTGGCCTGAAACCACCGTTGGGGGGCGCGCGTCTGTCCGATCCGTCGGGCAGGCGCGCAAGGAGGAAACATGGCGAAGGTCCCGGTTCAATTCACGCTCAACGGCTCCGAGAAAGCCGAATTCATCGACAGCGGCACGACGCTACTCAACGCTTTGCGCGACAAGATCGGCGACACTTCGCCGAAAGGCGGCTGCCACCAGGGCACATGCGGCGCCTGCTCGGTCATCATCGACGGCGAACTCAGGCTGTCCTGCCTGACATTAGCCGAAACCTGCAATGGCGCTGCCATCACCACGACATCCGGCCTTGCCGAAGGCGGCGTGCTGCATCCACTGCAGCGCGCCTTCCTCGGCACCTTCGCCACGCAATGCGGCTTCTGCACGCCGGGAATGATCATGGCCGCCAAGGTGTTGCTCGACCACACGCCCAACCCCAGCCGCGACGAGGTGGTGGAGGCGCTGTCGGGCAATATCTGCCGCTGCACGGGCTACGAGCCGATCATCCAGGCGGTGCTCACCGCGGCCCGCGCCAATTCGCAGAACGCGGCCTAGAGCCGGATGATTTCAGGTCTGTTCGACCTGAAATCCGAATCCGGCTCTAAATCAAAGAGATAGAGCATGATGTCGTCCGAAAACCGCTTCACACTTTTCGGCATCATGCTCTGAGGGGAAGCAAAGATGGAACTGCGCAAGAACTACTTCGCCGATGTCCGCAAGGACGATCTGCACGAAATCGGCCAGCCCCGGCCCCGTTCGGATTCACCCGGCCATGTCACCGGCAAGACTGCCTTTTTCGCCGACCGCAGTTTTCCCGGCATGCTGCACCTGAAGATGGTGCGCAGCCCGCACCACCATGCCCGCATCCGCAGTATCGATACCTCGGAGGCCGAGAAGCATCCCGGCGTGGTGAAAATCCTCACCGCCAGGGATGTGCCGCACAATGTCTACACCATCCTGATCCTCATCCAGATCGGCCCTGAGGACGAGACGGTGCTGGCCGACGGCAAGGTGCGCTGGAAGGGCGAGGCCGTGGTGGCGGTGCTGGCCGAGACCGAGCGCGCCGCGCAGGAGGCCGCCGCCAAGGTCAAGATCGACTACGAAGTGCTGCCGGCCGTCTTCGACATGGAGGAAGCGCTGAAGCCCGGCGCGCCGCTGGTCAACGAATATCATGGCCAGAACTATTATCTCTATGACAGCGGCGAGTGCCGCAAGGTCCGCTTCGGCGATGTCGAGGCGGGGTTCGCCAGCGCCGACCACATCCTGGAGCAGAGCTACCAATCCTCGCCGATCGAGCATGCGCCCACCGAGACCACCGGTTGCGTGGTGGCGCCCGAAGGCAATGACCGCTTCACCTGCTACACCAACACGCAGGCGATGTTCTTCACCCTCGACAACACCTCGATCATCCTGCAGATGCCGGGCTCGAAGCTGCATTTCGTCGGCGGCACCGTCGGCGGCGGCTTTGGCGGCAAGGTCGACGTCATCGTCGAGCCTATCGCCATCCTCGGCGCCAAGCTCACGGGCCGGCCGGTCTCCTTTGTCTACAGCCGTGAGGAGGAGATGCAGATCTCCTCGCCCCGCGCCGCCGAAAAGGTGGTCATCAAGGATGGCGTGATGAAGGATGGCCGCATCGTCGCGCGCAAGGTCACAGGCTACACCGATGCCGGCGCCTATTCACGCCACTCGCCCTATGGCGCGCAGAAGGGTGCCGGGCACTATCCCGGCCCCTACACCATCCCCAATGTCTGGATCGACACCTATTGCGTCTACACCAACCGCACGCCGTCCTCGGCCATGCGCGGCTTCGGCGTCACCATCGGCGATTTCGCGCTGGAGGTGCAGATGGACAAGCTGGCGCGGCTGATCGGCATGGACCCGCTCGAATTCCGCTTCATCAACGCCTATCGCGACGGCGACATGAAGGCACACCGCCAGCCGACCGAGGGGGCGGCACTCATCGAGTGCATGCAGGAAGCCTCGCGCGCCGCCAACTGGCCGGTGGCGGAGAAATATATGGCGATGTCCTCCTACAGGAAGGGAGCCTGACATGGCGATCCGGCGTGGACGCGGCGTTGCCGCGATCAACTATCCCACCGGCATGAATCTTGGCGGCGACCCGACCCAGGCGCTGGTGCATTCGACACCGACCGGCAATTTCATGGTGACGCTGTCCTCCGTCGATCTCGGCCAGGGCATGAAGCAGATCATGGCGCAGATCTGCGCCGAGACGATCGGCGTGCCCACCGACCGCGTCGTCGTCGACACCGCCGACACCGACACCGGTCCGCACTGCATGGGCACCTTCGCCTCGCGCGGCACGCACCGCGCCGGCAATGCCGTCATCCAGGCGGCCAGGGAAGCCCGCCAGGTGATGCTGGAAGTGGCGGCCGAGGAATTGGAAGTGAATGCTTCCGATCTTGAGACCGACGGCCAGGGCAACATATTGGTCAAGGGCGCGCCGCAGAAATCGATCTCGATCTTCGATGTCGCGCTGTCGGCGCATTTCAAGCGCGGCCGGTCCATATCGGGCCGCGGCATGTTCCTGATCCCGCGCTCCTATCCGGAGAAGGAAACCGGCGCGATGAAGCCGTCGACCTGCTACGCCCACGCCTGCACCGTGGCCGAAGTCGAGGTCGACGACGAGACCGGCGAGGTGACGGTGCTGACCGTGAAGAACGTCTTCGAGATTGGCCGCGCGCTGAACCCGAAAATGGTCGAGCAGCAGCTCGTCGGCGGTTCCTGGATGGGCATCAGCCACGCGCTCTACGAGACCACCGAGCCCTATTATCCCAACCGCGTTCATGGCGGCACCGACTTCAACCAGTATTTGATGCCGGGACCGGGCGATCTCGCACAGACCGAGATCATCGTTCTGGAGCGGCCTTCGGCGGATGGTCCCTACGGTGCCAAGGGGCCGGGCGAAATGTGCGCCAATCCGCAGATACCGGCGGTCGCCAACGCCGTCTTCGACGCCGTCGGCGTGCGCATCGACACGCTGCCGATCACGCCGGAGCGCATCCTGCGCGCGCTCAAGGCGCAAGCGGCGAACTGACATGCCCGAGGTCAAAGCCGAGTCCGTCGCGACCTCGCCAGAGGCGGTGTCAGAACATCTCGCCGCTTCGCGCTATCTGGCCGACGACAGCCTGGCCACGGCCATCTTCCTGGCGATACGCCTGGGCAAGCCGCTGCTGCTCGAAGGTGCGCCGGGCGTCGGCAAGACCGAAGCGGCCAAGGCGATCGCCGAGCTGCTCGGTCGCGATCTGGTGCGGCTGCAATGCTATGAGGGCATCGATGCCGCGCACGCGCTGTACGAATGGAACTACCAGCGCCAGCTGCTCGCCATCCGCCATGCCGGCGAGCATGAGATCGACATCTATGACGACCGTTTTTTGATCGCCCGCCCGCTGCTGCAGGTGTTGAAGGCGCCGGAGCAGCGCGTGCTGCTGGTCGACGAGATCGACCGTTCCGACCATGAATTCGAGGCGCTGCTGCTGGAATTCCTCTCCGATTTCCAGATCAGCATTCCCGAGCGCGGCACGATCCGCGCCGCAGCCCAGCCGATTGTCATCCTGACCTCGAACCGCACCCGCGAGCTCGCCGAGGCGTTGCGCCGCCGCTGCGTCTACCACTGGATCGGCTATCCCGATGCCGGGCGCGAGGCCGCCATTATCATGCTGCGCGCCGGCGACGTCGCCGAGGCAACCGCGCGCGCCGTGGCGGCAGCCGTGCAGACTATCCGTGCCCGGCCGCTGGCCAAGCCGCCCGGCATCGCCGAAGCGGTCGAATGGGCCAATGCCGCGACCATCCTCGAAAAAGGCGGCAGCCCCTGGCCGGAAGCCTTCCGCCGCGCCATCGGCGTATTGATCAAGGACGAGGAGGACCTCTCCTACATCGCGCCTGAGCTCGGCAGGATTGTTGAGGAGGCACTGGGGTGAGCCGCGGCCTCAACAATCCCTTCTCCCCGTTTACGGGGAGAAGGTGCCCCGAAGGGGCGGATGAGGGGCAGCGCCATCATGGGCAGAAGATGGCGCTGCCCCTCACCTGCCTGCCGGCATCGGGGGTCGAGCCGCCTGTCTCGACCCGTCCTGCGGACCCCCGTAAACCGGGGGAGGAGAGCCTACCTCCCGCCGCCCACCCCTTCCTCAGCTTCGGCCGGCTGTTGCGCCGCTACGGCTTCGCCGTCGCACCGGAGCAAATCTCCGGCTTCATGCAAGCGGTGACATTACTTGGCCCGCGCTCAATGGCCGACATTCGCGAGGCGGCCCTCGCCACGCTGGCACCCCCACCCGATCGCCGCGACGAATTCGAAGCCCATTTCCAGAGCCATTTCTATGGGAACACTTCAGCCGTGGTCGAAGGCGAAGCGGACGAGGAAACCCGCATCAAGGATGATGGCGGCGCCGATAACGAGCGGATCGAGGCCGAGCGCAGCCAGGAAGGCGGCGAGCTATCTTCGGCACTCGAGCAGTTGAGCACGCGCGATTTCCAGCGCGACGACGACAGGCTGACCGCCTTCCGCCGCAAGCTCTCCTCCGCTTTGCCCACCCGCCGCTCCTTCCGTACCGTGCGCACCGCTTCGCGCGGCAAGCTTGATCTGCGCCGCTCGCTCAGGGAAATCGTCAGCGCCGATGGCGACGTGCCCTCGCCGCTGCTGCGCCGCCGCCAGACCGTGCCGCGCAAGCTGCTGCTCTTGATCGACGTCTCCGGCTCGATGAAGCTGCACACGGCGGACTATCTCAAGCTGGCGCATGCCGCCTTGCAAGGTGCGGACCGCGCCGAGATCTTCACCTTCGGCACGCGGCTGACCCGCATCACCTCGGCCCTGCGCATCCGCGACCGCAACCAGGCGCTGGCGCGTGCGGCGGCCCAGGTCGACGACTGGGACGGCGGCACCCGCATGGGGCCGACGCTGCTTGCCTTTCTCTCCGTTCCCCGCTTCTCGTCGTTCGCGCGCGGTGCGGCGGTCGTGATCCTGTCGGACGCGCTGGAGCGCGGCGATCATGCCGAACTGGAGACCGCGATGCGAAGGCTGAGCGCCCGCGCCTTCCGGCTGTCGCTGGCCACGCCTTTGGCTGGCGACCCGCGCTTCCGCCCGGCAACGGCGGCGCTGCGCGCCATCCTGCCTGATCTCGACGATCTCATCGACGGCTCGTCGCTGACCAGCCTCGCCGATTTCATCCTGTCGCTCGCCCGCCCTGCCCCTGCCGCATCGACAATCTGGAAAAGGGTATCGTGATGCAGAAAGCCATCGACGCGCATTTCCACATCTGGCGCCAGAAGGACCAGCCCTGGCTGGTCGGGCCGATGGTGCCGCGCATCTTCGGCCCCTACGAGCCGATCCGCCGCGACTATCCGATCGGCGAATTCCTCGAGGACCAGGAGGGGTCAGGCGTCGAGAAAGCCGTCTATGTCCAGACCAACTGGGCGAAGCAGGATTTCGAGAAGGAAGTCGCCTTCCTGCAGAAGACCGCTGACGAGACCGGCTGGCCGCACGCTATTGTCGGCTATGCCGACATGACGGTCGATGATGTCCGGCCGCAGATTGACCGGCTGATGAAATACAGGCTGCTGCGCGGGGTGCGCATGCAATTGCACTGGCACGAGACGCCGGCCTTCCGCTTCGCCGCCTCGGCGGATCAGGTCATCGACCCCAAGGTGCGGGCCAATGTGGCGCGGCTGAAGGATTACGGCCTGTCCTTCGACCTGCAGCTCTTCCCCGCCCAGATGAAGGACGGGCTGACGCTGGTCGGCGAGAACCCTGAGACCAACTTCATCCTCACCCATGCCGGCATGCTGACCGGCATGGATCAGGAAACCACCGAGACCTGGAAGGCTGGCCTGCGCACGCTGTCGGCCGCACTCAATCTCTATGCCAAGCTGTCCGGTCTCGGCACCTTCGTCCACCGCAACGACCCGGCTGTCATCACCTACATCGTCGACAACGCCATCGACATCCTGGGCGCGGATCATCTGATGTTCGGCTCGAATTTCCCGATCGAGAAGCTCTGGACCAGCCACGCCGAACTGATCAAGGCGCACCGCGATGCGGTGGCGAGGCACGGCGCAGAAGCCGAGGCCGATATTTTCTGGAACACGGCGGAGCGCGTGTATCGGCCGGTATAGCTGCGACCTACCTTCTCCCCTTGCGGGAGAAGGTGGCCTCGCGAAGCGAGGTCGGATGAGGGGTGCTCCAGGGAACGCCCACGTCTCACTCCGCTGGAACACCCCTCATCCGTCTCGGCGCTGCGCGCCGATCCACCTTCCCCCGCAAGGGGGGAAGGAAGAGCGTCGCCATAACCCCTTACTGCGTCGGCAGCATGCCTTCGACGTCACCGGCCGCGTCGTCGAGCGCTTCCTTCGGTGTCGCCGACTGGTCGACTATGCGCGACAGGTTGTCGACGATCGTCTGCGTCACCTTGACCCCGTTGGTGCCCGGGAAGGCATACCAGGGAACCATCCGCGGCATCTGGCTGAGCCCGGCCTGGAACAGCGGGTTCTTCTTGTAGAAATCGCCGAGATACTCGGGAGACTTCGCAGCCAGCTCGTTGTTGGGGACATAGCCGGTGCCCGGCACGACGACGGAGGCGCCATAGGGGCCGGCGGCGAATTTCGCGAACTTCCAGGCCGCCTCCTGCTTGGCCGCGTCCTTGGTCAGGATGACCACGGCATTGCCGCCGGTCGGCAGATGGCCGTTGACCGGATCGATCAGCGGGATCTTGGCGGTGCGCAGCGTGAACTTGTCGCCGACATTCTTGATCGTGTTGACCAGCGCACCGGTGGTCTGGAATTCGAACCCGACCTTGCCGGCCGCGAACGCCTGCTCGCCCGCCGGCTTGGTGAAGACCGGCATGCCGCCCTCCTTCACCATCCGCTCGAGGATCTCCACCGCCTTCTCGCCTTCCGGCCCGTTGAAGGCGACCTTGCTTTCGTCCTCGTTCAGCATCTTGCCGCCGGCACCGAACAACAGCGCCGAGAACATCCAGTCGTCGCCCTGCCAGCGGAAGTCGATACCGTCGACGCCATTGCCGAGAGCCTTGATCTTGCCGCCGAGCGCGATGACCTCATCCCAGGTCTTGGGCGGATTGTCCGGATCGCCGCCGGCCGCCTTCACCAGGTCGGCATTGTAATACATGATCGGGTTGGAGGTGGCGAAGGCGAGGCCAACCTGCTTGCCGTTGACCTGCGCCAGCTTCAGGATCGTGTCGGAGAAGCCGAGCTCCACCATATTGCCTTCCTTCTTGACCAGCGGGCCGAGATCGACGGCAACGTTACGCTCATTGAGCATGCGCAGGCGGTTGAGGCCGATGAAGGTGATGTCGGGCATCTCGTCGGTGCCGGCCTGGCGAAGAATGGTCTGGATGCCTTCTTCGTAGGTCGCCGACGGGCTGGCGAACTGGATCTTGATGTCGGGATTTTCCTCCATGAACTTCTTCGAGATCGTGTCCATCACGTTCTTGAAGAAGCCGGGCATCGGGTAGTGAACCGTCAGCGTCGTCTCGGCATAGGCCGGAAGGGCCGCCGCCAGCGACACCGCCGCGGCGGCGAAGATCCTGGAAATATGCTTCATCGTTCGTGCTCCTTGTTGGCCCGGTCAGCCTTTGAGACCGGTCATGGTGATGCCCTCGACGAAGCGCTTCTGCGCAAGCAGGAAGGCGGCGACGAGAGGAAGGGTGATGATCAGCGTGGCGGCCATCAGCGCGCCGTAGTCGTCGCCGGCCTCGGCGGCGCGGAAATACATCAGGCCGAGCGGTGGCGTGGCGTAGGCCTGTTTGCTGACGACGATCAGCGGCCAGTAGAGATCGTTCCAGTGCGCAACGACGGAAAAGATCGCGAAGGCGGTGACCGCCGGCCAGGCATTGGGCACGATGACGCGCGCGACGATGCCGAATTCGGACATGCCGTCGAGCCGTGCCGCGTGCAGCAAGTCGTCGGGCATGGCGCGGAAGAACTGCAGGAACATGAAGATCGCGAACACCGATATGGTAAAGGGCGCGACCAGCGAGGTGTAGCTGTTCAAGAGCGACATCCGGTCGAAGGCGACGTAGAGCGGCAGCGCCGTCGCGTGGATCGGCACCAGCAGGCCGAGCATGACCAGCACCATCATCAGCTGTGCGGCGCGGAACTTCAGCTTGGCCATCGCGTAGGCACAAGGGATCGCCACCACGAGCTGGAAGAAGAAGATCAGGCCGCACACGACGACGCCGTTCCACAGCAGCGTCGCCATCGGCACCTTGGCAAACGCCTTGGCGAAATTCTCGGCGAAGTAGAAACGCTGCGGGATCAGCGACAGCGACGAGGTGAAGATGTCGCTCTGCGTCTTGCCCGCGGTCGAGATCATGAAGATGTAGGGCGCAAGGATCATCAGCGCACCGAGCGAAAGCAGCGCGAAGCGGATGATGCGGCCGGCCGGGATGCTGTTCATGTGTAATGCACCCGCCGGTCGAGCACGCGGTATTGCAGAAGCATCAGCACGACCAGGATCGCCAGGAAGACGACCGTCATCGCCGAGGCGTAGCCGACACGCAGATAGACGAAGCCCTCCTGGTAGATGGTGAAAAGCAGCACTTCGGAGGCCTTGTTGGGCCCACCGTCGGTCAGCATCTTCACCGTCTCGAAGACCTTCACCGCATTGGTGATGCTGATGGTGACGACGAAGAGCGTCGTCGGCCCGAGCATCGGCCAGGTGACGAGGAAAAACCGGTCGAGCGCCGATTTCGCGCCGTCGACATGAGCGGCGGCATAGAGCTCGCGCGGGATCGCCGTCAGCCCCGCCAGGAACAGCACCATGTTGAAGCCGACCGACTGCCAGATGCCGATGATCGACAGGCTGTAGAGCACGGTGCTCGACGCACCGAGCCAGTTCGGGCCGGGAATGCCGGCGAGCGAGAGCAAAGCGTTGAGCGGCCCGATCGTCGGGTGGAAGATGTATTGCCAGACCGTCGCCATGGCGACGATCAGCGAGGCGACGGGCAGAAAATAGACGGTGCGGAAAAAGCCGCGCGCCCGTCCCTCGCCTTCGATCAGCAGCGCAACCCCCAGGCCAAGCATGATCGAGACCGGCGCGACGATCGCCGTATAGACCGAGGTGTTCCACAGCGACCGGCGGAAGGTGCGGTCGTTCAGGAGATGCGCATAATTCTCGAAGCCGACGAAGCGAAATTTGCCGTAGCCGAGCTCGAAATCGGTGAAGCCGAGGAAGATGACGGCGGCCACCGGCAACAGCACGAACAGCAGCAACAGCACGATGGCCGGCGCCGCCAGCAGCCAGGCGGTCCGGTCCTCGCTGCGCGCGCGCAGTGCCGCGGCGCTCGCGACATTGCCCGCCAGCGCGACGCTAGCCATAGGCCGGCTCCTGCCGCGCACTCGCCGCGATGCGCAGCCGCTTTCCCTCCGGCCCGAAGACCATCGCCTGTTCAGGGGCCAGGACGACACCCACCTTCATTCCGGCGATCAAGTCCCTCGCCTCCTGAGGCGCCAGCTTGGCGACGACGCTGTCGCCCGAGGCATCGAGGCGGCAATGGGCAATGACTTCCGAGCCGAGGAATTCGAGACGCTCGATCCGCCCGGCAAGGCCGCTGCGCCCGCTTGGGGACAGTTTGACGAATTCCGGCCGGATGCCGAGGCTGACCGGGCCGTTTGCCACCTTCTCCAGCAAAGCCAGCCGGATGCCTTCGAAGCCGACACGGCCGTTTTCGGCAAGCGCCGGGATGATGTTGATCCTCGGCTGGCCGACGAAACGCGCGACCTCGATATGGGCGGGATCGTTGTAGATCACATCGGGCGCGGCGAGCTGCAGCAGATTGCCGCCGATCATCACCGCAACCCGGTCGGCCATCGAAAGCGCCTCGGCCTGGTCGTGCGTCACATAGAGCGTCGGCACGCCGGCGCGGCGGTGCAGTTCGACGATCTCGCCACGGGCATGCACACGCAGATTGGCATCGAGATTGGACAGCGGCTCGTCCATCAGGAAGATGCTGGGGTGGCGCACCATGGCGCGCGCCAGCGCCACGCGCTGCCTCTGGCCGCCCGACATGTGCCCGGGCTTGCGGTCGAGCAGATGGTCGATCTTGAGCAAGACAGCCATCTCGCGGACATCGCGCGCAATGCCGGTGCGGATCTCCTTCTGGCCGGGCAGCAGGGAGCCGACCAGCGGCAGGCGCCGCGACCGGCTGAGCCGCTTCATGGCAAGCGGCACGGCAATGTTCTGCCCCGCCGTCAGATGCGGGTAGAGCGCGTAGGACTGAAACACCATGGCAATGTTACGGTCGGCCGCGGCAACCGGCGACATGTCCTTGCCGTTGACGAAGATATCGCCGCTGTCGGCATGGTCGAGCCCGGCCAGGATGCGCAGCAAGGTGCTCTTGCCGCATCCCGAGGGGCCGACGAGCGCGATGAATTCGCCGGCTTCGACATCAAGGCTCACACCATTCAAGATGGCATTACCGCCGAAGGATTTTTTCAGGCCGCGAAGCGACAGCGCGCTCATGACGCGACCCGCTTTCGAACCTTGTGCGCCTCGTGCGGATAGACCTCGGCCACCACATCATCGAGGACGTAGGTGGTCATGCCGGGGATGGCGACGATCTCGCTGGCGACCGTATCGCCGAATTGGTGCCCGAACTGATGGATGACGGCGCCAAGCAGCCGCTCGCCCGGCATGTCGCGCTCCATGTCGCCGACCACGAAGGCCGCCGACGGACCCCAGACCAGCGACGTGTTTTCATACCGGCCTTGCCATGCCCGGTGCAGGTGGCCGCTTGCGAACAGCGCGACATCGTGCGCGGCGATCAGATCGTAGAGGCGCTGGCGCTGCGCCGGCCTGACGCTCCAGTAGCCGGTATCACCCTCGCCGGGCGCATCGACAAACAGCGGCTTGTGGGCGAACAGCGCAACGCGCCGGCCGCCGCGGCTTTCCAGCGCGCTGCGCAGCCATTCGAACTGCGCCTCGTCCTCGGCATCGTCAAAGCCCATCAGCAGGCTGTCGAGCCCGATGAGACGCCAGCTCCCGGCGTCCTCCATCCAGTAATCGGGGCCGACCAGCCGGCGCCAGCGCTCGAGGCGTCCGGCATTGACCGGCTGCAGCGAGCCCGGCAGATGACCGACATCGTGATTGCCGGGCACCAGTAGCATCGGCGCGGAGACTTCCCGCATCAGATCCATGCAGAAGGCGATGTCGTCATCCTTGTCGGCACCGTCGACGCTGAGGTCGCCGGTGTGGATGACAAGATCGGCGCAGCTCTGCTCGATCCAGGCGGCGAGCGGCGCCCAATTGCCGTTGAAGTGCGGCTTGGTCGGACTGAAATGTGTGTCTGTGATCTGAACGATTTTCATGCCGGCTCCACCATGCAGCCGCGCCCCCAGGCAAGCGGCATCGCATAGGGGCTTCCTTAGTGCCGTTCCATGTCACTTCCTTAACAGCGGCTGGGATAAATCGTGCAATTGCGGGAAACGGTCGTCGAAGTGCGCCAGAGGCATGCGCCACAACGCGGAAATCGAAAAAATTCAGCCGCTTACCGTCGATACGCGACCCATTGGCCGCGCTCACAATCTTGTGACGCGCGGCTGGAGATCATGCTCACTTCACCTCGAATTGCGGATCAACCGGGATCTGCATCGCCGTCACCAGATGGTTGGTCTGGCCCGCCAGCCCGATGATCGAGATCAGTTCGCCATGCTGTGCATCGGTCATGCCCTTGGCACGCGCCGCGGCCGTGTGCGAATGGACGCAGTAGGAGCAGCCATTGGCGGTCGAGACGGCAATGTAGATCATCTCCTTGGTCAGCGGATCGATGGCGCTGTCGGCCACCATCACCGCCTTCAGCTGCTCCCACACCCGCTTCAGCGACGCCGGGTCATTGGCCAGCCCGCGCCAGAAATTGTTGACGAAATCCGATTTGCGAGTCGACCTGATGTCGTCGAACACGGCCTTCACCGCCGGGATTTTTTCGACCTCGGCATCGTTGAGGAGTTTTGTCGTGGCCATGGAGGGGTTCCCTTCGTTTTGAATCAGATTCTGAGCAGATCCGCCCAATCGATTGGCTCGATTCACTTTCCCAGCGCCGGCGTCGAGATTCAGGTCAGGCCGAGTCGAAAATGGTGGCTTTCGAGAACCGGAGCGGAGCGTACTGAAGTACGTGAGCACCGGAAGCGCAGGAAGCCGCCATTTGCAGGCCGGCCTCACCTGAATCTAATGCACGGCCGCGTACATGATCTTCTCCTCCGTGGCCTCCGCCGGCGAAAACTCCTCGACGATGCGGCCCTGTCGGCAGACCAGTATCCGGTCCGACAGGTTCATGATCTCCGGCAAATAGGACGAGATCACCACGACGGCCAGACCCTCATCCGCCAGCCGGTTGATGATCTGGTGGATCTCGGCGATGGCGCCGACGTCGACGCCGCGCGTCGGTTCGTCGAAGATGACGATGCGCGGCTGCTGCACCAGCCCCTTGCCGATCACCACCTTCTGCTGGTTGCCGCCGGACAGTTCGACGACGCGGGCATTGTCGTTGATCGCCTTGATGTTGAGCGTCTTCGTCCATTCGGCGGAAAGCTGCCGCATCTCCTGCTGGTTGATCACCCAGGCCTTTTCGCGGCCCGCAGCGAGCAGCCCGCCGAACAGGTTTTCGGCAATGCCCATCGTCTCGAAAATGCCTTCGCTCTTGCGGTCCTCGGTGACGTAGACGATGCCGTCGGCCACAGCCTCGCTCGGCACGAGATAGCGCACGGGCCTGTCGTCGAGCTCGATCGCGCCGCCGCGCAGAAAATCGCGCTTGTAGATGCCCGAGACGATCTTGAAGGTCTCGGTTCGCCCGGAGCCGATCAGCCCGAACACGCCGGTGATCTGGCCCTCGAAGATCGAGAAGGAATTGTTGCGCACGACATTGCTCATCGAAATGTCCTGCACCGACAGCACTTTCTTGCCGGCCTTGCGCAGCTTGGCCTCGTCGCGCTGGCGGTAGATCTGGCCTGACAATGTGCGCCCGACCATGGCGGCGACGATCTTGTCGCGGTCGAAGGCCGACTTGTCGTCGGTGATGACCAGTTCGCCGTCGCGCAGGATGGTGATGCGGTCGGCAATCATCAGCGCCTCCTCCAGCGCGTGGCTGATGAAGACAATGGAGACGCCGCTCGCCTTCAGCCGGCGGATCAGCGCGAAGAAGTGGCGCTTTTCTTCCGGCGTCAGCGTCGCCGTCGGCTCGTCGAAGATGATGATCTCGGCATTGTGGTGCACGGCGCGCGCGATCTCAACCATCTGCCGCTTGGCGGCGCCCAGCGTCGCCACCATGGCGTTCGGATCGACGGGGAAATTCAGCGACTGCAGGAATTGCTGTGCTGAAATATACGTGCCGCGCAGCCGGTTGAGGAATTTTTCAGTGCCGAGATAGAGGTTCTGCGCCACCGTCATCGACGGCACCAGGCTGGTTTCCTGGAACACCATGGCGATACCGGCCTCGAGGGCGGCATGCGGCGAGGCGTAGGCGATCTCACGGCCCTTGTGAAACATCTCGCCCGACGTGGCGTCGACCACGCCGGCGATGATCTTGGTCAGCGTCGACTTGCCGGCGCCGTTCTCGCCAAGCAGCGCGTGGATCTCGCCCTTGCGCAGCTCGAAGCTGACATTCTTGACCGCGGGCACACCGCGATAGTTTTTGGTGACGTTTTCCAGGCGAACGATCGGTTCCATCAAAAACCGCCCGCGTCGAGCACGCAGTCGCCGCCCTTGCAGGCGATGAACAGCCGTCCGTCCTTTTCCGCCACGCTGCAGATGCCGTGGCGCGTGCCGTTGGCGCGGCTGTGCAGGCTGAACTGCGGCTGCATCTTTGCATCGAGCCGGACCACCAGCCCGTAGGAACGGCTCGGCGACCACGGCTTGTGGATGCCCATGGTGCGTATGCCGCCGCATTGCAGCGGCTCGAGGAAGCTGAGGTTGGAGGCGAGCGCCGGCGCGATCCAGTAGGCCGGCGGCACCTGGTCGATCATGTCCTGCCGGTAGTGCGTTTCCTGCAGCACGAATTCGATCAGCCGGTTGCGCGGCGCAAACAGCGCCAGCCAGGCGCCGCCATCGCCGGCCGGCGCAAGCCGCGCGGGATAGCCAGGCAGATGCGTCAGCACCGTCGAACGGCTGCCGGTCGCGCCTTCGAAGCGGATGAGTTGGTGGCGCCAGCTTTCGCTGACCAGCACGTCCCCGCCAAGAGGTTGGAGCCCATAGGGAAAAGCGAGATCGTCGGCCACCTTGCGGAACGCGCCGCCCGTGGCGTCCCGCTTCCAAAGCGAACCGGACGCACCCTTCTTCATCAGATCGGCGGCCCATTGCGAGGGCGCATGTTCGGCCGAACCATTGGCCAGCCACAACGTGCCGTCCTCGACATAAGCGAGCGCGGTTATGCAGCTGAGATCCGCCGGCAGCGAAACGTCCATGCCTGATATCAGCAGCTTGCCGCTTTCGAGCGCTACCGTCAGGTCGCCCGATGGCGACAGCGCCAGCGCCGTGATGGGCGACGGAAAGGTGTCGTTCACCTTGGGCTCGGCTCCGGCTGCAAGCGAATAGACGGCGTTGCCGCTGGAGGCGAGCAGCCGATCACCCGAGACCAGCAGATTGTCGGGCTCGCTCAGCTCAGCAAATGCCGGCGCGTCATCCAGCCGCGTGTTGGGCCGGAAAGCGCCGTCGAGCGGCGGGATGGTCACCGCCTTGCCGCGAAACATATCCAGGATCGGATCGAGGATCATGGCTTTGCTCCCCAATAGGAAGCGGGGCTGGTCCAGTTCGGGTCGGCGCCTGATATCTTGTAGCGGCCGACGC
Organism: Mesorhizobium sp. U510; assembly: GCF_059180695.1. NCBI lineage: Bacteria > Pseudomonadati > Pseudomonadota > Alphaproteobacteria > Hyphomicrobiales > Phyllobacteriaceae > Mesorhizobium > Mesorhizobium sp. U510. The sequence continues at coordinate 5,496,705 of NZ_CP180532.1, forward strand.
GGTTGTTGAGGATGCCGCCGACGAAGAGATAGCCCTTGTGTTCGCGCATTGAGGTGACCATCGGATGGGCGTCGCCGGAGAGGTCGCCCAGCGCCTCGACGATGCCGCCCTTCTCGTTGAATTTCACCACGCCGCCGGTGTTGATGTTGGGGAACAGCCACTCGTCCTGCGGCAGCCGGCGCGTCATGCGCTTGCGCATGTCGGGATGGCGCAGCGAGAGATCAAAGCTTGGCGTGCGCATGCCGAGCCACGCCATCCAGTAATTGCCGTCCGAGGCCCGGTTGATGTTGTCGGGATAGCCCGGCATGTCGCGGATGACGCATTCGGCGGTGCCGGCCTTCCGCCCTTCCAGCCAGTAGCGATGCACGCGGCAGGCCCAGCTTTCGGCGAAGAACAGCGATTTGCCGTCATGCGCCATGCACACGCCGTTGGTGTAGCGGTAGCCGTCGAGGAGCGTCTTGGTCGAGCCGTCCCTGGGGTCATAGACCAGCAGCCGGCCGGTGGCGCGGTTTTCGATCGAATCCAGCGCCCAGTCATGCGCGTCGTAGCGCTTGGTCGAGTCGGTGAAATAGATGCGGCCGTCCGGCGCGATGTCGCAATCATTGGGATCGCGCAGCCGGGCATCGTCGACGATCGAGGTCCAGGAGCGCGCGGTCTCGGCCGTCAGGCGTTTTACCTCCCGCTGCGGCGAGACGGAATAGAGCCCCATGGCGCCGACGCAGCTGATCAGGTTGCCTGTCTTGTCAAAGGCCAGGCCCAGCGGGAAGCCGCCAATATGGGCGAACACTTCCGACTTCACATAGTCGGGCGCGAAGAAGCGGACGATCTCGCCATGGCGGGTGCCGCAATAGAGATGGTCGTCGCGGTCGAGGATGACGTCCTCCGGCCCTTCCAGTTCGCCAAGCCCGATATGGTCGGCCGCCGACAGCCGGTTGTCGAGTTCGTAAGGCGTGCCGGAGCCCGGCACTGCCGACTGTGTCTCGCCCATCTTGAGATAAACCGGCGCGACATAGACTTCATTCAGCACCTTGTGGCGGTTCTTCAGCCAGCGGATGTCGATGGTCACCGCCGCCGCCAGCATGATGCCGAGCACCATCTGGTTGGTGCCGGTGCCGTAGCCCAGCCGGATCAGCCCGTTGGTCATGGTCAGGACGATGATGGCGCCCATCAGCCCCTTGATCACCGAGCCGCGCCCACCGCCCAGGCTGACGCCGCCGACCACCGCCGCAGTGAGCGCCATGATCTCGAGGTTGAGGCCGGTGCCCGGCCCTGCCCCGCTCAGGCGGCAGGCGATGAGAAAACCGCCGATCGATGCGCAGAAGCCGGAAAAGACATAGGTCATGAACACGGTGCGGCGCACGCGGATGCCAGCATTGTGCGCCGAGCGCCTGGAGCCACCGACCGCCAGCACATGCCAGCCGGGCCGCGACCGCGTCAGTGCGATATGGGTGACGATGGCGAGGATGATGGCCAGCCACACCGAGACCGACAGGCCCCAAAAGGTGCTGTCGCCGATGAAATCCAGCACATCCGAGGTGGCGGTCGAAAGCTGCACGTCGGCGGCATAGGTGGTGACAAGGATGTCGAACAGTGCCCGGCCGAAGATGAAGGTGACCAGCGTGGTGAGAAAGGCGCGCAGCCTGAGGTAGCCGACGAGGTAGCCGTTGATGGCGCCGAAGATCAGCCCGGTGGCGAGCGAGGCGGCCATCGCCAGCCAGATCGACTGTTCGAGGATGAAGAAGACATAGACGGCGGAGAAGCACGACAGCGCGAAGATCGAGCCGACCGACAGATCGATGCCGCCGCCCAGCATCACCACCGTCATGCCGGTGACGACCATGGAGAATTCGCCAAGTTGGCGGGTCAATTCCTGCAGCGCGTTCAGCTTGAAGAAGCCGGGAATGATCGAGCCGAAACTCGCCAATGTCACCACCAGTGCCAGGAACGGAATGGCGTTGTCGGTCCAGCGTTTGGTCAGGATCTCGCCGACCAGATGGTCGGGCACGAGATTGTAGCGCCAGGATTGGAGGCGTTCGCGAAAGGACATTGGCTGCCGTGGCTTATGAGAAAGAGGTGGCCGAACTGATCCGGCCACCTCGTGGAGTCTATTCGACCGCGTAGCTTATTTCGCCGCCGCTTCTGCCTGTAGCGCCTTCAGATCCCAACAGCTGTCGGGTTTGAGGTCGGCCTTGGTCGTCGCCTTCTCCAGCGTGTAGATATAGGTGTGCGAGGTTCCGGCCGGCTGGCCGCTCTGCAGAAGGAATTTGATGATGGCGTTCATGTCGCCCGACTGGCGGGCGAGCTCGGTCATCACCACGGCGCCATAGGTGCCGTCCTGAAGCTTGTCGCAATCGGCGGCTTTTTCACCGCCGCCGGTGGTGACCAGGAACACCTTGCCGTCGAGCTTGGCGTCGCGGATCGCGGCGGATGCGCCGGTGGCGTCACCGTCCCAGAAATCGATGATCGAGCAGATGTCCGGGTTCTGCTGCAGCATCGTCGTCGTCACATTGCGCGAGGTCGTCGCATCCCAGTTGGAGTCGGGCTTGGCCACGACCTTGAAGTCGGGATGCTTGTCCAGCACCTTCATGATGCCGGCATACTGGTAGAGGCTGGAGGAGTTCGCCTGATCACCCTGCACAAGGCCGATCTTCTTGGAAGAATTCTCGCCGCAGCCCTTGATCGCTGCTTCGGCCTCGAGTTGGCCCAGTCGGTCCCAGTCGCTGCCGACAAAGGCGTCGGCCGGGAAGTTGGCGGGGTTGTCGACCAGAAGCACATAGGTGCCGGCGGCCTGCGCCTTCTTCATCAGCTTGGAATAGGAGTTGAGGTCCGGGGCGTGGATTATCAGCACGTCGGGCCTGGTATCGGACGAGATGGCATCGGTGATCGCCTGCGCGCCGGCGTCGACCACCCAGTTCGGATCGCGCGTCTCGAACGTGCCGCCCCAGGCCTCGACCTCCTTTTTCAGATAGTGCGCCCAGCCCTGCGCCAGGTCGAAGCCCATCGCCAGCGGCACCAGCATGACGCGCTTGCCCTTGAGCGCCTGTGCGTAGGCCGCCGGGCCCGGATCGTCGGCGGCGAAAGTCGGCGCCACGAAAGCGGTAATGGCGAGCGCCGTTGCTGCGGCCATAAATGTCTTGATCAGTCTCATGTCACATCCTCTGGTTCGGTTTTCATTGCCGGCCGATCGTCGCGATCGCGCCAGGTACCCCGAGCAAGATGGGCTAGCCCATCTGCTCTAAATGTCGCCCTGTTGCGCGGTCTGCTCGTCGCGCGGATTGATGATGCCGTCGACGATGATGGCCCCGAGCAGGATCGCCGCCTTGATCAGGTTCTGGTAGAGCAGCGGAATGTCGATGATGGTCATGGCATTGAGCAGGATGCCAATCAGCGCCGCCCCCACCAGCACATTGCGCACCCCGCCTCGCCCGCCGGACAGGCCGATGCCGCCGATCACCGCCACCAGCACGATGTCGTAGAGCAGCGTCGAATTGACGACGCGCGTGTTGATCGAATGCAGGCTGGACGCCGTCAGCAGGCCGGCGATCAGCGCCACGAAAGCGGAGAGCACGTAGCGCAGCACCAGCATCGGCCGCACCGGAATGCCGATGTTGCGGGCGGCGACCGGATTGTCGCCGGCGAAATAGATGTAGCGGCCCCATTTGGTGTAGCGCAGGAACAGGAAGAACAGGAAAGCCAGCCCGGCGAAAACGAACACCTCGATCGGGATATCGAGAAAGCGCAGGCCGCCGAGCAGTTCGACCCAATGGCCCTGCGGCACCGGAACCGCGTCCTGCGTGATCAGTTGCGAGCGCACATAGCCGAAGACGAAGGAGCCGGTTGCCAGCGTCACGAAGATCGCCGGCACGTCGGCATAGGCGACGAGAACGCCGTTGAGCAGGCCGATGGCGAGCACGCCGGCCACCACATAGGCGAAGGCCAGCCCGTCCGAGGTGCCGGTGTTGAGCAGTTGCAGATACCAGGCGACCGACATCGCCATGATCGCCACGGCCGACAGGTCGATGCCGCGGCCGATGATGACGACCGCCATACCGAGCGCCAGAATGCCCAGCACCGACACGGATCTGACGATAGCGACGAGGTTGTTGGGGTCGATGAAGCCTGGCAGGCCGATGGCAGCGGCAACGAACAGCACCACCGCGATGGCAAAGACAATGCCTTCCTGATTCAGGCTCCTGAGATTTAGCCAGCCGATCGCATTCATGTCTGCATTTGCCCCGATGGCAGCGCTGCCATCCCGAAAGCAAAAGCTAATCGGCTCTGCGCCGGTTCGTCAAATGAATCCGCGTTCAGAACGTGGCCATATACCGATATTCGCCGAGTGGACGCATCGATTGCCAAAACTGGTGCAATGCCCGGAAAATCCTGCATTTTTGGCAATCGATTGCGCCATCGCAGCCATTCGCGAAAGTGCGGCATCAAGGCGAAAGGATGAGGCGGAATTTATCTCCGCTTCAGGCGAGAAAATCCGATTCTCAATTCCTCGGCGCGTGGCCGGAAACCTCGGCGCCAGCGCCGAGCGGCAGGACGAGAAAACGCAGCGCCGCGACCAGCCCGATGGCGCCGATCACGAAAAAGGCTATTCGAAAATCGACGAGGTCGAGCGCCGGCTGCGCCCTTGCGATCTGCGACAAATTGAGAATCGCCGCCGCCACGGCGACGCCGAACAGCATCGCCACCTGCTGCAGCATCGAGGACAACGTCGCCGCCGAGCTGCGCTGCGCGGCTTCGATATCGGCGAAGGCCAGCGTGTTGAGCGCGGTGAACTGCATCGAGCGCGACAGCCCGGCGATCAGCATCAGCGCCACCACCAGTGCCTGCGGCGTCTGCGGCGAGATCACCCCGCAAGCCATGATCGAGGCCGAGGCGATGATGCCGTTGACCACCATCACAGAACGGAAACCGAAACGCCGCAGCGTTGGCGTCGTCACCGTCTTCATGCCGAGATTGCCAAGGAAATAGGCCAGGATCATCAAGCCGGCATCGACGGGCGAGAGGCCGAAGCCGAGCTGGAACAAAAGCGGCAGCAGGAAGGGCGTGGCGTTGATCGCCACCCGGAATATGGTGCCGGCGGCGAGCGTCGAGATGGCGAAGGTCAGCACCTTGAACGAGGAGAGATCGAGCAGCGGATGCGGAGCGCGCCGCAGATGCCGCACCGCCAGCCAGCCGATGACGATGCCCGCCGCGATCAGCGCCACTGTCGGCAGCATGCCATCTTCCGGGTGCGCGATGCGCTCGAGGCCGTAGAGCAGGCAGGCGAGCCCGAGCGAGGTCAGGAAAAACCCGAGCCAGTCGAGCGGCTTGGGATCGGCCTCGCGATCGCTCGGGATGAAGCGGGCAACCAGTGCCAGCCCAACCAGCCCAAGCGGGATATTGATGAAGAAATTCCAGTGCCAGGACAGAGCGGTGGTGATGAAGCCGCCAAGCACCGGACCGACCACCGGCGCGAACAGCGCCGGCCAGGTGATCAGCGCGGTGGCGTTGAGCAACTCGGATTTCGACGCATTGCGCAGGACGAGAATGCGGCCCACCGGCGTCATCAGCGCGCTGCCCAGCCCCTGCACGGCGCGAGCGACGACAAATTGGGTCAGATTTCCCGAAAAGCCACAGGCAAGTGAGGCCAGCGTGAACAGCGCGATCGCCACGAGAAAGATGTTGCGCGCACCGAAACGGTCGGCGAGCCAGCCCGACAGCGGCACGAACACCGCCATGGTCAGCATGTAGACCGTGATGCCGATGCTCATTGCCACGGCCGGCACACGGAAGGATTCCCCCATCTGCGGCAGCGAGGTCGAGATGATCGTCGAATCCAGCAGCTGCATGAAGAAAGCGATTGCGACGATCAGCGCCACGCGCCGCGCATTGGTGGCCGTTTCGGGTAAGGCTTCAGTCTCGGGAATGGCAGTCATGTCGATCCGGTTTGAACAGCATTTAGCCGGCAGCGTCCAGACACAGCGCAACAAACTTTCGTGTCGCGCCGCGGCCTGCTATGGGATGAACGGGGTGATCGAGGAAAGTGCGCGCATAAAATGAAGCCGATCTATATCGACTATCTCAATGCCCTCGACATCGAAGCGCTCGCCATGACCGATGGCGAAATCATCGCCGCCGTCGAGGCGGGCTTGGTCGCCCAGGGCAAGGGCCAGACAGTGATCGAGCCGCGCGTCCATCTTGAACCGGATCCATCCTTCCACGGCCATTTCAACGTCTTGCGCGGGTATGTGGCGCCGCTCGACACGGCGGGCGTGAAAATCGTCGGCGACTATGTCGACAACTATCTGCACGGCCTGCCCTCGGAATTCGGCATCCTCAATCTGTTCGATCCGCGCACCGGCACGCCGCGCGCCATTCTCGACGCCACCGTCATCACAGACATGCGCACTGGTGCGCTCACCGCGATCGGCGCCAAGCATCTGGCGCGCAAGAATTCGAAGGTGCTCGCCCATATCGGCGCGCGCGGCACTGCCTATTGGAATGTGCGGCTGCTCGACCATCTCTTCGATTTCGACGAGATCCGCGTCCATTCGCGCCGACCGGAAAGCCGCGACGGTTTTGCCGCAAAACTCTCCGCCGATCTCGGCAAGACAGTCACGGCCGTAGCCGATTGGAAAAGCTGCGTCGAAGGCGCCGACATCGTCGTCGAGGCCTCACGGCTGCCGGAGCCGCAGCCGCTGCTCAAGACCGAATGGATCAAGCCCGGCGCGCTGGTCGTGCCCTATGGCACGATGAGCGCGGTGGAGCTGTCGCTGACCGACATCATGCAGAAGATGGTCGTCGACGACTGGGGCCAATGCAAGGGCGGCAAGTTCGGCTCGCTGCGCGCCCATGTCGAGACCGGACGGCTCAGCGAAAAGACGCTGCATGCCGAGCTCGGCCAGATCGCCGCCGGCCTCAAGCCAGGCAGGCAGAGCGACGACGAGACCATCCTGTTCTGGCATCGCGGCCTGTCGCTCTCCGACATTGCGCTGGGCAAGGCGATGCTCGCCAAGGCAGGAGAAAAAGGCATCGGCCAGAGGCTGCGTTTCGCATGAGCGCGCTCGTCCTAGCCGGAGCCGGCGTCAGTGTCGGTGATGTCGCCACCGTCGCCCGCCAGGCGCGCAAGGTGGAGATCGGACCCGATGTCATCGGCAAGCTGGACAAGGCGCGAAAAGTGCTCGACCAGGCCGCCGCCTCAGGCCAGCAGATCTACGGCCTGAACACCGGGCTTGGCGCCAATCTTGGCACCTCCGTCGAAGGCGACGCCAGCGCCTTCCAGCGCCAGTTGCTGCAGGGCCGCAGCGGCGCGGTCGGCGAAACTCTACCGGTCGAGGCCGTGCGGGCCACGATGGTCGCCCGCGCCTCGATGCTGTCGGCCGGCGGCTCCGGCCTGTCGCCCATGGTCTTCGTCGCTCTGGTCGACGCGCTCAATGCCGGCGTCCATCCGGTGATGCCGTCGCTCGGCTCGATCGGCGCCGGCGACCTCGTGCTGATGACCGCGCTTGCCCGCCTGCTGATCGGCGAAGGCGAAGCCGACTATCAGGGCCGGCGCATGCCGGCGACCAAGGCGCTGATGATGGCCCGCCTCGCGCCGATCAGCCTGGCTCCCAAGGACGGACTGTCGCTGATCAACGCCTCGGCGGTCTCCGCCGGCAGCGGCGCCCTCGCGATCACGGATGCGCTGTCGGCGCTCGCCCAACAGCAGCAGGCCGGCGCGCTGACCATGGAAGGTTTTGGCGCCAACCGCACCATCCTCGATCCACGCCTGCAGATGGCGCGGCCGGCTGCCGGACAGCAGGAGGCGGCGAAGGCCTTGCACGACCTTCTCGCCCGCGACGAGATGCCGGCGCCCACCACCATTCAGGATCCCCTGTCGATCCGCTGCATGCCGTCGATCCACGGCGCGCTGATCGAGGCGATCGGCCAGGCAAAGAGTGCTGTCGAGATCGAACTGAACGCCGCCGCCGACAACCCGCTGGTGATCGGCGACGACGAACTGGTGATGTCGACCGGCAATTTCCACACGGCCGCACTCTCGCTTGCCTTCGAGACGCTCGGCCTGGCCATCGCGCAATGCGCCGCCGCGAGCGTCGCCCGCTTCATCCAGCTCACCGGTTCAGGCCGCAACGGCCTGACCAAATATCTGTCGCCGATCGGCGGTGCCTCGGCCGGTTTTGTGCCGCTGCAGAAGACGGCGACATCGATCCTGGCTGCCATCCGCCACAAGGCCAATCCGGTGATGCTCGACTTCCTGCCCGTTTCGGAAGGCGTCGAGGACCACGCGACCCAGTCGCCCCTCGCCGTTTCGAAATGCGCCGGAATGATCGCGCTGTGGCGGCGGCTGATCGCCTTCGAATTGATGGCCGCCGCCCAGGCCGTCGACCTGCGTGAGGGATTGACGCTGGCGCCGCGCACTGGCGCGATCTATGCGGCGGTGCGCGCGCATGTATCGATGCTGAAAGACGACCGGCCGCTGGGGACCGACGCCGAGGTGCTCCACGCCATGCTCGCCGATGGAGCGTGGCGAGGCGCTGCGGCGGTCAGCAAAGAAACCGAATGATCAGCTCTTCGCGTCTACCCTTTTCATGAACAGGCTGAGCTCGGCCGGGTCCATGTGCACGACGTGCCCGTCCTCGGGATAGGCGCCGCTGTTGACATCGGCGACATATTCGGAGAACGCCGCCACCCGCTCCGCCTGCAGCCGGTCATACTCGGCGGCGAAGTTGCGATAGACCTTGGAGTGGCGCGGCATGTGGCCCCGGTTCTGGCCGAGAATGTCGTCGGCGAAGAGGTACTGTGCGTCGCAGCCCGTGCCCGCCCCCATCGACAGCATGATCAGCGAGGTGCGCTCCGAGATCGCCTTGGCGACCTCGACCGGCACCACTTCGATCTCGGCGCCGACAGCCCCGGCGGCCTCCAACTGCTTAACCGCCTCAAAGACCTGGAGGGCGGTGTCGGCGGTCTTGCCGACCGCATTGAAGCCGCCGGTCCAGGTGGCGCGCGACGGAATGAGGCCGACATGGCCGATGACGGGAATGGCGTCGTCTGCCATGCGTTTGATCGTGGCGTAGCCGGCACTGCAATAGACCGCGTCGGCGCTTGCCTTGTAGAGCCGGAAGGCCCAGCGCACGAAATCATCCGCCGTGCCGATCTCGAAGAAATTCTCGCCCGGCATGGTGAACAGGCTGGGCGCGGCATCGCGATACTCAGGGTTGAGCACCAGTTCGGGCGGTACCGAGACGATATCGACCTCTGCCCGCTCGGCGGCCTGCGCCTCGTCCAGGTTGAGCACGCGCAGCATGGTCAGCTGCCGTTTGCCCTTCATCGCGCGCAGATCGGCGACGGTCGGTCTCTTTCGGCTCATGAAAACGTCCCCTTTGTGATGCTGGATCGGTTGCCGCGCGTCAAATCTGGATCATCACCTTACCGGCCTCGATCTTGACCGGATAGGTCACGAGATTAACGCAGACCGGCGCGCCCTTGGCGGCACCTGTCTTGTAGTTGAAGCGGCCATTGTGCTTGGGGCATTCGATGATGTCGTCCATCACCAGCCCGTCGGCCAGATGCGCCTTCTCATGCGTGCAATGGCCGTCGGTGGCGAAGAACTCGTCGTCGGGCGAGCGGTAGATCGCGAAGGTGCGGCCGCCATGGTCGAAGCGGATGACATCCTCTTCCTCGACATCATCCACCGCGCATGCTTCAACCCAATAGGCCATCTCGGTCTCCTGCAAAAAATTCGCGATCGCTATTCGGCCGCAGCCGACATATCGACCTCGTGGAACTCGCCGCGATAGGGCCTGGCCGTCTGCGGCAGTTCGCGCTTGAGGTAATAATCCTCGTATTTCAGCTGCCTGAGCAGCACCGGCCAGACCTCGCGATAGGCATGCCACATTGACGGGTTCGGGTCCGGCAGATCGTGCTTGATCAATTCATGCAGCCTGGGCAGCGCGTGATACGGCACCATCGGGAACATGTGATGTTCGACATGGTAGTTCATGTTCCAGTAAATGAAGCGGCTGACCGGGTTCATGTAGACGGTGCGGGTGTTGAGCCGGTGGTCGACGACATTGTCGGCCAGGCCGATATGCTGCAGCAGGCCGGTCATCACCATGTGCCAGGTGCCGTAGAGGCGCGGCAGGCCGACTAGCACCAGCGGCACCCACGATCCCAGCGCGATCGCGAAAGCGATCGTCGCAACGTACACGGCCATGTGCCAGCGGGCGGCGACGACCGCCCTGTGCTGTTCCATCTCGGGGATGTAGCTCTTCTCCTCCTCCGACAGCGTACCGAAGGCCTGGCGCACCAGCGTCGGCAGCGAATAGCGGAAATCGAGAATGCCGGTGAAGGCCAGCGCCGCCTTCAACAGGTCCGGCGGGCGCATGACCGCGATCTCGGCGTCGCGGCCGACGATAATGGTGTCGGTGTGGTGGCGGGCGTGGCTCCAGCGCCATTGCACGGGATTGCGCATCAGCATGAAGGAGGCGATGTGGTAGACGAGATCGTTCATCCAGCGCGTGCGGAAGGCCGTGCCGTGGCCGCATTCGTGCCAGCGCGAGTCGCTCGACGAACCGTAGAGCACGCCATAGAGGAACAGGAACGGCACCACCCACCACGAGCCCCAGAACCAGACGATGCCGGCGGCCGAGCCCAGGATGGCGGCGAGCCAGATGATGGTGTCGCGGATCGCCGGACCGTCCGAGCGCTGCATCAATTCCTTCATCGCCTTGCGCGGCACGTCGGTGTGGTACCATTCGGCCGAGGCCAGGCCGGTCTCGATCGCGGCCCGGGTGCTTTCGCCGACCAGGCTGTAATCGCGCTTTGTCTTGGCCGTCGTCATCGTCGCCTCCCGCGCGGCCTAGATGCCGTTGGCGCGGAATTTTCCGTCGAGGAATGTTTTCGCGCGCGGCACGTCATCCTCGGTCAGATGCTCGATGATGACCGGGATGTTCGGGTGCTTTTCGCTGAGCCGCTTCAGGTAAAGATCATAGTTGAGCGAGCCGAGGCCAGGCGCCGGCAATTCGATCTCGCCGACGCCACGGAACGTCAGTCCCTCATGCGCGTCCTGGTCGCCGATGTCGGCGTGCTTTTCCGACTTGTCGGTGCCTGAGCGCTTCACATCCTTGGCATGCGCGATCCGGATCTTGTCGGTCAGCGTGTCGAACACCTGGTTCAGCACCTGATCCATGCGGTCGATGTTGTGCGCCTCGAAGTAATTGGTCGGGTCCATCAGCAGGCCAAGGCTGGGATGGTCGACCTGCGCGAGCATCCTCACCGTCTCCTCGACCGAGCCGACGACATTGTTGACGTAGGTTTCGAGCAGGAAGACCGCGCCATGGTCATAGGCGGTCTGGGCAAGATCCGAAATCACCTTGCGGCATTCCTCGAAACCTTCCTCGGTCTTGTTCCTGGGGTGATGCACCCAGTCGGACTCGGTGTTGTAGGTCCCGGTCTCCGAGATCACGTAGGGCGACCCGAATTCGCGTGCGCTGCGGATGATCTCCTTGAGATAGCCGACGCGTTTCTCGCGCTCGGCTTTGTCGGGATGGATGATGTTGGTGTAGCCGGAGATGCAGCAGACCGGCAGATTGTGATCGCGGAACGTATCACGCACGGTCCTTGCCTTGTCCCTGGTGATCTGCCCGGGGGTGAGATCGATATCCCGGAAATGCAGGTCGAGCTGTACGGTGTTGAAGCCGAGCGCGCGGATGCGCCTGGCGGACTCATCGAGTTCGTAGGGAAAGTAGCCGGTGAAGATCCCCGCCTGCATCATGATGTGAGCTCCTCCCGGTAAGCGATTCAGCCGCCACGCTTATTGCACGGCGGCGTATTTCAGTTGGTCGAGATTTCAGAAAGCCTGACGGTGCGGCCTTGCGCCATCGAGCGGTAGCCGGCCTCGACCAGCGCCATGGTCTTGACGTTGTCGGCGACGGAGAGGGCCGGTGGCGTGCCAGTCTTCACCGCATATTGCAGCTGCTCCATCACGCCGATGAAGGCGTGCGGAAACCACATCGTGTCCCAACTGGGCGTCACCCACTCACCGCCTGTCGTCTGCGTCGAGGCATAGGTCAGTGTCGAGGCGACGCCGGTCGGCCAGCCGATCGTGCCCTTGGCGACGCCCTTGATGCCGTCGACACGCCAGTTGATGTGCTGGTCGTCGCGATAGCCCTGCTCGCGCGGACCGGACCAGACATCTTCCAGCGAAACGGCAAGCACCCCGGAGGGGAAGCGCAGCGTCGACACCGTGATGCCGTCCGAATGGTCGAATGCCGTGCGCGGATCCTTGCGCGTCAGCGTCGTGATGTCCTGGGGGTCGCCGAACAGGAAGCGCAGCACGTCGAGATGGTGCACGCTCATATTGGCGAGCGTCAGCCGGTCGTAATCGGCAAGGAAAGCCTGCCAGTGCGGGATCGCATGCATGTCGATCTGCGCGAAGACGATGTCCCCCAGCGCACCGCTGTCGATGATCTGCTTCAGGACGCGCATCGACTGGTCGTAGCGCATATTCTGGTTGACCGAGAGGATCTTGCCGGACTTGGCGGCTTCATCGCGCAGCTTGACCGCCTCCTCCACTGACAGCGCCAGCGGCTTCTGCGCCAGGATCGCCTTGATGTGCGGCTGCTTCAGCGCGTGACGGATGAGAGCCGGCTGCTGGTCGGGCGGAAAGGCAAGGTCGACGATCTCGACCTTGGAATCCTCGATCAATTGCTCGGGCGTATCGTGAACGATCGGAATATCCCAGCGCCTAGCCACCTTCTCGGCGCTGGCCTTCGTCCGCGAGGCGATCGCAACCACCGGGAAGCCGGCTTGCGCATAGGCGGCCAGATGGCATTCGGCCATGATCATGCCCGCACCGACGCAGCCGATCCGGTATTCCCTGGTGCGAACCTTCACATCCGGTTCGAAATCCGTGCCTGCCATCCATTCCTCCCTGGAGGACAGCATATAGCGCCAGGGCTTGCCGGTCAGCCAAGGCCGGCACCATCATTTCCCATCAGCGACACCAATCACCGGGGGCAGCGTTTATTGGGCTTTACGGATGACCGCCCCGCCCTGCTCACCGACACGCACCGCGATCCGGTCGCCCGAAACGATCCCCGCAATGTCGCAGACCACCAGCGGCATATGGATGTCGTAGAGAAACTCGGCGACGATCGCTCCCACCGCCAGGATCGGGTCCGGCCGCTCCAGAAGAATGCCCGCAGGCGCGGTGCCCCGGCGGATCGCTTCGGCCAGGACAGAGGACGAGGAGGATGAGCCTCGCCCGCTTGGCATGACCAGGATCCTGCCGGCGACATTCTGGCCCAGCCCAGGATGCGAATGGTCGATGATTTCCCCCGTCTCGGCATCGATGCCGCCCCAGAAACTGAGCGGCTGCGAGAACACCAAAGCCGGGCCATCGGCCTCACCGGCGAGTTGAAAAGTGCCCAGCCGATCGACGGCGTCCTTTGCAACGGGTTGCGTCATGAGGCACCTCGCACGACATGTCCGGCAGCGGCGGAGCGGATGCAATCCGCCATCTCGGCGAAGGCGACCGTCACGCCGATATTGCCCGGCGCGTAATGCGCCCACTTGCCGGAATTGGTCATCACCACGCCGTCGAGCCGCTCGATGATGGAGGTGACATAGGTGCAGGTGTCGGCGACCGGGATCAGGCCGAACGCCTCCATGCCGGTCAGCGCGCCCTCCTCCTGCAGCCGCGTCAGCGTCGCGCGACCGGTGTTGACATAGATCGGGATGCCCCTGCCCGGCGCTGCCTCGCGCAGCATCGGCAACAGGCGCGTCCATTCCTCGTGCGAGAAATGCGGCGTGCCCAGCGAGACGGCGGCGAGCGGCGCCCCGTCGGCCACTCCGGACAATCTGGACAGCGCATGATCGATGTCTGCTGGGGTGATGCGGATCGTCTCATCCGGCGCGTGGCCATGAAACGCTTCGTCTGGTGTGTTGGCCTCCGGTGTGATGCCGACCGCATGGAACAGTGCCACGGCACCGGTCGTCGCGGCCGCCGCGCCAAGCGCCTTCAGCTGATCCTCGTCGCGCGCCTGCGGCAGGCCCGATATGACCGGAATGCGGTCGCCACTGGCTTGTCCGATGATCAGCCCGACGCCGACGAACAGGCTGTCGTTTGGGTCGGCCTCGCCGATGTCCAGTTCGAACAGGATGCGGCCACGCCGGTTTTCGCTCAGATGCAGGCCCCAGGCCGGCGCGCGCCCGGTCATGGCGCAGCACAAATCGATGAAGTCGCCATAGCGGTTGGTGCGCGCGCCGATCACCGAATTGGCAAAGACGATGGCGTTGGATTCGCCCCAGGCGACCTGTTGGCCGAATTCAGGCCGGAACCGCGTCTGGTAAGGCGCGCAAGTGAAGGTCGCCTGGCAGCCAAGCTCCAGATGCGCCTTCATCAGCCGCCGCGCCGGCACCTCTTCCGACGCCGGCATCTTCACCATGCCGGGATGGATGAGGTCGAACGAGCCGACATTGAGCGTCGTCGGCACCTGCACCCGCCCGCCGCCCTCGACCAGCCGTTCGACGAAATCGAGCCCGGCCTTGCCGTGATAGAGGCAGCCATCGATATGGGCGCCGCTGATATCGAGCAGGCCGCGCGCGCCGATCGCGTTGGAGAAGGCGACCAGGATTTTCATGGCGGCGGCGGCCGACGGGCCTTGCTCGCCGTCGAGCATGGATTGGTCCTGTGCGGTCAGTTCTAGCGTCATCGGAATGCTCCGGGCTTATGCCTGACAGGATGGTGGGAAGCACCCCCCTCTGCCCTGCCGGGCATCTCCCCCGCAAGGGGGGAGATTGGCCGTCATCTCTGCTTTCGCAAATTTTCAGCTTTGCCGGAAGAGCAGCAGCGCCAAAGCTGCCGATCTCCCCCTTGCGGGGGAGATGGCCGGCAGGCTAGAGGGGGGTGACGGGCGCCCGCCTCCCCCATTTAGGCCTAATTGGCCGCAATCAACACCGTGCTCTCCGGCGACCAGCGCAGCACCACGTCCTGCCCCTCCGCCAGCCGGTCGGCGCCGGTGTTCTGCACGATGACCTTCAGCGTCTGGCCGTCACGCTCGACGAAATAGGTGCTGTTGTTGCCGGCGAAGATGCGCTTGGAAACCTGACCCTTCAGCGTGTTGGCATCGCCATCCGAAGCTCCGGCATCGGTGGCAATCCGAATGCGCTCGGGCCGTACGGCGCAGCTCGCCTTGGCGCCGGCGGCAAGCGTCGCGCCCGCACCTGCGGCAATCGCCGTGCCGTCCGGCAGGCGGATGCCGTTGCCGGTCGTATCGCCGCGAAAGATATTGGCGTCGCCGAGGAAGGTGGCGGCGAATTCGCTTTTCGGCCGGTCATAGATGTCCTCCGGCGGTCCTTCCTGCACCAGCCTGCCGTCGCGCAAGATGCCGATGCGGTCGCTCATCGTCAGCGCTTCTTCCTGGTCATGGGTGACGAAGATGGTCGTGATGCCGATCTCGCGCTGGATGCGCTTCAACTCGATCTGCATGTCGACGCGCAGCGCCTTGTCGAGCGCGCCGAGCGGCTCGTCGAGCAACAGCACGCGCGGCTTGGTGACGATGGCGCGCGCCAGCGCCACGCGCTGCCGCTGGCCGCCGGAGAGCTGGTGCGGACGCCGGCCGCCGAGCTTGCCCAACTGCACCAGGTCGAGCGCGCGCTGCACTTCCGCTGCAATCACCGCCTTGGCCTCGCCGCGCACCGAAAGGCCGAAGGCGACATTGTCGGCGACGCTCATATTGGGAAACAGTGCGTAGTTCTGGAACACCATGCCGATACGCCGCTTCTCGACCGGCACCCGCTCGACGCTTTCGCCGCCGATGGAAATGCGGCCGGTATCGGGAAAATCGAAGCCGGCGATCTGGCGCAGCAGCGTGGTCTTGCCGCTACCTGAAGGCCCAAGCAGCGCGTAGAAGCCGCCATCGGCGAAATCGATGGAGACATCGTCCAGCGCCTTGTGTGCGCCAAAGCTGCGCGAGACGTTCGCTACCTGCACGCCGGCCATTATTTCTCTCCGCCGAATTTGAAGAAGCGTGCCGTCAGCAGCATCAGCGCCATCGACACGACAATGATGATGGTCGAGACCGCATTGATCTCGGGCGTGAAACCCTTGCGGATCGCGGCGTAGATCTCGACCGGCAGCGTCGTCTGGCCGGGCGTCGACAGGAAGTAGGAGACGACGAACTGGTCGAACGACACGGCGAAGGCAAACAGCCCGCCGGCAATGACGCCCGGCATGATCCACGGCAGCGTCACGCGCATTGTGACCTGCCACTGGTTGGCGCCGAGCGAGCGCGCCGCCTCTTCCAGCTCCGGCGCGAAGGTCTGCAGCCGCGCCGAGACGACGACGATGACATAGGGCAGCGCCAAGGCGACATGGCCGAGCAGGATGGCGAACAGGCCGCGCCCGATGCCGACGCCGAAGAAGAAGATCAGCATCGCCGTGCCGGTGATCAGCCACGGAATGGCGATCGGCGGGAAGAGCAGCGCCTGCAGCACCTTCTTGCCGCGAAATTCGTAGCGGTAGAGCGCCAGTGACGCCGCCGAGCCCAGCACCACGCTGATCAGCGTGGTGATGATTGCGATCTCGAGGCTGTTCCAGGTGGCCGCGATCAGCTGGTCGTTCTGCCACAGCGAGGCATACCATTCCGTCGTCCACTCGAACGGCAATTGGTAGAAGGGCGAGACGTTGAACGACATCAGCGCCATTATGATGATGGGCAGATAGAGGAAGGCGAGCAGCAGGACGATGTAGAGGCGGCCAAGTCCTTCGAGGATTCGGGTCGTCGCCATCACGCAGCCCTCCGCAGCACCGGCGAGGCGATCGCCAGAATGACCAGCACGACGGCGAGCAGGATGAAGGACAGTGCCGCTCCCAGTGGCCAGTTGAAGACGGCGACGAACTGGTCCTCGATCACCGTGCCGTAGAAGGTGCCGGTGCGGCCGCCGAGGATGCGCGGCTCCATGAACGAGCCGACAACCGGCACGAAGATCAGCGCCGCCCCCGCCACAAGACCCGGCATCGACAGCGGGATGATCACCCGCTTCAGCACCTGCAGCCGCGAAGCGCCGAGCGAGCGCCCGGCCTCGATCAGCGAGTCGTCAATCGCCTGCAAGGTGAGATAACAGGTCAGCACCATGTAGGGCACGTAGGAGTGCACCAGCCCGATGATCACGGCCGGATAAGAATACATCAGATCGATGTTGATCTTGAACGGCAGCACGGCATTGAGCGTCGTATCGAGGATGCCACCTTCGCGCAAAACCATCGCCCAGGAGAAGATGCGCACCAGCCCGTTCGACCAGAACGGCAGGATGACGAGCAGGAAGATCGCTTCACGACTGCGCCCCTTCAGCACCTTGGCCAGCACGTAAGCGGCGGGATAGCCGATGACGATGCACCACAGGGTCACTTCGAGGCCGAGGCGCAGCGAGGCGAGCAGCAGCGTGAGATAAAGGCTCTGCGAGAAGAAGGCGGCATAATTGCCAAGGGTGAAGGCCCAGGACTTTCCCGACAGCGGCAGGTCGGTCATGAAGGAGAAAAAGACCATGGCCGACAGCGGCAGGAAGATCGCCACCGTCAGCCAGAGATAGGCCGGCGCCAGCAGCGGCAGAGCCGATCTCAACCCGCTGCGCGATGCGGTCGCGCTTTGTGCTGCCATGCCACCCTCCTCCCCAGGATTGAAAGCACCAGCCGGCGCGAACCGCCGGCTGGTCCGGACGTGGGTTTTATTTCACGTCGACCTTGAGCTGCTGCCAGAGCGCCAGATAGGCCTCGCGCTGGGCATCGGTGATCGGCGCCTGGAACTGGATGCGCTTGGCTACCTCTGGATCGCCCATCACCTTGCGGTTGAAGGCATCCTGCGGCAGCGCCTCCACCGCCTTGGTGTTTGCCGAGACAGGCGCGCCGACCTTGGTGACCCATTCGACGTAGAATTTCGGGTCGATCATCCAGTTGATGAAGGCCTGCGCGCCTTCGACATTCTTGGAGCCGACCGGAATGGAGAAGGCATCCAGCCAGGCGACGGCGCCTTCCTGCGGAATGACCAGCGAAACCGGCAGCTTGAAATGCGTCTTGGCACGGTCGGCCGAGCCGCTCCAATAGGTGCCGATGTCGATCTGGTTGGAGGCGACCATCTGGTTCCAGTCGTTCTCCGAGCTCCAGAAGGTCTTGATCTGCGGCATCAGCGAGGTGAGCTTCGTCTTGACCGCATCCATATCCTTGATGTCGTTGATGTTCTGGCCGGTGGCGATAGCGCCGAACTGCACCGCCTCGACGGCGTCGTCGCGAATGACGACGCGACCCTTGTGCTTGGGATCCCACATTTCGGCGATCGACGTCGGCGGCTTGTCGAAGGATTTTTCATTGATGGCGAGCGCCGTCAGGCCCCACACCCATGGCACGCCATAGACCTTGCCGTCATGGTCGAGCATCGGCGAACCGGCTTTGTCCTTGCTGATGTCGGCATAGTTCGGCAGCTTCGAGGTATCGATCGGCTGGATCAGCTTTTCCGCCATCGCCTGGTCGTTGAAGGCGGCGTTGATCATGACCACGTCGTAAAGCCCCGGATTGGTCCGGATCTTGGTCAGCATTTCCTGTTCGGAATTGAAGAAGTCGTTGACGACCTTGTTGCCGGTCGCCTTCTCGAAGGCGGCGACCGCCCAGGGCTCGTCGGCGCCGTAGCCTTTCCAGTTGAGCACATGCACTTCGGCGGCACTGGCGGCCAGCGTGAGTGCGGTGGTGAAGACGGCGGTCGCCGTCAAGAGAGCAGTCAGTCTTGGCATGCGCATGTTGGTTCCTCTCTTTGTTTGCCCGCTTGGCGGGGCTTGTCAGGCTGTCTGATGGGCCTTCTGGTTCTGGCCCGGCGCGCCGGTCGCGGCGGCCTGGCTCAGGAAAGTCTGGATTTCCGCGTCGGTCGGCGCCGATGACCCGCCATGGCGGGTGACCGAAATGGCGGCTGCCGCATTGGCGTAGCGCGCCGCCTCGAAGGGCGGCACACCACGCGCCAGCGCACTGACGAAAGCGCCGATATGGCTGTCGCCGGCGCCGTTGGTGTCGACCGCCGTGACCTTGAAGCCGGCAATGGTCTGCGCCGTGCCGTCGGCCAGCCTGACATGGCAGCCCTTGGCGGCCGAACGGATGACGACACCGGCGGCGCGGGGGCAATGGTCGGCAAGCAGCCGCGCCGCCAGGCTCTCGACATCACCTGGGCCGGCAATCTCGGCCGCCTCCGTCGCGTTGCAGCTCAGCCATGTGGTGCGGGAAAGCACGCGCGACAGGATGGGACGCGGAATGTCTGAAATGACCGGCGTCGGGTCGAAGACGAACGGCGTTTGCGCAGGCAGCGCCTCGATCCAATCGGTGAGCGCGTCGCGGCTGCCGGGATAACTCAGCGTATAGCCCGAGGTGAACGCCCAATCACCGGGCGCCACCGATACCGGCGCCATCATGTCGAGGGTGAGAATGCTCTCCGCACCAGGCCAGGAGACGAAGGTGCGCTCGGCATCGCTCGAGATCATGGCGACGCAATTGCCGCTGTCCATATGCGGCGATGGCGGCGTCAGCGTCTCGATGCCTTCGGCGGCGAAGGCGGAGCGCAGGAAGTCGCCGTTCGGCCCGCTGCCGAGTTGCCCACCGAACACCACCGTCATGCCGGTGCGGCTGGCCGCGACCATCATGTTGAAGCCGCCGCCGGCGACCCGGGCAAAGCTCGATGCCGTCTTCTCCGTGCCCGGCGCCGGCAAGGCGTCGATGCGGTAGACATAGTCGACCACCGCGCTGCCGATATGGACGAGGCGCCCGCTCATGCCGCCGCATCCTTGCCGGTCTTCGCCACCCTTGCCGCCACGAGATCGGCGGCAAGCGCGCGCACCTCTGACATGTCGATGCCGACAAGCCGGGCAATATGCTGCTGCGGCAACCGCGAAAGGCCGGTGCAGGCGCCGGCCATGCCGGCCGCGATGGCGCCAATCGTGTCGGTGTCGCCGCCAAGATTGGCGCTGATCACAGCCGCTTGCCAGGGATCGCCGCCGGCGACCTCCAGCACGGCGAAGGCGGCCGGAACAGATTCCTGGCTGGCGACGCCGGTGCCGACCAGGTCGGTGATCAGCTGGATTGCATCCCCCGTCACCTTGCCACGCACCAGATCCTGCGCCCAGACGATACGCGCGGCGATGTCGCCGCCGGTCACCCAATGGCCAAGCGTCACCCCTCGCCGCGCCGCCGCGACGGCACTGTCGGAGGCGGCGCGCCAGTCACCGCCGGAAACGCCGCGGCTGACGGCGGCCGCGACCGCTGCGGCAGAGGCAATGGCGATCGAGGTGTTGTGCGTGGCGCGGCAGGTCTCGGCCACCTTAGCGACGAATGCGTCGAGCGGCTCCAGCGGCATCATGATGCCGACCGGCGCGATGCGCATGGCAGCCCCATTGGTATCGCCGCCGCGCCCCGCTTCCTCGGGCGGCACGCCATTGTTGATGGCATCGATGGCGCGCTTGGTCGACGGACCCAGAAGATCGTAGCTGCCACGCGCCTTGACCTCGCGCTCCCAGTCGAGCAGCGCGTTGACCCAGCGTGTATGATCGAAACGGTCGCCTGACTCGACGAGAATGCGACCGAGCAGCAGCGCCTGTTCCGTATCGTCGGTGATGGTGCCGGCCAACAATCCCTTCGACACCGGATGATCGGCGAAGGGCGCGACGAAATCGTCGACATGGCCGTAGAGTTCGGCAATACGCGCCGGCGACAGGAGCTGCGTCGGCATGCCGAGCGCGTCTCCCAGCGCCCCGCCGACAAGCGCGCCCATGGCACGATCGAGAATGGTGTTATCCGCCATCGCTCAGAACCTCATATACAGCGCGAAATGCGCCGGGTTGAGCAGGCTGGTGACATATTCGATCGGCCGATCGTCGGCCGCGCGTGTCAGCCGGCGGCCGCGCAGGAAGGGCGTGCCTTGCGGGCAACCGAGGATCGCCGCATCCTCAGCATTGAGCATCTCGATGCCGACCCATTCCTCGCCATGGTCGGGGATGAGGCCGGCATCGCGCAGCGTCTGGTGCAGCGAGCCTTCGCGCAGGCCGCGCAGCGGCACATCCTCAAGCTCTGGCGACAGCGGCAGGCGGCTGCGCTCGATGGAAATCGCGTGGCCGTCGCTGGCATTGGTGCGCACACGGTCGACGGCGATGAAGAACGGGCTTTCGATCTCCAGCAAGGCGGCGAGATCGGCGTCTTCGATGACCTCCAGCCGCAGCGTCCTCGTCTCGGCATTGGCGCCGGCATTGGCCAGCGCCCGCGACCAACCGATGGCGTCGTCGACCGGCTTGCCGTCAAAGGTGACGAAGGAGCCGATGCCGACCTTGGTGGTGATCAGCCCGCGGCTGGACAGTTCCTCGAGGCCCTTGCGGACGGTGTTGCGGCTGACGGAGAAGCGCTGGACGAGTTCGTTTTCGCTTTGCAGGCGGTCGCCGAAGCCGAGCACGCCGGAGCGGATTTCATGCTCCAGAACGGTCGCGATCTGCTCGGGCTTGCCCGTGCCGGGAGACAGTTGAACCGCGCGCCGCTTCATATTCATACCT
Source organism: Mesorhizobium sp. U510 (assembly GCF_059180695.1). Classification (NCBI taxonomy): domain Bacteria; kingdom Pseudomonadati; phylum Pseudomonadota; class Alphaproteobacteria; order Hyphomicrobiales; family Phyllobacteriaceae; genus Mesorhizobium; species Mesorhizobium sp. U510. The sequence continues at coordinate 5,518,266 of NZ_CP180532.1, forward strand.
GTTCAGTGAACCTGTATAGTCCTGTTCAATACATGGCTGTAAACCTCCTGTCAATGCGATGCTGAGACAGGTCAAACAGACCGCCCTTGTTCCCGGTAGTGTGGTAGGTTCCAGGTCGAAGGAGCAACATGTCCCAATCAACAGAGCATAAGAATCCTAAGCTGATCGTCGTGGCCGCATTCGACCGCGGCGAGGACGGTGAATTGTTTCCAGCCTTCGGCCCCGCCGACCAGCAGAGCGAAGACCGCGCCATACGCACCGCCCGAGCTCTGGCGGCAAAACATGTCGGCGTCATCGCCTGGAGCCGCGATGCCGACCCGACACTTGGCGACTACGGCCCGCCGACCACGCTGTTTGTTAGCGGCGACGTGCCCGACATGGAGTAGCGGCGACGCCCCGCTGTAGACTCGGTAAAATAAAATCTGGTTTTAATATTTACCGATATAGAGGAACCGTTTTCTCTCGACACCGTTTATCTGCAGGTCGTTTATTCCAATGACCTCGATAGAGAGGAATTTCCAGATGAACTTCAAGATGCTGACCATGGGCGCGATGGCGCTTGCAATGATGACCGGCTCGGCGCTCGCCGCCACCCACACCTCCGCGCTGGACGATCCGGCAAAGATGGCGCCCTTCTACACAGACTCCGGCATGAAAACCATGAAGTCCGAGAAGGAGTTCAAGGCAGCCTGGATGGCTATGAAGGACGAAGACCGCACCTCGATGACGAAGGATTGCGGCGACAGTGTCATCGGCAAGTCGCACGACAATTTCTGCAAGATGACCAAGCAACTCGGCGGCGCGAACTGACGCACCGCGATTGGGCGCAGGCCCGATTGACCATTTGGATAAGGCGGGCCCAGTGCCCGTCTTTTCCTTTCGGCGATACGCCCGCGACGCAGCCGCTGGCGGATTCAATTCGCGACAACGGTCCTGCAAAGGTGTAGCTTCAATCCTTGGAGCGGCAGGACGCCGCTCGTCTGGCTTTTGCCCATGTTTCAACCCATTGCGAATATCGAGGATGCGCAAACGCTGGCGCAGGCGATCGTCAACACGATCACCGAGCCATTCCTGGTGCTTGACGAGCGGTTTCGTGTGCTGGCCGCCAGCCGCTCCTTCTACAAGACATTCGAGGTCGACCCCGCACAGACGCAAGGTACGCTGCTCTACGCCCTTGGCGACGGTCAGTGGGACATTCCCGCGCTTCGCGTGCTTCTGGAGACGATCATTCCCGAGAAGACCGCCATGGACGGTTTCGAGGTCGAGCATGATTTCCCGCGGATCGGCCGCCGCACCATGCTGCTTAACGCCCGCAAGGTGCTTTACGACCACAGTCCGGCCGTCACCATCCTTCTTGCCTTCAATGACATCACCGCCCGCCGTGTCATCGAGCGCGAAAAGGAAGAGCTGCTGCGCCGCACCGAGGATCTGCTCCGGCAGAAGGACATGCTGCTGCGCGAAATGGAGCACCGGGTTGCCAACAGCCTGCAGATCATCGCCAGCATCCTGTTGCTGAAGGCGCGCTCTGTCACGTCGGAGGAGACACGCCAACACCTCAAGGAAGCATCAGCGCGTGCTGTCCGTGGCCGAGGTGCAGCGCCATCTCCACACCTCGGTCGGCGTCGACGAGATCGATGTTGGCTCCTACCTTTCGAAGCTGTGCGGAAGCCTCGCCACTTCGATGGTTGGCGAGGCCCAGCCGATCGAAGTCACCGTAACGACCGAAGGCGGCAGGATGGACTCGCAAAAGGCAGTCAGCCTCGGACTGATCGTCACCGAACTGGTGCTCAACGCCATCAAATATGCCTTCCCCAAGGAAAAGGACGGCGCTCGGATCCAGGTGAGCTACGAGACCGCCGGCAGTGACTGGAAACTGACGGTTTCGGACAATGGCGTCGGCAAGATCGCTAACGACGTGCCGGCCACCGGCCTTGGAACAGCCATCGTGGAGGCGCTGGTGAAACAGCTCGAGGCCAAGGTGGAAGTCATCGGCGACAACGACGGCACCAGCGTCTCGGTCACCCGGGCAACGTTCACCTCACGGGTGCCGCGCGCGGCGTAAGAACCGTTACCACGAGGCCTGCCTTCCCGACAGCGCCTCGATCCTGATCTGATAAAAGAGATGGCTGCCCGAGGGCGCCAGGGCATCGCCGGGCTTCAGTGCTCCCGGCTCCCACCAATTCGCATGCGTGGCAAGAAGCGACCAGGCAAGCTGGCGGTCGCCATCGACGGAAGTGGTCATCCTTTCGGCGCTCGTCAAGCCGGCATCCGGATCAGGCGCTTTGGGCAATTCCTCGAACACGCCTTCCACCACGACGCTCCTCCAGCCATCGACACCCCCGACATCGTCGACCTGAAGGCAGACATGGGGGTTGGTCCGCATCCAGTCGACTTTCCGGCCGGGAAGCGAGAAACTGAAAATGGAATTCTCGCCGAAGGCGAAATGGACCGGCACCACATAGGGTTTATGGTCACGCACGCAGGCTAGGCGACCAAGGCGTTGCGCCTTCAAAAGGGCGACGCAATCCTGTCGCGTCATCTCCTTGATATTCATCCAATCCTTCTTCCTGTTCAGGCCGCGCGATCGATGCGGCGTATCACCTTGATAGCCTCTGCTTTCGCGATGCCGATCACCGCGTCTGTGCTGTGGAGGGTCTCGATATGGCCGCGAGCCGCCACCGGACGTGAAGATCATCGCGAGTTTCGCAGAGTGTCGTTCTGAGCGTTGCGGGCCTAACGCAAACTCAACTGTCTCGACGCCAGCCGGTTCCCACGGCTTCAACGCAAAAGCCCGCTCCGGGATACCGGGGCGGGCCTTGGAGGAGGATGAAGGGGTGGGACCCTCTCCTCTTGTTTCCACGGGGGGTGTGGACCGAAATCACCATACGCGAGTCCCGCGGAATTTCGGATCACAAGCCGGCTTGCTTGCATCACAATCCGGTGCGCCTCGGCCTCGGCGCGGTCACGAGATTGCGATCATCCTGCTTGCAGGCAGCTAGATGCGCCCCAGCACGACAAGGATGATGATGATAAGCAAGACAAGCCCGAGCCCGCCGCCGCCGTAGTAGCCCGTTCCATAGAACGGCCCGCCGCCGAGCCCGCTGAAGCCGCCAAGCAGCGCAATGACAAGAATGATGATGAGTATCGTGCCTAAGCTCATTTTTCCCGCTCCCTTGGGCGCTGATGCGCCGGTTTGAGCACCGCCTGATACGGTGTTTCGAAGACGAGAACGCTCGAGCCGCCTTACCGTTCCGCCCCCAATGTCCACCGGCGAACGAAAGGACCCGATCGTCCCGATAGATACAGGGTCGGAATTGAAAGGCCCGATACGCAGGAAGCCCGCCTGAATGGCGGGCTTCCGACCGGCCGGAGGCCAGGGCGCCAAGCCTCACGGCTCCATCCCTGGCAGCATTGGCTTCAGCGACGGGCGATCAACAGGCAAAGCTGACGCAGGTCGCGATCATAGGTGCCTTCGCTGCCGAGCACGTCGACACAGCGCTTCTTCATGCGCGCAACCTGGCTGCTGGACATCTGCGCCACGACACCCGGCAGGCTCGGATGGCTGGGATTGCTGGGATTGCTGGGGTTCGAGGGATTGCTGGGATTGGTTCCGCCACCAATACCCAAGCCGACGCCGACGCCGCTGGTGCCACCGACATTGGCGCCGAGGCCGGCGGTGACGCCGCCAGCGCCACCGACATTAGTGCCCAGCCCGGCGGTGACGCCGCCCGTGCCGCCAACATTGGCACCCGCTCCGGCATTGATGCCGTTGCTGCCCCCGACGGAAGCACCGAGCCCGGCACTGGCGCCGTTAGAGCCGCCGACATTGGCACCGGCTCCGGCATTGATGCCACCGCCGCCACCGACAGAAGCGCCGACGCCGGCGTTGACGCCACCGCTACCACCGACCGAGGCGCCGACGCCGGCATTGATACCGCCACTGCCGCCCACCGAGGCGCCGACGCCGAGCCCAGCCGCGCTTGCGGGCATGGAAAGGACGAGGACCATTGCACTACCCGCCAACACACTGGCGACTGTCTTGATGGTGAAAGCCATAACACTCTCCTGTTGTCGTTGCCCTATGACAGCCGGCGCACAGCCGACTGCACATTCAGCTACGCCGCAGGTGAGATTCAGTTTCATTCGGCGCATACTTACGCAGATGATGGTATTTATTGATGAAATGCATATATTATAAGAGTGATAAAACTATAATACATATGTAAAAAATATTCCAAATCGAGAACGATAATCGTCGATATACCTTTATCGCGCGGAAAGAAACTCGATTCCATATTGCTGACGCCTAGCGCATATCGTGATGATTGGACATCGGCCACGATGGTTGTGCTCGCAGCGCAGAACCCAGCGGGCGGCGTTGGAAAACCAGGCCGTCACAGGCTTGAGGCAGTTCCAGGAAATCTGGAACCGGTTGTCGCGGGAAAGGCGCGTAGCGCTTCCCTTGGGAACTTGCCAAAAACACGAGATGGGCAGGTTGGCGTTTCTGAGAAACGGCGAACAGCTATTAACATACGCGGCAGGCCACAAGCCGAACGCCACTCGGCCTTTCGACAGTCTGCCCTCAGAATAGGCGGTAGAACAGCCTGTAGCGCACACGTTCCATGTAAGCGCGATACTCCGGCTCGGCGGCCAGCAGAGCCTCCTCGCGCAGGATACGATACAGCTGCATATAGGTGATGACCGCATAGACCGCGAGGTTGTGGAAGGAAAAGGCCGACAGCAGATAGAGCACATGGCCGGCAAGGTAGCCGGCATAGATCGGGTGCCGCACAATCCGGTAGGCACCGCCCGTCATCACGCCGCGATTGGCAGGCAGGATGGCAAAGGAACGGCCAAGCGATATCTTGCCCCAGATGACAAACAACAGCGCAACGAACTGCAGCGGCGCGGCGAAATAGACCGGAACAAGCGCTATGCCGGGCTGGAGGCTGATCAGCGCAACCCCGAAACTGGCGGTCACGGAGACGATGACCGTAAGCGGATTCCAATCACGCGTCACCGGACGCCGCGACAGAAGCAGCCAGGTGAACGTGAGTATCTCGGAAATCGCCACCAGCGCGGCGTTGAGCCGGGTCGGGTCCTCCACGAGCTGGGACACGCCGCGATAGACGAACAGCCCCGCGCAGGCCAGGGCACAGAGGCGAAAGAAGCCTTCGCGCAGGTCGACCAGGATGTCACGCCTTCGCGCGGCGGAGAAAAATCCGCCCTCATTACTATGCGAAAACGCTTCACTTTTTGACGTGAGCAACGCAAACACCCCAATGATCCCTCGAAGGGACCATTGCACGCAACCATTGCCGGGCGGTTAACCGGGAAGATCGGATCGGCATCAAATCGGGTTCGCGTCAGGCGCGAGATCAGGTTCAGGCAGTGTCGGCGCGGGCCTACAATTTATGCTTGCATTTTTGGAACAAATAAGGAACAATACATGGATTAACCGTTGAGGCGGACCAAGGTTTTTCGGGGGAGGACCAGCAATATGACGAGCTGGAAAGGTGTGGGATTGTCCGCAGCCGCGATCGGATTGCGTGTGCCGATGAAGCTTTCGCCCAGCCGGCTATTGGCTGGGCTTGCTGTCGTTCTTGCGCTGAACGTATCGGCGCTCGCGGCAGAGAAGGATTATGCTACCTGCATCGGCAAGGACATCGAGCCGGACAAGCGCATCGCCGCCTGCACCCCGATTGCCAAGGACACCACGGAGGTGACGCGCATCCGCGTCGTGGCCTACTTCTATCGAGGCATCGCCTGGGACGACAGGCAGGATCAAGATCGGGCGATCGCGGACTACAGTGAGGCGATTGCGCTCGATCCAAAACAGGCCTCGCCATACTTCAACCGCGGAGCCGATTGGTACGACAAGGGAGACAACGACCGGGCTATCGCGGATTTCAACGCCGCCATCAGCCTGGAGCCGTCGTCCAGCGATGCTTATTCCAGCCGCGGCGCTGCCTTCCTGCGCAAAGGCAAGACCGACGCGGCCATTCTCGATTTTCAGCAGGCGATCGAGGCCGATCCCAGCAACGGCAAGGCGCATGCCGGCCTCGGGATCGCCTGGGACAGGAAGAATGACCTGGTGCGCGCCGTCGCCGAATATGACGAGGCGATCCGCATCGATCCGCAGGACGCGATCGTCTACATCAACCGCGGCATTGCCCGCGCCGCCAAGGGTGAATTCGATCCCGCCATCGCCGATTATGACGTGGCGCTGGGCCTCGATCCCGAGAACGCCGACGCCTATGCCAACCGCGGTGCCGCCTGGCTTGGCAAGAACGATTGGATTCGCGCGATTTCCGACACCAGCAAGGCAGTCGAACTCGATGCCGCTGGTATCGACGGTTACTATTACCGAGCCGTCGCGTGGGCAAGCAAGGGCAACAACGATCGCGCCATAGCCGATTTCGACAGAGCGATCGCTCTTGATGCAGACTATGCCAGGGCCTATTTCGGTCGCTCCCTGGTGCGCACCCGCAGCGGCGACGCCACCGGCGGTGCCGCCGATTGCCGAAAGGCCATCGAGCTCGATCCGAAAAAGGCAGGTGGCTGCGACACAGGGCCGGTGGGCGCGAAGGCGCCGGCTGTGCCACAGACACCCAAGCCTGCCGCGTCCCCGGTTTACGAGCCGCTGCAACTATACCCCAAAGAGGATCATTCCGAACTCGTTGCCTGGAATCTCAAACGGGGGCTGGAGCAGCAGGTGCAAGGCGACGTCGGAGGCGCGGTAGACTCATTCAGCTTTGCGATCCAGCTGGATCCTTACAACGCCGAGGCCTTTTACGACCGGGCGCTTGCCGAGGCATCCCAGGGAAATTACGCCATTGCCGCCACGGACTGCCGGCGCGCCATCGAACTCGACCCGAAGCGCGCAGGCTCTTGCAGCGAACACGCCCCAGGCGAAACAGCTCCGTCGGTTGCCACAGGGAAGGACCCGGCAGCCGCAAAAATCCTGCTCGAGCGCGCCGAGGCGCGGCTTGCAAAATATGGCATCGAAGGCGCACTTCTCGATCTCGACAAGGCGATCAACCTGGATCCCGAGAGCGCCGAAGCCTATTTCAGCCGGGCCGGTGCCAGGACACTGAAGGGCGATATGGTCGGTGCAGCGGCGGATTGCCGTCGCGCCGCCGAACTCGATCCAAAATGGACGGGAGGCTGCAGTGAACAGGTTGCGGGTAACCACAGCAAACCGCCACCATTGCCGGACACCCTACAGCCGACGCCGCGAGCCGTCGTTGCCGATGTAACGGCCACGCAGGACACGCTGGCCGCGAAGGCCCTGGAGGCGAACGACCCGCAGGCCCTGGAAGCGATCCTTGGCGGCGATGCCTTCCTGGACATGGGCAAGTACGATCAGGCCATCGGCGCCTACAACCACGCGATCGCGCTCGACCCGGACAACCGGTTCGCCTATTTCGGCCGCGGCAAGGCCTGGGCTGCCAAACGCGCCTACCAGCAGGCGATCGCCGACTACGGCCAGGCCATCGAACGCGCCCCCAATTTTGCCGCGGCGCATTTTCGCCGAGGCCTCGCTAAGATCACCCTTGGGGACATCGATGGTGCTCTCGCCGATTGCGACCGAGCCGCCGCGCTCGATCCAAAGGCGCGCGACGCATTTTACTGCAAAGGCATGGCTCAGCATGCCAAGGGCGACGCAGGAAGCGCAATCGCTGCTTATTCGGTGGCGATCGGGATCGATCCGAAGGATGATGCAAGCTATTACGGGCGCGGCATGGCGTGGGCCGACGGCAAGGACTATTCGAAGGCGATTGACGACTTCGATCAAGCCATAAAGCTCAGCCCTAGCAATCCAGACTATACGGTTGCGCGCAAAGCGACGGTGGCTGCGCTGGCAGAGGGTGGCCCCGCGCCGGACGCCGTAGGCCCGGCCCCAAAGGACCTCAAGGCTTTCATCGACCGCGGCGACGCCTTCTACGACAAAGGCAAATTCGATCGCGCCATCGCCGAATACAGCAAGGCGATTGCGCTCGATCCAAGAAAGGCCTCGGCCTATGTCGGCCGCGGTCTGTCGTTTGTCGAGAAGGGCATGTACGACGCAGCCATCACCGACTTCGGCGAGGTGATCAAACTCTATCCCGGCCATTCAGACGCCTACATCGGCCGCGCCGTCGCGTGGACAAACAAGAACGAACTGGATCGTGCCATCGCCGACTACAGCCGCGTGATCGAACTCAACCCGCAATATGCGCCGGCTTATTTTGCACGTGGCGCTGTCTGGTTCACCAAGGGCGACTACGACCCGGCGATTGCCGACCTGGACCAAGCGCTGAAGCTCGATCCAAAGATGGCCCTCGCCCGCAAGGGTCGCGAATTGGCGATGCTTGCAAGGGACGAAGCCAACGCATCGAACATGCCGGGCCAAGCCGTTGGCCGGGCTGGCGAGCAAGCGACCAGGCCGAGTTGGACTTCGCTGGCCGCACAGACCTTCAACAAGGGTCGAGCGCTGTATGGCAAGGACGACTATGACGGCGCCATATCCCTGTATGGCAAGGCGATTTCATTCTTTCCTGCATTCCACGACGCCTATCTAGCCCGAGCAGTGGCCTGGGAGGCCAAGAGCGATTACGCGCATGCGGTCGCCGATTACAGCCAGGCGATTACGCTCAATCCGAATCTTGCCGAGACCTATTACGACCGCGGCCAGAACCTCGGTTTCCAAGGCGATTACGACGGGGCGCTCGCGGACTACAACATGGCCATCAGTCTCAACACCTCGGACGCAAGGGTCTATGCCAATCGGGGACTCATATGGATGGGCAGGCATGAGGACGTCGCTGCGTTGCGCGATTTCGAAAAGGCACTCAGCCTCGATCACGGAAACCCCTTTGCTTATTTGGGCCGAGGCGTGATCCGGACCAGCAGGGCGGACTATGACGGCGCCATCGCCGATTTGAGCCACGCGATAAAGCTTCAACCGGATTTCGCCACCGCCTACAACGCGCAAAGCCAGGCGTGGGAAGCCAAGGGCAACCACAAGCGCGCCGAGGCCGACCGCAAGAAGGCGCTGAGCCTTGGCGCGAAGTAAGGTTCGAGAACGCTGCCAGATGACGCGTTGAAAAGCTTTGAACGATGGGAAGCTTTCACGCCAACCGAGCGCCTTTGGCTAGCCAGCCATTCCCTCGAGGCGCGAAAGGCAGACCGACGCACCTTACCCCAGAGCTGAATTGCTGAAATACCCTGCAAAATCAGGGCGCTGCGTCAGAACCTTACCATCCGCGTCGCGCAAAATGCCCGCTTTGAAGAGATAGTCGCCGATGGCGTCCATCTTGGCCGGATCCATCGTACCGATGGCGCCGTTCTCCGCGCGCAGATAGTGTCCGTCGATCAACGCCTTGAGCGATGCTTCGATCAATGCCGGATTGGTCAAGGCGTCCTTGTTGCCGGCGATCAGCAGCGCGGCGGCTTCGGCCGGATGATCGACGGTGAACTGATAGCCGCGCCGCGTTGCCTGGATAAAGGCCGACGCTAATGCCGGGTTTGCCTTGAGATAGGCTTCGCTCGACGAGATCAGCGTCGTGTGCTCGTCCGGCACGCCGTAGTCGGCATAGACGAAGCTCCGCTGCTTGACGCCCTTGAGTTCGGCCTCGACGCCCTCCCAGGTCGAGACCTCGAGCGTGAAGTCGACCGAGCCATTGGCCAGCGCTTCATAGGCGGAAGTGCCGAGCGTCACCGTTTCGAAATTGCCCTTGCCGCCGTCGTGGCGGATGATGGTCGAGATCAGTGCGTTTTCCCAGGCGCTGCCGAAACCGCCATAGGTCAGGCCGTCAAGATCCCTGGGAGTTTTGATCTCGCTGCGCGCCGCATTGAAGACCACGCGGCCGGTTTCGGACTGCACCACGGCGTAGACGGCCTTCAAGTCGGCCCCGCCGGTCTTCTGGCTGAACAGGCTGATGGTGCCGTTGATGCCGAAGTCGGCAACGCGGTTGGCGACCAGCGTGCCGGCGCCGGTGTCACTATAGGGTAAAATGTCGACCTCGAGGCCGGCCTCGCGGTAAAATCCCTTGTCGCGGGCGACGAACAGCCCGATGTGGTTGGTGTTGACAGTCCAGTCCAGCGCGACGGTGACTTTTTGCGTCGCGGCGAAGACGCGGCTCGCTCCAGCGATCAGCGGAAGACCGCTGGCAAGGGTGAGCAGCAGGGCCTGCCGGCGTGTCATATCAGTCATGGTCATGTCCTTTGGATGGTTGAGGGTTGAGCAAGATGTCGAGGATCTCGGCCTCGAGTGCGCCGGCCTGCTGCGCGGCGGCGCCAGTCGGATCTCGCGGACGCGGCAAGGGCACCGTGATCTCACGCAACACACGGGCCGGACGCGCCGACAGCACATAGATGCGGTCGGACAGGAACACCGCCTCGCGCACATCGTGGGTGATCAGCAGCGCCGTCCACCGATGGTGACGCCACATCTGCTCGAGCCAGCGCTGCATGGCCGCACGGGTCAATGCGTCGAGCGCGCCGAACGGTTCGTCGAGCAAAAGCATGTCGCGCTCCTGCACCACCGTGCGCAAAAGCGCCGCGCGCTGGCGCATGCCGCCGGAAAGCCGTGCCGGAAAATGCCGCTCGAAGCCGGCAAGGCCGAACTCTGCAAGCAGCGGCGCGACCCGCGCCCGCGCTGCCTGGCGTCTGACGCCTTGCACTTCGAGCCCGAGTGTCGTGTTGTCGAGGATGCGCCGCCACGGCATCAGGGCGTCGCGCTGCGGCATGAATGCGAAATGCCGGCCATGGTCGTCGAGCGGCATGCCGTCGAACAACATCTCGCCTTCGCCATGCTCGGCACCCGTCAGAAGCTGGAACAGCGTCGACTTGCCGGCGCCCGAAGGCCCAAGGATCGAGACGAATTCGCCGGCACCGACGCTGAGCGAAATGTCGGCGAGCACGTCGAGCCCGCCAAACGCCTTGCGCACATGCCGCAATTCGAGCCGGCTCATCGCCCCGGCCCCTTCCCTGCCGGCTGACGGCCGATCCGTTCCCAGGGCATGGCGAGGCGCTGCAAGAGCGCCGTCAGCCCGAACAGGATCAGCGTGAGCGCGGCACTCACGCCGACCGCGGCCAGCACCAGATCGGGGCGGAAATTGTTCTTGGCGTTGAGCATGTAGATGCCCAGTCCCTTGGCCGCACCGGCATATTCGGCGAAGATGGCGCCGACCACGGCATAGGTGATGGAGATCCGCAGGCCGGCGAAGAAATAGGGCAGTGCCGAAGGCAGCCGCGCCAGAACGAAGACACGCCAGCGCCCTGCCCCCATGGCGCGCAGCATCTGGCCGATCTCCACCTCGGTCGCCTCGTAGCCCTGCACCAGAGCCACCAGCATCGGGAAAAAGGTGACCAGCGCCACCAGCATGATCTTTGGCGTCAAACCGAAGCCGAACCACAGCACCACCAGCGGCGCGATGGCCACCAGCGGCAAGGTCTGGCTGACGATGAAGACAGGAAACAGCGCGCGCCGCAGCGGCTGGAAGAAGTCGACCAGCATCGACAGCGCGAAAGCGGCGCCGAGCGAGCAGGCAAAGCCGATCAGCGTGGCGCGGATGGTGGGAACGGCGTTGTCGATCAGCGCCTCGCGATTGAGCATCGCCTGTTCGAAGACGCGCGACGGCGCCGGCAGGATCGTCGGCTTGATGCCGGAATAATTTGCGTAGAGTTCCCAGGCCACGAGCAGCAACCCGACCGACATCACGGCCGGTGCCGCCCTGGCGAAGAGACCCGCGAGCTGCCGCGGGCGGCTTGACGACAATGAGACCACGAGAGGACAACCTTGACCGCGCGACGAAAGCGCGTTCTGTTCAGACAGCGGTAGGGCTGTTGGCGGAAACCGTGACGTCAAGGGTTACGTGGCCCGCGCCCGGTCCGAAGCGGCAGAAGGCTTCGTTCAGCGCCGAAAAGATCGCGCCGGTATCGCCGCGCAGTTTGGTGCAAAAATTCTTGGAGCGATCGTAGACGCCGGACTGTTTCAGGAAATCGATGCAGCCATAGATCTCATCCATGTGGTCGCCGGTGCCCATCACATAGAGCGAGAACTGCGCCGCCGCCGGCTGGCCGGTGGCAGCAGCACTGCGCACGGCGGCGATGGCGGCTTCCTTGCGCGGCCCGAGCGGCCCGACAGGCCCGCCAGACGCGTCGGAGCGGCAGATCGGATCGTCCGGCTCGCCAGGACAGCCGCGCGAAATGGCGGCCGACAGCACGCAATGCTTGCCGCTCTGCGCCGCCGCCACGAACAGGTCGCGCAGCGCCGGGAACAACACTTCGGGCGGCCCGACCAGCAAGGTCGAGATGTCGTCGGTTTCGATCCGGAGCCTGTCCCGGTAGGGATCGAGCGCGCCGAGCGCACCCAGGATGACGCCGACGAAATCGTCGGCCATGGGATATAGGGAAATCTGTGCGCCTGAAAACATAGCCCGCCTCGCTCCGCTGGTATTACCCAGATCAGCTTCTAGGGTCTGTGGGCTTGCCGCCCCCGTCTCAGCCCCGACCGTACGGAGCACCCCTGTGGATGGACGCGTTAAAGCACCATTCGAACGGAAGGGGAAGCCGTTTTTTCAGCGCACCGGGCCAAAAGCGTTGCACCAACTCTGGCCGTTGCGTGGACGCTGGCGACGCCGCGCAATCGGAATTTTATGGGGAACCTTCGCCAAGCCGAGAGGTTGTCCCACCGGTCGCAACGCGGCGAGTTCGGAGGCAAAACCATGTTCATGAAAATCCTCGCAGCTTCGGCGTTCACCGTTGCGCTTGCCACTTCCGCGATGGCGCAAAGCAACACCGCAAACGGCATGGATGGGTCAGGCGGCAGCGGCCACTCAGTGACTGTAGACCCGAGCACGCCGGCTTCGCCCAATACGGTCGATCCGGCAATTACCAACAGCACCACCATCGCGCCGGGCGACATGAACTCCAATGCGGATCGGAATTGCCCGACCAACCCGCAAGGTGCGCAGTCCGATGCCAACGGCAATTTGACGGCGCCCACCGTGAACGACAACAACTGTGGCAAGTAAGTGATTGTCCAAAAACAAAAAAGCCGCCGGACATCCGGCGGCTTTTCGATATCACTTCCAACGATGCTTTGTGCCAACCGTTAGGATGCGGCCTTTTCGCGAACCGGCAGTTTCCAGCCCGGCCTGACGAAGTGGCAGGTGTAGCCGTTTGGATATTTCTCCAGATAATCCTGGTGCTCGGGCTCGGCTTCCCAGAAGGCGCCGGCCGGCGCGACTTCCGTGACGACCTTGCCAGGCCACAGGCCGGAAGCATCGACTTCGGCGATGGTGTCTTCGGCGACGCGTTTCTGCTCGTCGCTCGTATAGTAGATCGCCGAACGGTAGCTCATCCCGACATCGTTGCCCTGGCGGTTGCGCGTCGTCGGATCGTGGATCTGGAAAAAGCGCTCCAGCAGCGTGCGATAGCTGATCACGGCCGGATCGAAATTGATCTCGATGGCTTCGGCATGGGTGCCGTGGTTGCGATAGGTGGCGTTGGCTACATCACCGCCGCTATAGCCGACACGCGTGGAGATGACGCCGGGATAGCGCCGTATCAGATCCTGCATGCCCCAGAAACAGCCACCGGCAAGCACTGCGCGTTCGGTCGAAGTCGCCATGTCACGTCTCCTCAAAAGGCAATTCCAGCTCATGTAGCGGTTTCCCGCCCGGAATTGCGCGGACAAAATTGGATTTACCAATAAATGGGCATTGTCGTCCGCTTCGTCCAGTCGCGTGGAAACAACGCGGCCATGAGCGAACGATATCACGACGCGGTCGGGATCGAACCGTTTCAGTTGCCCGGATGCAGGGTCCGGCTGTCGACGGCAAGCGGCGGATACAGCGTGCCGGGCGGAATGGCGGCAAAGCTGATTGCCACCGGCGGCGCCGTGCGCGACCAATTGAAAAGAACCGTCTTGACCGGGAGGTTGCCCAGCCATGTCTGCAACTGCGGCGGAACGTCATGCCCTGGCCAAACCATCAGCATGCCGTGGTCGTGCAAGCGCTGCCTGGTGATCCAGGGCGCGAACCGCGTATCGAGATCGGTGAAGATCGACGGCTTGTCATAGGCATTGAGGCCCGCCAGCATAGCCACCTGGGTATCGCCGCCGACAATGTCGAGCCGGCCGGGCGCCGCCGCGTGCCAGACCGCCTCGGCCTCGTCCGCGATCGGCTGTGCCGGCCAGCAGACGGCGTCCAGGCGCCCCCGCACATTGCAGCCCGTCCAGCGCAGCGCCGCATAGGCACCCGACATGGTGAGGATGCAGAGGAACGCGCAGATCGCCAGCCTTCGCATCTCGATGGCGCCGAGCCGGTGGCCGAGAAAGGCGAGCACCGTGACGCCGACAAGATTGTACATCGGCGCGCCCCAGGACTCGCCGGTGCCGGTGAACAACGAGGCCACCATGATCAGGGTCGCCGGGCCGAGCCCCATCCACACGAGATAGACCAGAATGCCGCGCTCGACCGGCGCTTCTGGGGCCGGCGAGCGCCGCAACAACCCGGATATCGTCAGCACCAGAAGAAAGCCGGAGAGCCCGGCCATCTGGACGCCGATGTAGTAGAGACGCGCCCGGTTTTCGGTCACCCATTGGTCGCGGGCTGCGAAATAGGTCAGCGGCAGGAAATCGATGCGGTAGAGCGCGATGGCCAGCGGCGCGGCAACGGCGAGAAAGACGGCAAGGCCGAGCCATGGCCAGGGCGTCGCCAGCCGGCTGCGCGCGCGTGCGTCATACAACAGCCAGAGCGCGCCGAAGGCTAGCAGCAGGCCGGTGGAGAACTTGGCATAGAGCCCGACGCCCGACACCAGTCCGAGCGCCAGCCACCAGCCCGGCCCGCCGCCACGGCCGGCGCGCCAGAGCAACCAGCAAATGGCCGCCCAGAACGGCATCTGCGCGTAGTCATGATTGAATTGCGGGGTCGGCCAGCCGAAGAAATAGACCGACGGCATCAAAAGCACGGCGGCCAGCGCACGGCTTTGCCCGAGCATGTCGCGGGCCAGCAGATAGACCAGGATGAAGGTCGACGAGATCGTCAGCTGGGCAAGCATATATTGTGGCCAGCGGAACGATCCGGTCAGAAGATGGCTGGTTTCGAGCAGCCAGCCTGGAAGCTGCGGGTGCTTGTAGGTCAACAGCACCCATTCGCGGCCCCACATGAAACCTTCCACCACATCGCCGGGCGGGGCGGGATCGATCAGTGCCGGCACCACCGTCCAGCACAGGATCTGCACCAGGCACAAAAGCGCCAACAAATACCAGGGATGGCGGAGCAGGCCGGGCCATACCGATGACGAGTCAAGGCCGGCGGCAGTCAGCCCCGCCGGCTCCCAACCATCCATGGAGTCGTCTATTCCCACCATGCGGCGCTTAAACCACATCGTCCGGTTTGCCGAACAGCCCCAACGTCAAAGCTTACGAAAAAGTATACTTGCAGGCCATTGCAAGACCAAGATTGGGCAGGAATTTCGGCGCTCCGTTGCCCTCCCCCGGCAGAACAGCCGCCCATTTGATCCTGTCTGAACATCCCGGATATTCGATGCGTCACCAGCATGCCGTCATCCACCATCGCGCGCTCGACTTCTGGCTGGCACGCGCGGCGGTCCTCGTCATCATTTGTTTGCAGCTCCTAGTGATCAACGATCTTTCGTTCGGCCCGCGCTGGCTGGCGCCGGCGCTGGAGGCCGCCCTGCTCGTGCCCCTGTCCGTCGCCACCGCCTGGACACAGGTCGCCAGCCAGAAAGCGGTCGAGGAGGAGCACTGGTATCTGGTCGGCCGGTTTCGCGTCATCATCCGCAGGACCGCGCTGGTGATGACCGGCGTCGTCAGCATCATGAATTGCGGTTCGCTGGTGTTCCTGGTGCGCGCCTTGCTGGCGGGCCATGCCGGCTCCACCGGCCAGACGCTGCTCATCGACGCGCTCAACATTTGGGTCACCAATGTCATCGTCTTTGCCTTGTGGTTCTGGAGCACGGACCGCGGCGGGCCGCCGACCTGCGGCCTCGTCAATCGCGCCCATTCCGACTTCCTGTTCCCGCAAATGACCTTGAACGACCGCGAGATCCGCGACTGGCTGCCTGGCTTCGTCGACTATTTCTTCCTCGCCTTCACCAATGCGACGGCGTTTTCGCCGACCGACACCTTGCCGCTGTCGCAGCGGGCCAAGCTTTTGATGATGGCCGAGTCGATGATATCGCTGCTGACGATCGCACTGGTCGCCGCCCGCGCCGTCAACATCCTCGCCTAAGCCCAGAAACGCAAAATAGCCCGCCCGGCGAACCGGAGCGGGCTATTGGATGGTTTGCGACGGTCCCGAATCTGGAGCGCGGGGTGGACGATCCTCACCTCAATCCGCGCCGAGGTCGCGTTCGAAGACCACCTGGTCGCGCAGCGGAATGCCGTTCACAACCGAGCCTTCGGGATAACCGGTCGATGGCCCGAACGCATCCTGCACGATGCGAGACATTCGAAAGCCCTGTCTCTGGTAAAACCGCAAATTGCCGATATCGGCCGCCGCGGTCGCCACGATCAGGCGCCGGCCGTGGCGCTCGCGGCAGCGGGTGACTGCCGCCGCGACAAGGGCGCGCCCCAAGCCCTCGCTCTGTCTTGCCGGACGAACCGCCAGGCTCTTGAGCTCGAAGACACCGCCCTCGCCTGTGTCGATGAGCTGCACGTGGCCGATGATCCTGTTGCCCTCCCGCGCGACAAGCACTTCGCCGTCGTCGATATAGCTGGAAACCTGCGTGGGGGAATCGTCGGCAAGGGCAAACAGCGGCAGCAATATTTCGCGGTCCCCGTCATATCGTTCAATCTGCATCCGTAACCCCGGGCTGGATCAACGCCGCCGCGATCTCGGCAACCTTGCACCGCGATATAGCAGTGGCCGGGCGGGCGCCACAAACGCAAAAAGCCCGCCCCGGTGTGAGCCGAGGCGGGCATTGGCTCGATCGAGCCGTCAGGCGCGAATTCTCGGACGCAGGGCAAGGCCTGGAGCTATTCCTGGACCGCGCCCCGCCGCGTGCAATCTGTCACCCAAACCAGCCAAACGTAAGGCTAACCACCAAGACCGCGATCAGGATCGAGAGCGGCACCGCCATGAACAGCCCTGCTTCTAATAATCGGGTTTCCCTGTCACTGAACATTAGGCCCTGCCTCAACAAGCTTCGCTCAGATAGAAGCTGCGAAGCCTGTTTCCGTTCCGAATACCGGCGACATGCGATCCACGTGCGATTTGGGTTAACGTGGCCGCATGGAGAGCGAAATCAGTTCGGCTTCCCCAACGATGCCGGCCATGTATTTTGCAACGATACGGGAGGCCAGCGCATCATTCGATTGGTGCTCCATTCCGCCCCAACAAAGGCGTTTTGGGAGCAATTTCAGCGGAGGCTGATTGAATCGCTGTTTTCAAGGAGCGAGCAGCTGTCGAAAAGCCCGCCGGCCGGAGCCAGCGCGCCGTGCCCTTCCTTCGTTCGCATGTTTCGCTGATATGGGCGGGGGTGCATACATCTTTGCCAGTCGGCGCTGCCATCCTTAAGGCCCTGCCGGTCAGGCCCAGTGGCCTTCCGCTGCCAGTCCCCACTAGCAACCAAGCCGCTGGGCCGCAGGCATGATTTGCGCCACATATGCGGCTTGAAGGCGCTGAACAGAAGGTGTTGCTCGATGCTCCGGACAGACAATGGCGCGGCGCTCAGGCTTTCAGATTTTGCCGATCCTAACGATGCGGTCATTGCCGCAATCGAGCTCTATGGGCCTGAAGCGCAGACCGCAGCGGCCTACTGCGCCATGGAAGCACACTTCGCCGGGAGACTGGCCGATTTCCGCCTCTGGTGTGAAGTCTTTCGCGTCTTCAAAACCAGATTCCATTGAGAAGCACATATATCGAGGCCGCCACGGCCATCAGCGCGTTCGCGCCGTGTAGCCTGCCGGGAAGATAACGAAGCAACCATCGGCAATACCCAAGCCCGCTTCGCGGCCTTTCAGTCTTCCGTCGCCGGCCTGAACTTCCGCACGATCAGCTCGAACAGAATATCCGAAAGGCGGCAACGATCGCCGCGCGCTGGTCGGGCGAATAATGGGAGGCATCGTCGATGGTCATGAAGGTGACGTGACGGGACATGAGGCGGCCTGAATCAATCGGCGAGATGTCAATCGTATCACTTTGTTAAGGCGAGATTTTCGGGCGACACGCGGCGGCTCGTTCCTTCTCCCCTTGTGGGAGAAGGTGGATCGGCGCGCAGCGCCGAGACGGATGAGCGACTATCTGAGGTGTCAAGTTGCATTTGCGAATTCGTTACGCGCGTCGCGTGCTTTTGCATTGAGAATGACGAGCAGCTTGCGGGCGAGCGCAATGCGGATGACCATTTTCTCCTTTCCGGCAGTCTGCAACCGTTGCTTGAAAGCTGCCAGATGCGGATCATATTTGGCAACGATGCTGGCAACGAGAAAGAGGACGCCGCGCGGCCCTGCCCGACCGCCGCGCACTGGTCTTCGACCGCTGCGCTTGCCACTGTCATTGGCGATCGGCGCCAGGCCGGCCAACTTGGCGATGGCCTTGTTGGAGAGGATGCCGATCTCCGGCAACTGCGCCATCAGCCGCGCCACGGTGCGAGAGGCAACACCCTTGAGCGAGCGGAAGGCTCGGTCGAGGCATGCCCACAGCGGATCGTCATCGATGAGCGTGGCGATCTCACCTTCGAGCCTGCGGCTCTGGCGCGCAAGCAGCGCGATCACTTCATCGAGGCTGGCGATAGTTTCGGCGTCGGCGGTGCTCTTGCGCTGCTTTTGAATGGTGAGATCTCCTCCCACCTGGGAAAGCCGCGCAACCAGCGCCTTGAGCCGCTGCTGGGCCGCGCTCGGCGGCGGCGTCGGCTTGAGCCGCTTGACGGCACCATAACGGGCAATCACGGCGGCATCGATTCTGTCGGTCTTCTCCAGGAAACCCATTGCCTCGGCGAAGTAGCGAACGCTCCTCGCGTTGGCCATGCCGCAGGGTTGGCCCATCTCCCACAAGAGCAGGAAGGCCAGCCGTTCGTAGCCGCCACTGGCCTCCATGATGACGAGTTCGACATCATGGTTCTGACACCAGGCGGCCAGATCGGCGATGCCTGCCGCATCGTTGGCGAAGCGGTTTGCCGCTCCCATCGGCTCGATATGGGCGTCGAGCCAGTCCTTCGAAATATCTATTCCACAGAGGGTCGTGTTCACGGTAACCTGCCTTGTGCGTGCGATTGGAGCCAAGCGACTATTCGGTCGTGCGTGACGAAGACGAAGATCCCAGGCTCATCCACGGTTGTAGCCGCAGGGGTGTCGGGCGACTTCGCCAAGCCTCGAATCGGATGGCCGTCCGGTTCGAGGCTCAGTCGCTTCCATCGCACAAAGTCTCCTCCGTGCAGATACAAGGGGTGTGTGACGGAGCGCGGCGGCGCCAAGCTGGAACACCCCTCATCCGACCGAGCTTCGCTCGGCCACCTTCTCCCGCAAGGGGAGAAGGGAAGGCCTGCGCGGACCGCTTCTCACCCCTTCCCCATCCTCTCCACCTCCCCCGCCGACAGGAACAACAACACCACGTCGCTCATGCCCAGCAGCGGTGTGAAGGTGACGATCGTTATCCCGCCGGTGGCGTTGGTGCGGGTCAGGCCTTCGGAATAGATGTCGAGCGGCGGCTCCTCGTCGAACCAGACGCCGTGCAGCGTCTCGCCCTGCCATTTCTCGCGGCCCTTCTCGAAGCTCTTGAACGACAGCACGCTCTCACCGGCCTGGACATCGCCGCCGCCGCCATGGCGCACCACCACGCTGTCGAGCGCGCCCGGCGCGCCGCGGCCCATGATGGTCTGACGAATAGCGTCCGCCGGGATCATGCCGGTGCCCCAGGCCGCCTGCTGCTGCGGCGGGCCGACGAGCACGCGCTGCGGGTTGTCGCGCGTGCCCTCGCCGGTCACGCCGGCGGCCCACAGCCGCACGGGCGTGTCGAAAACCTTGCCTTGCCACCACGCGGGATAGCGGCCGGTCAGATGCATGGCCCATTCGGCGCCCCCGGCCCTGGTCTTGCCGAGCTGGTTGCCGGCCATGAACAGCCTTTCGCGGTTGAGCACTCCCGCCGCGTGAAACTCGGCCTGGCGCCGATACGGTTTGTAGGCCGCCAGCAGGTTGCGGCGTCTTCGGCGGTCAAGTTCCGCCAGCAGCGCCAGATACTCCGTCTTCGCGGCGAGCGGCGGGCTCTTCGAGGAATGGCCTGAGGACGGCTTCGAGGCTGCGGATACGGCTGCGGATCTCTTCATCGCTCCAGGCGTCCAGTTGGTTGATGGCAACATCGAAATCCCTGGGCAAGACGGACAGCACGATCTTCAGATACTGGTCGGGCTTGTCGGCCCGCACCTCGGCAATGACGCCGGCGCCATGCGCGCGGAAATCGGCCCGCACGGCGGCCAGGAAATCACCGCCCAGCGTCTTCTTCGTCCGCTTCGCGCGGGGCGTCGGCGCCAAGGCAGCTTTGGCGGCAGGCCTGCGCCTTGCCGGCTTTGTCGTGCGGCGCACCGGCCTGGCGTCGGCTTCGTCAGCCATCGGCCTAGCCCATCGCCTTCGCAGCGGCATTGTTGGCCGCCTTTCTTGCCTTCGGCATTGATCCGGCCGGATTCCTCGATCGGACGGCTTTCTTCTTCGTCCGCTTTGTCCGCTTGGATTTTGCGATCGCGGAAGGTTTTGGCGCGGCGGCCCGGGCTTTGAGCCGCGCCATGGCAAGCGACACCGCGTTGGCGCCGACGCCCGGTAGCTCGAAAGAAAAGCCGCCGCCAGCATCCCGCACCATGCCGATCAGCACGCCGGATGCCACCGGCTCGATCCGGCCCAGACGCGGGCGTGGCGCCGCACCCTCAAACGCGCCGATGGCGCTGACGATTTCGCGGCCGTCATCGTCGGTGATGATCGTGGCGTAGCGTTGGGTCATTGGATTGCTCGCAAAGGTCGCGCTCTACGGCCCGCCAGCGTTCAAATAGGCAGCCACAGCGCCGTCACAGAAAGGGGGGCAGAAACACAAAACCCGCCTCGGCGGGCGGGTCGTTGGCGCAAATCAGCACCATGGGCAAATATGTAGCATGGCTGCCCTCACCCGGTCAAGGAAAAAATTCCTATACCATCAAAAGCCCTCCCACTCGGTCAAGCTCTGCGCCACTGATGCCCGCATTGGCTAGCCGGCTTTTCATCAGCCGGCAGCTGTGGGACCATCAGAAGAAGCTCATGGAATGATTCGCGTCGTACGGCCTTGTAGGAGAGGACGATGGACAGGCCAGCCATGGCATCCGTCTTCAGGATGCGGCATGCTCCAGCCACGGTTTCCGGTGTGCGCAGCACCGGTCAGGGTCAGGCTGATCCGATGATCCGCGTGAACTCGCTTGGCGACGCGATCCGCTTCGTCGCCAACGCCTACCCCAACTACGACATCAGCGCCGTCGCCATCACCTGCGGCGATCCGTCGATCCCGCGCCTCGGCAGCCTCGAGGTCAAGGCGGTGTGGCGCGAATATGGCGAGCGCCTGACGCAGGAATAGGCCGGTAGCACGAGCCAGCGCCTGCCCGGCATCGCGGTTGAAACCGGCTCCGCGCCTGGCTTCGGATCGGAAACGCCGCTGGCGCGTTTCCTCTTTGGTCAATGGAGGGAACACCATGAACGTCGCCAATCTGCAACTCGAAGGCCTGCTGATGGCCGTCGCCTCGATCAACCACGTCCTGGTTCGCAAGGGGGTGCTGACTTCGGAGGAGATCGATATCGCGCTGCGCAAGGCCGAGGCCAGCGAAACCGGCGAGGAGCGGTCCAACGGCATGTCGGCGTCGAGCCGCGACGCCGTCAATTTTCCGATCCGGCTGCTGGAACTCGCCAACCAGTGCCAGCCGGAAGCCGACATGCCGTCCTTCTCGAAACTGGCCCGCATGGTCGGCCAGATGAAGGAACCCTACAACGATCAGATGTGATGACATCACGCAGGGGCGATTGAAATAGTTACGCTATTTGCGTTGCAAGAATTGTGCTCCCGCTGTTTCACACACTATTTTAGAGCGCCGATCATATTCGTTGCGCGCCTGCGGCACGCTTTGACTCTCCCCAATTTTAGTGCCGAATTCTTTGGCGATCTCGACGTCGATAAGATGAAAATTGGCCCTATGCAATTAAGAAAACCGCAACGCGGCAGCGATACTGATTGCAAGTCGGGCGAAGATGGGAGACGGGGTGTTGGTCGAGGACAATATTTGGGCGGCTTCGCTCGAAGTTTATATCCGCAACTGGAAATGGGTTGTCGGATACGTCTTCTTGGCCGGTGGACTAGCGTTGCTCAACAGGTTCATACACATCAACTCCGGAGCTTCAATCTTCGTCGGTGTAATGGTTTCGAGCTTCTTGGCGATTCCTGCTCACATCGCCGTTCTGACACAGCTTGATCCCGACCAGGTATCCGATTGGCTGAAGGAACGGCCCAAGGCATTCTTCACTTTCGTGAAGCGTTGCCTGTTGCTCGGCTTCCTCGGCGCGATAGGTCCACTTGCGTTTGGGATCGTCATGGTCATCGGCGGCATCCGTCCATCCGTCGCCATGCTGGCAGCACTCCTGGTCTGGGTTCTTTCCGGCATCGCCGCGTTCGCGAAATGGGGCACCATGTTGCCTGCGGTCATTGCCGATGATGACCAAACGCTTGCAGTTGCCGGCCAACGCGGCTCCAAAGTGTTCGGCTATGCGTTCCCGCGTCTGCTGATCTCGTTCGGCTTGCTTACGGTATTGTTCGTAGCGATATTGATGTTGCTGGCCTCTCTGCTGGGCATCGATCCAGAGGATTCAAGCCCCGCGTCTTTTATCCTGCCTGTCATAGGCGCCATGATCGGCGCCTATCAAATCGTGATGACATCAGTCGTTTTGTCACGCTCGTACCTCAGGGCACAACCGGCTGCACGCCGGATGGCGGATAAGTCCTTGCTGTCCTTTCGAACCTGACAAACAACGACAAGCTGTGAGGCCAGGCCTGCTCATGCCCTGCCCGGCCAGCCCAGGTTCAGCGCCAGTACCCTGCCCGGGCCATGCACGGCGGCAAACAGCAGTCCGGCCATGAACGAAAAATGGTCGACGAAGAAGCCGAACTCGGCCTGGTTGCCGGCCCAGTGGCTGGGCCCGTGGAAGGCGAAGCCGAGGAACAGCACATAGGCGGCGGCTATCAGCGCTGCCTGTGTAAAGAAGGCGCCGCTCAGGAAGCACAGCACCAGCGCCACCTCCAGGATCGCCGCGCACCATGCCAGGAACAGCGGAAACGGAAAGCCGGCGGCTGCGATGAAGCCTGCGGTGGCACCCATGCCCATGAATTTGAAGGTCACCGCCATCAGGAAGACGGCGGCGAAGATCAGGCGGGCAATGAGAACGGCCGCGGTCTGCCACGGCGATTGGGTGAAGTCCGACATGCTGTCTCTCCAGGGTTGCAATGGATATCGACCCAAGGACGAGCGACGCCGTGCAGTTCCGACACCGGCCCGGAATTTTTTGTCCGCAAACGCTGCCGCGACGGACGTCGGCACCGGTCCGGCGCTTGCCGACAGGAGGCCGTCGCCGGGCTGCAACCTTGCCGCGGGCTGCCTCGAAAGCTACCCTCAACAGGGGGGCTTGATCAGTTTGCGAGGAGAGCCAGCAATGGCGACGGTCCGGTATCTCGTCAGCGATGTCGAGTTGGCGATAGAATTTTACACCAGCCATCTGGGGTTCGCGCTGCGGCAGCAGTTCGGTCCGGCGATGGCCATCCTCAAGCGCGACGACCTGACGTTCTGGCTCGCCGGCCCGATGGCGTCGGCGGCAAGACCGATGCCCGATGGCCGTACGCCGCAGCCGGGCGGCTGGAACCGCATCGTGATCGAGGTGCAGGACCTGCCGGCGCTCGCCGCCCGGATGCGCGATGCCGGCGTGCCGTTCCGCAACGAGATCGTCGACGGCCCCGGCGGCCGCCAGATCCTTTGCGAGGACCCGTCCGGCAACGTGGTCGAGCTTTTTGAACCAAGGGCATGATTCCCTCCCGAAGCCCGCGGGATGATCATTTGGCCCTTCGTTGCCTCGCCTGGACCTAGTTCGCCACCGGCGCCGGCGTGCTGAGTTCGAGGAACGGCACCGTCGATCCGGGGATCATCGACTTCGGTAACTGCCCGTCCCACTTCTCGGCCTTGGTCAATTCGACCAGCAGCGGATTGTTGGCGAGGGCGGCGGCGCGCGCCTTGATCGCTTCGGCGGTCGCCTCGCCTTCGATCTTGGTCTTGTAGGCGCTGGCCTCGGCTTCCGCCTTCACGCTGTCGGCACGGCCCTTGGCCTGGGTGACCGCGATGTCGGCCTTGATCTTTTCCTGCTGCAGGTTCTGTTCCTGCTTCTGCACTTCCACCTGCGCCGTCATCCTTGCCTCGACCGCCTGCTCATAGGCGTCTGAAAAGTCGATGTTTTCGACCTGGACGCTGTCGATCATCACCGGGCCGTCCGTCACGGACGAGATGGCGTCGGCGACATCCTTGTTGAACTTGGCGCGGTTCTGGATCACCGACACGGCGTCGTACTGGCCGAACACCGTCTTGATCTCCTGCGGTGCCTTGCGGGCGATGACCCGGTCGGCCAGCGCTTCGATCGACCCGTAATTGGTGTAGACGTTGGAGACCTCCGCCTCCGGCACGTGGAAATTGACGGTGACGCGCATGTCGGCCGGCTGCTGGTCACGCGAATAAGCCTGCATGGCCGGCAAATTGCCGCAATCGCTCTGGTTCTCGCAGCCCCATTTCAACACCTGCTGGCGCAGGCTGATCTTCTCGACCCGCTGCAGCCAGGGCAGTTTGAAATGCAGGCCGGGATCGACGACCGAACTCAATGCGCCATTGGTCAACAGCACGCCGCGGTCGCCCTGGTCGATCGTGTACCAGGACCCCATGACGGCACCGACCAGCGCCAACACGATTGCCAGTGCGACAATGCCGCTGCCGATCGAGCGCGACCCGACGGCACCGTGCAGTTGGGCACGGTTCGAATTCCCTTGCGTGTCAGTCATTGCCAACCCCCGTTGTCATTGCCCGATCCCAGGATTGCACGGAATCATGCCGGCAAGATTGCTGAGATGTGGAGTGCCGCGGCCGTCCGCGCCAGTAAAATCGGATTATTTTCGGTTGCCAGCTGATAGCATCATCCTCCCCGGCCAGGGGGGAATTGACCATGGCCAAAAGCGATGACTATCGCCGCGCCGCGGCATCCGGCGATGGTTGCTGCCAGGATTGGCG
Organism: Mesorhizobium sp. U510; assembly: GCF_059180695.1. Taxonomy (NCBI): domain Bacteria; kingdom Pseudomonadati; phylum Pseudomonadota; class Alphaproteobacteria; order Hyphomicrobiales; family Phyllobacteriaceae; genus Mesorhizobium; species Mesorhizobium sp. U510. Next base: position 5,543,535 of record NZ_CP180532.1, read on the forward strand.
GGAGATGCTCCCCATGTCGACCCGCTGCTCGACAAGGTCGAGGCCGCCGGCTGGGATCGCGGCCAGGCCGCGTCTCGCCGCCAGACTGAACGCTGACCGAGGCCGACGCGCCAGGCCCTTGGCGCCAACGTTCAACAACAATTTGCGATCCTGAAACTTGTCCGTAACCGGCAAAGTGATATTGTAGACATGGCTAATGTACAGGCATGTCCGGTGCATCCATTTGGGGGGTAAGTTTTGGGCGCGAGCGTCAGGTTCAGGACGGGGTCCTATCTGGTCCGGTCACCGGTCCTCGAGTGTAATGGCTGTGGCGGCACCGGGCAGGTTTTCCAATGCCCACGCTGGACAAGCTCCAACGGGCTTTGCTGTCCCGCCGGCACGCATCAGCGCGGCTGTCCCGGCGCCAGCGCGCCTTGCGCCGAATGCGGCAAGGCCGATCCCCATGCCGCTGGCCCCGCCCCGGCCTGACAGCCTGCGATCCGCGTCCGGCAGGCTTCTGTCCGCCGTCTGCCATGGAACCAGCAGCGCCGATCGCTGTTATGTCGGATCGCGGCATCCTATATACTGGTGTTCCGCGACCGTGCGGCTGACAGAAAGCGAGGCACGCAATGCCCGACGACAAAACGAAGATCAAGCAGGACCGCAAGCTGGTTTCGAGCGAGGAGACCTATGAGGTCGCCGCCTTCGCGCGCAAATACGGCATCCCGCAGAGCGAAGCCCAGACCATCATCAAGCGCTACGGCCCGTCGCGCAAGAAGCTCGACAACCACATGGCCGCGCGCGGCTAGGCAGCGAGCCGCAACCATTTCGCCGGCATTGCGTTGAAGGATGCTGCGGGCCACATCGAACGGGTTGGTAGCACCAACCTGTTCGGCGGTACGATGAACCGGATTTTTTCCCGGTTTCTGACCAACGAAATGGCGAGCATCTGTTCCGCCCGGCCCCCGGCGTGCCAGACTGACGAAAGCCAGACCGAGGGAGGGCCGCGATCATGTCCGACACTACACGCAGAACCGGCAGTTGCCTGTGCGGCGGCGTGCATTTCGTCGTCACCGGCCAGCCAACACGCGTCGGCCTTTGCCACTGCAAGGACTGCCGCAAGGCCAGCGGCTCGGCCTATTCGGCCTTCGCCATCTGGCCGCGCGACGCCTTCGAGACATCGGGCGAAGTCGCCTCTTACGGCACGCGCAGCTTCTGCCCGACCTGCGGGGGCCGCGTCGCCTGGATCGGCGACGATGAAGTCGAGGTGATGCTCGGCAGCCTCGACGTCGCGCCGACCGACCTGGAGCCGCAATATGAATTGTGGATCAGCCGCCGCGAGACCTGGCTGCATGCCTTGCCCGGCACCGAACAGTTCGAGCACGACCGGCCCCTTGATGGGCCAGCGCCGGAAGACGCCGCTCCGCCGCCACCGCGACCTTTGTCCGACGCCGTCGCGCACGACTGAAAATTGATCTTTCGGGCCTGGAACCCTCCCTTGTCGACGGCGTTATCCGGCGCCCCTCAAAGTACCGTTGTCCCACATCCGCGGTCACTGTCGGGCGACATGCACGGAGACTTCAGTTGAACGACAAGATGTTCCCCCGACCAATCCGCCTAAAATTCTCCCCCGAGCGTGAACGCGTCGTGCGTAGCGCCTGGGAGGGCCTGGAATGCCTCGGCGACTGGCCGGCCGGCCAGGGCCGGCGATACCGGGCGGCGCTGCGCAGTTGCCGCGATGCGCTGGATGGCTGGACGCCGCCGGAAAAGGCGATGCGGGCGATGATCGACGCAGCGCGCGAAGCTCGCATCCTTCAATAACAGCGGGAAAACCGGAGGTGGGAAAAACAATGGCCGAAATGATGCTGTCGACACCGGTGCGGATCAAGCCGCACGGCTCGGACACGATCCGTGAGGTGGCGACCCTGCAGGACGCCAGTGAAATCCTCATCGACTGGCCGCATGCCAGCCGCGGTCCTTTCTACCAGGCCGCACGCGAAAAGATCGAGGCGGCCCTGGAAGACAAGGACGGCGCGGCACAGGCGCAGGAAGCCTTCACGGCGCTGTGCGACCATGCCGGCGTGCTGGTCCGCTAACCCAAGAAAGCAGGCGATGCCCTCGCCTGCTTCTCTGTTGATGCCGATCCCTATTTTTGCGTGGGCAGATCGCCATCCACGATCGGATGAGAGGTCTCGAACCCAAAACTCTTCGGCGCCATCAGCATCAGGACGATGACGATGGCGATAGAGGCAATAAACGTGGCTGTGCTGGCAATATCTCTCAAGGCCCCGTCCTTTCAAATTGAATTCCTGAAAGAAACGTTTCGTCGGATACGAGGTTCCGTCTTGCGGAAATAACGCCACCAGCCAAGCTTTCTACTTGGCGGGCGGCTGGGCCGGCACTTCGCCCGGCTTGATCACCGGTGTCTTGCCTACGTCGGGCGCCGGCGTGGCCATGCCCTGGTCGCCTGTGGCCGGCGGCTTCAGCACCCCGCCGCAATCATTGAGCTTTTCGCTCAGATTGCCGCCACCTGGCTGCTGCTTGCCTTGATCGGGCTGGACCCGGCATTTGTCGGCCTGCGGGGCCGGGTTGTCGGTGCCCTGCTGCTGATCCATCTGTGCCGCCGCCGGCGCGGCCAGGGCCAGCATCAGCGACGCGATAACCAGAGGTTTCATCCGAGCCTCCTTTTGCTTTTTTTTGACGGCCGCCCGCGGCAGCCTTCCTCGCAGGGACAACGCCCAACCGCGCGAAAGGTTGGCGAACAACGGTGGACACCGAGCGACCGCAAGCAACCAAATCCGGCCTCCGGCCGTTGCCGGCAAGGAGGCACCACCATGTTCGGTAACTTTCAGTCGATGGAGATTGATACCGGCGAGGCCGGCATATTTATCCGCCGTGCGGGCAACGGTCCGGCGCTGCTGCTCCTGCACGGTTTTCCGCAGACCCATCTGATGTGGCGCGACGTGGCGCCTGAATTGGCCGAGCGGTTTACCGTCATCTGCGCCGACCTGCGCGGCTACGGCGCCAGCGCGTGCCCTTCGTCCGACAGCGCTCATGCCCCTTACGCCAAACGGGCCATGGCCGCCGACATGGCTGCCCTGATGGCCAAACTCGGCTTCGGCAGCTTCATGGTCGCCGGCCATGATCGCGGTGGGCGGGTCGCCTACCGCATGGCACTCGATCATCCAGGCCGCGTTGAAAAGCTCGCGGTGCTGGACATCGTCGCAACGGCCGACGCCTGGGATCGGGCCGACGCCAGACTGGCGCAGGGCTACTGGCCCTGGTCGCTGCTGGCGCAGCCCGAGCCCTTGCCGGAATTGATGCTGGCGGGAGCCGCCGAGGCGGTCGTTGACAACGCGCTCGGCGGCTGGGGATCGTCGCCGTCGGCATTTCCGCCCGAGGTGCGCCAGGCCTATGTCGATGCCTTGCGCGATCCCGCCCACATCCACGCCATCTGCGAGGAATACCGCGCGGCGGCGACGCTCGACCGCGAGCACGACCATGCCGACAAGGCCGCCGGCCGGCGTATCCGCTGTCCGGTGCTGGCGCTGTGGAGCGGGCAAGGCGCGCTTGCCGACTGGTACGCGGGCGAAGGCGGGCCGCTGGCTCTTTGGCGAGGCTGGGCCGATGATGTCCGCGGCCAAGCCATGCCCGGCGGCCATTTCTTCCCCGAGGAGGCGTGGCAACAAACCGCCCGGGCATTGGCGAATTTCTTCGGCGAACCAAATCGCGCCTAGTGGTCGACCTTGCCTGCACTATCGCCCGAGCGAGGAGACGGCGCACCGCGATCCCCTTTTATGTCTTGCGGGCGGGGACCGAGCCGATAGACCAGCCCCGCGACGACCAGCACGATCAGCGTGGCAAGACCGGCCACTTGCCACAGGCCGAGACCGCATGCGACGCCGATCGCGCCGGCGAGCCACATCCCGGCGCCCGTAGTCAGCCCGTGCACCTCTCCACGCGAAAACAGGATTGACCCGGCGGCGAGAAAGGCAACGCCGGCAGTCACCGCCTCGACCACACGGATCGGATCGACCTTGACGGAGTCCTGCGCGAACATTGGCGCATGGACAATCTCGATGGTGAGGATGCCGAAGGTGGCAGCGGCCACGCAGATCAGGATGTGGGTGCGCAGCCCGGCGGGACGGTTGCGCCATTCGCGCTCGAAGCCGATCACCGCGCCGTAAAGCGCCGCGAGCAGCAAACGCGCGGCAATGACCGGGAACGAGGTGTAGCTCGGATGGCCGAATTCCTCGACGAGTTGTTCCATGATTCCCTCTGAATATCTGGAGTGCACAACGTGGACGACGTGCGGGAGTTCCGTCCACGAGGCGAGCGGGTGGAACCTGCCGTCTTCGATCCGCGACAGGGAACCTTGCCAAGCGGACGGAGTTGCGTTCTCGACCTTTGAACCAGGAGGAAACTGATGGCCATTGAGAAAAACGACCTCGACCGTGTCTGGAAGCTGATGGATAAGATAGGCTTCTGCATGTTGGCCACCCGCGAAGGCGACGACATCCGCTCGCGACCGATGGCGGCGCATGTCGTGCGGGGGGAGAACGCCGTTTACTTCCTCACCGACGTCGATAGCCACAAGGATGATGAGATCGAGGCGGAGCCTAATGTCGCCTTGGCCTTTGCCGATTCCGGTGGACAGAAATACGTCTCCGTCAGCGGACAGGCGGAAGTCTCCAATGACCGGGCCAAGATCAAGGAATTGTGGTCGACACCGGCCAAGGCCTGGTGGGACAGCGCTGACGATCCGGCGATCCGCGTACTCAAGATCACCCCAAAGGATGCTCAGTACTGGGACAGTCCCGGCACCGTGGTCAGTTATGTGAAGATGCTGGCGGCGGCAGTCAGCGACAGCCGTCCGGAGATTGGCGATAGCGGCAAGGTCAGAATGTAGCTCCGACAGCGCAGGTCGCGCCCGCGGTGCGGCCTGCATTGCATCGTGCGGTAGGTTTGACTGACGGAAAAGTTCTAGCCGCGTCGGGTAGGCCGAGAGTGGCCGCTATCGTGCTGATGCTGCGTGGCAGGCGGATCGGCCCTTTGCGGGCACTCCTCGAAGCGGTGGTCTCGGCCGCCGCAGAAGGAACAGCACATAGCTTCGCGGCCCTCGTTTCCGGGCCACCATTGCGGCGTTTCGTAAGGCTTCCTGCCATCCATGACCAGCAATGCGCGATGCCTGATTTGGTTGCGTGGGCGGCCACCGCGTCTTTCCCGCGCAATGCGCGGCCCGTCGCGGAACCGGCGGACACATCCCGGGTTTTATGGGACAATGCAGCATCCTGAACCAAAGAGAAGCCGTCATGCCCGCTCGCCTTCCTGTCCTGTTGATGTCCTTGGGCGCCTTGCTCGCCGCGACCGCTGCAGCCGAGGCTCGCCCCGACAGCCGAGGCATGAGTTGTGCCGACATCCGGGCCATGATCCAGAGCCGTCGCGCCGTGGTGCTGACCACGGGACCGAACACCTATGACCGCTATGTCAGGCAGTTCGGCAATGAATGCGATTGGCCGGAAGTGCCGATGTCGGCCTATATCCCGGCGCGCGACGGGCACTGCCCGGTCTATCGCTGCGAAGAGCCGGTCGACAACTTCCCGAATTGACGCCTCGCCGTCTTGACGGCATAAGCATCCGAGCTTCTCCCGCTTCGTCTAATGGTAGGACAGCGCCCTTTGAAGGCGTGAATCGTGGTTCGAGCCCATGAGCGGGAACCAGCCACAATCAGATCGCTGGCTTCTGGACCTTCCTTCTGTCGAACATCCACCGCATGAGGGATGGACATGGCCCCGGACAAGAACGCAAAGCCGCCTTCCCCGGTGTCTCGGCGGCAATCGAGCGGGCACATCCCACCGTGTTTGCAACCGAGCCCCAAGCCTGCCTTCCGCGATCACACCATAGGCTAACGCGGCCACGTGGTTCACAGTGCAATCACAAGCGGTCGATTCCTTCGGGATGTAGCCACTGCGAAAGCCCGCTGCGGGTCGCTCCCGTGGCGGGCTTTTCCCATGGGGACCAAGGTCCCATGGCCCTCGCGCAAAGGTCTGATGTAACCGCTTTGGTTCCGGTATCGTCCATTGGACGTTCCGTTACTTTATCCAATCGCGATATACATCTCCTTCATTTGAATGCTTCAGTTGAATTGGTCGTGCCGCATATATGGCCAGCCGGCAGCCGCCCCAGGCCGGTTAGGCCCGGTGCGCTGCTTTCCCCAACCAGAGGTGTACCGGGCCGCCCTAACGATGAAAGCCCGCGCTCTCGGCCAGAGGCGCGCGGGCCGATCGGAAGCCCGATCTTCGGCAGAGATGCCCCCGCCCTGCCGACAAACACAAACAATTAGAAACGACTAATGTTCCATCAGCCCGTCATTCATCTTCGATCGAATGCCGGTTTCCCGTCGCGGCAAAATCGCCACTCAATTAGCAGGGACTTAATTAGCTATTTTGGATTTTAACGAATCGTTGACCGCGCTGTCCTATTTTGGAACAGCGCGGTCAAACCCCAACCGGACCGCGTAGGCGGCTCCGGCAACCCGGCCCCCGTTGCACTGCCGGAGCCGCCACCACACCCATATAAAATACCAGCAATGGTTGAATCAACAGTTACCACGCGTGCTTTCCAGTGCGCTAACGACGCCATTTTCCAGGCAGTGCCAACGGATCGGGGAACGCGTTCCGCTTCGATCGAGAAAGCCCGCAGGACCTTCAGGTCTCGCGCCTCGTGCGTATCCCCGAGCCAACATTCGAAGATGTCGCCACAGCAGTGCCCAGCCTCACGCGACAGTGATTGGAACCGGTGAAACCTTGCGCCGACATGCGCGTTTTCGCCGGCAACCTTGTCGAGGTTCCAATGCACCCTGGATGGTTCTCCAAGCCGGTGGTGGTTTCGGTCGGTGTGGCCGGCGCCACCCGCCACCTGTCCAATACACAGCAGGCCATCGAATTGCTGACGACACATTGGCGCGACGCCGGCAGCCTGAAACATCAGTCCGCGCTGCGCGCCTGCCGCCGAGCGACAAGCGGCGACGTGCCTCCCGATATCGCCAGGGAGGCTCTGATCGAGGCCGCGCGCGAGGCGCATATACTGGTCGAGTAGCCCGCGCCCCATTCACGGATCGCAACCCTCGTTCACAATTTCGTGATCGAGGGAACCGTTTGAAACGGCAGGCGTTTTTTTGCAGGCGTCTTTTTGTCAGGCAACATCAGGAGGCGTTTATGCGCATCATGAACCTCGTCACGCTCGCCCTCATCATCCTCGGCGGTCTCAACTGGCTGTCCATGGGTGTGACCGGCTATGACGTAATCGGCACGGTCCTTGGGGGCGCCATGCTGGCCCGCCTGGCCTATCTGATCATAGGCCTTGCAGCCATATGGCAGCTCATGCCGGGCTTCCAGAGCTTCACCGTTGGGGAAGTCGACGCCGAAAGGCATCTCCCGCATCACCGGTGACCGGCAAGCCGGGGCGGCGGAAAACCTGCCGCCCCGGTTGGGCACGACGCCCTTGGCTGGCTGTGTCCATCGCCTGATTATCGCTGGTCTTGAACAATGCCGCGATCGCAGTGGCAATCAAAATCCAACCGTTGCCGGACGGAGAAACGACGCCAATCTCTTTTTACGGGGCATACGGGACGTTCAGATGCCGAAGCCCAGCGCGGCGCCGTCGTCGCCTTCGATGCCGGCTTGCGGCACGATGATCGATGCCAGCGGTGCACTGAGGCGCCAGCTGAGACGGCCGGGCGAGCGCTCCAGTTGAGCCGAACCGCCCAGCGACTGCGGCGCCACCCGCTGCAGGACGACGGTGCCGAACCCCTTGCGCGCACTCTCGTCCCCCTTGTCGTCCGGGCGAGGCGTGGAAGTCTCGGTCCAGAGCAGCTGGAAGTCGCGTCCGCCCGATGCACCGACACTCCTGCCCAAGTCTTTGGCACCCAAGTCCTTGGCACCCAAGTCCTTGGCACCCAAGTCCTGGGTGCCGGAGCCTTGGGCGCTTGAGCCGATTGTCCAGGTGATCTCGACCTGGCCGTCTTCACTGCCCAGCGCGCCATATTTGGAGGAATTCGTGCCAAGCTCGTGGAAAGCCATGCCGAGATTCTGTACCGCATTCGACTGCAGCGTCAGGACCGGGCCGGAGAGCAGGATCTGCTCCTCGCGGCCGAAAGGCTTCAGATGTTCCTGGATCAGGTCGAACAGGCTGGCGCCGGCCCACTCCGAGGTGACGAGCAGATCATGCGAACGCGACAGCGCCATGATGCGGGCGCGGATCAGTTCCTCGAACTCCCGCGGGTCGCTCGAGCGCTTGCTCGTCTCCCTGACCATCGACAGGATGACCGCGAACTGGTTCTTGACGCGATGGTTGACCTCCCGCATCAAAAGCCTGATGCGGCGCTCGCTCTCCTTTGCGGCGGAAATGTCGCGGGCGATCTTGGAGGCGCCGACGATCTCGCCATTGGCGTTCTTGATCGGCGAAACCGTGAGCGAGACGGAGATAAGCGCGCCGTCCTTGCGCCTTCGCGTCGTCTCATAACTCGCCACGCGGTGGCCACCGCGAACCCTGCTGATGATCTCGGTCTCCTCGCTCTTGAGGTGATCGGGAATGAGCATGAGGATCGACTGGCCGACGGCTTCCTCGGCGGTGTAGCCGAACATGCGTTCAGCCGCCAGGTTCCAGCTCGTGATGATGCTGGTCAAATCCTTGCTGATGATGGCATCGAAAGAGGAATCGACGATGGCCGCGAGGCGTGCGTCGGCGGTCGCGCTCTGTTTTTCGTTGTTTGTTGCCGTCGCCGCCACGATTTCGCTCATTGGCATGAGGTAGCGCGCAAGCGGATCAAGACAATCTCCCCGGACGCAATTCACATAGGCGGCGCGCCACGGATGAAGCAAGCTTCACTCCGAAGGCCGATCGCTCGTCTCGCCGTCGCCGTCGGGCAGCACGCCGAACTCCTGCGACTTGACACCCTGCTCGGCCATCAGGAACCCATCCGAGGAAAGACCGCGCCGCAGCAGCTCCCTGACCGCTGCCGAGCGGCTCGGCATGCGCTTTTCGAAGCGCCAGTTTTCCAGCGCCGCCAATTCGTCCGTGGTGAGCATGATCTGCAGCCGTTCCGGGCGTTCCAGTTCAGCCATGTGCGCGCTCCTCGCTCAGGACTAAAAATACGGTGAGTTAGTATCTAACTCATTCAGCTTATAATTATGGTAACACCCATTACGCGTCAAGGCCGGCCAGTGAGCCCTCCGCACATCAAACGCATGATGCTCATCGAACGTCTGATACGCATTCCTGTAATTTCACTAACCAACTGATTTTATTTGTATATTTCACAGATTTTACTTGCCAGGCCGACACCCCGGGCGCATGCTCCAATCTGAACAGAAAACCGTTCCCTTTGGGAGGTTTCGATGCGGTACGATTACTCCATGCGCCTGCGCGATGACGTCAATTCAGCGGTCGAGAAGGCGTTCAAGACGGCCGGCATCGTCAACATTACGGTGACGGCCGAGCAGGTCAGGGTCATGAATCTGGCCGAGAATGTCGCGCTCGAGGATGTTGAATACCTGGTTTTGCAGGCTGCCCAAATGCTTGGAGCGGCAATCGAATTCGACACCTTGGGCAGCGGGTTGGTGCTGTCTGGAAACGGCGTCGAGGGTGATGAACCAGTGATCAGCCCCCTCATCCTTTCGCAGCCAGCCTCGATCCAGTGATGCCGCTCCGACGCGGCGCCCTCCGGTCGTGGCGTCGCTTCCAACATGTGAACGGATGGCTCCGGTCCGAGCCTGCACGGTGCCTGGCACCCTTGATCACAGTCGGTTGAGGTGGCGCTGGACACCTATGGCAACCGAGCACACGCTCTATATGGTGCTGCAAACCCCAAACGGAGCAGCGCAGCCATGACCCTCGCGACACGAAAGCTCGGCAGCCAGGGATTGAAAGTCTCGGCCATCGGCCTCGGCTGCATGGGCATGAGCCAGTCCTACGGCCCGGCCGACGAGGCCGAGTCCATCGCCACGCTGCACCGCGCCATCGAACTTGGCTGCACCTTCCTGGATACCGCCGAGGTCTATGGCCCGCACACCAACGAGGCATTGCTCGGCCGGGCGCTGAAGGGCAAGCGCGACCAGGTGACGATCGCCACCAAATTCGGCTTCCGCATCGAAAACGGCAAGCAGCTCAGCGGCGTCGATAGCCGGCCCGAGCATATCCGTGACGTTGTGGAAGCCTCGCTCGGCCGGCTCGCCACCGACCATATCGACCTGCTCTACCAGCACCGCGTCGACCCTGATGTGCCGATGGAGGATGTCGCCGGCGCAGTCGGCAAGCTTGTGGCCGAGGGCAAGGTGCGCTTTTTCGGCCTGTCGGAGGCCGGTAGCGCCAACATCCGCCGGGCGCATGCCGTCCTTCCTGTCTCGGCGCTGCAGAGTGAATATTCGCTATGGGAGCGCAATCTGGAGCCGGAGATCATCCCGCTGCTCAAGGAACTCGGCATTGGCCTGGTGCCCTTCTCGCCGCTCGGCCGCGGCTTCCTCACCGGTGATGTCAAGCGCGCCGAGGATTATCCGGAAGGCGACTATCGCCGCAACGACCCGCGCTACCAGGGCGAGAACTACGACGCCAATGTCGAGGCGGCCGGCACGGTGCGCGACATCGCGGCCGCCCGGGGCGTCAAGCCAGGACAGATCGCGCTAGCCTGGCTGCTCGGCAAAGGCAGCGATTTCGCTGTCGATATCGTGCCGATCCCCGGCACCAAGCGCAGAAAATATCTGGAGGAGAACGTCGCCGCCGCCTCGCTGAAACTCGACGCCGCCGAAATGTCCGCGCTGGACGAGGCGCTGGCGCCGGGAAAAATCTCCGGCCCGCGCTACGGCGAGCGCGGCATGGCGATGGTGGATCGATAGCTCGTCTCGATCGCGCGGCAAGGGCCCGGCGGCAATCATCACCCATCGGCTGATGCGGACGATTGCCAGCCGTCCATGAACGGTCGCTCCGTAAGAAGTTCCGCGAAAAGGATCTCATCGACAGCATCCCTGAATGTGATCGTCCCCCTGTCTCCCGAGATTTCCGCCTGTCGATTTTGCCAATTCGCCGGGAACGAAGTTTTTTCGTTGAGGTTTACCCCGCGAAGGGACTGATGCTTTCGAGGAGATCTCCCATGAAGCAAATTCTGATCACCAGCATGCTCGCGCTCGGCATCGGATGCGGTGCCGCGATTGCTCAGACACAGCCGGCTGAAACCCAGTCGGGCGGTGACGCCAATTGCGCGGCCGCTGCGGCCAACTGTCAAAAAGGCTCGAAGATGAAGATGGGCGAGCAGGCCCAGGGCAAGGCCAAGGTCCAGACTGACCAGCAGGCTCAGGGCAAAGCCAAGCTCAAGACCGACGAGCAGGCTCAGGGCAAAGCCAAGGTCCAGACGGACCAGCAGGCCCAGGGCAAGGCAAACGCGACCACCGATCAGCAGGCCCAGGGCAAGGCCAAGGTCCAGACGGACCAGCAGGCCGAGGGCAAGGCGAATGCTACCACCGATAAGCAGGCCCAGGGCAAGGCCAAGGTCCAGACGGATCAGCAGGCCGAGGGCAAGGCAAATGCTACCACCGATCAGCAGGCCCAGGGCAAGGCCTCGACACAGACTGATCAGGGGTCGACTGCTTCCATCAGCAATGTAACTGTCGAACAGAAAACCCAGATCACCCAGGTCATCAAGGAGACCCGGGTCGAGCCGGTCTCCAATATCGATTTCGACATTACTGTCGGCGTCGAGGTTCCCCGGCACAAGATCCGGCTGCATCGTCTGCCGGCGCGCATCGTCAAGATCGTACCGGCCTACGAAAGCTACGAGTATTTCGTAATGGCCGACGGTCGGATCGTCATCGTCGATCCGGATACGTTGAAGATCGTCCTTATCCTGACCTGACTTGGGCGCTCGCTCTGAAACGCCCGCCACATCCAGGTGGCGGGCGTTCTATGAAACCTGCCGATGAATTGACCGTGGCCGAACGACTGCAGAATGGGTTTCCGCGTCATGCAACCAGAGCTGGGCAATGCCGCCAGGATTTGGCCGTCAGGACATCAAAGCTGGATTTCAGCCCCTGCCTGTTCATCGAACAAGACTGAGCAGCCTCGTGCAAGCGCTACAGTGGAAAGGGCGTTTGCCACCACGTCGTCCGGCGACACGAAATCGCCGGTCAGAACCCGCAACTCTTCCACCCCTTCAGCCATCGAGACAAAATTTCCGACCACGCGATCGTGCTTGCAGGTCTCGACCACGTAAAGCAGATCGACCAGTTCGAAGCTGCGCATGTTCAGCCTCCAATAAGAATGTCCCTTGCTGGATCGTGAAACGCGTTGGCTGAACATTGTGTTCCGGCGGGCTCGAATTAACCCTGCCCCACCGCTGCGTCCGGCGCCGTTGGCGACGAACTTCAGCGCCAACGACGGCTCGTTCGGCGTGCGCCCGTCACGGCGTCCACCATGCCATGCGCGACAAAATCCGCGCTGATGTCATGGGCGAGCGCTTGCCGTCGATCGTCAAACTCACTTCCGAATATCGGAACATTTTCGGCCCGGCGCGCCTCGCCGACATCAGCGCCGATGGGTTTTTCCCGCCTGATCTGAAGCCCTCGCTGTACATGAGGTTCTGACGCCGACGATGCGCAGCGCCTGTGGCCGTTGGAATTTTGCCGTTGCTTGGGTTATGATCAGCCGGATGCTTCCCTCTGGAAATGGCGGTGAAGGCATGTTGCGGAAGAGCTTTTCCAGCTATTTGAGGCAGGGCCTCCTGCTCGCGTTCCTGGCCACGTTCAGCACGCTCTGGCTCGCCCAGGCCCACGCCGAGCGGCGTGCGGCCATTGTCGTCGGCAACAGCGAATATCCGTTTGCCCCGCTGACCAATCCCCGCAACGACGCCAAGCTCATCGCCAATACCTTGACCGAGCTCAAATTCGACGTCCTGCTCTTTTACGATGTCAAGAAATCGGCGGAGAAAGACCTGAACGACGCGATACGCGCGCATCTCATAGGCGCCGACATGGCGGTCTTCTATTACGCCGGCCATGCCCTGCAGTATAACGGCCAGAACCTGCTGCTCCCCGTCGATACCCGGATCTCGTCGGCCAAGGACGTCGCGGCCGACGCCATGAGGCTCAACGATCTGATCGACATCGTGAAGAACGATCCGGTCGGCGTGAAAGTCTTCATCCTCGATGCCTGCCGCAACAATCCGGTTGCCAAGGAGAAGGGGTTGCAGCAAGGCCTCGCCTACACGGAGGCCGGCAGCGGCCAGGTGCTGGTCGCCTTTGCCACCAGCGCCGGTGAGGTCGCCTATGACGGGACGGGCATCAACAGCCCCTATTCGTCGGCGCTCGCCAACGCCCTGCTCATGCCCAATCTCGATGTGTACGACACGTTCCGCACGGTGCGGGGCGACGTTCGCCAGGCGACAGCCGGCTCACAAATTCCCTGGATCACCGGCTCGATCGAAACGAAATTCGTCTTCCGGCAGGGCGACGCCGGCAAGCAGGTTGCGCAAGCCGAGCACGCCGCCGAAGCGAATGGCGGCCTGACTATCGATGAGGTGTTATGGTCCTTCATCAGCGACAGCCAGAATCCGGAGGACTTCGAGCGCTTCGTGAAGGTCTTTCCCAATAGCCGCTACGCGGCCGAGGCGACGGAGAAGAGCCGCTTCAAGGTGGCTGCGTTGACCAAGCGCGGACTCTATGTCAACGGCAATTTGGTCTCCAGCTCGATCGCGGCGGTGGCGCCGGTCGAGGCGAGTGACAAGGCGTTGAGCGAGGAGTTCGTGTTCCAGCAGGCCGGCGAGCGCGCCGTCAGCGAGACCTTTCGTATTTGGCCGAGCAACCTGCCCGACACGCAGCGCGGCATGCGGACGATGGTGACGGATTGCGATCTCTACGCCGCCGATCCCAACGATCCACAGCGCGCCGTGCCTGGTGTCACCAACGGGCTCGTCAATGTTCGGGACGCGTTGCGCGCTTGCGCTTTTGCACTGGCGGCCGACATCAACAACCCGCGCCTGCAGTTCCAGTTCGGCCGTGTTCTGGAAATTGCCAGGCGCTACAGCTGGGCCGAGCATTTTTACGAATTGGCCGGCAATCAGCAATACAGCGCCGCGCTCATCAATATGGGCTACATGGCGCGCGTCGGCATGGGGCGGGAGATCGACTACGGCCGCGCGTTCGACTTTTACGTTCGGGCCGCTGCGCTTGGCAATCTCAGAGCCAGGACCGATATCGGCTCCGCCTATATTGCTGGCCAAGGCGTACCAAAGCTGCCGCAGGAAGGCGTTCTTTGGTATCGCCTGGCCGCATCAAGTGGCTGGGCGAATGCGATCACGGCGCTCGGCGACGCTTACCGCCTCGGCACTGGTGTGAAGCAAGACTATGTCCAGGCGGCCTCCTTGTATTCAGCAGCGGCCGATACCGGCCAGATCGATGCGATGGCTAATCTGGGACAGGCGTATCTCGCGGGCGAAGGCGTGAAAAAGGACGTGCCACGAGGACTCGAACTGTTGCAGCGCGCAAACGACATGGGCAACAGGTACGCACCGTATTTTATGGCGCAGCTGTATCTGAAAGGCGACCGCAAGCTGGCTGCCGATCCTCGCCGCGCCTTGACCCTCCTTGAGCTTTCCGCAAACCGGGGAAATGAGTACGCCTACGTCCGTCTCGCCTGGGGGCATCGCGACGGGCTATTCACCGGCAAGCCTGACCTGCGCCGAGCCTACTTCGACGCCTCGCTCGCCGCGAGGCTTCGGGCCGATCAGGGAGAACAGGCGAAGGCGGAGATAGCCAAAAAAATAGACCCCGCGACTCGAAAAGAAATAGACGGAGAAGTTGAACTATATATCAAACAGAATGGTCCGTAACGCGTGATAGACGTTGCGCGATATTCGAGATGATTGCGTTATCAGAAACCAAAGACCGCGCTGGTAGTTGGTGGCGAACAAGGCGGCGGATCAATAGTGGGAATCGCCGCGCTTCGAACTCGATTTGTCGGGTTGAGGCGTACTTACCTTGGTGACCTTGGTGACCTTGGTGACCTTGGTGACCTTGGTGACCTTGGCGCACCGTCCATCCTTCAGCGAAAAACCGAAATCGCAGAGGATGGGCCTTCCTGCAATCGTCCAGCATCCGCTCAGCATGACTGAGGTCGAAACCAAGGCGGCGGCCGAAGCCATCTTTGCCAGCAGCAATCTTGCCATTTGCGTCGCTCCAGCCTCGACCAAAACGGCCGCGGCATCGCATCAGGACTTTCAACGTCACGCCGTAACAAGAAAATACGCCTACTGCCCTATAGTCAAGGGGAACGCAGGCGAGTGTGCCAGTCCTGCTTACTGACGGACTGCCCACCGAGTTTGACGACGGCATGTAACCGGAGTGTGCCGCCGTTGCGGGGCTTTCTCGCCATGGCCGTGCAGGTTGCAGCTCAACGACAATGCGTCGGCATCACACGGCGCGGCGCATCGACCTGAACGTTTGACACATACAAATCGCCATTGGTAGATTCCTGCATCCCTCATGTGAGCGCCATCCAGATGAGAAAGCTCAAGGAACTCTTCCTTCGAAAGGATAAGCAGGATCCGGGAGATGAAGGTCCGGGGAATATTTATGTATACAAATCCAAAGAGGAAATTTCGGCAATTATCGTTACGACTTTAGGTGTCGATCCTGACCTTCTCGAAGAAATCATTGTTACGACCAAGCGCAAGCTCTCAGGAAAGAGCGACCGGCTCATCTATCTGACCGACAATTCGGACTTCACGATATTCCGCCGTCACGGTGTGATTTTCGAGTATCTGCCTCCATTGGTTGAGCAACGGCTGCACGCAGCCGACATGCCTTGGCAGGCTTATTTGCGGGAGCACTGGGGGCTCCTTCTTGCAAAATGGCGGCCTCGCCGTGTCCTGGCTTACGGCACGACTATCGATAGTTTCCTGGCGGCGGCACCGACGGCATCCGTCCGCAACGCCCCGGACATGCCCAGATCATGAGGCTGGACATTCTGTTTGTCGCTGATGTCCGCTTCGAAGGCGGCACCTCCACCGCGCTCGCCGTGGAAATCCGAGCGGCCGCCCGCGCGGGTTTCAAGACAGGCTTGCTGGCCGTGAAGGGACCATTGCTGCGTAACCCCTACCCTATGCATCCCGACTTGCGGGCACTGATTGATGGCGGCGCGACAGAACGGATCGACCCGGACACGAAGGTCGACGCCGACCTCGTCCTGGTGCACCATCCGGCGATAATGTCCAACCGCTTCACCAGGCGGACCGGCATCCGGACCGAACGCATGGTCATGGTTCTCCATCATCCCATGGTCGACCGGCGGGGCAAGCTGCAGTACGACCTCGCGCGCATCGTAAGCAATTGCCGTTGGGCGTTTGGCGTCAAGGTTTGGCTCGCCACCGTCAGCGCCGTCGTTCGCGATGCCTTGCCCCGTCATTTGCCTGCGGGCGCGGAACTCCTGCCTGAAAACTGGACCAATCTGATCGATCTCGACGACTGGCCTCGCAGGCCGGACGGCCCGCCGCACAATCCGGTCATCATCGGCCGCCATG
Source organism: Mesorhizobium sp. U510 (assembly GCF_059180695.1). Classification (NCBI taxonomy): domain Bacteria; kingdom Pseudomonadati; phylum Pseudomonadota; class Alphaproteobacteria; order Hyphomicrobiales; family Phyllobacteriaceae; genus Mesorhizobium; species Mesorhizobium sp. U510. Next base: position 5,560,078 of record NZ_CP180532.1, read on the forward strand.
CCCGCCCGGACAAATTGAAATGGCCGAGCAGACCCGCCGACGCGCTGCGTATCTATCCTGCCGACGCAGCCCGCTACAGCATCAGGATCCTGGGCGGCGGTCCCTTCCTTAGGGAACTCTATGGTCCGCTGCCGGCAAACTGGGAAATACTGCCCTTTGCATGGACCGGCATTGCCGGGTTTCTCCAAGGGCTCGATTTCTATGTCTACTACCACAGCAATTCCTGGTCGGAGGCTTTTGGCCGCACGATCCTCGAAGCGCTGGCGGTAGGGCTCGTCACGATTCTCCCCGCGCACTTCCAGCCATTGTTCGGTGACGCGGCAGTCTATGCGGCGCCGAGAGATGTCGAGGGCGTCATCGGCAAATTCATCACCGACGCGGATGCCTACGCGCGGCAATCGGCCTTGGCCAGGGAGTTCGTTGCCCGCCACCATTCCGCAGAGCTTTTCCCGCAACGCCTTGAGAGGCTGTTCAACATTTCCAAACCGCGGGATGCGGCGGCCGTGCGGGCGTCGACGATCCAGCCTTTGCCGATACGTCAGGTGCTGTTTGCATCGTCCAACGGCATCGGAATGGGGCATCTCGCGCAGCAGCTGGCTGTCGCGCAGCGACTGCCGCGAGGGCTGAAGCCCGTTTTTGCGACAATGTCCTACGCCATGAAAATTGCAGCCGAGGAGGGTTATCACGCACACTTCCTGACCCATCACCGCGGCATCGATGCCGCGCCCGTGGACTGGAACGACGTGCTTGCCGAAGAACTGTTCGACCTGATCAGTCATCTGCGTCCAGCGGTATTTGCCTATGACGCCACAGCTGTCTTCGACGGTGTCGTCGCAGCCCTGGCCATGGACCGCAACCTGTTCTCGATCTGGGTCCGTCGACCGATGTGGCGGGAATCGCACCGCCCGTTCCTTGAGATGGCGGACGCTTTCGACGCTGTTATAGAGCCCGGCGAACTGGCCGATGAATTCGATCACGGCCCCACGTCGGAAGTGCGCGATAAGGTTCTGTTGGTTCCGCCAGTGTTGTTGCTGGAGCCAAATCAGCGCCTGGACAGGGCCGCCGCGCGCAACTTCCTCGAAATACCCGATGGCATGACCGTCGTCGCCCTGCAACTCGGCTCCGGCAGCAATTTCGACATGCGCGGCGTCCGCAACGGCGTTATCAAGGCCGTGCTTGACCGTCCCGATACGCTGGTGCTGGACATCCGCTCGCCGATCCGCGCCGATTTCGAGTCGGACGAGCCGGTCGGGCCGAGGCATCGCATCGTCGAGCTGTTCCCGAGTTTCAACTACAGCCGCGCATTCGACGCCGCGGTCGTCGCGCCTGGCTACAACACGTTCCATGAGAACATCCTTGGCGCGGTGCCGACCTTGTTCGTGCCCAACGAGAGCGACGAGATGGACCTGCAGCTCAACCGCGCCCGCTGGGCAGAGCTTGGCGGTTTTGGCCTGCTGATGCGCCGCGACCATGACCTTCCGCATGTCGACCGCTTCATCGAACAGCTGCTCGACCCCACCGAGCGCGAAGGAACGGCGGCGCGCTGCGAGGCGGTCCCCTGGACCAACGGCGCTGACGTCATCGCGAACTATATCGAAGACCATGCCAGGATGGTCCGAACTGACTGGGACATCTCCAAGGATAGCTGATGTGTAGCGCTGCACCGAGGAACGGCACTCTTGAAACAAGCCAGCCTTCGACGCGGTCGCCCCCCGGACCTCCAGCGCCTGCGCCAGCATCGCCGCGGCGTGCCCGGCGCGCGCCGGCAGCCAGAGTTCAGATGTCAGGATTGTCGAGAATGCGAGACAGCGTGCTGCGCCCCAGCGCACTCATGGCGGGGTTGGTGCGACGGTAATACCAGACGAGGCCCATGGCCTGCTGGAACGCCCAGGCAGCACCGCGCTTCCATAAGAGGTCCTCGACTTGAAGGCCGCTCCGAAAGGTCGCCCTTCGCTCGCGGTCGAGAAGATGCCACGCGACCGCCAGATCCAGCGACGGATCGGCCGGCCCGAAACTGCCACCATCAAGCACGCCGACAAGACGCTCGCCCTGCACGAGAAGGTTTGGCGGGATAAGGTCCTTGTGGCTCATCACGACGGGCTCAGCGGCGGGCAACTCCCGCAACCGGGCCCACAGATCGCGCAGTCGAGCCACATCGAGAAGGCCCTCGCTGTTTTCAAAGCAGACAGCCATCCAATCGTCATGATCGGGGAGATGTCCGCCACGTCCTTGCCCGTCGAAGCGTCGGCCCCGTGTGTCCGCCTGGCGCAACGACGCCACGAGGCTTGCAAGGTCGAGGGCGAAAATCGCCGATCCACTGAGCCCGTTCGGCGTGGCAACCTCGCCTTCGATCCACGTTTGCACTGCCCATGGCATTGGATATCGAGGACTGGGCTCGCCGAGCCCAATCGGTTGCGGCGTAGGAAACAGGCAATGCTGTCCAATCTCGACCATGGCGGCGGCCTCCGATCGAAGCATATCGGCGCATTCGGTCGGCTTCATCGCCCGCAGCGGGAACCGCGCAGCGCTCTTTGAGCCAATGCGAAAGATGGCGTTGACGGTTCCCGACGATCCGACCGAGGTGACGTCCTCATGACGATACTGGGGAAACTGATCGCGGATCATCTGGCGGGCGATATCGATGTCGATATCCACCTGATCGTCATGCATCATGAGTTCTCATCCTGCCGAGCTCGGCATCGAGGGCAAAAGCACCGACCTACAGTAGCTGACGTCAAGGTTGAAGCAGGTGTCGATCAGATTCCAATCGCCCTTCTATCATCGCCAGCAGGTCACTCGGAGGAAACAGGCGACAAGAATGCAGCTGATATAGTATAAAGAGTCCACGGCATATTGTCTCAGAGGCGCATCGATATGCCCACAAGATATGTTCGAGTTTATTTAACTTTGCAGCTTTGTGAATCCCGTTAACAGGAGGGGCGACGGAACATGCCAAACGAGCAAACGACAATTGACCCAGGCGCAGCCGAAACGCAACTCGGCCCGAGTGTATCGGTGCAAGTCAACCCCGAGGATTCCGTACCTTTCCGGCCGGAGCCGGTGTTCATCTCGCTCGGCCTGAAACGAGATGTTTTCGTGGGATTCTCGGGCGGTAACGCGGCACCGAATCCCGATCCGATGGGCATCCCGCCGGTAGACCTGAAGACCGAGAACGGACTGCTGAAGGCCTTCCTGCTGCTCGGATTCGAACCGGGCCCGGACACAACCCCATTCGGGTTTTCGATGCCAGCAATCTTCCGCGCTTCAGCCGCGTTCAGAGAAACCGTCGACCTGCCCGGCCTCAATGTCCCCATGCCTCCGGCTGTCATTGGCCAACAACCTCCAGTGATCAAGCCGGGCATGATTCAGAATTACATGGCTCTCCAGGCCAATTTCTTTCAAATGTCGCTGGCTCCGCTTCAGGCGAAGCTCAGGGAGGCGCGTGTTCCGTTTACGCAGGGCGGCATACCCGCGCCGGAGGACCTTCGGCCACAGCTCTTCCTGGTCGAGCAATATCAGCTTGCTAGCTTTCGCGGAGACCTGGCACGGGATGATCTGGTCGACTCCATCAGCCTGTCGCCCGGCGGCTCGATGACCTACAAGGTGATCATCAAGAAGAGAACATCGACGAGCAACGAGCTGACCTCCACCGTGTTGGACAGTCAGGACCGGGAAGCGAAAGATAATTTCAACAAGCAGCTCAAGGATACCGCCGACAAAAGGTCCGGCACGAACAACTATGATTATGGATTCGAAGGGAGTTTCCATGGGGAGGCTTCGGTCGAAATCGGCGGAGGCAGCGCGGACGCCCGGGTTCATGCGCGCGGATCGACCAATGAGGTTCGACAGGATTTTGCGGAATCGACCACATCCGCCATCAATTCCCAAGTGTCCGAGACGAACCGTTCCCGCAAGCAGAGCATAGAAACCGGGAGAGAGGACACCCAGACTGACGAGCAAACCGAGAGCGTCAGGGAAAAGACGGCGCATAACCCGACGGCGCAGCCTGTGAATGTCGGAATTTTCCTGCTCAAGGAAGAGTTCGTTTCCGTTCTCAGCCTGGTCGATGTCGAGATTGCCTATCGCAATGGCGATGCGAACCAGGACCGTCAGGTGCCGTTGCGCAAGCTTGGCGAACTGCTGGATGCCGTGATCGAGCGCCCCGAGGATCGCACGGAGATTGCCGCGACAATCAAGGCGCTCCTTGAAGGGATCGCCGACTACCAGGATGAAACTCGCAGTATCGTCAAGCCGGACCCGAGCAGTCCGCTTGGCTTCAGCCGCGATGCGCAACTGAGATCGGAATATCGGCTTCTGAAGTCGGACGGGACCTTGCGGCGGACGTTTTCGGTGAAAGGCATCCCGATACGCGGCTGCGAAAGGTCGTTGCGCCGGCCGAATGTCACGGTCGAGCTGCCGATCGCCGGAATATGATCCGCTGAGCGACGGGATGCCGCGCAAAGCCGTTGTGAGCGTCTTTGCCGGCAGGGTCCGCCTGGGCCGAACCAGCGCGCTCGCTACTATCGGTTTTCACCCCTAGCTTGCCGCCGCGGCCGGCACCTTCCTTGGCGCGGCGCGCGGCCGGCGCATGCGCCGTTTGGCGACGAGTTTCAGCGCCACCGGCGGCTCGTTCGACAGCGCGCCTGTCACCGCGTCGACCATGCCGTGGGCGACGAAATCCGCGTTGATGTCCTGGGCGAGCTTGTCGGCGGCTTCCTTGTCCCCGTTGCCGGCCTCCGACCAGAACACGATGCCCACCCGTAGTGCCGCCTTCGCCCGCTTCAGCCGGCGGACCAGGAAGCGGGCGTGCTTGACGGAATCGCGGTTGAGGAAGCCGACCACCACTGTGTCGATGGTCTCGAGCTCCAGGCGGCGAATGCTGGCCGGTTCCATGTCGGCAAAACCCGCCTTCGACGCGGTCGCCCCCTGGACCTCCAGCACCTGCGCCAGCATCGCCGCGGCGGCATCGTCGAGCTCGCCGCGCCCGCCGGCGCAAAGCAGCGACATGCCGGTGCCGTCGGGCAGTTCGGCCTCGTCCTCGTCGGCGGCATCGCCGGGCTCGCCCGCTTCCGGGCTTTCGTCCTCGGCCGCTTCCTCCTTGGCATCGTCTTCGAGATTGGCCACCAGCGCGAGCGCACTGGCCGCCACCTGCCGTCGCTGCAGGTCGCCCATGACGCCGCGCACACGGTCGCGCTCACCCAGCAGCAGGGCCGGAATGGCCACCTTGTCGTAGAATTCGACCAGATATTTCTCCTCGAGCATTTCCTCGGCATGATCGGTGGCCTCGTCCGGGTCGCCGGCCAGCAGCCGCTGGTAGAGCCGAGCATGCGGTTCCAGCACCGGCTCGTTGCCGAACAGCACGTCGAGGAATTCAAACTGCGGCACGTGCCTGCCCAGCACCACGAGGCAGACGGTGAGCGGCGTCGACAGAACGAGGCCGAGCGGCCCCCACAGCCACGTCCAGAAGATGGCAGCAACGATGATCGCCAACGGCGACAGTCCGGTTCGCGAGCCGTACAACCAGGGCTCGACTACATTGCCGGTGACCAGTTCCATCACCACGAACAGGGCAGCAGTCCACAACACCAGCGACCAGCCGGGCGCCACGGCCAGTGCCAGGAACAGCGGCAAAAGCATGCCGATGGCCGGACCGATATAGGGAACGAACCGCAATGCCAGCGCCAGCATCCCCCACAACAGCGCATTGGGAATGCCGAGGATCCACAGCCCGATCGCAATCGGTATGGCGTAGACGATGTTGACGACCAGTTGCATGAGCAGGTAGCGGCCCACCCGCTTGGCTGCATCCTGAAGCGCCTCGGTGGTGCGGTGAAGGTCACCATAGCCGACAAGCCTGATGAAGCGGTCGCGCAAATCCTCCCGTTCGAGCAGCATGAAGATGACGACGACGATGATCAGACCCGCCGATCCGAGCGGACTGATCAGCGGGCCGACGATGTTCTGCAGGACTTCGAGCGGCCTTTCGCGCGCCACGATCTCGACCGGCACCGGCTCGCGCGGCGGCTTGTCCGCGGTGGCGGCCGGCAATGTGGCGTCCTGCCGGTCGATCTCCTGGCCGACACGCTCGACCACGCTGCTCAATCTGGCGATGATACCGCCGCCGACGCCGGTTTCCTTGAGCGAGCGGATCTTGGCCAGGATGTTGGTCTGGTAGACCGGAATGTTCTGCGCCAGTTCGCTGACCTGCGTGGCGACGACGAAGCTGAACAAGGCAAGTGCCGCGAAGGCGCTGAGCACGCTGGCGATGACGGCGGCGATGCGGGGAATGCCGACCCGTTTGAGCGCCGAGACAAACGGCGCCAGCGCGAACGTCAAAAGCAGGGCGATCGCGATCGGCAGGAACACCTCGCGGCCGAAATACAGCGCCGCCACCGTTGTGACGGTGGTGGCCACATTGGGCAACGCGGTTCGCGGATGGGGCGCGGCAGCCGCAAGAATATCGTCCAGCCCATGCGCCTCGGACGCCGTCCCGTTTCGACGATTGGCCACCACTTGATGTCTCTCCCCCTGCCAGCGGCCATGGTCTGACATATTGAGCCGGCGTGCAACATTTGCCGGCAGACCGCTGGTTACCCTTCAATTCCGGGCGGGTCAGTATGTTCCCTACGGCCGAGACAATGGAGAGAAGTGCCTTTATCCGCCCATCGGGATTCTCGGGCCAAGGCCGGCGGCAAGCGTGGCGTGACGCTGAACAGAGCCGATCAGCGCGCCGCATGCCTGGCCAGCGCGTGCTCGATCAGCACGTCGATCACCTGGCTGTAGCCGATGCCGATCGCCGCCAGCGCCTTGGCGTACATCGAGATGTCGGTGAAGCCGGGCAGCGTGTTAACCTCGTTGACCAGCAGCGAACCGTCGGCGCGCAGGAAGAAGTCGACGCGCGCCATGGCCTCGCAGCCGAGCGCCCGGAAAGCCCGCGCGGCCATCTCGCTCGTCCTGGCAACGACATCCGCCGGGACATCGGCGGGCACCTTGACCAGCGCGCCGTCGGCGTCGAAATACTTCGCTTCGTAGGTGTAGAACCCATGCTTGTCGGCCGGAATGATCTCGCCGGGCGGCGAAACCGTCAGCGAACCGTCGGCCCGCTCCAGCACCGAACACTCGATCTCGCGGCCGTCGACGAACTCTTCGATCAGCGCCTTGCTGTCATAGCGCAAAGCCGTTTCGACGGCCTGTTCGAAGCCATCCCTGTCATGCACCTTGCTCACCCCGAAGGACGAGCCCTGGCGCGCCGGCTTGGCGAAGAAGGGCAGCCCAAGCGCCCCGGCAATCTCCTGGAACGAACCGACATCGCCGCGTCGCACGGTGACCGAGCGGGCAACGGCAAGCCCTGCCTCGCGTAGCAGCCGCTTGGCGACATCCTTGTCCATGGCGGCGGCGGAAGCCAGGACGCCGCAGCCGACATAGGCGACATCGGCAACCTCGGCATAGCCTTGCACCGAACCGTCCTCGCCGAACGGCCCATGCAGCACGGGAAAGACGACATCGACAGGGTCAGGCTGTTCGCCGCTCTCGGTGAGAGCCACCAGCCGGCCCTTGCCGCCTGGCAGCAGGGCTACCTCCACGCCATCCTCAGACACCGGAGCCCCTGCCCCGTCGGCGCCGGCCTCGGACGAAGGCTGCAGCCGCCATCTGCCATCCCTGGAAATGGCGATCGGCACCACCTGGTAGCGCGTCCGGTCGATCGCCTTCAGCACATTGGCCGCCGACAGCCGCGACACGTCATGCTCGGCCGAGCGCCCGCCATAGAGGATGGCGACCCTGGTCTTTTCAGTCATTGAAACCCCTTAGAAATCAAATGGTGACGGCAATGCCGCGATTGGCAAAGAAACGATCGAAATCGGCTGGCGATAACACTGCGTTGGCCTGTGTGGCGCTGGTATGGCCGGATGGGTTGTGGAAGCGAAAACCATCATCCGACGCCGCCGTCACCAGCACCAGATGGCCGCCCTTCGACGGCGGCTCGCGCTCGGGCCAGCGGATCGAACTGCTGACCGAGGCGATGAAGAAGCGTGAGCGGGCGAGGATCGCCGGAATGTCCGACGTCGCGACATTGGTCATCACCTGCGCCTCCAGGCCGAACTCCGCCTTCACGAAAGTGACGAAGGGCGCGTAGATCAGGCCCCTGATCGAGCCTTCGTTGACGACATAGCCGCCATATCGGGTGCAGCGTCTCGCCAAGTCGATCGTCGGCACGATCTCGCCGCGCGTCGCCAGGATCATTTTCAGGCACGCCATGCCGCAAATGTTGGCGGCCCAGACCGCATATTCGTCTGGTGTTTCCGCTCCCGACCCCCGCCACAGCGGATCGCGCCGCAGCGCCACATCAGCGCCATCGGCGAGCACGGCCAGCGTCATGTCAGGCGTTTCCCACTGGCTGAAAAACGGCACGGTTTCGGGCGATGTATCCATGGAACTCCGCGGCTGGGTTTCCATCTCGTATCGAGGATGTCGGACAAAAGGAAGGCCACCTGGTCAGTGCTTCGAATTGGTGCTGGTGCGCCAGTGCGTCGAAGGTTCGGCGCAGTCTTCGGTTGGTCTGTAAGAAATTTCGTTTAGGTACGACTACCTTGACATGACCATGCTTTACCAAAACGAGAGGGGCGGTGCCGAAGCGGCCGCGCCACCGGATGTCGACCGGCTCTACATCCAGGCGGTGGATCAGCTAGGTCCCGCGTTGGCTCGTCTGGCAGTTGGATACGAAGCAAACCCTATCGAGCGGCAGGACCTGTTGCAGGATATCCATCTGCAGGTCTGGCGCAGCCTGACGTCTTTCGATGAGCGCTGCTCGCTGCGCACCTGGGTCTACCGTGTGGCACACAATGTCGCTGCCGATCATATCGGGCGAGCCCGACGCCTGAAAGGAATGATCGGCCTCGATCACCCGGCGGCGGAGATCGCCGCTGACCCGAATCCCTCCCCGGAGACGGAGGTATCCGACCGGCTTGCGCTGGCCCGGATCCACACAATGCTCCACCGCCTGCAGCCGATCGATCGGCAGGTGATGATCCTCTACCTGGAGGAGGAGGATGCCGCGACCATCGCGGAGGTTTCCGGTCTCTCGGCCGGCGCGGTGGCGACGCGTATCAGCCGCATCAAGCGCGTTCTGGCCGGCCAGGTCGTTCTGGAGGCAGTACGATGATTAACCGGTCACAATCTTCCTGGAAGGAACAACCTGTTATGACCTCGGCCATAAATCTCGAAGACATCAAGGCGCGACATGCCGCTTTGAGCCGAACCACCAAGCGCCGCAACACTTTGGAATATGTCTCCGGAGGCATGGCCGCCGCCTTTCTGCTCGTCACCAGTGCAGTGACATTCCTGGCAGCCGACTCGTCGGCGGATTGGATCATGGCGTCAGGATTTGCAACGCTGGTGCTCGGCCTCCTGTTGGTGGGCTTGAATATCTACCGCAAGAGCACACGTGCCGGATTCGATCTTGCGACAAGTGGAATGGGCCATCTGCAACAGCGCTTGGCTCATGAGCGCGACCTGCTGAGATCCGCCTGGCTTTGGTATGTCGGGCCAATAGTGCCGGGGTTCGTCATGATCTATCTCGGATCATGGACGACAAATCCCGCGCGCCCGATCTTCGCGCTGGTCGGAGGCGGGTCGACCTTTGCCTTCCTTGTTTTGGTCATCATCCTGAACCGCCGTGCGGCTCGACGGATTGAAACGGAAATGCGTGCCCTGCGGGAATGAGGATGCTTCGCGAGCCGCGCCGTTCGTGCACCGTCTCTAGAAGGTGATCTTCACCGAAGCGGCGCTGCGCGCGTGCGCACCGTGATGGACGGCCTCGATGTTATTCCCGTCGGGGTCGAGCAGGAAGGCGGCGTAATAGCCGGGATGATAGGGCCGCTCGCCCGGCGCGCCATTGTCCGTGCCGCCGGCCGCCAGCCCGGCCTTGTAGAAGGCATCGACCATCGCGTGGTCCCTGGCCTGGAAGGCCAGATGGTGACGGCCGGTGAGCTTTCCCAGTGCTGCCCGGCTGTCGGCGCTGGAGATGAACAGCTCATCGGACCAGAAATAATCCTCGCCGGTCCCGCCGATCGGCACGCCGAGCACCTGCAAGACCGCCTCGTAGAAACGCCGGCTGGCGGCGAGATCCCTCACCACCATCTGGATGTGGTCGATGAGCCGGCCGCGATGCAGTTCCTGGGTTTCCACGAAAATTCCTCCTCGCAATGTTCCAAATCTAAATTCGCTTGGGGCGCCGTCAATGCGGGCGGGCGCAGGCTACTGACAGGCGCTGCCTTCCGGCGTCGTCGCCGAAAATCCCGCCCTTCGGTCCTTTGCAAATGAAAAGCCCGCCGGAGAGGGGGAAACCGGCGGGCTTTGGAAAGCCTCGTTGAAAAGGCCTTCGGATGTCTGCGGGGGTCAGACACCTAGGAACACCTGTCGGCTAAAGAGGTTCCACGCAGATCTTTTTTCGGGAGAAATTCTCCTGACGGGAACTTTCCGATCAAACCGGAGTTTCGTGGCGCGGCGGGAGGGACATCGATTGGACTGTTTTCAGAGACTGGAAGCGCTTATCGACAGCGCTGGGGTTGGCGACGTCGAGGAAGCAAACGCCTTGCTGCGACGCTTCAAGGGCAAGTCGCAGGCGGTCGACACGGCAATAGACGAGTTCATGCTCGACTTCATGACATTGATCTTCGTCGGCGAGGCCGGCGAGGAACGCTTTGAAAAACCGCTCCGCAGACTGGCGCGCACCAGGCTTGCGATACTCAAGCATCTGGTCACCGTGACGGCATAGGAATGCCGCCTTCTCTGACCGGCCTACCCCTTCAGCAGCGCCGCCAGCCTTGGAATGCCCTCGGTCACGGCGCGCTGGTCGGCCAGCGTGAAGGACAGCCGCAGCGTGTTGCGTCCGGTGCCGTCGGCGTAAAAAGCATTGCCGGGCACGAAGGCGACGCGCGCCTCCTTCACCGACCGAGCCAAAAGCTCGGTGGCGTCCGACCCTTCCGGCAGCGTCGCCCAGACGAACATGCCGCCTTCCGGCCGGCTCCAGGTCACGCCCTTCGGCATGTTGGCTTCGAGCGCGCCGAGCAGGCCGTCGCGGCGCTGGCGATAGGCGCCGATGAGTTTGTCGACCTGGCCGTCGAACACGGATTCGGCGACGCGGTGCATGACCAGCTGGTTGATCGACGGGCTGTGCAGGTCGGAAGCCTGCTTCATCAGCACCAGCTTTTCCACCACATGACGCGGCGCGCACACCCAGCCGACGCGCATGCCCGGCGACAGGATTTTCGAGAACGAGCCGCAATAGAGCGTGCGCGCCTTGTCGATAGAGCCAGAGCGCGAGCAATCGAGCGCCAGGATCGGCGGCACGCCCTCGCCATCATAGCGCAGCGCGCGATAGGCGGCGTCCTCGATGATGGCGATGTCGAGTTCGCCAGCGAGGTCGAGCACCGCCTCGCGCTGCTTTCGATCGAGTGTATTGCCGGTCGGGTTGGCGAAGTCGGGCACCAGATAGGCGAACTTGACCTTGCCGCCCCCTCTTGAAGAACCGGTGGGGGCGGCGGCCGCAGCGCGATAGGCGTCCGGCGTCATGTTGCCGCCTTCCGGCCGCAGACGGTCATAGCGCGGCTCATAGGCGTTGAAGGCCTGCAGCGCGCCGAGATAGGTCGGCCATGTCACCAGCGCGGTGTCGCCCGGCGACAGGAACAGCTTGCCCAGATAATCCAGCGCCTGCTGCGAGCCGGAGGTGATGAAGATGTTGGCCTCGTCGCAGGCGACGCCGAGCTTGCCCATCTGCCCGGCGATCCAGCGCCGCAGCGGCAAATAACCTTCCGACACCTGGTATTGCAGCGCCGCCCCTGCCTCCGCGCCGCCCAGCACCTCGGCATAGGCATCGCGGATGGCATCGGCCGGAAACAGCGCCGGATCGGGAATGCCGCCGGCGAAGGAGATGATGTCGGGCTGGTCGAGCAGCTTCAGCAGCTCGCGGATTTCGGAGGCCTTCATGCGCGACGAGCGCGAAGCCAACAGGTTCAAAAGGGTCAAGTCACGCCTCCCCAGACGATTTTCATATAGGTCAATGTAGCTGACCTATATCCGCTTTGTCAGGCAATTTGAATAGTGCCTGAAAGCCTGCCGCTATACGCCAGTCGCCGCCGGGGCGGAACGGAGTTGCATCTAGAGGCTCTTCTTGTAACCAATATGGCTGGCGGTGAAGCCAAGGTCTTCATAGAAACGGTGCGCGTCCGCCCGCCCCTTGTCGGTTGTGAGCTGCACAAGGCTGCAGCCGCGCGACCGACACTGATCGATCGCCCATTCGAGCATCAGCCGGCCGATGCCGCCCGAGCGCCGATGGCCGGCGACACGAACCGCCTCGATCTGCCCGCGCCAGGCGCCCTTGCGCGACAGCCCGGCAAGAAAGGTGATCTGCAACGTACCGATCACCTCGGCCCCGTCCACTGCCACCGCCAGCAGTTGGTTGGGGTCGGCATCGATCGCGGCAAAAGCTTTGAGATAGCCCTGGGCCAGCGGCAAGGAGGCATCCTCGCGAGCAGCGCCCAGTGGATCGTCGGCGAGCATCGCGACGATTGCCGGCAGGTCGGAAGCTTGCGCCTTGCGGAAGGTGATCATGGCGCCGGGATAGCGCGAGGCGGTGGCGGCGGCAAGTGAGCTCTCCCTTCTCCCCTTGTGGGAGAAGGTGGCCGAGCGAAGCGAGGTCGGATGAGGGGTGTTCCAGGGAACGCCGACGTCTCACTCCGCTGGAACACCCCTCATCCGTCTCGGCGCTGCGCGCCGATCCACCTTCCCCACAAGGGGGGAAGGAAGAGGTGCTAACTAACCTCGCCCTCATACACCGCCTGCGCCTGCATCAACGCCGCGTCCAGCCCTTCTCCTTCTGCATACCCAGCCAGATTCCCCGGCCGCTCGATGCCGGGCAGCAGCCTCGGACACGGCTCGGCCGCGCCGATCACGGTCCGCACCGGGATGATCCCGGCCCACACCGGGTGACCATAATCCTCCTCGTCGTCGGCGACGCCCTTGGCGCGCACTTTGGCCGATGCCTCCTCGATGCGCATGCCGATGACCATGGTCGCCTTGGCTTCCTGCGCCGAGATGGGCCGCAAGGTTTCGCTGCGGCCGGGGTAGAAGCGGTCGACGACGCCGGCCAGCGCCTTCATCTTCTCTTCCGGCTCATCAACAATCCGCGCGGTGCCGAAGCACATCGCCGAGCGGTAGTTGGCCGAATGGTTGAAGCCGGTGCGCGCCAGCACCAGCCCGTCGAGATGCGACACGGTGAGACAGGCCGGCGTACCGCCGCGCAATTGGCGCAGCATGCGGCTGGCCGACGAGCCGTGCCAGTAGAGCATGTCACCCTCGCGCCAGTGGATGGTCGGCGTGCAATAGGGCTGGCCGTCGAAGGTGTAGGCGACGTGGCACAGCAGCCCGGCATCCAGCACCGCGAAGACGGCCGCATGGTCGTAGCTGCCGCGCTCATGCAGGCGCTTGACCCGGTTGCGGCTGGTGGTCGGAAAGCTGGCGGCAACGTCGTTCACGGCTTGCATCCTCGGCTGTTGTCTGCCAACCATGCGCCATGGCATTGGTCGAGAAAAGAACCAATCACAGAAACAAAAATCAGACCAATCCGCCGGATTGGTCGGCGCTGATCCCGGTTCTGCCCGGGGACGGACCGCGCAGCCGCGAGCTTTACGCCGCGCTGCGGCGGCTGATCGAGACCGGCGCGCTGGCTGCCGGCGCAAAGCTGCCGACCACCCGCGACCTTGCAAAGCGCTTCGGCCTGTCGCGCTCGGCGGCGGTCGCCTGTTTCGAAATGCTGATCTCGGAAGGCTTTGCCGTGGCCAAGGTCGGCGCCGGCACCTTCGTCGCTCCCGACGTGCCGTATTTGCCGACAATGCTGGTCAAGGCGCGCCCGCCGGAGATCGACGCCGCGACGTCGCTGCCTTGCGGCCTTGGCGTGGCGGTATCCGACCCGCGCACGCTTGATGTGTTCCGCATCCTGCTGTCGCGCCACCTCGCCCGCCCCGGCCCCGAGCATTTCCGCTATGGCGATCCGCGCGGCGGCATCGCGCTGCGCACCGCGATTGCCACTTATCTCAGGACCGCGCGCGGCGTGCGCTGCGACGCCGGCCAGATTCTGCTGACCTCGGGCACGCAGCAAGGGCTCGATCTTCTGGTGCGCGCGGCACTTCGCCCCGGCGACGCCGTGTGGCTGGAAAATCCCTGCTATCCCATGGCGCACGCCGTGCTGGCCGGCAGCGGCGCCAGGATTGTCGCCGTGCCGGTCGATAGCGAAGGGCTCGATCCCGAGATCGGCGAACGTCTATGCCCAAAGGCGCGCGCGGCCTATGTCACGCCCTCGCATCAATATCCGCTCGGCGTGACGATGACGATGCGCCGGCGGCTTGCCTTGCTCGACTGGGCGCGGCGCAACGATGCCTGGATCATCGAGGACGATTACGACAGCGAGTTCCGCTATGCCGGCCCGCCACTGACCTCGCTGCAAGGCATGGATGGCGCGAACCGCGTCGCCTATCTCGGGACCTTCTCCAAAGTGCTCTTCCCCGGCCTGCGCATCGGCTATGTCGTGGTGCCGGAGCCGTTGCTCGATGCGGTCATGGCGATCAGGGCGCGCTCCGACCGTTACCCCTCGACGCTGGCCGAGGGCGCGCTGACCGACCTGTTGAACGAAGGCCACTTCGCCGCCCATCTCAGGCGCTTGCGCCGCCGCGTGCAAGCCGCGCGCGACGTGCTGGCCGCGGGCCTGCAGGCGCATTGCGGCGACAGGCTCGATGTGACGGCGCCCGAGCAGGGGCTGCATCTGATGGCGATGTTAAGGGGCAACGGGCCGGACACGGCCATTGTCGAAGCAGCAAAGGCGGTGGGCGTTGGCGCACGGGCATTGTCCGCGATGTTCATCGACGGCGCGCCGAAGCACGGGCTGGTGCTGGGGTTTTCCGGATTCTCGGATGAGGAATTGAGGGCGGCGGCGGTACGGTTGGGTGGGGTGATGCGGTAGCCGCTCAATCCGCATCAGCGGCAGGCTTCGCCTTCCCGCACTGCGCCAGCACCTTGCCGATGGCCCCCTTCGAACCCTTTAGCGCAAAACTGTTCGAACCATACTTGGCCGAACCGACAGACACATCGCCCTTCCCACGCAACAGATCGAGCAGCGGATCGGCTTTCTCCAGGTCCACTACGAAGTAATTGTACATGGCCTCCAACTGCAGCGTTTTGGTCACCGTCTTCCCGTCGGCCTTGAAGTCGAACGCGCCGCTGATGCCAGGCTCCAGCTGCTGGCCGCTGGTACCGAGGTCGTAGCTCAGCACCGGCTTGTCGAAACAGGCCAGCATCAGATACGCGTCGCCCTTCGGGCCGCCGCAGACCGAAGCGGTCAGCACGCTGCCGCCCTCGTCTTCCTCCATCTTCGCGCTCCAGCCGCTGCACGACGCGGCAAACGCCGGCTGCGCGGCCTGCAATGCGGCCACGGCACCGGCGACGACAAGATATCCAGCCTTCATGACTTCCCCCTGATAATTGCAGCACCCGCCGGCAGCATATAGGAAAAGCGATCCCGTGACATTGCCCGTTGCGGCAAGGTCGTGTGGTCCGGGTTTGGAGAGCGTTGTGTCGAGAGTTCGTCTGTGTCTTCTGCTGGTCGCCCTGGTGGCCTTGCCGGTCACCGCCCACGCACAATGGAAGCCGGTCGAGAAGGTCGAAACCTACGCCATTTCGGGTCAGTCCGGGCCGGAACTCTATCGTTCGATCGGCGAGAACGGGCCGAATGTCGGCGTCGCCCGCGCTATCGCCCACACCAATTTCAAGCTGACCTGGACCAGGGACTATCAGGCACGGGCCGGCGCCTGCGTGCTGGTGTCGGCGAAGCCGAAATTGATCATCACCTACACCTTGCCCAGCCCCTCCGCGCCGCTGCCGCCGGCCATCCAGAAGAACTGGGAGTTTTTTCTCGCCGGCGTCAGTGCCCATGAAAAGGTGCATGGCGCCACCATTGTCGACATGGTGCGCAAGATCGAGGCGGCGACCGTCGGCCTGACGGTTGCCGACGACCCCAAATGCAGCAAGATCCGGAGCGAGATGACCAAGCGCCTGTCCGCACTCTCGCAGGCGCAGCGCCAGGCCAGCCGCGATTTCGACCGCGTCGAACTCGGCCCGGGCGGCAATCTGCAGAAGCTTATCCTCGCTTTGGTGAATGGCGGCTGAGCCACCACCTTCAAGCCTCGGACACCAGCCCGTCGAGAAGCGCAAAACCTTCCGGCCAGTCGCCCAGTCCGCTTTCGGCATTGATGTGGCCGAACGGCCCGATCACGGCCAGGCGGCTGCCCCATTGCGTCGCCCGCGCCTCGGCATACTCCGCCGAACCATAGGGGTCGTTGGTGCTGGTCACCACAAGCGAGGCAAAGCGCAGCTTGCCCTCGGGAAGTTTGGCGAAAGCCATACCGTATTCGGGAAAGACCGCCGACGCCGGATCGGGAACGCCGACCAGCAAGGCCGCCTTCACGGGCCTTTGCGAAATCTTCTGCCAGTGCGCGATAAGCAGGCAGGACAGGCTGTGCGCGACCAGCACCGGCGGCTCGGGCGCGGCGATCACCGCGGCCTCCAGAGCCGCCAGCCAGTCGGTGAAACCGGGCAGGTCCCAGCTTGAGGGCCGGAAGCGCCGCATCGCCGGATTGGCGTCTTCCCACCGCGATTGCCAATGCGCCGGGCCGGAACCGCCGCTCCCCGGCAGGATGATGAAATGTGTCATGTCGCCTTGCTCCTATCGATGATGGTGCATGGTGGCG
This sequence comes from Mesorhizobium sp. U510, assembly GCF_059180695.1. NCBI lineage: Bacteria > Pseudomonadati > Pseudomonadota > Alphaproteobacteria > Hyphomicrobiales > Phyllobacteriaceae > Mesorhizobium > Mesorhizobium sp. U510. The sequence continues at coordinate 5,576,874 of NZ_CP180532.1, forward strand.
TCTTGAATTGGCACCGGGAATGGGAAATCATCGGAAAGATCATGTCCTTGCCGATGGATTCAAAGTGACACCATGAGGACCAGCGATGAGCGCGCGCCGCTCGACCCGACCGACATCGCCATCATCGAGGCCATGCAGGAGAATGGCCGCATCGGCATATCGGAGCTCGGCCGACGGGTCGGCCTGTCGCAGCCGGCAACCTCCGAGCGGGTCAAGCGGCTGGAGGAGCGCGGCGTCATTGCCGGCTACACCGCGGTGATCGACCCGGCCACCCTTGGCCTCGGCATGATGGCCATCATCCGCGTGCGCACCACGCATGAGCACATCCGCCCCTGCCTGAAGCAGTTTGCCGAAATGCCCGAGATTACCGAGGTGCACCGGCTGACCGGCGAGGATTGCTTCATCCTGAAAGTGGTCGTGCCCTCGCCCGCCCACCTTGAAACCATCGTCGACGCCGTGGCGCGCCATGGCGCGGTCACCACGGCGCTGGTGCTGCGCAGCGAGACGCCGAAGCCGATCGGCCGCGAGCTGATCCGCGCGAACACGGTTTCGTGAGGGCCGAACCAGTCATCAATCCGTTGCAGTGCGAACCTAACTGCTGAGCGAAATGGACCTGGAACTCATGACGACAGGACGAGGCAAACGCCTGATGATCGCGGCTGCGGCCGCATCGTTGTTCGGCCTTGCCATCGCTTTGCCGGCAACCCTTGTTCGCGCCGGAACAGGCAGTGTCCACCCCGGCCCGCTATCGCGCGCCGACGCCTTTGCCCGGGCGCAAGCGCTGACCGCCCTTGGCCGCAAAATGTTCTTCGACCCCGCTCTCTCTGCTTCCGGCAAGCAGGCCTGCTCGTCCTGTCATGACCCGCGCCATGCCTTCGGTCCAGCGTCGGCCGAGCCGGTCCAAATGGGCGGGCCAAACCTCGACCGGCCGGGCGTGCGCGCCGTGCCGTCGCTGCGCTATCTCCAGGCGGCGCCCTCTTTCACCGAGCATTTCTACGATTCCGAGGACGAGGGCGACGAGAGCGTCGACAATGGTCCGACCGGCGGCCTGACCTGGGACGGCCGCGCCGACCATGGCAAGGACCAGGCGAAAATCCCCCTGCTCTCGCCCTTCGAGATGGCCAACAAGGATGAGGCCGCCGTCGCCGCCGCCTTGCGCAAGGCCGCCTATGCCGATGAGTTCAAGGCGGCCTTCGGCGACGACGTGTTCGACCACGCGAGCGATGCCTTCGACGCCGCCGCCGAGGCGCTCGGCACGTTCGAGCAGAGCGCTGCTGAATTCTACCCCTATTCCAGCCGCTACGACGCCTTCCTCGCCGGCAAGGCTGAGCTGACGGCGCAGGAATTGCGCGGCCGCGCGCTGTTCGAGGACGAGACCAAGGGCAATTGCGCCAGTTGCCACTTGAGCGAACCGGCCAATGACGGCGAGCCGCCGCAATTCACCGACTTCGGCCTGATCGCTATCGCCGTGCCGCGCAACGCGGCGCTTCCCGCCAATGCCGACCCCGCCTATGCCGATCTCGGCCTGTGCGGCCCGCTGCGCACCGATTTCAAGGGACGGACTGAGTATTGCGGCCTGTTCAAGACGCCGACCCTGCGCAACGTCGCGCTGCGCAAGAGCTTCTTCCACAATGGCGCCTTGCACACGCTGCGCGACGCGGTCGCCTTCTATGCCAGCCGCGACACCGATCCGGGCCATTGGTATCCCAGGAATGCCGACGGCACGGTCAGGAAATATGACGACCTGCCAAAGGCTTACTGGGGAAACTTGAATCAGGATCCGCCCTTCAACGGCAAAAAGCCCGGCGACAAACCGGCGCTGACCGATGCCGAAATCGACGACATCGTCGCCTTCCTGGGCACGCTTACCGACGCCGACCAGCAGGCGGGGCCAGCGAACTGAACCGCCCTACCCGGTTTGGCCTGTTCGCCGGTGAAAAGAAGGTGCCTCGATCTACCGGATCCGATGCGCCGCAACGCCTGGGACCGGTAAAGAAAGACACATCCCATTAGCGCTTCCTAAACCGCCTTGCGGTATTCCTCGTCACTCGATGGTGGGACGCAGATGAACGCATTCAGGCGAGCGGCCGGATTTGTTGTGATCCTGTTGACCGGGGCGGCGACGCTGGCGGCGTTGCATATCGATGCCCAGCGAAACTTCGCGCTGGCCAAGGAGCGCTATGTCGAGAACTCCCAGGCAGCTTCCAGAGCGACGGCCAAGACCGTCGAAGACGCCTTGCGGGCCGTCTACGAGAATGTGCGCACCCTGAGTTATCTGCCGAGCGTGCGCAACCTCGACCGGCATGGCACGAACCTTGGCGATGAGGGCCGCGCGACGATCCAGCAGATCTACAACAACCTCGCCAACAACGTCTCCATTTCCGAGGTTTACTTCCTGCCGGTGGATTTCAGCCCGGACCGCTTCGATGCCGCGACCGGCAAGCTCGAGGAGCCGATCCTCCAGTTCGACCAGTTGATCGTGAACGCCAAGGCGAGATCCGATGCCGCCGGCAGCGACAAACAGGCGAAGCTGGACGAGAATGCACTGACCCGCCCGCCGGAGGAGATCGAGACCTACGAATACCATGAGCTGGCCAAACAGCTCGCCTGGCTGAAGACGAACTATCCGAATTCGAGCGCCATCGACGGGTTGAACGTGCCGATCATCGGCACGAAGGAGCTCATCACCTGCGACAACACCGATTTCATCCATACCGGCAATGACGCCGATCGCTCAGGCTTCATCCTTTCGGTCCCGGTCTTCGGCCAGGATGGCAGCCTGCGCGGCTCCGTCTCGGCGATCATGCTCACCTCGGCGCTGCGGAAACTGTTGCCGGGCAGCGACTATGTCATCGTCAATTCAGGCTACGGTTTTGAATCCGACCAGCACAAGATGTCGACGGCCCTGGCGGCGGATTCACGGGCCTTCACGGCGGCCGACCCCAATCTGATCTATTCCGAAGTCATCCCGCTCTCGCTCAACGATCCCAGGAGCGCATGGCGTCTTTGGGCCGGTTTCCCCAACAGCCGGTTCGACAACAACATGGACGTCCAGTCCGTACGGGAATTCGAACTGGCCGGTTATGCGGCGGTCGCGTTGGTCACGCTGCTGGCGCTGGCATGCTGGTACGCTATCGGGCGCACGATGACGATGCAGGTCGAGGCCGCCGAGACCCTTGAGCGTCGGGTCGAGCAGCGCACCGCCCAGATCCAGCACCTGGCCACGCATGACATTCTCACCGGCCTGCCCAACCGAGGCCTCCTGGCCGACACGATGGACGAGGCATTGCGAAGCCTCAGGGACGACGAGAAGCTGGCCGTCCATTGCGTCGATCTCGACCGTTTCAAGCCGGTCAACGACACGCTCGGCCATCCGGTCGGCGATGAGCTTCTCGGCGCGGTGGCGAAGCGGTTGAAACACCATGCCGGCGAAACCGCCATGGTCGCCAGAATTGGCGGGGACGAGTTCGTCATCCTTCAGCTCCTGCTCGACGGCGACGACGAGGCCGGCGTGCTGGCAAGCCGTGTCATTCATGCCCTGTCCGACGAATTCTCCATCCAGGGCCACAAGATCAACATCGGCGGCAGCATCGGCATCGCCGTCTTCCCCGACGACGGGCAAAGTTCGGAAACCCTTATCCGCAATGCCGACCTTGCCTTGTACAAGGCAAAGATGGAGGGGCGCGGGACCTGCAGGTCGTTCGAGCCGGGAATGGACGCAAGGCTGCAAGAGCGGCGCCAGCTCGAGTCCGAACTGGCGCTCGGCGTGAAGAAAGAACAGTTCGTCCTGCATTATCAACCGCTGCACGATGCAAAGACCTCGCAGCTCACCGGCTTCGAAGCGCTGGTAAGATGGAACCATCCGCGCCTCGGCCTGCTGCCGCCGTCGGAGTTCATCCAATTGGCCGAGGAGACAGGCGCCATCGACGCGCTTGGCGAGTGGATCATGCGGCGTGCCTGCGCCGACGCCGTGAAATGGCCCCTGCCCGTCAAGGTCGCGGTCAATCTTTCGCCGGCCCAGTTCAAGCAGCAGGGGCTGTCGCTTCAGGTTGCCGCGGCGCTCGCGGCTTCAGGCCTGCTGCCGTCACGGCTCGAACTGGAGATCACCGAGTCGGTGCTGTTGGCGAACAACGAAAACACGCTGAACACGCTGTACAGTCTGCGCGACCTCGGCATCTCCATAGCCATGGACGATTTCGGCACCGGCTACTCCTCGCTGAGCTATCTCAGGTCGTTCCCGTTCAACCGCATCAAGATCGACCGCAGCTTCGTCAGCCTGATGTGCGAGAGCAGCGAAAGCCGAGCGATCGTCAAGGCCGTCGCCGAACTCGGCACCACGCTTGGCATGACGACGACCGCCGAAGGCGTCGAGACAGAGGACCAGTACAGGCTGGTCAAGGAGAATGGCTGCACGGATGTCCAGGGCTGGTATTTTGGCCGCCCTATGCCGGTCTCCGAGCTTCATGCGCTATTCGACCAGCCGGAAGCCCTGACCGCGTAATCAGCCAGACGGCATGATGGCGAAAATCGGCAGCGGCCGCTACCTCCGCCAGGCCGCCAGATCGGTCAGGATCCGCGCCTTCAGCGCCGGATCGGCGTAGCTCGCCTGCACCGATGTCGCGGCGAGATGGCGGATGGTTTCGTCGTCCCAGCCGAAGGTCTCGGCGCAGGCGGCGTAGGAGGCTTCGAGCGTGGTGTCGAGCAGCGACGGGTCGTCGGTGTTGATCGAAACCGGGACACCGGCCTTGCGCAAGGCATCGATCGGATGTTGCGCAAGCGAGGGATAGACGCCGAGCGCCAGATTGGAGACCGGACAGACACCCAGGGGAATCTGCCTCTGCGCCAGCAAGTCGACGAGTTCCGGGTCCTCGATCGCCCGCACCCCATGGTCGATGCGGTCGGCGCCCAGCAATTCGATGGCGTCGCGAACCCCTTCCGGGCCGCTCGACTCGCCGGCATGAACGGTGCGCCGCAAACCCGCCGCGCCGGCCCGGCGAAACGCCTCGGCAAAGCGTGGGCCGGTACGGCCGGCGGCCGCTTCGTTGCCGTCGATCGACAGGCCGACGACACGCCTGTGCCTGATCCTGCTCAGCAACGCCACCAGCTCGAGTGATTCCGCCGCCGACTGGGTGCGAAGCAGGCTGACGCAAAGCCCGACCGGCGGGTGACCATCCTGTTCGGCGGCCGCGAAACCCGCATCGAACGCGTCGATCATCCCCGCAACGTCCTTGTGCCAGTGCGGCCAGTGCGTCGGGTTGACGATGGCGTCGGCGTAGCGCACGCCGCTCCGGCCCATGCGCTGCGCGAACTTGTAGGCCGTGGTGGCGAGCTGCTCGCGGGTACGAAAAGTCCCGCACAACCAGTCGAGCATTTCGAGAAAGCTCTTGAGGTCATGGGCTTCGAACAGCCTGTCGCGCGGCGCGCGTAGCGGAATGCCGGCTTGCTCGCAGTTCGCGATCACATCGTCGGCCTCGAAGCAGCCCTCGATGTGGATGTGCACTTCGGCTTTCGGCAATCCGATGAAGTCGGTCAATGACGTCTCCCCTCTTGGCAGGAATCATCAAACCATGAAATGGCTGGTACCGATTTCAAGAAATGATTGAAAGAATTGCGCATGGGCCGCGAGAGTGGCGAGCTCCGAAGCCTCACAACGCCCTTATAACACCCCCATCCACGCGGATGTTCTGGCCGGTGATATAGCCCGCCCCCTCCGAAGCCAGGAACGCAATCGTCGCGGCGACCTCCTCTGATGTGCCGTAGCGCTGCATCGGCACGTTGTCGCGGCGTTCTTCGACGGTCGGCAGGCTGTCGATCCAGCCCGGCAGCACATTGTTCATGCGCACATTGTCCGGTGCGTAAGTGTTGGCGAAGATCTTGGTGTAGGCGGTCACTCCGGCGCGGAACACGGCGGACGTCGGGAACATTGCGTTCGGCTCGGCCACCCAGGCCGTCGAGATGTTGATGATCGCCCCGCCCTTCTGCTTGATCATGTGCGGCGCCATGATGCGCACCGGCCGGATGACGTTCATCAGATAGACATCCATGCCGGTGCGCCACTGCTCGTCCGTGATCTCCAGGATCGGCGCGCGCGGCCCGTGGCCGCCGCTGTTGACCAGAACGTCGATGCGGCCAAAACGCTCCAGCGTCAGGTCGGCGAGGCGCTGCAGATCGTCATTCGATTGGTTGGAGCCGGTGACGCCGAGCCCGCCCAACTCCTTGGCCAGGGCCTCGCCCTTGCCCGAGGATGAGAGAATGGCGACCTTGAACCCATCCGCCGCCAGGCGCTTGGCCGCCGCCGCTCCCATGCCGCTGCCACCGGCCACGACAACAGCCACTTTTTCTACACTCATCGGATTTTCCTCTCAGGGTTGGCAGGCACCGCAACCGGTGTTTTCGGTATTTGGACGGTGATATAACTGGTTTTATCACCCGATTCGAACCAGAATGCCTGAAATCAACCAGTAGAAAAACTCCTGCATGCCCGAAGCCTTCCTCAGCCTGCCGCCGCTGAATGCGCTGCGCGCCTTCGAGGCCTCGGCGCGCCATCTCAACTTCCGCATCGCCGCCGAGGAGTTGAACGTCACGCAAGGTGCGGTAGCCCAGCACATTCGCGGCCTGGAGACCCATCTCGGCGCGAAACTGTTCGAGCGGCTGCCGCGCGGCCTGGCGCTGACCGATCAGGGCCGCGCCTATGTGCCCAACATCCGCCGCGCCTTCGACCTGATCTCGGAGGCAACCCAGCTGTTGCGCCCCGAACCCGCACGTCTGACGATCAGCGTGACGCCGAGTTTCGCCACCAAATGGCTGATCCCCAGGCTGCAGGATTTCATGGCCGACAATCCGCTGGTCGACCTGCGCGTGCTGGCCAGCGAGAGCCTGTCGAGCTTCCAGGCCGACGGCGTCGACGTCGCGGTGCGGCAAGGCCGCCCGCCCTTCGGCGCCGGCCTGATCGTCGACCTGTTGTTTCCCCAGCAGATCATCGCAATCTGCAGCCCGGCCCTGCTGCCTATCGGGACCGCCGAAATCCCGGCGGCCGAAATCCAGCATCACGTGCTGCTGCACGACGCGCACAATCTGTGGCCGGAATTCATGGAAAAGGCGGTCGGCCTGAAGATGACGGCCGAGCTCAAGCGCATGCGCTTCAACCAGACCAGCCTCGCCATCGACGCGGCCATCGCCGGCCAGGGCATAGCGCTGGCCAGCCGCTTCCTCGTCGCAGCCGATCTCGCCGCCGGCCGCCTGGTCCAGCCGGTCAGCGGCGAAATGCGCGGCACGCAGGATTTTTATGTCGTCATGCCGAGAAAGCAGCGCCATCCCGAACCGACACAGGCCGTGCGGCAATGGCTGCTGGATGCGGGGGAACGGCCGCTGGTCTAGGGCGTGTACTCATCAAGCGGCTTGCCGACTTATGTCCGCTCACCCCCAAGCTGCGGAAGAGCGGACGTTGCCCGAGGTCGCGAAAGGGTCATCAGCAGAAGTTCCTCGACACGTTTGATGGAGAGCCCTTTCGTGCTATTGGAACGCACCACCTCTTCGCTTCCATTCAGTCCGGGGCGGAACATCTTTGACGCGCGTTGCTCGAGTCGATTTGCCGCAACATTCCGCGCTTAGGCCGCTCTACGCCGAGGCAGGCTTCGCTGACGCATTCGCGATCGATCTGCCAAGCAATGCGACCGGCGACGCCGAGCGCCTCGCCGCCCACATGCTTATGGGTCAGGCGCGGTGGGTTGGCTGGCTAATAGCTCTAAGGGACACTTTGGTTGCGGGGTTTGGTCTCAAGACATCGTCTGCGTTGCGCGATGACGTTGCGACCGACAGGATCGATTTCTTTCGGGTCTACGATCGGCGGCGTCACGAGATTATTCTTGGCGAGGACGATCGCCATCTCGACTTCCGTTTGTCCGTTTTGGTTGAAGAGTCCGCTTTGCGCCGTCGACTTGTCGCAACAACGGTCGTGACCTTCAATCATTTGGGAGGGCGGGCCTATATCGCGGGAATTGCGCCTTTCCATCGCCTGATCGTAAAATCGTCTTTGCGTCGAGCCGAGCGATCGGGCTGGCCATCTGAGCTGTGAGGTCGCGCGCCGCCGGCTGGACCAAATTCGGTACGTCTGCTTTCGGGCGTATAGCGTCCAGGCTACGGCTCGGCGCTAGCGAGTCCGCGTCCTAGATCGGAAGCAGCGCGTCCGGCTTCACATTGGCGATCGAGGCGTAGGTATGCGTCTCCCTGACGCCGGGCAGCGGCAGGATCACCCGCTGCAGGAAATCCTGGAACATCGCCATATCGGCGATGCGCGCCTTGACCAGATAGTCGAAGCCGCCGACCACCATGTGGCATTCGATGATCTCGGGCGCCCGCACAACCGCCTCGGCGAAGCGGTCGAAGACATGCGGCGCCGTATGATCGAGCCGCACCTCGATGAAGACGAGTTGTGCCTGCCCGATCCGGGCCGGGTCGAGAACGGCCCGCACCGCCCGGATGAAGCCTTCGGCGAACAGCCGCTTGATGCGTTGCGCCGCCCCGGTCGGCGACAGGCCGACGCGGCGGGCCAGATCGAGCGTCGTGCGACGGCCATCCTCCTGCAGCAAGCGCAACAGCGAGCGGTCGATACGGTCGAGATCGTCCATTTTTTGAATTCACACTTTCCAGCCACGGATAGCGCGATTATCACGCAAAAATCGCGAAAACAGCATATTTCATCACGCTGTCGAGTGGCAATACCGTTGGCGGGCAACGCAACCCGACCAAGGTAAATCCCATGATATCAGCCACACCGACCACCCGCAGTGCTCAGACCAAGGGCGACACAGCTGTGCTCATCCTGAGCGAAGGCGAGGTGAAAACATGCATCGACCTGCGCCGGCTTCTCGATGCGTTGGCGGAGGGCTTCAAGGCATTGTCCCGCGGCGAGATCGTCAATCCGGCGCGGCCACAGCTCGACATTCCGCAAGCCGGCTATTCGCTGGCGATGCCGGCCTGGATGGCGGGCATGCATCTGACGGTGAAGATCGTCAACGTCTTCGAAGGCAACATCGCCCGCGCGATCCCCAGCCATCTCGCCACCATCCACCTGTTCGACCCGCAAACGGGCATGCCGGTCTGCGTCATGGACGGCACCTATATCACCGCCGTGCGCACCTCCGGCTCGGCCGTGCTCTCGGTGCGGGAACTGGCCCGCCGCGACGCCAGGGTGGCAACGGTGGTCGGCGCCGGCGTGCAGGCCGGCCAGCACTTGCACCTTTTGCCGCTGGTGCGGGATTTTGCCGAAATCCGCGTCGCCTCGAAGGAGTTCGCGGACGCGCAGGCACTGGCAGCGCTGCATCCGGGCGTCGTCGCCGTCAGCGATCTGGAGGCCGCGGTGCGCTCGTCGGATGTCGTGTGCCTGGCCACGCATTCCTACCAGCCGGTGATCGCCACCGAATGGCTGCGGCCCGGCACGCATGTCTCGTCGGTGGGCGTCGCCCCGCCCGGCGGCGAACTGCCGGTCGAGCTTGTCGGCCGGGCCAGCCTGTTCGTCGAGACCAGGGACGCCTTCGCCCCTACCCCGGTCGGCTCTTGCGAACTCGATGGCATCGATCCGCAAACCGGAACCGAGCTTGGCGAGATGCTGCTTGGGCTGCGGCCGGGAAGGACCAGCGCCGACCAGATCACCGTCTACAAGGCCATGGGTGTTGCCATGGAGGACCTGGTGGCGGCCGACCTTGCTTATCGCGAGGCGGTTCGTCGAGGATTGGGGCGGGCTGTGGCCTTGTAGAGGACGTTGCCGATCAGCGGAGCCAGCGCTGCCCTCACTGCCCTGCCGGCCATTTCTCCCCTTGGAACGGGAAGAAATGGCTGCGCAAACGACCGAGGGAAGGTCGCGCCGTTTGACTGGATACGAAATCATTTTTACGACTGCTGGATGCAGTCGAATCCTCCCCAAAAAATCGTCGTCATCGGTGGTGGCATTGCCGGCCTGTCGCTTGCGGCGGCCTTGCGGGATTGGGCTGAAGTCACCGTCCTCGAGCGCGAGCCGCATCTTGGCTATCACGCCAGCGGCCGCTCCGCCGCTTTGTTCACCGAGACCTACGGCAACCGGCTGGTGCGGGCGCTGACGCTGGCCAGCCGGCAGGCAATCGTCGAAGGCGGCTTCATCGCCCATCGGCGCGGCGCGCTGCATGTCGGCTGGGCTGGCGACGGCGCCGCGATCGACAAGCTGGCCGATGAATTGCAGGCACTGGTGCCCAGCGTGCGCCGCCTGTCGTCGGCCGAACTCCACGCGCTGGTTCCCGCCATTGCCGCCGAAGCCACTTGCGGCGGCGCCTATGAGCCGGACGCCGTGGATATCGACACCGGCAAGATGCTGGCGGCCTGCGCCTCGGCGCTGAAGGCCGGCGGCGGCACAATCCGTACCGGCGAGGAGGTGCGCGCCATCTCGCAAGACGGCGGCGGCCTCCGCGTGGAAACGAGCGCCGGTGTCTATCCAGCCGACATCGTCGTCAACGCCGCCGGCGCCTGGGTCGATGTCGTCGCTGGCCTGGCGGGGCTTTCCGGCCTCGGCTTCCAGCCCAAGCGACGCACCGCCTTCCTGTTCGATCCGCCCGCCGGCACCGACATCGCCAGTTGGCCGCTGGTGGTCGACTTGCACGAACAGTTCTACTTCAAGCCCGACGCCGGCAGGCTGATCGGCTCGCTCGCCGACGAGACCGATTCCGAGCCTTGCGACGCCTGGCCGGAAGATATCGATGTCGCGATCGCCGTCGACCGCATCGAGCAGGCGACGACGATGCGCATCGGCCGTCCGTCGACGCCATGGGCGGGCCTGCGCACCTTCGCGCCGGACCGCACGCCGGTCGCCGGCTTCGACCCGCGCCTGCCCGGCTTCTTCTGGCTCGGCGGCCAGGGCGGCTATGGTTTCCAGGTGTCGCTGACCCTGGCCAGGCTGAGCGCGGCGCTGATGCGCGGCGAGCCCCTGCCGGAGGATGTCACGGCACTCGGCGTCACCGCCGCGGCGCTGGCGCCCGACCGCTTCCTGGTTCCGGCGACGGCGCCATGAAGCCCACACTGCCGCTGCTGCTGAGCCTCAATGGCGGCTATGTCGACACGGCCGGCTTCCTGGCGCTGCAGGGCCTGTTCACCGCGCATGTGACGGGGAATTTCGTCACCCTCGGCGCTTCCCTTGTGCTCGGCATTTCGGGCGTTCTGGCAAAGCTGCTGGCGCTGCCGGTGTTCTGCATCGTCGTCATCCTGACCCGGCTGGCCGGCGAGCATTTGCGCCGGCGCGGACATCAGGCGCTCGGGGTCCTGTTAGGAACCAAACTGGCGCTGCTTGTCATCGGCGCCGCGTTGGCGATCCGCTTTGGCCCCTTTGCCAGCGGCGACAGCGCGGCCGCCATCGTAACCGGCATGGTGCTGGTCGCCGCCATGGCGATCCAGAACGCGGTGCACCGGGTCCACCTGGCGGCCGCCCCGCCCTCGACGCTGATGACCGGCACCACCACCCAGATCATGATCGATCTCGCCGACCTCGTCGGCGGCACGGCCCCGGAGGCTCGCCCGGCGCTCATTGCCCGCCTGCGGCGCATGGCGGCGGCGGTCGCCGTCTTCGCCGCCGGCTGCGCGGCCGCCGCCCTCGGCTATGCCTACGCCAATGTATGGTGTTTTATCGTTCCGCCGGTGATCGCACTGCTCGCCCTGATGCTGCGGCTTTCCGCGCCGGACGAGGAAGCCAACTAGCCCTCACCCTTCCTCCGTCCAGATCAGGCGCAGCAGGCGCAGCAGCGTCGCCCGCTCCTTCTTCGTCAGCCTTTGCAGGAACCTGTCCTCGTGCCGGCGAACCTGTCGCCGCCAGCCAGGCATGGCCTGTCTGGCCGCCGGCGTCAGGGTCAGCATCCGCACGCGCCTGTCCTCGGCATGGTCGTCGCGCTCGACCAGCCCGCGCTCTTCCAGTTCGGCAAGCAGCGGCGCCGTGTTGGCACTCTTCATGCCGAGAAGACGGCACAGTTCCGCGGCGCGGATGCCAGGCCGCTCGTCGATCAGCGCCAGCATGCCATAGGTGACCGGGCGCAGGCCCGCTTCGGTCAGTTCGACCGCGAAATCATTGAGCGCGAAAGCCGAGGCACGCTTGAGATTGTAGCCGACCTGCGCATCGAGCGCGTCGTCGGGCATCATTTCTGGCCCGGTGTGAGGCTGGGTTTCGTCCATGCCAACCGATCGCCGCGACGCCGGCTCTTGTCAAGCGAAAAAGACTATGCGACATAGCAATTGAGATCGCTATGCTCCATAGCAATTTCCATGACTATAGCAATTGCCCATGACTGTGATGGAGCGGGAGGAGACCGACCATGACCGACGAAACCGTGGCCTTCGACGTCGAGAACGGCATCGCCTGGGTGCGCTTCAACCGACCGGACAAGCGCAATTGCATGAACCCGGCGCTCAACCGACGCATGATGGAGGTTCTCGACGAACTCGAGTATCGCGCCGATGTCGGTGTGCTCGTGCTGTCGGGCGAAGGCAGCGCCTGGTCGGCGGGCATGGACCTCAAGGAGTATTTCCGCGAGACCGAAGCCAAGGGGCTCGGCGCCATCCGCAAGGCGCAATCCGAAGCCTATGGCTGGTGGCGGCGCCTGCGCTGGTACGGCAAGCCGACCATCGCCATGGTCAATGGCTGGTGTTTTGGCGGCGGCTATGGCCCGCTCTTCGCCTGCGACCTCGCCTTTGCCGCCGACGAGGCGCAGTTCGCTCTGTCCGAGATCAACTGGGGCATCCTGCCCGGCGGCGGCGCCACCAAGGTGGTGGTCGACCTGCTGTCGATGCGCGATGCCATGTACCACGCGCTGACCGGCGAACTCATCGATGGCAGGAAGGCCGCCGCCTGGAAGCTGGTCAATGAAAGCCTGCCGCTGGCGCGGTTGAAGGCGCGGGTCACCGAGGTCGCCAACATCCTTCTGAAGAAGAACCCGATCGCGCTGAAGGCCACCAAGGACGCCATCCGCCGCGTCGGCGAAATGACCTATGACAATGCCGAGGACTATCTGGTCCGCGCCCAGGAGGCGGCCAATTCGCACGACAATGAGGGCCGCAAGGAAGGCATCCGCCAGTTCATCGACGAGAAGAGCTACAAGCCGGGCCTCAGCACTTACGACAAGGCCAGATGACGCGACAAGCCAACGACGCGAGCCATCGACGCAATCTGGGAGGAGATGCGCATGCCGGCCTTGACGACTTCAGACCCGGTGGCCCTGCATGCCGGCGCGCAGCCAAGCCGTGTTGGCTGCGTCGACCTGGCCTCCGGCCGGCGCTGGACCTATGCCGCGCTTGACGAGGCCATCCAGCGCACTGTGCGCGTTCTCGAAACCGGCTACGGCGTCAAGCCCGGGCAACGGATCGCCACGCTGGCCCGCAACAGCGCCGACCTCCTGATCCTGCAGCAGGCCTCAATGCGGCTCGGCGCCATCTTCGTGCCGGTCAACTGGCGCCTTGCAAGTGCCGAACAGCAGGCGATCCTTGCCGATTGCGATCCGGCGCTGCTGTTGCATGACGCCGTCCCGCAGGCGGCATTGCCCGGGCGCTGCATCCCTGTCGATGTCGCCGCCTTCGCGGTGGCGGTCGAGGCGGAGACGCCGGCGCCGCGCCGTCCCTTGCCCGCCGACGATGCGCCCTCGATCATCCTCTACACATCGGGCACGTCGGGCCGGCCAAAGGGCGTCATCGTCACCGAGCGCAATGCCTTTGCCACGGCTGTCAATTTCGGCGTGCTGGGCCGCGTCGGCAATGCCAGCATCTTCCTCTGCGACGCGCCGATGTTCCATGTCATCGGCCTCCTCACCAGCCTGCGTCCGACGCTGCTTCAGGGTGGCACCGTGCTGATCTCGCCCGGCTTCGATGCCGGCGCCACCAATCGCCGCCTCGCCGATCCCACCCTTGGCGTCACCCATTATTTCTGCGTGCCGCAGATGGCCAGGATGCTGCGTGAACACCCCGACTTCACGCCGGCGCGCTGGACCTCGCTCACCGCCATCTTCACCGGCGGCGCGCCAAATCCGGCCACGGACATCCGCTGGTGGCTGGCCCAGGGTGTGCGCATGGCCGACGGCTTCGGCATGACCGAGGCAGGCACGGTGCTTGGCATGCCGGTCGAGGCCGACCGCATCGCCGGCAAGGCAGGCTCGGCCGGCCTGCCGGCGCCGACGATCGGACTGCGCCTCGTCGACGACGATGGCCGCGACGTTGCGGCCGGCGAGCCCGGCGAGATATGGCTGTCCGGCCCCTCGATCACGCCCGGCTACTGGAACCGCCCCGAAGAGACGGAGCGCGCCTTCACCGCCGATGGCTGGTTCCGCACCGGCGACATCGCGCGGCGTGACGAGGAAGGTTTCGTCACCCTCGTCGACCGCGGCAAGGACATGTTCATTTCGGGCGGCGAGAACGTCTATCCCGTCGAAATCGAAACCGTCTTGCTCGACCATCCCGGCATCGCCGAAGCCGCCGTGATCGGCATCGCCGACGCGCGCTGGGGCGAAGTCGGGCGCGCCTTCGTGGTGGTGAAACCCGGATGCGTGGTCGACCCGGCCGATCTGGCCAACCATTGCGGCGCCCGCATCGCCCGCTTCAAGGTGCCGAAAGAGTTCCTGCTCACCGATACGCTGCCGCGCACCGCATCCGGCAAGATCCAGAAGCACATTTTGCGCGCGTGGACAGCACCGGTCCACCGGCAGAGCTGAGGCAGACCGCGGTTCAGCCGGCGGACGCCGAGCGGAAAACCGCCACCGCAGCCGCGACGATTTCCGCATTGTCCTTGGCCACGGTTCCATCGGCCAGCGTCTTGCCGTCTTCCAGCCCGACCCTCGTCGACCAGCGCTTTTGGCGCGCCAGTTCGACGAACGGCCAGACGGTGGCGTCGACGCCATGCAGCAGGATCGGCCGCCGCATTTCGGCGCGTTCGAGCACGGCGGCGATGCCGCTTGCCTCGGCGAGTGCTGCGGCGAGGTCCGGCATGTCGATCTCGATCAGGATGCGCAGCACCCGATCGTGGTCGGTGAGCGCCACGAACCGCTCGGCGTCTTCCATCGTGGCGAGCCCGGCCTCGATGCCGACGCCCCGCTGGCGCAGCAGATCCATCACGGCGGGTGCGTCGGCCTCGGAGAGATTGACCGAGGCGTAGTCGGGCAACTCGCGCCAGCCGGCGACCGCCGCGCGGGTGCGCGCGACATCGTTCTCGATCCAGGCGCCGGTCGACACGCCGACCAGCGTGCCCGGGCAGGCCCGGCGCACGGCCAGCACCGTCGCATCGACAGCGGCCAGGCTTTCACGCCCATCGGCGCCGCGCGGATGGATGTGCAGCTCGGCGGCACCGGCCGCGACGCAGGCAGCGGCATCGCTGGCCATGGCCTGCGCCGTCAGCGGCAGCTTCGGGTGAAAGTCGCGCGGACGCGCGCCGTTGATGCAGGCCTGGACGATCATCAATGTCACCTCGGACAAGGGAGGCCGCAGTCTAGACGCACGACAAGGCAGGGCAAAGCGTTGCGCGCTGTCTCTCCTGACAGCGCGGCCATGATTCCTCGGCATTTGAATAAAACCCGCCTGTGGATATTTACCCCACATTCCGCCGGAGCGGCCAAGATAAATTAGGGCGGGATCATGGAGGGAACCATTGACCAGCGATTTTTCAGCCGCCCGCATCCATCTCGAACGCGCTTATCATTATCTGCGCGGCAATGATGAGACGAGCCGCTCGGCATGCGAGGCCCTCGACCTCCTGATCGAGACGGTGGCGGAAGCCCAGCATAGGCGGCCCGAGACCGGCGTGCTGGAATTTCCGCAAGCGATGGTGCGGCAAATCTGACTAGGACGCCTTGCGGGCCGGCGCCGCGCTTGCCGTCCCGGTGGCGCGCGCGACGATCTGCTCCAGCGGCTCGGGCCGGTGCAGCAGGAAACCCTGGCCGAAATCGACGCCCATCGCCTGCAGGATGTCGAGCGTCTCGGCTTGCTCGATCTTCTCGGCCACGACGGCGCAGCCGACGCTGCGGGCAATGCCTGATATGGCCGAGACGATCTCGCGGTCGAAGCGGCTCTCGGCGATGTGCTCGATGAAGGAACCGTCGATCTTGATGGCATCGACCGGAAAGCGCCTGAGATATTCGAACGAGCTCATGCCGGCGCCGAAATCGTCGAGGCTGACCTTGCAGCGCCGCTCGCGCGCCTTGCGCACGAACGTCTCGGCGGCGTCGAAATTGGTGACGGCGGCGGTTTCGGTGATCTCGAAGCCGATGCCGGAATGCGGCGCCCCGGTCTCCTCGATGATGCTGTCGACGAAATCCCACAGTCCGGGATCGCTCAGTGTCTGCGCCGACAGGTTGAAGCCGAGCGTGATCGCGCCGGACTTCATCGCCGCGCCATGCCGCGACAGCGCGGTGCGGATGATCCAGCGATCGAGCCTGGCGGCGATGCCGAAGCGCTCCGCCGCCGGGATAAATTCGCTGGGCGGGATGAGTTTGCCGCCGCGTCCGGCGAGCCGCGCCAGCACCTCGACATGGCGGGTCTCCTGCCAAGGCCGGCCCAGCCGGTGGATCTCCTGGCCGAACAGTTTCAGCCGGCCGTCCTCCATGGCGTCGACCGTGTCGGCGGCGAGCCGCGCCGCGTTGAGGCCGCCGGTGGCGGCCTCGGCCGAAAACACCGCGAAGCGATCGCGCCCGGCGGCCTTGGCCGCGTAGCAGGCATCGTCGGCGCAGGCCAGCGCATCGGCGACCGTGGTCGCCCGGTCGTCGACAATGGCGATGCCGATGCTCGCCGCGAGCCGCCGCGCGGTCGCGGCAAGGCCGAGATCGGCGCCGCGCACGGCCGCCAGTATGGCTCCGGCCAGCCGCTCGGCCTGCGCGGGATCGCAATGGGGCACCAGCAGGGCGAACTCGTCGCCGCCGAGCCGCGCCGCATGCGCCGATGGCGGCAGGCAGCGGCTAATCCCCGCCGACACGCTCTTCAGCGCCAGATCGCCTGCGGCGTGGCCGGCGAAGTCGTTGAGCGCCTTGAAGTAGTCGAGATCGACGTAGAACACCGCCAGCGGCACGCCCGCGGCGATGTGGTCGGCCAGCAGCCTGTCGAAGGCGGCGCGGTTCCACAGGCCGGTCAGCGCATCGTGGCGGGCGGCGAACGCAAGCTCCTGTTCGCGCAGCTTGTCCTCGGTGATGTCGCGCACCGTGCCGAGGACCTGGCCGGCGGCACCCGCGGCTGCGACGAAGCGCACCAGCGATTCGACATGGCGGATCTCACCGTCACGCTTGATGATGCGGTATTGCCAGGCGGTGACCGCGTCCGAGCCCGGAGGCGGCAAATGCGCCTGCTCGGTGGCTTCCTTGTCGTCCGGGTGCAGAAAGCTGTGCCAAAGGTCGGCCGTCACCTCGTCGGTGTCGGCAACGAGCCCGAATATGTCCCTGGTGCGAGCATCCCAATAGCTCTTGTGGGTGGCGATGTCGTGGTGCCAGATTCCGGTGCCGCTGGCGGCGAGTGCCAGGCGGAAGCGCATGGTGACCTGTTCGAGCGCGGCCTCGGCCGCCTTCTGCTTCGAAATATCGGTCTGCACGCCCATCAGCCGCAGCGGCCGCCCATCGGCGCCGCGTTCGACGATGCCGCCGCGGTCGAGCACCCACACCCAGTGGCCCTGCTTGTGCTTCAGCCGAAGTTCGGTCTCGATGGCATCGGTCAGCCCGGCAATGTGGCGGTCGCCGCTGGCCAGCGCCCGCTCGCGGTCGTCGGGATGGGTGAGCTGCAGCCACAGATCGCTGGTGTTGGCGAGTTCATCTTCCTCGTAGCCCAGCATTCGCGCCCAGGTCGGCGAATAGAAGCAGTCGCCGGTGCGAAGATCCCAATCCCAGACGCCAAGATGGGCCCGCTCCAGGGCCTTGGCCCAGAACGCTCCATTGCGACTTTTCTTGCCCTGACGCGCCATCGTCTGTTTTCGCCTGCTCCACCCGCGGGCAATCTGCGACAAAACCAGAGAAGAAACAGTTACCGGGACCCGGCAGGCATGCCTTCCCGCCTGCAATATTTCGTGGCGCCTCGTCTTTCGATTGGCCGGCAAGAACCGGAGTTTTGCGCTCCCCCGATGGTCCTAGGGATGGCTCAGGTCATCAGCGACACTGGTACGCGGATGACCCAGCAAAACACGAAAGGACGCTCCCAATGACCAAACAGGAAGACAACAAGGCCGTCGTCGTCAGATGGTTCACCGACTTCTGGGGTGAAACCTGCGATCTGTCCGTCGTCGACGACATCGCCGCGCCCGACATGCTGCTCAAATATTCGCTGCATGAGCCACGCCGGGGCCGCGACGACATCAAGGCCTTCATGACCGATTTCCGCGCCGCCTTCCCGGATCTCAACTTCTGGGCCACCGCCGATCTCATCGCCGAGGGCGATTTTGTCGTCGGCCAGTGGGAGGGCGGCGGCACGCATACCGGCCCGGCTTTCGGCGATTTCCTCGCCGGTTCGCTGCCCGCCGCCACCGGCCACGCCATGCGCTTCACCGGCACCACGGTGCTGAAGGTGATCGACGGCAGGATCGTTGAGGAGATCGGCCTCGACGACGGCGTCGCGGCGCTGACCCAGCTCGGCCTGATCAGGGCCGCCTGATCCGCAGGGCCATCGCCGACCAGGCGATGGCCCGCTTCGACTGCGGCCGAAGCCCGGCAACCTTTCGGGTTTGGAAACCGCTCCGGCGCAGACACTACTTCTGCATTCAACGATGACATCTTCGTCAACGAATCCTTGACGGAAAGGGAAGAAATATAAGCATTCAATATTTGTATTTTTTATCCACCCCAAAGTGTAATCGAATAGTAATACTTCATCGACGAAATACCCCTGTTAATGCTTGGGCAGTTGGCGGGTTTCCTCAATGAGTGCGCACACCGCGCAGCGGAACGGCGAACGCCGCCCGCTTGGCGTTTTTGACCTGGACATCGCCGCGACCAGGAGCGGCTGGCTGCTGACCGCATTGTGCCTGGCCTATTCCCTGGCCGCGCTTTGCCTGCAGCCGGGCCGGTATATGCACCTGGCGCAATCCTACGCGGAGCCATTCGTCTTCTTCCTGCCGACGCTTCTTGCCGCCGGCCTCGGCGTCATGGCGCTGACATTTGCCAGGCATAGCCCGACACGGTTCATGCTCGACATGCTCAGGCAGCGCTGGCTTGGCGCCGCACCGGTGATCCTCCTGTCCTTTCTCGGCATAACCGCCTTTACCGCCTTCAAGATCGCCATCCCCGACATCGTGCCATTCTATGCCGACCGCATGCTGGTGGAGCTCGATGTTGGGCTGCATGGCGCCGATCCCTGGACATGGGCGCATCGCGTCGTTCCCGAATCCATTTCGGCTGTCATCTTCATCGCTTACGGATATGGCTGGCACGTGCAATGGTTCGGCACCTTGCTGTTCGTCGCCTTCTGGAACAGCCCGGCAGCGCGTCTGCGTTATCTCTGGGCGCTCGCGCTGACCACGATCCTGTGCGGCACCGTTCTGGCCATGGCGCTGTCTTCCGCCGGCCCGATATTTCACGACCAGTTCTACGGCGGCGACCGGTTTGCCGGATTGCGGACCGCCCTGGCGCGGAACGGCTACGCCGCGCCGGTCCGTATGTATGCCAGCTATCTGCTCACAGCCTACACAAGCGGCCGCCCCGATCTGGGCGGCGGCATCTCCGCCATGCCAAGCATGCATGTCGCCTTCGTCACGCTCAACGCGTTCTTCCTGAGCGGTTTCGGCCGCCGCTGGGCCGTCGCCGGCTGGTCTTTCGCGGCGCTCATCCTGTTCGGCTCGGTCTACACAGGTTGGCATTATGCCGTGGACGGCTACCTTTCGATCCTTGTCGTGTCCGTGATCTGGTACCTGACCGGCCGTTTCGTTCTGCCGCGGACGAGCCGCGACACCATCGGGATGCGCCTGCCTCTGCCCGAACCGGCGCCGCAATGACCGGGCCTGGCTGAGGCCGGGCGAACAACCCCACCGCCTTTCGGAAGGCCAGACGGCATTGGCGCCGCCTGACCTTGCCGGCTACTGGCTCGGCGCCATCGTGTGTTCGCACGACACTTTCGGGTTCATGTCGGCGAACGTGCCGGTCGGGTTGCCCTTCCAGGCCCAGACATGCAGCTCGTAGAATTCACCCAGGCCATAGCGATTGGGGGCGCTGTTGAAGTTGAACAGCTGGCCTTCCAGTGACGCCGGCCCCTTCGAGGTGATGTATTCGACCGCCACCAGCTTCAGCGTACCATCGGCCATCGGCTCGTACATCACGGCCTCGGGACGGGCGATGTCGATCTTGTCGTCCTTCAGATACTGGCCGTTGACGTAGTGGATGCCCATGGCGCCGCCGCTGATGCCGCTGGCGCAGGGAATGGGCGCGTAGCCCTCGGCCGTCGCCGCCTTGACGTCGAGGAACCGGCTGCTGGCCGCCCGTACCTTCTCGGCCAGCGGATTCGAATCCGTCTCGGTGCTGGCCGCTTCCTGATGCGCCTGTGCGAAGGTGGCGCAGACTGCCAGCATGGCCCCCGCCATGACGAGCCTGTTGCGAAGATTTGACATCATGTCCATTCCATTCTTCTTGAAAAAGCACAGCTGGCCGGCCGCCGGAAATACGGAGGCCCGGCAGGCAAGCGCTGTGGCTGTTGTTGCTTGGAGATCCCGAAATCGCTGAGAGGAATGCCGGGGAGGATCATCCCTTCGGCAGATACGGGATCGTTCCGGCCAGATCGGTATCGTCGATCAGCTGGAAGCGGCTGTCGCTGCCGCCCCGGCGCGCCGAAACGAAAGGCGCATAGGCCGGATCGTTGGTGAAGGCGCGCGCCGCCGCTTCCGACGGGAACGCCATCAGGGCGATCAGCGTGGTCTCGAGCGGCTTGCCTTCAAGCGTCTTCACATTCCCGCTGCGCGACAGATATTTGCCGCCATGCTTGTGGACGATGTCGTGCACCGAGGCCGCGTAGGCCGGCACCCATTTCGGGTCGTTCATCTTGATGTCCGCGATAACGTAGGCAGTCATGGTCGTCTCCTGGTTGCGGCGCACAGGGGTATCCCGTGCAACCGGTCAAAGGGCTCGCATGGCATGGCAGTCGTCAACCAGTCCGCGATCTGTACTGGGGTGGTACAGTTTCCGTACTGGCCGCTTCATTCATGAGGGCCTAATGTTCGGCCGAGCTTCGAGGGAGGAGCACCTATCATGACCCAGCACGGATACAAGCAGTTCTGCCCGCTATCGATGGCCGCCGAGGTGCTGTGCACCCGCTGGACGATGGTGCTGATGCGCGAATTGGTGGCGGGTTCGACCCGCTTCAACGATTTGCGCCGCGGTGTCCCCAAAATGTCGCCGACCCTTCTGTCGCAACGGTTGAAGGAGCTCGAGCTGGCGGGGATCGTCGAGCGCAAGGAGGTGCCGGGCGAGAAAGGCATCTTCGACTACCGGCTGACCGAGGCCGGCCGCGATTTGCGCCCCGTCGTCGAAGCCATGGGGTTCTGGGGGCAGAAATGGGTCGAGTCCCGGCTGTCGCTCAAGAACCTCGATCCGTCGCTGCTGATGTGGGACATGCGGCGCAATCTTAACCCCTCGCCGCTCCCTGAAGGACGCACGGTGATACAATTTCTGTATCAGGATCTGCCGGCGTCCAAACGCTCATGGTGGCTGATCGTCGAAAAGCACGGCGAGGTCGATTTGTGCTGGTACGATCCGGGCTTTGATGTCGACCTTTACGTCGCGACGGACCTGCACACGATGACGGCAATCTGGATGGGGTTGCTGACCGTCGAGAAGGCCGGCGCGAAGGTTTCCCTGACCGGCGACCAGGCTATCGGCAAGAAAATGCAGACCTGGCTCGGGCTCAGCCCGTTCGCGGTGGAGCCCAAGCGGGCAGCGTAGGAGAACCGGTCCATGCCGCGAAAACAAAGGCTTACAGCGAGTTTTTGAATCCGGCTGGACGCGACCCGTCATCGGGATCGGATGCCTCAATCAGGTAGCGCTTGTTCTCATATGTCTCGATCAGGGTCGCGAGAACATCGAAGCGGTCACCATCGAGCGAGCCGACCTCCGGCTCGTTATCGAAATATCTTGTGATTTCGACGATCGCCCAATCGTAATCGGCTTCGGTCTTAAGGGATCGAATGTTTTCCATCGCACCTCCTCCGGGTCGATCTTGTCATATTCTTTGTTGGCAGGAAACGGGTGGCGGGGCCGGCTTCCAGCGGCTCCAATGCGGCATGTTCATCACTCTCGCCAAAGACCTGAAATCCACGCCGCTGCCGGTCACCGACGACCCGCGCTGGGCGCGCATCGTGGCGCGCGACAAATCGGCGGACGGACAATTCTGGTATTCGGTGGCGACGACCGGCGTCTACTGCCGGCCCTCCTGCCCGTCGCGGCGCGCCAATCCCGTCAACGTGCAACTGCACGACACGCTGGCTCGGGCGAAGGCGACCGGCTTTCGCGCCTGCCGGCGCTGCAGCCCGGATGGCCCTTCGCTCGAGGCCGGCAATGCCGCGATGGTCGCCGATGCCTGCCGCAGGATCGAACAGAGCGAGGAAGAGCCCTCGCTCGCCGAGCTGGCTGATGCCGCCGGCCGCAGCGCCGGCTATTTCCACCGCGTCTTCAAGGCAATCACCGGGCTGACGCCGAAGGACTATGCCGCCGCACACCGTGCCGCCCGGGTCCGCCAGGGCCTGGAAGACGGCGCCAGCGTCACAGTGGCGATCTACGATGCCGGCTTCAATTCGAGCGGGCGCTTCTACGAGAAATCCACCGGCATGCTCGGCATGACGCCGACGCGCTATCGTGCGGGCGGCGCCAATGAGGACATACGCTTTGCCGTCGGCGAGACCTCGCTCGGCGCCATACTGGTCGCGTCGAGCCGCAAGGGCGTCGCCTCGATGCTGCTCGGCGACGATCCGGACACGCTGGTGCGCGACCTGCAGGACCGTTTCCCCAAGGCGCGGCTGATCGGCGGCGACCAAGACTACGAGGCGCTGGTCGCCCGCGTCGTCGGCTTCGTCGAGGCCCCACAGCTCGGCCTCGACCTGCCGCTCGACGTGCGCGGCACCGCCTTCCAGCAGCGCGTCTGGCAGGCCTTGCAGGACATACCGGTCGGCAACACGGTTTCCTATGCAGAGATCGCCGAGCGCATCGGCGCTCCCAAGGCAACCCGCGCCATCGCCGCCGCCTGCGCCGCCAACGCCCATGCGGTCGCGATTCCCTGCCACCGCGTGATCCGCAAGGACGGCGCGCTGTCCGGCTACGCCTGGGGCGCCGAGCGCAAGCGCGCGCTGCTCGACCGCGAGGCCCACGGGTCGGCGAAGGCCGCCGACCGGGCCTACTGGTCTTCGCGGGCGTGACGACCGGCGATGCGCACGATGGCAAGGCCTTCCGCCGCCGGTGCGAACATCGAGATCGCCAACGGTGCTGCCATAGACGCGAAGACACAGGTCTTGGCCGCCATCGGCGAACTGGTCGATGATGGTAAGGCAGTATGGAGCCGCACTGCGAGTGGCGAGGTTGAGCTGCGGCTGCTGAGTGGGGAGGTGTTCGTGCTGGGTGAGGTGTCCGTCACGCGTGTTGCCTGAAGCGCTTACCTTCGCGTTCTTATCCTCGAACGCGGCAATTTGAATTTGAAAGCAAGCATCGGAGTGAGGGACGCAAGGCACACAGCTAGGGTTCAGCCACAGACACAGGAGTGAAGACAATGAACCCGATGCAAACCCACATGCCCGCGACAGCCAGCAACGCTGCCACCCTCGACGCCATCGCCTACGCCGTCGGCCAATCCGCGATCGGCAAGATCCTCGCGGCGCGCAGCGCGATCGGCGTCTGCGCCATCCTGATCGGCTCGGACGCCGACGCGCTGGAGCAGGACCTCGCCGACCGCTTTCCCGGCAAGGTGCTGGTCGAAGACAAGGGTGCCCTCCACGATGATCTCGCCGCGATTGCCCGCTTCATCGAAACGCCGGGCGCCGGCCTCGACCTGCCGTTCGACATACGCCACGGCACGCCATTCCAGCAAAGGGTGTGGGAGGTGCTGCGCGCCATCCCTTGCGGCGCCACCATCACCTACACCGCGCTTGCCCGGCGCCTTGGCCAGCCGTACGGCGCGCGCGCCGTGGCGACCGCCTGCGCCGCCAACGCCATCGCGCTCGGCATTCCCTGCCACCGCGTGGTCCGCGCCGACGGCACGCTGTCGGGCTACCGCTGGGGCATCGAACGCAAGCGCGCTCTGCTCGACAAGGAGGCCGCGATATGAACGCCCATGCCAAGGTTGCCACAGCGGCGGTGGAAGCCGCCGAAACACGCGTCGCCATTTACGACTGGCCAGCGCTGGCCGCCGAGCTCGACGGCTTCGGCTGCGCGGTGATGCAAAAACTGCTCTCGCCTGAGGAGTGCCGGCAGATCGCCGGCCTCTACATCAAGGAAGAGCATTTCCGCAGCCACATCCACATGGCCAGGCACGGTTTCGGCAAGGGCGAATACCGCTACTTCCGCTATCCCTTGCCCGACCTCGTCGGCGGCCTGCGCAGCGCGCTCTATCCCAGGCTGGCCGAGGTCGCCAACCGCTGGAACGAGCGCATGGCGATCCCCCTGCGCTACCCCGCCACGCATGCCGAATTTCTCGACCAGTGCCACGCCGCGGGCCAGGTCAGGCCGACGCCGCTTTTGCTGCAATATGTCCCCGGCGACTTCAACTGCCTGCACCAGGATCTCTATGGCGACCTCGCCTTTCCCCTGCAGGTGGCGATCCTGCTTTCCGAGCCGGGCGAAGATTTCACCGGCGGTGAATTCGCACTGACCGAGCAGCGGCCGCGCATGCAGAGCCGGGTCGAGGTGGTGCCCTTGCGCCAGGGCGACGCCGTGGCCTTCGCCGTCCACAACCGGCCGGTGCAGGGAACCAAGGGCAACTACCGCGTCAACCTGCGCCACGGTGTCAGCCGCCTGCGCTCAGGCATGCGCCACACGGTCGGCATCATTTTTCACGATGCGAAGTGAGCGTTTCTTACCTTCCCCCCTTGTGGAGAAGGGAAAGCGCCGCCTCGTTCCGCGTCGCCGAAGACCATCTCCAGGATCCACGGGCAGGCATAATAGTCGGCAATGCGGTCGATGACGCCGCCGTCGGCGTGGACGCGCACGAAATAGGCTGGCCGCCAGACCTCGCCATGCAGCCTGTCGACGACCAGCACGGCCTCCCCTTCGATCGTATCTGGCCGCATGCGCCAGGGCTCGCCGCGCTCATACTCGACGAAATAGGGCGAGTCGGAGAGCAGGCCGTTGTAGCAGTCCGAAACCCGCAACTGGGCGTCGGCGCTGGTCAGCGCCCGCACCCCGTCCCAGTCCCTGGCATTGAAGAGCTCGACATAGCGGCCAAGCAGCCGCTCCAGTTCGGGATCGTGCGCCGGCGCCGCGACCGGTTGCGCCGGCAAGGCGGCGAGCTTGGCCCGGCCGCGATTGAGTGCCGACTTGACGCCCCCCGATGTCGAACCGACCAGGCCGGCAATCTCCTCCAGCGAATGGTCGAAGACATCCTTGAGCAGCACGCAGGCGCGCTCCTTCGGCGGCAGGTGCACCACCAGCCTTTCGATGGCGCGGCCGGCGCCCGCACCGGCGGGTTCGACCGGCAGCACGATCTCATCGCTGGCATAGCCAGCTTCGGCCTTGAGCCGCGTGCGGCGGGTGCGGATGAAGTCGATGCACTTGTTATGTGCGATGCGGAACAGCCACGGCCGCAGCGCCTGTGTGTCGTCGAGCAGCCCGATCTTGCGATAGGCCTCGAACAGCGCCTCCTGCATGATGTCCTCGCCATCGAGGGCCGAGCCGGTCATGCGCGCGCAATAGCGGTGCAGACGGACGCGCAAATGCGAGACCGTCTCCAGGAACGCCCTGTAGCGCAGGTCGAACAGGCCTTCGGGGTCGAGGCGCGGCTCGATGCCTTGCCTCGTCTCAGGGGAATTGCGGATCTGCTGGTTCATCGCGGCACGTCGCTCAGCGTCACCGCAGCATTGCGCAAGCGCTGCGCATCCACAAGCCCGAAGTGCGACCCGATCGGCCCTCTCATGCCTACGCCGCCTTGCCGCCGGCGACCTTGCCGCTGACGGCATTGTCACCGGCATCCGGCAGCCCGAGCCTCGGCCGCACCCAGGCGGCGAGGCGGCCGATCGCGTCGTCGGCCTCCGGCGCCCGGCCGGCCATCATCTGGAAGGAGTGCAGCATGTCGTCGAAGACGTCGAGGCGCGTCTCGACGCCTGCCTGCCGCGCGCGCTCGGCGAACATGCGGCTTTCGTCGACCAGCGTCTCGTCGGCGCCGGCCTGCAGGAAGACCGGCGGAAAGCCACTCAAATCGGCATAGAGCGGGCTGACCTCCGGATCGAGCCGATCGTAGTCGCCGATGAAGTTGGTCACCAGCCAGTCGACGCCTCCCTTGGCGAAGAAGGGATCCTTTTCACGGTTGGTTTCGTAACTGGTGGCGGTCAGCGCCATGTCGAACCAGCCGGAGATGATCAGCGTGGCGGCCGGCAGCGGCCGCTCCCGCGCGCGCAGCCGCTGCAGGACGCCATAGGTCAGCACCGCGCCGCAGGAATCCGCGGCAAGCGCGATCCGCCTGGTGTCGAAGTCCTGGTCTATGAGCCAGTCCCAGGCTGTCATCGCCGCCTCGAGCTGGGCCGGATACTTGGCCTGGTCGGCCAGCGGATAGCCATAGAGCAAGGCCCGGCAGCCGACGGCCTTGGCCAGATGGCCGACCAGCTTGCGATGGGTGTAGATCGAGCCGCCGACGAAGCCGCCGCCATGCGCATAAAACAGCACCCGCCGCTCGTCCGCGCCCTTCGGCACGACCCATAGCGCAGGCACGCCGCCGGCATCCACCTCGACATAGTCGACGCCGCCGGGTTCGCCGGTCAGCGCCGTCCAACTGGCATCGTTGAACTCGACGAACGCCTGCGGGCTCATTTTGCCGGCATTGGCGCCGATCGCCGCGTAGTGGTTCCTGTTTGCTTCGCTCTCGATGCTCGCCATGATGCTCTCCTGGGTTACGGATCGCGGACCGCGCGACCTTTCGAGAAGCAGAGACGGATGGGCCGACAAAAAGGATACGTCGCCGCGGACGATTTTCCGCCCCGGCTAGCCCTCACCCCGAAACATCGCGGCGTGGCGTTGGGCGAATTCGACGAACGGAGTCGGCCGCACACCGAACATGTCGTGCGTCACCAGATGCACCCGCGATTTCGGCCGTCGCAGCCGCTCGGCCAGTTGTTCGTCCAGCGCATCGGCAAAGCCGGCCGGGACGCCGCTGGCCAGCAGGTTGCGCCGCCGCTCTGCGGGGCTGACATCGACATAGCGAACCGGCTTGCCGATCGCCTGCGATATCAGTGCGGCGATATCGCTCATCGTCAGCGCCTGCGGCCCGGTCATATCGAGACTCTCGCCTTCATGGCCGCCATCGCGCAGCAGCCGGAAGGCCACCTTGGCGATATCCTCGACATCGACCGGCGACAGTTCGGTCTCGCCGAGCGCGAGATAGAAGGCGCCCTCGGCGGCAATGGTCGGTGCATCGCGCAGGTAGACCTGCATGAACTGGCTGGGGCGCAGATGCGTCCATGCCATGCCGGCCCCCTCCAGATAGCGTTCGACCTCCTCATGCATGCGGGTGAAGCGGAACCTCGTCGCATCGTAGCCGATGTTGGATTCGGCGCCGGAGAACTTCACCACATGCGCGACGCCGGCCCGGCCGCAGGCATCGATGAAACGGCACTGCGTTTCCGTCATGTCGTCGGCGGCGGTCGAAATCATCAGCACGCGGTCGATGCCGTCGAGTGCCGCGCCCAGCGTGTCCGCCAGGCGCATGTCGCCCTCGACCAGTTCGACGCCGACAAGGCCGCCGAGCCCCGCCACTGACGCCCGGTCCGCATCGCGCACCAGCGCCCTCACCTCATGCCCCTGCCGCGCGAACTCGTGCACGATCGCCTTGCCGTTCAGCCCCGTGGCACCCGTCACCAGGATCATCGTCATCTCTCCGTCTGGATTGAGGCGGCCGCCCCACCGGCGACCGCACCTTGAAGACGAAGAGACGAGGGCAAAGGATTCTGCCCACACAGTCTTTTGACGGGAACCTTCGCCGTGCCCCCTCACCGCGCCGGGGCGTAGCGGTTGACCACCATGCCGCAGGCATAGGCTTTCGAGCCGAGCAGCCGGAGGTTACGAAAACCGCCCTGGTCGAAGATGCGGCGGCCGGCACCCAGCACGGCCGGATTGATGAACAGCTGGAACTCGTCGACCAGTCCGGCCGCGATCAGCGACGAGGCAAAGCCGGCGCCGCCGAAGACGATGATGTCGCCGCCCTCGCCTCCCTTCAGCGCCTCGACCTCACGCGGCAGGTCGCCGCTCACCACCGCCGTGCGCTCCCAGCGCGAGGTTTTCAACCTGTCGCTCGGCACCACCTTCCGGACCTCCACGACGCGCCGGGCGAAGGCGTAGAACGGATCGCGTGGAAACTTCTTCGCCGCATTGCCCCAATGGCTGAGATAGCCCTCCTCGGCCATCTTGCGGCTGAGCAGGATGGTGTCGATGCCGGCGAAGACTGTGTTGAAATCCTGCTTCAGCTCCTCGTCCCAGCCGATGTCGTCGCCCCATTCCCAGAGCTGCCAGCGATGGTCGTCATTGGCGCCGACAAAACCGTCGACCGAGATCTGCATCTGCAAGATAAGCTTCTTCATCGACGTCTCCTCGTCTGTCCGGCTCAAAGAAAATTGCTTTACTTTTGGAACCATTGACGCAAGGCAAAAATGGTGTCAAGAGTAAAGTGATTTAAAAATGGAACCATAGACATGTCGACGCGCGAAAGGTCCGGCTGCCCCATCAGCCTGTCGCTGGAACTGCTCGGCGACCGTTGGACGCTGCTCATCATCCGCGATCTGGTCTTCGCCGGGAAAACGCATTTTCGCGAATTCCTGCAATCGGATGAAGGCATCTCCTCGCGCACGCTGGCCGAGCGGCTGCAGACCCTACAGGACGAAGGCATCCTCACCCGCAGCGACGATCCGAGCCACGGGCTGAAGGCGATCTACCGGCTGACGGAAGCCGGCATCGACCTGTTGCCGGTGCTGGCCACGCTCGGCGCGTGGGGCAGCAAGCACCGCAAGGCCGACGATCAGCTCGCCCGCACCGCCGACGAACTGGCGGCCGGCGGCGAGCCGGCGCTGGAACGGATGAAGGCGGCGCTGCGGGCCGAACATCTGGCGAACACATGATCGCCGAAACTCTTGAAGGATGCCGCGAGGCCGAGGCGCCCCAACCGCGCGGCGATAACGGATCGTCAGCCATCATACTCGTCGTGAAGGCGAACCCAATCGCCCAGCGTATGTGACGGCCCGTTTTCATTGCGGCCGATGGGAGTGAGGTCGAGATAGCTATAGGTCCCGATCAGGTTCTCGCCGCCCCGGCTCCGCACCTGGAAAGTGCAGTAGATCGTGCCATCGTCATCCCTGTAGAAAACGGTCGCGCCGCCGCGATCCCTGCCTTTCATCGCGACCTCTTCGAAATTGAACAGCACCTTGCCCGACTTGATCTGGTCCTCGGTGAACGACACCTGGAAGTCGAAATTGAAATCGCTGCCGAATGACGAAACCCAATCGAACTGCCAATTCATCCGCGCCTTGAAATCCATGAGCTCGGCCAGGGGAGCGCGCGCGCAGACGACCAGGGAGACGTCGTGATGCCTGAGATGCTGGTTGGCGGCGTCGATGTGGTCGCAAAGGAATGAACAGCCGGTGCAGCGATAGTCCGCATTGGGCGGAAACATGAAGTGATAAATGATCAACTGGCTGCGACCCCCGAAGAGATCGGCCAGCGATTTCCTGCCCTGGGTCGTATCGAACTCGTAGAGCTTGTCGATGCGCAGCCACGGCAGCGCGCGCCGCTCCGCCGCGAGTTGTTGACGCTGTCGGGTCAACGCCTTCTCCTTTGCGAGATGCGATTTGTGCGCTTCAAACCAGTCCGAGTAAGGCGCGATGATGTGGTCGGTCATGTCGTGCTCCTTCCGCATTCAGGCATGCTGACAGCCTCGTTGCCCGTCTTGAAGACGTAGTTGAAAACCGCGATCCGACATGGGCCGCGCAATTTTCGCGGGAAGATAGCAGGCGATACAGCCGGACACGGACATGCCGCTTGACAGATGTACATGTTATGTTCTCTATTTGTTCCGATCCATCAGCAACCGCGGATATGCAGCCGGATGGAAACGACAGCCACCATCCTGCATGCCGATCTCGATGCCTTCTATGCCTCGGTCGAGCAGCTGCTCGACCCGTCGCTACGCGGCAAGCCGATCGCGGTCGGCGGCGGCGTGGTGCTCGCCGCCTCCTATGAAGCGCGCGCCTTCGGCGTGCGCGGCGGCATGCCGGGGCGCAAGGCGCGCGAGCTTTGCCCGCAACTGATCTTCGTTGGCGGCAATTTCAGCCACTACCAGCGGCTGGGCGACGCGGCGATCAAGGTGCTCGACGATTTCACGCCGGTGGTCGAGCGCATTTCCATCGACGAGGCCTTCGCCGATGTCGCCGGCTGCACGCATCTGTTCGGGCAGCCGCAAGAGATCGCCACGGCGATCCGCCGCCGCGTACGGGCCGAACTCGGCCTGCCGATCTCGATCGGCGTCGCCCGCACCAAGCATCTGGCCAAGATCGCCTCGCAGGTCGCCAAGCCCGACGGGCTGGTGGTGGTCGACCCCGGCAACGAACTGGCCTTCCTGCACGATTTGCCGGTCTCGTTGATGTGGGGCGTCGGTCCGGCGACCAAGGCGCGGCTGGCCGAAATCGGCATCGAGACCATCGGCGAGCTGGCCAGGACGCATAGCGGCGCGCTGACGCGGCTGCTCGGTCCCGCCGCCGGCGAAAAGCTCGCCGCTCTCGCATGGAACCGCGATCCGCGGAAACTGGAGACCGGGCGCCGGGCACACTCGGCCGGCGCGCAATCGGCGCTTGGGCAAAAGCCTGCCGTGGCGCAGGTGATCGTGCCGACGCTGCTGCATCTGGCCGACCGCGTCGCCAGCCGGCTACGCGCCAAGGCGCGGCCGGGCCGCACGGTGACGGTGCGCGTGCGCTTTGCCGATCTCAGCGCCGTCACGCGTTCGATCACGCTGGATCAGCCTATCTCGGCGACCACCATGCTGGCCGAGATCGCCGGCGACCTTGTGCGCGGCGTGCTCGCCGACCATTCACGCGAAAAGACCATCTCGCTGCTGGCGATCTCGGTCTCGCATCTGGAGGAAAGCGCGGAACTGCAGCTCGACCTGCCGCTTGGCCTCGCCGACGAGAAGCGCCGGCCCGGCAGCAAAAAAGGCCTCGCCCGCTTCGGCGCCGACCGCGCCATCGACAAGATCCGCGAACGCTTCGGCAAGCAGGCCGTCGGCTACGGCACGGTGGCGCTGGAAGCGGCGCGCTCCGTGCCCGACGAATTCAGGGAACTGGCGGAAAAGGAACTGTGAGCTATCTGCCGGTCCGCCAATAGCGATGCACGCTGACGCCGCTGCCGCTTCCCCCATGCCAAGGCTCACAGGCGATCCCGTCCTTGTCGGCATCATGCGTCGGCCAATAGCCCGGCTGTCCCCTGCGCGCGGGAGCAAGCCCGATGGCGCGGGCGGCCGCACAGTTGGGGAACGCGGCAAAGTGCCTTAAGGCGGCGAGCGGCGAGTCAATCTGGATGCCGACAAAGCCATAGGCGATGTAGCCGGACAAGAGGATGAACGGCGCGAAAAGAGCCAGATATTTCAGCCTGCCGTGGCGACGAGTTGCAGGCCAATGCAAGAATGGCAGAAGCATTCCCGGCGCGCCCCCTGCTTCAGACCCCGACACAAATCTATCTTCACCGGGCTGTTGCGACAACCGGCAACGCTTGCCAAACCCCGCCGTGCCGCCCATACAGCGGGACGGGCGGATCGCCCATCCCGAGAGGTCCGCGCCTCTCCCATCCTGCCGGGAATACTGTCCGATGTCAGCGACGCCGTGCCCTTGGTCGAAGCCGTGACGGCCTCTTCCCCCTCCCTTGCCGGCCTTGGATGGTCGGAATTTTTCGGCGACCAGCTTGAACCGGGCGATGCAGACCTCATCCCGACCCGCATTGCCATGGTCCATCGAGACCGGCTGAGCGGCCTGTCGCAGACGGGACAAACCGACCTGTCCCTGGCGCCGCAGGCCACCACCGGCGACTACGCCGTCGGCGACTGGGTGCTGGTCGAGCCGCACAGTCACCTTCTGCGGCGTCGCCTGACCCGCAAGACGGTTCTGGAACGCCGCGTCCAGGGCGGCAGGGGGCCACAGCTGGCCGCCGCCAATGTCGACACGCTGTTCATCGTCACGTCCTGCAATGCCGACTTCAACATCGCCCGGCTCGAACGCTATCTGGCGCTGGCCAACGAGGCCGGAACGACGCCTGTGATCCTGTTGACCAAGGCCGATACGGCTGAGGACGCCGAGGCGTACCGGAAGCAAGCCGCCGCGCTGCAGCGCGGATTGGCCGTGGTGACGCTGAACCCGCGCATCGCGGACGCCGCGGGCGCACTCGCGGCCTGGTGCGGCGCGGGGCAGACGGTGGCGCTGATCGGTTCCTCCGGCGTCGGCAAATCGACACTGGTCAACACGTTGGCCGGATCCGCGCAGCAATCACCGCAGCAGACCGGCGCCATTCGCGAACACGACGCCAAGGGACGCCACACCACCACGGCGCGGTCGCTGCATGCCATTGCCGGTGGCGGCTGGGTGATCGACACGCCGGGCATGCGCACGCTGCAGGTCAGCGACGTCGCCTACGGCATCGACACGCTGTTCGCCGAAATCACCGAGTTGGCGCCGCTGTGCAAGTTCCGCGACTGCACGCATATGCACGAGCCGGGCTGCGCGGTGCAGGCAGCGTCGAAGGCCGGCACGCTCGATCCGGAGCGCCTGGCCCGCTGGCGCAAACTGTCCGACGAAAACCAGAACAACACGCCGGTTCAGACGGGACCTCGCGGCGCCAAGTCACCCGCCGGCCGCGGCAAGCGACGTTGAACGGCTGCTCTACTGCCCTCAAAGCCGGGCCGTGCCGAAAACCCGATCCCAGAAAAGCGACGTCACGCCGAAATTGGCGTTGTCGTCGATATGGTGATGCACCGCGTGGCGGCGCTTGAGCGTGTAGAGATAGCTGGGATGGGCGGGATGCCAGTGGTGGATCATGTGGTGGACGCTGATGTACCAGAGATAGCCCAGCATCAGCCCGCAGCCGACCGCGCTGGCGGTCGCGAAATCCGAGAGCAACCAGATGGGCAGCGCGATCAACGCATGCACGCCCAGGCTGAGCCAGGTCGGCGTGCCCACCGGACTGCGCTCTTCGACGTGATGACGGTCGTGCAGATCCCTGATGTAGGGAACATGATGCAGGACGAAGCGGTGCAGGACGTATTCGATCAACGTCCAAAGGCCGAGACAGATCACCACCGTGCCGATCCAGTCCGGCGCACTCTCCTCCCCGGCCTCGATCAGCCCGGCCACGCCCAGAAGGGCGATCACCAGCGGATAGACCACGAAATCGCTGTAGTAGCCGATCAGACCGAGTTGCATTCCGGACGCCCCAACTGATTTCGACGCCGCCCCAGAATCGATGCTATCAGATTGCCGAACTCGCGGATGAGGTGCAATGCAGATGCATCTGACATAGCGTCGCAATTTCCCGGTGCAAGTTCAGCACGCATGATCGACTCGAAGAATCGGCGGGCCTGCACCGGCGCCGCAAACGGACATGCAAAAATGGCAAAACGCAGTGCGGGCCTGCTGATTTATCGTCGAAACGATGGGGATATCCAGGTGCTTCTGGTTCACCCGGGCGGCCCGTTCTGGGCAAAGAAGGACGACGGCGCCTGGTCGATCCCGAAAGGCCTCGTCGACGAGGACGAGGACGAACTGGCGGCAGCGCAACGCGAGACCGGGGAAGAGCTCGGCATCACAATCGACGGCCCCTTCGCGCGCCTCGGCGACTACAAGCAACCGGGCGGCAAGATCGTCATTGCCTGGTCGGTCGAGGCTAGCACCGAGATCGATGTCGCCACGATCAAGAGCAACAGCTTCACCATGGAATGGCCGCCGCGATCTGGGTCGATGAAAGAATTTCCGGAGGTCGACAGGGCCGGCTGGTTCAGCCTGCCGGAGGCGGAGGTAAAACTTCTGCAGGGCCAGCGCCCGATGCTGTCGGATCTGGCGAAGCGGCTGGGGATCGGGTGATTGCCGGCGGCAAAGCTGCCAATCTCCCTTCGTAGGGGAGATCGGCTGTCACCCCGCAAACCGCGCCGCAGTCCACGCGCCACCCGCCGCATTCGACTCCACCGCCGCCGCGACGAACTTCACGCCACGCGCGCCATCGACAACGTCCGGCACCCGCGCCGCACGCGCGGCATCGAGCACGCCACCGGAGCGATGCGCGCGGATGATGTCGGCGGCGTCGCGGTAGAAATTGGCGAAGGCCTCGATATAGCCTTCCGGATGCGCCGCCGGCATGCGCGAGACGCGCCGGCTTTCTTCGGTCGAACCATGGCCGCCGCGCACCAGCGTGCGGGTTTCCTCGCCATAGCGCGAGAAGCGCAGTTCCTCCGGCCGCCCGCCCGACCATTCGAGCCCGGCTTTGTCGCCATAGATGCGCACGGACAGATCATTGTAGTGGCCGGGCGATGTCTGGCTGGCCAGGATCGTGCCGCGTGCTCCATCAGCCCAGCGCACCATGACATGCGCATTGTCGTCGAGCCGGCGTCCGGGCACCGCGGTGAACAGGTCCGCCGACACCGCCTCGGCCTCACGACCCGAAATATAGCTCGCCAGATTGAAGGCATGCACGCCGATATCGGCCAGCACCGCCGACTGCCCTGCCCGCGCCGGATCGGTGCGCCATTCCGCCTGCTTCTGGCCCTCGGCGTCGATCGGCTTGGTCAGCCAGTCCTGGATGTAGGCGCCATGCACCGACACGATCCGCCCGAGTTCGCCCGCCATCACCATTTCGCGCGCCTGCCGGACCATGGCGTAGGCGGTGTTGTTCAGCGTCACGACGAAGCGGCGTTTTTTGGCGCGCGCCAGCGTCACCAGCGCCTCGGCGTCGCTGAGCGTCGTCGACAGCGGCTTGTCGCAGATCACATCGATGCCCGCCTCGAGGAAGGCGGTGGCAATCGGTGCGTGCAGATGGTTGGGCGTGACGATGACGACCGCCTCGATGCCATCAGGGCGCCCGGCTTCCGCCAGCGCCATGGCGTGATAATCGGCATAGCTGCGCTCCGGCGCGATGCCGATCTCGGCGGCCGAGGCGGCGGCGTTCTCCGGGTCGGAGGACAGCGCACCGGCCACCAGCACGATCTGGTCGTCGAGGCGCATGGCCAGCCGATGCACGGCGCCGATGAAGGCATTGCGGCCGCCGCCGACCATGCCGACCCTCAGGCGCTTGCCCGCCGACCCATCCGATGTTGCGTAGACCATGTTTTCTCCTCCACCTATCACTTCGTCATCCTGGGGCGGAGCAAGGAGCGCAGCGACGCGGCGCAGTCCCCAGGATCCATGCCGTGACTTCAAGGCGTTGCGACGGTGCGGAATTTTCCCTTCCGTCACGGCATGGATCCTAGGGTCTCCGCGACGGAGCTTCGCTCCTGCTTCGCCCTAGGATGACGACGGTGAGGCCTAACACTTTCGAACACAATTTCCAATTTCCGTATTGTAATACGATTGTGCCACGCTAGCCTGCGATCATGAGTGGGGCGGGCAAATCTTCGGGACGATCTCATGCCGACGAGGCGGCGACGCGCAAGCGCGGGCGCTCGCTGGCGGCGTTGGGCTACATCAAGCCGCAGACCTATGAGGAACTGCGCGCTGTGCTCTCCTCCGGCACCGTGCATTTTCCCAAGCGGCTGCGCCAGGTGGCGATCTTCATGTGGCAGCATCCGAGCGATGTCGCACTCGGCACCATCGCCCAGGTGGCGGCACAGGCGGGCGTGCAGCCCTCGACGCTGGTGCGCTTTGCCCAGATCTTCGGCTATTCCGGCTTTTCCGATTTCCAGGGCCTGTTCAAGGAACACGTAAAGGGCTCCTGGCCGGAAGCGCGCGGCGAGCCGCGCGCCGAGGTCGAACCCAACGCCGCCATGCATTTCCTGCGCGGCATGGTCGGCGCCTCGCAGGCCTCGCTCGGCCGCATCGAGACCGGCTTCGACGTCGAGAGCTTCGAGAAGATGGTGACGCTGCTGGCGGCGGCCGAGCTGATCTATGTCATCGGCTCCAAGCGCGCCTTCCCGGTCACCGCCTATCTGTCGCTGACCTTGTCGCAGCAAGGCGTGCGCAATGTGCTGGTCGACAATGTCGGCTCCTCCGCGCTCGACCAGGTCGGCTGCATCGGCGGCCGAGATGCCGTGCTGGCCGTTTCCTTCAGCCCCTACAATTCGATCACGCCCGACCTTGTCGCGGTGGCGCATGAACGCAAGGCCCGCATCGTCACCATCACCGACAGCACCTTCAGCCCGCTGATCGCTTTGTCGGACAGTTGGCTGGAAGTCGTGGAGTCCGACTTCGCCGGCTTCCGCTCGCTGGCGGCGTCTCTGGCGGTCGGCATGGCGCTGGTCCAAGGCGTCGCGGCAAAACGCGGCGCATGAGGCGCTGCTGGCACAATTGACTATCGGGAATTGCCGTTCCATATTTTAAAAAATAGAAACTTTGTTCCGGGAGGAGGAATGGAGCTTCATCTCCAAGGTAAGGTCGTGCTGGTCACCGGCGCGACGCAAGGCATCGGCCGCGCCATCGCCGAGGCGCTGGCGCACGCCGGCGCCGGCGGGCTGCTGATCACCGGACGCGACGGCAAGCGCGGCGACGCCGTGGCGGCGGAACTGTCGGCCATCGGGACGCCGACCGTCTTCGTCGCCGCCGACCTTGGAGACCCGCAGGCCCCTGTCCTGCTGGCGCAGGCCTGCATCGACCGCTTCGGCCGCATCGATGGCCTCGTCAACGCCGCCGGCCTGACCGACCGCGCTTCCTTCCTCGATGCCAGCCTCGACGACTGGGCTTCGCTGTTCGCCGTCAATGCGCGCGCGCCGTTCTTCCTGATGCAGGCGGCGATTGCCGACATGAGGAAGCGCGGGGAGCCCGGCGCCATCGTCAACATCCTGTCGATCAACGCCCATTGCGGCTCCCCCGAACTCGCCGTCTATTCCGCCACCAAGGGTGCGCTTGCGACGCTGACCAAGAACGCCGCCAACGCCCACCGTTT
The DNA here is from genome assembly GCF_059180695.1 of Mesorhizobium sp. U510. Taxonomy (NCBI): domain Bacteria; kingdom Pseudomonadati; phylum Pseudomonadota; class Alphaproteobacteria; order Hyphomicrobiales; family Phyllobacteriaceae; genus Mesorhizobium; species Mesorhizobium sp. U510. The sequence continues at coordinate 5,614,115 of NZ_CP180532.1, forward strand.
CGACCGCATCCGCGTCAACGGCATCAATGTCGGCTGGACCGACACGCCGGCCGAACGCGTGATGCAGGCCGAGACGCTGGGCCACGGTCCGGGCTGGCTCGACGCCGCCAATGCCGCGCAGCCTTTCGGCAGGCTGCTCAAGCCGGACGATATCGCCAACCTTGCCGTCTTCCTGCTTTCCGACGCGGCCGGGCCGATGACCGGCGCCGTGATCGACCAGGAGCAGTCGGTGATCGGGGCGAACCGGTGAACGCCGCTTCGACAGCGCCGGAAACGCTCGGGCCGGCCTTGCTGGATCAGCTTCCGGCCGCTGTCCGGACGCCTGGATATGACCGGGCAACTCTTGCGCCTGGCATGGCGCATCTCGGCGTCGGCGCGTTCCACCGCTGCCACCAGGCCGAATACACCGATGATTTGCTGGCGCGCCAGTTCGACCGCTGGGGCGTTGTCGGCATCAATATCCGTCCGCCCACCCTTGCCGACACGCTCGGCCGGCAGAGCGGGCTCTACACAAGGCTGATTCGCGAAAACAGCCATATCGAGGCTCGCGTCATCGGCAGCATCGTGAAGGTGGTGGACAGCCAGGCAAGTGCCGCACCGGCACTCACGGTGCTGTCCTCGCGCGATATCGAACTGGTGACGATGACCGTGACGGAGAAAGGCTATTGCCACATCCCGTCGAGCGGCGCGCTCGATCTCGATCATCCCGACATCGTCCATGATCTCGCCAAACCTCATGCGCCGCGCAGCGTGCCCGGCATCCTCGCGCGGGCGCTGGAGCTGCGCCGGGCCACGCATGGCCGGCCCCTGACGCTGCTCTCCTGCGACAACATCCCGGCCAACGGCGTCATCCTGGAAACCGTCGTGCGGAGCTTTGCCGAACGGCGCGGCAATGGCCTTGCCGACTGGATCGCGGCCAATGCCGCCTTCCCGTCGGCCATGGTCGACCGCATCGCGCCGGCGGTGACGCAGGATGATCTCGACAGTGTCGAGCAATGGTTCGGCTACCGCGACGCCGCCGTCGCCGTCGGCGAGCCGTTCCGGCAATGGGTGATCGAGCAGAAATTCGCCGGCCGCGTGCCGCGCTGGGACCTGGTCGGCGCGACCTTCGTCGACGACGTCACGCCGTTCGAGCATCTCAAGATGCGGGTGTTGAACGGCGCCCAGACGACGCTCGCCACGCTCGGCGTGCTGGCCGGGCTGGAGCATACATCGGATGCCATCGCCGACCCGCTGCTGTCGGCCTTCATCAGGCGCATGCTGGTCGAGCAGACGCTGCCGACGCTGATGCCGGTGCCCGGCATGGATCCACCGGCCTATGTCGAGCAGAGCCTCGGCCGGCTGAAGAACACCGCGATCCGCCACCGCAACCACCAGATCGCCACCGATGGCTCGCAGAAGATCGTGCAACGCCTGCTCAACCCGATCCGCGACCGGCTGCGCCAGGGCGCCTCCATCGGCTTGCTGTCGGTGCCGGTCTCCGGCTGGATGGCCTATCTGATCCAGGCCTCGGACCGCTTCGGCAAACGCTGGCCGGTGTCGGATCCCTATGCCGGCAAAGTCGCCAAGATCGCCGACGCCACTGGCCGCGATGCACCGGCTCTGGCTTCGGCCATCCTTGCCATCGACACGATCTTCGACCCTGGCCTTGCCGCGAACGCTGCGTTTCGCGCGGCCGTGACTTCGGCGCTGGGCGAGCTGCTTTCGGACGATCCGATGGTGGCTGTCCGGCACAGTCTCGAACATGATGAGGCCGCAAGGTTGAAACGATCCAAACAATAGGCATTATAAACATCGACCGTGAAGACACGGCCAGGGGAGGCACTATGAAACTTGGACTGCTCACCGCACCCTTCGCGGAGACGCCGCTTGCCGATGTCGCCGCCTGGGCCAGCTCTGCCGGCTTCGAGGCGCTGGAAATCGCCTGCTGGCCGAAAACCTCCGGTGCGACGCGGCGCTATGCCGGTACCAGCCATATCGACGCGGCCTCCACCTCGCCCGCAAAGGCGAAAGAAATCACCGCCTCGCTGGCGGAAAGGCACCTGACCATCTCAGGCCTCGGCTACTATCCCAATCCGCTGCATCCCGACGCCGCGCATCGCGAGGCGGTGATCGGCCATCTGAAGAAGGTGATCGTGCTGGCCGCCAATATGGGCGTGCCCGTGGTCAACACCTTCTGCGGCGGCGATGCGTCCAAGACCGTCGACGTCAACTGGCAGGACGCGCTGAAAGTCTGGCCCGAAATCGTCGCTTTTGCGCGCGGCCATGGCATCAAGCTTGCCTTCGAGAATTGCCCGATGATCTTCAGCTATGACGAATGGCCGGGCGGGCACAACATCGCCTATTCGCCGCAGGTCTGGCGCCGCATCCTGGAGACCTGGGGCGGCGATATCGGCATGAATTTCGACCCCTCGCACCTGGTCTGGCAGATGATCGACCAGGCCCGCTTCATCAGGGAATTCGGCCCCTACATGCTGCATGTCCACGCCAAGGATTTGATGATTGATCATGATGGTTTGTACGAGCGCGGAATCCTCTCGGCCGGGATAGGCTGGCAGGTGCCGCGCATGCCGGGGCTGGGCGATGTCGACTGGAGCGGCTTCTTCTCCGGCCTCTACCGCGCCGGCTATGACGGATCGGTCATCATCGAACATGAGGACAGGCGGTTTGAAGGCAGCGACGAGCAGGTGAAGCGGGGTTTTCTGCTCGCCCGCGACGTTCTGCGGCCCTACGTCAAGTGAAAAGCATGCCGGTAACGACATGCGGAGAACAACGAGTTGAGCCGCCTGACTCTCTTTCTGAACGGCATGCCTCAACGACTTGGAATTGAAACTGAAAAACAATGTGGAGGAAGTCTGAAATGAAGAAAATCCTGACCATGGTCCCGCTCCTTGCGGGCGCTGCCTTGCTGGCCTCAATGGGCGTCTCGTCGGCCGCCGGCAAATACACGATCGGCATTTCCAACACCGTGCAGGGCAATGGCTGGCGCGAGGAGATGGTCTGCGCCATGAAGGCGCAGGCGCTGGCTTCCGGCGAGGTGGCAAAACTCAACATCGCCCACCGCAACACCGATGCCGCCGGCCAGTTGGAAGACATCCGCAACCTGATCAGCGCCAAGGTCGACGCCATCGTCGTCAACCCGGCCGATCCGGCCGGCATCAAGGCGGGCCTGGAGGAAGCCACCAAGGCCGGCATCGTCGTCGTTGCCGTCGACCAGGCGGTCACCGAGCCGTCGGCCTACATCATCTCCAACAACCAGGAGGAATATGCCTATCTCGGCGCCAAATGGCTGTTCCAGCAGATGGGCGGCAAGGGCGAGGTGTTTTACATGCGCGGCGCCGCCGGCGCTTCGGCTGACTCCGACCGCGACAAAGGCTTCAAGAAGGCGCTGGCCGAATTCCCCGACGTGAAGGTGGCGCAGGAAGTCTTCACCGGCTGGCAGCAAGACCAGGCCAAGCAGCAGATCCTCTCCTTCCTGTCGACGGGAACGCCGATCAACGGCATCTGGACCTCCGGCATCGACAACGTCATCGTCGACGCGCTGGTGGAATCGCAGGCGCCGCTGGTGCCGATCGTCGGTGCCGACAATGCCGGCTTCGTCGGCCAGCTGAGCTCGGTAAAGGGCCTCGTCGGCGCTGCCGTCACCAACCCCGGCTCGATCGGCGGCGCGGGCGTGACGCTGGCGCTGCAGATCCTCGACGGCAAGAAGCCGGCACAGCAGACCGTTCTGGTGCAGCCGCAGCTCTGGGAAAACGCCACCGAGGAAGGCAAGGCCAAGCTGAAGGCTGCCGCCGACCCGTCGCTCAGCCCCGAATGGCCGGTCTCGATCTCGATCCCGGACTGGACGACCTACACGAAGGACCAGATCGTCGCCTGCAAGGGGCCGGGCGAGTAAGGGCTGGACGCGCTTCTTCCTTCTCCCCTTGTGGGAGAAGGTGGCCTCGCGAAGCGAGGTCGGATGAGGGGTGCTCCAGGGAATGCCGACGTCTCACTCCGCTGGAACACCCCTCATCCGTCTCGGCGCTACGCGCCGATCCACCTTCCCCCACAAGGGGGGAAGGAAAGTCGCCGCCTTCGGCCGACTTGCCGCACCGCCGCAGAGATCGAGAACAACACATTTTGACAACAAACCCGTTGCCGCAAAGCCCCCTCCTCGACGCCACTGGCGTCGCCAAGAACTACGGCGCGGTTGCCGCCCTTCGCAACGCGTCGCTCTCCGTCCTGCCGGGCGAAGTGCATGCGCTGATGGGCGCCAATGGCGCCGGCAAGTCGACGCTGGTGAAGATCCTGACCGGCGCGATATCGGCCAATGCCGGACGCATCCTGATCCGGGGCGAGGCGCGCGACATACGCTCGCCCGCCGCCGCCCGCCGCGCGGGCCTGCTGCCCGTCTACCAGGAGCCGTCGCTGATCCCCGATCTCGACGTTCTGTCCAATCTGCGGCTGACCGGCACGCCGGTCGAGCCGTTCCGCGCCTGGGTGCGCGAGCTCGGCATTGCGGACCTCGACCTGCGCGACACCGCGCGCGACATCCCGCTGGCCGTGCTGCGCGTGCTCGACCTCGCCCGTGCGCTCGCCGTCGAGCCCGACGTGCTGCTGCTCGACGAGATGACGGCGGCGCTGCCCGCCAACCTTGCCGAAAAAGTGCTGGAAGTGGTGCGCCGCCAGGGCGATGCCGGTCGCGCCGTCATCTTCATCTCGCACCGCTTCGTCGAGATCTCGGCGCTGTGCGACCGCGCCACCGTGCTGCGCGACGGCGAGACCGTCGGCGTCGTCGACATCGTGCCCGGCGTCGAGGAAAAGATCGTCGAGCTGATGCTCGGCACCCGCATCGTGAAAACCCATGTCGCCGCCCGCAGCGCCGCCGAGAAGGCGGCACCCACCCCTGCCCGGCCGCGGCTCTCCGTGCACAATCTGCGCGTCGGCGCCAAGCTCAACGACGTCTCCTTCGATCTCAGGGATGGCGAAGTCGCCGGCGTCGTGGCGCTCGAAGGCCAGGGCCAGGACGAATTGTTCGCAGCCCTTGCCGGCTCGATCCGCCCCTCGGGCGGCACGATCGAGGTCGATGGCAGCCCAGTGAAGTTTTCGCACCCGATCGACGCCATCCGCTCGGGCATCGCCTATGTGCCGGGCGACCGTTCCGAGGCGCTCGCCATGCAGCGCTCGGTGCGTGAAAACATCGCGCTGCCCTTTAGTGCCGCGCTGCGCAATTGGGGCCCGATCCCCATGCGCCGCGAGCGCGCCAAGGTGCTCAGCGCCATCGAGCGCCTGCAGATCGACACACGCGCGCAGGGCGAGGTGCAGCGCCTGTCCGGCGGCAACCAGCAGAAGGTGACGATCGCCCGCTGGATCGCGGCGGATGCCCGCACCATCCTGTGCTTCGACCCGACGCGCGGCATCGATGTCGGCACCAAGCAGGAGATCTACAAGCTGCTGCGCGAGCTCGCCGGCCACGGCAAGTCGGTGCTGTTCTACACCTCGGAACTGGAAGAGGTGCAGCGCGTCTGCGACCGCGTCATCGTCATCTTCGGCGGCCGTCTCGTCGACATTTTCGCCGTGGAGGAGGCCGACGAGCCGGCACTGATGCGCGCCGCCTACGGCCTGCCGCGCGGCGCCAAGGCCGATATCGGTATATTGGCCGATCCTCAGTCCCCGTCTTCGGGGACGGCGCCATGAGCCATTTCCTACGCCGCCAGGGCTGGGTCATCGGCCTGTTCGCCCTGCTCATCGTGCTGTTCATCGCCACCAGGATCATCCAGCCCGGCTATGGCAGCGGCGATTTCGGCTCGCTGGCGCGGGCCGTGCTGCCCTATGCCTTCGCCGTCGCGGCGCAGACGGTGGTGGTCATCGCCGGCGGCATCGACCTGTCGGTCGCCGCCATGATGGCGCTGACCAGCGTCACCGCCGCCTCGATGATGGCGGGCGCTAGCGAGGAATACGCGCTGTTCGTGGTGCCCTTCGTGCTCGCCATGGGTCTCGTCCTCGGCGCGCTCAACGGCCTCTTGATCGTCGTCACACGCGTGCCCGACATCGTCGTCACGCTCGCCATGCTGTTCGTGCTGCAGGGCGCCGCCCTGCTGGTGCTCGACGCGCCGGGCGGCGCCGCCGCCGAATGGCTGAAGGCGCTGATCTCGGGCACCGTGCCGATCCCGGGCCTGCCCGACGCCATCGACGCCTGGGTCCCGAAGGCACTGCTGGTGCTGATCGTCTGCCTCTGCGTGATATGGATACCGCTCAGGCGCTCGCGCCTTGGCCTGTCCATCTATGCCATCGGCTCGAGCGAGCTGGCGGCGTTCCGCTCAGGCGTGCCGGTCAAGCGCACCCGCATCATCGCCTATGCGCTGTCGGGCCTGTTCGCCGCCTTTGGCGGCTTGGCGCTGACCATGAGCACCGGCATCGGCGCGCCCATCCCCGGCCCCTATCTCCTGGCCAGCGTTGCCGCCGTGGTGCTGGGCGGCGTGGCGCTCGGCGGCGGCAAGGGCGGCCTGCTCGGCCCCATCGTCGCCGTCTTCGTGCTGCGCCTGGTGCGCACCGACCTCACCCTGCTCGCCATCGACCCCAACGTCACCGCCATCATCGAAGGCGCCATCATGGTGGCCGTGGTGATGTTCGGGGCGTTTATTACGATGCGGGGGCGGCAATGAGGGTGGGTATGAAATGAAGCGCTGCGCCCTACGACGCACCCCTCTGTCCTGCCGGACATCTCCCCCGCGAGGGGGGAGATCAGCAGCTTTGGCGCCCCACTCTTCTCAGCAACGTTGGAGATTGGCGAAAGCCGCGACAACAGCCGATCTCCCCACCCGTGGGGGAGATGGCCGGCAGGCCAGAGGGGGGCGCCGTAGGGCGCTAGCCTCGCAGAACATCACCCCATCGCGAACCGGACCCACCCCATGAGCACCACCGCGATTACGCCTCCCCCCGTCCCCCTCGGCCGCCGCATAAAACGCTTCATGGCCGACCGGCCGCTCGTCCCGCTGATCATCCTGCTCGTCATCCTGGTGGTGATCCTGCAGATCCTGCGCCCCGGCATCGTCAACGAGCGCTGGATCGCCAACACCATCAAATTCGCCATTCCGCTGGCGATCCTCGCCGGCTGCCAGACCATGACCATGCTGACCGGCGGCATCGACCTGTCGGTCGGCACGGTGGCGACGATGAGCGCCTTCATCATGGCCACGCAGATCGTCAACCAGGACCCGGCTATCGCCTTCCTGCTGGCGATGATGCCGGCGGTGCTGATCGGCCTGGTCAACGGCATCGGCGTCGGCGTCTTCCGCGTCCACCCGCTGATCATGACGCTGGGCACCAGCCTGATCGGCACAGGCTGCCTGCAGGTCTACCAGCGCACGGTGATCGCGTCGGGCGCGAAAATCCCCGACTTCCTCGCCTGGCTCGGTACCGGCGTCACATCAGGCTTTCCCAACGCCCTGCTGCTGTTCGTGCCGCTGGCGGCACTGATCGTCTTCACGCTCGCCCGCACCGGCTTCGGCCGCCTGCTCTACGCCGTCGGCGACAATGAGCACGCGACGCGTCTGTCGGGCGTACAATACTGGCAGGTCATCACGGCGCTCTACGTCACTTCCAGCCTGCTCGCCGGCATCACCGGCCTGCTCTATATCGGCCTGATCAAGGCCCCATCGCTGTCGCTCGCCGAGCCGCTCGTCCTGCCCTCGGTCGCCGCCGCCGTCATCGGCGGCACCTCCATCTTCGGCGGCCGCGGCGGCTACACCGGCACCATCGTCGGCGCCTTGATCCTGACCGTGCTGACGACGCTGCTGACGATCCTGCAGATGCCGGAGGGAGCGAGGCGGATCCTGTTCGGGCTGATCGTGCTGTTCGTGACGGCGGCGTATCTGCGGATCGTGGAGGAGCGGTGACAAGGACGTTGAGCGGCAGGCCATGAATTTATCGCCTGCACGCGTCCAGATCTCGTCGCAATACAATCAGCTTCCAGAAAATCGTCGCTTCAGCGGATTTGCCAATTATATTAGTTGTCGTTGAATTATATTTGGCGAGCGCTACTGGTGTCAGAATAACTATTTCCTTCCGGCACTCACTTTCAACCCTTGCTTAACGGCCATGCTTCATTCTGCGAATTGCAGGCAAGGCATTCAAGGATTGCTCGATGCAGATCAGTTCCGACCTCACCGTTACGATACAGAAGCTGCTGTCGGCCAGGAGCGGCCTTGTTGGCTCCAGCCAGCAGACATTCGCCAAAGCGGGCACGGCGTTGCGGACCGAGGCCCCGGTCATTCGTCCGGGCGCAACCGGCGACGAGGATGGCACCGAATACGATCTGTTCGGCAGCTTCGGCCAGGCATCCAATGTGCCGGCGACTTCGTCCGCCTCCTCCACCACCACGGCGGACGACCCCTACATGCATGCCGGCAAGGCCAATTATGGCGAGCTCTATGCCGAGTATACGCGCTTCATCGCCTCGATGGTCGAGGCGGACCGCCAGCATAAGGACTCCACCGTCGAGCGCCACTTCATCCCTGCCGGCGAGACGCGGGAGACGGTGATGGCCATGGACGAACATGCCTATATGTGGGCCGTCCAGGACGAGATGGAGGCCGCCGCCGACCGCAGCCCGCAGGCGCAGGGCAACAAGACGATTGCCAACCAGGGCCTGAACTATGGCGACGCCACCAGGATGGCATCCGATGCCTTGTTTAGCCTGCAAAAGGCGTTGCCGGCTCTGAACGACACGCTCGCGCGTCTGACCCCCAAGGCAGTTGAGGAGCGCATGCAAAGTGTCGGCGACGACCCGAAGCTGCAACGTCTGGCGCAACAGGTGGCCAAGAACGACATGCTTTCCGCCAGGAGCAGCCTTCGCTACGTCGACAGGATCGTCAGAAGCGTCGAGAGCGGCTCCAACAAGGTCGATGGCGCCATTCTGGTCAAGAACGGCCAGGGCCAGTACCAGCTTGGTGATTTCTCGATCTCATTCAACGGCCAAGTGATGTTGACCTCCAGGGATACGTTCAAGGCATTCTGAACGCCGCGCGTCGGCGGCTTCCCCGGCGTTGAGCACGAGACCCGCCGTCCGGCGTGAAATACTGGCAGGCCGTTACGGCGCTCCACGTCACCTCGAGCCTGCTCGTCGGCGGACTGCTCCTATCGGCCTGATCAAGGCCCGTCCCTATCACTCGCCGAACCCCTGGTGCTGCCTTCGGTGGCGGCGGGCGTCATCGCCGGCAACACCCATCATTGGCGAATTACGGTGACAGTGCACTTTGAATCTACGGTGACAGTGCACTTTTACATGCCTCATCGGCTAATCACCCACCCCTTACCATCCCCCCAATTCCCTCCAGCAGCGCCCCCTGCTCGCCCACCCAGAACCAGTGGTCCTCCCCCTCCACCTCGACAAACCGCGCCCCCGCAATCTTCGCGGCCAGATACCGCCCCGCCTCGACCCTCACGGCCCGGTCACCCCTGCGGTGCAGCACAAGCGTCCTGGCCGAGACTTTTGACAGCAGCGGACGCACGTCGGCGTCGCGCAGCGCCTGCAGCAGGCCGGCAACGGCGCCGGGGCTGGAGGCGGCCCGGAGCAGGCCGGCCCACCAGGCGCGCGCCTGGCGGTCTTGGGCGACGCTCGGCGCGAAGGTTTCGATTTCCGCCGGGCCGCCCCAGCCGGCAAGCAGGCGCTGTTGCCAGAGGTCGTACTGCGCCGAGGTGAGCGCGAAGGGGTAGTCAGGCGCGCGGCTGCCCTTGGCGAGCGAGCCCCACAGGACCAGGCCGGTCAGGCGGTCGGGGTGGTCGACGGCAAAGCGGATGCAGCCCGGCCCGCCCTCCGAGGCGCCGACCAGCACGGCTTTGCGGCTGCCGGCCGCATCCATGACAGCCAATATGTCGCGCGCGGTCGCCTCGACGGTCGGGCGGGCGCCGACGCGGTCGGACAGGCCCATGCCGCGCCGGTCGAACAGGATCAGCCGGCCGAGCCGTGACACGGCGCTGAGCCAGGCGCGGCAGCTCCTGTCTTCCCAGATCCGCTCGACATGCGAGATGAAGCCCGGAACCAGCACGATATCGGCCGGGCCGCTGCCTATGGTCTGGTAGGCGATGTGGATGCCGTCCACGGCGACATAGTGGGTTCTCGGCATCTCCGCTTCGGCATCGCTTGCACGTAGCAGAGCCAGCGTCGCCGGATCCGGCGCCACGCCGAGTTCGTCGCGCAGCAGCCGCACGCAGGTCTCGCCCTGGCGCTCGGCCGCCGCCCGGTCGCCGGCCGCCAGATGGGCGCGGATCAGATGGCGGTGCGCGCTTTCGCTCAAAGGGTCGAGGGCAACGAGGCGCGTCGCGTGCAGCACGGCAGTCCGCGCAGCGCCCCCGGCGATCCTGGCTTCCACCAGCCGCTCCAGCGCCTGCATCAGCCGGCTGCGCAAGGCCTCGCGCCGGAAGAACACCCATTCCTCGAATTCGGGACAATCAGGTAGCGCGAAGCCGGCGAGATAGTCGCTGGTGTAGAGGCCGGCGGCCTCGTCGAGACGCCCGGCGTCGCAGGCATGGTCGAAGGCGATGGCGTCGGCCTCGACTGCCGGGCGCAGGCTGAGCGATGCCGCGCTGGCTGATATGATCTCCTCGCCGAAGGCGACGCGGATCTTGAAGAGCGTGCGCCGCAGGCGGGCGCGTGCGGCTTGCGCGTCGGCCTCGGGCCACAGCAGCGTGGCGGCGACGTCGCGCGCCACCGGTCCGCCGGCCTCGGCCAGGTAGATGACGAGCGCGGCCGCCTTGCGCAAGGCGAGCTCTATCCGCCGCCCGTCCAGCCGGAACTCCGGAAAACCCAGAAGCCTGAGTTGTATCAGCTCCATCGATCCGCACGCGGCCGCGCAAGGAGAGGACGTTGAGGGGACGCCGGCCTTCTATCCATCCCCGCGAAATCGCGCCGATCCGGCCCGATCAACTCCCTTGGAGCGAGAAATGTCACCGGTCAATACATCAAGCCATCGCACGCCAGAACGGCTTACCTTAGGCGCCAACACCAGACATGGAGGCTGAGCCATGTGCCAGACCTGCCTCTCCTGGTACGCGCGCTGCGTCGCGCCCTATTTCGTCCATGCCGGCTGTTCGGCCGGCGCCTTCACGCAAATGCGCAGGCGCGTCATACCGAGGGCCGAAGGTGTCGTCGTCGAGGTCGGCTTCGGCTCGGGCCTCAACCTGCCCTATTACGACGCCGCCAAGGTGGAGCGGCTGGTCGGCGTCGACCCCGATGGCACCATGCTTGGCCTCGCAGCACCCAAGAGCCGCGCCATGCCCTTCGCCGTCGAATGCATCCGCGCCGGAGGCGAAAGCCTGCCTTTGGCCGACGGCATCGCCGACACGGTGGTCGTCACCTATGCCTTCTGCACCATTCCGGACCCTGAGGCGGCGCTCAGCGAAATCCGCCGCGTCCTGAAGCCGACCGGCCGGCTGATCTTCATCGAGCACGGCCAGGCCGAAGGCCCGCGCTGCCGCCGCTGGCAGCAGCGGCTGAACCGGCTGTGGGGATCGATCGCAGGCGGCTGCCACCTCAACCGCGATCCGCTGCGCCTGATCGGCGGGGCGGGTTTTCGCCTGCTCGAAGTGCAGCACGGCCGCTTCCCCCTGCCCCTATGGCAGCTGGGCAGCCACCACGCCGGCATTGCGGCGGCGGGCTGACCGGTCTTCGCCGGGCGCCTCACCAGGAGTCGCACGCGTCATAGTCACCCTCACAGCGCCAGGCTCCCCTGCTCCGCCTCCTCGGCATTGGGGTCGCCGGGGGCCGTGGCCCAGGCGAGTTCGACCAGCGTCACGGTGCGCCTTCCCGTGCCGTCGAGCTGGCAGACGATCAGGCCCTGCTCCTCGATATAGGTCAGCAGGCGGCGGGCGCGGCGCAGCGAGTGCGAACCATAGGCGCGCGCGATCGCGGCGTCGCTCGGGCACGGCCAGCCCTCCTTGGCCGCGCGCGCGATCATCATGAACACGCCCTGCATGTCGTCGGGCAGCAGCGAGGCGCGCACGGAAACGTCCCGCCACGCATCGTCCTGCGTCGTCTCGGAACCGAGCCCGGCGCGGGCGCGCGTCAGCATGCGGCGGAATTCGGCGAGGTCCGGCACCACCGAGGCAAGGCCCTCGATGCGGCAGCGCACCACGAATTCCTGGTAGAGCACGCCAATGACGCGAAAACCCGCATCGGGCTGCGCCAGGATGGCGCGCAGCACGCGGTCGACCCGCTCGCGCCGCTCCGCCAGGTCCTCGGCGCTGATTTGCGGTTCCGCCGGTTCGGGGCGGATTTCCAGCGCCGCCGACTTTGCCGCCATCAGCTGGTCGAGCAGGTCGGGTGACGCCACCCGGCGCGGCGTGCGCACCGTCTCGGGCGGCGGCGCCGCCAGGATGATCGCGCGGGCATCCTCGAGCGCCGCCTCCGGCATCGCCATCAGCCGCGGCGTGCCGTTGCGCGGGCTGGTGTCGGTCGGGCCGATGCGCAGGCCGAGCGGCCGCCGCGACAGCGCCGGCCCCAGCGCCATGAACTGCCCGCGCTCCAGATCGCGGAAGGCTTCCGCCTGGCGCCGCTCCATGCCCAAGAGGTCGGCGGCACGCGCCATGTCGATGTCGAGGAAGGTGCGGCCCATGAGGAAATTGGAGGCTTCGGCCGCGACATTCTTGGCGAGCTTGGCCAGACGCTGCGTGGCGATGATGCCGGCGAGCCCGCGTTTGCGGCCGCGGCACATCAGGTTGGTCATGGCGCCGAGCGAGAGCTTGCGCGCCTCGTCGGAAACCTCGCCGGCCACCGCCGGCGCGAACAGCTGCGCCTCGTCGACCACCACCAGCATCGGGTACCAGTGGTCGCGGGCAACCTCGAACAGCCCGCCGAGGAAGGCGGCGGCGCGCCGCATCTGGTTTTCGGCGTCGAGCCCTTCGAGGTTGAGCACGGTGGAGACACGGTGGATGCGCGCCCGCTCGCCGGCCGCCTGCAGGCCGCGCTCGGTGTGCTCCTCGGCATCGATCACCAGATGGCCGTAGCGCTCGCCGAGCGAGACGAAGTCGCCTTCGGGATCGACGATGGTCTGCTGCACCCAGGGCGCGCTCTGCTCGAGCAGGCGGCGCAACAGATGCGACTTGCCGGAGCCCGAATTGCCCTGCACCAGAAGGCGGGTCGCCAGCAGTTCCTCGAGATCGAGGTTCGCTGGGGCGCCCGCCGTGGTGTGTCCCATCTCGATCGCAACGGTCATGTCTCGACTCAAAAAGGTCTCCTGCGCGGCATGGGGCTTAGCAACCCAGGCGCGGCCCGTCGAGCACCGATGGCCGGCGGCCGGCTGTTGCGCACAGTTGTGAGGGAAGGGTCAGCAGGAAGGGCCGCCGTCAGCCGGCCCTGTGGATAGTAACCTGTTATTCACCATGCGCCGGCGTTGCGGTTGCGGAGGCCGGCCATCCGTTTAGCCTGACCTTGCATCGCGCCCCAACGAGATGCACCCCAACGCCCCAAATGGCGGCCGGCGTCTTCAAGTTTCGTTTCTGTATGCGCCGGTCGTCAGCCTACCCGTTACAGCGCCGCGGCTTGCCTCGGCACCGGTGCCAGGGGCGGTGCACCCAGCCCCTTGAACGGGTCGCGCCAGGCCTCGATGGCTTCGAGCCGGCGATACCAGCTGATGAGCGCGGGATAGTCGCCGAGCGGCAGGCCGGCGACATCGTTGAAGGGCAGGAAGGCCGCCATGCGGAAATCGGCATAGGAAAGCGACGTTCCGACCAGCCATTGCCGGTCGGCCAGTTCCGCCTCCAGGATCGCGGCCCCCTTGTGGAACTCTTCCAGCCCTTCCCTGACCTTGTCCTCGTCGATCGGCCCGATGCCATAGCGCTGCTTGGTGCCGCGCTCGAAATGCACGGTGTCGCAGGCGCGCATGAAATTCTCCTTGCCCCAGCTCAGCCAGCGAATCATCTCGGGCTCGTCCTCGCCGGTGCGCCAGAAATCGGAACGCGCCGCGCGCGACAGCCGGCAGGCGATGGCGTCGGCCTCCCACAGGCTGCCGCCAGGCCATGCCAGGATAGGAATGGAGAGATTGGGATTGAGCGGCCTGAATCGCTCCGCTTGCCCCGGCGCAAAGGGTGAGGCGAATTCGAAAGTCACCTGCGCCTTGAGATGACGCGCCACCGCGACCGCCAGGCGCGGATTGGGGTTGCGGCTGAAATAGAGTTTCATTCCGCCCGGCTTCGGCTCGACCTTGTCATTCATGAGTGTCACTCCTGGTCCTGGCGAACATGCCAGACCAAGGACGCGCCCGGCAGGTGCAATCCGACAAAGTGTGGGTTGACCACCATCGATGGCAAGGCGACACTTCATCTCGCACCAAGGCAGGAGGAATTGCGATGGACGAGCCCGAACGGTGGCGCCACATGTCGACGGCACCCAAGGACGGCAGCCGGATCCTGGTCACGGTCCGACCCTCCGAACAGGGGCCGGCGGAAGTCGACCTCGCCTACTGGTCGCGCGGCGACCAGTTCGCCGGTGAAGGCTGGCGCGCATCGGATTCCTCGCCCGGCCGCGTCGTCGAATATGCCGAACCCGAGCTGAAATGCTGGATGCCCATGCCCTCGGCCAACCTCAGCCGCGGCGGCTCGATGCCCGCCCCCTGGGAAGGCGACGACGCGCAACAACTGGACGGGTCTGGGATTTAGCGCAAAGGCGTAAGCGGCCGATCTGTCCCCTAGGATGGGTCGGAATTTAGCGAGCGCGGACGGTGAAGCCGCCGATCTCCCCCCTCGTGGGGGTTGAGGAGTGGTCCGCGTAGCGGACAGAAAGCCAATCGCTTGGCTTTCTGAACGACGAACGTCCGGCAGGACAGAAGTCCAGCTTGGGTTCCTCGCCCCACGAAGTGGGGAGAGGTGGCTCGGCGAAGCCGAGACGGATAGCGGAATGGCGCTGACCTGTGCTGGAATGCTCCGGCAGGAGTGCCAGCGCCTTACGAAGGCCCCCTCTCCGACCGCTTCGCGGCCACCTCTCCCCCCGCTTCGCGGGGGCGAGGAACCAGATCCTGAGAGGCCGGCGGGCCAGCGCCCCCCCTCTGCCCTGCCGGGCATCTCCCCCACAAGGGGGAGATCGGCAGTTTTGCCGTCGGCGCGCCCTTATTAGCACTGCTGCTTTGGCAAGAGCCTGACCTCAAAACAAAAACGCCGCCGTCGCCGGGTTCGGTCCATCCCGTCCGTCGGCCGAATCCATGCCCGCGATCGTCTTCAGGTCCTGCGTGTCCAGTTCGAAGTCGAAGACGTCGAAATTGGCCGCGATGCGGTCCTGGTGGATCGATTTGGGGATGACGATCAGCCCTTGCTGGAGATGCCAGCGGATGATCGCCTGCGCGGCGGACTTGCCATGCTTCGCTGCAATGCCCGCGATCGTCGGGTCGCCGAGCAGCCGGCCGCTGCCGAGCGGGCTCCAGCTCTCCGTTTGGATGTCATGCCCGGCATGAAATTCCCTGAGCGCGCGCTGCTGGAAGCGCGGATGCAGCTCGATCTGGTTGGCCACCGGAACCACGCCGGTCTCGCCGATGATGCGTTCCAGATGATCCCTGTTGAAATTCGAAACGCCGATCGACTTGATGCGGCCGGCCTGCTTCAGCTCGATCAGGGTCTTCCAGGCCTCGACATATTTGTCGCGGCTGGGCACCGGCCAGTGGATCAGGAACAGGTCAAGCTGCTCGATGCCGAGTTTTTCCATCGTGTCGTCGAAAGCGCGGAGCGCCGCGTCGCGCTCATGCGCGCCGTTGCGCAGCTTCGAGGTGATGTACAGCTCGCTTCTCGGCACATCGGCGGCGCGGATCGCCTCGCCGACGCCTTCCTCGTTCCGGTAGCCCTGCGCGGTGTCGATCAGCCGGTAGCCGGCCTTGATCGCCCAGCCCACCACATCGGCGGTGATGCCGTGATCGACCTGCCACACGCCAAGGCCTAGCTGGGGAATGGCGGTGCCGTCGTTCAACGTCATCAGTTCTGGCATGGTCGGATCCTTTGCGAAGAAATGTCCGGGCGGTCGCCCGACCCAGCCTATCTAGGCACGTGCCGGGACGACGACCAGTCGCCGGCGGACAAATTCGCCGGCGACTTCACAGACTTGATGTCTTCGTCAGGGGAACCGGCTCATTTCGGCCGGCGCACCGCCCGCACCACCGGAGTGGATGTGCTGCCGCAGAACAGGCGGTCGGCGCCGTCGGATTCCAGCCCCGAGACGCTCATGCCGGCCGGCATGTCGAGCCTCTCCAGAAGCTTGCCGGTTCTCGGGTCTACGCGGCGCAGATCGCTCTCGTCGCCCTCCCAGGTGGCGTGCCACAATTCGCCATCCACCCAGGTCACACCGGTGACGAAGCGGCTGGATTCGATGCTGCGCAGGATTTTTCCGGTCTCGGGGTCGATCTGGTGGATCTTGCGCTCGCGGTACTGCCCCACCCACAGCGTGCCTTCGGCCCAGGTCAGCCCGGAGTCACGGCCGCCGCCGGGCGCCGGGATCGTGGCGAGCACCGCGCCCGTATCGGGATCGATCTTCTGGATGCGATCATTGGCGAGCTGGAAGAAATGCCGGCCGTCAAAGGCGGTGCCGGCGTGTGCGGCGACATCGATCGAACGCAGCGTCTGCCCGCTTTGCGGATCGAAGGCGTTCAGCCTGTCGCCCGAGGCAAACCAGACGTTCTCGCCGTCGAAGCTCACCCCATGTATCCGCTCCACGCCGGGAAAGGGTCCGTATTCGCGCAGGATTTCGGCCGGTGAATGCTTCATGTCTTGATCCTCGTGGTCGTCATCCGCTGATCTACGTTACGGGATTTAGGTGTGTCGAGATTCAGGTCAGGCCGAGTCGAAAATGGTGGCTTCCGAGAACCGGAGCGGAGCGTACTTTTCGTACGTGAGCACCGGAAGCGCAGGAAGCCGCCGTTTGCAGACCGGCCTCACCTGAATATCGCCACACCTTAGCCGTTTGGCAGCGGCGCCGGGAGTAACAAGGTGGTCGTGAATCCGGCCACCGGCGGCGTCATCCAGCGGCGCGCCCGGCCATGGCCGAAAGACTGCACCTTGCCGGCCTCGGCGAGCGGCTCCAGCGCCCGCTGCACGCTGCGCTGGCCGGTTCCGAGCGCCAGCGCCAGCGCCGAGCTCGACCAGGCTTCGCCGTCGGCCAGCAAGGCCAGCACGGCGGCGTGGCGTTCCTCGATCGGCCGCGCCAGCACCATCACCGCGCGCGCCAGGCGCGGCGCCAGCGTGAAACCGCGCTTGGTGGCGCTGATGTCGGCAAGTGCTGCAAGCTCGGCGCGCAGCCGGCCGATCTCGACGCGCAGCCGGGCGCGGTGCGATTCATCGGCATGCTTGCCGCCAAAGGCCCGCGCCACGAGCTCCTCTCGCGACACATCCCCGGGCCAGGCTTCAGCGAGTGCGCGCGCCAGCGCGAACAGCACCGGCCGGCTCGCCAGCGAGACTGTTCGGTCCCCGGCGCGCACGGTGTAGCGAAAGGCATCGACGACCAGCGCCGGCGATGCCTGCAGCGCCTCGACCTCTTCGAGCAGCAGCGGCTGCTCCCTGCCTTGCGTGATCAGCCGCGCCGCCGGCGTTTCCAGCGCCAGGGATGCGGTGGCCACCTCGGCCATAAGGCCTGGAATGCCGGCCTGGCGGGCGGCGTTGCGTGCCCATTCCAGCGCCGCGCGCGCCGGCCGGGTCCTGAGCCGCCGCATGGCGATGCCGGCGACGGCAAGCTCATGCGCGGCCCGCGCGGCCGGTGGCAGCGGCGTCGGGTCGAGCCCGGCCAGCACATGCTCGGCCTCATCGAGCCGGCCGATCAGCAGCAGGCGCCGCACCTTGAGGTGTCCGGCATGCGCCGCGTTCAGCCGGTCGCCATGCTTTTCCAGCGTCGTGCGCGCCGCGTCGAGCGCCTTGGCCGGCCAGCCCAAATCACGCGAGACCAGCGCGATCTCGGCCTCGGCGACGACGCATCTGGCGCGCGCGACAGCCTCTTTCGGGCTGAAGGCGCGCGCGGCCCGCCGCAACAGAAGCTTGGCGCGATCGAAGTCGCCGAGCTGCGCCATGGCGATGCCGCGCAGCGCCAGCGCCGGCGCGTCCTCGCGCAGGGCGACGCGGTCGAGCGCCCCGAGCGGATCACCCGCCGCCAGCGCCAGCGCCGCCGCGGTGATCAACGAGTCCATTCAAATCCCGTCACACTTGTAACTCCCACCCCGGCACGTTTGCGCCCTAACTTAAATCACCACCGCCGGTCAGCAAGCGGCGTTGGCCCGATGGAGACCTAGCCATGTGGCTGAGGCCGCCATCGGCACCGTTGACGCCAATTCCGGCACTCGTTAGCCTGAGCATCTCAGGTATTAATAGTAAGCATCTCATTAGGGATAGTTGAAAATGCCTGCAACCGACAATCTCGAACACACCGCACGCCCCCGCCACCCCTGCTGCGCCGTGCCGGATGATTCAAATCCCGTCGCAGATGTAACTCACCTCACCCAGCCTCATCGCTCTAGCCTGGATCCCAAGGCGATCACGGCCCGCGACGGCACCATGACTGACAAAGGAGAAGACCAATGACCAAGCACATGACGATGAAGACCCCACCGATCGTTTCGCGGCAGGAATGGGACGCCGCCCGCGAAAAGATGCTGGTGAAGGAGAAGGCGACGCTGCGCGCCAAGGACGCGCTCGCCGCCGAACGCCGGCGCATGCCGTGGATGGAAGTGGACAAGGCCTATGTATTCGAAGGCCCCAACGGCAAGGCAAGCCTGCTCGACCTGTTCGAAGGCCGCCGCCAGCTGATCGTCTACCGCGCCTTCTTCGAGCCGGGCGTCTATGGCTGGCCCGATCATGCCTGCCGCGGCTGCTCACTCGGCGCCGACCAGGTCGGCCACCTCGCCCATCTCAACGCCCGCAACACCACGCTGGCCTACGCCTCACGGGCACCGCAGGCCGACATTGTCAGGCTGAAGGCGCGGATGGGCTGGGAGATGCCCTGGTACACGATCACCGACAGCTTCGACAAGGATTTCGGCGTCGACGAGTGGCACGGCCACAACGTCTTCATCCATGACGGCGACCGCGTCTTCCGCACCTATCTCATCAACAGCCGCGGCGACGAGCAGATGGGCACGGTCTGGAGCTATCTCGACGCTACCCCGCTCGGCCGCCAGGAGATCTGGGAGGATTCGCCCGAAGGCTATCCCCAGACCCCGCTCTACAGCTGGTGGAACTGGCACGACAATTACGAAGCCGGGGCGGACAAGAAATGGGCCGAAGTGGCCGCCGCCGGCGAAGCCGCCTTCAGGGATAAGGGTGAGTAAGCAGGGACTGGACAGGAAAGCGCTCCTCTCCCTCGCTCTTGGCGAGGGAGAGGAGCCCAAATCCTGAAGGACCGCGACCATCAAGGAATTAAGATCATGAGCGATACCCACATAAGCACCGCCAGCGCGACCCGTGAAAGCACCACCACCCTTGGCGTCGCCGACTGGCTCTGCCTCGCCGCGGCGCCCACCTTCGCCCTGATGGCCCTGCTGTCCTGCCTGCAAGGCGGCGACGCGGCCATGCTGTGCATGGGCGCCTCCCCGCTGACCGGCCCGTCTTTGACCGGGATGCCGGCCATGTATCTCTTGATGAGCGCCTTTCATCTGGCACCCTGGCTGCGGGTGATTTCCGGCCGCCAGGTCCGATAGAGCCGGCGCGCCTGCATCAAACATCCCCACACATCGGAGAAGACAATGAGGCTTGTCAGGCTGAGAGCGCCAGGTGGCTTGGACAGGCTCGACCTGGTCGAGGAAGATCCGCCGCAGCCGGGACCCGGCGACGTGATGGTCAGGATCCGCGCCTGCTCGTTGAACATGCGCGACGATTTCGCGGTGCAGGGCAAGACAAAGCTGGCCGACCGCCGCGTGCCGCTGTCCGACGGTGCGGGTGAAGTGATCGCCGTCGGCAGCAAAGTCGATGCGCTCAAGCCCGGCGACAGCGTCGTCAGTGTCTTCTATCCCCGGTGGCTTGACGGCGACATGACGCCCGCCACCAGGCGCGACATTCCAGGAGAGAGTTTCGACGGCTTCGCCAGCGAATATGTCTGCATGCCCGCGCAGGCCTTCACCAAAGCTCCCGCGGGCTATACGCACGGGGAAGCCGCGGCGCTGACCTGCACCGGCGTCACCGCCTGGCGAGGCCTGGTCGTATCCGGCAAGGTCAGGCCCGGCGACACGGTGCTGGTTCTGGGCACCGGCAGCGTGTCGTTGTTTGCGCTGCAATTCGCCAAGGCCGCCGGCGCCCGGGTCATCGCCACCTCCTCCGACGAGGAAAAGCTGGAGCGGCTGAGCCGCCTCGGCGCCGACGCCGTCATCAACTACAAGGCCGTGCCGGACTGGAGCCGCAAGGTTCGGGAGCTGACGGATGGCCGCGGCGTCGATCACGTGATCGAAGTCGGCGGCCCCGCCACGCTGGCGCAATCCATAAGCGCCTGCCGGACAGGCGGCCACATCGCCCTGATTGGCGTGCTGACCGGCTTTGCGGCAGATGTCTCGATCCCGGCCATATTCTCGAACCAGATCCGCATCAGCGGCATTTCGATCGGCAGCCGGGCGGACCAGGAGGACATGATCCGCGCCATAGACGTCAATCGCATCAAGCCCGTCATCGACCGTCGCTTCCCGCTGCGCGAGATAGCCGCCGCCTTCACGCACTACGCAGCGCGGAAGCATTTCGGCAAGGTCTGCCTGGAGGTTTGAGCCCTGCGTGACCGCAGCCGTTGCGAAACGCCTGGGTTTCAGCCGTCCAGGCGCGACGTGCCATCACCCATCGGCCGCCTGGACCGCCAGCGCCTGCATGACTTCGGCTTCGAAGGCGCCGGGCATCTGGCCGGCCTCGGCCAGTTGCCTTGCGTGCCACGCGCGTGCCATGCGGCCATCGGCCAGGAGGATGGCGCGGTTGCACAGGCCCGGCACTGCTTCCACGACATGGGTGGAGATGATGACGGCATGGCGGCCATTGGAAGCCAGGGCCAGGATGATGCGCTTCACCTCGAAGGCGGCAAGCGGATCGAGGCCGTTCAGGGACTCATCGAGGATCAGTAGCGGTGGCGTGCCGAGCAGGGCCGCGGCAATGGCGATCTTGGCCCGCGTGCCGAGCGAATATTCGGCTATCGGCCGTTCGATCCAGCGATTGAGCCCAAGCCGATCAGTGACATCGACGCCAGGCCAGTCGTCTTCGGCGCAGCCGCGGATCGAGGCGACGAGTTGGAGATATTGCCGCCCGCTCAGCGCCGCCGGCAGGTCGAATGGATCCACGGCAAGGCCGAAGCCTGACTTGGCGCGTTCCGGTGCCCTGACAAGGTCGGCGCCATCGATCGCCACGGTCCCCCCGAGCGGCCGAATCTGGCCGGTGATGGCCCTGAGCAAGGTGGACTTGCCCGAACCGTTGGCGCCGAGCAGGCCGAGGATGTCGCCCCTGTCGAGCGACAGGTCGATGCCGCTGACGACCGCGCGGCCAGCATAGCCGGCGCTGAGCCCGCGAACCGCGAGGATTTCGGCAGGATCGATGCTGCTATCCATGGCGATATCTCCGTTGCGCCTGGTGCCACAGAAACAGCACAAGGGCGGCAAAACCGATCAGCACCGTGCGCCCATATTCGAGCGTCTCGTAGCTGGCGTAGGCGATGGCGCTGAGGAAGCTCAGCGCCGCGACGAACGGCGCGGTCATGAAATAGGCGGCAAACACCGCATAGGCGCCGTTCAGCGCCAGCAGCCAGAAGCCGCTGGCGAGCGGCATCGCCCAGGCCGACGGTTCCGCCGCCAGGGCGGCTCCCGCCGGCAGGAGGAAGAAGGCGAGCGACAATTGCAGCGGCAGCCGCGCCAGGCGCAGCCAGGCCCTGACGAAGCCGAGCGGAGCCGTGCGCAGCACCGGCGAGCCGAGTGGATGGAACCGCGCGCTCAACATGAACACCAGAAGGCCGCCGGTCAGCCCGGCCATCGCCGCCGGCACGGCATCATGGCGGGCAAGGCTGATGGAGCCGGCAACGACTGCCGCGAGGCCGAACAGGATGGCTGCCCCCGCCAGCCGCCATGAAAGCCTTACGCGCCCGGCGGGCAGGCCCCAGGCCCAGCTTGAGAGCCAGGCCGGCGTCGAACGATCGAAGGCGCCGAGCCAAGGCTTGCGCCCGCCCGGATCGCTCACCGGATCGGCACTATCGCTGAGGACCAGGTCGCGAGCGCTCCGCAGGCGCAGCACCGCCGCCGCGCCAAAGCCGGCGCCAAACAGCATCACGGCACCGAGACCCCAGGCCGGCGCCAGTGGTTTTGCGATGACGAAACACCCAAGGCCCACGGCCGCCGCCGCGATGAAGGCAAGGGGAACGCCCAGCGCACATGCCGCCACGGCCGCCATGCGCCGGCGCTCCATGAGTGAAAGAGGCAATGCTTTCAGGAACGGCGCGAAGGCGCGCGACAGGCAAAGTCTTGCGATCGCGCTGCCGGCGAAGCCGCCAAGGCAAAGAAGCACCCCCGGCAAGCCGACCGCCCACAGCGCCTGCGCCTGACGCAGGGTGGCGGATACCGCATGCAAGGCGACGACGATGTCGGCAATGGCGTAGGCGAGCAACGCCCCACCGCCAGCGACGATCCAAACGAGATCGCGTCGGCGCATCGAGCGCAGGCCAGCCGAGAGCTCGCGCCAAATCAGGGTCAGGACAAGCCTGTCGTGCCGCATTGTTCCATCTTTGCGATCGCAAGCCGGTTGGACATCGACATAGGTCGGCGACGATTGTGCCGTCAGTAGGGCCGTCGCGGCTTAGCCTCCCGCGGCGGGCTTGGCGTTAACGTTCTTCAGCGCGGTCAGGAGATAATCCTGCATGGTCGCCTGAAGGTTGGTCGTTGCGCTGCGCACCGCCGCCATCGCGTCCTTCACCGCCGCTTCATCAAAGGGTTTGGCGGTTTGTGCCGCCGCCAGATTGGCGCGAGCACTGCGCAAGTCGCGCAACGCCTGGAAGGTGCGCGAGCGGTTGTCGCGCAGAATGCCGCGGAACTCCTTCCTCACCTCGGGCGGATAGCTGCTGGCAATTTCCGACAACAGTACGCGCGCCGCCGCGCCCTGGCGCAACCCGTGCATGGCATAACCGACCAGGAAGAAGTTGACGGCGAGCGAAAGGGCGAGCAGCACCAGCGTCGCCGTCCATATCCAGGGACGCTTCAAAGCGAGCCCTCCCCTTCCGCGTCGGCCGCGATACCGCCATCGGCCAGCGACGAACCGGACGCCAGCGCCAGAAGCTCCGTATCGGACGGATCATCCTGTAGCCGCGCCACCTGGTAGCCTGCCAACGTTGCCGCCACCAGCACGGCAGCGACGCAGGCCGCGAACCCGGCCGGACTGAAGAGCAGGCGCGGCAAGAGAGACGGGCGTGCCGAGCCGGCTTCGATACGGGCCAGCACCTTGCGCGCCAGTGCCTGGTCGTCGCCATCGGTCAGCGCCGCTTCGAGCACGAGACGATCGAGCGCGGCATCCGGGTCGTCCTTGCGCTCGGCCGCCAGCAGCGCCAGCGCCTGCTGGCGGAAAGGCGCCGGCCATGTCTCGACCGCAGCGCCAAAGCGCAGGCTGTGTCGTTCGAATTCGTCCCGTGTCATGAGGACTCCCTTTCGCGGCTCACGGCCGCCATTGCCAAATGATCCCTGAGCGCACGCCGTCCGCGCACCAGCAATTGCTCGGCCGAGCCGATGCTGCCGCCCATCACCTCGGCGATCGCCGCGATGTCGAGGTCGCCGACGGCTCTCAGCAGTACCGCCATGCGCTGCCGTTCCGGCAGGCGCGAGAGCCCGTCGCGGACGATCGCCAGTTCCTGCCGCGCCGCGGTCGTCGCCTCGGCGTCCGCCTCCGGCGCGGCGACCTCATCCCTTATGTCGTCCAGCCCGATGAAGCTGCGTAGCGCCCTACGTCGACGCTGGTCAATGCATCGGTTGGCGGTGATCCGGTAGAGCCAGGTCGAAGCCCGCCCCTTGGCCGGATCAAACCGCGCGGCCTGTTTCCAGACGGTCACGAACACCTCCTGCGCCACATCCTCGGCGTCGCCGGCATTGCCGAGATAACGCGCCGCGAACATTCGCAACCCGCGGCCATGGCGAGCGATGAGCTCGGACAGCGCGCTTTGGTTGCCCCCGGCGATGCGGGCCAGAAGCTCGTCGTCGCCTCTGGGCTGGTCATGCTGCACGGTGGCGGCCACCGGTTGGCAAGACTTCGATGGCGAGTCCGAACCTCGCATCGATCCGGATCGGCGCAGAAACGAATTTCGGGCTCAAATCCATCACCAGATGTCAGCGGCGCCAGCGGCGAATGCCGTAGACGGTCTTGCCGTTAGGACCGGTGAAGCTACCTGCCGAACGGCCTCGAAACGGCCCCGCCGCCGATACACGCTTGCCGGAGAAGGTCTGCCCATTCGGGCCGGTGCCAGAATAGCTTCTGGCGCAGCGATCAACAACGCCACCAATGCATTTGGAGCTCGATGTGTAGGCACCGCCATTGGCCCCGGTGCGGGTGGTCGAGCCGGTATAGACATTGCCGTCCCGGGTCACGCTGCGGCTGATCTCGCCGCCATGCGCGGTCGGACGCCGCCACTCCTCGGCCGAGGCCGGCGAAGCGGCCGACCAGGCAAGCACCGCGCCGATACAGAGCGCCGGAATCTTTACTGAAAACAACATGTCGTACTCCTTGTTTTGTAAAGGGAATGATCGCTGCCGATTAGTTGGCACGCTCGGCTATCAGCTTGCGGATGGTTGCGATCTCGTCCGCGGAAAGCCTGCCGTCACCGTTGCGATCAATGAGGTCGAACAACGGCATGCTGCTGGCAAATTCCTGTTGCGACACCTTGCCGTCGCCATTCGTGTCGAGGCGGCGCCAGCGATTGCCGAGCCGCGCCTGCGCCACCTCGGCGCGATCCTCGATCGCCTGGCGGGCGCTGTCGATCTCCTTCTCGTCGATGACGCCGTCGCCATTGCGGTCGAGCCGCCTGAACAGCCGCTCGCGGGCGGCCGTCATCTCGTCCTTGGAGATGGCGCCGTCGCCATTGGTATCGATGCGTTGCAGGATGCGCTGGCCCGGCATGTCTTGTGCCTGCGCCGCGCGGAGCGGCACAAGTCCGACAAGCAAGGCCGCAATGAGTGCTGAACGTTTCATGATGATGATCCTTTCGTGGTCGGGTCGCGGGGGGGGCGACTGCTGACCGATACGCAGCACCGGGCCGGACCCTACGCTCGACACGGGAGATTCTTTTCGAACGCGCCAATCTGCGTCGCGGCATCGCTCGGCAGTTGCGCCCGCAGCATCTCGAGAAAAATCTCCCGATCGCGCGTAGGAGCACAAAAGGGCCTGCGTAGAAGGCTCTGCAAGGACGGTCCGCGGCGGACCATCCGACCCAATGCGGAGACCAGCATGAACAAGATCGTCATAGCCCTTGCCGGCCTGCTGCTTGGCGCTGGCAGCGCCTGTGCGGCGGACGGCAGCGGCGCCAGGGAACTCTTCCGGCGTATCGACACCAACGGCGACCGAAAGCTGGAGTTCAGCGAGATCCAGGCCGCGCGGGCGCGGATGTTCGACCGGATGGATGCCAACCACAATGGTCTGCTCGACGCGGGCGAAGTGCGCACTGCCGTCGAGCAGGTGAAGTCGAAGCGAGACTTCCAGGCCGCGCAATTCGCCGACTTCCGAGCACAGGCCAGCCGCATCGGCCGCAATGGCGATGGCAAGATTTCGCGCGACGAGTTTGCCGCCTTCATTCCCGACCGGTTGCTGCGGGCGGACACGAATGGCGACGGTGCGCTTTCCATCTCCGAACTGCGGGCGCTCCGGCGCCAGTGATCCCCTAGACAACCCATCCCACAGGAGAGACATGATGAAACGGACGCTTGCGGCATTTTGCGGTTTGATGATTGGCGCCTCGGTGCTGGCCTCGCCGGCTCAGGCCCTGCCGGTCGTGCCGGCCTCTGCCCCGGCATCGGCCACCACAGCGCCGACGCCGGTGTGGTTCCGGCGCGGCTTCTACGTCGTCGGCGGCGGCTACTACTATAACGGCTATCGCGGCTATGTCCGCGTGCGGCCGGGCTACCGCTACTACAACGGCTACTGGTTCCCCGCCGCCGCCTTTGCCGCCGGTGTCGCGGCGGCGACTGTCGCGCCATTGCCGCGTCCCGCGGTGCGTCTGGAAGCGGCGCACGTACGCTGGTGCCATGAGCGCTACGTTTCCTACCGCGCCTGGGACAACAGCTATCAGCCTTATAGCGGACCCCGCCAGCAGTGCTGGTCGCCCTATAGTTGAGGCGCTGGGCGCTTCGCGCACAGCCTTCATGCCCTTGCACCAAACGCGACGGGAGATGACATGATCACCAATCGGTCGATGCCCGCGAGCACGATTATACCAGTGCTCGCCTATCCCGATGTCGAGACGGCCAGCCGCTGGCTCTGCCACGTCTTCGGGTTCGAACAGAGGCTAATCATCGGCAACCACCGCCACCAACTCGACTTCGGTGAGGGAGCGTTGATTGTCGCCGGATCGAAGAAGGGCGAACCGATACCGGAGCAGGCCGGCGCGCCGTTAGCGGTGATGGTGCGTGTCATGGATGTCGATGCCCATCACAAGCGAGCTGTGCGCCACGGTGCCGTGATCCTGAGCCCGCCGGTCAGCTTCCCCTATGGCGAGCGGCAATATTCCTGTCGCGACTTCGCCGGCCACCACTGGACGTTCTCTCAGTCGATCGCCGACGTCGCGCCTGAGGACTGGGGTCGCGTCGCGATCGGCAATCGAGCAATCTCGGAATAGGCGTCAGTCCCGCCTAGGTTTCGATATCCTCAACCGGCAGCAATGGCTTACAATTCATAACTCCAGGCACGGGTGGAACGCACGCCACATCGTTCGCAGCCCTGATCTGTCGGTGACTCCACGTCGCGACAGCTCCATCAGCAACAGCTAATTGACAGTCTACGGGAAACGGCGCTCACTGGCTCGTACAGGTGGATCGCAGCATCAGGCGGGCGATATCGACCGCCGGCGTCACCCTGGGGAGGATGCCATGCCAACCGTAATCGGCCATCACAACATCTCGAAAGACAGCAAGCACTGGCTCAGTTCACCCAAGCGCAAGGAGCTTTTCGGCTCGCTGGGGATCACCAACATCCGCACCTTCGTCGATCCGCAGAACCCGAAACGGGTGGCCGTGATGATGGACGTGCCGGATATGGATAAGATGGCCGCGCTGATGCAGAGCAAGTCGGCCGCCGACGCCATGGCGCATGATGGCGTGGTGCCGGAATCGCTGGTGATCCTCGTCGAAGCGAAAGCGTAGCCGCGCCGGATCAGGCACTTCAGGTCGCGATATCGTTGATGGGCAGCAAGGGCTTCGGCAGGTCAGCCTCGCCAAGGCCCGCGCGCAGCTCGATCTCGATGTCGCGGCAGATCTGCGAGATCGGAACGTCGTTGGCATTGCCCTCGAACGGGTTGGCACTGCTTTCGCCGACCTGGTCGAGAGACATGTAGGCCCAGCCCAGCAGCGTGCTGAACGGGATCGTCAGCCAGATGCCGAATGTGCCGAGCGCACCGCCCAGCTTGCCCATCTCCGCGAAGACCGGAACGACGCCGAACGGCAGCAGCGTGCAGAAGATCATCACGAACATGGAACTGACGATGGCGTATTGGCGCGGATAGGGATTGTTCTTGATGCGGTCGCAGCGCGCCTGCTGATCGTGGAAGTCGCGGATCAGCTTCGTCAGTTCGACGTATATCTGCGGGGGGAGCTTGGCGTCCTTGAACAGCGCGTTGACCTGGACCGATTGCATTTCGAGCAGGGCCAGCGCCGGCTGCGGCGATTTCAGCACCTTGTCGGCCTGTTCGGCCAGCAGCGGCGGCAATTCCTCGGCGAGCGAGCCCTTGTCCTCGCTGATGCGGTAGCGCCGCATATACTCGATATTGGCCGCCTTCCCCATCGATTCCCAGGGCATCGGCCGCCGCAGCGAAAAGCGCAGTGCCGTCATCCAGGCGATATGACGGTAGATGAGCTGCCTCGCCGTCGGCGCGTCTAGGAAGTCGCGGCAGAAATTGGACCACATCCGGCTGCTGGCGATGATTTGCGTGAAGGCCTGCAGCGCCTCGCCGCTGCGGGTCAGCACCTGCGAATTCTTGAAGCCGGCGACGAGAGACACGGTGGTGCCGAGCACGAGCACGACAGACCATGGCACCGAGAACCCGGCAATGCCCGGAAGACGGTAGGCCGCGACGGCCAGTCCGCTCACCACCACCATGTAGATGACGCTGCGCCGCGACCACAGCGCGAAATCGATCAGTTTGTAGGAACGGCCTACATACATCGCATGCCCTCGAAAACGTGGATAACAGGCAAATCAAGCTATTGACGCCTAGCATGCCCCACGCCCGGGATGAATGGCCGTTCCGGCTATTGTGGGCGCGGGATCTCTCCCGCGCCCATGCCGCTATTTCAATTGCACTTCGGCTTGGCGCTGTTGCAGGCGTCGACGAGTTCGGCCGGCGGATCCTTGTGGAAGACAGTCTTGAAGGATTCCAGCACGTTGGACTGCACCACCGGCAGCGACTGCACGCCGACCCAAGCGGGCGTGGGTTGCCCGATCAGCGCCTTCATCATAGCCAGCGCCTCGGCGACGCCCTGGTCATAGGGGCGCTGCGAGCCGGTTGCCTTGAGCGGTCCGCCCTTGGCGATCTCGATCGCCGACTGCAGACCGAGATCGACGGTGGTGATCGGTATGTCGATGCCTTGCGCGCGCATCGAGGACAGCGTGTCCAGCGCCGGCTGGTCCCATACCGCGAACAGCCCCTTCACATCGGGATTGCCGGTGAGGAAATCGCCGGAGATCTGCGAGACCTTGGAGGGATCGGTGAAGTCGACCTGCTTCATGACGATGTCGGGACGGTTCTTTTTCATCCACTCACCGACGCCCTTGGTGCGCTCATTGGTGCTGAAATAGTCGACGCCGAAATTGACCAGGCCGATCGTGCCGCCCTTGGGCATGCAGGACGCCAGGATCTGCGCCGCGATCTGGCCGTTGCCCTGGCTGTCGGCCGAGATCATCGAGGCAAAATCCTTGGGAGATGAGAGGCCAACCGGGATGCTGTCCATGAACACCAGCTTGATGCCGGCCTCGCCCACCTTCTTGTAGGTCGGCGCCGTCGCCGTGAAATCGACGGGAATGGAGATGATGCCGTCCGGATGCTGCTGGATGGTGTTCTCGATATCGGCGATCTGCTTGTCGACCTGATACTCGGCCGACGCCACGCCGGTGACGGTGACGCCATATTTTGCCAGCGTTTCGCTGATGCCTTGCACCTGCAATTGCGACCAGTCGAGGTTCACCGTCTGCATGGAAATGCCGACTTTGAACTTGCCGGCCTTGACCTTGCCGGCCTCTTCGTCGGTCAATTTCAGCTCGTCGGGCGAGGCTGCCTTCTCGCCATGCGGGCCTTGGCCGACAATGCCCTTGGGACCGAGTGTCGCCATGTCGACGCCGGTAACGCAAGTGTCCGGCGTCTGCGCCACGCTCAGGGACGTCGACAGCGCGAAGGCGCTGGCGGCGAGGCTCAATGTGCAGAAAAGCGAGTGAACCGATTTCATGACTTCCTCCGTTGATTGTTGATATTTGTTTTGCCGTTTGGAGTCGGCGGCTTCTGCTGATTTCCGCGTGCGCCTTACCTCCTCGTGAACGCGACCGCGGCGACGATGATTGCTCCCTTGATGACAAGTTGCAGTGACGAGCTGACGCCGAGCAGCACCAGTCCGTTGTTGAGCGTGCCGATGATCAGGCTGCCGAGCAGCGTGCCGAGCACGAAGCCGCGGCCGCCGAACAGGCTGCAGCCGCCAAGGATGACCGAGGCGATGACGTCGAGCTCCATGCCTTGCACCACATCGGGCCGCGCCGCGTGCGAGCGCGCCGACAGGATGAGCGACGCCAGCCCGGCGAGCGTGCCGGTCAGCACGAAGGCGAGCGTCGTGACCTGCTTGATATGGACGCCGGAATAGAGCGCGGCCGTCGGGTTGCCGCCCGCTGCGTAAACCCGCCGCCCATAGACGCTGTAGTGCAGCAGCAAGATGCCGGCGATGGTGACGCCGAGCGTCCACAGGATCGGCGCCGGTATGCCGAGCACCGAGCCTTCGCCGAAGATCGCGAAATAATACTCGTTGGTGATGATGACCGGCTTGGTGTTGGTGACCATCAGCGCCAGGCCGCGCGCGCCGCTCAGCGTGCCGAGCGTCACCAGGAAGGACGGGATCTCCAGGCGCGTGGTCAAGACACCGTTGAGCAGGCCGATCAGCGCCCCGGTGCCCAGCCCCGCCACGGCGCCGACGACCCAGTTGTTGGCGACAAAGGCCATGGCCAGCGATGCGCTCATGCCCGAAAGCGCCAGCGTCGAGGCGACGGACAGGTCGATCTGCCTGGAGATGATGACGAATGTCATGCCCACCGCGATGATCGAGACCAGCGTCGTCTGGCGACCGATGTTGAGAAAATTGTCGATCGACAGGAACCAGGGCGACGCCAGGCTGAAGACGATCAGCATGATGGCGAAGGCGACATAGAGCATGTAGGGCCGCTCGCCCTGCAGCAGATGCTGCAGCGTCGAGCGCCCGTTCGGTTGGTTGGCGGCAGCTTTCGCCGGCCTTTGTGTGTCGGTCATGCCGCGTGCTCTTCCGATGGCTGCGAAAGTTGAATGAGGTGATGAAGATCCTCGGCGCTGCCGATGTCCGGCCGCGCGATCGTCCTGGTGATCCGGCCATCGACGACGATGGAGATGCGGTCGCAAAGCTGCAGCAGTTCGGAGAGGTCCGAAGACACCAGCAGCACGCCGCTGCCGGCCGCTGCCGCGGCGCGAATGACGCCGTAAATCTCCTCGCGCGCGCCGACATCGACCCCGACCGTCGGCTCGTCGAGCAGCAGCACGCGCGGCCGTGGTTCGTTCCATTTGCCGAACACCACTTTCTGCTGGTTGCCGCCCGACAGGTTCTTCACCATGGTCGACGCGCTCGGCGCCTTCACGGCCAGCCGGCGCATCGCCGCATTGGCATGTTCGCTCGCCGGCCGCCGCTGCAGCCAGCCAAGGCGCGAGAAATAAGGCAGGCGGGGCAAGGTCAGATTGCGCTCGATCGAATGTTCGAGGACCAGGCCCTGGACGTGCCGGTCCTCCGGCACAAGCGCGATGCCCAGCCCGATCGCCGCTGCCGGGTCTGTGCCCTTCAGCGAGACACCGTCCAGGCTGGCCTCGCCCGATTGAACGGATCGCAGGCCGAAGATGGTCTGCAGGATTTCGGTGCGTCCGCTGCCGATCAGCCCGGCAAGGCCATGGATTTCGCCGGCGCGCAATTCGAGACTGGCCCCGTCGAGCCGGTCATTGCTGACACCTTTCAATTCGAGCACGGGCCTTTCAGATGAACCGGCCGATGACGCCGTGCCTTGTCCAGGTGCATCGCCATCTGCTTTCAGCACAGCGTGATCCGGCCCGACGATCGCGCCGACCAATTGCCGCATATTGGTTTGCGCCGTGACGAAGGTGCCGGCGTTCTGCCCGTCGCGGAAGACGGTCACCCGGTTGGAAATGCGGAACACTTCGTTGAGGCGATGCGTGACATAGATCACCCCGACGCCCCGCGCCGCGACCGCCCGGATCGCCTCGAACAGGATCTTCTCCTCATCATCGGTCAGCGCCGAGGTCGGCTCGTCCAAGATGAGCAGGCGGACATCGCCCATCAGCGCCTTGGCGATCTCGGTCATCTGGCGATAGGCGAAGGGCAGCGAGCCGACCATGGCACGGGCATCGAGCGGGATGTTCTGCGATTTGAGGAAAGCCTCGGCCTGCGCCACCAGCCGGCGTTTTTTCAGGAAGCCTAGCCGCGTCTTCGGCTCTCGCCCCAGAAGCAGATTGTCGGCCACCGACAGCGACTCGACCAGGCTCAGATCCTGATAGACGACGGCCACGCCGGCATCGCGCGACTGGGCCGGCGAAGAAAACGAGACAGGCTTGCCGTCGATTTCGATCGAGCCGCCATCATGCACATGCACGCCGCTCAGGATCTTGATCAGCGTCGACTTGCCGGCGCCGTTTTCACCGAGCAGTGCGTGCACTTCACCGGCGCGGATTTCGAGACTGACGCCGCGCAGCGCATTGACGCCGCCGAACCGCTTCCTGACGCCCTCGACGCGCAGCAAGGGCGTCCCGGAAAATGGCGCAATCGAACCCTGTTCGATCATGACGCCCGCACTTCCTCCCGTTGACGCGTCCCCTACCCTTGTCGAGCCCCTTTTGGGACTTCTCTTACTTTTTTTGTGACTTTTCCATCAGACCAGTGAAATGTCAAACGGAGTCAGGCCTGCGGCAGGAATGAATCCGGCCCGACCTCGCCGTGCTCGGTAATGATGGCGTCGAAGCCGTCCATGGCTGAGAAGAAGGCGCGCTTGAGCTTGCCGATCTTGCTCGAGTCGATGACCAGGTAATTTTCGCGCGCCAGGCTCATCACCTTTTGCTTCACCACCGCCTCGTGGAAATGCTCGCAGGTGGCACCGCGCTTGGCATCGACGCCGGCGGCCGACAGGAAGGCCGCGTTGATGCCGACGCTGTTCAAAATGTCGAAATCATGCGTGCCCGAGAATGACGCCGACGCTGGATGATAGACGCCGCCCAGCATGATGATGGTGACATTGGGCCTGCGGCTCAGCCGCTCCGCGACATTCATGGCGTAACATATTGCCGTTATTTGATAATTTTCGGGAATGAGATCGATCAGATGGATCAGCGTCGTGCCGCAGTCGATGAAGATCGTCTCGTCGGGCCGTATCTTGCGCACAGCATGCGCGCAGGCTTCGCGCTTGGCCGCCGCATGGCTGTCGGCCGCGGTCGCCAATTCGTAGGGAATATCGGCCTCGATCTCGGCCGCCGCCAATATGTGCCCTCCGAGATAGGCGATCTGCCCCTGGTTGGTGGCGATGTCGCGCCGCACCGTCATCTCGGAGACGCCGAGCAGCGCCGCCGCTTCGCTGAGATGGATGACCCGCCGCTGCGACAGCAGATCGATCAACCGGGCTGTCCTTTGCGCTTTGCGAGCAGTCATGCGTTGGGCCTGTGCATCCTGAAATGTGAGGATTTTAACAACCGTTCGCATGCAGATGCAAGTGCGGCGCGCGGGCTCGGCCTGCCATGGCTAACGGAGACGTCTGTCTACGAGGTTTCTTGGTTCGCTGAGACCGGTCTTGGAGACCGTCAGGCCTTGGCGGGGTTCCCCGCCCCGAACCGCAACCCATCCATCAACAGCTTGACCAGCCGCCGCGAACGGTCACGCCACTCCGGCGTATCGGGCGCGGAATAGATGCCCGACAGGGCGTGCAGCACATCGGAGGCATCGACATCGCCGCGGATGGTGCCGTCGGCCACCGCCGCCTCGACCAGTTGCCGCAAGGCCTGCGAGACCCGCCCCGACGTGTCGGAAAACAGCGTCGAATTGGTTGTGAGCAGGATGCGCAGGCTGGTCGCCAGGCCGCGCTTGGTGGCGATGTAGTCGACGAAGCGCCGCATCCACTCCTCCAGGGCGACATCGGACGGATGCCTTGCCGCAAGCTCGCCGGCGGCGGCGCAAAGCGCCTCCACCTCGCGGCGGTAGACCACCTCGACCAGATGCTCGCGCGTCGGGAAATGCCGGTAGAGCGTGCCGATGCCGACGCCGGCCCGGCGCGCGATCTCCTCCAGCGAGGCATCGATGCCGCGCTCGGCAAACACCGAGGCCGCCACCTCGACCAGCCGGTCGCGGTTGCGCTGGGCATCCGCGCGCAGCGGTTTGGTTTCCGCGGCGGCGTCTTCAGCGATGACGGCTTCGGCCAATTTTTTCTCCACGGACAAAATATGGGGACTTGAACCCGGCCAGGCCAGCCCCCACGTAAGAAACGGAGGCACCTCCGCTTTAAGTGGAGTGCTTTCATCATATAGGCAGGGAACCCCGTATGTCACCTCTTTCGAACCCGCAAGACAAAGCGGTTACCCACTGGAGACTGGCGAAGGCCGCCAACATCTAGCCCTCCGCGCCCCTTGCCCTCCTCCGCGCCCCTTGCCCTCCTCCGCCCCGACACCAATTCATTCCCCTCAGCGTCAAGCAACTGGAGCCAGACGCCCATGACAAAAATCCCCGTCCACCTCGACATCAACGGCCAGCATCACGAATTGCAGCTCGAGCCGCGCGTGACGCTGCTCGATGCCTTGCGCGAGCGGCTCGGCCTGACCGGCACCAAGAAAGGCTGCGACCATGGCCAGTGCGGCGCCTGCACCGTGCACATAGACGGCGAGCGCGTGCTGGCGTGCCTGACGCTGGCCGCGCAAGCCGAAGGCCGCGCCATCACCACCATTGAGGGGCTTGCACGGGCGGGCGAACTGCATCCCGTGCAGGCTGCCTTCCTCGAGCAGGACGCCTTCCAGTGCGGTTATTGCACGCCGGGCCAGATCATGTCGGCGGTGGCCTGCATCCGCGAGGGCCATGCCGGCTCGGATGAGGAAATCCGCGAATACATGGCCGGTAATCTCTGCCGCTGCGGCGCCTATCCGCACATCGTCGCCGCCGTGCGCCAGGCAGCTCAGGAGTTCGCATCATGAGGGATTTTTCCTATCTTCGCGCCACGTCTGCCGATGCCGCACGCCAGGCGGCCGCCCTGCCCGGCCCCATGCTGCTGGCCGGCGGCACCACGCTGATCGACCTCGCCAAATGCGGCGTCGCCGAGCCCGACACGCTGGTCGACATCACCCATCTCAAGGGGCTCGACCGGATCGACGTGAACGAACGCGGCGCCACCATCGGCGCGCTCGCCAAAATGGGCCGTGTCGCCGACCACGCCGATATCAAGAGCCGCTTCCCCGCCATCTCCGAAGCGCTATGGCAGGCGGCGTCGGCGCAGATCCGCAACATGGCGACCATCGGCGGCAATCTTATGCAGCGCACGCGCTGCCCCTATTTCCGCGATCCCTCCAACTTCTCCGCCTGCAACAAGCGGGATCCCGGCAGCGGCTGTTCGGCCATCGGCGGCGTCACCCGCGGACACGCCGTGCTCGGCACCAGCGAGGCCTGTATCGCCATGTATCCCGGCGACCTCGCCACCGCTCTGGTGGCCTTCGACGCTGTCGTTCATCTCGGCGAGCGCAAGCTTCTGGTCGACGACTTTTTCCTGCTGCCCGGCGCCACGCCCGACAGGGAACACGCGATCGAGCCGGGCGAGATGATCACCGCCATCGCAATCCCCGGCTCCGTCGCCGCCCGCCGCTCGACCTATCTGAAAATCCGCGACCGGCAGTCCTATGAATTCGCGGCGGCAAGTGCGGCGGTCGGTATCGAATTCGAAGCCGATGGCCGCACCATTCGGGATCTTCGCATAACGCTTGGCGGCGTCGCGACCAAGCCCTGGCGTGTCCGTGCCGTGGAAGACGCCTTGAAGGGCAAGGCACTGGAGCCGGAAACCGTCCGCGCCGCCAGCCTGCTCGCCGTCGAAGGCGCCGTCGACCATGGCGCCAACCACTACAAGATCGAACTCGCGCCGCGCGTTGTCGCGCGCGCCATCCTCAAATTGGGAGAGACGGCATGACCGTTCACAACATCAGAGTTGGTGAATCGAAACGGGGCGACGCCTCCGACGGCGCATTGACGGAAGCCGTCGGCGGCAGGCTGTCGCGCGTCGACGGCCCGGCCAAGATCACCGGTGCCGCGAAATACGCGGTCGAACAGCAGCTCGAAGGACTGGCCTACGCCGTGCTGGTCGAAAGCACGATCGCCTCGGGCAAGGTGCGCGCGATCGACACGGCAATCGCTGAAGCCTCGCCGGGCGTCCTGCAAGTGCTGACCCCTGACACCATCATCAGCCTCAGGACCGCGTCGGACTGGTTCGGCACGCCGCCGCCGGACAAGCCCTACTGCCCGCTGGCGCGCGACATCACCTTCTCGGGCCAGCACGTCGCGGCGGTCGTCGCCGATACCTTCGAGCAGGCGGTCGCCGCGGCGGCCCTGGTCAAGGTCAGCTATGACGAGACGCCCGCCATCGTCGACCTCAGCGACGGCAAGGCCGGCGACGGCATTCCGATCGATGCCATGACCAAGGAATGGGGCGACGCGCCTGCCGCCTTCGCCGCCGCGCCGGTGCGCATCTGCGCCGCCTACAACACGCCGCGCGAATATCAGGCGCCGATGGAGCCGCATGGGCTGATCGCGCACTGGCAAGGCGATCATCTCACCGTGTGGGAGCCGAGCCAGTGGCTGGACGGCATGGCCCGCACCTATGCCGAATGGTTCGAAGTGCCGTTCGAGAATGTGCGGCTGGTCTCGCCCTATATTGGCGGCGGCTTCGGCTCCAAGGCGCTGGCGCTCAGCCATAGCGCGGTAGCGGCAAGTGCCGCCAAGATGCTGGGACGGCCGGTGAAGCTGGTGATGACGCGGCAGCAGACCTTTACCGGCTATGGCGGCCGCGCCGCGACGCGCCAGACGGTGACGATCGGCGCCGACCGCGACGGCATGATCCAGTCGATCGTGCATCGCGGCGTCAATGAAACATCCATCGACGGCATGTGGGTCGAGCCGCTGGGCTCGGTCACCTCGATCATGTATGCGACGCCGAATTTCTCCTCGAAGCAGAATGTCGTGCGGGTCAATTCCGTGGTGCCGGGCGCCATGCGCGCGCCGGGCGAAAACCCCTCGGCCTTCGGCATCGAAAGCGCCATCGACGAGCTTGCCTATGAGGTCGGCATCGATCCGCTGGAAATCCGCCTGCGCAACTATGCCGAACAGGACCCGCACACCAGAAAAGCCTGGTCGACCAGGCAGTTGCGCGAGGCTTTTGCCGCGGGCGCCGAACGCTTCGGCTGGTCCAGGCGCTCGCCAAAACCGCGTTCGATGCGGGACGGCAACCAGCTGATCGGCTGGGGCGTGGCCGCCGGCACCTATCCGGTGCGGCGCGCCTATGGCGAGGCTGTCGTGCGCATCCTGGCCGACGGCTCGGTCGAGGTCGAAAGCTCCTCGATCGACATGGGCCAGGGCACCTACACCATCCTTGCGCAGACCGCCGCCGAGACGGTCGGCGTGCCGGCCGACGATGTGGTGGTGAAACTCGGCGATTCCCGCTTTGCCCGAGCCGGCGTCAGCGGCGGCTCGCGGCTGGCCGGCGTGATGACGGGTGCGGTTCATAAGGCGGCGACCTCGGCGCTCGACCAGCTGGTCGGGCTTGCCATCAGCGATCCGCGCTCGCCCTTCCACGCGCTGCAGGCCAACACTTTGGTAGTCGCAAAGGGCCGCATCGCTTCGCCGCGCGGCGACGGCCCGGATGTCTCGATCACCGAACTGCTCAAAAGCGTCGGCCGCGACCGCATCGAGGCGACCGGCGACACCATGCCGGCCAACTCGACCGCCGAGGACCGCTACAAGAACTACACCACCATCGCCATGGCGCTGCCACACACCGAGGGCGACTATTCGCGCTATTCCTGGTGCGCGCATTTCATCGAGGTGCGCGTCGACGAGGATTTCGGTACGGTGCGCGTCTCGCGCGTGGTGTCCGCGCTGGATTCCGGCCGGCTCTACAACCCCAAGCTCGCCGAAAGCCAATGGAAGGGCGGCATCATCATGGGCATCGGCCAGGCGCTGCTGGAAGAAGGCATCATGGATCGTCGCCATGGCCGCATCGTCAACAACAACCTCGCCGACTACCTGGTGCCGACCAATGCCGACATCCCGGATATCGAGGTGATCTCGGTCGGCATACCCGACCCGCACTCCTCGGCGCTCGGCGGCAAGGGCGTCGGAGAACTTGGCATCGTCGGTGTCGCGCCCGCGATCGCCAATGCAGTGTTCCACGCGACGGGAAAGAGGGTGCGGGATTTGCCGATCACGCTGGAGAAGCTGATCTGAGGGTGGAGCGCGTAATCTCCCTTTGCGCTGGAGATTACGCGCCCGTCCGCTTTCGCCCCTACCACTCCAACCCGAACGCCAGCTTGCCGAAATGCAGGCCGCCGGCAGCCATGTGGGCGTAGGCTTCGGCCGCGTCACCAGGTGAAAACACCTTGTCGACGACCGGCTTGATCCCGGCGGCGCCGATGGCGCGGGCGGCGTCGCGAAGGTCGGACACCGACCCGGTGTTGTTGCCGATCACTTTCAAGGCCTTGATGATGACCGGCAGCAGGTTGATCGTGGCCTCGGCTCCGGTGACGAAACCGATGGTGAACAGCGTGCCGCCGGGCGCCGTGGCGTTGATGGCGCGGGCGAAGGTGGCGGTGCCGCCGGTCTCGACGACGAGGTCGGCGCCAAGGCCGCCGGTCAGTTCCAGCACCTTGCCGTCCCAGTCCGGCGTCGCACGGTAGTTGATGAGGTGATCGGCGCCCAGCGCCTTCGCCCGCTCCAGCTTCTCGTCCGACGACGAGGTGATGATGACGGTGGCGCCGGCCGCCTTGGCAAGCTGCAGGGTGAAGATCGAGACGCCGCCGGTGCCGAGCAGCACGACGACCGAACCCGGCCCGACATTGGCGGTGCGCAGCGCGTTCCATGCCGTGGTGCCGGCGATCGGCAACGTCGACGCCGCCTCGAAGGAGAGATGCGCCGGGACCGGCACAAGCGAATTGGCCGGCAGCGCGACATATTCGGCCAGCGACCCCGGCAACGAGATGCCGCGCATCTGCGTCATTTCGTAGGGCCGCGGCCTTCCGCCGATCCAGCGCGGCTTGGCATGGGCGACGACGCGATCGCCCGTGCTGAAACTCGTAACGCCCTCGCCCAGCGCCACGATCTCACCGGCGCCGTCGGCGACCGGGATGAGTGGAAAGCTCGGCCCGGGATAATTGCCGCTCGCCACCGCGACATCGACGAAATTGAGGCTGGCCGCACGCTGGCGGATCAGCACCTCGCCGCGCTGCGGTTCGGGGGTGGCGACGGTGGCGGCGCGGAAGGCGTCGAGCCTGGGTTGGCTCAGTTCGATGGCTTTCATGATTTCACTCCGGTGGGACGATTGATGGTTGAGTGAACCTATCTGCTGCGCTATTTCTGGATAATCATTCCATTTTGCATTTGAGTAATGCTAGATATGCAGCAATCTCACGAACCGGCGGCCCTTGCCGAAATGGCGGCCTTCGCGGCCATCGCCGAGGCGCGCTCCTTCACCAGGGCAGCAGTGCGTGTCGGGCGCGACGCGACCATCCTGTCGCGGCGCCTGCAATCGCTGGAGGAGCGGCTGGGGGTCAGGCTGCTGCACCGCACGACACGCAGC
This sequence comes from Mesorhizobium sp. U510, assembly GCF_059180695.1. Lineage (NCBI taxonomy): Bacteria > Pseudomonadati > Pseudomonadota > Alphaproteobacteria > Hyphomicrobiales > Phyllobacteriaceae > Mesorhizobium > Mesorhizobium sp. U510. The sequence goes on from NZ_CP180532.1 coordinate 5,653,334, forward strand.
GTGTCGCTGACCGAAGCGGGTGCCGAATTCCTGGTACGCGTGCGCGCCATCCTCGCCTCCGTCGACGAAGCCGAGGCCGCCGCGTCGGCGCATGCCGACGGCAGCCCGCGCGGCCTGCTCAGGCTGGCGCTGCCCGGCACGTTCGGGCGCATGTGGATCGGACCGCTGCTGCCGCAATTCCTTGCCGAATTTCCCGATATCCGCATCGAGGCCGAATTCTCCAACCGTTTCGCCGATCTGGTCGCCGAGAATTTCGACGTTGCCGTGCGGCTCGGCGCGCTTGAGGATTCGCGCCTTGTGGCGCGCAAGGTGGCGACGCGGCGCCGGCTGCTTTGCGCCGCCCCCGCCTATCTCGCCCGAAGAGGCAGGCCGGATACGCCGCAGGCGCTGCTCGAACATTCCTGCCTGGGCTTCAGTGGCTTCCAGACCTTTCCGGCCTGGGAGATGACCGACCGCGAGGGCCGGCGGGCGCGCGTCGAGGTTTCCGGGCCGTTGGTCAGCGACGATGCCGAGGTGCTGGTCGAGGCCGCCGTGCAGGGCCTCGGCCTGATGATGAGCACCGACTGGCTGATCGGCCGCGAACTCGCCGACGGGCGGCTAGTGCCTGTCCTGGAGGAATGGACGCTGGCCGACGAAGGCGCCGTCTATGTCGTCTTGCCCTCGGCCAAGGGACAAGCCGCCAAGACCCGCGCCTTCGCCGACTGGATCAGCAAGCGCTTCGCGCCGGAGCCGCCCTGGCGGCAATGAAGTGCCGTCATCCGGTTTTCGCCAAACTCCCCACCTATCCTGGAAAATCCCAGTTCGACCGGTTCAGGACATCGCTGGGTGGAAGAATCTCTTCGGGCTTGAGCTCTCGGCGCTGAACCTCATCGGCGACAAATTCCTCACGGGGTCCCCACGCTCCACCACTGCCGATTCTTAGCGGGATTTTATCCGGCGTCAGACATTGCGAAAGGTTTATGTCAAACGTACCCGGAGCCATGTCGAACCAGTCGCACGCCTCGCCGAGAACACTGTCCGTGCGGCCCATGCTCTCCGGGATGACATTGCGGCCGAGGTGAATAGCCGGCGAATCTGCCGACTGACATTTCTCGCATATGGAGAGCCGCTCAAACGCACCGCCCTTGGCGGCCCTGAAGGATAGTGCCTGCCCCGTTTGGTCGTTGCGGATATCTAGGGTTCGCCGTCCATCGGGATACGATATTTCATCGTAGGTCCACGGATCGTGCCGCCGCAATGCCCTGACCGCACCTTGCCATTGCATGTGCATGGCAAAATCCGGTGGGCGCTTGACAGCGGTTGCAGCTTGGGGTGGCGGATGGTCGAAGTGCAGCCATTGGGCAACGTCCAGCAAATTGGCAGGCAGCTCGACTTCCTCGGCGGACACCGGGCGCCGTTCGAGTCTGACAATCGCCGTCGATTGAAACAGCGAGCCGTTCACAAACACCCTCGTGGCGATCTGGATACCATCAGCCGTCAGGCAACTCAGCCATTGAAGTCCAGGGGCCGGCTTGTCTGGATCGCGCCGCACAACGTCCCGTACGTCGCATCGCTCGCCGGCATGCGTCTCGGTCTGGCCGGTTTCCGTTACTGCGCGAATTCGTTCGTAGGATGTCGACGTCTCACGGTTTACCGAAACAGAGGAATAGTTTGGATCCCGAAGGAATGAGACCGTTATTTGCTTTGCCGGATTTCCGTAGATGACCGCCCCCAGTTCGTCCACACGGACCCAGCCGTCATGATGTGTGACGATCCTCGTATGGGATCCGGCCGAATTTCCCGATGGTTGCACCGTCATCGTCGCGACATAGTCGGGGACATTGGCCGAGGGCGCATAGGGTATGTCGCCTGCCCACGCCGGAGAACCTGCCAGAACGAGGCCCGCCATGATCGGTAGTCTCATCATGGCTTCTCCCCCGCGTGCCACGCAGCTGCCAGCCGTACGATTCCCGGCAAGAGCGGCGATTTTGCGACGACTGTGCGACCGGGCTCCGCTGATTTTTACTTCGCCTCACCCACCCCCTTCATGAACTGGCTGAGCAGATCCACCGGCAGCGGGAACACCACCGTGGACGAGCGCTCGCCGGCAATGTCGTGCAGGGCCTCGAAATAGCGCAGTTGCATCGCCTGCGGTTCGGCCGCCAGCATCCGGCCCGCCTCGACCAGTTTCGCCGCCGCCTGCTGCTCGCCATCGGCGTTGATCACCTTGGCGCGCCGCAGCCGCTCGGCCTCGGCCTGCTTGGCGATGGCGCGGATCATGCTCTCGTTCAGGTCGACATGCTTGATCTCGACATTGGACACCTTGATGCCCCAGGCGTCGGTGCGCTGGTCGAGGATCTCCTGGATGTCGCTGTTGAGCTTGTCGCGCTCGGCCAGCATCTCGTCGAGCTCGTGCTTGCCGAGCACCGAGCGCAGCGTGGTCTGCGCCAGCTGGTTGGTGGCGGCCATGTAGTCCTCGACCTGGATGATCGCACGCTCGGCGTCGACGATGCGGAAATAGAGCACCGCGTTCACCTTCACCGAGACGTTGTCGCGCGAAATCACGTCCTGCGGCGGCACATCCTGCACCACCACCCGCAGGTCGACCTTCACCATCTGCTGCACGAAGGGGACGAGGATGATGAGGCCTGGCCCTTTCACCCCGGTGAAGCGGCCGAGCGTGAAGACCACGCCGCGCTGATATTCCCGGAGGATACGGACGGCCGCCGACAAGAACATGATCACGACCAGCGCAACGACCAGATAGGCCACATAACCAACCATCATTGTCTTGCTCCATTCCTTCCCGCATCGCGCCGCCGCACGGTCAGCACGAGGTCGCTGACGTCGGTGACCTCGACGCTGTCGCCGGCCGCGATCGGTTCGGCGGCCTTTGCCCGCCAGCGCTCGCCCAGAGCCAGCACATGACCCTCGTCGCCCTGCCAGTCGAGGATCTCGACCGGCAGGCCGCGCATCGCCTCGCCGCCGACGCGCGGTGGGTTCTTGCGTGCCGCCCAGACATAGGTGCCGGTCAGCAGCGCCAGCCCAAGCGTCAGCGCGGCGGCGGGACCGATGACGGCCCATGACATGGCAAAGCCCGGCCCCTCCACCCTCAGCAGCATGGCGGCGCCGAACAGAAAGGCAGCCACGCCGCTCACGCCAAGCACGACGGTGGGATTGATGGCCTCGATGACGAGGAAGGCGATGCCGAGCAGCATCAGCGCAAGGCCGGTATAGTTGATCGGCAGGAGGTTGAGCGCATAGAGGCCGAGCACCAGGCAGATGGTGCCGATGACGCCGGGCGCGACAGCGCCGGGACTGGTGAACTCGAAGACGATGCCATAGACGCCGACCAGCATCATGATGACCGCGATGTTCGGGTCGGTGATGACGGCAAGCAGCCGGATGAACCAGCCGGGCTCCAGCGCCTCGACCGGCAGCCCCTTGGTCGCCAGCACCACTTTTTTGCCGGCCACATCGACGGTGTGCCCATCGGCCAGTTGCAACAGCTCGGTGGTGTCGTGGGCGACGAAGTCGATGACATGCTCCTGCAGCGCCGCATTGGCCGACAGGCTTGCCGCCTCGCGCACCGCCTTCTCGCCCCAGTCGCCATTGCGCCCGCGCAGTTCGGCGAGCGAGCGGATCAGGGCCACCGCGTCATTGGTCACCTTGGCCATCATCGCGTCGCCCGCCGGCCGACCGTCCTCACCCTTCTGGTCGCCTTGGCCTTTCTGGTCGCCCTGGTTCTTCTGATCGCCCTGAGTCTTCTGATCGCCCTGAGTCTTCTGATCGCCCTTGTCGCCGCCCGGGAGCGACGGCAGCCCGCCGATCTCGACCGGTGTCGCGGCGCCCAGATTGGTGCCGGGAGCCATCGCCGCGACATGGGTGGCGTAGAGGATATAGGTGCCGGCACTCGCCGCATGGCCGCCGGCCGGCGCGACATAGCCGATGACGGGCACCGGCGAAGCCAGGATGCCGGCGATCATCTCGCGCATCGAGGTGACCAGCCCGCCGGGCGTATCAAGTTGCAGGATGAGGACTTCGACGTCCCGCTTGGCGGCGACATCGAGCGCTTCCTCGAGTTGCCTGGTGCTCGCTGGCCCAATGGCCCCGTCAATGGCGACGCTCAGCGCAACCTTCTCGCTCCCAGCCGAGGCGAAGGGACAAAATGCAGCCACGGCGACAAAAGCCACGGCAAGAAGGGCCACCCGCGCGAAGGACACGCTCAAAGCTCCATGGTCTCAATATGGGTGGTGTCCCAGCGAAGTCCAATGGGAGCTGACGTCAGTGATTGGCGGAGGTCGCCAAGCACGCAATCTTCCTCTCAAGGCGGAGATTGGCGCTCAGCCGGCCGCACTATGATCCGGAGCCGCGACGGGCGTGCCGATATCCGCAATGAGCTTGACAAGATCGGCCTGGCGGCGCGTGCCGGTCTTGGCGAAGATACGGTTGAGGTGCGTCTTCAGCGTGTTCTCGCCGATGCCGAGTGACAACGCGCTCCTGGACGCGGACAACCCGCTGCCGATGCGCAGCAGAACCCGCGCCTCCGCCGGCGTGAGATCGAACAGCGTGGTCAGAACGGCCTCCGGCAGTGGCGAAGAGGACGTCGTGGTCGAGACGAAGACAGCGGCACAGGCGGGCCGGAAAGCCGCGCGCGCGGTGCCTTCGCTCAACGGCAGCACATAGGCGACGGCGGGCGGCTGACCCGGGGCCGAAATGGGCAGGCCGATGCCGCGCGACCCAAGCGAGCCATCCGCGTCCGCGGCGCCGGCGATCGCTTCCAGCAGGGCGCGGGCAACCGCCGGATTCTCCGTCTGCAGCACGCCGTTCCTGGAAAGAATGGGACCATGCCCCGAGAGCATCAGTTCGGCGGCTCCATTGGCATGGAGGATCGTGCCGTTGACGCCGGTCAGCACGACCGGCACGGCGAGATGGTCGAGCGCGGCGCGATAAAGATTGGCGGCCACGCGGGCCTGATCGAGCAGATCGCCGATCAGCGACGCACGGCGCAGATGCGGCGACAGCACGGCCAGGAAACGCTGCTCCTCGGCCGAAATCACCCCCCTGCTTGCCCGCGTGGTGCAACCCATGAGCCCGATCCGGTCCGGCGTATGAACGAATTTTGTGATGCAGCCTTCGCGCAATCCCTGCGGTTCGGCCCAATTCTGAAAAAAGGGCGTCCGCTGGAGGTCGGCTTCGCTCATATGCGACAGTGTCGCGACCGGCGTGTCGATATCGCCGACGACCGCGGCCTTCAGCCCGGGAATCGCATCAAAGTCATAATCCTCCTGGAGCACGCGCATCCGCTCTGGATCCCACGGCGATTGGGCCGCGAAGCGGCCATGATTGCCGGCGGTGCTGGCAAGCGCGATGGTGGTATAGGCCGCATCCATGGCCTCGGTGATGCGCATCATCACCCCGGTCCACCCGTCGGGGTTCAGCACGCAATCGTAGATATCGCCGACAATCGAAAAAAGGACTTCGCTGCTCAGCCTTTCCACCGTTTCTCCTACACCCCGGCATGCCCCATGATGGATAGCGGGCAAAAGATGAGACCAGCAATTTTGAGCGGCGGGGTCGGTGCAAGGACGCCGAACCTGCCTGGGCGATTTTGCGGGCGTCATACTTTCGGGTGACGCCAAGCGTGATTGAGCTCGACTAAGGGTCCAATTCGATCCGTTGAACGCTTGGCGACCTATGTCGCTGGTTATTCCTGGAATGGAAAGCGCCGCGTTCGATTTTTTTGAGACTGCGGGTTTAGCGGGGGCGCTTCCTTGTTACGAAAGACAGTGTTTTCATCGACCGATTTGCCGCCGCATCTTGGCGAACAGGATCGCTTTTCCCTCTGGCAGGACATCCATGTCGCCGAGATCTGGTCGGTGGAATACGGCATATCGGAAAAACTGCCTTTCGAGGCCGCGATCGAAGCCACGGCCGTCGGATCGCTGGTGCTTGGCCAGATGGCCGGAACGATCCGGCAGGCGACACGGAAGGCGAGCAACATCGCCGATGACGGCAATGACGGCTATCTGCTGCTGATCAACAAGGCCGACACCGTGTTGAGCGGGGCACAGGCCGGCCGTGAATACGGCGTCGGTCAGGGGGAAGCCGTCCTGGTCACCGCGGCCGAAGCGCTGAAAATGACCGGCGCCGACTGGAATGTGTGGACGAACGTGGTCGTGCCACGCGCTGTCCTCACCCAAGCCTTCCCGCAGATCGATGACAGGCTGGCGTTGAAGATCGGTGCCGAAAACGAGGCTCTCGATTTCCTCAAACGCTATTGCCAATTGCTCGAGACCGGCCCCCCTCTCGCCTCGCCCGATCTCATAACGCACGCCACGGAGACGATCGTCGACCTGATCGGGCTGGTGACAGGCGCGAAAGGCGAGGCTGCCGAACTGGCCGGCCTGCGCGGCCTGCGGGCGGCGAGACTGCAGGCAATCCTGGCCAAGATCACCGACAATTTCGCCAACCCCGGCATCTCCGCGCAAGGCGTCGCGAAAGACCTCGGGCTCTCGGCGCGCTATGTCCAGGACCTGCTTCAGGAGACAGGCATCAGCTTTTCCGAACGTGTCCTCGAACAGCGCTTGCAGGGAGCGCGCAAGATGCTCTCGCAAAGGCACAATGACGCCATGCGCGTCAGCGAGATTGCGCTGATAAACGGCTTCAGCGATGTGTCCTACTTCAACCGCTGTTTCCGCCGTCGCTTCGGCTACACGCCAACGAGCGTGCGATAGATTCGGATGGTTCCGCTGCGGACGGGCGACCCGATTCCCCTCCCTTCCGAGGCGGAGGTCGGTCCTTCAGCCGCCGGAAGCGACCGATGGTGCCAAACCATCACAGTGCAGGGAAAAGCCACCGCACCTCGCTCCAGTCCAATTCCAGTGCGGCCCTGCCCAAGACAACAGCCTGCCGCCGATGACATGTCAGCGCCAGGCCGAAACGACTGCCATATCAGGGGATTGAATGCCACAGCACGAATTTGCAAGCCGCAAGGCGCAGGCGTTGAAGTATCTAGCGCTGACGTCGACCGCGCTGGTCTGTCTTGGCCAGCCAATTCCTGCCTCGGCTGACGCGATATGGACCGGCGCCGCCTCCACGGACTGGTTCACCGCCGGAAACTGGAAAAACAGCGCTGTTCCCGCGTCGGGTGACGACGTCGTGCTCAATCCGAAGTTTCCTAATCCGACCGTGATAAGCGGGGCAAATGCGGCCGCGCATTTTCTGTTTCTTGGCACCATTTCGAGCTACACAGGCTCGCTGACGATCAAAAGCGGCGGCACGCTCGCCAGCACTGCCGGCTTTGTAGGCTACCTTGCGGACGCGAACGGGGTCGTGACCGTTACGGGAGCAGGCTCGGCCTGGAACAACAGTTTGGACCTTTTCCTTGCTGCCGGTCCGAACAGCACCGGCACCTTGACGATCTCGAACGGCGGCGCGGTCAGCGACACGGTGGGCCATGTCGGCTCCGGTGGCACCGGCACCGCGACTGTCGACGGGATCGGCTCGACCTGGACCAATAGCGGCGACCTGTACATCGCCGAACATGGCACGGGCACGCTGAACATCACCAAGGGCGGCGCGGTCAGCAATGCCGTAGGCACCATCGGCTGGCATGCGGGCTCCAACGGCGCGGTGACGGTCGACGGTTCGGGCTCGACCTGGAAAAACTCCTCCAACCTGTTCATTGGCGATCAGGGCACGGGTGCGCTGACGGTCTCCGGCGGCGGCGCGGCCAGCAATCTGAGTGGTATTCTGGGCAATCTGGCGGGATCCACTGGCACGGCAACCGTAGACGGTGCTGGCTCGACCTGGCACAACGCGGCCCTCGCTGTCGGCAACGCCGGCCTCGGTGTCTTGACGATCTCGAATGGCGGCGTGGTCACCAGCTCAGTGGGCTACGCAGCCTATGCCGCAGGTTCCACGGGCGCGGTAATGGTCGACGGTCCGGGCTCGGCCTGGAAAAACTCTTCCAACCTGTTCATTGGCGATCAGGGCACGGGCGCGCTGACGGTCTCGGGCGGCGGCGCGGCCAGCAACGCCATAGGCTATGTTGGCGACTTCGCGGGCTCGACCGGCATGGTATTCGTCGATGGTGCGGGCTCGACCTGGAGCAACACTTCCAATCTCTATGTCGGCAATTTCGGCACGGGCAATCTGGCTATCACCCATGGCGGTGCGGTCAGCAATGACGCGGGACTTGTCGGTGCGGAGGCCGGGTCGACCGGCATGGTGCTCGTCGACGGCGCCGGCTCGACCTGGACCAACAGTTCCAACCTGGCCGTTGGCGATTTCGGTGCCGGCACCCTGGCGATCATCCATGGCGGCGCGGTCAGCAACGACACGGCCTATGTCGGCAAATCGGCGGGCTCGACCGGCGCGGTGTTCGTCGACGGCGCCGGCTCGACCTGGACCAGCAGTGGTAACCTCACCGCCGGCAATCTTGGCGCGGGCACGCTGGCAATCAGCAACGGCGGCAGCGTCAGCAACCAGACCGGCTACCTGGGCGATGCCGCGGGCTCCATGGGCACCGCAACCGTCGATGGACCAGGCTCGACCTGGACCAATTTCTCGGACCTGCGCGTCGGCAATTCCGGCACGGGCAAGTTGACGATCTCGAACGGCGGCAGCGTCGTCAACCTGGTGAGCGCTGTAGGCTCCGCCGCAGGCGCGGTCGGATCGGTCACAGTCGATGGTATCGGCTCGGTTTGGACCAACGATGCCGCCCTCTATATCGGCGAAGACGGCACTGGCACGGTCGCGATCTCCAATGGCGGTACGGTCACCAGTTCCGCCGGCTATCTGGCTTTTGATCCCGGAGCCATAGGTGCGGCAACGGTCAGCGGCGCGGGCTCAAGCTGGACCACCGGCCTCCTTCTTGTCGGTCAGGGTGGTACGGGCTCATTGACCGTCTCGAACGGCGGCAAGGTCTCCAGCGCCACTGGCAATCTAGGCTTTTATGCCGGGTCCACCGGCAAGGCTGACGTCAGCGGCCCCGGCTCGACATGGGACAATAGCGGAGATCTCGATATCGGCCTTAGCGGCCCAGCCACGCTGACGATTGCGAATGGCGGCGCGGTATCGGCCGGGGGCGTGGTCAACATCGCGGTCCTGGCAGGCTCCGTCGGCACGCTGAACATCGGTGCGGCGAGCGGATCGCCGGCGATGGCCGCCGGCGCGCTCAATGCGGCGAGCATTCAGTTTGGCCAGGGCGCGGGTACGATCAACTTCAACCACACCGGCACCAACTACACCTTCGCTTCGGCGATGAGCGGCGCGGGCAAGATCAACCAGATCGCCGGCAACACCAGCCTGACCGCCAATTCGAGCGGCTTCACCGGCGCCACCAATGTGAGCGGCGGACGCCTGGCGGTGAACGGCTCGCTGGCCGGCTCGCTGGTGACGATCTCGGGCGGCACGCTGGGCGGCAACGGCACGGTGGGCGGCATCGTCGCACAGTCGGGCGGCATCATCGCGCCGGGCAATTCGATCGGCACCCTCAAAGTTACGGGAGACATCGACCAGGCAGCGGGCTCGATCTACAGGGTCGAACTTGCCACGACCGGCCAGTCCGATCTCCTCCATGCGACGGGCACGGCGACGATTGCCGCCGGTGCGGTCCTCGACGTGGTCAAGACGGATGCGGCACCCTATGTGCCGGGCACGCATTACACGGTGCTGCAAGCCGATGCAGGCGTCATCGGCACCTATTCGATCAGCGGTGCCAGCCCATTCACCGGCCTTCTCGCCAATTACGACGCGACGCATGTCTATGTCGATGTCGTCGAGGCAAAGTCCTTCGCCGAGGTCGGCCTGACACCCAACCAGATCGCCACCGGCGGCGGCGCCGAAAGCCTGGGGGCCGGCAATCCGCTCTTTGATACCATCATGAACCTGCCGACTGAAGCCGTTGCGCAAGCCGCCTTCGACCAGCTTTCCGGAGAAATCCATGCCTCGGCCAAGGGGATGCTGCTCGAGGACTCCAGCTTCATCCGCGACACCGCCAGCAATCGCATCGCTTCAGCCTTCGGCGATGGCAGCACGGCAGCGCTCCCGGTGATGGCCTATGGCGAGGGCGGCCCCGAAATGGTCGCCGCAGACGCAGATCGTTTTGCCGTCTGGGGCCAGGCCTTTGGTTCCTGGGGGAATGCGGATAGCGACGGCAATGCCGCCGCCTTCGATCGCTCGACCGGCGGCCTGCTGGCCGGCGCCGACACGCTGCTCGGCGGCTGGCGCGTCGGTGTTCTCGGCGGCTACAGCCATTCGAGCTTCGACGCCGATGATCGCAATTCCTCCGGCAAAAGCGACAGCTACCATCTCGGCCTCTATGGCGGCACCAATTGGGGCGCCATCGCCTTCCGCACCGGTGCCGCCTACAACTGGAGCAGCCTCTCGACCAAGCGCTCCGTCGCCTTCAACGGTTTTGCCGATCAGCTCTCGGCAGACTACGATGCGGGCACCGCGCAGATGTTCGGCGAACTTGCCTACAAGGCAGAGACCAGCGGCAGCTTCAAGTTCGAACCCTTCGCCAACCTCGCCTATGTCAGCCTGCACACTGACAAATTCAGCGAAACCGGCGGTGCGGCCGCCTTGACCAGCGCCGGCACGAGCACCAACGCCACCTTCACCACGCTCGGCCTGCGCGGCTCGACCGATTTTGTGCTTGGCGGCGTCAATGCCACCGCGCGCGGCATGCTCGGCTGGCGCCACGCTTTTGGTGACGTCACGCCGACCTCCAGCTTCGCCTTCGCCGGCGGCGACGCCTTCACCATCGCCGGCGTGCCGATCGCCCGGGATGCGGCCGTCGTCGAAGCCGGTTTCGACATGAAAATGTCGCCCAATGCGACGCTCGGCCTGTCCTATTCCGGGCAGTTCGGCGGGGGCGCCGTCGACAACGGCGCCAAGGCAAGCCTCAGCGTCAAGTTCTGACGACAACAGGGCGCCGGCTCGCGCCAAAATTGACGTCGCCGGGCGGTCCTGGCGTCCACCTTTATTCCGGCGACGGCACCGGCGGCTTCGAGGTCAGCGCCGTCCCGGCGGCAGCGACAATGACGGCGGCGATGCCGGCCAGTTGCGGCGGGGTCAGGCTTTCATGCAGGAACAGGAAGCCGGCCAGCGCGCCGAGTCCCGGCTCCAGGCACGTCAGCGTGCCGTAGATGCGGGCCGGCATGCGGGTCAGCGCCACCATCTCCAGGAAGAATGGCAGCGCGCTGGAAAACAGGCCGACGAGCAGCGCGCTGACCAGGATCGACGGCGCCAGCAGCCCCATTCCCGCCTGCGCCACGCCGAAGGGCAGCACCAGCACGGCGGCGATCGCCATCCCATAGGCGGTGGTGCGGGTGCCAAGCTCCGCACCCGCCTTCTGCGCCAGCACGATATAGAGCGCCCAGAAGCCGCTGGCCGCCAGCGCCAGCATCACCCCGGTCGGATCGAGCGGCTGCAAGGAGTGGATGAACGGCGACAACAGGATGATGCCGGCCAGCGCAAGCGCGATCCAGGCGAAGTCGCTGGCGCGCCGCGAGGTCAGCGTCGCCACCAGCAGCGGCCCGGAAAATTCCAGCGCCACGGCGACGCCGAGCGGGATCCTGGCAAGGGCTGCATAGAACAGCAGGTTGAGCGCGCAGAGCGTCACGCCATAGGCGACCAGCCACGGCAAGGTGGCGCGCGTCGGCCGCATCTGCCAGGGCCGCAGCACCGCGATCAGCATCAGCGCGCCGATGACCAGCCGCAGCGTCGTCGTGCCTTGCGCGCCGATCTGCGGGAACAGGGTTTTGGCGAAGGTGGCGCCGATCTGGATCGACACCATGGCCCCCATCAGCGCCGCGACGGGCAAGGGCGCCGCTTCGCGACTGGCAACCGGCATCGATGTCACTTTGGTTTTGTCCTTCCCTGCCGCGATATGCAGACGCGGCAGTATCGGGATAGGCCGAACCGGCTTGCCTGTCCTGAGGCAGTGAAGGCGGCTTGATAGGGTCAAGACAGTGCGGGCGCGCTGGCGCCCTCGCCGATTCAGCCGCTGAACGACACGCCCCGGCGGCGCATGCCCGCCTGCACGCCGCGCACGATCATCCGGGACAGTATTTCCATGTCCCAGGGCATGCCCGGGCGCCAGACATCCAGCAGCAGGGCGATGCGCGCTTCATCGGCGTTGTTGATCACCTCGTGCGGATAGGTGTCGTCCCACAGCATGCCTTCGCCGTCGGTGATCCGTTTTTCCTGATGGTCGATCATCATGATGGTTGCCGGGCGGCCATCGGCCTGGCGCGGGATGACCAGGCCTAGGTGAAACCGCATGATGCCGCGGAACGGCCCGCGATGGCTGGGTATGTGCTTGCGCGGCGCCAGGAACGAGATAGCCGCCGATTTGACTTCCGGGCATTCGGCAAGCAAGCGGCTGAGAACCGGCATCCGCGCCAGATTCGCCGGCACCCCCATGTCATAGGCCTTGAGCACGAACATGCGCCAGTCGAGACCGTCATTGGCCGAGATATCGGCCTGCTCCGGCATGATGTCGTGGAAGCGCGGGACCTTGCCCAGACGCACGCCAAGCGCTTCGTCGCGGATATCGCGCCAGGCGCCGGTGAACTTCGCCGCGTTGGGAAATTCGCTGGCGGTATCGAGGATCGCCGGCGCGTCTATGCGCCTTTCATAGACACGCCGGATAACATCGGATGCAAGATCGTAGGTGCGCGACATCGCATGGCCTCCGTCGCATCATAAACGGACGGCCCCCGATTTTGGTTACACATTTTGTTCACGACGCCGTGCGCCGTATCAAAAACATATATCGCAAGTTGGAGGTCACCTCGCGGCGCTGTGAGGCGCTGGCGAGCCATGGTTTTGCCGTATGAAAGGCCTTTCCAGCAACCTGCAGCTTGGCCGGATGCCTGCTTTTGAGGGAAGCAAGCCGCGTGGTAAGCCAACGAAAGAAGGCTACTATGCTGCATCGCAAAAAGCTAACGATTCCAGTTCATTCGCCGGATGATTCCGAATGAACCAAAATAGGTAAAATGTAGATTCTTAAATCTCGAGGTTTTTTTAACGAAAATTCCGATGCTTCCTATCTGCTCGAGCAGAAATGTTTCTGATCAACTAAGGCGAGCAAGCCGATACAACTCCAACCAAAAAGTTGAAAAGCTATGGGGAATTTCCAGAATCCGAAAAAATTGCGGATTTTTGCCAATTTTTGGCCCTGCTCACATAAGTATTTCAGGTCGCTAAATTTTTTGTGTTGCGCTGCACAATGCGGTGACCGAACCATCCGCCGGGGGACTCGTTTTGCGACTGGACATACGCCGTGAAGGATTCCGCCGGGTTGACCGACTTGAGCCGTCCGTCCGTCGATTGCGAGATCGACCCAGGCAGGCTCGCACAGCGCGGGTTTGATGGCGCCCCGGCGAATTTCGCGTGCATTGGTCTGCCGCTCGAAACGGCACTCTGCCGCCCTCATCGCGGACATCAGGCCCCCCGTGGAAGCCGCTGATGGCAAACGCCCGCGACATCCAGCTGGACGCGCTCAGGGCCATCGCCGTGACGATGGTGATGTATTCCCATTTCTACGCGGCGGGAGGATCTTCGTTCTGGGGCCATATCGGCGTGCGGCTGTTCTTCGTTCTGAGCGGCTTCCTGATCACCCGCCTGCTCTTGGAAGCGCGTTCGGCCGCCGCGTTTGAAGCCGGCCCCGCGCTGCGGTCCTTCTACATCAGGCGGGCGCTGCGGATATTCCCTCCCTATTTTGCCGTGCTGGGTTTCGTCTGGCTGTTCGATCTGGAGCAGTCCAGGGGATCGCTGGTCTGGCATGCGCTTTACCTGTCGAATTTCTGGTATGCGCTGCGCAATGACTGGAACCCCTGGGTTCTCTGCCATTTCTGGAGCCTGAGCATCGAGGAGCAGTTCTATATTGCCTGGCCGCTTGTGGTCCTGCTGGCCCCATACCGGCGCTTCGAACAGATCTGCATCGGCGTCATCGCGCTGTCCTTGGCCTATCGCTTCTACTGGCCGGTCACCGCCACTCCGGCGCTGGCGCGCGACCTGCTGCCGCCGGCATCCATGGACGCGCTGGCGTCGGGCGCGCTGCTTGCCTGCTGGCGGTCGAGGGGCGCCGGCTTGCCGCAATGGATGCGGCTGGGCTGGCCTGCCTTCGCGGCCGCGTTCCTGATGATCGAGTGGTTTGTCCCGGCACCTCCCGATCCGACGCTGGAGTGGGCCCGCTGGCTGCTGCTGCAAGTCCTGCCCCTGGTGCCGCTGATGGCCATCGTCGCCGCCTGTTCGCGCGGCCTTGGCGGCATCCTCGGCAGGTTTGCGGAGCTGCCGCCGCTGCTCGCCCTCGGCCGTATCAGCTACGGCGTCTATCTCTATCATCCGATATTGCTGTCGCTCGCCGTCAAGTCGCAGCCCTGGATTCCACTTAATGTCTCGGAGCAAGGGTCAGGACGGTTCCTGGTTGCAAGCATTGCCACGATTGTCGTGGCCGCGATTTCCTGGCTGGTTTTCGAAAGGCCGCTCAACAGCCTCAAGCGCCACTTCCCCTATGTCCGGCGAGCCCAGGCAGGCCGTGCCGGCTGGTTTGCGAGGCCGGTGGAGGCCTATCCCGGCGGATCGCCCGACGGCCGCGCGCCATCTCTCGACCTCCCGCGGACGGATGCAAGACCATGACCGCCGCGCCGCTCGTTTCCGTCCTGCTGCCGGTCTACAATGCCGGCCCCTACCTTGCCGCAGCACTTGGAAGCATCCTGCGGCAGGACTACCGCCGCCTGGAGGTCGTCGCGATCGACGACGGCTCGAGCGACAATTCGCTCGAGATCCTCGAGCGATACCGGCAGGCCGACAGCCGCGTCTCGATCATCTCGCGCGAAAACCGCGGCCTCGTCGCGACGCTCAACGAAGGGCTGGCGGTCGCGAGCGGCGAGCTGGTCGCGCGGATGGACGCCGACGACGTCGCCTATCCCTGGCGCCTGTCGCGCCAGGTGGCGCTGTTCGAGCAGCGGCCCGAGCTCGGCTTTTGCGGCGCCGGCGTCGACATGTTGATCCGCGGCCGCATCGCCAGGGGCAAGCCCGATCCGGTGTTCCGGTTCGGCCGCATGCCTATATTGGCGATGTTCTTCACCATCTTCATGCACCCGACGGTTGTCTACAACAGGAAGGTCATCGAAAACGCCGCTCTCCACTACGACCCGACCTACAGGCACGCCGAGGATTTCGATCTCTTCAGGCGGCTGGCCGCTCGCTACCCGGCGGCCATGATGCCCGAGAACCTGCTCGTCTACCGCGTCCATCAGGCAAGCGTGACCAGCCGGCACAGCAAAGAGATGCGCAGGACGCATTTGCGCATCGTGGCCGAGAACCTCGAGCGTGAGGGCCTCGCGGAAGCCACGTGGGACCTGCGCGACATCGGCGAAGCGGTCAGCTTCGACACGGTCACCCGCGCGGCCGACTTCATCGTCGCGCTGGAGCAGCAGATCCGCTCCCTGCCGGCCGAGACGCGGCCGAGCTTCGAGGCCGGCGCTCTCAACCTGTTCTATTTCCTCTACCAGCTCGTGACCGACGAAAGGCAGCCGCCCCTGACGCATGAATTGCTGACGCGGACCGCGAAGTGGAACGCCATCCGGCGGCGCGAGAAATATGCGCTGCGGCCGGGCGCCTTGGCACCCTGGCTGAGCCTCGCCTCGCTGTCGGCCGGCAAGCAAGCGGACGCCGTGGAATATTTCTTCAAATCCGCGCCCGCCGCGGCGGTTCTGGCATCTCATCAGGTGGGCTAGAGGAATGACGATCAAAGCCCACCAGCCTCTGCGGCGCGAGCGATCGACCGCGCTTGGCGGCGCCCCGGCCGGCCCGCGCCCGGACCGATCGGCGCCGGAAGTCAGCTTCATCATCTGTACGCGCAACCGCGTCGCGGTGCTCGAGGCTTGCATCAAGTCGGTGCAGGCCGCGTGCCGTGCGCATGCCGGCTTCGCGGCCGAGCTCGTGGTCGTCGACAATGGCTCGAGCGACCGCACGGCGGAACGGCTGGCCAGCATCGCCGCCAAGTCGGACATTCCATTCACTCCCGTTAACGAGCCACGCCCCGGGCTGGCGGCGGCCCGTAACGCCGGGTTGAGGCGCGCCAGGGGGCGCGTGCTGGTCTTCGTCGATGATGATTGCGCCGTGCATTGCGACTATCTGCGCGATCTGGAGCGACATTATTCTTCCGGGGAACAGGGGCTCATCCGGGGAGGCCGTGTCGAGCTTGGCGATCCCAGGGACCTGCCTTTCACGATCAAGCGATCGCGGGTGCGCGAGCGGCTGACGCCCGATATTCATCCCGGCGGCTTCGTGTTGGGCTGCAACATGACCATGCACCGCGACGTCGCGGCCCGCATCGGCTATTTCGACGAGCGCTTCGGCGCGGGCGGGCCGTTGCGGTCGGCGGAGGATACCGACTACCTCGTGCGGGCGGTGCTGCTCGGCATCCCGGTCGAGTATGTGCCTGACATGACGATATTCCACCACCATGGCCGGCGCGATCGCAAAGCCATCGAAAAGCTCCACCGCGACTACAGCCTGGGCAATGGCGGGCTCTGCCTGAAACATGCCCGCCATGCGCCCTGGCTGCTTCGCCATTTCTACTGGGCCGCAAGAGGCGCCTTGCGGGAATTGGGGGGCGGGCCCGCCTTCGATCGCGAACTCGATCTGTCGCATTGGCCGATCGTCGGCATGAATGTGCTCGGCGCGGCCAGATACGCACTGCTGGCGAGACGACCGCAGGCCGAGCCGGTGCGGCAGGACCAACAAGCCAATGCCGAGGCCTGATGCCATTGCTCCCGCCTAGCCTGCCGATGCTGTTCCGCGCCTTCGGGACGCGGCAACTGCGCCTGGTTCCGGCCGTGGTCGTCCTCGGCCTGGTCGGCGCTGCCCTCGAAGGGTTCGGCATCGGCCTGATCATCCCCCTGCTGGGCATCATCATGGGACATGGCGATGCGACGGGAATGGCGGGCTTCTCCGCTGTTCTCCAGCAAGTCGGATCGGGCTTCAGCGATCGCGACCGGCTCGTCATCATTTCGGCCGCCATCCTCGGCTCGATCGTCCTGAAGAACATCTTCGGCTTCGCCAACACGCTGCTGACGACCTTCATCTCCGGCAAGGCCAGCCATTCGATCCGCAGCGCACTGTCGGAGCAGCTGCTGCGGGTCGGCTATCCCTTCTTCCTGCGGCAGAGCCCGGGACGGCTGCTCAACATCATCTCCAACGAATCCTGGCGGGCGTCCGATGCCATCCAGATCATGCTGTCGTCGATCGTCAGCGCATCGGCCGCCATCATCCTCCTGGCCTTCCTGCTGCTGTTGTCCTGGCGCATGACGCTGCTGGTCACGTTCGGACTGGCGCTCGTCCAGATCGCGCACGCCATCCTCTCGGCCAATCTGAAGGAGCCCAGCCGCAGCGTCGCTTCGCGCAACAGCCACCTCGCCTCGCAGATGCTGCATCTGGTGCATGCCGGGCGGCTGATCCGCATCTTCGGCCAGGAGGGCCGGGAGAAGGCGATCTTCGACACCGCGTCCGATGCGGTTCGCCGCGCCTCCTTCGTCCTGCAGGTCCGCCAGGGCGCATTGCCGCCGCTGACGGAGGTTCTCCACGCCATCCTGTTCCTGGCGGTGGTGATCGGCGCCTGGCTGGCGCAGGTGAGTTTCCCGCTGATCATCGCCTTCGTCATCCTGCTCTACAGGCTGCAGCCGCATATGCGGGCCCTGCAGGGATCGTGGAGCCAGCTGCAGGGCCTGAGCGGATCGCTGGAAGAGGTGACATGGATGCTGGATCCCACGGGCAAGCCCAAGCCGCCGCAAGGCGATGGGCCGTTCCACGGTTTGCGCAGGGGCATCAAGTTCGATGACGTGACGTTCACCTATTCCGGCACGGACCAGCGTGAAGTGGTGCTGCATGCGGCGACGTTCGAAATCAACAGCGGCCGCTCGACGGCGCTGATCGGCCGCTCCGGCGCCGGCAAGACGACGATCGTCAATCTCCTGTGCCGCTTCGTGGAACCGGACACGGGCAGGATCCTCGTCGATGGATCGCCACTGGACCGCATCGACGCCAACCAGTGGCGGCGCCACATCGCGCTGGCCAGCCAGGAGCTGGAGCTGGTCGACGGCACCATTTTCGAGAACATAAGCTACGGGCAGAACGCGGCGACGATCGGCGACGCCGAGCGCGCCGCGAAGCTGGCCGAGGCGCATGAATTCATCGAGCGGCTGCCCCAGGGCTACGAGACGCTGGTCGGCTACAGGGGCGTCAACCTGTCGGCGGGACAGAGGCAGCGGATCGCACTGGCCAGGGCGCTGGTGCGCGACCCCGATCTGCTCATCCTCGACGAAGCCACCAATGCCGTCGACGGGTTGTCGGAGGCGGCCATCGTCGAGACGCTGAAGTCGAGAGCGGGACGGCGCACGACCATCGTCATCAGCCACCATTACAGCACCATCTCGTTCTGCGACGACGTGGTGATCCTGAGCGGCGGCCGGGTGAAGAAGCAGGCCCCTTTCGGCGCCCTGGCATCACTCTCGATGGACGAGCTCTACCAGCATGAAACGCAGGACTGACAAGGGCCGGGGCCGCGCTTCCCGGCGCGGCCCTCGGCCGTCCGAATCAACGGCTCATCACGTGCCGCTGGCACCCTGCGCGATCGCACCAATGCCATGCGGTGCCCGGACTCGCTACCGTTCCTTCGCGGCGGACCTGTCGATCCGCCCGGGCCGGTGCCCATCGCTTACTCTCCAGATGCGGCGCCGGCCTCCCCTCGCTCTGGTCATCCGCCGCCTCGCGCAGACGGCGGCGTTCGCGGCGGCGTGAGGGGGCCGCCCTCGCAGAACTTGGGTTCCTCGCCCCACGGAGTGGGGGCGAGGTGGCTCGGGCGAAGCCCGAGACGGAGCGGGGGAATGGCTCGGCCTCAATGAATTCAGGGGGCACCGGCGAGCGCCGCGCTGCCCCCTCTCCGACCGCTTCGCGGCCACCTTGCCGGGGCGAGCCACGGGTCTCGCCCGTCCTTCGGACCCCCCGCTTTGCGGGGCGAGGAAATAGCGTCGGCGCTAGCCCGCGATCGCCATCGGCACGGCGCTCTTGTTGGGGATCTGGATATCGATCTCCAGCGTCGACATGGTCTCGCCGCGGTCCATCGAGACCTGCAGGTAGTCCTGGTCGATCTGCACGTGCTTGGCGATCACCGCCATGATCTCCTCGCGCAGGATGGAGACCAGGTCGGGTTGGCTGCGGTTGCGGCGCTCATAGGCGAGCAGCACTTGCAGCCGCTCGCGCGCCACCGGCGCGCTGGAGCGCCGCTTGAAAAGGTCGAACACGTTCATCATGCCGCCCTCCTTCCCAACAGACGGTCGAGGAAACCTTTGCGCTCGAAGGGGACGACGACCGGCAGATCCTCGCCTTCCAGCCGCCTTGCGGCGTCGATATAGGCCTTGGCCGCGGTGTTGAGCGGCTCCGACAGCGTCACCGGCGCACCGAGATTGGAGGCGCGCAGCACATCCTGGCTTTCAGGAATGATGCCGAGCAGCGGCACGGACAGGATTTCCAGCACATCGTCTATGCTGAGCATTTCACCCCGTGCGGCCCGCCCCGCGTCATAGCGGGTGACCAGCACGTGCTTGGCGATCTGCTCGCCCTGTTCGGCGCGCATGGTGCGGGCGTCGAGCAGGCCGATGATGCGGTCGGAATCGCGCACCGACGACACTTCCGGATTGGTGACGATGACCGCCTCGTCGGCAAAGCGCATGGCGAGCTGCGCGCCGCGCTCGATGCCGGCCGGGCTGTCGCAGAAGACATAGTCGAACACCGAGCGCAGCTTGTCGATGACCTCGCCGACGCCCTCTTCCGTCAGCGCGTCCTTGTCGCGCGTCTGCGAAGCCGGCAGCAGGAACAGCGTGTCGACCCGCTTGTCGCGGATCAGCGCCTGCGACAGCTTTGCCGTGCCCTGGATGACGTTGACGAGGTCGAACACCACGCGGCGTTCGGCGCCCATGATCAGGTCGAGGTTGCGCAGGCCGACGTCGAAATCGACGAGCGCCACCTTCTTGCCGGTCTTGGCCACGGCGGCACCGAGCGCCGCCGTCGAGGTGGTCTTGCCGACGCCCCCCTTGCCCGATGTGACCACCACTACCTTGCCCATGAAAAAAGCCTCCGTTGTTATCAGTTTGTTGTCTCGGGCCGGCTCGCCGGCCTTTATTCAGTCAGCGGTCGTCAGCTCCCAAGCCGCTTCAACTCAAAGTCTCGACGCGCAGGCCGTCGCCGTCGAGGAAGGCCTGCACCGGCTTGCCGCGCGACACGCCTTCCATCTCCTCGGCGGTGATGTACCAGCCGTCGACCGACAGAAGCTCGGCCTCGTTGCGGCGGCAGAAGATGCGCGCGGCGGTGTTGCCCAACGAGCCCGCCGAAGCGCGCCCGCGCAGCGTGCCGTAGACATGGATCGAGCCGGCGGCGACGATCTCCGAACCGGACGCGACCGAGCCCAGCACGATGACATCGCCATGCGCATGCATGATCGCCTGGCCGGAACGGATCGGCGTCTTGATCATCAGCGTGCCCGAATCGTAATGCGAAACCTGCGGCACGCTTTCCTCAGTCTTGCTTGCGCCAGCCTTTCCCTTGGCAACGCCGCCAGCATCGGCGCCGTGGTCCGGCGCCCTGCCCTCGGCGGCCTTGCCTTCCCTACCGGAAGCCTCTTGCCCGCCCTTGCGGCCAGGCAGCAGCCCCTCCGTCGTCGCCTCCTTGGCGCCGACCAGCAGAGGCGGCAGGTCGGGCCCGAGCGCGGCCCCTTCCAATTCGATGGCATAGATGCGGATGCCGCGCGTCCCCAGCTCCGCCACAAGTGCCGCGATCTCGCTCGGCGCGGGCTTCAAACTGTTCAGATCGAGCAGCACCGGCCGCCCGGCAAAATAGCCCGGCGAGTTGCCGATCCAATGATCCAGCCCCTGCAGCCACTCCACCATGGGCGCTTCCGGGGTCAATGTGAAAGCGACGAAAGAACGGGCACGAAAGCGAATGGATTTGGCCTCGAGGGGAGCGGCAAAGGTCACGGCTGGCGAATCCTTACTGAGAGGTAAACGCTAGCGAGGGAATGGTTAACGAATGGTTAACGAGGGGGTGCGACTTGGCAGTCTTCGAGAAATTGGAAGGCCGGGCCAAACGCCAGTTGCGGCCGCTACCCCCAACACCCTGAATGTCTTGATAGGGGCCGGAAGCGGACTGGCGACTTGTGGCTGCCGAGAAGTGACAGCGGACGTTAGACCCGCAGAGCCTGCCCGGAAACGCATCGCATATCGCAGTTTTCATCACCGGGCAAAACAGCACTCGCAGGCCGCGTTGGAGCGCAGGCTCCGGTCCAGCTTCCATCGCAGAAGCAACCCCGGACTTGTGCTACTCGCCAAGAACCATGTGCAAGAGCTGGACCGTGCTCCGCGCGTTGGTCTTCTTGAGAAGGTTGGCTCTATGGAACTCGACCGTTCGTGGGGCAATTTTCAAGGTGCGAGCAATCTCCTTGCTCGAATAGCCCCTGACGATTTGGGCGAGCACGATACGCTCGCGAGCCGTGAAAGTGGCGCGGCTGGTGTCCGCCAGGATATTCAATGCGCCATTCAGCTTCCTGATTTCCTGCTTGGCAGCCTGGAGCTCCGGCGTCTCGAGAAATTCCCATTCTCCGTTTCGCCGGGTGATGGTGAATTGATGTGCTCGTGCGACATCGAGCAGGTCCACGGCCCTGCTTTCCGACAGGGAATAAGTGCACAAAACGAGCATCTTCTGACCCGCCAGCGAGTGGTCGAGTTCATGCTCGTATTGGCAAAACTCCTGCCAGTGGCTGGTCCCGATCCAGAATGCGTTGCCGCTGATTCTGATCCCGGCATACCCCCGTTCCAACGCTGCGCGCAGCTTCTCGTTCCAGCCGCCGGTGATGCGCTGTATGTCGAACTCGCCGCCAGGTAGGTACCAGTCCGTAGCAGCAATGATTTCCATCTGGCCGGCCATCAGGCGCGCATCGATGTCGGGGATGGATTGCCGTAGCGCATCCTTCGCCGTCTCTGCGTCGATCGGATCGGAGACCGCCCAGATGCAGAACTCGTTGTTCTCCAGCCCGGCCGCGAAATAGGAAGCGTTTGTAGCAAGCAGGTCCTGTTCCGCTTCGTAGAAGACGCAGATGTGTGTGCCCCAGCACATCTCGCCCATGACGCGGATGCCGGACTTGCGGAGCGCGTGGGCAGGCTCATCGTTCATGTCGATGCCGCTTTCCGGTGCACGAGTACGTCACTGAGCCGCTAAATCAGTCGCAGCCGACGGCGGCCCACGCCACGTCGGCCATTCCGCTACGGAACCTGTTGATCGTGCCAGTAGAATACGCGCGATAGCTGGCCATCTATGGGGGCATGCATCTCCGGACACTATCAGCCGTCGCCCCAACATGACAGAGATTTTCAAGGCCGGGTTCGGCAATCTGATCCGCAGTACTGCGGTCGCGAACCCGCGCCGCTATGGCGTGCCGCAAGAGATCGCGGCCCGGCTGCCCGATCTATCGAGGGATGGTTTGGCCATCAGCGATCTGCGTGAAAAGGGTATGGCGCTGGTCTACGTGAACCGCGCGTTCCAGGACATCACCGGCTATTCCAGCGACGAACTGATCGGGAGAAACTGCCGCTTCCTGCAAGGCAGTGATCGCCTTCAACCCGAAATCCAGTCCATTCGTGAAGCCATCGCCCGGCGTGAGGATGTTGCCGTCACGCTGAAGAACTACCGCAAGGACGGTAGCTGGTTCTGGAACGAACTCCGCCTCGCACCTATGAGCATCGCTGGTGGCGAGCCGACGCACTATATCGGACTGATGCGGGACGTGACGGCGAGCAGGGTCGCCGCCGCGCAAATTGCCCAGAGCACCCGCGCCGACATGCTCACCGGTGTTCTCAACAGATACGCCTTCGTCGAGGACGTCGACATCCTGCTGCGTCAAGGGGAACGGCGGATCTTGCTTGTCAAGATCGACATGGCTCGTTTCCATGACATCAACGAAGGGTACGGATATGACGTTGGCGACCAGGTGCTGATGCAGATTGCGCGACGCCTGACCAACACAGGCGCTGCACTGATCTGCCGCACGGGATCCAATGAGTTTGCGCTCGCTCAGCCGCTTGGCCATGCCGACGAGGCCCAAGCGGCAATCGAAATGATCCGGCAGTCCCTGGCGCCGCGCTATCTCGTTGCGGGCGCAACGATAAGGATCCGTTTCGCGATGGGCTATGTCGTTGGCAACCAGACGACGGACGCCATAACGCTGGTTCGTCGTGCCGGTGCCGCTTTGCATCGGTCGAAGTCGTCGGCGTTCCTCGATATCTGCGCATTCAGTTCCGAGGACGATAAGCGTGCGCGAAACCGACTGCGCATGACCAGCGAAATGCAGCAGGCCTTGGAACATGACGAGTTCGATTTTCACTACCAGCCGCAGGTCGACCTCGCCACGGGAACGGTTGTCGGTGCTGAAGCCCTGTTGCGATGGCACCATGGGCTGTTTGGGATGCAGTCGCCGGACAAGTTCATCGGCCATGCCGAAGATACGGGTCTTATACTCGATATCGGCGCCCGAGGACTTCGCACCGTCGCGGACTTTGCCGCGCGCGTGAACCGGGGCCGACAAGTGCCGATAGTCTTCTCGTTCAATGTCTCGCCGCTCGAGTTCAAGCTTCGCGACATGCCGAAATTTGTCTCCGATGTGCTCACCGCCAGCGGCGCCGATGCTGCATGGATCAAGCTAGAGCTCACCGAGAGCTTGATGGTCGAAAGTTCCGCGGAAATGCTGTTGATCATGAGACATCTGCGCGAACTGGGCGTCGGCCTGTCCATCGACGACTTCGGAACCGGCTACGCCAATCTGCGCTACCTCGAAGATTTCCCCCTTACGGAGATCAAGATCGATCGCGGTTTTGTCAAAGGACTAGCGCAAAGCCGTTCCAAGCGGGTCATCATCGAGTCCATCATCAGGATTTCCAGGGAACTCGGCTTTCATGTCGTCGCCGAGGGAATAGAGACAGAGGTGGAACGCACGCTGTTGCGCGACATGGACTGTGATTTCGGGCAGGGATTTCTGTTCGGTCGACCGGTCGACGCTGCAAGATTTGAATCGCTGGTTTGAGCGATTCTCCGCACCACATGAGGCAGTACCCTCGCGTGGATGTGAGGTCGTGCGATGCTGCTGAAGAAGGCATATGGTCAAGCTGGCGAGGTCGTCTCGCCGCTCTCCTCCCGGCAGCGGTTTTTCGTACCATCTAGAGGCTCAAATTTTTTTGCGCAGGGGCCTTGAAGCGTTTTTCGGCGCTTCCCAAATCGTTCGCCGTCGAGGCTGTATGGCTCGACGACGGGCGGCGCCGTTGGGCGGCGCACCTTGTACCCATGTTGCTTCAAGGAGAATGTGGCTATGAGAACCTTTGACTCGCTTTATCGAACCACCGTCGGATTCGATCGTCTTTTCGACATGCTCGAAAACAACGCCAGGACCGACTGGCCGCCTTACAATATCGAGAAGACCGGTGAAAACGACTACCGTATCGCCATGGCTATTGCCGGCTTCAGTTCCGAAGAGGTGGAGTTGACGCAGAATGGCCCGGAACTTGTGGTTGTCGGCCAGAAATCCACCGACACGGAGGGGCGTCAGGTGCTGCACCAGGGCCTTGCCTTGCGCAACTTCAGACACGTGTTCAAGCTGGCCGACCACATGAAGGTCGTCGCTGCGACCCTGGAGAATGGCCTGCTCAGCGTCGAGATCGTGCGGGAAATCCCCGAGGAACTGAAACCTCGCCGCATCAACATCGGCTCTGGCGACGCTATGGCGGTCAACAAGCAGATCAGCCAGGACGTCGAGAAACCGCGTAAGGTTGCCTGACGCCGATATTTCAACACGAACACTGCGGTCGCCTCCCAGCTTCGGTCGGGAGGCCTCGATTGCGGAGATTGGAGATGAATCAGCAGACTGAAACATTCCGCGCCCCAACCCGGCGCACCGGGCGTTTCGAGGGTCTTTTTTGCCTTCTCGACAGCCCGGGCGATGTGCTCAAGCATCCACGCATGACCTTGGACGAAAAGCGCGCCTTGCTCGCATCATGGGCATCGGATGCGCATGCCGTCGAAAATCGCCCCACCCTACGCAAACTGGACAATGGCAAGATCGTCCCCGTCGACGATATCTTGCGATGCCTGAAGGCGCTGAATCAAGTCGGCCCCGCCGGCAAGGTTCTTTCGCGTCGGGCAATGCCGTGGACCGTGGCGTTCGATCGCCATGACCGGCGCATCAATGGATCGCCGCGCAGACGGCGCTTTACCGGCAGGGACGATGATGATGATCCGCCGCCTTGCCCCGCCGCCGTCGCGCCGCGCGTGCCAGGTGGCGGGCAAAGTGGCGCGTATGTGATGGCCAATCGCGAGCCGGCCTATGCCTGACTGAGCGCTCGTTAGCGAAAAGGCACATAGCAACCCGCTGCGCGGTTCGCAGCGGGTTCGCAAACGCAGGCCTTCCGCCCTGCTTTTGAAGATGGCCCTGCAAACGCCGCCTATTTCCTGAAGTGCCCAGCGTTCCGGCTGCAATGCACGGCCGTGTGTCTTCATCATCGTCCGGCATCTCCATCAGCACTGTCCCCAGTCTTTGCAATCCAGTTTTGGTCGAGGCGCTTGCCGTCCTTTGAAGCTCGAACATGCGGTGAAGCGTTGTCTGAATGGTCGCCTGCAGTCCGGCCGCTCACGGATATCGGCGCGCGACGGGCCGCGTCTGTGTCGTTGACTCAGGCCATGCCAAAAGCGTAAGTCGCGGTGCGCGTCTCACGTCCAAGGCGCAGCGCTTCACCCATAAAGGTATCAAAAATGGACGACAAATATGCCAACGCGCGCGAGCACTTTTTTGCGGCGATCAGGACGCTAGCAGCCTCTTCCGACAGTGTTCAAACGCGCCTGATCGACGCAAATACGAACATTCTGGACGTTACGATCGATGAGTTCGATGGTGACCCGGAACTCAAGTTCAAGTTTGCGAAAATACTGGATCTGCTTGCTATCGATCAAGACGATATGGAAACGGTCGCTGTTGAGACCGCCGCACACATGACGGATTTCGAGGCCGTCAAGGTCGCGGACCTGATTTGTGATTTCTACTATGAGCTGACGTAATCTGGCGTGACGGGCGGAGCGATTCCGCTTCGTCCGCGGCCAGTTCAATGATTGGCATGCCCAATCCGATGGCAGCGCTCGACGCGATACATGCATGCGCCCATCTCGCTTTCACATCGATCCCTATGTCCAGACAAGCGCCAAGTCGGCCCGAATGACGACATGAGGCGCAAAGCTGCCGTGTGCTTAGCGGAATTAAGAGTAAATCGGTCACGCAAGCTTGCAACGTGTCGCCATCGCGGTCGCCAGAGGTACGCACCGAACAGCCCTCCCTCAATGCCGCTTGAATACTGCACCTCCCGCTCATGCTTCTCCGCCGCCTCACACGTCTCAAACGCCCCCAGGTTCCGCCGCTTGCCGGTCTTCTCATCCGTCTTGCGTGAACAAAGCCGGCATTTGCCGTCCTTGAGTTGGCGGATCATCTCGATCTCCCTGATCAGGATTTGGCGCCCGTCCTGGCCTTCAGCCCGAGCGCTGCCTGCTCCGTCGGGGTGAACGCCGCGCCGGTCCGAACGTGGGAACGACAAACCCCGCGATCAGTTATCCCGCCCCGTGGAGTTCGGGAACGCAGCCATGCTAGCCTCCATCGAGCCGGCTGAAGCTCGGGGGCAAGTCATGTTGGATCAATGGACTGATTTCTTCGTCATGGTGGGCGGCGGCGCGGCGGGGCTTGCCGGGTTGATCTTCGTTGCGATCTCGATCAATCCCGAACGCATTGTCCGCAACACGACGCACAAGAACCGGGCAATCAACATGCTGTCGGGCTTCAGCGCGATTTTCATGGCATGCAGCCTTGCGCTTCTGGGTGGTCAATATCTTCCGGCACTCGGCCTCGAATGGCTTTTGCTCTGGGGCATAGCGACATTCATCTTCGTCAGGGGATATGTCGTGGCCATCAAGGCGGGGATGAGCACCATCGGGTTGACCGGGCCGCGGTTGGCGGGCGGCACGATGTGTTACCTGGCCGAGGTTGCAGGCGCGATTTTCCTCATTCTCGGGCGCGGCGTGGGCCTTTACATCGCGGCCCTTGGAACCATCGTCCTGTTCGCCTTCCTGATTTCAGGCGCATGGCTCCTCATCATTGGCATCTACGAAGAGCCGGCCAAGGGATGAGGTGGACACCCGGCGCTGCAGAGGCCAGCGCCCCCTCAATGCCGCTTGAAATACTGCACCTCGCGCTCATGCTTCTGCGCCGCCTCGCGCGTCTCGAATGTCCCCAGGTTCCGCCGCTTGCCGGTCTTCTCATCCTTCTTGCGTGAATAGAGCCGATATTTGCCATCCTTGAGTTTGCGGATCATCTTCGCTCTCCCCGATCAGGATTTGGCGCCCTTCCTGGCCTTCAGCCCGCGCGCCGCCTGCTCGATTGCGGCGCGGTCGGTGCCGAGGCGGTCGAGCAGCGCCTGCGCCTCGTCGCCGGATATGCCGGTGCGCATGGCCAGTTCCTCGACCTCCAGAACGTCGGTGCTGGGTATCTCACGGGTCTGCGGCAAGGCGTCGTCGGCCGTCAGCGGCAGAGCCGCTTCCCTGTCGATCTCGGCCTCGGCCCGGTGCCAATGATGCTCGGGATCGCCGCCGCCTTCACGCTCCCAGATCTGGTATGCGCGCTTCTGGATCTTCTCGTGCCTTTCGTCGCCCATTGTCGTTCCTCCTTCGTGTCAGGGATGAACGCCGCGGTGATGGGATTGATCCAAAAAATCTGCGTGATCGCTGGTCCGGGTGGAACTGCCGGATCGGTGGGAGGGCGCGAGGCGCCGGGCAGGACGCAAAATGATCCAGGCGGCGGGGCAAGCCGGCCACCTGGATACAGGCCGTACTGGGCAGCCTTGATATCAGTGGCCCCAGATGCCCTGGCCGTATTCGGCCGGCATGTCGAGAATCGACTGTCCCGCCGCGCTGCCGGTGATGCTCTTGGTGACGCTCGGGTCGACCGCCTTGGAGGACATCATCGAATGGGTGGTCGGGTAGCTGCCGGCGGCCGAGACGAAGTCCGAGCCGAAATGGTCGGAGCCGGCGAAAGCCATGCCGGAGGCGAACAGGAACGCAGCAGCAGTCAGAATGATCTTCTTCATTTCAAGTCTCCATCTCTACAAGTTGACATCGGCCTCGACGCGCCGCCCGCATCGCGTTCGTGAGGCTGTGTGTTCATGGTCTCGGGCGAAACCGGCCAACCGCGACCCCCACAGGATCCCTGCGGCTGCAGGTTTCAGCGCACTCGGTTCATTGTTGCGCTGTTGGGGCGTCTTGTAGGGGTGTGGTGTTTGTGCGGGCGTGGGAAAGGGCGTGGTAAGAACCGCTCAAAGAGTGGAATTTTGCGTGGAATGCGGCCGCAAAGCGCTGCGCGCCCTAAATCGGGAGCCTCCGCCTAAACCGTGAAGCGAAGTTCTGCCCGCACCTTCCATGGCAAGCGGCGCGCGTCGCCTATTCGCACTGGCGCCTCGGACCACCGGAATAGGGCTGGTAGCTGTTGTCCTCGGGACGATACGAGCGGTAGCGGCTGAAGCAGGATTGGACGTGGTCGTCCGAAAGGTCCGCTGTCGCGACCAGCGGCGCCGCGCCGCCCTCGTCATAGCTGACTTCGTCGGGCTGCTGCGCGGCCTGGCCGGCGTCGGCACTGTTGTCGAGATAGGGCGAGACGCAGGGGCGCTGCTGTCCGCTGTAGGACATGTAGCTGTTGTCGTCGGGGTTGTAGGAGCGGTAGCGGTCCGCGCACCAGCTGACATGGGCAGCCGGCAGCCTGGCCTGCTGCTCGTCTGCCCCGGGCGCCACCGCGGCTGTCTTGGTCGGGTCGACCGACTGCACCCTGGCGGCGGCGTCGGGTGCGGGAGGCTGCGCGGCGGCCACGCGCTCCAGGCCCGGCGCGGCCTTGTCCACGGGCTGTGCGTCCTTGGTCCACAGTTGCGAGACACTGTCGGTGGGCCTGGCCTGATGCACGGGCTTGGCCAGAATCAGCCAGGCGGCGAAAGCCAGCCCGCTGGCGAAGACCGCAAGGGTGAGGACGAAGCCTGCGACCAGTGCCAAAACCGCTTTCATCACACACTCCTTGCGTCCCCGCTAATAGAATGCGGAGCACCGGGACTGGTTCCAGCGGGCGAGCGTGTTGCAGGGGTCGGCACTGGAGCGGCTGGCGAGGCGCAAGGCGGCAGCCCTTGCTGCCTCAAACCGGCAGCCGCACGTCCATGGAGAACTCGCTCTCCACGGCCAGCAATGCCTTGACCATTTCCCTGTCGCGCTGGCGCTTTTGCAGGTGGCGGGCCAGCAGCCAGTCCAGCGAGATCCGGCCGGCGCCGACGGCGGCCAGCACGAACATGCCGCCTGATATGGCCAGGTCCTTTTCGAAATGCAGCAGTTCGTTCTGGCTGGCGAAGTTGACGTGGAACAGCAAGGCCGTGGACAGGCAGAACAGGCCGAGCCCGATGCCGCCCAGCCGCGTCAGCAGCCCTGAAGCCACCGATAGCCCTGCCCCCAGTTGCAGCGCGATGGTGGCGACGAACAACGGCAGCCCGACGCCTTGCGCGGCCATCGCCTTGGCGGCGCCGTCGAAATGGGTGGCCAGCGTCACGCCCTCATGCAGGAAGATGAAGGACATGAGCAGGCGGCCGGCAAGCAGGGTCACGTCCCTGATGTGGTATTTCGTGGCGAGGCCGGTGAGCTTCGCGGCGATTTCGTTCGGTGTCATGGTCAGCCTCCAATCTTTGAGCACAGGCAAGCGCCGCGCGCCGTGCGACGCGCGAAAACGGCGCCTGCCGGATGTGATGTTCGAAAAGGCCGGAGCCGGCTCGAGGGAGAGGCGCCGGCTCCGGCAATGGGCGCCAGCCACGAGCGCCCAAACTGTGGTGGGGGCCGGATCGGTCGGTGCCAGTCCCCAACTCGGGCCGCTTGGCGGCCACCTCTCCCCCAGTCCGCGACTGATCAGCTCGAGGCTTGATTGCCACGTGGTTCCCCCAATGCGTGGCCAAGCTCATGCCGTAGCCACGTCCGTGGGGGAGTTGGAACGGGTCACCGCTTACTGCGTCACCTTGGTGTCGATGGCCTTTTGCAGGTCGGAAAGCTCCTCGCAGCCGGCGGGGCAGAGTTTCTGCAGCGAGGCCAGCTGCTCCTTGGCCTTGTTCATGTCGCCGGTCTCGACATAGAGCTCGCCCAGATATTCGCGGGCGGCCTTGTGGTCGGGCTTCAGCTCCAGCGCCTTGTTGTAATAGGTCAGCGCGGTGGTGACGTCGCCGGTCTTGCGCAGCGTGAAGCCGAGCAGATTGTAGACGTCGGCCTGCTGGTTGTCCTGCGCGAGGTCGCGCAGATCGGCCAGTGCGCCCTTGTAATCCTTGGCGGCGATCTTGGCCTGGACGGCGGTGAGATCGGGTGCGTCGGCGCCCTCGATATCATCCACCGCATAGGCGGGCATGATCGTTGCGACGGGAACGACGGTCAGCACGGCGATGGCGCCGAGCAGACCGAACAGGGCGTTTCTGCCCAAAAGAAGCTGTTTCATTGTCTTTCTCGCTTTGGTCTGGGTTACCCGTTCAAATCTGAACGGGCGTGAAGCCATAGGCACTGCCGTCCTTGACGAAGACGCCGGTGCCGGGGAACGGGAAGTGCGAACCGGAAATGCGGATATTGTCCGCGATCACCCGGTCGATGATCTTGTGGCGCGTGGTGATCGCGGTCGGCCCATCCTGGTCGTAGCTGCCCTGCCATTCCGGATGCGGCGCCAGCAGGGCCGGCACATACATGGTGTCGGCCGAGATCATCAGCTGCTCCTTGCCGGAATTGGCGAGGTACACCGAATGTCCCGGCGTGTGGCCGGGGGCGGCGATGATCTGGATGCCGGGCGCCACTTCCGCGCCGTCCTCGACCAGCTTCCAGTTCTTCCATTTCGGGAAGTTCTCGGCGATGCGCTTGCCCGCCGGCTTGCGGCCTTCGGGCAGCTTGGCCAGCCGGCTCGGATCGGTCCACCAATTGTATTCCGTGGCGTTGACGATCAGCTCGGAATTGGGGAACACCGGCGTGTTGGTGCCCTTCTCCATCAAGCCCCAGACATGGTCGGGGTGGAAATGCGAGATCATGATGGTGTCGATCGCCTTGTAGTCGATGCCGGCGGCGGCCATGTTGGCCGGCAGATGCGTGGCGTTGGCCTGCCACTGGCCGACGCCGGAGCCCGCATCCATCATGATCAGCTTGCCGCCCATCTTGAGCACGACGACGGTGAGCGGGATGGGCATGAAGTCGGTGGTCAGCCCTGCCTTGGCAAGCGCCGCCTTGGTGTCGTCGACGGAAACATTCTTGATAAAGGCAGGGTCATGCGGCTTCTTCCAGATGCCGTCATAGATGGCGGTGACCTCGATGTCGCCGACCGTGTATTTGTAGAAGCCGACGGTCGGCTCCACGGGCGTCTCGGCGAAAGCGGGGCGGGTGAATTCAAGCTTGCCGGCAAGGCCGAAAGCGGCAGCGGCGGCGGCGGATTGAAGCACTGTGCGGCGTGTCATGCTGAACATTGTGGTCTCCTGTGGGTTGCGGTGGCGGCAAAAGATCGCGGTAGGAGCGACGGAGGGCCACGCCACATGGCCCCCCGTCCTGATCGCGGATCGGGTCGGGACCTCGAGGCTGTCCCGCCCCTGAACTCAGCGGCCCCAGATGCCCTGGCCGGGTTCGTCCGCATCAGTTTTGGTCGCCGGCCGGCTCGGTCCGGTCGTCTTGGCATCGACATAGGCCGTGTAAGGGATCGAGGCGGTGGCATTGGTGTCGACGGAAGCGACAGGCTGGTTGGAGTTGTTGGCACCATGGTCGCTGCCGGCAAAGGCAGCACTCGAGGCAAGCAACATCGCAGCCACGCTGAGAGCGAGCTTGGTCATTTCAGGTAAATCCTTGTTTCGTTTCTTCGCGTCGCGGGCCGGATTGGCCCCGCTGAAGGGAAGACCCGGCAAGGCGGTGCTTTATTCCCGAGGGCAGTGAGATTTTTTGGAAGGGGCGGATTTGAGGGATCGCGGCCTGGCAGAGCCTGGGTGAAAGGCGGCGGCATCACCTCCGGAAAAGACCATCAGGGGCAAGGCAGGAGGAGCGCCCAGACACAATTCAGAAACAAGTTTCAACAATTCGGAAAAACTGGCGAAAAGATCGCATGGCATAACCATCCCGCGGGGGACTGCGCGGATTTCCTTTTCGGAAGCTTCGGTCCGCCATCGACAAGGGTCAAATTGCAGCAGCGGCACAGCCGAAAATGCCTGCTCGAACAGCGGCATGAACAGCCGGGCGATACGCGGCCAGGACGAGAAAGTATGGAAATGGATTACGGTATCGACATTGCTGCCCTGGACAGGGACACGGCAAGACCAGGCGCGCAGCCCGAAACTGGGCTGGCCCAGAATGGGCTGGCAGGCGTCGATACCCTTGTAAGGGGCGCTCAGCGGACCCTGGCCGCGCATGGCCAGATTCTGACCGGCGCCGATTTCGCGCGGGCAGGCCAACCCGGCGAGCGGCTCGACACGGTCTTCGAAGAGCTCGCCGCAACGTTCGCCACCTTGCCGGCAGTGATCTCCGACGGACGTGCCTGGACCTATCAGGAGTTGGACAGCCGCGCCAACCAGTTCGCCCGTGTGCTGATCAAGCGCGGCGTGCGGCCGGGCCACCGGGTCGGGCTCATTCTCGACCGCTCGGCGGAGACCTATGTCGCCTTGCTCGCCGTGGTGAAGGCAGGCGCTGCCTTCGTGCCGCTGGCCACCGCCTTTCCACAGGAGCGCATGGCGCTCATCATCGAAGACGCCAGCGTCAGCCTGATCGTCACCATCGCCACCTATGCGTCGCGGGCCGACCAACTGCCGGTTCCCCACGTGCTGATCGACGGCGCCGCCGCCGAGATCGCCAAACAGTCCAGCGCGCCGCTGAAGCCGCAAGAGGCGCCGGCGGAAGACATCTGCTACATCCTCTACACGTCGGGCACGACCGGCAGGCCGAAGGGCGTGGCCATCCGGCACCAGAGCTTCGTCAACTTCATCCGCGTCGCCGCCGCATCCTACGGCTACAGGCCGGGCGATCGCGTCTACCAGGGCATGACGATTGCCTTCGACTTTTCCTCCGAGGAGATCTGGGTGCCGTTCGTCGCCGGCGCGACCGTGGTACCAGCGCCCGGCCAGATGCCGCTCGTCGGCGAGGAACTGGCGGATTTCCTGCGCCATCATGAAATCACCTGCATGGCCTGCAGCCCGACACTGCTGTCGTCGATGACATCGGATGTGCCCAGCCTGCGCACGCTCCTGGTCGGCGGCGAGGCCTGCCCGCACAATCTGGTTGTGCGCTGGTCGAAGCCGGCGCGGCAGATCCTCAACACCTATGGCCCGACGGAAGCGACCGTCACCGCAACGATGGGTGCGCTGACGCCGGACAAGCCCGTCACCATCGGCGCGCCGCTGCCCACCTATTCCATCGTCATCCTCGACCCGTCGCTGCCGGAACTGGCCGAGCCCAGCGAACTGGGCGAGATCGGCATTGCCGGCATCGGGCTCGCGGTCGGCTACCTCAACAGGCAAGACCTGACGGAACAGAAGTTCATCGCCGATTTCATCGGCCTGCCGAACAACCCCTCGCGGCGCATCTACCGCACGGGCGACCTTGGCCGGATCAACGGCGACGGCGAGATCGAATATGCCGGGCGCATCGACACCCAGGTGAAGATCCGCGGCTATCGCATCGAGCTCGGCGAGATCGAGGCGGTGCTGCTGGACCAGCCCGAGATCGCGCAGGCTGCCGTCACCACCTGGGAGATCGAGCCCGGCCGCGTCGAACTCGTCGCCTATTACGCGCCCAAGGCCGGCCAGCCGGCGCTCTCGCGCGCCGATCTCGCCCAGACGATGAAGCGGCGCCTGCCGGACTACATGGTGCCTTCCTATCTCGAGGAGCTGCCGGCGATCCCGATGACGGTCTCCAACAAAGTGGACCTTCGCCAGCTGCCGAA
Organism: Mesorhizobium sp. U510; assembly: GCF_059180695.1. Lineage (NCBI taxonomy): Bacteria > Pseudomonadati > Pseudomonadota > Alphaproteobacteria > Hyphomicrobiales > Phyllobacteriaceae > Mesorhizobium > Mesorhizobium sp. U510. The sequence continues at coordinate 5,687,421 of NZ_CP180532.1, forward strand.
GCCGACCAGCGTGCGGCTTTCCGCCGACCGCGAGATGGTTGCGCCCGGCAATGACGACGAACGCTTCCTGGCCGAGGCGCTGGCCGCGGTGCTGAAATTCGACGAGGTCTCGGTCGAGGACAATTTCTTCGACGATCTCGGCGCCAACTCGCTGCTGATGGCGCATTTCTGCGCCCGTGTGCGCACCCGCAAGGAATGGGCGACGACGTCCATGCGCGACATTTATCTCCATCCGACGGTGGCGCGCCTGGCCAAGCACCTGAGCGTCTCGGAAGAGGTGACGACCGCCACCACCGAGCCTGTTCTCACCCGCCAGGCATCGAATTTTGCCTACTGGACCTGCGGAATGGCGCAGTTGCTGTTTTACGGGGTCTACAGCTATGCGGGCCTGTGGGCGCTCAACATCGGCCTCAACTGGATGTATGACACGCTCGACGATCCGCTGCAGCTCTATATCAGGTGCGTCGCGCTCTCGGCCGGCGTGTTCTTCGGCATGACGGGCTTTGCCGTCCTGGCGAAATGGGTACTCGTCGGCCGCTGGAAGGCGGAAGCCTTCCCAATCTGGGGCCTGCGCTACTACCGCTTCTGGGTGGTCAAGACCTTGATCCGCACCGCCCCAGTCGTGCTGTTCCGCGGCAGCCCGCTCTACAGCTTCTATCTGCAGATGCTGGGAACCAGGATCGGCAAGAACGCGGTCATCGAATCCAAATCCGTGCCGGTCTGTACGGACCTGATTTCGATCGGCGCCAACACCATCCTGCGCAAGGAATCGCTGATCCTCGGCTTTCGGGCGCAGTCCGGCTACATCCACATGGGACCGCTGACCATCGGCCGCGATGCCTTCGTCGGCGTGGGTTCGACGCTCGACATCGACACCTCGATCGGCGACGGCGCCCAGCTCGGCCATTCGTCCTCGCTGCAGCGCGGGCAAAGCATCCCGGATGGCGAACACTGGCATGGCTCGCCGGCCGTGCCGACCACGGCGGACTATTGCAAGGTGCGCAACGAGAACCCTTCCGACATCCGGCGCTTCCTCTTCGAAGCGGTCCAGTTGATCGGGCTGTTTGCCATTGTCATCCCACTGCCGCTGCTGTTCCACAGCTATTGGGAAAATGTCGGCGACGACTATCAGGAGACGATCGGCGTGGTCGCCGTCGGCACCACGGTCACGCTTTTCGGCTATATCGCCGCGGCTTTTCTCGCCGCGACGGTGCTGCCGCGCCTGCTCAGCGTGATCCTGAAACCCGGCCGCACCTACACGCTTTACGGCTTCCGCTACTGGCTGCAGACCGCCACCGAGTTCACCAGCAATTCCCGCGTGCTGGGGCTGCTGTTCGGCGACAGTTCGGCGATCGTCTATTACATGCGCGCCATCGGCTGGAACCTCAACAAGGTGGTGCAGACCGGCTCCAATTTCGGCTCCAACCAGCAGCACGAAAACCCGCTTCTGTGCGAGATCGGCACCGAGACCATGGTGTCGGACGGCCTGTTCATGATCAACATGCACAAATCCGCCTCGGCGTTCCGGCTCGAGCGGACGCGCATCGGCGAACGCAACTATCTGGGCAACAACATCTATTACCCGCCGGATGGACGCACGGGCGACAACGTCCTGCTCGGCACCAAGGTGATGATCCCCATCGATGGGCCGGTGCGCGAGAATGTCGGGCTCCTGGGCTCGCCTGCCTTTGAAATCCCGCGCATGGTCAATCGCGACAAGGAACTCATCGCCGGCGTCGACGAGGCGGACCGACGCCAGCGTATTCCGCACAAGAACCTGCACAATGCGGTGACGATCCTCCTGTTCATGGCCACGCAATGGGTCATGCTGTTCGCCACGCTGGCGATCTGGGACCGGGCGCTGAACTACTACACGGAATGGGCGGAGGTCGCTCTCTTCGTCGCCGTTCTCCTGACCTCGGCGATCACCATTCCGTTCTACATCTTTGTCGAGCGGGCAAGCCTTGGCTTCGGCCGGTTGAAGCCGCAGATGACGACGATCTACGACGTCGCCTTCTGGCGCCACGAACGCCACTGGAAGCTTGCCGATTCTCCGATCGTGCGCCTGTTCGCCGGCACGCCCTTCCGGCCGGTGATCCTGCGCATGCTGGGCGTCAAGGTCGGCAGCCGCGTCTATGATGGCGGAGCCAACCTCACCGAACGTTCCCTGGTCGAGATCGGCGATGACGCCACACTCAACGAAGGCTGCGTCATCCAGGCTCACTCGCTGGAGGAAGGCGCGTTCAAGTCCGACTACATCCGCATCGGCAAGGGCTGCACGCTCGGACCGTCCGCCTTTGTCCATTACGGCGTCGTGATGGGCGAAGGATCGGTGGCCGACACCGATTCCTTCGTGATGAAGGGCGAGGAGCTTGAGCCCTACTCGATCTGGCGCGGCAACCCGGCCAAGCTGCATCGCTTCGTGATCCCGGTCACGAACGACGGCGCCAAGGCGTCGGCTTGAAGGCCGGAGACATCCGCCTCGCTCCGGTGACCAAGGCCAATCGGGCCTTGGTCGCGTCGCTGGAACTGGCGCCGGAGCAGATGGATCTTGTCGCTGGCAACGCGGCGTCGCTGGAAGAGGCCGAAACCGACGAGGACGCGCGACCCCGCGCAATCATGGCCGGGGATCGCATCGTCGGTTTCCTGATGTACGACGCGCCGGAAGATGACGACGAGGCGCGCATCTACCGCTTCATGATCGACCGCGCCAGCCAGGGCAGAGGCTACGGCAAGGCCGCGTTGCGCGCGGTGCTGCACGAGATCGGCGGGCTCGGTCACGTCAGGCACGTCTCGATCTGTTACGAACCCGAGAATGAAGCGGCGCGCCAGCTCTATCGCACCGCCGGTTTCGTGGAAGAAGGGCTCGACGAGGATGGAGAAATGATCGCCGATCTCGTCCTGCCGAGGGGATGACCCTTTGACGCGGCCACCCTCCCCTGAAGCCGCGTTGGCCGAGGCGATGGCGGCAATCGCGCCCCGAAATGTCCGGACCGGATGCCGGCTGATAGGCGACGCGGATGAGGCCCACTTGCTGCCCGAGGAAGCGCGTTCCATCCCCGCGCGCCAGCCGGCCATGCGGCGCGCCAGCGGTGCCGCCCGCTGGATCGCGCACCGGCTGCTGGCCGATATCGGCATCACGGATGTCGCCATCATGCGCGCGCCATCCGGTGCCCCGGTCTGGCCGGACGGAATAATTGGCTCGCTCGCCCACGACGACGACATGGCCGTGGCGGCGGTCGCGCCTGTCGGCGGTATCGTCTCGCTCGGCATTGACGTCGAGCCCGCCGAACCCTTGCCGGACGACATTTTCGCGATCGTTGCAACCGGCGCGGATCGCACAGGCGCGGCGGACCCGCGCCTTGCCGGCCGCATCCTGTTTTGCGCTAAGGAAGCCGTCTACAAGGCGGCCTTTCCGCTCGATCGCGATGTGCTGGGCTACGAGGATATCGCCGTGGACCTCGATGCCGGCCGCGCGACGACGAAGACCGGCCGTATGGCCAGCCTCGCCTACTGCGTCGTCCCGCGCGTGGTCGTTTTGGCGTTTGTCGGGGAATAGCGCCGCCCTATTCGCACACGATCTCCCGATAATCCCTCATCGCGCCGTCCTGGCCGCGTATCCGCCAGCTCTCCCCGTCGCGGCCCTCGATAGGACATGGCCCGAGCGGCACCTTGCCGCCGCCTTCCGGCAGGTCCAGCACATAGACGGGATTGCAGATGCCCGACAGGCGCGCCCGCAGCGCTTCCACCAGCGCCTGGCCCTGCGCGATCGTGGTGCGTCGGTGCGCCATGCCGCGCGCCAGGTCACCATGGTGCAGGTAATAGGGTTTTACCCCCAGCCGGTACATCAGTTCGCGGCAGAGCTCCTCCAGCGCCTCGACCGTATCGTTGACGCCTTTGAGAAGAACGCTCTGGTTGAGCAGCACGAAGCCGGCCTGCCGCATCGTGCGGCATGCCATTTCGGTCGCGGGCGTGATCTCGCGCGCGTGGTTGAAATGCGTGACGACGGTGATCATCAGCCGGCCCTGCAGCGCAGCGACCAGCCCTGATGTAATGCGCGATGGCAGCGCCACCGGCACGCGCGTGTGGATGCGCAGCAGCCGCACATGCGGGATCGCCTCGATGCGCGCGAAGATTTCTGCCAGGGCCTTGTCGGGCAGCGACAGCGGATCGCCGCCGGTCAGGATCACTTCGCGGATTTCGGAATGATCCGCGATATAGGCCAGCGCCGGCTCCAGCGCCTCGCGCGTATAGCCGCGGCCGATCGAGGTCAGCAATTCCTTGCGGAAGCAGAACCGGCAATAGACCGCGCATTGATAGGTCGGGAACAGCAGCACCCGGTCGGCATGGCGGTGCGTCAGTCGCGGCACCGGGCTGAACTCATGGTCGGCGATCGGATCGCCAAGCTCGCCGTCCACCTCCTGCAGTTCGCCCAGTGACGGGATGACTTGCGCGCGGATCGGATCGGCCGGGTCGTTCCAGTCGATCAGGTCGAGATAGGCTTTCGGCGCACGCACCTTGTGGCGGCTGGCGGCCTCCTGCGCGGCGGCGCGCTCGGCCGGCGACAGCGGCAGGGCGGCAAGGTCGCGCACGTGGCGCACGCCCTGGCGGACATCGTCCTGCCAGTCGGGGGGGCGGGTTACATCTTTGAGGTCGGTCATAGCAGGTCTCGGAGTGGTCGCGCGGACCTATCGGCCGGATGGACGGTTCGGTCAACCACTGTCGCAACGCCAACCATGCCCGTCACACTCTACGGCGCCCCCTCTGTCCGGCAGGACAGAGGGGGCGCGACAGAACGCCGGCCCTTGCCGCTCAGCGCCCCCTTCACCCAGTCCTTCCACCCCTCTCGGCCATCGCTGCAAATGCACTCTCAATGCTCTCAAAGCTCAGCTCCGGATAAAGCACACCCGCCTCCACAGTATCCGTCTCCAGCGCGGTCTCGCCGCGGATCCAGAACGCCCGCAACAGACCAAGGCCGGGCACAGCGGCGATCAACGCCTCCAACTCCTCAGCGCTCATATTCACGACGCGCGGCGAGCGGCCGCTGACGCGGCGCCAGAGGTCGATCATCTGGCCCTGCGTGATCCTGTTCCGCGCGATGCGGATTTCCGTGCGGACTGCGGCGGGATCCTCCAGCGCCCGCATGGTGACGGCGGCGATATCCTTCTCGCTGACGAAGGTCGCCGGAACGGTGCCGTCGCCATAGAGCGTCACCTCATCCGGCGGCAGCACGGCCGAACCGAAGCGCGTCAAATCGCCCAGCGTCGCCACCCAGGTCGAGAAGAAGCCGTTGGTATAGATGATCGTATAGGGCAGATCAGCTTCCCTGACCGCGTCGAACACGGCCCTCTTGATGTCGAGCGGTGCGATCGTGCCGGGGGCGGCGGCGGCAAAGTCGAGGCCGAATCCGGCGGAGGGCACGAAGCGGGAGACCCCGACATCTTTCACTGCGCGCACCAGCGTCATCTCGCTGGCCGAACCCACATGCACCGAGCTGATGACGCGGTCGACCTTGCCGACGGCGCGCACGAGGCTGTCATAATCGTCGAGATCGCCGACATGCACCGTGGCGCCCAACGCCTTGAGCGGCCGCATCCGCTCTTCATTGGCTGACGTTGCTGGCCGAACCAGGACATGCAGGCTGTCGCCATTGCGCGCGCTGGCCTTGGCCATTTCGCTGCCCAGGAGCCCCGTCGCGCCGATGATCAGGGTGCTGGTCATATCCCCCTCCCATTGCGCAGGATGGAACCGTCCCAGTCGCGCTCCAGGCCAATGTCGCGCAAGCGGCGGTCGGAAAACCGGGAAATCCGGCGTCGCACGCGGCGGCGCTCGAAGGCTGCCGTGCTGCGCATGGCGAGGCCGCTCATCGCGGCGCCAATGGATCCAAGGGTCAAGGTCATTGTCTGTCTCCTACGTTCGTCAGGGCGCAAGCGTGCTCGTGCCGCCCATCGGGCGAGCATGACGATCGCTCACACATTTCGTTGGTCTTTCAACGCATCGGAGAACCGGAGAGGTCGATATCGATGCGCGGTACGCAGCGATATTCTGCATTTTCGGGCTGGACGACAAACGACTCTTTGTGCAGGATTTGTGAGCAACACTCACAGGTCGAGGCCATGCCGCGCAGATTGCCGCCCCTCACCGCCCTGCCCGCTTTCGACGCCGCGGCAAGGCATCTGAGCTTCTCCAGGGCAGCGGAAGAGCTCAACCTCACCCATGGCGCGGTCAGCCGCGCCATCCGCAACATCGAGGACAGGCTCGGCATCCAGCTTTTCGATCGGGGAACGCGATCCGTGCGCCTGACCGCCGTCGGTGCGGCCTATGCGGTCGAGGTCGGCAAGGCGCTCGACCAGATCGCCGCCGCCACCATCGCCGCCACGCCCGACCGCTCGACGCGCATCCTGAACGTCTCGACGTCGGACGGCTTCGCCGGCCGCTGGCTGGTGCCGAGGCTGCATCGCTTCCACCGCGCCAATGCCGATATCGACGTGCGGCTGGCGACCTCGGGCGTGCTGGCCGATTTCGTCAGCGACGGCATCGACGTCGCCATCCGCTACGGCAAGGGCGGCTACACCGGCGTGACGGCGGAATTTCTCGCTGACGAAGAGGTCTTCCCGGTCTGCAGCCCGGAATTGCTGCAAGGCGAACATCCGCTGCGCCGGCCCGAGGACCTCAGGCACCACAAATTGATCCATGACGCCTTTCGCATCGACTGGGCGACATGGCTGCAGCAGGCCGGAGTCGATGGCATCGACCCCAAGCGCGGGGTGCGCTTCGATTCCGCCACCTTCGCCGTCGAGGCTGCCGTGCATGGCGAAGGCGTGCTGCTCGGCCGCAGCGCGCTGGTCTCGGCCGACCTCGCGGCAGGGCGGCTGGTGCGGCCCTTCGACCTCGCGCTGAAATCGGCGGCCAGCTACTACCTTGTCTATCCCGACGGCGCGCTGCGGCAGAAGAAGATCAAGGCGTTCCGCGACTGGCTTTTTGCCGAGGTGGCGGCTGACTGGGTCGGCATGTCTCGGAGGGATTGAGGCGAAAGACCCGCCTACGCTTTTGACCCACCCACCAACCCCAGCCGCAACAAACTCTCGGCCGTGGCGACGATCGCCTCCTCGGCCGGACGCGGCGTCCAGCCAAGCAGGCGCGTCGCCTTTTCGCTGGTGGCGTCCATCATCACCCCGAGATGCCTGGCCAGCATCTTCGTCGTGGGATCGCCACGCAGCGCCAGCAGGCGGATCATCCAATTGGGAATCTCCCTGGTCGGCACCTTGGCTGCTGCCGCGCCCATCCTGCGCCGCAGCACTTTCGCAACATCCGCCATCCACAGGCTGTGGCCCGAAATACCGATGAAGCGCTCGCCCTTGGCCGCAGGACTGGTCATCGCCAGCAGATGCAGATCGGCCAGGTCGCGCACGTCGACATAGCCTGAGTTGACCCGGGGACAACCGGGCATGCCGTCCATCAGCCGCTTGATCAGCCCGATCGAATGCGAGAAATCGGCGGCGAGCACCGGGCCGAGCACAGCGACCGGATTGACGACGGAGAGTTCGAGGCCGCCGCCCTCGCGAGCGATGAAATCCCAGGCGGCGCGCTCCGACAGCGTCTTCGATCTCTGGTAGGGCGCGACGGCGCCGCTGAGGTCGGACCAGTCGGTCTCGTTGAACGGCCGTGTCTGCGGCGCATGGCCCATGGCGACAGCACCGATGGCCGAGGTCAGCACCACGCGTCTTATGCCGGCATCGCGCGCGGCCTTGAGCACCCGCAGCACGCCGTCGACGGCGGGCCTCACCCAATCCTCCTCGCGCGTCTGGCTGCCGGAGGGCGTCGGCGATGCGCCATGCATGACATAGGCGCAGCCGGCGACGGCCTCCGCCCAGCCAGCGTCCCCGGTCAGGTCGGCGGCGACGAAGGACAGCCGATCGCCGGGCTCGGCGCCGCCTTCCCTGAGCATCGCGCGCACCTCGGCTTCGCGCTCGAGCGAACGCACCGTCGTGCGCACGCGATAACCGGCGTCGAGCAGCTTCAGCATGCAGTGCGATGCAATGAAGCCAGAGCCCCCGGTCACCAGCACCAGTTCGTCGTTCATGTCAGTCTCCTGATGTTCATTGGCCATCAGCTAGGCGCACCGGATCGGATTGTGAATGCTTGAAAATCCGCATAAATTGCGCGAAAGTACGAAAATGACCGGTGACCCCTTCTCCGACATCCTCAAATTCACCAGCGCGCAAACCATGGTGACAGGCGGCTTCACTGCCGGCGGAGCATGGGCGCTGCGCTTTCCGGCGCCCGAAAAAATCAAATTCTTCGCCGTGGTGAAGGGCAGTTGCTGGATCCGCCTCGAGGGCGAGGACGAGCCGGTGCATGCACAAACAGGAGACGTGCTGCTTCTGGCATCGCGGCGCTCCTTCATCCTCGCCAGCGACCTGTCCGTGCCGCCGCTCGACGCCATGGCGGTGTTCTCCGGCTGCAAGATCGCGCAACTCGGCGACGGCAGCGATTTCGCGCATATTGGCGGCCATGTCCTGCTCGACCAGGCGAGCGGACGGCTGCTGGCCGACGTCTTGCCGCCCTGGATCCACATCCAGGCCTCGTCGCCGCAAGCGACAATCCTGCGCTGGATCCTTGACCAGCTGGTGCGCGAGCAGGCGGATGGCCAGCCGGGCGCCAGCCTTGCCTCGGCGCAGCTGGCGCAACTTCTGTTCATCCAGGTGCTGCGGGCGCATCTGCAAACGTCGAGCCTGATGCCCGCCGGCTGGCTGCGCGCACTCGCCGATCCGCGCCTGGCGCCGGCGCTGCGGCTGATGCATGGCGACCCCGGTCGCGACTGGCATCTGGAGGAACTCGCCAGGGCCGCCGCCATGTCGCGCACCAGCTTTGCCTTCCATTTCAGGCATACCGCCGGCGTCGCGCCGCTGACCTACCTGACGCAATGGCGCATGCATTTGGCCGAGCGCGCCTTGCGCGAGGAAGATACCCCGGTGGCGGTGCTTGCCCGCTCCCTTGGCTACACCTCGGAAAGCGCCTTCAGCAATGCCTTCAAGCGCGCCACCGGCACCGCGCCCAAGCGGTATCGAACCGCGGGGAAAGCCGAACGGTCGGGTGACGCCGAAGCGCGGTCGCTGAGCCTGGTATCTTGAAAAATCAGGAGAGGCGGAGGCCCAAGACGGGTGGACAGCTCGGGACTGTCCACCTGTCTCGGCTGATGCATGCCGCCCGAACGGGGGTGCATCGATTTTCAGGGAACCGACATGCATTGAAGGCCCCCGCGCACAGAGCGGACGTTGGTATCAGCGGCAACCAGTCGTCATATGAGGCCTGCCGACCAGGGCCGCCCCTACTCCTTGGCGCGATAGGCTTCCGGTATGACGAACACCTCGTCGGCCCGGCCATAGCCGCCATCGGCGACCTCCTCGACCAGCACCATCGTGGTGGGCCGCACGCCTTCGCCGAAAAAGTCGACGAACATGGCGGTGGTCCGGTGGATGAGGTCTTTCTTCTGCGCTCTGGAGAGCGCGGCCTGCGGGATCTTGATGTTGGCGAATGGCATGATGGTTTCCTTTTCTGGTGCGGATTGGGTTTCAGGCTTTGGGGTGGAGCGGGTCGCTGAAGACACCGGCGACTGCCCCTCAGATCACGCCGCCATTGGCGCGGATGATTTGCCCGTTGACCCAGCCACTGTCCGGCCCGGCCAGGAACGACACGACGCCGGCAATGTCGTCGGGCTGGCCGAGCCGGCCGAGCGGGATCATCTTGGCCGTGGCCTCGATCTGCGCCGCGCTCTTGCCGTCCATGAACAGCGCGGTCTCGACCGGGCCGGGCGCCACGGCGTTGACGGTGATGCGCCGAGCGCCGAGCTCCTTGGCCAGGATATGCGTCATCGCTTCGACCGCCGCTTTGGTGGCGGCATAGACGCCGTAGCCCGGCTGGTAGAGGCCGACGACGCTGCTGGAGAAATTGACGATGCGGCCACCGTCGCGAAGGCGTTTCGCGCCCTCGCGCATGCCCCGGAACACGCCGCCGAGATTGACCGTGATCTGCGCGTCGAAGGACGCATCGTCGGTCTGCGCGATCGGCGACAGCTTCATGATGCCGGCATTGTTGACAAGGATATCGACGCCGCCGAACACCCTCTCGCCGGCATCGAAAAGGGTGGCGATGCCCGTGGGATCGGCGATATCGGCCTGCACGGCGATCGCCTTGCCGCCTTCGGCTTCGATCGTGCCGACGACCGCTTCGGCCTCGGCACGGCCCCGTGCATAATTGACAACGACGGCGAAACCGTCGCGGGCAAGCCGCCGCGCGATCGCCGCACCAATGCCCTTGGACGCGCCAGTCACGATCGCGGTTCTGATTGGATTAGATGTCATGGAAGTCTCTCCGTATTGCTGGTGACACGGATATAGACGCAGCCATCTGCCGGATAATCAGCCGTCTCTTGACATCACTATTCGGAAATTGCGAACAAAGAGCATGGATCGCCTGGACACGATGCGGCTCTTCGTTCGCGTGCTTGAGCGGCGCAGTTTCACCGCTGCCGCCGCCGATCTCGGCCTGCCGCGCTCAACCGCGACGGAAGCGATCCGCCGGCTCGAAGAACATCTCGGCGCACGGCTATTGGAGCGGACGACGCGGCAGGTGAACGCCACGCAGGACGGCGGGGCCTATTACCGGCGCTGCCTGTCGATCCTGGCCGAGATCGAGGACGCGGAAGCCGCCTTCCGCAAGGCCGAACCCTTCGGCCTGCTGCGCATCGACGCCAGCACGCTGCTCACCCGCACCTTCCTGTTGCCGCGCCTGCCGGAGTTTCTTGCACGCTACCCCCGCATCGACCTGCAGATCGGCCAGAGCGACCGGCTGGTCGACCTCGTGCGCGAAGGCGTCGATTGCGTCATCCGTGTGGGCGAGCCGCCCGACAGCGGCATGATCATGCGGCGACTGGGGATGATCCGCGAGATGACCTGCGCCAGTCCCGCCTATCTCTCTCGCCACGGCATACCCGCCTCCCCCGAGGCGCTCGACGGCCATCAGGCGATTGGCTTCGTCTCGTCGCGTACCGGCGAGGTGCTGCCCTTCGAATTCACCGTCAACGGCAAGACCCACGAGATCAGGCTGCCGGGCCGCGTCGCCGCCAACAATTCCGACACCGCCGCCGACCTGGCGCGGCTCGGCCTCGGCCTCATCCAGGCGCCGCGCTATCGCTTCGAGAAGGATCTTGCTCAGGGCATGCTGGTCGAAGTGCTGGCCGACTACCCGCCCTCGCCGACGCCGCTGTCGGCGCTCTACCCGCAGAACCGCCAGCTCTCGCCGCGCCTGCGCGTCTTCCTCGATTGGGCGGCGCGCATCTTCGCCGAGGCGAACCTGTAGGAATCTCGCCGCCATCGACCCCATCGCGACGAAACCGTAGGTATTGAAGCAAAATGGCAGTATTCTGCGCAGTCTGGGGTCTCGGGGCAAAGGGATGGATTTCAGCACGGGCCATGGCTACCTCCTCATCGGCGGCCTTATCCTGGTCGGCGCCGGGCTGCTCATCCTGTCGCTGATCGTCAATCTTCGCGTTGCCCACAGCGTGCGCCACGACGTGCGCCATCGCGAAAAGCTGCTCGAATATTATCGCAACATCTTTTCACAGCTGGGCGTGATCCTGATCGGTATCGGCGTGTCGCTGTTCATCTTCTTCTTCCAGCAGAACTATCAGGACCAGCGCCGACGCGAGACGGAACTGCAGCAGGTTCTCGCCAAACTCGCCGCGCGCATTGCCCGCGGCGCGCCGGTCATGCAGTCGCTGGAGGAATTCGACGAGTTGCTGGATGAAGGCGGGCCTTATCTCAGCCCTCAACTCGGCGGCAACAACACCGCGGTCAGTCTTCACGGGACAGAGCTCGGCAAACAGGCGGCCAGGATCCTGCTGGTCGAGCGCGACGTCGATCTCGCGGACTTCGAGGTGCTGAACCTGTCGCGCGATTTCGAATCCTCTTTTGTCGTCAACGAGCTCGATTCCAGGCTGTGGTTCGACATCGTGCGCGACGAGAGCGAGATCAAATACGCCACCACCCAGCTCGCCCTCGACTACAAGGACCTGCGGGACACGATCGGCGGCGATCCGGCGGAGGCAGCGGTCGCCGACCCGGAAAAGGAGCGCCGGGTCAAGCAGGAGGTGCTCGACATCTTCTACGATGCCGATCTGCTGCGCCAGCGCTCCAGGCAGCATCTGGCTCGCGCGTGCTGGCTGTTCAGCCAAGGGCGCGGCTTCGTCGGCGCGGCCCCCGTCAATGCGATCGAGGCCGATGCCAGGTCGCACCAGGAATGGCTCGACCGCTCAAGATCGGTGCTATCACAGTCGAAGTCGGGCAGCGGCGACTGCTTCAAACTGCTCCGCTACGGCCAGGGGTCGTGAGGTGTGAACGAGCGGGCAAGGTCCGCTGCTCTGGTGACAGCGCCAAACACTTTCAAAGACTGGGTTGGCGCCGGAAGCGGACTGTCCGTTTCCGACGCCGCCGGTTACCCCGCGTTGCTAAGTTGGAATTCGTCGCTAAGCGCGCGCTCGTTGGGATCGATCGAACCCAAATTCTTCACAACCCGGAATCGACCGCCCTGCGCCTGCGCGATGTACATGTTCATGCGAACATGATGCTGGCCGGGGACCATTTCGGCCGGACCACCCGGTCCCTGGCTGATGCGGGCGTGATCGAGAGCCCGGATGACCCCGTCCCGCTCGGCACTGCCCGCTTCCTTCACCGCCGCTTCCCACATCTTGATCGCCCGGTAGTGCCCGGTGCATCCGCTGCCCGCGGTCAGGGTAGCCCCACCAGGGTACCGCTCACCGTAGCGGCGCAACAGCGCGCGACCGAACGGTTCGTCGAGTTCCTGGTAGTAGTCGAGGCAGCTGTAGAGGCCTTCGATCTGATCGGACGGCACCAGATTGAAGAAGTTCTCGTCGAAGTAGGTGCAGACGATCTTGCCGCCGCGTTTGCCGAAACCGGCCTTGTGCAGTTCTTCGAGGAACGGCGTCAGGCCCGGCGGGACGATGGTGTTGAAGACCACGTCGGTGCCGCTCGCCATGATCTGCTGCACCGTCCGCCGGAAATCGACGGTGTCCAGCGGAAAATACTCCTCGCCGACGATCTCGCCGCCATTGGCGCGCACCGCCCGGCTCGCCGCCTTGTTCAGCAAATGGGGCCAGATGTAATCGGCCGACGGCAAATAGAACCGTTTCGCGCCGGTGCTGTTCATGAGCCATGGTATCAGCGGCTCGACCTGCTGGGCGGGTACGGGCCCGGTGCAGAAGATCAGGGGATCGTTTTCCTGTCCCTCATACTGCTCGGTGTAGATGTAGAGCGTCCTGCCCCGGGTGACCGCCTCGCTCTTGATGGCCAGGCGGGTCGAACTGTAGATGCCGCCGACGACCACGTCGACCTTGTCGACGTCGACGAGTTTCGCGGCCTTTGCCTTGGCAACGCTGTCTGTGGTCTCGCCATCCTCGATGACGAGTTCCACTGGCCGGCCGAGGAGGCCGCCTTTGGCGTTGATGTCGTCGACAAGCATGGTGGTGAGGTTCGCATTTGCAACGCCCATGAAAGACAATGGGCCGGTGAGTTCGGCGATAAGACCGATCTTGATGGGTTTCGGATCCATTTGATTTCTCCAAATCTGGGGTTCGTCGGGCACGCGCCGCCGCCGAGCGGCAGGCGGCGCTCAATGCGGGGCTTCAGGCCTCGTAGTGGCCGAGCAGCAGCGCCGCCTGCGGCTTGCCGACATGGCCGGCTTCCTGCAGGATCGCTGGCACCTCCGGATCGGACACGAAATTCTTCCAGCCCTCGGCGTCCCAGTCGAAGATCGCCCAGACGCGGTCGGGCTCGCTGGGGTCGCGGAAGACGGTCGCGCCGTTCGAGCCGTGCAGCCGGCGCTTGTCTGCGCCCTTGGTCGAAAAGATACGGATGAAGTGGTCGATATCAGCCACTTTGGTGGTTGCGAGAAGCATCTGATTTCCTCCTGTCGGTCGCGGTCACCATTGAACCGTCGACAGGACTACGATGCGCGCCCCGGAGCGGGCGCACATGGGGTGGATTCCCTATGCTTGCGTTTCGCCTGGTCGGACAAGGCCGTGCTCGACCGCGTAGAGCGCGGCCGCGGCACGGGTGGTCACGCCGATCTTGGAATAGACGCTTTGAATATGGTGGTCCGCGGTCTTGGGCGAGATATCCAACTTTTTGGCCACTTCCTTCGCCGTGAGCCCGGCGGCGATCAGGCGCAGCACCTCGATCTCGCGCGGCGTCATGCCGGCCAGCGCTTGCGGCACGGCTCGCCGCGATGGCTGCCCGGCGAAGGACAATACGGCCTCGGCGGCGTCGGGGCAGATACAGCCGTCACGCACGGCGGCGCGCAGCTGCGCCGCGGCCGCCTCGCTGGACAGCGCCTTGCGGTGCGGACGTTCTTCTCGCGACGTCTGGAAGGCTTCGGCAGCGGCCAGGATCCTTGCCGCCGGGGACAGGTCCGAGCCGCCGACCTTGCGGTGATAGCCGGAGCCATCCAGGCGCTCGTGATGGCGAAGCACGAGCGCGGCCATCGCCTCGCCCTCGCGACCGAACGAGGCCAGGGCCCGCTCGCCGTAATAGGCGTGCAGTTGTGCGGCGTCGCGTTCGCGCACCGACAGCGGACCGTTGCGCATCCAGGTCGCCACCGGCACCACCAGTTCGCCAATGTCGTGGATGCAGCCCGACCAGCGCAGCGCGCGAACGTCAAGGTCGGGCAGCCCGATCCGTTTGCCCGCACCCATGGCCAGTTCCGACACCATCCTCGAATGGCCCTGCGTAAACGGCATGCGCATGTCGATCATGTCGGCTATGGCCAGGAACGCCTCATCGCAAGCCCCCTCGTCCAGCGTCACCGGCGGATCCGGCTCGAGCGCCAGGATGGTTTCGCGGTCGACCGTCGCGCCGATGCCCTCCATCAGGACCGCCGCGTTGGCCGAGACGAGCCGGGCCAGATCCGCTTCGTATGGACCATCGCCGCGGCTGGCGACGGTTTCGGCCATCCCGTCGATGCCGACGGCATCGCTGAGCGCAATCGCATCCTGCGCCAATGTGATCAGGCGCACGGCGGGCAGGACATCCTCGCCACTCAGCCCGCGCGGCAGGCCCTTGCCGTCCCAGCGTTCGTAGATCTGCCCGAGATTGCGCCGGATCTCGTCGGACAGGCCGAGCCGCTCGCCGATCCGTTGCGCGACCTCGCAATGCGCGGTGAGCACCGGGCGCGCCACCGCGAGCGCCTGCGACATCGCGGCCTCGATCGCCCTGCCCTGCGCGTCAGGCTCGAGATCGTAGTAGAACCGCTTGAAGGCCTGCACGAAGACCCTGCCCAGTTCCGCACGATTGCCCATGTCGAGACCGACAAGATCCTGGCGCAGGGCGATCTCGTCGCCGAACGTGGCCGACAGAAGGTCCGTGTCGGCATTGCAGCCGACATAGCGCAGCATCGACTGATGGTAGGCGTTGCGCCGAACCTCATCGGAAACACCCGCAAGGTCGGCGATCCGCATTGCAAGCACGCAGGATTTCAGCGCGAAGTCGCGAGAATGGCCAGTGGCGAGGTCCGAGGCATAAGCCAGGACCATCATGAAGTCCGCCCGGCGTATCGAGACAGCTGTCATCGCACACCCCCAGTGATCCCTATGCTAGCCCCGTGCGCCGTCGATACCTAGGGGAAAAATCTCAAGCCCGATGTAGAAGAAACAGAGCGTTCTGTTTGGACCGGATGCGGTCTGGCAGCTTTACGCTGGGAATAGTCAGAAGTGGACGTTTAGGCATCCTGACTACATCGATTGTGCGAAGCGGACGAGAGAAACCCCGATCGCTAGGCATTCTTGAGGGCCGCGAAATGCGGCGCATTGTGGTCGGCAGGCGGGAATGGAAGCCGCCTCGCGCTAGCTTGACTGTTGAGCGCTTCCCGCGACGCGTCCGACGCAGGCGCGGGAAGTCTCCGTGTCATGCCTGATCCATCCCGGGCTTACGCCTTCGCGGCGTTCCGTGCAGCCTCGAATACATCGCGCGCAGAGGTCGTCCCCGCTACGTGCTCCGTACCCGCAATGCCGAGGTCCATCCAACCTGCATTCACGGCCTCAAACATTTCTTCGGCAGGTCCGGAGCGGCCCTTCGGGATGCCGAATTGCTCGAACGCTTCCGGCCCTATACGGGACGAGACGCTGATTGCCCGCCCGCTGGGCCTGTTGCGCATGGTCAACGCTGCCAGTCCCGCCTATCTGGCGCGCTATGGCGTCCCTCGATCGCTGGAGGATCTCCAGCGTCAGGAACATCGGACAATTCATTTTTCGACGATGCTGGGCGCAAGACCCCATGGATGGGAGTATCCGGACGGCGACAGCTACGCGACGCTTCAGTTGCCAGGTGCGCTACACGTCAACAGCGCTCAGACCTACGAAGCCGCCGCCCTCGCCGGCCTTGGCCTGATTCAGGCTCCACTCTTGGGGGTTGGCCAATACTTGGAGAGTGGAGCGCTGGTGGAGATCATACCCGATTTTCGTCGCCGAGCGCTCGCCGTGTCCCTCGTCGTGGCACATCGCAGCAACCTGTCGCGTCGAGTCCGCGCATTCATGAAATGGATCGAAGATGTGCTGACACCGTATCTGGAATAGAAAGACGCAGCTTTCCGGTGATGAGCCCGACCGCGTGAACGTCGACGCCGCCCGTTCCCCCTAGTCACCCACACGCCGCAGCGTGCCCAGATGATTGTCGTCGAGGAAGCCTATAGTGATGGCCGACGCCTTGCCGTCGGGGCCGAGGACGAAGCTCACGCTGGTTGGCCTGTCCGGTGTCTCGGCATCGGGGAAGGTGAGAAAAAGATCACCGTCGTAATGCGCCAGGGAATAGGACCGGGCGCCGGCCGGGCCGACCTTGAGCACAAGGCCGTCTCCGGCACTCGCCACGACAGCATTGCCGAAGAAGTCGTTGGCGTAGCGGCCGGCATAGGCACTTGCCGGCCTGGCTGGCCTTGCCGGAGATGGCGGCGCGGCATAGGTGGCCTTGGCCGCCGCGACCGCCGGGCCGAACATTCCGGCATAGATATCGTCCCATGCCTTGACCCAGTCCTTCTGGACCGAACCCTCGAAGACCAGGTCGGCAAAACTGTCGGACAGCCCTTCCGGCACGCCTGTCGGGAAGGCGTTGGCGACGATGACGATGCCAAGCTTCTCCTGCGGGAAGATCGTCACCAGCGTGCGTGCGCCGACGCTGAAGGCACCCGCATGGCCCCAGCTCAAGCCATGCCGGCCGAATTCGACATTCCAGCCGAGGCCGTAGAAGGACGCGCCACCGGAGACAGGGTTCTTGCCGCGCGTCATCAGGGGCACATGCGTCTGATCGAGCGCATCGGCCGCTATCAGCGTCTTGCCGGCATAGACCCCGTTGCCGAGGATGAGGCGCACCCATTGCGAAAGATCGCGCGCGGTCGAGCTGACGCCGCCCGCGGGCGCCTGCGCATCCGGATTGCGCTCTATCTTGGCGGCCCAGGCGCCATCGACCTTGATGTGCAGCGCGGCACGATCGGCGTGCTTGACGAAGTCCGAATGACGGGAACTGGTCGAGGCCATGCCAAGCGGTCGGTAGAGCTTCTCCTCGGCGACCTCCTCCCAGGACTTGCCTGTCGGCATGGCGGCCGCGACGGCGCCCTCGGTCAATCCGAAATTGCTGTAGGAGTAGCCGGCACGGAAGCTCGACGATGGCGGCACGAACCGCAGGCGATGCAGGATTTCGGCGCGGTCGTAGCCTATGTCCTCGAGGTCGTCTCCGGCGGTTCCGGGCAGTCCACTGCGGTGCGAAAACAGGTCGCGGACGGTGAGTTGGCTGGTCGGATAGGGATCGGCCAGCCGGAAGGCCGGATCGAGGTCGGCGATCTTCGAATCCCAGGACACGATCCCGTCGCTGACCAGCGCCGCCACGACGGTGGCGGAGACCGGCTTGGAAAGCGAGGCGATCTGGAACACCGTGTCGGCGTCGACCGCCTCCGGCTTGCCGGCCTGGCGATGGCCGAAACCCTTCAGGAAGATCACGTCATCGTCGTGCACCACCGCGATGGCGAGACCGGGCACCCCGCCGCCCGCGACGGCGCCTTGGGCGA
The DNA here is from genome assembly GCF_059180695.1 of Mesorhizobium sp. U510. Classification (NCBI taxonomy): domain Bacteria; kingdom Pseudomonadati; phylum Pseudomonadota; class Alphaproteobacteria; order Hyphomicrobiales; family Phyllobacteriaceae; genus Mesorhizobium; species Mesorhizobium sp. U510. Next base: position 5,705,547 of record NZ_CP180532.1, read on the forward strand.
GCGCTTCGAGCTTCGACAAGGCGACAGCGATGCGCTCCGGCGTAATGGCGTCGGCCGACGCAGCACGCGGCCAAAGCGCCAGCACGGCGATGCAGAGCCAGATTCGCCAGTGGCAGAGGTTCCGTTCCAGCCGCACGTCCGAGCCTCCTCTCCTGCATTAACCTGGCTATGATACAGGCCGGTGCAACCGAGGCCAATGCCTGCCGCCTCACGGTCCACCTTCGTCGCAATCGACCATCACCACGATTTCAGGCAATCTGACTGATGAAGGCGCGCCATGGGGAGATGGAGCGCCGCCAGGGAGGACTGACATGACCGGCTTGCCACGCTACGAGGACGCCGTCGCGGCCTTTCGCATCGAGGATGAGATCGCCAGGCTTGACGGCGACCCGGCGACTGGCATCAACGCCTATGTCGAATGCTGCGGCCGCCATACCGGTGAGAACCGGCTGGCGCTGCGCGCGATCTCGGCCGGCGGCGAACTCCGGCTGTTCAGCTTCGACGACCTCGCCGATATGTCGGGCCGCGTCGCCAACCTGCTCAAGGATGCAGGCGTGGGTCCCGGCGATGTCGTCGCCGGCATGCTGCCGCGCATTCCCGAACTCGTCGCGCTCATCCTAGCCACCTGGCGCATCGGCGCTGTCTACCAGCCGCTGTTCACCGCCTTCGGCCCGAAGGCGATCGAGCACCGCCTCGGCTACAGCGGCGCCAAGCTGGTGGTGACCAATCCGGCCAATCGCGGCAAGCTCGACGAGATCGAGAACTGCCCGCCGATCGCCACCATTCTTGGTGCTGGCGATGCCTTGCCCCAGGGCGACATCGACTTCCGCGCCGCGCTTGCCTCTGCCTCCCCCGATTGCGAACCCGTCATGCGCAAGGGCGACGACCTGTTCATGATGATGTCGACTTCAGGCACGACGGGCCTGCCCAAGGGCGTGCCGGTGCCGCTCAGCGCGCTGCTGGCCTTCGGCGCCTACATGCGCGATGCGATCGGACTGCGCCCCGACGACGTCTTCTGGAACATCGCCGATCCCGGCTGGGCCTATGGCCTTTACTACGCCATCACAGGCCCGCTGCTGCTCGGCATCGCCACAACCTTCAATGAAGGCGCCTTCGCCGCCGGAAGCACCTATGAAATCATCGAGCGGCTCGGCGTCACCAGCCTTGCCGGCTCGCCCACCGCCTTCCGCCTGCTGCTCGCCGAAGGGCCTGTAGCTGCCGCCCCCATCAAGGGACGGCTGCGGGTGGTGAGCAGCGCCGGCGAGCCGCTCAACCCGGAAGTGATCCGCTGGTTCGACGCCCATCTCGCCGCCCCTATCCACGACCATTACGGCCAGACCGAAAACGGCATGATGGTCAACAACCACCATGGGCTTTCGCATCCCGTGCGCGCGGGCTCTGCCGGCTTTGCCATGCCGGGCTATCGCATGGTGGTGCTGGACGACGAAGGCAACGAGCTCGGCCCCAACCAGCCCGGCATCCTCGCCGTCGACATCGCCAACTCGCCGCTGCGCTGGTTCGACGGCTACCACCAGGCCGAGACGCCGGCGATCGCGGGCGGCTATTACCGCACCGGCGACACGGTGGAATACGAGCCGGACGGCTCGGTCTCCTTCATCGGCCGCGCCGACGATGTCATCACCTCGTCGGGGTACCGCATCGGCCCCTTCGATGTCGAAAGCGCGCTCATCGAACATCCCGCGGTCAACGAGGCGGCGGTGGTCGGCGTGCCCGACCCGCAGCGCACCGAGATCGTCAAGGCCTTCGTCATCCTGGCGCCCGCCTATCAGGGTAGCCCGGAACTGGCCGAGGAACTGGCGCAACACGTCCGCAAGCGGCTTTCGGCCCACGCCTATCCGCGCGAAATCGATTTCGTCGCGGAATTGCCGAAGACGCCGAGCGGCAAGATCCAGCGGTTCCTGCTGCGGAAGGCGGAGGTGGAGAAGCGGAAGGGGTAGCGGGGCCGCATATGCCGGCCCAACTCGGGCGACGTCGGCGGAGCGCCGCGTGCCCTGTTGCAGATCGGTTCTATTTTACCGCTATCACCCTGCCCGCCGCATCGAGGCGACAGCCGACTTGCGCTTGCCGGATTTCGATGCCACCGCGTCCCGCATAGTCTATTCGCACTTGGATCGGCGCCGTCAGCGCACCCCCACGTCGACGCAAGGCACCTGCGCTGACCGCGCGGACACGGACGGCGCCAAGCGGCTTGGCGGCGGATAGGATCGCCGCGCGACAGGCTTGCACGACCGCGACGGGCGTGCCGGGTTTCGCTTTCAGTGCTTCCAGGGGTGCAAAGGGATATCCCCTGGTGAGGTCGCCCTGGCCGGCTCTGGAAGGCCTGAGGACGGGCGGCAGGGCGATCGATGGCCTGGCGGTCCTGGCAGTGGCGGTCGTGGCAGTGGCCGTCGCGGCAGATCCAGTGCCCGTCGCGGCAGAACCCGTGCCCGTCGCGGCAGAACCACTGGCTGCCGTGGCGGCCGAACCGCTGGCAGCGGCCGCCGATCCGTTTCCGGCGGATGGATCGGTGCCCAGGCCGACACCTGTCGAAAGGCCTCCGCCTGTGGAGCCAATGTTACCGCCGGCACTGACGCCTACGTTGCCTGCGCCGACCGAGGCGCCGACATTTGCTCCGCCGACACCGCCTACGCTCGCGCCCACCCCTACGGATGCGCCTTGCGAACCGGCGCTCACTCCGGCGCCTATCCCGACGCCGCCGACTTTACCGCCTAAACCCGCATCGAGAGCCGAGGCAGGCCCGATCGCGATGCCGATCGTCAACGCGGCCACGAAGTATTTTTTCAATGTCATCCTCCCTGCGCCGTGCATTTCGCTCACCTGTCTTTCACTGCGAAAGTGGTCGGGTTGGCAGCAATGCGGGGGGAAGAGCGAAGGTTGCCATCATGACAGGCTGCGGCGGCTTTGGACCCTTCACCTTGCGTTTTTTCAGCACGCCCGGCTTACGGGCTGCAACCGGGCGCGACGGTGAACTTGCGAGCGCGGTCTTGGAGGCACCTGCTTTAGGCGCACGCACCGCGGCCGCGGTCCGACGTTTTTCCTTCATACTGTCGATCTTGGCGCTGTCGATTTCCTCGCGCGCGGCGCTGAGACTGCGTGCCAGGCCGTTGGCTCTTTCGCGCTCCTGTTCGAGCGCCGCGCTCAAATCCATCGAGCTCTGCTTCAGGGTGTCGCGTTCCTTGCGGGCGATGTCGAGGTCACGCATGGCTGAATCTGCTCGCTGACGTTCCAGTTCGAGCGCTTTGCGAGCCTGGTTTGAAGAGGCATCGGCCTGTTGTCGGTCCTTCACGGCCTTGGCCTGGTCCACAACGGCCAGATTTGCGCCTGCCTTGAGCGCATCGATCGTCTGACGGGCCGTGGCGAGTTCCTGTTCCATAAGCCCGACCTTATGGCGCTCCTCATCCAGCGCCTGCTTCGCGGCGGCGTCGGCCTGTTGCCGGTCTTTCACGGCCTCGGCCTGCTGCGCCACAGACAGATTTGCCGCTGTCTTGAGAGCATCGATCGTCTGACGAGCCGTGGCGAGTTCCTGTTCCAGCAGCCCGACCTTATGGCTTTGCTCATCAAGCGCCTGCTTCGTGGCAGCCTGGGAGCCATCCCCGGAGGGAGGCGCTTCAGGCATAGAGGCTTTCTTGCTGTCCCAGAGGCTGGCTTCCGCCCTGAAATCTTCGATGGCACGCTGCGCCGTCTCCAGATTGAGCGTGAGCGCTGCGTCCGTCTGCTGTTGCGCTTTCAGGGCCTGCGCTTGCCTGGCCAACTCGGCCCGAGCCGCGGCCAGTTCGCGGCGCAAGGCCTGCTCACCCTCGTCTTTCGCGATATCGGTGCGGTTCGAAACCGCGACCGGCGAACGGCCATTGGCCGCGGCAGTTGCGGACGCATCGGGCGCCAGCTGGCTGTTTGCCGGAGACGCAAACAGCAGAATGAGGAGTGACGAAACGAGGGGCAGCACGGCGTTACGCCCGCTGCCACATATCCCGTGAAGCAAAATCGAAGGCGGTCGTTCGGTAAAGGTGAAGTCAAAGCGCAGACATTTGGACCTGGTACCCTGCAAATGATTCATCACTTGACTCCACCTGGCGCGACCCTCACCGCGATCGTATTCTCCACTTAGTTCGAGCCACGGCGCTGGGATGCCGCGTCACCTGGACGCTACCTCCTATTTCCCTGCTTGTTGTCATTCGAACGAACGAATGAAGCTTTCCCCTGCTCCATGCGGCAAAGACGGCTCTGTCTGAATCAGCAACGGCGATGCACCGGCGGGCGGTCCAAAAGAGGCTTGGCCGTCCGGACCCGCGCGGGGAGCAAACGAACTCTGGAGTGGTCGAGCGCAAAACCTTGACTGCGCGCGCGCGCCAGCCTCTTGTGCCCACAGGTTCGGCCGGCAAGGGAGGTGCCCACCATGGAAAAGATCATCCTGGACTGCGACCCCGGGCATGATGACGCGATCGCCATCCTGCTCGCGGCCGGAAACCCCAAGATCGATCTCCTCGGCATCACCACCGTTTCGGGCAACCACAATGTCGACAACACCACGCGTAACGCGCTTTCCGTGTGCACCGCCTATGGCATCAAGGTGCCTGTGGCGAAGGGCTCTCCCGGCCCGCTCATCATCGATCAGGTGCTGGCCGTCGAGATCCACGGAGATACCGGGCTCGACGGCCCGGTGCTGCCGCCCGCCTCGTTCGAGCTCGACAAGCGGCATGCCGTCGACTTCATCATCGACACGGTCATGGCGCATGAGCCGAAGACGGTGACGCTGGTGCCGGTCGGTCCCTACACCAACATCGCGCTCGCCGTGCGCAAGGACCCGCGCATCGTCGAACGGGTGAAGCGGGTCGTCGCGATGGGCGGCAGTTTTACGCGGGGCAACATCACGCCCGCGGCGGAGTTCAACGTCTATGCCGACCCGGAGGCCGCCGACGTGGTGTTCCGCGCCGATTGGGACGTCACCATGGTCGGGCTCGACCTCACGCACCAGGCACTGGCCACACCGGACCTGCAGGACCGCGTGCGCGCCATAGGCGGCCCGATGGCAAGGTTCATCCTCGATATCTGGGCGTTCATAGCGACCACGCATGGCGGCCTGCTGCAGATCGAGTATCCCGCCATCCATGACGCCTGCTGCGTCGCGGCCATGATCGACCCGACCATCTTCATCACCGAGAGGGCCGACATCCGCGTCGAAATCGCCGGCCGCTGGACCAAGGGCATGACGGTCTGCAATTTCGAGAAAATGGGCGGCATGCGCCATTTCGGCGGCACGGCGAGCGAGCAGACCGACTTCCGCCACACCGTGGCGATGAAGCTGGACCACGCGAAGTTTTGCGACCTGATCGTGGATGCGCTGGAGCGGCTGACCAGGCAGAAGGCGTGAGCCAAGCCGTATCCCTACGATCTGGTCCGTAAGCCATTCCTTCAATGCGCCACGCCATCCGAAGCGTGCAGCAGCCTCCACGTCGAGCCTAGATGACCGTGGAACTGCGAAACATACCGCTCCGCGGCGATATCCTCCAGCCCGTCATCGACCAGCGCCTCGATGCTTCGCTGCATCAGGGCGAGTTGCATCCGCCTGGCGTGTTCCAGATTGGCCTCTCGCATGATTTCCGTCACGTGATAGGCGACCACGGGCTGGCCGAGGCAGGACATGAGCGCGTTGGCCTCGGCTGTTACAGCGGTCACTGCGTCTTCGATCTTGATTCTGGCGATCCTCATCAAGAATGATGCTGACGCCTCCCCGCAAGGCGACGGTGGTCCGTCGCTTCTTCTTTGATTTCAGCCTGCCGCACGACCGAGAGTGGCGCGCCAAGCTTGCAACTACTGTCTTCCCCGGCCTCTTGAGCAGCCTCGTTTGGCCTAAAAACAGTATCCATCAAATTTGATTCAAAGGCGACCGGATAGTTAATCGATGGTTAATGGCAGCGCTTGCCATGCCTCCCCGATCAGGATGTTTCGCCTCGGCGTTTTCTGCCGCGCAATAGCCGCAAAGCTGCCCGATGGCTGCCTGGCCTGTTGATCCGCCACGAAGAAAGGTTCTGTCATGCGGTTGGTCTGGACGGTCATGTTTGCCCTTGCGAGCAGTGCTGCCTTCGCCGCCTCGCCCGAGGACGATTATATAGCCGCGCGCGACAAGGCGATTGCCGACATCGCGGCGATGGAGAGCACGAACGCACCGGTGGAGACGCTCGATGCGGCCAATGAAAAGGCCCGCGCCGATCTCGAAAAGCGGCTTTCCGCCCTGCTCGGGCCTTTCACGGTCAAGGATTTCCCGGCCGCCGGCAAGATCAACATCGAAAGCCTCAGTTCCTCCGATGTCGGCTTCGGCATGCTGGACGGGCTGCGCCACGGCACCGAGGATGGTCCCAGCATCGTAGCCTCGACGCGCGGGCTGGTCGAGCACTGGCTTAAGTCGCGCGCCGCCGAGACGGACGCCGATCTCAAACTGCCCACCAGCTTCGACGCGGCGCTGAAGCTCGATGCCTTCTACACCCAAGCCATCGGCAGCGACGCCGCCTTCACCGGCACGCTCGACTTCGCGCTGAAGAAGCCTGACGGCGCCGACATGGTGATCGCCCGCCTCGGCGGCTGGGCACAGGATATCGGACCGAACTCCGACCAGGAGGTCGTCGTCACGGTCGTCAAGGGCAACAGCGTCCTGATCGCCGAAGCGCCCGCGACACCGCCCGTCCCCAAGATCGCGGCCTGCGACGCGGCGTGGACCGCCGCCGACGCCGCCGCCCAGAAACTCGCCAAGCAGGCCACCGACGACAGCGACGAAAACACATCCGACGCCGCCAACGCCGCCTGGACGAAAGGCGACAACGACTTCCGCGCCTGCATGGGCAAGAGCCTGCCGGATACCCCGGCCTACCCGGCGCTACTTGCGCAGGCGCAGGCGCTGGCGGATCACATGGCGGGGAAGTAGGCGCAACGCTGACGCTGCCGATCTCCCCCCTCGTGGGGGAGATGCCCGGCGGGGCAGAGGGGGGCGCTGACCCGCCGACGTCTCATAGCGTTGGATTGCTGTACCCTTTGGAAGAAGCGGTCACCGCTGAGCCCAGCAAATAGGCAAGGCCGAGTTCCTTCACGCCCCCCTCTGGCCTGCCGGCCATCTCCCCCACGAGGGGGGAGATCGATAGTCTCGCCCGCAGGCGCCCTCTTGTCGCCTTCGCATCCCACCACCATATCGTCGGCGCGCTGGCACACTGAACGCAGTTGCCAGCACCGCAAAAAATGGTTGAAAGGAAAGTCCCGAACGCGCCCGGCGCGGCGTGCGGATGAACAGCATGGGAAAATCTAGATGACGACGGACACGAAAGCGACGGAAACCAGGGCATTCGAGGCGGATGTTTCGCGGCTGCTGCACATGATGGTGCATTCGGTCTATTCCGATAAGGACGTGTTCCTGCGCGAGCTGATCTCCAACGCCGCCGACGCTTGCGAGAAGCTGCGTTTCGAAGCCGTCAGCCACCCCGAATTGCTGGGCGACGATCCCAAGCCGCGCATTTCGATTTCGGCCGATCCGGACAACAAAGAGATCACCGTCGAGGACAATGGCATCGGCATGAGCCGCGACGACATGGCCGAGGCGCTGGGCACGATCGCCCGCTCGGGCACGCGCGCCTTCATCGAGCGCGTCGGCTCAGGCACGGAGGACACGCAACTCATCGGCCAGTTCGGCGTCGGCTTCTATTCCGCCTTCATGGTGGCCGACCGCGTCGATGTCATCAGCCGCCTCGCCGGAAGCGAGGAAGCCTGGCGCTGGTCGTCCGACGGCAAGGGTTCGTATGAGATCGCGCCGGCCCCTCTTGAAGCCGCACCGAAGCGAGGCACCCGCGTCGTGCTGCATCTGATGGACGACGCCGTATCCTACACCGGCTCCTACCGGCTGGAGCAGCTGGCCAAGTCGCAATCGGGCCATGTACCGGTGCCGATCACGCTCGTCGAAAAGCCAGGCGCCGAGGCGCGCGACATCGCCGACGGCACGGCACTCTGGGTGCGGCCGAAGAGCGAGATCAAGCCCGAGGAATACACCGATTTCTACCGCAGCGTCGCCGGCCAGTATGACGAGCCGGCCGCCACCATCCATTTCCGCGCCGAGGGCCGGCAGGAATACTCGGTGCTCGCCTTCGTGCCGGGCTCGCGGCCGTTCGATCTGTTCGACCAGGACCGCAAGGGCCGCATGAAGCTCTATGTGCGCCGCGTCTTCATCACCGACGATGCCGACCTTCTGCCGCGCTATCTGCGCTTCGTGCGTGGGCTGGTCGATTCCGCCGACCTGCCGCTCAACGTCTCGCGCGAGATGATCCAGGAAAGCCCGCTGCTGGCCTCCATCCGCAAGGGCCTGACCAACCGCGTGCTCGGCGACCTCGCCAAGCTGGCCGAGAACGAGGCCGAGGCCTATGCCAAGATTTGGGAGAATTTCGGCGTCGTCCTGAAGGAAGGGCTCTACGAGGATTATGAGCGGCGCGAGCAATTGCTGAGGCTCGCCCGCTTCCATTCGACCGCCTCGGGCGAAGGCTGGCGCGGCCTTGCCGACTATGTCGCGGCGATGAAGGAAGGCCAGAAGGCGATCTTCTTCATGGCCGGCGACGACCGCGCCCGGCTCGAAGCCTCGCCGCAGCTCGAAGGGTTCAAGGCGCGCGGCATCGAGGTGCTGCTCTTGACCGACCCCGTCGACAGTTTCTGGGTGACGATGGCGCCGGACTTCGACGGCAAGCCGTTCAAGTCGGTGACGCAAGGCGTCGCCGAACTGTCCGACATCCCGCTGCTCGACGACGCCAAGAAGCCGGATGTGACGGCAGCGCCCGAGGTCGACGGCTTCCTGGCCTTCGTCAAATCGGCGCTTGGCGATGCCGTCTCGGATGTGAAGGCCTCCGACCGCCTGACCGAGAGCGCCGTCTGCCTGGTCGCTCCGGAGCATGGTCCCGACCGGCAGTTCGAGCGGCTGATGAACGCCGCCGGCCGCCTCGACAAGGCGGCCAAGCCCATCCTGGAGATCAATCCACGCCATGAGCGCGTGCTGGCGCTGGCCGGCCTCGGCGACGAGGACCAGGCCTTCAAGGACGACGCGGCCCATCTTCTCTACGACGAGGCGCGCGTGCTCGACGGCGACAAGCCGGCCGACGCCAGGGCATTCTCCGAGCGCCTGGCACGGCTGATCGCACGCGGCATCGCGAAGGGCTGAGCTTCGCCTACCGAAGCCGCTGCGATGCCGTCCGCCGACAGTGTTTCGGCGGCGATCGCAGCCGGCGACGCGCCCGATGTCCGCTGGCTCAATCGCCTGGTGTAGACATCGGGCCATCAATCACCCAATCTTGGCCCGGGAACAAAACAGGCGCTTCAAAGAAAGCGCACCGGGTGCTCATGAAACGACGATGGACATTGTATGATCCACGGCTGGCATGGCTTCTGGTCGCGCCGGTGCTGCTGCTGCTGATCTTCTTCCTGGTGCTGCCGATCGCCGTGATGGCGGCCTACACCTTCTTCACTTTCGTCACCGCCGGCGTGGAAACCAGCGCACTGACGACGGCGAACTGGCACGAATTCCTGACCGACAGCTATTATGCCGGCTTCCTCTTGAAGACGCTGCGGGTCGGCGCCATCACGGCGCTGCTCTGCGGGGTGCTGGGTTATTTCCCGGCCTATTTCATCTGGGCGACGACCTTCAAGCACAAGTGGCTGTTGCTGCTTTTGCTCATCGTGCCGTTCTGGATCAGCTTCACCATCCGCACCTTTTCCTGGATCAACATCCTGGGCGAACAGGGCGTCATCAATGTCGCGCTGCTGAAGCTGGGCATCATCAGCGAGCCGCTGCCGATGCTCTACAATGAGGGCGCGGTCATCCTCGGCATGCTGCACTTCCTGCTGCCCTACATGATCCTCAACGTCTATGTCAGCCTCGAGGGTATCGACCGCACCCTGATTTCGGCGGCCCGCTCGATGGGCTGCACCAGCGCGCAGGCGTTCCGCGAGGTCACGCTGCCGCTTTCGCTGCCGGGCCTCGCGGCAGGCCTGCTGCTCTGCTTCGTGCTGGCCGCCGGCAGCTATGTCACGCCACAGCTGCTCGGCTCCGGCCGCGACGCACTGTTCGGCAATCTGATCTACGACACCATCATGAGCGAGCTGAACTGGCCGATGGGCGCCACGCTTTCGATCGTGCTGTTCCTCGTGCTCGGCTTCTTCGCCGCCATCTACACGCGCTTCATGGGCATGTCGCAGATCGTCAAAGGGTTGGGCGGATGAAGGCGCGGCGCAAAGAGGAAGGCAGATGGGCCTGGCGGTTGACCGGCCTCGTCACGGTCTGCGTCTACATCTTCATGTTCGCGCCGATCGTGGCGACGGTGATCCTGTCGTTCAACGCCTCGATGTTCGGCGGCTTCCCGATGACCGGCTTCAGCCTGCAATGGTACGGCAAGCTGATGGCCAACGAGCCGGTGCTGGCCGCCTTCCGCACCTCGCTGTGGATCGCGCTGGTCACATCAGCCGTCACCACGGCCATCGGCGTCGTCACGTCGTTTGCGCTGGTGCGCTTCGAATTCCGCGGCAAGCAGGCGCTGAGCACGCTGGTGATCCTGCCGGCGCTGGTGCCGGAGACCATTCTGGGCGTCGGCCTCCTAGTGCTGATCAAGGCGGTCGACCAGCCGCGGACCATGCTTCTGCTGGTGCTCGGCCACATCCTGCTCGCCGTGCCCTATGTGGTGCTGATCACCCAGGCGCGCATGGTCGGCATCCGCCGCGTCTATGAGGAGGCGGCGCTCTCGCTCGGCGCCTCGCGCTTCTCGTCCTTCCGCGAGATCACGCTGCCGCTGCTTATCCCTGCCGTCGTCGGCGGCGCGCTGCTCGCCTTCACCATCTCGTTCGACAACACCTCGGCCAGCCTGTTCTGGCGGCCGGCGGGCGTCGAGACCATGCCCACCCAGATCCTGTCGATGCTCAAGATCTCGATCAGCCCGGAAATCAATGCGCTCGGCACCGTGATGATCCTGGTGACCGTCGGCATCCCGCTGCTCGGCGGCCTGATCCTGCAAAGCCTGACCAGATTGAAACGACGCGACGAACCAAAGGAGGAAGCACGATGAAATTGTCCAACGGCAAGCGGCTTGAACGGCTGCACGATAGGTATCAAAACGGCGATCTCAGCCGCCGCACTTTCCTGACGCTGACCGCCGCCGCAGCGGCCGCGGTCGGTCTCGACATGCCCTGGATGCGGCAGGCGCTCGCCGCGGTCGAGGAGGTTCGCTTCGACGGCTGGGGCGGCACGGTGCAGGACGCGATCGACAAATATGCCTTCAAGCCCTACACGGCCAAGACCAAGATCAAGGTGGTCCAGGGCACGTTCGGCGACGAGGACGAGATCATCACCAAGATCAAGACCGCCAAGCCCGGAGACTACCAGGTCATCCATTCCTCCGGCGTCAACTACTACATCAAATATGTGAACGGCGGCCTGACCTCGGAGATCAACGAGGCCAACATTCCCAACATGGCCAATGTGTTGCAGCCGATGATCGATCCGTTCCGCAAGCTGACGCCGAAACTCTCGGCCGTGCCTTACGACTACGGCACGACCGGCATCGCCTACAACACCAAGGTGATCTCGCCCGATGAAGCCAAGGAAAAGGGCGCCGCCCTTTTGCTCGACAAGAAATATGCCGGCAAGGTCGGCGGCTACTCCGACATGACCACGCGCGTCTGGTACGCCGCGCTCGCCACCGGACAGGATCCCAACAACCTCAAGGACATGGATGCGATCTGGGCCAAGGTGCGCGAGACACGCGACCTCGCCAAGAAGTTCTGGAGTTCCGGCGCGGAGCTGATGGACCTGCTTTCCAAGGGCGAGATCGTGGTGACCGACGCCTGGTCCGGCCGCGTCGCCGCGCTCCAGGATCAGGGCCATCCGATCGGCTATCTCGACCCGGCCGGTTCCTATGCCTGGATGGAGGACATGCTGATCCTGAAAGGCTCGCCAATGGCCGAATGCGAGGAATTGATCAACTTCATGCTCGACCCGGCGACCGCCATCGCGGTGGCCGAAGGCCAGAGCTATCCGCCGTCGCTCGATCCGACGAAGGTCAAGCTCACCGAGAAGATCGAGAAGCTGCCGGCCTTCGACAAGACCGGCACGATGAAGTCGCTGACCTTCGCCGACCCGGTCTACTGGGCGACCAACGAGGACGCCTGGACCAAGCAGTGGAACAGGATCTCGAAAGGTGCCTGACAGAAACGACCTTTCAGAAAGACCCCGGCCGGAAGCGGCCGGGGTGGCAAGGCCCGGCGCGGGCGCACCCGCTCCGAGCGGCGCCGGGGCCGGCCAGCCGGCGGTCGAGTTCCGCGACATCGACATCGCCTATGGCAAGTTCGTGGCCGTGCGCGATTTCTCGCTCTCGATCGCCAAGGGCAGCTTCGTCACGCTGCTCGGGCCTTCGGGCTGCGGCAAGACGACGATCCTGCGCTCCATAGCCGGCCTGGTCGACATTTCGGGTGGCCAGATCATGATCGACGGGCGCCGGGTCGACGATGTGCCGATCTACAAGCGCAACATCGGCCTGGTCTTCCAGAGCTATGCGTTGTTCCCGCATAAGAACGTCTTCGACAATGTCGCCTTCGGCCTGAAGTATCGCAACGTGCCGAAGCCCGAGATCGCCCGCAGAGTCGGCCAGGCGCTCGAAATGGTGCGGCTGCCGGGCAGCGAGAAGAAGCTGCCGTCGCAACTGTCGGGCGGCCAGCAGCAGCGCATCGCGCTCGCCCGCGCCATCGTCTTCGAGCCGCAGGTGCTGCTGCTCGACGAGCCGCTCTCGGCGCTGGACGCCAACATGCGCGAGGAGATGCGCGTCGAGATCAAGAAGATCCAGAAGGAAACCGGCATCACCGCCATCTTCGTCACCCATGACCAGGAGGAAGCGCTCTCCATGTCGGATCGCATCGTGGTGATGAACGCCGGCGCGGTGGAGCAGATCGGAACCCCGCAGGAGGTCTATGAGACGCCGGCCACGGCGTTCGTCGCCGACTTCCTCGGCAAGGCCAACATGCTGGCCGGGACCGTGAGCCGGTCGGGCCAGGCAATGGCGGTGGCGCTTACCTCCGGCCAGACGGTCGAGGTGGCCTGTCCAAGGCCGCCTGCACAGGGCAGCAAGGTCACTGTCGTGCTGCGGCCGCAGAAACTATCGGTCGGCGCGGCGGCAGGCCCCAACAGGCTGTCCGGCCGTGTCGTCTCGGCCTCGTATCTCGGCGGCAGCGCCATCTACGAGATCGACATCGGCGGCATGACGATCATCCGCGCCAACGCGCCGATCACCGGCCGCGTCCTTCGCGAAGGCGAGGCGATCGACCTCGGCTTCGATCCCGAAGGCTGCGTTCTACTCGACGAGGGCGGTCAGCGGATATCGTGATGCGGGCTAGCTTCCCCTAGGCGCGGCTCCGTCCCGGCGACCAGCCGCTGGATGTTGGCGTGATGGCGCGCGACCACGTAGAGGCCGCCGGCAATCACCAGCAGCCGGTAGGGCAATGGTTGCTCCAGGGCACAGACGAGAGCGATTGCTGTTGACGCGGACAGCATCGAACTCAGGGATACAATTCTGGAAATTGCCAGCACGACGCAGAAGGTCGCCGCGGCACCCAAGCCGATCGGCCAGGAAAGCGCCAACAGTACGCCCAGCCCCGTCGCCGCGGATTTGCCGCCGGTGAAATTCAACCAGATCGAACGGCCATGCCCCAGCAAAACGGCAAGTCCGGCCAGGCAGATGGCCCAGGGCAGAAAGGTTTGCGGGTCAAGCGCGGTCGGTGGCGCGAGCGATGTAAGAAGCCAGGCGTAAAACCACTTTGCAAATACGATTGCCGCCACGCCTTTCAGCACATCGATCAGCAGCACCACAAAGGCGGGCCACTTTCCAAGCGTACGTAACACGTTGGTCGCGCCCGTGGATCGGGAGCCATGCTGCCGGATATCGATGCCCCCGAGCAGTTTCCCCACCAGATAGCCCGTAGGCGTGGAACCGAGGAGATAAGCGATCGCCAATCCAGCCACGCTTGCCGTCCAGAAAACCATTGGATTTCATCCTGTTTCGGAGCAATCCTCATAAATTTATATTCCCTCGTCATAAAAGGCAGACTTGGGTTGGCAAGCCAAGTTCTCTCGGTCTCGACGGCCTGGCCTTTGCCTTGGTACGCCCGCGCTCGCCTTTGCGCGGAAGCGAGAGTGGTTCAGGCAACGCCGAAGCGGCGCTACGCGGCCGGCTTCATTGCCCCGCCGCGACGCTCGCCATGCGGTTGGGATGCCTCAGATGGGTCGGTGTGATGCCTGTCTGCTGGCGGAACACCCGGCTGAAATGACCGGCATTGGTGAAGCCGCAGCGATAGGCGATGTCGCCGATCTGCAGGTCGCTGCCTTCCAGCAGCGACTTCGCATGATGCACCCTGAGTGCCAGATAAGCCGCCATCGGACCGATGCCCAGTTCCGTCCCGAAAAGTCGTTCAAGCTGGCGCCGTGAGCAATTCAGGCGGGTTGCGATCTCGCCGATCGACAGCGTCTCCTGCAGATTGCTCTCCATCAACAGCAAAGCGCGCTTGACAGCGCGGCTCGACGCTGCCGGAAACAGGTCACCGACGGGCTGCACGTCGCGGCTGCTCCTGATGCGGTCGAGCACCAGGATCTTGGCGGCCTTTTCCGCCGCCTTCTGGCCGATGAACTGGGACACGAAATAGCCGGCAAGGTCGGCCGCACCCGTGCCGCCGGCGCAAGTCGAGCGGCCACGGTCGACGGAAAACAGGCTGTCGGCATGCGCGTTCACGTCAGGGAACTGGTTGCGGAAATCCTTGATGTGGAACCAGCTGACAGCGGCGGCGTAGCCATCGAGCAGGCCGTAACGCGCCAGCACGAAGCTTCCTGTGCAAAGCGCCGTCAGCGGCACCCCCTTTTCGGCGGCGCGCAACAGGAAGGCCTCCTTGTCGGAACTCAGGGTGCGGTTGGTGTCGAGCAGGCCGCCGACCACCACGATATTGTCGAAATCCTCAGGATTGCCGATCCCCTTGGTCGGCAGCAATTCGACACCGCAGCTTGCCCGGATCGGCAGGCCGCGTTCGCCGACGATCTCCCAGTCGAACTCGATCCTGCGGCTGCGGTCGCCCTCGTCACCCGCCAGCCGCAGCGTGTCGATGAACAGCGACAGCGGCGACAGCGTGAAGTCGCGCACCAGGAGAAACGCAAACCGCCTTGCCATTATACTTCCGCAACTCGTTCGCCCGCCTTAGCCGATGCCGCAACTTACCACCAGCCTGGAAGGGCAAATTTAAGCGTTTTCTACTACAGTCGTTCGATGAGCTACAGTTCAGGAAAGGTATCCGGGTCGAATTGGCCATCACTGGATTCAGCCTCGGCCGCGTGAGACGGGCCGTTTTTTCTTCCGCCAACTTGCCGGCGGCGATAGCTTTTGTCGTCCTTCTGGTCTGCTCCATCGTTGCCGACCAGCAGAACAGGAGGGTCTCCGACCAACTGGCGCGCGCCGATGTGCTGGCCAAGGTCAACATCATCCGCGCCAAGCTCGAAGGCAACATTAACGGCAATCTTCAGCTTGTTCAGGGATTGGTCTCGGCCATCGATACCGAACCTTATATGGGCCAGCAGCGATTTGCCTCGCTTGCCGGAAATCTGTTCCAGCAGAAATCGCAATTGCGCAACATTGCCGGCGCGCCCGGCCTGGTCATCTCGCTGATGTACCCCATGGAAGGCAACGAGAAGGCGATCGGGCTCGATTACCGCAAGAACGAGGCGCAGCGCATGGCGGCGCTGCGGGCGCGCGACCAGCGGGTCCTGGTGTTTGCCGGTCCGGTCGACCTCGCCCAGGGCGGGCGCGGCTTCATCGGCCGCATTCCGGTGTTCGTGCCGACGGCGGGCGGCGGCGACCGTTTCTGGGGCATCATCTCGGCGGTCGTCGATGTCGACCGACTCTACGCGGCGAGTGGGTTGACCGATCCGGATCTCGACATCGATGTCGCGCTCACCGGCAAGGATGCGCTGGGCGGTGGCGGCGAACGCTTTTTCGGCGGCGGCAATGTCATAGCCGGAAATCCCGTATCGGCCGATGTGCAGCTGCCGTCGGGTTCCTGGCAGATTTCCGCCATACCCAAGGCCGGCTGGCCGGCGGCTCCGAAAAACGAGTGGGCCTTGCGGTCGCTCATGTTGCTCGCCGGAGCGCTGGTGGTGCTGCCGATCATGGTGGCCGGTCGGCTGTTCGGCGAAAGGCAGAAAAACTACGCCGAGTTGAGGCGCCTGTCCGGGCGCCTGGAGCTGGCGCTGGAAGCCTCTGGTATCGGCGTTTGGGAACACGATCTCACCACCAACGAAATGGTGTGGGATGACCGCGTCAACGAGATCTACGGCAAGTCAGCCGACGGCAAGCCGCGCGGCTATGATGACTGGGCGCAGGCGATCCATCCTGAAGATCTCGCGCGGGCGAGACAGGACTTCGATCTCGCCGCGGCCAAACAAGGCCCCTATTCCTCACAATACCGGCTGCTGCGCCCCGACGGCACCGTCCGCCATGTGCGCACGCGCGCGACCTACTTCCAGGACATCGGCGGAACGCCCAAGCTGATCGGCGCCGAATGGGACGTGACCAGCGACGTGCTGCTCAACGAAAACCTCATTCGCGAACGCCAGTTGACGGAATCGAAGAACGCCGAGCTCAATCTCGCCAAGGCACATATCGAGTATGCGGCGCTGCACGATTCGCTGACCGGCCTTCCCAACCGCCGCTATCTCGATGAACTTCTGGCCGAGATCGGCGAACCGGACCGGCGCACGGCACTGCTGCATCTCGACCTCGACCGCTTCAAGCAGATCAACGACACACTCGGCCACGCAGCGGGCGATGCCATGCTGGTGCATGCCTCCAAGGTCATCCAGGCCAATGCGGGCGGTGACGATTTCGTTGCGCGCATCGGCGGCGACGAGTTCGTCGTGGTGAGCCATGGGCTTGACGATGACGGACTGTCGGCACTTGCCCACCGCATCATCGAGGAGATGCGCCAGCCTGTCGATTATCGCGGTCATCCGTGCCGTTTCGGGGTCAGCATCGGCATTGCCGCCAACGACGGCGTCGACGTGAAACAGTTGCTGGTCAACGCCGATCTCGCGCTCTATCGGGCCAAAAGCCGTGGCCGCAACCGTTACGAGTTCTTCAACGAGGAGCTGCAGAGCGAGATCGTGCGGACCAAGCAGATCGCCGACGAGATCCTGGGCGGGTTGGAGCGGAACGAATTCGTCGCCTACTATCAGCCGCAGTTCGACGCCAGCACGCTCGAGATCGTCGGCGTCGAGGCGTTGTCGCGATGGAAGCACCCGCGACGCGGCATCCTGGCCCCCGACGCCTATCTCAAGGTGGCCGAAGAACTCAATGTCGTGGCGCTGATCGACCGCATCGTCCTCAAACACGCGCTGGAGAATTTCGAGCGTTGGTCGCGCAGCCATCTCAACATCCCGCGCGTGTCGGTCAACGTCTCGGCCAGGCGGCTGGAGGACAGGGACCTGATCGAAGGTCTGCGCAAGCTCGCCATCAAGGCGGGAACGGTGTCGTTCGAACTGGTGGAGTCGATTTTCCTCGATGAAAACGACGACCTGGTCACGTGGAATATCGACCACATCAAGGAGCTCGGCATAGACATCGAGATCGACGATTTCGGCACCGGCCACGCCTCGATCGTCTCGCTGCTCAAATTGCGTCCGCGCCGCCTCAAGATCGACCGCCAACTGATCACACCCATCACCGGCTCAGTGGCGCAACGGCACCTTGTGGCGTCGATCATAGAGATCGGCAAATCGCTCGGCATCGAAGTGGTCGCCGAGGGCGTCGAGACGATGGAGCATGCGCGCATCCTCAAGGAACTAGGCTGCGACATCCTGCAGGGCTACCTTTTTGGCCGCCCGATGGAGGCCAAGGCCTTCAAGGCCTTCGCCCAGTCGCGCAAATGGCTGGCCGCGGGCTAGATGGAGCAGGCGGATCGCCTATGTCGCCGGGGATGCCACGGAGCGCCTGGGCCTGAGCGCCGTGCTCGCGCGCCCGGTGGCTTTGTCGCCTGGGCCGCTGATGGTGAGCCTGATCTGGAGGGCGCCGCTCAGGCCGCGTCGCGATGGTTCGGCGAACCCGGACAGGTGGCTGCGTATCCTAAAGGAACTGTTTGAGCCTGATTTCGGTTGTCTGCTGTACGAACTGCCGTTCCACGAAGGCAGCTGATGAGCGAACATGAAACATGACAGACAAGAAGCGTGGTTCCCTGCGAAAGATCGTGAGCGGCATCGTTGCCGCAATTGCCACCGCTCCTGATCGCACATCCGAGCGCGACACCCCTAAAGAGTCAGTGGTCGCCGAATGGCCGCTGCCGCCATCGGCAACGCTTGGCTCCTCCATGCGCCTCAAGGGAATCGAACGTGAAGTTCGAGCCCGCCTGCCATGGGTGGTGAGGAAGTTTGCCAAGGCCGAGACGGGCGGCATCGTCTTGCGCATGTTGAAAACCGACGCGGATGCGTTCCAGGCGGCCTCGGCAACCATCTCCAGGACACTGGAGGGGATCGAAGCCCTGCCCGTGCTTCCGCGCGAGGCAGAAGACATTCTCGCCATCTCGGCCCGCGAGCGTCACAAATGGCTGAAGGACGGCCGCCTGAAGAGCATCGGCACCCGCACCGTCAAGATGCGCGGGCGGTCCAAGGCCGTCACCTTCCACGTCTTCGACCCACGCCACATCGAGGACATTCTCGATCGCGACTTGGCGAGCGCCTGGCGGGAGGAAGATGCGCGGGAAGTCACCGAGAACAGGCGGCGCGGCGCCGGCAAGGCCGCACTGACGCGCGCGGGAAAGCGGGAGCCCAAGGCTCGCAGCGCCAGGAGTTTGGGAAAGGACGACGCTCCACCGCCAAAGCTCGAGGGCTGGGACACATTCGAGGCGGAAGGCCTGCTGCGCTAAAAACGAGGCAGCTTGTCGGGAACAGCCCCGGTCGTTCGTCCTCTGTGTGCAAGCGCAAGACCTGGACACCAACCCTTCGGAGCCTCTCATGATCCCCACCATCACCGCCTTTGAACGATCGCCCGATGGCGGCAAGGGACTGGCGCGCGATACGCGTGTGCGCTGGGCGCTCGAAGAAGTGGGGCAGCCCTATGAGGTTCGTCTCGTTTCCTTCGCCGGGATGAAGGCGCCGGGCCATCTGGCCATCCATCCGTTCGGCCAGATCCCCACCTATGAGGAAGGATCTCTGCGTCTGTTCGAGACCGGCTCGATCGTCTTTCATCTTGCCGAACGGCATGCGGGCCTGCTGCCCAGGGATCGCGATGCCCGCGCCCGTGCGATCACCTGGATGTTTGCCGCCCTCAACACCGTCGAGCCGCCCATCCTCGAATTGGTGACGGCAAGAATATTCGAAGCCGACAGGTCCTGGAGCGAGGAGCGCCTGCCGCTGGTCAAGGACCGTGTTCGCGCGCGGCTGGACCAGCTCTCGGTCTATCTGGGCGCCGCCGAGTGGCTCGATGGTGCGTTCAGCGCTGGCGATCTGCTGATGGTGTCGGTGCTGCTTCGGCTACGCATGTCAGGCATTCTGGACGAATATCAAAACCTGGCTGCCTATGTGGCGCGCGGGGAAGCCCGGCCCGCTTATGCCAGGGCCTTCGCCGCGCAACTTGCGATCAACGCCGCATCATAAAGCCTCAGCCGGCAGCAGGATGGAAGTCGGAATATCACCGAGCGTTCGACCACAGCAAACCGTCGCGATGCGGTCCGACCCGTGTCGAAACCAATCAGCGGTCCGGAGACCAGGCTCCCAGGCCGGCCATGTCAGTCAAGCGGATCGCGGCCAGGGTCTCGAGTTCCTTCGAGATCGGCGTGTGCCGGGTGCTCTGCGCTTCGGGTTCGCTCTTCGCGGTGGTGAAGCGGGCTTGGCCAATCATGGCTCGAACGGCGGTCAGCATGTGTCGATGTCCCTTCGCTTGTCCTGACGCTAAGAACTTGGCGAATGAATTTACGTTCCAAAGGCTGGTGACATAAAGCTCGAGTCCAGCGCTTCGAGGACTCACGACGGCTACGGATATTTCGCCTTTGCGCCCGGGCCTAGATCGCCCTGCAACTCCTTCGGCAAAGGCAGGCTCGAGCATTGCAGGTGCACGTCGCGGGCGTGAAGCTTCCGTTGCTTCTGCTCGGCCTCCTTTGTGGCCGCGATGATGCCTAAGCCGTACGGGCCAAGGGCCGCGAATTCCCAGCCCGGGTGCTGTTTTTCGCGAACCTCGTAGGCCGCAGCCGCCGCCCGCGCCTGCTGGCAATCCGGCGAGGCCCATTTCGGATCCTGCGGCGAAAGCGACGCGCCATAGTCGACCGGAGAGGTCGCACATCCGGCCACCGTCGCGGCCAGTGCGACGGACACTGCAATTCGCATCGCAATTCTCATCCCGAAGCCTTTCTCGCTTTCCGCAGAACTCGCAGGCGTCGCGTCCGCGCCAATCACGTGTACGCGATGTCTCGCCGCAGCGCTTGCCATAGGCCACGCTTCATGTCGATCTTCCCGCGGCCAGATTCAGGCCGCGTGCCTGGAACCAAATGACGGGCGAGACTGTTCCGTTGTAACTTTAACACAGCGCTGGCGCGCCCGGCCGGTTGGGCAAGCGGCGACTTTGAGGAGCTTTCATCATGAACATTTCGTCCGGATTTCGTAGAATCGCGGTTGCCGCCATCGCCACCGCGGGCATCGGCTTTGCCAGCTCCGCGCATGCCGATAGCGGCACGATCCGCTTTGCCGTCTACAAGGCGGCCTTCTTCGTCGGCGGCTCCGGCGGCGAAGGCACGTTCACCTTCCACGGCAAAACCTATCCCATCTCGATCGGCGGCGTCTCGGGCGGCCTGGCCTTCGGCGTTTCAAAGACCTATTTCCGCGGCACCGTGCGGCACATCAGGCGCGTCCGCGATGTGACGGGGGTCTACGGTGCGGCGGGCGGCGGCGGCACGCTCGGCAAAGGCGCCCAGGTGATCGTCATGACCAATGACAGGGGTGCCCAGCTCGAACTCTCCGGCAAGCAGGTCGGGCTGCAGGTCAACGCCGATCTCAGCGGCTTGGCTATCTCGTTGAGGTAAGGGACCCATTCCTTCGACGCTAAGAGGTCGGACGGAAAATCCAGAAGGCGGCGTCGGCCCGACAGCCGCCTTTTCCCTGAGACGGACACGCTTTTGATCCAGACACGAGGTTGGACGTAATGGCGCTCAAACGGATGGACAATGTCGGAATCGTCGTCGATGACCTCGAAGAGACGATTGATTTCTTTCGCGAGCTCGGCCTCGAGCTCGAAGGGCGGGCCACGATCGAAGGCGAATGGGCCGGACGAGTCACCGGACTGGGCGATCAGCACGTCGAGATTGCCATGATGCGCACGCCGGACGGCCACAGCCGGCTCGAACTGTCCCGTTTCCTCACGCCGCCCGTCGTCGCGGATCACCGCAACGCCCCGGTCAACGCTCTGGGCTACCTGCGCGTCATGTTCACCGTGGACGACATCGACGATACGCTTGAAAGGCTTCGCAAGCACGGTGCGCGGCTCGCAGGCGAGGTCGTCCAGTACAAGGACGTGTACCGGCTCTGCTACATTCGCGGACCCGGAGACCTTCTCATCGGCCTCGCCCAGGAACTCGGCTGAGCGCACCAAGACGACAATGGCCAAGAGCGACCAATGCCGGCGGGCGTCACAAAACGTCCTGGCGATGTCGAAGTGGTTGGTCCGCTCGCCCAGCACCAACAGGTTGGGCCGATCATTGCCACGACAACGAATAGTTTGCGCCTATTCGGAAGAATTCGGAACAATTTACGGAGACCTTGATACGCCGATCCCCAGCTTCGCCAATCTGAGGCCAGCCGTCATGCCGACGGTGCAGCCCCAGGGAGAGCGTCATGGACATCGTCACATCAATTCCAGACACCGAAAGCGATCTGGCCGCAAGCAAGCGGGCAGCCTATGGGCCGCTTTTCAAGCTGCGCGGGCCACCCAGCTTCGAGAACCTCGAACAGGAGCGGCAGCACCGAAAGGAAAGGCTTGCCGCCGGCTTCCGTATATTCGCGGCATTGGGCTTCAGTGAAGGCGTTGCCGGGCATATCACGGCCCGCGACCCGGAATTTACCGATACATTCTGGGTCAATCCGTTCGGCATGCATTTTGCGCACATTACCGTCTCGGATCTTATTCGGGTCGACGGCGCCGGCGCCGTGGTCGAGGGCACGATGCCGGTCAATGTCGCCGCATTCGCCATTCATCACCAGATCCACGCGGCACGGCCGGATGTGGTGGCGGCAGCGCACGCCCATTCCATCTATGGCAAGGCCTGGTCGGCGGTCGGCCGGTTGCTCGATCCCATTACGCAGGACGCCTGTGCCTTCTATGAGGATCACGTCTTCTTCGACGACACGCGGGTGCTGGTCACCGAGGCGAGCGAGGCGGCGCGGATTGCCGAGTGCCTCGGCGGACACAAGGCGGCAATCCTGCGCAACCATGGCTTGCTGGCGGTTGGCCAGACCGTCGACGAGGCCGTCTGGTGGTTCATCTCGATGGAACGGTGTTGCCAGGCACAATTCCTCGCCGAAAGTGTGGGGATACCCCTGCAGGTCGACCCGGAAAACGCCAAAGCCGCCCGGGCGGTGAACGGCACGCCCCATGCCGGCTGGTTTCAATGCCAACCGCTGCACGACCGCATCCTCAGGCAGCAGCCTGAACTGCTTGGCTAGAGCAGAGGGCGGCACTTGGCCGACGAAGACCGAACATCCGCTTCAAACAGCCGGTCTATCCACGACCAGCCGTTTGGCGGCCTCGACCGCGGCGGTGCAATAGTCTCGGTCGCCATGGATCAGCAGCATGACCATCGCACCCTCTACCAGCAGGACCAGCTCACGCGCCCGCTCGCGCGGCGCTGCCACGTTCGCTTTGGCGAGAAGGGTTGCCAGTTGCTGTTCCATCAAGGCCTTGTGCTGGTGTGCCATCGAGCGTGCGGGATGCCCCGAGAGATCGGCAAGTTCGATTGCCAGCCGGGTAAATCCCGATCCCGCCCAGCGCGGTTTGGCCGACCACCTCGCCAGTCCGCCGAACAGCTTGTCGATCAGTTGCTCCGGACCGCCCGACAGGTCGATGCCATAGGTCTGGAACGCGCCGAACGCCCGCTCGTGCTGTGATGCAAGCACCGCGGTCAGCAACGCGTCCTTGCTGTCGAAATGATAGTAGAGCGTGCGCTTGGTGACGCCGGCGGTGCGCGCGATCTCGTCCATGCCGACGCGAAAGAATCCCCGGCGGCGAAAGAGCTTGTAAGCCGCCTGCAATATGTCTGGTCGGGTTTGGTCGGACGATCTGGGCACGGGGCTGAAGCCGATGAATGTATACTCGCTAGTGAGTTTACATCCGCGTGCACCCGGCATTCAATGCATCAGATATACCTAATATTCAATGGGAGGCGACGATGGACAGGCTGATCACGGCAGTCCCTGATCTTGGACAAATCAGTGAAGCTGCAGCGCTTCGCGACCGGTCCAAGGCGCGACCGGCCGCCTTGCCGCTGAAGACCATGACCTGCATCGAGGATCTGCGGCAGGCTGCCCGCCGCCGCGTTCCCCGGGCCTTTTTCGACTACGTCGAGGCAGGCGCCTACTCGGAACAAACCTTGCGCGCCAACAGAGCCGACCTGGAGCGCCTCACTTTTCGCCAGCGCGTGCTGGTCGACGTTTCGCAACGGGATACCGCAACAACGATCCTTGGCGAGAAGGTTTCATTGCCAATAGCGCTGGCGCCGATCGGCCTTGGCGGGATGCAATGCGCCAACGGCGAGATCCATGCCTGTCGCGCCGCGCAGGCGGCCGGCGTCCCCTATACGCTGGCAACGATGGCGATCTGCTCGATCGAGGACGTTGCCGAGGCGGTCGAGAAGCCGTTCTGGTTCCAGCTCTATGTGATGAAAGACCGTGGCTTCGTGCGCTCGCTCGTCGAGCGGGCGCTCGCTGCCCGTTGCAGCGCGCTGGTGCTCACCGTCGACCTGCAGGTGCTGGGACAGCGGCACGTCGACGTCAAAAATGGGCTTTCGGTTCCGCCGGCGCTGAAACTGCGAAATCTACTCGACATGGCGACCAAGCCCGGCTGGACCCGGCGAATGCTGGCTGCCAAACGCTGGACGTTCGGCAATCTCGCCGGCCATGTAAAAGGCCAGCAAGGCGTCAGGGAAGTCGCGGACTGGGTGTCGCATCAGTTCGATCCCGCGCTGAACTGGAATGACATCGAGTGGGTCAGGAGCATCTGGCCGGGCAAGCTGATCATCAAGGGTATTCTCGACGTGGAGGATGCGCGCATCGCCAGCAAGGCCGGTGCAACCGCCATCGTCGTTTCCAATCATGGCGGCCGGCAGCTGGATGGCGCGCCATCGACGATCTCCAGGCTGCCGAAGATTGTTGAAGCGGTGGGATCACAAACCGAGGTGCTGTTCGATGGCGGCGTGCGGTCAGGCCAGGATGTCATGCGCGCGCTCGCTCTTGGCGCCAGAGGCTGCCTGGTCGGTCGAGCCTATATTTACGGCCTCGGTGCCGGCGGAGAGGCCGGCGTGGCGACCGCCATCGACATCCTTCGCAAGGAATTGTCCGTCACCATGGCGCTGACAGGCACGACAAGCATCGACGAAGTCGACGAGCGGGTGCTGAACTAGTCAGGTCGGTCCGGGCGCCTTGGCATTCGCGGCGCTTCTGGCAGGCGATGTAGTCCGCCATATAGCGGTCGAGAGCGGCGCGGAATTCTTCCTCGCGCGGACACTTGCTGCTCGTCGGAACCGTTTGGCTGGCCTCGGTCTCAAACCCGATACGGTCAAAAACAAGTGCGGTCATTTTCGGCTCTCCTGTCACGAAACATGGTGACAGGATGACCCTGCGGGCGGATTTCGTCCGGGTCACACGACCGAATAGTTCCGAAAAGCTCCGAAAAGATGCTATTTTTGCGCTATGGTGGGGAAACGGTTCGCATTCGGTCCGTTCGAGCTTAATCCGGAGGCGGGAACACTGCTCCGGCAGGGCGTTCCCGTTCCGGTCGGATATCGCGGCGTGCTGCTCTTGGCGGCACTGGTGGAACGGCCGGGCGAAGTCCTGTCCAAGGCGACGCTGATGGACGCGGCATGGCCGCACGCGGCGGTCGAGGAAAGCAACCTGTCCGTCCAGATCGCCTTGCTCCGCAAACTGCTTGGGCCGGGGCCTGACGACGCCGAATGGATCGCGACCATCCCCCGGATCGGCTATCGCTTCGGTGGTACGGTGGATTGCCTCGACGCGGCCGCGGCCGTTGCCGATAGCGCCGAGGCCGGACCCTCGATCGCCGTGCTGCCCTTTGCCAACCTCAGCGACGACGCCGAGCAGCAATATTTCGGCGATGGCCTCGCGGAAGACATCATCACCCGCCTGGCGCGGCTGCGCTGGCTCTTTGTCTCGGCCCGCAACTCGTCTTTCACCTATGGCGGCAAGGCGGTCGACGTGAAGCAGATCGGGCGCGAGCTTGGCGTGCGCTATGTGCTCGACGGGAGCGTGCGCCGCTCCGGACAGCGTTTGCGGATCAACGCCAGAGTCAGCGACGCCGACACCGGTCGCCAGATCTGGGCGGAACGCTATGATGCCCAAATCGCCGATTTCTTCGCGCTTCAGGACGAGATAGCCGAGAGCGTCATCGGCGCCATCGAGCCCAGGCTCTACGTGGCCGAGCAGGAGCGTTTCCAGAGCCGGTCGCCGGGCAGTCTCGACGCATGGGGCTTCGTGATGAAGGCAATGCCCTATGTCTGGACCTGGGCCTCGCTGCCGGATTTCGAGATCGCAGAGCGGCTGCTCAAGAAAGCCATCGACATCGATCCCGATTATCCGCGCGCCAATTGCCTGATCGCCTGGGGCCTAGCGGCAAAGGCGATGCTTGGACTGGCCGATGCGGAAGCGGCCTTACCGACCGCACACGACATGGCGCAACGGGCGATCCGCAGCGACCCGGAGGACCCCTGGACGCACTTCGCAACGGGCTTCGTGCACATGGCCTCGCGCCGTTTCGATCCAGCCGTGAGAGCTTTGTCCGAGGCGATTACTCTCAATCCAAGCCTGGCCTATGCGCATATGATCCTTGGGTCGACCTATGCCTATGCGGGCATGCCCGACGACGGCCTGCACCATGTCGCGCTGGCCGACCGGCTGAGCCCGCGCGACTTCACGCAGGCGGGCAGCCTTTCCGTCATTGGCCTCTGTCATTTCATGGCCGGGCGTTATGCCGAGGCTGCCGAGTTCGAACGGCGTGCGGTCGATCTCAGGCAGAATTTTGGAACGGCCTGGCGCACATACGCCGCCTCGGCAGGCATGGCGGGCGATCGCGCCGCCGCCGCCCATGCGCTGGCGCAGACGCGGCGCCTGCATCCATCCGTGTCCGTGGACTGGGTCGAGAGGTACCACCCGATCGTCCACGAAAAGGATCGCGCGCGCTATATCGAGGGGCTGCGCATCGCCGGATTAGACTGACCGGCTGCGCGATCAACACAGATCGAAGCGGCATGGCACCCAGTGATCTGGGCTCGCCCTCAACTTCTCAATCCTGGCGCTTCCTGCCCCGTGCGCTCGACATATTCGGTATAGCCGCCACCATAGGTGTGGACGCCTTCGGGCGTCAGTTCCAGCACGCGGTTCGAAAGTGCGGCAAGAAAATGCCGGTCGTGCGAGACAAACAGCATGGTGCCCTCATATTGCGATAGCGCCTCGATCAGCATCTGCTTGGTGGCGATGTCGAGGTGGTTGGTCGGCTCGTCCAGCACCAGCAGATTGGGCGGGTCGAACAGCATCAGCGCCATCACCAGCCGCGCCTTCTCGCCGCCTGACAGCACGCGGCATTTCTTCTCGATCTCGTCGCCGGAAAAGCCGAAGCAGCCGGCGAGCGCGCGAAGCGGCGCCTGGCCGGCCTGCGGGAAATTGTCTTCCAGCGTCTGGAACACGGTGCGCTCGCCTTCGAGCAGCTCCATCGCGTGCTGGGCGAAATAGCCCATTTTCACGCTCGGCCCGCGCGCCACCGTGCCGGTGTCGGGGTCGGAAGCGCCTGCCACCAGCTTGAGCAGCGTCGACTTGCCGGCGCCGTTGACGCCCATGATGCACCAGCGCTCGCGGCGGCGGACCTGGAAGTCGAGCCCCTCATAGATGCTGCGGCTGCCATAGGCCTTGTGGACGTTCTTCAAGGTGACGACATCCTCGCCGCAGCGCGGTGCCGGCTGGAATTCGAAATTGACGATCTGGCGGCGCTTGGGCGGCTCGACGCGGTCGATCTTGTCGAGCTTCTTCACCCGGCTCTGCACCTGCGCGGCATGCGACGCGCGCGCCTTGAAGCGCTCGATGAAGGCGATCTCCTTGGCCAGCATCGCCTGCTGGCGCTCGAACTGCGCCTGCTGCTGCTTGTCGGCGATCGCCCGCTGCTGCTGGTAGAATTCGTAATTGCCAGAGTAGGCGGTGAGCGAGCCGGCATCGATCTCGACGATCTTGTTGACGATGCGGTTCATGAACTCGCGGTCGTGCGATGTCATCAGCAGCGCGCCGTCATAGCCCTTCAGGAATTGCTCCAGCCAGATCAGGCTTTCCAGGTCCAGATGGTTGGACGGTTCGTCGAGCAGCATGACATCGGGCCGCATCAGAAGGATGCGCGCCAGCGCCACGCGCATCTTCCAGCCGCCCGACAGCTTGCCGACATCGCCGTCCATCATCTCCTGGGAAAAGCCCAGACCGTCGAGCACTTCGCGGGCGCGGCCGTCCAGCGCATAGCCGTCGAGCTCCTCGAAGCGATGCTGCGCCTCGCCATACTTCTCGATGATCTCGTCCATCCGGTCGGCCTGGTCCGGGTCGGCCATCGCCGCTTCCAGTTCCGCCATCTCGGCCGCGACATCGCTCACCGGCCCGGCGCCATTCATCACTTCGGCGACGGCGCTATGGCCTTCCATGTCGCCGACATCCTGGCTGAAATAGCCGATGGTGACGCCGCGATCGACCTGCACCTGGCCCTCATCCGGCTGCTCCTGGCCGGTGATCATGCGGAACAGGGTCGTCTTGCCGGCGCCATTCGGCCCGACAAGGCCAATTTTCTCGCCCTTCTGCAGGGAAGCCGACGCCTCTATGAAGACAAGCTGACGGCCGTTCTGCTTGCTGATGCTTTCAAGTCTGATCATGCGGTTTCCGGACTATGCCTGCGCTGAAAGGATTTGCCCGGCGCCTTACGCGAAGGACGGCGGCAAAGGAAGAGGCGCAAGCGCCGCAGCGCTTCACCCTCCCCCTTGTGGGGAGGGTCGGCACACCGGCATTGCGAAGCAAGGTCGGTGGGACGGGGTGGGGGTGCGGCGCCGACTTAAAAAGACCCCCACCCCGCTCCGCTGCGCGGAGCGACCCTCCCCACGAGGGGGAGGGTGAGAGCCAGACACACTTCAGAAACAAGATTCAACATGCGGGAAAAACTGAGGAAAACATCACCTGTCATAACCACCCTCGTAGCAACCGGACAGCGGTCGCCACACAACGCAAAGGGATGGTCCCGACAATGCAACGACGTTCGACCGGATGGATGGGTGCCCTCGCAGGCATTTCGCTCGCCATGCTTGCGGTCGCGCAATCGGGTGCGCAGGCGGCGGTTACCCGGAGCGAATATTGCAGCCGGCTCGGTTCTCAACTCGACGGAGCCATCCGGACCAAAGCCGAACCCGGTGCCAGCGCCAGCCAGATCGCCACGGCAGAGGCACTCCAGGACAAGGCCAACCGGTTTTGTGCCGAGCGTAAGGAGGCGCAAGGCATCCGGACCTACGCCAACGCCCTGAAACTTCTTGGAGTGACACCGGTCAACCTCGACCAGTGACAGCAACCATCAATCCGAAGGAAAGCCTATCATGAACAAGCCCCTCCTCTCCGCCCTGGGTCTCGCCATCGCGCTCGGCCTGGCCATGCCGGTTGTCGGCACCAGCACGGCCAACGCGGCCGCCACCACCGCCGCTGCGCCGACCACGGCTCCGGCTCCCGCCACGTCGACCACGGCTCCCGCCGCCGCTGCGTCGACTACGGCTCCCGCTGCCACGGCCAAGCCGGCCCAGGCTGCCGCGCACAAGCACCTCAAGAAGCATGTCAGGCACGGCAAGAAGCACCACCGGCATGTGAGGAAGCACGGCCACAAGCACGTCGCCAAGAAGCACACCCACAAGCGTACCCACAAGCGTACCCACAAGAAGCACGGCCACGCCAAGGCGGCTTGATCGCCAGCTTTCTTTCTGACTTCCTCCCGGGAAAAGGCCGCCATTCGCTGAAAAGCGAGGGCGGCTTTTTCTTGTGCGCAACAAGGCAAGTCAGATCCGCTGAAAGTGCGTCTAAACAGGCGCTTACGGCAATTCCACGATTCAGATCGTGAACCGCCTCAAGCCACCCCGAGTGCGGCCCGAACCTGCGGTCCGCTCATGCCGCTATCGAAGACGGCCGTGCCGGGATCGAAGCGCCGGGCTTGCGACAGCGGTCCGACCACGACCGGGTCAAAACCGGCGTCGCTCGCCAGCCGCACGGCAAGGGCAACGGCCTCTTCGTCATCGCCGGCGAGCGGAATGCCGAGCCTGTCGCCGGCGCGGTGCGCCTGCGATTGCAGCGTTGTCCACATGACCGTGCTGAAGGCGCGAACCAGCTTCGCGCGCGGCAGCAGCAGCGCGACGGCGAAAGCCAGGCCGTCCTTGCGGGCAAGTGCGGCGTCGCCGAAAGCGCCGTCGCGCGGCGGGTCGGGCACCGTGGCGTCGAGCAGCACCTTGTCGCCGAGCGCTGCACCGATTTCGGCCGCGACACCGGGCCAGGCCCGAAACGGGATGGCGGCCAGCACGACATCCGCGCCGGCAACGGCATCGAGCGCCGAGCCGGCCGTGGCCTTGCCGCCAAGGCCGGAAAGCATCGAGCGCAGCCGCTCGGGATGCCGCACGCCAAAGCTCACCTCATGTCCGGCCTGCGCCCACAGCCGCCCTACCGTGCCGCCGATCATGCCGGCGCCCAGAACTCCGATTCTCATCTTCGCCTCCTGTTCGCTCACCACGGCAGTCCTTTGCCGTCGCGGAAGAAGCCGCCGGTCGGGCCGTCGTCCGGCAAGGTCGCGGCCCAGACGATGCCGGCCGCCCCTTGCGCCACCGGGCGTCCGCCCGGCCCGCCCATGTCGGTGGCGACCCAACCGGGGCAGATGGCATTGACCAGCACGCCGGAGCCGCGCAGTTCTGCCGCCAGCACACGGGTCAGCGCATTGAGCGTCGCCTTCGATGTCGAATAGGCCGGCGCGCCAGCCCCCATCGAGGCCAGCGAACCGCCTTCGGACGACACATTGACCAGCCTGCCGTGGCCGCCGGCCTTGAGCAGCGGCGCGAAGGCGGCCGCCACCCGCCAGGCGCCGAAGACATTGGTCTCGAACGCCTCGCGGATGACCGTCCAGTCCGGCCGCAAGGCGCGCGAGCCGGTGTCGTAGTGGATGGCGGCATTGTTGATCAGCACATCGAGCCGTCCGAACCGGCGCTCGACCTCATCGGCTGCCCTTGCAGCCGCGTCGGGTGCCGCGACATCGAGCGCGATGGCCTCGACGTGGCCGTCGAGCCCTTTCGCCGCGGCCTCGCCCTTGGCCAGATCGCGCACGCCGAGCAGCACGGTGAAGCCAAGTTTCGCCAACTGGCGGCCGGTCTCCAACCCGATGCCGCGATTGGCGCCGGTGACGAGGGCGACTTTGTTGGGGTGTGTGGTCATTCTCGGATGCCTCTGTTTGTCGTCTCGGGGAAAGATGGCACAGGCCGAATTGGTTTGTTAGGCAGCGGAGATCGCAGTCATTGTGCGATCAAGCGCATGAGTGATCGAGCTGTCCGACGTCGCGTTCCGTCACGCCCCCCTCTGTCCTGCCGGACATCTCCCCCGCAAGGGGGGAGATTGGATGTTGGCTCCGCCTTCGCCAATCATCGACGTTGCAGGATAGAGCAGCGCGATTGAAGCTGCCGATCTCCCCCCTTGCGGGGGAGATGTCCGGCAGGACAGAGGGGGTGTTCAAGCGCCGAGGTTTCCGCAATTTGCCCTTCCCAAACCTCATGCCCGAGCGGGAATCGGGTGTCGCCAGACGTCTCGCCATGCGATCGTCCACCCATCACGAGGATCGGCCATGCTCACGCTTCACGATTATCTGCCATCGCAAAATGGCTGGAAAGTCCGGGTCCTGCTCGGCCTGCTGAAGATCCCTTGCGAGACCCGCCTCGTCTCGATTTTCGAGGGCGAGAGCCACACTGATGCCTTCCTTGCCCTCAACCCGGCCGGCGCGGTTCCTGTGCTCCAGCTCGAAAATGGCAGCGCCATCGCCGAGTCCAATGCGATCCTCACCTATCTCGCCGAAGGCACACCTCTGCTGCCGTCGGACCGCTTCCGGCGCGCCAAGGTGATGCAGTGGCTGTTCTTCGAACAGTACAATGTCGAGCCCGTCATCGGCTCACTGCGCTTCTGGACCTTGACCGGACGGCTCGAACGCAACCACGCCATGGTTACCGGCAAGCGCGAGGCCGGCGCCCGCACGCTGGCCGCCCTGGATCGCAGCCTTGGCGAGACGCCGTTCCTCACCGGAAACGACCTCACCATCGCCGACATCGCCATCTATGCCTACAGCCATCGTGCCGGCGATTGCGGCTTCTCGCCGGCGGACTACCCGGCATTCCTCGCCTGGACCGGCCGCGTGCGCGACGCCGTCGGCCAAGGCTATCCGATCCATCCCTACAGCATCGACCCGCATTCGGGCGGTTGAGGACTACTTTTTGCCCTGCGGATAGATCGTCTCGCCACGCTTCAGCATCGCCACGAAGGTCTCGATCTTCTTCTTGCGGCCGGCCTCGGTCTTCATGTTGTGGGTGCGGAAGGCGAGCGAGAAGCGGTTCTGCGCGCTGAGTTTTTCCAGCATCGCCTTCGCCGCCGGTTCGGCATCGATGGCCGCCTGCAAATCGTCGGGGATTTTCATCTCCTTGCTCCCGCCATAGGCGCGCGCCCAGCGCCCGTCGGCCTTGGCGGCTTCGACCTGTTTCAGCCCATGCCCGGTCATGCGGCCCTCCTCGACCAGCCGCGCGACATTGTCGATGTTGATCTTGCTCCAGATGCTCTTCTTGCCGCGCGGCGTGTAGCGCTGGAGAAAACTGTTCTCGTCCAGCCCCTTGCGCACCGCGTCGATCCAGCCGAAGCACAGCACGACGTCGATGGCCTCCTTCGGCGTGATCGACTTCAGTCCCGACCCGACCTTGTGCACCTTGATCCACACTTCGCTTTCGGTGGCGTGGTGCTGGCCGAGCCAGGCATAAAAACTCGCCGCGTCGGGGAATTCCCGGACCTTGTCCGGATCGACCTTGACCGGCGCCATCAGCGGGCCTGCCGGTTCAGAATCATTGTCGCTGGCGTCCCTGTCATCTTGCCTCCGTCATCCTGCGATTCCCGGCATCATGGCATCGCCCACCGTCAATTCCCGTCAGCAGTGAGGCACGGTGCCGCGAAATAGGGAACGCACCATACATCGCCGTGTTGCGGCTGGAGCGCAACCGACCAGATGGAGGAGCGCGACACGTCGCCACCGTGCTATAGGACCACAAATGCCAGGCTTGGGGGACATGCCACAATGAAATCTCTGCTCTTCGGCCTTGCCTTGCTGCTGCCGGGCGTGGCGCTGGCCGAACCGGTCGAAACCCGCAAGATCATCACCGCGCTGACCGGCGACTTCAACGGCGACGGCGCTCCCGACCTTGCCATGGTGGTCGAGACCGGGCCGACCGACCCGATGGACATCCATTTCTTCCTCGGGGACAAGGAGCACAATTACCTCAAGCCCGTCGAAATCGTGCGCGAACAGATCGGTGGCGAGTGGAACGGTTACGACCAGCCGGGCTATGAGAACTCCGACACCGAGCCGGAGCTGACGATGCTGCCCAACGGCTCGATCAAATTCTATCTGCCGGCGCCGGAGATCGGCAGCGAGCGCACCAACCAGACGCTGACCATCGCCTACCGCGACGGCGCCTTCATCGTTGCCGGCTTCGCCTATGATTCCGATGATTACCTGCAGGAGAATGCCGCCAGCGCCTGCGACTACAATGTGCTGACCGGCAAGGGCACCAGCTCGAAGCAGCAGCCGGACGGCAGCACCAAGCACGAGACCGTGTCGACTGAAGGCCGGACCGTCGCATTCCGGGACTGGAACGCGGGCGACGCTTTCGCCGCTTGCCAGGAATAAGGGGCGCGCCCTGTCCCTCGGCCGGCTTCAGGCCGGTGGCGGCATTGCCGGTGTCAGCCCGTGGCGGCGCATGATCTCCATCATCCCAGCCTTGTCAGGCGGCCCGCCGGCAGCGGCGTTGAGCAAGCCGAATGCCTCGCGGAAATAGTCGGGACCAATTGCCGCCGGCGTAATGACGCACAGCGCCTTGGCATCCCTTGTGCCATTATTGTCGAAGCGATGGACGGCGCCGCGTGGGATGCACAGCGCCTCCCCCGGCCCAACTTCGATTGGCTTGCCGTTCACGGTCCAGGTCAAAACCCCGTCAATGCCGTAGATCGTTTCCTCGTAATGATCGTGGCTGTGCGCCGGCGCGGGCAGGCGCTGCGCGCCCGGCACCATCAGTTCGAAGGTGGCGACGCTGCCGTTCGAATTTTCGCCCGACACCAGGAAACGGACCGACAACCCCTTGGTGCCGATGGTCTCGTTGGCTGGGTTTACCTGAAGATCGATGGCTGACATTGCGCAAACCCCTCCGGTAAATTACATTTACTAGTTATCTGTAAACTCAATTTACCGGATCGTCAATGGCCACCTCAGCCGAAGTCCTGCAGACCAAGACCACTGACCTTTTGATCGGCGCCCTGCTGCGCGTGCCGGCGCAGGCCATCCAGCGCCGGCTGATCAAGGAGCTCAACGCTGCCGGTTTCGACGAATTGCGTCTGCCGCACATGGCCGTGCTGCAGTTTCCCGGCCCGGACGGCGCGCGCCCCGGCACCATCGCCGAACGTGCCGGCATGAGCAAACAGGCGATCAACCAGCTACTCAGCAGCCTCGAAGGCTACGGCTATATTGTCCGCTCCGACGGCGAAGGCAGCGCGCGCGTGG
This sequence comes from Mesorhizobium sp. U510, assembly GCF_059180695.1. Lineage (NCBI taxonomy): Bacteria > Pseudomonadati > Pseudomonadota > Alphaproteobacteria > Hyphomicrobiales > Phyllobacteriaceae > Mesorhizobium > Mesorhizobium sp. U510. The sequence goes on from NZ_CP180532.1 coordinate 5,739,701, forward strand.
TTCACGCCACCGAACGCGGCCACGCCGCCTTCTGGAAGATGGTCGACATATTGCGCGACATCGAGGAGGAGTGGCGCACCGAGCTTGGGCCGGAGCGCTTCGACCAGCTCAAAGCGCTGCTGTTCGCCGTCTGGGACAGCCCACTGGTGCGCTGACCGGAACCGCATTCATGTGCGGCATCATCGGCATTTCCGATGGCGCTATCGGTTTCTTCCGTTTCCTTCTCGGCACACCGACCTGCCAATTCCCTGCCCTTGTCCCGTCAAAGCAAAGGCAGAGCGAAATGAACCTTTCAAACCAGAAAATCCTGATCGTCGGCGGCGGCTCCGGCATGGGCCTGGCGCTTGCCAGGCGTTGCGTCGAGGCTGGTGCCACAGTCATCATCGCCGGGCGCAGCGAAGCAAGGCTGCGACAGGCACGCGAGGCGTTTGGCAATCCCTCCGGCCTGGAGGTAGCCGTCGTCGACATCGCCCGGGAAGACCAGGTCGCGGCGTTGTTCGCCGAGATCGGTGGGCTCGACCACATCGTCAGCACGGCGGCCGACATCGAGGGCGCCTACAGGCTGCTGCCGGAGCTTGACCTGAAGGCGGCGCAACGCATGGTCGACAGCAAGCTCTTCGGCCCGCTGCTGCTTGCCAAGCACGGCGCGCCACGGCTTGCCGCGAACGGCTCTATGACCTTCATCTCCGGCATCGCCGCGTATCGGCCGGCCGCGCGCGGCTCGGTCGTCGCCGCCGTCAACGCCGCGCTCGAAGGGCTGGTGCGGGCGCTTGCCGTCGAACTCGCGCCGATCCGCGTCAACGCCGTTTCGCCCGGCTGGATCGACACCACGATCTGGGCTCAGGTCGCCGGCGACCGCAAGGCCGAGATGCTGGCGGCGATGGCCGAGCGGCTGCCAGTCGGCAGGGTCGGCCAGCCCGAAGACATCGCCGACGCCATTTTCTTCCTCATCGGCAACGGATTTACCACCGGCACGACGCTGCATGTCGAAGGCGGGCACCGGCTGGTTTAGCTGGCGGCAGTCTTCGCCAGGGTGTTGTTTGGAAACAGTGCTTTGGAGCTATCAGCCGATTCAAGTTCTGAACCCGTCTCGAGGCGTTCCGGCGCCAGCGTGTCCCGCGCGGCGGCGAGCAATTGCCTGAGCGCCGGCGGCTGGACGCGCCGGCGTCGCCAGATCATCGTCAGCGGTGCCGCCTGCATTCGGCCGGGCCATGGCAATTCCCTGAGCTCGCCGCGCGCCAGCGCATCGCTGACGGCGAGACGGGGAATGAGGCCGAGCCCGGCACCCCTCGCCACCAGCCGGGCAATGGCGCCGATGCTGCCGACTTCGGCCGCTGGTTTGGGCGGCGCCATATCCGCCTCGGCAAAGGCGGTGTCGAACATATGCCGGTAGACGCATCCGGGCTCCGTCGCCACGAAGCGCAGCGCGGCAAGGTCTGCCAGGTCGCGCGGCGCGGTGCCTTGTCCCGGAGCCGCGACCAGAACCAGGGGTTCGGCCCCTATCGCGCGCCTGGCAAGGCGTCCGTCGGCCGCGCCCTTCGCACCGTCCTGACGCTCGAAGCAGAAAGCGACGTCGATGTCGCCGTCCTCCAGCAAATGTCGCAGCGTGCCGCTGTCGGCCACCTTCATCCGCACGGTGATATCGGGATGGCCGGCCTGGAACCCTGGCAGCCAGGGCGCCAGACGGGCCGAGGCGATCGTCTCCAGCGCACCGATGGTCAGTGCCCCGCTAGTGCGCCCGGCAGCCGCCAGCACCGCCGCGCGCGCCTCGCCGTCGAGCCGCAGCAGCTCTTCGGCGATGGGCTTCAGCGCCAGCCCCGCCGGCGTCAGCTCCAAGCCGGACTTCGAGCGTGTGAACAGGGCAGCGCCCAGTTCGGCCTCGAGAGACTGGATCTGGTCGCTGACGCTCGATTGCGCGAGGTGAACCGCCTCGGCGGCGCGCGTGATGTTGCCGCTACGCGCCACAGCGAGAAAGGTCTTGAGCAGTCTGGGATGCATCGCCCGGCCGACATCAGGCCTATTGCAGCTGCGGCTTCTTCAAGAAACTGCCGCGGTCGGCGGATTTGACGCGCAGCCAGGTTTCGCGGCCGTCGCGCACCACGCGCATCGGGATCTCGGCGCCGGCCGAGCCGCTGTCCCACAGCTTGCGATAGAAATCGGCGAGACCGTCGACCGCGCCGTCGCGCACCTCGGAGATAACGTCGCCCTGGCGCAGTCCGGCCTTGGCCGCCGGGCCGCCCTCCGTCACGCTCATCACCACCACCTTGCCGTCGCTTTCGGCCGACAGGGCGCCGAGCCACGGACGCGGCGGCTTGGCCACCTGGCCGCGCGTCAGCAGATCATCGAGGATCGGCGGCAACAGGTCGATCGGCACCACCATGTTGATATCCGCGACCTCGCCGGCGCGGCTCATCTGCAGGCGCAGCGAACCGATGCCGAGCAGCGCGCCATCGGCGCCGAACAGCGGCGCCCCGCCCCAGGACGGATGCGCCGGCGCGATGAAGATCGCCTCGTCGAGCAGATACTCCCAATAGCCGGCGAATTCCTGCTTGGTGACGATCTTGGCCTCGACCGCCCGGCCGATGCCATCGGCAAGCACCACCGCGTCGCCGATCCTGGCCTTGCCGGCATCGCCCAGCGCCACCGCCGGCAGACCGGTCGGCGCCAGTGCCTGGACCAGGCCGAAGCCGGATTCCTGATCATAGGCCAGCGCATGCGCCGGGATGACACGGCCATCATGCGCGGTCAGCCAGACCTCCTCGGCCTCGGTGATGAGATAGCCGATGGTCAGCACCAGCCCGTCATTGCGGATGACGACGCCGCTGCCTTCCCTGAGCGTGCCCAGCGCGCCGGCCGTGAAGGCATCTTCGGGAACGGTCGCGCGCACGGCAACGACGGAACGCGGATTGGGATTGATGGCCATGATTTTGTCCTGCGATGCAAATGCTTGGCGGCTTCTCTTATAGGTATGCCTCGGAGGGGATGGTGCAAGGTGCGCATCGATAGTTCTTCCCTTCTCCCCTTGCGGGAGAAGGTGGATCGGCGCGTAGCGCCGAGACGGATGAAGGGTGTTCCAGCGGAGTGAGGCGTCGGCATTCCCTGGAACACCCGTCATCCGACCTCGCTTCGCGAGGCCACCTTCTCCCACAAGGGGAGAAGGAAGAAGCGCTTTTCCCACATAAACAATAGTTCAACGCAAGTTGAACTTTCGCCTCCGCAGCCCTAGCTGTAGATCGATCCGCCCATTCCCGTCCTTCCCTTCCCCACGAGGCCCGACATGACAGACTACACTCCGCCGAAAGTATGGACCTGGAACAAGGCAAATGGCGGCGCCTTTGCCAGCATCAACCGGCCGATCGCCGGGCCGACGCATGACAAGGAATTGCCCGTCGGCAAGCATCCGCTGCAGCTCTATTCACTGGCGACGCCGAATGGCGTCAAGGTCACCGTGATGCTGGAGGAGCTTCTGGCGCGCGGCCACAAGGGCGCCGAATACGACGCCTGGCTCATCAGGATCAACGATGGGGACCAGTTCGGCAGCGGCTTCGTCGAGATCAACCCCAACTCCAAGATCCCTGCCCTGATGGACCGCAGCGGCGCCACGCCGGTGCGCGTCTTCGAATCCGGCTCGATCCTGGTCTATCTCGCCGAAAAGTTCGGCGAATTCCTGCCCACCGAGCAGCCGGCGCGCGCGGAAGTCCTGTCCTGGCTGTTCTGGCAGATGGGTTCGGCGCCGTATCTGGGCGGCGGCTTCGGCCATTTCTATGCCTACGCGCCGCAGAAATTCGAATACGCCATCGACCGCTTCGCCATGGAAACCAAGCGGCAGCTCGATGTGCTCGACCGCCGGCTGGCCGAAACGGAATATCTCGGCGGCAAGGATTACACGATCGCCGACATGGCGGTGTGGCCGTGGTATGGCGGGCTGGCGCTCGGGCGCATGTACAATGATTCCGGCGAGTTCCTGTCCGTGCAGGAATACAAGCACGTCCAGCGCTGGGCGAAGGCCATCGACGCTCGCCCGGCTGTCAAGCGCGGCCGCATGGTCAACCGCGCCTTCGGCGAACCGGCTATGCAGCTGCATGAGCGCCACGACGCCGGCGATTTCGACACCAACACGCAGGACAAGCTGGCCGCCGAATAGGCGGCCGCAAAGCCAACTTCACAAGAAAGCCCGCCACGAACCGTGGCGGGCTTTTCCCAAGGCTATGCTGGTGTCGCACCCACTGTCATGGCCGAGCCATGGATCAGTGCAGCACCTCGACGATCTGACGTGTGTCGGGGTCGACCAGAACTGTCTGGTCGTTGATCACGGCAACGCGATACTTGACATTGGGCACTTCGCGCAGTTCGACCTTGTCAGGCACCGGCGAGCCGAGCTTGAGCTCGAGGCCCAACAGATTGACCGACGCCAGCGGCTGCTTCTTGACGTATTCGCGAACCACCGTCTCCTGCTCCGGCTGAACGACGATTGTGTCCGCCACAGCCGCACCGATGCCGCCCATGAGGACGATCGCGGCTGCCACACTCGAAAGATAATGTTTCATAACAACCTCCATATCAATTGCCCGGGCTTCCCGCCCTGTAGGAAAACTCGACCACTGCCACGAGGTTCCATCGCAATTTGTGGAATAAATGCGGCACGCCCAACAAATGCCTATTTTTATTATTTTCGGAAACAGGCGAAAACACATAATCACGGCTTCAAAAATCCGTGATTATTATATTTTTTAGGGATATGTCGTGAAATACACTTTCCTCGGAAGATGCATCCGAGGTGCCCTTTCGAAAGAATGCGATCCGCTTATTGCCTTAGCGACAGCTAACGTAGAGCGCCCGATGTCGTTCCAGATACTGTTGTCGAAGACATGAAAAAGGCTCGCCCGGCCGGGAGCAAGGCGAGCCTCAAACCGTGCCGGCGGAGGTGGCAGCCTCACCGGTCACATCGGGAAAACGCCAGCGCCCGCATCCGGTTCCAGCGCGGATAACGTGGCCCATTCAGATGCAACCATGTGACCGTCATGACGTTGTTCGACGCATTAATCTCCAGCAAGGATGATCGCGCCATGGCTCCCCGTCCCTCCGTGACCAAGCATCCCTTCACGCTGATGCTTGTCGTTATAGCGCTGATGGCTCCTTTTGTCGGCCTTGCCTGGCGCACGCGCGAATGGATGGGCTGGTAGCGGGTCATCCACTGCTATCCCCAGTATCCGGCCTCACAACTGTCCGGCTTCACAAGCGTCTGGCCTCACAGCGAGACACCGTCGCGATGCAGCGGCGGAACGGCGTCGACCTCGCCCTGATCTGCCGCCTTGCGGGCGCGCCTGTAGATCAGCCGCATGACGAGCACGAAATAGCCGACCTGGAGGAGGACCAACACGGCTATCGTCCAGCCCAGCGCCTTCCAGAACGACCCGGTGGCCATGTAAGCCCAGCCCGCGACGACAATGGTCGTGGCTGACATCCCCACGAGAAACTGCCCAAAATACATCGATCCCACATCGCCGAAACCACCCGGTTTCACACGACTCCCTGCCCGAATTCCCAATGCCCGCGGACAAAGTTCCATTATTTTAGCAACTACGCAACTATGTGATCGTCCGACCTTAGCCTACCCTCGAAATTTGTTGCGCGTTGACCTGGTCGGGAGCAATTTGATGCTCAAGGACTGCGGGTAGCGCAGAAAATAAGTCCGGGGGATGGGGAAATGACGCTCGAACTGATTGGAGCCGGTTTCGGCCGCACCGGCACGTGGTCGACTTTTGCCGCGCTGAACAGGCTCGGCTTGCCCTGCTATCACATGCAGGAAGTGATCATGAACAAGGCCAACAAGGGCCACCTCGATTTCTGGCGCAAGGTGGCCAACAGCCCACCCGGCAGCCAGCACGACTGGAACCGCGTCTTCGCCAACTATACGGCGACAGTCGACAATCCCGGCTGCTGCGTGTGGAAAGAATTGCTGGCCGCCTACCCCGACGCTAAGGTGCTTTTGACCCTGCATCCGCGCGGCGCCGAGGCGTGGTACGAAAGCACGATCGACACAATCTACTTCACCGAGAACGTCTGGCAGTTCAAGATCCTGGAATGGCTGACCCCCTTCGGCTGGAAATTCGGCGACATGTCGCGCAAGCTGATATGGGGCCGCACGCTGGACGGCGTGATGAACGACCGCGCCAAGGCGGTTGCCCGCTACAACACCTATATCGACGAGGTGAAGGCTGCGGTGCCGCCGCACAGGCTGCTGGTCTACAAAGTGACCGAAGGCTGGGGCCCGCTCTGCGATTTCCTCGGCGTTGCGCTGCCCAACGAGCCTTTCCCCAACCTCAACGACCGCGAGACAATCAAGAAGATCATCCGCGACATCATCAAGGGCTCCTACATCATGCTGGGTCTGGCGGTAGCGGCCGCGCTGGTGGTGTTTGCGGCGCTGTGGTGGTGGCTGGGCTAGCTTCAGGGACACAACGCACGCTTCGCAATGTCGGCGTAATCCTCAGGGCTAACCCCGCCCCGGTACTGGATCGATCGCGGCGGACGGCAAGGCGGCGAATTCGGCTTCACCATGCCGGTGCGCAACCGCGACATGGCAGCGCCCCAAAGCCGGCGCGAGGTCTGCAAGTTCGAATTCCTGAACATCGGCAGGAGCCTGTTTGCCTCGCCGTCCCGGCTGAACGAGGTTCCACTTGATCTGCCTGGAGGAAGGCCTTTTGTCCGATAGATGTGGAAGGTAGCACACTATCGTCACATGGCGGTCGGCCGATATTCTGCCCTGTCCGACGCCCGCTTTTGCCTCCGGTAGGGTAAAGGCATTATATATGAATTGGCTAAAACAGCGGAACATCCAATGGACATTGCCGGAACCGAACAGGACCCGTCGGACCTTTGCTTCAGTCACCTAAGACCTTGGCCCCAAAAGGAAACGCAAAAGACCGATACGGCCCGTAATCGGGAACATCCCGCCTTTGCCATCGTTAACCGCCAAGTTTGCGGACCGGATCCAATTTCGAGGAAGAGCGATGCACCATCGGTCCATCATCACCAGAACAGGCCACGGCCCGGCTACAGCGGTCGCCGTGTTGATGGTCGGACTTGTGGCGGTGGGAATTGTATTCCTCGTCCTGGGCGGCTTGCTCTACCTCAAGGATGAGCCGTCGGATCAACGCGTGCTGTCTTCCCCACCCGCCCGATCGTTTCAGGCTACCGATCGCAGTGCGGCAAACTGATCCAGCTTGCATGCCGCGCGGCCGCCCTCCGAAATGACGGCCTCATAGGGGGAATCTTACTGAAATGTAACTGACTCCTCCACCGTCAAGCCACAATTAGCATGCCCATCGGCAGCACCGAACTATGTCCCGATATAGGGAGAAAGGTTTCCATGTTTCGCTGCCTTTCATTGATGGTCGCCTGGTTGTCGCTCCAATCGTTGGCTTTTGCACAGCCCGTCCCCCCGAAGCTAGACGACGTGATATCAGGCTGCGTCGCGATTGAGGCATACGGTGGCAACGGCAACGGCTCGACCGACAATCTTGCGGCTTGGAATTCCGCCATCAGCCATTTTGGCAATCGGCCGATCTGCATATCGTTCGGGCTTGGGACCTACAGATTCAGCGGTCCGGCCACGGCGAAACCTGGCGTGGGTTCGAGCATTGCGGTCCATGGCGCTGGCCCCAACGTGACCAAGATTGTCTTCGCTGGAACGACGGCAGGATTCAATTTCACGTTGTCGAACGAGGAAGCCATCCAAATGGACAATATGGCTGTTCTATCGGCGACGGCGAACGATCATGATGCGATCGCCGTCACCAGCTCTGATTGCGGAGGGTCAAAACAATCGTCGCGTTTCAGCAATCTGACGATTGAAGGCACGGGAAGTTTTCCCTTTAGAAATCACTGGGGTCGAGGGTTAACCCTTAACAATCTATCGTTTGTTGATGTTGATAGCGTCGACTTCTTTGGAGAGAACGGCTCCAGCATGCAGGGAATTTTTGCTACGGGCAATGCGACCAGTCACTGCTACGCTTTTAACATGATGGTCTCGAAGAGCAATTTCATTAATACTGCGAATGGTATTTCGCTGGGAACATTGTTTCAGGGACTTTTTGTGACTCAGAGCAATTTCCTCAATGGTGAAGCTGGAATAGTCGTTCCAGCGGCCGAATCGGAGGTTGATCAGATCAACATCTCTGATAGTTCATTTGATGTTAAGGGCGATACTATTGCAACTTTTTCCCCGATTGTCGGCCTATATGTAACACACAATACGATTGAGATACCAAAATCCGGAAGCGGGGTCCATATTAATGGAGGTGGCGATCAATTCGTAATTGCAGAGAACAACATCTTCAATCCATTCGGTAAAAGCAGTGGCTCTGGCGTCATTGTCGACAGCGCGGCAAATTTTGGAAACATAACTGGAAACGTTTACCAGTATCTAAGGGTCGCAAATTCTCTTGGTGCAAGCTCAAGCGGATGGAACATTCAGTCGAACGCCTACGGCTCAAAGATTTCGAAGTGGAACATAAATTCTGGCAAGAGAAACAAGGTCGGCGGCGGCTCCCCGTAATCAACGCTTGTTTCCCTTGTCGGGGGGAGGCTGGCCAACACCCTCACCCCATCTTGCCATCCTTCGCTACCGCCCTGCCCCGGCGATAGACCGTGCGGTCCTTTGGCACCGCGACCACCGCCTCGGGCACGTGCTGCGCCGACATGGCGACGAAGTCGGCGCTGGCGCCGACAACGATGCCATAGTCCGCCAGCCCCAGCGCGCTGGCGCCGGCACGGGTCACCACATCGAACGCCGCCTCGAGCTCGCGGTCCTCGTAGAAGCCGGAGCGATAGCCGATCATGTTGGCCCGGTTCAGCATGTCGCCATCGCCGTAGGGCCACCAGGAATCGCGGATGTTGTCGGAACCGCTGAACACGGTGACGCCAGCCTGCCGCAGGGCCGCCACCGGCGGGAAGGCATGGTTGCCGGGCGCGTTGGTCATGATCGCCACGCCGGCGGCCGCCAGCATCGCGCCGGCCTTCGCCACGGCGTCGGCGGGGATGTCGCCAAGGCCATAGGCATGGCTGACGGCGACATGGCCCGCCATGCCGAGCGCCTTTGTCCGCGCGGCGATCTCCTCGACCTGGAACAGGCCGAGCGCGCCGCCATCATGCAGGTGGATGTCGACGCCGGCGCCATGCTTCTGCGCCAGGGTGAACACCACATCGAGATGGCCGTTCACGTCGCGGTCGAAGCTGGCGGGGTCGAGCCCGCCGACAAGGTCGCAGCCGAGCTTCAGCGCCTCGTCGAGCAGTTCCGCCGTGCCGGGCGAGGACAGGATGCCGCTTTGCGGGAAGGCAACGAGCTGGATGTCGATGAGGTCGCGGTATTTTTCGCGCACGGCCAGGATGGTTTCGACATGGCTGAGCCCGACCGAGGCGTCGACCATGACATGGCTGCGCATGACCAGGCTGCCATTGCCGACGCAGAGCTCGAGCTGGTTCTTCGCGCGCTCCGCCATCGGCGCGGCGCCGGCAAGGTTTCGCGCCTGGAAGGCGACACGCTCGCGCACGTCGAACCCGTTGGTGCAGGGAATGTGCGGGCGCCAGGCATCGCCATAAAACGAGGTGTCGAGATGGATGTGGCCCTCGACGAAGGCCGGCACGACAAGCTGGCCATCAAGGTCGATGATGGCGGGGTCGACGGTGCCGGGGGCAACGGCGGCGAAATCAGCCGGCGGCGCCTTGCCGGCTGGCGCGATGGCGCTAAAGCGGTCGCCGGTGACGAAGAAATCCGCCAGCGACCCATCGGCCAGCTTCGCGTTGCGGAAAATCGTCTGTTCGCTCAAAATCGTCCGCTCGCTCATGGGCGCCATCTCTCCTGAAAGCGCCAGTCCTCGCCGCCCGCCCGCCGCGGGTCAATGCGGCGGCGGCGAAAAACTGTTTCACGAAATTGCCCTTGGCGAATGTTCCGGCGAGGCAGAGCGCGAATCCGCACCGCGGCTCTTGCCTATTCCGCTTTCGCGGAAGTTTCGGCGGCCCGGCAATGTGCCATTGTGTTATCGCGGCGGTACGAGCCGCCCTGGTTGACGCGGGCGCCCAGCCATCCCAACAATGCGCCCCCCCGCCCGCGTCGGCCATGGCTTGGCACTGTGATCCGTCCGGCGGGCCGGCCTGTTATGACTGCCGCTTCAGCCGCCAACCAGCACCTTCGTCGTCACCAGATTGACGCCGGCCTCGGCGAATTCGTCATTGTGCCGGGCGATGATCTGCTCAGCGCTCTCGCTGGCGCTGTCCAGCGTGCTGTGGGCATCGGAAACCACGGTGACACCGAGCCCCCTGGCGATCGCGCCCCTGACGGTTGCCGCGACGCAAAAATCGCTCTGTGCGCCGAGGATCACGACGCCCCCGTCTCCCTGCCCGGCGACCCAGTCGCCAAAGGCCGGATTGCTGAAAGCATCGCGCACGGATTTGGCGAAGGTCGGCTCATCGTCGGCCTGGCCAAGGGCTGGCCACACCGGCCAACCCGGTTCGCCCGGCGCCAGCGGATCGCCTTCGGGTCCATCATGCCTGACGAAAGCGACCTTGCGTCCACCGCGCCTTGCCCAGTCGATCACCGCCCGGGCGCGCTCGGCAATGGCAGGTGCGTCGTGTATCGGCGGCTCGTGCCGGCCGTCGAACATGCCGGTCTGAAGATCGATCACGACGAGTGGCGCTTTGGCCATGAGGCTGGGTGCTGACATGATTTTTACATAGCATGGCGGGGAAGGCGATCAAGAACTTGCCCAACAAGAAGAACCAGCCTCACCAGACCCTCAACCCGGGGCGCCGGCAAACAGCACCACACCATCCCCTCCAGCCGCTGGCCAATCCCTGATGGTTCGGTCGTAGCCGCCGGTCAGCACCGTGCCGTCGGGGGCGAAGGCCACGGCGTAGATCGGCCCGGTCTGGCTGTCGAACAGGGCGATCTGGTTGCCGGTCTCCATGTCCCACAGCCGTGCCGTGCCGTCGAGCGAGCCCGACAGCAGGCGCTTGCCGTCGGCCGACAGCGCCAGCGTGTAGACCGTGCCTTCATGGCCTTCGAAGCGCTTCACCTCGCGGCCGTTGTCGAGATCCCAGACCTTGATCGTCAGGTCGCCGCTGCCGGTGATCAGATGGTGCCCGTCGGCGGTGAACACCGCGCCATAGGTGCCTTGCTCGTGGCCGTGCCAGCTGCGCAATTGCTTGCCGCTCTCGATGTCCCAGAGTTTCAGCGTGCCGTCGATGCTGCCGCTGAGCGCCTGCTTGCCGTCGGGCGAGACGGCGACCGCGCTGATCGACCAGTCGTGTCCGGTCAGCACATGCAGCACGGAATTGTTGACGAGATCCCAGACGATGACATTGCCGGTGTCATGCCCGCTGACGGCACGCTTGCCGTCCGGGCTGATCGCCAGCTTGTTGACGCCGCCATTCTGGCCGGCCTGGAAGACATGCAGCACAGTGCCGTCGGCAAGTTTGCGCAGCACGATCTCGCCATCGTCGCCGCCCGTCAGCGCGCTGACGCCGTCGGGCATATAGAGCGCGGTGCGCGCCATGTCCTTGTGGACGCCGAGATTGCGGATCAGCTGCTTGCCGCCAATGTCCCACAACTTGATCACACGATCCGTGCTGGCGCTCATGATCGATCGGCCGTCCGGCGCGACCGCAAGCCAGACGACCGCGTCGCGATGGCCGTCCGGCTGCGTCGGCGCCGCCGGCGGTGGTGGCGGCAACGGCGCCACGGTGGGCGGCGGAACGACCGCGACCTCCGGCGGAGCGGCCGGCGCCTGCGGCGCGGATGCCGGCGGCGGGTTGGCGGCTATCGGTGGCGGAGCTGGTTGCGGGGCTGGCGCAGGGGCAGGCTCAGGTGCCGGTGGTGCGCTGGCGACATCCTGGCCCTTCGGCTCGGCGGGTTTGGGTTCGGCAAGTTTGGGTTCATCGGGCTTGGGTTCACTGGGCTTGGGTTCACTGGGCTTGGGTTCGGCCGTCTTCGGTTCATTCGGCGGTTCGTTCGGCAGGCTGGCCACCTCGCCGCCGCCCCACGGGCCGAACCGGTCGACGGCCAGTGCTGCGAGCACGATCAACGGCAACGCGAAAAAGATCTTGCGCAGGCCGGGCCTGCCGGTCTCCTGCGCCTCGGCCGCGCGGCCGAACAGCGGTGTCCCGGCCAGATGCGTCGGCCGCCCCGGCAATAGCCCGGCCCAGAACAGCACCGCGCCGACGAGGCAGGCGAACGCCAGCAGCGAGAAGGCCACCAGCTGCGTCGCCCAAGGCTCATGCATGGCCGTCAGGCCGAAACTCTTGCCCCCCGGCAAGAGATAGAGATGGACAAGGCAAGCCGCGGCCAGCGCCATCAGCAGCACCGCCATTAACCTGTCGGCACCCCTGGTCATGGCGCAAGGCTCATGATGCCGCCGATGACGGCATCGGCCTCGATATTCGCAGGCTGTGGTCGCATCGAATTCCCTCGCCGCGACCGATCTTACGCAAGGCCGCGTCGGAGTCGAGTGGCCGCCGGAGCGAATGCCGCGTGGGCGCGAACGCACGGAAATGGCTGGACATTCCGTGCTTCGTTCGAAACAAGGCTGGGCCAATCAAGGGAGCGTCCATGACACAGGCGACCAAACCGGTGCTGACTGGCAGGACGGTAACGAGCCTGTCGACGCCCAAATCACGAGCCTGCTGAAGCGCGAATACTCCGGGGCGTCGCCGCTTGCCGGGAGATGACCAAGGCGAGCTACTTCAACTCCACCCAGACCGGCGCATGATCGCTGGCGCCATCCTCGCCGCGCACGTCGCGGTCGATACCCGCCCCCTTCAGTCGGCGGGCGAGCGTCTTCGACAGCAAGATGTGGTCCAGCCTTAAGCCCGCATCGCGCGGCCAGCGGTTCCTGCGGTAATCCCAGAAGGTGTAGAGCGTCTCCTTCGGATAGACCTTCCGCAACGCGTCGACCCAGCCCTGCTCGACGAGGGCGGCGAATGCGGCGCGGCTTTCCGGCTGCACCAGCGCGTTGTCGTCATAGGAGCGCGTGGCATAGATGTCGCGCGGCTCCGGCACGATGTTGTAATCGCCGGCCAGCACGACCGGCAGGCCGGTGTCGAGGAGTTGCGCCGCATGCGCCTCCAGCCGCTTGTGCCAGGCAAGCTTGTACTGGAATTTCGGCCCCGGCTGCGGATTGCCGTTCGGCGCATAGAGGCAGGCAATGACGATGCCGTCGACCGCCGCCTCGATATAGCGGCTCTGCCGGTCGGCATCGTCGCCGGGCAAGGCATCGCGGGTCAGCACCGGCTCGGCGCCACGCGCCAGGATGGCGACGCCGTTCCATGTCGGCTCACCCTTCCACACCGCGCCATAACCGGCCTCGGCCAGCGCCGTGCGCGGAAACTGCATGTCGCGCGCCTTGAGTTCCTGCAGGCAGACGACATCGGGCTTCGCCACCGCCAGCCATGCCAGCAGGTTTTCCAGCCGGTTGTTGATGTTGTTGATGTTGAAGGTGGCGAGTTTCATGGTTGGATCAGGAGGCGATCCGGCCTGCCCAAGCCTTCACCGTCTCCGCCATGGTCTTCAGATGATCGGCCGTCGAAAATCCCGAAATGCCCTTGCGCGGCTTGAGGTCATGGTCGCCATCCTCGAGCCAGATCACCTCGATCGCATCGGACAGCCCATAACCCGCCACCTCGTCGCGCGTGCCGAACTCGTCGCGCGTGCCCTGAAAAATCAGCATCGGCGTCTTCAGCCCGGTCAAATGCTTGGTGCGCAGCTGGTCGGGTTTTCCGGGCGGATGGAAGGGATATCCGAGACAGACCAGCCCTGAAATCTCGCCCTTGGCAAACATCTCGTCCGCGACCATCGAAGCGACGCGCCCGCCCATCGACTTGCCGCCGATGATAAGCTTCCCGGTCACGCCCTTGGCCCTGAGATCAGCGATCGCCTTGATATATTCCGGGTTGACCGTCTCGGCACGCGGCGGCGGCTTGCGCTGGCCGTAGCGGCGCGCAGCCATATAGTGGAATTCGAAGCGCGCGACCTGGAAGCCGGCGACGGCCAGCGCCTTGGCGGTGGCGGTCATCGAGGGGGAATCCATCGAAGCGCCGGCGCCATGGGCGAGCAGGATGGTGACGGGAGCGGTGTCGAAGCCATCGAAGAGGAAGCTGGTCATGGGGCGGTCTTCCCGGAAAGGCCGCGTTCCGTCACACCCCCCTCTGGCCTGCCGGCCATCTCCCCCGCGAGGGGGGAGATCGGCAGCTCGCACGCCCGGCCCACCTTTGCAGCGCTGGAGATTGGCGAAAGCGGGTGAGCGCGCAATCTCCCCCCTTGCGGGGGAGATGTCCGGCAGGACAGAAGGGGGTGTTCAAGCGCGACCATTGATCCCCCTCACCCCGCCGTCCGTGCCAGCTGCATATCCACGAACTGCACGCCTTTAGCAGCCACCCCGGCCCATTCGGACTCCGCGTCGAGCTCCAGATACCGCACCCACAGCCGCCGCGCCTCGGGCAGATTGCCGGCGTCGAATTCCAGCCTGGCCAGGTTGAACACCGGATCGGCATAGCTCCTGTCGAGCGCGATCGCCCTCTGCAAATGCCGTCGCGCGGAAGCATCGCGGCCTTGCTCGCTCATCAGCCCGGCGAGGTTGAACCAGGCCTCGACAAAGGCCGGATCGAGCTTTATCGCCCTGGCATAGTCATGCGCGGCATCCGCCGCGTGGCCGCCGGCGCGCAGGCAGTTGGCGCGGTTGAAGGCGGCGATGGCGTCGCTGGGGTCGATGGCGAGGCAGCGCTGGTAAAGTGCGGCAGCACCTTCGTGGTCGCCGCCCTCCTCCGCCGCTTCGGCCTCGGCGAACAAATCTTCCAGCGTGTCGTCGCCTTGTGCCGCTGCGCCCAGATCGAACAGCAATTGCCCGTCGAGCTCGCTCTGGCCGCCTTCGAGATAGATTGCGTCGGGGCGGCCGTGCTGCGAGCCGACGTTGAGCGATTTGGCGGTGAGCGAGGCGACCGGACCGGAGCGGTGCACGGAGCGCGCAATCGCGCCCCAGGTCGCGCCGCCGGCCACCAGCCCGGCATATTTGCGCGCCAGGATCAGGTCGCGGAAGGAATAGGGTTCGCAATCATGCTCGAACGCATCGAACAGCGACAGCAGGTCGAGGTCGGCGCCCAACAGTCGCGATTGCTCGATCAGCGATTGCCGCGACAGTGATGACGCCTCCGGCGCCTTCATCAGGCCGAGCAGGCGCAAAAAACCGTTCTCGCTGATCAGCGTGCGCCCGGCCGCGCGCTCGACGGCGACGCGGCGCTCGATCCCGACATCGCCGTTTTTCGTCAATCCGGCCTTGGCGAGCAGCGCGCGGCCGAACACGACATGCGTCGTGCGCCTGGTGATGCCGCGCCTCAGCTGGCCGTGCTGGCGCTCGACCTCCCGCGCGGCGAGCCGCAAGGGAAATGCCGCCAGCGCGCCGATGGTACCGAAGACGGCCCCCGGAACCGAAACGGCCGGTGCCGTCATTTCTTGCTCTTGCCGACCGCCTTGAGCAGACTGGCCTTCAGCGGATTCTCAGGCGCGCCGCCCGCTGCCGCCTTCTTGGCGGCGGGTTTGGCCACCACTTCGTCGGCCTTGCTCTTCGACTTGGCCGGCGGCTTCGACTGCGACAGGCTGGCCTTCAGCGCATCCATCAGATTGATGACATTGCCACGCTCGGGGGCGGCCGCGATGATCGGCTTATGGCCCTTCAGCTTCTCGCGGATCATCGCCATCAGCGCGATCTCGTAGCGGTCCTCGTAATCCTTCGGATCGAAGGTGGTTTCCTTCTGCTTGATCAGCGCTTCGGCCAGTTCGAGCATTTCCGGGTCGGGCGTGCCGGCCGGGATGTTGCCGAAATATTCAGCCGTGCCACGCACTTCGTTCGGGTTCCTCAACGTGCACACGAACATGCCGTTCTCGCGCGCGCCGATCGTCACCACCCGCTCGCGGCTGGACAGCACCAGCCGGGCGATCGCCAGCTTGCCGGATTTGCGCATGGCTTCGCGCAGCACGGCGAAGGTTTCCTCGGCCATCGCCCCGTCCGGCGCCAGGTAATAGGGCGCGTCCTGGTAGATGACATCGACCTCGCCCTCGTCGACGAAGGCCTCGATGTTCATCGTGTGGTTGGATTCGATACGCACCGCGTCGAGGTCGGCATCATCGATGATGATGTACTGCTTGTCCTCGTACTCGTAGCCCTTGACCAGGTCCGAGCGCTCGACGAGCCCGAGTTCGGGATCGACCGGCTTCATGTTGATGCGGTTATGCGTCTTCTTGTGCAGCTGATTGAACGAGATGCGCTCGCTGGTCGTCGTCGCCGGATAGAGCCGGACCGGACAGCTGACGAGGCTGAGCTTGAGATAACCCTTCCAACTTGCCCTGGGCGCCATGATACACTCCTACGCGGCCATGCACTGATACTGCTCAGCGCTTTTCGTCCGAAGGACGAACAAGGCTGCGCAAATCCTACACCGACCCCGCAAGATACTGGCAAATCCCTGACGAAGTGTTTTAGGGCGCTGGAGGGTCGCGGGCGGAGGATAATTCAAATTGTATGAAGCGTCGATGGACTTGGACTCCTTGGCCTAGACAGAGGTTGACAACGACAAGCTCCCCATTTCTTCGTCATCCTAGGGCGGAGCAAGGAGCGAAGCGACGCGGCGCAGACCCTAGGATGACGAAAGATGGGTCGGCAAATCCCGCGCAAAATCCTCGATATCCGCCCAGGGATCGCCCGACGTCTCCAGCAGCCCCGGCAGCGAGGAATAATTCAAGTCCTGCGGCGCATCGATCGCCTCCAGATCGCTCCAGCTCACCGGCGTCGAGGCCGGCAGATTGGTGCGGGCGCGCAGCGAATAGGGCGCGGCGGAAGTGTGGCCGCGGGCGTTGCGGTGGTAGTCGATGAAGATGCGCTTCTTGCGGTTTTCCTTGCCCATGGTGGTGGTGAATGTGTCGGGCGCGGTCGCCGCCAGATGGGTGGAGATGGCGCTGGTCGCCTGGTGCAGCTTCTTCCAGTTCTGCTTTTTCGTCACCGGTACGGTGATGTGGATGCCGCTGCCGCCGGACGTCTTGGCGAACGGCACCAGCCCCAGCCCCTCGAGCTCGCCCTTGATGTGGACGGCGGCTTCCACCACTTCGCGCCAGGAAATCCCCGCGCCCGGATCGAGGTCGAAGACGATCTGGTCGGGTTTGTCGAGGCTGGTGCGGTGCGTGCCCCAGGTGTGGAACTCGACGACGCCGAACTGTGCCAGGGCCAGATAGCCTTTTGCCCCTTCGACCGAGAGATAGGATTTGGTCTCGCCCTCGGAATTGGTCGCCTGGAACGTCACCACCGAAGGCGGCATGCCGGTGAAGGCGTGGCGCTGAAAGAAGCAATCCTTTGGCAGGCCGGTCGGGCAGCGCACCAGCGACACCGGACGGCCAAGGATGTGCGGCAGCATGAAGTCGCCGACCAGCGCGTAATAGACGGCGATATCGAGCTTGGTCGGCCCCGTCTTGCCGAACAGCCGCCGCTCCGGATTGGTCACCCAGATGGTGGCAAGATCCGCCTCCGAGATCAGCCGCTTGCGCTTGGCCGAGACCGGCGTCGACAGGCCGACATCCCTGAGACCGCGAAACACGCCATGGCGCAACGCATTGTCCGCCGTGCGGTTGGCGTAATGGATGCGCGCCGAGAACAGCGGCTTCACCCAATGCATCTCGCGCATGATCTCGCGCGCCACGCCTTCCGGCGCCGTGGCGCCCGATGTCAGCGGCTCCAGCCGTGCCAGCAGGTCGGCTGCCGTCTCGGCATCGAAGCCGGTGCCGACCTTGCCGCGATAGTGCAGCTCGCCGTCCTCCCACTCGGCCATGCCGAGTGCCGCCAGCCCTTCCGCCGCGTCGGAAATCGTGTAACCCGCGATGACGAAATCGTCCTTCTGCAGCGCCTTGCACTTGGTCCAGCTCTTGGTGCGGCCGCTCTGGTAGATCGCGCTGGCGCGCTTGGAAACGATGCCTTCGAGCCCGAGCTCCGTCGCCTGGTCGTACAGGCCCTGCCCCGAGCCCTCGACATGGTCGGAGAACTGGATGGCGGAATTCGCCCCGAGCCCGCCAAGCAGCTCAGCCAGCAGCGCCTTGCGCCGGATGAGCGGTGCTTTCAGCAAATCCCAGCCGTCGAGATGCAGGAGGTCGAAGGCATAGAAATGCAGCTTGCTGCCGGCGCCTTCGGCCAGCGCATCCTGCAGCAGCGCGAAGCGGCTGATGCCCTTGGCGTCGAGCACCACGATCTCGCCATCGATGATCGCCTCGCGGCACGGCAGTTTGGCGAACGCATGCGGCAGGTCGCCATAGCGCTTCGTCCAGTCGATGCCGCCCCGGGTGATCAGCCGCACCTGCCCGTCGGACAGATGCGCCATGGTGCGGTAGCCGTCGAATTTGATCTCGTGAAGCCAAAGTTCGTTGGTGTTCTCGGCAGGGCCTTCGCCGCCCGGCGGCTTCAGTGCCTGCGTCGCCAGCTGCGGCTCGATACGGCTGAGCGCCGGCGCCTTCACCGCGCCTGGCAGTTCGCCGGGCTTCAGGGAACCCGGCTTTGGCGCGGACTTCGCTGGCGGTTTCGCGGCGGCCGCCAGTTCCTCGATGCACAGGCCGGATTTCACGCTTTCCGGCTGCGCCTCCAGAATATTCAGCGCCGTGTCGGCGGCGAGGTCGCGCTCCTTGAACAGCAGCCAGTTCTTCTTGTTCTCGTCTTCGCCAGGCTTGGGCTTCAGGCGGGTCAGCATCCAGCCGCCATTGAGCTTTTCGCCGGCCAGCCGGAACTTGAAAGCGCCGGTGCGCAGGCTCTTCTCGACATCGTCCATCGGCGCCCAGGTGCCGGTGTCCCAGACGATCATCGGCCCGCCGCCATATTCCCCCTCGGGAATGACGCCCTCGAAATCGATATATTCGAGCGGATGGTCCTCGGTCTCGACCGCCAGCCTCTTGTCGGCCGGATTGAGCGAGGGCCCACGCGGCACCGCCCAGCTCTTCAGCACGTCGCCGACCTGCAGGCGCAGATCATAGTGATCCGCCGTGGCGTGGTGCTTGTGGACGACGAAGCGGTTGCCGTCGCCAGTGATCAGCCCGCCGGCCGGTTCCGGCGTTTTGGAAAATTCGCGCTTGGCGCGATAGGTTTTGAGTTTGGCGGGAGCGGGCATGGGTCAGCGCTCGAAGCGCTTGGCAAGCAGAAGCAACCGCCGCTTTCCGGAACGGATGGAAGTCACGCTGTCAATCGTCGGCGGCCGGGGTCAGCTCGAGCTCGGCCGGCGACAGGCCCTGCTGCAGCTGGCTCAGCCGAAACTCATCCACCCAATAGGCCTCGCCGTCGACCAGCACGCGGGCGCGGTAGGCACCGTCAGAAAAGCTCTGCGCGGTGATGTAGACCTTGTGGGCGTCGAGCGCCTTGCGCACCGCGGCGCGCTTGGCATTCTGGCTGGTGACGGGACTGAACATGACGCTGCCCTCGGTCGCCCTGACACATCAGGCGACTGGCTCAAGGATGACGGAGACGAACTGTCCTGTCAATTTCGCGGGTTGGCGACCGTGGCCGACCGTTACGACCCGCTGCTGTTGAGCGTGTTGCCGATTTTCGTGAACTTGGCGTTGATCGCATTGCCGAGCGCACCGGCGCCGGCGATGATGGCGAGCGCGATGAGGGCGGCGATCAGGCCATACTCGATGGCGGTAGCACCGGTTTCATCTCGCATGAAACGGGAAACAATTGATGGCATTGCAAGCCCTTGGTTTCGTAGCCCTCACACAACCTAATACAGATCGTGAGTTGCAGTTCGGTTAAATTCTGCCAGAGTTTTGAAGGTGCTTGCCCGCGGGATTGAATCAAAACATGAAGCATCGGCCATGGCTAGGGACAGGCAGTCCGGACCGGAGCTGTTTTCAACTTGCCGGTCCGGAACCA
This sequence comes from Mesorhizobium sp. U510, assembly GCF_059180695.1. NCBI lineage: Bacteria > Pseudomonadati > Pseudomonadota > Alphaproteobacteria > Hyphomicrobiales > Phyllobacteriaceae > Mesorhizobium > Mesorhizobium sp. U510. The sequence continues at coordinate 5,759,644 of NZ_CP180532.1, forward strand.
CCCACCGCCTTGTGTCCTTCCCAAGACACTGAACCAGATAAAAGCATCGACGCCGATCCGCTTTGACATGGATCAAGTGCGCAGCCGCAGGCACCGGCCGGCGGCCAAGATGGCGAGGCGCGGAACGTCTCCTGGCGCCGGCCCCATGCCGTTGGTCTCGCGAAAACCCGCATCCCTGTCGAAATCCGCTTCCGGCGAACGACATTGGTGCGGCGCCGACGAGGCGCGATCACCTCAAACAGGGAGCACCATCATGGCCAAGATGCTTGTCATCTACAAAACCCCCGCCGATCCGGCGGCCTTCGAGCGTCACTACCACGACATTCACGTGCCGCTGGCCAAGCAATTGCCCGGACTGCATCGCTACGAGATCAGCCGGTCGCCGGTCATGAACGTCCTGCCGGGCGAGACGCCCTACAGGGTCGCCATCCTCTATTTCGACAGTCTGGAGGCCATTCGCACAGCCTTTGCCAGCGAGATCGGCCGCGCCTGCGCGGAGGACCGGCGCAAATTCGCCGGGGATGACGATCTGGTGACGATGCTGCTCTTCGACACCGAGCCGCTGTGAGCCGTCACGTCGTGGCGCACGGCCATCAATTCCTGCTCCCGAAGCCGCTTCGGGAGCCGTTCTTCAATTCTTCAATTCTTCAATCGCCGAAATCGCCGCATCACGCCCTGCACGGCCTTGTACAGCCCGGGCTTGGAGCGCACGAAAAGCTCGGTCTTGCCGCGCAACTGGATAAAGGTGGTCGAGCCCCGGCCGCGCAGCGTCACCGCCTCGCACAATTCTGCCAGCACCGCGCTCGAAGCGCCGATGTGCTGCTTGTAGCCCTGGCTGCCGACCGACAGGTCGAAACAGTCGAGCCCCTGCGCCACCCCCCACATCATCAGCTTGCCCATCGTCGTCAGGCCTGGCGAGGCGTTGGCCACCGCGTCGTGATCGATCCCGAGCAAAAGCGCGTGCAAGGTGCCCTTCATGACAAGTACGTACATGACGGCGAGATAGGCTTCACCGACACGCAGCCCAAACAGCCGCACAGAGCCGTCGGACAGGCCCTGCAGGGCGGCATTGCGGTAGAATTCGACGATCGGCGCCTGCGTCAGCAGGTCGAAGCGCCCGAGTTCGCGGAAGCGGTTGAGCCTGAGCTCGAGCAGCGTCGCGAAATGCGCCTCCACCATGTCGGGCGTCTCGGCTTCGACCAGATCGAGCTTGCCCATCTGTTCGAAGCGGCGGCAGTGCTTGTGGAAATTCTTGGCGAAGGACGATTTGCAGATGCGCTTGATCAGCGTATCCGGATCGCCGCTCAGGGCCAGGCTCGAAGCGATCTGGATGGAATCGCGCGCCTGCGAAAGCAGCGCCAGCGGATTGGCGACGCCGTGAATCTCTCGCGGAATCCCCGCTATGTGGAAGCGGTCCGTCGGCGGCAGCACGGCGCGCACCGCCGCCCAGGCGGCGTCGGCGCTCTGCGTGGTCCAGGGTCTCGCATCGGCCAGCAGCGGCGCGGAATAATCGCACACGCCGCAGCTCAGCCATTCGATCACATAATGGCCCATGGCCCGGCGGCGCATCAGCGGCAACAGCATGACCGGCGCGCCCGTTGCGGCGTCGTTGACCTCGACGACCAGCAGTTCCGCGCTTTTGGGCATCAGACGGTTGGCGATCCCTTCCACCCAGGCAAGGCCCTGATGGCCCGTGCACAAGCCGGTCGCCTCGAGGCGCAACCACAGCGGCCTTACGGAATCGAAGCTGGTGTGCAGCCGCGCGGCAAAGCGCGCGGCGGCGCCCCAACCGGCGATAATTGGGGAAAGAGGTTGGCCCGGTGCATCCCCCACCGCGACTATTCGCACTGCCTGGCCTGCCACGTACTTCTCCCGCCGTTCAGGCCTGCTCTCAACGTCCTCCACGCGAACGCCGCAAACCTCGCATCAGTCTCTGGGCCACGTTGAGCAGCCGTGGTTTGGATCGCACGAAGGCTTCGGTCCGGTTGCGTAGATCGATGGCGTTGCTCGCCGCCCTGCCCCGCATCGTGTACCCATGGCAGAGTTCCACAAGAACCGAACCCTTGGCGCCCATATGTTCCTTGTAGCTCTGGTTGCCGACCGACAGGTCGAAATAGCCGAAGTCTTGCTCGCGTGCCCAACTCATCAACCTGCCAATGATCGCCATTCCAGGTGAGACGTTGGGCACGACGCTCTGGTCCATGGCTATCAGGAGAGCATGAACAGTCCCTTGATGGACAAGCAGATATTGAACCGCGATCAGGGAGCCGCCGACGCGCAGCCCGAAGAGCCGCACCGAGCCGTCCGACAACCCCTGGATGGCCGCGTCACGGTAGAAATCGACAACAGCCTCCTGCGTAAGCAGGTCGAAGCGGCCAAGCTCGCGGAAGCGGCTGAGCCGCATCCGGACCAGTTCGCCGAAGATTTCCTCCACCTGGTCCGGCGAACCGGCCTGGACGAGTTCCACATCGCCGAGCCTTTCGAGCCGGCGCCAGTCCTTGCCGAATTCCTTGGCGAAAGATGGCCTGCAGAGACGCTTGAGCACGGTTTCCGGGTCGCCGTCGATGGCAAGACCGAAGGTGGTCTGGACGGAATCGCGCGTGGTCGTCAGCAAGGCCAGGGGATTGGCGACGCCGCTGATCTGCTGCGGTATTCCCGTGATATGGAAGCGATCCGCCGACGGCAGCACGGAACGCACCGCCGCCCACGCAGCCTGCGCCGATTGGGCGGTCCACGCACCCGCATCGGCCAGCAGCGGTGCCGAATAGTCGCACACGCCACAGCTCAACCACTCGATCACCCGATGCTGGAAGGCTGATCGCAGCATCAGCGGCACCAGCATCAAGGGCGCGCCCGTCACCGCGTCGTTCACTTCAACGATGAGCGGCTCCGCGCCTGCCGGCATCAGCCGCGCCACGATCCCCTGCACCCACGCAAAATGCTGGTGGGCGGTGCAGACACCGTCCATTTGGAAGCGCAGCCAGAGCGGCCTGACCGCTTCAAGGCTTGTGTGCAATCGCGCCGTATACGCGTCGTTCGCGGGGACGGTCACCGGACGGGAGGCTTCCCCTAAAGGCAAGCCGTCATCCACCGCAGCAATTTGTACCGCCTGGCCAGCCACATCCATCTCCTATCGCTTTACCGCGGCGAACGTGACCGCCCGCCGCCAGGAGCCCAAACGGCTGTTACGCTGCTGGTCCGGATGCTCGATGTTCCACATGCGGTGGTGCGCGAAATACCATGATGCCGCGAGCACGAAGGTCTCGGAGACCGCGGAGCCCAGCAGCGCCCATGGTGGGGACGCGACGGCCAGCAGGATGGCGATCAGCGCCAGCCCGACGATGGCGCCGCCCATGGTGATGAAGGCGACGATGCGGAAATCACCGAAAATCTCCAGGACGATGCGGGGCATGATGTAGAGCATGATCGGGATAAAATTGACCGTCACGAAGAGCCCGATGAACTCGACCGAGGCATCCTGCAGGGCCTGGGATTTGATCATCGGCAGGACGAACAGGATGGCGCATCCATAGGCCAGGCCGCCGAGCCCCATGACGACCGACCAGATCTTCGCCTGAGACCAGACGCGGCGCGTTTCATTGCGCCGCATCAGCTTGGCGAGCTCCGGCTGCGTCATGTTGACGAAAGCAAGGCTGATGATGCGCAGCGGCGCGAACAGCACGATCACCGCCGCCAGCGGCGCGTAGGCCGCGGGTCCGGCAATGCCGGCGACCAGCAAAGCCAGGCATTGCCCCTGGATGTTGGTGGTGGTCGCGCTGAAGGCCGACCAGCACAGCTGGCGCCAGAGTTTGGTATAGCGCCGCCGCGTCGGCATGCGGAAGCTGATGCGAAGCGTGCGGGGCGCCAGCCGGGCCAGGACGAGGATGCCGATCACATTGGCCGCGGCAAGGGCATAGAACACGGTCTGCAGCGCGGCCTCGGCGAACCAGATCGCCAGGCCGGCGAACACGGTGCCGGCGATTGTGAAAGCCGCGTCGCTGACGGAGACGATCACCTGCTGGCGGCGCGCGAAGAATGCCGTACGCATATGGCTGCGCAGCGACCAGGCGCCGACAAAGCAGCCGGCCGCGATGCCGCTCGGGTCGCCCAGGAGACGCATCAGGATAACCGTGCCGACGGCCATCAGCAGCGCCACCACCAGCGCCGCGGATCCGAAGGCCACGTCATGAGCATCGACGCCGGCACTGTTGGTGCTCTTGCCCATCCATATCGAGGCTGGAACGGCAGTCAGCGATCTGATGTAGGACAGGCCGACGCCGCCCATCACCATGGCGATGGCGAAGAGGCCGTAGCCTTGCGCCGACAACATGTGCAACAGCGCGATGTTGAGGGCGAAATGAAAGCCGCTCTGCATCGCCTCGCCGCCGATCATCAGCACGAGGCGCCGCACCAGATGGAGGGGGAACTTCACGGCCGCGTCTCCGCCTGCCGGGTGCTTGCCGTCCGGCCCGGCCTGGCGATGGCAGCCTTCAGCTTGTCGGCGGCGATCGCCGCGATCGCGGCCGCGGCGACCGGTTCGCTGAACACCGTCTCGTAGCGCTTGCGCCCGGCGGCGACGAAACCGCGCCAGGTCTCGGGGGCGAGGATGATCTCCTGCAACTTCGCGGCCAACGCCGTTGCATTGCCTGGCGGAACATGCCAGCCGGTCTCGCCGTCGGCCACCACTTCGACCAGCCCGCCGATCGCCGACACCAGCGGCGGCCGACCATAGGCCATGGCCTCGATGGCGACACGGCCGAGCGATTCCGGACGCCGCGACGGCACGGTGACGATGTCGGCCCAGCGATAATGCTCCGAAGGGTCCGGGATGAAAGGCAAGGTGCTGACCTGTCCGGCCAGCCCCATGGTTTCGACCAGTTCGGCCAGGGCGCGCTCGCGCTCGACGCTTTCGAAGGCGCCGCCGACCAGCCGCACCTCGATCCTTGACTTGACTTCGGCCGGCAGCGAGGCGATCGCCTCCAGAAGCACTTCCTGGCCCTTGATCCGGTTGACGCGGCCAAGCAGCAGCACCCGCAGCGGGCGCTTGCCGTCATAGGTCATCGCCTCCGCCGACGCCGGACCGGCAACGCCATTATAGACGACGTAGGAGCGCGCGGATCTGGGCTCGCCGAACGTGTCGCGCGTCGCTTTCGAGTTGAAGATGAGATCGGCATGGCTCCAATGCATGAGCCCGACGAGGATCCGGCGCAGCACACCTTCGGGAATTTCATGGATGTGCAGCAGCGCCTTGGAAGGCAGCAGGCGCGAGGCCAGCGCATAATCGGCGACGATCGAAGTGTTGACATAGACGAGGTCGCAATCGCGCAGACGCCGCCATGCCCGCCACAGCGCGACCGGCAGCCGCGCCATCTCGATGGTCGCCAGCCTCAGCATCGCCTGGCGCCTGAGCACCCAGAGCGGCTCGAAGACGATGCGGCTGGCATGAGGCTGAAGGATTTCGACGATCGGTCCGCTGCGCGGCAGGACCACTTCGATGTCGGCCAACGGAAACGCGGCGCGCAGCGCCGCCACGCTCTCCGCGAAGCTGCGGTCGGAGCCGTAGAGTTCGTACCCCTGATGGATGCAGGCAATCCGCATCTTCGCGCGCATCTTTCTGCCAGGGGTGGTGTGACGATTCCGCCGCCTGACCATACCGGCGATCGGAAACGTCAAGCCCAACACCCCTTTGGACTTCACTGGTTTTCAGTGCGGTCATGAAACGGATCTGTTCCGGTTCACCACACCAACGCTGCACGCCTTCCGCCGTTTCCGGCGCGCAGAAGTCCATCAGCAAGGTTCATGCCGGGCTAATATATCCATTTATATCCATTCGCGGGCCGACTGGCCCCGGCATCGCCTCGTTTCGGTACACATACGTTCGGAAAGTTGACCGATAGTGAAACAACTCCGGCGGCTGGAACAAATATTTTACAACCCGAATGCGACAATGGCTGGAATCGGGCCTGGCAGGCTTATTGCAAGGCCGAGACGGGACAGCCTTCCACAGCGGGTCGGACGGATTTGAAAGCGCCAGCAGCCATGAAACCGGAACAGCCTTCCATCCTGATCCTGGGAACGCGCGGCATCCCCGCGGCCCATGGCGGCTTCGAGACCTTCGCCGAGAGACTGGCGCTTTTTCTGGTCGCACGCGGCTGGAAGGTCGGCGTCTACTGCCAGGAAGAGGTCGAGCGGGTCGATCAGAGGGTGCGCCTCGACAGCTGGCGCGGCATCGACCTCATCCACGTCCAGGTCGCCTCGAAAGGCCCGCGCGCGACGCTGGAATTCGACTGGCAATGCGTGCTCGACGCTGCGCGCCGGCCCGGCGTCTGCCTGGTGCTCGGCTACAATGGCGCGGTCTTCCTGACCTGGCTCAGGCTGATGCGGCGCAAGGTCATCACCAATATGGACGGTATCGAGTGGCGCCGCCCCAAATGGGGGCGCGCGGCGCGCACCTGGTTCTGGCTCAATGAGTGGATCGGCGCCTGGGCTTCGCACCGGCTGGTCGCCGATCATCCTGTCATTGCCGATCACCTGGCGACGCGCCGGCCGCGCAGCGCCATTTCCACCATCGCCTATGGCGCCGATCCGGTGACATCGGCACCCGAAGCGCCGGTGCGCGCGCTCGGCCTCGAGCCCGGAAAATACCTGATCTCGATCGCCCGCATCGAGCCCGACAACAGCATCCTGCCGATCGTCGAAGCCTTCTGCAGCCGCAAGCGCGACATGAAGCTGGTGGTGCTGGGCACGCTGTCCGACCAGATCCCCTATCATGCCGCGGTCCGCAAGGCAGCGAACGCCTCGGTGGTCCTGCCCGGCGCCATCTACGACCAGGCGGCGGTGAAGGCGCTGCGGTACCATGCGCGCGCGTACATGCATGGCCACACGGTCGGTGGCACCAACCCGTCGCTGGTCGAGGCGCTGGCCGCCGGCAACATGGTGATCGCGCACGACAATCCCTACAACAAATGGGTCGCCGGAGCCGCCGCCATCTATTTCACCGATACGCAAAGCTGCGCCGAGCGGATGCAGCAGGCGATGGAGGACGACGCGCTGGTCAAGGCCTGCGGTGAGGCCGCCAGGACGCGCGCCCGCGAAGCCTTCCGCTGGGAGGATGTGCTTCTGGCCTATGAGAATGAAGCCTACCGGCTTCTCGGCGTCACATCGGCCCGAACGGCCGCGATCGACCGCCCCTCGCCCGGCGCGGTATGACGGGCTGGTCGCGCCGGCGGCTTCTCACCACCGCGCTGTCGACAGCGCTGGTGCCTGCCGCGCTGGCGCCGCTTTCGTCCGCGCGAGCGGCAAGTGGTGAATGGCGTTTCCGCCGTGGCGTCAACGCCTGGCCCTGGTTCGCGCTGACACGCGAATTTCCCGCGCCGCGCACCGACTATGACTGGCCGCCCTTCCAGTCGCAGCGGCCGGTGCCGACCCCGGACGACCTTGGTCGGCTGCGCGCCACCGGGCTCGATTTCATCCGCCTGCCCGTCGATCCCGGTCCGTTCCTGGCGGGAGACGACGCCACGCGCGGCAAGCTGCTGGACATGCTGGACGCCGCCGTCGCCGCCACGCTCGCCGCCGGTCTCGGCATCATCGTCAACGTCCAGGCCAATGGCGCCACGCATTACTGGAACCCCGACCGCATGGTCTCCAGCACCGAGGCTCCGGCCTTCGGCCTCTACCGGGCGCTGGTCGGCGAGCTTGCCGGCAGGCTGGCGCGGTTCACGCCAGGCATGGTGGCGCTGGAGCCGGTCAACGAACCGGCGCAATCCTGTGACTCCAACGTCTGGTCGCAGGTCCAGGCGTCCCTGCTGACCGCGGCCAGGGCGTCAGCCCGGACCTTGCCGCTGGTCGTCACCGGCGGCTGCGGCTCGATGGTCAGCGGGCTGGCGGCACTCGAGCCGGCGCCGCTGGCATCCTTCGAGCCGATCCTGTTCACCTTCCACTTTTACGAGCCCTATCTGTTCAGCCATCAGGGCGCGCCCTGGATGCGCGAGCCCGTCTACCGCTCGCTGAACAATGTACCGTGGCCTGCCTCCGCCGGCTCGCTCGACGCGACGCTCGCCTCGGTCAGAACGCGCATGGCGCAGGATACCGAGACCTCGGAAGCGGACAAGCAGGCCGCCTATGCCGAAACCGAGCGCGTGCTGAAAGTCTATTTCGACGCCCGGCCCGACCGCTGGTTCATCGACAAATATCTCAGCCAGGCGCGCGACTGGGCCGACAGAAACGGCATTGCCCCGGAGCGTGTCATCATGGGCGAATTCGGCGCGCTGCGCACCGACGCCCGTTACACCGCCGCCCCCAACCCCGACCGCGCCCGCTACATTTCCGATGTCCGCCAGAGCGCCGAGGCGGCCGGCTTCCCCTGGGCCTTCTGGGACCTCTTCGACGGCATGGGCATGATGGACGACACCACGCGCGCGCTGGATCCGGCGATGGTCGAGGCGCTTGGGTTGGTGATGCCGGGATAGGCGCCCACCGTTCCACACAGGCAATCGTCGCGTTCTACGGCGCTACCTTCGCCCGGCTTGCACCCTCTGCCCCACCACACCCCTTGCCGGCCTATAAAGCACCAGCGCGATCACCACGAATTTGGTCATCAGCGTCGTCTTCGACGCCAGGCTTTCGGAGGTGTTGAGCAGGATCAGCCAGCCCAACATCAGCAGCCAGATGCCGGCATGGCAGCGGCGCGCGACTTCGTGCATGAACAGCGCGAAGCCGACGAACAGCAGCAAGGTGAAGAAGGCGCCCTGGTAGAGGACCATGCGGATGATCGGGTTCTCGATGCCCTGTTCGAGGCCGCTGATGCGGCGCAGGCTCTCGATGAGGTCGATGTCAGGCCCCACGATCAGGTCGCGCAGTTCGAAATGCTTGAACAGTTCGAACATCTCGACGCGGGCATTGGCGCTGCCGGAGTCCGACACGAAGCGCTCGAGCAGCGCATCGAAAAAGCCGTATGCCGCCGCGACCGCGATAACCACCGGCACCAGCGCGGCAAGGATCAGGCCGAGCGCCGCGCCGAGCAGGTTGACGCGCCCCGTGCGCAAGCCGCGCAGCCCCTGGATGAGCAGGTAGCAGCCGCCGAGCACGATCGTCAGCACCATCGCGGAGCGGCCGCCAAAGGCGACGAGGGCCGCGCATTGCAGGCCGATCAGTCCGAGCCGCACCGGCATCGACAGGGATCTCGAACCGGAGAGCAGCGCCAGCACATAGATCGAGGTGACCGTGGCGTTGGACAGCGGATGGCCCTGAAGCGCCGTCGAGCGCAGGTCGCTCATGAACGCCTCGCCGTCGAGGCGATAGGGAAAGAGCAGCGTCTTGGTGGCGAACTCGAACAGAGCGAGCAGCGCGTTCACGGTCATGATGGCGTGAACGACGGTCTGCATCCGGGCGAATGTCTTCTCGTCGTCCTCGGCCAGCATCATAACCAGCAGCGCCGGCGCCACGAACGTGTCGACCATGCCGGCCATGCCGGGACGCTGCCTGGCGACGACGACCACCAAGAGCACGATCGAGATGACCGCCATCAGCGTGCTGGCCGGCCGCCGGTCGGCGACGGCCACCATATAGCCGACCGGGTTGCCGAAGGTGCAGGCGCGCCAGGCAAACACCAATACGAGCAGATAGGTAGAAGGATGGATCTTGGTCGCCGGGTTGCCGGTCAGGCCGTCGTAATTGTAGCCCACCAGCCACAGCATGCCGCCGGAGATGGCGAACAGCAGCGCCACCGTCGCGACCAGGCCGAAGCGCGTGATCCAGTCGACGGAATCGCCGGCGCGGACTTGACCGGAACCGGCCCAGCCGGCCGCCGGGTTGGCTGTCCGGGTGTCGGTCCCGGTCGCGGCCATGTCAGGCCGCCTCGTCGACCAGCAAGGCGCCGGTCGGCAGCCGCCCCATGACGGAAATGGCCTGCGAGGCCGCAGTGACGTCGCGCATCGGCGTCGAGTTCAGCGTCGCGACCATCACGATCTCGTCGACCATGGCGACCAGCGGCGAGGCATTGAGATTGTCTGCCAGCGCGCCGCCGTCGACGACGACGAGGTCGAAGTTGCGGCCGGCCTGGGCCAGCATGTGCTGCGTGAAGTAGACGCCCTGCGCCTCGGAGAAGACGGCCTTTTGCCGGCCCCTGCCCAGCACCGCGACATTGCTGCCGGCGGTGTGCTGGCTCAACGCCTCGAAGGCATATTCGCCGCGCAGCACGTCGAGCAGGCCGGGTTGCGGCTCCTTCTTGCCGCTGACGGCATTGGTGTCGATGAACAGGACGCGGCTGCCCCTGGCGGCCGCGGCATTGGCGAGCAGGCGCGCCACCCGGCCCCGATGCGCGGCGTCTTCCGGCGGCGACGTCAGCAGGATGGACGGCACCAGCGGCCAGTTCGGCGGACGCCGGCTGGAGGCGAACAGCCGCCTCAGCGCCAGGCCCGCAACCGCATCCGTCTTCTGCCCGGCCGCGGCGGCGGCGCCGCTGAAAGGCCACCAGCGGCGGCCACTGCCTACCTTTGCCGGCAGCACGCCAAACACCGGCGCGTCGATGGCCGATTGCATCTGCGCGCTGGAAAGCACGGTCGGCGAGGAATATTCCGCGATCAGCGCCAGCGCGGTGCCCAGTCCCAGCCCGCCGAAGAGGGCGCCGAAAACCAGCAGCGGCAAAGGCGGCCAGCTCTTGTTCAGGGCGGGCATCGCATTGGAGATGATGCGCGCATTGGTGCTGTCGACATTGATTTGCTCGCGCGTTTCCTGCGCCCGCTGCAGATAGGTGGCGTAGACCGAGCGCACCGCCTCGAGGTCGCGCTGCAATTCGCGCAGCTTGACCGAGGCCTGGTCGGTGTCGAGCGACTTGCTCTTCATGCCGGCGACCTTGGCCTCCAGCGCCTGCTGGTTTGCCAGCGCCCGCTCGTAGTCGGTTTCGGCGGCGGCGCCGATGCGTCCGAGTTCGCGCGCGATGAGGGCGCGCGTGTCGCGCAGCTGCTGCTGTGCGGCGATCATCGAGGGGTGGCGCGGCCCAAGTTCCGTGCCAAGCTGCGAGACCTGGTCGACAAGCGTCGCCTCCTGCGCCCGCAGGCTGGAGATGACCGACGAGCGCATCGCTTCCGAGGTGGCGTCCGGCGCGCCGCCGGAGCGGCGCAGCTGGTCGACCTGCGCCTTCAGCGCCGCGGTGCGGCTCTGCGCCGCCGAAAGCTGCGTGTTGATCTCGGTCAGTTCCTGGTCGCTGACCAGATTGCCCGCCGCCATCACCATGTTGTGGGCGGATTTGTAGGCCTCGACGGCGTTCTCGGCCTGCTGCACGCGCTTGCGCTGCTCCTCCAGCCGCGCGGTGATGGAATCGGAAGCGTCCGTGGCCATCTTGGCGCGCGCGCTCGCCTGATCGGCCAGATAGGCCTGGGCGATGGCGTTGGCGAGCTTCGCCGCTTTGTCGGCGCTCTTGGCGGTGACGATCACGTCGAGCACCAGCACCTTGTCTGCCCGCTTAACCGCCAGCCGGCGGCGCAGCGCATCGAGCGTCTTGCCCGTCCTGTCGGTTTCGGCCGACCCCGAGCCGAGCAAGCCGCCGAGCAGACGGCTCACCAACCCGCCCTGCCCGTTGAATTCCGGATCCTCGGTCAGCTTGGTCGCCTCGATGGCCTTGAGCAGGACACCTGTCGACTGGACGACGCTGACCTGGCTTTCCACCATGGTGATGCCGCCATCGGGCGGAACGCGGCTCGGATTGACGTCGTTGGTGACCACCTGCAGGTCTTGCGGATCGATGAGGATTTCCGCCACCGAGCTGTAGAGCGCCGGCGTCAGCAAGCCATAGGCCAGCGCCCCGAGGGTCAGCAGCGCGGCGGTCAACAAGATCAGGAAACGGCGGCGCACCAATATGCGCTTCAGGTCACCCAGCTCGACGGTCGAGGATGCATAGGACGCCGTCGGCACTGGCTCCGGGGCGGCATATTGCATCGCCTCCGAAGCGGGTTGTTGCGGCAACGAGAGCAGGGATGATTGCAAAGGTCGCTCCGACAACACTCCGTGTGCCTGCAAGTGTAAATTGCAGCTTCGACCTAGCTATTCCTCCAACTGTTAAAACACTGTTAATTATGTTGAGAGCTCTTCTGATTTTTGGCACGGAGTTTGCCTGATAAAGGCACGTGCATGTCGACACGGCGCTGGTGAACAGGAGACGGATGGAAATGGGGCAGCAGATCAGTCCAGACCATCCGTGCGGCCATCTCTCCTGCCCCATTTTCGAACACCGGCCCGACACCGATCAAGATGCTAGGGGTGCTACATGCAAGTGAGCCTGCGCCTGGACAGCGAATGCGTCCGTGCTTTTCACCTGCTGCTGCTGCAGCGCCTGGCGGCACTGGCGCAGGTCGAGATGTCGGTCGATGCCAGGCCGGCCGGGGGCGGCATTCCGGGCAGCGCTGCCGCGCTTTTCCAGCTTGAGACAGCCATCCATGGCTTGCCGGCGGACGGACTGGCCAAGCGCCTGCCGCTGTCGGCGCTGGCGCCTTATCGGACGCAGCCGCCCGCCTCTCCCGATCTGGTGATCGACCTCTGCGGCGATGTGAGGCTGGAAGGAACGCGGGTCTGGCGCGTCACCTATGACGGCGCCGCCGGCGAAGCAGCCTTGCTGGCGCTGATCCTGGACGGCCGCACCCCGATTGCCCGCGTCGAGGAGAGCGGCGCCACCGTTGCCGAAGGGCGCCTGGGCACCGAATATGGCGGCATCGCGCTGGCCTCCTTCCAGGACATGCTCGCGCGCACCGCAAGCCTCATCCTCGCGGCAATGCCCCCCTCGGCAGTGAATGGCGCGGCGCGGGCCGCCCTGCCGGTGCTGCCCGAACCGGCGCAAGCCGGTGCCCCGCCGCAGATACCCTCGCCCACCAAACTCGGCATCAGGGCAGGCAAGGCGCTGGCGCGGCGCATCGTCCAGAAGATCTACCATCTCTGCTACAATGCCCCGCACTGGAAGGTCGGCTGGCGCGAGACCAAGGGGCAGGATCTGTTCGACCTGCGCGTCCATCCGGCAGCCGGCTGGCAGGTGCTGCCCGACGACGGCAGCCGCTTCTACGCCGATCCGTTCCCGATCCTGTACCGGGGACAAGTGACCCTGTTCGTCGAGGACTATATCCACCGCTTGGGCCGGGCCATCATCTCCGCCGTGCCGTTCGGCCCGGCGGGACCGATCGGCCGTCCCGAGCCTGTTCTCGACTTGCCCTACCACCTCTCCTACCCCTTCGTCTTCGAGCGCGACGGCGAGGTCTGGATGGTGCCGGAAAGCTGCGCCAACCGCACAGTCGATCTCTATCGCGCCACCGCCTTCCCCGGCGGATGGGTCAAGGAAGCCACGCTCTTGTCCGACATCGTCGCCAGCGACGCCACTCTGGTCGAGCATGGCGGGCGCTGGTGGCTGTTCGCCACTGTCAGGGACGGCGGCGGCGCCTTCTCCGATGCGCTGCATCTTTGGTCGGCGCCCGACTTCCGCGGCCCCTGGACACCGCATCCCAAGAACCCCGTGCTGGTCGACATCGCCTCGGCGCGACCGGCCGGCCGCATGGTTGAGCGCAACGGCCAATTGCTGCGCCCGGTGCAGGATTGCCGCAGGAGTTATGGCGCCGCCCTTGGCATCGCACGCGTCGCTCACCTTGATTTGAACGGCATGGAGCAAGTCGTCGAGACCATCTTAACTCCTGGGGCGCTATGGAATGGGCGCAAGCTGCACACGCTCAACGAGGCGGGCGGCCTGGAATTCATCGATGGCTCGGCGATCGCGCCGCGCTGGAAACAGAAGCGTTCGTCGTTAACGTAAACAATCGTTACTACCAGCCACCCGCGCTGGTTGCTTGAGGTTGATATGGGGCCGGAAGATATTTCCACTGCAGATTGTGGCAGGCGCAAGATGACCAGCAGAAAGGCAAAGACATGACCACCGCCGCGGCTGGCCCGACCGAAGTCGACGTAGCGATCGTCGGCGCCGGAATGGCCGGCACCACCCTGGCAACGCTGTTGGGAAACGCCGGCCGCAAGGTGGCGCTGATCGATCCGCACCGCGTTCATCACGACGAATTCCGGGCCGAGAAGATCGGTGCGGATCAAATGCAGCTGTTCCAGAAGCTCGGCCTCGACAAGATGGTCATGCCGCTCGTCACCCCGTTTACCGACGTTGATGTCTTCCGCCTCGGTCAATTCTTCGCCCGTGAAAAGAAGTGGGAGTACGCATTTTCCTATGGTGCGCTGATCAACGGCCTGCGCGATGCCTTGCCGCCGCAAGTGCCGATCACGATCGGCAAGGTGGCCGAAGTCTCGACCGGACCTGACCGGCAGCGGCTTGTGCTGGCCGACGGCGCCGTCATCGATGCCCGCCTGCTGGTGGTGGCCACCGGCTACAGCGAATTGGTGCGGCGCGCCATCGGCGTCGAGCGCGTCGAATTGTCGAAGGCGCATTCGCTGTCGATGGGATTCGACCTCGCTCTTGCGCGGCGTGACTGCGCCTTTGGGGCCGTCACCTGCTACGGCAAGCGAGCCTCAGACCGTGTCGCCTATCTCACCGTCTTTCCCATCGGTGACAAGATGCGCGCGAACATGTTCGTCTATCGCACCGTCGCCGAACAATGGACGCGGGACTTCCGCGCCGATCCGCAGAAGATGCTTCGCGAACTGATGCCCGAGATCGCGGCGCAGTGCGGCAACTTCGAGGTGGCGAGCCCGGTCGAGGTCAGGCAGGTCAATCTGACCACGACACAAGGCCATCGCCGCGACGGCGTCGTCTTCATCGGCGACGCATTCAACACGACATGCCCGACGCCGGGCGTCGGCATCGGGCGGGTCATGGTCGATGTCGATCAGCTCCATTCCGTTCACATTCCGCGCTGGCTGGAAACACCAGGCATGGCAGCTGACAAGATCGGCGCTTTCTATGACGACCCGGTCAAGGTGGCCTCCGATAAGGCAGGCATGCGGGTGAGCTTCTACGCCAAGCAGATCACCACCGAAACCGGACTGGAATGGCGCGTGCGGCGCCTGCGCAACAACACGGCGCGTCAGCTGATGATCATCGGCCGCAAGATGCGCCATTTGGGACCGCGCCGGGAGCCCGGAATGGCGTGAGGGTCCTCCCCACTTTCTCCCGCCATCCAAGGCCGAGGCGTGTTCCCTTCTCCCTTCCCGCGGAGACGGGAAGCGCGCCAGGCCCAGGATTGTGGGCTGAGAGCAACGCGTTAACGCTTTGACGCCGTTGCTTCTATCCGCCGCCCAGCGCGGCGGGCCACATAGTCCGAGGAAACCCTCACCCCAATTGCAGCCCCGCCTTCCTCGCCGCCTCGCGCAGGAACGGCAGGCCGACACCGATGACGTCGTCCGGGTTCTCCGCCACCGGGCGCCAGACGGCGAGCCCGCCGGCGATGTCGGCGTCGACATGGTTCATGCTTTCGAGCGTGATGGCGCCGGTGTAGCCGATGTCAGCGATGGCCTTCATGCAGGCCGCCCAGTCGAGCATGCCGCGTCCTGGCACGCCGCGATTGGCTTCCGAGACGTGGACATAGCCGAGATAGGGCGCCGCCGCCTTGAAGCCGGCCTCGAAACTCTCCTCCTCGATATGCATGTGATAGGTGTCGAGATGGATGAAGATGTTGTCGGCGCCAACGCGTTCGATGATCCGCGTCGCATCGATGCCGCGGTTGATCAGATGCGTCTCGTAGCGGTTGCAGGGCTCGATGCCGAGCTTCAGCCCATGCGCCTTGGCGGCCTTGGCCGCGCGCACCAGGAAGCGGCACATGCCGTCGATCTCGTCTTCGGTTGGCGCGCGTCCCGACGTCTTGCCGATGGTGCCATAGGTGACGCCGCCCAGCGCGTTGCTGCCGACAGCCTCGCAGACGCCGAAGGCCGGCTCGAGAAAGGCCAGCGCCTCGTCCGGCCGCGCGCCAACATCGAGTGAAGCCGGCAGGCCAAGCGACGGAATAAGCTCGACATTCCAGCGTTCTGCAAAAGCGCGCGTGCGCCTGGTGTCGATCTCTTCCGGTCGCAGCAGCGGGATTTCGAGCAGGCCGATGCCCAACCCCTTCAGCCGCTCCATCTGCGGCTCGATCAGGTCGAGGTCCCAGACCGGGGCGATGGCGAAAGTGTGCAGTCCAAAAGTGTTCATCTCAGCCTCTGTGATCGCGCGGTCGCGATGCTGTTGTCGCCGAAGCTTCTATTGCGGGTTTACGGAATGCGGGCCGTTGCCTGGCGAGCCAACGGATTCCCGCATCAAAACCTTGCAAGGTTCGAGACGTGCCGTCGGCGGCCCCTCCTCGCCTTCAATCCGGGCAAACAGCGCCTCCATGGCGTGGCCGGCGATCTGGCGCACCGGCTGCACCACGGCGGCGATGGCCGGCCATGTCACCTGCATCCATTCGGCGTCGTCGAAGCCGACCAGCGAAATGTCGTTGGGGCAGTGCCAGCCGCGCCGCCGGAACTCCGACAGCGCCACCAGCGTGCCCTTGAGGAACAGCGAATAGACCGCCGTCGGGCGCTCGCCTTCTGCAAAGTAATCACGCAGCTGTGCCCTGAGCGGTTCGACATCGCTTTCGGCAAGCACGACATCGATGCGCACATCCTGCGCCAAGCGCAGCGCGGTGGTGCGAAACCCGTCGAGACGGGCGCGCACCGTCGCCGCCTGCTCGCCAAGGCCGACGACCAGGATGTGGCGATGGCCCTTGCCGATCAGCTCGCGCGCCACTTCGGCGCTGGCCGCCCCACTGTCGGCCGACACCGTGTCGAAGGCGTCGTCGGACAGCACGCGGTCGATCAGCACGCCGGTCATGCCGTTGGCCTTCATGAAGGCGGCCGCCGGGCCATGCTCGTTGCGCACCGGCGCCAGCACCACGCCGGCGACCCGCCAGTCATGCATACGGGCGAGGATTTCCGTTTCGCGGGCTTCGGATTCGCGGCTCGACGCCGCCACCAGCGTATAGCCGCGCTGCTCGGCCAGGCTTTCGAGCTGGCTGACCATCTGGCCGAAGAACTCGCTTTCGAATTCCGGCATGATGGCGCCGATGATGCGGCGCTTGGCCCGGCGCATGTCGGAAGCCAGCGGATCGACGCGGTAAGCGAGCTGTTCGATGGCGTCAAAGACGCGCTGCGCATTCTCGGGCTTCACCGTGGCGACGCCGGCCATGACCTTTGAGACGGTGGCCGCCGACACGCCGGCACGGCTGGCCACGTCGTGGATCGACGCACGCCGCTGCTGGTCCTGCCTGTGCGCCATTGCTCCTCCTTCCGAGGCGCGGACAGAGGCATTTCTGTCCGCATGAGAAACGAGTAAATCGATTTTTCGCAGTTGTAAATCGTTTCATCGGCGGTATTTTAGCTGCGGAGCCACATGTCGCCCAAAGATGTAAACGGTTTTGGGGCAACGACATGGGCAAAGCAAAAATGCGCGGCGTCGACCGCGTCGGGAGGAATCATCGTGCCAAACAACGATTTGCCGCTGGTGATCAGCGCGCCGGAACCGCGCTCGCTGGAACTGATCTTCACGCCGCCGCAGCTGGCGCGCTTCCGGGCGAAATACCGCATCGTCGAGACCACGGCCGACGGTGTCGCCGAACTGCCGGCCAATGTGCTGGCGCAGGCCCGCTATATTGTCGGCCAGCCGCCGATCTCGTCGGAGACGCTGGGTCGGATGACGGCGCTGCGCTGCGTCTTCAATGTCGAGTCCAACCTCCTCAACAACATGCCTTACGAGACGCTGTTCGCGCGCGGCATCCATGTCGTCACCACCGGTCTGGTGTTCGCCGAGCCGGTGGCCGAGCTTGGCCTTGCCATGGCGCTCAACCTTGCCCGCGACATCGTCGATGCCGACCTCGCCTTCCGCAAGGGCGAAGAGCTGTGGGGCGGCGACGGCAACCAGACGGCGCGGCTGCTGTCGGGCGCCGATGTCGGCATCATCGGCTTCGGCGATCTCGGCCGCGCGCTGAACCGGCTGCTGACGGGTTTCCGCGTCAGCACCAAAGTCTTCGATCCCTGGCTGCCGCCATCGATCCTGATCGACAATGGCGTCGAGCCCGCCTCGCTGGACGAGGTGCTGACCTCGAGCGACTTCGTCTTCGTCGTCGCCTCGGTGACCTCCGAGAACCAGGGTTTTCTCGGTGCGGAGGCCTTCGCCAGCATGCGCAGGGGCGCCGCCTTCATCCTGCTCAGCCGCGCCGGCGTCGTCGATTTCCCCGCACTGATGGCGGCGGTGAAGAGCGGCCACATCGTCGCCGCCAGTGATGTCTTCCCGGAAGAGCCGCCGGCACTGGATCATCCGGTTCGCACCCTGCCCGGCTTCCTGCGCTCGGCCCACCGCGCCGGCGCGCTCGACATCGCTTTCAAGCGCATGGGCGACATGGTGCTGGAGGACATGGACCTGATCGACCGCGGCCTGCCGCCGCTGCGCTCCAAGCGCGCCGAGCGCGAGACGGTCTCGCGCATGCGATCGAAGCCGGTGGATCGGAACTGACGGGCGAGGCACCGCATTTCCATCATCTTGCGAGATCTTGCGAAAAGCCCGGAAGCCGGCGGGCTTCACGTCGTGATGGAACGATCACCCCGCTGACAGGTTCTGTAAAAGGTCGGGCGGTGGGACGCCCGACCGACTCCAGAAGGCCCGTCACGATTCGCGTCGGTGGCGGGCCTTTTCGTTTTGCCGCGCTCTTCATGGCATGAGGAACCTTCCTGACAAAGCGACGTTGGTCCCCGCCGGTCAGGCAGACAATTCGCAAAAAGGAACATTCCATGGGAAGCACAAGTGACAAGGCCTCTGGTCTCGCCAATCAGGCCGTAGGCAAGGCCAAGGAAGGCGTCGGCAAGGCCGTCGGCAATGACCGCCTGCGCGCCGAAGGCGCCGCACAGGAGGCCAAGGGCAAGGTCCAGAAAGCCGTCGGCGACGCCAAGTCGGCCGTCAAGGACGCGACCAACAAGACCGCGGCCGCAATCAACAAGAACCTCTGAGGGTTCTTCGCTTTCTAGAGACAATTGGAGGCCGCCGTTCGAACCGGCGGCTTTCTTCTTTGCGGTTTTGAAATCGGCCGGGAACGCATTGCCATTCCAGAGATTGAGGAACCAGCGCAGCCCGCGCATTGACCCCAGGGATTTTCAGTTATGGCGAAGCAAACATCCAAAGCGGCCGGGACGGCCGCGACCATCCACGATCAGAAACTGCAGCGCGGCGAAGGCGGCGAACTGCACCAGACCGCTTCCGGTTCGGCAGAGGTGCTGACGACCGCACAGGGCGGCCCTGTCTCCGACGACCAGAACTCGCTGAGGATCGGTGCCCGTGGGCCAACCGTGCTTGAGGATTTCCACTTCCGCGAAAAGATCTTCCATTTCGATCACGAGCGCATTCCCGAACGCGTCGTCCATGCGCGCGGCTATGGCGCCCACGGCTATTTCGAGACGTACGAATTGCTGGCTAAATACACCCGCGCCGACATCTTCCAGCGCGCCGGCGAAAAGACACCGGCCTTCGTGCGCTTCTCCACCGTTGCCGGCAACAAGGGCTCCGCCGATCTTGCCCGCGACGTGCGCGGCTTCGCCGTAAAACTCTACACGCAGGAAGGCAATTGGGACATTGTCGGCAACAACATGCCGGTATTCTTCATTCAGGATGCGATCAAGTTTCCCGACCTGATCCATGCCGCGAAGGCCGAGCCCAACAGCGATTTCCCACAGGCACAGACCGCGCACGACAATTTCTGGGATTTCATCTCGCTCACGCCGGAAAGCATGCACATGATCATGTGGGCAATGTCGGACCGGGCCATCCCGCGCTCGTTGCGCTTCATGGAAGGGTTCGGCGTCCACACGTTCCGGCTGCTCAACGCCAAGGATGAATCGACCTTCGTCAAATTCCTCTGGAAGCCGAAGCTCGGCCTCCAGTCGGTCGCCTGGAACGAGGCGGTCAAGATCAACGGCGCGGACCCCGACTTCCATCGCCGCGACCTCTGGGACGCGATCCACGCCGGGAATTTCCCGGAATGGGAACTGCAGTTGCAGCTTTTCGACCAGGCCTTCGCCGACAGTTTCGACTTCGACATCCTCGATCCGACCAAAATCATTCCCGAGGAGGTGCTGCCGCCGATCGCGGTCGGCCGCCTGGTGCTCGATCGCATGCCCGACAATTTCTTCGCCGAGACCGAGCAGGTGGCGTTCATGACGCAAAACGTGCCGCCCGGCGTCGACTTCTCCAACGACCCGCTGCTGCAGGGCCGCAATTTTTCCTATCTCGATACGCAGATCAAACGGCTGGGTAGCACCAACTTCACCCACATCCCGATCAACGCGCCGAAATGCCCCTTCCACACTTTCCAGCAGGACGGACATATGGCGATGCGCAACCCGGTCGGCCGGGCCAACTACCAGCCCAATTCATGGAATGAAGGCCCGCGCGAATCCCCGCAAAAGGGCTTCCGTTCCTTTGCCGAAGCCGAAGCCGGACCGAAGGCCCGTTTGCGCTCCGAAAGCTTTGCCGATCACTACAGCCAGGCACGCCAATTCTACATCAGCCAGCACCCCGTTGAACAAGGCCACATCGCCTCGGCGCTGACCTTCGAACTGAGCAAGGTGCAGACCCCGGTCATCCGCGAGCGCATCGTGTCCCACCTTCTCAATATCGATGATGCGTTGGCTCGCAAGGTGGCGGATGCGCTCGGCCTGAAGGCGATGCCGAAGCCCGCCGATGCGGCGGTGCCGACGCGCACCGACCTTGCCGCGTCGGACAAGCTCAGCATCCTCAAGAACGGCCCCGGTCGCTTCGAGGGCCGCAAGCTCGGCATGCTGGTGACCGACGGCACCGACGCAGCTCTGCTCAATGCGCTGAAGCAGGGGATGACCAAGGCCGGCGCCAAGTTCGAGATCATCGCGCCGAAGGTCGGCGGCGCCAAGGCCAGCGACGGGAGTTGGATCGACGCGCAACAGATGATCGCCGGCGCGCCGTCTGTCCTCTACGACGCCATTGCGCTGCTGCCGGCAAAGCCTGCAATGGCCGAACTGCTGAAGGAATCGACCGCCCGCGATTTCGTCGCCGACGCCTTCGCGCACTGTAAGTTCATCGGCTTCGTCGAGGCGGCGACCCCGCTGCTGGACAAGGCCGGTATTGTCGAGGACGAGGCGGTCATTGCGCTGGCTTCCGCCAAGGATGTCGCGGGCTTCATTGCCAGTCTCGGCGACCTGCGCTTCTGGGCGCGTGAGCCGAAGGTGAAGCTGGGTTGAACTCGGAACTGGACCTGGCTGCGCGCACGCCGCAGCCAGGTCCAGCGATTGTGAAGTCGGCGGCGAGATTGCCGCCCGCGTCGGCAGTGGGGGGCATCACCGGATATTAGGGCTGACGGATACGGATGGAATCCGGCCGACCGTTGCGGGGATCCTGCATCAGCCCGCACAACCAAACCAGCCGAAACCCGCCGGCCAAGCGTCAGGCGGCGCGGCCGAATCCGTTTTCGACGATATCGAGCAGCAGGCCATTATTGTCCGCGCCGACAGGCTCCCTCGACCGCCAATCGCGGGCTGAGCGGTCGAACTCGATCGGCGCCGAATAGAACTGGGCGAAGCCCAGCACCAGCCGTTCGGCGTCGGCAAGCGACAGGTCGCAATGGCGGCCGGCCAGTCGAGCGGCAAGGACTGGAACGTTGACGATTCCAAAATCGTAGATGGTCTTGATCAGCGTGCGATTCAGGTCGTCGCGCAGTTCGATCGGGTAGTTGTGCATGGCAAACTCCTGTCCAGCGGACTGGGTTTTCCCTCACTTTCACCATGCGCCCCACGATTCGTTAAAGCAAGCCAATTGTGAAAAAAGTATTAATAAAATCAATTAGTTAGTATGTTGAGCCAGTGATGCAACCGGAGCACTTTGAGGGACTGATGCAACAAATGTATTTGGCTACCTCGGAACCAAACAGGCCATTGGCAGATTGTGAGGCACATAAGTCACTTACTCATTCGGCTCACCGCCTGCATCGCCGGAAGAAGGATCTCCACGATGGCTGATAATCTCGAGCGCCCTGAACGCCTGCAGGTCATGCTGAACGAGGAAGAATTCGCGGCCCTCGACACATGGCGTTTCGACAAGCGCATGCCAAGCCGAGCCGCCGCCGTGCGTGAGTTGCTGCGCCGTGGCCTCGCCTCCGATGGCTTCCTGCATGCCAACAGCGGCACGCGTTCAGCGGATTTTGGTCTTCTGAATGGCGAACAAGACGCCCGCAAGACGAAGCCCTCGGGGGAGTGAGGATTGCGGTGTGGCCTGGATGCGGTCGTTCTCCTGAAACGCATGCCCGTGCCTGTGTGATGCAATTCCGTACTGCGAGCCGTTCACAATTTTCCTGGAACTGCTCTGGCCCTGGTGAACATCTGGAGGGTCGGTGGGAAGCATGAACAAATTCCTCTTCGCCAGCGCTGACTTCCTGTCTCGCCCGCCGGGTTTCTACGTCATCATCGTCGCCATGGTGGTGTGCACTGCCCTGGTGCCCTTCGGCCTGACAAACGCCGTCACCTATGCCTTGTCCGTGGCGGCTATCATCATCACCGGCGTCGTCCTGATCCAGGGCTACCGCGACACCGCCGCCATCCACGCCAAGCTCGACGAGATCATCGTCGCGCTCAATGACGCCAGGAACGACGTCGTCGGTCTCGAACATGCCGACCCAGAGGAGATCAAGGCAAAGCTTGGCAAGCTCGAGGAAGAGGCGGCACGGACACTGGTTCGCCGCGCTGAAACCGAGGCCGGCTAAGCACTTCATCGGCGGCGGAGGAATCCGTTATACGAGAATCCAGCGCATTGAGAGCGAGTGCCGGATATGTGCAATGACTACGAACAGCATGTGGCATGGGCCGAGTATTGCCGGATGATGGAGTCCCTGGCGCTTCGAATACCCAGCCACCAGAGCGAACTTGACCTGCCTCAAGCCGATGACATTCGCATCAACGACCCGGCGCCCATAATGCGCGCCACCGCCGGCAGCGACGCTATCGAATTGGCGTCGATGACATTCGGATTTCCGCCGGCCGGTCCCAAAGGCGGGCCAGTGTTCAACTTCCGCTCCGAAGGCCGGCAATTCGCAAACAGCAAACGTTGTCTCGTCCCGGCGTCCGGCTTCTTCGAATTCACCGGCGCGAAATATCCGAAGGCGAAACATCGCTTTACGCTCAACGGCTCCCCGTTCCTGGCCATTGCGGGGCTTTGGCGTGAAGCCGTCGGCAACAAGCCCCCCACTTTCACCATGCTGACGACGGACCCCGGGCCGGATATCGCGCCCTACCACAATCGCCAGGTTGTCGTTCTTCAGCCCGCTGATTGGGCGGCCTGGATCAACCTGACAAAACCGGAAGCCGAACTGTTGCGTCCACTTCCGGCTGGAGCGCTTCAGGTGGAGACCGTGCGCCCCGAAAGTGCGTAACCGCAAGGAACGATCATACCGATGCCCTCCCCTGCGGCTATGTTGCCGACAGAAGAAGAAATCATGAGTCTGATGCGTGGGCCCGCAAAGCCCCACGAAAAATCATCGACGTCGACTGACGCGGCGCGGGCACTCTCAAGGCCGGCAAAGTCTCTTGCGCACAATCCAGTCCAGAATATCCTGGTCAATTCCGCCAAGCACCCTGGCCTTCGCCGAAGGCCAGGGTGGGCACCTCGGGCTTGCCGCTTTCAAACGGCTCTAGGGCTTCGGGTTCAATATCCGCGCTTCGCGCAACAGCGATGTCCAATTGTTCCGCCCAAGAAAGGCGACAAGCTCGCGGGCCTGCGCTTCGGTGATCCCGGTTTTGTTGACCAAACGGCGAACAACGTCGTCCGTCGCGGCCGGTGGCTTCTCTTGCTCGTCAGTCATTTTTCGGATGTCCCTTCCGTGCGACCCAACGGCTGGCCGCACGCATTGGTTCCTGGCTTGAACAAGGATAATCCCGCGCAGCGCCATATTGGTCGAAGGTCCCATTCGCAGCGCCGCGATGTTGTGCGAGATTGGCGCAATATAAGCGATTACTTGAATAATGGTTCGGACGACTGTCGAGGGGCGGTTTCGTGCCAATTCGCAAGAATCTTGCCGCGAATCTGCGACGGCTGGTCAGCAGCCATGCGTCGGTGGCCGCCGTGTGCCGCGGGCTGAACATGAACCGCACCCAGTTCGAGCGCTATCTGCAAGGCAAGAGCGTGCCCAATCGGGCGACAGCCAGGATCATCTGCGACTATTTCCATATCGACGAGGATGAACTGTACCGCGCGCCGGAAGCCGCCGCGCCCGCACACCCGACCTTGCTGCCGATCCACCAGACGCTTTACGAGAACATGATGCGCGGCCCGGCTCCCGCCATCGCGGGCGGCACCTACTTCACCTACTTCACGATTCCCGACCGTCCCGACCTGCTGTTGCGGTCGGTCACCTTTGTGCGGCGCGAGCCCGAACTGGTGGCCTTCCGGCGCGTCACCCGCTGGGCCGAGGGCCATCGACAGGGTGGAGCGCGCGTGCCCGGCTGGCATTATGGCGTGGCCATCTCCCGCCTGAACTGGATCTATTTCGCCGGCATCAACCGCCGCCAGACCAGGGAGCCGTCTGTCATAACCGTACAATGGGCACCCTTCTCGGACCCGGTTCTGGTCGGCAAGGCATTCGTCCTGACCGGTTCCGGACCGGCCTGCGTGTCGGTCATCATGCGCCAGGAAGTCGGCAGGATCAGCCTCAGGCAGGTGCTGGGGATGTGCCGGCCCGTCAGCCTCGACGACCCGCTCCTCGACCAGATCGTCGTCAGCCTTGTGCGCGAAGGCCAGGCAATTCCAGCAAAAGTGTGAAACGGTTTTCCCGGGGAAATGCGCGCGGCACTTTCCCCGGGGAATTGCGCCCAGCAGGGAAATGCAGTGGTTAGGCATTTCCGTGAAACGATGAACCGCTTTAGACTGGCATTCCCGGTGGACAGGAAGCCGGGAGCAGCAGGGATACGCGATGCTCAACAGCTTCGACTATGGCGGCAAGGAAGCCGACACCGTGCATGCGCTGGAGGAAGACATCATCTTCGGCCGGCTGGCGCCCGGCACGCGCCTGGTCGAGGATGCGCTTTTGGCCCGCTTCCCGGTCTCGCGCCACATCATCCGCCAGGCGCTGTACCAGCTGGAAAAACTCGGCATCGTCACGCGCGAGCGCAACAAGGGCGCCATGGTGCGCCAGCTCTCGCCGGAGGAAGTGCGGCAGATCTACGAAGTGCGAGAAATGCTGCAGCGCCAGGCGGCGCTGATGATCCCCCTGCCGGTCAGCGAGGCGCTTATCGCGCAACTGGAGGAGATCCACCGCATCTACAGCGGCCATGTCGATGCAGGCTACCTCAGGGGCATCCACGAGGCCAATGACCGCTTCCACCTGACCATGTTCTCGGCCTGCGGCAATGCCTATCTTGTCGCCTCGATCGAACACTATATGCGCCTCAGCCTGCCGGTGCGGGCAAATTCGCTGGCCGACAGGGAAAAGCTCGACGTCTCGCGCCAGCACCACGCGATGATGATCCAGGCGCTGAAGCGCCGGGACAATTGGGTGCTGGCGCAGCTCTGCGTCGACCATCTGCAGCCCAGCAAGGTGTTTTATCTCCAGGAGATCGAGACGGCGCCGGCAGCCAGCGGCGGTTAGAAACGGTTGGCGGCGAAAGGCGCAAGCCTTTCGCTGTTGGGTCGCCGGCCGGCTATGAGGTCGCCAACCAGCCGCGCGGTGACGGCCGAGAGCGTCAGCCCAAGATGGCCATGGCCGAAGGCGTAGATCACGTTCGCATTGCCGGGCGACGGGCCGATGACGGGCCTGGAATCCGGCAGCGACGGGCGGAAGCCCAGCCATTTTGACGACGGCTGGCCGAGCGCGGGGAAGAACTGGCGCACGCCACGATCGAGCAGCGACAGCCGGCGCGGATTGGGTGGCGAGGCCAGCCGGCCGAGTTCGACGGTGCCGGCAACGCGCAGCCGGCCGGCCATCGGCGTCATGTAGAAGCCGAGATCGACCGGACACACCGGCCGCGTCAGCACCGGCGCCGGCGTCGCGAATTCGAGGTGATAGCCGCGCTCGGTTTCGAGCGGGATGCGGTCGCCGGCCTGCGCCGCCAGTGGCCGCGAAAAGGCACCGGCGGCGATCACCACCTTGTGGGCGCGCAGCCGCAGGCCGGGACCGCTGAGGTCGACACCGCCGGCATCGGCCTGCAGTTCTGTCACCTCGCCCCGCAGCAAGGCGACGCCCCGGCCTGTCGCCGCCTTCAGCAGCCGCGCCATCATGGTCTGGGGATCGGTGAGGTTCATCGACTGCGGAAAAAACAGCCCGCCACCCTGCACCGCCGGCAGGTTCGGTTCCAGCGCGGCCACTTCCTCCGGGCTGAGCACCGCCTGGTCGACGCCGAATTCGGCGCGCAACGCCCGGCTCGACGCGCCGCCGGCAAGATCGCCCGGGCGACGATAGAGATAGAGACAGCCATTGCGGCGCAGCAGATCGGCGGCATCGGCCTCGACAGCCATCTCCTCCCAGGCCGGCAGGGAATCGGCCAGCAGCCCGGCCATCGCCACGGCATTGGCATGGGTGGCGGCCGGCAGCGACTGCCTGACAAACCGCAGCAGCCACGGCGCCAGATGCATGAGCGCGCTCCAGCGCAGCGAGAACGGACTGTCGGCGTCAAGAAGCAGTTTCGGCAGCGCGCGCAGCACCGCGGGATTGCCGACCGGCATGCAGGCATATTCGGCGAGCGTCCCAGCATTGCCAAACGAGGCGCCCGAGCCCGGCTCGTTGGGATCGATGAGCACGACTTCGCGGCCGTCGCCGGCCAGCCGCAGCGCCGTCGCCAGCCCGACCACGCCGGCCCCGATGACGGCGATCTCGACACTCTTCGAAGCTGTCACTTGTTGTTCCCCCACGCCTGTCCTTGTCGCAAAACCACGCCGCCCTTTTGGGCGGCAGACATCAGACAAAACCCGGCAATTGCAGATGCCCGGCCGACAGCAGCTCGGCCATGATGGTCAGCGCCGTGCGCAGATCGTCCTGCGAACGCGCCGCACCGACATTGATGCGCACGCCGTGCTGGACCGGCTCGCGGCCGACAGCGAAGGCATCGCCCGGCAGCAGCGCCACGCCGCGTTCCAGGCACGTGCGGGCAAAGCCGGCGCCGCGCCAGGGCTCGGGCAGGCGCAGCCAGGCATGTGTGGCGCTCGGCTGGCTCTGGACATCGTAGCGGCCGAGGATTTCGCTGAGGATCGTTTGGCGCTGGCGCAGTTCCTGTTTCTGCACCTCGATGATCCGCGCTGCTGCCCCGTCCTCGATCATGCGCGCGCCGATCAGCGCCGTCAGCGGGCTGATGCTCCAGCAATTGATGCGCAGCGCCGCCGCGACCTGCCCGGCAATGGCGCGCGGCGCGATGACGAAGCCGAGCCGCAAGCCGGGCGCCAGGCATTTCGACAGCGCGCCGATATGCACCGTCAGTTCCGGCTCCAGGATGGCGAAGGAAGGCAAGGCCTCGTCGGCCAAGGGACGGTAGACGTCATCCTCGATGATCAGCACATTGTGACGGCGCGCCACGGCGGCAAGCTCGTGGCGGCGCGCTTCGCTGAGCGTAATCGTCGTCGGGTTGTGCAGCGTCGGCACCAGGAACACCGCGCGGGGGCGCAGCTGCGCGCAAGCGGCGTCGAAAGCATCAGGCCGCATGCCGCCGCGATCCATGGCGACGCCCCGCAGATCCAGCCCGTGCACCCGGCAGAGCGCGTTGATGCCCTGATAGGTCACCTCGTCGGCCAGCACCACCTCGCCCTGCCTGGTTACCGCGCCAAGCAGGCAATCGAGCCCGTGCTGGGCGCCGGCCGCCAGCACCACGCGGCCGGGGTCGCCGTCGCCGGCAACCGCTTTGAGCCAGTCGGCGATCGCCGCGCGCGCCCACAGCGGCCCTTCCGGCGGGTGATAGTCCTGCAGCGAGGCATAGTGCGGATCCCTGGACAGGCGCGGCAAAAGAGCCGCCAGCGCGTCGAGATAGGCCGAGGTGGCGGGCCGGTTGACCGAGAGGTCGATGATGCCGCTCTCGTCGCTCGGCGCCGAGACGAAACCGGGCCGCTCGCCGGCCTGCCTGGCCGCCACCGTCGTGCCCCGCCCTGGCCGCGCCTCCAGCAGGCCGCGCTGCTGCAGCGTCGCCAGCGCCCGCGTCACCGTGGTGACGTTGATGCCGAGCGCCCGCGCAATGTCGCGTTGCGGCGGCAGCCGGTCGCCGACCGCCAGCGTGCCGGCGGCAATGCGCTCGGCGATCGCGTCGGCGAGACGGCGATAGACCGGACTTTCATCCTCGGTAAGGCGGAGATCGCTGAGCATACGGACAGGATTCGGGCTGGGACTGATGTAAGCGCTCTAGCATAAGACAATTCGCCGGACAATAGCGCTTGTGTGACTCAAAACCGGAGAACTCCAAGCGAAAATATCACACAATCGCCGAAAAACTGGCTTGACGCCCAAAGTTGTATGCATCTATGCTCTGATTCAGAATGATTGTGTGAGCATACAAGTTTGGACGACCCGCCGAGAAGCGGGCTTCCAATGGGATGGAACCATGCATCACAAGGCGCATAATGCTTCAGCCGGTACGTTTCGGGATCGCGCCCGATGAGCGCCCTGGCCGCATCATCGCCAGCCTCGGCTTCTGCCGCCGGCCCGGCCTTCGTCGATTTCGTCGATGTCGAAAAATCCTATGACGGCCGCGCCTTCGCGGTGACCAGGCTGAACCTCGGCGTGGCGCGCGGCGAATTCCTCACCCTGCTCGGCCCATCCGGCTCGGGCAAGACGACGACGCTCAACATGCTGGCCGGCTTCGAACGGCCGACCAGCGGCACCATCACGCTGGAAGGCAGGCCGGTCGACCGGCTGCCGCCCTACCAGCGCAACATCGGCATGGTGTTCCAGAACTACGCGCTGTTCCCGCATATGAGCGTGGCGGAGAACGTCGCCTTCCCGCTCTCCGTGCGGCAGGTGAGCAAGGCCGACATTGCCGGCCGCGTCGGCCGCGCGCTGGACATGGTGCGGCTGAAGCAGTTCGGCGACCGCAAGCCGGCGCAGCTTTCCGGCGGCCAGCAGCAGCGCGTGGCGCTGGCCCGCGCGCTGGTGTTCGAGCCGAGCCTGGTGCTGATGGACGAGCCGCTCGGCGCGCTCGACAAGAAATTGCGCGAGCACATGCAGCTCGAGATCAAGCAGATTCACACCATGCTCGGCGTCACCATCGTCTACGTCACCCATGACCAGAGCGAAGCGCTGACCATGTCCGACCGCGTCGCCGTCTTCAACAATGGCGCCATCGCCCAGCTCGGCTCGCCCGACGACCTCTACAACGCCCCGCAGAGCTCCTTCGTGGCGAGCTTCATCGGCGAGAACAACACGCTGGAAGGCATCGTCGACCGCGTTTCGGGCAAGGAATGCCGCGTGCGGCTGACCGGCGGGGGCGAACTCACGGCGCTCGCTATCGGCGTGGCGCAGGGCAATGCCTGCCATGTCGCCATCCGCCCCGAGCGGCTGAGCCTTATGCCGGCCGGTGCCAACGCCTTGCCCGCGACGGTCGACGGCCGCATCTATCTCGGCGACCATCTGCGGCTTCTGGCCCGGCTCGGCAATGACCAGCTGCTGACCGTCAAGGTCGGCCCCGAGGCGACCATGGCCAATGGCGAGGCCGTCACGGTCTCCTGCGCGCCGCAGGACTGCCGCGCCTTTCCCGCCGATGCCTCGGCTGCCAAAGCGGGGCCGTCCTGAACCAAGCCAAGAACAGATCCATCTCAAAAACAGGGGAAGAAAAATGAAGATCGCAAAGACCCGGATGCTCGCTTTCGCCGCGGCCGCACTGTTCAGCATCGGCCACGCCTTCGCCGATGAACTGTCGATCATGGCCAGCGGCGGCGCCTGGCAGGATGCCCAGCGCAAGGCCTGGTTCGAGCCGTTCAGCAAGGAGACCGGCGCAAAAATCCTCGAGCAGGAATATCTCGGCGATCTCGGCAAGGTCAAAGCCATGGTCGACACCGGCAACGTGCCGATCGACCTGGTGACGGTCGAAACCGCGACGGTGCTGCAGGGCTGCGACGCCGGCATTCTGGAACGCCTCGACTATGCCAAGATCGGCCCGCGCGATAAATTCATCGAAGGCTCGGCACTCGATTGCGGTGTCGGTCTCGATGCTTACGGCGACATCCTCGCCTATGACCCGACCGTGCTGAAGGAAGCGCCGACCTCGGTGCTCGACCTCTTCGACACCAAGAAATTCCCGGGCAAGCGCGCCATGCGCAAATTCCCGGCGCAGAACCTCGAATGGGCGCTGATGGCCGACGGCGTGGCGCCCGCCGACGTCTACAAGGTGCTGGCGACGCCCGAAGGTGTCGACCGCGCCTTCAAGAAGCTCGACACCATCAAGAAGGACATCGTCTGGTGGGATGCCGGCGCGCAGCCGGCGCAGCTGCTCGCCTCCAAGGAAGTGGTGATGACCACCGCCTGGAACGGCCGCATCCAGAACGCCATCGACACCGACAAGAAGCCCTTCAAGATCGTCTGGAACAACCAGATCCTCGAATATGACATGATCGCCATTCCGAAGGGCGCCAAGAACCCGGAGCTCGCCTACAAATACCTGGCCTATATCTCCAAGCCGGAAAACAATGCCAAGCTCGCCAGCTACATCACCTACGGGCCGGTGCGCACCGACGCGGCCTCGTTCGTCGCGGCCGACGCCTTGCCGAAACTGCCCAACGCACCGGACCATCTGGCCGGCGCCTATCTGGTCGCCGACACCGAGTTCTGGGGCGACTATGGCGAGGACCTTGTCAAGCGCTTCAACGCCTGGCTGGCGCAGTAGCGATGTCGGCGCTGCAGCCCAGCGAACTCGACCGGCCCGCGCTGGCCCGCGGCCGGCCGGCCGCCGGCGCGTATCCCGGAACCGCGTCGGCGGCGCTGCGGCGCGCCGAATTCGGCGACCGGCTGCGTTCGCTGGCGCTGGCAGCACCCCTGCTCCTGCTTTTGGCCCTGAGCTTCGGCATCCCGATCGTGCTGCTGCTGTCGCGCGCCGTCTACGACCCGACTATCGCCGACGCTCTGCCGCGCACCAGCCAGGCCCTTGCCGACTGGAACGGCCAGGGCCTGCCTGCGGACGCCGCCTTCATCGCGCTCGCCGCCGACCTCAGCGAAAACCAAGCCAAGGGCACCGCTTATGAGCTGGCCAAGGCGCTCAACGCACGCCTGCCCGGCGCCCGCAGCCAGGTGCTGAAAACCGTGCGCCAGCTCGAAGGCGCCGCCGGCAAGCCGCCGCTCGAGATCGTCAAAGCCGTGCCCTTCTGGTCGGCGCCAGGCACCTGGCCGACCATCTCCAACGGCACCCACGCCCTCACCTCGTTTTACCTGCTGAGCGCCCTCGACCTCAGGTGGAACGCCGATGGCGGCATCGAGCGCGTGCCGCCCGAACAGGCGATCTTCCTGCAAGTGTTCCTGCGCACCTTCTTCGTCGCCGCCGCCGTGACGCTTGCCACCTTGCTGCTCGGCTTTCCCCTCGCCTATCTCATAGCGAGCGTGCCGAAAGGGCTGGCGGCGATCCTGATCGTGGCGGTGCTGTTGCCGTTCTGGACCTCGATCCTGGTGCGCACCGCCGCCTGGACGGTGCTCTTGCAGAAATTCGGCCTGGTCAACGACATGCTGCTGTGGCTCGGCTTCGCCTCCGAGCGGCTCGATTTGATGTACAGCCGCATCGGCCTGATCATCGCCATGACGCATATCCAGCTGCCCTTCACGCTGCTGCCGATCTACTCCGTCATGCGCACCATCGCGCCCTCGCAGATGAAGGCTGCCTATTCGCTCGGCGCTAGACCCTTCACTGCCTTCCGGCGCGTCTACCTCCCGCAGGTTTTCCCCGGCGTCATGGCCGGTTGCCTGCTCACCTTCATCCTGTGCCTCGGCTACTACATCACCCCGGCCCTGATCGGCGGCGCCAGCGACCAGCTGATCAGCAACTTCATCGCCAATTACGTCAATGTCGAACTGAACTGGGAGATGGCGGCGGCGCTCTCCTTCATCCTGCTGGTCTTCACCCTGGCCCTGTTCGGCATCTTCGCCCGCATCCTCGGCCTCGACCGCCTGAAGATGGTGTAGCCATGCTGCTCTCGCCCTACCCCACTCCTGGTGAACGCATCCGCGTCGCGCTGCTTTGGCTGTGGTGCGGGCTGGTCATCCTGTTCCTGCTGGTGCCGATCCTCATCCCTGTGCCGCTTTCCTTCAACAGTGGCGCCTTCTTCATCTTCCCGCTCGAAGGCCTGTCGACGCGCTGGTACGAGGTGGTGCTGGGCACGCAGCGCTGGCAGTCGGCGATCGGCAACAGCCTGATCGTCGCCTTCGGCACGACGCTGATCGCCACAACGCTCGGCACGCTGACGGCCATCGCACTGTCGAACGAGAAATTTCCCGGCCGCCGCATCGTCATGCCGCTGCTGCTCTCGCCGCTGATCGTGCCCGTGGTGATCACCGCCGTCGGCTCGTATCTGTTCTACGCCCGCATCGGGCTCGCCAGCACCTATGCCGGCATCATCCTGGCGCATACCGCGCTTGCCAGCCCCTTCGTCGTCGTCACCGTGGGGGCCAGCCTCACCGGCTTCGACCGCAATCTGATGCGCGCCGCCGCCATCTCGGGCGCGAAACCGCTGACCGCCTTCTTCCGGGTGATGCTGCCGCTGATCCTGCCCGGCGTGCTTTCGGGCGCGGCGTTTGCCTTCGTCACTTCCTTCGACGAGGTGGTGGTCGTGCAGTTCCTGGCCAGTGCCGGCCAGCGCACCATGCCGCTCGAAATGTTCATTGGCCTGCGCGAAAAACTCTCGCCCGCCATCACCGCCGCCGCGACGCTGATGATGGCGCTGTCGATCGTGCTTTTGGTGGTGGCGAACCTGCTTGCCCGACGCGGCCAGGGCCGCCGGCCAGCAAGCGGCTGAGACCCGCCATCGGCGACGGGCGACGTACGCGACGGTGAAACTTTTCGCATGTCGTTCCCGTGGCTTTTTGGGATCGCCTCCCGGGCGATCGCAGACCTCCGATCAATGCCCCGCCGGTCCTGCCGGTGGGGCCTTTTTTGAGGCCGCCGGCGCGGAACAATCAGAGAGCCGAGAAGTTCTCAAATCGCTGGGCTCCTAGACGTCCGGCCAACTTCGGCGCTGGCCACGGTGCACGTCGGGGCAAGTCGTTGTGCAGCCATCCGCCAACAGATGAGAGCTTTCTCCTGCGCGAATGAATGAAACTTGCAAACGTTGAAATCTTTCGTATGCCATTTTTAGAAAACCGAGTTCATTTTGCGTGGGAAATTGGAACTTTTACCCAAATCCTCCCGTTACACCCTTGATCGTTGCTTAGACGGTCACAAAGCAACAGGGAAGGAATCCATTATGAATACCAAGATGATCTGCTTTGGCGCCATGGCGCTTTCGATGGTTGCCGGCTCGGCTCTCGCCGCATCGGGCAGCGGGACCTCGGCTCTCGACGACCCGGCCAAGATGCAGCCCTTCTACACGGACTCCACCATGAAGAAGATGCGCAGCAATGACGAGTTCATCAAGGCCTGGAAAGCGCTGACGCCGGAAGACCAGAAGATGGTGATGGCGGCCTGCGATGATGAGGCCAAGAACGCCAATCCCACCAACGCCCATCCGGAATTCTGCAGCAGCGTGAAACAGAACGGCGGCAGCAAGTAACGCGCCCAGACCATTGAAAAAACAGCCCCTTTGGCGGGGCTGTTTTTTTGGGCGGCCGGATCGAGAAGTCGCATAGCCGTCCTTGCTGCCTCAGCGTCTCATCGGCCATAATCCGCGATATCGTGGAGAACACCGATGTCGCTCAGCCCCTTGTTCCATGCCTCGCCCGTCATCCAGCTCCACGCGCTGATCGCCATTGCCGCGCTGCTGCTCGGCGCCGTGCAGCTTTGGCGCACCAAGGGCGACCGGCTCCACCGCGCGCTTGGCCGCGTCTGGGTGGCGCTGATGGCGACGGTCGCCGGCTCCGGCCTGTTCATCTGGACGATCCGGCTGTGGGGACCGTTCAGCCCGATCCACCTTCTGTCGCTGTTGGTGCTGGTGATGCTGTGGCGCGGCGTGCGCGCCGCGCGCGGCGGCAACATTGCCGCCCACCGCCGCATCATGCAGGGCACCTATATTTTCGGGCTCATCATCACCGGACTTTTGACCTTCATTCCCGGCCGCACCATGTATGCCGTCGCCTTCGGCCCGCAGGGCGCGACACCGCAGAAGCTGGCGATCTTCGCCGCTTTGGTCATCCTCGCGGCAGCGGCCGGCCTCTACGCCTCGCGCAGTGCGCGGGTGCCGGGCTGAGTGTCAGCCGGCGAAGCCGCCGCCTTTCCGACCATTTCCTTGTTCTGGCCATGTTGCACTGCGAAAACATTGTTGCATTGCGATATCGGCCGGTTGCGCCGAGACAAGTGGCGGGCTTTAAGTAACGAAGGAGCTGTCGTGGCGGCATCGTTTCGGCCTGATATACAGGGATTGCGCGCGCTGGCGGTCGGTGGCGTCGTGGCCTATCATTTCGGGCTCTCGGCACTGCCCGGCGGCTTTGCCGGCGTCGATATCTTCTTCGTCATTTCCGGCTGGCTGATAACCACGCACCTTATGGGCGAGATCACCGAGACCGGCCGGCTCGACCTCTGGCGCTTCTATGCGCGGCGCGCCCGGCGCCTCCTGCCGGCGGCCCTGTTCGTCATCCTGATGACGCTTGGCCTCGGCTATTTCATCCTGGCGCCGCAGGAGCAGGCGCTCTATTCGCGCGGCGCCATGTTCGCCTCGGCCTATGCCATCAATCTGTGGCTGCTGCGCTGGTCGTTCGATTATTTCGCCGCCGACGCCTTGAGCAACCCCTTCATCCACTTCTGGTCGCTGTCAGTGGAGGAGCAGTTCTACCTCGTCTGGCCGGCTCTGCTGCTCTTCGCGGCCTGGCTGCGTCCGGACCGACGCATGGCTGTCGTGGTGATCGGCGTCGCCGGCCTCGCCTCCTTCGCTGCCTGCCTGTGGCTGACCAGCCTCTCGCCGGCCTGGGCCTTCTACTTCTCGCCGCTGCGCGCCTGGGAGTTCGCCGCCGGCGGCCTGGCGACGCAGGCGCCGGCGGCCTTGTGGCAACAGCGGCCATGGCTGCGATCAGCGGAAGGCTGGCTCGGCCTGGTGCTGATCGCGGTCGCCTATCTCAGCTTGAGCGAGGACCTGCCCTTCCCCGGCTGGTATGCGCTGCTGCCGGTCGCCGGCACGGTGCTGGTGCTGCTGAGCGGCGCCGGCGAAGAGAACGATGCGGCGGAAACCAGCCCGGCCCGCTGGCAGGCTCTTGCGCCTGCCTCCGTGCTTTCGCTAGCGCCCCTGCAGTGGGTCGGCACGCTCTCCTATTCCCTTTATCTCTGGCACTGGCCGGTCATCGTCTATGCCGGCATGCTGGCGCCGGATCTCAGCATCCTCCAGCGCTTCGGCTGCGGCGCGCTGGCGCTGGCGCTGGCATTCCTGACCTATCATCTGATCGAGAACCCGGCGCGGCGCGGCGGCTGGCTGACCGTTGGCGCTCGAGCACTCGCCCCCGCCCTGGCGCTGACCGGCATGGGCGTGGCGGCGGCCTATACCAACGCGCATCTGGCGACACGCAACATCGACCCCGCCCAGCGCGGCATCGAACAGGCCGCCGAACAGCCCTCCATCGCGCGCGCCGTCGACAAGAACTGCCTGCTCGACTTCCACACGGTGAAGCCGAAACCCTGCACCTTCGGCCCGGCCGACGCCGCCCACACCATCGTGCTGTTCGGCGATTCGCACGCCGACCATTGGTCGACGCCGCTGGTCGAAGCGGCCAAGCGCAACGACACCAAGGTGGTCACCTATCTCAAATCCTCGTGCCGCGCGTCACGGCTTTCGACCTTCAACACGGTGCTGAAGCGCGACTACACCGAATGCGACGCCTGGCGCGAACAGGCGATCACGGACATCATCCGCCGCAAGCCGCGCCTGGTGGTGATCTCGGAATTCTCGATCGGCAATCTGACGCGCGACATGCCCGCCGCCGGCCGCAAGGCCGAGACCGCGCGCTGGCAGGCCGGCCTGCGCTCCACGTTGCAGGCCTTCAGCCAGGCCGGCGTCGAGACCGCCGTCATCCGCGACACGCCGATCGGCGACAGTTTCGCCGATTCCTGCGTGGCCCGCGCTTTGTGGTGGCGCGAAGCCCCCTCGCGCTGCGACACGCCGAGGGCTGAGGCCGCGAACGACAGCACTGCGGCGCAAGAGCGCGCCGTGGTGAAAAGCGTGCCAGACACGCGCTATGTCGACCTCACCGACCGCTTCTGCGGCCCGACACAGTGTCACGTGTTCATCGGTGGCAAACTGGCCTTCCGTGACCGGCATCATCTGGCGACGGCCTTTGCGGAGACGCTGGAAGGGCCGTTGGAGAAGGCGCTGTTTTAGGGAGACAAAGCGCTTCTTCCTTCTCCCCTTGTGGGAGAAGGTGGCCTCGCGAAGCGAGGTCGGATGAGGGGTGTTCCAGAGAATGCCGACGCCTCACTCCGCTGGAACACCCCTCATCCGTCTCGGCGCTACGCGCCGATCCACCTTCTCCCGCAAGGGGAGAAGGGAAGAGCCCCTCACCCGGCCTCAACCGGTTCCGCCACATAGCGCCAAGCGTCACCTTTCCGCGCTCTGGTCTGGTCGGTGGATCGTAAAATCCATGGAACGCGCCCGCCTCCCGGGAGTTATATTAGATCAACCTGAAAAGGAGGTAGCCATGAAGAAGCTCCTGCTTGTCTCGGTTATCGCCATTGCTTCGGCGGCGGCGATGATCGCCCCGGCCGCCGCCCGCAGTCACGTCTTTATCGGCATCGGCGGCTACGACAATTCCTACGGCAATGACTATTACGATGGCTATGGGGACTATGGCGGCGGGCGTTATGTCTATAGCCCCTACGACCCCTATGATGACGGCTACAGGCCCCGTTATTTCCACCGGCACCACCGTTGCCACATCGAAGTGATCAATCACTGGCGCCATCATCACAGGATCGTCGAGGAAGTCCGCGTCTGCGGATAATCTGATCCCGTGAACTGATCCGGCCGGCATCGCTGGCCGGATTGTTCGCGCCCCCTCACCGCCCCATCATCATCCCATAATGCACCGCCAGCAGGTCCAGCCCGACCTTCAACAGCTTCGTCACCACGTCCCTGCCCTCGCCGGTCTGCTCAGCCAGGCTCTTGATCGAGCCGCCCACGCAGCAGACTTGTCGTACCACCACCGCGACCTCCCAGTGCCCCAGCGCCCTGGTGGCGGCGGCATGCGCCCGGCCGGAGTCGAGCA
Organism: Mesorhizobium sp. U510; assembly: GCF_059180695.1. NCBI lineage: Bacteria > Pseudomonadati > Pseudomonadota > Alphaproteobacteria > Hyphomicrobiales > Phyllobacteriaceae > Mesorhizobium > Mesorhizobium sp. U510. Next base: position 5,796,942 of record NZ_CP180532.1, read on the forward strand.
CGCTGTCGGCGATGCCGCCGCCATGGCGGCCGCCGTCGACGCGCTCGCTCCAGCGCATCGGCTTCACGCTCGCCTGCTGGCTGCACTGGAAATCCTCGCGGTAGCGCTGGCCGGCCTCGCGCTGCTGGCGCGACAGCGAGGTGATGCCCAGGAGCGGGTCGACATTGCGCACCCGCACGATGCCGCCGGTGGAGGTGTAGCCGTCATTCGACACTTCATAGACGCGCCGCGCTTCGGCCGTGCCGGTGGCCAGGCGCTTGCGGCCGAAGGCGTCGTCGCTGAGCGCGAAATCATGGCCGAGCTCGCGGCGGATGCGCACCTGCTCTGCCTCGCCCTTCGGCAGTTTGGGGGCCTGCGGTTTGGCGGCTTTGGCTTTTTTGGGCATGGGTGGCTCCTTGGGGTTGGGTGGTTGGATGGTGAGCTGGCCTTGCAGAACTTGGGTTCCTCGCCCCCGCGAAGCGGGGGAGAGGTGGATCGGGCGAAGCCCGAGACGGAGCGGGGGTAGCGCCGACGGTCGAAGGGAAACGGCCCGACGTACAACGGGATTTCGTGCTCCATCCTCAACCGGCTTTGGCTTGGCGGAGGTCGCCCCCCTCTCCGTCCCGGTTTCGCCGGGCCACCTCTCCCCCGCCTTGCGGGGGCGAGGAACCTAAGATTTGTGAGGCCGCCCGCCGCGCCATCAGCTCGCGCATCACCCGTCGCTCCCGCACCTCGATGCAGAGCTGCGCGCTCGATGGGCAGAACTGGGCGTTGCCGCTTTTCACCTCGCCGCGCACGAAGCGCTGGATGGCGGCCTGCAGATCGGCAAGCTCGGCGTCGCGCACCGCGCCGAGATAGCCACGCATCTGCATCTCGACGTCAGTCAGGGCGGATTGCGGGAAGCATGAGAACATCGCGGCCAGCGCTTTCGTCGCCTGTTGCAGTTCGGCTGCGGTCATGGCTGCGGATCTCCTCGATGATGGCATTGGCGGCGTCGGTGTGGGTTTTCGGCCGCTGCCAGCCGGGTTTCTTCCTCGAAAAACTGGGAGTTGGTCTGTTTCTGCCCGCAGCAGGGGACAAATGCTGCGCATTTTCAAAGGAGCCCCCTGCCACCTCTTGATCTCCATGAGTCGAAAAATGCTGCGCATTTTCAGGGGAAAAAGAAGCTTTTTCGCTCTGGTTTCTGGAGTCTGGAGAATGCCGTGGCAAAACGCCGGCATTTGCCGCCCCATGAGCCTTTGTTTTCAAGGCGGTGGCGGTTCCACCGCGTGCGCCGGCGGCGGCCCTCGCCTCGCTTTTGACCTGCGCCTTGTGCAATTCCCTGGTCAGCCTCTTGTGGCCGATCTCGCCCGCCTCGCGCTCGAAGAAGCTCAGCAGATCGACGCTGATGGTGCGCCATCTTTTCAGGGAAAGGCGCGCCACCCGCGCCAGCTTGGCGTCGTCGTCGGGCAGCCGCCCGCCGGCGTTCCACATCGCCATCAGGATCAGCATGTAAGCGCCGATCTGCTCGGTGGAGAGCGGCAAGGTGTCGCCGACGAAATCGGAGACATAGAGCTGCATGAAGGGCCGCTCGCTCATGTGGTGCCTGCACGCAAGCTAATGGAACCAGCCGCCGGCCCGCACGTTATGACGCGTCCGTGCCAAGGGGAGGTTTGCCGATGACGGCGTTCATGCCGATTACGCTGCGCTTTTGCGACAACAAGACCATGCTGGTCGGCTCGGTAGCCGACGCAGAAACGGCATTGCGGCACCAATGGCCCGACAAGACCGCACCCGCCTATATCGAAGCCGCAAGGCTGGTCAGGTTGGCGGTCGAGGGCAGTTGCTGCCCGCGAACGGCCTTCGAGGCCTTCAGCAAGACCGCCAGGCAACAGGGCATATTGGTGGTAAAGCCGAGAAGCCGCGCGCATGACTGGCTCGACGCCGCCGCCGGCCCGTGACGCCGCGGCGATGCAACCGCGTGGCGGCCTTGCGCGTTTATAAGCGCGGGCTTTATAGTCTCGCTGAGATCGAAGGTGAACGCCGTGGGTACGCTGAAAACCGGAGTGCCGCTCAAAGTCAACCTGGAAGGGCATGTCGAGGAGATCGACAGCGTCAGCGATGCCGCCGATTTCCTGCAGCGCTGGCCGATCGAGCGGCGCGGTCACGTCTACCGCAGCGCGCTCAATGCCTGCAGTGCCGCGATCGCCGCGCAGATCTCCGAATCCGACGCGATAAAGGTGTTCACCGGCTTTGCCCGCGTCGCGGGCATCCTGGTTGCCGAGGGTGGCCCGCCGATGCGGCTGGAGGCACGAACCGTGCAAAGCCGCATGCCCAAACAGGGCCGGCAGATACCGAAATAGGCCAAGCGTCTTTCTCCCCGTCACTATAAGGGGAGAAATGCCCGGCAGGGCAATGAGGGGCGGCGCCGGCGTCTGAACGAGTAGCGCCTGAACTGGATGCTTGAAGTTCATATCTGCTTTTAATCCTGCCATGTCAGCGCTGCCCCTCATCCGCCTGCCGGCTCCTTCTCCCGTATAGAGACGGGGAGAAGGCAAGCTTTCACGTGCAAACCCGCCGCTGGAACCGCGCGTGGTGATAACCGCAGTAGCTTTTCTGCCCCTTGGTTCGCATGCCGCAGCACAGCATGTCGGCGCCGGGCCGGCCGCCCGGCGCATCGTTCTCCGGGTCCTCGTCCAGGGTCAGAGCGAGCGGCGCACGGCAGCGGTCGAACAGGCAGTCGATGAAGCGCATCGCTACGCCGTGCGGCTGGCGGCCGATCGGTCCACGCTGGGGCGCGGGCGGCTCTAGACGGTACGCCTCGCCATCGGCGATCAGCACGCCCACCTCGCGCACGAACAGGCGTGGCGGCAGCCAGGCCGGCGAGGCATCGCGCCTGGGCCGGGCCTTGTTCTTGCGCGCGCCCTCTGCCGAATGGACGCCGGCGCGCTCTTGCGCCACTGCCTTGCCGCTGGCCTTGCCATTTGCACGCTCTGCGGCCGCCGGCTTGCGCATTGTCCTTTCGCCGGCGGCTTGTCTCGCGACCGGCGGCATCCCCTGGCCATTGGCAAAGCCGATCGCGCCCAGCATGGCGTTGCGGTGGACGATGCCGATGATGGCGTTACGTGACACCTGGCTGCCGCGCAGTGCGCTGAACGCCGCCCCGATCCTCCAGGCCGAAAGCCCCTCCTTCAGCCAGCGGGCGATCTCTTGCAGTTCGGCGTCGCTGTAGCTTGCCATGTCCAGGCTCCATCCAGGGGTGCGCCTTCGGCAGCACTGGAGAGCGCGCCGTCGGCAAGGCGTCAGGGTTCGGGCCCGGTCCGGGCCACGGTCAGGTGTTCGGTGTTAAAGCCGGCTCTTGGCCGGATCAGCCGGAGCGGATCGCGTGTCCGGCAGTCAGGCGCGCCAGCCGCGCCTCCGCCGTCTTGCTGTCGGGAGCGGAAACCGCCCTGCCCGTCATCGGCTCGAATAGGATGACAGTGCCGTCCGGCGTGCGGATGCAGGAGCGCACGTAGGGACCGGCGGACAAAACGGGCCGGTCGAATTGGGGGCCGGAGCCGAGGGGAGCGGCGGCTCCGGCCGTTCCGGCCGCCAGGGACAGGCGGGCCGGACCCGAGGCGTCAAAGCGCTCGGGCTTGGCCCCGGCCGGGGAGGACGGCCAGGACGGAAGGGAATGGGCGGCGACTTCAGTCGCCTTGTTCGCCTCACGCGAGGCCGGCGCTATCGCGCCATGAAAGCTGGACAGGTTCTGCATGACCAGATATAAGCATAACTCAAAAATATATGCAAGCCATTCTTTCATAGACGAGAGCCGCTTTCATCGCTCACATGGGTGCCATGGCCAAAACGGAACTGTCGATCAAGGTCGGGGCGGCGATACGCCAGGCGCGCAAGCAGCGCGGCCTGGTCATGCGCCACATTGCCGAGCATAACGACACCGATGTCGCCGCTGTCGGCAATTGGGAAACCGGCCGCAACCTGCCCAAGACCGAGAACCTTCTGAAGACCGCCGCCTTCCTGCGCGTCGACCCGGTGGCGCTGGGCAAAGGCGAGGTCGTCTTCCTCGACGATGCCGGACCGGTGGCCGACGCCGAGATCGTCACCGATGCCGGCCCGATGCCCGCCGGCTCAATGGATATCGAGGTGCTGGGTGCGGCGGTCGGCGGCGACGACGGCGACTTCACCTTCAACGGCGAGCCCGCCGGCTATGTCCAGCGCCCGCCGGGCGTGCGCAACCTGCCCAAGGTGTTCGCGCTGCATGTACTCTCAGACTCCATGGTGCCGCGTTACGAACCCGGCGACCTCATCTATTGCGGCGGCCGCGACGCCGTGCCCGGCGACCATGTGGTGATCGAGACGTTTCCGGAAGAAAACGAGAAGAACGGCAAGGCCTTCGTCAAGAAACTGGTCAAGCGCACAGCGAGCGAGCTGGTGGTCGAGCAGTACAATCCGCCGAAGACGCTGACCTTCAACCGCTACGCGATCAAGCATGTCTGGCGGGTTATACCGCTGAAGGAATTGCTGGGATATTAGCGCACTTTTTTCCTTCTCCCCTTGCGGGAGAAGGAAAAACCACCGCCACCCCCTGTCAAGCCCGCCTCGCCCCCTCCACCAGCACCTCGCGCTCGCTCAGCATCTGTGCCTCGCTGCGCACGCGCTGACGCTCGTCGATGAAGGCGGCCTGGATCGACACCGCCGTCCCCGGCAGCCCGTCGGCGCGGCAGGCCGAGCAGACGATGCGGCCCGAAAGCTCCGCCAGCGGCGTGCTGCCCGTCACCCCGAAACGCCGGAGTTCATCCGGTTTCCACCATCTGTTGCGGCCGCAATCGGCGCACTCGACCGATATCGAGGCGACATGCGCGATGACTGGTTTCCTGCCCGGCAATGCCATTGCCTCTCCACCCCGTTTGTTCCTGGTTTGTTCGTATAATCCTGTGTTTTGAGCCGGGAGTCGAGTCGCAGTTTTAACACTTTCCCAAAAGTTTCCCTTTTATCGGTTTTTGAGTTATGCTTTCAACAACTCGCAGATGTGAGTCGCCTGCCGCATCAGACCCGGGAGCAGTGATGGATGCCGCCGATTTCGCCCGCGCCTGCGGTTACACCGGCGACAGTCCTGCTCTGCTCGAAGCCTTCGAGGTGATCCGTCGCAACGGCATCACGCAGGCCCGCCAGGATCATTTCCGGCGCAAGGCCGTCATCGACGAGTTGAAACAATCCGAACCACTGTTCCTGGCGGCAATCGGCCCGGCGCTGTCGGCGCAGGAGGCCATCGAGGACACCGCCCGCTTCATCGCCTGCTGGCGCAACATGCCGCGCTGGCGCCAGGAACGGCGCCTGCCCGATCTCGTTCGGGCCAGGCAGCAGCGTCTCGCAGCCCGCTTCTTCCGCCGCTACGGCCATCGCCTGTGGGCGCTCGAAGCGGCCTGAGGCCTGGCACGCTGGACCAGCCATTTGCGGGTTCCAATCGGTTCCGTTTCTTTCTAGATTGCGCGTGGGTGGCTCTTCGTTCGACGTGCATGATTTGGAATGTTCAGGACTGCCCGCTCAAAAGTTCAAACCTGGATCACGGCCGGCGCGGGAACCATCGCGGCGCTGTTCGTCGCCGGTCTGATGGGCGCCTTCGGCGCCCTCCCCGCCCACGCTCCGCCGCAATTGCCGCTCGACACTGCCATCGATGCCGGACGCTGGCGCGTCCAGCCGGTGCGCGCCTATGTCAGCTACGCCAAGGTTTATGGCGTGCTGATGAAGCCCGGCCAGAAGGCGCTGGTGCTGGAGGCCGACATGACCAATCGCACCGCGCAATCCGACAAGGCCTATTTCGATGTCTTCAAGCCGGACGGGCTCGCCCTGCCCGATCCCATGCCGATGATCGCGCTGACGCGGGACGAGACGCTGACGCCGGAACTGCATCCCGGCATGACGGAGCGCATGGCCTATGTCTGGCCGCTGGCCGGCGACGCCATTGTCCCGGCCAGCCTGAGCTTCGGCGTCACCGCCGAGATATTCAAGCCGCGCGACAACCTCTATGGCATGCCCGGCTGGTTCAATCCCTACCGGCTCGGCACCATCACCTTGCCGGTCGCCGACGTGCCGGGAACCGGCTCATGAGAATCCGCATCCTCGGCAATCTCGTCATCCTCGGCGCGACCGTGGTGCTGAGCTATGGCATGCAGGTGTCAAAGCCGCATTATGCCGACCTCACCGCGCCGATCCCGGCCGATGGCGCCATGCGCGACACCATCCGCGCGCGCAGCTTCGATGTCCGGCTCGACAAGGTGGTCTTTGCCCGCGCGCTGAAAACCAACCAGTTCGGCCGGCAAAAGCTTTTGACCACCAGCGGCCTGTGGGCGGTGGTGACGACCAGCCTCACCGCCACCGCTGCCTCCACCACGGTTGCCGACGGCACCTGGCAAGGCCCGACCGGGCTGCGCTATCACCAGACGGAACGGCTCGGCTACCGCCAGGACATGCCGCCGCATGGCGTCGATCCGGGCCTGGAGAAGCGCGGCCTGTTCGTGTTCGAAATACCGCCCGACCAGATCCGCGGCGCCAGCCTGCTGATAGCAGCGCGCCAGTTCGGCCCGCTCGACGCGCAAGCGCGCATCAGCCTCGATGGGGTGCCGACAAGCGCCGATGGCCAGCCGGCGGATGTGCTGCCGGAATACGACCTCGATGCGCCGCCACCTCAAGGCAAGTCATGAGCGCCGTTTCTACCGCCTCTGGACCGATCGCCAGCGAAGACCGGCAGGCCGAGCAAAAATGGCGGCGGCGCAGCCTTGTGGCGCTTGCCATCCTGCTGCCGCTGACGCTGGCCGAGACCAGCTATGACAGCCTGCGCGAATGGCTGCATGGCGAGGACCTCATCGCCAGGGATGTCGATTTCGGCCAGTCCGTGCCGTTCGGCGGCAGCGACTGGAAACTGGCCGATCTGCGCGGCGGCAAGGCCGGCCGCCTGCCCGACCACGCCTTCGCCGTCATCGCCACGTTCTCGGTCAAGATAGGTGACCCCGACCTGCAAAAGCAGTGGCTGGGCTGCAAGCTGATGCTGACCGACGCCGCCGGGCGCCGCTGGCTGCCGGATGTCATCGCCGGCGTCAGCCTGCCGGCGGGTGTGATGAACTGCACCTCGGCGATATTCTCCGGCGTCAAAAAGGGCGACACTGTCACCATCGGCGACATCTTCATCGTGCCGGAAGACGCGGTGAAAACTATTCGCCCGGCGGTCGGGCTGGGCAGTGAACGGCCATGGTATCTGCGGTTTCAAAGGCCGCCGAAGTAGCTACTTTCTCCCCGTCACTATACGGGGAAATGCCCGGCAGGGCCATGAGGGGCAGCGCCAACGCTCCGGTAAGTGGCTGATTTGCCTAACGTCACGGCCAGCGCCGGCCCTACGAAATCAAGCTCAATTCTTTCGCGACAGCGCCGCCCCTCATCCGCCTGCCGGCACCTTCTCCCCGTAAACGGGGAGAAGGGAGCTCATCTACCCTTCGACAGCGAAAACGCCGTCTCCAGCACGGCGGCGAGAAAACATATCCTGATCGGCTCGATCAAAATGCCGGTGGAGGAATCCTGGAACGGGCTGCCGAACAGCAGCGTCACGCCGTGCGAGAAGATCTGCCAGACATCGAGCTCGTGCGGGCCGATCAGCCGTGTCGCGCCGAGCCACAGCCAGGCGGCGCCCCAGTCGATGAGGCGATAGCCGATGATCAGCGTGCACAGAAGGAGAAGGCTGGAACTCACCGTCAGCCGCACGCCATTGGCGATCGGCAGGTAGCGCGAGCGGTAGCCGGCGATGAAATGCTCGACGAAGTCGCGCAGGAATTTCGGCAGGCCGGCATAGCGCTTGCCGAAGCGCTCCACCCGGTTGTGCACGCGCATCAGCGCGGCATCGTCGCGCACGTCATAGCCATAGATCAGCGCCGCCATGACCAGCCAGATCAGCGGCAGGAGCATGTAGAAGAACAGGTTGATGGCGACCGTCGACGGCGCGATCGAGGTGATCTCGACCGGCACCATCGGGGCCGCCGTCGCCACCGGCACTGGGCTCGCCAGCCCATCGGCCGACGCCTGCACCACCGACCAGAAGGACCGGCTCATCAGCCATTGCAGCGCCGTATCCTTCCAGCGGCTGATCACATAGAGACCGACGAAGATCCAGTTGGTCTCGCAGATCACCACGACGATCTGCCAGAACGAGGCGGTCTTGGTTTTCGTCTGCATGAACTTGGCCAGCCGGCGGATCAGCCAGGACACCGCCACCGAGATCAGCAGCCAGCGCGAATCCAGCACGTCGAGCACATTTCCGGCCTGGCCGAAATCGGCCTGGTCGAGCGTGGCGCGCGAATATTGCCGCACGATATCGCCGAGGAACCCCCAGGCCGCGTAATAGGCGAAGAAAGGCAACAGCGCGATGGTGATCATGCGCACCAGCCGCGAGCCGCGCCGGTCGCCAGTGACCTGCTCCTCCGCGGCCTTGTCGGCGCCGCGCTGCGCGGCCAAGAGATGCGGCAGGCCGGGGCGCAGCACATGGAACATCGCCACCGTCACCACCAGTTGCGCCAGCGCCACCAGCGTCAGCATGGCAAGCCCGGCGAAATGATTGGCGAGCGCCACTTTCGCCGCCAGCTGCAGCAGGAGATCGCCGGCCAGCACCCCGGCCAGCACCAGCGCGACAAGCTGCGGCCAGAAGCGCCGCAGCAGCGAAAAACTCAAGCTGATCGGCCTGATGATATCGGCAAACATGAGGTCTCTCACGATGCCACCCGCCCCAGGCCTTTCTAGCAAAGGGCGATCGTTTTGCAACCGGGCCGGGAAATGGCCGCGCATCTCCTTGGTTCAATGCCGGGATGCCGTGGGTACCGTGGCGGCCCTGATTCCGTCGAATTGATACGTTGATTGGTCGGCTCGAAACCCAGGGAAGGACCGCCATGAAACCCCTCGTTCTCGCCGCCCTGTGGGTGATGGCGCTTGCTCTGTCCGCCCATGCCGCCGGCAACAGCACATCAGGGCTTGCCGACGCCACGGTGCTGATCGTGCGCCATGGCGAAAAGCCCGACAGCGGACCCGGTCTGTCGCCCGAGGGCGAAGCCCGCGCGCAGGCCTATGTCGCCTATTTCCAGCCCTTCCTGCTCGACGGTATCGCCTTCCGGCCCGATATGCTGGTGGCCAGCGCCGATTCGAAGAACAGCGCGCGCGAGCGGCTGACGCTCACCCCGCTCAGCCAGGCGCTGAAACTGCCCATCGACCAGCGCTTCGCCGACAAGGACGTCAAAGCCCTCGTCGCCGCACTCTCCAGTGAAACCCACGGCAAGTCGATCCTGATCGCCTGGCATCACGGCCAGCTCGGAAAACTCATCAAGGCCTTTGGCGCCGACCCGCAGGCGCTGCTGCCGAACGGCAAATGGCCCGGCGATGTCTTCAACTGGGTGGTGGTGCTGCACTTCGATCAGGCCGGGCATCTGGTGCCGGGCTCGGCGCGGGTGGTCGAGGAGCAGTTGCCGGGGTGATGCGCCATCTTCCCTTCTCCCCCTATGGGAGAAGGTGGATCGGCGCGTCAGCGCCGAGCCGGACGAGGGGTGCTCCAGCTTGGCGCCACGCTTGTTCTGCGGCGGGTATATCGGCGCAAAATCATCAACGCCTCGTTCCGTCGAACACCCTCATCTCCGCACCCGCGACTTCAGCCACCGGTCAAACGCCACCGCCAGGATCAGGATCAGCCCGATCACGATGCTTTGCGTGTAGGACGAGACATTGTTGAACTGCAGCCCGTTCTGCAGCACGCCGATCAGCGCCGCACCCACCACCGTGCCGCCGACCGAGCCGATGCCGCCGAACAGCGAGGTGCCGCCGATGACGACGGCAGAAATCACCGTCAGCTCATAGCCGATGCCGGCCACCGCTTCCGATGAGTTGAGCCGCGCCGACAGCACGAAGGCGGCGAGCCCGGCGAAGAAGCCGACGATGACATAGACCGAGACCAGGATGCGGTCGACGCGCAGGCCAGACAATCGGGCCGCCTCGGCATTGCCGCCGACGGCATAGACGGCGCGGCCATAGCGCGTGTAGCGCAGCACGATGTGGCACAGGATCGCGGCGATGGCGAAGATGATGGCCGGCACCGGCACCGGGCCGATCAACCCCGTGCCGAACCAGCGCATAGAGGCGTCGAAGCCCGAGATCGGGCCGCCATTGGAGATGGTCAGCGTCAGCCCGCGAAACACCGTCAACCCGCCCAGCGTGACGACGAAGGGCGGCACTTTCAGTCGGGTGATGGCAAGCCCCTGCACGCCGCCGGCGGCGGCGCCGACGATGACGGCCGCCAGCAGCGCCGCGAACCAGCCATAGCCCTGTGTGCCTGAGGTCGACAGCGACAGCGTGTTGGCCGCACCGCCCTTGGCGACGACGGCGGCGACCATGCCGCAGAAGGCCAGCAGCGAGCCGACCGACAGGTCAATGCCGGCGGTGAGGATGACGAAGGTCATGCCGAGCGCGATCAGCCCGGTGATCGAGATCTGGCGCGTGATGTTGAACAGATTGATCGGGTCGATGAAGCTCGGCTTCAGCACGGTGAAGACGACGACCAGCGCCGCCAGGAACAGCAGCGGCCCGAAACTCATCAACAGCCGCGCGATCGTCGCGCCGCCGCGCTGGCTCTGCTCTTCAGCGATGCTCATCGTGCCTGATCCTCCGCATCCTGCCCAAGCGCGTCTTGCCCAAGAGCATCCTGCTTGTCGAGCGCCATCAGTTCCATCAGTTTTTCCTCGTTTGCCTCGACGCCCGGCATCTCACCGGTGATGCGGCCCCTGCGCATGGTGACGATGCGGTCCGACACCGCCAGCACTTCGGGCAGCTCGGACGAGATCATCATCACCGCGATGCCGCGCGCTGCCAATTGCACCAGGATCTGATGCACCTCCGCCTTGGCGCCGACATCGACGCCGCGCGTCGGCTCGTCGACGATCAGCACTTTCGGATCGCGCGCCAGCCAGCGCGCCAGGATCACCTTTTGCTGGTTGCCGCCCGACAGGCCCTCGATCGCCTGCTCGGCCGAGGCCATGCGGATCGACAGCATCTTCCTGAAACCCGACAGCGCGTCGCGCTCGCGCCGCTCGGCCATGAAGCCGAAGCCGTTGCTGAACGTGCCGAGCGAAGCGACGGAGAAATTCGGCAGGATGCCCAAGGCGGCAAAGATCGCCTGGTGCTTGCGGTCCTCCGGCACAAGGCCGATACCGAGTGCGATGGCATCCGCCGGCGAGGCCGGCACGATCTGTTTGCCGTCGAGCGTGATGGTTCCGGCCGCGATGCGGTCGGCGCCAAAAATGGCGCGTGCCAGCTCCGTGCGGCCCGAGCCGACAAGCCCGGCGACGCCGAGGATTTCGCCGGCCTTGAGATCGATGTCGACGCCGTCGAGCACGATGGCATGCGGCGCCTCGGGGTCGCGCACGGTGCGCAGACCACGCACCGACAGCACGACATCGCCGGCCACCGCGCGCTGCGACGGCCTTGCATAGAGTTCGGAGGCCGCGCGGCCGACCATCTTCTCGATGATCCGCGGCAACTGGATCGGCCGCCCCTTGTCGCGGTCGAGATGTCCGGCCAGCCGCCCGTCGCGCAGCACCGTCATGCGGTCGCAGATGGCGGAGGCCTCCTCCAGCCGGTGGGTGACGAACATGATGGCGACCTTGTCCTGGCGCAACCGGCCCATGATCGACAACAGCCGCTGCACCTCGGTCTCGGTCAGCGCCGAGGTCGGCTCGTCCATGATGATCAGCCGGCTTTTGAGCGACAGCGCCCGGGCGATCTCGACCAGCTGCTGCTCTGCCACCGACAGCGCCGAGACCGGCGTCATCGGATCGATGGAAAGGCCGACACGGGCGATGATGTCGCGCGAGTCGCGCTCCATGCGCTTCCAGCTCACCAGGCCGAACGGCCCGACCGGCGCGCGGCCGATAAAGATGTTCTCCGCCACCGTCAGCGTCGGGATCAGGCTGAGCTCCTGGTAGATGGTGACGATGCCGAGCCGCTTGGCATCCTGCGGGCTGGACGGCGCGTAGTCGGCGCCGTCGAAAGTGATGCGCCCGCTGGACAGCGGCATGACGCCCGACAGGATTTTGAGCAGCGTCGATTTTCCCGCGCCGTTTTCGCCGAGCAGGCCGAGGATCTCGCCGGGGTGGATGTCGAGCGAGACGTCGCTCAGCGCGGTGACACCGGCGAAATGCTTGGTGACGCCCTCGACGGCAAGCAGGACAGGTGCGGCTTCAGCCAATGATTGCTTCCTCGATGCGGTTCATGCTGGTCCCGTCAGCGCGTGAACACCCCCCTCTGTCCTGCCGGACATCTCCCCGCAAGGGGGGAGATTGGCTGTCCATTCGGCTTTCGCTAATCTCCAACGTCGCAAGGAAAGTGCCGTCATCGACACTGCCGATCTCCCCCTTGCGGGGGAGATGCCCGGCAGGGCAGAGGGGGGTGCTGTCCCGCCGGCCTCATCCAATCAGCCTACTTCGTCTCGCTCAACCTCTCGGCCTTGTCGAGATTGTCCTTGCCGATGACGATCGGCGTCAACAGCACCAGCTTCTCCTTCGGCTCGGTCTTGTTCTTGGCGTAGGCGACCGCGATCTGCACGGCGGTGCGCGATTGCTGGCCGGGGAACTGTTCGACCGTGCCGGCGAGCTTGCCGTCGCGCACGGCAACCAGCGCTTCCGGCAGCGCGTCGAAGCCGTAGATCTTGACGTCGGTGAAGTTGCGCGCCGCGCAAGCCTCGAGCGCGCCGAGCGCCATGTCGTCATTGGCGCAGATGATGGCGTCCGGCTTGCCATTGGCGGCGAGCCCCGCTTCCGTCACCGACAACGCCTCGGCGCGGGCGAAGTTTGCGGTCTGCTCGAAGATGATCTGGTACTTGTCCTTCAGGGGATCGAGCACATTGTGCACGCCCTTGTTGCGGTCGATCGCTGGGCCAGCGCCGGGCTGGCCCTGCAGATGGAACAGCTTGGCGCCGTTGGGGAACGCCGCCACCATGGCTTGCGCCTCCGCCTCGCCACCCTTGACATTGTCGGCGCCGACATGGGCGAGGATGCCCTGGACACCGTCGACGCGGCGGTCGATCGTCACCACGGGAACACCGGCCTTGACCGCTTCCTCGATCGCCGGCGCCAGCGCGTTGACGTCGAGGGGCGAAATCACGATGGCGTTGACCTTCTGCACCAGCGCCGCTTCGATGTCGGCGGTCTGCTTGGTGGCTGAATTCTGGCCGTCGCTTTCGGTCAGGTTAACGCCTTGCGCCTGCGCTTCGGCCTTGATCTCATTGAGCATGTGCACGAAGAACGGAAAGCCGAGATTGGGCACCGAGCCCAGTATGGTCAGCTTATCCTCGGCGAACGCCGAAGGTGCTGCAAGCATCATGGCGCCGGCGGCCACGGACGTCATCAGGAATTCACGTCTGTTCATGGTTGATCTCCTCCACAAGAACGCACGCCCCGGAAACCGGGACGGTTTCAGGAAGGATCATGCGTCGGTTCAAAGTGTTGGAGCATCCTCCTTGCGCAGGACAGCGCATGCCGCTCCAGCTGATCGCCGTTGCAAAAACTGCCTCCCATCGGCATCAGCAAGGGAATGCTAACCCAGGGTCAACCATTTGTGCAACATCGATATAACAGTGCTGGAGGCGAATTATCGGAATTGTCGGAATTTTGATCAAACCGACTTGCCTCGGCTTCCATTCCGGGGCTGCGGCCCTAGTTTGAACCCCCGAGTCCTTCTGAAGATCAGTCCGTCCCTGGAGAATTGCATGAAGCCGCATATCATCTGCCATATGCTCGCCTCGCTCGACGGCAGTCTTCATCCGAGCCGCTATACCGCCAGCCGGGACGGAACCCGGGCCGAGTGGTCAGGCCTCTATGAGCAGATCCACGGCGATCTCCGGGGCGACGCCTGGATCGTCGGGCGCGTCACCATGGCCGAGATGAGCAAGGCCGGCGCGCACCCGCCGGCGCATGCCGGCAAGGTCGAGCGGCCGCATCATTTCGCGCAACGCGACGCGGGAACCTATGCCGTGGCGCTCGATACCTCCGGCAAGCTCCACTTCGCCAAGCCCGATGTCGGCGGCGACCATGTCGTGGTGCTGCTTGGGCGTGACGTCTCCGACAGCCATCTGGCCGAGCTCGCCGCCGACGGCGTGTCCTACATCGTGTCGGAAACGGCCGAGATCGATCTCGCCGCCATGCTCGACGTGCTCGGGCGTGAGCTCAGCATAAGGCGTCTGCTGCTCGAAGGCGGCGCCGGCATCAACGGCTCCTTCTTCGCGGCCGGGCTTGTCGATGAACTAAGCCTGCTCGTCGCGCCCGCGCTCGACGCGCGGGCGGGAAACCAGGGTTTTGTCGAGTTCGGCGAAAGCGGCCTCGCCGGCAAGATGCAGCTGTCGCTGACAAGCTGCGAAACGCTGGCGCATGGGCTGATCCACTTGCGCTACGCCGTCAGCCCTGGCTGAGGCCGCAGCGCCTCAATAGCGCATGGCGTCGAGATCAGCGATCAGCGTCGGGCCGGTCGGGTGCCAGCCGAGCCGTGCCTGGGTCAGCGCGCTGGACGCGGGCAGGTCCATGGGGGCGAACATTCCCATCCAGCCGAAATGCTCCGCCGCCTTTTCCGGCGCGATCGAGACGACGGGCAGGTTGAGGCCCCGGCCAAGCGCCTCGGCGATGGCGCGCACCTCGACGCCTTCCTCGCCGACCGCGTGATAGCGCGCGCCCGGCTGGCGCTTTTCGACAGCAAGCCGGTAGAGCCGCGCGGCGTCGGAGAGATGCCCCGCCGAATAGCGATTGCGGCCTTCGCCGACATAGGCCGAGACGCCTTTTTCGCGCGCGACCTCGATGAGCGGCGAGATCAGCCCCTGCTTGACCGGATTGTGCACCTGCGGCAGGCGAACGACCGACAAATTGATGCCGGCCTCCAGCAAGGCATTGCCGGCGAGTTCCGATGCGATGCGCGGATTGGGATGGCTGGCGTTAAAGACGTCCTCGACCGCCAGTTGGCCATGTCCGGGGCTGCCCATGCCGACGCCCGACGTGATGACCAGCGGCCGGTCGGATCCGGCCAATGCCTGGCCGAGTGCCGCGATCACTTGGCTGTCCTTTTCGCAGTTCTCGGCAAAGCGCGAGAAATCATGGTCGAAGGCGGTGTGGATCACGGCGTCCGCTTCGGCCGCGCCGTCGCGCAGGCTTGCCGGTTCCTCGAGGGTTCCGCGATGCACTTCGGCGCCCGCCGCCGCCAGCGCCTCCGCGCCGGCATCGGAGCGGGTGACGCCGACCACCTCATGGCCGGCCTGGATGAGTTCGGGAACAAGCGCCGAGCCGATGAAACCGGTGGCGCCGGTCAAAAAGATACGCATGCAAAATCTCCTGCACAGTTGCCTGCGCAATATCTCCGGTCTATTATTCCATTAAAGTAGTGACCTTATCATGGTATAATGGCTAACAGGATGCCCACAAACTCAGCCGGCACGCTCGCAGCCTTCCTGAAAGACCGGCGCACCCGGCTCGATCCCACCTCGTTCGGCTTCTCCGGGCGCCGGCGCACGCCGGGGCTGCGCCGCGAAGAAGTCGCCCAGCGCGCCAACATCAGCCCGACCTGGTACACATGGCTGGAACAGGGCCGTGGCGGCGCGCCTTCGGCCGATGTGCTGAACCGCATCGCCAAGGGGCTGCTGTTGACCGAGGCGGAGCGCGAACATCTCTTCATGCTGGGGCTCGGCCGTCCGCCCGAGGTCCGCTACCGGGGCGACGAGGGCGTCAGCCCCCGGCTGCAGCGCCTCATCGACACGCTCGAGGCCAGCCCCGCTTTGGTCAAGACCGCCACCTGGGACGTCGTCGCCTGGAACCGAGCCGCCGAGATCGTGCTGACCGACTACGGCACCATCCCCGCCGGCCGGCGCAACATATTGCGCTTCATGTTCCTCACGCCCCACATCCGCGCCAAGCAGCATGATTGGGAAAACCTTGCCCGTTTCGTCGTCGGCGCTTTCCGGGCCGATGCGGCGCGTGCCGGCCCCGTCTCCGAGGTCACCCAGCTGGTGGACGAACTGTGCAGCGGCAGCGCCGAGTTCGCCGCGCTGTGGCAGGAGAATGACGTGCTCGCCCATGGCGACGGGACAAAGCGCCTAAAACACCCGGAACTGGGTGACATCGAGCTGGAATACTCGTCCTTCGCGGTCGACGGCCGGCCGGATTTGAACCTGACGGTCTACAACCCGATCGACAGCAAGGTCGCCGACCGCATCCGGGCTTTGGCGCGGCGTCCAAAGGGGTAAAGGCTGGGCTCATTGCGCGGCGTCTTCGTCAAGGACGCTCGCACACCGCCTTCAGGATCTGCAAGGTCGGGCCCCAGTAGAAATTGGCGTGCGTGCGGATCGCCGGTTCGGCGAAGTCGCAGAGCGTCAGCGTCAGCAGCGTTCCCTGATCCGCCGGCGCCAATGCGAAACGGACCAGCGTGTGGTTTTCGGGCACGTCCGCCAGGCGCGAGGCCGACAGCGTGCTCCAGTAGCTGTAGGAGAACAGCCGCTCCGGCTCGAACGCCCGGACCGTGCCATGGTTCTCGAACCGCATGCCATGCAGCAGCCCGCGTATCACGATCGCGCCGCCGGCATGCCCTTCCAGCCTGACGGTCACTTCCTCGTCCGACATCCATTGCCGGATCATCGCGGGCGTCGTCAGCACCTGCCAGACCTCAGCCGGCGCTGCCTCGATAACTATGGTTTTGACGATCGGTGCGGAGGGATCGGTCATCCCCGCATTTACCGCGACTGCCGGGGGAAAGTGTAACGCAATATCGGTTGGCACTTCCGCGCAATTTCAGCTGGCGGCAATTTGCGCCTTGGCGCGAACAGCCCCTGCTGGATCAATCCTTGCCGGTCTGAACAATCGTGCTTCCACAATTTGATCACCGGCCGGCGACCGCGACTGATATGCTGGACGGTGTCACCAAAAGTGAGGCCCGGCCCGATGGAGAAAGAGGCATCGCAGTTGCACTGGAACGCAACATATGAATCGAAACGCGAGGACGGCGTCAGTTGGTTCCAAGATAATCCCGAGCCCTCTCTTTCGTTGATAAAAGAGATTGCCGATCGCAGCTCTGCCATCATTGACGTAGGGGGCGGCGCCTCTCGATTGGTGGATAATCTTCAGGAACAACACTTTGAGGACGTCACTGTCCTGGATCTGTCTGCGGCGGCGATCGCGGCGGCTCGCGGTCGACTGGCTGGGACAGGCGGCCAAATCGATTGGATCGTGGCTGACATTCGCACCTGGTCGCCGAGGCGAATTTACGATGTCTGGCATGACAGGGCTGCCTTCCATTTCATGGTCGAAGAAGCGGATCGTGACGCTTACCTCTCAACACTCGGACGGGCACTCGCACCGAACGGCTACGCGATTATCGCGACTTTCGCGCTCGACGGGCCGGAGAAATGCAGCGGCCTGCCCGTTCAACGATACGATGCAAGCAAGCTCGCCCAAGTCCTTGGATCCGGCTTTGCACTGGTTCGCACACTCGACCATCTGCATCTGACGCCATGGGGCTCCTCTCAGTCCTTTCAGTTCAGCGTTTTCAGGCGAGCACCTGACACGTAACCTTGCGCTGCTGCAAAACTGTCCGCGCCCGGCGCCGTCGCATCGGCCGTGCCGCCCTTTTCACCCCTAAGCGATTGCCGGCTGATCAGCGCGACGGCGGCGAAGGCGGCGATGCCGAACAGGCCGACCACGACGTTGAGCCACAAGGCCGGGAAGACGCCGAGGCCCGATATCATCAGGGTCAGGCCGAACGGGGCGAAGGCGGAGCTGAACTGGCGCGCCGCCGTGATCCAGCCGACATAGGAGCCGTAGCGTTCCTGGCCGAACAATTCGAGCGGCAGCGTGCCGCCGACAATGCTCATCAGGCCCGAGCCGAAGCCGAAAAGCACGGCAAACAGCATGGCGCCGGGAACGGAGGGCGCCACCATCAGCAGCACGGCAAGGCCGCCGGCCAGTGCGGCGGTCGCACCGAGCGCCAGCGATGTCTGCGTCAGGCCCCGGCCAAACAGCATGTTGACCAGCCGGCTCGCCACTTGCGACGGGCCAAACAGGCTGGCGACCAGCACCGAAGCGCCGCCGAGACCGACCAGAGTGAGCAGCGGCACCATCTGCACGAGAACAGCCGAAAGCACGAAACCTTCTATGGCAAAGCCGGCCAGCACCAGGACGAACAGGAGCGACCATCGCCGGTCGGGCGCTGGCCCTGATAGGCCCGCCGTGACCGGGACGACCCGCTCCCTCGCCTTGCCGATGCGGGTGGAAAGCCGGGCCAGCCACCAATGGATCGGCAGGCAGACAAAGGCGTTGAGCGCGGCAAAGAGAGCGAGAACCTCGCGCCAGCCGAGATGCTGGTGCAGGAGCGTCGTCAGTGGCCAGAACAGGGTCGAGGCGAAGCCGGCGATCAAGGTGAGATGGGTGATGCCGCGCCGCGCACCGCCAAGCTGCACGATGGCGACGAAGGCCGTGCTGTAGAGCACGAAGCAGGAGGCGAGTTCCATGGCCAGCACGCCAAGCGCAAAGCCGGCGCGCCCCGGCGCCAGCGCGCACAACAGCAACGCACCCGCCGCCGCCAGCGATCCCGGCACCATCAGGCGCCCTGCCCCGACCCGGTCCGCCAGGCTGCCCGCGAACGGCGCCAGTATGGCGCTTGCCAGCAGCGACACCGACAACACGGCGAACACCCATTGCTGCGACCAGGCGAGTTCCGCCGCCACCGCCGGCGCCAGGATGCTGTAGCTGTAGTAGAGCGTGCCGTAGCCGACGATCTGCGTGGTGCCCAGCGCCCAGATGGCGCAAGCGGGGATCTTGGCGTCGCTCACTCGGCGGCTTCCATCTTGCCCGCGCAACCGCAACCGCTTTTGCCGGCGGCCTTGGCGTCGGCATCCGCCACGCAGCACGCATCGATCGCCGCCGGCGCCGGCCCGCCGCAGCAGCCCTGCGACGCACGGCCAGCCGGCACCGTGCAGACGCCGGTTTCGGGCAGCACCAATTGCACCGCGTCGGCCGCCGCCATGTCGCCGGCGAGCGCCGCCGCGACCGAGCGCACCTGCTCGTAGCCGGTGAGCAGCAGGAAGGTCGGCGCGCGGCCATAGCTCTTGATGCCGACCGTGTAGAAGCCTGGCTCCGGATGGCTGAGTTCGCGGTGGCCATGCGGCGGCACGTCGCCGCAGGAATGCTCGTTGGGATCGATGAGCGGACCCAGCGCCTTGACGCCTTCCAGCCACGGATCGAGATCGAGCCTGAGCTCCCGGGTCAGCGACAGGTCCGGACGCTGCCCGGTCGCGGCGATGATGCGGTCGACGGGGCCGAGTTGCAGCAATCCCTCCTCGCTTTGCCCCTCGACGATCAGCCTTCCGTCACGCTCGCGGATCGCAAGCGTCGCAAAGCCCGTCACCAGCTGGACGCGGCCGCTTTCGGCGAGGTCGCGGATATCGGCGCCGAGTTCGCCGCGCGCCGGCAATTGGTCGGCGTCGCCGCCGCCATAGATGCGCACGAGGTCGGTTCCGCGCACCGCCCAGATGAAGGCCGTGCCGGGCGCGACATCCGCCAGCCTGGCAAGGTCGAGCAAGGCGTTGGCCGCCGAATGGCCGGAACCGGCGACCAGCGTCGTGCGGCCGGCATAGAGCGCGCGGTCGCGCCCAAGGACATCGGGGATGCCGTAGGCGATGCGGCCGGCAAGCTCCGCCTCGCCTTCGGCCGCGATGCCGCCGGCGCCGAGCGGATTGGGCGTGCGCCATGTCCCCGAGGCATCGATGACCGCGCGGGCGCTGTCGCGCCTGGTGCCATTGGCGGTTTCGACCACGAGCATGAAGGGCCGCGTCCCGCGCTCGCTGCCGCGCACTTTGTCGGCGCCCCAGCGCGATATGGCGACGACACGCGCCTTGGTTTCGATCGCTGGCGCCAGTTCCGGCAGGTTGGCGAGCGGCTCGAGATAGTGCGCGACGAGTTCATCGGCGGTGGGAAAGGCTTCCGCGTCCGGCATCCGCCAGCCATGGGCTTCGAGCAGCTTCCTGGCCGCCTCGTCGACGCAATAGCGCCAGGGCGTGAACACCCGCACATGGCCCCAATCCCGCAGATTGGCCGCGACACCGCTGCCGGCCTCATAGAGCTTCACCGGCAGGCCCCGGGCCATGAGATGAACAGCGGCGGCGAGACCAACCGGACCGGCGCCGATGACGGCGATGGGCAGATCGTTTTGCATCAGCTTCTATCCTTCCGGTACTATCGAAATAACAGGCAAAAAAATCAGGCGGCCGCGTCCCCCGCTGCCGGGCTGCAGGCGGCATCGGCGCAGCATTCGTCGGCCAGGAAACCGATGAGATCGTTCATCACGGGATAGTTGGCGCGGCAGATCAGCGTCGTCGCCTGCCGCTCCTGGCTGACCAGCCCGGTCAGGATCAGCCGGTGCAGATGGTGCGACAGCGTCGAGGCGGCGATGCCGAGGCTCTCCTGCAAATAACCGACCGGCCGGCCCGCTTCGCCGGCCCGCACCAGGATACGATAGAGGTTCAGCCGCGTCGGATTGCCGA
The DNA here is from genome assembly GCF_059180695.1 of Mesorhizobium sp. U510. Classification (NCBI taxonomy): domain Bacteria; kingdom Pseudomonadati; phylum Pseudomonadota; class Alphaproteobacteria; order Hyphomicrobiales; family Phyllobacteriaceae; genus Mesorhizobium; species Mesorhizobium sp. U510. The sequence goes on from NZ_CP180532.1 coordinate 5,817,484, forward strand.
GCGCTTCCAGCTGCTTCGCTGCTTGTTCGAGTTTCATGGAAATAGCATGCGGCCGGCGACGGAAACCGTCAAGTCCTATTTCGAAGAATATCGAAATAGGCTTCAGACGACCCGCTTGCCGCTCGCGTCGATGACGACCTCGCCGTCCTCCTTGGTGAACGCGCCGATCTCCGGATTGGGCAGGATGTCGAGGACCTTTTCGGACGGCCGGGCCAGCACGACGCCGAGCGGGCTCACCACGATCGGCCGGTTGATCAGGATCGGATGCGCCAGCATGAAATCGAGGATCTCGTCGTCGCTCCATTTGGGATCGCCAAGGCCGAGTTCCGCATAGGGCGTGCCCTTCTCGCGCAGCAGCGCACGCGGCGTCATCGCCATCGCCTCGATCAGTTCGACGAGCCTTTCGCGCGACGGCGGCGTCTTCAGATACTCGATCACCTGCGGCTCTTCGCCGGATTGGCGGATGATCGCCAGCGTGTTGCGCGAGGTGCCGCAATCGGGGTTGTGATAGATGGTGATGGTCATTGCGCGGCTTTCATCTGAGTGAGGGTCTTGGGTTCAGCCAGCAGCCATCCGGCCACGGCCAGCGCCAGCAGCGCGCCCACCAGTTCCGCCGCTATGAAGGCCGGCACATCGGAGGGCCGGATGCCGGCAAACGTGTTGGAGAAGGCGCGCGAAATGGCCACCGCCGGATTGGCGAAAGAGGTCGAGGCCGTGAACCAATAGGCTGCGGTGATGTAGAGCCCGACCAGCCAGGGGATGGCGTCGCTGCGGAAGCGCAAGCCGGCAAGGATGGTGAAGACCAGGCCGAAAGTCGCGACCAGTTCGGCCAGCCACTGCCCCTGCCCGCTGCGCACCGTCGCCGACACCTGCAGCAGCGGCAGCTCGAACATGGCATGCGCGACCAGCGTGCCGGCGAGGCCGCCGAGAATCTGGACAGTGATATAGCCCAGCGCGGCCAGCCAGCCAATGTCGCGCCGCAGGCCGAAAACCAGGGTAACAGCCGGGTTGAAATGCGCGCCGGAGATTGGCCCCAGCGTGGTGATCAGCACCACCAGAATGGCGCCGGTGGGAAGGGTGTTGCCGAGCAGCGAAAGTGCGACATCGCCGGTCAGCCGGCTGGCCATGATCCCCGAACCGACCACCGTGGCGACCAGCATGGCGGTGCCCAAGGCTTCGGCTGCGAGGCGGCGACGAAGATCGGTCATGTCAAGCTCAACATTTGCAGGTCACCGCCTGGAGGATCGGCTGGCAAAGCCCCGGCGCGCCATTGCAGCAATCCTCCATCAGATAGGCCAGCAGATCGCGAAACCCGGTCATGTCGGCCGTATAGCGGATGCTGCGGCCTTCGCGCTCGGCATGGACCAGCCCGGCCTGGCCGAGGATCTTCAGATGCGCCGACATGGTGTTCTGCACCGTGCCGAGCCGCGTCGCGATCTCGCCTGCCGGCACGCCCTCGTCCCCGGCCCGCACCAGCAGCCGGAACACCTCCAGCCTGGTTTCCTGGCCGAGTGCTGCGAGCGCCAGCAATGCTGTTGTCTTGTCCATCAATCCATCTATCCAGATGTATGGATTAGTGGCAGCGGACCATGACAGTGGTGTGACGACCAGGGCTCACGCCTTGTGCCGGGAACCCGTCGTGCGTGGTTCGCTCAGATGCGGGCGCCAGCCATGCACGCGGTCACGCCCGGCGGCCTTGGCGCCATAGAGGGCCTCGTCGGCGCGCCGCAGCAGATCGGCAATCTCGATGTCGGCACTCCCGTCGAAAGTGCCTACCCCGATGCTGACGGTGACGATACCCTTTTCGCTGCCGGCATGCGCAAGCCGAAGGTCGCGCACCTTGCCTCTAAGGGTCTCGGCGATGACGAAGGCGCCTCTGGCGTCGGTCTCGGGCAGGACGATCGCGAACTCCTCGCCGCCATAGCGGGCCGCCGCGTCGGCCGGCCGCCGCGCCGTTGCCTCGATGCAGCCGCTGACGGCGCGCAGGCATTCGTCGCCCGCCGGGTGGCCATAATGGTCGTTGAACCGCTTGAACCAGTCGACGTCTATGATGAGCAGGCTGAGCGGTGTGGCGTTGCGCCGGCCGCGGGCGAATTCGCGCGCCAGCGCCTCGTCGAAGGCCCGCCGGGTCAACAGTTCGGTCAGCCCGTCGCGATGCGCGAGGAGGTTCAGCTTCTCGTTGGCGGCCAGCAATTCCGCCTCGACCTGCTTGGCCTCGGTGATGTCGGAAAACACGCTCAGGCTGCCGCCATTGCCGGTCGGCCGGGTCCGCACGTCGAGCCAGCGCCCGTCGGCGAGCCGGATCTGGCGGTGGCTGGCATGCGTTTGCGTGACCATGATCTCGGCAATCCAGCCCTCGACGGCGTCGGGCGGCGTGATGCTTTCGCCGCGTGCGACCGAGGCACGCAATATGTCGCGATAGTCGGTGCCGGGCACCCTGATGTCGGCCGTCTTCGGAAACAGGGCCCGATACTGGGCGTTGCACAGAATGAGCTTTCCGGCGGGATCGAACATCACCAGCCCGTCGGCCATGTGCGTGAGCGCGTCTCCCAGCCTTGCCTGGCTTTCCGCCAGCTCGGTCTCCAGCCGCTTGCGCTCGGTGATGTCGCGATTGTGCGTGATCAGGCCGATGACGGCCCCGGTCCTGTCGCGAAACGGCGCCTTCAGTGTCGCCAGCCAGCCATCGGTGCCGTCCTCGTGGTGAAGATGCTGCTCGATGGTGGAGGCGGTGCCGGATGCCAGGACGGCGAGCTCGTCCTCGCGGAATGCCCGCGCCGTTTCGCTGGGGTAAAAATCGAAATCCGTCTTGCCGATCAGCGCCTTCGCGTTGGCTGCGTGCATCAACTCGGCGGTCGCCGGATTGGCGGCGATGAAGCGTCCGTCGAGATCCTTGACGTTTAGGCAGTCGGGCAATGTCTCGACCACCGCCTTGAAGATGCGCCTCGATTGCAGCGCCTCCAGGCGACGCCGCTCCTGGTAGAGCGCCAGCCCCGACATTGCCACGGAGACAAAGATGAGCAGGCTGGAGGGAAACACCACCTGCGGCAGAACCGTCTGTACGACCGACCGCGGCAGGACACTGAGGCCAAGCAGCGAGCCACACGCGGCTGCGGCACCCAGGATCATGATGTCGGCCATGCTGGGCCGGCGGCCCCTGAGTGCAAGATTGCCGGCAACACCCACCAGCATGGTGGCCGCGATCCCGACCGCTCCAGCGAAGGCGCCGATGCCACCCTCGAAAGTCCGGAAAGCACCGGCCATGACCCCGGCGACAATGCCGGCGACGGGACCGCCGAAGAAGCCGGCAATGGCGATCATCGTCGCCCTGAGATCGACCAGCACGCCCGGCTGCAACTGCATGGGAGTCAGCATCAGGACGATGGCGCCGGCGCCCATAAGCAAGCCGAAGGCCGCGGCTTTTACCGGGGCCGGCCTGCGATCCAGCCACACATGCGTGTGGATCCAGACCGAAACGAACATCGCGACGACCGCGAGATTGGCCAGCAATTCGGACCAGGGCGAACCCATTGCGCGCCTTTCCTGTCACCGGGCTTTCGCCGTATCGCCTCCTCGATAGTCCCTCAATGACAACAAAGTGTTACGTCAGGCTTTTGACTCTTTGTCGAAGGAAACCAGGCAAGCAGGGCCAACGGGCATGGCCATCCGGCGGCGCGATATCGGCTCGAAATCAGCCCCAGCGCATCGTGCCGACGAAATCGATGAACGCCCTGAGCGGCGCCGGTGTGAGGCGGCGGCCGGGATAGTAGAGGAACGGGCCTGAGAATTCCTGCCACCAGGGTTCCAGCACCGGCTCCAGCCGGCCATCGTCGAAATAGGGGCGCAGCCAGTCCTCGAACAGCGAGACGATGCCGCCGCCGGCGACCGCCACTTCGAGCGCAAGCGCCATCGCCGTGCCGGTGCTGACCAGAAGCGGGCCGGTCGGTTCGACGCTCACCACCTCGCCGTCGCGTTCGAATTCCCAGGGCGGCGTCAGGCCGCTGGCGAAGCGGCCGCGCAGGCAGGCGTGATGCAACAGGTCGCGCGGGTGCTCGGGGCGGCCGTACCGGTCGAGATAGGAAGGTGCGGCGGCGGTGGCGTAGTGCTGCCGGCGCGGGCCGATCGGCACGGCGATCATGTCCTGCTCCAGCCGCTCTTCATAGCGGATGCCGGCGTCGCAGCCGCTCGCCAATATGTCGACGAAACTGTCCTCGGCGGTGACTTCCACGCGAATGTCGGGATAGGCGGCGAGGAAGGGCGGCAACAGCCGCGGCAGCACCAGTTTCGCCGCGACGACCGGCACGTTGAGCCGCAGCGTGCCGGCCGGGCGGCCGCGAAAGCCGTTGACCACGTCGAGCGCCGCCTCGACTTCGCCGAGCGCCGGGCCGAGCCGCTCGAGCAGGCGCGCGCCGGCCTCGGTGGGGGCGACGCTGCGCGTCGTGCGGTTGAGCAGCCGCACGCCTAGCCCGGTCTCCAGCCGCCGCACCGTCTCCGAGAGGCTGGAGGCGCTGACATTGCCCACCCGGGCCGCTTCGCGAAAGCCGCCGGCGCGCGCCACCGCGATGAACGCCTGTAGGTCGCCAAGATCCGCTGCCATTGTTCGCCTTTCCGCACAGGCTGTGCCGATTGCGCCATATTATCGCGCAGGCGCGCTTTGTCTACATTGGGCCGATCCAAAGGAGATGAGACCATGACCGACATCAGCAAGGCCGGAACCTACAAACTCGGCGACCGCACCGTGAAGCGCCTCGGCTACGGCGCCATGCAACTGGCGGGACCGGGCGTCTTCGGCCCGCCGAAGGATCGTGACGCAGCCCTCGCCGTGCTGCGCGAGGCGATCGCCAGCGGCGTCGACCACATCGACACATCGGATTTCTATGGCCCGCACGTCACCAACCAGATCATCCGCGAGGCGCTGCACCCCTACCCCGCCAACCTCACCATCGTCACCAAGGTCAGCGCCCGGCGCGGCGCCGATGCATCCTGGCTTCCAGCAATGTCGCCCAAGGAACTGACCGAGGCCGTGCACGATAATCTGCGCAATCTCGGGCTTGATGTGATCGAGGTCGTCAACCTGCGCTCCATGCATGGCATCCACGGCCCCGCCGAAGGATCCCTCGAGCCGCAGTTGAACACGCTCGCCGAATTGCAGCGCCAGGGCCTCATCCGCCATATCGGCATGAGCAACGTCACATCGACCCAGATCGCCCAGGGACGCAGCATCACCGAGATCGTCTGCGTGCAGAACCAGTACAATATCGCGCACCGCGACGACGATGCGCTGATCGACGCGCTTGCCGCCGACGGCATCGCCTATGTGCCGTTCTTCCCGCTTGGCGGCTTCACGCCGCTGCAGTCGGACACGCTGGCCAATGTCGCCCGGAAACTCGGCGCGACGCCGATGCAGGTGGCGCTCGCCTGGCTGCTGCGCCGCGCGCCCAACATCCTGCTCATCCCCGGCACCTCCTCGCTCAGTCATCTCCGCGAGAACCTGGCGGCGGCCGAGCTCGACCTGCCGGCCGATGCGCTCAAAGTGCTGAACGGCATCGGCAGTGAAGCCGAGCAAGCGGCATAAGGCATTGCTGCCGTCGGTCGGCAGCTACCGGCTGCCGACCCTGGCGATCCGTGTCTGCGGATCGCAATAGATGCCGTAGAGCGTCTGCAGGATTCGCTCGACCTCCACCGAAGCCAACCGATAGTAGACCTGCTGGGCGTCGCGCCTCGTGTCCACGAGCTTGAGCGCGCGCAACTTTGAAAGCTGCTGCGACAGCGCCGACTGGTTCATCCCAACCAGTTCGGCCAGTTCGTTCACGCTCGTCGCGCCGTCCAGCAGATGGCACAGGATCATCAGCCGTTTTTCATTTGCCATCGCGGCGAGCAGTTCGGACGCTTCGCGCGCCCGCTTGTCCAGTTCGGCTATTTTTATGTTGCGCATATGAACACATTATCATATTAAGATTTACAAATAATATTAGCCTGGCACGGCTGCCTGTCAAGTCGATGGATCGATGCCGATGCTTCGCTCCGTCAACGTCGCTTGATCAGCGTCAAATCGCAGCCCGCCACAATGGCGCAAGATCAACCAATCCCGCAAGGGATCGGCAGTGTCGGCGTTGCGCCAAAGCGACGCCGCAACGGAGGAAGAACATGGCGCATATTGTCGTCCTGGGTGCCGGGCTGGGAGGCACCATCATGGCCTACGAGCTTCGCGACGGACTGGCCGGGGAACACCAGGTCTCCGTCGTCAACAATGGCAGCCACTATTCATTCGTGCCGTCCAACCCCTGGGTCGCCGTCGGCTGGCGCGACAGGCAAGCGGTCGAAATAGACCTTGCTCCGGTACTGGCACGCCGCAAGATCGGTTTTCATCCGCAGGGAGCCAGGCGCGTCCATCCCGTCGAGCGCACGGTGGAACTCAACGACGGCTCATCCGTCTCCTACGACTATCTGGTCATCGCCACCGGCCCCGAACTCGCTTTCGACGAGATTGAGGGTCTCGGGCCGGAGCACAACACCCAGTCCGTTTGCCACATCGATCACGCGCTCAAGGCCAGGACGGCCTTCGACGCGCTCGTCGCCAAGGCGGGCCCGGTCGTCATCGGCGCTGTCCAGGGCGCGTCCTGCTTCGGGCCGGCTTACGAATTCACCTTCATCCTCGACAAGGCCTTGCGCGACGCCAGGGTGCGCGACCGCGTGCCCATGACCTTCGTCACCTCCGAACCCTATATCGGCCATCTCGGCCTCGACGGCGTCGGCGACACCAAGGGCCTGCTCGAGAGCGAGATGCGCCAGCATCACATCAAGTGGATCTGCAACGCCAAGGTCGACAAGGTCGAGCCCGGCAAGATGTTCGTCCAGGAACTCGCCGACGACGGGTCGGTCAGGCAGGCGCATGAATTGCCGCACGCCTATGCCATGATGCTGCCGGCCTTTCGCGGCGTGGCGGCGGTGCGCGGCATCGAGGGCCTGACCAATCCGCGCGGCTTCATCCTTGTCGACAAGCACCAGCGCAACCCGGCGTTCCCCGAAATATTCGCGGTCGGCGTCTGCGTCGCAATCCCGCCGATCGGCAAGACGCCGGTCCCCGTTGGCGTGCCCAAGACCGGCTTCATGATCGAATCCATGGTCACGGCGACGGCGCGAAACATCGGCCGGCTGGTGGAGGGCAAGCAGCCTGACGCCCAGGGCACATGGAATGCGGTCTGCCTCGCCGATTTCGGCGATTCCGGCGTCGCCTTCGTGGCGCAGCCGCAGATCCCGCCGCGCAATGTCAACTGGTCGTCCTCCGGCAAATGGGTGCACACCGCCAAGGTCGGTTTCGAGAAGTATTTCCTGCACAAGATAAGGGCCGGCAAGTCCGAACCCTTCTATGAGCGCCTCGCACTGCAGGCGCTTGGGATCGATAAGCTCAAGCAGATCAAGGTCGAGGCATCAACCGACGTCCCGGGAGCCTGACCCGCGCTAGCCTTTGCGGACGGTGGTTGGCGGGCGCGGTGCACCGCCAGCGACAAATCTGGCATCGCCTCTTGCGGTCAGTGGTAATATTCATATATTTAGATATCATCATATACAAATGGAGATGACAATGTCCCTCGACCGTTCCGTTCTCGCCTTCGCCGGCGTCATGGTGCTGCTGTCCGTCGTGCTCACCGCCTTTGTCTCGCCGCTGTTCGTATGGCTGACGGTCTTCGTCGGCTTGAACATGCTGCAGTCGGCGTTCACCGGCTTCTGCCCCGCGGCGATGGTCTTCCGCAAGCTCGGCATCAAGCCGGGATGCGCGTTCTGAGGAAAATCCGCATGCGCATGCCTCTTTTGTTCGCCGCGTTGCTGGCGGCCTCTCCGGCGTTTGCCGGCACGCTGACACTGGCGCCGACGACGGTGACCGAATGGAAGGCGGTCTATGGCCGTGTCGAGGCACGCGACACCGTTCCTGCGCGCGCCCGTATCGGCGGCCTTGTCGTCGATCTGGCTGTCACGGAGGGCGAACTGGTCAAGGCGGGGCAGAAGATCGCGACCGTCCAGGACGACAAGATCGCGTTTCAGGTCGCCGCTCTGGACGCCCAGCTTCGTGCCTTGCAGGCGCAGCTTGAGACGGCGCAGTCCGAACTTACCCGTGGCCAGACGCTGGTCGACAAGGGCGTCATGACCGCGCAGCGTCTCGATCAGCTGCGCACCGAAGTCGACGTCGCGCGCAACCAGCTTGCCGCGACCGAGGCGCAGCGTTCGGTGATCGTGCAGCAGGGCGCCGAGGGCGATGTCTTTGCGCCTGGCGACGGCCGCGTGCTGACCGTGCCGGTGACGCGTGGCGCGGTCATCATGGCCGGTGAGGTTGTGGCCACCATTGGCGGCGGCGGGGTGTTCCTGCGGCTTGCCGTTCCGGAGCGTTACGCGGGGTCGCTGAGAGCGGGCGCGGCCATCCGCATCAATGCCGGCGGCAAGGAGGCCCCCGGCCGCCTCGCAAAGATCTATCCGCAGATCGACAATGGCCGCGTCATCGCCGACGTCGAGGTCGATGATCTCGATACCAATTTCATCGATGCCCGTGTCCTGGTCGAGCTGCCGGTCGCCGAGCGCTCCGCGCTGCTGGTGCCGGCTTCGGCAATCCAGACCCGTTCGGGGATCGACTTCGTGCGCGTCGCCGCAGGCGGCGGCAGTGTCGAGCGCGCGGTGGTCGCGGGCGAGCGGACCAAGCGCGCCGACGGCGACTATGTCGAGATCCTGACCGGTCTTGCGGCTGGCGACGTCGTGGTCACGCCATGAAAGGTCCCGCCTCGTTCGGCATTGCCGGCGCGCTGACGCGGGCCTTCATCGCGTCGCCCCTGACGCCGCTGTTCCTGGTCGCCGCCTTCGCCTTCGGGCTGGTGGCGCTGCTCACGCTGCCGCGCGAGGAGGAACCGCAGATCTCGGTGCCGATGGTCGACATCTTCGTGCGCGCCGACGGGCTGAAGGCCGACGACGCCGTCAAGCTGATCACCGAGCCGCTGGAGACGATCGTCAAGGGCATCGACGGCGTCGAGCACGTCTATTCGCAGACGCGGGACGACCAGGTGATGGTCACCGCCCGCTTCATCGTCGGCACCTCGTCGGACGCTGCCGTGCTGCGCGTCCACGACAAGGTGCGCGCCAACATGGACCGCATTCCCGTCGGCGTGCCCGAGCCGCTGATCGTCGGCCGCGGCATCGACGACGTCGCCATCGTCACGCTGACGCTGTCGCCGAAGCCGCAGGCAGCCGCGCGCATGACGGCCAACGACCTCACCCGCGTCGCGCGCGAACTCCGCACCGAGATCGCCAAGATCGACAATGTCGGCCTGACCTACCTGGTCGGCGACACCGGTGAGATCATCCGCGTCAATCCGAACCCCGAAAAGCTCGCCCTCTACGGCGTCACCCTGCAGCAGCTCGCCGCCAAGGTGTCGGGCGCCAACAAGGCCTTTCCCGCCGGACGTGTTCGCGACAAGGGCGAGCAGATCGACATCGTCGCCGGCGAGACATTGGCCTCGCCAGACCAGATCGGCAACCTGCTTCTGACCTCGCGTGACAACCGCCCTGTCTATGTCCGCGACGTGGCCGACGTCGCCTTCGCCACCGACGCCGGCGATACGCTGGTGTCGACGGTCACCAGGGCCGGCGTTGGTGTCGAGCGCGTGCCGTCGGTCACGCTCGCCATCGCCAAGCGCGCGGGATCGAACGCGGTCGCCGTCGCCGACGCCATTCTGCACCGGGTCGCATTGCTCCAGGGCGGGCTGATATCAGGCGATGTCTCGATCGACGTGACGCGCAATTACGGCGAGACCGCCAACGACAAGGCCAATGAGCTCCTCTACCATCTCGGCCTGGCGACGATCTCGATCATCGTACTGGTCTGGGTCGCCATCGGCCGCCGCGAAGCGATGGTCGTGGCCGTCGTCATTCCGGTGACCATCCTGCTCACGCTGTTTGCCTCGCGCGTCATGGGCTACACGCTGAACCGCGTCTCGCTGTTCGCGCTGATCTTTTCGATAGGCATTCTCGTCGACGATGCCATCGTGGTGATCGAGAACATCTCGCGCCACTGGGCCATGGGCGGCGGCCGCGATCGCCGGCAGGCGGCAATCGAGGCGGTGGCGGAGGTCGGCAACCCGACCATCGTCGCCACCTTGACCGTGGTCGCCGCACTGCTGCCGATGCTGTTCGTCTCGGGAATGATGGGCCCCTATATGAGCCCGATTCCGGCCAATGCCTCGGCGGCGATGATCTTCTCCTTCTTCGTTGCGGTGATGGTGACGCCGTGGTTGATGCTTAAACTTGCCGGGCGGGCGCCGGTGCATGCCCATCAGGATCATGGCAATGGCGGCCCGCTCGGCCGCGCCTACACCGCCGTCGCGCGGCCGATCCTGGCCTCGAAGAAGGCGAGTTGGGCCTTCCTGCTCGTCGTCGGCGTCCTGACCCTGGGCTCGCTCGCGCTGTTCTACACCGAGCATGTCACGGTCAAGCTCCTGCCCTTCGACAACAAGTCCGAACTGTCGGTGACCATCGACCTGCCGGAAGGGTCTTCCGTCGAGGCCACCGATGCGGTGGCGCAGGCCGTCGCCGCCAAGGTTCTCGAATTGAAGGAGGTCCGATCGGTCCAGACACATGCCGCGACGGCGGCACCTTTCAACTTCAACGGCCTCGTCCGCCATGCCGTCCTGCGCACCGAGCCGCAGCAGGGCGACGTGGCGCTCAACCTGTTGCCGAAGGCGAACCGTTCCCGCTCCAGCCATGAGATCGCGCTCGACGTCCGCCAGCGCATCGCCACGATCCCCGTACCGCAAGGCACCAGCCTGAAGGTGGTCGAGCCGCCGCCCGGCCCGCCGGTGATGGCGACGCTGCTGGCCGAGATCTACGGACCCGACGGCGAGACCCGCCGCAAGGTCGCCGCCAGGATCGAAACGGCGTTCCGCTCCGTGCCCTTCATCGTCGACGTCGACAATTCCTGGGGACAGCCGGCACGCCGGCTGCGCGCCACGATTTCCACCGACGATGCGGAGTTCTTCCATGTCGAGGAAAGCGACGTCTTCGACACGCTTGCCATCCTCAATGGGGGCAGGACCGTCGGCTATTCGCATCGCGGCGGTGGCCGCCAGCCGATCCCGATCCGCATCGAGCGGCCGAAGGGCGAAAGGACGCTCGACGAGCGCTTCCTGACCACCCCCATTCCGGCCAATGTCCTGCCTGGCGACCGCGGCGTCGTCGAACTCGGCGATGTCGTGCGGGTGACGCCGGAGCGCGCTTCGTTCCCGGTGTTCAGGCACAATGGCCGCGCCGCCGAAATGGTGACGGCCGAGCTTGCCGGCAGCTTCGAGGCGCCGCTTTACGGCATGCTCGCCGTCAGCAAGGCCATCGACGTGCAGGACTGGACCGGACTGCCGAAGCCCGCGATCTCGCTGCACGGCCAGCCGGAGGATGAAAGCCGGCCGACGCTTTTGTGGGACGGCGAATGGGAAGTCACCTGGGTGACCTTCCGCGATATGGGGGCGGCCTTCGGCGTCGCGCTGCTCGGCATCTACATCCTCGTCGTCGCCCAGTTCGGCTCGTTCAAGGTTCCGCTGGTGATCCTGACGCCGATCCCGCTGACCTTCATCGGCATCCTCGGCGGGCACTGGCTGTTCGGGGCGCCGTTCACGGCCACATCGATGATCGGCTTCATCGCGCTGGCCGGCATCATCGTGCGCAATTCGATCCTGCTGGTCGACTTCATCCGCCATGCGGCGTCGCCCGACAGGCCGTTGAGCGAGGTGCTGATCGAGGCCGGTGCGATCAGGTTCAAGCCGATCCTGCTCACCGCGCTTGCCGCCATGATCGGCGCGGCGGTGATCCTGACCGACCCCATCTTCCAGGGGCTGGCGATCTCGCTGCTGTTCGGCCTGGCCTCCTCGACGCTGCTGACGGTGCTGGTCATCCCCGCGATCTACCGGGTGCTGCGCACGTGAAGGTGACGGATTATCACATGGATCACGCGAAATCTCTGCACGCCAAACAGGCGGTCCAGCCAAACCACGGTCAGCACAGCGCCACCGCCAATCGTCACTGACTTCAGAGTGCGTCTCGCAGCCGTTCAAACAGGCGGCGAGGACCTGACAACAGATTTTTGAGCCCAGGATGCACCTGGGCATCCGGAGTGGCTTCCGGCAGCGGTGCGCCGGGGCATCCCTCCTGTACCTTGGTCCAAGACGGAGCATTGAGCACGGTGTCGCAGCGCGCCAGGTGCGTGCTGCCGGCCACGACGAGACAAGCAAACCCGCCGCCCGGGATGAACTTGCCGTTGGCCCGGCAAACAGACGTAGCCACCGCGGGTTTCGGCGCGGTGCCGCCCGGGCAATGGTCAAGCACCTCGTTCCAGGACAAGATATCGAGGTTGACCTCGCAGCGAGCCAGGTGGCTCGTCTCGCCGACCCTCAGGCAGGCATATTGCCCGAGCTCAAACCGTCCCATATTGGCCATGCATGCCTCATCTGCCCGCGCCGGCAACGCCGTACCGAGGAGCGCCACGAGGGCACGAAATACAGTGCTCTTCAACGTGTTGGACCCATTGCTGATGCCTGTTCCATCGCATTTCCCGATTGTGGCAACATGAGGTCCAGACAGCGCTTGGCCATCGGAGACGAAACGAGGCACCCCAGGCTACCAGCGCGCCGCTGATCGAAGCCGGCGCGATCAGGTTCAAGCCGATCCTGCTGACCGCCCTTGCCGCTATGATCGGCGCGGCGGTGATCCTGACCGATCCGATCTTCCAGGGGCTGGCGATCTCGCTGCTGTTCGGCCTGGCCTCTCCTCGACGCCGCTGACGGTGCTGGCATCCCCGCGATCTACCGGGTGCTGCGCACGTAAAAGGGCCGCCTCAGGGAAAATCTGGCGGCGGCCGAACTGGAGTTGCCGGCCGACGCGCTCGAAGTGCTGAACGGCATCGCGGACAAAAAGACAGGAGCCTGGGGCTTCACGCCGTATTTCCCCGAGCTCTCCCAGTCCCGTATAGCGCGTTGACGGCTCAGCTAAAACCATTTATAGAACCAATTAGTTCCAGAACTGATTGGTTCCGCAATGGCTCATCAAACCTCCCTCGACGACACATTCGCCGCCCTCGCCGATCCCACGCGCCGGGCGATACTGGCCCGGCTGCTCGACGGCGAAGCGTCGGTTGCCGAACTGGCGCAGCCCTTCGCGCTCACCGTGCGTGCGGTCTCCAAACATGTCGGCGTGCTGGAGCAGGCCGGCCTCGTCACCCGCAGCCGGGCGGCGCAAAAACATCTCAGCCGCATCGAGCTCAAGCCGCTGCGCGACATCGACCGCTGGCTCAACGACTACCGCAAGCTGTGGGAAGGCCGCTTCGACCGCATGGAAGACCTGCTGCGGCGCGGCGCGGACAGGCCGGAATGACCGCGCCCGCAACCACCGACCGCAGCTTTGCCATCGAGCGCATTTTCAACGCGCCGGTCGAACGCGTCTTCCGGCTGTGGACCGATCCGCTCCTGGTGGCGCAATGGTGGGGCATCAGGGACTGCACCATTCCCCTTTGCGTGCTCGACGTGCGCGTCGGCGGCTGCTGGCGCATCGACATGCTGACCGCCAGTGGCGCGCTCTACCGCAACCAGGGCAGCTATCTCGAAGTCGTCGAGAACGCCAGGCTGAGCTACCACGACGAACCGGATCCTGAAATCCGCGAATGGGCCGGCAAGCCGCCGGGCCGGAGCCGCCACACGGTGAGCTTCACGCCCGACGGCGTGCGCACCCATGTCCATTTCGAGGTGACGCTGGCGACTGCCGCCGACCGCGAACGCCTGCTGGCGCTCGGCATGCGCGGCGGCTGGATGCAGAGCTTCGACCGGCTGGAACTGCTGATAGGCAAGGGAGCCGACGATGCTGGCTGAGAACGCCAAACCGACCACGCAGGCCGTGCTGTCGCGGGATGGAACGCCGATCGCCTGCGAGCGGCGCGGCCAGGGCCATCCGCTCATCCTCGTCGACGGCGCGCTCTGCTCGCGCACCATGGGTCCAAGCGGCCCGCTGGCCAAGGCGCTGGAAGGCGGTTTCACCGTGTTTCGCTACGACCGCCGTGGCCGTGGCGACAGCGGCGACACCACGCCTTACACGGTCGAGCGCGAGATCGATGACATCGAGGCCGTGCTGCGGGCGGCCGGCGGCGAAGCCTATGTCTGGGGCATGTCTTCCGGCGCCATGCTGGCGCTGATGGCGGCAGCCCGCCTGCCCGGCATCAGGCGGCTTGCGCTCTACGAAGCGCCGCTGATCGTCGACGACAGCCGCACGACCACGCAAGGCGACTGGGCAACGATCCGCCAAGCCATCGCGGACGACAGGCGCGGCGACGCCGTGAGCGCCTTCCTCAAATCGGTCGGCATGCCCGGCCTGCTGATCGCCGTCATGAAGCTGACGCCGATCTGGCGCAAGCTCAAGGCAGTGGCGCATACGCTGCCTTATGACGGCGCCATCGTCGCCGGCGACCAGCTCGGCAAGCCGCTGGATCCCGCACGCTGGACCACGCTCGGCGTGCCGACATTGGTGACCGATGGCGGAAAAAGCCCGTCGTGGATGCGCCATGGCAACAAGGCGTTGGCACAGGCCCTGCCCAATGCGCGCTACCAGACGCTGGCCGGCCAGAACCACATGCTGAAACCCGCCGCGCATGCGCCGGTGCTGACGGCGTTCTTCAACGGGCGGGATTGAGCGCGGACGCTGACCCGACGCGAACAAAAGGAAATTTGACCATGCGGCTTCGTCATATCCTCATCAAGGTCGATGACCAGGACAAGGCGCTGGCCTTCTACACGTCGGTCCTCGGTTTCGTGAAAAAGCATGATTACGACGGCGGCAAGGCCCGCTGGCTGACGGTGGTGTCTCCGGACGAGGCCGACGGCGCTGAACTGGTTCTTGAGCCCAATCGCGATGCGCCGGCGCGTGCCGCGCAGCAAGCGCTCCATGATGCCCAATTCCCGGCGGCCCTGATCACCAGCCGCGACATCCAGGCCGACTTCGACCGCCTCGCCGGGCGCGGCGTGAAATTTCTCGGGCCGCCCCGGCGCATGGGGCCGGTCAGCGCCGCCTTCTTCGACGACACCTGCGGCAACTTCATCGTCATGGCTCAACAGGCCGGTTGAGGCACTATCGCCTTCACAATGGCGGCCTCGCCCGCAACCAGCGGGGTGCCGTGCACGTGAACGGGGCCAGCAGGGCCGGATTCTGACGTGGATCAAAACCGGATTCCTGAAAAGAGGCTAGAAACGCCTGAATGGCGCCCGCCGCGCGGGCGGCGAAGCAGGTGGCCCCATGTTCGAATACAGCGTCGAAGCCAGACGGACCGATGCACGAGGCAGCGCAGCCACGACCAAGGACGCCGCACTCGTTCTCGACACCAGTCTTGAGGGCCGGGCCGATGCCTTCAATCCAGCCGAACTGCTTCTGGCGGCGATCGCCGGCTGCATGATCAAGGGCATCGAACGAGTCACCCCGATGCTCGGTTTCAAACTGCGCGGCGTCATGGTCGCATTGCATGCCGTTCGGCGCGACAGCCCGCCGGGGATTGCCTCGATCGACTACGAGCTTGTCGTCGACACCGATGAAACCGACCAGCGGCTGGAGTTGCTGCACAAGAATGTCCGCAAGTACGGCACGATTTCCAATACAGTCGCCGCCGCCACGAAACTCGAAGGCAAGATCAGGAGAAAAGCATGAGCCGGCTGCATGTCGAAAACCACCAGGTGTCGCGCATCGGCTGGCTGCGCGCCGCCGTCCTGGGGGCCAATGACGGCATCGTCTCGACCGCGAGCCTGATCGTCGGCGTGGCGTCGGCCGCAGCGCCGGCTTCGCAGGTTCTGGTCGCCGGCATAGCCGGCCTGGTGGCAGGCGCCATGTCGATGGCGGCCGGCGAATATGTCTCGGTCAGCTCCCAGTCGGACACCGAGAATGCCGACCTCGCCCGCGAACGCCAGGAACTCGCGACCCAGCCCGAATTCGAGCGCGAGGAGTTGGCGCAAATCTACGTCAAGCGTGGGCTGGAGACGGACCTGGCCCGCCAGGTCGCCGACCAGCTCATGGCCAAGGATGCGCTGGCCGCGCATGCCCACGACGAACTCGGCATTTCGGAAATGACCACGGCGCGGCCGATCCAGGCGGCGCTGACTTCGGCGGCGACCTTCAGCGTGGGCGCGGCGATGCCGTTGCTCATGGTGCTGGTGTCGCCGGCCTCAATGCTCGTGCTGGCGGTCTCGCTTGCGTCTCTGCTTTTCCTTGCCCTGCTGGGCGCCATCGGCGCCAAGGCGGGCGGCGCCAACATCCTTCGCGCAACGTTGCGCGTGACCTTCTGGGGCGCCTTCGCCATGGCGCTCACCGCCGGCATCGGCGCGCTGGTCGGGACCGCGGTGTAAGCCACCGACCGCGACCTTGATCCAGGACAAGGCCATCGCTTGCGATTCCCGCGCCTCCCATGCCATCTGTCCGATACAAAGGACCGACCCGCAGCAGAATGGCAGCACGACCGACATCGCCCACAACCAAGCCGCCCGGCGTCAGCCTCAACCGCGCGCTGTCGAAACTCGGCCTGTGCTCGCGCACGCAGGCCGAGGTGCTGATCGCGGAAGGGCGCGTGCGCGTCGGCGGCAAGTTGGTGCGCGATGCCGCGCTGCGCGTCGACCTGAACCGCGACCGCATCGTCGTCGACGGCGCGCCTGTCGTTGCCGAACGCAAGGTCTATGTCATGCTCAACAAGCCGCGCGGGCTGGTCACCACCCGCGACGACCCGCAACAGCGCGACACCGTCTATACCTGCCTGGAAAGACTCGATTTGCCCTTTGTCTCGCCGGTCGGCCGCCTCGACAAGGCCAGCGAAGGCCTGCTGCTCATGACCAACGACACGCATTTCGCCAACCGGCTGATGGACCCGGCCTCGCATCTGCCCAAGACCTATCACGTCCAGGTCGGCATGGTGCCTGACGAAGCGATGCTGCAAACGCTGCGTGCGGGTGTCAGCGTCGACGGCGAGACCCTGGCCGCCAATTCGATCGCGCTTTTGCGCAGCGGCGGCCGCACCGCCTGGCTGGAGATCGTGCTGGACGAGGGGCGCAACCGCCACATCCGCCGGCTGCTCGCCGCGCACGGCATCGAGGTCAAGCGCCTCATCCGCATCGCCATCGGCCGGCTGCCGTTGGGCGGCCTCGCCAAGGGCACCGCGCGGCATTTGACGCCGGAGGAGCTGGCGCTGCTGGGCGGCTGAGCAAGCGTCCCGCCGGCCAGACCGCAAGCGGCCCAGGCTCAGTTTTCCGTCGGGAGTTTGCGTTGGAACGAGGAGATGGGCGGCGGCCCATCAAGCCTTGTTGGTGATCCACATGCTTGGCGCGCCGACCACGCCGGCGCTCGCCATCGCCTCCTTCAATTTTGGGTTCTTGATGAAGGCCTGCGCTTCGGCGGCACTGGTGAAATCATGCGTCACGGTGACGTCGTTGGGGTTGTCCGCCGCCTGATAGACGGCCTCGGCCTTCACGCCGTTGGCCTTTTGAACCGGAGCGAACCCGTCATAGACTTTGCGCCAGGCCTTGTAGTCGGACACGGTATGTCTCACGAACAGTGTCGTCATATCCATTCCTCCCAGGTTTTCGTTGCGCCCAAGAGATCGGCGATGGGCCGTCCAGTTTATCGCTCCAATCATGTCCTGGACAAACCGGCGAACGAATGAGAGCCGCCTGATCCGCGCCCGCGAAAGATTTTCGCCGCCCCACCGATGATTTCCGCCCGCCTCCCCTGTCTTCACCTACAGGCGCCGGAATTGTCCGGGCCGGAAAAGCGAGGTGATCCATGGGATCGTTGCAAGGTCAAAATGTCGTCGTGGTCGGAGGCAGCCGGGGTGTCGGCCGCTCGATCGTCGAAGCTGCGCTCGGCGAAGGCGCATATGTGCTTGCCGTCGCCCGCGGCGCGGAAGCCCTGAAGGAGCTCGCCTGGGAGGCGTCTGGAGTCAGGACGCTGGCCGCCGACGCCACGCAGGACACGGCGCCCGACACGGTGTTCGCCGCGCTGCAGCCCGACGTGCTGGTGATCTGCGCCGGCGCCTTTGCCCCGTCGGCCTGCATCCAGGACCAGAGCTGGGACGATTTCTCGGCGAATTGGGAGACGGACGTCAAGGCATCGTTCCTGTTCTGCAGGGCAGCACTTCAGGGCCGGTTGAAGCCGGGCAGCCGCGTCGTGCTGATCTCCAGCGGCGCGGCATTCAGCGGCGGACCGCCGAACTCCGGCGGCTATTCCGGCGCCAAGCAAATGCAGATGTTCCTCGCCGCCCACAGCCAGAAGGAGGCCGACCGGCTTGGCCTTGGCCTGCGCTTCATGGCGCTGGCGCCGATGCGCATCATGGCCGGCACCGGCGTCGGCCAGCGCGGCATTTCGAGCATCTCCGCCTATCTCGGCATCAGCCCGGCGGATTTCCTGGCCAGCATGGGCGATGTGCAGACGCCCGCCGATGTCGGGCGCGCCGTGGTGGCGCTGGCCGGCGGCAAGGTGCCAGGCATCGCCTTCACGGTCAGCGGCAGCGGCCTTGCCGCTGCGGCATGAGGCGCGCAGGATGCCAGACGAACTCCGCACGGCAGGCTCGATATGACAGACGCTCCCGGCCCGCTTGAGCCGTTGGACCCGACAGGCAGGCCGATCCTCGATCGGCCTGCCTTCGAGCGCCTGACGATGGCCCACCGCCGGGCGCTGAAGCTGCATTGCTACCGGATGATGGGCTCGCTGCACGAGGCCGACGATCTCGTCCAGGAGACGTTCCTCAAGGCCTGGCGCGGGCGCGCGCAATTCGACGGGCGCGGCTCGCCGCGCGGCTGGCTCTATTCGATCGCCACCAACGCCTGCCTCAACGCCATCAAGGCGCGGTCGTCGGCGTACCGCATCCTCGAAGAGCCCGCACGGCCGCCGAGCAAAGGGCGCGCCGCCGCCGGGCCGGCCGCCGCCGAGCTCTCCTGGCTGGAGCCCTACCCCGACGCCGAGTTGCCGGACCTTGTCGATGGCGAGCCCGGCCCGGATGCGCGCTACGAGACAAACGAGGCCGTGCGGCTTGCCTTCGTCGCCGCCATCCAGCTATTGCCGCCGAGGCAACGCGCATCCCTTCTGCTGTGCGACGTGCTGGGCTGGTCGGCGCTGGAGACCGCGCAATTGCTGGGCGGCTCGACCGCCTCGGTCAACAGCGCGCTGCAGCGGGCGCGCGCGACGCTGGGTGAGCGCTATCCGCAGGGACGCCCCCAGCAACGATCGCAGCCCAACCCACGGGAAGGCGTGCTGCTCGCACGCTATCTCAGCGCCTGGCAAGCCGCCAATCTCGACGGCTTGGTCGCGCTGCTGCGCGAGGACGCCACCTACCGCATGCCGCCATGGCGCGACTGGTACCGGGGACGTCAGGCGATCCATGGTTTCTTCAAGACGGTGTGGAGCAATTTCGCCGGCTACCGCGCCGTGGCGACACGGGCCAACGGCCAGCCGGCGGTCGCGATCTATGCCCGGCGCCATCAGGAGCCGGAATGGCGCGCGCAATCCCTGCATGTCATCGAGCCGGCCGATGGCGGCATCGTATCGCTCACGGTCTATGTCGCCCCGCTCGGCCCCGGCCTGTTCGCCGCCTTCGGCCTGCCGCCGGTCTGGTCCGGACCGGAAGCGTAGCCGTCGCCCACTTCTGCTGACAGAAAGCTGGCAGGAGGCCTGGCCTATAGAGCGGCCGGGAAGCCCGGCCGCGGCTTCAGCCATCAAGGAGCCAATAATGAATTTCGTCTCTGTCCGCATCATCACCTCGGATGTTCAGCGCCTCGTGCGCTTCTACGGCGAGATCACCGGCATGCCGGTGACGGTCTACACCGAGGACTTCGCGGAACTCGCGACGCCTTCCTGCACGCTGGCGATCGGCAGCACGCGCACCTTGATGCTGTTCGGCGGCGACATCGCCCGCCCCGCCGACAACCACACGGCCATCCTCGAATTCCGCGTCGGCGATGTCGATGCCGAATTCATCAGGCTGTCGGACTTCATCAGGGACACGACCGTGCAGAAGCCGACCACCATGCCCTGGGGCAACCGCTCGCTGCTGTTCCGCGACCCCGACGGCAATCTGGTGAATTTCTTCACGCCGGTGACGGCGGAAGCGATCCGGAAGTTCGAGAAGTAGCCGCCGCTACTTCAGGTTCCATTTGCGCACGACCGGCTCGCTGAGATCATGCTCGTAGCCGAGCACGCTGATGCTGGCCGTATCGAGCACGAACAGCGCGCCGCCTTCCGGCGGCAGGCCGAGCCAGCGGGCGGCGAGCACGCGCAGGAAATGCGCGCTGGAAAAGATCAGGATCGAGCCGCCGGCTTCGCGAAGCTGTTTGATGATCCGGTCGGCGCGGGCGCCGACATCGGCGGCCATCTCGCCTTGCGGGCAGCCGTCGCGAAACACGTTCCAGCCTGGCCGATCGGCCAGGATTTCCTTGGTTGTCCGCCCCTCATAGGCGCCGTAGTCCCACTCCTGCAGATCGTCGTTTCTGACGCTTTGCGCACCAAAGCCGGCCAGCACGCTGGTGTTGTAGGCGCGCTGCGAGGGGCTCGACCACACCGCCGAGAACGACTGACCCTTGAGCCGCTCCGCCACGCCCCGCGCGGCGGCCTCGCCCGCCGGCGTCAGCGGCATGTCGGTGCGACCGGTATGCTGTCCCGAAAGGCTCCACGCCGTCTCGCCATGCCGGACCAGATGGATTTGCGGATACGCGCTGTTCATACGCTCGGCCCTTCGTTGATGTCGGGCCAAAGCTGTAGCGGTCGGCGCAAGGGAGCGAAAGACCCGGCGGCCATCGCGGCACTTGAGCGCCGCTTCGCCGCCTGCGTTCCGCAGCTTGGCGGCGGTGGTTCTTGTGCATCACCGCTGGCTTACCAATCCGTAAGGTCCTTTGCCAACGAGTTTTCATGAACCTGTCATGTGCACTCGCCTATCCTTGATCCATCGCGGGCTGCGAGACGAGGGACACTTCTATGAAAACACTATCTCTGGCGTTGGCAGCCGGTACGCTGACGGCGGCATTGGCTGGCGCACTGTCTAATTCCAGCGCCATCGCCGCGCCCTACAAGCACGTACTGCTCATCAGCGTCGACGGGCTTCATGCGCTCGATCTGGCAAACTATGTCGCCGCAAATCCGAAAAGCTCGCTCGCCGCGCTCGCCGATACCGGGATTTTCTATCCGAATGCGCTCGCCAGCGCCCCATCCGACTCGTTTCCTGGCCTTGTGGCACAGGTAACCGGCGGCACACCCAGATCGACCGGCGTGTTCTACGACGACAGCTACGACCGCACCTATTTCGCGCCGGCTTCGGACTGCAAGGGCGAGCCGGGTGCCGAGGTGGCCTTCGCCGAGAACATCGACGTCGATTCGACGCGCCTTGATGGTGGTGGCAAGCCAGGCGATTACCGCAGCCAGATCGACCCGGCAAAGCTGCCGATGACGCTGATCAACGGCAAATGCTCGGTGGTCTATCCGCATGATTTCGTGCGGGTCAACAACGTCTTCGAAATCGTGAAAGCGCATGGCGGCCGCACGGCCTGGTCCGACAAGCACCCCGCCTATGAATGGCTGAACGGACCTTCGGGCAAAGGCATCGACGACCTCTACGCGTTGGAACAGGACAGCCTGATTCCGGGCACCAAGGTCAAGACGACGGGAAGCTTCAAGGCCGAGCGCGACTTCGATGAAGCGCGGGTCCAGGCGGTGCTCAACGAAATCAAAGGCCTCGACAGCACCGGCTCGCATCCCGCGGCGGTTCCCACGCTTTTCGGCATGAATTTCCAGGCGGTGAGCGTGGGCCAGAAGCTTCCCAAGGCCGGTCCCGGCGACGAGGCCGGCCTGGTGGGCGGCTATCTGGATGCCAGCGGCACGCCTGGCAATGGTCTCGCCGGCCAGCTCGCCTATGTAGATGGCGCTGTCGGCGAACTGATGGCCGCACTCAAGGACAACAAACTCGCCAATTCGACCCTGATCATACTTGCCTCGAAGCATGGCCAGTCGCCCATCGACCCGGCGTCGTTCCAGCCACTGGACGATGATCCCTATACGAAGACACCGGGCTATGCCTTCCACATCGCCGACGACGCCGCGCTGATCTGGCTCAAGCCGCAAGACAGGGTCAAAAACCTCGCGGCCGCGCAGGATTATCTCGAGAAATCGAGCAAGGCTGAAGGCATCGCCCAGATCCAGCCGCCGAATGCCCTTGCTCTCGCCTATCAGGATCCGGCCACCGACAGCCGTACGCCGGACTTCATAGCCACGGTCAATCCGGGCGTGGTCTACACATCCGGCTCGAAGATTGCCGAGCACGGTGGCGCCAATGCGAACGATCGCAACGTGGCGCTTCTCATCAGCGGTCCTTCGCTCAAGCCGAGGTCGGTGCCAGCTCTGGTGCAGACGACGCAGGTAGCTCCCACCATCCTGCGAGCTCTTGGCTATGACGCGAACGAACTCCAGGCCGTGAAGCTCGAAGGCACCCAGGAGCTGCCGGCGGCACCGTTCTAAGCCAAGGATCATACCGTTTCGCGATTGGCCCGCCGGGCATGCCCGGCGAGCTGCCCAGCGCCTGCGGTGGGCCACCTGGCTGGATGCAGGCCCGGCAAGGCGTTCAGCTTCGGAGCAACAGCCTGACGGATTCGCTGACAGAACGCGCGATTTCGACCTCGCGGCGCTGACGCTTGCGTATTTGCGCCCGTTTGTTCGGCTTGTAGTCGGCTGGATCGCGTTGAGCCTTCACCAGGGGCAAGGCATACATCGTCCGACGTATTGGCCTACCCCCGGACTCCACCCAGAAGCTGTCATAGTCCGCGGTGATGCGGCGGCGCAGCGCATAGTCCCTCGAAAAGACGTGGCCTGCGTTTGATGCCGCGACAAGGCCACGCAGTTTGAGTGAGGATGCCAAAGTCTGGGCAACCAGGAGCAGCAGGGTTTTCGGCCGCAGACCTTCCATGGCTTTGGTCAGTATCCGGGAATCCTCGAGACCTTGCACACCGGTCGACGTCGACTTCAGAGCGCCGATATAGAGGATCTTGCCGCCGCCACCGAGACGTAGAAGCGACCGGTCCACAATCGCGAGCGCCATCTCGATGACGGGACGTCCTTCCAGGCGCAGGAGAAGGCGCCATTCCCCCTCTCGGTACAAACCTGCCTGGCCCGTCAGTTCCACCGTGACTTCACCGGCAACGGTCGACATTGCCAAGAGATGACGACCGCGCGTGTGGCTTTCGACCAGGGCGGCCTCGGTCAAAAGACGCGCCGCCGCGGTGTAGTGACCAATGACGGCTGCACAACGATGGATACGCATCAAATTGGCGGCGAGATACGGCCGAACCGGCTTCAGCGCAATGTCGGGATATTGAGCAAGGATTGCAGTGAACGGCTCAGCACCGAGGGCCGATCGAATGGCGGCGATATCGCGCCGGAACATCCAACGAAGCGCCGCCCATTTGCTTTCATGCACCCAATTGTTCAGCTTGCGCCGAAACTTGGAGGGCGACCGTTTTATTGGGCCTGTTGGCCGTAATGGCCGCGGAGCGCCCATGGCAATCATCATTTGCTGTATTCTCGGTGGGACGTGTCAGTCAAAGGCAGCGGATGATCTCAATGTTGGATGTCGTAACTTACCGCCGCCTCGCCGCGGATATACGAATTCGTAAGGTAGCCACTAAGGTCGACCTTCCCGCGCGTGGTCTTCGGAGCCTGCTCTTCTTCGCAACCACCTCGGTCGCGGCGCAACCGAGCCAAAGCCAACAGGGATACCGGAAGATCGCCGCGGCACGCTTCCTCGCCTGGCCCTGATCCACATGACGCTGGCCCTGTGAGCAGACCGGCGGCGCAACTATATCAGGAGGAGCCGCACCAAGGCTCCCGCCACCCCAAGGGCGCGCCAGCCCTTGCACAACAGGTCAGATCATCATGTACAAACATCTGCTCATCGCCACCGACGGATCGGAACTGGCCGACAAGGGCGTTGCCCATGGCCTCACATTGGCAAAAGGCATCGACGCCGCCGTCACCTTCGTCACCGTCTCGGAGCCTTACCCCATCTTCGCCTGGGGCGGCGCCATGGCCGGCTATGCGGCGGGCGATGAGCTGGTCGTCTACCAGGAAGAGGCGCGCAAATATGGCAAGGAGGTTCTGGCCAAGTGCAAGGCCTCGGCCGATGCGGCCGGCGTGTCCGCCAAGCTTGTGCATGTCGAGGACAAACGGCCCGCCGAGGCGATCCTGGAACTGTCGCAGGCGCAAGGCTGCGACCTGATCGTGATGGCCTCGCATGGCCGCCGCGGGTTGGGCAAGCTGCTTCTCGGCAGCCAGACGGCGGAAGTGCTGTCCTACACCGCAATCCCGGTGCTCGTCGTGCGCTAAAGCAATTCCACGAAAAGTGTAAAACGGTTTTGCCGGGAAAAGCGCGAAAGCGCTTTCCCTTGGGAATGGCCTTAAAACAACGAGTTAGTGTGACCCCGAGAGCTGGAACCGGCTTTTGGAATCATGCTCAAGTAGACAGCCAAGGGGCGCATCCCGGCGCGGCCATCGCGCGCCAACATTCGTTCGACCGGGCCTCTGAGGAAACGACGAATGGCGCATGAGGATCGTACCAGGATAATCCCCGAGAGAACGTCGGAATCGGCGGCCATGCTGGTGGACGTCAAGCGGACGATGGCGATCACCGCCCGTCTCAACCGTCTGACGTTCAACGACGCGGACGAGGTCCGCGCCCTGTTCAGCGAACTGATCGGCAGACAAGTGGACGACAGCTTCCTGCTGATCCCGCCCTTTTACGCGACCGGCGGGGCCGACACCCGGGTGGGGCGCAATGTCTTCATCAATCAGAACTGCACCTTTTATGATCTTGGCGGGCTCGACATTGCCGACGACGTGCTGATCGGGCCGAATGTCAGCCTCATCACATCAGGCCATCCGCTCGAACCGTCACGGCGCCGCGCCTTCACCAACGCGAAGCCGATCGTCATCGAACGCAACGTCTGGATCGCCGCCGGCGCTACGGTGATCGGCGGCGTGACCATCGGCGAAAACGCCGTCATCGCGGCGGGCTCGGTGGTCACGAAAGACGTTCCCGCGAACACGCTTGTCGGCGGAAACCCGGCGCGGGTTATCCGGTCGATTGCCGAGTGAGACCAACCTCACCGCAACGCCTCCAGCACCAGATACACTCCCAGCGTCAGCAGCCCGACAAGAAACACCTTTCGAAAAGTCTCGACGCCCATCGCCTGCCGCAGCGCCTGGCCGATGAACATGCCGGCCAGCGCGGGCAGCAGCGCCAGGATCGAGCCTGTCAGCTGCGCCGCCGGCGATGCCAGCGCGCCCGTCCTGAACAGGCCGATGGCAAGGGCCGCCGTCGAGACGGTGAAGGACAGGCCGAGCGCCTGGACGAGATCTTCCTTCTCCAGCCGCAGCGATTGCAGATAGGGCACTGCCGGAACGACGAAGACGCCGGTCGCGCCGGTGACCAGCCCGGTCGCCACGCCGACCAGCGGTGACATCAAGGCCTCGTGGCGCGCCGGCGTGGTGAAGCTGAGCTTGAACAGGCCAAGGATGGCGTAAAGCACAAGCGCTGCCCCAAGCCCCACAGAGGCCGCGCCCGCATGCGCGCCTGTGAGCACCCCTGCCCCCGCGACGGTGCCCAGCATGATGCCGGCCATCATCGTCCACAGCCGCCTGCACAGGGCGCCGAAGGCGGGGCCGGTGAACAACTGCCAGAGATTGGTGACCAGCGACGGGATCAGAAGCAAGGCGGCGGCCTCGGCCGGCGGCATCGTCACCGCCAGCAGGCCCATCGCCACGGTCGGCAGGCCCATGCCGACGACCCCCTTGACGAAACCGGCGGCGAGGAAGATCGCGCCGATCCAGGCGATGGAGCTGGCGCTGAGCATGCCCACGGGATCAATCATGCAGCAGCATGTCCGCGGCATCGGCATCCGGTTTCGCCGGCACGGCATCGTGATTGACGAGAACCGCCGTCGTGCATCCGCGCGGGCCAGGCTGTGCCTGCGCCATGGCAAGCGAGGCCACGGCGACCGCCAGCACGATCGCCATGCCCTTCAAGAATACCGAGCCGGCCCGCGCTTTTTCGCTCATCGCAAATCTCCATCGCAAAAGATTTGACGGACATCGGGCCCGCGCACAATGTGGAAGTTGCGCTGTCAGCCTTCGTCCAGGCCGAAGGCTGAAGCCAACGCCGTGCACCTCGCAGGGAGCAAGAAATGCGCTTCGATCTCACCGATCTCCGGCTGTTCCTGCTGGTGGCCGAGCGCGGCAGCATCACCCATGGCGCCGAGCTTGCCGGGCTGGCTCTGGCTTCGGCGAGCGCCCGCATCAAGGGCATGGAGGAGCGGCTCGGCGCGCCGCTGCTGGAACGCCGCCGCCGCGGCGTGGTGCCGACGGCGGCCGGCCAGGCGCTGCTGCATCATGCGCGCGCCGTGCAGAACCAGATAGAGGCGATGGCCGGCGACCTCGGCGCCTATGCCGGCGGCCTGCGCGCCCGTGTCCGGCTGGTGGCCAACACCGCCGCCACGGCCGAGCTTTTGCGCGATACCTTGCCGGCCTTCCTGGTGGGCCACCCCGGCATCGACATTGATTTGGACGAGCGCCCCAGCCACGAGATCGCCGAGGCGGTGGCCAGCGGTGCGGCCGATCTCGGCATCGCCGCGACCTGGGCCGGCCTCTCGCATCTCGAACAGAAACCGTTCTTCGTCGACCGGCTGGTGGTGATCGCCGCGCGGAACTGGCCGGGGCTTGCCGGCCTGCATAGCGCCAGCCTCGCAGACATGCTGGGCGAATCCTTCGTTGGCCTCAGCCTCGGCCATGCCCTGCAGGAGCACATCACCCGTCAGGCCGCGCGCCTGGGCGGCCATCTGCACATCCGCATCCGCGTGCCCGGCCTCGACAATGTCTGCCGGCTGGTCGCGCAAGGCGCCGGCATCGCCATCGTGCCGGAGAGTGCCGCCCGCCGCTCGGCCCGCACGCTGCGCAGCCTGCGGCTCAGCGACGACTGGGCCACGCGGCAGCTCAACCTCTGCGCCCGCAGCTTCGACGAACTGACACCGCAGGCAAAGCTGCTGGCCGCGGCCCTGGCCGGAGCCGAAACGGGTGGCCTGCCGGGCCGTTACCAGGGCAACGGACCCTCATCGTAGAAATAGCCGCCGGTCGGACCGTTTTCGTCCAGGGTCGCCAGGCGAACAATGATCTCGGCCGCCTGCCCCACGGTGCGGTAGCCGCTGTGTCCGTTGAAGTCCGTCGCGGTATAGCCGGGATCGGCCGAATTGACCTTGATACCCGCTGCGGCGAACTCCTTCGAGAAGGCAACGGTGGCGGCGTTGAGCGCCGTCTTGGAGCTGTTGTAGCCAAGGATATTGATCGCATAGAATTCACTGGCAGGATCGGTCAACCCGCCGAGTGACCCCAGCCCGCTGGAAACCATCACCACATTGGCGCGCGAGGCGGCCTTGAGCAGCGGCAGGAAGGCCTGCGTGGTGCGGATCGGGCCGAACACGTTGACCTCGTAGACATCCTTGATGATGGCTATGGGCTCTTCACTGGGAGCGAGCATGGAGCCCAGGATGCCGGCATTGTTGACGAGCGCATCGAGGCGTCCGTCCTCCTCAAAAACGCGCAGCGCGGCGGCCTCGACGCTGGCGTCGCTGGCGACGTCGATTTCCAGCATGCGCACATCAAGCCCCTTTTGCCTGAGCTCGGCCGCCGCAGCTTCGCCGCGTTCCCTGTCGCGGCTGCCCAGCCAGATCCTGTAGCCCGCTTCGCCCAGCCGGCGCGCGGTTTCGTAGCCGATGCTCTTGTTGGCACCGGTCACCAGTGCGGTCTTGTCGGTCATGTCCATCTCCAGTTTGATCTGTGGTTGGTCTGCGGCAGAGATGGGGCCGACCGCTGGCCGCCGCGTGCCGAAAACTGGTGAGTTCTTGCCTATTCCTGCCGGGAGCTTGATTGCCGGCCGCGCCGATGCGATCTACAGGCTGTGATGAAATCGCTCGACGACCTCAAAGCGCTGGTGATGCGGCATGCGCGCGGCCGGCTGACCGAAACCGGGATTCCCCGCGTGGCCATCATGAAGGGCGAGGCGACGACCGGGCCGTTGCTGGGGCTCTACGACCCAAGGCTTTGCCTGGTCCTGCAGGGCGCCAAATCCGTCATGATCGGCGATCAGCTGCTGCATTACGACGCCGGCCGCTACTTCATTGCCGCGGTCGAAGTGCCGGCCGTCGGCAAGGTTTTGCAGGCCAGCCCGCAGCATCCCTACCTCTCGGTCAGCCTGGCCCTCGACACCACGCTGATCGCTCCGCTGCTCCTCGACATGCCGCCCGTTGCCGAGGCGCCGATCGGCCATGGCTTTGCCGTCAGCCGGGCCGACGAGGCGCTGGTCGATGCGTGGCTGCGCATGATTGAGCTCATCGATCATCCGACCGAAATCCCAGTGCTGGCACCCTTGCTCGAACGCGAAATCCTGTTTCGGCTGCTGCAGGGGCCGCAAGGCGCCATGCTGCGCCAGATTGCCGGGGCCGATAGCCGCCTGTCGCAGATTCGCCGCGCGCTGGCCTGGATCCGCGACCACTATGCGGAGCCGTTCCGCGTCGAGGATCTTGCCCGCATGGGCGGCATGAGCGCCTCGGTGTTCCACCGCCACTTCAAGGCGGTCACGGCGATGACGCCGATCCAGTACCAGAAGCGCATCCGCCTCAACGAAGCGCGCCGCCGCCTGCTCGCCACGTCGGGCGATGCGGCCGGCGTCGCCTTCTCCGTCGGCTATGAAAGCGCTTCCCAGTTCTCCCGCGAATATGCCCGCCTCTTCGGCGCACCGCCGGTGCGCGATGTCGGCCGCCTGCGCGCCACTCCGGAGCCCACCGAGCTCGCCTGACCCCTTGAATTCGAAGACGCAAGAGCAAGGCGGGAAGACCGCGCCTTGCCAGCCCGTGCGCCGCGCCCTCAAGCGGCCCGTGCGTCGGCTTCGACCGATCTACCACCAGGCGCTTGATCCCACCTGCCTGCATGGAAGAAGAGAGGGGCACAGCCCAGAGGCGATACGGGCCTTGCTGTTATTAAAAATTTCCCATACTGTCTTTTCACATAAGAAAGAAAATAGCATCTATTTCTCTCATTTATGAAAGACTGGCTTTTGCGGGAACATCTCGATCTGACCGATCGGCGGCTGGTGAAACAGCTGTCGCAGGACGCGCAGCCGGGCATCAACCGGCTCGCCGAGATCTTGGCGATTTCGGTGCCCACCGTGCGCTCGCGGCTGCGCAATTTGCTCGACCGCAACCTGCTCAAGATCGTCGGCCTGCTGAACCTGACCGAACGGCCCGAGCTGATCTCGGCCATTGTCGGCATCAACGCCCAGGGGCGCGGCCGGGCCCGTGAACTGGCGCAGCGCATTTCCGAACTGCCCTTCGTCAACTCGGCATCGGTGGTCACCGGGCGCTTCGACATCATCGTCGACGTGACGGTGGCCGGTGACGTCGCCGATCTCTACCGCGTCACCAGCGAACTGATCCCCGGCGCCGGCGAGCCGGGCGAGGTCGTGCGCAGCGAGACCTTCGTCGTCATGGCGTCCTGCAACAAATGGGTCAGCCTGCCGGAAGGCTGCTGGTCGGACGACCGCAAGGAGCCGGCATGAGGATCGCGGTCCTCGGCGGCCTCGGCCTGCAAGGCCGGGCGGCCATCGCCGATCTTGTCGCCAGTGGCGTCGAGGAGGTGATCTGCGTCGATACCACGCCGGACGGCGCGGCCCGGCTGGCTGATCTGACCGACCTTTCCCGCGTGCGCTTCGTCATGCCCAACGGCGCGATCGGGCCGGCGCTGGCCGATGTGCTGGCTGACGCCGACGCCGTCATAGATTTGCTGCCGCAGCCGCTGATGCGCGAGGCGGTGCAAGCCGCCATCGCGACCCGCACGCCGCTGGTCACCACCAATTACGGCAAGGCCATCGCCGATCTGGCGCCGGAAGCCGAACGCGCCGGTGTTTCGATCATGACCGAATGCGGGCTCGACCCCGGCATCGACCTCGTGCTCTACGCCCGCGCCGCAAAACAGTTCGATGCGATCACATCAATCGATTCCTATTGCGGCGGCATCCCAGAGCCGAAGGCGATGGCCAAGCCGCTTTGCTACAAGGTGAGCTGGAACTTCGACATGGTCCTGGTCAGCCAGAACCGCGACAGCGTCATGATCGAGGACGGCAAGCGCGTCGAAGTACCCGCCGCGCGCCAGCATGACAGCCCTTTCATCCATGAGATCGAAGTCGCCGGCCTCGGCCGGCTGGAAGCCTTCCCCAATGGTGACGCGCTGCATTATGTCGAGATGCTTCCCTCCGCAAACGGGCTGCGCCGCTCCGGCCGCTACACGTTGCGCTGGCCGGGATGGTCGGCCTTCTGGGCGCCGTTGAAGGAGCTTGGTTTTCTCTCCGAGGACAAGGTGCCCGGCACCTCCAGCAGCCCGCGCGAATTCCTCGGCCGGCTGCTCGGCCCGCAACTGCAATACGGCCCCGGCGAGAAGGACCTTTGCGTGATGCGCAATGTCTTTTCCGGCCTCGAAGGCGGCCGCGCCAAGACCGTGACATCGGACCTGATTATCGAGCGCGACCTGACCTCGGGCCTGTTCGGCATGAGCCTCGGCGTCGGCTATCCCGCCAGCATCGTAGCGCAGATGCTCGCGCAACGCGAGATCACCACGCCGGGCCTTTTGAACCCGCTGCTCGACGTGCCCGACGAACCCTTCTTCGACGAACTGGCCAAACGCGGCATCATAATTGCCGAGACGGTGGCCTGGGACTGAGGATTTTCGAACGGTGGCCGCCGCCGGCAAACGGCGCCGCCGCTCAAAAAAGCGCCCAAGGGAATCCGCGGGCAAACAACAACTGGGAGGAATGCCAGAATGAAGATTGCCAGACTTTTCATTGCCGGACTTGCGCTCGCGGGCTTGACCGCTGCCGCCAGCGCCGGAACGCTGGACGAGATCACCAAGCGCGGCGAATTGCGCGTCGCCGTACAGACGCAAGGTCCGCCCTTCTCGCTTGTCGGCGCCAATGGCGAACGCACCGGCAGTTCGGTCGAACTCGCCGAGCTGATGGCCAAGGAAATGGGTGTGAAGATCACCTTCCTCGACTTCGACTGGGACGGCCTGATCCCGGCGCTCTTGTCGGGCAAGGCCGATCTTCTGGTCGCCGACATGACGCCGACGCTGGCGCGCGGCATGAAGGTCGCCTTCACCACGCCTTACATGTACACGGGCAGCACCGTCTTCACCAAGGCCGACAGCAAGTTCAAGACCACCGAGGACTGCAAGGCCAAGGGCACCAAGATCGCGGTGCTGCTCGGCGCCACCGGTGAGAAGGAAGCCAAGGCCGCCTTCCCCGATGCCGACATCAAGAGCTACAAGGGCGGCGGTCCGCTGCTGCTCGACGCGGTCAACAACGGCCAGGCCGATTGCGGCGTCAACGACGTCTCGGCGGTCAAGGGCCAGTCGACCGCCTATCCGGCCGGTACCTTCACCATCATGCCGGAGCTGCTGTCGAAGGAGCCGCTTGCCTTCGCCACCCGCTATGACGAGCCGGACCTGCTTATCTGGATGAACCTGTTCCTCAATCAGGTCACCATCGACGGCCGCCTGCAGAAGAACCTCGACTACTGGGTGAATTCCGACGCCTGGAAGAAAGACCACTGAGGAATTAGCGAATAGGAATTAGGCAGTAGGGAATAGTGAGTGGTGAATAGCCATTCCATTCCGACACACTCCCCTACTGCCTACTGCCTACTGCCTACTGCCTACTGCCTACTGCCTACTCACACCGCTGCGCGCCATGCTCGAAAATTTCAGTTTCCGCACCATCGTCGAATACCTGCCTTTGTTCGGCCAGGGCCTGGTCACGACCGTCTGGCTGTCGGCGCTGTCCTTTGTCGGCGCGCTCGTCGTCGGCATCGTGCTGTGCGCCATGAATTTGCAGCGCGGCTGGCTGTTTCGCGCGCCGGCCAAGGCCTATATCGACGCTGTGCGCGCCACGCCCTTGCTGGCGCAGCTCTATTTCCTCTATTTTGGCCTGCCGCGACTCGGCTTCGTGCTGCCGGAACTCGTCGTCGGCATCCTCGCTTTGTCCTTGAACAGCGGCGCCTATATCTCTGAAATCATTCGCGCCGGCATCCTGTCAATCCCGCGCGGCCAGGTCGAGGCCAGCGTCGCTTCGGGCATGACCTACACGCAGCGCATGCGCCTGGTCGTGCTGCCGCAAGCCTTCAAGGTGACGATCCCGCCGCTGCTCGGCCAGGCGATCGTGCTGGTCAAGGATTCCGCCCTGCTGTCGCTGATCTCGGTTGCCGAGCTGACGCGCGCCGGGCAACTGCTCGCCTCCGACCGCTTCATGCCGGCGGAAGGCTTTCTCACCATCGCCGCCTTCTATTTGCTGCTCTACTACGGCCTGAAGGCACTGGCCGTTCTCTCCGGCCGCTGGCTCGGCACGGCGGGGGCGCGCGCATGATCTGGCAACAATTCCTCAGCCTCGCCGGCTCCTATCCGCTGGCTCTGCGCGGCCTCGGCATGACGGTGGTGCTGTCGCTGATCAGCCTGGTGCTCGGCACCTTGCTCGGCTTCGGTCTCGGCATCCTGCGCACCGGCGGCAACCGGCTGATCTCCAGCGTCATCGGCGCCTGGGTCGACCTCATCCGCGGCACGCCGTTCCTGGTGCAGATCTTCCTGATCTTCTTCATCCTGCCGGAGTTCGGCATCGAGCTCGACGCCTTCACCGCCGGCATCATCGCGCTGACCAATCTCGCCGCCTGCTTCATCTGCGAGATCGTCGCCGCCGGCATCCGTTCGGTGCCGACGGGCCAGGTCGAGGCAGCGCTGGCGTCCGGCCTGTCACGCTGGCAGCGCATGCGCCAGGTGGTGCTGCCGCAGGCGATGCGCATCGTGCTGCCGCCACTGGTCGGGCAATATGTGCTCTTGATCAAGGATTCCTCCGTCGTCTCGGCCATCGGTCTGACCGACCTCACCCGCGTCGGCTGGCTGGTGGTGCAGCGCGTGCCCAACGGCCTGCTGGTCTTCTTCCTCGTCGGCGTCGGCTATTTCATCGTCTGTTATCCGCTGATCATGCTGGCCCGCCGGCTCGAACGCCGCATGGGCGCGGCGCATGGCGAGGTGCAGCTGTGACATCGAACCCCAAAGGGCCAAGCACTATGACCAAAGCGGGCATGACCCAACCGGGCCCGACCAAGACCGGCATGATCGACTTTCGCGGCGTCAACAAATGGTTCGGCGCGCTCAACGTGCTCAGGGATATCACGCTCAGCGTCGAGCCGCGCGAAGTGGTCGTCGTCTGCGGCCCGAGCGGCTCGGGCAAGAGCACGCTGATCCGCTGCATCAACGGCCTGGAGACGATCAAGGATGGCGATCTCGTCGTCGATGGCCAGCGCGTCGGCGACCCCGCCACCAACATGACGCAGCTGCGCACCGAGATCGGCTTCGTCTTCCAGTCCTTCAACCTCTACCCGCACAAGACCGCGCTCGAAAACGTCACGCTCGCTCCGATCCATGTCCGCAAGATCCCGCGCGCCGAGGCCGAGCATGCCGGGCGCGAACTGCTGGCCAAGGTTGGCCTCGCCGACAAGGTCAACGCCTATCCGGCGCAGCTCTCCGGCGGCCAGCAGCAGCGCGTGGCGATCGCCCGCTGCCTCGGCATGCGGCCCAAGATCATGCTGTTCGACGAACCGACCTCCGCCCTCGACCCCGAAATGATCTCGGAAGTGCTCGACGTCATGGTCGCCGTCGCCGAGGAAGGCATGACCATGATGGTGGTGACGCATGAGATGGGCTTTGCCCGCAAGGTCGCCCAACGCGTTGTGTTCATGGACGCCGGCGCCATCGTCGAAAGCGGCACGCCCGACGAGTTCTTCTCACACCCCAAGACCGACCGCAGCCGCGCCTTCCTGAGCAAGATTTTAAGGCACTGAGGGCGGCGAAAGGCCGTCGATCAGTCCGGCGGCCGTTAGCGTTGCGGTGCAACGGATCTGTACGCCGTTCGGGTCAAATATTCAGTCCGATCATGGACCGGGCGAGCGGCTGCCCTTCCGCTGGAAGCGAAAGGGCAAACCGTCTGAGATGGGCGGCTCAGGCCGCCGTCGGGTAATCCGTATAGCCCCTGGCATCGCCGCCATAGAACGTCGCCTTGTCGGGGGCGTTCAGGTCGGCATTGCGCTTCAGCCGGCTGACGAGGTCGGGGTTGGCGATGAACAGCTTGCCGAACGCGACAAGGTCGGCATAGCCGTCTCCGACGGCCTTTTCGGCCAGTTCCTTGTCGTAGCCATTGTTCACCAGCCAGGCGCCGGTGCCGCCGGCCTTGCGATAGGTGGCCTTGAGCTCCGCATAGTCGAACGGTCTGTCGCCTTGGCTGAAGTCGCGCGCGCCGCCGGTCGCGCCTTCGACGATGTGGATATAGGCGAGGCCCCGGCTGCCGATGCCCGTCACCACATGGTTGAACAGCGGCTGCGGATCGCTATCCGAAGCGTCGTTGGCGGGCGTCACCGGCGACAGCCTGATCCCGGTCCTGCCGGCGCCGACAGCGCCCGTGACCGCGTCGACCACCTCGAACAGGAAGCGCGTCCGGTTCTCGATCGACCCGCCATACGCGTCGCCGCGATGGTTGGTGCCCGAACGCAGGAATTGGTCGATGAGATATCCGTTGGCGCCATGGATCTCGACGCCGTCGAAACCCGCCACCTCGATCGCCGCCTTGGCGGCGCGGCGGAAATCATCGACGATGCCGGGAAGTTCGGCCGTTTCGAGCGCGCGCGGCTCGGAGGTCTCGGCGAACTCGCCGCTGCCATCCGGCTTGACCAGGAACGTCTTGGAGTTTGCTCGGATCGCCGACGGCGCCACCGGCTTGCCGCCGCCGGGCTGCAATGTGTTGTGCGAGATGCGTCCGACATGCCAGAGCTGCACCACGATCTTGCCGCCGCCCCTATGCACGGCATCGGTGACACGCTTCCAGCCGGCAAGCTGATCCGCGCCATAGAGGCCGGGCACGTTGGCGTAGCCCTGGCCCTGATGGCTGATGGCGGTGGCTTCGGTCACGATAAGACCAGCCGTGGCGCGCTGGCTGTAATAGGTCACCGAGAGGTCGCCGGGCACCGCATTGGGCGAGCGATTGCGCGTCAGCGGCGCCATGACGATGCGGTTCGCCAGCGTCAGGTCGCCGGCCCGCAAGGGATCAAAGAGGGTAGTCATGAGAAATGCCTTTCATGCATTCTGGGGGATCGGGGGAGGATCGTCAGAGATCGGACAAGGCGGCCTGAAAGGCAGCGATGGTTTCTTCGTTGCGCTTGTAGAACACCCATTGGCCGACCCGACGCGTCGTCACGAGGTCGGCCGATGCCAGCGTCGCCAGATGCGCCGAGACGCTGGACTGCGCCAAGCCGCGATGGTCGAACTGGCTGGCGCAGACACCCATCTCGAGCGGATGCGCCTGCGCGGCGAAGTGCTGTTCAGGCTCCTTCAGCCACGCCAGGACATCGCGTCGAAACGGATGCGCCAGTGCCTTCAATATGATGTCGCGGTCCATCTTCACCTCGCATCGATCTCTCTCGATATATAGATCGGGTAGAGCCGATATGGCAGGAAATCCATACCATTTTCGAAGGCAATCGGAGCAAACTGGTCCCTGGACACGGCACGATGCCGGAAATAGCGCGGCCGGGCGCCAGCCTCCGCGGCGAATGCGCCGCCATCGCGTCAGGTGACCGCCAGCACCTTGCCCGTATCGTGCTGGCGCACGAAATCGACGCGCTTGCCGTCCCAGTGGTAGGAGTAGTGCCGGCCTTGCACCGGCACGGGGATGACGTCGGGCCAGAAGATGCCGATGCATTGCCCGTCCGGCATGCGCACGCTGTTCCAGACAAGCCCGTCGCTGCCCCCTGCCCGCAGCGCCCGCCCCGCCGCCTGCGAGGCGGTGTAATCGTCCGGGTCGAGCACGCCGGGCACGCCGTTGACGTCATCGAGGTCGCGGTCGACGCTGCCGATCAGCACACGAAAGTCAGCCGTCCAGCCGGGATCCTCGTTGGTGGCACGCATGAAATTCTGGTGGTGGTGGATGGTTTCGGCCAGCGCCACATCCTCGCTGTCGCCGGCATAATAGAGGCCGTAGCTGCCATCGGAGAAGCGGCCGGGCCGCAGCGTCGAACAATGCACGAAGGGCGCCATGACGAAGCTGGCGCCGGGGCCGGAAACCCGTCTTGCCGCCGCGACCTTGCCGAGGTCGCCGATCTCCAGCCTTATGCGCGGATTGGTCTTCTCCTCGACGGCGGCCAGTGCCTCCCAGTCGCGCGGATCGGCAATGTCCTCGAACAGGTCGATCGGCGGATGGATGGAGCGGATGATGCGAAACGTCTGGGGCCAGTGGACGCGGCGCCGGACCGCGAGCCCACTCACCATGCACCACGCTCCGCATCGAGCCATTCGCGCATGGCGGCAAGGTCGGAGATTTCGCCGCGCAGCATCAGGTCGAGCGCCGACTGGCCGCCGAACGTGGCATTGGGCTTGCGGATCCAGGCATAGCCGCGCGCCGGCTCGGTGAAGAGATAGCGCAGGCCCTTGTGGATGCCCATCAGATGCGCCATGCGGGTGCGCAGGTCACGGTCGATCCGGCCGATGCCGCCTTCCTTCCAACGTGCCCCAGTCTTCCAACGTGCCCAAGTGCGCGCCGACATGCCGCCGAGCAGGATGCAGGCCTCGAGGTCCGTCAGGTTCCACGCCTTGAACAGATTGACCGTGGTGCGCGCCAGCGCGCCCGCCTCTTCATCCGAAATGGCTGACCCGACCGCGGCCGGCGTGGTGACGATGGACTGAAGCTGCATAATTGCTCACCCTGCTATTGGCAGAGATATAGCATGTATTTGCCAATTGGCAAGGATAAGGATGCGCGTTCAATTTCGAAAACGTCGTCATCCTCCAGAGACACATGTGTCAGATGCAGGCATGGCTACGGCTGGGCATTGTTCTATATAGGAGCAACCCGAAGTATTCCCGATAAAGCCCTTCTCGGTGCGATACGATGCCCCCAGGCCTCATTCCTGAAAGTGAATGGTACTATCTCGGTTTGCCAGAGCGCCGGAAGACGTTTCTCTCACAGCAAGTCCCATTTGAAGAGGTCGCTGATCGGATAGCCCGTGGTTCGACCGTTTTGGATCCCGGGCTAGAACCGTACTACTCAGGGAAGACAGCTCAGGAGAAGCAGGCGCGCCGAGCCGTCTTCACTCTTAGGCTGGACCCGCCTGAACTATCCGATCTGTTTTTCAGTGGCCGCAGTGGACTTCGCGCCTGCTATTGGCAAGGTCCGGAAATTGGAGACGCAGCGACGCAGCATTTGATCAAAGTGCTTTTGCCTAAACTTCTCGAAGCAGCATCCCGCGCGCCCATGCCGCAGTGCGGCGCGGTTGAGATGTCTGAGCCAGAGTTGTTGACGTCGTTGACAATGCCATCGGCAAAGATTTGGCCAGCCGAGTTTGAACGCAACAACGTGGGCGGCCTAGAGGTGAAGCGTTGGCGCGACAATCCACACCCTCGCTTGGGTCAACAATGGCGATGGGTGCCAGAGCGCTGCGATCTCGAAGTAAAGGGTGCGCTAATCGATCTCAGACAGTTCGAGCATGTTCCGCCCAGCAAGCTAGATCGCGCGGGCCAAATCCACAGGCACGGCTTCACATAGCGCAGTAACACTGGTAGCCCATCTGTAAGAGCCTGCCGGCTTGGTCTTTCCCAAAAATCATTCCGGCGACCGGCCTACCAACGGCCGGTCCGCTGATCAATGCCGTCGTCCCTACTCCGCCGCCTCATACCCCGCGATGCCCTTGATCTCCAGAAAATCTTCGAGCCCGTATTCCGCATATTCGCGGCCGTTGCCCGACTGCTTGTAGCCGCCGAAGGGCACGCCGGCGTCCCAGGTCGGGTAGTTGATGTAGACATTGCCGGAGCGCATGCGTGCCGCAACGTCGCGCGCCTTCTGGATGTCCTTGGCCTGGATGTAGGAGGCAAGGCCGTAGACGGTGTCGTTGGCCTGCTCGACCGCCTGTTCGACCGTGTCATAGGGCAGGATCGCCAGCACCGGCCCGAAGATTTCCTCGCGCGCGATGCGCATGTCGTGGGTGACGTCGGCGAACACCGTCGGCCTGACATAGTAGCCGCGGTTGAGTTCGGCCGGGCGGCCAGGGCCGCCGGCGACCAGCGTCGCGCCTTCGTCGATGCCGGCCTGGATCAGGTCCTGGATCTTGTCGAACTGCACCTGGCTGACGACGGGGCCAAGCTTGGTGTTGGCGCCGTCGGCCGGGCCGACCACGAACTTCTCAGCCGCCGCCTTGGCGTAGCCGGCGGCCTCGTCATGACGGTCGCGCGGCACGAACATGCGGGTGGGCGCATTGCAGGACTGGCCGCTATTGCCGAAGCAGCCGGCGACGCCCTTGGTGACGGCGCGGGCGAGGTCGACATCCGGGAACAGGATGTTGGCCGACTTGCCGCCCAGTTCCTGGTGCACGCGCTTGACCGTATCGGCGGCGGCCTTGGCCACCAATATGCCGGCCCGGGTCGAACCGGTGAACGACATCATGTCGACGTCGGGGTGGCTGGACAGCGCCTGGCCGACGCCCGGGCCGTCGCCATTGACGAGGTTGAACACGCCCTTCGGCACGCCGGCTTCGTCGATGATCTCGGCGAAGATGATGGCGTCGAGCGGCGCGATCTCCGACGGCTTCAGCACCATGGTGCAGCCGGCGGCAAGTGCCGGGCCGACCTTGCAGGTGATCTGGTTCAGCGGCCAGTTCCACGGCGTGATCAGGCCGACGACGCCGATCGGCTCCTTGACGATCAGCGAGGAACCTTTGGCGTGGCGGAACTGGAATGTCTTCAGCGTCTCCGCCATCTTCTCCAGATGCGCCAGGCCGACGCCGA
This sequence comes from Mesorhizobium sp. U510, assembly GCF_059180695.1. NCBI lineage: Bacteria > Pseudomonadati > Pseudomonadota > Alphaproteobacteria > Hyphomicrobiales > Phyllobacteriaceae > Mesorhizobium > Mesorhizobium sp. U510. The sequence continues at coordinate 5,856,466 of NZ_CP180532.1, forward strand.
CCTGGCTGTCGAGCGCCATCTGGCGCGGCGCGCCCATTTCACGCGACACGGCAAGCGCCAGGTCCGTGGAGCGCTTCTTGTAGACCGCGATGACGCGGTTCAGGATATCGAGGCGCTCCTCCACCGAGGTGAAGCCGAACGAATTGAAGGCGCGCTTGGCGGCGGCCACCGCCTTGTCGACATCGGCCTTGGAGCCGAGCGAGATCTGCGCGAAAACATCCTCATTCGACGGATCGATGACATCGAGTGCGTTGGGCACGACAGGATCGACCCACGCGCCGTCGATATAGAACTGCAGATTGTGTGACATGGTTTCTCCTTGGGGTGCCGCAGGACCGTTCCGACCGTGATATCCAGCTAGAAATAACGATGCGCGAACCGCACCGTCAAAGGCAACCCCCGAAGTGGTTGAGCCAGCGCGCCAGTGATTGAGCCAGAGGCGTTGGGCCAGAGAACCCAGCCGTTTTCGACGGCATGGGATGGATTACAGCAGCGTGTGTCCTGCCTCGACCAGATGCTGTCGCGCCGCTTCCTGGTCCGCCGCTTTCACCAGCAGGTGATCGCCGTCGAAGGTGGACACCAGGAAGATGCCCAGCTCGTTTTCCGACAATGGCTGGATGACCGACAGCACGATGCCGGTTTCGTCGAAAGCAAAGGGTCCCTGCAGTTTGAAGGCGACCCAGTCGCCATCGTGCTTGACCGTGCCTGGAACACGATCCTGCAGGCATGTGATCGAAAGCTCGTCGTCGGTCCTGGTCATGCTGACGAAGCCCGGCCCGTCCGCCCAGCCGGGAATGCCATCACCCGCCCCGAGCCGCGAAATCGCGTACGAGCCGGGAAGTTGCCTCAATTTGACCCTGGCAGCCATCGTCTTGTCCATGCCTCCGATTTGCCGGCTATCGCATCAATTTCTTGCTCATATAGACCGTCATGCCGCCCATGAACGGCTCCTCCCGGTCGATCGTATAGCCATGCCTTTTGTACAACAACACATTGGCCTCGAAGGCGCCATTGGTCAGCAGGCGCAGCTCAAGGCGGCCTGCTTCGAGCGCCTTCCGCTCGGCCCGCTCCAGCAGCAGCCGGCCGATCCCCTTGCCCTGCGCCTGCGGCGCGACGCAGACATTCTCGATCCACAAATGATCGCCGGCCAGCATGGTTTCGATCATGCCGACGATGCGGCCGTCGGCGACGGCGAGCTCGAACGGATGCTCGGCAACGGCCTTCCCGTAGTCGGCGCGCATCGGCAGCGGCTCGCGGCCGATCACCGGCACCCATTTGCCATAGGCTGATCGCACGATGTCCCTGATCGCGGCGGCGTCAGCGGGTTCGGCCGGCCGAAACCGGATGGAAGAATTGATGGTCATGACAATGCTCCAGACATGAAAACCCCCGCCGGCGGTGTCGCGGGCGGGGCTGGAAACGAACGAACCGGATCTATCCTGCCGGCCTTTGTCGTCGCGCAATCAGCTCGCCGCTCCGCACTGTGCAGGAACGGCGTCGCGTGGCGATGGTGGGCTCGAGAACGAACATGGTGGCAGGCTGGAGCAGGAAGAGCGGTGCGTCAAGGTTTGGGGATTGGCCCAAGCCCGCGACTTCGTCATCCACCGGCGGAGCGAGGGGCGGCAGCGGCGTCGCGGAGACCCGAGGGTCCATGCCGCGACCTTGCTGACAGGCGCAGCGGAGCAGGATTCCGAACCGTAGTGGCGCGTTGGAGTCCCGGCATGGATCCTCGGGTCTGCGCCGCGTCGCTTCGCTCCTTGCTCCGCCCGTGGATGACGAAGTGTTGGTGCTTCAGCCAATCGCCAAAGGCGTGATGCGAACGAACGTCAGACGTCCCCGTCGCGCGCCTAATACTCCTGCGCCGTCGGCCTGAACAGGATCTCGTTGATGTCGACCTCGTCGGGCTGGCTCATGGCGAACACCACCGTCCTGGCGAAGGAATCGGCGGGGATGGCCACCCGGTCGTAGAGCGCGCGCACGCCCTGGGCGACATCGGGCTCGGTGACGCTGTCGGGCAGTTCGCTCGCCACGGCGCCGGGCGAGATGATGGTGGTGCGGATGTTGTAGGGTTTCACTTCCTGCCGCAGCCCTTCCGAGATGATCCGCACCGCGTGCTTGGTGGCGGCATAGACCGCGCCGCCCGGCCCGACCTTGTGGCCGGCGACCGACGATACGTTGATGATGTGGCCGCTCTTCTGCCTCTTCATGTGCGGCAGCGCCGCGGCGATGCCGTAGAGCACGCCCTTGATGTTGACATCGATCATCCGGTCCCAATCCTCGACCTTGCCACGTTCCAGCGGCGAATGCGGCATCAGTCCGGCATTGTTGATAATCACGGCGACGCGGCCATGCGTCTTCACCGCATGGTCGACGAGCCGCCGGACCTGGCCGACATCGGTGACGTCGGTCTGCATGATGGCGTCCTTGCCCAGCGAAAGCTCGGCGGCCAGCGCCTCGAGCCGGTCGAGGCGGCGCGCGCCCAGCACCAGCTTCGCGCCCTCCTTGGCCAGCAGCCGCGCGGCGGCTTCACCCAGCCCGCTGCTGGCGCCGGTGATGACGACGACCTTGTTCTTGATGCTGTCTGTCATGGGATTTTCCTTCCGCCTCAGCGATCGATCCTGGCCGCCTGTTGCGGCGAATAGCGCTCGCCTTGCACGGCAATCGCCGAGACCGCGTTTTCGATGTCGGCAAGATCCTCCGCCGTCAGCGCGACGGCCGCCGATCCGATGTTCTCCTCGAGGCGATTGAGCTTCGTCGTGCCGGGGATCGGGACGATCCAGGGTTTTTGCGCCAGCAGCCAGGCGAGCGCGACCTGCGCCGGGGTCACCTTCTTCTGCGCAGCAATCGCGACGATCGCGCCGACCAGCGCCTGGTTGGCTTTGCGCGCCTCCTCCGCGAAGCGCGGCACGGTGTTGCGGAAGTCGCTGCTGTCGAACCTTGTATCGGCATTGATGGCGCCGGTGAGGAAACCCTTGCCCAGCGGGCTGAAGGGCACGAAGCCGATGCCCAGTTCTTCGAGCACTGGCACGATCGCCTCCTCGGGTTCGCGCCACCACAGCGAATATTCGCTTTGCAGCGCGGCGACCGGCTGCACCGCATGGGCGCGGCGGATGGTGCGCACGCCCGCTTCGGAGAGGCCGAAATGCTTGACCTTGCCTTGGCCGATCAAGTCCTTCACCGTCCCCGCCACCTCCTCGATCGGCACGACCGGATCGACGCGGTGCTGGTAGAGAAGATCGATGCGGTCGGTCCTCAGCCGCTTGAGCGAGGCCTCGACGACGTCGCGAATATGCTGCGGCCGGCTGTCCATGCCCTCATGTCCGGCCGTGCCGGCGATGTCGATGCCGAATTTGGTGGCGATCACCACCTGGTCGCGGATCGGCCGCAGCGCCTCGCCGACCACCTCTTCATTCTTGAACGGCCCATAGACCTCCGCTGTGTCGAAGAAAGTGATGCCGCGCTCGAACGCGGAGCGGATCAGGCGGACGGCATCCGGCGTCTCCATCGGCTGCCCGTAGGAATGGCTCATGCCCATGCAGCCGAGGCCGATGGCCGAGACTTCGAGACCGTTCTTTCCAAGTGTGCGCTTTTGCATTTCAATTCTCCTTCGGTGTGATCCGCACTGTGGCGGCGCGGGCGCGCGCCGCGATCATCGGTGCGAGATAAGGGCTGGCTGCGTATTTCGCCCGGTAGGCGTCGTCGATGCGGGCGTTGACGGTTCCCTCGACTGCTTCGAAGGCAACGTCCCTGGTCAGGCCGGCGGCAGTGATGCGTCCGGCCTTCTGCCTGATCGCGGCCCGATACCAGCGCGACTGCTGACCGTTGTAGCCGCGCACATAAAGCGTGCCGTCGGCAACGACCGACCAGATCCAGGTCGGCGTGCCCAGGGTCACGCCGTCATCGCGCAAAGGCGAAATATGCAGATCGTCGGTTGCCGCGATTCTCTCGAGTTCGTCCTTCGACCAAGGCATTTTCCTATTCCTTTTTCTCGGCATCCGCCTGCTCGAAAACCTTGCGGGCAACGCCGATCGCCGTGCTGGCAACCGGCCATCCGGCGTAAAAGGCGAGATGTGTGATGGTTTCGATGAGTTCGTCGCGGGTGACGCCATTGTCGAGCGCCCGCTTCATGTGGAAAGGCATCTCGTTGACCCGGTAGTTCGAGATCAGGCTGCTGACGGTGACGAGGCTGCGGTCGCGCGGCGAAAGGCCGGGCCGTTTCCAGACATCTCCGAACAACACATCGTCGGTGTATTTGCCGAGCGCGGGCGCGATATCGGAGAACGGATTCCTGTGCGGCACTGGTTTATCGATCATTTTGGTTTCCTTCGTTGCGGTATCGGTTCGAGCGCAAAGCGCTGATGCCTGCTCAAACCGCGTATTGCTCGTCGGTGACATGCTCCATCCAGTCGACGACCTTGCCGTCGAGGGCCTCAGCGATGGCAATGTGGGTCATCGCCGTGGTCGGTGCCGCGCCATGCCAGTGCTTTTCGCCGGGCGCGAACCAGACGATGTCGCCGGGGCGGATAGGCTCGACCGGGCCGCCCTCACGTTGAACCAGGCCGGCGCCCGACAGGACGATCAGCGTCTGGCCAAGCGGATGCGTGTGCCAGGCGGTGCGCGCGCCGGGTTCGAAAGTCACGGTGGCGCCGCCGACGCGGGCCGGCTCGCTGCCCTTGAATGGTGCGTCGATGCGCACCGTGCCGGTGAAGTAGTCGGCTGGACCTTTCGCGGAAGGCTGCGAGCCGCTTCGCTTGATGTCCATGGTTTCTCCTTCTAGACGCCGGACAGCACGCTGCCCCAGGTCTTCAGGGCCGCCAATTCCGACAGCCCGATTGTAATGGCCTCTATTTAGCGCCTGCGATTGATCTGGATTAGATGCTATATCCGGCATGTACTTATGAGGAGAGATCATCAATGCCGCGAGACAATCTGAACGAGCTGACCGCCTTCCTCGCCGTCGCGCGGGAAAAAAGCTTCACCCGGGCGGCGGCACAGCTCGGCGTCTCGCAATCGGCGCTCAGCCACACGGTGCGCGCGCTGGAGGAGCGGCTGGGCGTGCGGCTGCTGACCCGCACCACGCGCAGCGTGGCGCCCACCGAGGCCGGCGAGCGACTGGTGCGCTCCGTCGGGCCAAGGCTCGACGAGATCGAGGCCGAGCTCGCCGCGCTGAGCGCCCTGCGCGAAAAGCCCGCCGGCACCATCCGCATCACCGCCGGCGAGCACGCCGCCGAGGCGGTGCTGTGGCCGGCGATCGCGCGGCTTTTGCCGGACTATCCCGACATCAAGGTCGAGATCATCGTCGATTACGGCCTGACCGACATCGTCGCCGAGCGCTATGACGCCGGCGTGCGGCTTGGCGAACAGGTGGCGCACGACATGATCGCGGTGCGCATCGGCCCGGACATGCGCATGGCGGTGGTTGGATCGCCCGCCTATCTCGCCCGACAGCCGAAGCCGCGCACGCCGCAGGAGCTCACCACCCACAACTGCATCAACCTGCGCCTGCCGACCTATGGCGGGCTCTATGCCTGGGAATTCGAAAAGGCCGGGCGCGAACTGAAAGTGCGCGTCGAGGGCCAGCTGATCTTCAACACGGCGAGGCTACGCATGAACGCGGTGCTGGCCGGCCTCGGCCTTGCCTATCTGCCCGAGGACCAGCTGCGCGCGCATCTGGCCGACGGCCGGCTGGTGCGGGTGCTGGCAGACTGGTGCCCACCCTTCCCCGGCTACCACCTCTATTACCCCAGCCGTCGCCAGGCGACGCCGGCCTTCTCGCTGCTGGTCGATGCGCTGCGCTATCGCGGCTAGAACGTCTGGACTGCGCACGCAGCCGTTCTATCTTCTTGCCGGAACGCGATTGAAGAAACCCCGGAGCCGTCGCCGTGACCGAGACTGATCTCTACCGAGGCTATATCGACTGCCTCAACAACCAGGATTGGCAAAGGCTGCATCGCTTCGTCCATGACGAGGTCCACTACAATGGCGACCGTGTCGGCCTATCGGGTTACCGCGCCATGCTGGAGCGGGATTTTCGCGAAATCCCGGACCTCTATTTCGACGTCCAACTGCTGGTCTCCGACCCGCCCTACATCGCCAGCCGCCTGCAGTTCAACTGCACGCCGAAGGGAACCTTCTTCGGCCTGCCCATCAACGGCAAAAAGGTCTCGTTCAGCGAGAATGTGTTCTATGAATTTTTGAACGACCGGATCAGGAACGTCTGGTCGGTCATCGACAAGGCGGCGATCGAGGCGCAGCTCTGACGCGGCCAGTTCCCTTCTCCCCGTTGTACGGGAGCTGAGGACTGATCCGCACAGCGGACAAGAAGCCAATTGCTTGGCTTTTCGAGAGACGAACGGCATGCAGGCGGATGAGGGGCAGCGCCAACGCTGGTCAATGATTGCTGATCGTTCGTAAAAATCGATCATTCTGACCATAACAATTCGTTGGAAAGATCGTTTCAGGAATGGCATTCCTCCGGTATACCTGCCTGGAGCATTGCATTGTCTTCCGCCACCCACATCGCGAACGATATTCCGAAAAGCCTGATATCGGCGGACCTGGCCGCAAGCCGCAAGCGGCTCGATTCGGTGTGGAACGGCATTATCCCCGGCATTGTGCTGGTGGCGATGATCACGGCCGTGGCCTTCTCGGCGCACAATGTCTCCGGCTTCGCTTTGTTCAGCCCGATGATCCTGGCCGTCGTCGCCGGCATGGTCTATTCCAACGTGCTCGGCACGCCGGTGCACGCCAAGGCCGGCATCGCCTTCTCGCAAAAGCGCCTGCTGCGCTTCGCTATCGTGCTGCTCGGCTTCCAGCTGACGCTCGGCCAGGTCGTCTCGATCGGCGCCGGCGGCGTCGGCATCGTGGCGGCGACGCTTGGCGCCACCTTCCTCTTCACCGTCACGCTCGGCCGGCTGATCGGCGTCGACCGCAAGCTGGCGCAGTTGATTGCCGCCGGCACCTCGATCTGCGGCGCCTCCGCCATCGTCGCCACCAACATCGTCACCGATGCGCGCGACGAGGACGTCACCTACGCCGTTGCCTCGATCACGCTGTTCGGCACCGTCGCCATGCTCGGCTTCCCGCTGCTGGCGCCACTGCTCGGCCTCGACCAGCACGCTTTCGGCCTATGGGCCGGCGCCTCAATCCACGAGGTGGCGCAGGTCATCGGCGCCGGCTTCCAGAACGGCACCCAGTCCGGCGAGATCGCCACGGTCGCCAAGCTGACCCGCGTCGCCATGCTGGCGCCGATGGTCATCGCGCTCGGCCTGATGGCGCGGCGCGGCAGCCGCGACCAATCGGCGGCACGGCCGCCCATGCCGTGGTTCGTTGCTGCCTTCATCGCCGTCGTGGCTCTGAACAGCCTGGTCACCATGCCGGCCGAAGTAAAATCAGCGATGGCACTCGCCACCACCATCATGCTGACCATGGGGCTTGCCGCCATGGGCCTGCAGGCCGACATTTCGCAGCTGCGCTCGCGCGGCCTGCGCCCGCTGGCGCTCGCCTTCTGCGCCTTCCTGTTCATCGGCTGCTTCAGCCTGATGCTGGTGAAGTTGGCTTAGCTCGGCAAGCTTTCCACGAGGTTCGCATACCGGCGTTCGCAGGGACGTCGGCTGTTCGCCTGGCCGCATCTCATTCCATTTTCCGACGCGCTCCTTCCTTGCGCCAGCACAACGACCGGCCAAACGCCTCTGCTACGATCGACGGATGGGAGAACCACGAAGGAGACGCCCATGCGGATCGATCCGAACATGTCCATGGATGAGGTCATGAGACGATGGCCGGCAAGCATCGCCGTGCTGATCCGGCACGGCATGCACTGCGTGGGCTGCCACATCGCCCCGTTCCATTCGATCGCCGAGGCCTGCCGGGATCATCGAATTGACGAAGCCGATTTCCTGAAAGGCCTTGAACGCGCCATCGCCGGCGGGCCGGTCAGCCGTCCCGATGCTCCGCCAGCATCACCAGGCGATGCGCGTCGGTGATGGTGACACGCTGGCGGCCGCTGACGATGATCCCGCGTTCCTCCCAGGCGCTCAGCAGCCGGCTCACCGTATGCAAGGTCGTCCCCGTCATCTCGGCGATGTCCTGGCGAGAGATCGGGAAGTCGATCTCGATGCCGGCATCGGTCTTGCGCCCCGTCTGCTTCACCAGCCGCAGCAGCGCGCTGGCAACGCGTTGCTCGACCTGCTCGGTGGCCAGTTCCATGACGCGCGCCTGCGTGTCCTGCAGCCTCGCGCCGACCGTCTTGAACGTTCCCGCGGCAAGAACGGGAAACCGGGATGACAGATCCGGCCACACGGCATTCGGCCAGACCAGAACCACGCAGTCGACCGCGGCGATCGCGGTTGCCGGATAGGTCAGCCGGCCGAGTGCGGCGGCAACGCCGAATATCTCGCCTTCACTGATGTAGCGGGCGATCACCTGGCGCCCGTCGGGCGTGGTCCGCACGACGCGAATATGTCCCGCCAAGAGCACGTAGAACGAACGCGCCTCGGCCTCCTGCTCGAAAATTGCAGTTTCCTTGGCAAAGCGCACGGACCGGGCATCCCGCAGAATGCTGTCCAGCTCCGCGGGCCCCAGGCCCTCGAACAGCGAAAGCCTCGCGATGATCGACCGGTCAAGCGGCAACCCCAAACCCTCGCTGCCCACGGCTCCAGATGACGCCGGCACCCAGTCTATATTTCGTGCGCCAGTTTGCGCCAGCGCAAATCGCCTGTCCGTGCGGTCGGCTAGAAGGCTGCAACGGTTTGAGCCGTGATGCACCCAAGAAAGGACTTACCCATGAAATTCCACCTGATCGCCGCGGCCGCCGCCCTGCTTGCGCTTGCCGGCGTCGCAAACGCCGAAGAGCACGTCGTGCAGCTGCTGACCAAGGGAGACAAGGGGTCCATGGTCTTCCAGCCTGATTTCATCAAGGCGGCTCCCGGCGACACGATCAAGTTCGTGCCTGGCGACAAGACCCACAATGTCGAAACCATCAAGGGAATGGCCCCCGACGGCGCCCAGGAAATCAAAAGCAAGATGGGTGAAACGACCACTGTCACCATGACGCAGGAAGGCGTCTACGGCGTCAAGTGCAGTCCGCATTACGGGATGGGCATGGTGGCTCTGATCGTGGTCGGCAAGCCCGTGAACCTCGACGCGGCGCAGGCGGTCAAGCAGGTCGGCAAGGCCAAGACCGTGTTCCCCACGCTGTTTGCCCAGGTGACGAAGGCGAACTGATCGAGGCCGAATGCCGGGCGGACAGACAGGTTTTGTCCGCGCTCGACATCGGAATTGCAAAGTCCTGTGGGAGTGGCGGCTTCGGCGCCGTCACTCCCACACGACGTTTTGGCGCCCGGCGCCGTGCGGGCATTTCCATTCACCGGCAGTTGCCGGTCTCCCGAACAGGCATCGCTCCCCCGGCAGAACCAGATCAAGACAAATGAATCTCAAGTTTGCGCCAGCGCAAAGAAGTCCTCGTGGAAAGGCTTATTCTCCAAGTATCGAACGGTTCAAAAAAAGGAGCGGGAAATGCTTACGAGACGCGAAGCCCTGTTAGGGTCTGTTCTTGCGGCTGCGGCCGTCGCGACGGTCGGCTCGATGCCGGCTATGGCCAGCGCCAAGGAAGTCGCTGGCTTGCCGCGGGAGAAGGTGACATTGGTCGCGCCGCCTTTCGTCCATGCCCACGACCAGGTGGCCAAAAGCGGTCCCAAGGTCGTCGAATTCACGATGACCATAGAAGAGAAGCCGATGGTGATCGACGCCGACGGCACCCAGCTCAACGCCATGACCTACAATGGCTCGATCCCGGGACCTCTGATGGTCGTGCATGAGGGTGACTATGTCGAACTCACGCTGATCAACCCCGACACCAATACGCTTGCCCACAACATCGACTTCCATGCCGCCACCGGAGGGCTTGGCGGCGGTGCGCTGACCCTGGTCAATCCCGGCGAGCAGACGACGCTTCGCTTCAAGGCGACGCGCTCGGGGACCTTCGTCTACCACTGCGCGCCCGGCGGTCCGATGATCCCCTGGCATGTCGTTTCGGGCATGAACGGAGCGATCATGATCCTGCCGCGCGACGGGCTCAAGGACGACAAGGGCAAGCCGGTCCGCTATGACCACATCTATTATATCGGCGAAAGCGACTTCTACATTCCCCGCGACGAGCAGGGTAAATTCAAGAAGTATGACTCGGCCGGCGACAATTACGACGACACGGTGAAGGTCATGCGTGGCTTGATCCCCACCCACGTCGTGTTCAACGGCAAGGCAGGATCGCTGACCGGCGAGAACGCCATGAAGGCCAAGGTCGGCGAGACTGTCCTGATCGTCCATTCGCAGGCCAATCGCGACACACGTCCGCACCTGATTGGTGGACATGGCGACCATGTATGGGAACAGGGCAAGTTCGCGAACCCGCCGGCAAAGGACCTCGAAACCTGGTTCATTCGCGGGGGTTCGGCCGGAGCTGCCCTTTACACATTCCTGCAGCCGGGCGTCTACGCCTACGTCAACCACAATCTGATCGAGGCAGTGGAACTCGGCGCGACCGCGCATTTCACGGTCGACGGAAGCTGGGACGACGACCTGATGATGCAGGTCGAAGCCCCAAGGGCGATTGCGTCCTAGCTGCCGCCTCGGGTCCTAAGGTAGACGCGGCCTTGCGACATTCCTGCAGGGCCGCGAACGCGGGAAAACTGCCATGCCCCTCAACCCCATCCTGGCTCTCGGAGGTCTGGCTTGCGCGCTGTTCACGCTGGGCGCGACAGGCGCCATCGGCTGGCTCCCTGTGCCGGATCGGGAGTTCCTGGCGCGCTCCGAACTCGTCACCCTCGCGCCCGGATCGTTCGCTCATCCGCTGCCCGGGGAATTCCTCAGGCAGAACCACCCCGTCAGTGCTCCCGTGGTGCGGGCAACGGTGGCAGAGCCCTTCGAGATCATGAAATACCAGGTAAGCGCTTCGGACTACCGGCGCTGCATCATGGCCGGCGCCTGCAAGCCGGCCGATGGCCGCGGCAGCGGCAATGTTCCGGTTACGGGCGTGAGCCATATCGATGCCGAGGCCTATGCGGACTGGCTCTCGGCCGAGACCGGATCGGCATGGCGCCTGCCGACGGACGTGGAATGGGCCTATGCGGCGGGCGAACGCTTTCGCGGCGACATCGAGGCTGGCGAGACCGACCCCAACAACCCGGCGCAGCGCTGGCTCGTCCAATATCGCACCGAGGCTTCACTCGGGCGGCAACCGGACCCGCAGCCGAGGATCAGGGGCGGATTTGGACCCAACTCCAAGGGGGTGGCCGACATTGCCGGCAACGTCTGGGAGTGGACTTCGACCTGTTACGTCCATACGACGGAAGCCGCCGACGGCGCCGGCATAGCAAGCTCGATCGACAATTGCGGCGTTCATGTCGTGGAAGGTTTCCATCGCACCTATATGTCGAACTTCATCAGGGACGGGAAAAGCGGCGGTTGCGCCGTCGGCACGCCGCCCGACAATCTGGGATTCCGCCTCGTGCGCGACCGGCTCAACCTCGTGCAAGCCGCCATCCGCTGGCTTCGGCTTTCCTGATCACGACAACAACAGGACTTCTGCAATGACATTGAAATCGTCGCTGGCGGATCATGCGCGTCCGGCCCCGGAAAAGCCGTTGCATCATGCAGGCGTCGATCGCGCTGCGATCGGCCGGCTCGTTCGCGAATTCTATGCGCGACTGCGCAAGAACGAACGTCTCGGACCGATCTTCGCGCGCGAGATCCCCGGCGACTGGGAACCGCATCTCGAGAAGATGACCGACTTCTGGTGCTCGGTCATCCTCAAGACGGGCGACTATCATGGCCGCCCGGTCCCGGCGCACCTGAAGCTCGGGGACGTGACCGAGGCCGATTTCGACATCTGGCTGGCCATGTTCAGCCAGACGGCGGCCGAACTCTTTGGGCCGGAAATCGCCGCGGTGTTCGTCGACCGGGCCGAACGGATCGCGACGAGCCTGAAGCTGGCGATGTTCTTCCGCCTAGGGGATCGTGCCTAGACAGCCGGCCCGGAAAAAAATGCGCGCTCAATCCTCGAACGAACTCGCGGCCGCATAGATCGCGGCCAGCGTTTCGATGCCGGCCTGGTCGGCCTTGTCGAAGCGGCCGGGCAGCGGGCTGTCGAGATCGAGCACGCCGAAGACGCCCTCGTCGTCCTCGAGCAGCACGACCAGTTCCGAACGTGAATCGGCATCACAGGCGATGTGGCCGGGAAAATCGTGCACGTCCTTGATCAGCATCGAGGTGCCGAGTTCGACCGCCGTTCCGCAGACACCCTTGCCGACCGTGATGCGCACGCAGGCCGGCTTGCCCTGGAACGGTCCCAGCACCAGCTCCTCGTCCGAGGCCAGGAAATAGAAGCCGGCCCAGTTGAGGTCCGGCACCATCTGGAAGATCAGTGCCGCGGTGTTGGCGGCATTGGCGATCGAGTCGCTCTCGCCGTCGAGCAGTGCCTTCAGCTGAGCGGCGAGGTCGCGATAGAACGCGGCCTTGTCCGAGGTGTCGATGGCCTTGGCGGCGAACATGGCTTGTCTCCGAACTGGGAATCGCGGTTCCGTTTCCGCAAGCTCTCTGCACCAAACGACCACTCGACGATACTAGCTTGAATTCCAGTCGCCGCGAAAGTCGCAAGAAGATGCGCTGTCGGACAAGCGGCAGCACGGCATCGAACCGTGCTGCCTTGATCAGGAAGGCAAGTCCATCAGCCGGCGGGTTTGTAAGCGCCGGCAGCCTTTTTGGCGGCCGCGAGCACTGCCTTCATGTCGAGTTCTTCCAGCACAACCATCTCGGTCAGTGAGCCGCTCGCTCGCACGGCAAGGGACATGCCAATCCCCGCTGATTGGTCCGGCACCTCGCCATTGACAACCACGTCATAGATGCCGCGCGTGAACATCACGCTGCTCACCTTGCCGCCAACGCTTTCGAAAAGCGCCTTGACCGCAGCCTGCCTGTCGGAGCCTTGCATCAATCCTTTGGCGGCATGAGGCGCATAGTTTGCCAAGATAGTCACTTTCATGGGTATTTCCTCCAAATGTCATTGTCTCGTGCGGCTCCATAATTCGAGCGGCACGGAGTGATTTATTTTTCGGAACAATTGCAGGCGCCCTGGGACGCGTTGGCGGCCAAGGGCTCGCTGCCGGACAAATATGCGCTTAAGCTAATATAATGACAATACCGGAGACGCCGATACTGCCGACAGGAAGGTGTCTGGCTGGACCACGCTCGGCCAACGGCATCGAGCTCGCGCCGTTGACGCGCGATGTGTGGTGCTGAGGTTGAACGGCCAGTAGCGGCGCGGTGCAACCTTACATCGGGCGCTTGGGTTCGCCCTTTTGTGGCGTTGCCGTGTCGGAATCCGATTTCTTGTGCTTGTCGGCGGCAATCCTGCGGATGCGGTCGAAGCGGCTTTCCTCGGTGGTTTCGGTCGTGACGACCGTCTGTGGCTTCTGCGCGAACACGATCATGGATCGATCTCCTGGGCTAGAGGCCTGTGCGCCGGGAGAGATCCCCCGGCGATCGTATCCGGCTGCAAAAACCGGCGTGGATTCAGCTCAGACCTGGAAGACGGCTTCGATGAAGCCGCCCCCGCAGGCAGGCCGAGTTCTTAGTAACCGCCCATGCCGCCGCCGCCACCGGCAGGCGCGGCATCTTTCGCCGGAACGTCGGTGATCATGGCTTCGGCGGTGATCAGCAGAGCCGCGATCGAGCCGGCGTCCTGCAGTGCGGTGCGCACCACTTTCGCCGGATCGACGATGCCGGCCTTGATCATGTCGACATAGGTCTCGTTCTGGGCGTCGAAGCCCTGATTGTGGTCCTTGCTGTCGGCGAGCTTGCCGACGACAATCGAGCCCTCGACGCCGGAATTCTCGGCGATCTGGCGGATCGGCGCTTCCAGCGCCCTGAGCACGATCGAAATGCCGGCGGTGACATCGGCATTGGCGCCGTTGAGGCCCGACAGCGCCGACCGGGCGCGCAGCAGAGCGACGCCGCCGCCGGGCACGATACCTTCCTCGACCGCCGCGCGCGTCGCGTTCAGCGCGTCGTCGATGCGGTCCTTCTTTTCCTTCACTTCCGACTCGGTGACGCCGCCGACGCGGATGACAGCAACCCCGCCCGACAGCTTGGCCAGCCGCTCCTGCAGCTTCTCCTTGTCGTAGTCGGAGGTCGTCTCCTCGATCTGGCCCTTGATCTGGGCGACGCGCGCCTGGATGGTCGCCTTGGTGCCGGCGCCGTCGATGATCGTGGTGGTGTCCTTCTCGATCAGCACGCGCTTGGCGCGGCCGAGCATCTCGATGGTGACGTTTTCGAGCTTGATGCCGAGATCCTCGGAGATCATCTGGCCTGAAGTCAGCACCGCAATGTCTTCCAGCATCGCCTTGCGGCGATCGCCAAAGCCCGGCGCCTTGACGGCCGCGACCTTGAGGCCGCCGCGCAGTTTGTTGACGACCAGCGTGGCCAGCGCCTCGCCCTCGACATCCTCGGAGATGATCAGCAGCGGCCTGCCGCTCTGCACCACCGCTTCGAGGATCGGCAGCATCGCCTGCAGATTGCCGAGCTTCTTCTCGTGGAGGAGCACATAGGGCTCTTCCAGCTCGACACGCATCTTGTCGGCATTGGTGACGAAATACGGGCTGAGATAGCCACGGTCGAACTGCATGCCCTCGACGACGTCGAGTTCGGTTTCGGCGGTCTTGGCTTCCTCGACTGTGATGACGCCGTCATTGCCGACCTTGTCCATCGCCTTGGCGATCATCTCGCCGACGGTTGCGTCGCCATTGGCGGCGATGGTGCCGACCTGCGCGATCTCGGCCGACGACTTGACCTTCTTGGCTTTCGCCTTGATTTCGACGACAACTGCGGCAACCGCCTGGTCGATGCCGCGCTTCAAGTCCATCGGGTTCATGCCGGCGGCAACCAGTTTGGCGCCTTCGCGCAGGATCGAGGCGGCCAGCACGGTCGCGGTGGTGGTGCCGTCACCGGCGAGGTCGTTGGTCTTCGAGGCCACTTCGCGCACCATCTGCGCGCCCATGTTCTCGAACTTGTCGGCAAGCTCGATTTCCTTGGCGACGGTGACGCCGTCCTTGGTGATGCGTGGCGCGCCATAGGCCTTGTCGATGATGACGTTGCGGCCCTTGGGGCCGAGCGTGACCTTCACCGCATTGGTGAGGATCTCGACGCCGCGCAGCATGCGGTCACGCGCGTCGGTGGCGAATTTGATTTCCTTGGCAGACATTTTTTCAATCCCGTTCGAATTTGGAGTGGACGAACCCCGCGCGGAAGGCGCGGCGCACCAGTCAGGCGGCCTTCTTGGCTTCGACGCTCTTCTCGATGACGCCCATAATGTCGGCTTCCTTCATGATCAGAAGGTCCTCGCCATCGATCTTGACCTCGGTGCCCGACCATTTGCCGAACAGGATCAGGTCGCCGGCCTTGACGTCGAGCGGCACAAGCGCGCCGTTTTCGTCGCGTGCACCGGGTCCGACGGCGATGACTTCGCCTTCCTGCGGCTTTTCCTTGGCATTGTCGGGAATGATGATGCCGCCCTTGGATTTGGTATCGCCTTCGGCGCGCCGGATGACGACGCGGTCGTGGAGTGGCCGAAACTTCATGAAAACTTCTTTCTGGGGCCAGCTTAGGCGGCCGCTTCCCCCATATAGGCGCTTTGGCACTCGATAGATAGGAGTGCCAAAAATTATTCGCGGACCCGATAAATATTGAAAAGTATTATTTCGCCTTGCCGTTTCGTGATATCCGAAGGCGGTCAAATAATTCAAAAAATTGAATTTTGCCGGTCGAGTGCCTATTTATCGGACAAGTTCATTTTCACGATTCCAGCACCAAGGAGATTTATGCGATGGCCGACGGCAACCAGACGATCATGGAAAAAGCTGAAGCCCGCTTCGTCGACAAGCAGAAGAAGACGGCGGAGCGCAACAAGGCAACCGCCGAGTACATGTCCGAGGCGAAGGCCAGGGAGATCAAGACCGCAAAGCTCAGGACATTGCGCCTGGCCAAGGAAGAGGCAGACCGCGTCGCCGAAGCCCTGAACCCGACGCCGAAGAAGAAGCGGGCGACCAAGAAGGCCGCCGCAACGGAGGCAAAAACATGAGCCTGACCTTCCCCAACCGCAGCCGAAGCTATGACGAAGCCGGCAAGCGCATCCGCTTCGTCGGCCATGACGGGATGTTCCAGATTTCCTTCTCGGTCGCCGCCGATGCGATGACCAAGATCCAGCCGCGAACCAGCGCCGATGAAGCGGGCTACCTCGCAACGTTCGACACCGAGAGCAGCGTCATTCGCGATGTTGCGTCGAAGGCCTACGGCCGCACGCGCAAGAGCATGTATGTGCTGACATCAGACGACTTCGGCTGATCAGCCGAGGTCCATGTCCTCGATCATCGTCCGTATCTTCGCGGCTTTTTCGAAATGGTCGAGGCGGTGGGTCCTGATCCACCATTCCGCTGCTTCCATCAGCAGCTCGGGATCGTCATTCCTGTTGGCGAAAAACGCGTAGAACGACACGCCCACGGCAGGCCCTTTCTCGGAAATCTTGCGGTCGCAGACCTCCAGTATCTTTTGCCTCAGGCTCGCTCTCACGGGAATCCTCTTGGTGTGCGGGGTCTTGGCCCACCCCGGAACGTTCAACCCTTGCGCTCCGCCCTCTCCCGGCGCCTGATGTCGCCGACATTCATCTGCACGACCATGTCCTCGGCCTCGCGCGGGCTCATGCCAACCATCACCTTTTGCCTGATCACGGCTGGCTGGCCGGTGAACACATCGACGATGGCCCAGCTCTGGGGCAGATCCATGCGCAGCGCGTAGCGGTTTGCCATGACCCCTCAGCCCTGCAACATGAAAAACACCGTACCCAGGACCATTATGGTCCAGGCGACCACCGACAGCTTCAGCGCAATGCCGCCATGCGCGGCCACAACCTCCCGCAAGCGCGGCACGATGCCTGCCGAGGCGGCTGGCGCCGCCACGACGGCGACGGATGGCTTGACGCCGAGTTTTCCAAAGACCGGCAGCGATGGCGGTTCACGCACGAAAATGACCTCGAATGTCGGGGAAGATCGGAGCGAGCAGGCTCGCGCTCCTGCCATAGCACTCTTTTCGTGAGCGACCTGCATGCCAAATGCAGATGGGTGGTTTTAACGTCGGCCCTACATCTTCGTGGCCATGATCGTCGGATGCGACAATGGCCGCAACCGCGCAAATCGGCCGCGACAAGAGGTCGGGCACAGGGTCTCGGCGATAAGATTTTTGGAGGCCTCGCCTCGGGATCGAACCGAGGCTTCAGAGATTTGCCGTCTCCAGCGTAGCCGCTCCGCCACGAGGCCATTGCAACCGACCTAACGGGGAAATGCTTGCGGAAACGTTAAGTCCCACGGCTGTTCTGTCGGCACTTTGCAAAATGTCGCCTGGCGTCGCTCTTCGGCAGACTCTGTGCCCCGAAATCCCGAAGGTGCGAGCGGTGCCACTGGGAGGTGAGTATCCAGGTTGCGCGGACAATAAATGACCGACACGCAGTGTGCCGTCAGGCGATTCAGAGCTTCAAATCACAGCCCTATCTCTTTGTTCGCAAACAATTCCAAGGGGAAGCCATCCAGGCCTTCCCTGAAAAACTCAGGCCTTTACGCCGCAGCGCTGCGGCCTTTCCCGCCGGCCTCGGTCTTGAAGATGCGGAACGTGTTGCGCCCTGCCGCCTTTGCGGCGTAGAGCGCGGTGTCGGCCTGCGCGAACAGGTCGCAAGGCGCGCCTTGCCCGGCAAATGCAATGCCGACCGAGGCGCCCAGCCGCAGCGACTGGCCGCGGACCGCGACCGGCTTGCCCATCCTCTCGACGATCTCGCGCGCCACGCCGGAGACGGCAGCCCGGTCGAGATGCGAGCCAAGCAGCACCGCGAACTCGTCGCCGCCGACGCGCGCCACCAGATCCGCCTCGCCGCAGCCTTCGGCGAGTCGCTCGGCCGCCGCCTTCAGGCACTCGTCGCCGACGACATGGCCGAACGTGTCGTTGACCGCCTTGAAGCCGTCGAGATCGATCAGCAGCAGCGCGCCCAGTGGACGGCTGGCATCCACCTGCGCCAGCCGCGCCTGGAAGCGGGCGCGGTTGGCAAGCCCGGTCATGGCGTCGAATTCGGCGAGATAGCGCATCCGGTCCGACTGGATCTTTTCCTCGGTGATGTCCTGCTTCATGCCGAAGATGCGCACCGGCACGCCTTCCTCGCACTCCACGGTCGCGGTGATGCGGATCCATCGGCTGTGGCCGGCGAAGGTGGTGATCTCGGCGTCGAGGGTGAAGCCGCTGCGCTCGGCGATCGCGCGGCTGCGCAAACTGTCCAGCGCCTTGCGCGACTCCGCAGGATAGCACTTGATGATCTCCGAGCGGTCGAGTGCCGTGCCGCGAGGCAGGTCGAACAGGTCGTAGACCACATCGGTCCAGTGCAATTGTTCACCGGGCAGGCTGCATTCCCACACGCCGATGCGCGCGGCGACCGAGGCGCGGTCGAAGATCTTGCGGCTGTGCGCCAGCGCAACCTCCTGGCCGGCGATCAGCGCCGCCTGCGCGGCGAGTTCGGCGTTGAGCTTGGAGATGTCGGCATCGCGGCGACGCTCGGCCCGACGCGCATCCTGCCCACCCTCCCCGTTTCGTGCCGAAGCGACGGGCCGCGCCGGACCTTTGGGATTGTAGGGTGTGTCGGACATTGCGGGGCTCTGCTGTCTTGGCGGACAGCCACCATGGCGCAGGAGCGATTAACACTTCGCTGACACTTCCGGAGCGGCAGCGGAATCTCCGGCGAAAATCCGTCGATGCCAAGCTTGCGGTGAAGCGATCGCCGACGTCAACTTTCCCCTTGAACGATCCCCCGATCTGGCTTAGCCTCGACTTGAGAAAAGGTTTTTCCAAACAGTTTCGATCGGGCTCGGCCATTGGCCGGGCCTTGTTCCGGCCTGTAAGAGAAAACCTTTTCCCAACTAAGGATCCTCGATGGTATCGGACGATCAGCCTGTTCCGGTTTTCCCCAAGCCCGTCACCTTGCGTGACGTGGCGGCGCGGGCCGGCGTCAGCGTTGCCACCGCATCGAAGGCACTCAACGACCAGGGGCGCATGACCGCCGAGACGCGCGAGCGCATCCGCGAGACGGCGCGCAGCCTGGGCTTCCGGCCCAACAGCCTGGCGCAGAGCTTGCTCAGGCGCCGCTCCTTCACCGTCGGCCTGCTCACCAACGATACTTATGGCCGCTTCTCGCTGCCGCTGATGTCGGGCATTTCGGACGCGCTGGTCGACAATGGCGTCTCGGTTTTCCTGTGCAATGTCGAGGAGGATCCGCGGCTGGGCCAGCTGCATGTCGAGGCCATGCTCGACAAGCGCGTCGACGGCATCATCGCCACGGGAAAACGCATCGACCGCCATCTGCCCGTCGATCTCGCCAATCTGCGCATCCCGGTGATCTACGCCTTCACCCAGCCCGATCCCGACGCCGTCGCCTTCGTCTCGGACGATGCCGGCGGCGCGCGGCTGGCGGTCGAACATTTCTGCCGGCTCGGCCGCAGGCGCATCGCCCATGTCAGCGGACCGGCGAGCTTTGCAGTGGTGCACGCCCGCGCCCAAGCCTATCGCGACGTGCTCGCCGAAAACAGCCTGCCGGTCACCGAACCGCTGCTCGGCGCCTGGTCGGAAGCCTGGGGACATGACGCGGTGGCGCAATTGTTCGACGGCAAAAGCGAACGGCCGGACGCCGTCTTTTGCGGCAACGACCAGATCGCGCGCGGTGTCATCGATGCCTTGCGCGAGCGCGGCCTCGACGTTCCCGGGGATGTCGGCGTCATCGGTTTCGACAATTGGGAGATCGTCGCGGAAGCGACGCGCCCGCCGCTGACCTCGGTCGACATGAACCTGGTCGCCCTCGGGCGCGAGGCCGGGCTGACCCTGCTATCCCTGGTCGGCGGTCAGCCCGCCGCGCCGGGCATTCGAAAACTGCCGTGCCGGCTGGTGGTGCGTCAGTCCTGCGGCCGCTCACCGGACGGCTGAAAACGAAAGCGCCGCGTGACCGGCGCCAAGCCGCGCACAGCGGCCAACCCTTGGAGGAGGAAAACATGAGGAACCTGATTGCCAAACTGGCCCTGGCCACTGCCGTTCTGGGCAGCGGTCTCGGCGCTGCCGTCGCCGACACCGCCAACATCTGGGTGCGGGCCGACGGCTCGAATTTCATGCCGCGCATCGTCGACGCCTACAACAAGGCGCATAAGGACCAGATCAAGCTCGACATCATCCCCAATGCCGAGATCATCCCGAAATATGGCGCGGCCGCCGCCGGCGGCACGGCGCCCGACGCGCTGTCGCTCGACCTGATCTACACGCCCTCCTTCGCCGCCGCCGGCCAGCTGGAGGACATCACCGACTGGGCCAAGTCCCTGCCCTATTTCGCCAGCCTGTCGCCGGCGCATGTCAAGACCGGCACCTACAAGGACCACATTTACGGCCTGCCCTTCTCGGCCGACGCCTCGGTGCTGATCTGGAACAAGAAGCTGTTCAAGCAGGCCGGCCTTGACCCTGAAAAAGGCCCCACCAACTGGGCCGAGATCGCCGCCGACGCCGAGAAGGTCAATGCGCTCGGCGGCAACATCAAGGGCTTCTACTTCTCCGGCAATTGCGGCGGCTGCAACATCTTCACCTTCACGCCGCTGATCTGGGCATCTGGTGGCGACATCCTGAGCGCGGACGGCTCCAAGGCGACGCTGGACAGCCCGCAATTGCGCGGCGCCATCGATCTCTACCGCTCGATGGTCAAGAAGGATCTGGTGCCGGCAGGCGCGCAGACCGACACCGGCGCGAACTTCTTTGCCGCCTTCGCCGCCGGCAATATCGGCATCTCGCCCTCCGGCGCCTTCGCCATCGGTGCGCTCAACACCCAGTATCCCAATGTCGATTACGGCGTCACCTTCCTGCCGGGCAAGGATGGCGGCTGGTCGTCCTTCGCCGGCGGCGACAATTTCGTCGTCACCAAGGGCACCAAGAAGCTCGCCGTGGTGAAGGAATTCCTGGATTTCGCCTATTCGCTGGAAGGCCAGACCATCCTCGCCAAATATGGCAGCCTGCCGGTGCGCGGCGACATCGCCAAGGATGCGCTGAAGGATCTCGATCCGCGCTACCAGATCGCCGCCGAGGCCATGGCCAAGGGCAAGACGCCTTATTCGGTGGTGTTCAACGATCTGATCAACTCCGCCAACGGCCCGTGGACGCAGATGATCAACGAGGTCTTCTTCGGCGACGATGTCGATGGCGCCATCGCCAACGCTCAGGAGACCATGCAGTCGATCATCGACCAGGCGCCGCAGAAGTAGCGGCCGCCTGCCGGCCGCCCGCCTTTCTCCCTGGGCGGGTGGCCGGCAATTCTTACCCTCCCCCTTGTGGGGAGGGTCGCTGCGAAGCAGCGGGGTGGGGGTCAGCGCCAGTCCCGCACCCGGACCTGCGGTCCGACCTCCCCACAAGGGGGAGGTAGGGCGTCCAATTGAATCCGACGTAAGAACAGGCAAAGCATGGCCACCATCGCCGCAAGCACCGCCGCCCCGCCCCGCGCCCGAAAACTCGTCGGCGCCGGACGCCGGCAATGGATCGGCCTCATCTATGTCGCGCCGGCCGTGGCGCTGGTCATGGTGTTCTTCGTCATCCCGCTCGGCATGACGGCGTGGATGTCGCTGCACAACTGGCCGCTGATGGGCGAGCATGCCTTCATCGGCCTCGACAATTACTGGGCGATTCTGCGCGACACCAGGTTCTGGAATGCACTGAAATTCACCGGCTACTACACGGTGGTCGTCACCATCGCGATCTTCGCCGTCGCCTTTCCCCTTGCGATCTTCATCGAAAAGCCGCGGCCGCTAACCAACCTCTACCGCACGTTCTTCTTCATGCCGGCGGTGGTTGGTTTCGCTTCGGCGAGCCTGCTCTGGTCATGGCTGCTCAACGTCGATTCCGGCCTGTTCAGCCCGGCCGCCTACGACCTCGGCCTGATCGACAGGAAGTTCAACCTGCTCGCCACCTTCCAGCCGGCCTTCTGGTCGATCATCGCCATGGTGGTGTGGAAGGTCGCCGGCTTCACCATGATCATCCTGATGACCGGCCTGCAATCGATCCCGCAGGACCTGCAGGAGGCCGCCGTGATCGACGGCGCCGGTCCGTTTGCGCGGTTCCGGGCGATCACGCTGCCGCTGATGCGCCGCACGCTGGCGCTGGCGCTGATCCTGTCGGTCGCGGGCTCGATCCTTGCCTTCGACCAGTTCTACATCATCCTGCGCGGCGGGCCGCGCAACCAGACGCTGACGGCGGTCTACTGGATCTTCAACCAGTCCTTCGTGTCGTTCAAGCTGGGCTATGGCGCGGCACTCTCCATGGTGCTGCTGGTCATCCTGGTGGCGCTCAGCCTCATCCAGCTGTGGCTGCTGCGCAAGCCCGAGGGGCTCGACTGATGGCTCAGGCGATTTCAGCCCGGGGCAAGTTTGCCGCCCGCCTCGCCAGGCACTCCACCGGCATCATCGCCTCGGTGTTGTTCGTCGCGCCGATCGTGTGGACGGCGCTGTCGGCCTTCAAGCCGGCGGCCGAGGCGCGCATGCCGCCGCTGCCGCCATGGCCGACCACGGGCTTCTCGCTGGAAAACTATGCCACGCTCAACTCCTTCGGCGACGGGCTCTGGGCCTCGGCGCAAAACAGCATCTATGTCTCGGTGATGACCGTCCTTTTGTCGGTCATCGTCAGCGTGCTGGCCGGCTACGGCTTTTCGCGCTTCCGCTTTCCGTTCAAGGACCTGTTCTTCGTCCTCATCCTGTCGACGATCATGATCCCGTTCCAGTCGATCCTGACGCCGATCTTCCTGGTGCTGACCAAGCTTGGCCTGCACAACACGCTGACCGGCCTGGTCGGCGTCTATGTGACACTGCAATTGCCGTTTTCGATCTTCATGATGCGCAACGCCTTCGACGCCGTGCCGCGCGAAATCGAGGAGGCTGCGCGCATGGACGGCGCCGGCAACGCCACCATGCTTTTGAAGGTGATGCTGCCGCTGGTCTGGCCGGGCGTCGTCACCATCGCGCTGTTCGCCTTCCTCGGCGCCTGGAACGAGTTCCTCGCCGCGCTGGTGCTGATGACCGACCAGTCCAAATTCACGCTGCCGGTGATGATGACGGCACTGCAGTCGGGCCGCTTCGGCGCCATCGACTGGGGCGCCGTGCAGGCGGGCGTCACCGTGATGATGGTGCCGTGCCTCATCCTGTTCCTTGCTTTGCAGCGCTTCTACATCCGCGGCCTGATGGCCGGGGCCGTTAAATAGACAGACTGAATGGAGTGAGTTCATGACCGCATCGCCATCCCCCCGCCCCGCCACGAAGGAAAAGCCGAAACTCGCCTTCCGGCCGCTGCCGGTGCCGCAGGTCGATGTGCACGGCTTCTGGGGCGACCGCGCCGACGCGGTGGCGACCCGCACCGCCGACATCCTTTACGAGCGCTGCGTCGAGGCGCGCATGCTGGAGCAGATCGATCCGGACCGCCCCTCGCCCGGCATCGTCATCCCCTTCCACTCGCCTTCGCCCGATGAAGCGGACCGCCAGGGCGCCGAATTCACCGGCTCGACGGTGACGACGCAGATGTTCTGGGATTCCGATCTCGGCAAGACGATCGAGACCGCAGCCTATTCGCTCTACCGGCGCAAGAACCCCGAACTGGAGAAGAAGATCGACGCCGTCATCGACATGTACGGCAAATTGCAGCAGGAGGACGGCTATCTCTCCAGCTGGTACCAGCGCATCCAGCCCGGCAAGCGCTGGACCAACCTGCGCGACTGCCACGAGCTCTATTGCGCCGGCCACCTGATCGAAGGCGCGGTCGCCTACTACCAGGCGACGGGCAAGCGCAAGCTGCTCGACATTATGTGCCGCTACGCCGACCACATCGCCTCGGTGCTCGGGCCTGAGCCCGGCAAAAAGAAGGGCTATTGCGGCCATGAGGAGATCGAGCTGGCGCTGGTCAAGCTGGCGCGGGTGACGGGCGAGCAGAAATACATGGATCTGGCGAAGTACTTCATCGACCAGCGTGGCCAACAGCCGCATTATTTCGACGAGGAAGCGCGCGCCCGTGGCGCCGACCCCAAGGCCTATCATTTCAAGACCTATGAATACAGCCAGTCGCACAGACCGGTCCGCGAACAGGACAAGGTCGTCGGCCATGCGGTGCGGGCCATGTACCTCTATTCGGGCATGGCCGACATCGCGACCGAATATGGCGACGATAGCCTGCGCGTCGCGCTCGACCGGCTGTGGGACGACCTCACCACGAAAAACCTCTACATCACCGGCGGGCTCGGCCCGTCGGCGCACAATGAGGGCTTCACCAGCGACTACGACCTGCCCAATGAGAGCGCCTATGCCGAGACCTGCGCGGCGGTAGGCCTCGTGTTCTGGGCAAGCCGCATGCTCGGCATGGGGCCGAACGCCCGCTACGCCGACATGATGGAGCGCGCGCTCTACAATGGCTCGATCTCCGGCCTGTCGCTCGACGGCTCGCTGTTCTTCTACGAGAACCCGCTTGAAAGCCGGGGCCGGCACAACAGGTGGAAATGGCACCGCTGCCCCTGCTGCCCGCCCAATGTCGGGCGCATGGTCGCCTCGATCGGCAGCTATTTCTACAGCCTGGCGGACGATGCCCTGGCCGTGCATCTCTACGGCGACTCCACCGCCCGCTTCGACATTGCGGGTACGCCGGTGCAGCTCACGCAGGCGAGCCGCTATCCCTGGGACGGCGCGGTCGAGATCACGGTCGAACCGCAAGCGCCCTTGGAGTTCACGCTGCACCTGCGCATCCCGGCATGGAGCAGCAGCGCGACGCTTGAGATCAATGGCGAGGCGGTCGACCTCGAAGACATGACCAGCGACGGCTATGCCGCGATCCGGCGCAGTTGGAAAAAGGGCGACCGCGTCCGGCTTGACCTCGAAATGCCGATCGAGCGGCTCTACGCCAATCCGGAGGTCCGGCAGGATGCCGGCCGCGTCGCGCTGTCGCGCGGGCCGCTGATCTACTGCGTCGAGGCATCGGACAATGACAGCCGGCTGCATCGCCTGACCCTGCCGCGCACGGCAGGCATCGAGGCGCATGAAGCGCCCGAACTGCTGGGCGGCGTGGTGACGCTTTCAGCCACGGCGCGCGCCGATGCCGGCGACGGCTGGCAGGACGGGCTCTACCGACGTGAGCCGCCGGCCAGCGTCGAGACGTGCCTGACCGCCATCCCCTATTACGCCTGGGACAATCGCGAGCCCGGCGAGATGCTGGTGTGGCTGCGGGACGGCTGAGGCTCTTGTTTTGATGCAATTCCGGACGGAAAACCGCTTCACACTTTTCCTGGAATTGCTCAGGCTCGGCTATGTCCGGCTTGATTGAGCGGCGGCAGCAGGCAGCGCCGCGCTCGGTGCCGCCAGCGGCGCGCTGTTGTCGATATGCGCCCAGGCCGGCCGCTCGAACAGGAACATGCCGAAGCCGACGCGCTGGATGATGAGATAGAGTACGACGGGGCTGATGATCGAGACCAGCAGTACCGCCAGGCTGAGCATGCCGGTGTCGGTCAGCAGGCCGCTTGCCAGTGCGGCGCCGCGGAAGAGCGACATCGGAATGGTGAAGGCGACATAGACGACCAGCGAATGTTCGCCGAGCCAGCGCAGCCATTCCATCGAGGCGAATTGCGACAGCAAGCCGCCAAGCACGCACAGCGCCACCGCACCGGCGACGGCCAGAGTAAGATGCAGCGGCGGCCACGCCGCCAGCCCCATCTGCATGCCGACCGGTTGCATGGCATAGCCCGGCGAATAGACGAGCAGGCCGTTGACGACAGCCCACAAGAGCAGACCGGCGACGGCCAGCATCGGGCGGGGCTGTGTCCATTCGACGAGCCGGAACACCAGCGGCGCCATGACGAAGCCGACATAGAAGAACACGAAATAGGCCGCGAACTGTTCGACCGCATAGCTGTCCGGATGCGGAGCCCACATCTGCAATGCGGCAGCACACGGGATGACAATCCAGGCGGGCACGCCGAACTGCCGCAAGAGCTTGGCCACAAGGCCGAACACCGCCAGCATGTAGATGAACCACAGCACGCCATAGGGCTGGACGACGGCCATTGCCAGATCGTGCAGCATGCCTGCGGGATCGCGGCTGAAGATGCCGATCTTGAGCCCGATCGAGATGATCGCCCACAGCACGTAGAAATAGAGATAGTGGACGACGCGCCGGTCGATGTAGCGCCGCCACGGCCGGTCGATCACCTGCGACAGGAACAGGCCGGAGATCAGAAAGAATTCCGGCATGCGGAACGGCGTCGCGAAGCCGATGACATAGTGCAGGAAGCCGACGCCGCCCGTGTACTCGCCTGTGTTGTAGGCCGCGTACATCATGACCACGAGGATGATCGAGAGGCCTTTGGCCGTGTCCACCCACGGCATGCGCATCGGGCTGTTCATGGCAAATCCATCCGGGGGGCGGCCAAGGCGGCCAGCCATCATCCGGCGCTATCTAGCACCGTCAAGCTTCCCAGATCGTAAACACGGCTGGTTTGCGGTGTGCGAGGCGATATCAGCAGCTGCCTTCCGGCAGATCCCATGGTCGCGTGGGCGTCGAAATCGCCACAACTTCCAACGCCGGCGCTGCCCCTCACCTGCCTGCCGGCATCCTCTCCCCGTAAACGGGGCGAGGGACGCTGTTGTGGCCGATTTCGCCAATCGCCAGCGTTGCAGAAAATGCGCCGGCGTTGCGGCCAGGCCCTCTCGCCCCGTTTACGGGGAGAGATGTCCGGCAGGACAGTGAGGGGCAGCGCTAACGTCGACCGTAGGATAACTGCCAATGACGCAGTTACTTTCGAGCCTTGGAAGTATTCAGCGCCACGGCGGCCCGCACGAGCGCCTTCAACGCCTCTTCATTGACCTCCTCACCCTTCTGAAAATCGATGGCCCGCCGCGTATTGCCGTCGAGGCTGGAGTTGAACAGGCGCGCGGGATCGGGCAGCGCAGCACCCTTGGCGAAGGTCAGCTTGACGATGCTCTTGTAGGTCTCGCCGGTGCAGATCATGCCGTCATGCTCCCAGACGGGAACCCCGCGCCATTTCCAGGTCTCGATCACATCGGGATCGGCCTGATGGATGAGTGCGCGCAGCCGGGCCAGCATGTCGCCGCGCCAGTCGCCGAGTTCCTTGATCCTGCCGTCGATCAGTTCGGAGGCAGATTTGCTCTCCTGCGATCCGGTCATGCTGTTTCTCCTCAAACCATGAACAATAGCGCGCTCACATGCGCTCGCCAGGCAATTGGCTGGCCTGCTTCACCCAGGCGCTGAATTGCGCCTCGTCGAACGCGCCGTCCTCGTGGATGTCGAGGTAGCGCGTGTCCCGGCTCCGGGATTCGCCCGGCGGCACCGGATCCAGCGACAGGCCGCGAAAGAAGGCCACCTTGATGTATCTGGTGAAGCAATGGAAGCTGACGAACCAACCTTCGCCTTCGACGCCATAGAAGGGCGAATTCCATTTGACTGCCTTATGCACGCCGGGCACGGCGCGCTCGATGAGCGCATCGAGCCGCCCGCCGATCTCGCGCTTCCAGCCCGGCATGGCCGCGATATAGGCCCGCACGGGAGCATCGCCGTAGCCCTTGGCGATCTGCGGATTGCCGCCCGAAAGCAGCTTCGGCTCAGCCTTGGCGGCCGTCGACTTGGCCATGCGCTTCCTCCTATCCGTTGGCCCGCTGTGCGCTACGTCCTTTCGCGACATAGGGCAGCACGAACATATAGAGGCCGCTGAACAGCATAAGGAAGAGCGGCGGCAGTGGCGAATAAACCACCCAGGCGGGCGGCTGTCCAAACGCCATGGTGACGAAATTGGCGACGACGGTCGCCGTGAAGATGATCGACAGCCAGCGATGCGCCTGCCTGATCCATTTGCTCCAGTCCAATTTTACCTCCCGTGAAAATGTGTGAAAACCGGGCGCGCTACCAGCGCGCCAGCTGCGTGATCTGGATGAGATTGCCGCAGCCATCGTTGAGCTTGGCGATGGTCGAGCCGGTCACCTCGGTTGGCGCCATGGCGAAATTGCCGCCGCGCGCCTTGATGCGCTCATGATCGCCCTTGATGTCGTCGGTGAAGAACATCACCGCCGGCTGACCCTGCTCGAACATCGCTTGCTGGTAGGCCTTGGCCGCCGGTTTGTCGTTGAGCGCCAGCTGCAGCTCTGTGCCCTCGGGCTCGTCCGGCGAGGCGACCGTCAGCCAGCGGAACGGCCCATTGCTGAAATCGGCCTTCTTGGTCAGGCCGAGCACGCCGGTGTAGAAGGCAAGCGCCTTTTCCTGGTCGTCGACATAGATGCTGGTCAGTTTGATCTTCATCGTCTTTCTCCATAGGTTTTGCTGGCGGTGGGCCGCCCGGTGAAGTCAGCTTCGGTTTTTCAAATCGGCCGGTGGATTTCAGTCCGTCCGGTCGAGAAGCTGCTCAAGCTTCTCGAAGAATTGCGGCCAACCCATCTTGGCGCCGCCATAGGCGCGCCGCTGCTCGGGCCGGAAGCCGGATTGTTCCATGCGCAGATGCGTTCCGGTTGGCGTCGGGGTGAGCGTGAAGGTCACCACGCTCCTGAGATCGAAGGCCGGATCCTGGTGCGCAAGGTTCCAGGTGTAGGACAGCGTCTTGTTCGGCTCGACCGCCAGGACCTCGCAGTCGAGCACGCCGCCCCAATCGGCGCTGATGTTGAAGCGGTGGCCGACAGCGGGCTTGAAATCGTTCTTCATCAGCCACTCCTCCATCAGATGCGGTTGCGTCAGCGCGCGCCAAAGTTTTTCCGGCGGATGGGAGATCTGCCGCTCGACGACGACAGTGCGGTTTTCAGTGGCACTATCGTTCACTGGTCCATCCTTTTGAGCAAATCCTCGAGATCATCGAACCGAGCCTCCCAAAACCCGGCCATCTCGCGTGTCCAGTCCATCAGCGGCGCCAGCGCGCCAAGCTGCGCGCTGTAATGCGTCTGGCGACCCTCGTGGCGGTCGCGCACCAGCCCAGCCTGCTTGAGCACGCCCAGATGCTTCGACACGGCCGGCTGCGAGACGCCGGACTGGCTCGTCAGCGCTCCCACCGTCTGCTCGCCCTGGCGGCACAGCCGTTCGAAGATCGCCCGCCTGGTCGGGTCGGCGAGCGTCCTGAAGAGCATGTCATGGGTATCCGGCATGTCAGATCGATAACCCGTTGGCTATTGGTTGACGTATAACCGCAGGGATATATGTTCGTCAAGTGCAAGATTGGACTGGCACAAGACTGGACTGAGCAGAAGATGGAGCACCCTGATGATCCTCGTCACCGGAGCCGCCGGCCATGTCGGACGCGCGGTCGTCTCGAGGCTGGTGTCATCAGGCCACGAGGTGGCCGCGCTGGTCCGCAAGCCTGAGGCCGCGCAAGGGCGCCTGCCCCGGGAAACAGCGCTGCGCGTCGGCGACTATGAGGATGCCTCGGCGCTGAAGACAGCCTTCACCGG
This sequence comes from Mesorhizobium sp. U510, assembly GCF_059180695.1. NCBI lineage: Bacteria > Pseudomonadati > Pseudomonadota > Alphaproteobacteria > Hyphomicrobiales > Phyllobacteriaceae > Mesorhizobium > Mesorhizobium sp. U510. Next base: position 5,886,033 of record NZ_CP180532.1, read on the forward strand.
CATCGACGAGCTGGTCCTGATTTCAAGCGATGGCGCTGCGGAGGCGGTCATGTGCCATCACGCCAACGCCATCGCGGCCGCAGCGGCCGCCAGTGTCCGCCACATCACCTTCACCAGCATCGTCGATATCGGTGAACCCTCGCCCTTCTACTACGCACCGGTCTACCGTGACGCCGAGCGCCGGCTGGCCACCTGTGGCGTGCCCTCGACCATCCTGCGCTGCGGCCTCTACAGCGATTTCATTCTCGACACCTGGCTTGAGCCCGCCTCGGGGGAATTGGCGCTGCCTGCCGGACAGGGCCTGGTCGCGCCGGTTTCGCGCGACGACGTGGCGGCGGCCGTCGCCGCGGCGGCGGCAAAGACCGACACATCCCGCACCCTCTACACAATCACCGGAGATCGGGCGCAGGGCTTCGACGCGATCGCTGCCTTCTATGCCGAGGCGACAGCACGGCCCCTGCGCTATCGTCCCTGCGCCCTCAGCGACTATCTGGCTTCGGCGTCGGCGCGCCTCGACAGCCCCTGGCCACAGGCTTTCGCCACACTATGCGCCTCGATCGCCGAGGGCCGTTACACCTCGACCTCCAGCGATTTCACCACGCTTACGGGTAAGCCGCCGGAAAGCTTTCGGGATTTCCTGGTTCGCACGGTCCCCGGTAGACCCGCGAACGGCTAGACAGCCGCATGGTCGCGCCCAATCTCCTGCGCCACCAGTTCCTGCAACTGCCACAGATTGCGGTCGCGTATGCCGCAGGCGTCGAGATGGCGGATCGTCTCGAACAGATATTGCGCGCCCGAACCCCAGTGGCCGACGGCCCTGGCCAAAGTCGCCGCGACCGCGGACTTGTCGAGCTTGCCGGCATAGCGCGGATTGGCGGGATCGACGACGAAGCCGAGCGCCTGGCTCATCCCGCCTTCCGTGCTGACCTGCAGCCAGCGCGGCACGTTGACGGCGGGCAGGATGGTCATCTCGCGGCGCAGCAGCGCTTCCAGATTGGCGGCGACCGGCGCGGCGATCTCGAACACCATGCCCCGGCACTGGCCGCCACGGTCGAGCGCCATCATCAGGCCGGGCTGCTCGAGCGTGCCGCGAAAGCGCTGCACCGTGAAGCAGAACGACCGGTGCCAGCCGCGCGCCACCGCGCGTTCGCCACCCCTGACCTCGCCGGCCGGCTTCCACAGCAGCGAGCCATAGGCGAACAGCTTCAGCGGTCCGGGCGGTGCCGAGGCCAGGATCTCGTCGCGAAACCGCGCATAGTCGGCGTCCTGCATATGGACCATGCCCGGCGTCGGCCCGGCATCCTCGACCACCCGCATGGTCCGCGCCACCAGCGCCTCGGTCAGCGCCATCGGCGCCTTGCGCGGTACGGACTTGCCCGGTGCGGCGGAAATGGCCTTGTTCATCCTTGCGCTCCCAGCCTTGCCGCCATGTTGCCGAACGCTGGGGGATTCTCAAGGGCGACCGGCGCGAAATCCGCCGGTCAATGCCGGGCGTGCGCGGCACGCACGCCCGGCAGGTCTGCTCTAGTGTTTGGTGCTCTTGCCGCCGATGGGGATGCGCTTTGCCTTGCTCTGCGCCTTCTCGGACTTCGGCAAGCTCACGGACAGTACGCCGTTGCGGAAGTCGGCGGCGACCTTGTCCTCCGCGACTTCGAAGCCGATCGGGATGCGACGTTCGAAGCGGCCATAGAACCGCTCGGTGAACTGACGCTCCTTGTCGTCGGTCTCGGAGTGTTTTTCGCCGCGCAACGTCAGGACGCCGTCATCGAGCAACACCTCGATGTCCTTCTCCTCCATGCCGGGTATCTCGGCTGTCACGCGGATCTCCTTGTCCGTTTCGGAGATTTCCACGCTGGGCCAACCGGTGCCGGCCAAAGAGAACCTGCCCATGGACGGAAGCCGCGACTCGAAGCCGCGGAACATGTCGTCGACCAGGCGGCTCATCTCGCGATGCAGGCCCATGAACGGGTCCCGATCGCCTTCGCGAAAGAGGGTCGCAGACTGGCTGGTGTCGCGGCTCCACGGCATGAGATCACGAATGGTCATTGCACTTTCTCCTTCTTGATCCTGTTTCTGGCACGTTTGTATGCTGTGGCTGCCATGCTCCGGAGGACAACGCGCCGTCTGAAGCCGGCATCGCTCCCCGCCCCATCTGTGCTGCTTTTTTGGCTCTGCTTCTGGTCCGATCCGCTCAACCTTTGGGAACGCCCTCGCCCGGTCGCGGGTCCCCCGCAATGTCATCGCCTCCGGCACATGATGCCCGAGTTCAACGGTCACAAGACCGCCGCCCATGGAGCTGACGCCCGAGTCTGCACCGGCTCATCTGGCGGCGGCATGGTCGATCTGGGGTTCGTTGCGGAGGGGTCAAGACCTGGTAATGCAAAGTGATCGTCGGCGATGTCGACCGTCATTGCGACTGGTAGAAGGTGCACATCCAGTTGGTCGTCAGCCTCCCTACGACACCAGCGGCATCGGCACCTTCAGCCCGTCGATCAGCGCATCTCGAAACAGCGCGATCGGACGGGCGAGCCGTCCCGCCGGCGGGCGGTGCAGCAGCCAGGCGCGCACTTGCGGTTTGAAGTCGGGGCAGTCGATGACCTCCACCTTATCGCGCCAGCGGCTGTCGGCAAAGGCGCCGGGCGTGACGATGCCGATGCCATGGCCGCGTGCCACCAGCGACATTCTGAGGTCGACGCTGAGCGCCTCTACCCCGACCTGGAACGGCAGTCTGGCCGCCTCGAAACTCTGACGGATGAAGGCACGAAACCCGCAGCCGTTTTCGTTCATCACCCAGGCAAAGCGCGACAGGTCGGCGAGATTCGCCGGCTTCGGCACGCCGAGGCTGGGGGATGCGACCAGCAGCACCGATTGCACGCCGAGATCGTCGCAGACCAGCTCGTCCGGCGGCGCCAGGCCTTCGGCGAGGCACACCGCCACGGCGTCGAGTTCGCTGCGCGCCACCTGCTCCACCAGCCTTGGCGACCAGCCCGAGGTGATGCGCAGCGTCAGTTGCGGAAAGGCGGCGCGCAAAGTGTCGAGCGGCAGCGCAAGTGCCGCGTCGGAGAGATAGGGCATGACGCCCAGGCGGAACTCGCCCTTGACCTCGCCTTGCGGCGACACGCCCGCCCTGAGATCCTCCAGCGAGCGCAGCACGCGCCTTCCATGCTCATAGGCCTCGCGCCCGGACGCCGTCGGCTTCAGAGGCTTCGACTGGCGGTCGAGCAGCGCTGTCGCCAGCCCATCCTCGAGATTCTGGATGCGGCGCGTGACGCCCGGCTGCGTCAGGTTGAGCCTAGCCGAGGCGCCGACGATCGAGCCGGTTTCCACCACGGCGATGAAGGCTTCGAGGTCATGGATATTCATGCACATCTCGCATAATCATTATCGAATTGATTGAATTGTAGCATGATATTGCTTCGGCATAAAGTCCTCCCACAATATGCAACTTCCTGAGGACTCCATGCCTGATACCAATGATGGCCAGCTGTGCGAGCGGCTGCCCGCCGGCACCATCACCGGCCCGCAGACGCTGCTCTTCGCCGCCTCCACCGGCATCATCGTCACCAATCTGTTCGCGCCGCAGACGCTGGTCGGGCTGATCGGCCCGTCGCTTGGTGCCAGCGCCGCCAGCGTCGGCCTTGTCGCCATGGCCACGCTGCTCGGCTATGCCGCCGGCCTGTTCTTCCTGGTGCCGATGGCAGACCTCGCCGAAAACCGCGCCCTGATCCTGCGCATGCTGGCCGCGGCCGCCCTTGCGGCGGGCGTCGCTGCCTTCGCGCCCACCATCGCCTCGCTGCTGATCGTCCTGTTTATCCTCGGCGCTGCCTGCTCGGCGATCCAGATCCTTGTGCCGATCGCCGCTTCGATGGCGCCGCCCGGCGAGGCCGGCCGCGTCATCGGCGATGTGATGAGCCCTGCTGGCGCGGCCGCTGGCCAGCCTCGTCGCCGACGCGTGGGGTTGGCGCGCCTTCTACGGCCTCAATGCTACCGCGCTCGTCCTGCTCGCCGGCGTGCTCGCCTTCACCTTGCCGCAGCGGCGACCGGAGGCGAAATCGACCTATGGCGCGCTGATTGCCTCACTGTTCGGGCTGTTGCGCGACGAGCCGGTGCTGCGGCGGCGCGCACTGACCGCGGCGCTGGTGATGGCGGCGTTCAGCCTGTTCTGGACGGCGGTCGCCTTACGCCTCGCACAGCCGCCCTTCGGCCTTGGCCAGCGCGGCATTGCCCTCTTCGCGCTCGTCGGCGCCGGCGGCGCCGTGGTCACGCCTTTGTTCGGCCGCGCCGGCGACCATGGCTGGACGCGATCCGCCACCATCGCCTGTCTCATCGTGCTGATCGGCGCGATGGCACTCGCCGCCTGGGCCGGCGCCTCTCAGTCCGAAGCGTCATGGCAATCGCTGGCGCTGATGGGCATCAGCGCCGTGCTGCTCGACATCGGCGTCACCGGCGACCAGACGCTCGGCCGCCGTGCCGTCAATCTGCTTCAGCCCGAGGCGCGTGGCCGGCTCAACGGCCTGTTCGTCGGCATCTTCTTCATCGGCGGCGCCATCGGCTCCTTGTTGGCCGGAGTTGCCTGGACTTGGGGCGGCTGGACTTGCGTGTGCGCCATCAGCGCAGTCTTTGGCGCCGCCGCCCTGCTGGTCGACTGGATCGGCGGGCCGGAATGACCGGGCGTTCTTACAATCACGCCAGGTGACCCAGGGGAACAATGTTGCCGGCAAACTGTTTTAGTCCTTGCCGGAGGATGCCATGAACGATGCGTCGGCGACGCCCGCGGGTCCCGTCCTTTCATCGACGGAGCGCGTGAACACGCTGTCGCATTTCCATCGCGCCGAAATCGCGCGCATGGCGGGCTGGCGCGATCGGCTCGACAGGACCACGAACTGGGCGATCACCGTGGTGGCAGCGATGCTCTCGGTCTCACTGTCGACGGCCAGCGCCCATCATGGCGTCTTGTTGTTCGCCATGCTGCTGATCCTGCTGCTTTTGTGGATCGAGGCGCGCCGCTACCGCTTCTTCGACTTCTACCGCGCCCGCGTGCGCCAGTTCGAGCGCCACTATTTCGCGCAGATCTTCTCCCCGCAACCCGACTTCGCCTCGGATTGGCTGCTTATCGTCGGCGAAGGCCTGCGCGCGCCGAAATTCCTGCTGTCGCAACGCGCCGCCTTGGCGCGGCGCCTGCGCCGCAATTACATCTACCTCTTCCTGATCCTGCTCTTGGATGGGTGCTGAAAATATCGACGCCCAGCCTTCAGGTCGGGGGTGCCGGGACCGGCTTCGTCGGCTCGCTCCGCTATGCCGTCGACAGCGCCGCCCTTGGCCCCATTCCTGGCATGGTGATCGTGGTCGGCGTGGCTGCATTCTATGCCTGGCTGTTCGCCATCGTCCTTTTCGCGTCCGGCGGCGACGGCGAGCTCACCTTCGGTGATGTCCACGTCTGACCTCGATAACTTCCAAATGCGGCAACGGGCGGCTGCAACGCAAAGGCCGACCATGCGTTGTCATGGTCAGTCCGCCGCGACGCTTGAGGGAACCCATGAACCGGCAACCGGCAACGACGTCAGGCCGTCTCGCGGCCACCCTCGTGCTGGCTACCCTTGCCCTGGCACCGGCAAGCCGCGCTTTCGCCGCCCAGCCGCCCGGACATGCCTCGGGCATGGGCGGCTCGGCCGAGGGCCTGTTCGTCGCGGAGATCGTGCTTCTCCTGCTGGTCGGCCGCGGCCTCGGCGAAATCTTCCAGCGCTACGGCCAGCCGGCGATCATGGGTCAGCTGATCGGCGGCATTCTGCTCGGCCCCTCGCTGTTCGGCTGGATATGGCCCGACGCCCAGCACCTGATCTTCTCCAGCGATCCGGCGCAGAAGGGCATGATCGATGCGGTGTCCCAGCTCGGCATCCTGCTGCTGCTCCTGCTGACCGGCATGGAGACGGATCTGCGCCTGGTGCGCCGCGTCGGGGCGGCCTGTTTTTCGATCTCGATCACCGGCGTCGTCGTGCCTTTCGCCTTCGGCTTCGCGCTGGCGCATTTCCTGCCGGACTCGTTGCTGCCCGACCCGCGGCAGCGCGTCGTCGCGGGACTGTTCCTCGGCACGGCCCTGTCGATCTCCTCGGTCAAGATCGTCGCCATGGTGGTGCGCGAGATGAACTTCATGCGCCGCAATCTCGGCCAGGTCATCATCTCCTCGGCCATCATCGAGGACACGATCGGCTGGCTGGTCATCGCGATCACCTTCGGCATAGCCACCCATGGCAGCCTGCAGGTCGTGCCGCTCATCACCACCGTGGTCTCGGTGGCGCTGTTCATGGTGTTCTCCTTCACCGTCGGCCGCCGGCTTGTCTTCACGCTGATCCGCTGGAGCAACGACTCTTTCCGCAGCGAATATGCCGTCATCACGGTCATCCTCATCATCATGGGCGTGATGGCGCTGATCACCAACCTGATCGGCGTCCACACGGTGCTCGGCGCCTTCGTCGCCGGCATACTGGTCGGGGAATCGCCGATCCTGTCCGACCACATCGAGAGCCAGCTGCGCGGCGTCATCACCGCGCTGTTCATGCCGGTGTTTTTCGGCATGGCCGGCCTGTCCGCCGACCTCACCGTGCTCACCGATCCGACGCTGGCATTGCTGACTGTGGCACTGGTCGCCATCGCCAGCATCGGCAAGTTCGGCGGCGCCTTCCTCGGCGGCCGGCTGGCCGGCATGTCGCTGAAGGAAGCCACCGCCGTCGGCAGCGCCATGAACGCCCGCGGCTCGACCGAGGTCATCGTCGCCAGCATCGGCCTGTCGATGAACATCCTGTCCCACAATCTGTTCACGATGATCGTCACCATGGCCGTCATCACCACGCTCGCCATGCCGCCCATGCTGCGCTGGGCGCTCGGCCGCCTGCCGGTCGGCCATGCCGAGAAGCAGCGCGTCGAGCGCGAACTGCTCGACGAGCGCGGCTTCGTCTCCAGGCTGGAGCGCCTGCTGCTGCTGGTCGACGACAGCCCGGTCGGCAAGTTCACCGCCTATCTCGCAGGCCTGGTCGGCGGCGGCAGCGGCATGCCGACCACACTGCTTCATCTTCAGGACGGCGAGCTCGCCGGGCAGCTCGGCGACAAGGGTTCGGAGCGGGCGTCGAGGGAGGTCAAGAAAGGCGCGGCCAGGAGTGCGAGGGCCGTCAGCAAGGCCGAGGACACGCTTGTCGACAAGGTCCATCTCACCGCCCGCACCGAGCTTCAAGCCAGCGCCGAGACAATCGCCGCGGAAGCCCGCAAGGGCTATGGGCTTCTGCTGGTCGGACTGGAGAACACGCTGACCGACAAAGGCACCTTCAGCGGCGCGCTGAAGGACATCAGCAGTGGTTTCGACGGCCCGCTCTGCCTGGTGCTGAACGGCGCCAAGGCCAATGGAAAGATGCCGGCGCTGCGCGCCGGAACGACGATACTGGTCCCCGTCAACGGCACCGAAGTCGCGCGCCGCGCCGCCGATTTCGCGCTGGCGCTGGCGCGGCCGCACCGGGCCCGCGTCAAGGTGCTCTATGTCTCGCAAGCCAGGCAAGGCAGCGGGCCGGGCACGGTCTCGCACCGGCGGGAGGAAGCCGTGCTCAAGGATGTCGCCGATCTCGCGGACCGCTACGGCGTCGCCGTCGACACCGCGATCCGCACGCGAGCCACGGCGGACAGGGCGATCGCCAGGGAGGTGGCCAAAGGGGCCGCGATGGTGGTCATGGGTGTCACCCAACGGCCGGGCGAAGAGCTGTTCTTCGGCGACACGGCGACAGCCGTGCTCGCCGCGGTCGCCTGCCCGGTCGTGCTGCTGGCCAGCGAACGCGTCAAGCGGGCCGATGCCAATGCCGAGGACGCGGCAGCCGAAATCAGTGGCTGATATTTCGGCCGAGCGATCGGAACCTACAGGCCGAAGAACTGTCGCCCGATCATGTATCCCAGCGCCGCCGCGACGAGCGGAAACAGCGCTGGGGCCACCTTGCCGAAGAAGGAAACCTTCATGTCCTTGGGCGGCACATAACGTGCGTTGCCGAGATTCTTGGTCATTGCGTACCCCGCGCCAAACCAATCAGTTTCGCGCATACCGTTATCCCAAACCGCCACGCGGTCCCGGCCGGCATGCATTAGCAAACGCTTATTGACAGCATGGCCAAATTAACGGGTTGCAAAGAAATTCGGTAGAATCGCCGACCATTGCGCGGCGAGGCCCTGTATTCCAAGGAAATTTCCGCGCGTCGGGAACCGATCGGCCCCGTCCCGGGTTTTGCAGGTCGGGGCATGCATGGTCACAATCTCATTGAACGCGAGACAGTTCGGCGGCGCGCCGGTGGCGCGAAGTCACGTGGGTGTGACGACCGATGGCGGGCAATCGTTGACGGCGATGCCCGAAATCCTACCGATGACCCGACTGAACCCGAATAAACGCCGACCGATCCACGAGACGCCATGCCAGCGACCAGTACACACGCGATAGGAGATCGTGATCATGCCTTCCTCGCCGGCGGCGGAGAGCTCGGCCGGCTGATCGCGGCTTTCGACTGGGCTCAGACCTCGATCGGACCGATCGAGGTCTGGCCGCAGAGCCTGAAGACGGCGGTCTCGCTGATCCTGCGCTCCAGGGTGCCGATCGTGATGCTGTGGGGTGAGGATGGCGTCATGATCTACAATGACGGCTATTCGGAATTCGCCGGCGGCCGCCATCCGCAATTGCTGCTCGAAAGTGCGCGAAGGCTGGCCCGAAGTCGCCGACTTCAACGACAACATCATGAAGGTGTGCCTGGGCGGCGACACGCTGGCCTATCGCGAGCAGGTGCTGACGCTCAACCGCACCGGCAGGCCCGAACAGGTCTGGCTCGATCTCGACTATTCGCCGGTGCTCGACGAAAGCGGCGAACCGGCCGGCGTCGTTGCCATCGTCATCGAGACCACCGCCAAGGTTGCCGCCGACCGCTGGCGCGCCGGAGAGCGCGACCGCCAGCGCCAGATGTTCGAACAGGCGCCGGGCTTCATGGCCATGCTGTCTGGCCCGCAGCATGTCGTCGAACTGACCAATGCCGCCTATATGCAGCTCGTCGGCCACCGCGACATCATCGGCCTGCCGATCCGCCAGGCCTTGCCCGAGGTCGAAGGCCAAGGCTTCTTCGAACTGCTCGACCAGGTTTTCAACTCCGGCGAGGCATTCGTCGGCCACGCGCTGAGGGCCGAGTTGCAGCGCACGCCGGGTGCGGCGATCGAAGACCGCTTCATCGACCTCGTCTATCAGCCGGTGCGCAATCCCGCTGGCGAGGTTTTCGGCATCTTCGTGCAAGGTGTCGACGTCACCGACCGGCTGCTTGCCGAACAGGCGCTGCGCCAGAGTGAGACCCAGTTCCGTACCTTCGCCGAGGCGATGCCCAATCACGTCTGGACGGCGACGCCGGAGGGGCTGCTCGACTGGTTCAACCCGCGCGTCTACGATTATTCCGGTGCAACACCGGGCGAGCTTGACGGTCATGACTGGGCCGACATCGTGCACCCCGACGACATCGTCGCGGCCGGTGAAAAGTGGCAGCACGTGCTGGCCGCCGGAACCTTCTACGAAACCGAGTTCCGGCTACGTCGGCATGACGGAATCTATCGCTGGTTCATTGCCCGCGCCGTCCCGATCCGCGATGCCGATGGCGCCATACTGCGCTGGATCGGCACCAACACCGATATCGACGACCAGAAGCAGGCGGCCCAGGCCCTGCTGCAGAGCGAGCGCCGCTTGCAGCTGTCGCAGAATGCCGCCGGCATCGCGGCCCTCGAACTCGACATTGCCAGCGGAACCGTGGTCGGCTCCGAGGGCTTCTGGGGTCTCTGGGGACTGTCGCCGCGCGACAGCGTGCACATCTCGGTGCTGGAAGACATCGTCATTCCGGAGGACAAGGATGTCCGCTCCAACCCGCGTACGCGAGAAGAAGGCACCGCCGTGCCCGCCGTGGAATACCGCATCCGGCGTCCCGACACGGGCGAATTGCGCTGGCTGTCGCGCCACATCGATTTCGTCCATGACGAGACCGGCAAGCCGGTCAAGATGTTCGGCGTCATGCAGGACGTCACCGACCGGCGCGAGGCGCAGGCGCGGCAGGAGCTGCTGACCCACGAGCTCGAACATCGCATCAAGAACATACTGGCGATGGTCGCGGCCATCGCCTCGCAGACGCTGCGCAACACCGATATCGCCACCGCGAGCGCGACCTTCAACGAGCGTTTGCGCGCACTGGCCAACGCCCATGACATACTGAACAAGACCCGCTGGACCAGCGCCTCGATCCGCGAAGTGGTCGACAACACCATCGCCACCTTCCCGCTCGAACAGATCTCGATTTCCGGCCCGGCCCTGCCGATCAACCCGAAGATGGCGCTGACGCTGGCGCTCGCCGTCAACGAGCTGGCCACCAACGCGCTGAAATATGGCGCGCTGTCGACCCCGCAAGGCAAGGTGGTCATCGAATGGTCGCTGCGACCGTCGCACGAGAGTTCGGGCGGCATCAGGCTGATCTGGCGCTGGCGCGAAAGCGGCGGGCCGCCGGTGACGCCGCCGAGCCGGCGCGGTTTCGGCCGGTTCCTGATCGAGCGCGTCTTCGGCACCGACTTCGGCGGATCGGTCAAGATCGACTACCACCCCGACGGCGTCGAATGCGTGCTGAACGCACCGGCACCCCAATTGCCGACAGCACCGTACTGACTACATAAGGCATGCTATGACCATTCAGACGCCTGTCACCGTCCTCGTCGTCGAAGACGAAGCCTTTCTGCTGTTCGCCATCGCCGACGAGCTGCGCGAGGCGGGGTTTGGCGTGCTGGAGGCGAGCAATGCCGACCAGGCGATCCAAATACTGGAAAGCCGTCAGGACATCGCCATCCTGTTCACCGACATCGACATGCCCGGCTCCATGGACGGCCTGCGCTTGTCCGCAGCGGTGCGCGACCGCTGGCCGCCGGTCAAGATCATCATCACCTCAGGCAAGCAACAGCCGACCCGGGACGCCATGCCGACCGGCGGCGTCTTCCTGCCCAAGCCGTACGCGCCGCAAGCCGTGGCGGCCACCATCCAGGGGCTGCTCGGTTAGGCACGGTACCTTACTTGTCGGCTTTTTGCGAACGCCCGATCCCGTGCGACGGATAGCTGGCCAGGCCCTACGCCGGCAGCGTCGGCTCGGTGTTCGGCTCCAGCGCCTCTTCCGCCTCATGCTCATCCGGAAGCACCTCGCCATGCACCCCCAGCGGCCGGCCGATCCAGACCGGATCGACCAGATGGTCGCGCTTGGGGTTCTGCGTATTCGGGTGGATGAGGATGCTCAGGCCGCCATGGTTCAGCATCAGCCACGGAACCAGCGCGCCGAAAATCTCGTTGGCGAAGGAGACCTGGTACATGGCCTGGTCATGCGGGCCGACTTTCCCCTCGTGCCAATTGCCCAGGCGCACGCGGAAACGCTCGCCGATGCGCAGGCGCAGCCATTCGGCATGTTGCCGCTCGGCCGGCCCGTCGAAATAGATATGGGCGTGATAGCTGGCGATCTCGGCAAGCGGTCTTGGACTGTCTTGGGTCATCTCGATACCCTCCCTCGCAGCGTGGCTGCGTTGCGCCATTCAGCCCAAGAACAAGGGTTTAAGCAAGGTCCGCTGCCCGGGGTCGTCTGCACGGCCGGGAACATGGCTCTCGATAGCCGCTCGAGCGCAGGGACCGCGAGGTCGGCGCGCTGGAAGGCCTGATCCGCCACCAGCCGGTGCCGGAAAACGACCGCATGACCCAGCGCTACCGAGGGGGGCATTGCGAACCTCGGCCGCGGAACGGCGTCTGCCTTTATTTGCAAGGCAAGCCGTAAACCGCTGAAATCCTTAACACGATTTTCATTCCGCTGTCCTAACCACGATGCCATGGCAAGGCATTTCCAGCGCTTGTTTGCTGGCCCCCCTCCCAAGGGGCAGAGCGAAGCCGTGGCAACGGGGATCCTCCGCGATCAGTTCGCTGATCTGAGGAAAGGGATCTTCATTTCCATGCCTGTGGGCACGGTGCTGTCGGCGCTGGTCCTGGTCGTGCAGTTGCTTTCGCATGGCGGTCTTGACGCGGTCCTGTGGTTCGCGACGGTCAGCATCATCAACGGCGCGCGCCTGGTGCTTGCCGTCTTCCGGCCAAACATTTCCGACGGAGACCCTAGGCGGGTCGGCGCCTGGCTGTCCCTCTACGGCGCATTGGCCCTGCTGTCGGGAATAGCCTGGTCTTTCCTGGCCTTGCTGGCGGACGGCTACACCACGGCCCAGGCGCCGCTCTATCTGATCGTGCTCTCGGGCCTGTCGGCGGGCGCGGTCACCTACTCGGCCTCATATGCACCGGCGCCGATCAATTTCATGACAATGCCGCTTCTGGTCGCCGCCGGATGCGTGGCGGCCAAGGGCGGCATCGAGAATTATGTGCTGGCTTTCACCATCGTGCTTTTCCTCTGCGGAATGGTCAGGAGCGCGCTGATCGGGCAGGCCAGCTTCCGCGAGGCCAGCCGCCTCAAATACGAGGCGACGGAATTAGCCGCCGAGATGGACCGAAATTCCAGGCGCGACCCGCTGACGAATTTGCTCAACCGGTACGGGCTCGAGCAGGCGATCCGTGAGCTCGGGCCCTCCGACGGCCCGTTCGTGACCATGCTGATCGACCTCGACGGCTTCAAATCCGTCAACGACACCTATGGCCACAACATCGGCGACGACCTGCTGGTCAAGGTCGCGCGCAGGATCGAGGACCATGCGCCGCAGGGTGCCACGATCGCCCGCATCGGCGGCGACGAGTTCGTGCTCTTGTTCCCCGCCGCGACATCCCGGCAAGCGGCCGGCGCGCTCGCCTCGTCCCTCATCGCGGCCATCGCGCAACCGGATCCGCAGTTGAACTCCGTGCGCGTCGGCGCCTCGATCGGCATCTACATCTCGGAAAAACCGCGGCTGACGGAAATGCTGCTGCGAGCCGATTTCGCGCTCTATGCCGCCAAGCGCAAGGGCAGGAACGAATACTGTCTGTTCGATGCCGGGCTCGACCAGGCGCTGGAGCGCAAGCACTGCATCGAGCGCGACCTGCGCGGCGCCGCCGAGGCCGGCGCGCTCAGCTCGTGGTTCCAGCCGCTGGTGCGCCTGGACACCAACGCGGTGGTCGGTTTCGAGGCGCTGCTGCGCTGGCAGCACCCGCTCCACGGCGCGATCGCGCCGCCCGAGATCGTCAACGCGGCGCGCGAGACCGGCCTGCTTCCGCTGCTGACGGAAACGGTGTTCCGCAATTGCTGCGCCATGATCGAGGCCCTGGTGAAGAACGGCCGCGGCGATGTGCGGGTCGCCATGAACCTGTCGCCGCGCGAGCTCGAGGCCGGCAATGTCGACGACATGATCCTGGACATGCTGAGGGCGAGGAACCTGCCCGCGGCGATGCTCGAGATCGAGATCACCGAGGAAGCGCCGGTCGACCGCGAACGGGTCGACGAAAAGATCGGCCGCCTCGCCGACGCCGGCATATCGATCGTGCTCGACGATTTCGGCACCGGCTTTTCGACCCTGGTGGCGCTGAAGAACAGCCGCATCAGCAAGATCAAGATCGACAAGCATTTCGTGCGCGACCTGGCCAAGTCCGTCGAGGACCAGGCGCTGGTCAAGACGGTCATCGATCTCGGCCGCACGCTGGGCATAGAGGTCATGGCCGAGGGGGTCGAGACGGACGCCGACCGGCTGATCCTGCGCTCGCTCGACTGCATGGTCGCGCAAGGGTTTCTCTTCTCGCCCGCCCTCCCCGCGCCCGAGGCGCTTGCCTACGAAGCGGCCCATTCCAGCCAGACGCTGGCGGCGGAAGCGCTGTTCGACCCCGCCGCAAGACGCCTGAGCGGCGCGGCCTGACCTCGCGTGCCGCAACACCGCTCGCGGCGCGAGGCTTTCGACCCCGCGCGCATCGTGTAGTCTGATGGTTTTCCTGGGGAAACATGACACGATGAACACTGCCGAAACCCTGCCCTATCTGTCATCGGCGGTTCTCGATCGCCTGGCGATCTCCACGCCAGAAATCGTCGACGAGATCGAACGCCAGATCGTCGGCCAGAGACGGGGCGAGGTCTGGTGTGCGCCGAAGGCGGCCGTATGGCCGGGCGACGACCGCTACTTCATGGCGACGCTCGGCGTCGCCACCGTGCCGCCCGTTCTGGCCACCAAGTCGCTGGTGGTGAACCCGCGCAACGCCGCGCGCGGCCTGGCCACGCTCAATTCGCTGATCACGCTGCTCGACGCCGAGACGGGCCTGCCGCTGGCCCTGGTCGACGGCAATTGGGTGACGGCCAAGCGCACGGCGGGCCTCAGCGCCGTCGCCGCCAGGCGCATGGCAAGGCACGATGCGTCGTCCATCGCCTTCATCGGCTGCGGGGTGCAAGCGCGCGGCCACCTCGAAGCGTTCGCCGACCTCTTTCCGCTGCGCGAAATCCGCGCCTTCGGTCGGGGAAAAAGCAATCGCGACGCGCTTTGCGAGATGGCGCGGTCACGCGGCCTGCAGGCAATCCCCTGCGACACGGCAAGGGCCGCGGTGGAGGGCGCCGACATGGTGGTGTCGACGGTGACGCTGGTGCCCGAACCCGAACCGTTCCTCGACGCAAACTGGCTGAAGCCGGGAAGCTTCACCGCCATAACCGACCTCGCTTTGCCCTGGCTGCCGGCAACGATGCGCTGCCTCGACCGCATCGTCGTCGACGACCTGGAGCAGGAGAAGCAGATGCCCAAACCCATGGTCGACGCAGCACTGGTCGCCGGCGACCTGACGGGCCTGGTCTGCGGTGATTTTGTGGGGCGGCAGGGCGCCGGTGAGGCGACGGCGTTTGTGTTCCGGGGGATGGCCGTGGGGGATCTGGCGGTGGCGGGGCTGGCGTATCTGCGGGCAAAGGCGGCGGGGGTGGTCTACTAGGAGATGGACAGGATCTCGAGCTCGCGCTGCCCCAGCTGGACAACATCGCCAACGCTCTTGCCAATCAGCGCGATGGCAACCGGCGAACCATGCGATATGGAAGCTTGCGCCGGGTTGGCCTCATCCTCGCCGACGATGCGGAAAGTCTGGGTGCGGCCATCATCACGCGCGAAGGTAACGGTGTGCCCGAAGGCGATCACGTCATTGGACGTCGGCACCGGCATGAGCTGAGCCGTGCGGACGCGTTCGGCATAATAGGTGACATCGCGAACCGGAACCGCCGACTGCCGTCGCCTCTCGTTGACATCGTCCAGCACGCTGGCGGCCTCCAGCGCCCCCGGGCGCGAGCCAATTCATCATGCAGCATCTTGAGACCCGCCTCGGTGACGAGGTTGATCCGATCGGAAATAGGGCGAGCCGGCAGGATGGTTTCCGACGCTGCCTCAGCACTTTCCTCCTTGGCAAAGGCTACACTCAATGGGAGTAACTCCGTGTGGGATGGTGATGGTTACGGATAGACCATGGGCGAAGATAAAGCTTCAACAATTCGACGGGTGGTGGCGGCGGAAGTATAAATGGTCGCGACGCCCAGGCGCTGAACCGGCTGGGCCGCGAGGTCGGCGCGCTCGAAGGCCTGATCCGCAACCAGCCGGAGAACGACCGCATGGCCCAGCGGTATCGGCAGGGATCGGGCACGCCGGCCGCTTTGGCGGAGAAGGTCGCGATGCTGCTCGGCCAAGGCGGAGTTATTGTGGTCGATGCTTGAGGGTGTGGCGGGGGATGAGATGTTGGCGGGGAGGCGCGAGATCGAAGTGAGGATTGCGCAATCACGGCGACTTTGAGGGAGATGTAGACGTTTTTTGCTGCGATGGGGGTGCCATATGAGGGAGATTGGACCCCGAAGTCGACCTTCGCACCCGAACCCTTAACTGATACTTCACGACGCATGTCGACTGCGACTGAGCAGTTGCAGCCCGCAAAGCAATCGGCGCATAGAAGTCTGACTAATGCACCAACTATACCTGAAACGGATCACCGGATAGAACGAGAACAGACAGATCTGGCTTCGAAGATCGCAGCGCATCTACATCCGCAATATAACGCTTTGGCTCCGCATAAGGAATGGCAACGCCGGACGTTGTATCAACGGAACGCATCTTCATTTCGAAACAAGCTAATGCGCTCCCTACAGTTATCAATTTACTCGCGAGCGGTGTAACAACAAGGCGGCTTCCACCTATAACAGCTAATGTATTTCGGAAGCGTAGCATTGCCTCCAGTAATTGCCGGTACACCTCAAATGGATGACCTTCGTGAACGTAAATAATATTACTGAGTGGTGTTTGCCGCTTTACAAAAAACGCGTTGTCATACTCCGTGAGGAGCTTGTCACCCCTCCGCGGATCCCTTGATGGGTGTGGTAAAACAGGACAAATTTCCGCCCACTCAGGGATGTTGCTTTCGACCTTCGACACTTGCGCGAGGCGATTTTCCCCAAGTATTGGAAACCACACCATCGGCATATCCCTTAACGTCTCTGATTGAAAGGCCTCCGAATAGCCCGGGATCAATACGAGATCGTTACTCGGGTCTAGAGCTGCTATTTTGCTATCGAGTTCGGGATCTTCACCGACCAAAACCTGGAAGGTCACGCCCTGACGCGTCAGTCGGTCTTGACTATCTGTTGCCGGGACGATCCGGGCCAAGATAGAAAGAAGAATTGTGAGATAGACAATTCGAGGCAGCGAACTGACATCGAGGACGACGTCGGTAACGTCGTCCAGATATGTAAGGATCTTGGATGCGCCAAGCCGCAGCATGATGGTCGCATTCAACTCCTCGTCATCTTCTATTTCGTCGATGAAGTAGGTTTCGACCTTGCCAACACGACTGAATATTTCTTCCAGAATGCCTGCATTTTCTTCCGTCAGCTCCTCGAGTTCAGACGACAATTGATAACCACCAAAGCCGATAAGAAGAAGGGTCGCCTGTTCAATCTGGCACCCAGACGCGTTCAGCCGCTCAACATATTTGGAAATGACATCGTTTGCCCTCAGGTCGAAACCGCGACCAGCGATGTACAGAAGGCGCATCGGACGATTGTTCGCCTTACGATCCGCATACATATCGTCCCACAGGTCTTCGACCGCGACTCCGCGACGGAAGACATAGTTCTCCCAGATCATGTCATCGACCTTCCAAGCTGAGCTTTGCCGTAGGCTGATAGCCACCGTCCATCCAGTCCGATAACTTCTGGATTGTGGTTTCCTGCCAACCTCCGTACTGGAGCGGCAAGGAGAAGTGCGCGCAGAGTGTTCTGTTAAGGTAGAACACAGTGCCACCTTCGCGGTTTGTGCTTGCAGAACTTTCTCGAGTTACCAAAAGGTTTTCAGCAACGCATTCGAAGAGTACCTTTTTCAACTTGCCAATCTTGGTCTGGTCCTGGGTGCGCTCAAATTTCGACAGCTCAGAGTTAGACAGCCGCACGCCAGTTACACCTGGAGCGTAGGGGGCATTGGGCTGGAAAGTCCGGTCCCGACAGAATAGGCCGATCGAATCCAGCAATCGCTGAGCCATGGTGCCGTCCTTGTGGTTGCGCGTTATGAAATCACGCTTGCTTGCGGCAGCTTCCTTGAATCTTTTTTCCTGCTCCTGCGGCAGCAACTCCCGAGCTGCTCTTTGTCGAAGAACCTGCTTGGCCTTCATTCCCTCGTAAAGCGCTGCCGCTAAAAACAAGAGCTCTTCGACATTATTCGTCGCCAGTGTACACAATCTCTCGATGCCATAATAATATGGGAATTTCTGCTCGAAATTGAGAAAAATCTCGGCAGCGCCTTTTGTCGCGGCACTGTCACGCTCTTGAAGCTCTTCAGCTGGAAGCGGAGTCAGCTCAAGCGAAAGCTGCTTGTCTGCCTCGTCTCGCGCGATCAGGATTCTAGTAACATAGAGGTTTATGATCGCGTCAAGGCTCGGCGTCGGCGGTCCAATTGCTGCATTGGCCAACCAGTCCGAATAGCGGATATTTCGCTTATGCCGGACAGCGAAGACGTTGAACAACGACTGCGCTTCGACATAGGCATCGTTCAACTCGTTGAGCGGAAAGTTCTCCTGAAGGTATTGCGCGAAAGCCTGACCCGGAACGACAGTTTGCATTTGAAACCTTCGATCAAGGATGCTCTGCGCGAAGGCTATGAACTGTCTGTTGTTGCTGCCAGTCCCCCACAACTCCTCTAGCGCGTATTCACGCACATCACGGCCACTTCTTGCACCTTGGGATAGAAACTCGTCGCCAAACGCGATGGTTCGGCTCGCCAGCCATACCGGAATAGACGGTCGCAGCGTGACCAGTTCATCGATCAAAAGCGAGCGCTGCGCCTTTCGTAGGGCTTGAACATCGTCGATCATCAACAGCCGGTTTACCGCAACGTCTCTGCCCTTGTAAGAGAAACGGACAGATTGCAGCCATAACACAGATTCAAAGCGGGCATGGGAGGGAGGCGGATCTTCCGCCCTGTTCGACGATAAGATGTCAAGATGCTCGTAGACGGCCCTCTCGCTGTCTTCGGCCCATTTCATCATAGCTGCTGCGGTATCGTGAAGAGGGATGGCTCTCAATCCATTGGCATCGGCAGCATAGTGCAGTTGCACGTTCTCAAGCGCATCGGGCATACCATTATTGAGGAATTCTGACAGGCTGCGTAACGTGCGCATTACAATGCGGCAGTTCAGGAGCGCCCGAAACAACTCAGTGCTGGCATTCGACGCACCGGGGGGCAGATCCGCATAGCCCGACGAGCAAGATACCATTACGCCCAATGTGACGGGCCCATCCTCTTCACCCAACACACCCCGGTCGATCAGGAATTTGTACGTTTCTGCCTGATTGGGTCCGGCGTTCCAAAACGCCCGCAATGAGTTAGGGGTAAAGGCCCGCAATATTGTTGACTTGCCGCCGCCAGGCGGACTGCGAAAAATATGGACCGCACCCTTAAAACAGTCCTCGTGGAGCTTTTCCAGGATTTTGGGCGAGAACAGGTGAACGAAGTCCTGATCGGACGTTGTCCGCTCGGACATACGTTCAAGAAAGGGATTAGCGCGATATGCCATTACAGTTCTCGATGCCTGCTTACCCTAGGAAATAGGCCGAAGAACGACCTGTCTTCCGGGCCCCACAGCGCATAGATCGAGTTGTTCGGGGTATTATGAGACAGGATTAGCGGAAGCGCGCACGCCGCGAATCCAAGCTTTGCGTCACGCGTGCCCCCTATCCTAATGTGTTCGTCACTAGCTCTTTCGTCGTAGTATCGATCCTGTTTGGCGATCTCGATAATTGGAGCATCGAGGGGCGCCGAGAGTGAGCTGTATTTCTCGATCGGATGAAGTACATGTACTTTCAGTGGCTTATAGCCCTTTTCGTTCGTGAACCGCTCTGACCAGTATTCAATGTGGTCGATCGCTTGCCTAGTCGCGACATATAGAAGGAGAGACACTTCATAGTAATTCGGGTTGATCAGGTCGCCCTCATAAATTCGCTCATATATTTTCTTTATCTTTCCTTTGAATTTGCGATCTTCAGCATCATATCGGATATAAGTGTTACCACTCCCAGAGAAATCGTCCACTAGCCAAACGAGACTAAAGCGTTCCTTGTCACTTTGACTTGCGCCCGCGCGCGGAATAAAGCTCCCGGCCGTCAGAGATTTGTGAAGCGCTGCCAGCATGTCCTCCGCCTTGGCGTCTCCTAGCTCATAAGCCTGCCAGATCTGCTCGTTACTGATGGCTCCGTTGCTGGCCCGTCTAAGTTCGTTAGTATGAGCGCCGTCGCTCAACCCAAGATAGAGCGACCGGATTCTCAACTCCTCGAAACGGGGGTGCGTCGCCAATGAGGCCACCTTGTGTGGCGCTATTTCATTTTCCTCGGCGACCAATCGGATTCTGTCTTGGACAATCACATCGGGGTAAGAAAGTTTAACAAGGTGCGAAATCTCGCGTTCGGAGATAAAAATCAGCTTGTCACGAACCAATTCGAGCGCCACCGGCCGATCATTCTTGTCGAATTGGTTTAGCCACAAAGCCAAGCTCTCGACAAATTGTTTTCCTGGCCCAAACCGTTGATAATGATTATATTTATATTCGGCCAGTAATTGCAGAACGGTAGCGTTACGCCCAACGACTTCGGGATCCTTCCAGTCCATCACTTGAGCGAGGAGAGCTTGAGCGTTGACGTCTTTCATTCTTCCTGACCGGAAAGCGAGAAGCTGAAACTCCCCTCATCAGAGGTCTGCATACGGTCCAGATACCACAAGGTTGCATCGACATCTCTCTTAAACCGAGGCGCCAATTTCCAACCACGGTCAAGACGTCTCGATGGAAGATCGACGCTTAGGGAAAAGCGATGTTGCAGCAACGACGAGTCGTTTCCCGGCCATGCGCCCAGATCACCCATCGTCACGATTTCATAGGGATCTATACGCTCGCGTTGCACAATGTTTGCGACAACGTGCGATTTGCTAACCCCGCTTGCAAGGATATCAATAGAATGTTTGCTTCTAAGAATAGTCCCGGTCTCAAGCCCCGATTGCTTCATTGCGTCCGCAACGACGAACCACATGTCCTCAGTGCTGACTCCATTCTGGAAGCGTACGCTCAACTGATGAGGAGGGTTTTCACGTACAACGTAAATTGGCACACCACTAGACTTCAAGCTCGCCACAATCCGTTTCGCATGAATTAGGAAGTCATTCAAACCTGCCTGTGCGGGCGGTCGGTGGCCGAGTTCGCCGATCCAGCCGCCATTGTAAAGACCCATTCGAATTCGCGGCCAAATAGACTTATCGAACAAACTCTCGAAGCTCTCTGCTATCGAGCCGCCGCGTCCTGAAGCAATCCCGATCATGACGCCGGCTTCGGCCAGCCGCCGAATATGGGCGCAAATCGCCTCGGGCGGCGGTGTATCCACTGCATTTGAGCTGCACAATGTTCCGTCGTAGTCGAAGACTACCGCCCGAAACTTCTGACTCTCCAATGATGCTTCTGCCTCTAGCCGGGCGCGGCGAATTTTGCCGCTGCTGCGACGGCTTGGCCACCTGGCACCCAGAACCTCATACTTGGAGTGTTCGCCACGGATCTGTTCTTCTTCAGGCGGCGGTACCAATTCGCCCAGCTTCGCATAGTACAGTTTGCGGCCAAGCTCGGAGA
This sequence comes from Mesorhizobium sp. U510, assembly GCF_059180695.1. NCBI lineage: Bacteria > Pseudomonadati > Pseudomonadota > Alphaproteobacteria > Hyphomicrobiales > Phyllobacteriaceae > Mesorhizobium > Mesorhizobium sp. U510. Next base: position 5,907,160 of record NZ_CP180532.1, read on the forward strand.
TCGTCGGTTTGGCGATATCCTTCCCTGCGGCATTTGCGACTTTCGAGACAAGATGCATACCGCCCAGAAGGCCCGCGATCAGATCTGTCGGAGTCGATCCGTTCAGCGGCATTTCAAATGTCGCCACTTCGCAAGGGACCTGCGCACGCATGTCCTGCCAAAGTCCTCCAACAGTAGGCTCTGTAATCACTAGAAGCGCTGTGTCGTTGGATCGCTCAGTCAGCCACAAGTGTCTCCCGTGTGCAAAGGAACGGAAATCGGCAAGTTGAATGAAGAGCAGAGCGGATTCTGCAAACCTCGATTCAAGATCTTCGGCAATGGGCCGGAGGCGCGGTGAAAAGACAATGATCATGCTTCTACGAGTAACGGCCTCGCTCGCAAACGCGCTCGCACTTTCCAACCATTCGAACAAGGAGAGCTGATCGAAGCGGATGTCAGACATCCTGAAAAGATCAGGCGGGCCATCCTTATCGAGTTCGCCGAATGCCCGCGCAACTAGGGAGGCGCTCAAGGCGAGGCTGTTGGTCGCGAGATATCCGTCCTTCTGGGCTAGATCGAATACGTGCGGGGTGACGTCATTCATCGACCGGACCAGATCCATTAACGGGCTATTCTGCCTGTTAGTGATCACATGGACAGCCCTAGAGCTATGCTGACGAGCTCGCTGCAATGCCTCCAATATGTCTGGGTTTTTGCCTTCAGCGGAGAAGATGAAAATCGGGCTGGTGGACGCCAAAGTTGGATTGCAGATCAGTTCGAGCGGGGTAATCGGCCTTGAAATGCGACCTGTATAGGCCTCGTGGAGGCTGCATAGAAGGGAGGCAACTGTGTAGGAGCCGCCAGAACCCACGGCAATGACACTCGATTGGCTTGCGCCGGCAATCGCCGATTTGAGAGGCTCGATCGACTCAGCGTGTGCTCTGTCGAGGCTTGCTTGCAGTTGTTCCAGTTCGATTTCATATGGCGTCATCGGGAGTCAGCGCGCATTTAAGCAAACAGATTGCTGTTGATCGGCTACTTCTTCCCGTTTTGATCGCGGAGCGTGTCCTACTGTGTGACAGGAAATCTGGTCCCTCAATTCCATAAGCATGATACCCAGCATGTTTTTGCCTTTGCCGTTGATCTCTCCCCAAAGTCGATTGACGGCATTGTTCACGGAGCCAACTTCGACCAGCCTTTTCGTACCGGTGGAAACTAGGATTTCCGCCAGATCAGAGTGTTGCGTGAACTTGGCACGGAGGACTGCCCGCATACGGTCAAACTTTATGCTCGCCCAGTTGGGAACCACGTCCCACGTGTAAAGACCGTGTGCGGCCATGGCCGCAAGTGAAGGACTCGGCGCGGCCAAAATCCATTCTCGAACGGCAGGTTTGAGGGCCTTTCCAGCTTGGTACGCGTGTTCGGATGTAGGGAAAATGCGCCCCTCGAACTCGATCTCCCGTCGATAAAGATTACTTAACACGCCATAAGGGCGCTCGTTGGCCCGATAGAATGAGATAACATCCGCTTCAGGCTGAGCGTTCAAGGCTATTTTTGTGGATTTCATTCCGTGGCAGCGCTCCGACTTCATCCTCTGATGATCCTACTCCCGCGATTAGTATGTCGCACGCCATACGCACATGCACCAACCTCGAAAATGGCCGTGACCGTTCCAGCGATATAATCGCTACGGTACATCGTCATGTTACAGAGCGAGACTGGTAGCTTTTGCCCATCAATCAACGGCAAGGATTGCCGGAATACGATCGAGAGTATTAGCCATCAGACCCCTGCGAAGGGCCGTGTGATTCGGCCTTGGTTCTCGAACGTGAGAGGTCTGTAACGGGGCAGACCAGTAAATCGGCCCTCTTTCAGGTGTCCACCAATAGTGCATAACGTTCGTGGGAGTCGCATGACTCACCGGCGGAGCTGGTAAGCAATTGCCCAGCCAATCGAGCCGTTTCTCAAGTCCACGTGACGGGCCGGATCCCGATCAGCGGCGGTAGCGTGCCTTCGCTCCTTTACCCCCCAGCCAACCTCGGCAGCAAAAAAATCTCCGCCCCCGGCGGCAGCTTCTTCGACCACGTATCGCGATAGATCGTCCCGTCGATCGCCACCGCAATGCCGCGATCGATCCATGGCTCAAACCCGGGATACTGTTCAGCCAGTTTCCTGAACAGCTCCCTGATGTCCTTGGCTTCGACCTCGACCTTGCTCTTGCCGCCGGCGAGCTGGCCGAGCGCGCCCCAAAGGGTGACTTCGACCATCGCCGCTATGGTGTGCTGATATTCAGGTGAGGCCGGCCTGCAAATGGCAGGTTCCTGGGCTTCCGGTGCTCACGTACTTCAAGTACGCTCCGCTCCGGTTCTCGGAACCCGCCACTTTCGGCTCGGCCTGACCTGAATCTCAACACACCTTACCCCTAGCTTTCGCCCTATTCTCCCCGTTCCGCCTCGATCGCCGCCAGGATGCGCGGCGGCGACATCGGGATGTGGGTCATGCGCACGCCGGCGGCGTTCGACACCGCGTTGGCGATCGCCGCCAGCGGCGGCACGATCGAGGTTTCGCCGACGCCGCGCACGCCATAGGGGTGGTTGGGGTTGGGGATTTCCAGGATCTGCGTGTCGATCATCGGCAGGTCGGAGCAGACCGGGATGCGGTAGTCGAGGAAGCCGGCGTTCTGCAGCCTTCCGTCCTTGCCGTAAATATATTCCTCGTTGAGCGCCCAGCCGATGCCTTGCGCGGCACCGCCCTGGTACTGGCCCTCGACATAGGTCGGGTGCACCGCCTTGCCGGCATCCTGCACCACCGTGTAGCGGATCACCCGGGTCGACCCGGTCTCGGGGTCGACCTCGATGTCGCATATATGGGTGGCGAAGGAGACGCCGGCGCCGTCGGCGACGAGCTCGCTGTGGCCGGCGATCGGCCCGCCGGTCTTGCCGGATTCGGCCGCGATCTCCTTCAGCGACAGCTTGCCGAGATTGCCGTGCTTCTCGCCCTTGGCGACAGCGTGGCCCTGTTCCCAGACCACGTCGTCGACGGAAATGTCCCACATCTGCGCGGCACGCTCGCGCAGGATTTTTATCGCGTTGCGGGCGGCCGAGATGGTCGCCATCGAGGAGGAGAAGGTGCCGCGGCTGCCGTCGGTCATGTCGTTGTAACCGAGCGAAGACGTGTCGGCGACCACCGCCTTGAGCTGGGCATAGTCGATGCCGAGCTCCTCCGCCGCCACCAGCGACAGCGACGCGCGCGAGCCGCCCACGTCCACCGTGCCGACGGCGAGCGACACCGAGCCGTCCATGCCGATGTTGAGGTCCACGCAGGTCTGGCCGCCGAAATTGAACCAGAAGCCGCAGGCCATGCCCCTGCCCTGGTTCTTCTTGAGCGGCGCCTTCATGTGTGGATGGTGCTTCACCGCTTCCAGCGTCGGGCCGATGCCGATCGGGCCGTAGACCGGGCCGTAGGACGAGCGCGTGCCTTCCTGCGCGGCGTTCTTGATGCGGAAGTCGACCGGATCCATGCCGAGCTCCTTGGCGAGCTCGTCGACCGCACTTTCCACCGCGAAGGCCGCCATCGGAGCCGACGGCGCGCGATAGGCCGCGGTCTTGGGCCGGTTGACCAGCACTTCGTAGCCGACAGTCTTGACGTTATCGAGCTTGTAGCAGGCGAACGCCGTCATGGCGCCGATCTCGGCCCAGGAGCCGGCATAGGGGCCGGCGCTGTAGCGCAGCGTCGCTTCCGCCGCGGTGATGGTGCCGTCCTTGCGGGCGCCGATCTTGACGTCGATCGAGGTCGCGCTGGTCGGACCCGAGGCGCGGAACACCTCGTCGCGGGTCATGACCAGCTTCACCGGCCGGCCGGCCTTGCGTGACAAGGCAAGCGCCACCGGCTCGGCCCAGACATGCGTCTTGCCGCCGAAGCCGCCGCCGATCTCGGAGGAGGTGACGCGCAGCTTCGAGGCTTCCATGCCGAGCAGCTGCGCGCAATGCTGGCGGTAGACGAAATGGCCCTGCGTGCAGACCCAGAGGTCCGCGGTGCCGTCGGACGAGACGCTCGCCACGCAGGCATGCGGCTCGATATAGCCCTGGTGCGTCTGCTCGGTCTTGAAGGAGCGCTCGACGATGAAATCGGCGTGGCCGAAACCCTGATGGACATCGCCGTGGCCGAACTGGCTGCGCTTGGTGACGTTGGAGGGCTTTACCGGCTTTTCCTCCAGCCCCTCGGTGAAGATCGTGTCATTGATCAGCGGGGCGTGGTGCTGCATCGCCTCGTCGACATCGGTGACATGCGGCAGGATTTCGTACTCGACCTCGATCAGCTTCAGCGCCTGCCTTGCCGTGCGGGCATCTATCGCCGCGACGGCGGCCACCGCATGGCCGTCATAGAGCGCCTTGGTGCGCGCCATGCAATTGTCGAGGATGTCGTACATGGCGGCATCGCCATCGGTGAGGTCGGGCAGGTCTTTCGCCGTGATCACCGCCTTCACGCCGTTCAGCTTTTCCGCCTTCGACGTGTCGATCTTGAGGATTTTCGCATGCGCATGCGGGCTGCGCAGCACGCGCCCGACCAGCTGGCCGGCCATGTTGAAGTCGGCGCCATAGCGGGCGCGGCCCGTCACCTTGTCGACGCCGTCGGGGCGGATGGGGCGCGTGCCGACGGATGCGAATTTACGCCCGGAAAAACGCGGATCGAAATTCATCTTCAGGCTCCCTTCATCACAATTGCGGCGTCCTGGACGGCGCGCACGATCTTGTCATAGCCGGTGCAGCGGCAGAGGTTCCCGGCGAGACCGAAGCGGATTTCCTCCTCGGTCGGGTCGGGGTTTTTCGCCAAAAGGTCCTTGGCCGCGATCAGGAAGCCCGGCGTGCAGATGCCGCATTGCAGCGCCGCGTGCTCGAGGAATTTCTGCTGCAGCGTATGCAGCTGGTCGCCATGCGCCATGCCTTCGACGGTCTCGATGCGCCGGCCTTCGGCCTCGGCGCCAAGCACCAGGCATGAGCAGACCAGCCGGTCGTCGAGGATGACGCTGCAGGCGCCGCAATCGCCGGTGCCGCAGCCTTCCTTGGCGCCGGTCAGGCCGAGCCGGTCGCGCAGCACGTCGAGCAGCGTCTCGTCAGGCTGGCAGAGATATTCGATATTGTCGCCGTTGATTGTCGTCGAGACTGCAATGCCAGCCATTATTTGCCTCCTGCACGTGCGTAGGCGGTCGTTGCGGCTCTCCTGGCCAGCACGCCCGCGACTTTCCGTCTGAATTCGATGGTACCGCGCTTGTCGTCGATCGGGCGGCAGGCGCCGGCGCAGACTTTGGCCAACCGCTCCAGCGCTGCCTCGTCCAGCTTCCTGCCGATAAGCGCCTCGGCGGCCTCGTCGACCAGCAGCACCGTCGGTGCCGCCGCGCCCAGCGCCACGCGGGCCGCCGTGACGACGCCATGCTCGTCGATCGTCAGGTTCACCCCGGCGCTGACCACGGCGATGTCCATCTCGGTGCGCGGAATGAAGCGCAGATAGGCATCGCCCGAACGCGGCGAGCGCTTGTCGAGCAGGATCGCCTCGATGATCTCGCCCTTGGCGAGCGACGTCTTGCCCGGCCCGATCGGCACGGCCTCAACGGGGATGGTGCGCTTGCCCGAAGGTCCGGCGATCACTGCCTTGGCACCCGCGGCCACCAGCGCCGGCACGCTGTCGGCCGCCGGCGAGGCGTTGCACAGATTGCCGGTGATGGTGCAGCGACCCTGCACCTGCTTGGAGCCGATCAGCTTGGCCGCCTCGACGACGCCCGGCCATGATTTCTTCAGGGCGGCATTCTCGCCCAGCACGGCGCAGGGAACGGCAGCACCAATGCTGAAGCCGTCGGCGGTTTCGCGGATGTCGCTCAAGCCGGCGATCGACTTGATGTCGACGATCAGGTCGGGCTCGACGAAGCCCCCCTTCATCCTCACCAGGAGGTCGCTGCCTCCGGCCAGAATGGCTGATATGCCAGCCGATCCGGCCAATTGGCCGACGGCATCTTCGATTGAAAGCGGACGTATGTAGCGCATCGTCTCCCCTTGGATATCGCGATTTCAGCGACCGTTATAAACACTCTCCTCATAATGGCTATCGGGTTCGTCGTTTGCGACGATTAGTCCAGCCACCGTAAAATCGAGTCCCAAATCGACCTGTTTTGCCCTACGCCTTCGTGACAGGCCCGTGGCCGGGTTCTCGAAAAATTTGCGAGCCCGTGTCGGATCGGTCAAGCCCCGTTCGTCCTTGGGACATCGAACTGGCATCATGAAAGGACACGATATGCCCGGTACCGTACGTTTGCACCGCGTTCTCACCACCAGCCCGCAAAAGGTCTATCGCGCCTTCGTCGAAGCCGACGCGCTGGCCAAATGGCTTCCGCCGAACGGCTTCACCTGCACGGTCGATCATCTCGAGGCCAAGGTCGGCGGCACGTTCAAGATGTCGTTCCGCAACTTCACCACGGGCGGCAGCCATGCCTTCGGCGGCGAATATCTCGAACTCGTCCCGGGCGAGCGCCTGCGCTACACCGACAGGTTCGACGACCCCAATTTGCCCGGCGAGATCCAGGTGACGGTGATCCTGAAAAAAGTCTCGGTCGGCACCGAGATCGACATCACCCAGGCCGGCATTCCCGACGTCATCCCAGTCGAGGCCTGCTATCTCGGCTGGCAGGAGTTGCTGCGGAACCTGGCAAAGCTGGTCGAGCCGGAGATCAATCAGTAAGGCCAGTCCAGAAACTGCGTAGCGCCGCCGCCGATGACATGCCCATCGGCGGCGGTTGTGCGTTGAGGCCTTGACCGTGCGATCGCGTGCGTGAAATCCTCCCGGCCAAAGGGAGGATTTTTCATGCGACGTCTTCTGCTCGTGCTTCCCGCCCTGCTGCTGGCCACCTCTGCCGAAGCCAGGACCATCTACTACGGCAACAAGGTGGGAATGGAACTCACCATCGTCAAAAGGTCTGGCATCGGCTCCGAGCACGCCAGCATCCTGGCCAAGCACAACAGGCAGAAGGCCGGCGTCTACTGCCGCGAATATGGCCACGATTTCTCCAAGGAGTGCATAGACGCGGAAATGAAGTCGCCGCTGCATTTCGAGATCACCGCCAACTGCAAGACCGGCAAATTCACCACTTTCTATGGCGGCAACATGCTGTTCCAGGGCCGCAACAAGGGCAGTGAGGTGACCACGGATTACCTGATCACATCGATCGATGACAATGTGGTGCTCGATGGCTCCGGCGCCTCGTCATACGATGTGACGCTGGACCAGTTCAAAGCGCTCTGCCCCAATCGCGTGCGCTAGCAGCGTTTGCGACACTGTGCCGATCGGAACAAACGGAGGCGCAAACGCATGACCCTGACCAACCAGGATATCGTCGAGCTGACCGAATGGCGGCGCAAGCTGCACCGGCAGCCGGAAATCTCCAATGAGGAGGAAAAGACGGCGAAAGAGGTCGTCTCCTTCCTCGCCGACACCGGGCCGGACAAGGTCCTGACCGGCCTCGGCGGGCATGGCGTGGCGGCCGTCTACGACAGCGGCAAGGCCGGGCCGACCGTGCTGTTCCGCTCCGAACTCGACGCGCTGCCGATCGAGGAACTTTCCGGCGTGCCGCATGCCTCGCAAGTGCCCGGCAAGTCGCATATGTGCGGCCATGACGGGCACACCGCGATCCTGGCCGCCCTTGGCCGCCAGCTCGGGCGCGAGCGCCCGGCCAGCGGCCGCGTCGTGCTGATGTTCCAGCCGGCGGAAGAGACCGGCAATGGCGCGGCCGGCGTCGTCGCCGATCCGCGTTATGGCGAGATCGCGCCGGATTTCGCCTTCTCGCTGCACAACCTGCCCGGCGTGCCGTTCGGCGAGGTCAGGCTCAAGCCCGGCGTGGTCAACTGCGCCTCGCGCGGCATGCGCATCGTGCTCGAGGGCAAGACCGCGCATTCCTCCATGCCCGAGACCGGCATTTCGCCGATGCCGGCGATCTCGGAGCTGATGCCGGCGCTGCCCGCGCTCGGCCGCGCCACCTTCGCCGACGACGATTTTTCCATGGTCACCGTCACCCATGCCGCGATGGGCGAAGCCGTGTTCGGCATCGCGCCCGCGCATGCCGAGGTGTGGGCGACGCTGCGCACCCGCCGCGACGAGCGCATGGCGGATCTGTGCGCCGCGGCGCAAGCGCTGGTCACCGAGATCGCGGCCCGCCATCGCCTCTCCGCACGCTGGGATTATCACGAGATCTTCGTCGCCAGCGTCAACGCGCCGGACGCGGTGGAGCACCTGCAACGCGCGCTCGACGAGGAAGGCGTCGTGCATGGGCAGGAAGCCCTGCCGATGCGCGCCTCGGAGGATTTCGGCCTGTTCGGCCATAGCGCGAGATCGGCGATGTTCTTCCTCGGTGCCGGCGAACGGCACCCTTCCCTGCACAATCCCGACTATGATTTTCCCGACGACCTGATCCCGATCGGCTCGAGGATCTTCATGCGCACGGCGCGCAATCTGCTGGGGTGAGTTCGCCCGCCTCTATGCGGACCTGAGGAACGGACGCTTCTGGACGCCCCGCCTTGCCTGGAAGCTCGCGGCGGGAACCGGACGGCCAACGCGAAAACCCTGGATCCTGTCGATGCCGAACTCGCGCATCAGCGCGATCTGCTCGTCGGTTTCCACGCCTTCGACCAGGATCTGGTGGCCGCGATTGCGCACCAGCGCGATGATGTCCTGCAGCATGGCCATGCCTTTCGGCGTGCCGCAATCGTGCAGGAACGAGCGGTCGATCTTCACCGTGTCGAAATCGATCAGACGCAGCCACGAAAGGCCGGCGAAGCCGGTGCCGAAATCGTCGAGCCAGATCTTGATGCCAAGCAGCTTCAGGTCGCTGATGCAGCGCAGGATGTCCGAGTGCATCTCCATCTCGAGACCTTCGGTGATCTCGAAGGCCAGCCTGTTGCCGGTCACGCCCGTCTCGCCCAGAATGGTCGCGACGGACGCGGCGAAGCCAGGCGTCTTGAGCTGGATCGGCGAGACGTTGACACTGACGAGAGGGACGTGATCGTCCGCCAGCAGCTCGGTGCACACCGTCCGTATTGCCCAGCGGCCGAGTTCCAGGATCGCGCCGGTGCGTTCCGCCACGGGAATGAACAGGCTCGGTGGAACCAGGGTTCCGTCCAGCATCTTGAGACGCATCAGCGCCTCCACCGCTTCGACGCGGCCCGACACGACATCCTGGATGGGCTGGTAGACGAGTGAAACGAGGCCCTGGCCGATCGCGATCTTCAGCAGCGCCGCGAGGTTCTCGCTCTCGTCGCTGCTCTGCGGATCGGTCGGGTCGAACAGCCTGGCACAATTGCGGCCGCTGGCCTTTGCCAGATAGAGCGCGCGATCCGCCTCGTGGATGATCTTCTCCAGCTTGGCGCCGGCCTGCGTCCTGGTGAACGCAGCACCCACGCTCGCCGTCACGATCGAAATACCGTCGCGCCGCAACTCATGGGTGATCGCCAGGGTCTCCACCGTGCGGCAAATGGCTTCCGCCAGTTCCGCGACCTGGTCCTTCTTGTCCATGCGGGCGAGCACGATGAATTCCTCGCCGCCATAACGCCCGATCGAGCCATTGTAGTCCCTGATCAGGTCGCTCAGCGCGTTGGCGACATGGATCAGGCAGCGGTCGCCTTCCTGGTGGCCGTAGCAGTCGTTGAACTTCTTGAAGAAGTCGACATCGATGAGGATGGCCGCGAAGCCGTTGCCAAGCTTCTGCCAGTCGCTCCAGTAATCGCGCAGCTTCTCGTCGATCGCGCGCCGGTTTTCCAGGCCGGTGAGCGGATCCGTCCGCGACAGTCTGAGCAGGGCCTTGCCGCGTTCGGTGGCCTCCTTGTGCTGGATCTTGGCTTCCAGCGCGTTCAGGAAGACGTTGTAGCGCTCTTCATTCAGCTTCCAGTTCACATAGGAGGTGAAGGTGAAGCACGAAACATAGAACGTCCCGAACACCATCTTGTATGACAGCGAGGCGGGCAGGAAATAGTTCACCACGTACAGGATGCACAATATGATCGTCGACGTTATGATCGACACTTTGAAGCTGAACGTGAAAAATAGATTGGCACTCATCATGAAAATGGTGCCGAACACCATGTAGTAGGCAACGGTTTCCTTGTTGGCGCCCAGGGATGCCGGGAACAACCAGCCGACATAGCCGAAGATGATCGCCGCGGCGCAGGTCACGTCGAGCCACTCCGTCGCCACGCCCCGGCGAAGCTGTGCTTCCAGGGTCAGCAGAGCGGCCAATCCGACCGCGAAGCGCGCCGTGACCGTGTAGGCCGCCACGTCAGGTATCAGCAGCACGTCCGATACCGAAAACAGCACGTAGATGACGACGGCGATCCAGAGCCCAGGCCTGGCATCTTTCCGTCGCTTCGCCAGGGCTTCGGCGCGGTAAAGGATGCGCAGTTCCGCCGCCCCCAGTTCCTGGCGCGGATCATACGGCTCCACATCAACCGTATCGGCCGATCTGGACGACGCGCGTTCGCTCACAAATCCCAGTGTTGGGGGATTTTGCGCTCCGAACTCTTTTCCAGCTTCTGCCCCCACGCAGGACGACTCCTTGGGACGCGACACGATTGCCACGCGGTAAAATGCGATGGCGCCAGACAAGTTTGCGTTAACTCGAACCCAGAATCTTATCTGCAAGATCGCTAATAAATTGAGATGGTTAGCGGGAAATTAATCATAACAATAAAATGCGTCCGAAGCGCCGTTGGCAAATGGAGCATTCTACGCAATAAGTTAACTGACTGTTAACCAAGGAGTCCTGGTGTGCAAACCGTGTTTGATGGCCAAAGCCTGATTACCGCAGAAATCATCGCCGACAGTCTGCGCCGAGGTAAGCTCGAGCATCATGGCGAAGAGTTCGAAACCGCCCGCGCGGAACTGGCACTGATCCTCCACGCCACACAGCAGCAGATCGAGCAGCAAAAGTATCCCGCCGAGATCGTTCGCCGGCTGTTGTCGATGCTCAGCGGGTTGCGGGCCAAGGTGCATTCGGACGTCTGGCAGGCCTTGATACCGGTGGCGCAGAACCACCCGATCCTGGAGTATTTTCTGCAGGATCCGCTGACGCACTGGTCGTTCACCAAGCCCAGGGGCTATTCCGGCGACGCGCAGCTGCTCGACTACATCTATTGCGACCCGCACGTGGCCGAGAGCGTGGCCAGCGCCTCGGAGATCGGCAAGGCGCTTTACAGCCATACCCAGAACGTTCCGTCATGCGTGGCGGCACGCGAACGGCGTAATCTCCTGACCCGCTATGTCGACGAGACGGCGGCCAAGAACGGACCCGAAACCGAGGTGCTCGCCATCGCCGCCGGCCATCTGCGCGAAGCCAACCGCTCCGTCGCCTTGGCCGAGGGCGGTCTCAAGCGCTGGGTCGCGCTCGACCAGGACCCGCAAAGCGTCGGGCTGATCGCACGCGACTTCCAAGGCACCGCGGTCGAAGCCATCGACGGCTCGGTGCGGACCGTGCTGACGCGGGGCCACAAGCTCGGCAAGTTCGATCTCATCTACGCCTCGGGCCTCTACGACTACCTCCAGCACAATGTCGCCGTGAAACTCACCAAGACCTGCCTGCAGATGCTGAAGCCGAACGGCACATTCCTGTTCGCCAACTACGCCGAGGGCACCCCTGACGCCGGCTACCGGGAAACCTTCATGGACTGGGTGCTGCTGCTGCGCTCGGAGGTCGACATGTGGAACATCGTCAACGCCAGCGTCGACCGCAACGCGGTGGAGGCCAAGGTGTTCTTCGGCGAGAACCGCAACGTCCTGTATGCGGTGATTGAGAAGCGCGGGTAAGCAGGCGGCGTGGGCATCTGGGAACGCCTGCGTGACTTGTCGGCTGTATTCGGCTGAGAGGTGACTTTGTCCCCTGGCCGTTTCGCGCCTTCCAGCGGCTATAGGAAAACCCTGAGCGGTTCTGCGGTCAGGCCGAAGGCGATCTACTGTGCACCCGGGAGGGATTGCGGCAGGCCGAATTTGGGCAGGATCGTCTTTTCGAAGGCGGTCATGGCGCAGACTCGGTCGCCGGCGAGAGCCAGCACGAAGAGGCCTGAACCGTGGATACCTGTGGGGGTATGCCGGTAGACGCCGAATGCCGGCTGACAATTGGCGCGCGTCGGCACCAGTTCGTATCTCCGTCCCGAGCCGAAGATGGGGGCAAAGAAGCGGGCCACAATGTCTCGGCCCCGATATTCCAGCGGCACCGGCGGCATCGACAAGAAGACGTCGTCGGTCAACAGAGCCACCATCGCATCGATGTCGGCGGATTCGTAGGCGCTGACGAACTTCGCCACGATCGCGTCCTCGCCAGGTGAGTTGCCGGCTGGCGGCGGCTCTCGGTCAGTGGTTACCGGCAGTCGGCGCTGCATTCCCGCACGCGCGCGTTTGAGAGCGCTTTTGACCGATTCAACTGACGTGTCCAGCATGTCGGCGACCTCGTGCGCGTGGAATCCAAGGACATCGCGCAGGATGAGGACGGCGAGCTGGCGAGGCGGCAGGATCTGCAGGGCGGTCACAAAGGCCAGGGATATGGATTCGGTCTGCTCGTAGCGCGCCTCCGGACCGAGCGGCACGCTGATCGCGCCGTCCAGAAGGGCGTCGGGATAGGGCTCGAGCCAGGGAATTTCGCCGAGTCCAGTGGGTTCGGGCGGTTCGATACCCGGGATATCCCACTGCTTTGCAGGACGTCGGCGAGCGGAGCGCAGCACGTCGAGGCACCGGTTGGTGGCGATGCGGTAGAGCCAGGTGCGAAGCGAGGCGCGTCCGTCGAAACGTTCGAGACCTCGCCAGGCAGCGAGCATCGTGTCCTGGAGAGCGTCCTCGGCATCCTGAAACGATCCGAGCATCCGGTAGCAGTGCACCTGGAGCTCGCGACGATGCGGCTCGGTCAGTGCCCGGAACGCCTCGCCGTCGCCGCTCCGCGCCCTCGACATCAGGTCCGTTCTCGCCAACGCCACGCCTCCTTCTGTGCAGTTCCACACTGTATGGACGCCGGCCAGGGCTCAAAAGGGGCGGTCGCGGAGCGCCCCCTTTTGCGATGCCGCGGCGTCTACACCAGCGACAATATCGTCAAAGGAGCACGGAAATGGGAAAGATCGTCATCAGCACAAATGCCACACTCGATGGAGTGGTCCAGGATCCGGACGGCCAGGAAGGCTTCGAGCTGGGTGGCTGGTTCCGCCAGTCCGCGGGGGCCAAGGACCTCGAAGACTGGACCGCCAACGAGACGGAGGAAGTGCTGGGTGCCGAGGCACTGCTGCTGGGCAGGCGCAGCTTCGAGTGGTTCGCGTCCCGGACGCCCTTTATGGACGTCCGCGTAGGCAGCAAGTGGGCGGCCAAAATGAACGGCATCCCCAAATACGTCGTGTCCTCGACACTCGACCATCCTCAGTGGAGCAACACCACGGTCCTCAATGGCGATGCGGTAAAGGAGATTTCGGCGCTGAAGCGGAAAGTGGATGGGGAAATCCTGGTCTATGCCAGCTATCAGCTGGTGCGCACACTGATAGAACAGAAGCTGGCCGATGAACTGCGGCTGACAGTCTTCCCGGTCGTGCTGGGAACCGGCCAGCGTCTCTTCGACGAGGCCAGCGACAAGCAACCGCTGCAACTGGTCAACACACGAAAGATCGGTGACGGCCTGGTGTCCCAGGCCTACGAATTCGTGCAGGGCTGACGGCTGAAGACGGCGACGAAGTCGCGTTGGTCGGTGTTGAAGCAGTGTCCCCCGTTTTCACGGAATTTGGGGAGACGCTTGGTGGCGGTGCGCGCGGAGAGCGCAAGCCCAGGGCGTGGACGGTGTCTGCGTCCACGCCGACGCCGGAGCGCCTGACAAAGAAGCGCTTGTCGACGGTGACGCCGACCCCGGTCATAGTACGCCAAGAGCGTGCCGTTCGGCCCCATCGCCGATGCACTGGCGCCAGGCCTGGGCGACCGAAGACCGAAAGCGGGGGAACATGAGCACAGTCATCGTTGTCGGCCACGTCAATCACGACCAGGTCTGGTCGCTGTCATCGCCCCTCGCCTCGGGCTCGCGCATCACCTATTCCGATCGGGTTGTCAGGCTTGGCGGCGGCGGCTTCCACACCGGCACGCAGTTGGCGAAGCTGGGCAACAATGTCCGGCTGATCAGCAATCTGATGGACGACGACCATGGCCGGGAAGCACTCGCCAAATTGCAGGCGAGCGGCATCGACACCGGCTACGTCACCCTATGGCCCGGCGAAACCCGGTTCACTGAAATCCTGCTCGAGCCGAACGGTGAGCGCACCATTTTGAACACCGGCGGCCAGTTGCGTCCTCCCTTCGCCGCGCCGGAGCCTGTCAGGGGCGACGCCGCCTATCTCAACGCCCTGGTGCTCGACGACGGCCTCGTCGCCTCGCTGCGAACGATCCCGCTTGTCATCTCGCAATTTCCGCTGCGCAGCGCCTCGCACCGCCCGGCCGACATCGTCATCGGATCGCGCGCCGACTTTCCCCGCGAGGACACACGAGGGATCTGGGAGCGAGCGTCGCTGATTGCCGGGCCTCGCCTGAGGACACTGGTGCTGACCGACGGACTGCGCCCAATCTCGCTCTATGACGGCAAGGCGCTCAGCCATGTCACGCCCCTGAAGCAAGTTTCCGTGCCCGACACGATCGGCGCCGGCGACTGCTTTGCGGCAATCTTCCTGGACGGCCTACTGCAGGGGCTCACCCCTGGGCTTTCCGCCGAACGGGCCAGCCAGCAAACCGCCGAATGGCTGTCGGAACGGGCTTGCACCGGCTGAGGCAGGCACTCCGGGAGGCGCCGGCTTTCATGAAAATGTCATAAAAATCAAATGGAAACCGGCATTCGAGTGAACTAGAAAACATGTCCTGGAGAGATCGTGATTGAGGCGTCGGCAAGCCGGTGCATCATCGCCATGATCGGCGTCTTCCATCGCCCCAACGATGTCGCCGACCTTGTCGCCCGCGAAATCAACCTTGAAATCGCTGCCTTGGAAGAGACATGACATGTGGCTGAGTGAATTCGAAATTGTCCTGCGCGACCGCGTCATCCCGAACGGCGCCGTCAGGATCGAGAACGGCCGGATCGCCGAAATCCGCGAGAAGCCTGTCGGGCATGCCGATATCGAGGGTGGCGGCCGCCTGCTGCTGCCCGGCTTCATCGACATGCATGGCGACATGGTGGAGAGAGAAGTCGAGCCGCGCATCGGCGTGCACGTGCCGATGCGGATCGGCATTGCAGAGCTCGACAAGAAGCTCGCCTCCTGCGGCATCACCACGGCCTATGCCGCGCTTTCCTTCATCGGCGCCAGCGTCACCAGCGGCGTGCTGCGCTCGCAAGACCATACGACTGATATCATCGACACCATTGCCGGGATGAAGGACCATTTGTTGGTCGACCACCGCATCCACGCCCGCTTCGAAGTGACCTTCACCCCGGCGATTCCCACGCTGCAGAAGCTGATGGACGCCGGCAGGCTGCATTTGATCTCGCTGATGGACCACACGCCCGGACAGGGCCAGTACCGCGACGTCGAGCTCTACATCGCCCGCATCGCCAAGGAGCGCGGCATGTCCGTTGCCGCGGCCTCCGAGGTCGTCGGCAAGCGCATGGCGGGCCGCAATGGCCAGGGCGATGTGCTGAACGCCCTGCAGGACCTGTCGGCGCGAGCCCAGGCCGCCGGCATCGTGCTCGCCTCGCATGACGACGACACGCTGGAAAAGGTCGAACTGGTGCATGGCCTGGGCGCAGCGCTCTCAGAATTCCCGGTGACCCTGGGAGCCGCACAGGAAGCCCGCAGGCTCGGCATGCATACCGCCATGGGGGCGCCCAACGCGCTGCGCGGCGAGTCCTATTCCGGCAATCTTTCCGCCCGGCAAGCCTATGAAGCCGGGCTGCTCGACATGCTGGCCAGTGACTATCATCCGGCCTCCATCCTGCCGGCCGTGCTCGGCCTGGCGGAACTGCGGGGCGATGGCCTCGCGGCGGCGGCGGCGCTGACAAGCGCCAACCCGGCCAACGCCCTGGGGCTCACCGATCGCGGCGTCATCGAGCCCGGCCTTCTGGCCGATTTCGTGGTGGCCGACCGCCATCCCGTGCCACGCGTCCGCGCCACCTTCCGTGCCGGCCGCATGATCTACGGTGATGGCACGCTTGCACCAGCCGGCAAAGCAGAACGCCTTGGCCCGGTCGCGGCTGAACGGCTACCCGCTGCCGCCCGGGAAAGCGCGTAGCGCTTTCCGGTTGGGAATTGCGTCAAAAACAAAGAGACGGAGCCTGAGCAAATTCCAGGAAGAGTGCAGGCCTGCTTTCCCGCAGGAATTGCGTTGGAGGGGTTTGCGCTTTCCGAGACAAGGTTAAGCTCTAAACGTCGAGCACGACCGTCATGCCGCGCACCTCGGCCATTTCCAGCAGCATGTCCTGCAGGGTTTCGATGGTGAGCGCCGCGCCGGTCACTGCCAGCAACTCTGTGATACTCTCTCTCATGGAAATGACCGCGACTCCGGTCTTCTCGGATAACAGCCGTCCGATGGCTGCGCGGATCAGGGCATTCTGGTCAGGCATGATTCCCCTTTCATGCTGGATGACGGTATTAAGTCTTCTCAAACGGCACGCTTTTTTGCACAACCTCTGCGAGCTTTAGCCTGCGCTTGCAAGCCGTTTCGATGTGTCTGATCTCCATTATTTTTCTGACAGTTGCTCGGCGACGACAGCGACGGCAGCACCCATGGTTTGCCAATGCAAACCTCACCATCCCCGGGAGCCTTGCAACGCACGCGCCCATCAGAGGTTGCATGAGGGTGGAATTTTTTTGCCGGGGTGAACTTGTGGAGCGCGCGCGCTGCGGCCCAACGAGCGAAAATCGCTTCGCACCATTTTAAATCTTGACGCGTGTCAATTTTTTATAAAACATGCGCAAACGCTGATGGGGCTAGGTCAGCGCTCTGGGAGGAGAAATGCCTGACATGGAAAAGGTCCCGACCGGGGTCCGTCGTCCGCGAGACGTTTGGCGTTCGCCGGGCCGCAGGCCGCGTGGCGTTGCCGATGCAAGCATGGCTCTCGCAGCACCGGCCACGGGCGTCCGTGGGCTTGCCGACAAGACACATCCAACAATCAAGAAGCGGAGGAACAAAATGCGCATCTTCAACGGCCTGACGCTTGGCGCGGGCCTGCTGGCAACCATCGTCACGGCGCCGTCCCATGCCGAGGACGCGGCCAAGGTCGCGGCCATCGTCAAGGGCCTCGACAACCCCTTCTTCCAGACCATGCAGAAGGGCATCGAGGAGCAAGGCAAGACCAGTGGCGTCAATGTCAGCGTCCAGGCCGCCGCCAATATGGGCGACGCCACCGGCCAGGCCGACCGCCTGACCGCCATGGCCATGCAGGACTTCGATTGCTACCTGGTCAATCCGATCAGCGTCTCCAACCTCGTCCAGGCTTTGGTGCCGGTCGCCCAGAAGAAGAAGCCGATCGTCAACATCGACTCGACCATCGACGCCGAACAGGCCAAGGCCGCCGGCTTTGCCGTCTCGACCTATATCGGCACCGACAATGTCGCCGCCGGCGCGCTGGCCGGCGAGGAAATGCTGAAGCTGGTGCCCAAGGGCGCCAAGGTGGCGTTGATCGCCGGCATCGTCGGCGATGTCGGCTCCAATGCCCGCATCAAGGGCTTCAAGCAGGCCGTCGAGGGCAAGCTCGAGGTCGTGGTGATGGTGAGCGCCGACTGGGATCGTGAGAAGGCGTTGACCGCCGCCACCGACATCCTCGCGGCGCACCCGGATCTTGCCGGCTTCTTCGCCGCCAACGACATCATGGCGCTCGGCGTCGAACGCGCCGTGCAGACCTCGGGCAAGGACGTCAAGGTGATCGGCCTCGACGGCATCGTCGACGCGCTGAAATCGATCGCGGCAGGCGAACTCACGGCCACCGTCGCCCAATATCCCTATGTCGTCGGCGCCATGGGTGTCGAAGCCTGTGCATTGGCCGCCAAGGGCAAGGAACTGCCCGCCAACGTGCCCGCACCCGTGCTCCTGATCAACAAGGCCAATGCCGACGCCTCGCTGAAGAACTTTCCGCGTCCCGGCGGCGATTATCCCGATCCCTTCCGCGAGATGCTGAAGTGAGCAATCCCACGGACAACGCGCCCGTCGCCCATTCGGCGGGCGCGGCGGAGGAGAGCCGCCCCTCCCTGTCGGCTCTCCTCCTGGATCCTTCCTTCTGGGCCGACTGGGCGTCCGTCGTCGGCCTGGTCGGTCTCGTCATCGTCTTCGGCATCGCCCAGCCGGTCTTTCTCAGCGTCGCCAATCTGCAGGCGCTCTTGCTGGCGGCGGCTATCCTGGTCGTGTTGTCGATCGGCCAGACCTTCGTCGTCGCGACGTCAGGCATCGACCTGTCACTGGCGGCGGCCGTCATGCTTGGCGCCATCATCCTCGGTCTCGTCAACGCGGCCGGCTACGGCATCTTCATCGCCTGCGTGCTCGCGGTGCTCGCCACCAGCGCCATCGGCTTCCTCAACGGCCTCATCATCACCGCCGGCAAGATCCCCGATTTCGTGGTGACGCTCGGCACGCTGTCTGGCATCACCGGGCTTGGCCTGATCCTGTCGGGCGGCGAACCGACGATGGTCGGCTCGACCTTCCTGCTGAAACTCGCTTCGGGCTCGTTCGGGCCGTTCGGCTATCCGGTCTGGGTGGCGATCGCGGCCGTGATTGTGGCCCATATCGCGCTCTACCACACGCGCTTCGGCGTCCATCTCTTGGCGACCGGCGGCCAGGTCGAAAGCGCCGGCGCGCTCGGCATTCGCACCAACCGCGTCAAGATCGCCGCCTACACCATCTCCGGCTTCTGCGCCGGCATTGCGGCCATCCTGCTGGTTGCCCGCATCGGCTCGGCCGAACCGCAGATCAACACCAGCCTGCTCTTGAATTCCGTGGCGGCGGTGGTGCTGGGCGGCGTCAGCCTGTTCGGCGGCCGCGCCAGCATATTGGGCCCGGCCATCGGCGCGCTGATGCTCACCGCGCTGGTCAACGGGCTGACGCTGCTCAACGTCTCGGCCTTCTACCAACCGCTTGCCGTGGGCGCCATCGTGGTGCTGGCAGCGCTGATCATGCGGTACCAGAAATGAGCGCCGTCAGCCTTTCCTCCGCCTCGGACTCGATCATCGCCTGCAATGGCCTGAGCAAGCATTTCGGCGGCGTGCGCGCCTTCACCGACGTCGCCTTCCAGGCGCGCCGCGGCGAGGTCACCGCCGTCATTGGCGACAATGGCGCCGGCAAGTCGACGCTGATCCGCTGCCTGGTCGGCGTGCATGTGCCGGATGCCGGCTCGATCGTCTTTGACGGTCGCGAGCACCCCTTCTCCAACCCGGACGGGGCGCGCAAGGCCGGCATCGAGACCGTGCACCAGAACCTGGCGCTGATCGACGAACTGACGGTGGCGCAGAACCTGTTCCTCAACCGCGAGCTCGTGCGCCGCATCGGCCCCTTCGCTTTCCTCGACCGCAAGGCGATGAAGCGCGAGGCCCGTTCCATGCTGTCGCGCCTGTCGATCAACGTGCCGTCGATCAATCAGCGTGTGCGCCGCCTGTCGGGTGGCCAGCGGCAGGCGATCTCGATCTGCCGCGCCGTCGGCTCCGGCGCCAAGCTGGTGGTGATGGACGAACCGACGGCAGCGCTTGGCGTGCAGGAGACCGCCAATGTCGAGGCGTTGATCCGCCGCCTGCGCGAACAATCGGTCTCGGTCATCCTGGTCAGCCATAATTTCGATCAGGTGCGGCGCCTGTCCGACCAGATCTGGGTGATGCGGGCGGGAAAGATGGCGGCGACGGTGCGTGCCTCGGAGACGTCAGGCAACGAACTGGTCGCGCTGGTCACCGGAGCGGCGTGATCTGCCCAACCGTGAAATCAATCGTTGGCCGCTTCGGCCAACCCTACAAAATGAAATCAAGGGAGTTTGAGAGTGGCACCACTTCGTGTCGGGCTTGTGGGTCTTGGGGAGGTCGCGCAGTCGATCCATCTGCCTGTTCTGGCTGACCAGCGCGACTGCTGGGCAATCGCGGGCGTCTTCGACGTCTCTCCGAGCCTGGTGGCGCTCGTCACATCCGAATATGCCGCCAGAGCCTTCGACACGGCCGAGGCGCTGATCAATTCACCCGACATCGACGTCGTCTTCGTTCTGTCGTCGGACGACACCCACAGCCGCTTTGTGCGCACTGCCATGCAAGCCGACAAGCACATTTTGCTGGAAAAACCCGCTTGTCTCACGGTGCGTGAGATCGACGAGTTGCTGGCGCTGATGCCGGCCTACAGGAAGACCCTGTTCGTCGGCTATATGCGCCGCTACGCGCCGGCCTACCTGGCGGCCCGGGACGAATTGCCCGCCCATGCCGACATTACCCATGTCCGCATCTTCGACCTGATCTCGGAGGGCCGGCATTTCCTGAAGAAGAGCCGGAACATCCTCTACCCCAACGACATCGACCCTGCCCTACTGGCGCGCGGCGCCAGGGAGCGCGACGCGCTGATCCGCGAGGTTGTCGGCACCGACGCGCCGGCTGACCTGGTGCGCGCCTATCGCGGGCTGACGGCGTTGTCCTCGCACCACATCTCGGCGATGCGCGGGCTCATTGGCGAGCCCAAGGGCGTGGTCGCCGCGCACCGCACCAATGGCGGCGCCAACACCTCGGTCACCTTCGATTACGGCCATTTCGCTTGCCTCTATGACGCGGTGGTCGACGATCTCGGCCTGTTCGACGCCATGATCGAAGTGCGCTCCAACACCCGGCGCGTGCGCATCATCTACGACACGCCCTACATCCGCAGCCTGCCGACCCGGCTGGAAGTGACCGAAGCCGGCCCGCTCGGCCCGGTGACGAAAAGCTTCGGCCCGCTTTATGGCGATGCTTTCTCCAACGAACTGGAGATTTTCCACCGCCACATCGCTGAAGGCACCAAGCCGTTGACCGACCTCGCCGATTCCCGCCGCGACCTGGCGCTGATGGCCGGGATCATCGAGAGGATGAAGGAGAGCGGCGGGGACGCCTGAGCCCTACCGGCAAGGTACAGGCAGGAACAATACGTTCCGACAAAGACTGCCGATTGGCCCTTGCCGAAGCCGGCGGGCTCGCTCATCCATGGCGTGCGGACAACAGCCTGGAACCAGTGATGACCTATGCCAGCCTTCACCTCGTCGAAGCGACGATCGACCAACTGCGCCGCGCCCTCGATGACGGCACGGTCACCAGTGTCGAGCTGGTCGCGGCGTATCTCAGGCGCATCGCGCATTTCGACCGGCATGGTATCAGCCTCAACGCCGTCCCCGTGCTCAATCCAGCTATGTTCGAAGAAGCCGCCGCTTCCGACCAGCGGCGGCGCGAAGGTGCTGTACTCGGGCCGCTCGACGGCATCCCCTACACCGCCAAGAACAGCTACAAGGTCAAAGGCCTGACGGTCGCGTCCGGCTCGCCGGCCTTCGAACATTTGGTCGCCTATGAGGACGCCTTCACCATCGCCCGGCTGCGCGCCGGCGGGGCGGTGCTGATCGGCCTCACCAACATGCCGCCGATGGCCAATGGCGGCATGCAGCGCGGCATCTATGGCCGCGCCGAAAGCCCCTACAATGCCGATTACCTGACCGCCGCCTTCGCGTCGGGGTCATCGAATGGTTCGGGCACTGCAACGGCCGCCAGCTTCTGCGCCTTCGGTCTAGGCGAGGAGACCTGGTCGTCCGGCCGGGCGCCAGCCACCAACAATGCGCTCGTCGCCTACACCCCGTCGCGCGGGGTCATTTCCGTGCGCGGCAACTGGCCGCTGGTGCCGACGATGGATGTCGTGGTGCCGCACACGCGGACCATGCAAGATATGCTGGAGTTGCTCGACGTGATCGTCGCCGACGACCCGCAGACGCGGGGCGATTTCTGGCGCGCGCAGCCCTGGGTCAAACTGCCGAAAAGCGCCGACCTACGGCCGCAACGCTATACCGATCTGGTATTTGCGGGCTCGCTAAAGGGCAAGCGGCTCGGCGTTCCAAGAATGTATATCGGCCGCGACAGCGAGGCCGACAAACCGATCGAAACCCGCGCCTCGGTGCTTGCCCTGTGGGAGCAGGCGGCGGCCGATCTCAAGCGGCTTGGCGCAGAGGTGGTCGAGGTCGATTTTCCCGTCGTCTCCAATTACGAGCGCGACCGTCGCGGCGCCCGCACCATGGTCGAGCGCGGGCTGGTGCCGCCGGATTTCGCCGACCGCGAAATCTGGGATCTCTGCATGTGGGGCTGGGACGATTTCCTGCGCGCCAACGCCGACCCGAACATCCCCGATCTCGCTTCGGTGGATGGCCCAAGGATTTTCCCGCAGCCGCCGGGCACATTGCCTGATCGCTACGAGGGCGGCTTCGACCTGGCGGAGTATGTCGAGCGCGCCAAATCCGGCGTCACGCCCTTCAGGGATATCCCGACGCTTGAAGAGGGCCTGAAGGGGCTGGAAGCGACACGGCGGATCGATTTCGAGGACTGGCTCGACGCGCAAGGCATCGACGCCGTGGTGCTGCCCGCCGCCGCCGATGTCGGCCCGGCCGACGCCGACATCAACGAGGCGTCGGCGGACCTTGCCTGGCGCAACGGCACCTGGGTCGCCAACGGCAATCTGGTCTGGCGCCATTTCGGCATTCCGACCGTCACCGTGCCGATGGGCACGATGCCCGATATCGGCATGCCGGTCGGCCTGACCTTCGCCGGCAAGGCCTATGACGACGAAAGCCTGCTGCGCATGGCCGGCGACTACGAGACCGCCACCCAGCGCCGCACAAGCCCGCCCCGCACGCCTGAACTCGCCGACGATGTGTTTTCAGGTCGACCCAGCCAAGCTGGCAACGGTGAGGCACGTCCGCTCGCAATCGCGCTTGCCGCAGAGACGCTGACCTCAGGCGATCAGCATGAGATCACCATCACGCTCGACCTGCCGGCCGAGGCGGAGAACGCCAGCATCAAAGTGCATGTCAACGGACAGACGGTCGCGATGCAGCGGAGCGGCCCGCACTTCAGCGGGCGTGTGTTTGTGCCGGCCGCCGAGCATCAGCGGTTCCACAGCGTCTGGTGTGGTTCGTATGGCTCGATCGTAACCGCGGTGGTGCGGCTTGAGGATGGACGCACCGTTGGCGCCTATGTGGTCACGGGCGGAATTGGGTGAGGGCTGGGCTATGATGCACGGTTGGCGGCGATGAAGGCATCAATCGATCCGAAGAACGTCGGCAGTTCGGCCTTGATCTTCTCGTCGCTCCACTCCCACCAGCGAATAGCGAGCAAACTGGCGATCTGGTCATCCGTAAATCTGTTCCGGATCAACCTGGCAGGATTTCCGGCGACCACCGCGTAGGGTGCGACGTCCTTCGTGACGATCGAGCCGGCTCCGACAACGGCACCGTCTCCAATGGTTATTCCCGGCAGGATGATTGCGCGTCGTCCAATCCAGACATCGTTGCCGATTTTTGTCGGCCCGTTGACCACCAGATCATCATAGGCCGCGATCGAATTTGTCATGTGGACTTCGAATGGAAAAGTCGAGACAAAGTGCGTCGGATGATTGGCACGACAAAGGAATAGCGTCTCCTCCGCTATGGAGCAGAACGCTCCTATCTCAAGCGGTGAGGTCTCGTCACAGCCAAAGATATTGCTGGGCTTTGTGTAGAAGAGTGTTCTACGGCCAATCGATGCATGCTGCGGTATGTTTTCCGGCTTTGGAGCTCGTCGAAGGCCGAGCATGGTTCGAAGTTTTCTTGCAAATCCCATTTGTTTCTAAGCCATGGTTGGTCTCGACCGACCGTCACAGAAGGTGGGCGCCGCAGAGCACCACCATTGCCGCTATCCCCGCGCCGCCCAAAGCAAACCACGCTCGACAATCACCGCCATTTCCGGCACCGCGAACTCATCCGCCGTGTGCCCAAGCGAACTGTAGAAAACCTTTCCCGCGCCATACCGACGCTTCCAGACCACCGGCATCACGACCCCGTCAATGCCCGGGAAATGCGCGTCGCTGAAAGTGGTGGTCGCCAGCACCTCGTTGCTAGGGTCGACATGCATGTAATACTGCTCCGACCGGTAGGCGAAATCACCGACGCCTTTGGTGATCGGGTCGTCGGGTTGTGTGATCACCACCCGATAGTCGATGATGTTGCCGGGGTGCGCGACCCATTGGCCGCCGGTCATGAACTGGTAATCGGGCTCGTTGCGGAAACTGTCGCCCATCGTGCCGTGGAAGCCGCCAAGGCCTGTTCCTTCGCGAACCGCGGCAGTCAGGTTCTGCAGCTCGGCCTTTTCGATCGTCGACATGGTGATGGCAGGCACGATGAGATCGAAGGAAGGCAGTTCCGGATCGGCGAACATCGCCGTGCCCTCGCCCAGCGTGACATCGAAGCCGTTGCGCTCAAGCAGCGCGCGAATGACGTTGGCGCTGCGTTCCGGCGTGTGGCCTTCCCAACCGCCCCAGGCAATCAAAGCCTTCTTCCCCATGCCGTAACCTCCTGAATCGCCCGCCGCGATCGATGGTTACATGGCGCGGCCGTCAGCGCCAGCCCAGGGCCGGCGCGACATGGGTCAGGATCGCCTCGATGACATGGGCGTTGTAGTCGACGCCGAGCTGGTTGGGTACGGTGAGCAGCAGCGTGTCGGCCTCCGCGATCGCCTCGTCCTGCGCCAATTCCTTGATCAGCACGTCGGGCTCGGCGGCGTAGCTGCGGCCGAAGATCGCCCGCGTATTCTCCTCGATGAAGCCGATCTGATCGCGGCTCTCATTGCCGCGGCCGAAATAGGCGCGGTCGCGGTCGTCGACCAGCGCGAAGATGCTGCGGCTGACCGAGACGCGCGGCTCGCGCTCGTGCCCGGCCGCTTTCCAGGCCTCGCGATAGATCCGGATCTGTTCGGCCTGCTGGATATGGAACGGCTTGCCGCTCTCGTCGAACTTCAGCGTCGAGCTCTGCAGATTCATGCCGAGCTTGGCCGCCCATTCCGAGGTGGCGTTGGTGGCAGCGCCCCACCAGATGCGCTCGCGCAGGCCTTCCGAATGCGGTTCGAGCCGAAGCAGCCCGGGCGGGTTGGGGAACATCGGCCGTGGATTGGGTTGCGCGAACCCCTCGCCGCGCAGCGTGTCGAGAAAGACCTCGGCGTGATGCCGCGCCATGTCGGCGTCGCTTTTGCCTTCCTGCGGCTGGTAGCCGAAATAGCGCCAGCCATCGATCACCTGTTCGGGCGAGCCACGGCTGATGCCGAGTTGCAGCCGGCCGCCGGCGATGATGTCGGCGGCACCTGCGTCCTCGGCCATGTAGAGCGGATTCTCATAGCGCATGTCGATGACCGCCGTGCCGATCTCGATGCGGCTGGTCTTTGCGCCGACCGCCGCCAGCAGCGGGAACGGCGAGGCGAGCTGGCGGGCGAAATGATGCACGCGGAAATAGGCGCCGTCGGCGCCGAGCTGCTCGGCCGCGACGGCGAGATCGATGGACTGCAGCAGCGCGTCGGAAGCCGAGCGCACCTGCGATTGCGACGAGGGCGTCCAGTGCCCGAATGATAGAAAACCGATTTTTTTCATGGCCCTGAAGTATATGCGGGCGGCACTTGCTTCAATGCCAAAACAGCGGGGTTACACACCGTCACCTTGCGCCCATACTCTAGGGCTGAACGCCGTGGAGGGTGGAATGCTGAAGGGGACGCGTATCGTCGAGATCGAGGCGCTCGGGCCGGCGCCCTTCGCCGGCATGTTGCTCGCCGATCTCGGCGCCGATGTCATCGTCGTCCACCGCAAGCAGGCGCCCATGCCTGGCCTGCCCGAACGCTCGCTGCTCGATCGCGGCAAGCGCTCCATCGCGCTCGATCTCAGGGATGCCGGGAATGTCGCCGTGCTGATGCGCCTCATCGCCACCGCCGACGGCCTGATAGAGGGATTTCGGCCCGGCGTCATGGAGCGCCTCGGGCTCGGCCCGGATGCCTGCCTGGCGGTCAATCCAAAGCTGGTCTATGGCCGCATGACCGGTTGGGGCCAGGACGGTCCGCTGGCCGGCACTGCCGGCCATGACATGAACTATACCGGTGTGTCGGGCGCGCTCTGGTATGCCTCCTTGCCGGGCGAGCCGCCCATGGCGCCGCCGACGCTCACCGGCGACATAGGCGGCGGCGCGCTCTATCTGGTGATCGGCATGCTGGCCGCCATCATGAACGCGCGTGCCGGCGGCCAGGGCACGGTGGTCGACGCGGCCATCGTCGACGGCTCGGCCCACATGATGAACCTGCTGATGGTGCTCGGCCAGTCCGGCGGGCTCGTCGCCGAACGCGGCCAAAGCCTTCTCGACGGCCCGCACTGGTGCCGCGTCTATCGCACCGCCGACGGCGGTTTCATCAGCGTCCAGTGCATCGAGCCGAAATTCTACGCGCTGTTCCTCGACAGGCTCGGCCTCGCCGCCGATCC
Organism: Mesorhizobium sp. U510; assembly: GCF_059180695.1. Lineage (NCBI taxonomy): Bacteria > Pseudomonadati > Pseudomonadota > Alphaproteobacteria > Hyphomicrobiales > Phyllobacteriaceae > Mesorhizobium > Mesorhizobium sp. U510. Next base: position 5,933,614 of record NZ_CP180532.1, read on the forward strand.
GCAATTCGCCAAGCAATTCGACCGCGATCTCTGGCCGGAGCTCGGCAACCGGCTGGCGGCGATCTTTGCCGCCAAACCGCGCGACGAATGGACCAGCCTGTTCGAAGGCTCGGATGCCTGCGTCTCCCCGGTGCTCAGCCCATGGGAAGCAGCCCGGCATCCGCACATGGCCGCGCGTGGTTCCTGGCTGGCGGTGGACGGCGTCCTGCAGGCAGCCGCTGCTCCTCGCTTTTCCGGATGGGCGCAAAAGACGCCGACCAAAGGTCCCGCGCGCGACGAACACGGCGCCGAGATTCGCGCAGAACTGGCGGATCCAGATACAAACCGTTGAAATCAGCCAGTTTCAGGCCGCTGAAAGTTGCCCCAGGTTGCCGGAAATTAGCGACAACTGGCTTGCGCTGCGCGGCCCAGCTATTTCCCGCAATGATGATCGTTGATCTTGTTCAACGCGTTCGCATCCGGCCCGACCCGGTGGTAGGAGCAGGCGCCCGCCGCCGTCGTGAACAGCTGCTGGTCGTAGTAGCGCGGACCGCCGAACAGGAAGCCGATGAAATCGTCATCGGCGGGAACGTAGCGATCCGGCTCGGCCTGGTGGTGGCGATGCCTGGACCCGGCGAATGCCGAAATTGACATGCCGCAGGCCATCGCCACGGCAAGAGCGCAGATCGCAAACCGTTTCGTCGTCATCGGCAACACCCTCCTGGCCGTTCGCATGTCCTATATAGGCAAAAATCACCAACCGAACAAAGGTTCCCTGGCACCGGTTTGCCTGCCCCTCGATTTGCATGCCCGCCGGGGCAAACTGCGCAGCGCATCACCCCCCCACACGCGCCAGGGTGTGTCGATAATTCAGGTCAGGCCGAGTCGAGAACGGTAGCTTCCGAGAACCGGAGCGGAGCGTACTTACAGTACGTGAGCACCGGAAGCGCAGGAAGCTGCCGTTCGCAGGCCGGCCTCACCTGAATATCAGTCGGTCTGGATCCAGACTGACTTGGTCTCCAGATACTCATGCAGATGCTCGATGCCGCCTTCGCGGCCATAGCCGGACATCTTCATGCCGCCGAACGGCACCGCCGGGTCGATGGCGTGGTACATATTGACCCAGACCGAGCCGGCTTTGATGCGGCGCGCCAGCTTGTGCGCGGTGCCGAGATGCGTGGTGAAGATGCCGGCGGCGAGCCCATAGGGCGTCGCATTGGCGCGCGCCACGGCCTCATCGAGCGTGTCGAAGGGCATGGCGGAAATGACCGGCCCGAAAATTTCTTCGCGCGCGATGGTCATCTTGTCCGATACAGCACCGAAGACGGTCGGCGCAATGAAGTTGCCGCCATCATAGAGCGCGCCCGTCAGCCGCGAGCCGCCGGCGACCAGTTTCGCGCCCTCGTCGCTGCCGGCCTTGATATAGCCCTCCACCTTGCCGGCCTGCCTGGCATTGATCAGCGGCCCGATTTCGGTCTCCGCCTCGATGCCGTGGCCGATGCGCAGTCTGCCGGCGAATTCCGCGACGCGGCGCACGAACTCGTCGTGGATTTCGCGCGCCACGAACAGGCGCGAGCCGGCGATGCAGATCTGGCCCGAATGCACGAACACCGCCATTGCCGCGACCGGAACGGCCTTGTCGATGTCGGCGTCGCGGCAGACGATGATCGGCGACTTGCCGCCGAGCTCCAGCGAAACCCGTTTGAGGTTGGCCACACCCGCCCGCGCGATCGCTTGTCCGGTCAGCGTCGAGCCGGTGAAGACGATCTTGTTGACGTCGGGATGCTCGGCGAGCCGCGCGCCGGCCTCGGCTCCGGTGCCGGTGACGATGTTGACGACGCCGTCAGGCACGCCGGCTTCCTGCATCAGACGCGCGATCAGCAGCGGCGTCAGCGACGCCTCCTCCGAGGGCTTCAGCACGATGGTGCAGCCAGTGGCGAGCGCCGGCGCGATCTTCCAGATCGAGGCGGCGGTCGGCGCGTTCCAGGGAATGATCGCGCCGACGACACCGACAGGCTCGCGCCGGGTGAAGGAGACGATCTCGCCAGGGATCGAATTGTCGATGGATTCGCCATGCAGCGCCGTCGCCATGCCGCCATAGAAGCGCAGCATGCCGATGACGCGGCGCCGGTTGGCCAGCGTGCGGGTGATCGGCAGCCCCATGTCGAGCGTGTCGGAGACGCTGAGCTCTTCCCAATGCGTCTCGAACAGATCGGCGATGCGCAACAGCACGCATTGCCGCTCATAGGGCGAGAATTTCGACCACGGCCCTTCGAAGGCGGCGCGTGCGGCGGCCACCGCCGCGTCGATATCGGCCGCCCCGCCGCGCGGCACCGTCGCCAGCACCTCGCCCGTCGCGGGGTTCAGCGACTGCATCTCCTGGCCGGACTGCGCCGCGACCCACTTGCCGCCGATGAACATCGGCCGGAATTCGCCATGGTAAAGCGTCGTGGCCTTCGCCCTCGGGTCGAAGCTCAGCGTCATCTCGTCCTCCAAACGAACTCCGCCGCGACTATTACTCCCGGCGCGGTCGACCTCAACAAGGAAAGATGGGCTTGGGGTCCATGCCGGCGGCGACGAGCACCGCAAACGTCGCCCGAGCGGCTGTCGGAAGCCGGCGCCGGGCACCCGCTCGCATGCTGAAAGAAGGATGGTTCAGTCGAAGAAGCCCGCATCCTCTTCGCTGAGATACTTCCTGGCCGCTTCGGCGTCGATATCGAGCCCCAGGCCAGGCGCTTCCAGCAGGTCCACCATGCTATCCCTGACGATCTGCGCCGGCAGGCCGATCACCAGCTCCTCCCACCACGGGTCCGAGGCGCTGGGATATTCGAACGCCACGTAATTGGCCGGCAAGGTGGCGCAGACATTGATCAGCGCGCCGAGGCCGAGCAGGCCGTTCGCGGTGCCGTGCGGCGCCATCAGGATCGAGTGCATGTAGGCGTGCTCGGCGACCCATTTGAGTTCGGCGATGCCGCCGATATCGGCCGGATCGGGGCCGATGACCCGCACCGCCTGCGTCTCGATCAGTTCCTTGAAATTGTGCCTGAGGTAGATCTGCTCGCCGGTATGGATCGGCGTCGAGGTGGAGGTGGTCAGCTCGCGATAGGCCTGCGGATTGACCCACGGCACATAGTCGCCGGTCAGCATGTCCTCCAGCCACATCAGATTGTACTTCTCGACCGCGCGGGCGAACTTGATCGCATCGGGCAGCATCCAGCCCGGGCCGCAGTCGAGCGCCAGGCTGACCTTGTCGCCCAGCACCTCCTTCATCGCGATCACGCAGTCGAGCATGTGATTGAAACCGCGCTCGCTGATCACGCCCTGATCCATGGCGCCGTGATAACCGGCCTTCTTCTGCGTCACGCCGTAATGGAAGCCTTCGATGCTGTCCTTCATGTTGGAGTGGAACGAGATTCCCTGCTTGACCATGAAGAAATTCTGCGGCTGCTCCATCATCCATTTGACGTCGGCGGCGTAATCCTCCGGCCGGTCGCCGGCGCGTTTCCGGCGGATCGAGCCGTTGTAGACGCGCACCTTGTCGCGCACCTTGCCGCCAAGCAGCTTATAGACCGGCACGCCCGCCGCCTTGCCGGCGATATCCCATAAGGCGTGCTCGATGGCGGAGACGGCGGCGCCATAAGGCTTGAACGAGCCGCGCTGGCGGATCTTCAGCATCACCCGCTCGACGTCGGTCGGATCCTCGCCGATCAACGCTTCGCGGAAATGCAGCACAAACGGCTTGAGGTAGGTCTTTGTGAACTCGACCTCGCCAAGGCCATGGAGGCCTTCATCGGTGATGATGCGGACGATCGGGTGCTTGCCGATGACGGCGCAGCGCAGGTCGGTGATCTTCATGGCGCAGTCCTATTTCACAGACGAGAAAGCTGTCGGCGTGAGCAGCTGGCTGCTGATATTGGCAACGATCTGCCCGTCGCGCTCCGACTCGTCGCGGGCCCTGTGCCATGCCGGATCGGTAACGAAAGCCGCCCATTTCGCCTCACGCTCGGCCAGCGATTCCCAGGCGATGAAATAGGTGAGGCGATTGCTGTTTTCGCCGATCGCCGTGGTGAAAAACCCGGCTTGGCGGATGCCATGCCTCTCCCAGATGGCCAGCGTTTGCTCGGAAAAGCGCTTGAGCAAAGCCGGCAGCCTGCCCGGCAGGCAGTCATAGATACGCAGTTCGTAGATCATGGTTTCGTCCGTTCCTTCTTCGCCTCTCCCTTGGGAGAGGTCGACACCAATGGTCGGTCGTAGGCCCTGTGAGCCTGAGGGGAATGATGGCAGGGGGCCTGGGCTAACTCCAGGTCCGGTCCCAGCTATATTCATTGTCCCAATGCTCGGTGGATTGCCATATCCCCATGACACCGGGCTGCAGATGCTGGCCGATCACCTCGTCGACCACATCATCTATGCCCAGCCCAGGTCTGTCGGGCACAGTGATGAAGCCGTCCTTGACGAGCGGCTTGGGCAGGCCGGTGACGATATCGTCCCACCAGTCGACATCGGCGGAGTGGTATTCGAGCGCCATGAAGTTTTCGGTCGCGGTGGCGACATGCGCGGCGGCCATCGCGGCGATCGGACTTTCGGCCATATGGATCGCCATGGCGACACCGTGATCCTGCGCCATGTCGCCGATCTTCTTGGTCTCGAGGATGCCCCCGCTGGTGAGCAGGTCTGGGTGGATGACGGAGAGGCCGCCGCTCTTGAGCAGCGGCTCGAAGCCTTCCTTGAGGTAGATGTCCTCGCCGGTGCAGATCGGCACAGTGGTGGCCTGCTGCAATTGCCGGTACTGTTCGGTATATTGCCAGGGGATCACATCCTCCAGCCAGGCCGGAACGTATTTCTCGATACGGCGCGACAGGCGTATGCCGTCCTGCAGCGAGATGTGGCCGACATGGTCGATGGCGAGCGGGATCTCATACCCGATCACCTCGCGAACCTCGTGGATGTACTCCTCGAGCAGATCGATCCCCTTTTCGGTGAAATGCAGGCCGGTGAACGGGTGCTGCACGTTCTGCGCGTCGTAGGCGAGATTGCGGGCCTTGCGCTCCTCAAGGGTGCCGCCACGGCCGCGTGGATTGGCATGAAACCCGTCGAGCGCTCCGGCTGGCGCGGACACGGCGCCCGGGACATGGGCGATCTGCATCAAGCCCAGATCCATCTTGAGGAAGGTGAAACCGCGATCCATGCGCTGCTTGAGGCGCTTTCCGGTTTCGGTGCCGCTCGGTTTCTCGGCGTCGGTGTCGCAATAGACGCGCACCTGATCGCGGAACTTGCCGCCGAGCATCTGGTAGATGGGGACGCCATAGGCCTTGCCTGCGAGATCCCACAGCGCGATCTCGACCGCCGACACGCCGCCGCCTTGCCGGCCGTGCCCGCCGAACTGCTTGATGCGGCGAAACAGGCGATCGATATCGCAAGGGTTCTCGCCAAGCAGCCGGCTTTTCAACATCAACGCGAAGGTGGCGCTGGCGCCGTCACGCACCTCGCCGAGCCCGACGATGCCCTGGTTGGTGTAGATCTTGAGCAGCGCCGAGGTGAATGGCGCGCCGACGATTTCGGCCACCCGCATGTCGGTGATGCGAAGGTCGGATGGCTTGGAATTCGTGTTGACCCGATTGAGAGCCTCGCCGGCTCCACCCGTCTTTGGCATGATCTATCCTCGTTCTGGTCGGGGGCTTGCGCCGCGAACGCCGCCCGGCATTGAGCGTTGCTAGCTCAGCTCGATCTCGTGGGCTTGCAGGTAATCGCGGTTCATCTCGACACCGAGACCAGGCTTCGACGTCAGCTTGAGGCTGCCGTTCGAAACGTCGAGCGGTCTGTCGATGAGATGATCGTATTTGCCCAGGTTCCATTCCGACGTTTCGAGCTTGTAGAAGTTCGGAACGGTCATCATCACCTGCGCCCCCGCGACCACGTTGATCGGCCCCGCGGCGTCATGCGGCGAGACCGGGATGTAGTAGGCTTCGCACAGGGCGGAAATCTTCTTGAGTTCGGTAATGCCGCCGGTCCAGGTGACGTCAGGCATGATGTAGTCGGCGAGCTTGTTCTCGAGCACCGGCACGAAATCCCATTTCGTGTGGCCGCGCTCGCCCCATGAGATTGGAGCACTAACCTTGTCACGCACCTGCTTGAGCGCGTTGAGGCTTTCGGGCGGACAGGGCTCCTCGAACCAGTCGATCTGGCCGGCTTCCTCCAGGCTGCGGCAGAGGCGAATGGCGGTGGGAACGTCGAAGCGGCCATGCGCATCGATGAGGATGTCGACGTCAGGACCCGCCGTTTCGCGGATCAGCGCCGTGAGTTCGGCCGCTTCGCGCTCGTCCTTGCGGGTCATGCTGCCATCGAGGTAGCCGTCCCGCTGCTCGCGCGACAGCCCATCGGGGCCGCGGCCCTGATGCGGAAAAGGGTCGAACTTGAGCCCTGTGTGCCCGGACTCGACGATGTCCCTGATTTCGCGGACCACAGCCTCCTTGCTGGTGAACTTGGCCTGGTTGGGATGGGTGTAGAGCGCGATTTCCTCGCGCACCGGACCGCCAAGCAACTCGTAGATCGGCTTGCCGAGGACTTTGCCACGGAGGTCCCAGAGGGCTATGTCGATGGCGCTCACGCATTCGACGGCGGCGCCGCGGCTGCCCATATAGGTGAAGCTGCGGAAAATCTTGTGCCACAGCTGCTCGATGCGCGCCGGGTCCTCGCCGGTCACGGAGGCACCGATCTGTCGCAGGATCGTGCAGAGCGCACGGTTGGCAAGCTTCGTCGTGGTGGTGATCTCCCCCCAGCCGCTCACGCCTTCGTCGGTCGTCACTTCGACGAACAGGTACTCCCCCCAATAGGAAGCATCGGATTTGATCAGCCACGGCCGAATGCTCGTGATTTTCATCTCTCAACTATCCTCATCTGGATGACCTAAAGAGCGGTGTTCCGGGCCGATTGATCTACCCTGCCCGCGCGGCGTTGCGCGCGCGCATGTGTTCAAGGACATGCCGCCCGGAGCCCTCGACATGGCGCGCAATGAGTTCGGCTGCCTCGTCGGCATTTCCCGCCTTCACATGCGCGATGAGCTCGCGGTGCTCGCGGATGATGGCGGCACGCCGGGCGAGCGTGAAATTGAAACGACGGCTCACGGCGCGCAGCACTTCGCGATGTTTCCACCAAAGCTCGGCGGCATGGCGGTTGTAGTGCCTCTGGTACATCACGGTGTGAAAAGCGGTGTCCAGCTCGCTGTGCCTGAACGTGTCGGCAAAATTGTTCTCTTCGATCAGACCTTGAAGACGTTCGAGTTCGGCGATGTCCTCGTCGGTGGCCATGCTCACGAACCATCGCGTCAGGGCCGGCTCGATCAGCACACCGATCTCGTAGATATCGCGGACAAAATCCTGATCTATGGGCCGCACGCGTGCCCCGCGATTGGGCAGAAAGGTGACAAAGCCTTCGCCGCGCAACAGTTGCAGGGCCTCGCGCACGGGATTGGTCGAGGTGCCGTGACGCCGGGCCAGATCGGTGACCACCAGACGCTCGTTGGCGGCGAGCCGGCCCTCGATGATGTCCTCCCTGATCAGCTCATAAAGCGAGGCGCCCTCGCTCGAGGCGCCGAGAGGATCGATCCCCTCGGGTGGCTCTGCTTTAAATTCCCGCGTGTCGGCCAAGGCCGGCTCCCCCTTCCATGAATACACACCTTTCTCGATATCACGCACGATTTCCATAAACAATGTACGATTTGTTGCGTTGACAGCCAATCTGCGATCTGAAAACGTATAAATTGCTCGAAGGGATACATTTGAGGAGATGTCCCGGCGACCGACGAGTAAGGCCGCTCGCCTCGATGCAGAGCGGCATGGGAGAGAAACCTGGAGGATACCTATGACGAGGATCACACTCGGCGGTGCCGTCCTGCGCGGCACTGTCTCCACTGCATTGATCGCATCGTTGATGTCCGCACCGGCTCTGGGCGCGGCGCCGGTCGACTTGAGCAAGTGGTCGCCGGAATATGTGCGCTCCATTGCGGGCACGCAGGAATTTGACACGGCCGCCGATTGCGGCAAGGTCACCCCGCTCGACTACAAGGGGCGACTGACCTTCTGGTATCAGGGCGTGTTCGAGGGCGACCCCGATCTCTTGCGCCAGTACTACAAGGATTTCTTCGAGACCTTCCGCAAGACCTATCCGAACATCCAGCTCGAGGAACAGGCCCTCACCTACAACGATCTCCTGGACAAATTCCGCACGGCGCTCCTTGGCAATGCGGCGCCGATGGCGGTCCGCCTGCAAATCCTGGGTGGCACCGAGTTCGCTTCAAAGGGCTATCTGCAGCCGCTCAAGCCCGAGGATGTAGGGTATTCGGCGGATGATTTCTGGCCCGGCGCCATGAAAGCCGTGACCTGGGACGGCGTGACCTACGGCATTCCAACCAACAATGAGACGATGGCGTTCATCTGGAACGCCGATATCTTCAAGCGCGCGGGCCTCGATCCGGACAAGGCTCCGGCAACCTGGGACGACGTCGTCAAGTATTCCAAGCAGATCCATGACAAGCTCGGCATTGCCGGTTACGGCCTCGTGGCCCGCAAGAATGCCGGCAATACCCCGTACCGCTTCATGCCTCAGTTATGGGCCTATGGCGGCGGCGTCTTCGACGAAACCTCGGCGAACCCGACCTATCAGCAGATCGAGCTCGACAGCCCGCAGAGCAAGGCCGCGCTGCAAGCCTCTTACGACATGTATGTCCGCGACAAGTCGGTTCCGGTCTCGGCACTCACCAACCAGCAGGCCGACAACCAGCCGCTGTTCCTCGCCGGCCAGCTCGGCATGATGATCTCGCACCCGTCCGACTACAATGTCATGCTCGACCTGCAGAAGAAGGCGACCGGCACCGACAAGGACAAGGCGCAGACCGTCATCGACAACATGCGCTACGGCCTGATCCCGACCGGCCCTGACGGCAAGCGCGCCGTCGTCTTCGGCGGCTCGAACATTCACATCCTGAAGCCCGAATATGTCGAGGGCGGCAAGGTGGACGAACCGGCCGCGAAGGCTATCATCTGCATGTGGACCAGCCCGGAATGGTCGCTGAAGATGGCCTATGCCGGCTCGAACCCGGGCAATCTCAACGGCTTCAAGACCAAATGGATGAAAGAGCGTCTGGACAGCATCAAGTTCCTCGATGTCACGACCTCGATGTTGCCATACGGCATCCCGTTCCCGGCGCTGCCGCAATCTCCCGAGATCATGAACATCATCATCCCGGACATGCTGCAGAATGCCCTGACTGGAGCGATGACCGTCGATCAGGCAGCGGACGACGCGGCCAAGAAGGTGAAAGACCTGATGGGCGGACTCTAGTCCGAGCCTGACCTGCGATCCTGACCGGCTGCCCCAAGGGTCAGCCGGTTCGTTCCGACGAACAAGGGCACGCCAAAGTGACGATCGTGACCGGCAAGACCGAGGCTCGCCGAAGATTGCAACCCGGTAAATCCGGTGTGCTGCGCAAGATCTGGGAGCATCGCGCTGACTATGCGTACGTGCTGCCCGCGATCGCCGTGATGCTCGTCGTCATCGCCTATCCGATCTACTACACGATCGAGCTGTCGTTCTTTAATACGCCGCCTGGCCTGCAGCTCCGCGACAAGACCTTCGTCGGCTTCAACAATTACACCGCCATCCTCACCAGTGCGGTGTTCTGGAAGGTCACCTGGAACACGCTGATCTGGACGGTGGGATCCACCGGCATCTCCTTCGTCCTGGGGTTTGCCGCCGCGCTGGCGCTCCATCGCGACTTTTTCGGCCGTGGTGTGCTGCGCGCCATCCTGATCATTCCCTGGGTCATCAGCGCGGTCGCCGCCTCCTATATCTGGAAGTGGATCTACCACTCGGACTTTGGCATCATCGGCGCGGTGCTGGTCGGCCTCGGACTGGCCGACCGGCCGCCGAATTTCATCGACAGCGTCTCGACGGTGCTGCCCTCCCTTATCGTCGTCAACATCTGGCGCGAATTTCCGTTTGCCATGATCATGATGATGGCCGGCCTGCAGACGGTCCCCGACCAGTTGCTGCGCGCCGCCAAAGTCGACGGGGCCAATGCGTGGCAGCGCTTCTGGCACGTCACCTTCCCGCATTTGAGAAACGTCTCGACCGTGACGATCCTGCTGCTGGCTGTCGCCAACTTCAATTCCTTCATCATCCCCTGGATCATGACCGGCGGCGGTCCGTCGAACGCATCGCATATCTGGATCACCCACATCTATGAACTCGCCTTCGGCCGGCAGCGCTGGGGGGTGGCGTCGGCCTACTCGGTGCTGCTGTTCATCATCCTGATGACGTTCGGCTACTTCTACGTCCGCGCGCTAAGCGGCAACGACAGGAAGGATGGCAGCGCATGAGCACGATTGCCGAGACAGCCGCTCGAGGCCAGGCCCGTCGCCGCCTGCGCTTCGACGGATGGCGGTGGGGCGGACGCATCTTCCTCGTGTTCATGCTGCTTTACACCGCGTTGCCGATGGTCTGGATGCTGCTCACCTCGATCAAGTCGGGCTTTGCCGCGATGCAATTCCCGCCGCAATGGTGGCCTGACCAACCGACCCTTGCCAGCTACCAGAAGCTGCTCGATCCGCAGAACAGCGTCGGCCAGGACTTCCTCCGCTTCTTCTGGAATAGCCTTTTCGTCTCCACCGCCACCACTGTCCTCTCGGTGATCGTGGCGGTTCCGGCGGCCTACGCGTTTTCGCGCTTCACCTTCCCGGGCCGGAACTTCCTGTTCTTCACCGTCCTGCTGCGCAACATGTTCCCGGCGGTGATCTTTCTCGTGCCGCTGTTCATCCTGATGCGCGCGATCGGGCTGGTGAACACGCATGGCTCGCTCGTTCTCACCTACCTCACCTTCGGCCTGCCGCTGGCGATCTGGCTGCTCAAGGGCTTCTACGACAACATCCCGGTGCAGCTCGAGCAGGCGGCGCGCATCGATGGCGCAACGCGCTTCCAGGCCTTCATCCTGATCGTGATGCCGCTGTCGACGCCGGGCATCATCGCCACGGCGATCTATTCCTTCATCGGCGCGTGGAACGAGTACATCTACGCCTACACCTTCCTCTCCAAGAACGAACAGCTGACGCTGCCGGTCGGCATCCAGCGCTTCTTCTCGGAAAACACGACGGACTTTCCGGGCCTGATGGCGGCCAGTTTCATCATGAGCGTGCCCGTCGTGGTGCTGTTCCTCGTCCTGCAACGATACTTCGTACGCGCCCTTACAGAAGGCGCGGTCAAGCATTAGGGAGTTGCCGATGGCCCATGTGGTCCTCAAAGATCTCGTCAAGACCTATGGCAGCTTCAAAGCCGTCAACGAGGTCTCGCTGACGGTCAATGATGGTGAGTTCGTCGCGCTCGTCGGCCCCTCGGGCTGCGGCAAGACGACAACGCTCAATCTCATTGCCGGGCTGATCCCGATCACGTCGGGCGACATCGTCATCGGCGACCAGGTGGTCAACGATCTCGACCCCAAGGACCGGGACATCGCAATGGTGTTCCAGAACTACGCGCTCTATCCGCAAAAGTCGGTCTATATGAACCTCGCCTTCCCGCTGCAGATGCGCAAGCTGCCCAAGGCCGAGATCGACAAGAAGGTCCGCGAAGCGGCGCGTGTGCTCGACATGACGCAGTTGCTCGAGCGCAAGCCGCGCGAACTTTCGGGCGGTCAACAGCAGCGCGTGGCGCTTGGCCGGGCGCTTGTTCGAGACCCCGCGGTGTTCCTGATGGACGAACCGCTGTCCAATCTCGACGCCAAGCTGCGCGTCCAGATGCGCTCCGAAATCAAGCGATTCCATCAGGACCTCAAGGCGACGATCGTCTATGTGACGCACGACCAGCTCGAAGCCGTGACCATGGCGGACAGGATGGCTGTGATGAACGGCGGCTTTCTGCAGCAATATGATTCGCCGGCGCAGGTTTTCGCGCATCCCGCCAACATGTTCGTCGCCAGCTTCGTCGGCAGCCCGGCGATGAGCCTTATTCCGCTGGAGGCATCGACGGCAAACGGCGACACCGTCCTGAAGAGCGCCGAAGGCTGGAGCCTCCAGCTGTCGCAACGCAACGCGCGCAAGGCCCAGAGCGCGACCACCAAGAAGGTCGTGCTCGGTGCGCGACACTCGACGATCAAACTCCACAAAAGCGCGGTCCCCGGCGCCATCCCGGCCAAGGCCTATACGGTGGAACCAACCGGAGACGTCACCTTCGTGCAGGCGCTCCTCTCCGGCGCCATCGTCAACATCAGCGTGTCCCCCAACATTGCCGTCAAACCTGACGAGCAGATCTGGCTCGAGTTCGACCAGGAGCGGATGCACCTGTTCGACGGCGAAACTGAAATGGCACTCGAGGCCGCCTGAGACAGGCGATTGGGACGTGGGCGTGGATGACGACGAAGCTCAAGATCACGGCGATCAAGCCCTACCCGGTGTGGGTGGGAACGCGCAACCAGATGCTGGTGAAGGTCGAGACCGACCAGGGCATATTCGGCTGGGGCGAGAGCGGCTTGAGCGGCCGCGAAAGGGCCGTGACCGGCGCGGTCGAGCACTATCGCGAATTCCTCATTGGCCGCGATCCCCTGCAGATCGGCCGGATCTGGCAAGAGGCCTATCGCAGCCAGTATTTCGAAGGCGGGCGCGTTCTGCAGGCGGCGATTTCCGCCATCGACATCGCGCTTCATGACATCAAGGGCAAGGCGCTGGGGGTGCCGGTCTACGAACTGCTCGGCGGCAAGCAGCGTGACCGCATCCCCACCTTCGCTTCGACCGGTGACGAGGCCGAGGGCGATGTCGCCATCGAACGGGCCTGCGAGCTGTACAAGCAGGGCTGGCAGGCGATCCGCTTCTTCCCCGCCGGGCAAAGCAGCAAGGACATTTTCGAGCCGCGCGAGTCGATCGGCGTGACGGCCCGGATGCTGAACAAGGCCCGCGAGGCGCTGGGCGACGAGGTCGTCCTCGGCATCGACTATCATCATCGGCTGTCGGTGGCCGAGGCGGCGAGCTTCTGCAACAAGCTCGGCCGCGGCGTGCTCGATTTCCTCGAGGAGCCGATACGCGACGAAACCCCGGAAGCCTACGAATCCCTGCGCACGATGACCGACATCCCGTTCGCCATCGGCGAGGAATTTGCCAGCAAGTGGCAGTTCCTGCCCTACATCGAGCGCGGCATCCATCAGTTCAACCGGCTCGATGTCTGCAATGTCGGCGGGCTCACCGAAGCGATGAAGGTCGCCGGCTGGAGCGAGGCGCACTATGTCGACCTGATGCCGCACAATCCGCTGGGCCCGGTGTGCACGGCCGCGACAGTGCATCTCGCCGCCGCGGTCCCCAATTTCGCCTGGCTCGAGACCAGGGTGCCCGAAAGGAAGCTGGGCTTCGACAGTTCCGAGTTCTTCCCCGTGCAACCACAACTCGACGGCCCCGCCTATCCGGTCGGCGATCTGCCGGGGCTCGGCGTCGAGGTCAACGAGACGGCGATCCAGGCGCAGAGTTTCCGTTTCTGGGAGGCACCCCACCTCAAGCGCCGCGACGGTTCTGTCACCAACTGGTAGTTCAATTTCAACCGGAGTCCACCATGACGCATACCTCCGACATCATTCGGCCGCCCAAGGACCTGATCGAGGGATTGAGGGAGATCGGTGCCGCGACCGTTGCCGGCACGCTCGGCCATATGGGCTTCCGCAATCCCCACATGGTCGGTCCGGTGGCGCAGAACCACGGCAAGTCGATCGTCGGGCCGGCGCTGACGCTGCAGTTCCTGCCGCAACGGCCGGATCTCTTCAACGAGGGTGAATATGCCGACCCGGAGACGCAACTGCACCGGCACGTGCTTTATCATGCCCAGGAAGGCGACGTGGTCGTGGTCGACGCGCGCGGCGACATGAGCTCGGGTGTCTTTGGCGATATGATGTCGACCTACTTCAAGGGCAGAGGCGGTGCCGGCATCGTCATCGATGGATGCATGCGCGACAGGCCCAATGTCGAGAAGCTCGACCTGCCGCTTTGGCTGCGCGGCTGGACGCCCAATTATCATGTTCAGACCAGCATCTATCCCAATGCCGTCAACGTTCCGATTGCCTGCGGCGGTGTCGCGGTGATCCCCGGCGACATCATCGTTGCCGACGACGATGGCGTCGTGGTGGTTCCCGTCGCAATGGCCGCAAAGGTCATCGAGGAAGCGAAGACACATCACGATTGGGAAGAGTTCTCGCGAGAGAAGCTTATGCAGGGCGCCCCGTTGCAACGCTATTATCCGCTGCATGACGACGCGCGCGCAGAATACGAGGCGTGGCGCAAAGCAAACGGCTTGGGGAACCCAAACTAGCGCAGGGATCACCCGCGGCGGATGGCAGCCCCTTCCGGCGGCGCGATGGCCTCTCGCCGCAGCGTCGCGCGATATTTTGAGCCTGCCTCGGCTACGGGCGGGCTCAAAGAAAACGTGACGAATCGAGCAGCTCGGCCACGCCGTCCAGTTCCTTGTGCAGGCGATGCCAGCGACGGTCGAGATAGACCAGCGAATGCGCCTCCGGAGGGACCTCGTCCGGCTGTACGTCGCCTTCCAGCAGCTCCGCCGCGACCAGCGTCGCGCCCTCGATCGGCAGCAGGCCGAGCCGGCGCGCGCGGAACCAGGTCGAAACGCCGGTATAGCGCGGCTCGCCCGTCGGCAGCCGTGCCCAGGCGCCCCCGGGCGGAAAGCGTTCCGCGCCGCTCGATGCGCAGAGTTGCGCCAGGTCGATATCGGTGAAGCGGAGCAGGTGGATCACCATGGTCTCGGCCCGCAGCAGGGGCTCGGACGAGGTCGATTTCATCGAAAGCGAGAAGGCGACGACCGGCGGCGCCGCACTCACCGAGATCAGCGAGGACACGGTCATCGCCACCGGCCTGTCGCCGGGGTCGGCCGTGATCACGGCGACCCCCGCCGGATGGCGGCGAAAGGCTTCGCGGAAGGCGTTGGTCATCGGATGCGGCGCGTTCATCGACATGTCTCTTCTGCTGCTTGGAAAAAGGGGCCGGGCGGCGTCCCCCGCCCGGCCCTTCGGACTACTTCTTCTCGATCAG
This sequence comes from Mesorhizobium sp. U510, assembly GCF_059180695.1. Taxonomy (NCBI): domain Bacteria; kingdom Pseudomonadati; phylum Pseudomonadota; class Alphaproteobacteria; order Hyphomicrobiales; family Phyllobacteriaceae; genus Mesorhizobium; species Mesorhizobium sp. U510. Next base: position 5,948,661 of record NZ_CP180532.1, read on the forward strand.
GTCGTAGAACTGCCAGACGCGGTCGCTCCACATGCCGCCGATATCGCGGCCGGCCGAGGTGACGATCGACGGCGCGATCGTGAAGTGGTTGGCCGCCACCATCATCTCGCGGAAGGTGCGCTGGATCACGCCGGCGCGCAGCGACGCGCCGCCGCCCGCGCGGTAGGCGAAGTTGCAGATATCGACGCCGACTTCGTGAATCTCGGACTTGGCCAGATGGACAAGGCTGATCTGTCGCGTCGACATCCTGTTGCCTGCCTCGACCGTCGCCTCGACGTCGCGCCAGGTTTCGAAGACAAAGGCGCGGGCGGCACGATAGCGAGCCTCGGCGCGGCCGTAGTCGTGCCAGAACTTCTCGCTCTCGCCGATCAGCCCGGCGCGGCCCGACTTCGAGCGGGCGAACTTGGCGATCTCGTCCAGCATCCGCCGGCCGGCACCCAGCGCCCAGCCGGTATGGCCGATGGCGGCGAGGCCCACGACACCGAGGCTGAAGAACTCCTTCTGGCGCAGCGGCGGCGCGGTCAGGATCGGGAAGACGAGATCATCGGCGATGAAGACGTCCTCGGCCGCGTAGTCGATGCTGCCCGTGCCGCCAAGGCCCAGCACGTCCCAATTGCCGAGCTGCTTGTGCTCGGAGATCGGCGCATGGGCGCACATGACGATGACATTGCCGTTCTCGTCCTTGGCGGGCTTGCCGGAGCCGTCGTCGACGAAGGCGGCGCTGTGGCTGTAGGTGGCGTGGCTGAATCCACTGCCATAGCTCCACTTGCCGTTCAGCCGGTAGCCGCCGTCGACCTTCTTCAGCATGCCCAGCGGCGCGCCCTGCCCCGAGAAGCGGTTGTCGGTGCCCGGCGCGAAAAGCCGCGCGACCGCACTGTCAGGCAGGAAGGCCGCCGACATCGCGCCGATGCAGCAATGCACCATCGAAACCCAGCCCGCCGCACCCGAATGCCAGGTGATCGCCTCGATCAGTTCAAGGCCCTGCGTGGGGGGCAACTGCGCGCCGCCAAGGCTCTCGGCGGCGAAGATATGCGACATGCGCAGCGGCTTCAGCACCTCGAAACTAGCTTGGGTCAGTTCGCCGCTCTCCTCGTCGGCGGCGGCATTGGCTTCCAGGATCGGCCCGATCTCCGCGATCTTCTTCAGCAGGTCGCGATGGTCGACGGTCGTTCCCCACGAGCCATGCTTGATGGGTTTGTTCATCGTTTTCTCCTCCTTGTTTGAAATGTGATCAACCGGCGAGGAAGTCGCCGATCTTGCTCAGCGTTTCGGGTTTTTCCTGCATGACGAAATGGCCGGCATCCTCGACCTGGATCAGGCGTGCATCCGGGAGCGCCTCGACGAAGAGTGGCGCCTGGCTGGCGGGCAGCAGACGGTCCCTGGTGCCCCAGACGACCAGCGCCGGATTGGTGATGCGCGCCAGGAAACGGCGCAGATTCGGGTGGCCCATGCCGAATGGCGCCAGCAGGCGACCCAGCGTCTCGCCCTCACGGGCGCGATCGGCGCCGAAGGCCTCCGCAATGGCCGGGTCCGAGCCGTCGGGGAAATAGCGCAACGCCACCGAGACGTCATGCGCCAGAAAGGCCGGCAGCTCCTGCGGCGCCACCGCGCCCAAATCCGTCGCCGGATGCGCGGGATCGTTGAGCCCGGCCGGCGCGACCAGCACCACTTTGTCGAAACGCTCGCGGGCAAGGCCAGCCAGCTCGGTCGCCATCCAGCCACCCATGGAAAAGCCGATGAGATGGGGGTTCTCCGGGAGTTTCAGGGCATCGAGCAGGTTCAGATAGTGCAGAACCATGTCGGACATCGCAGCCACATGTGGCGCGGCGCCCGAAAAGCCGAAGCCGGGATGGCTGGGGCACAGAACGCGGAAACGGTCGGCGAGACCTGCTGCAAAGTCGAAACCTTCCAGCGTCGAGGCGCCGTGCAGGAACAGCACGGGTTTGCCCTTGCCGATGGCTTTCACCACCGTCTTTACGCCGCCGACATCGTATTCGAGCGTTTCGAATTGAACGGTCATTCTATACCTCCTCAGGCAAGGTCGGGCTGGATCAGCACTTTGCACTGCGTCGTGCGGCGGCGAAGGCTCTCGAAGACCTGCGGAACCGGCGACAGATCGATCCGGTCGGTGATCAGCGCCTGCGGCGCGAAAGGTCCGCCGCGCAGCGCATCGAGGGCGACGCCGAACTCGTTGCGCTGATGGAAGAAGACCGAAAACAGCAGGTTCACTTCTTTGGTCAGCGCGACGAACGGGTCCCATTCGTCGCCGCCGATGCACAGGCCGACGCCGACCACCGTGCCCTGCAGCCGGACGGCCTTGACCGCCGCGCCGATGAGGCCGCGCTTGCCGACGCATTCGAAGACGATATCGGGCGCGCCGCTGCAGAGATCGGCAAGGTTCTCGGCCAGCTTGTTGCCCGATAGCGCGAAACCGGTCGCGCCAAGCGCCAGCGCGCGGTCCCGCTGATGGCTGTTGATATCGGCCACGACCACGCACGACGCCCCCATCCGCCGCGCCCAGAAGGCGACGAGCAGGCCGATCGGTCCGGCGCCCAGGATCGCGACCCGGTCCCCCGGCTTCATGCCCGAGCGCACGATGCAATGCAGCGCGACCGAGAGCGGCTCGGCCAGCGCGCCATCCTCTATCGCCGCCTCTTCGTGCAGGACATGGCATTGGCGCGCGGCGACGGCCGCGTATTGCGCATAGCCGCCGCCAATCAGCACCATGTCGGGGCAGCGGCCTGGATCGCCGCGCCGGCAAGCCTGGCAGTGCCCGCAGCCGCGCATCGGCACGACGGCGACACGGTCACCGATCCGAAGGTCGGCCACCCGTGATCCCAGCGCGACGACGTCGCCGGCGAATTCATGGCCGAGGACGAAGCCTCCACCGATGCCGAAAGGCGCTGGATCCTCGGTGATGTGCAAGTCGCTGCCGCAGATGCCGCAAGCGGCGACACGCAGGACGACCTCGTCGGGCGCCGGGGTCGGGTCCGGCACCGTGCCGACGCGCAGCGGACTGCCGACCGTATCGAAGATGGCTGCTTTCATAGAACCCTCCCTCTCAGCGGTCCGGATCGACGAGCTTGCGTCGGATCGGGAACCATGGCGCATCCCACCGTTTCGAGATCAGGCCCCAGATGCCGGTGCGGGCGTAGAGCGCCACCAGCAGCGTCATCAGGCCGAGGACGACGAAATAGGTTGCGCCGTATTCACCGAACCAGCGGTCAGCGATGAAGAAGATCAGGGATCCGATCAGAACGCCCTCGATGGAGCCGATGCCGCCGACCATGACGATGAAGATCGCCACATTCGCCCACATCGGATCGAAGGCCGAACCCGGCGTGATCCGCAACTGCGCCATGAAGTAGATCGCGCCCGCAAGGCCGCAGCCGACCGCCGACGCGACGTAGACGAGGAAGCGCAGCTTTGCGACATTCACGCCTTGGCTGGCAGCCGCAACCGGATTGTCGCGCATGGCGATCAGCGCAAGGCCGAAGCGCGAGCGAAGCAGCCAGTAGCTGCCGCCCAGCGTGACCAGCAGCATGCCGGCGCAGAGCAGTGACATGGCGACATTGCGCTCGAAGGCCGAATAATCCTTCATCACGCGCAGCGACATGCCCGCGCCGGAATTGACCAGCGGCAGGTTCGAGGCGGTCAGCCGGAAGACCTCGGCCACCACCCATGTGCCGATCGAGAAATACGGACCGTCCAGGCGATGAAGCAAAAGGTAGATCGGCACGGCCAGCGCCGCCGGCACCAGCAGCGACAGGAAGACCGCCGCGAACGGATTGATGCCGTAGGTCTGCGCCAACACGAAAAGCGCGTAGCCGGCAGCGCCCATGAAGGCGTGCTGGCCCACCGAGACAAGGCCGGCATAGCCGGCGAGCAGGTTCCACATCTGCGCGACGGCGATGTAGCAGCATAACACCAGGATCGAGCGGATCGTACCGGTCGAGGCCCACCACGGCATGGCCGCGACAGCGATCATCGCCAGCACCGCCAGCGTCATCGCGACGCGACCGGAGCGGGTTTGGCGCTGCACCAGCACCTCGGGCGACTCGGTTTCCGTGTAGGGGATCGCGCTCATGCCAATGCCTTTCCGAACAGGCCCTGCGGGCGGGTCGCCAGCACGATCAGGAAGACGATGTGTCCGGCGAGCACGCCAAAGCCCGGATCGATGCGGAAGCCGATGGCCTGCGAGATGCCGAGGACCATCGAGCCAACGAAGGCGCCCCAAACCGTACCCATGCCGCCGATGATCACCGCCTCGAACGCGTAGATCAGTTGGGCCGGTCCATCGGCCGGCGCGACGGTCGACCGCAGCGCCTGGAAGACGGCTGCAAAGCCCAGGATGCCGACCGCCGCCGCCGTCGCCATCGCATAGACGGCGCGCGGGTTGATGCCGGTCATCGCCGCCGCCTCGACATCGGCCGACGCGGCGCGCAGCGCCCGGCCGAAGCGCGTGCGCTTCAACGTCAGATCGAGGCCCCAGGTCAGACCCGTGGCGACCGCCAGCACGATCAGCGGCAGCAGGCCGATATAGACGCTGCCGATCTCGATGGATTGGCTCTCGATCCCATGGCCGGGCAGCGACCGGCTGTTGGCGGACCAGATTTGCAGCATCAGGTTCTGCAGCGCGATCGACAGTCCGAAGGTCGCGATCAGCGAAGGCAGCGGATCGCTGCCCACAACCCGGTTCAGCACGGCCTTCTGCAGCACCCAGCCCATCAGCACCGCGAGCGGCACCAATACGATCAGCACAGGCAGCGGTCCCAGACCCCAGGCCGAGGCCATCGAGATGCCGATCAGCGACAGCAGGATCACCAGGTCGCCATGGCTGATGTTGACGATGCGCATGACACCGAACATCAGCGCCATGCCGAGCGCATACTGGGCATACATGCCGCCCAGCAGGATCCCCTGCACCAAGGCGTCAAACCACTCCATGGCCCGCTCCAAAATAGGCTTTGCCGATCTGCTCGCGCGTGATTTCGGCCGACCTGCCGGTCAGGGTCACGCGCCCCTCCAGCATGCAGTAGAGGCGGTCCGAGGCGCTCCGGGCGAGGCCGACATCCTGTTCGACCACGATCATCGCCGTGCCGGTGGCACGGATTTCAGGCAGAGCGGCATAGATCTCGCGGATCACCTTGGGTGCAAGGCCGAGGCTGATCTCGTCGCAGAGCAGCACGCGCGGCTGGCACAGCAGCGCGCGGCCGATGGCCACCATCTGCTGCTGCCCGCCCGAGAGGCTCTGCACCTGCGTGCGGGCCTTCTCCTTGAGGATCGGGAAGAGCTGGTGCAGCCGTGGCAGCGTCCATCCGCCCTTGGCGCCCATGCGCGCGGCCTGGTCGATGGCGACGCGCAGATTGTCCTCGACCGACATGCCGGTGAACAGGCGGCGGCCCTCCGGCACGATGGCGACGCCCTTCTGCACCATGCGGTCGGTCGCGGTGCCGCCGACAGGGTCGCCGTGCAGCCGCACCATCTCGCGTCCGACCGGGAGCAGGCCCATGATCGAACGCAGGAGGGTGGACTTGCCTGCCCCGTTGGCGCCGATCAGGGCCACGGCCTCACCCTGGTGCAGCTCGATGTCGATGCCGTAGAGCGCCTGGAAATCGCCATAGCGGGCCAAGAGCCCGTGGGTGGAAAGAACGGCCGTCATGCCTCGATCCCCATATAGACGCGCTGGACCTCGGGCAGCGCGATCACCTCGGCCGGCACGCCTTCGGCGATCTTCTCGCCGAAGTTCAGCACCAACAGCCGGTCGGCCACCGCCAGCAGCGCATGCAGCACGTGCTCGATCCAGACGATGGTGATGCCGCGGTCGCGGATGCGGCGCACCAGCGCCACCAGCGCTTTCGATTCATCGTCGGTCAGCCCGCCCGCGATCTCGTCCAGCAGCAGCAGCTTCGGATCCGACGCCAGCGCGCGCGCCAGTTCCAGCCGCTTGCGGTCGAGCAGCGTCAGGGCACCGGCCGAGACATTGGCCTTGTCGGAAAGCTCGCAATCGCGCAGCACCTGGGCGCAGAAGGCATAGCTTTGCTTCTCCGACCGGCCGCCGCCGAACGCGGCGGCGACCAGCAGGTTCTCGAAAGTGGTCATGCCGGAATAGGGACGCGGGATCTGATAGGTCCGTCCGATCCCCATCTGGCAGCGACGGAAGGGCGGCTCGCCGCGCAGCGCCGTGTCGCCGAGCTGGATCTCGCCGCCGGACGCCTTCAAATCGCCGCTGATCATGTTGAACAGCGTCGTCTTGCCCGCCCCGTTCGGGCCGAGGATGCCCAGCACCTCGCCCCGACGCACGTCGAAACTCACCTCATGCAGGACGCGGACGGCGCCGAAGGACTTCGACACGCCGCGCGCCGTCAGCAGGATTTCCCTATCCATCGATCCGTCCGCGTCCCTGCTCATGTCACCAGGCGATCGGCTTGATCGCCTGTTGCGGCGCGAAGAGCTGATTGACCGTGTTGTCGACGATCTTCAGGTCGTAGGGCCATTTCTCGCCCTTCACCCACTGGCCGCCGAAGATCGGCGTCTTGCAGATGTTCTTGTGCGCCGAACCGTCGAACTTGATATGGCCGACCAGCGTCTGCAGATCGGTGGCGACCAGCGCGTCGCGGTTGGCCGTCCGGTCGAGCGGATTGGAGGAGCGCTTCAATATGTCCAGCGCGACCTCGAGCAGGGCATGCGAATAACCCAGCGGCTGCGTCCACTGCCGCTTCGAATCGGCTTCCCATTGGCTGGCGATGTCGCTGCTGACCTGGCCAGTCAGCGACGACTTGAACGGGAAGGCCGGCGTCCACCAGACCTCGGAGGACATGCCGTTGCCGAGCGGACCCATCGCCTCGACGCCGCCCGGGAACAAGAGTGCTGCCGCCACCGTGACCGCCTTCGGCTTGAAGCCCTGCTGGTTGCACTGGGTGACGAAGGTCTTGAGATCGTCCGGATAAGTGATGCCGCCGATGATGTCGCAGCCCTGTTTCTTGAATTCGGATATCTGCGCGGAGAAATCATTGGTGCGCGGCTGGAAATACCCGGGCACGACGACCTCGTAGCCGGCCTTGCGGGTTGGTGCCGGCAGGCCGTATTCGTCATTGCCCCAGGTCTCGCCGTCGATGTTCTGGGGAAACAGCATCCCGACCTTCTTGTTGGTCTCCAGATGGTTCCAGAGCCCGACAAAGGTGTTCAGCGCTTCGTCGAGACCCCAGAAGAAATGGTAGGTCCAGTCGAAGGTCTGCTTGCCGCCGCCGCGCGGCATGATCACCGCTTGCCAGGGCGCGCCCGAGGAGATGCAGGGCGTCTCATAGAGTTCGGACTGTTCGGCCGCGGGCAGGATCGTATCGGTGGTCGAGGCCGGAACGAGCAGGTGCACCTCGTCGTTCAGGATGAGGTTGCCGGCGATTTCCGATGCCTTGTTCGGATTGGACTGGCTGTCGCGATCGAGGATCTCGATCTCGTAGGTATTGCCGTTGGCGCATTGCAGCTGGCCGCCGAGCAGGGCGCGGATCTTCTGCAAGGTGTAGCCGTCCGTCTCGCCGAAGAGGGCGAGCGGACCGGTGGTGGGGCTGAGATAACCCAGCTTGATCTTGCCCGCCGTCGCGGCGCGCGCATAGCGCGGCATGGCCAGCGTACTGGCGGCGGCAACACCAGCTCCAAGCCCCTTCAGCACGGTCCGGCGGCTGGGCAAGCCCGATTTCACGAGTTTGTTGTAGTAGGTCATGGTCATTTCCTCCCTTGGTTAAGCCGGCCCGTCCCCTCGACGAGACCGGCGTCAGTTCAAAACTTGTTCAGGTCATCCGCAGCAGCGAGCCGCCATCGATGACGATCAGCGAGCCGGTGACGTAGGACGCGGCGGGCGACGCCAGGTAGAGCGCCAAACCCTTGATCTCCTCCGGATCGCCGATGCGGCCGACGAGCGACTGTGCCTCGAAGGCCTTGCGGTCCGCCGGGTTGCGCAGCCTGCCGCCGGCGATGTTGGTGATGAACGGTCCGGGCAGGATGGCGTTGATGCGGATGTTGTAGGCGCCGAGTTCCATCGCCATGTGGCGAACGAGATGGTTCACCGCGGCCTTGGCCGGCATGTAGGGCGTGCCGACGATGCTCTCGTTGATCAGCGAGGCGATGGACGATGTGACGATGATCTGGCCGCCGCCATTCGGCTTCATGTGCCGCACGGCATGCTTGATGGTGGTGTAGACCGAGGTCAAATTGATCTCGATCACCTTGTCCCAGTGCTCGTCGGGAAGGTTCTCGATGGCGCCCTCGGGGTTCCTCTCGCCGGTCGGGGTGCTGAAGCCCGGGCCGGCGTCGATCCCGGCATTGGCGAACACGACATCGATCGAACCCGCCTTCTCAGCCACCTTGTCGAAGGCTCGAGCCATCGCCGCGCGGTCGCCGACATCGACGACCTGGCCCCAGACCTCGCCGCCCGAAGCCCTGATCGCGGCGACGGTCTTCTCCAGCCCGGCGGGGTTCAGGTCGAAGATGCAGACCTTCGCGCCATGCTCGGCCATGATCTCTGCATAGGCCTGGCCAATGCCGCTGGCGCCGCCGGTGACGATCACCGACTTGCCTCTGACATCGAACATCTTCTCAAGTGCGGCCATCAGTTTCCTCCCATTTGCACGATACCGGCCTGCGCGCGGGCGCCTTCGCGGCACCTGCGGCGCGGCGGTTCACTTCTTCTTTCGCGAAAGCACGAAATCGAATTCCACGTCGTAGAACGGCGCGGCAACCTTGGCCTCAGCCGCGGCTTCGGCATCCTCGACCTTGCGGAATTCGGCGAGCAGGCTCTGCTTCACGCCGAAGACGGCGTCCGTATCGATATACGGGTCGTCCGGATCGAAGATGTGGGTGGTCAGCGCCTCAAAGCCCTCGGCCTCGACGATGTAGTGGAGATGCGCCGGGCGGTAGGGATGGCGTCCCAGCGCGCCGAGCAGCTTGCCGACCGGCCCGTCATCCGGGATCGGGTAGTATTTGGGCTTTGCGCCGCGAAACCAGTAGCGTCCATCCGTACCGGTACGGAAGACGCCACGCAAGTTGAAGTCGGGCTGGATGCCCTTCTGCTGCACGTCGTAGAAGCCTTCGTCATTGGCCTGCCAGACATCGATCTTGGCGCCCGCGATCGGCTTGCCCTCGGTGTCGAGGATGCGGCCATGCACGAACATCGGCTCGCCCTTCTGGTCGAGGCAGATGTTCGAGCCCATCGGCAGTTCGGGCGCGTCGGCGACATGGAATGGCCCCAGTACGGTGGATTCCGAGGCGCCCGACGGCTTGCGGTTGTTGATCGCGTCGACCAGCATCGAGACGCCGAGGACATCCGACAAAAGGATGTACTCCTGCCGCCACTCGTTGCAGATCTGGCCCGTCCGCGTCAGGAACATGATCGCCTCGAACCATTCCTCCTGCGTCGGCTCGATCTCCTTCACCGCCTCGTGCAGCTTGCGGGTGATGACCTCCATGACCTGCCCGAGCCGCTGGTCCTTGGCGTTCTTGTTGCGCGCCACGACGACTTCGGCCGAGTTGGCTTCGGTGAAATAGCCGTGTTCGTGGTCGTCGATCATGGGATCCTCCTCAGCGCGCCAGAACGGATTTGAAGACGCGGCGCAGCTCCGCCGCCGGATCGGCCGCCAGCGTTTCGGCGCGCCAGGCGATGTGGTGGTCGGGACGCACAATCAGGCATCCCGCGTCGCGGATTTCGCGTGCGCGCGCCCAGTCGCCGGTATGGTCCTCGACCGCGCGGCGCGGGCCGATCACATATGTGCGGATCGGCAGACCGAGTTCCGCGCCCACCGCGTCGGCAGCGGCAACCCAGGCCTCGCCGCCAATGCCGGTCAACAGCGTGAACTCGCCATGTCCGCAAAGGTCGAGCGTCGAGATCTTCCGGCCCGAGCGCTCGAACACCCAGACATGCGGCAGACGCGCGCCCGGCCAGGTCGTGGGCGCATAGTGGAGCTCGCGATCCTTCTCGAAGGCCGGCTCGCGCTGGCCGTCGCTTGCGACGGCGCCCGACGCATAGCGCTGGTTCATCTCGACGCCATGGGCGTCGAACTCGTACTTCTTGAAGGCGATGGCCTTGCGCAGCGCCTCGCGTTGCGTTTCGGCGGCTTGTGTGGCGTCGGCGCGGGCCTCCATGTTCTTCTGAATCTTGTCGTGATCCACGCCGCCATCCATGCCGAGCGCCTCGAAGATCGGACCGAATTCGGCGATCGACTGGTTCGCGCGCGTCACGATCTGGCGCGCGATCGGCGCACGCTCGGCCGAATAGCTTTCCAGCAGCCCGATCCCCGCCTGCCCCTTGACGACCTTGGCAAGTTTCCAGGCGAGGTTGAACCCGTCCTGGATCGAGGTGTTGGAGCCAAGCCCGTTCGAGGGCGGATGCCGATGCGCGGCGTCGCCCATGATGAACACCCGCCCCTTCTGCATGTGCGTGGCGAAGCAGTTGTTCACGGTCCAGGTGTTGGCGCCCAGGAGCTCGATCTCGAGCCCGGGATCTCCGACCAGCTGGCGCGCGACGCCGGTGGCCAGTTCCGGCGTCACATCGGGCGGCGGCTGGTTGATGTCGTAGCCCCAGACGATGAGCCACTCGTTCCACGGCCGCACCATGCGAACGAGACCCATGCCGATCCCGCCGACATCGGCGCCGGGCTGCATGACCCAGTAGAGGACGCTTGGCCGGTGCGCGACGTATTTCGAAAGATCGGCCCGGAACAGGATGTTCATCGACCCGCCGACGCCCATCTTGCCCTCGAACGGCAGGCCCAGATGCTCGGCCACCAGCGAGTTGCCGCCATCGGCACCGACGAGGAATTTCGACCGCACGGTGAAGTCCTTGCCCGACAGCCTGTCGCGGCAGGTCGTGGTGACGCCGTCCGCATCCTGGACGTGGCTGACATATTCGGTGCTCATGCGCGCCTGCGTGCCGCGCGCGCACGCCGTCTTGAACAGGATCGGTTCCATGAAGGTCTGGGGCAGATCGTTCATGAAGGACGGCGACGACTGGAGATGTTCAGCCTTGGAGAGCGGGTCGGTGCCCCAGCTCTTCATCCGGCCAAGCTCTTCGCCCGCCAGACTTTCGCAGAACACGTTCTCGCCCATCAGTTCCTGCGGCGAGGCGTGCATCACGGCCTCGGCCTCAACTTCCGGCCCGAGGTCGCGCAGCACCTCCATGGTGCGCTGGTTGGTGATGTGGGCACGTGGCGTATTCGACAGCCAGCGGTAGCGGTTCACGACCATGTTGGCCACGCCGGAGCTGGCGAGAAGTGCCGCCGTGGCCGAGCCGGCCGGGCCCGTGCCCACGACCAGCACGTCGGTTTCGATATCCGCCATCAATTTCCTCCCTCGATCTTCAGACCGGCCAGCCTGCGGCGGACCGGAAACAGGTGCAGGCCGCTGCGGGCTGATATCAGCCCCCACAGCCCCTTCGGTGCGAACAGCATCACCGCGATGGCGGCGAGGCCGAGTGTCATCAGGTACCAACTGCCGTAGTCGGCCAGCGCCGAACGCAGCGCAAAGAAGACCAGCACCCCGACTATGGGTCCCTCGATGGTGCCGATGCCGCCGATGACGACGATGAAGATCACGTAGGCCGTCCAGTCGGTGACGGCGAAGGCCGCCTCCGGCGAGATGCGGGCCGTCTGCACGAAGATCAGCGCGCCGGTCAGTCCGGTGGCGGCCGCGGCGATCAGAAACACCGCCCATTTGAGCCGCCCGACATCGACGCCGACCGATTGGGCCGCCTCGACATTGTCGCGTACGGCTGCCAGCGCCAGCCCGAGGCGACTGCGCAGCAGCCAGTAGATGCAGCCGGTGACGACCACGACCAGCGCCAGCGCCAGCCAATAGGCGAGAATGTCGCGCGCGGCCGCCTCGCGCACGCCGAACAGCGCCTGGATCGCATCCGTGCCCATGATGTTGCTGGTCGCCTCGCGCGGCAGCGAGGTGCCGGTGCCGCCGCCGAGCGCCTTCCATTGCGCGATCAGCAGCCGCGTCACCTCGGCGATCACCCAGGTGCCGATGGCGAAATAGGCGCCCTGCAGGCGGAAGGCGAAGAAGGCCGTGGGAACGGCCAGGGCCAGCGCCGCAAGGCCGCCCAGCAGGATCGCGGCAACCGGGTTCCAGCCCAGCAGGATCACGCCAGCGAACATCGCATAAGCGCCGATGCCGACGAAGGCCTGCTGGCCCACCGAGATGAGACCGCCATAGCCCGCCAGCAGGTTCCAGATCTGCGCCAGCGTCAGCATGGTGAGAATGAAGAACAGGTCCTGTATGACACCGCGCGAGGTCACGGCGGGCAAGGCGAGCCCGGCCAGGACGAGAACGAACACGGCGATTTCCGTGGCAGTTCCGGCGCGGGTGCGGGTTGTCAGCCGATACATGCCGCCCTCAATCCACTGCGCGCGGGAACAGGCCCCGCGGCTTGAGCAGCATCACGACCAGAAAGGCGATGTGGCCCACCAGGATTTGCCATTCCGGATTCACCGCCGCGCCGGCCGTCTGGGCCACGCCGATGATGATCCCGCCCGCGAGCGTTCCCCACAGGCTGCCGAGGCCGCCGATGATCACCGCCTCGAAGGCATAGATCAGCCGCGCCGGCCCGATCGAGGGATCGAAGTTTGCCCGCATTCCGAGATAGAGCGCCGCCAGCGTCACCACGACCATCGCGATCCCGGTGGCGACGGCAAACACCCGCTTCGGCTCGATCCCCATCAGGCCCGCCGTCACGGCGTCGTCCGAGGTGGCGCGGAAGGCACGGCCGAGGGCGGTGTGATAGAAGAGCCCGTTCAAGGCCACGATGGCGAGGATCGCGGACACAAAGGTCATCAGCGGCATGACCCCCAAGGTGACCAGCCCGAGATCGAGCGATGCCCCCTCCAATGCGCCTGCCGGAATGCGCCGGCTGTCGGCGGAAAAGGCCTCGAGCAGCCCATTCTGCACGGCAACCGACAGGCCGAACGTGACGAGGAGTGGCGGCAGGATATCCTTGCCAAGCACCCGGTTCAGCACGGCGGCCTGCAGCAGCCAGCCAAGCGTAAACATCACCGGCATGGCGATGAGCGCAGCGACCCAGGGCGACAGGCCAAGCAAGGTGACGCCCATCAGCACCAGATAGGCGGCAAAGACGATCAGGTCGCCATGGGCGAGGTTCACCAGCCGCATGATGCCGAAGACGAGGCTCAGTCCGGCTGCGAACAGCGCATAGAGCCCGCCCAGCAGCATTCCCTGCACGAGGGTGTCCAGCCAGATCATCGCCGCGCCCCCGTCGTCAGGCGGCGGGAAAATTGCCGGGGCATGCGGGGCTGCCTCGTCATGCCGCCACCCCGAAATAGGCGGAATGGATTTCTTCGCGCGTGACCTCGGCCGCCTTGGCGACCAACGTCACCCGGCCCTCCATCATGCAGTAGACGCGATCGGCCACCGCCAGCGCCTTGCCGATATCCTGCTCGACCAGCACGATCGCGGCACCGCCTTCACGGATCTTGGGAAGTGCTGCGTAGATGTCGCGGATGACGACGGGCGCGAGGCCGAGGCTGATCTCGTCGCAGAGCAGCAATTCAGGATTGGACATCAGCGCCCGGCCGATCGCGACCATCTGCTGCTGGCCGCCCGAGAGCGCCGTGCCGGGGTTTTTGCGCCGCTCGCGCAGGATCGGGAAGAGCTCGTAAACCGCCTCCAGGCCCCACGGCCCGGGCGCCTTGCGCGCCTGCCCGCCGATCAGCAGGTTTTCCTCGACGCTCAGCGAGGCAAAGAGCCGGCGCCCTTCCGGCACCATGGCTATGCCGCGCTTCATGATCTCGGCCGAGGACAGCGCGCCTATGGGCTCGCCCCGGTGCAGAACCATGGCGGCCTCGTTGCGGATCACGCCCGTGATCGAACGCATCAGCGTGGATTTACCGGCACCGTTGGCGCCGATGATCGCCACGCATTCGCCCGCCGCGACAGTGATATTCACACCGAACAGCGCCCGGAACTGGCCGTAATTCGCGGTGAGGGTGCGCGTCTCCAGCAGCATCAGACCTCGAGCCCCAGATAGATTTCGCGAACCTCTTTCGAGGCGATGATCTGATCCGGCTCACCGATTGCGATCACGCGCCCGAAATCCAGCACGAGAAGCCGTTCGACCACCGATCTCAGAGCGTGCAGCACATGCTCGATCCAGATGATTGTCGTGCCCCTGGCGTGGATCGCCTTGATCGTCGCGACCAGTGCCTTGCATTCGCCCTCGGTCAGCCCGCCGGCGATCTCGTCCAGAAGCAGCAGCTCGGGTCCCGTCGCCAGGGCGCGGGCGAGCTCCAGGCGCTTGCGGTCGAGAAGGCTCAGCGATCCGGCGAGCACATTGGCCTTCCGGAGAAGTTCGGTCTCTTCGAGGATACCGGCGCAATCGTCGACCATTTCGGCCTCGCGGCCGCCCCGGCCGAAAGCGGCGGCGGTCAAGAGGTTCTCGAACACGCTCAGCCCCTCGAAGGGCTGCGGGATCTGGAAGCTGCGGCCGACACCCATGCGCACCCGATCCATGGCTGGGGCGCGGGTGACGTCGCGGCCGAGGAATTCGATGCGTCCCTCATTGGCGAGCAGATTGCCGGTGATCAGGTTGAAGAGCGTCGACTTCCCCGCCCCGTTCGGACCGATGATGCCCAACGCCTCGCCGCGCGGCACCGTGACGGTCACGCCATCGGTAACCTTCAGGGCCCCGAAGGACTTCGAGACGTTTTCCAGCCTGAGTATCATCACTGTCATCCTCGGGTCGCGCCGAACGAGGGCGGCGGCATCCGCCGCCCCGGCGGCGTCAGGCCAGGGCTTCCATCTTGCCGGCGGTGGGGATCTCAGACGCGGTGGCGTTTTCGACGATCACCAGATCGAAGCCGCCGCCGGCCTTCTTGCGCCACTGGCCGCCGACGAGCGGCGTCTTGCAAACGTTCTTTGCCGCGAAAGGCGGCAGCCCCGCACCGCTCCAGGCCACCTTTCCGACCACGGTCGTCATGTCGGTGGCGGCTATCGCCGCCGCGATCGCCTCGGCATTCGTCGGATCCGAAACGCGGCCCATGACATTGGCCGCCACCTCGAACAGCGAATGGACAAAGCCGATCGGCTGGGTCCACGGACGCCCGGTCTTGGCGGTGAAATCCGCCGCAAGGTCAGCCGAGCTCTGGCCCGTCACCGACGACTTGAACGGATGCGAGGCCGACCACCAGACCTCGGACGAGAGGTTGTGGCCGGCATCGCCGAGCGTCTCGACCGATTGCGGGAAGAGGATGGCCTTGGCCACCGTCACCGCCTTGGGCTTGAAGCCTTGCTGGCGGGCCTGGTTCCAGAAAGTGGTGAAGTCGGGCGGGATGACCACGCCGGTGACGATCTCGGCATTTGCCGCCTTGAAGGCGTTGACCTGCGCGGTGAAATCGTCCGAGAGGTTCTGATAGCGGCCGGGATCGCTGAGGCTGAAGCCGACGGCATCGAGGCCGGGCTTCAGCCCGTTCTTCGGATCGCCCCAGGCATTGCCGTCGGCATCGTTGGGGAACAGCCCGCCCACCTTGCCGTTGGTGGAAAGCTGCTTCCACATGCCGGTGTAGACGGCAATGATGTCTTCGAGACCCCAGAAATAATGATAGGCGAACTTGAAGGGCTTCCATGACGACGGGTCGCCCGGATTGCCCTGTTGGCCAATGAACCAGGGTTGCCACGGCGCCATGGTCGAGATGACCGGCACGCCCTCCGCCTCGCAGGTGGTGGCGACCGGGTTGGTGTTCTCGGGCGTCGAGCCGACCAGCATCAGGTTGATCTCGTCGTCGACGATCAGGTTCTTGGCCACTTCGGCCGCGCGATTGGGGTTCGACTGGCTGTCCTTGACAATGACGTCGAAATTCTTGCCCGCCTCGGACGCGAGGAAAGCCTTGATGTTGTAGGCATCGCTTTCGGCGAAGCCGGCGAGCGGCCCCGTCTGCGGCGAAACATAGCCCAGGCGAATCTTGGCGCCCTGCGCCAGCGCCGGCGTCGCCAGGCGGGAACCGGCAAGCGCCAGGCCTGTCGCCGCCGACGCTTTCAGTAAGCTCCGTCTCGTAATCATCTGATCTTCCTCCCTCTTGCCTCTTTTCAGCTCCCTGGACGGCGTCCCTCAAACGCCGCCTGGAGGAGTTCCCTTATCGATCCCGGATCGATCGGCCTCGGATTCGCATAGGCGTTCTTCACCGCGATCGCCGCCGCGTGGTCGAGATCGGTCTCCTTGATGCCGATCTCCTTCAGGCTCAGCGGAGAGCCGACGGAGCGCGCGAAATCCCAGAGTCCGCCGCCCGCCGAGCCGCCGCCGAAGGCGTCGGCGATCGGGCGCAGCAGATCGGGCACCGCCACTTCGTTGAAGGCTGTCGTGTAGGGCAGCAGGATGGCGTGGGTTTCGGCATGCGGCGTGTCGAACGAGCCGCCGAAGACATGCGCCAGCTTGTGATGCAGCGCCATCGAGACATAGCCGAGCGCGGTCGAACAGCACCAGGCCGCGTAGAGCGCCTGCGTCCGCGCGGCGCGGTCCTGCGGATCGTCGATCAGCCGCGGAATGCCGTCCCGGAACGCAGCCATGGCATCCCTGCACATCAGCACGATCACCGGGTTGCGGTCGGGGGCGTAGAAGGCCTCCATGGCGTGGGCGATCGCATTCATCGCCGAGGTGACGGTGAGACCAACCGGGAGGCTCATTGTCAGATCGACGTCGTAGATCACAGTTTCGGGGCGGATGTCTGGCGAGCGGCGGGTGGTCTTCTCGCCGGCCGCCGTCTCGCCGAGGATGTCGGTCATTTCCGAGCCGGCATAGGTGGTCGGGATCACCACCTGATCGGCGCCGGTGCGCACGGCGATGGCCTTGCCGAGCCCGGTGGTCGAGCCGCCGCCGAGGCTGACGACCGCCGTGGCGCCGCTGGCGCGGAAGGCCTCGACGGCCTTTTCCGTAACCTCGACGGGTGTATGCATGACCGCGCCGGCAAACACCCCGGCGGCGAGGCCGCCAAGGCTTTGAGCCAGCTTGTCCGCATCGGCCTTCTGATGGGGCGTCGACAGCACCAGCGCCTTGTCATGGCCGAGCCGCCGCACCTCCTCCTCCGCGCGGCCCATCGTGCCGGCACCGAAGATCACCCGCGTCGTCAGCCCGGGAAAGGTGAAACTGTCCATCATCGCGCAGCTCCCATGCGTGCACCCCGGCCGGCTTCCAGGTCGGCGATGATGGTGCCCAGCATTGCAATCTCCGCATCCGAAACCTCATGGCTCCGGCCGGGAAACAGATCGGCCCGCAGGCTCGCGCCGCCGCGGCCCAGCGACTGCGCCGTATCGGCAAAGGCCGAAACCGGAATCCAGGGATCGGAATCGCTGCCGGAAAGATAGACCGGCACGCCGGCCGGCACGGCTTCGGAGCGCCCGTCCGTTGGCACACCGACGCGGCAGCCCGTGAAGGCGGCAAGCGCGTCCGGCGGCGGCAGCCCGGCGCAGAGATATTCGATCGACAGACATGCCCCTTGCGAGAAGCCCGCCAGAAGCAGCGGCAGTCCGGGCAATTCCGCCCGCGCCGCCACGACAGCGGCCGCCAAATGATCGAGCGCGTCGGAAAGGTGGGCGCGGGCGACCGGCGTCAACGGGTCGACGGCGCGCGCCTCCCACCACGCGCCGAATGGCGCGCGCGGCAGGATGAATGCCACGGCCGGCGCGGAAAGCCGAGACAGCACATGGGACTGCATCTCCTCCGGCGATTGGCCGCGGCCGTGGACGAAGACGCAGATCGCCTTCGCTTCCGCGCCCTTTGGCCCGAGCCGGAGTGGACCGCTGCCTGAGCTCACGCGAAATCCGCCTGTTCCAGACCGGCCTGCAATTCGCCCTCGCGGTCCTTGAACCACGGCGGGAAGACCAGCGTCTTGCCGATCTGGCCCGGGGGTTCGTCCTTGGCCCAGCCTTCCGGCGTGGTCCAGGCAAGTTCGAACAGCGCGCCGCCGGGCGAGCGGACATAGCAGGACTTGAAATAGTTGCGGTCCTTCTGCTCCGAGATATCGGTGAAGCCGAGGCCTTCGATATGAGCGCGCAGCTTCAACTGGTTCTCTTCGTCGCCCGTGTTGAGGGCGAGGTGGTGGATCGTCCCGCCCGCGAGCGTCCAGGTGCCCTGTGCGCTGTCGCGATCGACGATCACCTCGACCCGCTGATTGACGCCGCTCGCGTCCGGCACGCGGAACACCAGCCCTTCGTGATTGTCCGCCTCCTTCTCCAGCGGCAATGCGATGGTCAGGAAGTCGTCCATCGCGGTGCGATCCATCACCGCCACGACCGCGCCGTAGATGCCCTTGATGCCGTGGGCCTTGCCGATGCCCTGTGCCTCGTTGGTGATGGGCGCGCGCGGATCGCTGTCGCTTTCCACCAGCTCATGCGAGATGCCGCACGGATGCGCCAAAGCCACGCGGTCGGCGCCAAAGCGTGTGATCTTGGTGGCCTTGATGCCGCGCGCGTTCAGCCGGTCCACCCAGAAATCCGCGGCCCCCTTGGGAATGGATTGCATGATGGTGCGCGACTGGTTGGTGCCGCGGCGGCCATAGACGCCCGGCTTGCGGAACGGGAAAGTGGTGATGATCGTCGAGGCATCGCCGTCGGGCGAGCCGTAGTAGAGGTGATAGACCGGGATGACGCCGTCGAACAGGACGGTGCGCTTCACCGAATGCAGGCCGAGTGCCTTGGTATAGAAATCAAAATCTTCCTGAGCGCCGTCGGTCGACAGTGTCAGATGGTGGTAGCCGCTGATACGGGCCATCGGTCATCTCCTCCCAGAGGTTTCGGTTTCACCCGGCCGCTGCGGGCAGAGCACGAGATTGAGGTCGAGTGCGTGCTTGCGCTTTCCTCCATGGGGCGGCAGCGCGCGGAACTCGGCCATGAGTTCGGGTTTGACCCCGAAAATGGCATCCCGGCCGATCGCAGGGTCCGACCGGTCGAAGATGTGGGTCGTCAGCGTTTCGAAGCCCTGCGCCGAAACGCGAAAATGGATGTGGGCCGGTCGCTCGAGGCCAAGACCGAGCGCGGACATCAATTGACCGACCGGACCATTCGCCGGCAGCGTGTAGCCCTTCGGCTTCACCGTCATGAAGCGGAACCGCCCCTGCGGATCGGCACGGAAGCGTCCGCGCAGATTGAATTCCGGTTGCCTGTCCGGTTCCTGGTTCTCGTACAGGCCCTCGGCATTGGCCTGCCAGATCTCGACCATGGCATCGCCGATCCCCGCGCCGCCGAGCGTCACGATCCGCCCCGTAACCTCCAGCGGCTCGCCCTTGTGATCGCGCGAAATGTTCCCGCCGAGCGGCATTTCCGGCACATCGGCCCGGTAGAAAGGTCCCGCCAGGGTGTTGGGGGTCGCCCCGGCGGGGCGCGGGCTGTTTTGATCCTCGATCAGCGACGACACGCCCAGCACATCGGCGAACAGCACCCACTCCTGGCGCCGCGCATCGGCGTAATGGCCAACCTCGGTGAGAAAATCGATCGCCAGCCGGAATTCCTCGCCGGAGGGCCGCAACTCCACGATCAGCGCGTGCAACCCATCGACCGCGGCCTGTGCCGCCGCCGCCAGGCGGGACTGGCCCATTGCCGCCAGACGCCGCGCGAATTCTTCGGCCTGCGTCGAGATCGCCTTGGGGAAGTCATCCCTCTGGGGGTCGTGCTGGCCGTCCATTTCGCCGGGGCCTCCCTTCCCCTTGCCAAACGGGATAACACGACCCGAGACGATGCTTGATGAGATGTGGTGGCCCTTGTATAGCGTTTTGCTATGAAGCTGAACGAGCGCCACTTGATGCAGCTCGCCGCGGTACTGGATGCAGGCGGCGTGTCGGAAGGAGCCGCCATGCTGGGCCTGACCCAGCCTGCGGTCAGCCGATCGCTGGCGATGCTGGAGGCGCGGGTCGGCGAGCCGCTCTTCCTGAAGGGCCGCCGGCCGCTGCAGCCGACGCCGCTCGGTTTCCAGTTGGCGGCGCAGGGCCGCACGATCATCACGGCCTCGCGCAAGGCGTCGGATGCGGTGCAGGGCTTCATGAAAGGCACCAAGGGTGTCGTCCGTGTTGGCGGCGTGCCTTTCTTCATGGATGCGATGATCAGCCGGATGATCGGCGAATTCCAGAAGCTCGAGCCCGAGGTCACCGTCCAGCAAAGCTATATGAACCTGCCCGAGATGGTCGCGGCGCTGGAGAGCAACCAGATCGACCTCGGGATCGTGCCGATCGGCGTGCTCGACCTCGGACCCGGCTTCGAATTCACCGAGATCCTGCCCGGACGCAATGTCGTGGCTTGCCGGCCGGACCATCCGCTGCTGCGCAATCGCCGCCTCAGGGCGCATGACCTGACCAGCTTTCCCTGGGTGGCGCCCCTGCCCGGCTCTCCGCTGATGTCGGACCTGCAGATGATCCTGATGAGCATCGGCATGTCGGACCTGAACGTGCGCTATTCGGGAGGCTCGCTGATGAGCGTGATCAACTTCCTCGCCGAAACCGATGCATTGGCCGTGCTGCCATTTTCCGTGGTCTTCGCGCAGCGCAAGGAGAACCGGGTGACAGTGCTGCCCTATGAAATCCCGCAGCCCAGCCGCTCACTGGGCATCCTGCGCCGGGTTGGCGGGCCGCGCTCTCCGGCGGCGGAGCGCTTCGCGGGCCACGTCACGACCGCTTTCGAGAATTTGAAGCACATCATAAAACGGCACGAGAATGCCGTCATCTGGGGCCGCTAGCCGGCTCGAGCCGGCGGTCTGGCGTGTTTCCGAATACGCATATTCCCGAGACTTGCGATCGCGACGGGAACCGCTATGAGCGTGTTGCACTTCAGGTGACGGCGCGTTGGCATGGGCAGCGCTGAGTCTTTAGACTTGTCATTTCGGCCAAGTTCAGTAATGCGCCAGTTGACCGGCCAGCATGGCATCCGGAAGCATACAACGAAGGATTGAAGAACTTGGTCGATCCCAACACCCACATTGGGCGTGCTGCGCGTGATCGGAACTCCCCGCGAGTTGTCGCGGTCCTTACAACACGGAACGAGGAACGGTTCGTTGCCGGATGTCTCGAGAACCTCTTTCGTCAAGGCGTACAGGTCTACATTTGCGACAATCAGTCGACTGACCGAACGCTTGAGATTGCCCAGCGCTACCGCGGGGCCGGATTGATAGGAATCGAAAGCATCCCGCACAACGGCTGGTATTGCTGGGAGCAGCTTCTTCGTCGCAAAGAGGAACTATTTCAATCGCTCGAGGCTGACTGGTTCATGCATCTTGACGCTGACGAGATCCATCTTCCGCCGACTTCGTACTCATCGTTGGTCTCCGCCATTGCGGCAGCCGACGCACTCGGTTTCAATGCGATCGAGTCTTCCGAGTTCACGTTCATTCCCACCAGGGGAGCCCCCGATCATGACAATCCCAATTATCAACACACGCTGCGCACCTACTACCCGTTCCGGCCGACCTCCCCACACTGCGTCCGTGCGTACAAGAAACAGGACGGCCCCATGGAGATCGCGTGGTCAGGCGGCCATCGCGTACGCTTCGAGGGGCCGGTGAGGCTCTCCCCCGAGCGTTTTCGGATGAAGCATTATCTGTTCCTGAGCGCAGAGCACGCCGCGCGCAAGTATGGCGGCCGGCGGTTCCTGAGCGAGGAGGTCGACGGTCGTGGTTGGCACGGATGGCGACCCCGCTTGCGACCAGGCGATATCCAACTGCCCGACACTACCCAGGTGCGCACCACTGCGACGGACGATGATCTGGACGAGGCCAATCCATGGTTGGCGCACTGGCTTGCGCGGTACGCCTCGTGAGCGATGGACACCTACCCCGCATCCTGGCGATCGCGGACCGACCCGGCTGGGCGATCGATAGAAAGGCCCAGAACCTTCGGCGCGTGCTGGCAAGAAGGTTCGAGATCGTCCAACGATTTCAGCATGATGTGACTGAGTCCGACGTGAACGCCGCGGATATCGTGCTCATTTTCTATTGGTTCCAGATCGCGAAGCTGCCCCTGCCGGAATCGGTCCTCGCCCGGCGGTCTGACAGGCTGGTCATCGGGATCTGCAGTCACAGAGAGATGGAGGGCGAATTCCGCGAGCCCGGGCTCGCTATCCTGCAGCGGTTGGCGCGCGCTGTCTTTGTCAACAATCGGAAGCTCGAGCACGAATACGCCCCTCTGCTGCGTATTCCGGTCCACTACACGCCCAATGGAGTCGACACGACATTCTTTTGCCCCCCGCCAGAGCCGCAACCTTATTCTGGCGAGCTCCGCGTCGGATGGGCGGGAAGTCTCGGCAACCATGGTCCGGCACATCGCGGCTTCCACGACGTCATCGAGCCCGCGGTCGCTGCCGTGCCGGGCGTGCGACTGCAGACTGCGATTCGGGAGCAACACTGGCGCAACCATGACGAAATGCTCGACTTCTACCGGGATCTCGACGTTTATGTCTGCGCCAGTCGCAGCGAAGGCACTCCCAATCCTTGCTTGGAGGCGGCGGCGTGCGGTGTCCCCTTGGTGACGACCCGTGTGGGAAACATGCCCGAGCTGGTTCGGGATGGCGACAACGGGCTGTTCTTCGATGGAACCGCGGAAGGGCTTGCGAACAAACTCGCCCTGTTGCGGGACACGCCATCGCTCCGGTCGCGGATGGCCGCCCGTATGATCGAGACGATCCGAGAGTGGGATTGGAGCGTGCAGGCGGAGAACTACGCGCACATGTTTACCTCGTTGCTCATGGCAGCGGAGCGGTCGGGCCGGTGAGACGTGCGGCTTCAGATGTGCCCGGCCAAACCTGACCTTTGGCGGCCGAACTCGATGCCGAAACACATCGCGCCTCTGCTGAAGATCGACAGGATGGCGAGGAGCGTCGGGTATTTCGAGCCTGTGGCGTGCGCCCCCTTGGCCGGCGGTCGATCCAGGGTCATTGTGCGGCGGGTAAGCATTCACTAGTCTTTCGGCCGGGTCGAGGATCGCACGCATGACGCCGAAACTGAACCGCTGGAAGCGCTTCGCCGACTGGGACGAGCGGCCGTTGCGGCTGGACAAGTTTGCGGCGGAAGACCCCGCCAACGGCTTCTCCGCTTTCTCCAGCCCGGCCGATCCGAAACCTGGCATCGGCATCAAGGACGGGCGCGTCGTATCCCTCGATGGGGTGCTCGAACACGACTACGACATGATCGACCGCTTCATCGCCCGCCATCACATCGACCCGGAAGTGGCGCCGGAAGCGATGGCGCTGGACTCGGCGACCGTCGCACGCTGGCTGGTCGACATGAACGTGCCGCGCGAAACGCTGGTACGGCTCGCCCATGGCATGACACCCGCCAAACTCGCCGAAGTGGTGTCGCAGCTCAACGCGCTGGAGATCGCGTTCGCCTACTCGAAGATGCGGGCCCGCAAGACGCCGGGCAACCAGGCGCACGTCACCAACGCCAAGGACGATCCGCTGCAACTCGCCGCCGATGCCGCGACCGCCGTCGCCTTTGGCTTCGACGAGATCGAGACGACGATGCGCGTGTCGCGCAACGCCTGGTCCAACGCGGTGGCGTGCGCGGTAGGCGGCGCGGTCGGTCGCTGGGGAACGCTGTTCCAATGCTCCAGCGAGGAAGCCGAAGAGCTGCGCATCGCCATGGCCGGCTTTACCTCCTACGCCGAAACCGTCTCCGTGTACGGCACTGAAAAGTCGTTCACCGATGGCGACGACACACCGTGGTCCAAGGCATTTCTGGCCGCCGCCTACGCCTCGCGCGGCGTCAAGATGCGCTGTACGTCGGGTGCCGGCTCCGAGTTGCTGATGGGCTTCCACGAAGCCAAATCGCTGCTCTACCTGGAAGCGCGCTGCCTCTGCCTGCAGCGCGGCATGGGGGTGCAAGGCACCCAAAATGGCGGTATCGACGGAGCGCCTTTGACCGCCACCATACCCGGCGGTGTTCGCGAGCTGATGGCCGAGAACCTCATCGCCGTCTGGCTCGATCTCGAATGCGCGTCGGGCAATGACGCGCGCTCGACCGAATCGGAAATTCGCGTCGGCGCCAAGATCCTTCCCTACCTGATTGCCGGCTCGGACCTGATCTGCTCCGGGATGGGATCGATCCTGAAATACGACAATTCGTTCAACCCGTCGCTGATCAACGGCGAGGAACTGGAAGATTATCTTGTGCTGCAGCGCGATTTCGAGGCCGATGGCGGGCTGACGCCGCTGCCCGAGTCGCGCGCGATCGAGCTGCGCGAGCGCGCGGTGGAAGCGATCGCCGCCGTGTTCGAGGAACTCGGCCTTTCCTCACCGACCGAGGACATGAAGAGCAGCGTGGTCTACGCTTCCGGTTCCGACGATACGCGCAGCCTGATGCCGCGTGACGTCAGCTTTATCAGCGAAGCCATCAAGGAGCGCGGCATCACCGTGATCGATGTGGTCAAGGCGCTGGCCAAGCGTGGCTTCCGAGAAGAGGCGGAGAACCTCCTCGACGTGGTCAAGCTGCGCCTTTCCGGTGACTATCTCCAGACATCGGCGATGATCCGCAATGGGCGGATCGTCAGTGCGGTCAACGATCCAAACGACTATCTCGGCCCGGGTTCCGGCTACCGTGTGTCCGAAGAACGACGCCTGCAGCTAAACGACATCCGCGATGTGCTGGACCAGAAGGAGGTGCTGCGCTCGGAAGCCCTGCACGAGAAGGACGAAGCAAGGCACATCCGCTATCGCAACGTTGGGCCGGCGGCCAACGGATCGGCGAAGGATGATGTGGTCATCGGCATCAGCCCGGCTTTCGGGCTCAAGCTTTATCGGACGACGGCCGGACATCGGCTCTCTGAAGTGCTCGGCGCCATGCTCGACGCAATCCGCGCGCGCGGGCTCAAGGCGCGCGTCGTACGCTTCCGCCATACGGCCGATACCTCCTTCCTCGGCCTGTCCGCCGCCCGGATGGCCGGCAGCGGCATCGGCATCGGCATCCAGGCCAAGGGCACGGCCGTCATCCACCAGCGTGGCCGCCAGCCGCACAACAATCTGGAACTGTTTTCCAATGCGCCGATCACCAGGCTCGAGCATTATCGCGCGCTGGGTGCCAATGCGGCGGCCTATGCGCTGGGTGAAATGCCGGAGCCTGTCGTGGTGCCGCAGCGGGGCGAGGCCATGGGGTCTCGCTACCACGCCCGCGTCGCCCTCATCTACGCCATCGAAACCGGACTGACCGAGGCTGGTGCGGCTCCCGAAGAGGTCGACGTCATCCTGACGGGGGTGAAATCGTGACCCACACACGCGCCGACTATCCGCTCGCCGAAACACAGCCCGGCGCCGTGACGGGCAAGCGCGGCAAGTCGCTTGCCGAGATAACGCTGGATTCGGTGCTTGCGGGCGACGTGACGATGGAAGACCTTCGCATCACCCCACAAGCGCTGCAGGCACAGGCCGATGTGGCGCGCGATGTCGGACGGCCGACACTGGCACTCAACTTCGAGCGTGGGGCAGAGCTTGTCGAGGTGCCGCAGGATTTCATCATGCAGGTCTATGAACTGCTGCGCCCCGGTCGCGCCAAATCCGAGGAAGAATTGCTCCAGGCCGCAGCCACGATGCGCGATACCTACCAGGCCGAACGCATCGCCCGTTTCATCGAGGAAGCCGCCGAGACCTACGCGGCTCGCGGCCTTTTCACGTTCCGCTTCTGAAAGGACCGCATGAGCTGGAAAACCGGATTCCGTTCGCTCTACTATCTCGGCGCACCCGAGCCGGATGATCCGGTGCTGGTGCCGGCGCAAACCGCCATCCTGGTCATCGACGTTCAGAACACCTACCTGGAACGGCCGGATCGCGCATCGTTGTCGCCGCAGGAACAGCAACGCTACGATCTGTGGACGCCGTTCCACGAGCGCATGCACGGCACGGTCATACCGAACACGGCAAGACTGCTGGCGCTGGCACGGCAAAACGGCATCGAATGCCTTTTTGCCCGCATCGCCTGCCACACCAAGGACGGGCGTGACCGCTCACTCTCTCAGAAAATGCCGGGCTGGAACAATTTGCTGCTGCCAAAGAACGACGTACCGTCGCAGCTGGTTGCCGAGCTTCAGCCGGCCGGCGACGAGATCGTGGTGACCAAGACCACCGATTCCGCGCTGACGGGAACGAATCTGCGCCTGATCCTTCACAATCTGGGCATCCGCAATGTCATCTGCTGCGGTATCTTCACGGACCAGTGCGTGTCCTCGACAGTGCGCAGCCTGGCGGACGAGAGCTATGCGGTCATCGTGCTCGAGGATTGCTGCGCCGCGGCGACCGAGGAGCTTCATCGCAAGGAGCTCGAAATCATCAACATGATCTATTGCCACGTCATGTCGAGCGGCGAGCTATGCAAAATCATGGCCTTGGCAAAGTGACGCTGCGTCCGTAGTGTCATGGCTGCACGAGCAGGCTGGGACACATCGGCCGCCCGGTGCGGGGAACTGCATACAGCTGTCACGAATGGAGAGGGCTTCATGGCGATAGAAACTGCACGCGGGACGATCGACGTCTCGAAGAGTAACAGCATCAATCTTTTGCACTCGAAAGCCGTCGGGCTCGCCGGTGTGCTCTTTCTGGCCGTCACCGGCGCGGCGCCAATGTCGGCGATGCTGGGCAATGTCCCGTTCGCGGCAGGCTACGGCATCGGCAAGTACACGCCGGCAGCCTTCCTGATGGCGACGATCGTGCTGACCATCTTCTCTGTCGGCTATGCCGCGATGGCATCGCGCGTTTCGTCGGTCGGCGGCTTCTACTCCTTCATCAGCCAGGGGCTCGGCCGCGAGGTCGGCATGTCCGCGGGCATCGGCTCGCTCGCCTGCTACTCGCTGTTCGAAGCCTCCCTCACCGGACTGTTCGCCTTTTTCGGCAATCTTTGGCTTTCCCAGCATTTCGGCATCAACGTCCCGTGGATCGTGCTGGCGCTCGCCATGATCGTGGTCATCGCAGCGCTCGCCTACCGCGACGTGAAAGTGTCGGCACGACTGCTCGGCATAGCCCTGATTCTTGAAGTGATCATGCTGGTGATCTTTTCGCTCGGCGTGATCTTTGCCCATGGCGGGACGAATTTTTCCGGCGATTCGCTCAATGTGTTCAAAGTGTTCACGCCTGTCGCCGAGCAGAAGGTCGGCACCGTCGCCATTCCGGCGGGCGAAGCGGCCGTCGGCATCTTCATGGCGTTCTGGTCGTGGGTCGGCTTCGAGATGGCGCCGAACTATGCCGAGGAATCCCGCGATCCGAAGCGCATCATTCCGCAATCGCTGCTGATTTCGGTCATCGGCCTTGGCTTGTTCTACACCTTCGTCAGCTGGTGCGCGGTGGCGGCCTATCCGACCGAGGCCGATATGGTAGCCAAGGCCTTCTCCGACGGCGTGAACTTCTTCCTGACACCGGTGCAGGCTTTTGTCGGCGGCTGGGGCTACCAGCTGATGTCGCTGCTCATCCTGACCAGTTCCTTCGCCTGCGGCATGGCTTTCCACAACACCGCTTCCCGCTATTTGTATTCGCTGGCGCGCGAAGGCGTCCTGCCGCAGGTGATCGCCGAGACGCATGACCACCACAAGAGCCCACACAAGGCCTCGGCGCTGCAGTCGGTGCTGGCGGCGGTATGGGTGCTGCTCTACGGTCTGGCCTACGGCTTCGACGATCCGTCGGGACAGGCCTGGCTTGGCGTCTATACGCTGTTTGCCGTGCTTGGCACCGGACTGCTTTTGGTGCTGCAGGCGGTTGTCTCGCTGGCCATCTATATGTGGTTCAAGAAGAACGGCGGCGGCAGCATGCTGACGACTGTCATCGCGCCGTTGATCTCGCTGGTTGTGCAGTTGGTCCTCGTCTACACGCTGGTCGCCAATCTGGCGACCTTGGGCGGCACCAATGGTTTTGCCAGGAGCATCCCCTATGTCGGGCTTGCGATCCTTGTCGTCGGCCTGATCTGGGGCTTCGTGCTGAAGTCGGCCAACCCCAAGGCCTATGAGAACATCGGTCACATGGTGAACGAGGGCTAGAGCAATTCCAGGAAAAGTGTGAGCGGTTTTCCGTCCGGAATTGCGTTAAAACAAAGAGTTAGAGCGGTTCGCCGTTTCCATGAAACGGTGAAACGTTCTAAGGCATTCCTCGCCCTGGATTTCTTGCCTCAACGGGGACGGAGCATCACTCTGTCCCCGTCTCATTTTGGAGCTTCAAGTCATGACCCAGTCTTTGAGGGGTCGGTCCGTCGTCGTTACCGGCGGGTCGAAAGGCATCGGCAAGGGCATAGCGCGGGTGTTCGCGCTCTCGGGTGCCAAGGTCGCCATCGTTGCGCGCCATGCCGACCAGGCCGAAGCCGCGGCCGCCGAGATCGGCCATGGCGCCTTTGGCGTGGTTGGCGACGTTACCTCGCTCGCCAGCATCGAGCGCGCGCTTGCAGCGGCAGCCGCCAGAAACGGTAGTATCGATGTTTTGTGCGCCAATGCCGGCATCTTCCCGCAGGCACGGCTCGAGGACATGACCTCGCAGCAATGGGACGAGGTTGTCGACACCAACCTCAAGGGCACCTTCCACGCGGTCAAGGCAGCGGTTCCCTATCTCAAGGCATCCGACCAGGGCCGCATCGTGCTGACGTCGTCGATCACCGGCCCGATCACCGGTTTTCCCGGGTGGTCGCACTACGGTGCCACCAAGGCGGGACAGCTCGGCTTCATGCGAACGGCCTGCATCGAACTGGCGAGATACGGCATCACCGTCAACGCCGTCATGCCGGGCAACATCGTGACCGAGGGCCTTGTCGGCCTGGGCGAGGACTACCAGAAGACCATGGCCGCCTCGATCCCGCTCAAGCGGCTCGGAACCGTGGAGGACATCGGCTATGCCGCGCTCTATTTTGCGTCGAGGGAAGCCGGCTACGTGACGGGACAGACAATCATTGTCGATGGCGGCCAGATCCTGCCGGAGAGCCTGGAGGCACTGGCATAGAATGGTTCAAAACTTGCTCAGATAGGCCTCGCACAGCCCGACCGTTCCCTCGGTATAGGGAAGGCCCATCGACTTGGCGAGGTCGGTCTCGGCGTGCGAGCCGATCCACGCGACCAGGAGCAGACGGCGCAGCATCACGAAGGTCGGGATCTCGTCTTCGTCCGCGCTCGGCAGGTCAAGCACACGGCGATAGCCGGTCGTCCATGACCGGATGAGATCGGCTGCCTGCGGCTCGTGCTCATAGAAAGAGATGGGCGTCGCCGCGTCGTACATATACCAGCCGAAGCCGCAGTCGTCGAAGTCGATGACCTTCACCGTCTTGCCGTCGATCAAAAGGTTGGCGAGCCGCAGATCGCAATGGATGAGGCCGAAGCGGTCATGGCCCTTGCCGAAGGCAGTGAGCCTGCGGCCGACCAGCTCCGCGGTGCGGCCAAAGAGCCTGGCTTTCGCGGCGTCGACGCCGATGCCGTCACGCCAGCGTCCCCAAAGCGGCCTCTCCTCGCCGAGGCTTGTTTCGAAATCCCACACATGGCGGCTGAACCAGGAAGGGCGCTTCCACTGCCGGGCGTGGATGTGCATGCGCGCCGTGACCTCGCCCAGCAGTTCGAAAGGTTCTCCAAGCGCCTCGCCTATGCCCGGCTCCGAACCGGTCTCCCATTGCGACAACACGACATGGCGTGGTTGCGCCAATCTTGGATGGCCGACACGCTGGATCTGTTCGCCGTCCTTGCCCGCGACCGGCACGGGCGTGGGGACGATCCCGGTCTGGCGCAGATCGGTCAGCCAGGCCAGTTCGGATTGGATGGCCGTCCTTGAATGGTAGCCGTCGCGATGGATGCGGAGCGCCCAGCGCCGGCCGTCGCGAGCCGCAATCTTGTAGGTCGCGTTCTCCGACAGGTTGATCATCTCGACGGAAACATCCGCCGGCAGATCGTAGTTGGCGGTGGCCGCCTCCGCCGTTTCCTGCAGGATGCCGAGTTGCTGGTCGTGGGTGAGCGCGTCGAAATCCATCACTGTCCGTCCTGCCCCATCCTTGCACACCTGTCCCCTGGCGGAACCCGAGCGATCTCGGCAAGCCCAGCCGCCAGCTCGAACTGGACGCCTGGCAGTTTCAACGAGGGTTGGACCATGTCAACTCGCCTTGCCTGCCTGATGCAGCAACTCCCGGGCGCGCGGCATTGCCGCGTCGAAGCGATCCATAATGTCCCGGCAGGTCTCGTGATCCAGGAGAATCCCGGGCTTCCACTGCAGCACCCGCTTGTCGAGCGATGAGAAGATCGCCCAGACGCCCTGCTCGTAGAGCGCACGCGACACGAAGACGGCGCCTTCCGGGTGATTGCTGAATTCCAGGCCAAGGATCACGCCTTTCTGGCGTACCCCGGTGAAGATGTCACCGTGACGAACCAGCATCTCGCGCATGGCCTGCGCCATGAACTCGGTCACGGTGCCGACATTGGCCACCAGTTCGGGCCGCTGCAGCATCTCGATGACCTTGTGGCCGACGACGCAGCCGAGCTCGGCCCCGCCGGTGGTCGAAATATGGGCGGCCCCATCCTCGTTGAGCCAGCCGCCGGCTCTGTCGTTCACCAGCGCCGCGCTGATCGGATAGAGGCCGCCGGACAGGCCCTTTGCCGTCACCATGATGTCCGGCTGGACGCCGTAGGCCTGCCAGCCCCACATGCTGCCGGTGCGCATCAGGCCGGTCTGGACCTCGTCGGCGATGTACATCGCGCCATGCTTTTCGCACAGCGCCTTGCAGGCGCTGAGATAGCCATCCTTCGGCATCGGGAAGCCGTAAGTGGCGGGAATTGTCTCCATGATCAGCGCCGCGACGTCTTCGCCCTTGAGCGCCCGTTCCATGGCGTCGATGTCGTTGAAGGGAACCTGGATGAACGTCTCCGGCTGGTCGGAGAGAAAGATCTTGGTGAAGCGATCGTCGCCGGTCGCCACGGCGAGCCCCGAATGCCCGTGATAGCCCTTGATGATCGACACTATCTTGCGCCGCTTGGTGGCATAGCGGGCGCTCTTGATGGCGATGTCCACCGCCTCCGCGCCGCCCGGCGCGAAGATCGCGTAATTCATTCCGGGCGAGACATTGACGAGGGATTCGGCCAGCGCCGTTCGCGCCACGGAAGGGAACCAGTGGTTGCCGATGTCGAAATAGTCGAGCGCGCTCTTCAGCGTCTCGACCAGCTCCGGATTGCGGTGACCGAGATTGTAGGTGCCGCCATTAAGGTGCAGGTCGATCAGGCGGCGCCCCGACATGTCGTAGAGGAAATAACCTTCCCGCCTGCCGATCACCAGATCGATCCCGGCCTTCTGCCAGAACCTGGTCTTGTCGGGATTCCAGAAACGCATTGCCTTGTCGAAAAAATCCTGCTTCGACTCGAACTCGAAGGGGCCGAAGTCGTACATGCCTGTCTTGTCCTCAAAGGTTGATCGGCGCGCACCGGAGCGGGCGAGGCCCGCCCGCCGGATGATGCAGGATTACAAGCCGGCGAGAAAGGGTGGAGAGGGATGATCCTGAAGGACAGGACCGCGATCGTCACCGGGGCGGGATCGGGCATCGGCAGGGCGGCGGCGTTGATCATCGCGCGCGAGGGAGCGGTGGTCGGCGTGGCGGATCGTAGCGCCGACGGCGCCAACGCGACCGTCCAACAGATTCTTGCCGCCGGTGGCCGGGCAAAGGCGCTTGTGTTCGACCTGACCGACGATCAGGCGCTTGAAGCCGGTTTTCACGATTTCATCCACACCCAGGGCAGGATCGACATCCTGCACAATCATGCCGGCGTACAGGTCGAAGGCGACGTGCTCGGTGTGAGCGTGAAAGGCTTCGACACCTCCTGGACGCTCAATGTGCGGGCTCACTTCCTCGGTGCCCGCATCGTCATGCCATTCATGAAGAAGGCAGGCCGCGGCGTCATCCTCAACACGTCGTCGAGCTCCGGCGTGCTCTACGACCGCGAGATGATCGCCTATACGACGACCAAGCACGCGGTGATCGCGATGACCAGGCAGATGGCCGGCGACTATGGCCGCTTCGGCATTCGCGTCAACGCGCTTTGCCCAGGTTGGGTGGACACGCCCTTCAATGCT
This sequence comes from Mesorhizobium sp. U510, assembly GCF_059180695.1. Lineage (NCBI taxonomy): Bacteria > Pseudomonadati > Pseudomonadota > Alphaproteobacteria > Hyphomicrobiales > Phyllobacteriaceae > Mesorhizobium > Mesorhizobium sp. U510. The sequence goes on from NZ_CP180532.1 coordinate 5,980,683, forward strand.
CCTTTCATCGCCCAGATGGGAGGCCGGGAGGCCATCGAAGCCTACATCCGCGAAAGGGTGCCGCTTGGCCGTTGGGCAAGCGTCGAGGAGATCGCCGAGGCAGTGCTGTTTCTGGTGTCTGACCGGTCCTCGTACATGACGGGTCAGATCCTGGTTGTCGATGGAGGAGAAACGGTGATCTAGAGCAACTCCAGGAGTGCCGGTGCGCCAATGATTGGCCTGACCAGTCATAGGAATGGAATGCGTTTTGGTCGGCGCTAGGGCACGAACGGCAAATCCCAACGAGCTCTATTCGAAAGAGTAGGTAAATCCTTCCGACGAGGCACCGACGGTGACTTTTGTCATCTTCTTGCCCTCGAGCGAGCGATTGAGCACGCCGCGGCTGAGTTCCGGCAGCAGCGTGTTGGTGAGGATGGCGTCGATCATGCGTCCGCCGGACTCGATCTCGGTGCAGCGCGCCTTGACCATGTCCATGACGCCGTCGCCGATCACCAGCTCGGCATCGTTGGTTGCCTTGAGGCGCCGCGCGATCTTGCCGAACTGGTGCCTGGTGATCGCCTCGATCATCGCGTCCGAGAGCGGATAGTAAGGGATTGTCACCACGCGGCCGAGGAAGGCGGCCGGAAACACTTTCAGCAGCGGGCCGCGCAAGGCGGTGTCCAGGTCGTCCATGCCGGTGCGCAAGGTGCCGTTCTTCGTGCGGTCCATGATGACCTCGGAGCCGACATTCGAGGTGAGCAGGATCAGCGTGTTCTTGAAGTCGATCCGGCGGCCTTCGCTGTCGTCCATCATGCCCTTGTCGAAGACCTGGAAGAAGATCTCGTGTACGTCCGGATGCGCCTTCTCGACCTCGTCGAGCAGGATCACCGAATAGGGCTTGCGCCGCACGGCCTCGGTCAGGATGCCGCCCTTGCCGTAGCCGACATAACCGGGTGGCGCGCCTTTCAGCGTCGAGACCGTGTGCGCCTCCTGGAATTCGGACATGTTGATCGAAATCAGGTTCTGCTCGCCGCCATAAAGCGTTTCGGCAAGCGCCAGGGCTGTCTCGGTCTTGCCGACGCCTGAGGGGCCGCAAAGCAGGAACACGCCGACCGGCTTCTCCGGCGCGCCGAGGCCGGCGCGGCTGGTCTGCACACGCCTCGCGATCATCTCCATCGCATGGTCCTGACCGACAACGCGCTCAGACAAGGTGGCGGCGAGCTTGAGCGCCTTCTCGGTCTGGCTGGACAGCATCCGTCCCGTCGGGATGCCGGTCCAGTCCTGGACGACTGCAGCCACGGCGTTGCGATCGACCGACGGCAGGATCAGCGGGGTCTCGCCCTGCGCCTCGGCAAGTTCCGCCATCAATTCGCGCAGTCGTGCCAGGTCGGCAGCGGAATCCGGCACGGGCTCGTGCGCGGCAGCAGCCTCCGTCTTTGCCGCCTTTGCTTTCTTGGACTTGGTGTTCGAGCCCTTGGGTTCGGCCGTCTCGGGTTTCGGCGTTTTGACCTCAGGTGCCTTGCTTTCATGCGCCGTGGCAGGTGACGCATCGACGGCCTCGCCCGGAGCGGCTTCCCCGCCCTCCACCGCGTCAAGCGGCACGCCCTCGCCTCGGAGTTTGGCGCGCAGGTCGAGTATCTCGGCGACAAGCGCCTTTTCCCGATCCCAGCGCGCTTGCGCTGCTGCAAGCGTGGTCTCGGTTTCCGCCAACCCGGCCTCCACGCGAGCCTGCCTGTCGGCCACTTCGATGCCGATCGCCGCCTCGCGGCCGATGATGCCTTCCTCGACCTCGAGCGCCTGGCGGCGGCGCAGAATGTCCTCGACCTCCGCGGGCGTAGCGTGCTGAGAGACGGCAACGCGGGCGCAGGCTGTGTCGAGGAGGCTGACCGCCTTGTCCGGCAGCTGCCTGGCCGGAATGTAGCGGTGCGAAAGCGAAACCGAGGCCTCGATCGCCTCGTCGAGGATCTGCACCTTGTGGTGCTGCTCGAGAACGCCGGCGACACCGCGCAACATCAGCACGGCCACCGTTTCGGAAGGCTCTTCGATCTTGACCACCTGGAACCGACGGGTCAGCGCCGGATCCTTCTCGATATGCTGCTTGTATTCGGCCCAGGTCGTGGCGGCGATGGTGCGAAGCTCGCCGCGCGCGAGCGCGGGCTTGAGGAGATTGGCCGCATCGCCGGTTCCCGCCGCGCCGCCGGCGCCGATCAGCGTGTGCGCCTCGTCGATGAAGAGGATGATCGGCGTCTCGGAGGCCTGAACCTCGTCGATGACAGCCTTCAGCCGCTTTTCGAACTCGCCCTTGACGCTGGCGCCCGCCTGCATCAGCCCGACATCGAGCATGCGTACGCTGACATTCTGAAGCGTCGGCGGAACGTCGCCCTGGGCGATGCGCAAGGCAAAGCCCTCGACGACCGCCGTCTTGCCGACACCTGCCTCGCCGGTCAGGATCGGGTTGTTCTGCCGGCGGCGCATCAGGATATCGACAATCTGGCGGATTTCAGGATCGCGGCCGACGACCGGATCGATCTTGCCGTCGCGGGCACGCTGGGTCAGGTCGGTGGCGTATTTGGCGAGGGCCGAATCCCCGCCCGGGCCGCGTTTCATCGGTGTTTCGGTCGCAGCCGCGGCAGGAGGTGGACCGGCTTCGAGCGAGCCCTCGGTGACGTCGGCGAAGCGGGCGATGACCCCGTCCGCGTCGATCTTGTCGAATTCGGCGCTGATTTTCGAAACCAGCCCTTCCAGCGCCGGTGTCTTCAGACAGGCGAGAAGAATATGCGCGCTACGCACCTCCTCGACACCGAATTGCAGTGTGGCCAGGCTCCAACCTTCCTGTATGGCGTGGAAGATGTGATCGGAGAATTCCTCCACCGAGGTCGCGCCGTAGGGCAGCTTGTCGATGGCGCGGGTCATGTCGGCCGTCAGCCGGCTGACATCCAGCCCGGCATCGGCGACGATCATCTGCACATCCGAGCGCTCGGACAGCACCAGTTGCTGGACGAAATGCACGAGTTCGACATAGGGATTGCCGCGCATCTTGGCCGTGTCCGCGGCGGCCTTGAAGGCGCGCACCCCCGTGGGATTGAGCTTTGCAACGAGTTCCTTGCGCTTGAAACTCTGCGACGATCGGCGCTGTTCCATTGAACCTGCCCCCGAAATCTGCTGACCGTACCCTGCCATAGAAGCGGCCGCTTGACAAAGCCGCGTGACGAAAGAGGCCTTCCGACCCGGTTCGGGCGGCACCTCGTGGTTACACAAGCCCTGCAAACTCCTCAAACAAACCCGCACCTGGGGTCCAAACCATGCGAGCCATTTCGCATGCGCGGCCCGCCAATCGCGCAATGGGTTTGGTTGAAAGATTGCGGGAGATTCAGCTTCTGTTAGTTTTTGGGGAAGTGCTCAATTGTCGTGGCATGGGACCGATGATAACGTTGCGTCACATGGGTCACAGGGCCCTTTGCTGGGGGTAGGTGTGATTGATCTCGCACTCTGGCTGAATCCTCTGGACGGCGCGAACCCGTCGGGAGAGGACTTACGCAACGACCCGGCTTTTCATGAGCTGGAGCGGCTCACGGAAGCCCAGCTCAAGGTCGTCCACGACGGTGGCAACAAGGCTTCGCAGTCAACCAGCGCTGTCGACTGGGCGGCAGTCCTCGAAAAATCGGAAGAATTGCAGTCGCGCGGCCGGGATTTGCGCCTTCTGGTCATCGTCACGCGCGCGCTGGCCAATGAAGAGAAGCTCGCCGGCCTCGCCCAAGGGCTGACCCTGATCGCGAGGACTCTCGACCAGTACTGGGATACGATGCATCCGGCTTTGCGGACGGGTGCCACGCCGCGCGACGCGGCGCTGCGACGCATCAATGCGCTGCTTGACCTCCAGAACGGCCAGGAAGGCCTGCTGGCGAACCTCAGGCAGACCGTCTTCTTCTCACCGCGCGCCATCGGGCCGATCAGCGGGCGAGACCTGGAACAGGCAGCGCTCGACGAGCGCGTCATGCTCCAGGAAGCTGCCTCGGGCCTCGGAACCGCCGAAAAGGCGGCGCTGGCGGCCGCCCACAACCAGCTGCTGAACCGGGTGCGCACAGCATGCGCGGCGCAGATCGATCAGGCCGCCGACACTGTCACGACACTTTTGGCCGATGCGCGCGCCGCGATTTCGGCGCTGGAGGCGGTGGATACCGCGCTCAATGCCCGCATCGAGGGCAATGGCGCGGCCGTTCCGGATCTGAAGAAGTTCCTGCAGCGCCTGCTGACGACGCTGGAGCGGAACTCCAGCGCCGGCGCCATGGCCAACGGTGCGGCAAAGCCTGCCCAGCAGCCGGCCCAACCGGCATCGACGCCCACCCAAAACGGTCATGGAGCCGAGACGATGGCAAGTGTGGCAAGCTCTGTGGAACCCAGCGCCGGCCTACCTGACCGGATCAACTCGCGCGACGATGTCGTCAAATGCCTCGATCTCGTGGTCGCCTTCTACGACCGCACTGAACCGTCCAGCCCTATCCCGCACCTCGCCCGGCGCGTGCGCAGGATGGTGCACATGGATTTCGTGGAACTGATGGAAGATCTCGCCCCGTCGGGGCTGAAGGAATTCCGGCTGCTTGCCGGTGTCGCCGATCCCAAGAAGCCGGCCCAGAAGGATGAGAGGTAACCAGCATGCCAGCAGAGAGCAAAGCCAAGGTCATCGAAAGAAACCGCGCCCCGCGCGTGCAGATCGCCTACGACGTCGAAACCTACGGCAGCCCCACGACGATCGAGTTGCCGTTCGTCATGGCTGTCATGGCCGACCTTTCGGGCGCCTCGCAGACCAAGGAAGCGTCGAAGTCGGTTCTGGACCGCAATTTCGTCGAAACCGACGCCAATCGCTTCCCCAAATTCATGGAAGCGATGGGACCGCGCGTGAAGGCGCGCGTCAAGAACACGTTGCCGCAAGCCGAGGGCGCCGAGCGGGACGAGGAACTGGCGATCGATCTCACTTTTTCCAAAATGGGTGATTTCGCGCCGGACAAGATCGCCGAGCAGGTGCCGCAACTGGCCGAGATCCTCAAGATGCGGCGTCAACTCGAGGAACTGCTGGGCTTCATGGATGGCCGGGTCGACGCCGAAAAGCGCATCGCGCAGCTTCTGAACAACGAGCCGCTGCTGAGCAAGATCGCCGGCCAGGCGATTTCTGACGGCAAGGGCGAGGAGTAAGTCATGGCCGAACAGCAAAAGACCGCAGCCGCTACCGCCGAGGCCGAAGCCATCGATCTTGGCGAATTCAGCGGCCTCCTTGAAAAGGATTTCAAGGTCAAGAAGGACGACAGCGAGAAACTGCAGCAGTTGGTGCGCAACCTGGCGCTGGCCGCTCAGTCCCGTTCCGAGACGACGACCATCTCGTCCAACGCGATCAAGTCGATCAAGTCGCTGATCGCGGGCATCGACAAGATGCTGACGACGCAGGTCAACGAGATCCTGCATGCCCCGGAAGTGCGGGAGATGGAAGGGACCTGGCGAGGCCTTTGGTACCTCATCAACAACACCGAGACAGACACCAAGCTGAAGATCCGGGTGATGAACATCTCCAAGGAGCAGTTGGCCGACACGCTCGAAGACTATGAAGGTCAGATGTGGGACCAAAGCCCGATCTTCAAGAAAGTCTACACGGACGAGTATTCGATGCTGGGCGGCGAGCCGATCGGCTGCATCATCGGCGCCTACGAATTCTCCAACCATCCGCGCGACGTCGGCCTGTTGCGCAACATCTCGGGTGTCTGTGCCTCGGCGCACACGCCATTCATAGCGGCCGCCTCGCCGCGGCTGTTCCGCATGGACAGCTGGCAGGAGCTGCCGAACCCGCAAGACCTGCAGATGATCGTGAACAACCCGGCCTATGCATCATGGCAGTCGCTGCGCGAGAGCGAGGACGCCCGCTATATCGGGCTCACCATGCCGCGCGTGCTGGCACGCCTGCCCTACGGCTCGGAAACCGTTCCGGTGAAGGGCTTCACCTTCGAGGAAGAGGTGGGCGGCGACCACAACAAATATGTCTGGATGAACGCCGCCTTCCCGATGGGCGTCAACATCAACCGCAGCCATAAGCTCTATGGCTGGGGAACGCAGATCCGCGGCGTCGAGAATGGCGGCACGGTGCTCAACCTGCCGGTGCACGCTTTCCCGACGGACGACGGTTCGATCGCAATGAAATGCCCGACCGAGGTCGCCATCGACGACCGGCGCGAGGCGGAATTGGCGAAGCTCGGCCTGATGCCGATCTTGCACCGCAAGAACACCGATCTCGCGGCCTTCATCGGCGCGCACTCGCTCCAGGATGACGAGACGCGGGCCGGGCGCCTCGTCGACCCCGACGCCCAGTCGAACGAACGGCTGAGCGCCAACCTGCCCTACCTCTTCCCGGTGTCGCGTTTCGCGCATTACCTCAAGGCGATCGCGCGCGACAAGATCGGATCGTTCAAGGAACGCACCGATATGGAGATCTGGTTGACCGAATGGATCAACCGGTACGTGCTGGCCAATCCGGCCTTCGCCGACGACAAGGCGCGGGCCAAGCGTCCGCTTGCCGCGGCCGAGGTTCAGGTCGACAGCGTCGAAGGCCGGCCCGGTTACTACAATGCCCGTTTCTATCTGCGTCCGCACTACCAGTTGGAAGGCATCAACGCCTCTCTCCGGCTGGTGTCGGAACTGCCGTCAGTGAAGGGCTGAAGTCGCAGCGAAGTCATCTTGTTTCGTTTGAAAGCGGTGGAGAAAGACAATGCCGACCACAGAGAGAAGCGAGGCTCCTTCCATGAAGATCGATGGTTTTTTGAAAGTCCCGGACATCAAGGGCCCGAGCAAGCGCGACGGCCATGAAGACGAGATCGAAGTGCATGGCGTCGATTACAAGATGATAGCGCCCTACGACCCGAATTCGCTTTCGCGACGCGGCCGTGTGTCGATGGGAATGATCAAGTTCATCAAGCACTACGACAAGTCGTCGCCGTATCTGAAGAAGGCACTGTTCGAGAACAAGGCGCTCGACGAGGTGGTGTTCTCGGCACGCCGCACCATTGACGGCGAGACCAGCGACTATCTGGTCGTGACGCTCACCGACGCCTCGGTCATGGAGTACGATATGCGGCAGGCCGCCGACGAGGCCGATCTTATCGAGGAAGAAGTCAGCTTCGCCTACAAGAAGATCAAGTTCGTCTACGACAAGGACGACGAGATCGAAATGGACGTCTATGTCGGCAAGTGAGGCCAAGCGGCCTGGCGCGAAGCCGCAGCTTGCCGGCAGTTCGCGGGCAAAGCGCGAGGCGGTCCAGCCTTCGCTGTGGGACCGCCTCGTCAACGACTTGCCGGGTGTGGCGTCGGAGATCGACGGGCTGCGCCGTCTGCTGGATGAAGAACTCGGCGCCGAGCGCGTCGGGGCTCTTCTTGACGGCAGCGCGCGCGCCATCGATACCGACGCCGAACTGACGCCTGAGCAGAGACGGCGCCTGCACCGGCTGGCCTTCCAGACCGAGCATCGCGCCGAGATCGAAAGCCGCGGCGTGGTGGTTTCGGCACGCGTGTTGAGAGAAGCCGTGCGGCGCGACATCGAGGCGCTGTTCAACACCGAGCGCTTCGAATCCGTGCCGATGCTTTCCGATGCCGAACACGAACAGCCGCTGGACGAACTGCCATCACTGGCCGACTTTCCCGAGGTGCGCCGCAGCGTCGTCAATTATGGCGTGCCCTCCTTTTCCGGCCGCTCTTCGCGGGATTTCGACCGCGATGCGCTGGCGCGCGAAATCCGCACGGTGCTTGCCACCTTCGAGCCGCGCCTGAAGGAGAGCGCCACGACCGTCAACGTCACGCTCGGTGACAAAACCGTCGGCCTCAAGATCGAGATCGACGCGGTGCTGATCATGACCCCGACACCGGAGCGTATGCGGCTGCGCACCACGATCAATCTCGACAACGGCCTGGCACGAACCGAATTCCGGGAGACCTGAGATGGATCGGGTCTTCGTGGAGTATTACGAAGAAGAACTGACCCATATCCGGGCGTTGGCCGCGGAATTCGCCGACATGCATCCGGCGGTCGCCCGCAATCTTTCCCTCGACACGGTCCCCTGCCCCGACCCCTATGTGGAACGGCTGCTTGACGGCGTGGCCTTCCTGGCCGCGCGCACCCGTCTCAAGGTCGACGCGGAGCGCTCGCGCTTCTCGCGCGCCGTGCTCGATGTGCTTTACCCGGATCTGGTGACGCCGGCGCCCGCGACGGCGATGGCTGTGCTGAAACCCGGCCAGCAGGTCCAGTCGATGATTGCCGGCCACGCCGTCCCGCGTGGCACACGACTGGTCTCCGGCCTCAATCCAGGGCTTTCGACGCGTTCGACCTTCACCACCGCGCAGGAGGTCACGCTGTGGCCGATCGCGATCGCCTCGGTCGGCTATTTCCAGGATCGCAGCGCGCTCGCCGCTGCCGGAATCGCGATGATCGGCGACGCGCGCGGCGAGGCGGCGTTTCGCGTCACCCTTGCCCGGACGGGAAAAGGTAAGCTCAGCGAACTGTCGCTCGACCGTCTCGACCTCTATTTCGCCGGGCGTGCCAGGGCACCCTTGCTTTTCGATGCAATCTTCGGCGCCTGCTCGGCTCTCGGCGCGCGGGCGGAAGGCAAGACCAATCCGCTGACGGCGCTGCCCGAGCCCGAAATGATCGGCATCCGCGACGACGAAGCGCTGATGCCGCGCACCCGTCCGACCTTCGAGGGATACAGGCTGCTGCGCGAATATTTCATGATCCCGGAGCGCTTCCATTATGTGCGGGTCGCCGGCCTCCAGCCGGTGGTGCGCAAGTGCGATGCGGGGATCGAGATCATCTTCCTGTTCCGGCGTCCGGTGCCCGAGCTCGCCGATGTGACGGTAGCCGACTTCGAACTGTTCGTGACACCGGTCATCAATCTCTTCGAACGCGAATGCAACGTCATCGAGATCGATCCGCGCAAGACGCGTCAGGTGCTGCACGCCGACCGCACCCGGGCGCGGGATTTCGAGATCTTCCGGGTCACCCGGGTCGAGGACGCCGACGCGGAGAGCGGCGAGGCGACAATTCCAGAATTGTTCAGCCTGGGGCAGAACCGCGGCAGCGGCTGGGTCTATTCGATCGAGCGACGTCCGCGCCGAGCCACCGAAGACGAGCGGCGCGAAGGTCTGACCCGCACCTCCTACACGGGCGACGATGTCTTCATCGCCGTCTCGCGGCCGGCAGGAAGCTCGCCAAACCGGCCGCTCAAGCGTCTCGACATCACGGCGCTGTGCACCAACCGCGACCTGCCGATCCTGGACGACACGCCGACGCTGACGCTGGAGACGGCCGATCCGGTCGAAGCGGTGCGCTTGCTTGGAGCGCTGCGGGCGCCGCAGCCGGCAATCCCGGCGTCCCTCCCGGCCAGCGCGGCAGGCAAATCCCGCGCCGACAATCTCGCCTGGCGGCTGGTGGCGCAGCTCTCTCTCAACTTCCTCAGCCTTGCCCAGGAAGGCCGTGGCGTCGATCCGCTGCATGCCTTGCTCGACCTCTATGCCGATCGCGGCGATCCCAGCCTTGCCCGCAACGTGCATTCGATCGTGCGCATCGATTCACGCCCGGTGATCGAGCGGCTCCAGATCGACGGGCCAATGTGTTTCGGACGCGGCACCGAAGTGACACTGCATGTCGACCAGTCCGTGCTGGCAGGGCAAAGTTCGCTGCTGCTTTCGGCCCTGCTTTCGCGGCTGTTCGCCCGCCATGCAGGGATAAACGGATTTGTGCGGACCCGTACCCGGTTGCTGCAGAAGCAGGAGGATGTGCCATGGCCGATGACGCCCGGCAATCGCTGCCTGATCTAGCGGAGCCCGCAACGGTCGCTGCTGAACCGTCGCTGGAGAACTTCGATTTTTTCGAGCTGCTGCGGCGCCTGGAGCAGCGCGGTGGATTGTTCGGCCATTCCGGAACGGCCGACCGCGAGCCGGCGAGACTTGGCCAGCATGTCCGCCTGAGCTTCTCGGCCCGCGACGTCGTCAAGTTCCAGGGCGTCGGGGCCTCCGCCCGTGTGACCGTCGCCAATCTCGGGCTGCTTGGACCGGAAGGACCGATGCCATTGCATCTGACACGCTGGGTGCTCGACCGGCTGTCGCAGCGCTGGTTCACCGGGGCCGATGCCGAGCAGACCAGCGACACGACCTTCGTCGATTTCGTCAACATCCTGCAACACCGCATGATGGCCCTTTACTATCGCGCCTGGGCTGACGCGCATCCGGCGGTGCAGGTCGAGCGGTCGGTCGGCGGGCGAGTTCGCGCCATGCTGGAGGCAATGTCCGGGATCGGCCTTCCCGGCACGCAGGATCCCGAACTCGACACTGTGCGACTGCGACAGGCTGGATCGCTCGCCAACCAGGTCGACGGCGTGGAGCGGCTGACGCTGTTTCTCGCCACCGCCTTCAAGGTGCCGGTGCAGATCAAGGAATTCGTCGCCGCCTGGATCACCATACCGACGGCACTGCAGACGCAACTCGGCAAGGCCCATGCCGGGCTTGGACGCGGCGCGACGATCGGGCCGCGGGTGTTCAGCCGTCAAAGCAGGATCGAATTGCGCGTTGGTCCGCTGAGCCTTGACGACTTCAGGTCGTTCCTGCCCGGCGAACGGCGTCTTGGCCTGTTCAAGAAGGCGGTGCGCGACATGATCGGCGAGACGCTCGACGTCGATTTGCGCATCGTGCTCGCGCGCGAAGCCGTGCCGTTGCCACGGGTCGGAACTGTCCAGCTTGGCCGGACGGCCTGGCTGGCGCGTCCCGCCGAAAAGGGTGACGCCGACGATCTCAGATTGCACACCATCGTCGGCTGGCGGCCGGAAATGGCGGAGGCGGCCGCATGAGCCTGCTGCTGACGCTGGAACAAGGCCCGCGCTCGCAAGTGGTCAGGCAGACCCGGCTGGACGAGGGCGAATTGGTGATCGGGCGCAGCGCCGATGCCGGCTGGCAGATCGACGACCCGGACATGTTCGTCTCGCGCGCGCATTGCAGGATCAGCGGCGACCGGGATGGCTATTTCATTACCGACACGTCGAGCAGCGGATTGTTCGTCGATGACTCCGACAGCCCCCTGGGACCTGGCAGGTCGATGCGGCTGCAGAACGGCATGCGGCTGCGCATGGGCGACTATATCTTCCACGTCGAGGTTCAATCCAAAGCGAACCGGACGTCGGTCGGTCCAGCCCCTGTCGCCGGCCATCCCGCGCCTGCGTGGTCATCGCCAGAAGCGAGAACGCCTGCCAGCATCGGCGGTGACGACTTCTTCTCGGCTAAGGTCGAGGAAGAACCACGCCAGCCACGCCCGGCGGACCTGCCGAACCCGTTCGAGCAGCCTGTTCCCGGGGCTTATGATCGCCCATCGAGCCAACGCAGTTCGCCTGCCTTTGACGACCCGTTCAGCCTCGACCCGGTGGCGACGTCGCAATCCGGTGATGTCGCTGCTCCAGGTCAGCCAGATCCGTTCGGGTTCGGCGAAATGCCTTCGCGCAACGATGCGTCCGGGCATGCGGCAAAGCCGGCCAGCTTCGATGACGATTTCAGCTTTGGGCCGGCAGCGACCCCGCCTCTCGCCAACGGCGCCGCCCCGGCAGGACGTGTGCAGCATCAGGCTGAAAAGCCGCGAGCCGGGCATCCCTGGGATTTGCCGGTGCAGCCGGCCGAGCCACCGCCGCCGCGACGCGCCGTTCCAGCGCCCAAGCCTGCGCGTCCGGCGCAGCCCGCATCCGGCGATATGTCGCTTCGCGCCGCATTCTTGCGCGGCATGGGCGTCGAGGAGGCTGATTTTCCCGGCCGCGATCCGATCGCCGAAATGGAAAAATTCGGGCGTGAATACCGGCTGATGCTGGATGGCTTGATGCAACTCCTGCGCAAGCGCGCCGAGGAGAAGGGAAGCGCGCGCGTCGCCCAGACGGTGGTCGGCGCCTCCGAAGTCAACCCGCTCAAATTCCTGCCGACGGCCGAGGACGTCATCGTCACCATCATCTCGGAACGCAGTCCGGGCTTTCTCTCCGGCGAGGCGGCAATCAACGATGCGGTAAAGGACCTTGCACAGCATCACGTACGCGCTTGGCGCGGCGTTCAGGCCGCGCTTCGGCGCATGATCGACCGTTTCGATCCGGCCGCGATCGAGGAAGAGCTCAAGTCCAATTCCGCCATCGGCAATCTGCTCTCCGGCGGACGTAATGCCAAGCTGTGGGAGCTCTACCAGAAACGCCATCGCGACATCGCCCAGAGCGCGGAATCGAGTTTCCTGGGCGAGATCGGCGCAGACTTCAGGGACGCATATGAAGAGGAGGAGTAGGACATGATCGACAGACGCGAATTCGTCGTTGCCCTCGGCGCTACGGGGCTGCTTGCGGCTTGCCAGAGCGGCCCGCCGAAACCATCGGTGATCTCGGTCAACGTGACCGGAGGCGCCGGCATGAATCCAGGACCGGGCGGCGGCGACAGGCCGGTGACGGTACTGGTGATGCGGCTTGCCAGCACCGGCAAGTTCAACTCGGCCGACTATTTCGCGCTGCAGGGCGATGCGAGCTCGGCGCTCGGTGCCGACCTCATCGGCTCCGACACGATCTCGGTCGCGCCAGGCAAGACGGCGGCCAAGACCATCACGGTCGAGCCGAACGCCACGGCACTCGGCTTCGTGGCGCTGATCCGCGAGCCGGGCGGACGCAACTGGCGCACGACCAAGTCGGTATCGCCAGGGTCGAAATTCACCGTCAATGTCAGCCTCGGCAAGGGCGGCATTTCCGCCTAGCGACAGGGGCCACGGATGGTTGTGGGCAGAAAGTAGTGGCATGAGCGATGCAAACAGGGTGCTGTGGTCGGAGGGCCTGTTTCTCAGGACCCAGCACTTCCAGCAGCAGGATCGGTTCTTCGAGGGCATGGTGCGCGGCGCATTGCAGGCCGGCCAGCTCCATACTTTCGGCTTCCAGCAACTGACCCTCGACCAGTCGCTGCTCGACGCCGGCCAGGTCTCGATCGTGTCCGCCCGGGGTATTTTCCCGGACGGCACGCCCTTCTCCATCCCGGAACTGATGGATGCGCCCAAGCCGCTGCCGGTCACGGCCGACACCGGCGCCGGTCCGGTGCTGGTGGCACTGCCGCTCGAGCCACCCGGTGGCGTCGGGTTCGATCCGGCGCATGCGGCATCGACGGGCGCGCGCTACCACGGCAAGATCGTTTCGGTGCGCGACGCCGTCCAGAGCGGCGCCGATCCCGAAGAGATCGAGATCGCCCGCCCGCAAGCCGCCCTGCTCGCGCCCGGCAAATCGGTCGGCGGTTATACCGCCTTGCCGATCGCCGACATAAAGGGCGTGCGCGCCGACGGCGGCATCTCGCTCGATGAGACGTTCCTGCCGCCGACGCTGATCACCGGCGCGGTCCACTGGTACCGGCAATTGCTGCAGGAAGTGGTGACCGGCCTCGACCAGATCGCCGAAGCGCATGGCAAGATGGTGATGGGCGGCGCCGGCCGCAGCGTCGAAGACCTTTTGATGCTGCACCTCGCCAATGCCGCTCGCCCGCGGCTTGCCCACATGCTCGCGCAGGATGTCTTTCATCCGGCCGAACTCTATCTCGAACTGGCCGGACTGGCCGGCGAGATGGCAACCTATGGCTCGAGCTCGCGGCGGCTCGGCGAATTGCCGGCTTACGACCATATGGCGCCCGGCCCTGCCTATATGGCGCTGGCCGACGCCCTGCGTTCGCTCATCCTCAGCCTGCGCTACATCGAGCCGAAATCGCGCGCGCTGCCGGTCATGCGGCACGCGACCAATGTCTGGAAAGTGCGCATCGACAACCCGAAGCTCTTGGTCGCCAGCCGCATCGTCATCCGCGTCGGATCGGAACTGTCGGAGGACGCGCTGCGCAAGATTTTCGTCAACCAGGCGACAGTCGGCGCGGCTGACCAGTTCGAAGGCCTTTGGAAGTCGCGCCTGCCGGGCATTCCGCTGAAACCGCTTCATTCGCAGCCACGCGAGATTCCCTATGATGGCGACCGGCTGTGCCTGGAGCTTGACCAGAAGAGCGAGCATTGGGCCTCGTTGCTCGACGCCCCCGGCTTCGTCATCGGCGTTTCCGGTGTCCTGCCGAGCGAGCCGCAGGTCGACTGCTACTCAGTGAACAGGTGAGGCCATGAGCCGGGATGATCCTTTCGGACTGTCGGAGGATCGCGAACGCACACGCATCAGGCTGGCGGGCGCCGCGCCACGGCCGATGGCGCCGCTGGCACCGGGCGCGCCGGTCAAAAGGGCGCGCGCCCATCCCAACACGCTCATCAATATCTTCGCGCCGCTGCTCGAATTCGCGCCGGAGCTCGAAAGCGCGCTGGCGCCGGAGAACCCGGAAGCGATGCGCACGCGCCTGCTCGACGAGTTGGTTCAGGCGCGCGACGCCGCCATGGCAGCGGGCTCCTCGCTGGAGCGCGCCGACCAGGCGGCCTGGGCCGTGGCGGCGTTGCTCGACGACCTCGCGCTGAACACGCCGTGGGGCGGCGCCAGCGCCTGGCCGCGCCAGCCTCTGGTGGTCATGCTGCGTGGCGACGTCGATGCCGGCACCCAGTTTTTCACCCGCCTTGACGAGCTGGAGCGCCATCCCAACCGCGACCGCGAGATGCTTGAGCTTCAGTATTACTGCCTGGCGCTCGGCTTCCGCGGCAAGTACCGGGTGCCCGGCCGCGCCGGCGACCGCTCGCTCAATGCCGTGCGTGTGGCAGCCGCGCGCTTCCTGCGCAATGCGGACGCCGAGGACGCGCCGCTGTCGCCGAACTGGAAAGGCGTGATCGCTTCCGACGAGCCGCAGCGCTTCATCGTTCCGATCTGGGTGATGGCACTTGCCGCGGTTGTCGCCGCCGCCGTCGCTTATATCGGTCTGTCGATGAGCTTGAGCAGCCAGGCGGTCGAACTCTCCGCCCTCGTGCGCACGCTGCCGCCGGCCTCGCGCGCGGACGTTGCCCGCGCCGCACCCAAGCAGGATGCGCCCGCACCCGAACCGCCACAGCCGGTCGATTTCGCGCTGCTGCCCGCGTTCAAGGCCGAAGCGCCGGCGAGCCTCAAGGGCACGCTCAGCGGTACCGAGAGCGTCTCGCTGGCCAAGCTGATCATCCAGTCCTCCAACCCCGAACTCTTCCAGTCTTCGCGGCCGACACTGTCGCAGGGCTACGAGCCCCTGATCCAGTCGATCGCCAAGGTGATCCTCGCCAATCAGGAGCTGATCGGCAACATCACGATCGTCGGCCATACCGACAATGTGCGCCTGCAACGGTCCAACCCGCTCGCGAGCAACCAGCGGCTCTCGGAGGCACGCGCCCAAACCATAGCGGACCTCCTGGTGCAGGCTGGCGTGCCACAGGAGCGCATCCATTCCGAAGGCCGCGCCGACTCCGATCCGGTGGCCGACAACTCGACGCGCGAGGGCCGCGCGCTCAACCGGCGCGTCGAGGTCCTGGTCGAGAAGAGGCTCTGAGATGTTCATCCTGCGCTTCCTCTGGGCGGTCATCACCTCGCGCTTTCTCTGGACGCTGATCGGCATTGCGCTGCTTTCGCTTTTGATCTGGGTGTTCGGCCCGATCGTCCAGGTCGGCCCGTACGCGCCGTTCGAATCCGACAATGTGCGCATCGCCATCATCGCGGGGCTGATCATCCTGTGGCTGATCTGGCTGATCATCGCGCAACGGCGTGCGATCCGCGCCAACCGCATGTTCGTCGCCGAAATCTCGGCGCCCGTGGCCGAAAAGCAGCTCACCCCCGGCGAAGAGAGCGTTGCAGCCGTCGGCGCCAAGTTCGGCGAGGTGATGGCCGAGCTCAAGCGGCGCAAGCTCGGCGGACGGAAGTTCCTGCGCGAGATGCCGTGGTATGTGATCGTCGGGCCTCCGGCCACCGGCAAGACCACGGCATTGCGCCAGTCGGGCCTCAATTTTCCAATCGATCTGACCGATGATCTGCAGGGTGTCGGCGGCACGCGCAACTGCGACTGGTTTTTCTCCGAGAACGCGGTGCTGATCGACACCGCGGGCCGCTACGTCCAGCAGGAGAGCCAGCCGGACGTCGACGCCGCGGAATGGCTGGGCTTCCTGGACCTTCTGAAGAAGCACCGGGGCCGGCGTGCGCTCAACGGCGTCATCGTCGCGCTGTCGATCGATGCCCTCTCGGAGGGCGACGAAGCAATCAAGGCGCACGGCCGCAAGATCCGCCGCCGACTGGCGGAGCTCAACGATCGACTGGAGATTCGTCTGCCTGTCTACCTGATGCTGACGAAGGCCGACCTGATCAAAGGGTTCGAAGCCTTCTTCGGCGGCTTGTCGACGAGTGCGCGCGAGCAGGTGTGGGGAACCACCTTTGAGCTGGATGCCCGCGTCAACGCAAGCATAATCCAGGCGGAGCTGGCCAGGCTTGGCACCGAGCTGGAGCGAAGGCTGGTGCCGCGCCTTGAAGACGAAGACAAGCTTGGGTCGCGCGCCGAGATCTTTCGCTTTCCGGCGCAGTTGGCGAGCCTCTGCGGGCCGATCCAGGTGCTGATCGAGGCGATGTTCGGCGAAAGCCGCTACGAGGAAGCCGCGTGGCTGCGCGGCCTTTATCTGACATCGGCGACACAGGAAGGTGCCCCCATCGACCGCCTGACCGCAGCGTTGTCATCGTCCTTCGGGCTGCCGCCGCGCCGCGCCATGCCGGCGGCGCGCGTCGAGAAGCGCAGCTTCTTCCTCAGGAACCTTCTCACCGAAGTGATCTTCAAGGAGGCTGGCCTTGGCACATTCGATCCGCTGGCGCAGCGCCGCCGCGCCTGGATCTGGCGCGGCGCCGCCGCCGCCTGTGCGCTCGCAGCCCTGCTGGCCGGCGGACTGTTCACCTGGTCCTACCTCGACAACCGCAATGCGATCACCGAACAGGCCGGCCAGTTCGAAGCCCTGCAAGGGCCGCTCACCCAAGTCGCCGCCACGCCGGCCGCGGTCGAGCAGCCGACCATGGATGGGGCGCTGGCGGCTATGGACGCGGTGGCGACCGCCCGAACGCCGCCGCCAGGCGCCGTCCATAACTTGCTCGGCCCGACCGCTTCGCCGGAGCTGGTGCGCGCACAGACCGATACCTACGACCATGCGCTGCGCAACGTGCTCGAGCCGCATATGGTCGCCCTGCTCGAGGCCACGATGTGGCGGCAAATCCGCGATCCGGATTTCATGCTCGGCGCGCTGAAGACCTACCGGATGATGACCGGCCTGTCGCAGATGGACACCGATTTCGTCCAGAACTGGTGGGTGAACAGCCTGCCGCAATTCGCGCCGGCACCGCCTTTCCCCACGGCCGACGCCGAAGAGCACCAAATCGCAGCCATCCGCCGCATGGCCGTCGACGACAGCTACATCGCCCCGGACAAGGCACTCGTCGCGGAGGCGCTGAAGACTGTATGCACCATCTCGCTGCCGCAGCGCGCCTACAAGCAGCTCCTGGCCGACCCGGAGGTAACAGCCGTCAAGGAATGGGTGCCGGCCAATTTCGCCGGGCCGAACGGCGCCAAAGTGTTCGCGCGCCGCTCCGACAAGACGTTGCGCGTCGGTGTTCCTGGCCCCTACACCTATGCGGGTTTCCACGACGCGATCCTCGACCGGGTCGAGGATGTGGCGGGACAGGCGGCCCTCGATCGCGCGGTGTTTGCCGGCGGCTGCTCGGAGAATTCGGAGACGTCGGTCTCGGCGCTCTCGCAGGACATCTTGAAGCTTTACTATGACGACTATATCGCCCAGTGGGACTCTTTCCTGCGTGACATGCGGCTTGCGCCGCTTACCGATCTCAATATCGCCAGTGAAAACCTTAAGGATCTTTCCAGCGCCGACTCCGCGCTGAAGCGCCTGTTGACGGCAGTGGTGCAGGAGACCGACCTCACCCGCTCCGACGATGCGCCGGCCGACGACAAAAGTGGCGCTGCCGCCAAGACCGGCTCCAAGCTGCTCAGCAAACTCGGCAAGCTGGGCAAGGTGGTGACCTCGGGCGCCAAGCTCCTGCCGCGCGCCGGCTCCGCCAACCAGGTGGACATGACCGGCAGCTTGGTTGCCGAGCATTTCAAGCCGCTCAAAGGCACCATCGCCCAGGTCGACGGCCAGCCGCCGGCGCTCGACGCCGCCGTCGTGGCGCTGACGGCGCTGTCGAATGTGTTGCAGACGGTGACCGCCAATCCCAACCCGCAGGATGCGATCAAGAAGCAGGGCGGCCTCGCCGAACTGACAGGCGCGGTCGCCAGGCAGGCGCAGATCCTGCCTTCGCCGATCAACGAGTGGCTGGGCGGCATTGCCGGCGACACCAGCGGGCTGTCGCAGAAAGCCGTAACCAACGAGCTCAACGCCATCTGGCGGGCCGATATACTGCCCTTCTGCCAGGCGGCGCTCAACAACCGCTATCCGTTCAGCCCGGACAGCGCGGTCGATGTCAATGTGCGCGACTTCCAACGTCTGTTCGGGCCGACCGGCCTGATCGATGCCTTCACCACCGACCATTTGATCAACTATGTCGACACCGCCAGCGAGCCGTGGAAATGGCGTGCCGATTTCGGCCTCGACCCAGCGGCGCTCGCAGCGTTCGAGCAGGCGAGGCATATCCGCGACGATCTGTTTCCGGGCGGCACCGGCCCGGTGATGAACTTCACGCTGGAGCCCAAGGACCTCTCCCCCAACGTGGCGCGTGTCACGCTCAACCTCGATGGCCAGAACCTCGTCTACTACAACAACGCCACCAGGCCGCAACCGATGACGTGGCCCGGCAAGGATGGCACCGGGGTGATCTCGCTCGCCTTCCAGCCGGTCGACGGCTCGCCCGAAGTGATGCTCAACGAGACCGGCAGCTGGGCGTGGCTCAGAATGCTGCGCGGCGGCCGCTTCGCCGCGACCAAGCTCACCGACGTCTATAGCCTGCGGCTAGGCACGAAGGGGATGTGGGCCGATTTCGAACTCAAAGCCGCCAGCGTCGAGAACCCCTACACGCTCGAAATGTTCAAGAAGTTCACATGTCCGCCGCAGATCTGATCGTGCCCGGCTTCTATGGCAAGATGCCCGCCACCGGCGATTTCGTGACCCGGCGGCTGCCGGCGGATTTCGTGCGTGGATGGGACCGCTGGCTGGCGCAGCATATCGTGCCGCTGTTCGGACTTAAAACCTGGCCGCAGCACATTGCGCTGCGTTTCCTCAGCGGGCCTGGCTCCTTCGGCGCCTCGGCCGGCATCCTACTGCAAAGCGCCGACAGGGTCGGCCGGCAATTTCCATTGAGCGTCGTCGCAAGGCTCCCGGAGGCGCCCCTTAAGCTGGCTTTTGCGGACGCATGGTTCGAAAGCATCGAAACCCTCGCCTTGGCGGCGCAGCGAGGAGAGTTGACACCCGACGAACTCGACGCGGCACTGGCCGCCCTGCCCGTTCCGCTTATCGATGGCGAGGGCGATCTCATCGACGAGTTCGTGGCGTGGACGGCGCATACGGATATTTTCGATGTCGATCAGCAAGCGCCGCAGCCGACCCTGGAGCAGATCTTCGCCGCAAGCTGGGAGACCAGCTGATGCAGATCTGGAACCAGATGGGCTTTCCGCATCAGTTCACCATGGGCATGGACAAGGCCGGCCACGAATGGATCGTGGTCGTGGTCAAGGGCACTTTCGATTTTCCAACGAAGCCTGGCGGGCTGGTGCAGAAATCGGCCGAACAGGTTCCGCTGGTCATGGCCGACACCCAGACCGGTGTGCCTGGCTATTCGGCGACGCTGTGGGAGACAGATTTCGCCTTCCGCAAGCCGCGCTGCGACGTGATCGCCAATGGCTGCGCCTATGCGCCGGGCGGACGGCCGGTCGAGCGCGTGCCGGTCGGGATCAAGGTCGGCAATTGGTCGAAGCTGTTCGAGGTGGTTGGCCACCGCGAATGGCGCTCCATCGGTCCGGTCTTTACCGCCACGTCGCCGCAACCCTTCCTGAAACTGCCCATCTCCTATGACGTTGCCTGGGGTGGCGTGGACAGGCTGGATCCGGAGGACAAGCTTCCGGCCAGCTACAAATACAACCCGGTCGGAACCGGATGGTCGCGCGCGAAGAACCAGCGTTTTATTCCAGGCCTGCGGCTGCCGAACACGCAAGCGGTCAACGAAGAAATCCGCTCGCCCTTCGGCGACTACAAGCCAATGAGTTTCGGACCGATGGGCCGTGGGTGGCCCGGCCGCATCGAGTATGGCGGCACCTATGACCAGAACTGGGTCGACAACGTCTCCCCTTTCCTACCGCAGGATTTCGATGAACGCTATTTCCAGATGGCGCCACCCGACCAGCAGATCGACTCACCGAGAGGTGGCGAAGAGGTGGTGCTGGTCAATCTGACGCCCGAGGGGCGGGTTAGTTTTCCGTTGCCGCCGACAGCATTGCCGATAACACTGTTCAAGGGCGCCGATACCGCATTGGAGCACCTGGCACTGCCGGATACTCTATTGTTCGACCCTGAATTTCGGCGATTTTCGTTGGTTTGGCGGATTTCTGAAAGAATTATTCGGACATTACTTGATTTTGACGAGTGCTGGATCGGCCCTCCAACGGAATCTATGCTAAGAGCTAGAGCAACTGGGCGAGAATATATTAGAGCTACAGACTCGGTTTCGGAATTTGAGGATGAAGAAACTTGACTGCTTCGCTCGACATCGCTTCCATTGGCATGGTCACGGCTGTCGGGCTGAACGCGGGCTCGGCGTGCGCAGCCATGAGGGCTAAGCTCGACGGCTTCCAAGAAACTCGCTTCATTGCCTCTGGCGGCGACCCTCTCGTCGGCGCGCCCGTGCTGCTTCCTCGCAAATGGATTGGCGAAAAGCGCATGGCGCACATGTTAGCGGCCGCGATAAGCGAGGCATTCGAAAACTGTCCCCAAGCGCGGACCGAGGCGGCGTTGATTCTCTGTTTGCCTGAAGAGGATCGGCCCGGACAGCCGATCAACGACAATACAAATTTGTTACACCGCATCAGCAGTATACTGGAGATCAAACCCAACATACGGTCGCGCGTTGTCGCTCATGGTCGTCCTTCCGGTTTTGTAGCGCTTCAACACGCGCGGAAGTTGCTGGAAACAAGCGCTGCGGCCTATGTGGTAATCGCTGGAGTCGATAGCTATCTGACGGCTGCCACGATCCGTCACTACGATGGACTAGAACGCCTTCTTACCCCGGCGAATTCGAATGGGTTTATTCCCGGTGAAGCTGCCGGAGCGGTCGTTTGCTGTCGCGCCGCCATCTCCGGATTGACATTGCACGGGCTTGGCTTGGCCCGCGAAACCGCAGCCATATACAACAAGGACGACTTGCCGCTGCTGGGACTGGGGATGGCAAATGCGTATCGCGCAGCTCTCCAGGAGACCGGCATCGAAATGAACCGACTGGGATACATCATTTCGGATCTAATCGGCGAGCAGTTTTGGTTCAAACAGACGGCCTTGGCAACGCTTCGGCTGCTTCGGGGGCGGCATGAGTTTCAAGATCTTTGGTCTCCGGGCGAGTCACTTGGCAACATAGGAGCCGCGGCAGTCCCCATAATGATAGGAATGGCATACGTAGCCGCGTACAAAGGCTATGCTGCGGGTAATCCCGTTCTCATCGAAGCGTCTAGCGACGCCGGAGCATGCGGAGCGGCGGTCCTTGCTTCGAGGATGAAACGATGACCGTCTTTGCGAATGGACTTGAGGTCGCATGCAAGGCGCAATCAAACCAAGTTATTGCTGCCTTTCCGGATGTCTGCTTTACCCCACCGGAAAACCCCGCGACACCGCCAGGCATACCGGTGCCCTATCCATCATTTGGCATGGACTCCGACACAGAGAGCGGCACCGGCACCGTCAAGATCGGTGGCCAGAACGTTACTCAAAAAAACAAGTCCTACTATTCGAAGACCACGGGCACAGAGGCCGGGTGCGCCGCCAAGAAAAACATCATTACGTCGGTAAATCGTGGCAAGGAGTACGCCCATGCATGGTCGGGCAATGTCAAGATGGACGGCGAGCCAATCAGCCGTTTCACCGACATTTCTTCCAACGATCATGCCTCTCCCATCGGAGGCACTCCCCCATACCCAAAAGTTGGCAAGCCGAAACCAGCGAAGTTCAATTGCGCGAAGCTTAAGATAAAGCCCTACAATAAGCTCAAATGTCCTCCAGGCTACGAGAAGGAACATACAGTCGAAGTTCAATTTTTCACAGCCGGGGGCGTTCGGGATATGACCCTCAAATGCTGTGAGAAATACGACGACAAGAAAGCTCCTTGCATCTGCATGAAAGCTAAGTGGATTGGCGGCGAAGGCACCAAGGTCAAAGGCAAGCGGCACCGAAAGCGCGAAGGAACAGGCACTACGAAGTGGTCTGGGCCAGTGGTGGGCAAAGGCAGATATACGCCGCACTATTACAAATCGGCTGCCGCGCGCAAGTGGCTGTCCGACAATCCCAATGGTAAGCTGGATGACTTCGTCGATACTTGTGTCAATGCTACTGTAAAGGAGATGGATAAACCTAAGATCGCCCTGAAGGATAGGGCAGCGGCTGCCAAATGCCTGAAAGATGCGAATATGAAGTATTTGCGCGATAGCATGGGCAAGACAGCTGACGAAGTCAAGAACAAGAAAAAATGCCACGGCGGGTGCGCACGTGCAAAAGCCCAGGCAAAACAGGTCCAGCAAACAAAGAAGAATATGAAGAAATCCGTCGTGACAGCCGCCGATGTCGAGAAGTACTTCACAAAACCTACGGTGGCGTGCACTCCGGGTGCCTGCTAGGAGCTTACTATAAGTGAGGTAGCTGAATATGGATTCAGAAGATCTAGAAATCTTCGCGGGGAGCGACGACACATCCTACGAATGTCTTCAGATCGCACCGATGGGTAACGGCCGTTGCGCGATCCTCTTCCTGCTAAGCGACCCAGATTACGCCTCAACGATCTCGGTCGTATTTGTCGTTGACGATTTCAACCCTGCCTCTGCACGTGGCATTCTTCTGACAGAGGATTGGTTGATGTCCCTCACCTGTTCGCCATCCGGCGAATTGTTTGCCTTGGAGGCAACCGTATGGATCTGGCGTTATGACGGCAAGGAATGGAGGCGGACGAAGATCTCTGAAATCGATCTGCGACGGGTATGGGCGAAGGCTGATGTCGGCCCGCTGGTCGTGGGGAGTGAAGGCCGCTCTTACTTGCTCTCAGGTGACAGATGGATTCGGCTGAAGGGACTACCTCCAGTTCAGTTTTTCGATCTGCACGGCGACTCCAAAAATGGCATTCATACTTGTGGCGAGGACGGAAGCTTATTCAAACTTGTTGGTCAAACTTGGCGACCACTCGAACTACACCGCGGTGATCAATTCCGAGGCTTGGATGTTGCGCCCGATGGCTCAATCCGCCTCGCTGGTGACAACGGTGTCTGTCTGCAAATCACAACTGAAGAGATAGTCGAACTCGAAACATCTGGGCTGACGCATTTTGCGGTGCGCAGCTTCCACGGTAAAGCATATTGGGGAGACGAAGCTGGGGTCTATGTCCAGAAGGGTCGCGTGTTGGATCCGCTGCTTGATACAGAGATCGGCTCGGACCTTCGCGCTGACCATCAGTTCCTCTACTGCGCGGGAGCCGATACTGCCTGGCGATTTGATGGCAAGGAGTGGAAAACGCTCACATTGGTATATGATGGGGGCTTCCGGTTGGAAGAGTAGTTACCTCCTCGGGCTTAGCGTCTTAGCCAGATATTCTCGCACTCGCGCGATATCCAAATCCTTGACCGGAAGGATTTCCTTTGCGCCCAACATTCGGATGACGAACAACTCGCCAGCCTCTGGATAGGCTGCGTATCGTTCCGCGGCAATGCGCTTGCCGTCCTCTCCCGCCACCCTCAGACCGTCCAGATGAGCGTCAAGCCGCTCAATGAGTCGGGCCATTCGCTCCTCATCCATTTCAGGATTTTGGTCAGGATTGAGCAAATGCCAGTCGTAGACAGTCCACAAGAACGCGGCCATCTCGGCGTGCTGGCGAACAATTTCTTCCAAAATCGGCGTCGACATCAGTTCAAGTTTACCGAGCCGCCGCGTATGCGGTTACTAGCACTTGCGTGACTTACCAGATACGTCCCGCGAATAGTGATGTGGCCATCCTTTTCCATAATGATTGTGGCCTTGCCGCATCGCATCTCAATGCGCTCATCGCCGATGATGGTTATCGATTCCCCGCTTCGAACAACACTCAGGCGAGAAGACTTGCGGGCGGTATCGACAATTCGTCCCACTATCAACGGACGGCGTGGGTTTCCTTCCTCAAACAGAAGAGCCACCTCGGCTCCAACCATGTCCGATGTGATCTCGGCAAGACTGCGCGCTGGTAAGGCGGCCTCTTCCGGATTGCCCGGATACACCACCAACGGGCAGTCACCGTCAAAGCCAATGAAGATGCCGACTACGACACCTTGTATTCGGTCGAGAACTTCATCCATTCGGTCACCTCAATTCTGTTTGATTTCGGAGCCCTTCATCGTGATGTCACTCGAGGCCTTGACGTTTACCTTGCCCGAAGCGTCAACAGAAATGTCCTTGCCCTCGATATTGATCGTGCCGTCCTTCTTCATCGAGATTGCAGCAGACCCACATTTGATAACGATCGATTCGCCAGCATCGATCAAAAGCGCTTTTCCGACTTTTATCGTTGCGTCTTCACCGATCTGGACCATGCTTCCTTTTGCAATCGTAAGCTCGCGAGCCGCACCGATCTCGGTTACATCGTTGTTTGCTATCTTGGTGTTGCGGTCCTTGCCTATCTGCGAGGCTTGGCTCCCAGCGATCGCAAAGCTTTGGTCCGCACCAACTTGAACATTCTGGCTGGCGGCAATATTCCAGCCATCATCCGCCCCGATATCGTGGCTCTGCCCCGCCCCCACCGTCACACTCCGCGACGCCCCGATCGTATTCGTTTGCGCCGCGCCCACGCTCCGTGTCTCGGTGGCGCCCACGGTATCGACGCGCGCCGCGCCGACCGTCACCGTCTGCACCAGCCCCACCGTCTGCGAATGGCTGGCGTCGATGTTTTCCGTCGAATTGGCGACGACGTGGATCGTCTCGTTCGCCATCACCGTTAGCGACCGGTTCGCGCCCACCGTCTCGGTGTCGTTCGACCCGATGTTCGTCGTCTGGTCGACGCCGACCTTGACGGTCTTGTTGTTGCCGACGTCCTCGTCGAGGTTATGGCCGACGGAGTGCTTGGCGTCATGGTCGATGCGGTCGGACTGGTCGTGCTGTACCGTCTTGTTGCGGTCGTGCTTGATCAGCAGATGGTGGTCCTTCTGGGCCTGGAAATTCACCAGTTCGGAACCGGCCTTGTCCTCGAACATCAGCTCGTTGTAACCGCCGCCGCCTTTCGAGGAATTCGACTTCCAGCCTGATTGCGTGGCGTTGGCAGGCAGCGCGTAGGGCGGCATCTCGGAGGCATTGTAGACGCGTCCGGTGATGATCGGCAGGTCCGGG
This sequence comes from Mesorhizobium sp. U510, assembly GCF_059180695.1. Classification (NCBI taxonomy): domain Bacteria; kingdom Pseudomonadati; phylum Pseudomonadota; class Alphaproteobacteria; order Hyphomicrobiales; family Phyllobacteriaceae; genus Mesorhizobium; species Mesorhizobium sp. U510. Next base: position 6,006,172 of record NZ_CP180532.1, read on the forward strand.
TCGCCCTCGATGAAATCGACGATGACCTCCTGGCCGATGCGCGGGATCTGGATGAAGCCCCAGCCGCTGCCAGCCCAGGTCTGAGACACGCGCACGAAACAGGACGAATTCTGGTCCTTCTTGCCGAGGCGGTCCCAGTGGAATTGCACCTTCACCCGCGCATATTTGTCGGTGAATATCTCTTCGCCCGAAGGGCCGACCACCGTTGCCGTCTGCGGGCCGCGCATGATCGGTCTGGGCGTGATGCGCGGTGGCCGATAGGGCAATTTCGTGGGCGCTACGCCCAGCACCACCTTGAAATTCTCGATGTGGGCTTCGTTCTGGGTCCGGTAGCCCGGATCGAACAGGCGGTATTCGGCGCTCACAACCAGATATTCCGTATTCTGGTCGTCGCGCGGAAAGCTTTCGAGCGTGAACTTGCAGCCGGAAAAAAGGCCGCGCACCGTACCGACGGCGGTGTTGCGATGGTGCACTGCCTGAAGTTCCTCGCGGCGGATCCCCGCGATCGTGTCGCCGCGCCCGACATCGAGATGCGCTCCGGGCTGGCGGTAGTTTTCGCCGGAAGCCTCCTTGTGGCTGAAGGGCTGGGCGGACTTCGCCATCAGATCAGCACCGGGCTTCTCGAAGTCATAGTCCGTATGGGCGTAGGCGCCTGGCCGCACCGCACTGCCCGGGATCCATTCGGTGATGTATTCTACGTCGCGTCGCGAGCCATAGCCCTCGAAATTATAAAGCACCTTCTCGTAGCCTGGAGCCGGCTTCAGCTTGCTCATCGCATCGCACAGCACGAGCGTGTGCTTGTCCTCATCATGCTCGAAGAAATAGAAAATGCCTTCGTGCTCGAACAACCGCTGCACGAAATCGAGATCACTCTCGTCATACTGGACACAGTATTCGCGCGATGGATACGAGCCCTGCAGGCGCTTCTCGAATTTTGCGATGCCGTATTTCGAAAAGATCTTTTCGACGATCTCCACAGCCGTCATGTTCTGGAAAATGCGGCAATCGGTGGTATTTCCGAGGAACCAGAGCCACGGTCTGACGGTGGCCTCGTAGTAGGCCAGCCGGTCTTCTATGCGCGTAAGCTTGAAATCCGACACCAGGCCGCTGAACCAACGCTTTGGATCGGATTCACCTTCGACCGAAACGACGCCGCCCAGCATCTTCAGCGGATCGACGTCTCGGCTCTTGCTGACGAACCCGACGGTATAGGCAAAACTTCGGCTGATCTCGTCACGACCGACGAGATGGGTGAAGGTCAGCACATCGGCGCCAACCGGCGTGTGTACAACCGTGGCACGTTCGTTCGCCATGGGGCGTGCCCCTCCTCGACGCAGCCGCCAGTGTGATGGATTGAAGCCCCCGCTCCGTAAATTGCATCACGCACGGAAGGTTTTCGAATTCACCGCATCGGACCTCTGCAAGCCTAGCATATGTTTGATGGAGGCCAAACAGAAGCAATGTCTAAACCGTGGCGTGCATTCATGTGACGCGCACCTCTCCCACTGCGCTGGCAAGATGCTAGAATGCCTAGGATTTCAGGTTTGCCAGTGGCGTCGAATGTTCATTTCGCTCCAGATCAGCAATGTTGACAGACTGCCGCCAGGCATTTCGGCGAGCTATGCCGCCCGCGACCGCAGCTTCGAAATCGGGCGCGAAAATTGCGACTGGACACTTACCGACCCCGACAAGTTCATCTCAGGCCGGCATTGCGAAGTCCATTATCAGGCGGGCGCGTTCTGGCTTCATGACGTCTCGCGCAACGGCACTTTCGTCAACGGCTCCAGCCAGCGCATGAATGCGCCGCATCGGCTGACCCAAGGCGACCGGCTGCTGATCGGCCGTTATGTCGTCGCCGTTTCGGTCGACGAAGAGCGCGCCGCCACCGGCCATCCGCAAGCCAGGACCGGTTCAACGCAACGCGAGTTGCCGCCCTCGACGGGAAGGCCGCTGGAACTTGGCAGCGCGCCATTCCACAATCCAGCGGGGCAGCGCCCGGCCGGGTCAACGCCGGTGCCGACGTCTTCGGCGCTGCAGCCCGGCCCCGCTGTCCCGGTCAAGCAGTCGGCGGAAGCGGACGGGATACTGCGCGATATCGCCAGGGCGGCCGGCTTATCGCCGGAGCTGTTGCAGTCGCGCGACCCGCATGACGTCGCTGCGGAGATCGGTGCGGTGCTGAGAACCACGGTCGAGCAGCTGTCCTTGCTGCTCAAGGCGCGGGCGGCGGCCAAGGTGCTCGCCAAAAGCGCGCACCGCACCATGATCGGCGCCGAGGACAACAACCCGCTGAAATTCGTGCCGGGCACCGACGACATACTCGAGATCATGTTTGCCAAGCGCCGGGCCGGCTATCTCGATGCCAGGCACAGCATCGAGGATGCGTTCCGCGACCTGAAGACCCACGAAATCGCAACCTACGCCGCCATGCAGGCCGCGCTCTCGCGGCTCCTCGACGACCTGTCGCCGGAGGCGATCGCCAAAAGAATCCCGCCTGCGTCCTTTTCGTCCAGGAAAAGCCAGGCCTGGGACGCGCTCGTCGCAACGTGGCGGACGATGGAAGACAAGCACGAAAACGGCATGCTGGATGTCTTCCTCGCCTATTTCGCCGAAGCCTACGCCAAGGCAGGCAAGCAGAAATAGCCGCGCTCGGCAAATGTCGTCAGCAACGCTCTTACGGGCTGTGTGAGGGACGCCGTGGAAGAAGCCGCTTCCTTGATCATCCTGCTTTCCGATTTCAATCGGCTTGCCGTGCGACTAGGATAGCGCATGGGCGCTTGCCTGGCTGGCAAAGCGGTGTGGCTTGGGGCGTGTGCAGGAATGTCATGTTTCGGCAAGATCAGTCTTTCCATCCGGCTCGCTGTTGATACCCAGCCTGGTACGCGCACCTCGACGGTGGTGCGCCGATGAGCTCGAAGGACGATCCCTCCGAGCCGCCGGATAAAACCGTCATCCGCGCACCACGGCCAAGACAAAAGCCGCGCGTGGCTCCCGATCGTTCCGGTGCGCCATCACCCGCCAGGGAATCGACAGTGTTCGACCCCGGCCTCGGCCGACAAATGCCCCCCGGCTGGTCGTCCGGAACCGTGGTCTTTCAGGAAGCCGGCCACGGGGCTGAGCCCGCGGCGGCACCGGCGTTGCAGCAGGACGCCTTGCTCGACGCCACAGCTGGCGTGAAGTATGCCGCGACAAATCCTATCCTATCCGCCGCGGCCCCATTGCTCATGCTGTTCGGTCAGCTGCGGCTGATACCGGTCGAACGGCAAGCCGCGGCCTTGGCGGAGCACATCGCAGACGCCATCGAGACCTTCGACCACACCATCGCCAAAGCCGGCATTGGGGAAGAAGACGCACGGATCGCGAAATTCGCGCTTTGCGAAACCGCCGACGATCTCGTCGGCAACCTGCCCTGGCCGAACAAGGAAACCTGGCTTCAGCACAGTCTGGTGGCGCGGTTCTTCCACACACGACCGACAGGCACCGGCTTCTATGAAGCGCTGAACAACCTCCTCGCCAAGCCTGAAGCGCATTACGACCTGCTCGAATTGATGCATGCCTGCCTGTCGCTGGGGTTCGAGGGCCAGTATCGGGGATTGTCCAGCGAACGGAACACACTCGAGCGCGTCCGGCGCGACGTCTACGACACGCTGCGCTATTTCAGGCCGCGCGCCGCCGAGGACATTTCGCCCCGGTGGCAAGGCATGGCGGCGGCAATGACCAGGCCAGGAGGGCGGCTGCCTCTATGGGCGATCGCAGCCGCCGCGGCGACCCTGGTGACAGCGGCTTTTTTCGGGCTACGGATCCTGATCACCGATGAAGGCGATGCAACCGCCGGCGCGCTGCTGGCGCTCAATCCTTCCACCCCGGTCACCATTGAACGCGCCAGCGTGACGGCACCCGCCGAACCGGTGCAAGCCAACCCGCCGCCACCCTCTCCCCCGGACACCACGCAGATCGACCGCATCCGCGCGGCACTCGCCCAGGAGATCGCCGCCGGCGGACTGAACGTCGGTACGAAGGGCGACTTCATCGTCGTCGAGATCAGCAACCAGCTTCTGTTCGCATCCGGCCAGGCTGATTTGAAGGCACAGTTCCAGCCGATCGCGGCCGATATCGCCACGGCGCTCGACGCCGAAGCCGGACCGATCAAGATCGTCGGCCACACCGACAATGTGAAGCCGAAGAAGTCGAGCACGTTCAAATCGAACTTCGATCTCTCGGTCGCCCGCGCGAAGGCCGTGCAGGCGATGATCGCCAGGCAATTGAAGGATCCGTCGCGTCTGAGCGTGGACGGCAAGGGCGAAGACGAACCCATCGCCGACAACGCGACGGCGGACGGCCGCGCCAAGAACCGCCGCGTCGACGTGATGATCCCGAAACAGGAGACCTTGCAGACCGGCTCGGCGGAGAACGGCAACTAATGGGCTGGGTGCTGCGTATATTCAGCGTGCTCGCCCTGGCCGGCTTCTCGGCCGCCGTCTGGTATGCCGGACCGCTGATCCGCTTCGCCGATACCCGCCTGCTCGGATCCGTGTGGCTCAGGGCGGTCATCATCGGGGTGACGGTGGCCGTGCTGGCGTTGTTCTACGGCATCGGCTTCTGGCAAAGGCGCAAGGCGCAAAGGGCGCTCGAAGCGGCCATCGTGCGCAGCGACGAGCGCAACGACGATGCACAGGTGCTCGAAGCGCGCATGAGCGAGGCCATCGCGACGCTGAAGCGGACGAGCGGCAAGCGCAACTTCCTCTATGATATTCCCTGGTACATCATCATCGGCCCGCCAGGCGCCGGGAAGACGACGGCTCTGGTCAATTCCGGGCTGAAATTTCCGCTTGCGGGCTCCGGCAATGCCCAGCCGGTGGCCGGCGTCGGCGGCACGCGGTCATGCGACTGGTGGTTTACCGATGAGGCGGTGCTGATCGACACGGCCGGCCGCTACACGACGCAGGAATCGGACCGCGAGCGCGACAAGGCAAGCTGGCTTGCTTTCCTCGGATTGCTCAAGAAAAACCGCGTAAGGCAACCGATCAACGGCGTGATCCTGGCCATCAGCATCGCCGATCTCATTGGCCTCGACGACCAGCAAATCGAGGCGCATGTGACCGAGATAAGAAGCCGCCTGCGCGAATTGCACGAGACGCTGAAGATCCAGTTTCCCGTCTATCTGCTTTTCACCAAGGCCGATCTCGTCTCCGGCTTCATGGATTATTTCGGCCAATTCGACGAAGCAGGCAGGCGCAAGGTGTGGGGCGCGACGTTCCAGACCGCCGATCGCACAAGGAACATGGCCGGCGAGGCGCCGGCCGAATTCGACGGGCTGGCGAAGCGCTTGGCGGAAGAAGTTGTCGATCGCTTGCAGGAGGAGGCCGACCCGGTGGCGCGCATCGCCATCTTCGGCTTCCCGGCACAGTTCGGTGCGCTGGGGAACCGGATAGCGCATTTTATCGGTAGCTTGTTCGATGCCTCTCGATCGCATGTCAATGTCAGCCTGCGGGGCCTCTATTTCTCCTCTGGTACTCAGGAAGGAACCCCGTTCGACCAGGTGCTGGGCACGATCGGCCGCAGCTTCGGCAGCACCTCGCAGGCGCATCTTTCCGGCATCGGCAAGAGCTTCTTCCTGCACGATCTGCTGACCGATGTGATCTTCCCGGAATCGGGCTGGGTATCCTTCGACCGAGCGGCCGAACGGCGCGCCAGGCTCGCGAGATTTGGCGGCCTCGCCGCCATTGCGCTGGCGGCCTTGGCGGCTCTCGGCGTGCTTGGCCTCAGCTTCTTCGCCAACAAGTCGCTGATCGCCTCCACCCGGCAGGCGATGGCACAGTATCGCGACAGCGCCGATTCACTGCTGAAGAGCACGACGGTGACCGACGTTGATCTCGAAAACGTCATCGGCCCGCTCGACCAGTTGCGCAACCTGCCGGCTGGCTACGAGAACGGCGACCAGGCAAAGCCGATCGAGGAGACGTTCGGGCTCAGCCAGCGCGAGAGGCTGCTGTCGGCCTCCAGGACCGCCTACCGACAAGCGCTCGAGCGGACATTCCGCTCCCGGCTGCTGGTGCAGGCCGAGCGCACCATCCAGGCCAAGATGGCCGATCCGATCGCGCTTTACGAACCGCTGAAGATCTACCTGATGCTGGGCGGCAAGGCTCCGAAGGTCGATGACGAGTTGATTGTCTCTTGGATGAGGCAGGATTGGGAAGAGAACCGCTATCCCGGCGAGAACAACCGCGAGGGCCGCGCGCAGCTCGAAAAGCATCTGCGTGCGATGCTCGCGCTCGACGACGCCTACGATCCCGTCTTTGAGCTCAACCAGCCACTGATCGAAGCCGCGCAACGCTCGCTTGGGCGCATGAGCCTTGCCGACCGCGCTTCGGCGCTGATCAGGTCGGCCGTCTACGCCGCAAGGCTGGAGGACCTCTCCGTCGCCGCGAAAGCCGGTCCCGAGACGCAGCTGCTGTTCGAACGCATGGATGGCAGCGACCTCGCCGATCTCAACGTTCCTGGACTTTACACGCGCGCCGGCTTCAACCGCTTCTTCCTGCCGCAGCTCTCGCGCATCGCGCAAATGCTCGTCAACGACCAGTGGGTGCTCGGCGGAGGTGGCGAACAGGGCGGCATCGACCAAGACCTGCCCAAGCTCGGCCCCGAACTGATCGACCGCTACGGCAAGGAATTCTCTTCCGCATGGAACCGCGTGCTCGACCAGCTCAAGTTCAAGGCGTTGCTCAAGGACAAGCCGCAATATCTCGCGCTTTCCGCCCTCGCCGCACCGGACTCGCCTCTCGATCAGCTGTTCACCGCGATCGCCGATGAGACCGCATTGACGAAGCAGAACACCACGGCCGAGGGCGAGAGCGCAGCGCAAGAAGACCCCGCCAGCATGGCCAAAGGTCTGGCACGCATCGGCCTGCAGATCGCTGGCGGCAAGTCGCAGAGCCGAGCCGGATTGGACCCGGCTGTCGCGCAGAATGCCGGTGCGAGCGTCGAGGCACAGTTTCGACCGTTCCAGGCCCTGGTCAGCGGCGCCAGTGGACGGCGGCCGCTCGATGCGTTGACGCGGAATTTCCGCGACATCTTTCAAAGCCTCAAGCTTTCGGCCGATGTCCCTTCCCAGACCGAACGCGTCAACGCCAACCTGCAGCTGCAGATCTCCACGCTGCGCGCAAACGCCTCGCGCCTTCCGAAGCCGCTTGCGCGCATGGTCAACGCGGCAGCGGACGAGTTTGAAGGCAATGTCGCGGAAGCTTCGGTGGCCAACCTCAACCAGAACCTCGACCAGACGGTCACACGAGCCTGCGAAGAGGCGGTCAACGGTCGCTATCCCTTCGTCAGTGACGGCACCGAAGAGATCTCGATAGCGGATTTCGCCAAGCTCTTCGCGCCGGGCGGGCTGATGGACCGCTTCTTCGCGCAGAACCTTGCGCCGCTGATCGACATGACCGGCCAGGAATGGACCTGGAGACAGGACGCCCGCTCCAGCCGCGACCTGGCGAAGTCGACCTTGAAATCATTTCAGGCGGCCGCCGAAATCCGCAGCGCCTTCTTCCCTTCCGGCGGCTCGGTGCCGTCGGTTTCGATCACCATCACGCCTTTTTCGCTGAATAGCGACGCAGACAACGCGGTTCTCGACATTGACGGCCAGACCGTCCAGGGCAGCCAAACGGGGAACGCGCCAAGCACAGTGACCTGGCCGAACAGCACTGCCTCTGGTTCCGCCAGCCTAAGCCTGATGCCGGAAATGCCAGGCCGCGACTCCGCTCTCAAATTCGAAGGACCGTGGGCCTTGAAGCGTCTGTTGGACAAGGCGACCATCACCGCCAATGGCGCAAACACCGAAGCTCGCTTCGTGATCGGCGGACGAGACGTCGCTTACACGATGCAGACCGGACCGGGGGCCAATCCATTCCTGCTGCCGGCTCTGTCCGGCTTCAGCTGTCCAAAGGCGTTCTGACATGGCTGTGTTCCAGCGCGCCGCCGGCCGCAGCCCTCATTTCGGTACTCTAACGTATGCGCTTGTGGCAAAGTGGCATCGGCACGCCGCCCATGATTGGTCACAGAGGACGCTCGCGAAGCGCTTGGTGGCAAATTGAGTTCTGTCGCCCTTCCCATCGAAAGCTTCGGCGTAAGCCATAAGGGCTGCGTGCGCGACCACAATGAGGACAACTACCTGATAGAGCCGCAGACCGGCCTGTGGGTGGTGGCCGATGGCATGGGCGGGCACGAGGCCGGCGAGGTCGCATCGGCCAGCATCGTCGATCATCTGGCGACGATCGGCATTGCAAGCTCGGCGCCGGACCTTCGCGCGCGCTTCGAAGACCGGCTGAGCCGCGCCAATTCCGAAATCCGCGACATCTCGCGATCCCGCGGCATCACCATCGGGTCCACCTTCGCGGCCTTGCTTGCAATGGACGGACGCTTCGCTGGCCTGTGGGCCGGCGACAGCCGCATCTATCTGGTCCGCAACGGTGTGATCTTTCAGGTCTCGAAGGATCACACCGAGGTCCAGGAACTGCTGGACCGCGGCATGATAAGCCCGGAGGAAGCGCTTACCTGGCCGCGCCGCCATGTCATCACCCACGCCGTCGGCGTCAGCGATGAGCTCGAGATCGATTTCCAGCAGGGCGAGCTGATGCCGGGGGATGTTTTCGTCCTGAGCACCGACGGACTGACGGCGCATGTCAGCGACGCCGAGATCGAAGCCGCAGTGATATCCGCAACGCCGCAGGCGGCGTGCCGGAGCCTGCTGGAGACGGTGCTGGCGCGCGGCGGAACCGACAATGTGACCATCGTACTCGTGAAGATCGGCGGCGGTCGCAACGGCGCGCTCCATTCGGATCGGTCCGGAGCGGAGAGCCTGGCGAGATGAGCGACGACGACAAGACCCGGATATCGACGAACGACATCTATGCCGGCGTCGGCACGCAGCTCAGCGGCATTTACGAACTCGACGAGAGGATCGCCTCCGGCGGCATGGGAGAGGTCTATCGCGGCCACAACATCCAAACCGGCGACCATGTGGCGATCAAGATCGTATTGCCCGAATTCGCCCGCGATCAGACGATCCTGTCGCTGTTCCGCAAGGAAGCGTCGATCCTCAATCACCTGTCGCATGACGCAGTGGTGCGCTATCACGTCTTCACCATCGATCCGAGGATCGGCCGCCCCTATCTGGCGATGGAGTTCGTGGACGGCCAGTCGCTATTCGACGTGATGCGTCGCGGACCGATGCCGGCGGAAGAAGTGCGGCGACTTTGCCATCGCCTGACGTCAGGGCTCGCCGCCGTGCACCGGGCGGGCGCGGTTCACCGCGACCTCTCGCCGGACAACATCATCCTGCCAGGCGGGCAGGTGGAAAGCGCCAAGATCATCGATTTCGGCATAGCCCGGTCGGCGACCGCAGGCGGTGAAACGCTGATCGGCGGGAAGTTCGCCGGCAAATACAATTACGTCTCGCCCGAACAGCTCGGTCTCTATGGCGGTGAGGTCAGCGAGCAGTCCGATATCTATAGTCTCGGACTGGTGCTCGCCGCGGCATTGCGCGGAAAGCCGCTCGATATGAGCGGCTCGCAATACGAGGTGATCGAGAAACGGCGGACCGTGCCGGACCTGTCTGACATCGACCCCGATTTCCAAGAGCTCATTGCCGCGATGCTGCAGCCGGATCCGCGGGATCGGCCTGCCAGCATGGCCGAGATCGCCAGGGCAACGCGTGGCGAGGATGTCGACGTGACATTGCCGCCGGCATCGTATGGTCCGCGTGACCGCGCGGGCTTGCCGCGCGCCGGCTGGACGGCGCTGTCCGAAACCGGGCCGCAGCCTTCGACGTCCGGCGGCGAAAAGCACTTTGTTGAACATGTGCGACCGGCGTATCTGTCACAACCACGGCCTGCGCCAGCGCCCGCGCCGGCCAGCACGCCCATGCCGGCTGCGCCGCGAAAATTGTCGCGGATGCCGGCTGTCGCCGGCGGCCTCGTGACGCTGGCGGTCCTGTTGGGCGGCGGCCTTTACTTCAGCGGCATCCTGGCGCCTCCGCCTGCCGAAGAGAAACTCAAACCGTTGACACCGAAGCCGGTGCCCAAACCCGTTGTTGAAGCCCCCAAGCCGGTGGCTCAAACGCCGCAGCCGGAAGCATTGAACCCTCAGCCGCCGATGCAGCCTCAGCCAGAGCCTTCAAAACCCGACAATGCCGCCACTATCGAGACGGTGAACCCACCTGCCCTACCGGATGCACAGGTGAAGACCCCAGTGCCGGCCGAGAACCAGGCGGACGCTACGGGCCAGCAGAAACCGGAGGCGGCCAAGCCTACCGAAATCCCCATGCCGACCACCAGGCCCGAGGTGCCGCCGGCAACAGAAGCACGGCAACCCGCCGAGCAGGCGCCGGTAGCGCCGCCCGTCGGCAAGCCAGCGCCGTCCGAAACCACGGCCAACAGTCAGGCGCAAGCGCCCCCGGTCGAGACCAAGCCTGCCCAAAACCCGACCGCTAACCCACCGAAGACGTCCACGCCAAGCCAGGCGGAGGCAGAGAGTAAGCCGGCGCAGCAGGCAAACCCGCCGGCGACAGAACCCAGCGCAACGGACCTGGTCGAGATCCTTTCCAAGCTGGCCAAGCCGGAGGCTTCCTCGCCACCGACCTCGGAGAGCCGGTTGCCGGCGCAGCCGACCAGCCCGCCGGCTAAACCGGTGGCCCCGCCCCCGGCCGCCAGCGAGCCGACACCACCAACCTCGCCCCAAGAGCCGACACAGGCAGCGCAGCCGTCCCAGCAACCGCAACCGCCGGTAACCACACGGCCCGAAAATACCGAAGTGGCGATCAATGTGCCAAAGCCGGCGGTTCCGCCGGCGAAGCCGGTCGACGAGGCGGCGCAACGCGCCTCATGGGTGCGCGACTTCAGCGGCGGCGACTGTTTCTATGCGTCGCTGACATCGCAAACCGCCAGCTCCGCCGCCATCGAAGGCCTCGCAACAGCCGTGCAGCCCTTCGAGCAGATGCTCAATGATTTTCGCTCGAGGTTCCATCTCGAGCCGGACATCAATGTCCGTCTCATCGAACAGCCCCAGTGTGAAGTAACCAACTTCCTGCGCGTCCTCGACCGGAACCGTGTGGAAAGTCCGCGGCTCGTTCTCGACCGGACATCGGTGCCGGATGGCGCGCCGATCAGCGGCACTCTGGTAACGCGTGGCGGGTTGGTTTCCAACGTCATGTTAATCGACCACAGGGGCATCGCCTTCAACCTCGATGATCGCATCGTGGCGCAGACCGACAAGGCGACCTTCAACATCCCGATCGGTCTAGGCGCCGCCGACAAGGCGGCCGGCAAACCCCTGCCGCAGATCATGCTGGTGATCACCGGACCAAAGGACATTCAGGCCGCGATGTTCTCGAGACCGACACCGGTCTCCGAGCTTTTGCCAAAGATCCTCGAGGAGATCGGCGCCGACGGCCCGCAGTTCTCCGCCACCGCCAAATATTTCCAGCTCGGCGGATAGATATGAACGCCGATGGACCTTCGCCCCTCGCATTCATTTTGCCAGCCTTCGTCACGCACAAAGCGTAGCTGGTTTCGATTATTGGCGGACTTCTCCGACCGCTTGGCATTTTCCGCGCTGTTCGGCGCGGCGCTGCTCGTTATCTTCTCGACCAGAAGCGCGCATGCCGAATTCACCGTCTGCAACCAGACGCTCGACGTCGTCAACCTCGCCGTCGGACAGAAGGTCGACAATGCCGACCAGACCGATGGCTGGTGGACCATCGGCGCCAACCAATGCGTGAACGTCATCCGCGAGGAATTGGCCAACCGCTACATCTACCTCTACGCGACCGACGTGTTCGGCCATGCGATCCTCAACGGATCGACCGAGATGTGCGTTGATCGGCGCCGCTTCTCCATCCGTGGCATCGAGGAGTGCTGGCAGCGCGGTCATATCGCGGCGCGTTTCGTCGAGGTCGACACGCTGGAGCAGGTGCGCTGGACCTATTTCCTGACGGGAAACAGCCCGTGACGCACAGCATCGACACGAGCTTCAAACAGAAGAAGCTGGCACGCCTGGCCGAGCGCAGACGCAAACTCTGGCGCCGCGTTCTTGCTGGCGTTGCAACGCTCACCGTCATCGCGATCGCCACCGGCTTCTATCTTACGAAGGACAACTGGTCGTTCGGCGACGAGGATGAGGAACTGCATCCCGTCGAAGGCATGGAGGACGTGCCGCCCGACGCCTCGGTCTATGTGCCGGCCATCATCGACCTTGCCGGTGATCCGATGTGGATCACGCTGGCGCCCGATGCGGACACCGCCACGAAGGGCCACACGGTTGCGCGCCCGGCCGAACTCGACAGTTCCGGGGCCTCGCCGCAGATCGAGATTCTGTCCGACGTGATGCTGAGCGCCAGCGAGAAGTTCATGACGACGATCCCGTCGACGCAGGAGGATTTTGCCTTCTTCAAGGCGCAGCGGCAGCCTTCAACCGCAGCACCAGACGATCAGCAACCGACCTCGCCCGCACCTGCTGCGGCGCCCAACGACCAACCGGGCGATCTGGCGAACGACCTGCAGGCGCCGCCGGACGCGGGCGAGCCCCCCGCCGGTTCGGCGCCCAAGGCCGACGCAGACGACCCCGAGGCCGGCTGGGGGGAGACAATCGACCAGGGCGAGGCAGCGCTCCCCGCCTTCAAGAAAACCGCGATCGAGAACAACACCACCGTCGCGACCGTCACCAGCGAATATCAGCGCTTCGCGGCGACAGAGGACACTTTCGTGAAAATCCTCAACGACCGCAGCCTGGATAGCGTGGCGCTCGACGCGCATTTCTCAGCGGACGACGCCAGGCTTGCGGGCGAGGCGCTGAAAGCGCTGTTCAAGCGCGACGGGCTCGAGGCCGGTTTCGTGGTCGCCATGCGCGGCTTCCGGCCGAATCGCGAGACGACGACCATGTCGCTGATGCAGGTCTCGGTCTACGCAAGGAACGTCTATGTCGGCACGCTGACGCGCAACGCAGCGGGCGCCTTCGTTTCCGGCGTCGACCCCTGGGTTCGCGAGGACCTCTTCAACTATTCGGGTGCCTCCGACCAGGGCGGACCCAAGCGGCAGTACCGGCTGCTCGACGCAATCTACTCGACCGCGGCGCGCAACAAGGTGCCGACCAGCGTGATCGGCGAAGCGATCATGTATCTGTCGAGGGGACAGGATCTCGACGCTTTCGCCAGCGAGGACCAGCGCCTGGTGATGATCTACTCGCAGACGCCGCGCAACCAGGGCGAGATCTCCGGACGGGTGCTTTACGTCGGCGTCCTGGGTAAGGACAAGAACCTCGACTGCTTCGTCTTCCAGCAAAGTGACGGCCAGTATGCCTGCGTGACCGGCGATGATCAGGTTCGCTCGCTGAACGTCACCAACGGCATGGTCACGCCGGTCGCCGGGGTGATGACATCGACCTTCGGCCCGCGCAAGCATCCGATCCTCGGCACGGTTCGGATCCACAAGGGTGTCGACTGGGCGGCTCCGGTCGGGACGCCGGTCATGGCGGCCTTCGACGGCGAGATTTCCTTCCAGGGCGATGGCGGCAGCTATGGCAATCTGGTGAAGATCACGCATGCCAACGGCCGCGAGACGCGCTACGCGCATATGCAAAAATTCGCCATCGCCAGCGGCGTCGGCACCAAGGTGAAGGCCGGCGACGTCATCGGCTATATCGGCACGACGGGGCTTTCGACCGGCCCGCATCTGCATTTCGAGCTCTACGAGAACGGCGAGGCGATCGACCCGCTCGGGACAGTCACCACCGTCGCCACCGCCGTTTCCGTCAGTTCCGGCGGGCCCGGCGATTCCGCGGTCGAGACGCTGACCGACCGGATCGTCCATGTCGAAAGCGGCGGCAGCGCCCGCGCCAAGAACCCCAACTCGTCGGCAACCGGCGCCGGCCAGTTCATCACCAAGACCTGGATCCGGATGATGAACACCTATCGTCCCGACCTTGCCCGATCGCTTTCGACCGCCGACCTGCTCGCGCTTCGCTATGACGCGACGCTGTCACGCGAAATGGTGCGCAACCTGGCGCGCGAAGGCGAGGCCTATCTGCGCGCCCGCGGCCACCAGATAACCGCCGGTCGCCTGTATCTTTGCCATTTCCTCGGCATGGAGGGGGCACACCAGGTGCTGGCCGCGTCCGGCTCGTCGCAATTGAGCGCTGTTCTGGGCGCAGCCGTGATCCAGGCCAACCCGTTCCTGACCGGCAAGACCGTCGGCTACGTCATCGATTGGGCCGAGCGGAAAATGGGGCAGAAAGTGCCGCGCGTGGTGACCGATCAGAGCCAGCCGGCGGCAACCACGACCGAGGTCCGGCAGACGTCGCCGGAGTTCGAGAAATACAAGCAGGCGATAACCGCGTTGCTCAATTCAATCCAAGAGACGCTTGAGCCGGGCTGAGCAATTCCAGGAAAAGTGTGAACAGAACGGCTCACCATTTCCGTGAAACGGTGAACGGTTCTAGTGGCCGTCCCGGCTCAAAGGCGGCACGATCGCCTGGTCGATCGGTTTCGACAAATATCTGCGGAAGCCGGGGGATCCGGTGAACCTAAGCTGTCGTCGGGGCTACACAAGCCTGAGAGCCATTTTTGGCCGAAGCGACTTCGTCGCTGACGAATTGAGCATGCGCAGAGATCCATAGCGTGCCCCGATGGGCAGGAGGGCTGATCCATGAAACTGTTTGCCATCCTTTTGAGCGGAGTTGTCCTTTCCATCCTTGCCGCCTTCGGCGTCCAGGCCGCAACAGCCGAGAGCAAGCGTGTCGCGCTGGTCATCGGCAACAGCAAATATGTCAACGCCGTTGCCTTGCCCAACCCGGCGAACGATGCCCACCTGATTGCGTCGACGTTGCGCAACGCCGGCTTCGACGTGATCGAAGGTGTCGACCAGGACAATGCCGGTATGCATGGCCTGATCAGCAAATTCACCGAAGAATCCTACAACGCCGACCTCGCGGTCATCTTCTATGCCGGCCACGGCATGCAGGTCGACGGCAAGAACTATCTCATACCGGTCGATGCCGACCTGACCTCGCCCGCCTATCTCAAGACCCGCACGGTTCAGATCGACGAGTTCATGGCGGCGCTGCCTGCCGATCCCGCCGTTGGCATCATCATTCTCGATGCCTGCCGCGACAATCCGCTGGGTCGTACCCTGGCTGCGGCTCTGCCCAAGAGCCGCTCGCTTGGCGCCGGCCTCGCGCCGGTGGATGCAAAGGCAGACGGCGTCGGCACCGGCGGTGTCTTGATCGCCTACGCAACCGATCCCGGCGCTATCGCTTTCGACGGCGACGGCGTCGACAGCCCCTACTCCCTGGCGTTGGCCAAGCACCTGACCGAACCCGGTGTCGAGATTCAGAGCGCGCTGACGCGCGTGCGCGGCGACGTGACGGAAGCCACGCAGGGCCGGCAGCGCCCATGGCACAACGCATCGCTGGGACGCGAGGTTTTCCTTGGCAAGCCGTCGGCACAGGCCGCGGGGGCGCCGATCGCCGATGCAGCCAGGACGACGGCCTCGCCCGCCCCCGCGCCGATCGCAAGCGATCCGCCGTCCTGGCAGGTTGAGCAGCGGCTTTGGGACGAGGCTTCGAAAAAGAATGCCATTCCCTATTACGAGGCCTATCTCGACCAGTTTCCAAGCGGCCGCTTCGCCACGGTGGCAAGGCTCGACATCGACCAGTTGAAGGGCCCCGAGGCGGGCAAGCAGGTCGCGTCGCTCGACACGAACGATGCGAACGCGAATCCCGGCTCGGCCGTTCGCACCTCGGCCGCCGACCAGGTCCGCACCGCACCACCGAAGAAACAGGTCGTGCACAAGACCCGCACGCTGAAACCGATGGCGCAGCGGAAACCGCGAAGACAGCAGATCGTCGAGCGCTGGCGCAACAGGGAGATTGTGATGCGCGACGAGCCGCCGCGGAGAGACAACAATGACTTCCTGACCAAGGCGCTGATTTTCGGCAGCGGCGTCGTGATCGGCGGTGCGATGAGATATTGATCATAGTCAGCCAAAGGGAACCCGCGTTGGACGAGTTCCCTTTTGCCGCTATCGCTGTTGCCGGATCGGCCTGGCGGCGACCGCTTACTCGGTCCTGATGCGCATTTCCACGCGCCGGTTGACCGGATCGTAAGGATTGGCGACCCGCGGGTGCGACTTGCCCAGGCCGATCGCTTCGAGCCGCGCCGATTCAACGCCGTTCGCTTCGAGGAAAGCGGCCACCGACTGGGCCCTGCGCTGCGACAGGTCCTGGTTGTAGCGATCCGGGCCGGTTGCATCGGTATGACCTTCAACGACAAAGCTGAACGTGCTCAGCCGATTGTCCTTCAGCGCCTTGGCGAACTCGTCGAGTTCGGTGCGCGCCGTCTGGTCGAGTTGCGCGGAATCAAGGGCGAAATTGATCATCATGTCGAGACCGGTCTTTTGTGCAGCTGAGCCAGTCTTCTCGGCCTTGCTCTTGCACTCTTCCTCGGTGCCGACGCAGATGCCGCGCGCGGCACCCAGATTGCCGGACTGTCCGGCGAAGAACTTGACGATGTCTTCTGATTTCTGAAGCGGATCGGCAAAGACGTGCGTTGCAAGAAGCATGGCCGCCAATGCCAAGGCTGAACTGCCCCATCGCATGACCGTCACTCCTGTCTAAGAGGATTTCGCTGGCGCGCATCATATCAAATCGGGAAGCGATTGTCTGTGAACAAACGCATGCCGCTCGTGGCCGCCATCTGCCAACGACTGACGCTTGACCGGCGCTCGGCCACAGGCTTGAGTGCTGTTCTGGTGGTTCTTGGGGTGTGGCAGCCATGGCCAATGAACTCGGATACAGAACGGCACGGGATCTGTTTCTTGCTTGTCCCGCCATCGCCAGGGACATGAAATCGCTGGCCACGGGCCAGCCGCCGCTTGATTTTTGCCGAGCCCTGCTTGCCGGGCGCGTGCCGGAAGAAGCAGTCACGTTCTGTGCCTACCTTCTGCCCGAGCGAGCCGCCGTCTGGTGGGGACATGAGTGCCTGAGCAATCTCGCCGAGCTCCTCGCGGACCGGGATCTCGAATTGCTGGCGCTTGTCCATGACCGCGTCGGCGAACCTGACAATCCCCACCATCAAGCCGTCCTGAGCAATTCCCTTGACCTGCCGCCGGCAACACCGGCCGCCTGGATCGCTCTGGCAGCGGTGTGGCGCGACCCGACCCTCGACATGGTGTCGACCGGATTTCCTGCCGCTCATGCCGTCAATGCCGGAATTCTGGCCGGGTTGGCCCGCGCCTCGCTGGCGGACCGGTTTTCCGTGCTTTCGGCCTTTGTCGAAATGGGCATCCAGATGGCGGAGATGGAGGCGTAACGGCATTCGCCGATCCCTACGCGCCATCCGTCATTGCTGGCCTCAGGCCGGCATTATTTGCAGCCGCCTTGCGCCCATCTGGCCAGCGCGACCTTGAAGCGCGTACCAAGCGGATGCTGCAGGCGCAGGACCGAGACGTCGTTGGCGGCGAAATTCTTCGCCTGCTCGCAAAGGCGGACCTCATTCCACTCATGGCAGTTGTCGCAGTGCTTGCCTTCCCAGACCGATTTGTCGAGGCCTTCCACCGGACTGAAAAGCGGTTCGCTCTTGATCAGTTGGGCGATGCTCTTGCCGTCGATCGCCGGGTCGCCGAACTTGACGGGACGATCGAAAAGGATAGGGCCGTCGGTAGCGAGCTTCGGGATTTTCGCACGCAGCGTATCAAGCGCAAGCTGGTCGGTGTTCTGGCCTGGCGAAGCGCCGGTGTTGCGCGTGTCGGATCCGGCTTCAGCTTGCGGAGTGCTCGCCTCGCCGACGATCAACGGCGCGTTGAGATCGACCTTGTGCAGGACGACCTCGGTGGTCAAAGAGACATTGATCCAGGGGCGTTGCTTGCCGGCGGTCGCCTTGAAGACGTCGCTGGTCACTCTGTTCATCGCTTCGGTGATGGAGACATTGGATTCCCCAATGTGCTGAAGCAATGCCGTCGTGAAGGGCGAGTGGTCGCCGGACCCGTCATAGGCGAGTTGGTTGGGACTGGCGGCGAAGGCGACGAGCGTTCCGGCGCCGCCATTCTCGATCGGAATTTCCGCAAGGCCGCTGCTTGCACCCTTGATGCCGGCGGTCTTTGCCAGCACATCGGCCAGAGGATTGTCCCGGCATGCGTCCAGAAACACCAGCCTTATGCTTGTCTCGCGAGACATCTGGCGCAAGATGAAATCGACCGACACGGCCTCAAAGTCGAGCGAGGTCTCGTCCTCGAGCGCGGCATCCACCGGAAGCAGATAGTTCTTGCCTGAAACCTGCAGGCCATGGCCGGCATAGAAGAACAGCGCCACATCGGCGCCGCGCACCTGCTTGGCGAACTGGGCGACCGTGGTCTGTGTCTGCTGCTTGGTGAGGTCGAAGCCGGAGACCACCTCGAAACCAAGGTTCTGCAGGCGATCGGCCATCGCCTGGGCATCGCGTGCAGGATTGGCGAGCGGCGCGGCGTGCTGATATTGCGAGTTGCCGAGCACCAGCGCGATACGGCGCTCGGCACTGGCGGCCGTCAAAGTCAAAAGCAGGACGAGCGCGACAAGGCCGGCGCCGTGAAGCAAGGCGGCGCAATACGCGATTGTACGGGAACCCACCCCGACCTCAGTTCGCAAGCTTCGTGGCGGAGAATTCGATCCGCCGGTTGAGCGCCTTGTTCTTCGGCGTGTCATTGGCGGCAACCGGGCTCTCCTCGCCATGGCCGGCGGCACTGATCTGCTGACGCGGCACGCCACCGGCGACCAGCGCATCGGCAACCGCCTGCGCGCGCCGTTCGGAGAGTGCCTTGTTGGCCTCGGGCGAGCCGTCCGAGTCCGTGTAGCCGGAGACCTCCACCTTCAAGGTCGGGCATTTGCCGACGACACCTTCAACTTCGGTGAGCAGCGGACGGCTCTTGGCATCGAGCCGGGCACTGGCCGGGCGAAAGTAGATGGCGCCGGTGCGCGACAACACGGCAAACCGGTTGAGGCACTCCTCGTCGCTGAAATTGGCCTTCGCGGCGTCGGTGGCCACGGGACCGACACCGGTGGTGCCGGCAGCGACTGTCTGCACCGCTGCCGGCTTGCTGCCGTCGGCGACAAAGACGAAATCGAAGGACACCGAGGCGGTGGGCACGATGTTCGTCACATTGGCGGCCTGCTGCAGCTTGTCGACGTTCGGCAGCAAGCCGAAATCCTCGACATGCACCGCGACGGGAGCCTCCGACGCGACAGAAACCTGAGTGTCGCTGATCATGGTTACGACGACGCTCGCCTCCAGATCCTTATCGACGCCGTGCAGGCTCAGCCGGAACGGCAAGCTTGCCTTGATCCGGCGTTTGGCCGGCAAGTCGGCAAATGCGGCCGGGTCGACCTTCGCCGTCAGCTCGGCCGTCGGATATTTGAATGTTTCGAAGAACAGGAAGCGCATGCGCACATTGCGCAGGTCGACGCCCGTGTCGACGGAATTGAGATCGAAGCTGACCTTGGCGTCACCGGCGGAACTCAGCGTGCCGGTGATATTCCTGATCTTGTTGGTCTCGACGATCGTGTTCTTCTTGACCGACTGATAGGTGAGCACCGAGGCGTCAGGATCGAGCGTCCAGTTCGGCGCGGCGTTGGCGGCGTGCGGTTCGAGCAACAGCAAGCCCAACAGCGCGGCAAGGACCAAGCTAAAGGCTGCGGCCTTCGCGCGCACTTTTCGACAGAATGCGACGACTTCGAACATGGAACGCCCCCGCCAGGACAACCTATCTCGATACCGCAGGAGATGGGAGCATAGAGCACTTGCCCTTGCTTGGCGAGCGGTTCGAGTCGGCCTCGACACATAACGTCAACCTGCCGTGCGCTCATCCCCATTATCGAATGTCGGCCACATGGGTTCCTCCAGACAAAGGAGCCGCTGAAACTAGGTTTTGTTGCAGGGCTTTTTCTGGCCCTTCCGTGAAGTCCTGAAGCGATGCGTGGCGCGCCTCCTCGTCCCCGCGCACACGCTTCACACCGCCGATCTGCCCTGGCTTGAGCCATTGTGCGGCCGGCTGCACGAAATCTGTCCCTGCCGTTGGAACATTAGAGATCGATGACGGTTCTTTCGCTTTATATGCCGCTGCGTGCTGTCGGCTGAAGGTCGCTTGAGCAACCCGAGCGGCTTGCGCCCATGATCTCCTGGCCGCGAGCTCTTGGACGTCGAGCTGAAGACCGTAGGTCGAAGACGACAGGCTGCGGACGCCGCTGAAAGCTAAGAACAAAACTAAGAACAGGAGCTAGTCATGAAACATCAGACACTTGAGGAACTGCAGTCGATCGCCGACATCAATCCGATGGCGCCGGCCCTGCTGATGACCAGAGAGCAGCGGATCGAACGGTGGGCGGACCTGCTCGAAATGAATCCGTCGCGCTGCCTGACCGCGCTCACCGGTACCGAGCATCTTAACTCCGGGCTCCGCGAAGAGGCACGGGCAACCGGGTCGCCGATCACGGTTGCCTTCGATGATTCATTGCTACGTCAATCGGGCCTGAAATCGGACACTTACGGCGAAGCCAAGCGCTTCTTCGAACTGTCCGACTGGCAATTGCACGACATCGTCTGCAGTTGCCACGCCGGTGCCACGATGCGGGCCGACTGGGCGGCCGGCAGGGTGCGCAGGACGCTTGGAGGCAGCAAGGTTCTCGCATGGCTGAGAAGTTTAATGGCGCACGGTTGAGTGCCAAACGTTAGGCCAGCGAAGACCCGCGCCGCCGCCTCAGCTGCAAATTGCCAGCTGGCGAGGCGGCGCTCGCTGGCTTGCGGGGTTTTGCGGAGCAGGCCTAGAGTGGGGCCGGTGAACCATATCGGCCTTGCTGCGTCGTACGAACTGGTTCTGGTGGAGTGCATCGATGGTCAGGCTCCTTCTCGTCGCGGCTGCGGCACTTGCCCTCACTTGCGGCGGGACAGCGGCGGCCAAGCTGGACCTCGCCACTGTCAATCAAGCGCAATTCTCAGCCGAAAGATCGAAAGGCTTCAGCCCAGTTATCCTGAAGGCGCAGATACTTTTGGATCGTGCCCGTTTCTCGCCGAGCCGGGAGGCGGCGTACCACCCGCTCAATGGTAGCGCGATGAGGAGAACGTAAAGGAGGCCGTGTCCGGCACGAGCCGCGAGGTCGAGCCATCGTTCCTGCGGATCTTCGATCCGGGCGCAGCGCCCAGCCATCGGGCCAGTAGACGAGGAATGACCAACGGCAACACGGCAAGGCCTACTCGAGATTGATCCCGATCAACGTCTGCGCGCGCGGAACGCCTTAGCCTGACCCAAAGGCTGGAGGCGGATCAAATGAGATTCCGGACGACGATGGGTTTCTTCGCGTTGACGCTGAGCGCCGCGGCGGCACAGCAGATCAGCAACGGAGAGCAGGAATATCTGAATTCCTGCGCCGTTTGCCACGGCGTGGACGGCAGAGGTGACGGACCGATGGCTGAATTGTTGCGGAAGCGCCCTGCGAACTTGACCACGCTCACGAGGCGCAATGGCGGGGAGTTCCCCTACTGGCGGGTCTACGCGACAATCGACGGCCGCGGCCTCGTTCCGGAGCATGGCGATCGCGACATGCCGGTCTGGGGCAATCAGTTCCTGCCTGACGACGTGAAGAAATACGGTCCCTACGGTGGGGAGGCCGTGACCACGGAACGCATTCAAAACCTCGCCGGTTACGTCAAGACGCTCCAGCGCTAGCACGACACGCGGAGCTGGCGACTCGAAGGATAAGGCAACCAAAGTCAAGGCGACAGGCGATGATCGTTCAGAACCAAGACACCGTGGTCGACATGCTGAAGGACCCCGCCACCTATGGCGACGCTGGTCCCGTCGAGACGATCGAAACCCACATCTCCCGGATATTCCTTGTCGGCCAACGCGCATTCAAGATGAAGCGGGCGGTCAAGCTGCCTTATGTCGATTTTTCGACGCCGGAATTGCGGGTCGCCGCGTGCGAAAAGGAAGTGGAGTTGAACTCCAGAACGGCTCCCGGTCTCTATCTCGGTGTCCACCGCATCACACGCGCAGGAGACCAGCTTGCCTTGGATGGATCGGGCGAACTGGTTGATGCCGTTATCGAGATGGTTCGCTTCGATCAGTCGAACCTCCTCGATCGCATGGCCGCCGCAGGGACGTTGACCCCCGCGCTGATGACGAATGTGGCGCGCATGATTGCGCGATACCACCGCAGTGCCGACGTGATCCATGCCGCCGGTGGATCGGCGAACATCGGCGGCGTGCTGGCAATCAATTCAGCCGGATTTGCGACAAGCCACGTGTTCGATGAAACGGAGATTGAAACGCTCAACGCGGCGTTTCGCGCCGCCCTCGCCCGCCATGCCGCTCTGCTTGACCGGCGCGAGGCGACAGGCCGGGTCCGTCGCTGCCATGGCGACCTGCATCTGCGCAACATTTGCGTCTTCGATAGCGAGCCTCGCCTCTTCGATTGCATCGAGTTCAACGATCAGATCGCCACCGTCGATGTCCTTTACGATCTCGCATTCCTGCTGATGGACCTGTGGCATCGCGGTTTTCCAGAGTTCGCCAATCTGGTGATGAATCGCTATCTCGACGACGCCGACGACGAGGACGGCTTCGTCCTGCTGCCCTTCTTCATGGCGGTGCGGGCGGCGGTGCGTGCCCACGTGACCGCGACACAGGTCGAGGAGGGCAGCCAGGACGCAACAAAGCTGGTCGCCGACGCGCGATCCTATTTCCAGCTCGCGCAAGTCCTGCTTGCCGAAACGCCGCCTCGGCTCATCGCGATCGGTGGTCTGAGCGGCTCGGGCAAGACGACGATCGCCGAAGCGCTTGCACCGCGGATCGGCGCGCCGCCTGGCGCCCGGATCGTCGAGAGCGACCGCATCCGCAAGGCAATGCATGGCGTGCCCGCTGAAACAAGACTGCCGGACAAGGCCTACCGGCCCGGCGTCTCTGAACGCGTCTATCGCCAGATCGCCTGGCGTTCGGGACTGATCCTTGCCGAAGGCGGCTCCGTCGTCGCCGATGCGGTATTCGACAAACCGAAGGATCGCGACAAGGTCGAACGCGCCGCGAACGAGGCGAATGTCCCGTTTGCAGGATTTTGGCTGGCCGCCGATCCGTCCGTGCTTTGGCGCCGGGTCGGCGAGCGCAAGGGCGGCCCGTCGGATGCCACGGTCGACATCCTGTCACGGCAATTGCAGCGCGACGCCGGTGCTTTGACCTGGCGCAAGATCGAGGCGGACCGCAAGGTGGCCGAAATCACCGCCGAGATTGTGGCCTTGATGAAAGGCACGGCTTCAACCGCGGTCAGCTTCAGAAAGACAGGATGAGATAGACACTGCCGTCGCTTAGCTGACCTCCAGCCTCGCTACAGACAGGCCCGGCTCGCTGGCATGGTGCGCAATCGAGAAGCCGAACTCCCGGCACATGGTGAGCATCTTGCAATTTTCGTTGAGGATTGTGCCTTCGATACGACCGATGCCGTCAGCCTTCGCATAGTCGATGAGCTGTTTCAGCAAGTCCCATCCGAGGCCATGGCCCTGAAGATCCGACCGAACGAGCAAGGCATATTCGCCGGTCCTGTGATCGGGGTCGCAGGAAAGCCGGCCGATTGCGGCCAGCGCTCCCGTGTCCTTTTCCAGCGCGACGAAGGCGATGTCGCGATCATAATCCAGCTGGGTGAGCCGCTTCAACATCTGATCCGGAAAGTTCTTCCGGAGTGACAGGAACCGTAGCCGCAGATCATCGGGTGAAATCTTGGCCAGGAACGCAGGATAGAGCGCTACGTCCGCCGGCATGATCGGCCGGATGTGGAAGGAGAGGCCGTCGGAGAGAAGATCGCGACTCCATCCTGACGGATAGGGTCTGATCGCAAGAGCCGGATTTGGCGCCGTTTCATCCACCCGGCGCGGGTCGATTTCGATGCGGGCGTCGAGCGCAATCACACCCTCTGCGTCCGCCAGCAGTGGGTTGATGTCGAGGGACACCAGGCAGGGAAAGTCGACGATCATTTGCGACAGACCGTTGAGCGCGGCGATAATCGCGGCTCGGTCGGCTGGCCTGCGATCGCGATAGCCGGCAAGCAGGCGGCCTATTCTGGTCGCGTCGATCGCGTCTGCGGCCAGCACGTCGTCAAGCGGCGGCAGGGCGATCACGGTGTCGTTCACAATCTCGACAGCTATGCCGCCGGCGCCAAACAGAATGACCGGCCCGAACATCGGATCCACGCTCATGCCCAAAATGAGTTCCTGCGCATGCTTGCGCGCGACCATTGCTTGCACGGTGTAGCCGTCCGGCTTCGACCCCGCCGCCTGCGCGCTCAAGCGTGCCTCGATCGACCGGGCGGCCTCCGCCGCCTTCTCGGCGGTCGCGATGTCGAGGACCACGCCGCCGACATCGGACTTGTGTGAAACCATCGTCGACAGCAATTTGACGACCACTCTTTCCGAGCTTTCGAGAAGCTCGCCGGCTGCCCGCGCCACTTCCGCGACGGAGCCGGCGACAATGGTTCCAGGCACGGCGATACCGTAGGCGGCTATCGCCGCTTTTGCTTCCGGCTCCGTCAGCATGCGCCGTCCTTCGCTGGCCACCTGCCGGAAAATCGCATGTGCGGCGGCCTTGCCGTCGGCCCGGTCATCACCTTGGCTCGAGGGCGTCCGCAGGAGCGCCCGCTGCGCCTGCGACCATTTGCTGAGATAGGACGCCGCGATCGCGGCGTCCTCCGGCGTCTCGAAGCAGGCGATACCGGCTTCCGTCAGGACGCGCCGGCCCTCTCGCGCGGTGTGCTCGCCCAGCCAGCACGCCAGAAGCGGTTTTCCTCCGATCTCGCCCTCGTCGCCGAGCTCGGCCACCTTCCTGGCCGCACCTGCCGAAGAACCAAGTCCGGTGGGGCAGTTCATCACCAGGACGACGTCCGTTCCCGGATCCGCCGCCAAGGCCTCGAGCGCCGCCCCGTAGCGCTCCGGCGCCGCGTCGCCGACGATGTCGATCGGGTTCGCACGCGACCAGGTCGGTGGGAGCAGATGGTCGAGCCGCGTGATCGTCGAAGGCGCAAGTTCAGCCAACTCGCCGCCACGATCGACGAGCTTGTCGACGGCAAGAACGCCGGCCCCGCCGCCATTGGTGACGATGCCGACGCGTGCTCGCTCGAGGGAAGCGTGGCGCGCGACCGTCTCGGCCGCATCGAGCAACTCCGCGAGATCATCCACACGAAGCACCCCTGCCCGTCGCAAGGCGGCATCCACCACCCTGTCCGCGCCCGAAAGCGCGCCTGTGTGTGTCGCCGCCGCCCTGGCCGCCTGTTCGTGCCGGCCAGGCTTGATTGCGATGACCGGCTTGAGGCGCGCCGCCGCCCGCGCGGCCGACATGAACTTGCGCGGATTGGGTACCGTTTCGAGATACATCACGATGGCGCGCGTGTGGAAATCGCCCGCCAGCATGTCCAGGCAGTCGCCGACGTCGACGTCCGCCATGTCGCCGAGGGAAATGATCCGGGAAAAGCCGACATTGTTCTCGGCCGCCCAGTCGATCAGCGACGTGGCGATCGCGCCGGATTGCGAGATCAGCGCAATGTTCCCGGGCCTCGCCGCCATATGGGCGAAACTGGCGTTGAGCTTCGCTGGAGGGACCATCAGCCCGACGGTGTTCGGCCCAATGATGCGCATAAGCGAGGGCTTGGCCGCATCGAGCATCGCCTGGCGCAGACCATTGGCGTGATTGAGCCCCGCGGTGATGACGACGGCAGCTCGCGTCCCCTTTTCGCCCAACTCACGCACGATAGCGGGGACGGTGTCGGGAGGGGTAACGATCACAGCCAAATCGGGAATGCCCGGCAGGTCGGCAACCCTCCCGTAGCAACGGTGGCCGGCCACCTGCGAGTGTTTGGGATTAACCGGCCAAATCTCTCCCTCGAAGCCGCCGCCGACGATGTTCTCGAGGACAATGCGACCGACGGAGCCTTCGCGCCCGGTCGCACCGACGACAACGACGGATTTCGGTGAGATCGCGTATTCAAGATTTCGGATCGTCATCCCGGAAAACTCCTTGCCGTCACATTCACCGAAGGCGGCGAGCATTCATTGCGCTGGATCAAAGCGGCACCGGCCTCCTGCGGCTAGCTAAAGCGACGCTGCGACCAAGCTGCTCTGCGGGCGAACGTATTCCGTCGAAGGAGGCTCATATGCGTTACTATTTCAGCAAAAACCTCGACATGCCGTTTGCCGCGGCGATCGAACATGTCACCAAAAAGCTTGCTGGCAAGGGCTTCGGCATCCTGACGAGGATCGATATCCAGCACACGATGAAGGTCAAGCTGGGCGTCGACTTCAAGCCCTACATGATCCTCGGCGCCTGCAATCCGCATTTCGCATGGCGGGCGCTGCAGGAATTGATCAGCGAACTTTGATGGCTGACGCCATGGACGAGTCCGCATTGCGCCGCGCGCTGCTGCTCATCGCCACAACAGGTCTGGCACTTGGGTTGGGCGTGTGGCGGAGCGGTACTGGTCCCCTCTCGCCCGACACAATCTGGACAGTGGCGACCCTGCCGGTCGTTGTCGTACTCGCCATCTCCATCTTGCGGGATTTTTGGATCGGCCGGATCGGCGTCGACGCGATCGCGCTGGTTTCGATGTCGGCGGCTCTGCTGCTGGGGCAGGCTCTGGCAGCGGTGGTTGTCGCCATTATGTATGCCGGTGGCACGGTGCTGGAAGACTTCGCGCGTGGTAGGGCGGAACGTAATCTCAGAGCGCTGACCGATAGGGCGCCGCGCGTCGCGCATCGTAAATGCGCACAGGGCACCGAGACGGTACCGATCGAGCAAGTAGCGGTCGGCGACGAGCTTCTGGTGCGCGCCGGCGAGTTGCTGCCGGTCGACGGATTCCTGATCGACGCTTCGGCCGTGTTGGATGAATCGACAGTCACCGGCGAGCCCCTGCCGGAGCGTCGCGGCACCGGCGACGCATTGCGCAGCGGCACAGTCAATGCCGGCGAAGCCTTTTTCATGCGGGCCTCGGCCATCGCCGACAACAGCACTTATGCCGCGATCGTGCGCATGGTCGCGGCAGCGCAAACGGCCAAAGCGCCATTCATACGCATCGCTGATCGTTTCGCGCTGCTCCTGCTTCCGGTCACTCTCCTGCTCGCGGGCATCGCCTGGCGACTTTCGGGTGACCCGATCCGAGGGCTCGCGGTTCTGGTGGTCGCCACGCCTTGCCCGCTGATCCTCGCGGCGCCGGTTGCGTTCATCGGGGGCGTATCGCGCGCTGCCCGCGCCGGCATTCTTATGAAAGGCAGCGCGGCGCTGGAGGCGCTCGCCCAGATACGCACCGCAATCTTCGACAAGACGGGAACTTTGACGCTCGGCGGCGCCGAGCTGATCGAGATCGACGTCGCTCCAGATCGGCAAGCCGATGAAGTGCTGCGGCTGCTGGCCTCGCTCGAACAGGCCTCCCACCATGTCCTTGCGGATTCGATCGTTCGCATCGCCCGCCGTAGAAAGCTAACGCTTTCCCAACCTTGTGATGTCCGCGAGCATCGTGGAGAAGGCCTCAAGGGTCTGGTGAACGGGATGTCGGTCGCCGCCGGGTCGAGGCCACTCGTTCTTGGGGGCGGGCCGCTGCCAGGATGGGCGGAAAGTGCTGAAAAACGGCACCGGAGCGCGCAAGTGCTGAGGGTGTTCGTGGCTTTGGATGGCCGACTTGCCGGTATCTTCACATTCGGAGACGCCATACGCGAAGATGCTATCGAAACGGTTGGCGCTTTGCGTGCGGTAGGCGTCACGCGGATAGTCATGCTCACCGGCGACGACAGCGCGGCCGCCGAAAAAGTTTCCGCTTCGCTCAAATTCGACGCCGTGTTTGCCGATGCCACGCCGGCGGACAAGGTCGAAACGGTCGAGGTCGAGAAGGCGACGGCGCCGACGATGATGGTCGGTGACGGCATCAACGACGCTCCTGCGCTTGCCGCGGCGACCGTTGGCGTCGCGCTGGGAGCTCGCGGCGGTACGGCCTCATCGGAAGCCGCCGATGTTGTCGTGCTGACCGATAGCCTGCGGCCGGTTGCGGAGGCGTTGCGGATCGCCATGCGCACGCGCGGTATCGCCCTGCAGAGCATCATTGTGGGACTGGCGCTTTCGGGCGCTGCGATGATCGCGGCCGCCATGGGGCACCTGACGCCAGTGGCAGGCGCGTTGCTTCAGGAGGGGATAGACGTCGCCGTCATCCTCAATGCGCTGCGTGCGCTTGGCGAGGGGCGTTTAGGGCACAGTAGGAAATAGGAGCGCCGAAAGGTCATGTCGCAGGAGAATCTGGTGGTTTGCACTAAATGCGGGGTGGTCAACCGCGTGCCGCGCGGCCGGAATGGCACCGACGCGAAATGTGGAAAGTGCGGTGCGCCGCTATTTTCGGGATTGCCGCAGGACATCGATGGGGCAAACTTCGATCGCCAGGTCGGGCGCGGCAGTCTGCCCGTGCTAGTCGACATCTGGGCTCCCTGGTGCGGTCCCTGCAAGATGATGGCGCCGGCCTATGAAGCCGCCGCCAAGGCCCTTGAGCCTCACGTTCGGCTGGTAAAGCTGAATTCCGACAAAGAGCAGGCTATCGCGGCGAGACTGAGTATTCGCGGCATCCCGACGATGATCTTGTTTCATCGTCAGAAAGAAATAGCGCGAATCTCGGGCGCGATGAGCGCCAGCCAGATCGTTGGCTGGGTTCGCGAGCATATTCCGACAGGCACGAGCTAACCTTTCGCGAAGTCAGGCCATTTGACCTTGATCAAGGCCCAGCTCGGACGCTGCGATAGGAATGGCCTCGAAGGAGTTTGCCATGACCGCATTGCACGACCTCACCCCCAAATTCAGAAATATCCGCCTGCTTCTTGCTCGCGAAAAAGGCCATCCGGAAGGCGACCGCGAGGAAGGCTATGATGTGCTGGCACCGCTCACAGACGAAGGACGACTGGACGCCAAGGAATGGAAATCACACCAGGCGCTCTGCCGCGTCCGCCATTTCCGAGCCGGCGAAGACGATCTTATCGGGCGCTTGCGCCGCAAGCCGGGCGGACAATGGTTTTTCGACTATACCGAGGGCGACCGTGACGACGAGGCCGGATTTCACCTCGACGACGAATGCTTCGTGACCGGCGAGTATGTCTCGATAAGGCGCAACGGAGCCATGCACACTTACCAGGTCGCCCGCGTGGAACGGCCCTAGCAGTTTCTTGGTTGGTAGGAGCCAAGTGGTGCCTCGCCATATCCTCGTTGTCATCGGCCACCCCGATCCATCACCGGAGCGGCTCTGCCGGGCTCTGGCTTCTGCTTACGCCGATGGTGCTGAACGTGCGGGCCATATCGTACGCAGGATCGATCTGGCCTTGCTGGACATTCCGCTCCTTCGGACGATGCAGGAGTTCGAGCACGGAGCGATCCCCGACAGTCTCAAGGAAGCTGCCGAGGCGGTCGTCTGGGCGGAGCATTTCGTCTTTGTCTTCCCACTTTGGCTGGGCACAGTGCCGGCGATGCTGAAGGCTTTCCTCGAGCAGGTGATGCGACCAGGCACGGCGTTCGCCTACCCAGCCAAAGGCGAGGGTTTCGCCAAATCGTTGTTGCGTGGTCGCTCCGCCCGCCTGGTCGTGACCATGGGAATGCCCGCGGCCGTCTACCGGATCTGGTTCCTCAGCCACGGGATTGCCGGCATGCGACGCAGCATCCTCAACTTTGTCGGCATCAGGCCAGTAAGGGAAACGCTGTTCGGCATGGTCGCCAGCACGAGCAAGGCGAAACGGGCGAAGTGGATCGGGCAAATGCGTCTGCTCGGCGAGCGAGGGCTTTGAGGTCGGTGGCCGTAACAATCGCGAGAGCAATCGGGAGTGCTGGCTCCGGCCGACAAATGCCGAGCCACTTCTTGGCAGGGTGCCCTAAATTTCGAGCGAAACTGGCGATTTCACCCAAGCTGCGAAGCTAAAGCGGTCGCGGATTTCAGCCGAGAGCCACCAGCCTATGGATCAACTGTAAATTCGGCCCACATGCCGGCGCCGTAGTGGCCTGGCACGTTACAGATGAGCAGGTATTTTCCCGCTTTCAGATCAACGGTCAAATGATCCAGATTTGCCGGGATCCAGTTCCGAAACCACGCCCTTGTCGCCTGCCTTGTCTTCGTCGACCCGGTTCTCGGCGTCAATGTAAGGAAGGGACTTCTTCGGGTCGGCGAGAAACATCACGATCATTTCGTGAACGGTATCCTTGGAATCATTCTTCACCTTGAAGGTGACCCTTCCGGCTTTCAGGGCACCGGGCGAAACCTTCATGCCCATGGTGGCTTTTGTCATGTCCAGTCCTGGCGTCGCATAGACGAGGCCGATTGGCATCTCAGTACTTGCGCCTTTGTCCCAAAGGGAGACCTTGACGAGTGAAGCAGCTCGAACGGCGCCGGTATTGCAGGTGATGAGTATGGCTGCGACAAGTCCAAGCTTGAATATGGTCTTCATGACGATCCTCCATCCGGGTGGCAGGACAAGCATTTACATTCCCAGCCTATCCTGCTTGCGCGGTCGCGTGCTGTCCTGGCGCCAAGTCAAACTGGCCGGCCAACTCATCCAAGGCATCATGGCCGCAGAACCGCTGCGCCGCTCAGCCTGCCCATCCGCAAATCCTCCAGCGCCTGGTTGGCCTGCTCCAGCGGATAGACCTTTGTGTGCGTGCGCACCTGAGCGCGCTTCGCTATCGGGAAGAATTCCTCCGCGTCACGGCGAGTAAGATTGGCGACTGTAGCCAACTCTCTTTCTCCCCAGAGAAGTCGGTAAGGCATCGGCGGGATGTCGCTCATATGGATACCGCCGCAAACCACGCGGCCGCCTTTGCGCACGGCCCGAAAAGCCGCTGGCACCAGGTCGCCGACCGGGGCGAAAATGATCGCCGCGTCGAGCTCGGCAGCGGGCAATTCCTCGGACGACCCTGCCCAGACAGCGCCCAACGAGCGCGCGAATTCCTGTGCTTGAGCATCGCCGGACCGCGTGAAGGCGAAGATCTGACGTCCCTGCCAGACCGCGACTTGCGTGATGATATGCGCGGCGGCGCCGAAGCCGTAGATCCCTAGCCGCCTGCCGCCGCCCGCCTTCTTGAGACAGCGCCAGCCGATCAGCCCTGCACATAGGAGTGGCGCTAGCGACACTGGATCCGCCGTGGCGTCGAGATCGAAGGCGAAACGCTCGTCGGCAACGACATGACTGGCGAAGCCGCCATCACGTGTGTAGCCGGTGAAAAAAGGCAGATCGCAAAGGTTCTCGGCACCGGCGACACAATAGGGGCAATGCCCGCAAGTATGTCCCAGCCACGGAACGCCTACTCTCTGGCCAAGCCGAGACTGTGACACGCCCTCGCCAACAAGGTCCACGATGCCGACGATTTCGTGGCCGGGCACAAGCGGCAACTTCGGCCGCGGCAGATCGCCGTCAACGACATGCAGGTCGGTCCTGCAGACGGCGCAGGCTTCGACCCTGAGCCTTATTTCGCCCGGTCGCGGCGTAGGGTCGGGGCGATCCATAGCCTTCAACGGCGAACCGGGCTTCTCCAATACCATTGCCTTCATGACGTATCCTCGAAATGAGGAGTTGAACGCTCTGTCCGACGGGGAACGGTATTATCGCGAGTGCTTGCTCCTCGCCGCGCGCGGCCTGGTGTGGCGACCGAAGCCGTAGCTCGCGGCAACGCGACTGCGCTTCCGGGCGGAAAGCATTTCCGAATAAAGGCCCAAGGCGGCAATATAGGCAAGGCCGAGTATCCCAGCCCAGATTTCGACGGTGTCGGAGGTCATGACCAAATTCCCTTGGTTGGATGGTTGGTTCCGACTCGATAGTTGCCTTGCCGAGGCATGCCAGCCTTGATCGCGGTCAATCGCACAGAGAGCGCAACTAGGACGGCAAGACCTGGATCGATCGGGTGCTCTCGAGCTCGGCTCTAGGTAGTTTCCCGTAGGGACATAACCGAATTTCGGCGTTGCCGGTTTTGCGCGATTGCTGTTGTCACGGATCAACCGGGACCACAGCCATGTACGCCTCCGCCAAGATCGAACTGCCGTCATACCTCCCCCAGCAGAACCCAGCCGCCATCTTTGACGGCGCGACCGTGCAGCCGGTGAGCTTCTTCTCGGCAGGCGCCGAGATCTACGCCCAGGGCGAAAAGGCGGGTGCCCTCTACCAAGTCGAATTCGGCGCGGTCCGCATCTACCGCCTGCTCGCCGACGGCCGCAGGCAGATCAGCGCGTTCCATCTGGCGGGAGAAACCTTCGGGTTCGAGGCCGACGCCACTCACCACTTCTTCGCCGAAGCGATCAACGCAACCGGTGTCCGGACCTTCCGCGCTCCATCAGGCACGGATATGTCCCGCCAGCTGCTGCCTCTCGCGCTCAAGGGCCTGACCCGGGCGCAGGAACATCTCCTGGTGCTTGGCCGTCAGAACGCCATTGAGCGCGTCGCGGCATTCCTCGTCGAGATGTCGGAGCGTCAGGGCGGTTTGCGGCAGGTGGAATTGCCAATGTCGCGGAACGACATCGGCGACTATCTCGGCCTCACCATCGAAACCGTTTCGCGAGTCTTCACCCGCCTGAAGGAGAAAGGCGTTATCCGCCTGCTCAGCCTGCGCAACATCGAAATTCTCAAGCGCGATACGCTGCTGGCAATGGGGGAATGAGGCCATTTAAGCCAATCCCGCGCATCAATCCTGAAAGGGGCGGAAAATGAAAACCACACTTACAACCCACACCGGATTTCGCTTCGAAGTGCGCCGTGCACGCCCCGACGATGAGCCGATCGTTGCCGAGTTCTTCACCCATGTGACGCCGGAGGACCTGCGCTTCCGCTTCCTCGGAGCCTTGAAGGAAGTTTCGCATGAGCGACTGGTGGAGATGACCCGCTCCGACGATCCGCACGTCCATAATTTTCTCGCCTTTTCGACCGACGGAATGCTGATCGCGGTGGCAACGCTTGCCAGCGATCCGGCCGACCGGCGTGGCGAAGTCGCCATCTGCATTCGCGAGGATCGCAAGCATCTTGGCGTCGGCTGGGAGTTTCTCGGCTATGTCGCGCGCTATGCCGACGACCATGGCATCGAGACGATCGAGTCGATCGAAAGCCGCGAAAATCGCGCAGCGATCGAACTCGAGCGTGAAATGGGCTTCACCGTCACAACGGACTCCGACGACGCGTCGCTCGTCCTTGTTCAGCGGAAGCTCGGCGCCAAGTTGCCAGGCTAGAACGGTCCACCGCCCACAGAGGTGCCGAAGCGCTCTATCTTGGCGGCCACCGCACGTTCCTCGTCGGCTGGAATGACAAGCACGTCGACGAGGGAATCCGGGGCGCTGACCAATTCTTCGCTGTTGCCGTTCAACTCCTTGTCGAGCGCGACGCCCAGCCATCCGGCTGCTTCGCAGATTCTCTGCCGGATCACGGGCGCATGCTCGCCGATGCCAGCAGTGAACACGAGGGTGTCGAGCCCGCCTATCGCCGCGGCAAGTGATCCGATCTCACGCCCGACACGGTAGACGAAAAGATCGACGGCACGCATCGCCGCCGGGTCTTTCGACGCAAGCAGCGTCTGCATGCTCCCGGAGATGCCGGATACTCCCAGCAGGCCGGATCGCTCGTAGAGCAAGTCCATCAGCTCATCAGGCGACAGCTTCCGATCCTGCAGAAGATGCAGGAGGACGCCGGGATCGATCGCTCCGCAACGCGTGCTCATGACAAGGCCGTCAAGGGTTGAGAAACCCATTGTGGTGGCGCGGCTTACGCCCTCCGTCATCGCGCACAGGCTTGCTCCGCTGCCGAGATGGGCAACGATCGTTCGGCCGCCGGCGGCAGCGCCGTAACGGTTGTGGAGCTCGCTGGCGATGTGGCTGTAGGAGAGCCCATGGAAACCGTAGGACACGATGCCTTGCTGCGACAGCTCATGCGGCAGGCCATAAAGTCTTGCAAGCTCGGGCTGCATCGCGTGAAAGGCGGTGTCGAAGCAGCCTACTTGCATGGCGCCGGGCAGAAGGCGGTTGGCCAGGTCGACGAGTTCCAGGTTTATCGCCTGGTGAATTGGGGCGAGCGGCTTGAGCTTGCGCAGGGCATCGAGTGTGCGCTCGTCGATTAAGGTTGCGCGGGTAAACTCCCGACCGCCATGAACGATGCGATGCCCGACCCTGCGCACCCGTTGCAACAGACCGCGGTCCGCCAGATAGGACGCGACGGCCTCGAATGCCTTGCCGATGGAGATCGGCTGTTCGCCCAGGCTCCTGTCGAAGGGCGGCGTCGTTACCGTGGGCGCAACGCGGAGTCGGGGCCGCTCGCCTATTGACGAAACGCTGCCGCGCACCAGCAGATGAAGTTCGCCCCCTTGAAAGGCGGCAAACTTCAGGCTCGATGAGCCGCCATTGAGAACGAGAATTGCATCGGTCATGGCCGAGCGGTCCCAGCCGCTTTTGCGGGTCGTATCCTGCCAGCCTGGCCCATCGTCATCGACTACCCCTCCCATTTCCAACCGAGTATCTCGGGCATGTCCTGCCCGTGCTCGCGGATATAGGCTCCATGCTCGATCAGCTTGCCTTCCATGGCCTGTTTCAGTTGGATGTGCGCGCTGGCCGGCCCGGGAATGCGGTCGAGCACGCCGAGCACGAGATGATAGCGGTCGAGCCCATTGAGCACCGTCATGTCGAACGGCGTCGTCGTCGTCCCTTCCTCATTGTAGCCGCGCACGTGGATGTTATCGTGATTGGTCCGCCGGTAGGTAAGGCGATGGATGGTCCATGGATAGCCGTGATAGGCGAAGATGACAGGCTTATCCCTGGTGAACAACGCATCGAACTCGCGATCCGACAGCCCGTGCGGATGATGTTCCTTCGGCTGCAGCGTCATCAGGTCGACAATGTTCACCACACGGACCTTGAGATCGGGAATGTAGTGCTTCAGGATCTGAACTGCGGCCAGCATCTCTAGCGTCGGCACGTCGCCCGCGCAGGCCATCACCACATCCGGCTCGGCCGCACCGTCGGTCGAGGCCCACTCCCATATGCCGATGCCGGCGTTGCAGTGGACTTTCGCCTCTTCGATGGACAGCCACTGCCAGGAATTGGCTTTGCCGGCGACGATGACGTTGATGCGGTTCCATGTCTGCAGCACGTGGTCGGTCACGCAAAGCAGGCTGTTGGCATCCGCCGGTAGATAGACGCGCACGACATCCGCCTTCTTGTTCAACGCCACGTCGATGAAGCCCGGATCCTGATGGCTGAAACCGTTGTGCTCCTGCTGCCAGACATGGCTGGACAACAGATAGTTCAGCGAAGCGATGGGGCGCCGCCAGGCGAGCTTGCGGCAGGCATCCAGCCATTTCGCATGCTGGTTGAACATGGAATCGACAATGTGCGTGAAGGCCTCGTAACAGGAGAAGAAGCCGTGACGCCCGGTAAGCAGGTAGCCTTCCAGCCAACCCTGACACGTATGCTCGGATAGAATTTCCAGAACCCTGCCTTCCCGGGCCAGGTGGACATCCTCGCTAAGTATCTCTTCCATCCATGCGCGCTCCGTCACCTCGAAGACGTCCTGCAACCGGTTCGAAGCCGTCTCGTCGGGCCCGACGATGCGGAAATTCCTTGCGCTTTGGTTCAACGCCATGACGTCGCGCAGGAAACGGCCCATCACGCGGGTCGACTCGGCCTTGATGCCCCCGGGCCGCTCGACCAGGACGGCATGCTCATGCAGGCTGGGCAGTTCCAGGGACCGGCGCAGCAGGCCGCCATTGGCATGCGGGTTGGCACTCATGCGCCTGTTTCCTTCCGGCGCGGTGGCGCGGATCGCAGCCACAGGCGCGCCGGCAGCATCGAAAAGCTCTTCAGGCCTGTAGCTTCTCATCCATTCCTCGAGCATCCTCAGATGCGCGGGGTTTTCGGCGAGGCCGGAGAGTGGAACCTGATGGGCGCGCCAGAACCCCTCGGTCTTCAGTCCGTCGACCTCCTTGGGACCGGTCCAGCCCTTCGGGGTTCGCAGCACGATCATCGGCCATTTCGGCCGAGACTGCGCGGGCTTCGCGCCGCTGCGGGCCGCGTCCTGAATCGCCTTGATGCGGTCGAGCGCATCGTCGAGCACGACGGCCATCCGCTCATGCATCAAGGCGGGGTCGTCGCCTTCGACGAACAGTGGCTCGTAGCCATAGCCGATGAACAGCGCACGAAGCTCTTCCTCGGGGATGCGGGCGAGAATGGTGGGATTGGCGATCTTATAGCCGTTGAGATGCAAGATCGGCAGCACCGCGCCGTCAAGCGCGGGGTTTAGGAACTTGTTGGAGTGCCAGGAGGCGGCGAGCGGCCCGGTTTCCGCCTCGCCGTCGCCGACGACGCACGCGACGATCAGATCCGGGTTGTCGAAGGCCGCGCCATAGGCATGCGAAAGCGCGTAGCCTAGCTCGCCGCCTTCATGGATTGAGCCGGGCACGTCGGGCGCGGCATGGCTTGGGATGCCGCCGGGAAACGAGAACTGCCGGAAGAGCCTCTTCATTCCGGCCTCGCCCGGTGCGATATCCGGATTGATCTCGCTGTAAGCGCCTTCGAGATAGGTGTTGGCGACCATCGCTGGTCCGCCATGGCCGGGACCGCAGACATAGATGACATTGGCGTCGCGTTGCCGGATTACCCGGTTCAAATGCGCATAGATGAAACTGAGGCCCGGCGACGTTCCCCAATGGCCAAGCAGCCTCGGCTTGACATGCTCCAGCCGAAGCGGCTCGCGCAGCAGCGGATTGTCGAGCAGATAGATCTGCCCGATGGTCAGATAGTTGGCGGCGCGCCAGTAGGCATCTATGTCGTGCAATTCCTGGGTAGACAAGCGATTGGCGCTGGGACGCTC
The DNA here is from genome assembly GCF_059180695.1 of Mesorhizobium sp. U510. Classification (NCBI taxonomy): domain Bacteria; kingdom Pseudomonadati; phylum Pseudomonadota; class Alphaproteobacteria; order Hyphomicrobiales; family Phyllobacteriaceae; genus Mesorhizobium; species Mesorhizobium sp. U510. Next base: position 6,043,058 of record NZ_CP180532.1, read on the forward strand.
GGTCATTTTCCGACTCCTTCGCTGGTTTAAGCCGATCCGGCTGAGGCACAACGCATCGACGCTGCCACCGGTTCACGACGGCTCGGTGTCAAGACCGGTCGTCATCGATCTATCCGGCGAAGAACGATCGAGCTTTGATCCATCGCAAATGCCGGCCAAGGCGGCAGCCGCCTTGGATCCAAAACGCAATCGAGCTGCAGCTCTTCCCTGATCGTTATTGCAAATGCGATGCGGCTTCACACAGTGGCGGAAGCCGCGCCTGAAGCTGTGACGGCCCGACGCCGCACCGATGTCATCCACGCGGCTCGTCCATGACCACTCACGTCCATCTCATACCAGTGGCCCTGTTTCTGGGAGCGCTCGGCTTGTCTGGCTTCCTCTGGGCTCTGCGCAGCGGCCATCACGAGGATCTCGACGGAGCTGCCGAGCGGATACTGATCGAGCCTGACCAGCAAAACAGCGAAGGCCAGCGAACAAACTGACGTAGATCAAGGCAGCGCCGCTTCCGGCATCCGAAAAAGAAGCTGACCAAAAGCGGGAGATTTCTATGCAAGTTCGGGACATCATGACGACGCCGGTGGTCACGATCACCGCCTCTGCCTCAGTCGCCGAAGCGGCCAATCTGATGCTGACCAGGAACATCCGCTGCCTGCCGGTCCTGGGAGACGATGGATCGCTGGCTGGCGTCATTAGCGAGGGCGATTTCCTGCGCCGCAGCGAACTTGGCATCAGAAGGGCGCGGCCTCGCTGGCTAGAATTTCTTGTCGGTCCTGGCAAGCTCGCCGACGAGTATGTCCGGTCGAGCAGCCGCCGAGTGGCCGAGGTTATGAGCACCAGCGTCTTTTCGGCAGCGCCTGGCGCTTCGCTCGCCGAGATTGTAGACCTCATGGCGACCCACGACATCAAGAACGTGCCTATCCTTGACGCGGGGAAGATCGTCGGCATCGTCAGCCGCTCCGATCTGATGCGTGTCCTGCTTCGCACTCTGCCCAGGTCAGGCTCCGCGACTGTCGACGACGAGGTCATACGCAGGAACATTCTCGCCGAGTTGCAGGGGCAGTCCTGGAGTGTCGGCGGCGACCTCATCGGCGTCACCGTCAAAAAAGGAGAGGTCGAACTGAATGGCGCCATTTTCGACGAGCGCCAGCGAAAGGCCGCTATCGTTGCCGCGGAGAACGTCGCCGGGGTCAAGAAAGTCACCGACAAGCTCTTCTACGCCGGACCGCTGTCGGTCGTGCTCGTCTCCTGACGAGCGTGCATCGGCCTTATCGCTTCCTGTAGAACGTTAGACCGCAGCCGCTATCAACAACGGTCGAAGCAGCAGCAGGGCAAATCCAAAAAGCGCCGCGCCCGCGACCTTGTCGGCTATCCGCCTGCTTCCGCGAAGCCGCTTGCCCAGCAAAACCCATAGCGATCCTGTAAGCGCGGTGGTCCCTACGAGCAGCATCCAAAAGATGCCGAGATTACCCGGACCGGCATCCATCGGCACCATCGCCAGGCAATAGACGAAAGCCTTGGGATTGAGCACGGTGGTTGCCAGCACGGACAGGCCATCGCGGCGTTGCGATACGTCGATCGAATTGCTGGCTATCAGGCGCAGCCCCAGGATCGAAAGCCATCCAACCGCGACGAATTTGAGCATCTCAATGGCGTCAGGCGGCATCAAGGGACGCGACAAAAGCCAGAAACCCGCCGCCATTCCATAGCCGCATGCCTGTGCCGCCAGTAGTTTGGTCGCCTGCTCGCGCTTGACCGCGCCCGCCATCAGGAGAGCGTTGGTTGGCCCCGGAGCGACAAAGAGCAGAAAGGCTTCCAGAAGAAACAGGCTATTCGACATCAGTCGGCCGCTATTTGCTCGCGCTTTCCTGCCAGCTGGCCGAGCGCATAGAAGGTAAGTCCGAAAACGGCGCCCAGGAAGAGCAGTCCCGCCAGGATCACCGACAATCGCTTCTGCTTGCGGGTCATCCCTTAACTCCTTCGAGTTCACGCCGACGGGGCCGCCAAGGAGTGATTCCGAGCTTGCTTGCCGTTGGCACCAGTCAGCGGAGGGACTGCAATCGAGCGATCAGGTCGCTGTTGCGGCAATAGGCCGGCGGATGGTCGGCATGCTCGGTTTCGTCGAGCCAGACCGCACATTCGTCCTGATGGCCGCAAGACCTGCACCGGTCACCGGCACGACTGGTGACGGCTGCGTGATCCGCCACAACTTTCAGCTGCCTGTCGACGCCCATCTTCTGCATCATCCGTTCCATCAAGGCAGTTCTGGCGTCAACCCCGATCAGATATTCCAGAAAGCTCATGTCGTCATACTCCTCAGATGACAATTCATTGCCATCCCAGGCGGCTCGCGACGTTGATCTCGATCAAGGAGGGCTATCCATTTCGTGAAATTGCTTCGCCCGACGGGCCGATCTTCTCGCCCAGAAACCTAGCTGGCGGTACCGAATATTGCCCCAATGCCAGCGGTCAATGCCATTGCCAGCGCTCCCCAAAAAGTGACGCGGGCAGTGGCTTTCAGCACATTGGCGCCGCCGGCTCTCGAGCCGATTGCGCCGAGCTCGAAACTGGAACAGCGCTTGTGAAACAGATCGCCTTGTCTCCTTCGTGGTCGCCTCGTCCGGGGCTTATGCATGGGATCAAGCGGGCAAGCTTCCCGACAACGATCTGATCGACACGCAGGGTGCCGCCAATGCGGCAGAGCAGACAGCGTTGCCGCGGGTCACCCCGTTTCCCCCTGCCGATCCGGTCCTGGCGCCGGCGGCGACCTCATCGTCGTCATTGTGCGCCCTGGCGGCGGCCAACGGGCGTGGCCAGCACAAGTGCGGCGATCCCCAGAGCGGCCAGGCGCATCAACACGATTTTCATCGAAGAGACCTGTCGCATGCCGAACCTGTCAAACCGCTGTCAATCATCGTCAGCCGGCAGCAAGGAACACGTCTCTATCAAGGGCCGCCGCGCCCGATGGTGGTCGCGCAGAGAAGGAGCTGAAACCATGCGCAATCTTCCTGTCCTAATTGTTGCTCTTGGAGGTCTAGCCGCCTTTGTCATACCCGTCGCCGCAGAATCCGACCATGGATCATGCGCAACCGCACCCGCAACGTCTTCCCCGACAATCGACCTTGAGGCCATCCCCATGATGAGCGCCATCGGTCCCAAGGCGGTCAAAAGCGTCGGCGAAGACGAATGTGGCGGCGACAGGTCCACCGGGCGCGGTGACGAAGAACTTGACGACAGCGACGACTAACAACCGATCAGACGCCTGACTGACCAATAGCCTCAACCTTCCTGGAGAATATTTGCAATGCCTGAAATTCAGCATATCCATCCCATTCTGGTGCATTTTCCCATCGTGCTGATGTACACGCTCGTGATCATCGACCTCGCTGCGCTCGCGAACCGCAACGCCGTTACGAAGCGCACTGGTGTGGGTACGATTTCCAGCTTTGCGGCGGCAGCCGCGGGATTTTTTGCCGTCGGCACCTGGTTCTTTGGCGGCATCGCCCTCGACCATGCCGAGGCGGCGGGGTTCAGCAGCCAGATAGCGGAGATTCACGAAGGCTTGGGCGAGGTTAGCGCTCTGGCGTTTCTGGGCTGGGGTCTGTTCCGCCTCGCACTGTGGGTGCGCAATCGCGAGCTGAAAACGCTGGGGCCGGCCATACCCGCCATTGAAATCGCAGGCGCCGCCCTGGTCACGGTAACAGCCTATTTTGGTGGGCAGCTGGTCTACGACCTCGGCGTGAACGTCACCAAGGCCGCCGTCGGCGGTTGACGTCGCACTTCAGGACATCGGGCCGTCCACATCGAAACGCATCCTTCGGCTCAGCCCGGGATGCGGATTGGCGCGGCCCGGTGCGGATTTGAGGCCGCGGTTTCGGCCGGGCTTGGTTCGGCTGCCGTGGTCGAAAAGCCAGCTCTTTGTAAGCTCGGATACGAGCACGTAGAGCGCTGTGATCGCGAGCAGCCCTGCCAGTACCGGTGTTGCCAGAGGCACGAACCCGAACCAGCCGGCGAACGGGGCGATAGGAATGGCGATGGCGACAACACCGACGCCGACGGCCAGGCCAGCAAGCAACAGGCTCGGACGGCTGCGCCAGAGTCTCCTGCGGGTCCGCACGACGAGCACGATAGCGAGCTCGGTGAGCACGGATTCCACGAACCACGCGGTCTGGAATGTAGCTGCCGTGGCATGAACGGCCAGAAGCAGGAACGCGAAGGTTGCAAAATCGAAGAGCGAGCTCACCAGTCCGAAACTCACCATGAAACGTCTCACGAAATGAATATCCCAGTGACGCGGACGGCGCACCTGATCAACATCGACATTGTCACCCGCAATCGCGAGGGCCGGTATGTCGGAGAGGAAATTGTTCAGCAGGATCTGCTTGGCCAGCAGCGGCAGAAACGGCAGGTAAAGCGAGGCGACGGCCATGCTGATCATATTGCCGAAATTGGCGCTGGTCGTGATGGAGATGTACTTCATCGTGTTGGCGAAGGTCTTGCGGCCATCGTCGACGCCCCTCACCAACACGCACAGGTCGCGCTTGAGCAGGATGATGTCCGCGGCTTCGCGAGCCACATCGACAGCCGTATCGACTGAAATGCCGATGTCTGCCTCATGAAGCGCTGGCGCGTCGTTTATGCCATCGCCCAGATAGCCGACCACATGGCCGCTCCGGCGCAATGCCTCGACAATGCGCTCTTTCTGGTTCGGGTCGATCTCGACGAAAAGATCGGTATTGCGGACGCCGGCCAGAAGCCCGTTCTTCGTCAGCTTCGACAGATCCTCGCCGGTCATGATCCTGTCGGCCCGCAGGCCCACGGCCTCGGCCAGATGCGCCGCGACATAGCGGTTGTCGCCGGAAATGACCTTCACGCCGATGCCTCGGTCGGCAAGCGCCGACAATGTCTCCCGCACCCCCTGCTTTGCCGGATCGAGAAACAGCAGGAACCCCGCGAACGCCATTTCAGTCTCGTCGTCACGGCTGACGCCCGCCTTGCTCTGAAATCGCCGGGTCGCCAAGCCGAGAACCCGATAGCCTTGCGCGCTCCAGCGTCTGAATCGTTCGTCGATCGCCTTGCGTTCCGTCGCGCCCAGGGGCGTCAAGCCATGCGAACCTTGCACGAAGCCGCAAGCATCGAGGACGTTCTGTACGGCTCCCTTGGTGATAAGTATCTGTTCGCGCTTGCTGTCCTGCACGGCGACCGACAGGCGCTTGCGCACAAAATCGTAGGGGATCTCATCGATCTTGGTGAAGCCGGACAAATCCTCCTGTCCATGCGGTGCGCCCGCAATCGCCTCGTCAAGAGGATTCTTCAAGCCCGTCTGCAAAGTAGCGTTGAGCCGGGCGAAAAGCAGGACGTCGGTCGACGCATTGCCCTCCACGTCGAACGATCCATCGAGGTGAATGACGCCCTCGGTCAGCGTCCCGGTCTTGTCGGTGCACAGCAGGTCCATGCTGCCGAGATTCTCGATCGCCTCGAGACGTCGCACGATGACACCGCCGGCGGCCATCGTCCGGGCGCCCCGGGCCAAGGTCACGCTGATGATCGCCGGAAGCAGTTCGGGCGTCAGACCAACCGCCAGCGCCAGTGAAAACAACAGGGATTCGACGAAGGGCCGGTTGAGCATCACATTGGCAAAGAACACCAGGATGACGATCACAAGCATGATCTCGGTCATCAGATATCCGAACATCCTGATGCCGCGGGCAAATTCGGTCTCAGGTATCCGTCGCTCCAACGCTTCGGCGATCGATGCGAATTCGGTGCGCGCCCCCGTGGCGACTGCCAGCACCTTTGCCGTTCCGCTGCGAACCGAGGTGCCGGTGAATACGGCATTGGTCCGTTGCGCGATGCCGGCTTCGGGTGCGGAGCGGCCGGTGGACTTCACGACGGGAAAAGTTTCGCCGGTCAGAACGGATTCGCTGACATTGAAATCCCGCGACTCCAGGATGACGCCGTCGACAGGGATGAGATTGCCAGCCGACAGGCAGACAACGTCGCCGGGAACGATCTCCTCGACATCGACGGTGCGTTCGAAGCTGTCCCGCAGCACGGTCGACTTGCGGGAGATGCGCTGCTGCAGCACCTCCATCGCTCGAGACGCCCCATATTCCTGAGTGAAGCTGAGGGCGCAGCTGGCAAGCACAATCACGCCGATGATTGCAGCTTCATGCCCCTCCCCCACGAACGCCGAAACGGCGGCGGCAAAGACCAGGATCAGGACCAACGGGCTGCGAAACTGCCGCGCGAATACGCTTAGCGCCGATCCGCCGGCCCGAGGCGCCAGTGCATTGCGACCGAATTTGGCCAGCCGGATAGCAGCATCAACGCTTAACAAGCCGGAAGTTGAGGTTTCCAGCCGGCCGACAAGCTCATCGGTGGCGAGCGACCAGTATGCAGCCTCGACATGGCCGGAAAAGCGGCTGATCGGTCGCTCCTCACCTGGACCGCCGTCCAGCCGATCCGGGCTATCTGCCGTTGTGGTCACCATGGTCGTGCAGTCAATTCGAAAACAGGCGGCTGATGCCGCTCTCGCCAATCAGAGAGCGTGTGATGCCGCCAAAGGCCCATTCCCTGAGCCGGCTGTGGCCGTAGGCCCCGCAAACGATCAGGTCGGCGCCCACCGAGCGAGCAAACGCAATGAGCCCCTCGCCATCCGCGGCACCGGCGATCACTTCGGTCCGCGCCAAGATGCCATGCTGTTCCAGAAACACCGCGACGTCGGCGAGGCTGTCTCGAACATCCGTTTCCGAGGCGGCTTCCATTGTGGCGACGACAACTTCTTCAGCCTTGGCGAGGAGCGGCAAGGCATCGGACAAGGCTCTTCGTGCCTCCCGGCTGTCCTTCCAAGCGACCAGTACGGTTTTCCCTATCAGGTGTTCGGCATAGCCAGCCGCGACCAGCACGGGGCGACCGGCCCCGAGCACCAGGCTTCCTATATCGAGGGCGCGGAAGACATCCTCGCCGCCATCGGCTGTCACGATCAGGTCAGCTGAACGGGCTACCAGCCCGAGAGCGCGAGTCGGACCGCAAATATATTGTTTCCATTCGCTGCTGATGGAGTGCGGGACGCGGCTTTCGAAAATGTCGCGCAGTTCGGCAAGGCGCTTCTCGATCTCCTGCCGTTTGACCTGCATGACCTCGCCTTCGTAGACTAGGCCTTCACCCGTGGTCACCAAAGGCGGAACGTCCGCGGCAGCGAAGCCGACGAGGTGAGCATCGAAGCGGTGCGCCAATTCTCCCGCAAGCTTCACGATTGGCGCGGGATCGGCATCGACGGCCAAGTTGACGACAATCGTTTTGTAGGACATGCGGCACCTTCAGGAGATGATGATTGGTTGATGAGTGCCATTCCGCGAGGTGCATGACCTTGACGCTAATCAAACTCCGGCAGCTCCATGTTTGCGAATGCCTGCATGGATGCTAAACCAGCGATCGCCAGTGTTCCTCCTGATGCAGAATGAATGTGACCCAGAAGAACCCAGCTTCCGCGGAAATCATCGCCGAAGCGGCCGCCCCGCCAAGCGGCTTGCCGCGAGGTGACGATTTGCCGGAACATGATTTGCTTGCATCGATGTTCGAGCAGGCACCAGGTTTCATGACGTTGCTCAGAGAGCCCGGGCACGTATTCGAGCTGGCGAATGCCGCCTACAAGCGAATGGTTGGCCAGCGAAAAGTCATTGGCAGATCGATGCGCGAAGCCTTTCCCGATCTCGAGGGCCAAGGTTTCTTCGAATTGCTGGATCGCGTCTACGAGACCGGCGAACCCTATGTGGGCCGAAGCGTCAAGGTCGTCTATCGCAACGTCGAAACGGGCGTTGCGGAAGAACGCATCCTCGACTTCGTCTATCAGCCCATTAGAGCAAAAGACGGCCGGATCACGGCGATATTCGTTCAAGGCACGGACGTCAGCGAGCTGTCCTTCGCTAACGCCGCGCTGCAGCTGCGTGAGGATCACCTGCGTTCGATCCTGGCGACCGTGCCCGATGCCATGGTCGTAATCGACGAACAGGGGCTGATGCAGTCCTTCAGCACGGCTGCCGAAACGCTGTTCGGCTACAAATCCAGCGAAGTCATCGGTCGAAATGTCAGTTTGCTGATGCCCGCCCCCTATCGGGAGGAGCACGACGGCTATCTGCACAGATACCTCTCCACCGGAGAACGCCGCATCATAGGACTTGGACGCACTGTGACTGGGATGCGCAAGGACGGCTCGACCTTTCCAATGGAACTAGCCGTGGGCGAAATGCATCCGGGAACGGGCCGTTTCTTCACGGGCTTCTGTCGCGACCTGACCGAGCGCCATAGAACGGAAGCGAGGATGCAGGAACAGCAGCAGGAGCTGCTCCACATGGCAAGGTTCACCGCGCTGGGGGAAATGGCCTCGACATTGGCGCATGAGATCAACCAGCCGCTGACAGCCATCACCAATTACCTCAAAGGCAGTCGCCGCCTGCTCGAGAAAAGCAACGACGAGAACGCGACCATGTTGCGAGAGGCTGTCGAAAAAGCAGCGGAGCAGGCCTTGCGCGCCGGCGACGTCATTCGTCGTCTCAGGGACTTCGTTGCCAGAGGAGAAAGCGAGCGCCAGGTCGAACGCCTGCCAGCCCTTATCGAGGACGCCTCATCCCTCGCTCTGGTCGGTGCGAGGGAGGCAGATGTGCGTGTCACCTACGATCTCGACCCGGCGGCCGAACTCGTCCTGACCGATCGAATTCAGATTGAGCAGGTGTTGCTGAACCTTATGAGGAACGCCGTCGAGGCCATGCAGGGCGCGGCGCGCCGCGAGCTGCGTGTCACTACCACGGCCCGGCATGACGGGATGGCAGAGGTTGGTGTGATCGATACCGGGCCGGGATTGGCGCCGGAGGTTTCGGCCCAACTCTTCCAGCCCTTCGTCACCACGAAGAAGCAGGGGATGGGCGTCGGACTGTCTATTTGTCGCACTATCGTCGAGTCGCACGGCGGTCATATCTGGGCTGAGTCGATGTTTGGTGGCGGAACCGCCTTCCGCTTCACTCTGCGCGCAGTAGAAAAGGAAGAGGTCGATAGTGGCCAGTGATGTCGTGCATGTGGTCGACGATGATGTCGATGTCCGCAAATCGTTAGGCTTTCTTCTCGCGACGGCCGACTTTGCCGTGCGCCTCTATGAGTCGGCGACCGCGTTTTTGGCGACAGAACCGAAGGAAGTCGAGGGCTGCATTGTCACCGATGTGCGCATGCCCGGTATCGATGGCATCGAGTTCCTGCGGCAACTGAAATCCCGCGGGTTGAGCGTGCCGGTGATTGTGATGACGGGGCACGCCGATGTCGCGCTTGCCGTCCAGGCGATGAAGGAAGGCGCCGCCGACTTCATCGAAAAGCCGTTCGACGACCAGATTCTCATCAATTCGCTGCGTTCGGCCCTGAACCACCGCAGCCATCCCATCGCGGCACACCCGCAATCAACTGAGATCCGGAAGAATCTTGCCACTCTTTCGGAACGTGAGCGCCAGGTGCTCGACGGGCTCGTCTCCGGTCTGCCGAACAAGACGATTGCCTACGATCTCGGGATCAGCCCGCGCACGGTTGAAATCCATCGTGCCAATGTCATGAGCAAGATGGGTGCGGGCAGTCTCTCACACTTGGTGCGCATGGCGTTGATCGCCGAACCCAGACACTAAGGCGATATTTGATTCCTGACACCGCTACGCTTTGAGGCAACCGTCAGGACAGGTCTCGCAGCAAGCTCGCACGCCGCTCTTTTGGATTCCAGTCTCGCCAGTGGGTCGGCCTGATGTCGACACGAACGCGCTTAGCGACATCCACCCATCCTTCTCGGCCCTTTTCGCAAGGAAAAACAAGCGCGTGCAGGCCATCCTCGTCTAGAACGGCTAGTTCGAGGCTTCGGCCAAACGGGGCGCTTGCAATTGGATTCCACATCCGATCATCGTGAATCGAGACGCCGCCGCGCGCTTTGATTTGAAGCAGTTTTGTAAGTGATTTCGGACCAAGCCGGCTACCTTTAGCCGAATTTTAGATGGAGCATAAAAGTCCGCCCCGACCAGACCAACGCGGACGCGGCCCTGCCAGGAAAGTCAGCCTGCGTCTCCGTTTGGGCGGGCGGGTGGATTGTGGAGGAATGCCGCCTTTCAAGACCCAGCAAACACTCGATGACTTCCGTTCTATCGCTTTAATCGAGTTGGAGTTGCGAATTGATGTGGCTCAAAGTCAAGGCTCGCAAGCCGAGTATGGTGAATGAGGATAAGGCCTGCCGCCACCGGCCAAGGCATCCCGAACAGGAGTTCATCATGAACTATCAGCGGTTCTTCGAAGATGCGATCGACCAGCTCCACGCCGAGCGTCGCTATCGTGTCTTCGCCGACCTCGAGCGCATCGCGGGCAAGTTTCCGCGCGCCATCTGGCGCTCCAACGGCCGCGCCGAGGAAATCACCGTCTGGTGCTCCAACGACTATCTCGGCATGGGCCAGCACGCGGACGTCATCGCCGCGTTCCAGAACGCGGCCGGCAAGATGGGCTCGGGCGCCGGCGGCACCCGCAATATTTCCGGCACCTCCAACCCGCTGGTCGAGCTCGAGCATGAGCTTGCCGACCTGCACGGCAAGGACGCGGCTCTGGTCTTCACCTCCGGCTTCGTCTCCAACGAAGCTTCGATCTCGACGATCGCGCGGCTTTTGCCCAATTGCCTGATCATCTCGGACGAGCTGAACCACGCCTCGATGATCGAAGGCGTGCGCCGCTCGGGCGCCGAGAAGAAGATCTTCCGCCACAATGACGTCGCGCATCTGGAAAGCCTGCTGCAGGCGGCGGGGCGCGAACGCGCCAAGCTGATCGTCTTCGAAAGCGTCTATTCGATGGACGGCGACATCGCGCCGATCCGGGAGATCGTCGAGCTCGCCGAGCGCTACAACGCCATGACCTATATCGACGAGGTCCATGCTGTCGGCATGTACGGACCGCGCGGCGGCGGCATCACCGAGCGCGAGGGCCTGGCCGACCGCATCGACATCATCCAGGGCACCTTGGCCAAGGCTTTCGGCACGCTGGGCGGCTATATCACCGGCACCAGCGCGGTGATCGACGCGGTGCGCTCCTATGCGCCCGGCTTCATCTTCACCACGGCGCTGCCGCCGGCGATCGCCGCGGCCACCACCACCTCGATCCGGCATCTCAAGCGCTCGCAGGCCGAGCGCGATGCCCAGCAGCAGCAGGCATCCCGGACCAAGCAGGTGCTTGCCGCCGCCGGCCTGCCGGTGATGGACTCGCCAACCCATATCGTGCCGGTGCTGGTCGGCGATCCCGAGCTTTGCAAAATGGCCAGCGACCGCCTGCTCGGCGTGCACGGCATCTACATCCAGCCGATCAACTACCCGACCGTGCCGCGCGGCACCGAGCGGCTGCGCATCACGCCGACGCCGTTCCATTCGGATGCGCTGATCGCTGGACTGCAGGACGCGCTGGTCGAGACATGGGACGCGCTCGGCATTCCCTACGGCTCGGCAGGACGGCCCTCGGTCGCCAAAAGCGACCGGATCGTTCCGCTGCTGACGGCAACGTCGGGCGGCTGAAATCGACGACGTCGAACTTTGGTCCAGCGCAATGCGCGAAGCTCCAATGGAGGAGAAGGAACCACGTTCAAGGATCGCAGCCATGACACATTCTGTTTCGCACGCTTCAATCACACATGCCGCCGAGCAGGCCCAGCAATGGGTAAACGAGCTCGCCAAGGATCTGGACTGGAACGAACAAAGCGCGTTCCGGCTGTTGAAGGCCGTCCTGCACACCTTGCGCGACTGGCTCTCGCCTGAAGAAATGGCCGATCTGTCCGCCCAGTTGCCGACGTTGATCAGAGGCATCTATTTCGAAGGGTGGAACCCGGCCGAACCGGCGTGGGAACGCAAGAAGCGCGACTTCGTCATTTGCGTTCGCGACAGCTTCGGCTACGAGCCGGAGATCGACGTCGACAAGGCTATTGGTGCGGTGTTCCGACTTCTCGACCGTCACATTTCGCATGGCGAAATCGTCCAGGTCCGAAACTCGATGAAGAAGTCGCTGCGCCAACTCTGGCCGGAGGGATGAGCGATGTTTCGCGATCGGCAGGACGCTGGACAGAAGCTCGGAGCCTCTTTGGAGGCGCTTCAGCTGAGGGATCCGATCGTGCTGGCCTTGCCACGCGGTGGCGTTCCCGTCGCCGCCGAGATTGCCAAGGTCTTGAAGGCACCGCTGGATTTGATGATCGTTCGAAAAGTCGGAGCACCTGGCAATCCGGAACTGGCGGTGGCCGCCATCGTGGACGGAGACCCGCCGGACGTCGTTCTTAACCGTGAGATCGTGGAGGCCTACGCTCTCGGCGACAGCGCATTACGTGTTTTGATCGCGCAGGAACGGCCGGAGTTGGAGCGGCGTCGGGAAATATTTCGCGGAAAAGAGCTGCCCCAGTCGGTGGCCGGCAAAACCGCGATTGTCGTTGACGACGGAGCGGCGACCGGAACGACGATGAAAGTGGCCATCCGGGCGTTGAAGCGACGGTCGCCGCGACAGATCGTCGTCGCACTTCCTGTCGCGCCGCCGGAGACCGTGGAAGAGCTGGCGCAGGAAGCAGATTTGATGATCTGTCTCATTCAGCCTGCCCGATTTCGCGCGCTCGGCTATTATTATGGCAGCTTTCCGCAGCTCTCCGACAGCGAGGTCCTCGAGATGATGGCTATGGCGCGCGAGGATCGGCGCCATATTGCCGAAAGAAGACACTCCGGCGCAAACGCGGCGGGCAAATCGCGGCACAAAGCCGGCACTTAGGAGCTATACCGATGCAGATCCGCACGCTTTCGACTCTGGAATGCACGAAAATGCTGACGGCCAATCGCGTCGGCCGCCTTGCCTGCGCGAAGGACGGGCAACCCTATATCGTGCCCTTCTACTACGCCCATGCCGACAACCACCTCTATGCCTTTTCCATGCCGGGCAAGAAGATCGACTGGATGCGCGCCAATCCGCTCGTGTCCGTGCAGGTCGACGAACATGGCGCTGCCCGAGGTTGGAAGAGCGTCATCGTCAATGGCAGGTATGAGGAACTTCCGGACCGGATCGGTCACAAGGTGCAACTTGATCACGCATGGTCATTGCTGAGCAGGCACACCGACTGGTGGGAGCCTGGCGCGCTCAAGCCGGCTACGTCCTCGGTCGCCGAACATCTCCCGCATGTGTTCTTCAGGATATTCATCGTGGAAGTCTCGGGCCGTGAGGCGATGGAGGCTTGACTTGGCGCGGCGCGCATGGCGGAAAGCAGGCTGTATGACTGCTGGTCGACACCGGCTGGATGCATCCGCAATCCGGCCAAGGGCATGCCCACCATGGACTCTCTCATAGTCCAACTTGGCGTCGCTTTGGCGATCGGGTTGCTCGTCGGCCTGGAGCGCGGCTGGCAGGAGCGCGACGCGCCGGCTCATAGCCGCACGGCGGGTATTCGGACATTCGGCATTGCGGGACTTCTCGGCGGCATTATCGCGGCGTTGGCCGAAGCGCTCAATGCGATTTCCGTCTTGATCGCCGGCTTCCTCGCCTTCGCCGGGATCTTCGCTTGGTACAAGGCACGCGAAGCCGCGCACGATGAGGATTTCAGTGTCACGACCGTTATCGCGGGCCTGGCTGTGTTTGCCCTTGGCGCGCTCTGCGTGGCCGGCGATTTTCGCGTGGCCGCCGCGGGCGGCACGGCGCTGGCGACGTTACTCGCCAGCCGTGAAATCCTGCATGGGCTTTTGAAACGCCTGACCTGGATCGAGCTTCGCTCGGCATTGGTCCTGGCGGTGATGACCGCCATAATCCTGCCCCTGCTGCCGAACCGCACGTTTGACCCATGGGAAGGCTTCAACCCGCGGGAGATCTGGCTCCTGACGGTGCTGATGGCCTCAATTTCGTTCGCTGGTTACGTCGCCGTACGTGTCCTCGGAAACGCCCGCGGTTTGATTGTGAGCGCGCTTGCCGGTGCAGTCGTGTCATCAACTGCCGTCACCTTGTCACTGGCTCGTACTGCCAGCGCGTCGAACAATTCCTTGTCCCTGTCAGGCGCGGCCTCGCTGGCCGCGATGGTCTCGATCCTGCGTGTCTGCCTCGTGGTTCTGATACTGGCCCCGGGCGTGACCGCGTTCATCGCCTTACCCGCGCTCGCCGCGGCGCTGACATTCGGCGTCTGCGGAACAAACGCATTGGCAATCCCCGGGCAAAGGCCGGAAAGCCCTGGCGCGACGCGCAATCCATTCGAACTGATGCCGTTGCTGATCTTTGCACTCCTGTTCGCATTCGCCTCGACAGCGAGCGCCGCGTTGGCACTCCAATTCAAGGAACAGGGCCTGCTGGCGAGTTCCGCGATTGCGGGTGCATTTGATGTCGATGCCTCGGTGCTCAGCGCCTTGCGGCTGGCCAAGCACTCGATTTCCATCGAAACCATCGGGCAAGCCGTGCTGACGGCGCTGATGGCGAACGCCATTGGACGCCTGTGCCTGGCGATGTCCGCAGGGCCGGTGAAATTCTGGCTACCGCTGGCCGGCATGACCTTGACCGCTGCGACTGCGGGCTATTGCACCATGCGGTTCCTCTAGGGGGCGCGATTTGCGGTCGGCTCCGGCGCCAATCCAGATTTGACCGGCGTCAAGGCTGCCAGGCCCCATTCCTGTTGAACTGCTCCTATCATTCCAAAGGTGGGAGGGCCTCATGGCCACAACAGACCTCGATATCCCTATCCGGGAAGAATTTGCCAGTCCGGCCACGACCAAGCTGCGACTGGGATCACTAACCGCGCTCGTCATCGGCTCGATGGTAGGCTCGGGTGTGTTCAGCCTGCCCCAGAATATGGCGGCCGGCGCTGGTCCGCTTGCTATCCTGATCGGCTGGACCGTCACGGCCGCCGGCATGCTCGCGCTGGTATTCGTCTACCAGTCGCTGGCGGTGCGTCGGCCCGAACTCGATGCCGGCCCATACGCCTATGCCAAAGCCGGCTTCGGCCCCTTCATCGGCTTCAACAGCGCCTGGGGCTATTGGATCAGCGCATGGGTCGGCAATGTGTCCTACGCGGTAATCGTCTTCAGCGCGCTGTCCTATTTCTTCCCCGCCTTCGGTGACGGGAATACCTGGCAGGCGGTGCTCGGCGCATCGATCCTTTTGTGGATCATTCATTTCCTCGTTCTTGCAGGCATTCGCCAGGCTGCGATCGTCAACACTGTCGTGACCATCGCCAAGATTGCTCCTGTCGTCCTCTTTGTCGGCGTCGTCGCGGTAGCCTTCAAGCTCAATGTCTGGTCGCTCGACTTCACAGGGCTTGGCAACGCCTCTCTGGGTACGATCGCCGCTCAGGTGAAGAGCACGATGCTGGTGACGCTGTGGGTCTTCATCGGCATCGAGGGCGCCAGCGTGTTCTCAGCACGCGCAGAGCGCCGCAAGGACATCGCGACTGCGACGGTGCTCGGCTTCTTCACGTGTCTCGCGCTTTATGCGCTGGTATCGCTGCTTTCGCTCGGCATCCTCAGCCAACCCGAGTTGGCCGCCCTGAAGAACCCTTCGATGGCGGGCGTGCTGGAAGCGGTTGTCGGGCCCTGGGGCGCCGTGCTCATCAATCTTGCGCTGGTCGTCTCGGTCGTCGGCGCGTTCCTGAGCTGGACCCTGCTTGCCGCCGAGATTCCGCATGTCGCCGGCAAGGACGGTACAATGCCGAAATTCTTCGGCCATGAGAGCGAACGCGGCGTTCCCTCGACCTCCCTGCTGATCACCAACCTGCTTGTCCAGGCCTTCCTGGTGATCACACTCTTTGCCCAGAGCACCTACCAGGCGCTTTTCTACATCGCCTCGGCGGCAATTCTCGTCCCCTACATCTTCTCGGGCGCCTTTGCCGCCAAGTTGGCATTGACTGGGGAAAGCTATCAAAGCGGCGAAAGCCGAACGGGACCGCTCGTTGCCGGCATTCTGGCCACGATCTACGGCCTGTGGCTCGTCTATGCCGCGGGACCGGCGTATCTGTTCATGTGCGCCATCCTCTATGCGCCGGGCATCATCTTCTACGTCTGGGCCCGTCGCGAGGCCAATCAGCGTGCCTTCCACCCGGTGGAGGCCGTCATCGCAGTCGCGCTCGTCGCTGTCGCAATCCTTGCCGTCTACGAGATGTGGACCGGCGCCGTCAGCGCGCTTTGAGAGCCGTCCCATGGCAAATCTGGGGGTTCATTCGGAAGTCGGTCGCCTGCGCGAGGTGATGGTCCACAGGCCGGATCTCAGCCTGCGCAGGCTGACGCCGGACAACTGCAAGTCGCTGCTGTTCGACGACGTGCTGTGGGTGAAGCGGGCGCGCCAGGAGCATGACGTCTTCGTCGATGCCTTGCGTGAGCGCGGCGTGGCGGTGCATTCGTTCGGCGAGCTCCTCGCCGAGACGATGGGCATCGGCAAGGCCCGCGACTGGCTTCTCGATCGCCGGGTGCATGCCGGCGTGGTCGGCCTCGACATGGTCGACGAGATGCGGGGCTGGCTGGACGAGATGTCGGCCGGCCTGCTGGCAACCTGTCTGATAGGCGGCATCGCTCGCGCCGAGCTGCCGTTCGAGCCCAAGGGTTTGACTGGAAGAACGCTGGCGCCTCAGGACTTCGTCCTGCCGCCATTGCCCAACCAGCTCTTCACCCGCGACAGCTCCTGCTGGATCTACCGCTCTGTCTCCGTGAATGCCATGTACTGGCCTGCCAGGCGACCGGAAGCGGCCAATGTCGAGGCGGTCTACCGCTTCCACCCGCATTTCCGGGACAGCGGCATTCCGTTCGTATCGCCCCAGGCAGGAACAGGTATCAGCCTGGAAGGCGGCGACGTCATGCCCGTCGGCGGGGGCGTCGTTCTCGTCGGGATGGGAGAGCGCACCACCCCGCAGGCGGTCGGTGATCTGGCCCGCAGTCTGTTCGCAGCCGGCGAAGCCACGCATGTCATCGCGGCGCTGATGCCGCGCGACCGCTCCTTCATGCATCTCGACACCGTATTCACCTTCTGCGACCGGGACCTTGCCACCATGTATCCGCCCGTGGTCGACAGGCTGCGCACCTTCTCGATCCGGCCCGGAGACGGCGATGCGGCGGTCGAGGTCAGGGAAGAGAACGCCCCCTTCACAAAGGTTGTGGCGGAAGCGCTCGGCCTGAAATCGCTGCGCATCATCGCCACCGGCGGCGACCGCTACGAGGCCGAGCGCGAGCAGTGGGACGACGGCAACAACGTCGTCGCTGTCGAGCCGGGCGTCGTCATCGGCTACGACCGCAATGTCTACACCAACACGCTTCTGCGGCGCGCGGGTATCGAGGTGATCACCGTCGAGGGTGCCGAACTCAGCCGCGGCCGCGGCGGCGGTCATTGCATGACCTGCCCCATTGCACGCGACCCGATCTGAAAGGATATCCAATGTCGATCAACCTGCATGGCCGCTCGGTGCTTTCACTGGATGACCTTTCGGCCGAAGAAATCCGCTTCCTTCTGAAGTTGGCCGCCGATCTGAAGGCCGCCAAGCAGGCTGGGCATGAGATACCCCGCCTGGTTCGCAAGAACATCGCCCTCATCTTCGAAAAGGACTCGACGCGCACACGAACCGGCTTCGAGGTGGCGGCCTATGATCAGGGTGCCCACGTCACCTATTTCGGTCCGTCCGGTAGCCATATCGGGCACAAGGAATCCATGAAGGACACCGCCCGCGTGCTCGGGCGGATGTATGACGCCATCGAGTATCGCGGCTTTGCCCAGCACCAGGCCGAAATGCTGGCGGCGCACGCCGGCGTGCCCGTCTACAACGGCCTGACCGATGAAGCGCACCCGACGCAAATCCTCGCCGATTTCATGACGATGCGCGAGTTCACGCACAAGCATCTGTCGGACATGACCGTCGCTTTCGTCGGCGAGGGACGCGACAATGTCGCCCTTTCGCTGGCATTGGGAGCCGCCAAGGTCGGCATCGATATGCGCATCGCCTCGCCGAAGGAGCTCTGGCCCGACCAGGAATTCCGTGACCATGTTAAGGAACTCGCCGAGCGCAGCGGGGGCCGCTTCCGGCTCGATGAAGACATGAAGGGCTGCGTCCAGGATGCCGACTTCATCTACACCGACGTCTGGATGTCGATGGGCGAGGACAAGTCCGGCTGGCCGGAGCGCATCCGTCTTCTGACGCCCTACCGGGTGACGAAGGAAATGATGGCGGCCAGCGGCAATCCGCATGTGAAATTCATGCATTGCCTGCCGGCATTCCACGACACCGAGACCGAAGTCGGCGCCTATATCGCGCGCGAATTCGGCATCGACTGCATGGAGGTGACCGACGAGGTGTTCGAGTCCGGCGCCTCGATCGTCTTCGACCAGGCGGAGAACCGCATGCACACGATCAAGGCGTTGCTCGTCGCCACGATCGGCAACTGAGATGCTGATCGTTGCAGCGCTCGGCGGGAACGCGCTGTTGCGGCGCGGCGAACCGATGACCGCCGAAAATCAGCGCAAGAACGTGAAGCGTGCCGCCTCCGCCCTGGCCGAACTGATTGACGAGGGCCATTCGCTCGTGATCACGCATGGCAACGGTCCGCAGGTCGGCCTGCTTGCGCTCCAGTCGGCGGCCTCGCCTGGCGGCGCGTTCCCGCTCGATGTTCTCGGCGCGGAGAGCGCCGGCATGATCGGCTACATGATCGAACAGGAGCTCGCCAACCTCGCCTCTCACAGACTTTACGCTACACTGCTGACACAGGTGAAAGTCGACCCGTACGACCCTGCATTTTCCAGTCCGACAAAGCCGATCGGCCCGGTCTATGACGAAGCGACAGCGCGGCAGCTCGCAGCAGAGCGCGGCTGGTGCATAGCGCCCGATGGCGATAAATGGCGCCGGGTCGTGCCCTCGCCCCGCCCGATCGAGATTTTGGAGGCATCCGTCATCTCCTTCCTCGTCGACCATGGCGTCATCGTCGTCTGCACGGGCGGCGGCGGCGTGCCCGTTGTCGCGCGCGACGATGGCGCTATGGTCGGCGTCGAAGCCGTCATCGACAAGGACCTAGCCAGCTCGCTGCTGGCGCGCCAGTTGAAGGCCGATATGCTGCTGATGCTCACGGATGTCGATGCGGTCTATGTGGGCTACGGCACGCCGGATGCCCGCGCACTGCGCAATGTCGGAGCAACTGAACTTTCGGGAAAGGATTTCCCCTCCGGCTCGATGGGACCCAAGATCGGTGCGGCAATCGAGTTCGTCCAGGCGACGGGCAATCCCTCGGCGATCGGCCGGCTCGAGGACGCGGCGGAGATCGTCAAGCGGCGTCAGGGCACCTGGTTCGAGCCCTAGCCTCGCCGGGCTCAGGAAATCTTGGCTACTCCGACAACGTAGTTCTTGCCGTACGCCGCGGCGCATTTCGGGCAGGTCGTGTAGAAGAAATACACGTCGCTGGCCTTGGGGTTGCGTTGGCGCGCGAGTTCAAGCATTTCCTCGTGCCAGCCCCTTACCTGCTCGAACGCCCCCTCGAACAATTTGGTGACGAAGTCGCCTGTCAGCCTGGTCATTTCCTCCTCGGGCACGGCTTTCGAAACCGAGAAAAGATGCTCGCTCGTCCACGGCGATAGATCGCGGCTTAGGACAATGTATTGACCTTCGGCAGAGGCGCCGGCGCCGTCGATATGCTCGCTGACACGGGCAAAGACGCTGCCCATGTTCACTGGAACATGCAGGACGCTATGGGTTGTCGCCCTCACGAACGGCTTGTCTTTGAAATGCAACTCCTGATCGTCCCAGCCGCCCGGGTTGAATTTGGGGCAGCAACCCGTGGTGTTCACGCTGGCATCGTAATGCGGTGTTTCGTTGGTGCGCATAGTGGTCTCCCGATGCGCGACAAAAGATCAGCCGAGCGCCCGAACGTCATTGATCACGATCAACGCTGCCAGATCTGCAATTGATGCGCATCAATGCCAGTCCGCGGCGGCCCGGCTAAACAGATTGACCATGTTGATATGGTCAGCGCGAAAGACGCTGAAAGGGCAGATCGCGATTGGCAGATCGCGCTGGTACGACAGGAGTTCAGGATGGCAAAGAGAACCGAAAAGATAGAGATTGGCATGGACCTCGCCGCAAGATGTCGCGTTACCGACTCCTGGCAAGACGATTTCGGGGACCAATGGGTCAAGGTGCTCATCGAGGGCCATGACGTCCCGTTGACGTTGAAGGCGGCCCACTTCTATCCCTTTGACGATCACGACGTTGCGCATACATTCTGAGGAATCCTCGAGAACAAGCCCCTCGGATTGCCAGGACTGGTTTTCGGATTTCAGTCGAACGCGGCAGCCAAATCAACGGTCAAGCGTCCGGATGTAGGCGACGATCGCCCCGATCTGCTGGGGATCGGCGACAAACTCCGGCATGTCCGGGTGACCAGTCGAGATCCCCTCCGCCAGCGCCTCCTCCAAGTCTTCGATCGGGTAGCGCAGATGCAGCATGCGAAAAGGCGGTGCGTCCGGATGTGAGCTGACGCCAGTCCGACCGACTGCATGGCACCGTGCGCAGTTCGCTTCCACTATCCTCCGGCCATGGGAAACCTGGAGATTGTCGTTTGCCCAAGCTGCCGGCGTACCCGCGAGCATGGGCGCAACGATGAAAATCTTCAGCAGCGTTTTGCGTTTCATAGTCGTCGCATACAGCATCAAGATATGCAGCGCCTTGACTTGGCTCAAACGCCAATGAGCGCTTCCTCCACGATACGCAGACGACTGATCGGAACCTCAGTTCGTCCAGCTATCGATTTCGCCTTCTTGTTTGATTGCAACACTTCAGGGCGTCAGGGTTGCCGCTGCCATGTCGTCGATCGCCGTATCCGCCTCTTTACGGACTTGTCCGGCCGTCTCCATCGCGAGCTTGGCGCCTATGCACGCGAACTCGCCCACCTCCTTCAGATAGTCGGATGCGGCATTCTGCCAAAAATTGGCGAACACGTCGAAGCTATCGGCGAATTCATCGCTATCCCTCAGCGTTTCGATCAGCTTCAGATCGTCCCAAAATCGCCGGCGAAGAAAGGACGCAGCTTCAATCTGGCAGCGGAACAACGCTTTGGTGGAATGCATCTGCAGCGCGGTGGTCGCCTCCAACAGCTTCTGCCCTGCCTTGACAGACAGGGACAATTCCGGCGCGCAGAATTCTTCCGCATTCCAAATCATGATGGCCTCCTCGATCTCGGCATTCACTGTCTCATCTTTGGATGGCGCGGCCTTGAGCGGCGGCCAAAGCCATGACTCACCGCACCGAGCTTGCGTCTCTTGGAAGACGCCATTTCGAAGTAGATGCCGACCCCGGCGATCCAAACGAGGCAAAGCAGGATGCCCCAAAAGAGAATGCCTCCAGCGGACATGAACTGATCCTCGTGTGGCTCTAATCGAACATCGCAAGGTCGATTCCGGCATGCATTGATCCCGATCAATCGCCCGCTAGGCGCAAACCTGCGTCGACCTCCTGGATTCCCCTTCTCGTCCCCGCTTCCCGCCTTTGACATTGATCAAGGCGACAAAGGGCATTGCCTGTCACGACATCGCCGGAACAATTGCCTTGTAAAAGGCAGAAACGAGGACGCGATGAAGGAACTGCCGCTTGCCGAAGTCTATCGGCTGATCGAGCCTGGTCCCGTTGTCCTCCTGACAACCAGGTCAAAACAGGGCCGCGCGAACGTCATGACCATGTCCTGGCACATGATGACCAGGATCGCGCCGCCGACCATGGCCTGCGTCGTATCGAGCGACGACTTCTCCTTCTTCGCCTTGCGTCAAACCAAGGAATGCGTGATCGCCATCCCTGCCATTGGCCTCGCAGAAAAAGTCGTCAAGGTTGGAAACTGCTCCGGACGCGACATTGACAAGTTCGCGACAGCTTGGCTGACGCCGCTTCCCGCCGAGCGCGTTTCGGCTCCCCTGATCGCCGAATGCTTCGCCAATCTCGAATGCCGGGTCGTCGATACACGCCTGGTGAACAGATATAACCTGTTTGTCCTCGAGGTCCTGAAAGCCTGGATCGACCCGGTTCAACCGAAACCGAAGACGATCCATCACATCGGAAATGGCGCCTTCGTTGTGGACGGCGAAGTGGTCCATTTCGAATCCCGCATCCCCTGAGCCGCTACATTTTGATCGACATCAAGGTGAGAACGTTCCTGCAAAACTAGCTTCGGTGCACCGAAACTCTCGAACCGGAAGCGCCCGATGAGCTATAAATCCATTCTCTTGAACCTTGGCATTGATGGCTCAGTCGAACCGCTGACGCGGATCGGCATCGAACTTGCCGAACGTTTCGATGCAAAGCTGATTGGCTTCTGCGCCGCCGACGCTCCAATGCCGGTGACGATGGCGCCGGAGGGCGCAGCGATTGCCGCAGAGATTTGGGAGCAGTCGAGGAACGAAATCCGGCAAAGGCTGAATGATCGGCACTCCAAGTTCGACGAGCTCGTCGTCGGAACGGTCAAGGCGGAATGGCGTGAAACGGTCGAGAACCCAGATCACGTCCTCGCCAGAGCCTCTCTTCTTGCCGACCTTGTGGTCACTGGCGCCTCCTTGGGCGCATCTACCGGTGACGGCTACCGTATGGCTGATCCGGGCAGTTTGGTGCTGCGCGCCGGTAGACCTGTGCTGGTCGCCGCCCGTGGCGCGGCGAGCTTGCCACTTGGCCAGGTCGTCGTCGCCTGGAAGGACACGCGCGAAGCAAGGCGCGCCGTGGCGGATGCGGTGCCACTGATGGCCATAGCCAATGAAGTCACTGTGGTGGCGGTTGATACCAATCCGGATGATTGGATTGCAGACGGCATCAAGGACGTCTCCAGCTTCCTCGCTGGGCACGGCATAAAAGCGCGAACCGAAATTCTAAAGTCGGAAGAGGAAGGAAATCGACTCATAGACTTCTTGGCTTCCGTCAAAGCAGACCTAGTCGTGTCGGGCGCCTACGGGCATAGCCGACTAAGGGAATGGGTGTTTGGCGGAGTTACCCGTTCGCTGTTGGATGAGGTTTGGCTCAATCGGCTTATGTCGAACTGACGCCGAAGCGTAGCAACTTCCAGCGACGATGGTCCTGTACTGCGAATTCCCTTGATCACTGGACAGTTTCTCGTCTTCTTCGGGTCGGACTTCTCTCTCCTTTAGCGCAGGAGCTGTTGGCCATCGCGGCTCCGGCGCTACCGCGGCGCTCTTGACTGAAGATTTCGCGCTAGCACCACTGGCGACAATCTCGGCCGCCGCCGGCAGTGCCCTTCCCAACCAATCTTAGGCAGCGCGAGGCATCCATACCACCCGTGGCGGTCGTCGGTAGCAGCCTGGCTGTGCGGATTGCTCAAGCCGCCGCCAACGTATTTTCGATGGCTTCGACTGAGTGCTTCACGAGATCCTTGCCGAGTTCGCCCGCCAGTTTCGCTTTCAGCGAAGGCTCGACGTGCTTGCGCAGTTCGCCCAGCGTGCGCGGATCGGCAACCACCACCACATGCTCGAACGCTCCCGCGAGCGCCTCGCGATTGAGATACTCGGCCACGGCAGCGGCAAAATCATCTTCCCGCAGACGAGAGTCGTCGGGATTGGCGGTGGAACTGCGGTGGCGACCGCCCGAGCCGGTGTTGGCCGCTTGAAGCGTCGGCTCGCCCAACTCAACCAGATCGATCTGGGGTTCGTGGCCCTTGTTGCGAAACAGGCGCAACTTCTCGCCGTCGGTTACCGCGACCAGCGTGCCAGTGGTCATAATCATGTTGTTTCTCCTTTGACATAGATCGAAGGCGTTGCCTCGCCATCATTGGCCGCGGTCTTCACCGCCAGTTGCACTTCGCGGTGGCGCGTGCCTCGGACTATCGACCCGGCGGCCGCTTGAGCCGCCGCGCCGACCATGTCGAACCATCAGACAATCGCAATCCGGTCTTCCACCATCCGGACGCCCGGCGTCGACCAGGCGGCACGTTCCGCTGCCTGGCGCTCGGACCAGGCCTTGACCTTGCCTTCAAGCGTCACCCTGCCATCCCGCACATTGACGCGGATCGCCTGGGCTTCGACTTCCGCATCACGTTTCAGCGCATCCTCGATGCGCTTCTTGACGTCGGGTACCGAGGCACGTGGGGTGATTTCGATCTGATTGGCCACGCCAACGACACCGGCCAGCCCGCGCACAGCCTCGGCCGCCGCGTTCTTCTGGTATTGCCATTCAACTTTCCCGGTCAGCGTGATCCAGCCGTCCTGGACCTTGACCTGCACCTTGTCCCTCGGGATGGACACATTCCAGGTGACCGCATCGACCGCACGCCTGGCGATCTCGTCGTCCGCAGTCCCCTTCTGTCCAATCAGCCGGACTTCGATTTCCTCGGCGATACCCTTCACGCCCTTGACTCGCTTGACCACATTTTCGGCGGTGGTCTTTTCCCAGTAGGAAGAAACATGTCCGGTGAGGGTGACGATGCCATCTTCCACGGCGACGCCAATGTGGGCGGCGTCGATACTCGGCTCGAACTCCAACTCATCGAGAATGTTCTGACGCAATGTTAAATCCGTCATGATCCGTCTCCTTTTGTATGGGGGCTTTGCACCCCCACCCAAAACACAGCATCCTCGACAGAGCGACGCATTGATCTGGCTCAACAGTCGCCGACTTTCGCTCGCCCTGCTGTCTGCGACGGTGCCATCGGTTGGAGGCGTCGCTGCGCGCAGCCAGCTTTCATCAAGCGGGAACGGCTTTGCCTTCAGCCACCGGCTTGCGAACGGGCTCAGAAAGATCAAGCATCATCTGTCCCTCGCGCTTGCCGGCCTTGAGGCTCGCGAAGATCGTATTGATGTCCTCAAGACGCACCTTGGTGATTTCGGCCTTTACCTTGCCTTCAGCGGCAATTGTCACAGCACGAAAAAGCCGATTGACGCCAGAGCCATCACAGCCGTGGCGAGCGCTCCGCCGAAGACCATCCAGCGCGGCAATGTAAGGTGACCCATGATCCGCGGGTTCGTGGCAATCATCATCATGATTGCCATCAGTGGCGCGGCCAGAACCCCATTAACGACAGCGCTCCAGTAAAGTGCCCTTATGGGGTCCATGCCGACAAAAGTCAGGATCACTCCACCCAGCGTTGCCACCGCAATGGTGCCGTAGAAGGCCTTGGCATCTCGGGGACGTCGATCGAGGCCTTCGGGCCAACGAAACATCTCCGCGACTGCATAGGCGACGGAGCCGGCGAGCACGGGGATGGCAAGCATGCCCGTGCCGATAATGCCGGCGGCGAAAATGGCGAACGCAAACTCCCCGGCGATGGGCCTGAGCGCTTCGGCCGCCTGCGATGAGGTTTGGATCTGCGTGATCCCGTTGGCATGGAGCGTTGCCGCCGTGGCTATAATGATGACAATGGCCACCAGGTTGGAGAAGCCCATTCCGAAAAGTGTGTCGCCCCGGATGCGCGACAGCTCCGGCCCGGCAGCGTGAGAGTTGGCGCCCAGTCGTTGACGATGTTGCCGGTGCTGCTCCTCGACCTCCTCCCCGGCTTGCCAAAAGAAGAGGTAAGGACTGATTGTCGTGCCAAGAACGGCAACCAGCGCCATGGCGTGATCGCCGTCGAAGGCGATCTGCGGAACCAGCGTGCCATAGAGCGCCGTGCCCCACGGCACGTGAACCGACAGCACCACCGCGACATAGGCAAGCAAGGACAGGGTCAGCCATTTAAGCACCGTGACGTAGCGTCGGTAGCTCACGAAGATTTCCAGGAAACTGCAAATCAAAGCGAACAGGACCGCATACAAGGACTGCGGGCCACCCAAGAGCAATTTAAGCGCCGCCCCCATGGCTCCGAGGTCGGCGCCGATGTTGATGACGTTGGCGACAAGCAGCAGAAGAACGGCGAAACGCAGCAGCCAGGGCGAGTAGTGTCGACGCAGATTGCGCGCGATACCTTGGCCGGTTACCGCGCCGATCCCGGCACTGATCCCTTGAGTTACAGCCATCAGCGGATAGCTGAAGAGCATGGTCCATGCGAGCGAGTAGCCGAATTGCGCGCCCACCTGACTATAGGTGGCGATACCGCTTGGATCGTCATCAGCCGCGCCCGTGATCAGGCCTGGGCCCAAGCTTCTGAGAAAGTCGTAGGGTTGGCGGCGTGTGGTGGCCGATGCGTCTGGCGGTTCCATCGAATGGTTCCCCTCACTCTCACTCATTCTCGTCGCACGAACCGAACTCACCGTTGCCGCGCCGAGTTGCTCCGAACCTTCGAGCGCGAAGAACCATGTGTTTCTTCTATCCGGCTTCGAAGTCCGATGGATTGACGCCGGTCAAGGATACGAGCCAACGAATGGCCTAGGAGGATCGATCGACACTTGAACTCCTTCGCCGAGGAAAGTCATGCCGGAGCCTCTGCAGACCACTACGCCAGACGCTGGCATGAAGCCAATGACGGCGATGGCGACGACACCACTTCCCGAGAACATCGGGGTCGCGGGAAAATTCCGGGATTTTGCCGATCTCCTCGATAGCCAGGGCGCTGATGGTTTCCGCGCACGGGCCTGCAGGAGGGCGGCGGAGGTCGTGTCCAGACTGGAACGGCCCGTGAGCGAAATCCTGGCAACGGAGGGACGCGATGGCCTCGTCGTCCTTCCGGCAATCGGAAGAGGCCTGGCCGGGGCGATTTCCGAGATCGTTGCGACCGGGCGCTGGTCCCAACTGGAGCGGTTGCGCGGCGATATGGAGCCGGAGGCGCTGTTTCGCTCAATCCCCGGAATCGGACCACGATACGCGCACCGCCTCGCCGAGGACGGTCAGCTCGAGACCCTCGAAGACCTGGAGAACGCGCTTCATAGCGGCGCACTTCATATCAAGGGTATCGGTCACAGGCGCAAGGAGATGCTGGCGGCAGCCCTCGCGGAGCGGCTGGGAAGAGTTCGCACAACAAGGGCCTATCAGTCCCACCCCCTGCCGCCAGTGTCGATGCTGCTCGAAGTCGATCACATGTATCGCGAAAAGGCAGCGGCTGGCGCGCTTCGCAAGATTGCACCGAAACGCTTCAACCCGAAAGGCGAGGCCTGGTTGCCGGTGCTGCATGCGCGCCATGACAACTGGCATTTCACCGCGTTCTTCTCGAACACTAGGCTGGCGCACGAACTGGCGAAGACGCGCGACTGGGTCGTGATCTATTTCCAGGCCGAAGGCCAGCCGGAAGGGCGCTGCACGGTCGTCACCGAGACACGTGGTCCGATGCTCGGCAAACGCGTCGTGAGAGGACGCGAAAGTGAACAGCAGCTGAAGGAACCGGTATGATGAAAAGAGCCGTGAAGAGAGTTGGCAATGGTGAAACAGAACTCGAAGTTCCCCTCGAAACCGTATGCTTCATCATCATGAAGGCGCGCGAATTCGACGCCAAGGATCCGGTCACCGAACCCAACCCTGCCTCCAATCCTTCCGACGACCGGTCCGCAGCGATCCTGGAGGATCATGCCGACGACCCGGTTCTTGAAGAACTGCAGTCGCTGATTTCCGAGCTTTCGTTCGACGCACAGATCGACCTGGTCGCCCTGATGTGGCTGGGCCGCGACGACCATTCGGCCGATGAATGGCGAAGTGTTCGCCAGCAGGCAGTCCACGCTCATAATGCGCATGTAGCCGACTATCTCTGTGGGACGCCATTGCTCGCGGACCATCTTGCAGATGGACTGTCCGCACTCGGCTACTCCTGCGCCGAACTTGAGCGCCAGCACCTTTGATCATCGGGCTGCCGCGCGGTGCCGAGGGCGGTTTCAAATCGCCTCGGGATCTTTTGGTCGTCGCGCCTCTAAATTCGAGCTCCGGCGCACGGTTTTTTCTCTCGCCATTGATCCCAATCAATGAGCCTCTCTTGTGCAGCGGCTTTGATGCAGTCCTCGTCAGGCTGAGCCGGACTTGGTGACGCGGGCGCGATAAATCGCGGCAAGACCGCGGGTTCGCGCAGCAATGGACCAGTTCGGCGACGACACCCGGCGAGCGGGTTCGTTGACCTCCAGCTCTAGCGCCTCTTGGGAGACCTAAAGGTGGAAGAGTGGAGGCGGCGATACCTGCCGATCAACTCACCAAAGGAGAAGAACCATGGCTGAAGCTGCCACCAAACTCCCCGTCAAGACAGAGAAGAGCACTGCCCCTGCCCGGTCCGACAACTGGACGGCACCGTTCGAAAGCCTGCGCCGCGAAATCGACCGACTGTTCGACGACTTCCACGCTTTCGATTTCCGGCTGCCCTCGACCCGCTCCCTTTTCGGTCGTGAACTGCCGTCGCTGCGTAGCGCGGACTGGCCAGTGGCGCCGGCGATGGACCTCGTCGAAAAGGACAAGGAGTATGAGATCACGGCCGAACTGCCCGGCATCGACGAGAAGAATGTCGAGATCAAACTCTCCAACCACACGCTGACGATCAAGGGCGAGAAGAAGGAAGAAAAGGAAGAGAAGGACAAGGACTACTATCTGTCCGAGCGCCGCTACGGCTCCTTCCAGCGTTCCTTCCAAGTGCCTGAAGGCGTCGACGCCGACAAGATCGATGCAAGCTTCACCAAGGGCGTACTGACGGTGAAGCTGCCCAAGACAGCCGAAGCCCAGAAGGCCGAGAAGAAGATTACGGTCAAGGCTGCATAACCTGCGTGCTGAACGTTGTCCGTCTCAGCGCGTCAGTCCGGCGCGCTGAGACCTTCACTAAATGCGATATCCCAAGTTGCATTTAGGTGGTTACCCCAGTCGGGATAGCGCAGCCATTTCGACTTACCGCCGCATCGCCTCGCTATATCAACGCGAGGGCTTGACCACGCTTCCTAGTTTGCCGGGCACGCGGGAGTGATCGCGAGCCTGACTTTCGGCTATCTCAAGCTTCTTCTGCTCCAACGCCAGCAAACCTTCGATGACACGCCTTTGTTCGGGGTCCGTCTCGCGCGCGAGCAGATCCTGAAAGTGGGCGATGTTGGCACGCGCAATAAAGCGGTCCATGACGTTCCTCAATTGCCAGGACAACGACATTCTACACCCAAGTGCGGGCCGCTCAAAGCCATTTACGCCAACGCAGGTCTGCTGCGGCTGGCTAGGTGAAACCCCGTAAGGATCAAACCGAATTTCGCAATGTCAGACATTGCGCCATTGATGTCATCAGAGGCAGATCGTCGTTTCGATCTTGGTGAAGTCAGCTTCGCCACCGAGAGCTCTCCCGCGCGTGTCACCCCCCAAAGCAGGGGAGACACGATCGAACGTGCCGGACCTGCATAGCAGCGAGATGATGAAATGGCAGACCTTGCGGAACGTGGCAGCCCAACTACGGGAAACTCGACTAGTGATCGCCGTTTGGACGGCATTCACGTGGCCGGCAAGCAATATGCCTGGTCTTTGGATTTGACCTGCGTCAAGGACGCTTTGGCCGTTCCTTCCAAGAATGAATCTATGTGGCAACCAATATCGACCGCCCCTTTTGATCGGGATTTGGAATTGGCCGTCATGGACGGAGACGGCGTTCACGCCCTCGTTTTTCCCTGCAGGCGCATACTGGCAGGCTGGACCAAGTCGGCCACGAAGGAACGGCTGGACATCTCACCTACCCATTGGAGAACATGGAAACCTGACAAGGCAGATGTCTAGCGGCATTGCCGCGTTTTTCTATTTGTTGCTGTGCCCGTTTGTTCCCTTGTCGGCCTCCTCGGCCTTTCGGAGCTTTTCTTCTTCTTTTTCCAGCAGATCAAGCAACGCCTTCCGCTTGAGTTGATCTTGCTCCTCTGCCAAGCGCTGGCGAAAATGCTCGATATTCAGGCGGGCGATCCGCTTATCCACTCATCACATAAGCAGCCGCAGCGGCTTCCCTGTTCGTCCGTGCACCCACATATCACAGCCAAATTGCCCGCGTCTAATCCAGCCGATGCGTCTGTCGCATAAAGGCGTGCTTCAGATGGCGCGGGACTTCCGTAGCTTCAAGCCACTCTCTTACTAAAGCTCTCCCGAGCAATCCACACCTACAGCTATGGCCGTATCGACGGCACCCATTGATGCAGGTCAAGGCCTTCAGCGCCGCCGTGTGATTTCTTTGACACTTCGAATCCGCTGTGAAGGAGACGACCGATGTCCAATTTGCGCAGTAGTGTCGTCGCCGGCCTGATGCTGAGCCTTGTCGCGATGCCTGTTGTGGCCGGGGCTGACGAGAACGATTCCGGTTGGTGGCCTCGCTGGGGCTTGGGCCGGATGATGATGGGTCAATGGGGCATGGGCGGCCCCATGGGTGGCTATGATTCAGACCAGATGCTCGATCGAGTCGATGGACGCCTCGCCTTCCTCAAGACTGAACTGAAGATCACCGAGGAGCAGATGCCGTCCTGGGATGAACTTGCCGGTGTCATCCGCAGCACGGCCGAGTCTCACAACGCGTTGATGCAGGACATGCTCAAGGAATTCCAGGACGGCGAGTTCGTGAAGAAACCCCTGCCCGAGCGACTGGCCTACCAACAGAGCCATCTCGAAGCGCGTCTGGAACAGGTGAAGGCCGTGAGGGCGGCAGTCGAGAAACTATACGCAAAGCTGAGCGATGAGCAGAGGCGGGCCGCCGACGATATCGTCCTGCCGATGATGGGCATGGGCATGGGGCGCTCGGGCTTCGGTCCTGGAATGATGTCCAGATAGCCTCCATTGCGTCCTGATCGCGGCGCCGGCTGAGCCGGATAGCGCGGAGAAATTGAACGTATGTTCGTCGCACTTCGCCTTTTGACCGCCTTAACTCTGCTCGGCGCCAGCCAGGGCGCCGGCTCGACGATCTTTCCGACGCGGGTGGCATACAGCAATTGGGCCGACGAGAGCGAAGAAGCACGGGTATGCGAGATCGTCCTAGACGTCAGCAACCCGCCTTCGCGGGAAGCCGTCAAGTTCATAACGATTGCCGGTTACAACAAATTCGACGGAACGGTTCTGGCCGGCTTTCTGATGGGCGCGGCCGACCTCACCCCATCAGGCACATATCAAATAGTGCGGATTTCAGACGCTGCGTTCAGCTCGCGCACATTCAATTCGCTCGGCCATTTGGACTACGAAAACTATGACGACGGTACCGTCATGGCGACGACACAAGACCCTCTTGTCGCCGCGGCTTTCATCAGGGCAGTGATTGCTGGGGTCTATGAGGTGCATTTTGCACGCCCAGATTCAAACACCGAAATGCGGACCTACAAGATTGCGTCCGCGCCAGGGGAATCCGTAATCAGCAATTTCATGCACTGCATGGATGGCCTCGCCGTCGAGTCCCACCGCACTCAATCAGATGCATCGACAAAAGGAAGCCCGCTGCCGGAGGGAGGTGGCAGCGGGCTCAGCATTGCGACGGATCAGGGAGGATAACCCATCGCTTCCCCATGTCAGGGGAGGACATGGGTGACCCGCATATAGGAAAAATATCCTAATTATATACGTGACAAAGTATGCGTGATTCGATAGAGAAGCCGGGACAGGCCGGCACGTTTTTAAGAATCGGAGACAAGTGCTATAAAGCCGCGAACCAAACGGGGTGCGGTAGGGTGAAGCGCGTCAACTTGCTTGAGTACTTTGAACTAGCCGAGTACCTCCACTCGGGGAAAAACCAAATTACATTTGAAGGCACCATAAAGGGTGGAATGGTCTGGGTTGCTATTTCCGGCCTTCCAAACTTGTTGGACAATTTCATTCGTGATGACAACGGGTTCTCGACCAGCAAGACAGTGGCCCGCGACTTGTCATCAATCATACAAGAGTGGATTGCCACAAACGTGATGGATGCAAACTCGCCGCCATCGTTTTCTACAGCCGGTTTCAATAGCGATTTTTCAAGCTGGCAGCTAAGTGCGATACGAGCCAAGATGGACGCTTTTAAAAGTGTCTTTGCAGCAGAGTGTTCTGAGGTTGATGTATATTCCGTCGGCCAAATTTCGCTCTATAAAACTTCAGATCTCGTTTCATCCGCTTCAAAGACGTTACCACCGGAGACCAGAGCGAGCATCCCATTCGAAGCTGCAATTGAGTTTGACGATGCTGGCCGATGCTTGGCGTTCGGTCTTGCTACAGCAAGCGGGTTTCATGCCCTTCGCGGCTTAGAACTTGTCATCGATTCTTACCTTCGCGCATTCGGCGTCACCAAGAAATTGCATTCCTGGAATGATTACGTGAACGCCGCCAAAGCGCTGGCAGAAGGTGACGGAGATAAGAAGCCAGCGCTGAAGGTCGTTCAAATGATCGATAGGATGCGCAATTTAGATCGCAATCCATTGATGCACCCGCGCGACACTCTAGATGAGATAGGCGCGGACATGCTGTTCAGGTCGAGCGCGCTAACGGTCTATGAGATCGTCAAGGATATGAAGGCGAACGGGCGCACGATCATTGATAATGATGCTCCGGCCCATAACGCGGTCGTGGCGGCCCTTAGCAATCCAGACAAGGACGAGGCGGCATGAAGGCCAGATGCGGCCGACAAGTGGAAAAATGCGAAAACGCCTATTTGGCACTGGAAAAATATGCGGTTTGCATATTTCATGATGGCGGAGCGGATTCTCCCGCTTTGATACGACTCCCCCGGATGGCTCGGGGAAGAAGGCACCCGTAGCGGGGTGCGCCATCCAGCGACGCCCGGTGGGGCGGGGTGTGAGATGCTTTGCGGGCCGACTCACCCCCTCCATCGCGCTGGAAACACGACTCAAGGCGACTCGTTTTGTTCTGACAAGGGTACCGGCCCCGAAAACCGAGTCGTTTCAAGGCTTTCTGTGGGAAACTGGCATGATCGGTGGAAAACCGGGAAAAGATTCCGACGAAGAACGGTTCAACGAGACCGTGCAGCGGATGCTGAAGACGCCGCCGAAGCCGCATGATTCTGCCCACAAACAGAAATCTTCCTCTATTTTTGCCAAGAAGATGGGAACCAAGTTGACGAAGAATAAATAACCCTGCCATCCTGCACCAGGACGGGGGGACAACTGTGAAAATTCATGCATTCAGGGCCGTGCAAATCGGTCTCGTAAATTTAGCGCAGACACTGGCCCATATTAGAGGCTTGCCCTTAGAACAAAGGCTGCGCGATATTGCTGGGTCTCAAATCCGGCTTGAGGCTGAAGTGCATGCGGGCAACCTTTGGTCGCTTGATTTTGGGGGCATACGAATGGAAGGCCCCGGCCGCGCGTCCGCAAATATGCCGATCCAAGATTTCGAAATGGCGGATGATGAAGGTTTCGGCCACGAAACCGCCGGATGCTTCGACGGCGAGTTTTTGATTTTGCAATATAATCACTTCGGGCCAAGGGTTGCCAGAATCCGTGAGTATCTGTCCCGTTTCGGTCGAGAGATCGCTGGCGGCGCGGATGTAGATGGTGAGCAATTATTCAACTTGGTTCCCGTGCTGAAAGAGGACGCTAACGAGCGTCTTGCCCACATGGGACTCGTGAAAAGTATGGAAATATCTTTCTACGTCCCCGGAATAGTTGCGAACAATGGTGCAAATCGCCAGTCATTGTCGGGGCTGCTGAATAATCCCCTTATTGGGACTGCCTCAAAGGTTCGGATACAAATTTCTGCCGCTCGTGACCGTGCAAGCTCTCTTGCTCTTAACCAAGTCAGGCAGGCGGTAGATGATTTAGTCGGCCTTCGCGAAGATGTTAGCGAATTGCAAATTGTCGCAAAGGAAACCGAAGACTCCCCGAGTGAGCCGGTCGACTTTCTGGAGGCTCGGCTCGAAGCTGACATACCCGTTCAGAGGATTGGTCGCCGCTACGGCAGAAATGAGCGCTGGGCAGCTCTGAGGCAAGCGCTCGATACCTGGCGCGCTAACGGTCAACTGCAATGAGCCTCGCCATTTTATGGGAACGGACATGGCCGTGGCTTGGCGCCTTAGCGATCACAGTTTTTTGGTATTGGGTCGGCGGTCCATTTCCTAAGACGCCAGACACGCTATTCGGCACGGCGGCGACAGTCGCATCGGTTTTTGCGAGTTTTTTGGGAGTGGCGGAGGCAATAATCATAGGGCTGAAGGGAAGCGCATCCTACAAAGTTCTTGAGAAAGCGGGTTACACCTCACTTTTGTTCGGCTACCTCCGATCTGGCATCCTCAGCGCTGTAACTTTCGCTACTCTATCTATCGTCGGCTTCTTTATAGCGGATGACGTTAAGATAGACGGGTACCTCGTGGCCCATGTTTTTGCGGCCATCTGGATAACTGTCGGCGGCGCTTCGGTGCTTACGTTCGCCCGGATCTCAAATATTCTGTTTAAGCTTCTGCATCAGCCATGACGCTTGCGGAAGCGCAGAAGCTTTCTCGCCTTCTGCTTAGGCGAGATCGCCTTCGTTAATCCGCCGATAGGTAAGGCGCTTGCCTTCGATCATCGCAAGCAACTGGTCGTGGCGTTCGGTGTCGGTGATCTTGAGTGCGGTGCGGCGATTGTAGCGGAAATCGAATTCCGACAAGTAGCGGTGCAAGTGAGCCTCGCCGCAATGCTGATAGACGCCGACCATGCCGCGCTTGAACACTGAAAACACGTTCTCAATCGTGTTCGAATGGATCGACACGTCATCCTCATAGCGGACGTATTCGCCAGCGGAATGGTTGGTGGTCTTGTGTGAGGCGTATTCCTCGCCGGTGACGGTGTAGAGCTTGGACTGGTCCGTGTAGAGCGTCGATTTGCGGTCGGCATTGCGCACAAGGATATCGCGCACAACGGCCTTGGTGGCGTGCTGGACGTGGACCATGCGGGCTTTGCCGCCACGCTCGACAAGGCCGATAACAGTGCGCTTCGGCTTCATCTTGCGCTTCAAGCGCGGCTGGCCTTTACGTTGGGGCGAAAGGTAATCGCGGTCAACGGTGAGCGCTGTCCCGGCGCCACCTTTCGCGCGTGGTCGTGAGCCACGATGCTCGGAGCCTTTGAGGGCTTCGACACATGACGGTTTCAGAGCTTACGCTTAAGTCCAGGGACGAGGAGCCGGTTCGACGGCTTGAGATATTCACGGGTTCTGGACGGCGGCGCGAATGGTTGCCGGAGGAGAAGGCGCGGATCGTGGCGGAAAGCTACGATGCTGGCGACACCGTGAGCGCTGTGGCTCGGCGACATGCATTGTCCCCGCAGCAGCTGTTCGCCTGGCGCCGGTCCGCGCGGGTGCCGTTGGCGAATGCGCCGGCAACGGAGCCGTTGTTTGTTCCAGCAGTGGTCGCGGCACAGGAACCCGAACCGGCGGGGAAGCGCGCGAGATCGACACGGAAGCGGAAGGCCGCGCGAGAAGCCGGCGTGATCGAGCTGGAGATTGACGGCGTCGCCATGCGGGTAGGTCGTGGCGCCGACGCCAGGACGGTGGCGGCGGTGATCCGTGCGCTGAAGGCGCCGTCGTGATCGGGCCGACGGGTGTGGTCAAGGTGATGGTCGCGACGAAGCCGGTGGACTTCCGCAAGGGGGCCGAGGGCCTGGCGGCGCTGGTGCGCGAGACGATGGGCGCCGATCCGTTCTCCGGCGCGGTCTACGTCTTCAGGGCCAAGCGCTCCGACCGGGTCAAGCTGGTGTACTTCGACGGCACCGGCGTGTGCCTGCTGGCGAAGCGTCTGGAGGACGGGAAGTTCTGCTGGCCTGCCATCACCGACGGCGTGGTGAGGTTGTCGGCGGCGCAATTGCAGGCGCTCCTGGAAGGGTTGGATTGGCGGCGCGTGCATGACGCCCGCGAGACGCGCGCGCCGGTCGCGGCAAGTTGATTCCATGGGCGGCCAGAGACGCTGGCAAAGCATTGGAATGCATGATTGAATCGGCCTTGTGAGCAATCCGGCCGAGCCTCAGACCAACGATCCGATCGCACTTCAAGCGATGCTCGCGGCGGAGCGCGCCGAGAACGAGCGGCTGCGCCAGATCATCAAGGAACTGCAGCGCCACCGCTTCGGCCGCAGGGCAGAGAGCCTGCCGGTCGACCAACTGCTGCTGGGCCTGGAAGAGGCCGAGCAGGTCGAGGCGGAGGGCTTCGCCGCAGAGGACACCGCCGATCCTGCCAAGCGCGAGGCTCGCGCCAGCAAGCGCCGCACCAACCGCGGTGCACTGCCCGCGCACCTGCCGCGTATCGAGCAGGTCATCGACATTCCCGATAAGATCTGCCCGTGCTGCAAGGGAATGCTGCACGTCATGGGCGAGGATCGCTCCGAGCGCCTCGACATCGTGCCGGCCCAATTCCGCGTCATCGTCACGCGCCGACCGAAGTATGCCTGCCGGAGCTGCGAGGAGGTCGTGGTGCAGGCGCCCGCAGCGGAGCGCCTCGTCGAGGGGGGCATCCCGACCGAAGCGACCGTCGCCCACGTGCTGGTGTCGAAGTATGCCGACCATCTTCCCCTGTATCGCCAGGCGCAGATCTATGCCCGCCAGGGCGTGAACCTGGATCGGTCCACGCTCGCCGACTGGGTCGGCAAGGCAGCCTTCCTGCTACGGCCGATCCACGAGCGGCTGTTCGAGCGCCTGAAGGCGTCCGGCAAGCTCTTCGCCGACGAGACCACGGCGCCGGTGCTCGATCCCGGGCGCGGCCGCACCAAGACGGGCCAGCTGTTCGCCTATGCGCGCGACGATCGCCCCTGGGGCGGGATCGATCCGCCCGGCGTCGCCTATCTCTATGCGCCCGACCGCAAGGCCGAACAGCCACTCCGGCACCTCCAGGGCTTCGTCGGAATCCTGCAAGTCGACGGTTACGCCGGATACCGGGCGTTGGCCGAGCGCAATGCCGTGAGCCTGGCGTTCTGCTGGGCGCATGTCCGTCGCCGGTTCTACGAACTGGCCCAGTCCGGACCCGCGCCGATCGCCACGGAGGCGCTCCAGCGCATCGCCGAGCTCTACAGGATTGAGAGCGAGATACGGGGACGCTCGCCCGAAGAGCGGCGCACCGCCCGCCAGGAGAGAAGCCGCCCCGTCATCGATACCCTCCAGCCATGGCTGCGCGAGAAGCTCGCCCTGGTCAGCCAGAAGAGCAAGCTCGCCGAAGCAATCCGCTACCCGCTCTCGCGCTGGGCCGGACTTGGTCGCTTCCTCGACGACGGCCGCGTCGAGATCGACTCCAACGTCGTCGAACGCTCGATCAGGCCAATCGCCCTCAATCGGAAGAATGCGCTCTTCGCCGGTTCCGACGGCGGTGGCGAGCACTGGGCGACCATCGCCTCGCTCGTAGAAACCGCGAAACTCAACGGCGTCGACCCATACGCCTACCTCGCCGACGTCATCACCCGCATCGTCGCTGGCCATCCGCAAAGCCAGCTCGACGACCTGCTGCCCTGGGCCTATGCCCCCGCGCTGCTCAAGGCCGTGGCCTGAGAACAGCGGTTACGGTCAACGCGACCAATGTAGGTTTCATCGGCTTCAACGGTCTTGCCTTCGCCACCAAGCGGGCCAGCGGACTTAACGTCTTCCTTCATGGCTTCGCGGATACGGTGAGCCATGAACCAGGCGGTCTTGTAGGTGACGCCAAGCATGCGGTGCAGCTGATGCGCGCTCATGCCTTTCTTGGACGAGGCCATGAGGAACGTCGCCAGAAGCCACTTGTTCAAGGCGATCTTGGAACGCTCGAACACGGTGCCGACAGTGACGGTGAACTGTTCGCGGCATTCCATGCAGTTGTACAGGCCGGGGCGGTGAGCCTTGCCTTCCATCTTGGTGATGCGGTCGGGATTGGCATTGCCGCAATGCGGGCAGTTAGGACCATGCGGCCAACGCTGCGCTTCCAAATGGATGCGGGCGGCGTCGGCGTCTTGGAAGATTGGGCTATCGAGTTTCATGGCTAGTCAGGCTCCGTTGATCCTTTCTAGCAAATTGGCCGTACTTTGTCACGTATATAATTAGGAAAAATATCCTATCAAACAAGGCACGGCCGTGAACTACGCAGCCGCGTTCGCAAAGTGCTCGGTTGGGAACCCCGTGGCGCATGGACGACATCGTGCGCACGGCGTGGAGCTGGCGTCGACCGCGGCGGCGCGCTGAAGCGCAGACCTCCTCCCGCAGACGACCAAGCTCCCGGCCTGCTTGAGCTGCTCCAAATTCTGTTTTCCATCCGGCAGGCCCGTCGGCAGGTTTGACGAGCATCAAGGTTTCCAGTCGCAAATGCCGCGACTGTCGGCGGGACACACAAGGCCCGGGAAGCATGCAGTCTCCGATTTTTTCTGCCCATGGGGTGACCAAGGTCTACCGCTCAGGCGAGGTCGAGGTGTTCGCCCTGCGCGGTGTCGATCTCGATCTCTATGAGGGAGAGATCGCGGTCCTGCTTGGACCATCAGGCAGTGGCAAGTCGACACTGCTCAACATCATGGGCGGGCTTGACCGCGCGACCGCAGGTGAGGTCCGCTTTCGCGGCCAGGATCTGACCGCGTTCTCCGAGAGGCAGTTCACCCGCTTCCGGCGTGACCATGTCGGCTTTGTGTTCCAGTTCTACAATTTGATCCCGAGCCTCACCGCCTGGGAGAACGTCGCACTGGTCACCGAGATCTCGTCCAATCCAATGAAGCCCGATGAGGCGCTGGAGATGGTCGGCCTCAGGGATCGCATGGCGCATTTCCCCGCCCAACTCTCCGGCGGCGAGCAGCAAAGGGTGGCGATTGCCCGTGCGATCGCCAAACGCCCGGAAGTCATGCTGTGCGACGAGCCGACCGGCGCCCTTGATTCGAAGACAGGCATTCTGGTCCTCGAAGCGCTGTCGCGGATCAATGAGGAGATGAAGACGACCATGGCGATCATCACGCACAATGCCGGCATCCGGCAGATCGCGCACCGCGTCTTCACTTTCAAGGACGGTCGCATTGCCGATGCCGCGGTCAACGACCAGCGGGCACGGCCCGCCGAAGTAAGCTGGTAGTGCCGTGCCGGTCCTCGATCGCAAGCTTCTGCGCGATATCCTGCGGATGTGGGCGCAGGTCCTCGCCATCGCGCTCGTCATGGCCTGCGGCGTTGCAACGATCGTCATCGCAGTCGGAGGCTATCGCTCGCTGGAGCAAACCCGCACCGCATTCTATGACCGCTACCGGTTTGCCACCGTCTTCTCGGGGCTGACGCGCGCGCCGCTTCACCTTCGCGAACGCATGGCATCGATCGCGGGGGTCAGCGGCCTCGAACTGCGCATCGTCAAGCCGGTTTTGCTGGATATGCCTGGCATGGCCGAACCGGCAACCGCAATCGCCGTCTCGATCCCCGACCGCGGTGTGCCCGCTGCCAACAGACTTTACCTACGTATCGGCCGGCTGCCTGAACCCGGACGCCCCGGCGAGGTAGCGGTCACTGAACGGTTCGCCACCGCACATCGCATGGCACCCGGCAGCACGTTCGACGCCATTCTGAACGGCCGAAAGCGGACGCTCACCGTCACCGGCATCGTACTCACGCCCGAATACATCTACGCGCTCGGCCCTGGCGACATGGTGCCGGACCCGCGGCGCTTCGGCGTCTTCTTCATGCCGCGAGCCGTGCTTGCCGGCATCTTCGACATGGATGGCGCATTCAACGATGTTGCCATACGCGCCCAGCGCAGTGCCGACGTCCAGGCGATCGAGGACGCGGTCGACCGTATCCTGAAGCCGTTCGGTGGAACCGGTGCGCACGGGCGCGCCGACCAGATATCCCACGCCTTCCTCGACAATGAGCTGATCCAGCTTCGCGCCATGGCCACCGTCATTCCACCGGTGTTCCTGTTTGTGTCGGCCTTCCTGGTCAACATGATCCTGTCGCGGTTGATCGTGCTCGAGCGCGAACAGATCGGGCTGATGAAGGCCGTTGGCTACGGATCGGGGGCAATCGGCTGGCATTATGCCAAGCTGACGCTGGTGATCGCGTTGATCGGCATCGCCATCGGCGCCGGTGCCGGCAACTGGCTTGGCCACGGCCTCACCAGGCTCTATGCCCGGTTCTTCTCCTTTCCTTTCCTCATCTTCCAGCAAAGCCTCGATCTCTATGCCATCGCCGCCGCCACAAGCGCACTGGCAGCGCTGTTGGGCGCGGCGCGGGCGATCTGGAGCGTCGTGACGCTTCCGCCGGCGGTCGCCATGCAACCGCCCGCCCCGGCCCGATACCGGGCCTTCCTCACGAGCGACGGAAATCTCCTGTCGGCTTTCTCGCAATTGACCATCATGGCGTTCAGGCATCTGGTGCGCTGGCCGGTGCGCTCGTTGCTGACGACATTGGGGACCTCGCTCGCCGTCGCTCTCCTGGTCACGGCGCTATTCTCCTTCGATTCCATAGCGTTCATGGTCGACACGGTTTTCTTCCGTGCCGAGCGACAGGATGCGACCTTGTCGTTCGGTGTCGAGCAACCGCCGCGCGCCCTGCAGTCTGTCGCAGCCATGCCGGGCGTGCTGCGCGCGGAGCCGTTCCGGGCAACGGCTGTGATC
Source organism: Mesorhizobium sp. U510 (assembly GCF_059180695.1). NCBI lineage: Bacteria > Pseudomonadati > Pseudomonadota > Alphaproteobacteria > Hyphomicrobiales > Phyllobacteriaceae > Mesorhizobium > Mesorhizobium sp. U510. Next base: position 6,083,374 of record NZ_CP180532.1, read on the forward strand.
CTGCACCATGGCTATCGTGAGCGCCGGCTGGTGATCTCGAGTGTTCCCCGACAGGCGGACCTCGCGCGGGTTCTCGATCTCAATCTCGATCCAATCGACCCGCCGCCGGCCGGCCTCATGCTGTCCGAAAGGGTCGCCTCGCTGCTCCACCTGCGTATCGGTGATCTGGCCGAGGTCGAACTGCTCGAAAAGGCGCATCAAGTGGTCCGCGTTCCCGTGACCAGCATCGTCCAGAGCTATGTCGGGCTCGCCGTCTACATGCGCGCCGAGGCGCTCGACGGGCTGGTCGGCGGCGGACCCCGCATTTCCGGGGTCAGGGTAGCGATCGATTCGGCACGCCTCGGTGACCTCTACACAGCCATCAAGCAGACGCCCGTTATCGCTTCAATCGCGCTGCAGGGCATATCGCGCCAGCGCTTCCGCGAGACAATCGGAGAGAACATCACGATCATGACCAGCGTCTACACGGCACTTGCCGTCATCATTGCCTTCGGCGTCGTCTACAACTCGGCCCGTATCCAGCTTTCCGAGCGCGCCCGCGAACTCGCCGGCTTGCGCGTGCTCGGCTTCACCAGGAGTGAAGTGTCGAGTGTCCTGCTCATCGAACTGGCCAGCATCGTCGCTTTGGCGCAACCGCTTGGCTGGATCCTCGGCTATCTCTTCTCGTGGTCGGTCGTCAGGGGTTTCGAGAGCGACCTCTTCCGCATTCCGTTCGTGGTGAACCGGTCCACTTTCGCGCTTGCCAGCCTGGTCGTGCTCGCCGTGGCCACGCTTTCGGCGCTGATCGTTCGGCGTCGTATCGACAGCCTTGATCTCGTGCGTGTCCTCAAGACAAGGGATTAGTCCAATGAAGTCGATCTGGATCAAACGCGTCGGGCTTGCGCTCCTTGCCGTTGCGGTCGTCGCCGGCTTTGGCTGGGCTTTGCGCACGCGGCCGGCGTTGGTGGATTTGGCCGAAGTGACCGCAGCGCCAATGCGAGTCACGGTCCGTGAGGAAGGTATGACGCGCGTGCGCGACGTCTACACGGTATCGGCGCCGATTGCCGGTCATCTGACGCGCACGGTGGTGAACGAAGGCGACTTGGTGAGAGCGAACAATACCGTTGTTGCCGCCATCCATCCGCTCGACCCGCCACTGATCGACCGGCGCGCGGAAGCCGAACTGCTTGCCAGCCGAGACGCGGCGCGCGCTGGTGTCGGTGTTGCCGAGATCGACTTGCAGCGTGCGCAATCGGCATTGAAGCTGGCTGAGGACGAATTGGCTCGGACAATCAAATTGTTCGGGTCCGGTTTTGTCTCGGAGAGCGCCTTGCAGAGGCTCACCAACGAAGTCGACCTGCAAAAAGCCGCTGTCGACGCGGCGAAAGCGGTCATAGGACTCAGAAATGCGGAACTTGCGAACGCCGAGGCCCGCCTGTTGCAGCCCGATCCGGCGGACCCGACCGGTGAAAGCTGCTGCGTCAATCTTCTGGCTCCCATCGACGGAAACGTTCTCTCCGTCATGGCGAGGAGCGAACAAGCCGTGACGGCCGGCGCCAAGATCGCCGAAATCGGCAACGTCCACGATCTGGAGATCGCTGTCGACCTGCTGTCGACTGACGCGGTGAGCATCGCCCCTGGGACAAAGGCTGAGATCAGTGACTGGGGCGGGGATCATGCTTTGCATGCGAGAGTGAGACGCGTCGATCCGGCCGCATTCACCAAGGTTTCCGCGCTCGGGATCGAGGAGCAGAGGGTTACCGTCGTTCTGGATCTGGAAGATACGGATGTCCGGCTCGGCCACGGCTATCGGGTCTTCGTCGAAATGACCGTCTGGGAGTGCGTCCGGTGCATCCAGGTGCCGATCGGGGCGCTGTTCAGGAACGGCGACCGGTGGAACGTCTTCGTAGTCGATGGCGGCCGCGCCAAACAAACCGAAATTGGAATCGGGCATATGAATGACGATACTGCGGAAGTGCTGACGGGTCTGAAACCCGGCGCGAGCGTCGTCGTCCACCCGTCCGACACCCTTGTCGACGATGGCCTGGTGGAGCGACGCGACTGAAGTCCGATGCCTGGCAAAACGGTCGAATGGATGCGGGGTCCCTTTGTGCCGTCCCGATCGACACGCTCGACGAGGGGCGCGAATGAGGAGGAACTGCTCTGGGTCGGATCAATCCCTTGCCGCGATCCTGCACTCGCCTGGTCCTGATGCGAGTAAGAAGAAAGCCGAGGCGGTTCATTGCCAGCAAACGATCCAAGAATGCAGCCGCGACGCCTCGGTCAGACTTCATCGCGCCATCAGGATCGGCAGCGACTGCTCCTCAAGCATCGACCTGGTCACGCCACCGAAGATGCGCTCGCGCAATCGCGAATGGCCATAGGCGCCCATCACCATCAGGTCGGCTGCGATATCGATCGCGTGCTGGCGAAGAACGTCGGCGATGGAATGGTTTGAACTCGGCAGCCGGTCGATCATAACCTTCACCCTGTGTCGCGCGAGATAGGCGGCGGCATCGGCACCGGGTTCCTGACCATGGTGATATTCGTCCTCAACCGGATCGACCATGACCAGGCGCACCTGGTCGGCGCCGATCAACATTTCGAGTGATTTACGGACGGCGCGCGATGCCTCCAGGCGGGCGTCCCACGCGACCAGCACCCGTTTCGGCTTCAGTGTCGCGCGACTCCCCGAGGGAACGATCAGCAGCGGCTTCCCGGACGAAAATAAGGCGCCCTCGATCACCTTGCCTTTCAACGTCTCGCCAGCGAGCAACTCCGGCCCGATCACCGTAATGTCGGCGTAGCGTGCACGACGACCGATTCTTTCGTCAGCCCCGCCAACCTCCGGATATTCGCTGGAGACATCGGCCGAAAGCGCCCTGCCGGCGAGAAAGGCCGACACGGCAGTCACTCGCTTCTTCAGGAGCGTCTCGTCGACCTGCCGCTCCTTCAGCCAGTCTTCCGAAACGATTGCCGCATACTCTCCGACCGGCGGCGGCGCGGCGATGGCAACAGCAAGAACGGCAAGATGGGCACCAATTTCGTCGCAAAGGTCGGCAGCGAGTTTGAGATCGTCGTCGCTCATATGCGGGCCCGTAACCGAAAGGATCGTCTTGAAAGCCATGGCAGTTGCTCCTGTTCTTGGCCAAATTCCGTGACGACGATAGCCAGACCGTTCGCCGCGCTCATTGCGCTGAATCAAGACCACGCGGACGCCCAGTTGATCCGGATCAACATGTCTGCGGATTTACGCGGTAGGCTCAGCCGATCAATCGGCGGATGCGCACATGAGATTTCTGATCGCAGCAGCCTTGGCGACCCTGGCCTGCGAAGCGTCCAGGTCGCAGGAGATGAGTTACGGCCAGGCAGAATATCTGAACTCCTGCGCCGTTTGTCACGGTATCGACGGCAAGGGTGACGGTCCCTTGCGCAACCTGCTGGTCAAGCGACCGGCTGACCTGACGCATCTTTCCCAACGGAATGGTGGGACGTTTCCCTATTCCAGGGTCTTTGCAACAATTGACGGTCGCTATGCCGTATCAAGCCATGGCAAACGCGAGATGCCTGTCTGGGGTCGGGTATTCCTTGAAGACGATGCCAAAACCTACGGCCCTAACGGCGGCGAGGTGGTGACCACCGAACGCATCCACAACCTGGCGGGTTACATCGCGACGCTGCAGCATTAGACCCAGGCACGGTAGATCGCCGAAATGACTTGCGGCGCACGTTCGAAGGCATGCACCGGCCATTATCCACGTCTCCGCCTGCCGCCAGGGCCTGGCCTAGGTAGTTTCCCGTAGGGACATAACCGAATTTCGGCGCCCGTCGATTTGCGCGATTGCTGTGCCACGGATCAACCGGGAAGACAGCCATGCAAGCCTACACCTCCTCCAGGATTTCATTGTCGTCGCATCTTGCTCAGCCGGCTCTGCCAGCGACACTCGGTTCCGGACCGGTCCAGCCGATCAGCTTCTTTCCAGCCGGTTCAGAAATCTATGCCCAGGGCGAGAAGGCTGGTGCCTTCTATCAAGTCGAATTCGGCGCCGTGCGCATCTACCGCCTGCTCGCTGACGGACGCCGGCAGATCAGCGCCTTCCATCTTGCTGGAGAGACATTCGGCTTCGAAGCCGGCGCGACGCACCACTTCTTCGCCGAAGCGATCAATGCCACCGGTGTTCGCGTTTTCCGCCTCAATGCTGGGGCGGACATGTCGCATCAGTTGCTGCCCTTGGCGCTCAAGGGGTTGACCAGAGCTCAGGAACACCTCCTCGTCCTGGGTCGCCAGAACGCCATCGAACGCGTGGCCGCCTTCCTGGTCGACATGGTGGAGCGCCAAGGCGGTCTGCGGCAGGTGGAGCTTCCGATGTCGCGCACGGACATCGGCGACTATCTCGGCCTCACCATTGAGACCGTGTCGCGGGTTTTCACCCGGCTGAAGGACAAGGGCGTGATCCGCCTGCTCAACCTGCGCAGCGTCGAAATCCTCAAGCAGGACGTGTTGCAGACCATGGGCGAATGAGCCCTCCCAAGCAGACAGCGTAACGTCAGCCTCAGATCAGGGACCCTATTGTCATGAACGATACACTTACCACCCACACCGGATTTCGCTTCGAAGTGCGTCGCGCCCGCCCTGAGGACGAGCCGACGCTGGCCGAGTTCTTCACGCATGTCACCCCGGAAGACCTGCGCTTCCGCTTTCTCGGCGCCGTGAAGGAAGTTTCGCATGAACGGCTGGCGGCGATGACGCGTTCAGACGATGCCCACATCCATAATTTCGTGGCGTTCTCGACCGACGGGATGTTGATCGCCGTTGCTACATTGGCAAGCGATCGCGCCGACCGAACCGGCGAGGTCGCGATCTGCATTCGCGCGGATCGCAAGCATCTGGGCGTTGGCTGGAACCTGCTCGCCCATATCTCGAAATATGCCGAAAAACTTGGCCTCGAAGCGATCGAGTCGATCGAGAGTCGTGAAAACCGTGCCGCGATAGAGGTCGAGCGCGACATGGGTTTCACGGTCACGACTGACCCCGACGATGCGACGCTCGTCCTGGTTCGGCGGGAACTAGGGGCGCGCGCAGCCGGTTAGAGGCCTGGTCCATCCTGATTCCACAGAGATCGCAAGATCGACATCTCCGCCGCGACAGCACGTTCTTTATCCGCTGGAATGACCAGGACATCGACGCTGGAATTGGGATTGCTGACAACTTCCTCGCCTCTTCGATTTCGCTCCTCGTCGAGGCCGACTCCAAGCCAGGGCGCGGCGGCGCCGATCCTTTCCCAGACCAACGGCGCGTTTTCGCCAATGCCGGCCGTGAACACCAGCGTGTCCAGCGGGCGAAGGCCATCGGCGACGGTGGTCCATGCGCTGTATTCCAGGGCGCGAAACGAGGTCATGCATGCGGTCGCATCCTCCAGGCTGTAGATGGTTCAACGGGCGGCCGGCCCGGCAGGGCGCAAGGGACCTCTCGCTTACTGTCGAGAAGCCGGGCTTCTTGTCGTTGGCCGCACTTCCGCAGGCATCTGCCCTCGGCATATCCTTGTCCGGCCCAGACCAGCATCTGTGGTGGCCGCAGGTCTCAGAGCTACGTTGCAATCAGGTTCCAGAGACGGTCATCCTGCAATCGGCGCCGGCAGAGCGTCACAACCTGCAAAGTGTCTCGCGGACATAGGCTTCGGCGTCAGCGCACTCGCAACCCTCAATCAAATCCCTAGAATGCTTGAGCGCGGCAGGACAGTCGGCACCGCCTTCAGCCCGGGTTTCCCGCTCGTCCGCCAGCAGCTTGTGTGCCAGCCTGCGCTGAGGCCGATGCGTAGGGCAGATAATACCCGTCGAGCCGCAAAGCCATCGACGGGGTTTCCAGGCGATTTGTGGGTATCCAAACGGGCCATGAACTCCAGCAGTTAGCGGCGTAACTTCGATGCGCAATGTCTCCGAGGCAGGAAAAACAGCAACCGACCCAATTCGCCCAGCTTAGACTGCTGGCGCGTCGATTCGATCTTGTAGCCAACGTAACTCAGCTTGTGTGGTCAACGATTGGGTCGTGGAGTGCAGCGAGCCAATGGGCCATCGCACCAAGATCTCCATCGACCCGGATCCGGCCCTGGCGTATAGCCCGGTCGCGAAAAGCTTGATACGCCGGATCGGCGGCGTAAAGCAGGTTCAGCTCGCGGGCCGTAGCGGAGCATACCTAGATCGTCACGTCGCCCCGCTCGTCCTTGTCAACGCCTATTCGGAACGCTGGCACCCCGTTCACAATGTCAAAACGAATGCCTTGAATACGCCCGTCCGGCAGTGTCGCGCCGTCGACATAGCGCTCCACGAGCGACCAATTCAGGTCGGGCGCGAGGTCTGCTCGAGCTGTGGCGGCGCACATCAATGTGCCGACCATTTCGAACCATGCCATGGTGCCGTGAGAGAATTTCGGCGAGGCGCTCACGCCAGTTGACCGCGTGCCACCGTCAGGACGATCTTGCCGCGAATATGACCGGCAGCAGCGCGCTCGTGGGCCTTGCGGGCCTCGGCCAGGGTGAAGATGCTGTCGACTCCAATGCGGATCAGGCCGCTGTCCAGAAGCGGCACAATCTCTGCAAGCTGCGCGCCGTTAGAACGGACCTGAGTCGTGGAGACGGTGACGCCTAGCCGCTTGGCTTCGTCGCTGCCGTCGAAGCCAAGCGGGAAGATCGGGTAAAGAGCGCCGCCCGGTTTCAGCGTTGGCAGGAAGCGGGCCGTCGCTGGGCCGCCAACCGCATCGACGACGAGGTCCACGTCGCCCACCACTTCCTCGGGCTTGACCTTCCCATAGTCGATGAAATCGTCGGCGCCGAGGTCGCGGAGGAACGTCTCGTGGCCACCGGACGCCACCGCAATCACTCGCGCTTCGCGCCATTTCGCTAGCTGCACCACAAGATGGCCGACTCCGCCTGCCGCGCCGTTGACCAGCACCGTCTTTCCCGCGAGCGGGACCGGCTCGTGCTGGTGCGGCTGGAGGGGATTGGGCTCGTTGTGCCCGAGGTCGATCAGAAACTGCCATGCGGTGAGCACCGACATCGGCGCGCCCGCCGCGTGAACATGGTCGATGCCGGAGGGCTTCAGAGCAAGTTCCGTCGCCGGCACTGCGACATATTCCGCATAGGCGCTGCTCTCACCAGCCAGCCCAGCGGGGAAGCGCACCATCGCATAGACTTCGTCGCCGGCCGCGAAGCCCTGCACGTCGTCGGCGACCGCGTCGACGACACCTGAGACATCGGTGCCGGGCACGATCGGGAACGAAACTTTGGGCTGCCATTCAGCCGGGAGCATCTTATAGCCCTCGCGCAGGTACCAGTCGGGCGGGTTGAGGCCGACGGCATGAACGCGGACGAGCACCTCTCCGGATTTGAGCGCCGGTTTTGGAGCATCCTCGTAGATCAGTTGTTCAGGGCCACCGAACGCGTGCAGGCGAACCGCTTTCATTATTTTGGTCATGGGAACTCTCCACCGAGTGCATTCACAGGACGTGGACATAGAGGCTCGACTCCAAGTTGATAATTGCCGCCCGATTTGATTTAATTGTTCCATGAAGGAACAAGTCGCACTGGATCGGCTGACGGGTTTGATTGCTTTCGCCCGGGCCGGATCGTTAGGGAGCTTCACGGCGGCTGCCCGCTCGCTTGGAATTTCCCCGTCCGCTGTCAGCAAGAGTGTCCAGCGCCTCGAACAGCAACTGGGCGTTTCCTTGTTTACCCGGACTACCCGGTCCCTCACGCTGACGCCCGAGGGCCGGGAGCTGCATGAGCGGGCTGTAAGGCTGTTGCGTGACGCGGAGGAGATCGAACAGGTCGCCAAAGCCGTTCGCGCTGAGCCGACCGGCACCTTGCGGATTGCAGTGTCGCTGCCGATCGGGCTCCATCTGGTCGCGCCCGCCTTGCCCGCCTTCCGCAAGCTTCACCCCAAGGTGAGCATCGACCTTCGAATTGACGACCGGCTAGTCGACATTGTCGAACAGGGCATTGATATCGCGGTTCGCATCGGAGAACTCGCGGACTCTCGTTTGTTGTCGCGCCGGCTTTCCCCGTTGCGGCTTTGCGCGTACGCCGCGCCAGCCTATCTGGCGGCGCGGGGCACGCCGACGCATCCGGACGAATTGGCAGCACACGACACGGTCAATCTCAGGTATCAGAGCAGCGGCCAGGCCTTCCGCTGGCCCTTTCGGATTGGCGAGCGCGAAATCGAGATTGTGCCAACGTCAAGCATCATCGTCGACGCCAGCGAAGCGGTGATGGCAACCCTGGTCGCCGGCGGCGGTATCGGCATCAGCGCAACTTTCGTCGCCGCCCCTTACGTCGCGCGGGGTGAACTGGCCTTAGTACTCGGCGACTTTGCCGTTGAGCGCGACAACATCACCGCGCTGTGGCCGTCGAGTCGGCGAACCAACCCGGCCGTGCGGGCCTTCCTCGAGCATCTGAGCGAGACTGCACGGGTCAGTCTTGCGGTGTAGCCGGCAATCACGCCATAGTGGGCGAGCTCATCCAAATCGCTGAGACGATCCCAGATCCTGCGATGGAAATCCAGTTCCATGCCGATTTGGGACGAGGAACTGTTTTGCAACGGAAGTGACGGGCTTCGGCCCGGCCAACAACCTGCCCGCAAGGAACAAGGCGACAAGAGCGCCGAGGATCTCGGCAACAAATGAAGCCTGGGAGGTCGATCATTTCACCCCAAAGGCAGAGATTTACGCGACAACACTCTATTCAAGATCGAAGAATTAAGCGTAAGCCACTGATTTGTAATAAGTTGGTGGGCCCGGAGGGTCGTCGCTTTCTACCGGAAATCAATACGTTAGCGGGTGGTTCGCCAGCCCATGTCCTTCGTATTCTCTCGTATGGTCTGGCGAACCTAAGGACGATGAACGCGACTAATTACAGGCTTCGAGATATCGCCGATTTAGCCGCAGGTCGCCAGGAACTCCCTTGTAGTGAATGACCGAAATGGGGCCGCACGCAGACTGTCTGCTTTGTCACGGATGACGCGCAACAGGTCTATCGCGGCGGGAGGGCTGTCCGTTTCAAGAAGCGGCCGACCCTCGATAGACGCAGGAGCGCCAGAGTGCCCAGACGTATCTGCGCATGTTGTCGAGATGCCATGATCGCTGCGCGATGGGCTTCTTGTTGTTCCAGGTAGCATGCCAGTGCAAGGTCATAACGGGATAACCGAATGTCGCCGGGGGGCTGTTCTACCGTTGACGATCTCCTGGATCGAATGGGCCAATCGGAAAGGCTGGGACCAAGCATAGCGTTTCCCTTACAAAGAGTTGATTTGAGAGCCTCTCCTATGGCCGTGAGGGATGCGTACGAAGAACTGTGATTGGTTCGTGAAAAGCGTCTGTCCAGCCAGATTGCAGTTGAAGTCGCACCAGGTCCGGGGAACAATCGAGTGTCCAACATGGCTTGCGAACGGTGGCGCAAACACAACTTCTGTTATTCGGCGGCTTCACTCTTGCTGGAGGCGAGCTTGCCAATGCAGCGCTGAGCCGCAAAGCGCGTGGTTTGGTGACTTATCTCGCACTCAATCCTGGACAGTCCCATTCGCGCGAGAAACTCGCCGCGCTTCTATGGGGCGATACTGGGGAGCCGCAGGCGCGGATGAACCTTAGACAGGCTCTGTCGGCGATCAGGAAGGCGTTGCCATCGGTCGACGGCCGACGCCTTTTGGCACACGGCGACAATGTCACCCTCAAGCTCGAAGATCTTGAGATCGATGTGGCACGGTTCGAGCGCCTAGCGTCAGGTATAGCCCTCGAGCAGCTTGAGCAAGCCGTCGTTGTCTATCGCGGTGACTTGCTCGATGGTTTCGCCCTGAAGGAAGAACCGTTCAACGACTGGCTCAGGGTGGAACGTGAGAGATTGAGGACGATTTGGATCGGCGTTCTGGAAAAACTTCTCCATCACTATTCGGTCGAGAACAATCTGGCCGCATATGTCCAGGCAGCGAGGCGCTTGATCGGGTCTGATCCTCTTAGGGAAGACATCCACCGAGGCCTCATGCAAATCTACGCCCGCCAAGGCCGACTGAACATGTCACTGAGGCAGTATGCCCAATGCCGCGAGGTCCTTCGCAAGCACCTCCAGGTGGAGCCGGAGAAGGAGACGCGTGAGCTGAACGACAGGCTCCGTGCTAGCCGTTTCGTACCGTCCAAACCGAGCCTAACACCGTGCTTAAGTTATGAGGGAAATCCCGTCGATAACCCGGTGCCAGCCTCGCTGCGCCCAGAAACACACTATGTAAAGTCGGGCGGGGTCAGCGTTGCCTATCAGGTAACCGGCGGGGGGCCGTTCGACCTCGTCTACGTACAGGGCTGGGTTTCCAACCTCGACTATGCCTGGGAATCTCCTCGGCTTGCGCATGTGCTGCGGCGGCTTGGGTCATTTTGCCGGCTGGTCCGCATCGACAAGCGAGGCACTGGGCTTTCCGATCGCAACGTGGGCTTTCCAACGATGCAGGAGCGGGCGGACGATTTGCGGGCGGTACTCGATGCAATCGGATCGCGACGGACAGTCTTATTCGGCAGTTCCGAAGGGGGCGTCCTATGCATGCTCTTTGCGGCGACCTATCCCGAACGAACCGAGGCACTCATTCTTCACGGTGCTTATGCTCAAGGACTTTGGTCACCGGACTATCCTTGGGCAAAGACTAGAGAGGACATGGAAGAAGAACTGGCCGAAATCGAACGCAAGTGGGGAGAGCCTTGGGATTTGGGAAGAGGGGCGCCGAGCTTGGCGAACGATACGCACGAGCAACAATGGTTTGCAGCCTATCTGAGGAATTCGGCGTCTCCTTCCGACGCGATCGCACTATGGCGCTGGGGCGCCGAAGTCGATGTCCGTAGTATCCTCCACGCGATTCATGTGCCCACTCTCGTACTCCACAGGAAAGGCGATCGATGGGTCAAGGTCGAAGAAGCACTTTACCTGTCCGAGCGCATTGTTGGCGCCACGCTGATCGAGCTCCCGGGCGATGACCACCTGATCTGGGGCGCCGATTCGGACCGCCTCGTCGACACAATCCAACACTACCTCACCCGTACGTTTCCTTCTAAGGCCGGATAGAGCCGAAGGCTGAACTGTATTCCACCCGCTCATTGACATGGATCATGACGATCAGTTTCGGGAGGATCATTGAAGACCAGCGAAGAACTATGCTGAGTGATGCGCGGCGGCGCGGTGGGCCTCATCGGAAGCACTCACATCCCGGCAGAAGAAAATGCAAACCCGGTTGCTGGCCACGTCACCATTTAGGCCCGTGGCGAAGCTAATCTCTACCCGCGTTCATGGGGCGCTTGGCTAACCGACGGCTGTCGGGCCACAAGCGAAATGTCAGTTCGCAATGTCAGATTGCCGCTAATCTCTCGGCGCTGACCCGGTGAAGTTTCCACCTTTGCCGGAAATGAACCCCGGCGGTCCTTGGTCCCTGGCGCCGCCAATCGGGACCGGTGATCCAAACGTCCCGGAGCAGCGTAGAATCAACAGATCTAGCCAGTTAGTGGAGATTGGGACGATGCAAGGGACAATCGCATTCCTTTGTGCCGTGTTTCTCGGGTCGGCGGCACAAGCCGACGCATTCTCGGACAGCCGCGGCATATGGATGCGAGACGACGGCAACGCCAAGGTCTCAATCGCGCCTTGTGGACAGCAATTGTGCGCGACCAATCTGTGGATCGGCGACACCAGCAAGGGTGAACAGGCCGGCGACAAGCTGATCATGACGCTAAGACCGGCGTCACAAGGCACGCTGGCCGGAAAGGCTTACGACCCCAAGCGAAACCGTACCTATTCAATGACGTTGACGGTGAAGAAAGGGGGCCTCACCACGCGGGGCTGCATAGGCGCAGGCTTGATTTGCAAGAACGTGCGCTGGACCCCGGCAAAATGATCTGCGAGACGGAATGAGCCGACAAGCCCAAGCTCCCACCATTGTGTTGTTCCGGCGCGACCTGCGCATTGGTGACAACGCCGCGCTCGCGGCGGCAGCCGATCGCGGCGCTCCCGTCGTGGCGCTCTATATCCTGGACGAGACAACCGAAGGTCTAAGGGCCATGGGAGCGGCCAGCCGCTGGTGGCTCCATCACTCGCTCGCGGCCCTTGGCGATCTGCTTCGCAAGGCTGGAGCGAATTTATTTCTGGCACATGGACGCACCGAAGACGCCGTCGCCAAGGCGATCGACGCCAGCGGCGCGAATTGCGTGTTCTGGAACAGGCGTTACGACCCCTCGGAGGCGGGGGTCGATGCCAGGCTGAAAGCCGCCCTGCGCGAAAAGGGGCTCACGGCACTCAGCTTCGATGGCGCGCTCCTGCATGAACCTTCGCTCCTCAAGACTGGCTCCGGCGGCTTCTACAAAGTCTATACGCCATTTTGGAAGGCGATGGCGTACAAGGTCGATGTTCGCGATCCGATCGATACCCCGGGACAGATTGATGGTTGGAGGGGTGAGCTTGGCGGCTTGCGCCTGGACGAGCTTGACTTGCTGCCTAGCAAACCCGACTGGGCGTATGGCTTGCGCGAGACTTGGACACCAGGCGAAAAAGGCGCTCAGGCCAGGCTTAGTCAATTCATTGAGCACGACCTGGCCAATTATGAACGCCAACGTGACTATCCTGGCCAGCCGTCAACATCGCGACTTTCCCCGCATCTGACCTTCGGCGAGATCACGCCATTCCAGATATTCGCCGCGTTGCGCAGATCGAAAAGCTCGGGAACTTCGAAGTTTCGTGCGGAGATCGGCTGGCGGGAATTTTCATATCATCTGCTGTTTCATAATCCCGATCTTTCAGTGCGCAACTTCCGGCCGGAGTTTGACGCAATGTCATGGCGGGACGACATACGGGCTCTTCGGACATGGCAGCGCGGCCTGACAGGGTATCCAATCGTGGATGCCGGGATGCGCGAATTGTGGCGAACGGGCTGGATGCACAACCGCGTGCGCATGATCGTGGCGTCCTTCCTCATCAAGGACCTCATGATCGACTGGCGCCACGGCGAAAAGTGGTTTTGGGACACTCTGGTCGACGCGGACGCCGCAAACAATCCGGCCAGCTGGCAGTGGGTGGCCGGATCCGGAGCTGATGCGGCGCCCTATTTTCGCATCTTCAACCCGGTGCTGCAGGGCGAAAAGTTCGACCCTCACGGCGACTACGTTCGTCAGCACGTCCCGGAAATCTCTGCATTGCCCGACCGCTATATTCATCGGCCATGGGAGGCTCCCGCTGCCGTGCTGAAGGACAAAGGCATCGTGCTCGGCAAGACCTACCCCAACCCGATCGTAGACCACGGTGCGGCACGAGAAAGGGCATTGATCGTCTATCAGTCCTTAAAGGATTGAGCCAGTGGATCAAACAACAACGGGAAGGTTTTCATGATGCGGTATGCCGTCGCCTACACAACCACTCTGATCGCTTTCCTGGCCATTGACGCGGTATGGCTCACGACGATGTCGCAGCGCCTTTACCGCCGCTATGTCGGGGACATACTGGTTGACGTATTCAACCCTGTTCCTGCTGCGGCATTCTACCTGATCTATGTCGTGGGTCTCATAATCTTCGCAACGTCGCCGGCTTTTTCGAGCGGCAAATGGACAACGGCCGCGCTGAATGGCGCGCTCTATGGTTTCTTCACCTACGCGACCTACGATCTGACCAACCAGGCCACGATCCGCGGCTGGCCGACGATCATCACTGTGGCGGATATCTGCTGGGGTTCGCTGCTCAGCGCGGTTGCGGCCACTGTGGGCTTCCTGGTGACCCGCTACTATCTGCGCGGCGCCTGATCGCCAGGCTGTTGCGGGGCCGGCACAGCACCCGACAACAGCCAGCCGATGAAGACGATCAACGTCGCGGCGCTCAAGGCATTCAAGCCGGCCATGGCGCTGTTATCGGCGGCCGTGTAACCGGCCAGCGGCTCGCCGAAAAAGCGATGCGGGATGAAATAGGCCATCGCACTAAGCCCCACCACAAAGAGCCCGATCGCCCGCTCCGACGGCCTGAACAGCGCGGCGCCGATCAGTGCGCAGGGAACCAGGAAAATCTCCACGCCCGATCCAACGCCGAACGCCTTGGTGCTCACGATCTCGTTGGCGATGCCAGTCAGCGGCAGCAGGACGCGGGCGGCCAGCGCATGCCGTTTGGCAACAGCCGGAACAGCCAGAAAGATCGGCGTTGACATGAACGTGAGAAACGAAGGAGCTATCTTGTCGGCGCCGACCGCCGCCCAAAGGTACAGCGGGTAGAACGGCTGGTTCCAGGCAACGACCAGTGCAATCCAGTTGGCCGCGCTGGTCAAGGGGTCGGGATGCGCCGCGTAACCGCCGACCCGGCGCCATAGCCGTGCAAGTCCTTCCATGTTACCAGGCCGGCCGCAGCAGATAGTGGCTGACGCCCCATTCCCTGCCCTGATCGTGACCGAACAGACCTTCGGTGGCCATATAGAACAGCCGCCAGCGCCGGCGCCAAAGCGCCGCATCCCGCCCGTAGACATCGGCAAGGATCTCGCCGATGCGCTTGTAATTGTCATCGAAGCGCGAAAGCCATTGCTGCGCGGTGCGCGCATAGTGCATGCCGTTCCAACGCCAGTCGCGTTCGATGGCGAAACAGTCCGCAAAGTGACCGATCAGCCCGTGACTCGGCATGATGCCGCCGGTGAAGAAATGCCGTGCGATCCAGTCGGCGTCGTCGCGATGATCGAAGCGGTAGGGACTGTGGCGGTGGCTGAAGACATGGACGAATAGCCTGCCTTCGGGCTCCAGCCAGCTTCGGATACGGGCAAGCAGGTCGCGCCAGTTGGACATATGCTCGAACATCTCGACCGACACGATGCGGTCGAAGCGCTCTCGCGGCTCGAAGCCGTTCATGTCGGCGGTGATGACCTCGACATTGCGCAGCCCGCGCGCCGCCGCTTCCGCTTCGATATGCATGCGCTGCGGCGTCGAATTCGACATCGCCACGATGCGGGCGGCCGGAAAACGCTTAGCCATGTACAGCGTCAGCGAACCCCAGCCGCAGCCAAGTTCGAGAATGGATTGGCCATCGCGAAGGCCGGCATGTTCGACAGTCTGCTCCAGCGCCGCGATCTCGGCCTCGGCCAAGGTCTCGTCCCCATTCGGATAGAGGCAGCAGGAGTATTTCCGATTGGGACCGAGCGTCAGCGCGAAGAATTCGGGCGGAAGTTCGTAGTGCTGCTCGTTTGCGGCTTGCGCGTGCTCGGCGATGGAATAGTCCGCCATGGCACAAGCAAACCGCTTCGCGTCGACCGACCCCGCCTTGGCAAGCCGCCGGCGCGTTTTTCCTACCAGGACGCCGATACCAAAGCGTGTGGCGGTATCGGGAATCGGCGTGCTCTCGACGGCACGGATTGCGGATGAGATCAGGCTCACTGTCATGTCCCTTCCCGGGTTGTTGCCGCCATCGGCACGCCCGGCCAGAACGCGTTTACGCGCTCCTGATAACGGCGGAACTGTACCCCACGCGAGCGCAGCATGTGTGCCTCCAATGGCGGGATGCCGGAGACATGGACCAGCAGCCAGTACATCAATATGGGGCCCGCAAGTGCGGCGAAGCCCCATGGATAGGCCGAGGGGGAGCCTATCGCGAAGGCGATGTATGCCAGCCAGCCCAGCCATTCGAAGAAGTAATTGGGATGCCTGGATAGGCGCCACAGGCCGACATCGCAGACCTTGCCCTTGTTGCGAGGATCGCCTCGAAAAGCATTCAGTTGCCTGTCCGCCAGCGCCTCGCCACCAATCGCCACCACCCAGATCGCAACTCCGATCCAGTCGCCGGGCCCCAGCCCCGGAGCCGGCTTGTGGGCGGCAGCCATGATCGACATTGCAAGCAGGAAAGCCGCGGCCGCCTGGACCTGAAGGAACCAGAACAGCCGGCTTGAGGAACTGGCGCCCCATTGCTGCTTGAGCTGGCGATAGCGCGGATCGTCGCGGCTGTCGCCCATCGTCCTGCCAGCGATGTGAACGCCGAGCCGCAGCGACCAGACCAGCGCCAAAAGCGCGACCAGCCATCGCCTATGATCGTTGTCGCCTTCAACAAATGGGACGAGCGCCAGGAAGGCACCGATGATGCCGACGGCGAAAGACCAGATCGCATCGACCCAGCCGGAGCTGCCAGTCCGTATCGCGACCAGCCAAGCCACCGCCATGGTGGCACAAAGAGCGACCGCCGCTAGAACGATAGCCGAGACGACGCTCATTGCCGGACCTCAGCCGCCGAACAGAGGCTGGATCAGCCTGCCGAAGAAGCCGCTCAGTTTCATCTGCCCTTCGAGCGCGGCAATGCAGATACATTCGCCGTCCTTGTCGACGATCGGCTGATGTTGAACGTCGTCATCGGCCTCGTCGAGATCCCCCGGGCCATAGCGGCCGCGCGCGTCCGAGAAGGCCCCTTTCAGTATGTGGGTGTATTCATAGCCCGCATGCGTGTGCTCCGGCAGCTTGCGGCCGGCCACGACCTTCAGCAGCATGACGTTGGCGCTGTCGTCATCAGGCAGCGTCACGCGGCTCCAGCGCACGCCCGGCCCGATCCAGCGCCATGGCCCGATGCCACAGTCGTCAAGCACCTCAGGCAAGCGGATGCCCACATCGGCGCGCGGAAGCCTCTGAGCCGGCGCGGCCTTGCCGCGACCGGCCTCACCGGTGTCGATTATCGCCATCACATGATCGAGGGCCCCAGCTTCCATGTCCTCCGGCTCGATATCGTGCAGAAGGGAGCCCCCAAGCGCTTCGAATCCGGCAATGCGCTCGGCGCAAACCGTGCAGGCGCCGACATGGACGGCCACGACGATGCGCGGCCCGGATTCGAGCGAGCCGTTGGCATAACGGAAGAGCGTCTCATCACTCGGATGATGCTTGATCATTTGAGGTCGTCCAGGATTTGGCGCAGCCGGCCAAGGGCCAGCCGCACGCGTGATTTGACGGTGCCGAGGGGGATGCCGATCGCGTCGGCGATCTCGGATTGCGTTACCTCGCCAAAGAATGACATTTTCAGGATATCGGCCTGTTCCCGCGGCAGAAGATCGAGCGCCTCCCGCACCCGGTCCTCGCGCTCCACCGCGATGATGGCCTGCTCGCCCGAAACCGGCGCATCAGGCTGATCGGACGGATCAAAGGCTTCGGCAATGACCGCCGGCCGGCTTTCGCGGCGCAGCCGGTCGATGCGCGCGTTGCGGGCGATGGTGAAGATCCAGGTCGACACCCCGGCACGCGCGGGATCGAAATACGATGCCTTTTTCCAGACAAGCAGCATGGTTTCTTGCACGACGTCCTCCGCGGCGGACGGCGTCATCCCCGAACGCTTCAGGAAAGCCTTCAGCCGCGGCGCGTAGAAGCCGAACAGTGCCGCGAATGCCACTCGATCGCGGTTCGCCGCGACTGCCGCCATCAAACGGGTCGCTTCCGGCGCCGACAGGCTCCCCTCGTCGCGTATGGTCACCGCCAATCCGCTCTCCGCGAGATCGAAAGCAAGAAGCGCTTTGTCGGCAATGAAATGATGTCCTGCATTCATAAGCCCTGTTACGCGCGGCAATCCCTTTCGGATCACTGGCCGCGCAGCGATTGCTGCACACGGTGATCCACAGCCCGCACCGCTGCGTAGAAATTAAACCTAGGGGAGGACGTCAGTCCCTTCCATAGCAAATCGGAGGGCACGAATGACGATCGGCGGCTATTTCGAAGCGGACAAGCCGATGGACATCGCCATCGTCGGCAGCGGCATCTCCGGCCTGTCCGCAGCATGGCTGCTTTCAACGCGCCACAAGGTTTCGCTATTCGAGGCGGACCGGCGGCTCGGCGGCCACAGCAATACCGTCGATGTCGGCGGCACACAGGTCGACACCGGTTTCATCGTCTATAACGAAGTAACCTATCCCAACCTGACGGCGCTGTTTTCGCATCTCGGCGTGCGCACTAAGGCGTCGGACATGTCGTTTGCCGTCTCGCTCGACGGCGGACGATTTGAGTATTCGGGAACCGGATTGGGCGGGCTGCTCGCACAGCCGTCCAATGTCGGTAGGCTGCGTTTTTGGCAAATGCTGAAGGAATTGCTGCGCTTCTATCGAGAGGCCCCCCACGACATCGCGCGTATCGGCGAGATCAGCTTGGCCGAATATCTCGATGCCAGGGGCTACGGTGCCGCATTCCGCGAGGATCATCTCTATCCTATGGCGGCAGCCATATGGTCGACTCCGGCGCTTGATGTCGGCAACTATCCAGCGACCGCCTTCATCCGGTTCTGCCAGAACCATGGCCTGCTGAAGCTGGCAGGCCGGCCAACCTGGCGCACAGTCGATGGCGGCAGCCGCAAATATGTCGAGCAACTGGCGAGGAGCGTCGCCGGCCGTTCATATGCCGGGCGCGGCGTGCGCTTGATTTCCAGGCGCGGGGGCGCGGCTTGGCTTACCGACTGCGAAGGCGTCGAGCACCGCTTCGACCACGTCGTTATCGCCACCCATGCCGACCAGGCGCTGCGCATTCTTGACGATCCGAGCCACGACGAGACGCGGCTGCTCGGCAGTTTTGGCTACAGCCGCAACGAGGCGGTGCTGCATGCAGATGCGCGCCTGATGCCGCGGCGTAAGCGCGCCTGGTCGAGTTGGAACTATTTGACACAGGGCCAGGGTGAAACCCGAAAACTGTCTGTTTCGTACTGGATGAACAGGCTTCAATCGTTGCCCGATGACCAGCAGCTCTTCGTCACCCTCAATCCTGTCGTGGAACCGGCGGCCAATACCGTTCTGCATCGCGAGACCTATGAACATCCGGCTTTCGACGCCGCAGCGATGCGCGCGCAGCAAAGGCTGTGGTCGCTGCAGGGCAGTCGAAGAACCTGGTTCTGCGGCTCCTATTTCGGCGCCGGCTTCCACGAGGACGGCCTGCAGGCCGGGCTTGCGGTGGCTGAGGCGCTTGGCGGTGTACGCCGGCCCTGGAGCGTCGCGAATGAGTCAGCGCGCATTCACATCATCGACGCCGTGGCGCGGCGCAACCTCGAGGCGGCGTGATGCCGGAGCTGAAATCGGCCCTCTACGCTGGCAAAGTAATGCACCAGCGGCTGAAGCCGCGGCGGCACCGCCTTTCCTACCGCATTTTCTTCCTTCTGCTCGACCTCGACGAGATCGATGCGATGAGCAAGCGGCTTCGCCTGTTGTCACACAACCGGTTTAATCTGTTTGGCTTCGCTGACGCGGATCACGGCGATGGCTCGGGCGGATCGCTGAAAGCCTATGTCGAAGATATGCTTGAGACGGCAGGGATCGAGACGGATGCGGGCCCAATCCGACTGCTCTCGATGCCGCGCACGCTTGGCTACGCTTTCAATCCGATCAGCATCTATTTCTGCCATAACCGGCAGGGCGACCTCGTCGCGATCCTCTACGAAGTCAACAACACCTTTGGGCAGCGCCACAGCTACCTGATCCCTGTCGGCGAGCGGCACGACGAGACTGTCAGGCAACATTGCGACAAGCGCTTCTACGTTTCGCCTTTCATGGCCATGGGATTGAACTATCGCTTCCGCATCGGCCTCCCCGGCGAAAACGTCGCGATACACATCACTGCCAGCGACGACCAAGGGCCGCTGATGGTGGCAAGCTTCGCCGGCAAGCGGCGGGCGCTGAGCGATGCCAGTCTGCTGCGCGCATTCATCTCGTATCCTCTGCTGACACTCAAGGTGACCGCCGGCATCCATTGGGAGGCGCTGCGGCTCTGGGCAAAGGGCATTCGGCTTCAGGAGCGCCCTGCCCCGCCCGACAACTCCATCACCCGCGTCGCCATGCATGGACGTTTACAGAGAAAGGCCGAGCCTGATGTCATTTGACACTGAGGCAAGGGCAAAGGTCGATCTATGGTGCGGCATTTTCCTCGCTGCCAGGGAACGGACTGTAGAACAAAACAAGACCGGGCTGCCGTCGGAATGAAGGGTAGGACATTGAGTGGCGTTGTTGCCGGATCCGCGGAGGCCAAGGGCCTTCCCACAACACACAATCCACGACCGGTTGGAGTCAGGCCTCATGACCGCATCGAAGCGCCGCTATGACGACGACACCGAAATGTACCGGCTGTTCGAGAACGAACTCTTCGTCACCGTAGTTGGTGACGTCATGGATACGATCGGGCTGCGGCATCAGTTCCTTCCGCCCGTGTTCAAGCCGGTGGACGAGAAGACGCGGCTTTTGCGGCCGGTACCGCCGATCTGCTCAATCGTCAGGTCCTCGGCGGTCAAATTGCCAATCTGATCGTCATCGCTGCCCCACGCACGCTTGGTGAACTTCGCAAGCATTACCACCAGAAACGTTCGGCCGTGCTGGTAGGCGAGATCCCAAAGGATCTTACGAGGCGTTCAGCACAAGAGATAGAAAATGTAGTGCCGCCACCTAGTTAGCCGCGGCCTGCAGCCGGAGCCACGATATTGACGTCAGGTCCAAGCATGACAGTCGCATGGACGAGCAAGTCGCCATGAAGAGAGCCGCCATCGAAATCGCCTTGCACGGTCGGCGTCTATTTGGGCCGCCCAAGCCACTCAAACCGCAGCATAGAACATCGTCAGCTCGTCGCTGCCGATCGCTTAAAAACGATGGTGATCCTGGTCCCTTCAGTGGCGCTGGATTTGACTTCGAATTGCGCTTTGGCGTTCTCGGTCAAGGAGCGCGCGATGAGAGCACCGAGCTTGCCGGGCTTCGGCCATGTCTCGCCCTCCGGCAAACCAACCCCGTCATCGGCGATGGTGATGCGGCATCCGTCGCCATCGACCACGCTGTGAAGCGTTATCGTGCCGCCTTCTCGTCCCTTGAAGCCGTGTTTGAGCGCATTGGTCAGCAATTCGTTCACAACCAGCCCCGTGGGCATCGCAACGTTAATCGACACGGGATAGGTATCCACCTTCATGTCCAGGCGTATGCCTTCCACCGCATGCGAAGCCATTACCGCCGATGCTATCTGGCTGAGATAGATACCAAGATCGACCTCATCCTTCTGCTCGTCGTTCGACAGCGCCTGGTAGAGTATCGCAAGAGCGTCGACGCGGCCGGCCAACCTCTCGAACCGTTTCTGGTCGGGCTCCGCCGCATTGCGGGTCTCCAGCCGGATGAGTGCGGTGATCATCTGGAGATTGTTTTTTACCCTGTGCTGCAGTTCCCGCAGCAATGTATCCTTTTCCCGGACACGCTCCTCTACCGAGGGCGCCTCCTCGCCGTGAGAGGATACGTCCACCAAGGCGACCAGCCGGAAACAAGTCTTGCCATCATCGTCCACAATCAAATTTGAGTAGGCGTCAACGACTGCCGGTCCCCCGACGCCGCGCTCCAGCCGGAAAGTGCCGACGAAATCCGTTTCATTGATAACGCTCTCGGCCAGCGCCCTGTCCTTCTGCTCACGGATCCCAGTCCCGGACAGCGCTGCCCAGTTTTTTCGCGCCAGGCTGGCGGCCTTCAGGCCGGAGAGTTTTTCGAATTCCGGATTGGCATAAACGACGCGCTCCGTTTCGATCAGGTCCGAAACGGCGATCGCAATAGGCACCTGATCGAGAAATTTCTTGAACTGTTCGCTCTCCAGCGCGGTCGCGAGTTCGGGCGTATCGAGCAGTTGCTCGACCGCCTCGGGCTTCCCTGTATCCGATATCATTTTACGCCTACGCTGTAAGGAAAGGTCATCAGTATCAGCGATGGAGCATATAGGCCACCACCGAAGCGGAACGCCACCTTGCTGAGGTCAGTAGGCGGGGACAAGCCTCGTGTCGCGTAGCGGCAAGGCCATTGCGAACCGCAGACCGTCAGGATGATAGTTCAACTCAACCTTGGCTTGGCACTGCACGGCGACGACTTTCTCCAGCAACGTCGTACCGAAGCCGCGCCGTCTTGGTTGCTCGACCTTCGGCCCGCCCTTTTCAAGCCAATCCAGATTGAGCATTCGCTCTCCTTCCGAATTGCTCACCGACCACCGGACTTCGAGACGCCCTGTGGGGCGGGACAACGCGCCATATTTCGATGAGTTGGACGCGAGTTCATGAAACGCCATCCCGATCGGGATCGCGATATCGGCGACCAGCGCGACGTTCGGCCCTTCGAGCACTACGCGCGACTTGTCGGTCGTATCGTAGTGGCGCAGTTCCGACTCCAGCAGCTTGTGCAAGGAAGCCATCTGCCAATAGTCATCGGTGAGCATCGAATGCGTGTCGGCGAGCGAGACGATCCTGGCAGAGAAATCGCGCACGAAATCATCCACGCTACCACTCGATTTGGCGGTTGCCCCCATCATCGCCCGGACATTTGCGAGCGTGTTTTTGACGCGGTGATGGAGTTCCCTGATCAGCAGCTTTTGCCGGTCGGCGACCTCTTGCTTCTGTTCGATATATGACTTGACCTCGAGTTGACGGGCGCGGGCTCGCAAAGCCGAGCGCACCGAATTTGCAAGACTCGACGCCAGGAAAGGCCTCTCGAGAACGATCAGATAGCGGTCCAGAAAGGCGAGTCGCTTGTCGATCTCCGTTCCTCGCATCGTCAGTAACACGATCGGAAAATCCGACCACGTCGGTTGATGATTGAGCCACGATGCAAACTGATTTCGATTGGAACTGATCAAGGCTTCTTCTGTAACCAAAAGGCAGTGAGCTTGGTCCAACAGCGGAACTGCTTCGTCGAGCGTGGCGCAGATGTGGGACTTGATGTCGTTCTCCGTGAGGATTGCAGACGCGACCTTCGCGTCGCGCCCGACCGGCGCCAGCACGAGCACACTGCGGTCTGAAGGCATCACGATGACTTGTCTTGCAGCAGGTTGCCTTGCTTACCCTCGTAGGTGGGCACGCCAGTCAGTATCCCTCGGAACTCCTCTAGTGGTTCGCCGACGGCCAGGCCGGTCGCGCTTATCTTGAATTCGCGAATGGTGTCCTCATGCGGCCCGACGCGTTTTTTGACCACGGAAATAGCTCGTCTCAGACGGCCGCCGCTTTCGAAGAAACGCAGCAGCATTACGGAATCGCAGAGATAGGTCATGTCGACGGGGGCTGACATTTGACCGATCAGCCCATGATTGGCCAACAGCAGGATCGTCACAACGCCCTTTTGATTAAGGTAAGTCAGGATCTCGTGCATCTGCAGCACAAGATGCTGCTCCTCCGACATGGCATTGAGATACCCGGTCAGGCTGTCGATGACGACGATCCTTGCACTTGAGCGCTCCACAGCCGACTGGATGCGCGAAGACAATTCACCAGGCGACAACTCTGCCGGATCCACCTGTTCCAGCAGCAAACTTCCATTGACGGCGAATGGCCCCAGATCCATGCCGAGGCCAGACGCGCGTGCCAGGAAAATCCGCTTGGTTTCATCGAACAGAAGCACCAGCACATGTTCGCCGCGCTTGAGAGCAGCATGGCAATAGCTGCATGCAATGGTCGACTTGCCGACACCAGAAGGTCCCATCAGGAGAGTGCTGGTGCCGCGGTCCAGCCCGCCACCCACGAGTGTGTCGACAGATCCATTACCGGTTGCCGGCGTTCCATGCTCGGCCATCTCATGTTCGGAGGCAACCAAGCGCGGAAACACCATCACGCCGCCCGGTCTAATGACGAAGTCGTGGAAGCCGCCGCGAATTTGAACGCCGCGCATCTTGATGATGCGCAGCCGCCGCCGCTCTCCGCCATAGATCGGTGAAAGCTGTTCCATCCGGATGACGCCATGACTGATCGAATGCAGGTTTAGATCGTCATGTTCAGCGGTGAGATCGTCGAGCAGAAGCACCGTTGCATTGTTGAGCAGGAAAAAGCTTTTCAAAGCCAGGACCTGCCGCCGATAGCGTAACGAGCCCTGCGACAAGAGGCGAATTTCCGACAGGGAATCGAACACCACGCGATCCGGCTTCATGCGCTCGATCTCGGCGAGCGCGGACTGCACGGTCTCACCGAGTTCAAGATCGGACGAATGAACCAGAGTCTGTAACTGCGATGGGTCGAGGCTCAACTCCGGTGGCACCAGCTCGAGGATTTCGATGCCGTCAAGAGAAAATCCATGCCGTTCCGCGACTGAGTGCAGTTCACGCTTGCTCTCGGACAGCGTTATATAGAGGCATTTCTCGCCATCCGACGCGCCTTTGATCAGAAACTGCAGCCCAAGTGTGGTCTTACCTGAACCAGGCCTGCCCTCTACAAGATGTGAACGGAATTTAGCGTATCCGCCTCGCAGGACATAGTCGAGGCCTTCCACGCCAGATGATATTGGTGAAGCGTCGTCTTGATCCACGTTGCCCCGCTTGCTTTTCGTGAACACTTCAACGGATAGAATTTTCAATGGTTCCCACTTGAAGAAGTGAGGCTCTCACGGCCATTCCAACGACGTCGTGTCGTCGGGGCTGTCGCGAAGCGCCGCCGCAGATTTCTGCCGTCCTGACCGCAGTGATGGCTGAGGGAACCTCGTACTCGCGACGCCGTTGTGCCTCACCAATGAGGTCCGGCGCTTGAGCGAACCAGTCCCAGATATCGAGCGCCGGCCCTTCGGGCGTTCTCCGCAAGGCAAGAACAGGCTCATCGTGGGGATGCTCGTTGCATGCCTCGTTCTCGGCTTCGGAGTGCTCGCCGAGGAGGTCCTGGAAGGCGATACGACCAAATTTGATCTGGCGATCATGTCGACCCTGCGTGGGGCCGATCAGGCCTACCCGATCGGTCCGCCATGGCTTCAGGAAGCGGCCAGAGATGTGACCTCGATCGGCAGCGTGGTGTTTCTTGGCTTCGTGTTGATGGCAGGGGTTGCCTATCTGCTTCTTGTCCACAAGCGGGCTCTGGCCATTTGGATGGCAGTGGCGGTGGCCGGCGGGGAACTGCTCGGCACGATCCTCAAGCTAAGCTTCAACCGCCCCAGGCCGGAGATTCCTCATGTCACGCGGGTGTTCACTGCAAGTTTCCCGAGTGGCCATGCTATGCTTTCGGCGATCACGTTTCTGACCGTGGGCGCCCTTCTTTCACACGCAAATCAGGATTTCCGCCTCAAAGTGTATTTCATGGCCCTCGCCGTCTTTCTGACGCTGGCCGTTGGCGTAAGCAGGGTCTATCTCGCGGTCCACTATCCGACGGATGTCTTGGCCGGATGGTGCATTGGTTCTGGCTGGGCGATCCTGTGTTGGATGGTCGCTTATGGTTTCAGGAATGGCCGGAGCGGAGACTGAAGACTTGAAGGTTGTGGCGCTCATCAACAAAAGTGCCGGCGCCGTGGCGCGCAAGGGCGACATCGAGAGAACCGTGCGGGATGGGTTCGCCGAACGTGGCGTCGAGGCCGATGTGCGACTGGTGGAAGGGCGTGAGATCGGAGAGCTCTCTCAGCGCTTCGTTGCCGAAAACAAGTCGAGGTCCGGCCATGGATCGATATTGGTGGTGGGCGGTGGCGACGGCACTCTCGGCAGCGCGGCCTCGGCGCTGGCGGGGACGGATGTGGTGCTTGGCGTCCTTCCGCTCGGCACATTGAACCACTTTGCCAAGGATTTGGGTGTGCCGCTCGACCTGACGGCGGCGATCGATACAATCGCGACCGGCAAGCCTGTCACGGTCGATGTCGCCGAGGTCAACGGCCGAGTCTTTCTCAACAATTCATCGATTGGGATCTATCCGTTCTTTGTTGCAAAGCGTTCAACCGAACAGCGCCGCCGCGGGTTCGGCAAGCTTGCCGCCATCGGACCCGCCCTGATGAGAACGTTGAGATCCGCCTCGTGGCAGGCTGTCCACGTCGCTGCCCAAGGCACCCGCGAGAGGCTGCGGACGCCTTGCGTGTTCGTCGGCAACAATTTCTACGACATCGCCGATCTTGGCCATCGCCGCAGCCTCTCCTCAAAGGAACTCTGCGTTTACGTCGTCAAGCAGCAGTCGTGGTTTGGGCTGGCATTGCTTCCGTTCAAAATCGCGTTCGGCATGATCGACGCGACCCGAGATCTTGAAATTTATCGCGCCAACTCGCTGCAAATCACATCGCATCGCCACGCCATGCTGGTTTCTCTGGACGGCGAAGCCGTCAGCATGGACACGCCCCTGAATTTTCAGGTTCGGCCGGCGGCCCTGAAAGTCATCGCACCAGCCAGAACGAACAAAACCGGCGACCGTAGCTGAAAGCGGAGAACTTCAGTGAGAACCCTGGTCCATCTTTCGGATTTGCACTTCGGAAAGACAGAGAGCCAGCTTGTGGACGCGATCACGGCAGAGGTTCTTGCAGTCGACTCTGATCTGCTCGTCGTTTCGGGGGATCTTACGCAGCGCGCCCGGAAAGACGAATTCCTGCAGGCGCGCGCCTTTCTCGATTCCCTCCCTGGCCCCCGCATCGTAGTGCCAGGCAATCACGACGTGCCGCTCTGGAATGTCTTCGCGCGTGCGGTGACGCCTCTGTCGCGTTACAGGCGCTACATCGAGGCGGACACGGACCCGTTCTACGCCGATAGCGAAGTCGCTGTGGTCGGGATAAACACAGCACGATCCCTGACGATCAAGGACGGCAGGATCAACGTCCGTCAACTCGAGGCGGCGACGGAAAAATTCGCACATATGTCCGATGACGTTACCCGGATAGTGGTCACGCATCATCCTTTCGAAGGGCTAGACCTGGAAAACGACGACGGCATCGTGGGCCGCGCCGATCTGGCAATGGATGCCTTCTCGCGCAACGGCGTAGATGTCATATTGTCTGGGCACCAGCATCTTCACCGCGCTGGTTCGAGCGCACGGCGCTACCTCATCGACGGCTATGCGGCGCTGCTTGTTCAAGCGGGGACGGCGGTTTCTTCGCGGGTACGACAAGCTGCAAATTCGTTTAACATCATTCGCATCGAGCACCCGAGGATCTCTATCGAATGTCGGGCATGGCAGTCTTTGCAGTCCGGGTTCGAAACCTCAGCCAGTTATTCCTTTCGGCAAGGTTCAGGCGGATGGGAACCCGCTTGAATTGCGTTGGGAGAGAGCGTCTACATTTCCAGAATCTGCCGACGTACGGCTAAAGCTGAGATTCGATGGGGAGGTGCCTGACCAGGGCGGCCAGGATGCGGCGGAACCATGCTGCCTCGGGTTCGCGCGTATAGGTTTGCAGTCTGCCTTCATCGCTGCCATGCCAGCGAAGAACCTCGTTCTTCAATTCGAGCCGGTAGCTCGCTTCCGGCGCTATCTCCGATTTGAACCTATGCTGCAGTTCCGCGACCAGATTTTCGTCTTCAAAAAGCACTCCCATTTCCGAATTCAGGGATACGGACCGAGGATCGAAGTTAAAAGATCCGACGAAACCGATCCTGTTGTCGACGCTGAACGCTTTGGTGTGCAGGCTGGCGCCCTTGGATCCAAATACGGAAATCTTGGGCTGCCGGCTAAAGGGTTGGAGCTCGAAAAGCTGCACGCCCATTCTCAGCAAGCGCTTGCGATAGTTGGCGTATGCCCCGTGGACCGCGGCGACATCGGTCGCGGCCAAGGAGTTGGTCAACACAGCGACCTGCACCCCGTCGTCGACGAGGTCGCCGAGGATTTTTGATCCCTTCTTGCCGGGGATAAAATACGGGGACACGATTTCCACACGCTTGCGCGCCGACTGAATGATTGGGAGCAACTCCTTCATCAGCCAACCGCGCGGTCTCCAGCCTCGGACCTTTTCCGGAGGGTCGGAGATCACGCGCACGCGCTCGACCCAATGTACGTTGCTGCTCGCCGATATGAACTCGGCGATGGAGCCCTTGTCCCTGACCCCGCTCAGAAGCGTCGACTCGGTTTTCTCCTCTCTTCCCTCGAAATAGGGGGTATGCGAGCCTGGAGCGGCTGCACCGAGTTCAGCTATTGGCTTCGCGTCCTGGCATACCCAGAAAGTTTGGAAGATCTGTGCGGTTTGCTGGACGGCGGGACCGAGAAGCAGCATGTCGAGGTCACGGAAATTCGTCTCCGCCGCGTCAAAATATGCATCGCCGACATTGCGCCCACCGACAATTGCGATGTTGTTGTCGGCAATCCACGCCTTGTTGTGCATCCGCCTTGTCAATGCAAAAAGCCGCAAGAGGACTTCCGCGCCGCGCATGAGGCCGCGCGCTCTGATGCCGCTCGGGTTGAACAATTTGAGTTCGATGTTTGGATGGTTGCTCAGCGCCAAATAGGCGGCATCGCTCTTGCGCGGATTGACGTCGTCGAGCAGCATTCTGACCCGTACGCCTCGCTGGGCCGCCCGGACAACTTCCTGCAAAAGCAAGCGCCCCGTGTGGTCGTCATGCCAGAGATAGTACATGAGATCGAGAGTGCGAGCCGCGCCCCTTGCCGCCAAAACACGCGCGGCGAACGCATCGTAATTGTCAGAAATCAGCAGCAGGCCGCTCTTACCTGCTTTGATTTTATCGGCCGATGTTTGCGTAATCGAGACGTCCATGAATTGACCGGTTTCGGAGGAGATCGAGGCGCCGTTTCATTAGGTCAAGAACCCGCGAGCGCCGATCTGGTTGCACGAGGGCCTTGAGCCTGCTGATAGTCGAAGAAAGCTGGCGTTTAATATTCAGGTGGCTCGCCCATTTCGTTGCGCTGCTTCTTGTTCGAGCATGGCAAGCTTTTCGCGGATCTCCTCCGGCTCGGCATGCTCCAGGCCGACCACGTCGTTTCTGGTCTCCCTAAGCGAAACGACGATCTCATCGAGCTTAGCGTGAATGGCCGCGGTATCGCGATAGCCCTGTATCAGGACAACACCAGTGATCACGATGGCGGCCACCGAAAGGACATAAGTGACCGCGTTGGTCAGTCCGAATGGCACCAGCGCGGTGCACAATACCATTGCGACCATCATGACGTAGAAGCCTGGCGGCCGGGAAAGGAAGTCGGCCGTCATAAACAGGATCCGGTTCATTCTAACGGCTCCATGATTGTGAAGCCGTGGCTCGTTCCTGCGCCAAACGCCGAAGTGGATACAACCACACCATCATATCCTGGCCAGAGCGAATACGGCTACCAGCGCGGTCAGAGCCACGCAAATGGGCACTGCCAGGAGGAAACCGGCCTCTATGAGGCGAGTCTTTTTGTCATTGAACATCCAACCACCCGTCGCTGGCTAAATTGAAGTTGACGGGTTCGCTCGCCGCCAAAGCAGCGAGCGAACCGTTATCAACGCAGGAAGGGACATAGCTGCGCGGATTTTGAAATGTGGACTGTCCAGGTTCAGCCATGGGATATTCCGATGACGAGCAGGGATATGGCCAAGACGAAAACTGGCGCCAGCAACCAACGCGCTTGACCAACACTTCTGTCCATGAATTCTTTCCTTCAGTTCCGTGGCTGACAACTTCCGCGACAGATGACCGTTCCAAGCTGCACCGACGGCAAGACCATTGCGGAATTCGACCGGACTTTGGTCCAACCACCTCCTCCGACTGAAGTCCTCCCAAGGGAACGATTGCATCCACGCCAAGTTGGCAGCTGAGCTTCGACACCACCGATCGGAGCCAATCTCACGAGGAGTAAGATTATGAAATTGCATCTGTCTGCCGCAGCCGCGGCATTTTTTCTGCTCGCAGGCGTCGGCGTCGCGGCGGCCGAGGACATCATCATTCAGCCGGAGCAGGAAACGGTTATCCGTGAATATGTGAAGAAGCAGCCGCTTGCTTCGGTGAAGGTTCCCGGAGTGGAACTCAACATCGGCACGGCGCTGCCTGACACGGTCGAACTTCGCGAAGTTCCCAACGTCAAATACCGCTACGTCGTGATCGACAACCGGACCGTTCTGGTCGATCCAACCACCCACAAGATCATCAAAATCTACGACTGACCGGCCTTGCCGGCCAAAGCCCGTCGCCTCTCCCGGCGACGGGTTCCAACTGACGGTCATAAGATGCAATATCTCATCTTTGGAAACGCCTGCTGCAAAGCTGAGAACAAAGTTCACGGACGTGAACATTACCGCGGCGACATGAAGGTGTTTCGAAAGGTCGCATCGGTGATGGCGGAGTCTGATTGACGGCGCCGACCTGATCGCCGCCTTTATCTTAATCGCGATTAGCCCATTCCTGGCCATTGGCCTAAGGTGATCCGGCCGCCAGCGGCTATGGCGTCGGGTTGGAACAAGGAAACGCCATGACTTCGACAGCAGCGCTGATCTGGTATCTGGTAATTGCCGGCCCGCAGGGCGGCATGGCGGTGTTGCCGAGCACTTTCGACAAGCGGGAACAATGCACGGCCGCCATTGCCGAATACCAGAAGCAGCCAACGTCGACGGGCTGGACCCTGCAGTGCGTCCCCAGCGCTTCACCATTCACAATCAATGGATCCGCCGAGTAGCGCAAGGCGGTCAAGGCCGGGCATAGCAACGCCTCCTTTGGCGCGACCTCTGCTTAGGCCTTAGGATCGACGGCCGCTCCGAGCAGATTGATATGTTCGGTCGCAATTTTGAGCAGGGTTTCCGCAGTCTCTTGCGCTGTCCATCCCTGGGCCTCTGATTCAGCCACCAAGGCCGCGAACGCCGCTTCCAGGGCCACCTCACAGTTGACCGCCCGATCCGGACTTCCTTCCGGCAATATCGGCGGTTGAATGGTCTGGGACATGCGCGATCTCTTCCAAAAAGGGGAAGCCCGCGCCTTAGCGAAGAATGCGGGCCGATCAAGGTTTCTGGCCCGATCTTCAGCAGTGGCGCGAGGGAGCGTTGCCTGCCGCAATCACCAACCCTCGGAAGTCACATATGTTCCAGACCAGCGGATCGAAAGTCGCACGCATCGACCGCTGCGAACCGTGACGGGTCACTTGGGAAAATCAGGCAAGGGATGCTCGATAGCATTGAGGATCGTGCGGTAAAGACTGTCGACCTCTTCATCGATTTCGGCCCGCTTGATCCCGAGCGCCTTGGCGTCCGCTATTAGCTTGTGCGTGAGTTCATCGACCAGGAGGACATCTGCCTTCATCGTCCTGGGGACATTGTTAGCGATCCATTGATCCAGAAAGTCGATTCCGCGTGCACTCATGGAGCGATAAGCTCGACCGCAAGGTTTAAGTTCCGCGTTTCCTCTAACGGCCCAACGGTCGCCTGGATAGCGAAACCAGCTCATCCTCATCGACGACGCCTGCCATGTAGTTGCCTATAATTCTGGAGGCGATTGCGTCACGCTCGTCGGGTGATTGATTTTCGAGCTTCAGCTGCTCGAACACCCGGCCCAGCAGAGCCATTTCGGCCGGATCAAAAATACCAGCCTCAGTCGCCTTTCTCCGAATTGGCATCATTCTCCTCCCAATAACCCTGCAAGGAAGCGTGCCGCAAAACCTGTTCGCCACGCAAGTGTTTCACCAGAACATTCGCCCGCTGGTCCGCCAGTGTTGCATTGTGGATCCCACGCGACGATAGCCCGAAGCTCGGTCGACGCACGGGAAAATTGGGATTGCGCCCAGTCGCAGCATGAGCCGACATGACCCTCGCAGATCACCAAACAAATTTACGCTTCAGGATG
This sequence comes from Mesorhizobium sp. U510, assembly GCF_059180695.1. Taxonomy (NCBI): domain Bacteria; kingdom Pseudomonadati; phylum Pseudomonadota; class Alphaproteobacteria; order Hyphomicrobiales; family Phyllobacteriaceae; genus Mesorhizobium; species Mesorhizobium sp. U510. The sequence goes on from NZ_CP180532.1 coordinate 6,114,791, forward strand.
CCGAAACCAGGATCGGTTGCCTCAAAGCTCCTCCCTCCTATGGACCGCTCCCCTGGAGAGCAACTCACGCACCGCTCGTATGTGATCCTAGTTCATAACTCACAGTCATTCCTGCCTGACTTTGACTTCCCGTCAACCTAGCTGTCCGAAAAGGCGCGTCGGTTGGATGGGCCGCTTCAACATCCTGACGTCGCTTTTTGGCTTTCATGCCGGAACCAGTCGGCAAGCGTGAAGTTCCTCCTGTGCCTTGATTGAGAAGGCAACAAACCAGGAGAAGAGGACGCACGTCGCGCTTACCAAGCTCGCGGAGTCGGCGGTCAACGTCGCAGCAGGTGCGGCTTAACGGGTTCATCGCGTTGTAGAAGCCTCGGTCAATTGTTCGCCGGGCTCCGAACAATCAACGCATCGGCGTCTCAGGGCGCGAACAGGAGTATGACATGGGCTTTTTCAGCAGATTCTTCTCCGGCCTGGGTCGCAAGGCGCCAGCCGACAAATCGAGTGGAGACATGCGCAAGGCAACCGGCGCCGGCCCAGCTATCGCGGCTCATTCCAAGGACGCCAAGACGTCGGCGGCGACCGGTCAAAATCCAGCGGCGGCCAAGAAGAAGTCCGCCAACTGACCGCGGATGTTTCACGCGCCGAAAAAGTGAGCCGTTCGGTTGACGATCTGAGCGGTAGCTTCCTCGAGCACCGCCTCGATGTGAGATCGGCTTCACTCAACGCTTTCAACTTTTTATCCTCTGATGGGCACTTGTTCGAACGTCGATTTGTCTGAAAAAGATGCGCGCCTGCCGAAAATCATTCTGCAGCCCGACGACGTGGTCGCTCTTTGAGGCGTAGCGGGAACAGCTTTGCCGCTCACGACGTTGAGGACATGAGTCAGGGCATTAGGAGGCGAATTGGTGGAAGCGCTCGACCGCAACCCAGGCCCGGGTCGTGGCAGCCCACTGGTCGCTCGCCATAGAGTTCTGGCCGAATGTGGCGCAAAGTGAGGACAGCACCCGGCAATGATGCGTCGTTGATCGACGGAGAAGCCGCAAGTCGCGCTGCATCAACAACTGAACAGAGCAAGGCGGCTCTGAGATCAGAGGATGGCGATCGCGGGCGCGACGCGGCGTGGCCATCCCAGATACCAGCCCTAGGCTGGAAGGATATTTTCTGGCGCCTGTGGGAGGAATTCAACAAGGACCGGGTTCTGCTCGTCGCGGCCGGTGCCACGTTCTACTTGCTGCTGGCGCTCTTCCCGGCTTTGGCTGCGTTCATTTCAATTTATGGCTTTGTCGCGGACCCGGTTACGGTTGCGGACCATGTCGCATATCTCGGCGGATTGCTTCCGTCAGGGGGGCTGGACCTCATTCGAGGTCAGCTGCAAGCCTTGGCCATGCAGAAGCCCGGTGCTCTTGGCATAGGCTTCTTCATCGGCCTTGGTATCGCACTGTGGAGTTCCAACAGCGGCATGAAGGCCCTCTTTGATGCGATGAACATCGCCTATGAGGAACGGGAGAAACGCAGCTTCATCACGCTCAACCTGATGTCGATCCTGTTCACCGTCGGAGCGTTGCTTATCGGCATCGTGCTGCTCCTGACCGTGGGCGTCGTTCCCGCACTTTTGCGCTATTTCTATCTTGATGCGTGGACAGAGACGCTTGTCGCAGTATCCCGGTGGCCGATCCTGGTCGCCGCGATGCTGACCGGAATATCCCTGCTTTATCGCTTCGGACCGAGCCGCGAACGCGCCAAGTGGCGCTGGCTGAGTTGGGGCGCCTTGATTGCGACCGCAGCATGGATCGCAGCGTCGTGGCTGTTCTCGTTCTATCTGCAGCATTTTGCCAACTACAACGCCACCTACGGGTCGCTCGGCGCTGTTGTCGGTTTGATGATGTGGACGTGGATTTCCGTCATCATCCTCATTGCTGGCGCAGCCATCAATGCCGAGATGGAGCACCAGACAGCGGTGGACTCGACCACCGGCCCTCCACTGCCCATGGGCAAGCGGGGTGCCGTGGTAGCGGACACTTTGGGCAAAACCGCAGACTGACTATCTAACGAACACGCACTGTCAGCGAGAATGCGTGTTCGGGTCCTGTCAGCGACTGGTCTGCTGGGTCACCTGAGACAACGTGCTTTCAAGGAAAAATTGAACAGCGATGTCGATACCGCGTCTGCTTTCATGCGGCGCCCGCTGCCCTACCTTGCCGTGCAACCAAAACCGAGTTCCGCCGTTTTGTCCGGTTCGATATTTCGGGGGATATCTTGGGACCATCCAGCAAGGACAGGGCGAGCGCCGCGTTTCGCAGCGCCGGAGACATGGCTGAGCGTATCGGTTCGTTTGGTTGGGGCGCTACATCTATCGGGCCGGTCTCTTCATGGCCCACAGAGCTGAAGACACTCGTCGATCTCATTCTAGGCTCTGCACAACCTATGTTCGTCGTCTGGGGCCAGGACCGCATCTGGCTCTACAACGATGCCTTCATCCCTATCCTTGGCCGGAAGCACCCGACCGCTCTCGGGCTGCCCAGCCAACAGGTCTGGGCAGAGGCATGGGAGACGATCGGCCCGATGTTTGATCTGGTTTACCAGGGCCAATCTGTACATATGGACGACATTGAGATCCGAATCGACAAGCACGGTGCGCCGGAAGAGACCCATTTCGCGTTCTCCTACAACCCCATAGCGCAGCCGGAGACTGGGACGACCGGCGGTCTGTTTGGCGTCTGCACGGAAACCACGGATCGATTTCTGGCCGAAAAGCGCGAACGCCTCGCTGCTGAACGTCAGATCCATCTGTTCGAACAAGCACCAGGCTTCATCATTATCATGCGCGGTCGCGACCATGTCGTTGAATTCGTGAATGACGCCCATCGCCAGGTTTTCAACAGCGGTGATTGGCTCTCGAGACCCATTCGAGATGCCGTTCCCAGCCTGGAGGGACAAGGTTTTTTTGAACGCCTCGACGACGTCTTCCGCAGCGGTACGACGTTTGAAGCGCAGGGCCTTCCGGTCCGATTTCGCCGCTCGGCGGATAGTCCCGAGGAGACGCGCCACCTGACGTTTATCTACGCTCCCCTCTACGACGGCGGGAACCTCATCACAGGGATATTCTGCGAAGGGTTTGACGTCACCGAGACATTTCGTGCGAGAAAGCGGAGTGCTGCGCTCGCTGAGCTTGGGGACCTCGTGCGGCTGGTCGAAGACCCTGACGACCTGGCCTACGCCGCAGCCGAAATCATTGGGCGGGAACTGGATGTAAGCCGGGCCGGATATGGAACGATCGATCTCGCGAACGAGACCATCTCCATCGAACGCGACTGGAACGCCCCGGGGATCAAGAGTTTGGCCGGGGTGCTGCATTTCCGCGACTACGGCACGTATATCGATGACCTGAAGCGCGGCATCACTGTTGTCCTTGAGGATGCTGACACAGATCCGCGGACAAGCCAGAACCCAGAGGCACTGAAAGCGATCAGCGCTCAATCCCTCATCAACATGCCGGTCACCGAACGGGCTGGCTTTGTGGCCCTGCTCTACCTCAATCACAACAGGCCCAGATCCTGGTCGACAGAAGAGATCGAATTCGTTCGCGAGATGGCGGAGCGAACGCGTACCGCAGTCGAACGACGGCGCGCGCAGGCGGAGTTGCGACAGAATGAAGCTCGCTTGCGCTTCCTCGACGCACTGGGGAAAGAAACCTCGAAAAGTTCGGACGCGGACGCGGTGCTCGAGATCACGACTAGGATGCTTGGCGAGTATCTCGGCGTCGCAATCTGTGCCTATGCCGATATGGAGCCTGACCAGGACCACTTCACGATCCGGGGAGACTGGCACCGGCAAGGGTCTTCGAGCATCGTCGGCTACTACAGTCTTCGGGATTTTGGCCAGCTCGCCGTGGGCAAGCTCCATCAGGGCCTGCCTCTGATCATCAACGACAATCACGTCGAGTTGCCGCTCGAAGAAGCCGCGACGTTTCAGGACATCGGCATCGCCGCCACCATCTGCATGCCCCTTGTCAAGGAGGGGCGCCTGACCGCGCTGATGGCGATCCACGACAGCGCTCCGCGGGTCTGGACTCAGAATGAGCTTGCACTTCTCACAGAGGTAACGGAGCGGTCGTGGGCGCATATAGAAAGGGTGAGGTCGGATCAGAGCGCTGCCGAGACCGCGGAACGCTTGAGCCTGGCTACCCAGGCGGCCGCAATCGGCATCTGGGATTACGACCCGGTCGCTGACCATTTGCGGTGGGACGCACAATGCCGGGCGTTGTTCGGCATTACGTCGGACGATGAGGTTACCTATGAGGGCTCCTTCATCGCCGGCCTCCATCCAGATGACCGTATCCGGGCAGATGAGGCGGTCCGGCGAGCAATCGCTCCAGACAGTCTTGAAGGATTTAACATCGAGTACCGAACAATTGGCCTGGAGGACAGGATAGAGCGTTGGGTGGCGGCGAGCGGCCATGCCATTTTCGAAGCCAGCAAGGCCGTTCGATTTATCGGCACGGTTATCGACATTTCGGATCGCAAAAAAGCAGAGCGCCACCTCAAGATCATGAACGATACCGGCGCGGCGGTCGCTGCGGAACTCGATCTCGACAAGATCGTGCAAATCACCACCGATGCCGGCGTCGAGCTTTCCGGAGCCCAGTTTGGGGCTTTCTTCTACAACGTGCTCGACGCTCAGGGCGGCAGCTACATGCTCTATGCCCTGTCAGGCGCTCCGCGCTCGGCCTTCCAGAATTACCCCATGCCACGTGCGACCGCGGTGTTCGAACCGACTTTCCTCGGGAAAGGCGTCGTTCGGTCGGACGATATCCTCAAGGATCGGCGGTACGGCAAGAATGCGCCGCACAAGGGCATGCCGGAAGGCCATCTCCCGGTTCGCTCCTATCTGGCCGTGCCAGTCGTGTCGAACTCCGGCGAAGTTCTAGGCGGTTTGTTCTTTGGACACGCGGAGACCGGCAAGTTTGGTCCTGAACACGAAAGTGCCCTTCTGGGCATCGCCGGCCATGCCGCAACCGCGATCGACAATGCCCGCCTCTTCCAGTCAGCCGAACGCGAGCTGTCTGAAAGGCGGCGTGCCGAGGCCGCACTGCAGACGCTCAACTCCACGCTGGAACAACGCGTCATCGACGAAGTGGCGGAACGTTCGAAGGCAGAGGAACAGCTGCGGCAGGTTCAAAAGATGGATGCGGTCGGTCAGTTGACAGGTGGCATTGCGCACGACTTCAACAACATGCTTGCCGTCATCATCGGTGGGCTCAATCTGCTTCAGCGCAAATTGTCCAAAGGTGAGACAGACGTTGGTCGGTTTGTCGAAGGCGCCATGGATGGGGCCCACCGCGCCGCCGCCCTCACCCAGCGGCTGCTGGCCTTCTCACGACAACAACCGCTCAAGCCGGAGCCTATCAACGCCAACCGCCTGGTCGGCGGAATGACCGAGCTGTTGATGCGCACACTTGGGGAAACGATCAAGGTCGAGACGGCGTTCGGAGCCGGCCTCTGGCAGGTCAAGGCCGATCCCAGTCAGCTTGAAAGTGCCCTGCTCAACCTGTCGGTCAACGCACGCGACGCCATGCCCAACGGCGGTAAGCTGACCATCGAGACGTCGAACGCCTATGTCGATGAGCGATACGCTCGTGAGTCCGCCATTGCGGCCGGACAATTCGTGCTGATTGCAGTTACCGATACCGGCACGGGTATGACCACGGACGTCCTCGCCAAGGCCTTCGATCCCTTCTACACGACCAAGGGCGTTGGCAAGGGCACCGGGCTTGGCCTGAGCCAGGTTTACGGTTTTGTCCGGCAATCGGGCGGCAACGTAAGAATATACTCCGAGCCCGGCGTTGGCACGACGATCAAGATCTATCTGCCACGGCATTATGGCGGCACCGAGCAGGATTCTCCCGAGCTCAAATCAAGGTCGATAGATGGCGGCGTGCCAAGCGAAATCGTCATGGTGGTTGAAGACGAGGATCGCGTCCGCGCAGTATCGGCCGAAGCATTGCGCGAACTTGGCTATACGGTCGTCGAAGCCAGTGGTCCTAACGAAGCGATCAAGATGATTGAAGCTGGACAGCAATTGTCCCTGCTCTTCACCGACGTGGTTATGCCGGAGATGTCCGGACGTCAGTTGGTGGATATCTTGCGCAGGGGCAATCCCAAGCTCAAGGTTCTCTACACCACGGGCTACACGCGCAACGCCATCGTTCACAACGGAATCCTCGATCCTGGAACGCAGCTTTTGCCTAAGCCTTTCAGCCTTGAAGACCTTGCCGAAAAGGTGAGGACGATTCTCGACGATCCTTCATAGTGCCCACCAGCCGAGCAGATCTCGAAGCTTGACGCGCTCGGCGCTTCCATGGCCGCCGGCGATCTCCCATTGCCCGAACAGTGCCGGATCGTGACCGAGGAAGCCTGGAAGCTGAGCCAGCTTCTGGAATGTTTGCACAACAGCTTTGATGTCTTGCCACGGGCCCTTCAAGATCTCTGCAAGGCAGTCCTCGTTTCCATCAACCAGTGATCTGGCAGGAACGCCTCCGCGGCACCCCCGACGCCGAGTGCCTAATGTTGCAATATTTGAGTGGCCGGAATTGCGTGTGTGACTCGGATATAAAAGGCCGGGCTACGTGGCGGCTCTCCAACGGTTTCTGCTGAAACGGTGATCCAAACTGATTGCCCTCGCTTCAGTGGAGGAATCGACAGGAATCTTTGTCTCGGCACAGTTACCGCAGACGGACTTTCGACGCTGCTGTTCATAAGTCAGCTTGTTAAGAGGCCTGCGCGTTTTGGCTCTCCATCATGAGCATCCAAAGTTCGGCAAGAACAGCCTGCGCACGCTTTTCATGTCGGAACCAAAGCGATCGCACAATGTTAAGCTGGCGAAGGGCCGTCTTAATTAGTTGAGGATCTTAAATGAAAGCCGTCATACTTGGTGCTTTGGCACTGTGCCTTCTCGTACCGTCCGTGGCCTCGGCCGACGCGATCGTAGTCCAGACTCATCGACATCACCGACACCATCACTGGAACAATGACCGCGTGGTTGTCTACCGTGAAGGACATCGTCTCCATCACCGCCGCCATGGGGATATTGCATTCTACGACCACGGCCGCCGTCATCACCGCTCCGACGCCGTCATTATCCGAGGGCCGATGGATAGATCGCACCATCGTCACCGCCACGTTGTCATTCAGCAGGAGGACAACAACGGATATTGACCGAAGCTTTTTGGCCCGGCTCTCAAAGTGGAGAGCCGGGCATCACGCACGTACGATTTAGTGAGTGGAGCGGCCGCGAAAGCAGCACGAAACCGACTCCATGGCGCTGGTCACCATGTTCTTCGCCGGGAGCTTGGGTGCGCAGCAGGGCGGCGGCTCAAAAGGCGGCGGTTGCTGGCGGAGCGGTCCGAGAGCCATCCAGCTGTCTTCGGCACGCCAGCGAAGCCGGGCATTGTATCGCAATCGGCAAGACCAGATTTGCGCTGGAGCCCCATCTGTTTCGATCAAGCACCCGCTTGAAGTTGGATACGTGAATGGAAAAGATCAGGAGATTGCTGGCTTTCTGCTTTGTGGTCGTGAGCGCTAGCGCGATAAATTTCGAACTTACCCCTGCGGTCTCGGCCGCGCCTGTAGATGCGGTGGCGATTGCCGACCACTTCTCATCCGTAAAATCCATGTCCGGGGACTTCGTCCAGTCTGACCCAAGAGGTGAAAAGACCAGCGGTAGATTTTTTCTCCAACGCCCGGGAAAGATTCGGTTCAATTATACCGGCCAATCAGGGATCAGCTTAATCGCAGATGGACAATCCGTCGTAGTCTATAACAAAAAGCTGAAGACATCGCGCCTCTATGCTCTTTCGAAGACGCCGCTCAAGCTTCTACTGGACGACAAGGTCAAATTCTCTGGCAATCGCCTCAAAGGCATCAAAGACGATGGCGCCCAGGTTACCATCAAGCTGGCCGACAAGTCGGCCTTCGGAAACTCGAACATCACTATGGTCTTCGATAGGAAATCACTCGATCTGCGCAGATGGAGCATCACCGACGAAAGAGGACAGAGCACGACAGTCACTATCTCGAATGTGAGGGAAGGCGTTCGTGCCCCTCCAGGCACCTTCATGATCGACTACGCTGCAAATCGTGAATTCAACACCACAACGAAATAGCTGCTAGTCTTTTGCGCTTGTCACTCCACGTCGATCGAGGAGAGGCCCGCCGAAATCGCTCGACAGCCAGTCAAAGAACGAAAAGCGGGCGTCGGCAATCTGCCCCATCGCAATACGGAAGAGCAATGGTAACGGCATCTGACGTCGAGTTTCCCTTACCCTTGAACACGCAGCCTATGGAGGCACGCACGGCGGAGGCGTTGCCGCGAGAAGACGGTCTCTGGCAGTACGAACCGAAATGGGATGGCTTCCGCTGCATCGGCTTCAAGAGCGGCAAGGCTGTCGATCTCAGGGCAAAATCCGGCAAACCGCTCGGTCGCTATTTTCCCGAACTGATGGCGGCCTTGAGTGCGCTTGCGGCAACCGAATTCGTCATCGACGGTGAAATCATGGTGGAGATCGAGGACCGTGCCTCTTTCGACGCGCTGCAGATGCGGCTTCATCCCGCAGAGAGCCGCATCCGCAAGCTCAGTCGAGAAACTCCCGCGCAGCTGGTCGTCTTCGACATGCTTGTGGCCCCGGGAGGTCGGCTGCTGGTCGAACTGCCATTGCACGATCGGCGCGCAGAAGCTGAAGACTTGGTTGCCAAGGCAAAGACCAAGACCTTGCGGCTTTCGCCGGCCACCACGAGCCTGGCGACGGCGGACAAGTGGTTGAAGGGTGCTGGTACCGGCGGTGCCACGGACGGCGTCGTGGCCAAGCTGCTCAACGATCCCTACAAGCCGGGCGAACGTGCGATGGTGAAGGTAAAGCCCCTGCGCACGGCCGACTGCGTAGTGGGTGGGTTCCGCTATCAAAAGGGCAAACGACAGGTTGGATCGCTGCTGCTCGGGCTATACAATGGCGATGGTCTGCTCGACCATGTCGGCTTCACATCAACCATCGCCAATGACGAGCGTGCGGTGCTGACGCAAAGGCTGGGACATCTGCTTGGCGGATCCGGCTTCACCGGCAAGGCGCCGGGCGGCCCGAGCCGCTGGAGCACCGAGCGTAGTGGCGAATGGGAGCCGGTCAGACCGGAGCTGGTCGTGGAGGTTCGCTTCGACCAGGTCACCGGCAACCGCTTCCGGCATGGAACGAAGCTTTTGCGCTGGCGCCCGGACAAGGAGCCAAGCCAATGTACGTTTGGGCAGATAGAATAGTCGAAGCCTACTGGTGCGCCGGGTGCACTATCGATGTGGCTGATCTTCGCGCATGGCGTTATAGACAAGCAGGCCCGCCGCTAATGACACGGCAGCGCCGACCATATCGCTGCCCGTCAGCCCTAAATAATAAACGAAAGCGAATGTCAGCTCGGCCATGGGTTCCACCAAAAGGGTTCTCCGAGACAACCCTTAAGGATCGCTAATGTTCCAATCGTTTGAGTCGAGGTCACCGCCGTCGAAAACGGCAGCCATAGCTTGTGCGAGGGCCGCTGGTGGCTTGTTCTGTTCTGGGCAAAAGAGATGCCTAAGGCGGCCATGTTCAACGCCAGGATTGAAGGCATCGATACCGCAGCGGCCTTCCGGGACGTATTCAAGTCGAAACGCTGCCTGATCCCGGCCGATGGCTTCTACGAATGGACGATCTCGTCGGCCGGCGGCAAGAAAGATCCTTGGCACATCTACCTGCCGGACTACGCGCCTTTTTCGTTCGTCGGGCTCTGGGCGTATAACACTAATCTCGATGTCGCCAGCTGCACAATCATCCCCAGCCGGCCGGCGAGCCGAATGAAAAACCCACGACCGGCAGCCGGCAATCCTCGACCAGGCCTATTACGACGCATGGCTCGACCCGGGGACGCCGAAGGAATATCTGAAAGAGACATCCTCAGCCACGACATCGACGGCCAGTTGCAGTTCAACCGAGTTGGGCGCGACGTCAATTCGACCGTCATAAACAGGCAGCCGAATGATCACCCTGCCCTGGTCGGACCGATCAATCCGCTATGAGCGAGCTTGCCGAAGGCATGACGGCGGCGCGGCAAAGTGGACGGATCGAAAATCATGTCTGCGAGTTTGACGTGTGCGGGAAGCGCGCGCCGTTCGGATTTGCAAAGCCGACAACCATCACATTGGTCTGTTTCGAACATCGCGAACACGGCGACAGCTATTTGGCGGGGGTGAGATGATCAGTCGACCAAGAGAAGCGAACGATTATCCAGACCGAGTCATCGACTGCCAGGAGGCGATGGAGCCCGGCTTCCAGGCCATCGTTGATTGCATGCTGGAGGCCGGCTGGTCGCGCGGCGAAACTCTGCAGTCAATGAAGCGGCTGATCGCAGCGGACAATATGACTCAGAAAGAGAACGCGAGGACGGAAACACAGCTCGCAATCGCTCGGGCCATGATGCGCGCCGGCAGGCCATTTTAGGGTCCTAATCGGGATTCCGATGAATGGCGGTGGTGCTGGGGTGAGGCTTAGGAAGGAGCCGGGCCACAAGCTTCCCGACGGTGAAGCAGGCATCATCGAAAATTGCGAGATGTAGGCTCGCCGAGAATAACCCCAACGAAATCTCAGCGAGCCAGCCGCCCCGGCATGAGGGACATAACAGGGCGACTAAATTGCTTTACGAGCCCGCCCTCCAAAAAGTTGCCTGAAATCGTCAAGCGCATCCGAAAGGGGGCCTTTAGCTTACCCCCTGGAACATTTCGACGCGTGCTGGATTAACACGGCATCCGTTTGGTGGTGGCAGGACCAGAGTGTGATTTCGATAACCCCCGATGGTTCAGAAGAGAAACCCCCACGGATGGGCATCCTTCCAATCATCGCGGCTACCGTTTTTGTTATGGCGGTGGGATGGTCTGTCTTTGAATTGTTCATCGAACTGCCAAAAACGCAATGGAACAGTCAGGCGGAAGAAAGCCCCGGCTCGGCGTTCAATGGCGTACCAGGCGACCAAAACCCTAAGTTCGGCAAAAGTGCCCCTTCAAGGCTGGGCGGCGATTGACGCCTGTTTTAGACCCGTCCCCCATTCACGGCAGCGACGGGCGTCCCACGGGTAACGGTGGAGGGTCTTGCCGACGCGGGTGGCCTCGGCCGCATCAGAAACCATACGCGGCGCCGAATGTTCCATCGCGCACCGTCAACGCTTCTTCGGCGTCGGCTTGATCTCCTCGACCCGCACCTGTCGCCGATCTACTTGGCTGGTGCGAGTGCTTGTACGAAAATTCTGATTCCGATGAAACCCATCGGCTCCTCCATTCGTTTTGAGCACCGGTTTTGCCCGAGTGGAAGAGACGAAGTGCCATGCCCTTGTCCGATGAACTGCGCGATGTAGCGATCGAGTTTCACTGTCCGGTCTGTTCATATCCGACGGTGAGAAAGGGATCCTGGCTGAGAACGGTCGGCAGCTTCAAATGCGAAAGCTGCGAGACGAAGGTGAGGATTGGCTACGAAGACAAGCTGGCGATTTTTGAGCGCCACCTGAGAAAACGATAAACCGCTGGTTCGTTGAGATGTTTCTCTGGTTGATTCCTGCTGATCGAAGCCTCCGGCAGTGGTTCGTCCGTGTGGTCGATGGCGACGAAGAACTGACCCGATCATTCGAATTGGATTCGTTCGCCCTGGCGTACGCCGAAGGCCAACGACGACGCCTCGGGCTTCCTGTCTCCGATCGGCTGTAGCCAACGTTGGGGAATGGCCGGTGCGGTGGGGGCGTTGGGGCACGACGGACACCGCACCGGCCATTGCGGTGGGGGCTCGGGTTCCTCCCCGCGTAATTGACTTACCCCTACGTAAGCCATCCCGCAATTAAGCCTGTTGACCTACGCCGCAGGCGGCCGCGCCAGGTCCTGTTCCCATCGGATGAACGGAGGATCGTCGCCGGTGATACCTTAGGCCGAACCGCCTCCAAACCAGTGAATGAACTCGACTTCCCTTGCCGGTCACTTCTCGCACCGTCTTCAACAGAGTCTCATGCAGAACACGCGTTGCCCGGTAGTGATCACATGTAGGCGATATCAGCGGCTTCATGATGCTCTTGTGCAGCGCTTCCTCTGCTATTGCTCGAAGGCGGACCTTGGGCCCGCCTTCGACGTCCGGCTAGATTCAGCCGCCCATCTTCTTTGCCATGGCGCAGAAATCTGCGTGCGACTTGTTGAGCGTGGTATCGCCGCAATCTTTCAACACCGCTTTCTGTTCATCGGGTTTCATGGCCGCCCATGCGGTCTTGAAATCCTTTTCCGTCTTCAATGTTTTCATGCCGGCATCGGTGAAGAACGGCGACATCTTTGCCGGATCGTCGAGTGCAGATGTGTTGCCAGCGGCAAGAGCCGAACCGGTCATCATGGAAAGCGCAATCGCGCCCACTGTGAGCATCTTGATGTTCATCTGAGTATCCTCCTGTCACGATTCAACAAGACGTGACCTATAAAAGAAACGTCCATTTGCCCGAACCGGTTCCCGGCTGCGCCCTTACGAATTGGCAATTACTAATCGCGCCAACGCTTGCCGGTTGGTCGCCGCAGACAGCCGCCTTTAGGTGTCCCCTGTCAAAATCACGCTGAGTTCACGCCAGCGGGACGAAGCTTGATCGTGAAATCGGCCGGCCGGGCCTGCCTTAGAAGCCAGAACGAGCGAGCAGGTCGGATCGAGTGCCCTCGCCAAATGTGGGGTCGTTGAAGCGCGGCGCGTTGCTGGGGTGGAAACTCGCTAAGAAGGCAAAACGGCATGGTTGTCATAGAGAAGCAGTTAACAAGGTCTGGTGTTGCGGCTTTGGTTCCGAGGCGCTGGAACATTAGACCTCGCTAAAGGTTGCCAGAGCGGGCGGCGTTCCAACACTTCAGCAAGTCCCGCGATCCTTGGCCGTCTGCCGCTGCCGTAAAATGGGCGGCGGTTCGTCAATCGGAGAGATGCGATGCCCCTGTCCAATGAACTGCGCGACGTGGCGATAGAGTTTCAATGTCCGGCCTGTTCACACTCGACGAAAAAAATGGGTTCGTGGGTAACAACGATCGGCAGTTTCAAATGCGACGGCTGCAAGGCGAAGGTGCGCATTGGCTACGAATACAAGCTGGCGATGTTCGAACGCCACCTAAGACAACGGTGATTTCACGCCGCCGGAAGATCTTACCATCGCTTAGCCTAGCACTGCCCTGGGCTTCGACGTGATCTCCTGGACCCGCACCTTGTCGCCGATCTCCTTCGCCGTGTCGAGCGTTGCGGCTTGTCTTGTCGTTGCAGGCTTGTCGACCATCGCTGCCCCGTAACGTCGAAAGCCCGCACTCCTCTGGCGGAGAGAGCGCGGGCCGATCGGATACCGATCTTCGGCAAGAAGGCGATTGAGGGCACCCCACCTGCCGCGCTGATCAACTTTCAGAGACAGCTAATGTTCCCGGAGATGATAGCGCGCCTCATTCGCCAATATTCGAGGGTATGTGTGCCGTGCGAGGGGTTCAACCTGCGACGGCTTATTCAGACTTTCTAATTTAATGTTTGACCGTCGGCGCCAAGATCGTAGGCGCCACTGTCGTTCACCGAAGGAAAAGGCCGGTTGCGCCCCCGCGCCGGGCTTTTTCCTCTATCCCCAGAAGAGCGGTGATCTATGGGCAAGACTAAGGTCTTGCTCCTTGCCCAGCGAAGGTCTGACGTTACCACTTTGGTTCCGGTAACATTCGTTGGACGTTCCGTATTTTAGCCAAAACTGATGTATTCTGATTCAAGTGGGCGGCGCTAAAACGCTTAGGCCGAGCCGCCCCCAAACCAGCGGACGAACTCGACTTCTTTCCCAGTCACTTCTCGCACCGTCTTCAACAGCACCTCATGCAGGGTTCGCGTTGCGCGGTAGTGATCGCATGTAGGTGAGATGAGCGGCTTCACGATGCTCTTGTGCAGCGCTTCCGCTGCTACCAGGAAGATTTCGATTTCAGCTTGCGATAACTGCTTGGAAGGTTTGGTTCTGGCCATTGGCGATCTCCGTTTGAATGAAGGGTCGCCGCAACGGGAGGATTATATTCCTCTGATCGAGCTCTCTGACAAGGGCTAGTCGGTTAGGCCGGGGTCGTAATGCACAATCGCGTCGAGGATAGTGCGGTAGAGGCTGTCGACCTCTTCGTCGATCTCTGCCCGCTTGATGCCGAGCGCCTTAGCGTCGGCGATCAGCTTATTGGTCAGTTCGTCGACCGAGATGACGTCGGCCTTGGTCGTCTCAGGGACGTTGTTGGCCAGCCATTGATCTAGGAAGTTGATTCCGCGCGAGCTCATCGAGAATTAAGCTCGCGAGCGGTCTTCGGTTCCGTTAGTCGATTTCGATGATCTTCCTGGCGCGCTTCACTATCGTTTTCTGGCGACCACTAAGAAATTCTGAGCAAAGCGTGCTGGGACGCCAGCTCTCCTGCATATCGTCTCAACAGGCCCGACCAACATTTCGCAAAGCGTCGGCAACAGCCACCCGGGTCGCGGCAAAAACCCATAACCGATGACCCGTTCGACGACAAACCCGTTGGAAACGAGCATTTGGCGATATGCGTGGATGCTCAACGTACTGCGAACCACGCGCCCCTGAAATCGGTTGAGAAAGCGGTAGACCAGCCCCATCGGCGAGGTTGCGTTCATGTGGATGTTCGAAACCAGCAACCCACCGTCGTTCAAATGCTCATGAATGGCCGACAGTGCGTCCCGCTTAAGAGTGTCTTCAGCGTTCAAGAAGAAGCGAAAAGCTGTAACCACGTCGAATCTTTTCGAAAGGGGGGCAACCGTCAGATCGGCTTTCACCAGCTTGACGTTGCCCGGGACCCGCGCGCAAGCAAGCATGGATTGAGAGACGTCAACGCCAACGACCTCACCGAACAATGGACCTGCAACAGCTGCGACGCGGCCCGTGCCGCACGCGAAGTCGAGGCAGCAGCGAACCGGCCCGCCAAGAGGGCTGAGAATGCCTTCCGCCAGGGGGCGTTCGATCCGCGACCACAAGGCAGCATAGTAGCCGGAACGGAAGGTTTCGGCGTAATCGGTGCCGTAGCCTGGCTTCTGATGGCTCGATCGGTAATCGGTATAAGCGCTCCCCTCGAGTGACCGCTCGGTCAATACATCACCATGAGAACCGCCCATCACAACAACCTCCGTTTTGGGCTTGCTAATAGATTTCACTCGTCCTGATCGATCGTCATCCGTTCACATGACGCAGACCTTACAAAGATGTAAGGAAAGGGAGCAGAATTCCGACTATGGATGGTGGATCATTGCTACCTCGCGTGCTCATTCCTCCCGAAAGTCCTGCAGCGAGGCGTGGCGGAGGTCGTCTTCCCCCCGCAGATGCTTCACACGGCCGATCAACCCGGGCTTAACCCACTGCGTCGCTGGCCGCGTCATGCCCTTTGGCGGCGGCCCTGCGTGCTCCTGGACACGTTTCCACAGCCGCTCCCGGATGGCGCGGCTGGAGTTGATGAAAGCCGAGCCAGGGCAAATGCCGGCTTGCCGGCCTCACGCTCAACGCCGACCAGCTCGTATTCGTCGAGGGTCGGCATCAACGGCGGTATGAACTTCAGATGTATGCACTGACTCGTAAAAGCCGCGATTCAATTAGCATATGCTAAAATGGTTCCGGAACCTTTATTGCGACACGAGGTTCGATCGGCCATGACGAAGCTATCAGACCTTGTGCCACTCATTCCCGGCCAGTTGCACGGTGGCGTCCTCATCCGCGAAGAGGGCCATTTCTACAACTGCCCGAACTGCGGCCAGAAGGTCGATCAGCGCGACTTACGCCAAGTCTTCTGGCATGAAGAGGGCACGAGCCTCTAGACCCCGGAACCGTTGCGACAATTCTCGAGGTTTCTCGAAAAAAGTAACAAGCCGGGTACCGCCGATCACAGGGCAAAGAAAGAGCCCGCCCGCAATGGGAACCGAGGGCGGGCCAACAGCTGGCTACGGATCAACCCATCATAGGTCAACGGGCAGCGAAGGGTTGGTTGCCAAAGGGTAGCATCGTCGCTCAAGCCGCTTCTGGCGACCTCAGCGGGTGGCTGGAGATAGCCCCGACACCGATCGCACGTTCGTGCTGGAGAAAACCACAAAGGCAAATATCAGCACAGCAGTAGCCACCATCAGCGAGCCGGCAGCGACGACCGGCTCAAGCGCTGAATACCCTCCATGCAGCATCAGATACAGCGCAGGCAGCATGATCACCAGTCCGACGTTATAGAGACCGTAGTGGATCATTGCGATTTTCCGCTCCGCCTTAGCCGGGTTGAGCGCGTAGTACCCACCGAATATAGCGCTGGTGACCCATCCGAGCAGATTGATGTGAGCATGGGCCGGGAAGGAACCGTGGTCGCCGGAGATTGCCATCTGCAAGCCGGCGCCGATCCCCAGGATAAGCCACACAACAGCCGTTTTAAAAAAGAGATTCGAAACCTTAGGCATGACACTTCTCCCCAAAAAGCGCTGAAAATCAACGCGCGATATTAAGGGGCTGCTAAAATAGCAATGCAATCAAAAACAACGCCAATCCGGCGGTGCGTGCTGTTGCGCAACCGCGCCTAGGCCTGTCCAAGCCCCTTCCCTGGCTCGGATGGCTGGAGCAGAGCGCCACCATATTGCGTCCATAGATGTTCGCAGTCCCATACCCTCAAGCTAGGCGTTCCAGGTTCCCCGTACAGGACCATTGCACTGCGAACATCGTAGCCAAGCACGGACGCGTTGGCGACGAATTGGATAGCGCACCCCAAGCTGATGCCGCCGATCCGTGTTTCCTTTTTACTGGTGAGATCGATCACGCCGAAGATTTCCGCATCTGCTCCTTTGCCGGCCAATACAGCCGTCGATCTCGCGTCGTCCAAGGCAAGAAGCATCGCGGAATCCCCCGTAACTACCACCTCCTAACTTGTATGGGCGAAATTTGTTCCGCGCAGGGGTCAGGGGCATCCTCGGGCTCACTTGGTTGACCTGTTTCAGCTCAAGTGCCACCGCTGGAAATACGCGGGTTTGAACAGCTCACAACGCCACAAATCAACGGAACTGGTTGCTCATAAGCGCGTTCCTCTGAGGGCCTAAACCGGAGAGTAAACATGGACGACGACCTGCGGCTGAAACTCAAGGACTTGAGTGCGAGCATGCAAAGCAGGGCTAGCGAACTAGCGTTGCCCGGTGGGAACACGGATATTTCCGCGCTGATGTCTGGAATCGCAGTCACATTGGAGGCGCTTGTGGTGATCGCCGAAGAAACGCGGGTTCCCCGTTCTGGGCCGAGTTTAGAGCCCGGCGAGGATGGCAAGGTGACTAAGCAATAGGACGAACACCGGTAGGGCGTCTCCTTCAAACACTATAAGCCCTGATGGTTGCCGGAAGTCCGCCGATGGCGCTGCCATGAAAGCCATCGAAAGTCGATTGATTGCCGCCTAGTGCAGCCTATACGACGCATTTTATGCAACAGATACGCAACGGATTGGCTGATTAGCGTTTAAAATCAAAGAAATATCAAGACACTCTGACTTCTTAGTCCTGCTCGAATCCAGGTTCCCCAGACTAAATTACACCCAGGCGGTGGTCCTTTGAAACACAAAAACCGCCCCGGTTAGACCGGGACGGTTATAGAATTGGTGGGCTCGGAGGACATATTAAGATCATTGATTTTATTGGCTTTTTCGTGGGCCAAAATCAGAAATCTTCCCGTATCGTTCCGTGTGATTCCGTTATCGACCCCGTCCAGTCTAATTTCACTGGCCTATACGCGCCCTAGAAAAGTCCTGAACAGAAGGTCAGAGACTGCGCCCAGAAACGGACAGCTTTTGATCAGCCCCGGCCAGTGGCGAAAAATCGGATCTGGCCAGCACCCCGGCTATCCTGGCAAAGCTGACAAATGCCTGTCGCGCCTCTTCGGTTGTCATCTGCTCGGCGATTGCGGCGTTGCAGCTCCTCACCGCGCAGTTGTATACCGGCCCCCGACGGGCCGTCGGCCATTGATTCAAGTATACGAGCGCCTCCCGCACCGATCCGATGTCGTGTATCACGTCAGCGGTCTTAACCTGCACGGGGGCAAGGAAAGCCAGACTGGTCATTTGTTAACTCCCTGGGGTTGCAAGGTTGATTCAGCATCCCATGACGGCTCTTTCATTTGAGGCTGTTGGACGTCATTTGACGTTCCTCGCCATCTGCGAGGACCGGGGCTCATCGAGCCCCGGCCTTGCTTCGCGACCGTCATTTGTTGCCGTTGATTGCGATGCGCTTGGTGTTTGCCTGCGCCTTTTTGGACTTGGGCAATGTCACGGTGAGCACACCGTTCTTGAACGTCGCCGCCACCTTGTCGTCTTCAACCTCACGGCCGAGACTAAAGCGCCGCTCAAAACGCCCATAATAGCGTTCGCTGAACTGGCGGTCCTTGTCCTCGGTCTCCGCCTTCTTCTCGCCGCGAAGTGTCAGAACACCATCATCCAGCATGACCTCGACGTCGTTTTCATCGAGGCCAGGGATTTCGGCCGTCACCCGGATTTCCTGATCGGTTTCCGAGAACTCCACGCTTGGCCAAGTGGCCATGCGGCCCAGCGCCGAAGGCGTGTCAAAACCGCGGAACACCTCGTCGAATAGCCGGTTGACATTGCGGTGCAACGACAGGAACGGATCCATGTCGTCACCGCGATAAATGCTCGGTGCCTGGCTGCCGCCACGGCTCCAGGGAATCAAGTTACGTACGCTCATTTGATCCTTCTCCTTTCCGTGTTGGGTCGCACCCAGGCCCCACCCACGACAGGACGGGGTGCGGGCCGACCGCCAAAGATCAGGCCGCCGCGCTTTCAATGCGCTTGGACGCCGCCTTCTTGTCGGTCTCGACATTGATCGCGATGCGGCGCTGCTTCATCTCCTCGGGAATTTCTTTCTTGAGGTCGATGATCAGCAGACCGTTTCCGAGCTTTGCCCCGACAATGGTCACATGATCGGCTAGTTCGAAGCGGCGCGCGAACGACCTCAACGCCAAGCCATGATGGAGGTACTGAACCTCGTCGTCCTCTGTCTTGGCGCCCTCGATCACGAGCATATTTGGCTCCTGCGTGATCGTAAGCTCATCTTCCCCGAAACCGGCGACCGCGAGGACAATGCGGTAGGTGTCTTCGCCGAGCTTGGCGATATCATAGGGCGGCCAGTTGTCCGCGTTCTGTGGCGGGCTGGCGTTTTCGAGCAGGTTGAAGATGCGGTCAAAGCCGATGCTCGACCGATAGAAGGGGGAAAAGTCCAGGTTCGTTCTCATAACTACATCCTCCTTGGAGCAACATAGGTACGAGGGAACGCCAAGAAGCATGGCGCTCCCTGACACATCGGCCCCTTGTGCGGCGACCGACGAGGAATGAGTTGGGAATTGACTTCCGCTGCGTCAAGAGGGACCGCCAAGGCAGTTTCGCGACCGCCTTCGAAATGGCTGGTGGCAAGCGCTCCATCGAATACCCATCTGCTTCGCTGGTATTTCGAACGGAGGAAAAAGAATGCCCATGACACGCCAAGACGTTGTCTCGGTTCTCGGACCCGTGGACAACGCGACGATTGCGGAAATCATCGCGTCCGGTGCCTCGCTTGAGGAGTTGAGAGAGGCATGGGCCTGGGCCTTCGGTGACGAGGCGTTGATGAGCCAGGGACGACCGCTGCCGGGAACACGGGTGGCAGCGCTAATCGACCTGATCGAGCCCGATGACGAAGGCGACGTGGCAGATCCGGCCCGGGCGCATCCGGGCGTCGGTAGTTGATCAGAGATGCATGGATCGCCGCGCTATTCCAACGATTCCAAGCGCGCCGTTTAAGGTCTTGAGGATGCTCGCAGATTTGGACGGCCTCGCCCGACAACGGTGTGTCGTTGGCATGACAGTTCGCGAGGCCGTCGCTGCAAGTGTCTTACCAGCCCTTATTCCTGAAAGACTGCGAAGACGACTATTGGCCGACAGTGTAGGCCGCCCAGGAGCAGGCCAGAGCGGCCCTCACTAGCCATCAGTTCATTTGCAAGCAGCCAGTTCCTTCAATGCCTTTTCGGCATCGGCCTTGCTTGTATACGTCTTATTGCCGGCATCGGTCAGTTTTGTGCCGTCCGGTTTTTTGGTCACCACCTCACACTTCTTGGTCGCCGCATCCTTAGCCACCCAGTACTCCGTGGCTGCAAATGCAGGGATGCTGAAAATGGCGACAAGAGCACTGGCGATTGCGACTTTGCGGATCATTGCTAACCTCCATTCAATGCCAGCCCAAAAAGGGCACATTGCATTTTGATCGCCAACGATTTTGGCGCCATTTTGACATCAAGACCCGACGCATCGCGCAGGCCTCAGGGAGGACACGCCTTGGGGCAACGACCGGAACCATCATGCGCTTCAACGGGAGCGTTTCATCCGTCGCCCTGCCGTGCTGTAGCAGTGGCCTGCCTCGATCCGGCTGGCACTTCAGCAGCAAGCACGATCGCAAGACCAGCTCCTAATCCTTGGTCGGGGGCAGCTTTGGCACACAGTCAACAGGTTCGCCGCAGCGCGAGGTATCGGGCAACGATCTGAAATTTGCCTTCTCTGTCAGTCTGCCGGACCAGTTTCGCAAACAAGAGCGCGAAACATGCCATCGTGAGGACAATGATGATCAAGCGAATAAACGGCAATGGCGTAGTCTCCGCTCGTGTTCATGAGGCGAAGGGCAAACTGCCGACGAGTTTGGCGAGTTCGCTCAGCTTTCGATGTCCAGCTTCCCTATCGATCGGACATGCCCACAATCGTCCAGGATCCTGGTCGATTCCTCACCCCGTGGCACCGCTGACGTTATCGATCGGGTGCGCGGCACGACCGCCGCCGCACGCGAGATCAACCGTCAGCGCGACGGCCTGCACCGCCAATCTTGGGCCCTGTCATCCAAGGCGGCGCCGCGGGAACATCCTCAATGACACCGACCCTGCGTGCCCAAGTCGTAAATGTCTTGTGTGCCGCATCGACGGACTTTCGACCATCATATGCGGAGTAGCAAGTGTCACTCGCCGCTGCGTGAAGCAGGCCGCGCCTTTCGAGCGGCCATTCCTCAAGAAACTCTATCGCATCCATGACACAAGCGATCCTTCGGAGAGCGAAGCTATCATCTCGTACGAAGATCGCCTGTTTGAACATTCCATCTTCCATGGTGACCTCCCTTCAAACAGTGTGGCAACCGATCCTGCCTCGCCTCTGCGTGGCAAGGATCCGGCAAATCGACGAGCTTGGACGCCATAGCAAACAAGACGGAATTCTGCCCGACATCCGCCAAGCTGCGCTCGACATAGAAAGAGATTGGAAAGACCTCTTTTGGGTTCAAGGGGTGTCGGCAGCCGGACGGGTGGCGCTGGTCGCCACGATTGGACGCCGGCTATTGAATGGTAAAAATGCCGTCTACCGCCTGCCATTCGGAAGGCCGGATCAAGCGGTGATGGGCAACGCGCACGGAATGGAGCGCGCCTTCGAGTTCGCGCTCCCAGTAATTCAGAAACCCTTTCAGAGTGGGGAATTCCGGTGCGAGATCGTATTCCTGCCAAACGTAGAGCTGCAAAAGGCTTGGATGATCGGGGAGATGGTAGTGGATCTCCGCGGTTGTGAGACCGTAGCCCTCCATCTGCAGCCGGAATTCCCTGCTGACCATGCGTCTCTCCTTCCTTGTTGCATTCAGGCGTCAAGGTTTTGCGGGCGTTCTCGGTCCCGCCGTTCCTTGAAGTCACTGGCAAGCTCGGCGCGACTATCGTCCAGTCGGCGAAGTGCATCCATGACGGCGTCGAACGTCACCGGGCAAGGAGCACCGGGTGGCTTTCGCAGCGCGGGCATTGATTCGACAGCGCAAGCATCCGAAGCCCATGAGGCAAGAATGGCGCGCTTTTCCTGAGTGTCGAGCGTGCGGTCGTCCACCACCTCATCGGGGTGATTAAAGTGCCGCGCCGGAAACAGCAGGCGGTCAAGCGAAGGATCAGAGGCCTCAGGGGCGATCAAGGGCATTTTCGACAAGGTTCGTTCCATCGATGGTCTCCGTTTCCTGACAATCTCCTTGGCACCGTTGGTGTTGCAGTGATCCCTTTCGGGACTCCAACCGCAAAAAATTTCGATGAGTTCGGGTCGAATTTCAAGACCTGAAATCGCGCGTCCCAGCGAAAATAGCTTCATGAATTCATGTCCCTAGCACTCTCGAATGCAGAGCGCCAAAATTTTTCTGGCGAGCCCTTGAAACTCGAAAATTCCAAAACTAGCTCGATATGCGCGCGATGCCTGAGAAAGGGGTCGCGACGCCCTGCACCGGTCCGATATTGCCGGTCCGGTGTGGAGGAACCTCAAAAATCTGTTTGTCCTGAAGGAGAACGACATGACGTTCCGTCCATTGCACGATCGTATCCTGGTTCGCCGCATCGAGGCCGAAGAGAAGACGGCCGGCGGTATCATCATCCCCGACACTGCCAAGGAGAAGCCGCAGGAGGGCGAAGTCATCGCCGTCGGCCCGGGTGCGCGCGACGAGAGCGGCAAGCTCACGCCGCTCGATGTCAAGGCCGGCGACCGCATCTTGTTCGGCAAATGGTCCGGCACCGAGATCAAGCTCAACGGCGAGGACCTGCTGATCATGAAGGAAAGCGACGTGATGGGCGTGATCGAGCAGATCGCGGCGGTCAAGAAGGCCGCCTGACCGAGGCTTCAACCGCAATCCAGTCAATGAAGCTGCCTATTGAAGGAGTGATCCAATGGCTGCCAAGGAAGTGAAATTTCATTCCGACGCCCGTGAGCGCATGCTGCGCGGCGTCAACATCCTCGCCGACGCGGTGAAGGTGACGCTCGGCCCCAAGGGCCGCAACGTCGTCATCGACAAGTCGTTCGGCGCCCCGCGCATCACCAAGGACGGCGTCACCGTCGCCAAGGAAATCGAGCTTGAGGACAAGTTCGAGAACATGGGCGCGCAGATGGTCCGCGAAGTCGCTTCGAAGACCAACGACATCGCCGGGGACGGCACCACGACCGCGACCGTTCTCGCGCAGGCGATCGTCAAGGAAGGCGCCAAGGCCGTTGCCTCGGGGATGAACCCGATGGACCTGAAGCGAGGCATCGACAAGGCCGTCGAGGCGATTGTCCAGGAGTTGAAGACCAACGCCCGCAAGGTGACCAGAAATGATGAGATCGCCCAGGTTGGCACCATCTCGGCCAATGGCGATGCCGAGATCGGCCGCTTCCTTGCGGAAGCGATGCAGAAGGTCGGCAATGAGGGCGTCATCACCGTCGAGGAAGCGAAAACCGCGGAAACTGAGCTGGAAGTCGTCGAAGGCATGCAGTTCGACCGTGGCTACCTCAGCCCCTACTTCATCACCAACCAGGACAAGATGCGCGTGGAGCTGGAAGAGCCCTATGTGCTGATCCACGAGAAGAAGCTGTCCAATCTGCAGGCGCTGCTTCCGGTGCTGGAGGCTGTTGTGCAGTCGTCCAAACCGCTGCTGATCATCGCCGAGGATGTCGAGGGCGAGGCGTTGGCGACGCTGGTCGTCAACAAGCTGCGCGGTGGCCTCAAAGTCGCCGCCGTCAAGGCGCCCGGCTTCGGCGACCGCCGCAAGGCGATGCTGGAGGACATTGCCATCCTAACCGGCGGCACCGCGATCTCGGAAGATCTCGGCATCAAGCTTGAGAATGTCACGCTCAACATGCTGGGCCGCGCCAAGAAGGTGTCGATCGAGAAGGAGAACACCACCATCGTCGACGGCGCCGGTTCGAAGGACGAGATCCAGGGCCGCGTCAGTCAGATCAAGGCGCAGATCGAGGAGACCACCTCCGACTACGACAAGGAAAAGCTGCAGGAGCGGCTGGCAAAGCTCGCCGGCGGCGTCGCCGTCATCCGCGTCGGCGGCTCGACCGAGGTCGAGGTCAAGGAACGCAAGGATCGCGTCGACGATGCCATGCATGCGACGCGCGCTGCGGTCGAGGAAGGTGTGTTGCCAGGTGGCGGCGTGGCGCTTCTGCGCGCCGCCAAGGCACTGGACGGCGTGCAGGCCGAGAATGAGGACCAGAAACACGGTATCGAGATCGTGCGCCGCGCGATCGAGGCGCCCGTGCGCCAGATCGCCGAGAACGCCGGCGCGGAAGGCTCGATCATCGTCGGCAAGCTGCGTGAGAAACCGGAGTTCGGCTGGGGCTGGAACGCGCAGACCAACGCCTTCGGCGACCTCTACAACGAGGGCGTCATCGATCCGGTGAAGGTGGTGCGGACCGCACTCCAGGATGCGGCATCGGTTGCCGGCCTGCTGGTAACCACGGAAGCGATGGTTGCCGAGAAGCCGAAGAAGGAACCCGCCGTTCCGGCAATGCCGGCTGGTGGCATGGACTTCTGATGGTAACGGCTGTGTCCGCGCCCGGTGGGCGCGGACACCCTGACAAATGGGTAGAGCCATGAACGTGATGAACTTGAACGTAATCCCCCCGCCGTCGCGTGCGGCCACCGATCTGAACTACGAAGCAGACCTGAAGGTTGCGCTCGACCCGATACTGGTCGAGTTGCTCGACAGAGCAGAGGCCGCGGGTTGGGACCGGCGCAAAGCGGCATACACTGTGATGTTTCTGGCTGCGCGGAATCTTACCGACAGCAAAGGCCCTCCTGGAAACGGGAGTTCGGCAGGCTAAGGCGCGACGCACGCAATCTATCGCGCACGCGCCGTGGGAACGGCTTCCGATCGACTGAGCCAATCACGTGAAACGGAGGAAAGCATGGAACACAATCAATTTCAGCATCCCGTGAGGGTGCTCGTGGGTCTTGGGTTTCCGACCAACATTCAAAGCGTAAAAGACGCCTTTGTCCTGCTGGATGAATGGCCGCCATCGAAGCGAAACCCTGCTCATGGCGTGGCGCTCAATGCCTGTCGGGCAGCCCTCGCGGGCGAGGTGGATGCCGAAACCGCTCGCAGCACTTTTATTGCCTTCGCCCGCCGCATGGATCTGCTTGTACCGGACGCAGGCGACATCGTCGCGGCCAAGGCAGTCGGCGCTTTCGGAGCCGCTTCGACAGGCCCCTACAACAAGTCGATGTAATCTGTCCGTGGGAACGGAGAAAGCTATGAGGGATATTCGATTTTCCGAACCAGTGAGACTGCGCGTGAGACCCTCAAGGGAGCGGGTGGTTGCCAGCAGTTGGGAAGCACTTGAGTGCCTTCATGACCAATGGCCAGAATGGGCGAGAGGACCAAGCTATCGAGCTGCCTGCCGCACTTGCCGCGACTCCTTGGACGGATGGCGGGCTCCGCAACAAGCAAGAAGGGCATTTTTGAAAGCGGCCCGTCGTGCAGGTTTGGTCCAGGCCTCATAGGTGCAGCCGGGCAGCATCGAAAAGCTGTTCGCGCGTGACGCGACGGCTTGCCGCCGCGCTTGGCGCTTTGCCCAGACGCGCATCAGCGAAAACCTTGTCCGTTTCCGCTGCCTTCCTCCTCGCCCTATCGGAAGCGACACGAAAGTCCGTGGTGTTGAGGCTCCGGGTTACCTGTTGCTTGCCGCCAAGCAGCGAGCGGACCTCTTCGGGTATCCTGCGCACGTAAAAATAGGCGCTTTTCTTTCGTACAAGACCAGCGACTTTGCCACGCAAACCACCAAAATGTTGGAGCCGATGTTGGAACCATACAGGGCGGAAAGCGCTTTGGAAACAGCAGTTTGTAGGATTTACACAGGGTCTAGAGGACAATGGTGGGCCCGGAGGACGTCTTAAAGTTGTTGATTTCATTGTCTTTTTCGTGGGCCAAAATCAGAAAGCTTTCCGTATCGTTCCGTACGGTCCCGCGGCCAATGGCCGACGTCTGGTCCGCAGGTTCAAATCATGGACCTGCAACCACCGATACCGGCATTCGCCGATCGCAGCAATTGAGAGCGTTGCCGATCAAGATCCCAACCAGACCGGTGCGTACTCATTTGCCTCGAAAACATGGTGATGCACGCGGCCGGTGAACATCTTCAGCAGTTCACCGGTGACCTCCCGACTTTGAAATCTTACGTCGGATTGAAGCGCCCGGCTGCAGGCGTCCATGTCGGGATAACGAATTGCCAGCGCCATCGCGTAGGTGGGCGCACCTTCGTCGCGCACCGTGCCGTCGAGAACGCGCACTTCCTCGGCGCCGGGAAACTGCGTCCACAGCGGCACCAGCCTGTCCCTGACGAAGCGCCGGAATTCGCTCTCTTGTCCGGGATGGATTTCACCTTCGAAGAGGGCGTAGCGAATGATCATGGCAGGCTTTCCTGACTTTGTGCGCTTGAGATGTCTGTCGGCTTTGCGGGCGCATCAGGTGATACGCCCGCCTTCTTGCATCTATTTGCCCCAGATTTTCTTGTACTGGTCGCGGTAGCCGTTCTCTGGGTCAAAGGCATTCTTCGGGCCGCCGTCGAACTCGACATTGTCGGCCGTCACCACATGCAGCGGCGACAGGTAGCCCGACCATTTTTCGCCGGCGATGGCGCGGTTCAATTCGTCGACCAGTTGCCAGCCCTGCAGGTTGAGCGGTTCGGCGACCGTCACCTTCTGGAACTGGCCGGCGCGGATGCGCTGATAGGCCGATTCCGAACCGTCGCCGGCGGCGACATTCATCGGTGCGTCGGTTCCGGCTTTGCCGGCGGCGGCAAGCGAAGGCCCCATGAAGTCGAAATAGAGGTCGTTGATCGCCAGCGAATGCGTCCAGGCATCGCCGTATTTCTGCAACAGCGAGGTGGTGAGCTGCGGCATGCGCTGCGAGGTCTCGGCGATCGGCGTGTCGACATATTCGAGCACCTTGCCGCCCAGCCGCTCGATCTCCGCCTTCATCTTGTCGGCCTTGGCGATGGCAATGGCGTAGGTCGAATCAGTGAAGATGACGACGCCGGGCTTGCCCTTGGCATCGGCATAGGCCCAGTCGGCCGCGGCCGTGGAAACTTGCATGGCATCAGTCGAGACGTTGGCGAACACACCGTTCTTCTCGTCGGGCCCGATCACCGGTCCGGCATGCCAGGAGACCAACGGGATACCGGCGGCCTTCGCCTGTTCCAGCGCCGGCGCCTGCTCGACCGCGTCAAAGCCGTTGATGACGATGCCATTCGGCTTCAGCGCCATGGCCTGGCCGAAAGCAGCGGTGCGGCCGCCGATCGAGCCGGCGCCGTCGATCACCTTGACCTCCCAGCCGATCGCCTTGGCCGCTTCCTCGACGCCATTGGTGACGCCCAGAATGCCGCCGTTCTTGAGGTCGCCGGCGAGCACGACGATCGTCTTGCCTTGCTGCGCCTTGGGACCGGTGGTCGGGCCGTCCCAGGCGGTGACCTTCTGTGCATATTTTTCGACCACCGCCATGGCGTCGGCCATCGCATCCGCCCGTGCCTGGCCGGCGAACAGGACCGGAGCAGCGATTGTGATGGCCATCAAGGCGACGGATGATTTCAAAAATGTTCTGCGTTGCATGTTGGTACCTCCCTTGGTTTCAAAAAAATTTGGTCTTCCGGAACTCGACTTCGCGCCGGGTCACTGGCTGATATGCCCAGCCACCGGGCCCAAACCGGCGGGATGCGCGTTGACATAGATGGCATAGAGCGACGTCTGGGCGGTGATGTAGAGGCGGTTGCGCTTCGGACCGCCGAAGCACAAATTGGAGACGATTTCGGGAATCAGAATACGCCCGATCAGCGTCCCGTCCGGCGCGTAGGCGCGAACCGCATCGGCGCTAGAGGCCCAGATGTTGCCATCGCGATCGACGCGGAACCCGTCGAAGAATCCTGCCTCGCATTCGGCCAGGGTGCCGCGCGACCGCAGCGAGCGGCCATCCGCGGTGACATCATAGCTCTTGATCGCACGCGGCAGGCCGGGCACATGGCTTGCGCCGGTATCCGACACGTAGAGGATGTTCTCGTCGGGCGAAAAAGCCAGCCCGTTCGGCTGCGCAAGATCGGTGATGACCGCACCCACCTCACCGGTAACTTCGTCGAACCGGTAGACATGGGACCCGCCGATCTCCGGCCGGGCAATCATGCCTTCGTAATGGCTGTCGATGCCGTAGACCGGGTCGGTGAACCAGATCGTCCCATCGGATTTGACCACCACATCGTTCGGCGAATTGAACCGCTTGCCGTCGATGGTTTCGACAAGCGGCTGCCAACGCCCATCATGCTCGAGGCGCGAAATGCGCCGGCCGCGATGCTCGCAAGCGACGACACGGCCTTCACCATCGAGCGTGTGACCGTTCTGGTTGTTGCAACTGGCTTCGAAGACACTGACCGAGCCGTCGCTTTCGTCGTAGCGCAGCAACCGGTCGTTGGGGATGTCAGACCACAGCAAATGCCTTGCTGAGGGAACATAGACCGGCCCCTCGGCCCAGCGGCTGCCGGTCCACAGCCGTTCGAGCTTGGCATGCCCGATCGTCAGCTTTCGGAAGCGATCGTCCAAAATCTCGTAGTCGCTCATTCCATTGTTCCCGGAAGGGTTCGGCAGGTCACTTCGAGGACTGCGTGTCGGTCTTGGTCCTGCCCCTGTGCGCCGCGCCGCGCTTGCGCTGGGCGTAGCCGGCGATGCCAATGGCGACGAGCAGCGTCACGCCGTTGAACAGCGGTTCGACGAAGAACGAGCCGCCGAACTGCTGGATGCCGGAAATGCCGACCGCCAGGATGATGACGCCGGTCATCGTGCCCCAGACATTGACGCGCCCGGGCTTGATGGTGGTTGAACCAAGAAAGGCGCCGACCAGGGCCGGCAGCAGATATTCCAGCCCAACGCTGGCCTGGCCGATGCGCAGCTTGGAGGCAAGCAGCACGCCTGTCAGCGCCGTCAGGAAACCCGACGAGATGAAGGCGCCGATGACGAAACGGCGCACCGGAATGCCGTTCAGCGCAGCGGCTTTCGGGTTGGCGCCGATGGCATAGACGTAGCGACCGATCGGCAGATATTCGAGGATGATCCACAGCGCGACGGCAATCGCCAAAACATAGAGGCCGGTGATGGGCAACCCGAACACCATCGTGCCGTTCAGCGCGTAGAACCCGTTCGGCAGCACGCCAACCACTTGCCTGCCGCCAGTGTGCCATAGCGCCAGCGCGTAGAGCACGGTGCCGGTGCCGAGCGTGGCGATGAAAGAGTCGATTCGGGCGACTTCGACCAGCAGCCCGTTGAGGAAGCCGGTTGCAGCACCAAGAAGCAGCACGATGATCACCGCCAGCGGCCACGGAACGCCGAACATGGTCTGCAGGCTGATAGCGAGGATGTGCCACAGCACGATGCCATAGCCGACGGTGAGGTCGATACGGCCGGACGCCATCGGGATCATCGCCGCCAGCGACAGCAGCGCGATGATCGCCTTGTCGGAAATGATCGAGCGCAAATTGAGCAGCGTCGGAAACGTGTTCGGCAGCAGGATCGAAAACAAAAGGATCAGCAGCGCCGTCAGGATCACCAGCCCGTACACCGGCAGCAGCCGGATGATCTTCTGCCCCAACGATAAACCCGCCATTTCGCCGCGGGTCGGTTCGAGTGCGCTGGATTCGATCGATTGCATGAACTCGCTCCCAGTAAAATCAGGCGGCTTCGGAAGCCGATGCCGCGGTGATGACGGCGGATGTGGTCAGTTTGTCGCCGGTGAGTTCGCGCACGATCTGTCCGCGCGAAAACACCAAGGCGCGGTGGCAGATATGGGCAATCTCCTCGAAATCGGTCGACACCACGACGACGGCGAGGCCGGCTTCGAGCGCCCGGCCGATCAACCGGTAAATCTCGGCCTTGGCGCCGACATCGACGCCGGCCGTCGGATCCTCGGCGATCAGCAAGGTGCGGCCGGTGTGGAGCCAGCGGCCGACGACCACCTTTTGCTGGTTGCCGCCCGACAACGCCTCGATCGGCAGGTTCGGATCGTTGGGGCGCAGCCCGACCGAGCCGCCGATCACTTGCGCCAGGGCGGCCTCCTTGTGTGGCGCCAGAAAGGAGAACAGGCCGCGCTTGCCGGCGCCGGGATTGAGAAAACTGTTTTCGCGGATCGACAAGGAGGCCGCGATGGATTCCTCGGTCCGGTCGCGGGCGATGAGGCCGACGCCGGCCGACATCGCCGCGATCGGACTCGACAGATCGGGCGAAACGCCATTGATCGTCACCGAGCCGGAAAAAGGCTGGCAGCCGAATAGCGCCCGGCCGACCAGTTCCTGCCCGGCGCCACGCAGTCCGACCAGGCCGAGCAGCTCACCCTTGCGCACATCGAACGACACCGGCCCTGCGCCGGCACAGACCAGGTCGCGGACGGCGCACACCGTCTCGCCGGCCTGCGTCTGGGCCTTGCTGAAAACCTGG
Organism: Mesorhizobium sp. U510; assembly: GCF_059180695.1. Classification (NCBI taxonomy): domain Bacteria; kingdom Pseudomonadati; phylum Pseudomonadota; class Alphaproteobacteria; order Hyphomicrobiales; family Phyllobacteriaceae; genus Mesorhizobium; species Mesorhizobium sp. U510. The sequence goes on from NZ_CP180532.1 coordinate 6,145,131, forward strand.
CTGACCGGACGGCCGACGATCATCTCGACCAGTTCGTCCGGCCTGGTGTCGGCGACCTTCTTCTGGCCAACCAACCTGCCATCGCGCAGCACGGCGACGCGGTCGGCGATGCGAAAGATCTCGTCGAGGCGATGCGAGACATAGATCATGCCGACGCCACGCTGCTTGAGCGGGCGGACGGCGTCGAACAGGCGGTCGACCTCGTCAGCCGGAAGGCTGGCGGTCGGCTCGTCGAGCACCAGCACATCGGCCTCGGTGGCCAGAGCGCGAGCGATGGCGACCAGCGATTTCTCGGTGCGCGTCAGATCCTGTACACGCGTCGTCGGATCGAAATCGCAGCCGACCAGCTTCAGCGCCTCGTGCGCCCGCTTTTCGGTGGAACGCCAGTCGATGAGACCGGAGCGCAGCGAAAATCCCTGCGCGAGGCCGACATTTTCGCCGACCGTCATCCATTCGATCAGACCGAGATCCTGGTGAATGAAGGCGACGGATTGGCGCTGGTTCGGCCGCGGCGGGCGGTGATGATAGGGCTCGCCGCGAAACAGGATGCTGCCGCCATCGGGACGGTAGATGCCGGCGAGCGTCTTGATCAGCGTGGACTTGCCGGCGCCATTCTCGCCGAGCAGTGCCAGGATCTCGCCCTTATGCAGATCGAGCGACACGTCGGAGAGCGCGCGGGTGCCGCCGAACTCCTTGGTAATCGACTTGAACTCGATCAGTTTTTCCTCAGACACAAAGCGTTCCTCCCGAGATCGCCAAAGGATGTTATCGATAACATTTCTGAGCGTCAAGCGACAAATTTGGCACTTAGCTTAGCTGGTCTTGCCGTCGAGCAGGCGCATCATTTCGGCAGAATCCCCGGGCCCCAATCCAGCCGCGCAGAGCAGGCGGTGGATCTCGACCACCTGCCCGGTCATCGGCATCGGCGTCTTGGTCTTCAGCGCAAAGGCCTGCAGCGAATCCAGGTCCTTGAGCATGTTGTCGATGCGACCGGTCGCTGAAAAATCGCGAGCGGCAAACTTCGCCATGAACTCCTGCATGATGCTGGAATCGGCGCGTCCGCCCTTGAGTGCCGCCGGGATTGCCTTCGGATCGACGCCGCCGGCTTCGGCGAGTTTCACGGCTTCAGCAACAGCCTGGAACAGCACCGCGCAGAAAAGCTGGTTGATCAGCTTGGTGGTCTGCCCTGCCCCGCTCGGCCCCATCAGCGTGTAGTTGGCGCAGAGATGCCGCATCACCGTACGCGCGTGTTCGAAGTCTGCCGCCTCGCCGCCCGCCATGACGGTCAGCCGGCCGGCCAGCGCGCCGGGAACGCCGCCTGAAAGCGGACAATCGAGCCATTTCATGCCCGTCTCGGCCGCCAGTTTCTTCGCCATTTGCGCGGTGTCGGCCGGGTCAATCGACGACATGTCGATCAGCAGCTTGTCGGACGATGCCGCAGCCGCGACACCGGCATCGCCGAACACCACCGAACGCACGATATCGGCATGGTTGAGGCTCAGGATGACGAAGTCGCTCGCTTGCACTGCCTCGGCGACCGACGCTGCGGCAGACGCACCCTTCGCGGTCAGGGCAGCAACCTTTGCCTTGTCCAGATCGAACACGGTGACCGCCTGCTTGGTCTCGATCAGGCGGGTGGCGATTGCGGATCCCATGATGCCGGCGCCGACAACGGCGACTCTTGCAGCTTGTGTCATCTCAACGAGCCTCTTTCCTTGATCCTGGCAGGGGCGATCCCAAAGGCGTCCAGGCCCTTCAACGCCACATCGGCAATGCTGTCGACCGGGGCGTCGACGTCCACGGTGACCACCAGCTTCTCTTCGCCAGGATGTTCCAGCGCGGCGAACTGGCTGTCGAGCAGCGCCGGCGGGAAGAAGTGGTCGCGGCGTGCGGCGAGCCTGGCTTGCAGCAGTGCGCGCGACCCCTCCAGGAAGACGAAAAACAGCGGCCCGCCCGCCGCATGGCGAAGCCGATCGCGGTAGGACTTCTTCAGCGCCGAGCAAGAGACGATCAGCCCGTGGCCCTCCTCACGCGCCTGGCGCAAGGCTGCACCGACCAGATCCAACCAGGGCCAGCGATCCTCATCGGCAAGCGGGATGCCCGCCGACATCTTTTCGACATTGCTGCGTGGATGCAGCGTATCGCCTTCGACGAAGGCAAGACCAAGCCGCGCGGCGATTTCGACACCGACCCTGGTCTTGCCGCAGCCGCTGACGCCCATCACGACGATGAGTGCGGGTTCAAAGACAGGTCGTGATGCCACCGTCGACATAGAGCGTGTGTCCATTGACAAAGGATGAGGCCGGTCCGGCCAGGAACACCGCCGCGCCGACCAGTTCGCCGACGTCGCCCCAGCGTCCCGCCGGCGTGCGGTTGGTCAACCAGGCTGAAAATTCGGGATTGTCGACCAGCGCCTGGTTGAGCGGCGTCTTGAAGTAGCCCGGTGCGATGGAATTGACCTGCAACCCGTGCTTGGCCCAGTCGGCACACATGCCGCGCGTCAGGTTGCGCACCGCGCCTTTCGTGGCCGTATAGGGCGCAATGTTGGTCCGTGCCAACTCGCTCTGCACCGAAGCGATGTTGATGATCTTGCCGCGCTTGCGCGGGATCATGTGCCGCGCCACCGCTTGCCCGACGAAGAACACGCTTGAGATGTTTGTACGCAGCAACTCGTCCCATTTGTCGGCGGGGAAATCCTCGAGCGGCATGCGAAACTGCATGCCGGCATTGTTGATAAGGATGTCAATGGCGCCGATCGTCGTCTCGATCTCGGCAACGCCATCCGCTACCGCCGCGTGATCGGTGACGTCGAAGACGGCGCTATGGGCCTTGTATCCCTTCGCCGCCAGCGCATCCGCGGCTGCTTTGACTTTTTCTGCGCTGCGGCCGTTAATCACGATTTCGGCGCCGTGCTGCGCCAGCCCCTCCGCCAGCGCCAGGCCGATGCCCTGCCCCGACCCCGTGACCAACGCCCGCATGCCGGTCAAATCGAACAACGAACTGCTCAAGTGCTCCTCCCGAGGAATGTCCCTGAAGCGGGATACGATTTCCGCCGCGCCGCCGCCAGTGCCTATTGACATGAATGTTATCGATAACATAGTCAATGGAAAAAATTCACTTGGCGAGGAGACGATGCAGTGACCGACATATTGATGACCGGCCCCTATCCGGACTGGGACATGGCAGACCTCGAAGCGAAGTATCGCGTCCACAAGCTTTGGCAGGCCGAAGACAAGGACGCGCTGATATCAAGTCATGCGGATGCCATCCGCGCCATTGCGACGCGCGGCGAACTTGGCGCCAGTGCTGCGCTGATGGCAAAACTGCCGAAGCTCGAAATCGTCTCCTGCTACGGTATGGGCACCGACGCCATCGACCTGGCCTACGCCAGGGAAAACAGCATCCGCGTCACCAACACGCCTGATGTGTTGACCGAGGATGTGGCCGATATCGGCATCGGGCTGCTGCTCGCCGTGGCGCGCCAGATTCCGCAGGCCGACACCTATGTGCGCGACGGCAGCTGGCGCAAGGCCAACATGCCGCTGGTCACGCGCGTCTACGGAAAAAGGCTGGGCATTGTCGGCATGGGCCGCATCGGCAAGGCGGTGGCCCGGCGCACGGCTGCGTTCGACTGCGAGATCGCCTATTTCGGCACCCGCAAACACGACGAGCTGCCTTACGACTTCGTCGGCGATCTGGTCGAGCTGGCGCGTCGGAGCGAGTTCCTGATGGTGACGCTGGCCGGTGGCGAAGGCACCAAAAACATCGTCAATGCAGAGGTTCTGGCAGCGCTCGGGCCGGACGGCATCCTGATCAACATCGCGCGCGGCAGCACGGTCGACGAAACGGCGCTGCTCGCCGCGTTGGAATCCGGTGCGATCAAGGGCGCCGGGCTCGACGTGTTCTGGAACGAGCCGAGAATCGACGAGCGCTTCGGAAAACTTTCCAATGTCGTGCTGCAACCGCACCATGGCAGCGGCACGGTGGAGACGCGCAAGGCCATGGGTCAGCTGGTTCGCGACAACCTCGCGGCTCATTTCAGTGGACGGACCTTGCTGACGCCGGTCGCCTGAGAGAGGATCACATCATGAAGTCGATCGTCATCCACGCGGCAAAGGACCTGAGAATAGAGGAGACCGATCCGGGCGTCCTCGGCGATGGGCAGGTGGAGATATCAGTCGAAGCCGGCGGCATCTGCGGCTCGGATCTGCACTACTACAACCATGGCGGCTTCGGTACGATCCGCCTGCGCGAACCGATGATCCTCGGCCACGAGGTCGCCGGCACGGTGAAGGCCATCGGCGATGGCGTTTCGGCGCTTGCCATAGGCGACCGCGTCGCCATCTCGCCCAGCCGTCCCTGCAATGCCTGCCGCTACTGCCTGCAAGGCATGCAGAACCAGTGTCTGAACATGCGCTTCTACGGCAGCGCCATGCCAATGCCGCACATCCAGGGCGCGTTCCGCCAGCGCCTGGTCGCCGAAGCGTGGCAGTGCCACAGAATAGCCGACCACGTTTCCATCAACGAAGCTGCTTTCGCCGAGCCCTTTGCAGTGACGCTGCATGCCATGAACCGCGCCGGCTCGCTCCTCGGCAAGCGCGTTCTGGTCACCGGCTGCGGGCCGATCGGCGCGCTTTGCATCCTGGCAGCCAGAGCCCACGGCGCGCGCGAAATCGTCGCCACCGATGTCATGGACGGCGTGTTGGCAAAGGCCCTGGAGATCGGCGCCGACCGCACCATCAATGTCGCGACCAGCGGCGAAAAGCTGGCGGCCTACAATGTCGACAAGGGCAGTTTCGACGTCATGTTCGAAGCCTCCGGCAACGAACGCGCCGTGCGGGCCGGCCTCGATGTTCTGAAGCCGCGCGGCGTGCTGATGCAACTCGGTCTCGGCGGCGACGTATCTATCCCCCAGAATCTCATCGTCGCCAAGGAGATCGAGATTCGCGGCAGCTTCCGCTTCCACGACGAGTTCGCACTCGCCGTCGACCTGATCAATCACCGCCGGGTGGATGTCAAACCGCTACTATCAGGCATCTATCCGCTCGACGAGGCAGTTGCGGCTTTCGAGATCGCCGGCGACCGCAACAAAGCGATGAAGGTCCAGATCGCGTTCTGAACCGACACCGCAACGTCAGGTGCTTTCGCGCTCGACGACGCGGTAGCCGGTCAGAACGATTTCCTGGCCGTGCCTTTTGCCGTCACCGCGGATCACCTGGATCAATCTTCGGGCAGCCTGTTGCCCGATGCCATAGCAGTCGACATTCACGGTGGTGATGCCGGGATGGCAGAAGGCGGCGACCTCATAGTCGCCAAAACCGGCAATGGCGATGTCCTGCGGCACCCGCATGCCACGGCGCTTGCATTCCATCAGCGCGCCAAAGGCCGAAAGATCCGAGACGCAAAGCACTGCCTCGGTGTCCGGCCAGCGTTCCAGCATACTGACGACGGCCTGGCCGCCCTGCTCGATGGAGATCGGCGGCACGCCGAAGGAAACGAGGCGGCCGGTCGGCAGGCCGAGTTCCTCGATTGCCCTGACGAAGCCTTCGCGCCGCTGGCTGCCGCGCGTGTCGCGCGAGGTCGTGCCGCCGATGTAACCGAACTTCCGGTAGCCCTTTTTGGCGAGCGTCTTGACCAGCAGCCCCATCGCCTCTTCGTTGGAAAACCCAACCACCTGATCGATCGGCTTGGCCGGCAGCTCCCAGGTTTCGACCACGGGAATGCCGGCGCTTTTCAGAAGGCGGCGGGCGCGATCAGTATGAGCGCCGCCGGTCAGGATGATGCCTTCCGGCCGCCGGCGCAGCATCGCCTCGATCAGCTGTTCTTCCTTCTCGACCGTGTAGTCGGTGTAGCCGAGCAGGAGCTGGAGCCCGGTGCTTTCAAGTTCGTCAGTGATGCCGCGCGCGGTATCGGCGAAGTTGGAATTGTTGATCGAGGGGACGATCGCCGCGACGAACCCCGTCTTGCGCGAGGACAGGCTGCCGGCCGATTGGTCGAGCACGTAGCCGAGATCGTTGACCGCTGTCATGATCTTTTCGCGCGTTGCCTTCGAAACCCGGCTGCCCTCTTTCAAGGCTCGCGACACCGTCATGGTCGACACACCGGCCCGCAGCGCCACGTCGACCATCGTCGGCGTGTGGCTTTCGCCCGGCCTCGATGCGGCTGCCTTGGCCATCATGCCGCTCCACCGGCCGGCTGCGGTCTGCCCAAGGAAAGCCCTAGACGCTCGGGCACACGGTCTCTGCGGCGTCCAGCATCGCTCATGAACCACCCATTGGAATCAATTTCACGCAAAGGCATGTTATCGATACCAAATCGACAAGACAACAGCCACACACGAGGCCCAATTGTGTCATGATCATGAGCCTCGGTTGGGCCGCCACTAACCTACGGGAATGTCGACACTGTTCTGAGGCAGTCAAAAAGGCGCCCAAACTGGCGGACTGAATGGTGGTTGGCAACGGCGTTTTAGGAACATTGATTTTGTTGAGTTTTTCGTCGGCAAAAATCAGAAGTCTTCCCGTATCGTTCCGCATGGTTCCGTGACGCCATAAAGTCGACTTTAGCTAACCCTAATGCCTCCTTTGCGAACATACGCGGCCCTTCGGAGTCCTGTTCCAAGATGACCGCAATGGGCCCGGAAGCGGGCTGTCTGCTCTTGGGAGGAAGCGTGGCTAAGTGCGATCGACCTTCTTCATGAACAGCGCAAACTCGTCGGAGCCCATATGCACGACGTGCCTGTCCTCGGGATAGGCACCGCTGTTGACGTCGGCGACATATTCGGAGAACGCCGCCACCCGCTCCGCCTGCAGCCGGTCATACTCGGCGGCGAAGTTGCGGTAGACCTTGGAGTGGCGCGGCATGTGGCCCCGGTTCTGGCCGAGAATGTCGTCGGCGAACAGATATTGCGCGTCGCAGCCGGTGCCCGCCCCCATCGACAGCATGATCAGCGAGGTGCGCTCGGAAATCGCCTTGGCGACCTCGACCGGCACCACTTCGATCTCGGCGCCGACAGCACCGGCGGCCTCCAGCTGCTTCACCGCTTCGAAAACCTGGAGGGCTGTATCGGCGGTCTTGCCGACAGCCTTGAAGCCGCCGGTCCAGGTGGCGCGCGATGGAATGAGGCCGACATGGCCGATGACGGGGATGGCATCGTCCGCCATCCGTTTGATCGTGGCGTAGCCGGCACTGCAATAGACCGCGTCGGCGCTTGCCTTGTAGAGCCGGAAGGCCCAGCGCACGAAATCATCCGCCGTGCCGATCTCGAAGAAATTCTCGCCCGGCATGGTGAACAGGGTGGGCGCGGCATCGCGATATTGCGGGTTGAGCACCAGTTCGGGCGGCACCGAGACGATATCGACCCCTGCCCGCTCGGCGGCCTCCGCCTCGTCCAGGTTGAGCACGCGCAACATGGTCAGCTGGCGCTTGCCCTTCATCGCGCGCAGATCGGCGACGGACGGTCTCTTTCGGCTCATTGGAACATCCCCCTGGATCGGTTGCCATGTGTCAGATCTGGATCATCACCTTACCGGCCTCGATCCTGACCGGATAGGTCACGAGATTAACGCAGACCGGCGCGCCCTTGGCGGCACCTGTCTTGTAGTTGAAGCGGCCATTGTGCTTGGGGCATTCGATGATGTCGTCCATCACCAGCCCGTCGGCCAGATGCGCCTTCTCATGCGTGCAATGGCCGTCGGTGGCGAAGAACTCGTCGTCGGGCGAGCGGTAGACCGCGAAGCTGCGGCCGCCATGGTCGAAGCGGATGACATCCTCTTCCTCGACATCGTCCACCGCGCACGCTTCAACCCAATCGGCCATCTCGGTCTCCTGCAAAAGTCGCGATCGCTATTCGGCCGCATCCGACATATCGACCTCGTGGAACTCGCCGCGATAGGGCCTGGCCGTCGGCGGCAATTCGCGCTTGAGATAATAATCCTCGTATTTCAGCTGCCGCAGCAGCACCGGCCAAACCTCGCGATAGGCATGCCACATCGACGGGTTCGGCTCGGGCAGATCGTGCTTGATCAGATCATGCAGCCTGGGCAGCGCGTGATACGGCACCATCGGGAACATGTGATGTTCGACATGGTAGTTCATGTTCCAGTAGATGAACCGGCTGATCGGGTTCATGTAGACGGTGCGGGTGTTGAGCCGGTGATCGACGACATTGTCGGCCAGGCCGATATGCTGCAGCAGGCCGGTCATCACCATATGCCAGGTGCCGTAGAGGCGCGGCAGGCCGACTAGCACCAGCGGCACCCACGATCCCAGCGCGATCGCGAAAGCGATCGTCGCAACGTACACGGCCATGTGCCAGCGGGCGGCGACGACCGCCCTGTGCTGTTCCATCTCGGGGATGTAGCTCTTCTCCTCCTCCGACAGCGTGCCGAAGGCCTGGCGCACCAGCGTCGGCAGCGAATGGCGGAAATCGAGAATGCCGGTGAAGGCGAGCGCCGCCTTCAACAGATCCGGCGGGCGCATGACGGCGATTTCGGCGTCGCGGCCGACGATGATGGTGTCGGTGTGGTGGCGGGCGTGGCTCCAGCGCCATTGCACGGGATTGCGCATCAGCATGAACGACGCGATGTGGTAGACGACATCGTTCATCCAGCGCGTGCGGAAGGCCGTGCCGTGGCCGCATTCGTGCCAGCGCGAGTCGCTCGACGAGCCGTAGAGCACGCCATAGACGAACAGGAACGGCACCACCCACCACGAGCCCCAGAACCAGACGGTGCCGGCGGCCGAGCCCAGGATGGCGGCGAGCCAGATGATGGTGTCGCGGATCGCCGGACCGTCCGAGCGCTGCATCAGCTCCTTCATCGTCTTGCGCGGCACGTCGGTGTGGTACCACTCGGCCGAGGCCAGGCCGGTCTCGATCGCGGCCCGCGTGCTTTCGCCGACCAGGCTGTAATCGCGCTTTTTTGCCATCGTCGTCACATCGACCTCCAATCGTCACGCACCGCTGGCAATCCGGTCCGCCGGCCGGAGGGCTTGCTCCGGATAAGGGTATCGCTCATGCCCTGCCCACCAGTCTTGGAAAGCTGCCGGAAGGCTGAGGATAATCCTGCTCAGGCTGGCGGGCGATGGCCGCGATCCTGCCCTCGGCCGCTGCAATCTCGCCGGCACCGTCGAGCACGCGAAACACCGCATCGTAGGCACGGGCTTCGCCATGCTCCAGCCAGATCATCTCGCCGCGGTCACGTGCAGCGAGATCGCCGAGCACATGATGGGTCGAGGGCTCTATGCCCAGCGCATACTGCCCGGCCTGGAAATTCTGCCATTGATAGGCGCAAGGCAGCTGATCCTTGCGCGTCACCACTTCGAAGCCGAGGCCGAGCCGGTCATTGACCACCGCCACCGGCACTTCCCCCTTTGCGTCGGCACCCATCTCATGCTGCCAGACCTGCTCGCTGAACCCCATTCGCGGCGCCGGCGCCGTGCGGTAGCCGACCTTCTGCGCCTCGTAGCGCTCGCCGGCATGGCCGGCCCAGACGACGTCGCGGATCGGCGCCAGATAGCGCGAGCCCGCGTCGAGCAAGGGATGGCTGACATTGACGTGGTAGAAATACATATGCGGCGTGCGGTTGAAGCCGTGATTGACGACACGGTCGGTAAGCCGGATCTCGTTGCCCCCGACATCAGCCTCGATGCGGCGGATGAGATGCAGATCCTCGCCGAACACCGCCGCCTGCTGGATGATGCCTTCGGCCCACAGCACGCAGCGGTCGCCGTCCCAGCGCTCGCCATAGCCGGTCAGCCGCGCCGGGATGGTGCCGACGCGGCCGTGCAGCGAATGGGTGACGGTCTTCTTGCCGGGGTAGTTGTAGTTTTCGGCCGGCACCTCTTCGCGGCCCAGTATATGGTCGAGGCCGCAGGTGACAAGCAGGCCGGAGAAGGAGCGTGCCCAGGCGAGCCCGCTCTCCCCCTCATAATCGTGCAGGCCGGGATGACGAAAGCCGCTCGGCGAATGCCAGCCGATCGCCTGACCCTTGAAGTCACAATCGGCGATATCAAGCGCCCGGTCGACCAGCGCGGTGAAGCGCAGGCCCGAACCGGTGCGGAATTCCAGCATGCGGATGCCGCGCTCCACGCCGTCGCCCAGCGTCATCAGCCGCACGCCGGCGAATTGCGACAGCATGCCGGACCGCTCGGCCACTTGCCTTCGCGACAGCGTCTTGCCGTAAAGCTCTACCATGCGACGCCCTTCACTTTGCCCTCGCCTCCTTGAGCAAGGCCGACATGTCGGCGCCGGTGATGATGCTTTCCACGGTCAAGAGGTCAGTGTCGGCGACGATCTGTTCGGCAACGATTTCGCCGCGGCGCATGACGATGATGCGGTCGGCGACCTGGAACACATGGTGGATGTTGTGGGTGATGAGCAGCACCGAATGGCCGGCCTCGCGCACCTCCTTGACGAAGCGCAGAACGCCATGGGTTTCCTCGACACCGAGATTGTTGGTCGGCTCGTCGAGGATGATCACCTTGGCGGCGAACTGCATGGCGCGCGAAATGGCGATCGACTGGCGTTCGCCGCCCGACAGCGTCGAGACCAGCGCATCGGCGTCGAGCTTCTTCGAAATGCCGACGCGCTTGAGCAGTTCGGAAGCGGCCTTGCGCAACTTCGCCAGATCGAGCGGCGCGAACACGCCGAGCCAGCCGAAATTGACCGGCTCACGGCCGAGGAAAAGGTTGCGGGCGATGCTGAGGTCCGGCGCCAGCGACGTGTCCTGGTGGATGGTCTCGATGCCGAGGTCCATCGCATCGCGGGTCGAGCGGATCGAGACCTTCTCGCCGCGCACGAAGATATCGCCACGGTCGATGGGGAACACGCCCGAGATCGCCTTGATCAGGGTCGATTTGCCGGCGCCATTGTCGCCGAGCAGCGCCACCACCTCGCCTTCCCGCAATGTGAGCGAGGCATTCTTCAGCGCGCGCACGCTGCCGAAGGATTTTTGCAGGTTCTGCAGCCGAAGCACGTCCATCGTCAGCTCCTCGCGGCGTTCTTCTGCAGCAGAGCGTGCAGGATGAGCATGGCCAGGATGATGAGGCCGACGAAGATGTTATAGGCGAGCCCTGGCACACCGATCAGCACGATGCCGTTGCGGATGGCGCGCAGCATCAGTGCGCCGACGATGGTGCCGAGGATGGTGCCGCGCCCGCCGGTCAGCGCCGTGCCGCCGACCACCACCATGGCGATGACTTCCAGCTCGTAGCCGGTACCGGCCACCGGCGAGGCGGCGGAGATGCGGAAGGCGCTGATCATGCCGGCAAGACCGGCCAGCACCGAAGTCGCGATGAACAGCCAGATCTTGACGGCGTCCGCCGGCACGCCGCGCGCCACCGCCGCGTTGCGATTGGAGCCGATGGCGCTGATCCAGTTGCCGAGCTTGGCGTAGCGCAGGATGTAGATGGCAAACAGCGACAGGCCGATGAACCACCACAGCGAGGTGTAGAAGCGGAACGAGCCGACATTGAAGCTGCCGGCCAGCAGCGTCACGAAGAAGCCGGGCTGGTCCCAGGATTTCAGCGGAAACCCTTGCGTGATGTAGAGCGCCGCGCCGCGTACGACGAGGAGCATCGACAGCGTCACCAAGAAAGACGAAATTCCGATCTTGGTGACGATCAGCCCGTTGATCGCGCCGATCGCGATGCACAGGACAAGCCCAGCCAGAAGGGCTGCGCCGATATCCCAGCCGCCGTTCTGCACCAGCAGCATCACCACCACCGGCGCCAGTCCGAACACCGCGCCGACGGACAGATCGAATTCACCCGCCGTCAGAAGCAGCGTCATGCCGAGCGCGATGATGCCGAGCTCGGGCAGGAACGCCATCATGTTGGAGATGTTGAGCGGCGACAGGAAGTTGCGGTCAGCGATGGCGAACACCGCAAGCAGGACAATGAGGATGACGAGCGAGGAGAATTGCGGCGAGCGTATCAGGCTCGATCTGCGTTTCCCGACAGGCATCTCGTCTTCTGCGGCGATCGTCATGACTGTTTGAACCATGCTTGAAAGACGCCCGCCGCTTTCGCAGCGGGCGCGGCCTTTCTCACTTCTTGTCGTAAAGCTTCAGGATCGGGTCGACGCTGGAGGCGTCGTAGAGACCGAAAGTGTGGATGTCGTAGCCGATCGGTTCGCCCGAGGCGGCGAGCCCGAGCAGCGCCACCGGCATGAAGCCCTGCGCCGAGGGATACTGCCAGGCGGCGGCGTTGACGAAGCCGTCCTTGACGGCCTGCGCCGTCTCCTTGGAGTTGCCCCAGCCGACGACCGGGATCTTGCCGGCCGGCACGCCCGCACCGTCGAACACCCGCTTGACGCTGGCCGCCACGGAATCGCCGAGCGCGATGATCGCCGGCGGATTGTTGGCGACCATATAGTCGGTCATCTTGGCGATGATGCCGGCCGGATCGGTGCCGCAATCGACGACGTCATATTTGATCCCCAACGGGTCGAACACGCTGGCGATGCCCTCGGTTTCCAGCTGCTGGTAGCTGGCGCCGGGAACTTCCACCGGCAGGAACACCTTGTCGCCCTGCTTCACCATCTTGTGGTCGACGAGATATTTGGCCCAGATCGCGCCGGCCTCCTTCAGATCGGCGCCGACATAGGCCTGGCGTCCGGTCGCCGGATCGTCGGTGTTGAAGAACACGATCGGGATGCCGACGGCTTTCGCGGCCTTCACTTCCTCGGTCCACAGGCCGGGCTGCGCCGAGGTGGTGGCGATGCCGTCGGGCTTCGCAGCCAATGCCGAGTTGAAAGCCTCCTTCTGCGCCGCCATGTCGCCGCCGCTGAAGGAGATCTTGCAGGTCACCTTGAGCTGCTCGCACGCCTTGGTCGCGCCGGCGTTCCAGTCGATCCAGAAGGCATCAGAAGGTCCACCATGCGACAGCAGGTAAAACGTCTTCTGGCCGTCAGCAGCCTGCGCGGCCGAGCCGAACGCGACGCCGGCAAGCACGGTCGCCGCAACCGCCAATTTCAATGCTAATTTCAACATCTTGTTTCCTCCACTTCGTATCGTGCAAGTGCCGGCGCCGCCTTTCAAAGGCAGCGCCATTGCATCTCAAAGCCCGTTGGCGCGGAACTTGCCGTCGAGGAATTTTTTGGCGCGCGGCACGTCGTCTTCCGACAGATGCTCGATGATGACCGGGATGTTCGGATGCTTTTCCGACAGCCGCTTGAGATAGAGGTCGTAGTTCAGCGAACCGAGGCCGGGCGCCGGCAGTTCGATCTCGCCGACGCCACGGAAGGTGTGGCTCTCCAGTGCATCCTCGTCGCCGATATCGGCGTGCTTCTCGGACTTGTCGCCACCCGAGCGCTTGACGTCCTTGGCGTGGGCTATTCTGATCTTGTCGGTCAGCGTGTCGAACACCTGGTTGAGGATCTGGTCCATCTTGTCGATGTTGTGCGTCTCGAAATAGTTGGTCGGATCCATCAGCAGGCCAAGGCCGGGATGGTCGACCTGCGCGAACATCTTTACCGTCTCCTCGACCGAGCCGACGACGTTGTTGACATAGGTTTCGAGCAGGAACACAGCGCCGTGGTCATAGGCCGTCTGGGCAAGGTCAGCGATCACCTTGCGGCATTCCTCGAACCCTTCCTCGGTCTTGTTCTTGGGGTGATGCACCCAGTCGGATTCGGTGTTGTAGGTCCCGGTTTCCGAGATCACGTAGGGCGAACCGAATTCGCGCGCGTTGCGGATGATCTCCTTGAGGTAGCCGACGCGCTTGTCGCGCTCGGCCTTGTCGGGATGGATGATGTTGGTGTAGCCCGACACGCAGCAAACCGGCAGATTGTGGTCGCGGAAGACGTCGCGCACCTTCTTCGCCTTGTCCTTGGTGATCTGGCCGGCCGACAGGTCGACATCCTTGAAGTGGAGATCGAGCTGCACCGTGTTGAAACCGAGGCCACGGATCTTCTTCGCCGTCTCTTCGAGGCCGTATGGGAAATAGCCCGTGAAAATACCTGCCTGCATCATGGTGTGAATTCCTCCCTGTAAGCGATTCAGTTGTCTGGTGTTTCAGTTGCGGTGATCAGATGGCGATCTCGGAAAGCTTGATGGTGCGGCCCGACGCCATCGAACGGTAGCCTGCCTCGACCAGTGCCATGGTCTTGACGTTGTCGGCGACGGAGAGCGCCGGCGGCGTGCCCATCTTCACCGCGTGCTGCAGCTGCTCCATGACGCCGATGAAGGCATGCGGGAACCACATCGTGTCCCAGCTTGGGGTCACCCATTTGCCGTCGGTGGTCTCGGTCGAGGCGTAGGTCAGCGTCGAGGCGGAGCCCGTCGGCCAGCCGATCGTGCCCTTGGCGACGCCCTTGGTGCCGTCGACACGCCAGTTGATGTGCTGGTCGTCCTTGTAGCCGTCCTGGCGCGGGCCGGACCAGACATCCTCCAGCGATACGGCAAGCACGCCCGAGGGGAAACGCAGCGTCGAGACGGTGATGCCGTCGGAATGATCGAATGTAGTGCGCGGGTCTTTGCGTGTGAGTGTCGTGATCTCGTCGGGGTCGCCGAACAGGAAGCGCAGCACATCGAGATGATGCACGCTCATATTGGCGAGCGTCAGCCGGTCGTAGCCTTGAAGGAACGTCTGCCAGTGCGGGATGGCGTGCATGTCGATCTGCGCGAAGACGATGTCGCCCAGCGCACCGCTGTCCATGATCTGCTTCAGTACGCGCATCGACTGGTCGTAGCGCATGTTCTGGTTGACCGAGAGGATCTTGCCGGCCTTCGCCGCTTCATCGCGCAGCTTGACGGCTTCCTCCACCGACAGTGCCAAAGGCTTTTGCGCCAGGATCGCCTTGATGTGCTTCTGCTTCAGCGCATGGCGGATCAGCGCCGGCTGCAGATCGGGCGGAAAGGCCAGGTCGATGATCTCGACATTGGAGTCCTCGATCAGCTGTTCCGGCGTGTCGTGCACGGTCGGAATGCCCCAGCGTGTCGCGACCTTCTGCGCGTTCGCAGGGGTGCGCGAGGCGATCGCCACCACGGGAAATCCGGCCTCCTTGTAGGCAGCCAGATGGCACTCGGCCATGATCATGCCGGCGCCAACGCAGCCGATCCGGTATTCCTTGGTGCGGACCTTAACGTCCGGCTCGAAGCCTTTGCCTGCCATGCTTTCCTCCCGAAATTCTGTCCTTGCGGTTGCAATCATCTCGCCAACGCGCCTCCGCTTTGCCCGAAATAATGCACGCGGGCCGGCTCGCAGGATATCGCCACCATCGCGTCAGGCCTGATGTCAGGCTGGCCGCGCAACAGCGCCTTCAGCCGCGCCTGCCCGGCGGCGAGTGTCACCACGGTGTAGCCGCCGAGCGGCTCGACCTCGAACACCCGCGCCGGGCGGCCCTGGCCCCCATCCGCCCACGGCCTGACCTTGATATCCTCCGGCCTCAACCCGATCTCGACGGCATCGGCGGGAGCCGCCTTGTCGGCAATGCGGATCGTTCCTTCGGCCGCTTCGACGCCGCCATCGCCCCGGGCCGATTTCAGGATGTTCATGACAGGCGAGCCGAGCAGCCGCGCCACATAGGTGCTCGCCGGACGGTCATAGATCTCGGCCGGCGCGCCGATCTGCCTGATCCTGCCATTCTCCAATATGGCGATGCGGTCGGCGATCGACATCGCCTCTTCCTGGTCGTGGGTGACATAGATCAGCGTCTTGCCGAGCTCGCGCTGAATGCGCTTCAGCTCGACCCGTGTCTCCTCGCGCAGCCGCGCATCGAGCGCCGAGATCGGATCGTCCATCAGATAGGCGTTGGGGTCGCGCACCAGCGCACGCGCGATCGCCACGCGCTGCCGCTCGCCGCCGGAAAGCTGCGCCGGCGGCTTGTGCAGGATATGGCCGATATGCAGCTTGGCGGCGACATCGGCGACGCGCCTTTCAATTTGGGCCTCGGCGACTTTGCGCTCGACCAGCGGGAAGCGCACATTGTCGCGCGCGCTCATATGCGGGAACAGCGCCAGGTTCTGGAACACCATCGCCACATTGCGCTCGGCCGGCGACACCGTGTTGACTGGCTTGCCGCCGATCAGGATTTCGCCGGTGTCCGGTGCCTCCAGCCCGAGCACCAGGCGCAGGATCGTCGACTTGCCCGACAGAGGCGGCCCGAAGAAGCAGAAGAATTCGTTGTCGTTGACGGTGAAGGAGGCGTCGTCGACGGCGAGTGTGTTGCCGTAGCGCTTGGTCACATTGCGAAAGACGATGTCGGCCATCTCAACCTGCCTTCATCGCAACGCCAGAGGCGGCATCGAAGACGCGTACCGACGACGCGTCGGGGGCGACAACCGCGGTTTGCCCGATCGCCAGCCCGACATCATTGTCGAAGACCGCCTTCACGGCGCCCCCGCCCTCGCCGAGATGGACGATGGTGCGCGCACCGATGCGCTCGACAAAGGTGACCGGCATGGCGAGCCCACGCCCGTCTTGCGCCAAAGCCACCTGCTCCGGCCTGAAGCCGTAGAGCACGTTGCCACGTGCACCGCGCAAGGATGCCGCCAATTCGTCCGGTAACGGCGGCGTGATGCCCAGCGGCCCGAGATCGATGACAAGGCCCCGATCGCTCTCCGCCGGCTTACCGTGGAGCAGGTTCATGCCCGGCGCGCCGATGAAGCGGGCGACGAAGACATTGGCCGGATTGTTGTAGACTTCGAGCGGCGTGCCGACCTGCTGCAGCACGCCGTGATCCATAACGGCGATACGATCGGCCATGGTCATGGCTTCGAGCTGGTCGTGGGTGACATAGACCATGGTCTGCCTGAACTGGCGCTGCAGCTGCTTCAGCTCGGTGCGCATGACGGCCCGGAAGGCCGCGTCGACATTGGACAGCGGCTCGTCGAGCAGGAAGATCGCCGGTTCCATGATCGCCGAGCGGCCGATCGCCACGCGCTGCAATATGTTGACCGACAGCCGGTCGGCCTTGCGGTCAAGCAATGACGTCAGCTGCAGCAACTCGGCGATGGCTCCGACGCGCTGGTCGATCTCGGCCTTGGCAGCACCGCGCATCCTTGGCCCGTAGGCGAGGTTCTGGCGCACGCTCATATGGGTGAAAATGGCGTAGTTCTGGAAGACGAAACCGACGCCGCGCCGGCCCATCGGCACGCCGGCCATGTCGCGCTCGCCAAACAGGATCCTGCCGCTGGTCGGCTCCTCCATGCCGGCGATCATGTTCATCGTCGTCGACTTGCCGCAGCCCGATGGCCCGAGCAGCGCCATGAACTCGCCATCCGCTATATCGAGGTCCATCGTCTTCAGCGCGGTGAAGTCGCCGAACGTCTTGGTGAGGTTGCGCAGCTGGATCGCGCTCATGCCGCAACCTGCCTTGCCCGCGCCATGCGCTTCATGGCGAAGACGGCGACGATGGAGAGCACGATCAGGATGGCGAGCGCGATCGCCGCGACATAGCCCCAGATCAAATCCTGCGTGGTGACCTTGTAGATATAGACGGAGATCGTTTCCGTGGCGACGCCGGGGCCGCCGCCGGTCATGATGTAGAGCGTGTCGAAGATCTTGAAGTTCTCGATCACCCGGATCGCCAGCGCGATGATGATGATGGTCTTCATCTTCGGCAATACGATGGTGACGAAGCGCTGCCACGGATTGGCGCCGAGCAAGGTCGCTGCCTTGATCTGGTCTTCCGGCACGCCGACCAGGCCAGCCAGCAGGATCAGGAACATCAGCGGCGTCCACTGCCAGATATCGGCGATCATCACCGCGATCAGCGCCAGCGTCGGGTCCGACAGCCAGGCGATGGTGATTGGTGTGCCCGTGATGGCGGACAGGATGTCGTTCACCGGGCCGCCCGACTGGAACAGCATGAAGAACATGTAGCCGGCCACCGCCGGCACCACCATCATCGGCATCAGCAGGATCGAATAGAAGATGCGTTTGCCGGGGAAATCGTCGGCGAATAGCGTCGCCAGTGCGAGGCCGAGCAGGAACTCCGCCGGCACGCAGACGATCATGACGATGGCCGTACGCTTCAGCGCGCTCCAGAAGCGGGCATCGGCGGCTAGGTCGGTGTAGTTGGCGAAACTGTTCCACATCTCCCAGGCATTCCACCAACCGAGGCCCGAGAGCGGCGACCAGTCGGTGACGCTGATGTAGAGCTGCATCAGCAGAGGAAAGACCGAGATGAACAGCACCAGGATCTGCGCCGGCAGCGTCAGCCGGAAGCCGAGCCGCGCGCCTTCGTCACGCATGGCCGGCTTTGTCCGCGCGTCCATCTCGCCCTCCGAAATCGTCGTCATCACCGCGCTCATTGCTTGAGCGCCCCAAAAGTCAGCCCACGCACTAGATGGCGCTGGATGGCGATGCCCATGATCACCGGCGGCACAGCGGCGATGAGCCCAAGGGCCGCCTTGGCACCGTAAAGCTGGCCGGTCATCGAGGACGACAGCGAGGCCATGTAGACCGGGATGGTCACCCATTCGCGCGTCGTCAGAAGCAGCGCGATCAGATAATCCGACCAGTTGAGGATGAAGACGAAGAGTGCAGCACTGGCCAGCGGCGCGCGCATCATCGGCAGCGTGATGCGGGTGAAGACGCGCAGCCGCGAACAGCCCTCGACCAGAGCGGCTTCCTCGATCTCGCGCGGCATGTCGTCGAAGAAGGTTTTCATCAGCCAGAAGGCGAACGGCAAGGTGACGATGCCGTAGATCAGTGCCAGGCCCCACCAGCTGTCAGTGAAGTTCAGGAAGGCCCACATGATCATCACCGGGATCATCACCGCCATCGGCGGAAACAGCCTGAGCTGGATCAGTGCCAGCGGCAGGTTCTGACCCGAGCCGAAGCGCGACAGCCCGTAAGCCGCGGCCGTGCCCGCCGACATGGCGATCGCGGTGCCGAACACGGCCGACAGCAGCGACGACAGGATCGGCTTCAGCGCGGTGCGGTCGAGCGCGACGATCAGGCTGTTGGTGGATTCGCCGAAGACGAAGCGGAAATTGCTGAGTGTCGGGTTCTTCGGCCACCATGTCAGGTCGGCGCCGGTCGCCGACCATTCGGCGATCGGCTTGAAGGCCATCGACACCATCCACAGGATCGGCACCAGCGTCACCGCCATCGCCGCGAGGATCGCGGCGTAGCGGAATATCTCGAAAGGAACGGAACGCTTCATCTGGCTGCTTTTGCTGGTGGCGTTGAGTGCCGAAGGGAAGAGCTTTCGCCCCTCCCCTCCGGCTCTGATCCAGGGAGACGGATCAGCTGATCGGATCGAGAACGGTCGGCCAGGCCTCCTTGTTGGTTCGGATGGCTTCGAGCAGTTTGTCCTCGCCGATGCGACGGGCGATCTTCTTCCACTCGGCCTCGGTGTCGGCCATCGCCTGTTCGGCGGTCTTGGCCTTGGTCAGCGAGGCCATGAGGTTTTCGTCGAGCGCATTGTGGAAGGCGGTGGCGCCGGGATAGTTGATGGTCGGCACCGTGCGGGCGACCGTCTCGCGCACCACATCCATGTGGTAGGCGTGATAGGTCTGGCGCACCAGCGGATCGGAGAAGTCCGAAAGCCGGAATGGATCGAGATAGCCGCCGGGATTGGCGCTCATCCAGGCGTAGATGCGGGCCGAGCCCAGCCATTGCAGCAGGAGATAGGCGACCTCCTGGTTCTTTGACTGCGCCGAGACCATGCCGGTGAGCGAGAACCACAGCACCGAGCGGCTGATCAGCTTGCGGTCGATCTCGCGACCGGGCGGCAGCATCGTACCGATCTTGCCGGTGACGGCCGAATCCTTGTTGCCGGCATTGTCGAGGAATTTCGGCAGGTTGGAGAAGGCGCAGGTCATCGCTGCACCGCCCTTGGCGAAATTGCCGTACTGCTCCGGCCAGCCCCACGAGATCGCATCCGGGGAATGGTGCGCCAGCGAAGCTACATATTCGTTGGTGGCGGCGATACCGTGCTCGGAATTGATCAGCGGCTTGCCATCGTCGCCGAACAGGAACTGATTGGGCGAGGCCATCGAGACATAGCGCTGGTACCAATTGGTGTAGCCCCAGCCCTGGTTGCGCAAATCGGTCGAGCCGAACAGGCCCTTGTCCGGACGCTGGAAGAAGGCGGCGATATCGCCGTGCTGTTTCCAGGTCTTCGGCGGCGCCAGATCGTAGCCATATTTGTCCTTGAAGGCCTTCTGTTCGGCGGCGTCGCCGAACAGGTCGGTGCGGTAGACCCAGGTCTGGAAGTCGCCGTCGAGCGACACGCCATAGTTCGAGCCGCGATATTTGTTGAGTAGCGACACGCCTTTGGCGCCGTCGACATAGCCGGTCTTAGGATTATCCCATTCAGGCTTGTATTGGGCAACGAAGTCATCGAGCTTGGCGATGCCGCCTGTTTCGGCGAGGTCGCCGAGGCGATTCCATTCGGTCGAATAGATGTCATAGGCCCCACCCTTGGTGGAGATGTCCTGCATCGTCTTGGTGAATTCCTGGCCGTTCGGCAGGCCGACGATTTCGATCGGAATGCCGGTCTCTTTTTCCCAGAGATCCTTGATTGACGGCGCGCCGGCCGGGAAAGGCTGAGTCAGCTGGCCGATCGAGCCATCGGACAGGCCGAGCACGATCTTCGCCGGCGCCTTGCCGGCGCCCTTAAGCGCCTTGGCCGCCTCGATGGCGCGGCCTTCCGGCGTGTCGGCGCCATATTGATAACGCTCAGCGCCCTCGAAGCCGGTCGGGCCGCCGATCATGCCTGGCGCCAATGCGTCGGCAGCGAAGGCACGGCCCGGACGAATGAATTGCGGTGCGATACCTGTGGCGGCAACGAACACCGCCGCCTTTCCTCCGGACGCCAGCAACCGGCGTCGCGATATGCGGATCAGATCAGACATTGGAATTCCTCCCTCAGGGCTCACGTTTCCTCCACGAGCCCATGAGGGATATTGACGGCAGTATCGGAAGGCTGTCAACATCATAAATAATCAAAACACCTCACAACATCGCAATGGGGCGAGGAAATGCGTCATACCGGGGTCCATACACCGCTCCAGATGCCTCGATTTGATGGGAAATGTATCTTCCCATCCCGGAATAGCCGTGCCAGTCGAGCTGATTTCGCCCGACGGCTTGCGCTTCGGCCAAGGCCGGATACATCATTTCCCATCAGAATCGCCGATGGCGAGGAATCGTGGCCATCAGCCGGCTGCCGGCATTGGGTGATCCTGATGCGTTGAGGAGATGAAAAACGGTGCGTACCACCCTGACTGACGTTGCCCGGGAAGCCGGCGTTTCCGCCGCCACCGTCGACCGCGTGCTCAACAACCGGCCTGGCGTACGGGCACGCACGCGCGAAATCGTGCTCGAGATGGCGCAGCGCCTCGGCTACATCGCCGAAAGCCCGAACGGGGTGCCGCCTCGTGCTTTGCACGGCGAGGTCATCCGGCTCGACTTCGCGCTGCCAGCCGGCACCAATTCCTTCATCAAGATGCTGCACCGGCACATCGAGGCGCAGGCTTTGGCGCGACCGGATCTCGACGTCCACATCGCCACCATAGAAGGCTTCAATCCCGACCGGCTCGCCCGCCTGCTACAGGATTTGCGCGGACAGACGCAAGGCGTCGGCGTCATCGCGCTCGACCATCCGACGGTGCGCGAGGCGATCCGCTCGCTGTCGGCCAACGACATCAAGGTGGTGACCATCGCTTCCGACATCCTGCATGTGCCGAGGGTTGCCTATATCGGCATCGACAACCGCGCCGCCGGGCGGCTGGCCGGCTATCTGCTCAACCGTTTCATGGGGCCGGAGCGCCCCGGCAAGGTGGCGCTCTTCGCCGGCTCGCTCGCCTATCGCGGCCACGAGGAGCGCGAGATGGGTTTTCGCCATATCGTCGCCGAGGAATCCCCCAACCTCGAAATCGTCGAGATGCGCGAAATGCTCGACGACCGCGAGAAGGCCTATTCAGAGGCGTCAGCCCTGCTCGAGCGGCATCCGGATCTCGCTGCGATCTACAATGTCGGCGCCGGCAACACCGGCATCGCCCGTGCGCTCAAGGAACGCGGGCGCGCGAAGGAAATCATATTCCTCGGTCACGAGGTGACGGACGGCACCAAGGACCTTCTGCTCGACGGCACGCTCGACGCGGTCATCGACCAGAACCCGCGCGTCGAGGCCCGCGAGGCGCTCAACACCTTGACCCACGCGGTCCGGGGACTGCCCTATGAACTGCATCAGCCACGGCTGCAGGTAATTTTTCGCGAGAGCATCCCGGAGATTTGAAGGGGATAGTACAATCGCAAGCAATCCTCCCACTTGAGGCGCAAGGCTGATGGGGTGGACGCTCCCCGACGGCATCGCTGTGCCAGAATGGAGTGTTGCAACCATTCGAAGGGAGGTGTCCGTGCCTGAAGATACTACGATCGGTTTGGATATTGCGAAGAATGTGTTCCATGCTCTTGGTTCGGATTCACGTGGTCGAGGCGTTTCTCGAAGCGGCTGCGCCGGGCGAAGGTGCTTGACTTCATCGCCGCGCATTGTGGCAGTCTGCAAATTCGTCCCGAAGCCTAACGGGGGCAAGACATCCGCCCGTCTGCAAGAGCATCGCGGT
This sequence comes from Mesorhizobium sp. U510, assembly GCF_059180695.1. Classification (NCBI taxonomy): domain Bacteria; kingdom Pseudomonadati; phylum Pseudomonadota; class Alphaproteobacteria; order Hyphomicrobiales; family Phyllobacteriaceae; genus Mesorhizobium; species Mesorhizobium sp. U510. Next base: position 6,167,654 of record NZ_CP180532.1, read on the forward strand.
GCGCAACCAATGCAGACTCTCCCGCTGGTTCAAAACCGGCTGGAACGTTCTTCAGGTTGAGGCGACTTCAAACCGTGGCAAGAGCATTCCGGATTAACCGGAAGTCGCGCCGCAGTCTCCAGCGCGACCCGCGAGGCTGTCATGGACAGGTTCGGCAACACGTCCTCCTGCAGCAACTGCTGGCGATTGCGGTCCATGTAATCGTTGAAGCCCGCCGTCACGAAAGCGCAAGGCACGAAACACGCGCCGATCTCTCGCGACAAGGTAGCCTCAGGGGCTATCGAATGGTTGAGCACATCCGCCCCCATGCTTCGAAACGCCAGGGCCTCGGCCGGGGTTGTCAGTCGCGGCCCGTAACAGTGGGCGGCCACCAACTGCTGTTCGATGCCATGGACGCGGCATTCGGCCGGCCAATGACGGCGGGCCGTTTCGACAAGAACTGCCGCGCATCTCGGGCAAACAATCTGCTTGCCCGAACAGTCGAAGCTCTGTCGGCCGGGAAGCAACGAAAACGGCGTCTGCGTCAGCTCGATTATATCGGCGTTCACCACCATGTCGCCGGGCTTGATCGCCTTGTTGACGGCGCCAATGGTCGAGCAGGACAAGACTTGCCGGACACCGGCTTGCATCAACACCCAGAACGCACGGCGATGGCAGGAGTGATCGATATGGTCGCGGGGATTGCCGTGCGAATACATGCACAAGGCACGTTTCGTCTTGCGTTCGACGGTAATCGACGCATCGAACTCGAGCAGCTTCCAGTTGTCGCTGCGTCCGAAAGGCGTTTCAAAACTCATGTCGCGCCGCAAGGTGCTGATACCATCGACTTCGACATCTTCCGGAAAGGCAAGGCCCCAGTTTGCCGACCCGGTGATGATCGCCAATCCCACCTGCGGTATGTCCATCGAATGATACGCCGGATCGTCGGCTGCGTGATGATTGATAGGCATGTTTCCAGTCTCGGTCAGGATTTTTGACGAAGGGTCACGATCAGGACGGCGACCACGACGATGGCGGTCCACAATGTTGAGATAGCCGCGATGGTCGGATCGATCTGATCGCGCAGCGACAGGAACATGAGCTTCGGCAACGTGCTGTTGCGGCCACTCGCGACGAAGATCGAAATCACGGACTCGTCGAGCGACGTCAGGAAGGCCATCAGCGTGGCCGACAACAGACTGATCTGAAGTTGCGGAACGATTATTCCGCCGATGGCCTTCGCCCAGTCCGCGCCAAGGCTGCGCGCCGCCTGGACCTGGTTCCAATCAAAGCGGGCCATGGCAGGCAACAGCACAATGCACGCAACCGGAATGGCCAGTACCACATGTCCCACCAGCACGCCGAACAGCGTTCCGACCAGATGTTGCGCTGCCAGGACAAAGAAGAGACCGATCGCAAGCAGGATGCCCGGCACGATGGACGGGGTGAGCAGAATAGCCTGAATGGTTGCGGCGGCCTTTCCGCCGAGCCGATTTATCGAGATGCAGGCCAGCAGCCCCAGGGGCACCGCGACCATCGCGGTCAATGTGCCAAGGATCAGGCTCGTCCTGAGTGCGGCCATCCATGTGGCCGAGCCGAAGAAAGCCTCGTACCAGCGCAAGGAGTATGCGCGCGGTGGGAACTCGAGAAGATTGGACGCCGAAAAGGAGAGCGGGACGACCACAAGCGTCGGCAGCATCAAAAACGCCATTACGAGTGCGCAAAAGCTCCACAGGAGGATGCGGGCCGGCCTGTTGTCTGGATAGGCCTCAAGCATGGGCTGTACTGACATTGTTGCGCGCAATCAGTCGTCGCGCCGCCAGGAACATCACGCCGATCAGCGCCATGAGAACGAGCAGCAGAATACCCAGGACGCTCGCCGACCCCCAATCCTGAAACGTCGACAGCGTGCGCTCGATCCGGATGGAGAGAGGATTTACCTTGCCGCCGCCAAGCACCGCCGGCGTAATGAAGAAACCTATCGTGTAGATGAAGACGATGGTCGAACCCGAGAAGATGCCGCCGGCAGAAAGAGGCAGAATGACCGTGCGGATCGCTTGCCCGAGAGTGGCGCCCATGCTCGCTGACGCGCGGACGAGGTTCGCGTCGATGTCGCGCATCGCGGCATAGACGGGCAGCAGGAAGAGCGGCAGCATGTAGTGAACCATGCCGATGAGCGTTCCAGTGAAGTTGTAGACCAATGGCAATGGTTCCGCTGTCAGGCCCGAACCTGTCAAAGCCGCATTGATCAGCCCATCGCGCCGCAAGAGCACGAGCCAGCCATAGGTGCGCACCAGGATAGAGGTCCACAGCGGCAGCATGACGAAGGCCATCAGCAAATTGGCCACCCTTGGCCTGACGCTGGCCAGAGCAAGGGCCAGCGGGGTGCCGAGAAGAATGCAGATCGCCAGCGTGCCCAGGGACAGTTCAAGGGTTGTGACAAGCGCCGACCATGTCAGTCCGCTCGATAGGACCTTCTCGTAATTGCCGACGGTGTATTCACCCCCTGTGGTCAGGAAGGATTGCCGAATGATCCAGACGATGGGCAGGATCGCCGCCAGCCCAACGATGAATAGCGCCGGCAGCGAAAGCGAGAGAAAGAACCGCCGCTCGCGTCGGGCGTCTGCTGCAAGGAAAGGATCGGCGATTACGGTCACGCTTTTGCTCCCGGCATCGCGTGAACTTTTGCCGCCGGCGCATAGGCTGTCAGTCGTCGGCCAGGGGCAAGTTCGTCGCAGCCACTGGCCAGCGCCGCCGGAATGGAGACGAGAATCTCTTGCCCGCCGTCGAGCGCCAGCGTCAAAAGCCAGTTCTCGCCGCGAAACGCCTTGGCGCGCAATACTCCATCGAGCGCTACCCCGTCTCGCCCGACGAGCTTCGCATCAAGATGGAAACTTTCCGCGCGGATCATCAGCGCTTCGCGTGATGCATCGGCGCCGTCTATTCTGCGTACCGAGCCCGGGGCCACAATGTTGGCCTCACCCATGAACTCCGCGACGAAGCGGGTCGATGGACGATCATAAATCTGCTGTGGCGTATCGATCTGCTGGATGCGGCCGGAATTCATAACAGCTACCCGATCTGACATAATCAGTGCTTCGCGCTGGTCATGCGTCACATAGATTGTGGTGATCCCCAGATCATCGTGCAGACGCCGGATCTCGTACTGCATGGTTTCGCGCAGATTCTTGTCGAGGGCCGACAACGGCTCGTCCATCAGCATCACGCGTGGTTCAAAGACAATGGCCCGCGCCAGGGCCACCCGCTGGCGCTGGCCGCCGGATAGTGCAGCAATGTTGCGCTCCGCCAGACCCTCGAGCTTGACACGTGCCAAAGCGTCAAGCGCCCGCTGCCGGGCCTCGGCTTTCGGCGTCTTGCGCAGCGCCAGCGGATACTCGACATTCGCCAAAACGTTCATGTGGGGAAACAAGGCGTAGTTCTGGAATACGATGCCGATGTCGCGCTTGTTGGGAGCCAGGCGGGTGATGTCCCGATCCCCCAACAGGAGTTTGCCGGAATCGGGCCGGACGAAACCGGCCAGAGCCATGAGAAGCGTGGTCTTGCCGGACCCCGACGGCCCCAGCAAAGTGAGGAACTCGCCACCACGAATGTCGAGCGAGACATCATCCAGCGCGACGTAGGACCCATAGGCCTTGCGCACGCTGTCGATTGTGATCGGGAGCGACTTCATCATGTGCTGCAGCCTCGGGGCTGATGAATTCGAGACTCAGCGGTTCATCATTTCATCGAACGCCTTTTGTGCGGCCTCGCCGTTCTTGAGCCACCAGTCGGCATTGGAGAACACCGAAGTGCCGGCATTTTCAGGCGCGGTCGCCAGGGTCTTGAGACGGTCCTTTGGGATGAGGCCCCCCTCGTAGCCCGCAGGATTGACCGGACCGTAGGCAATGAAATCGGTTAGCTTCGCCACGCGCGCGGGCTGCGTCATCGCCGCGATCAGCTTCATGGCCGCTTCCTTGTTCGGTGCACCCTTCGGCACCCCGAGGCAATCCGTGCCGATGACCGAACCTTTGAAAGTGTAATCGACGGCGCCGCCATCCGCTTTCACGGTCTGCGCCCGTCCGTTCCAGGTAACGACCAGATCCGCCTCGCCGTCTTTCAGCAACTGCGCGGACTGCGCTCCCGAGGTCCACCACACGGCGACATTTGGTTTGATCGCTTCGAGCCGCTTGATGGCGCGCTCTAGCCCTTCCGGCGTGCTGAGCACGGAATAGACGTCGGCAGGCGCTACGCCATCGGAGAGAAGCGCGATCTCGATCAGGTCTTGCGCATTGGCGCGCAGAGCGCGACGGCCCGGGAATTTGGCAACGTCCCAGAACTCCGCCCAGGTCTTCGGCGGATTCTCGCCATAGGTCTTGGTGTTCCACGACATGACGGTGCCATAGGAGTCGAACGGATAGCAGTAGTCGGACTTTGCCCCGGCCGGCACGGAATTGGGATCGATGATCTTGTAGTCGAGCGGCTCCAGCAGCGACTGTGCCGCCGCCTGCGCGCCTTCCGGCGAGCCCAGGTGGATGATGTCGGTAGTAACCGCACCGGAGGTGACCTGCATCTTCACGGCCGCGAGGCCGTCGCTTTGCGTCTCCTCGCGGACATCATAGCCGAGCTCTTTTGCAGCGGGAGCCCACATGGCCTCCTTCATGGCATTGCCATAGTCGCCGCCCGCGGTGGTGATGGTGACTGTCTGCGCATAGACGGGCAAGGCAACCGAGACCGCGATCGCTGCCAGGGAAATACGTAGTAAACGGGACATGGTTTCTCCTCCTCCAGATCCATCAAAAATGCCGATAACATCGGCTTTTTGTTAATCGTAACGTTACGATTGCTGAAAATAGGCCGCGAGTCAAGCGGGTGCCAGGCAGGTTCGTTTGCTTCTACGAGCTTGGGTTTGACCCTCGGATCGAATCCGGTAACGTTGCGATGCCCAGCAAGATCAGCCGGCGCTTTCGCAAATGAAGTCGGGCGACATGGCCAATCTAAAACAGATCGCGGCGGAACTTTCCCTTTCGGTGACCACGGTGTCCCGCGCTCTGAAGGATGGGCCGGAAGTGCTGCCCTCCACTATAGCCCGCGTCAAGGAGGCGGCGAAGCGGCTCGGCTACGTCCCGAACCATCATGGTCGCGCGCTGAAAACCGGACGAACCCTGACGTTGACGGCAGTGCTGCCGATGGAGACACGCGACTACCTGTCCGATCTGGCGAAGCTGCCTCTGATCGAAGGCATGACGCTGGCCGCGCGGCAAGCGGGTTATAGTCTGTCGATCTATTCAACCACGCCCGACGACGACCCGGTCGAAAGTGTGCAGCGCCTGCTTCAGGCGCATAGCGCGGACGGCCTGATCATCACGCGCCTGGTGTCGGGTGATCCGCGCGTCAAGCTATTGCTGGATCAGGGCATACCGTTCGTCGCGTTTGGAAGAACCGACCTGGACATCGCCTATCCCTATGTCGATATCGACAATGAACAGATCGCATATGAGGCGACCCGGCGGCTCATGGACAAGGGCTGTCGACGCATTGCTCTACAACTTCTCGTGCAGAAGGATCAGGCGAGCGCCACGCGCCTCGCCGGCTATCAAAGGGCGATGGCCGAGGCCGGCATTCCGATCGACCAGTCGCTGATCGGTGACGGCACGTTCACGATGGAATCGAGTGCAGTCTGGTTCGATCGCCTGCTGACGTCGCCGGATCCACCGACGGGCCTGGCATGCGCCAACGAACTAGGCCTTCTGGGAGCCCTGCACGCTCTCGGTAGACGAGGTCTGGTGCCGGGCCGCGACGTTCACATCATTACGCGTGACAACACGCGTCTGGCGCGCTTCCTGCCGGCGAAGATCGGCGTTCATTCCGTCGACATGGCGGGTGTCGGACGCAAACTTGTTGAAGTCCTGGAGAGAAGGATCGTGAATCCCCTCGGGTCAGTGGAGACAGTCTTGTTCAAAGGTGAGTTCGACCCTGGCGAAGATTTGGACCGGAAGAAGTCGGACTGAGTTCGATACTCAAAGAGGGAAAGCAGACAGCCGTACTGCCCGACAATCCTTGGCGAACCTGACAGGTGCGGTTCCCAATGGTGCCGAGCACCGTTCCGCAGATTCGGCCATCAGGCCGCCACCTCGTCTTGGACCTGCCGGATCAGCGCCTTTGCGGCATCTGCTCCTGCCGCGAGGATACGATCCGACAATTCCGTTCCCTCCACGGCACGGGCTAGCTGAAGTGCGCCAATGAGGGTCGCGAAGATTGTAAACGCAACGCCCTCGGGATTCGCGCGCCTGACGGATCTCCCGTTGGGGACCACGCAACAAGGCTTTGTGAGGTGGCTATGTCCGTAGCTCTTTTGAAGGTTCGGAACCAATGCCGTACTTCGAGCCCTTACGCCGGATTTGGCCACGCCACTTTTGATCCTCCGTGCGGCCCCGACTCTTAGTTATGACGGATTGTTAACGTCCGTATCGGGAACGTTATCAGAGGCTGGCCGTTTGGGGGAATAATCTCCCGCGTGATTGGTACCCTGGCAGGCAGGGCGTCGTAGCGAAGACGTCTTTTCCTTAGCTCTTGGTGAAAGAACCATGCGGCAAAAACGCGTGGTAACGTCATGTATAGGTTAATTCTTTCAGTCATAATATTGGTCATAGGGGCTGCTCTGCTCGCCGGGGGAATCTGGCTCGCGTCGCTTGGCGGTTCATGGTTTTACATAGGCCTTGGAATTGCCCTTGTGATTTCGGCGGTCCTGACTTATCGCTGCAATCCCGTCGGCCTCGCACTCTATGGCGCAAGCCTGCTGGTGACTCTTGGCTGGTCGCTGTGGGAAGTGGGTTTCGACTGGTGGGCGCTTTCGGCGCGGGGCAGCCTTCTCATCGTGCTCGGCGCACTTTTGCTGCTGCCGCCCATGGTTCGCTCACTGCACAGGCCGAGCACTGGTCTGGCGCGCTATGATGGCTACAGCGGAAGCCTTGCTGGCGCCCTCGTCATCACGGCGCTGGCCGGCATCTATGCAATGTTGCAGTCCCCCCATGATATCAGCGGCAACTTCGCCGATAACCGAATGTCGGCCTCGCGAGCTGTAGAAACAGTCGTCCCTGACGGGGAATGGCGAGCCTATGGCCGAACGGCTGCCGGCGACCGTTACTCGCCCCTAACGCAGATTACCCCGCAGAACGTCGGGAATCTGAAAGTCGCGTGGACCTATCATACCGGGGACATCCGCGGCCCAAACGATCCCGGCGAAGCGACCTATGAGGTCACGCCGCTGATGATCGACAACACCGTGTATGTCTGTACACCGCACAATCTGGTGATTGCCCTCGATGCGGTTTCAGGCAAGGAGAAGTGGCGCTTCGATCCGCATCTTCAGCAGACGGTGAAGCAGACCACTCAGCACCTTACATGCCGGGGTGTTTCTTATTTCGATGGCTCGGCTTCGAGCCCTTGGCCCAGCAGCGCAACGCAGCCCGCCTCGGCAAACGTGGTCAGCGGCTCACCTAAGACCGTGTTGACGGAAGAACAGCGTCTCGCGGCCAGTGTGGCCGAAGTGACGACGCAAGCGGCAGGCGTGCCGCAGAACGTGGTGACAGGCCAGGCCAAACGGGGCGCGCCCAATCCCGAAGTCGACCGCAAGGACTCAACCATTACCGCCTCGATTGATCCTTCCTGCGTGAAGCGGCTTCTCGCTCCGACATCCGATGGTCGGCTGATCTCGCTCAGTGCCGAGACTGGCAAGATTTGCCCCGGCTTTGGGGGCGACGACGGTACCATCAATTTGTGGGCCAACATGCCGAACATAACCCCGGGATCGGTCTATTCAACCTCGCCGCCCGTCGTCGCCGACCATCTTGTAATCGTAGGCGGGGCGGTAAATGACAACGTCTCGACGACCTCGCCATCTGGCGTCATTCGCGCATTCGACATCTACACTGGAGCGCTTGTCTGGAATTTTGACTCCAAGAAGCCCGATGCGACATCGCCGATCTCTAATGGCCAGACGTACTCGGAAAACGCGCCGAATTCCTGGAGTGTGTCCAGCTACGATGCGAAGCTCGGCTTGATCTATCTCCCGATGGGCAACCAGTCGCCCGACCAGTACGGCGTCAATCGCAGCGCAGAAGTCGAGAAATTCTCATCCTCGATCCTCGCGCTCGACGTGAACACTGGCAAGGTGGCCTGGGTTTTCCAGGGTGTGCACCACGATTTATGGGATATGGACGTGCCGGCACAGCCAAGCCTTGTCGATCTCACCATTGGCGGTAAGCAGGTGCCGGCGCTGGTGGCTCCTACCAAGCAAGGCGAGGTCTATGTGCTCAACCGGAAGACCGGCGTGCCGGTTCTGCCGGTTACCGAGGAGCCGGCACCGAGTGGTGCTGTCAAAGGCGATACCACTGCGGCAACCCAGCCCGTGTCGACCATTTCGTTCAAACCCGTGCCGCTCACGGAAAAGGATATGTGGGGGGCGACCCCACTCGACCAGCTTGCCTGCCGTATTGCCTTCCGCAGTCTCACCTACGATGGGCGCTACACGCCCCCCACGACAAAAGGCTCGATCATCTATCCCGGGAATTTCGGCACGTTCAACTGGGGCGGGGTGGCCGTAGACCCGGACCGTCAAGTGATGTTCGCCATGCCGGTCTATCTGGCCTTCACGTCCAAGCTCGTGCCACGTCCCGACGCCTATGCTCGGGTCATCAGCAAGGATGGACAGGACGTGTTCAACGAGAATTTTGGTGCGCCCTATGCGGCCAAGATGGGTGCCTTCCTGTCACCCCTAGGCCTGCCCTGCCAGTCGCCGCCCTGGGGCTATATCGCCGGCGTCGACTTGACCAACGGCCAGATTGTCTACAAGCACGTTAACGGCACGGTGCGTGACCTGTCGCCTGTTCCAGTGCCGTTCAAGATGGGAGTGCCCGGCATTGGCGGGCCGATCATCACCAAAGGGGGTGTTGCCTTTCTAAGCGGCACTCTCGACTACTACATCCGCGGCTATGATCTAAAAACCGGAGCCGAAATCTGGCGCGACCGGTTGCCGGCGGGAGGACAGGCGACGCCCTCCACCTACAAGGGCGCGGATGGGCGGCAGTACCTCGTCGTTGTTGCCGGCGGCCACGGATCGACGGGCACAGAGGCCGGCGATGCGATCATCGCTTACGCCCTCCCAAACGCGCTTTGACAGCGAGGACCAGTCCGTTCGGACTGGCAACAAGGAGAGCGTCATGACGACACCTGGGGACAAGCCAACCGGGTGTCAGCTTGCCGCTGGGTTTTGAGATTTTCGGGCTGTCTGCGTGCAAGATCGCGCCCAGGAAAGGGTACGTGCCCCAGCTAAACGAACTCAGATACCCTGGTTGCTGGCTATGGTACAGTTCAGGTCAGAGAGCAAACCGTCCTTCAATCCATATATCCAACCATGGATCGATACGCTCTTATTTGACCTCCATGCCGCATGCAGGATGGGCGTGCGTGCAAGACGTTTCACTTGGGACGCGACTGAGCACTCGCAGAGCCGGTCAAGATCCGTGTCGCTCCAAGTACCCAACTCCCGGCATTCGAATTCGACCTCGGCAACATCTCTGATTGGTTGCAGCCAATGATCGATAAGCCCCAGACGTTGGCCGCTTATAGCGGCACGGATGCCACCGCAGCCGTAATGCCCGCAAACAATGATGTGCCGCACGCCGAGTTGATTTACAGCATATTCGACGACGGAGAGCATATTCAGATCGGTGGGATGGATGAGGTTGGCGACGTTGCGATGCACAAAAACCTCGCCAGGTTCCAACCCGGCAATGACATTAGCTGGTACGCGACTATCAGAGCAGCCGATCCAGAGGTATTCAGGATTTTGCAGACTCGAAAGACGTTGAAAATAATCAACCCTTTCGGCTTTCCGTGCGTCTGACCAAATTTTGTTTCGGACAAAAAGGTCTTCAATCATCATTAATTCCGGCAAGGCTTTCCGCTTGCTTGCGGCGACGTGTGAAAGTCGGCGGCCCTAGTCTTACAGTATCGCCTCGAAGTCTAGCGGGCCCCAGTTTCGCGATCAACTTCGAGCTCGCATCCTGGATCTGTTCGGCTTGGTTTTTTGTTTACGGGCCCGTCGATCGAGGGGGGGTTCTCGGGTTCAGTAATTGGGACATGGTTGGCTCCTCTCGGTTCGCAATCCGCGATTGCATGCACTGCGACTAAGGCCGAAGTTCCGCGCTTCGCGGCCAACTGCGCCTGCGGCGTTTGGGTTCCAACGAAAAGTGCGGCAGCGTTCGCCGTTTGCATCTGGAAGGCAACAGACAGTCATTCGCGGGAATATCACACTCGATAGCGATCTGGTCCTCGACACGGCGCTTCTATTGACTAGCAAACTGCGTTGTATTCCGCAGATAACTCTTTCCCGATCAGAGTAGCAAGAGATGAGCGCATCCGGTCCGCTCTTCCACACCATAGCCTCCTTGCTGCCTTTTCCGGCGCGACCGCTCTCAAACGCGCCGCTGCTATTCACGCAAGGGTGATGCCTGTCGATGAAACTTCGCCTGGCGAAGCGCGTTGGAACAGTTCAGCCAGTTCGAGGCGGGCCCCATGTACGATGCGTGGTTTTCCAAGCCAATATCCGTTGCCACCGGCATAAGCGGCGACATCCGAAACCTGACCAACGCTCGACAAGCTTTTGACCTGCTTAACGAGCATTGGCGTGACGGAGGTAGCGATAAGCACCGATCCGCGAAACGGGCATGCCAGCAGGCCTTGAACGGCAGTGTTTCGGCTGACGTCGCGAGAGACGCCTTCATCGACGCAGCTCGGGAAGCGCGCATATTGGTAGAGTGAGCTGCGCGCCGATTATGAGACTGGCGAGGTGAATCACTTTCTCGCCCACCAGCGAGGTCGCCATGAACGCAACAACCCGATTGCATGAACTCGGCCAGAGCCTCTGGTTGGACAACATTACCCGCGATCTGCTGAGCAGCGGCACTCTTAAACGCTATTGCACCGACTTTTCGGTGACAGGATTGACGTCGAACCCTACGATTTTCGATGAGGCGATTAAGAACAGCACTGCTTACGACGAAGCCCTTCACCGAAAAGACAAGGAAGGGCAAAACGGTGAGCAGCTGTTCTTCAAATTGGCACTCGAAGACCTGACGGAGGCCGCAGCGCTGTTCAGGCCAGTCCATGAGGCGACGGGCGGCATTGATGGCTGGGTTTCCCTGGAAGTGTCGCCTTTGCTGGCCAATGATGCCGGCGCTACCGTCGAAGCCGCCAAGCGGCTGCACAAGCAGGCGCGGTGTTCCAACCTGTTCATCAAGATTCCCGGCACCCGCGCAGGCGTCGAGGCCATCGAGGAATCGATCTTCGCCGGCGTGCCTGTGAACGTGACGTTGCTGTTTTCGTGCGAGCAGTACATAGCGGCGGCCGACGCGTATTGCCGAGGCATTCAGCGGCGGATCAACGCCAGGCTCGACCCGAAGATCGCCTCTGTCGCCTCGATCTTCGTCAGCCGCTGGGACAAGGCGGTCATGGACAAGGTTAGCCCCGCGCTGCGGAACCGTCTCGGTATCGCCATATCCGGGCAAGTCTATAAAGCCTACCGGGAGCGGCTTGCCTCTACCGGATGGCGCAAGCTGGCCGATGCCGGCGCACTTTCCCAGCGTCTGCTATGGGCGAGCACCGGGACCAAGGATCCGCAGCTTCCGCAATCCTATTACATCGAAGCGCTCGCTGCGCCGGCTACCATAAACACCGTTCCAGAGAAGACACTCCATGCGTTTTCGAAAGAGGGTGTTTTGCGCGGCATCATGCGGGAGGATGGCGGCGACAGCGAAACCGTTCTTGCCGGCTTCGCAAAAGCCGGCGTCGACATTCAGGCGCTTGCCGCGCAGCTCCAGTTGGAAGGCGCCCAATCCTTCACCAAATCATGGAACGATCTGATGGCCGTCATCGCTTCGAAGAGCGAGCAGTTGCATCGTTCTCGCGGTTCGGCGCTGGGATCATGAGAGAGTCTCATGCGACCAGGACGTTGCCGCTTGCGGAACTTCCAGCATGGCAGGCGCTGCTGGCGCATTGCCAGGAAGTGCGCCCTTTGCATCTGAGGCAGCTCTTCGCCGATGATCCCCAGCGTGGCAAGCGTTTCGCCATCGAAGCCTGCGGACTTTATCTCGACTATTCGAAAAACCGCATCACGGCCGAGTCGGTCCAGCTTCTCGTTCAACTTGCCGAGGCCTGCGGGTTGCGTGAGCGCCTCGAAGCGATGTTCAGCGGTCAGAAGATTAATGTGACGGAGCGGCGCGCGGTGCTTCATACGGCCCTGCGCGCGCCTATTGGCGAGCGAATTTTTGTCGACGGTATCGACGTTGTGCCGGAAGTTCACGAGGTGCTCGGCAAGATGGCCGACTTCACGGACAAGATTCACAGAGGCGCCTGGCGCGGCCATTCAGGCCGGCCGATACGCAACATCATCAATATCGGCATCGGCGGCTCGGACCTCGGGCCGGTCATGGCCTATGAAGCGCTGCGCCACTACAGCCGGCGCGACATGATTTTCCGCTTCATCTCGAACGTCGACGGTACCGACTTCGTGGAGGCGACGCGGGATTTGAATCCTGAAGAAACGCTGTTCATCATCTGCTCGAAGACGTTCAGGACCTTGGAAACGCTGACCAACGCCCACACCGCACGGGAATGGATCCTGCGAAAGTTAGGCGACGAGCAGGCGGTGGCCCGGCATTTCGTCGCCGTCTCGACCAGTACCGAAGGGGTCGCTGAATTCGGCATCGACACCAATCAGATGTTTGGCATGTGGGATTGGGACGGCGGCCGCTATTCGATGGATTCAGCAGTCGGCCTGTCCACCATGCTCGCCATCGGCGCGGAGAATTTCCACGCGATGCTGTCGGGTTTCCACGACATGGACCAGCACGTCCGCACCGCGCCGTTCGATCAGAACCTGCCGGTCCTGATGGGCCTGCTCGCAGTTTGGTACACCAATTTCTTCGAAGCGCAGACGGTCGCGGTGCTGCCCTACGAGCAATATCTGAAGCGTTTTCCCGCCTACCTCCAGCAGCTGATGATGGAAAGCAATGGCAAGCACGTCACGCTTGACGGCACGAAAGTCGATTACCAGACAGGGCCGATCTATTGGGGCGAACCTGGCACCAACGGGCAGCATTCCTTCTACCAACTCATTCACCAGGGCACCAAACTGGTTCCATGCGACTTCATTGGGTTTTGTCGGGCATTGAACCCGCTTGGGCGGCACCACGATCTCCTGATGGCAAATCTGTTCGCGCAGACCGAGGCTCTGGCCTTCGGCAAGACGGAAGAGGAGGTCAGGGCCGAAGGGACCCCGGACTGGCTGGTTCCGCACCGCACCTGTGAAGGCAACCGCCCCACCAATACCTTGCTTGCCGAGCGCCTGACCCCAAGGACCCTGGGCAGCCTGGTCGCGCTCTACGAGCACAGCGTCTTCACGCAAGGCGTCATCTGGAACATCGACTCTTTTGACCAATGGGGCGTTGAGCTGGGCAAGGCCCTGGCCGAGAAAACAACCCCTGAACTGGAAACCTCCCAAGCCCCAAATCTCCAACATGACAGCTCGACCAACGCTTTGATCGAGCGCTATCGCCGGTTCCGAAAACGAAAGAGGTAAAGGGCGCTAAGCCCGGCCGCGCCTCCGGCCCCGACCAACATACTGCGGCGCAACCCAGCCAGCACTTGGACGATCGGGTTGCCTACATCCGATCAAAGGATCCCCATGAAACAGGTGCCACTCGACCAGCTCAGCATCAACACGCTGCGAATGCTTTCAATCGATGCGGTCCAGAAAGCAAAATCCGGTCATCCCGGAACGCCGCTGGATGCCGCGCCGATGGCCTATTGCCTGTGGCAACGCTTCCTTCGCTACGACCCTGCCGACCCCGATTGGCCGAACCGCGACCGCTTCGTGCTGTCGGCCGGCCATGCCTGCGCCCTGCTCTACAGCCTGCTTCACCTGTGCGGCGTCAAGGCAAAGGGCGCGAGCTATCCATCGGGCGACCGGCTTGCCGTGACGCTGGACGATCTCAAGAGTTTTCGCCAGGCAGGAAGCCATTGCACGGGGCATCCAGAATATGGCTGGACGTCGGGCGTGGAAACCACCGCGGGGCCACTCGGACAAGGTGCGGCAACAAGCGTCGGAATGGCAATTGCGGAACGGTGGCTGGCCGCTACTTACAATCGACCCGACTATGATCTGTTCTCGCACAACGTCTATGCGCTGTGCAGTGACGGCGACATGATGGAAGGGCTCAGCAACGAGGCGGCATCGCTGGCCGGACACCTCAGATTGTCGAACCTCTGCTGGATTTATGACGACAACCACATCACCATCGAGGGGCCGACTGGCCTTACATTCACCGAAGACGTGGCAACCCGCTTCCTCGCGTACGGATGGCATGTCGAGCGGGTAAGCGATGCAAACGATCTGATGTTGCTGGACAAGGCTTATCAGACGTTCATCGATAGGCATGACCGCCCCACGCTGATCATCGTTCAAAGCCATATCGGTTATGGCGCGCCGCATAAGCAGGACACAAACAAAGCGCACGGAGAGCCGCTGGGCGCCGAAGAAGTTCGGCTGACGAAGGAATTCTACGGCTGGGATCCGGACGCCGATTTCAAGGTTCCGGAAGGGGTCGTGGCGCATTTCCGCGCATATATGGGCAAGCGTGGGGACGCCGCTCATGCCGCCTGGCGGAAATTGTTTTCCGCTTACCGGTTGCAATATCCCGACCTGGCCAAACAGATCGACCAGATACAGCGACGCGAAGCTCCCTCCGCCTGGGACGCCACGTTGCCCGCCTTCTCAGCCGATGCGAAAGGCCTCGCGACACGCGACTCGTCCGGCCAGGTGTTGAACGCCATTGCGGAACATTTGCCATGGCTGCTGGGTGGCGCGGCGGACCTGTCGCCGTCAACCAAGACAAACCTCGATTTTGACTTTGCCGGCGACTTTCAGAGCTCCGAGGGTGAACAGGCGGTCAGCTACCGCGGGCGGAATTTCCACTTTGGCCTGCGCGAACATGCCATGTGTGCCATCGGCAACGGCATGAGCCTGTCGAAGCTGCGGCCGTTCGTCTCCAGCTTCCTGATCTTCACCGACTACTGCCGCGCGGCGCTACGGCTGAGCTCGATGATGGAGCTCCCGCTGATCTCCATCTGGCCCCATGATTCCATCAGCCTCGGCGAGGACGGACCAACGCACCAGCCCATCGAGCAGCTTGCCTCGTTCCGCGCCATGCCCGGCATGATCGTGCTGCGCCCAGCGGATGCGAATGAGGTCATAGAGGCATGGAAAGTCATCATTCATCTCAAGGACAGGCCTGTCTGCCTCGTGCTGACGCGACAGGCGGTGCCGACACTCGATCGCTCGACCTACGCAAGCGCAAACGGCGTGGCGCAGGGCGCCTATGTACTGGCCGACGCTCCCAACGGCAGACCCGACGTCCTGCTGCTGGCGACCGGCAGTGAGGTCGCGCTGTGCGTGACCGCCTATGAACAGCTGAAAGTGGAGGGCATCAAGGCACGCGTCGTCAGCATGCCGTCATGGGAATTGTTCGAAAGCCAACCAAAGGAGTATCGCGACACCGTCCTGCCGCCAACGATAACCGCCCGCGTGGCAGTGGAGGAAGCGTCCGGTTTCGGATGGGAGCGTTATACGGGCTTCGACGGCACCATCCTCGCGTTGCATAGTTTCGGCCTGTCCGCTCCATCGAAGGTCGTCGCACAACACTTCGGATTCGAGCCGGCACACGTCGTTGCGGCTGCCAAGGCGCAAATTGCGGGCCGCCCGTCAACCGCACAGGTCGGGATTGCCCGAACCGAATGAGGCGACCAGTATGACCATGAAAATCAGTTCATTGGCCGGAAAGCCGGCCCCGGCTGACCTGCTGGTCAACGTCGCCAAGCTCGTCACCGCCTATTACAGCCAGGCACCCGACCCTGCCAACCCCTTGCAGCGTGTGGCGTTCGGGACATCCGGGCATCGCGGCACAGCGTTTGAGAACACGTTCAACGAGGCGCATGTGCTGGCAATCAGCCAGGCCATTTGCCTCTACCGCAAGCGACTGGCAATCGACGGTCCCATATTCGTCGGCATCGATACACATGCTCTGTCGGAGCCAGCCTTTATAAGCGCCCTTGAGGTGCTGGCCGCGAACGGAGCGGAGGTGATGATGGCGACCGGTGGCGAGTATACGCCCACCCCGGCCATCTCCCACGCAATCCTCAACTACAACAACGGCCGCAAGACCGGGCTTGCCGATGGCATCGTCATCACGCCGTCGCACAATCCACCCCGCGACGGGGGCTTCAAGTACAACCCGCCCAATGGCGGGCCGGCGGATACCGATGTCACCGGCTGGATCGAAAAACAGGCCAATGATCTGCTTGGCAACGGCCTGAAAGGTGTGCGGCGGATGCCGTTCGAGAAGGCCCTCCACGCGCCTACAGTCCATTCCCACGACTTCTTGAACACTTACGTGAACGATCTCGGCGATGTCATCGACATGGATGCCATTCGCGGAGCGCATATCCGCATGGGCGTCGACCCGCTCGGCGGCGCGGGAGTCCACTACTGGCCCGCCATTGCCGACCGCTACAAGCACGACCTGACCATGGTCAATCGGCAGGTCGATCCTACCTTTCGTTTCATGACGGTCGATTGGGATGGCCAGATTCGTATGGACCCGTCTTCATCCTACGCCATGCAAGGCTTGATCAGCCTGAAAGACAAATTCGACATCGCCTTTGCATGCGACACCGATCACGACCGGCACGGCATCGTCACGCGCAGTACCGGACTGCTGCCGCCCAATCATTACTTGTCGGTTGCGATAGACTACCTGTTCCAGCATCGCCCTGAATGGCGCAAGGACGCCGCAGTTGGAAAAACGGTGGTGAGCAGCCAGATGATCGATCGCGTCAGCGCGAGGTTGAAGCGCAGACTGTATGAAGTGCCGGTCGGTTTCAAATGGTTCGCCGAGGGCCTTCAGGACGGCTCCCTGGGGTTTTGTGGCGAGGAAAGTGCTGGAGCGACGTTCAAGCGCCGCAACGGTGCCGTCTGGACGACCGACAAGGACGGCATCGTTCCGGCGTTGCTGTCGGCCGAGATCACGGCAAGGATGGGTCGCGATCCCGGCGAGGTCTATCGCGACCTGACGGAGGAGTTGGGTGAACCCGTCGCCGATCGGCTCCAGGCAATCGCAACCCCAGCACAAAAAGAGAAACTGTCGAAGCTTTCACCGCATGAGATCACGTCTAAGACCTTGGCCGGGGAAACGATCCGATCGGTGCTCAGCCGAGCGCCGGGCAACAATGCCGAAATCGGCGGCGTCAAGGTGTCCACGGAAAACGGCTGGTTTGCCGCGCGCCCTTCAGGCACCGAGGAGATCTACAAGATCTACGGGGAGAGTTTTCGCGGACAGGACCATCTGCGCGCCATCCTCTCCGAGGCACAGACGATCGTCGGCCATGTGCTCGGGGCAACCAAAGGAAACTGAATCGGCTTACCGCTGGCGGTGATCGATACCTATTTCCCGAGGAGCTCCCCGGGATAAACAATCGTTCCATCATCGCGCACAACAGCACCTGGTGTCAGGCTGGCCTCCTCGACATGATCGGCCCCAAGGATATGCATGACGCGTTCGCCCTCTGCGAGCAGGTAGTCGGAAATGATGCGGCGGTGGCACCGCCACCAGACGGCTTCCGCGCACATTATTGCGCAGCGATGCCGGCTGCCGAGCTCTCGCAGTTGCGCCAAGCCTTTGGCGAACGGCTCGGTCAGCGCATAGTCTGCGTAGTTGCGAAAACCACGTACGCGCCAATAGCTATTAGGGGAAGGTTCCGACCCACGCGCTATGCCCCGCAAGCCACCAAGCGCAGCGATATGCTCATAGCCGATGCGCCACGGCGCCAACGCTGCCGGAAGGCTTTCGCCGTTGAACTGCGGATTGGTACGCGAACGCGGCATCGAGCGCACATCGACAACCAAATCGACACGAGACTCCGCAAGCAGTTCGCCGAACTCGACGATCGTGCGCGTGGAATGGCCTACGGTGAAGAAGCTGTTCGTTTCGATTCCAATCTGGCGGCGCATTGCGACCGGCCACCTCGTTGCGGATCGTAGCCGGTTTATCGTCCAGATCAAAAAAGGCCTACATCGGGAAGCGATTCACCGGAACCGAATTCGAGCGCGACGGTTGAGTTACACTTCCTCGCCGTGCAACCCGCTCCATCCAGGTGCGGAACGGCGTAGAGGTTCCGCGAGAACCCACGTTACCCCTGGTCGAGCTTCATGGCGGATAGGTTCAAAGTCGGCGATCACGTGAGCTGGAATTCCGAAGCCGGGCGCGTCAATGGCACGATCGTCCGTGTCCACACACGCGACTTCGAGGTCCATGGCTACATGCACCATGCAAGTGCGGAAGCACCGCAATACGAAATCAAAAGCAGCAAGACCGAGCACATCGCCTTTCACAAGGATTCGGCGCTCACCAGACTTCGCGGCTGACGCTTTCGCCAGACGCCGATCGATCGAAAGAAGGCAGTTGACTGATGCCCACCAACTCGCAGCCTCCTTCGTCCGAACCGCTCCGCGCCAAGCTCAGCGACGCCGACGACTGCATCCGTCTCAATCATTGGATGTCGCCGCAACAGGGGATATTCCCACGCATCCGCATTGGGACTCACTGGATCAATACGCTGTGGGCGCTGCCGATCGGCACCGCCGCGCTGCTCTGCATGATTGCCGTGGCACAGAGCTTGCGCGAGCTTCCGGGCGTGACTGCCTTCATCCAGAACCATCTGGGCATCGCTCAATCGACCCCATTGGTGGATTCTGGTTTTCCCTGGTGGCTGCAAGTCCAACATTTCCTGAACATGTTCTTTATGCTCTTCATCATGCGGTCCGGCCTGCAAATCCTGGCCGACCATCCACGACTGTATTGGGGGCGAGACTGCACGCCGGGAACCGATTGGTTTCGTTTCCAGGTGCCGGTGCCGAAGGACCGCGTCTGGACGGCGAAGGATGATTCCGTCACGCTGCCGACATGGCTTGGGATTCCGGGCCTCCGGTACACGCTCGGCCTATCGCGCTGGTGGCATTTCTCGGTCAATCCCTTGTGGCTGATCAACGGGGTAGCCTTCTACATTCTCCTCTTTTCAACCGATCAGTGGCGCAGGCTGGTGCCCATGAGTTGGGAAGTATTCCCGGCCGCGCTCTCGACGGCTATCCAATATGCCTCACTGAACTTTCCGGTCGACGAGGGCTGGACCCGCTACAATGGCCTGCAGCAGCTCAGCTATTTCATCACGGTTTTCGTCGCCGCACCAGTTTCGATCTTCACCGGCCTCATGCAAAGCCCAGCGATCTCCAATGCATTGGGCTCATTCGGACGGTTGTCAACAGGCAGGCGATGCGCTCGGTTCATTTCATCTCGTTCGGCTGGTTCGTCGGCTTCATCCTGGCGCATGGCGCGATGGTCTTCGTCACCGGCATCCGGCAGAATACCAACCATATGTTCGCCGGCATCGACGACGCTTCATGGACGGGTTTCCCCCTGTTCCTCGTGGCGATGGCCATCCTCCTCGCAGCATGGCTAGTCGTCTCACCCTTCACCATTCGCCACGCCCGATTGGTGCAGCGCACCGGCGCGTTCATGATCGGCTGGCTGATGGGGGTCGCAGAAGGCTGGGATCCGCGCGCCCAACTGACGAAGAGGGATATCTCGCCTTATTTCTGGCCGAACGGCACGATGCCTAATTCCAAGGAATTCGACGATCTGGTGGCCGAGAATTTCGCGGACTACGCGCTGCGTATCAGTGGGCTCGTCGAGACGCCGAGGCAGCTCTCCCTGGCCGAACTAAAGGCAATGCCAAAACAGGACCAGATCACGACGCATTTCTGCATCCAGGGTTGGTCCGGCGTTGCCGAATGGGGCGGCGTGCCCATGCGCGATATTCTGAATCTAGTGAAGCCGACACCGGCGGCCCTCTACGCCGTGTTCTACTCGCTGGCTGACGGCGCCGATGGAGGTCGCTACTACGACGTCCACAAGATCGAAAATATGCGGCACGACCTGACTATCCTAGCCTATGAGATGAATGGCGCGCCACTGAGCGTTTTGCACGGCGCGCCTTTGCGGCTGCGTTGCGAAAACGAGCTTGGTTTCAAGATGGTCAAGTGGGTCGCAGCGATCGAGTTCGTGCGCGATTTCGCCGACCTTGGTGCGGGTCAGGGCGGTTACAATGAGGATCATGAATTCTACGGCTATCGCATGCCGATCTGATCGAAATAGCCGCAAATTGCCGCCGACCGTTCCTTCGTTCTCTTCTGTTTTCAGACGCCGCGCGACGCGAACTGAATGCAGCGATAATTCTTCCTCAGGCACGAGCATGATGTTGCGTCGATTTGCAGGCTTGCCGTCGGATGTCGGCTTTGAGGTAGCGGGCAGAGCAGCCTGAACGACCGAATTGAGGCGGTGAGTTCAATAGGTCGCCGCAACACTCTCTGTAGCCTATCGGCCGGCGTTTCGAAGTCCAGGATTTTTCGGGGGCGCTGATTGAGCCGCAGGGCGACGGCGTAGAGTTGGTCCTGCGAGACGTGGGAGAAGTTGGTTGCTCTGGGGAAGTACTGCCTGAGCAGACCGTTGGTATTTTCGTTGCTGCCGCGCTGCCAGGGACTGCGCGGATCGCAGAAGTAGACCTGTAGGTCGGTGGCAACGGTGAAGCTCTTGTGACGAGCCATCTCCTTGCCCTGGTCCCATGTCAACGAGCGCCGCAACTCTTCGGGCAATGTGCCGATCTTCTCGGCGATGGCCCTCACGACGGTCGCCGAGTCCCTTCTCGCCAACTTCACAAGCATAGTGAACCGGCTGTGTCGCTCGACGAGGGTGGCGATGTTCGTGTCGTTAGCACCGGTGAGCAGATCACCCTCCCAATGACCTGGGATGGCACGATCCTCCGCCTCGGCGGGGCGGTCGCGGATGGAGATCATATCGAGTATTTGTCCTTGCCCCGTCCGGCTCTGTGCGCCTTTGGCGAGGCGCATCTGTCGTTTGGTACGCAGGTGCGCTGTCAGTTCCTTCTTGAGCACCCCTCGCGACTGGATGAATAGACTGCGATAGATCGCTTCATGAGATATCCGCATGCTTGGATCGCCCGGGTACTCTCGCCTCAACCAGCCCGCTATCTGCTCCGGCGACCATTGCAGCGCCAGCTTTTGCGCCACCCGCCATCGTAGCCGTCCAGAGCATGCCAGGCGACACTGCTTCGGGCGCAGCGCTCGCTCCCAAGCATGCTTGTCAGCCCGGGTTGCACGATACGTTTGTGCACCGCCATTGCGCGAGATCTCGCGACATATTGTCGATGGGGATCGCCCGAGACTTCGTGCAATAGCGCGTATTGCGAGACCCGCCGCGATCCCGCGAGAGATCTCTTCGCGCTCCGCCAGCCCGAGCGCCGAGGCCGCTCTACGCCTTGCTGACGGAGCAATGCCGCCGTGTAAGGATACGATCCGCTGAACGCCGGTCTTGTTCCGGCGATCCAGTGCCCGCGAGATCGACAAAATGCTCTGACCTTGCTTCCATCGCTCCCAAAGCTCGGCCTTCTGCGCTGACGTAAACCAGATCCGTGAAGTCACCATGCAACACCTCCTCATCCTCTCAGATTAAGAGTGTTGCGGCGACCTATTGAACCCACCGGCGCAAAGCTGCCGTTCGCGTCGTGGAAAACGGACATCGGCTTCGGGTCAGACTTTCCCGTTCTCCGCCGGTCTTTGCAGCACCGCTGTAGGTCATCACGCCCAACACCGTAGAGAATATCGCGGGGTTTCCGAATGGGGGGAAAGGCGGTAGCGCTCTCCCGCTACCACTTCAAACCCACTATCGTGTCCAACGGCCGCCCCATAGCGGCCGCCCAACGGAGCGGGCTTTCCAATATGCCGTGAGGTGGGGAATGCGGCCCCGCCAATGAGAGCAGCAAGTTTGCCCTTAACCTCGATTTCGAAGCCTTTGCGGGCAGGTTTTGGGTGCACAATGACGCTGTGAACAAGCTCCCGGAAGTTTTGGGCGAGTGGGCCGCGGTCATCTGGGGCAGTCGCGTGATCGGCCAACGCCATTGAGAGACCATCGACGGTTTCGGTGTAGCGCTGCAATGCGGCTGGGTGGAGTACCACAATCGATGGTGGCTCATCGAGACCGCAGAGTTGCGCCTCGATTAGAGAAAGCTGCGTCTTGAGTTGCGCAATCCGCTGCTTGGCATCCTCCTCAGCAATAACGTTTCTGATCACGAGGTCGATGGTTCGCTGAAGTTCGCCTTCTGTCCGATCGCGCTTGCCTTCTAAGGCAATGCGCGTCGAATTCGCCTGTGCGGCCAATTCTTGGCGCTCCTGGTTATATTTCCGAATGTATGCCTCGATCAGCTCCGGCGCGTTCAACTGCTCGCGCATGCCGTCGAGGACCGCGCTCTCAATCTCAGGCAGATAGATGATGCGTCGGTTGGAACAACTACCGCTTTCGCGAACTGCCGAGCACCGGATGCGCGTCTTGCCTGTCTTATCCCGATCGTGAACTGACATGCCCGATCCACAGACGCCGCAGCGGAGTAGGCCGGATAAAAGATGTGCCGGGCGACGCTTGATATGAGACGACGCTTTCAACCTCGCCGCTTTGAGCGCTTGTGCCTTGCGCCAGACTTCGTCATCTACAATGCGCAAATGCGGAACTTCGTTCGTCTGCCATTGGTCTTGTGGATTTGGCCTGGAGACCCGTTTGCCAGTATCAGGGTTCTTCAGCATCCGGACCTTGTTCCAAACGATCCGACCCACATAAAGCTCGTTGAAGAGCAATCCTACCCCGCGTTGCGCATTTCCATTGATGGTGGAACCGTTCCAGCGAATTCCCCGCGGTGGCGCTATACCATCCCGGTTGAGATCGCCCGCTAGGTCTCGTGGAGTTCGACCGGCCGCATACGCGGCAAAAATGCGCCGGACAACTTCTGCCTCCTGTTCCATGATCTCCAGTTCGCCAGGACGGCCCACGACAGGTCGATAACCGTAGGCTCGGCCTCCGGCATGACGTCCGTCACGGACGACGCCGGCCATGCCCCTTCGAACCTTCTTGGCACCGTCCTCCCTTTGCATCTGACCGACGAGTTCACGAATACCAATGAGCACCGCATCGGCAACGCCGTCGTGAACAGCTTGAATTTCGATACCCAGAAAGGATAGTCGTTTGTGAAGACCCGCGAGATCAGCCATATCGCGTGACAGACGATCGAGCGCTTCTACAACAATGGTGTCGAACGTGGAGTGCTGTGCAGCCTCCATCAAGTCCATGAGTCCGTCACGACCGAACATTGAAGCCCCGGAGCGGGCTTTGTCCTCATAGACCGCAACAATATTAAGGTGATTGCGCATTGCATAAGCGCTGCAGAGCGCAATTTGATCGGAGGTGGATCTCTCGTTTTGGAGCTCGGTCGAAAAGCGAGCATAGATAGCGGCTCGCCTCATTTTTCCGGAACCTTCTGGATGCCCTCTGAATGAAGCACGGAGCTGCGTTCAATCGAAAAGCTGGCAGCGACGAGATGATCGCGTCTGGCGTCAGCAACAGCAAGCGCTTCTACGAATTCAAGCATGGCTTTGCGAAGCTCCTCCGGCGCCACCGAAGGGGCGGTTTCGGGGAGAAAAGAACCATCGCCTGTGTCTGGTGCCGGCTTCACGAACGCTAGCATCGCGATGACGAACGACGAGCAAAGAGACACGTCCAATCAATCGTGCAGTTGGTACCCTGCAGCGTAGAATTCGGACAAAGGTCGACTTAACGAGGTTGGACGGCGATCTGGTTTCGGCACTGCGCATATAACGAAGCTCGTTGCGGGGCGTCGCCGGGCTTTCCAAGCTGCCCCTATCCGCACCATTCCTCACGGGATAGTACTCCTCGGCTGGGCGCCCATGCCCAAAACGGCCACGAGACGTTCACAAGACAGGCGCATTCCGTCGGCGATCCTCGTCCGAAAGTGCCATCATGAGATTGGTGGCTTTGTTCCAATGGCGCAACACGTCAGCACGGGTAATAGCGCGGTCTGGTCGACTGTAACCTGGATCCCCCGTGATCGCCTTCAAATCTCGTAGGATGGATGCAATATGCGGCCATGGGAAATCGGTGAGATCACCGATATCGCGGTCCGCACCAATAATCATCTCCAACTTAGCGACAATGCCACGGAGCGATGAAGACCGGAGGTCGATCATCGCGTCCTGAAGTTTGAGCACCTCTGTCATGGCAAAAACCTCGGCTTCACACGCTATGGCGTATTGAGCGCCTGCCGCGGACGTCGCTGCTGATCTTCGACGCGGCGCGGATGCGCCTGCAGTCAATACCTGAATTCCGGTATCGACCATCATTCGCGCCTCTAACCGCTGCTGCATCCGACATAGCACCAGCGAAACATATCGGGCCTGTTGCCACTCGCTCCACAGAGCCAGAACGCGATCGAGGGAGCGACCGCTATCGACTGGAATCTCAGAGGCGTCGTTCATTTCACATGACCATCATGCTGACGAAGGGGGTTCACTTCATAGCATACAAAACTACGAATAGGAACTATCGTTCCTGGAATGATCGTTCCATTCGCGAGTTATGTCTCGGGATGGACCTGAAGGAAATCTTCGCTATCAATTTGCGGCACGCCAGGAACAAGAGGCATCTGACGCAAGAGGAGTTAGCAGAGCGCTCAGGTTTGAGCTCTCGCTACATAGGCGCGATTGAACGCGCTGACGTTTCGGCCAGTGTCACGGTTCTCGGACGCATCGCCGACGCGCTCGGAATGGAGCCGGAGGTTCTCATTCGTAAATCGAAGAGCGGTCGTTTGGACTAGGCGCGCGCGTAGCCGCTCGCGCGCGCGCCTCAAAACGGGCGCCGTAGCGAGCGAGCGGCGGCTTTGCACCTCATGTCAGCGGTTGGGACCGGCTTTGCCAACTCATGCAAGCAGACATTGCTGGCGGTCAACGCTTGGGTGGGGGGATGTGCTAGGGGCCAGCATCGCGCGACAGAGCTTCTGAGTCTCTGAGTCTCTGACAAACGCGAGCAACCTGCGGAGGCGTGAGACCAACGCGTCAATTGAGCGCTGCCCATCCAGTCGCAAGTATGAGAACAAGCGTAACCAGTGCTCCAGAGACGTACAGAATCGTCCTGACGCTGCCTCCCTTGGCGGCGTTTCCGCCACGCAGGTAGATTCCCAAATGGAGCAGGCGGATCCCTAGGTGGGCGCCCACAAGCGCCGCCAAAATGGCCGGCCTAACACCAACCATCATCGCTAGCACCGCGGGCACGACAAAGGGCGCCAGTGCCTCGACCGAATTCATGTGGACGCGGTCGACCCTATAGAGCAAGTTTTCGTCGTCTGCCGGGATCACCGGCCCTGAAAGTGCCCCTGCAAATCCCTTTGACGAACCGGAGTAGATTGCCAACACTACCGATAGCAAACAGAGCGTGAGCACGCCGAGGATGCTTAACCAATAGACTTCCATTTCATCTCCGCTCCCAAGAATCGCGGTGGGCAAAATCGAGCGTGCGCGCCCTTTAACCGGCTGCGTTGTCAGGCCGCTCGACGGTGAAAAGGTCCTGGAACCGCTGTAGGTACAGCGGCCAACCCTGATCGCTACCAACTCCACCGCGCACACCCTCCCAGCCTTCGCCGTGGCGTTCGAAATTCCGATGTTCGATCTCAACCCGGGTTCTTTTTTCTGTCTCGGCCGTGAACCGGACTTCCCACTCGCTGGTCTTGCTCAGGTCGGTCTCGATCTGCCATCGCGGGCTGATGTCCCAACTGAGAACCAGCCGGTTGGGCGGATCGTAGGCCAGCACCCGGGCGAAGCGGCATTCGCTGCCATCGACGCCGCGATCGTAGACGTGACCGCCGACCCGAGGTTCGAAGATCGTCTCGGCGATTGGCACCCCCAAAAGATTGTGCTCGCGTGGTTTGAAGCTGCCGAAATCTTCGGTGAACACTTTGAAGGCGCGCGCGATTGTCGCTTCGACGAGGACGGAATGCCTGACGGGAGCGGGTCCTGGTTGCTTGATCATGTCTCGTCCTTCGTCGGTTGCTCGACTGCCAGCTTGTAGCCCGCGAGCGTCTTCACCCAGAACTGGTCGATCTCTGCCCGAAAGGCCGCGAGGCCATCCGGATCAATCCGATAGATGCGTTCCTTGCCGGAGCGCGTGTCACCGACCAGCCCGGCCTCCTTGAGGACCTTCAGGTGTTGCGAGACCGCCGGCCTTGTCACGGGCAGCGCATTGGCCAGCCCGCTGACCGAACTGGGCTGGTCGACCAGCAGTTCGAAGATCTTGCGCCGTGTCGGGTCGCCGAGCGCTGCCCAATATTTCGCATTAGTGGCCACTAACGCGAACTTAGATCGACGGGCTCCCTTTTGTCAACCTGCGCGGTCGACACTCCGGAACCTTGGCCCGCTCCGGACCTCACGGCCATCGCCAGGCAAGGATCTCCTCACCAAGTGGGATCCCGACCTTTGAGACCATCGTCCGCAACGACTTGCGGCTGGCGACGGAAGCTGATGTAGGGGGCCACGTAGGCCAAGTTTAGCGCATCGCCCACCAAGCTGGATATGGCGGCAAGCGATGCGCCGATTTCGAGCCTCGGAAAGCTTGACCGTGCCGGGCTAAGGCGGCGGATGGTGACCGGGGTCTTTGCGGAAATGTCGGCCATGGTGTCCTCCTGCGGCCGGAAGAATGACGCCGCTGCCCACTCACGTCCTTGGCTTGGATCTGGAAAGTCCTGAACACTCCTGAATAGGCCTGAACGGACGTTCGCCTTCTGCACCCTCTTGGAGTATCCTGCTGTGGTGACACAGGTTCTTGGCCAGATGGACTTGGAGTTTGGGAACTATCGCCTGAAACGAGCCGAACGACTGCTGCTTGGCCCCAACGGGCCAATGGAACTTTCGGCGCGGGGCTTCGACATCTTCGCTACGTTGCTGGAGCGGCCCGACGAAGTGATCGGCAAGACCGAACTCTTCGATGCGGTCTGGCCCGGCGTAGTGGTGGAGGAGAACACACTGCAGGTCCACATTTCGGCGCTGCGAAAACAGCTGCCCGCCGAGATGATCGTAACCGTGCATGGTCGCGGCTATAAATATGCCGGTCCGAGGCCCTTCGCGACCCCTGCGGAAGCTCGGGCGCCGCCCAGGCCGTCCATCGCCGTTCTTCCCTTCGACAACATGAGCGGCGATGCGGCGCAGGACATGTTCTGCCAAGGATTGGCGCTCAACATCGTCGCCAGCCTCGGGCGCTTTCACGAGTTGTTCGTCATCGACAGGTCTTCCACCCTGGCCTAGCGGAACCGGCCGGTGACATCGGCTGAGGCCGCGCGTGAACTTTCGGTTCGCTACATTCTGGAGGGAAGTGTTCAGAAAGCTGGTGATCGCATCCGCGTCTCGGTCCAACTTGTCGACGGAGCCGAGAGCCGGCAGCTTTGGACCGAGACCTATGACCGGCAACTGACGGATATCTTCTCAGTCCAGGACGAAATCACCGGGACGATCATCGGTACGCTTGCGTCCGGCTATGGCGGCAGGCTCGGCAAGGCCTGGCGTGACCGAAGCAAGTCCGCCGGACTCGAGAGTTTCGTCGCCCTGGACCATCTCCAGCGCGCCATTGATGCCTGCCGTTTGACCAAGGAAGGAGAGAGAGCCTTGCCAGGGAGCATCTGACCAGGGCAATCGAATGTGATCCGAGGTTTGCCAAGGCCTATAGCAAAATGGCCATGAGTCACATAGTCGACGCCTGTTGCGGCTGGGCCGACGACCATGACGTCTCGATGGAACTGGCCCGCCGATGGGCGGTGGAGGCGATTGCCTGCGACGATGGCGATTCCTGGTCCTATTGGGCTTTTGCTAACTATCATTTGTATTCATTGAATCATGGTGTAGCGCTTGAGGTCTTCCGGAAGGCCCTCGAATGCAATCCTAACGACGCCGACGTGACGACCGACTATGCTCTTTGCCTGAGCTATGCGGGCAGGGCGGAAGAGGGCATCGAGCACGCACGAAAGGCCATGCGCCTCAATCCGTTTCACTATGAATGGTACACTTCCCAACTGGGCCAGATTTATTTCGATGCCCGCCAGTATGACAAGGCCGTCGCCACCTTCGCCAGCCTGCGCTCGCTGGATAGCGCCATCATGCGGATCTATCAGGGCGCCAGCTTCGCCGCCGCCGGGAATCAGCAGCAGGCCCAGAAATCGGTGCAACGCGCTCTCGAACTAGATTCCGGCGCCACGTTGGAAAAATGGGCCGATCGGAAGCTCGCGCCCTATAGTGATGCCGCTTACCGTGAGCACTTCTGCAAGAATCTCCGTAATGCCGGCCTGCCGGAGCGAGCCGCGCAGCAGTCGCTTTCGGAGCGAAGCGGACATCCCACAAGCAGCGTTTAGGCGTTGACGAGCGGCGCGCCGGTCGGATGGTCTTTCATCAATGCGGCTACGATCACGCCAGACACGAAGGTCAGACCCGCAATCGCTGCGATCGCCGAGGCCAGACCAAAGAAATCGGCGATGAGGCCGGCCGAGAGCGCGCCGATTGCGTAGCCAAGATCGCGCCAGAACCGATAGACGCTGAGCGAACGGGCGCGCCACGAAGGGTGCGAGGCGTCCGATACCGCAGCAATCAGGCTTGGATACACCATGGCGGTGCCGAGCCCGAGCAGAACGCTCGCCAGCAGCCACCAGCGAAAGTCACGCGTCAAGGCAGTCAGGAGCAGCGCGCCTGCTTGCACCCACATCCCTGCCGCGATCAGGCCCTTGCGCCCCCAGCGATCGCTTAAAGGGCCTGTGGCGACCTGCAACAGTCCCCACACCCCGGGATAGACGGCCTTCAGGATGCCAATGCGCTCGATGCCCAGGCCGTTGGCGGCGAAGAACAGCGGGAAGATGCCCCAGCTCATGCCGTCATTGAGATTGTTGACCAGCCCTGCCTGTGAGGCGGCGAACAGATTGCGGTCTCGGAAGGTGGTGAGGGCGAACACCTCTCGGAAGGAAATCGGCGAGGCTTTTTTGACGTGACTGTCCATCTCCACCCGAACATGGTCCCGCGTGTCGCGCACCAGTACGAGCGAGAGGATGGTTCCAAGCAGGGCGTATGCCACGCCGAGATAGATCGGCACCGGCCGTAGGCCGTATTGCCCAGCGAGATATCCGGTGAGAAAGGCCGTGACGCCGACTGCGAAATAGCCGGCGAACTCGTTGAGGCCGACTGCCATGCCTCGTCCTTTGGGGCCGACAAGGTCGACCTTCATGATCACAGTCATCGACCAGGCAAACCCCTGGCTGATGCCAAGCAAGGCGTTCGCGGCGATGATCCAGCCCCAGCTCGGCGCCCAGATGATGATGAGCGGCACCGGCAGCCCAAACAGCCAGCCAAGAATGAGCACGCGCTTGCGGCCCCATGTATCGGCTAGCTGACCAGAGATGAGATTGGCGAAGGCCTTCACCACGCCGAAGCTGACGATGAAGGAGACGACCAGCGTCGTCGAAGCGATACCGAACTCTTCCGAGCCGATGAGCGGCACGACAGTACGCTCGATGCCCACCATGCCGCCAACAAAGGCGTTGATCAGCACCAGGAGCGAGAACTGCTGCCAGTTGGCTTTGAGCCCGAGGGCAACGCGCGGCGCAAGGCCGGCTTCACTCACTGGGCGGCTCCGGCATTCAGCGCCCGGGTGCGTGCCGCCTCCGGTGGTGGCGGGGGAATATCGGCCACCATGGCCGCGACGAATTCGTCCTCATCAGCGATGCGAAAAGCCTTGTTGAAACGCTTCTCAAAACCGATGGTCGATGTCGGCTTGCCGCTGAGCGACCGGCCGCATACCGACCCGGAAAAGGCGCCGGGCAATATCTCGACGTGGTCGGGCAGGTCCTTGAGGCGCTGGGCGCTGGCAAACAGGCGACGCGCGCCATCCTGCGCGCTCGAGGCGAGCTCGGTGCGGCCAAGATCGCCGACCATCAGCGTATGGCCGGTCAGCACGAACCACGGTTCGACGGTACGTGTGCGGTCGGTCACCAGCAATGCAATGTGCTCGGGCGTATGGCCGGGCGTGTGCATGATCTGCGCGGTGACATTGCCGAGTTCAAGCACCTCGCCGTCCTTGACCCCACGGAACGGAAAGTCGGCAGCTGCACTCTCATGCAGAACGTATTCCGCGCCGGCGGCTTGGGCGAGGGCGCGGCCGGCCGAGACATGATCTGCATGGATATGCGTATCGATCACATAGAGGATGCGCATGCCGGTGGCCTTGGCCGCATCGAGATAGGGTTGAACGTCGCCAACGGGATCAACGACCGCAGCGGATGCCTTGCCGCCGCAGCCAAAGAGGTAGGACACGGCGACGGGGTCGGAATGAAGAAACTGGCGCAGGATCATGGGGATGTGTCCTTCATGGGCAGCCGTCATCGGCCCAGCGAAATGGGTCGAAGCTTGACAGGGCGGCCTACGCGTGTCATTCAAAAGTTATATTGAATGATCTAACGTTGACTCGAAGCTGATGTCAATCCGCAAACCGAAACAGGCACTCTATGAGCAGTTCGCGATTGTCGCGAAGGCGCTCGGCAATCCGCAGCGGCTGGAGCTGATCGAACATCTGGCGCAGGGCGCACGCAGCGTCGACCTGCTGGCTACCAAGGTCGGGCTTCCAATCGCCAACGTCTCTCAGCACCTGCAGACCCTGCGCCGAGCTGGGCTGGTCCAGGCAGAACGCGAGGGGAAGTTCGTGAACTACCGCCTCACCGACGACACCGTGCTGTCGCTGTTCGCGTCGGTCCGCTCCGTCGCGGAGCGCCACCTCGCCGAGGTCGACCGTATCGTGCAAGGCTATTTTGAAGCCCGTGACAGCATGGAGCCGGTAACGCGAGAGGGGCTGGCTGCCCGGATGCGCGACGGGCTGGTTACCGTGATCGACGTCCGCCCATCGGACGAGTTCGCGCTTGGTCACGTGCCGGGCGCGATCAACGTGCCGCTCGCCGATCTTCAAGCGCGTCTGCCGGAATTCGACCCGGATCGCGAAATCGTTGCCTACTGCCGTGGGCCTTGGTGCGTGATGTCATTTGAAGCTGTCGCGGCGCTTCGCAAACGCGGCTTCCAGGCTCGGCGCTTGGAAGATGGACTGCCGGAATGGAAAGCAGCGGGACTGCCTGTTGAGGTGACGATGTAACGACCGCCCTGGGGGCTGAACATGACAGTCGATGAAATGCTCAGTGAAGCTCGCGCCATGCTGACACCGCGCCTCTCGCCGGCCGCAGCCTATGGGGAGATGCAGCAAGGTGCACTGCTGGTCGACATCCGCTACCTCGAGCAGCGAGCCCGCGACGGCGAGATTCCCAACGCGGCGATTATCAGCCGCAACGAATTTGAGTGGCGCTGCGATCCTAGCGCTCCGTGGCGCCACGAGATGATCAACAGAGACGACTACAAGCAGCGCATTCTAGTGCTCTGCAACCAAGGCTATCAGTCTAGTTTTGCTGCAGCGAACCTGGTGCGCATTGGTTTCAGCAATGTTACTGACGTCGAGGGTGGCATGCAGGGCTGGCTTTCAGACGGCCTCCCGGTGGTGCCCTTTGAGACCTCCAGGCTGCGGGCACTCTTGGTGGCATCGGGCAGCTAGTCCCGACATGAAGTCTGCCATCTTTGCAAGCAAGCTGTGGCATGTGGGCGGCTCGCCAGGGCATCGATCACCGGCGCATAGCTCTTGCCCTGCGAGGGCAGATTGTCATGGTTGACGGGACCGGGCCACATCGAGCCGAGCGGTCCCAATGTCGCAGCCTCGGGCGCTCACAGGCCTGAGACGTGCAAAAGCCGCACTTTGTGGCGAGCCTAGGCGGATGATGGTGGCCCCGTTGCCGAATTTCGGCTGAGACTAACCGCCGACCGCCCGCCACCGTCAGTGGGTGTGGCCGGGATGGTCGCCATGATCGTGATGATGACCATGCGCATTCGGGCGATCATCGTCTGACGAGAACCGGATATTGGCAGCTGCCAAAGCTGGCAGGTGTTCGAAAAGCTCCTGTTCGAGTGCCGAGGCGATTTTGCTCGCTTCGGCCAGCGGCAAGGCTTCGTCAGCGGCAATGGCAATGTCGGCATGCAGCTTGTGACCGATCCAGCGGGCCTTGGCATCGACAATCCGCGCGCCGGGCACATGCTCCGCCGCATGCCGAATCTCGACCATCATGCCCGGCTCGATGCCGTCGAGCATGCGGGTGAGCACAGAGCGCGCCGACTGCCAGACGATGCCGAAGATGGCAATGGTGATAACGAGGCCGACGATCGGATCGGCAAGCGGGAAGCCGAGCCAGACACCGATCGCACCAATGACCACGGCAAGACTAGTAAGGCCATCGGTGCGGGCATGATAGCCGTCGGCAATGAGCGCGGCGCTGTTGATCTCTCGGCCGACACGGATGCGGAACATCGCGACCGCTTCATTGCCCAGGAACCCGACCAGGCCAGCCGCCGCGAGCCAGCCGAGATGTGTCACCGTCTGCGGATGAATCAGGCGCTCGACGGCCTGGTAGCCGGCGACGATGGCGCTGAACAGGATGACCAGGACGATAACGATGCCGGCGAGGTCTTCCACCCGACCAAGGCCATAGGTGAAGGTCGGCGACGGCTTGCGCCTTGCCAGCATGAAGGCGATCCATAGCGGAATGGCGGTGGTGGCGTCGCCGATATTGTGGATGGTGTCGGCAAGCAGCGCTACGCTGCCCGACAGGACCACCACGACCATCTGCAGCGCAGCCGTCACCGCCAGGATTATGAAGGACCATTTTATCGCCCAAATGCCGCGGTTGGTCGTCGCGATCGTCGCATCGATCACACCGTGGGTGTGGCCGTGTGGGCCGTGATGATCATGGCCATGGCCGGCATGATCGTGTGAACCGAAGCCAAGCCAGTCAAGGATGTACCCACCGAGACCGCTCATAGATACTTCGCCAACTGCTTGAGCTCCGCCAAGGAGTCATGCGAGCCTCCCTCGGCGGTGTCGTCCAGGCAATGCTCAATGTGGTCGTGGATGAGTTCGCGCTTGGCGCTGCTGATGGCGCTTTCGACAGCGTGGAGCTGCTGCGCGAGGTCGACACAGGGGCGATGCGCCTCGAACATCGAGAGCACCGCCGCGAGGTGGCCTTGGGCACGCTTCAGCCGTTTCACGATGGCGGGGTGGGAGGCATGGATCGGGTGTGACATGCGCCGCCTGATATCCTCCCCAGGAGGATAGAGTCAAGCCGTTCCAGATGCGCTAAGTGGACGCGATGGTCTCTATTTTCAGATCGCCCATCCGTCGGTCCGTTTAAGAGGGCGGCCGATGCGCCGATGGACGTGCGAGCCTAGCACGAACGATAGCGAAGGATCGCGAAAGCGGTCCTCCGCAGGACAGCAGGCCGGCTATATGAGCAGCAAGCAAAGCCACCTGCGATGTGATGGGCGTAGTGTCAGGTTTCTGGCCGGCTATCCGGAGACGGCACATTCCGTTTTCGGCCCTATTGCAGACGTTTGAACGACAAGCGGCGAACTTGGTATTGGCAAACGGATGCGCCTCGCACCCTGCAGATTCTCACACCAGATCAATAGCTTACTATGAAATCGCACATTTCAGCAAAGGTTAGCAATGTGCGAAAAACGACGAAAATACCAACGAATACAACCAACCGACCGCCGCACAATGTGCGCCCTTTTATCTTGCCGTCTTAATCGGTCGTATTTTTCGCGACTTTCTTTCCATCGTCGTTCCACCTCCAATGTACGATAATACACTATTCTATACTCGATACAACGATTCCGTAGTCTGGCGTTGAGTTCCGATGCGCCGTGTAGTCTTCCGCGCTCTGCGACGGGGTGTTTTGGCTGCACAAATGCAGCGCTCGAACCGTCGTGGCGCATTTTTTCATCGGGCTGACGGAGCATCGTCACAAGCAATCGGGCGCGGTCCGGCCGTCTGTCGATTGGCGCGGCCGCAGGCAGGATAACGTGCGTTCCGTCGTTCCTGATCTGCATCGGTCCTCATCCGCCGGAGCGAATCTCCTGGTTCAGATGGCGTCCGTCAGCGTGCCGGCGCCATGCGTTTCAACTGTCGGCCTTCTGCTCATCGATGCGCTCCCAAAAGCTTGCGGGCCTTGTCGTGCGCGCGCCGGCCGGCATCCGCCTGGCTTGCCGCCGGATCGCCGACATAGAACGTGCCGTCGCGCCACATCGCGTGCATGATCACCGCCAGCTTGCGCGCCACAGCCACGCAGGCCTTGCGATGGCAGGAGCGTTTGGCGATCGCCTGGCCCCGTCTCTTGATCTTGTCGGAGCCCTTCAAGCGCGTCATCAACCCCGACGCCGCCTCGTAAAACGAGCGTCGTACATCGGCATCGCCGGCTTTCGATATGCGACCCTGAACGTCGATCGAGATGCCCGACTGCCAGGGCCGCGAGGTCAGCCCGAAGCCGGCTCCCGCTGTTGCCGCGTGGCATTGGCGTCGCTACGCACGGCAAGAGCTTGAGCCATGTCGTCAGCAAACCGGGTGTCCGGCTCGTCGGCAGCGGCAAGGGAAAAGGAAAGACTGTGGACGATGCGCGCGGCAACGGCAGGACGCGCGCCAAGCCGCGTGTGAAATACAAGGACGACAAGGGCAACGCCTGGACGGGCCGTGGCGCGACGCCAAAGTGGTTGGCTGCCTATGAGGCGGAAGGCCGGAATCGTGGGGACTTCGCCGTATAGCGCTGGTCACCCCTTCGATTTTCACAGAATGTCCCCGGCTCAGGCGGGGTTTTTCTTTGAGGGATAGATCGTGGCTACCGAATCCGACTTAATCAATTTGCTTTTGCTGCCGAACGAGACGCTCTCCAACGAATATAAGAACTGGCTGGATCTTACCACCAACGAAGGCAAGGCGACGCTGGCCAAGGCAGCGATTGCCCTCGCCAACCATGGCGGCGGAACGATCGTTTTGGGGATGGTCGCTCCCACCGGCTCCCCGCTCCAATCCGTTCCGTTACCGGCTGGCATGAAGCGGTATGACACCGACCTTATTAATTCGGCGGTGAACCGCTACGCCGACCCCAAAATCCATTGCGACATCCAGTTCAAGCAACATCCGCACACTGGAGTTGAACACGCCTTCGTCAGCGTGCCGGGCTTATCGACCGTGCCGATAATGTCTGTCCGGGACCAGGGAACGACCATCTACAAGCACCGCTGCTATATCCGGAAGCCTGGCCCGCAAAGCGAAGAACCGCACACCTCAGAAGAGTGGCGGGCGCTTCTCAACCGCTGTGTCCTCGCCGGCCGTGAAAACCTTCTAGACAGCATTAGGAACATCATCCAAGGCATACCGGCGCCGGCAGCGGCCAAGGTGGAACTGGCCAACCGGCTGTTGGAATTTGCCAAGGAATCCCATGACCGCTGGACGGTGCTGAAGCGCTCACTGCCGAACGATGATCCGGCCCACATCCCGCTCGGCCGCTACGAATACACATTCGAAATAAGGGATGTCCCACCGGCGGCATCACTCAAACAGCTGAAGGATCGGCTGGACGCGGCATCGGCAATCAAGCACACCGGATGGGGGCCTTTTGTATGGTTCGATCGCAAGCCTATCGGCCCAGTGCCAGTCAACGGCGTTATAGAGGCGTGGATAGGTCACCCGGATGAGGCAGGCCGAGACGGGCGCCATTCGGATTTTTGGCGCGCTCACCCAGATGGGCGCTTGTTTCTTCTTCGATCGTTAGATGAAGATTTCATGCAGCGCACAACTCCCGGCCTCGCCTTCGATCTCACTATGCCGATTTGGCGGCTTGGAGAGGCGCTGCTTTATGTCGCGCGGTTCGCCATGCAATACGCTGAAAACCCCACTATTCTGGCGCGGTACGGGTACTACGGTCTACAAGGTCGAGTCCTTGGCACCTATGCCGGATCGAGGGCGCCCATGAACCACCGCGTGGGCCATACCGACTGGATCGAGACGGAATTCATGGCCACAGCGCTCCAAATCAACGACAACCTCACAGAGGTGCTGCACCCGATACTGCTGCCACTCTACGAGTCCTTCGACCTTTACGAACTGCGCATGGATGTAGTCGCACAAGAAGTTGCCCGGCTGCGCGGGGGCAATTTCTAGGCATACAAAATGCCCTGGTGAGGCGGCAATCTGGGCGCCCTCCGGTGGGACTTGCCTTAGAAGCGGCGACAATCCAACGTTCACCCTGCTGGCCTCGGGTCCCTCCCGAGCTTGTTCCAGACACAAGGGAATTCACACGGATTCCTACCTCGACCACTTTTTATCCCCACCACGCCGTCGTCCCGTGGGGGAACTGCTGCGAGGAAAACTACGACCCTCCCACAGTCGGGCGCATGAGATGAACCGCGTTGGGCGCTACGTGTTCATTCTTCGCGAAGACAGGGATTACCCTCGGCTTTCGTTTCAAAGAGCCGTTCCAGGCGGAGAAAATGGCACAGGAGTTCGGTGGCAAAACCTACGATAAGCTCGATCGCGGCAAAGGCAGCGGCTGGGAGAAGTGGCGGCGGAAGTCAACACCGAACAAGTTTGCCGGATATAGCTGACAGGCGGGCGTCGACGCCGCAGCTAAAACTCTTTTTTCAATGACTCCGTGACCGAGAACCTCGGAAACCATGGCCGTGATCGGCTCTTGTTCATAATGTCCCAATACATGGATCTTGCCATTTCATCAGTGATGAGCGGCGGCACATCGTAGGTATACATCTGCGGTTCAGGAAGCTGCTTGTACGAGCGTTCGAATTCCGGCCTGAGATACGCGAAAACCTCCCACCTGATGTTGTTCAGGAATTCGGCGATCGTGCTGGAGTGGTACATGAACAGGTGGGTATGAAACCACTCGAAAAACTCCTCCAGCATAAGATAGCCGTCGCGCTCGCTGATAGGGTGGCCGTTTTCAGCCATTATTCTGCAGATTTTTACGACGTTGCCTTTCATCCGCGAAAAATTGTGCTTCGCGATGTCGCCGCATATCCGCAAGAATTCAATTCGGGTAACTCGCATGTCGAGTTCGGTGTCGATCGATGGCAACCAGACCCTGGGCACGAACGCCGTCGCCTCCAGCCAGTCTCCGAACGCTTCGACCTCGCGTGAGAGCTCTGTGACTACGCCCCCCAGCTGCGGATTTGCGCAAACCTGACGAACATAAAACAGATAAGTGAGATTGCTGGGCTTTGTGTCCGGTGGCGGGGTCGGAAGCCCGAATGGCATCCCTTCCTTATTCCTGATCTGGATCGGCGACAGGAAGTCCACCAGCAGGATGTTGAACATCTTGGCACAGACGCGTGTCTCGAACATGAGGTTGGTGTCGTAGAACCTCTCATTTTTCATAAAGAGGCCGTAGTTCACCATGTTGTCGATCATACCCCAAACAGCGCCGAGGATGATGGCCTCCTGTTCCAGCGCGTTCGGCGTCACTGCATGATATGTCATCCGCAGAATTCCTTTAGTCCCCATCCTTCGCAAAGAACGCCTCTAGGTCGGTGCGCCGCTTCATAAACGCCTTTACCTCATCGGCGCTGGAGGATTTGAAATAGTCGTGGACGAAAAAGGCCGCCTGGCTGAGGATTGTCACGTAGTAATCCAGGCACGCCAGAAGAGCCTCCTTGCCGATGTCAGCAAAAAGGACCACCTCGATTTCGGCCTCAGTTTCCCCGGCAAAATGCTTGTCGGACAGGGCTTTGATGTTGTTGTGGCTGTGGCTGCAGAGATCCTTGTAGACCGCGCGATATTCGTTCTCCAACCCGGCCAAACGAAAGCGGTCGAATATATTCAACGTCGGCCCAAGCTTTTGCAGCTCGGCCAGCGCCGTCTTGTGTTCCTCCAGCGTGTGGGCTGCTTCTGGGTCCTTCTTGAAAAAATCAAGGTAGGGGTTGCCCGCCAAGCCGTGCTGCATCAGGTCAAGCGAGTCCTTGTGATAGAGCGCCAGCATCTGGTTGTAGTAGGCCGGGTCGTTGCACATGTTACTGAGGTCGACAAAGGCCTCGAGGTTCGTCCGCAGGATGGTTTCCAGCCCTGCCGACCTCTTGGCCCGGTGAAGGACGATGGCGCTGTCGGTGTTCTCGATGATGGATACGTATAACGCCATGATGGCGCGATGCACCTGTTTCCCCTTATCAAACTTGATATCCGGCGCAAGGCGCACCGTGTCTTTCATCGTGTCGACCAGGAGGGCGAACATCACTTCGATTTTGCTCATTCGACCACCTGGAAATAATTGACGAAGCCGTGATTTCGGCGGCCAATAGTCACATGAACTACCGTCTGTGCGGAAGATAGGCCGCTCTACTATTCACCGTACCCATCTGGACCGCTTAGCCGCGCTAGGCTGTTTGGTGGTGTTTCCGGATACCAGTGAACGCTGTTGCTTCCCAGCCGAAATTCATCATCCGCGTGCCGGTCAGGGGATGGGGCAACGTGCAGACGACTCCCAAGCCATTCCGGCTGTGTTTCGCGCATCACTCGGCACAATCAGGAGGTCCAGCAATGAACCACAGGCAACACCTCTTCGCCTTGCTCCTCCGCATTTTGGGCAAGCGCCCTCGCCCGCCTGAGCCCAACGCTCTCCAGCTCACCAACCATGCGCTGCACCAGCGTCCGCTAGTCATGTTTGCGTAGCGCGCTGCCCTGCGATGTATTTCATCGGAAATTTTGCTTGCAAAAACTGTACATTAGAAGATGCTAATCGCGCAGATTACACGACGAAGATCAGCCCTCAATACGGCGAACGCTGGTTCTGCTCAGAGGTCGAAGCGATTGCCTCCGGCTGGAGCCGAGCGAGAAGATGATATTCGTTTGGCTCGCCTTGGCGGCCCTTGTGCTGATTTCAATCTGGTACTGGAAGTACGCAGGCACCCAATCGGCGGCTCTGTCCCAGCCAAAACAGCTGGCGAAACAGGCCGGCGAAGGTAGGAGCGGGAGAAACCAGTTGGCCAACAAATGGATCGACGGCTTTAGAGGGCTCGGAAAGTTCGACTTACCGGGGCAAAAAGGGGTGTATGGCGAGCTTATACTGGAGGACAATGATTCCAAGCTGATGCTGCACGATGTTGATGAGTTTGGATTGCCTTACCCGACAATACATGGCGTCATCGACCATACCACTAAGCTTTCGTTACTCGACTGCGTTGTGATGAGTTCCGATCGCAGGGTCGATTCCCAAGGCGACGCGTCAAAGTATCGA
Organism: Mesorhizobium sp. U510; assembly: GCF_059180695.1. NCBI lineage: Bacteria > Pseudomonadati > Pseudomonadota > Alphaproteobacteria > Hyphomicrobiales > Phyllobacteriaceae > Mesorhizobium > Mesorhizobium sp. U510. The sequence continues at coordinate 6,206,900 of NZ_CP180532.1, forward strand.
ATCGAGTTATTTCCACATCACATAATATTTGGCGACGAGCACGTCCATGAGAGTGCGTCGATATTTTCCTCAATTTCGTTTAAATTGACCGACGCGAAAAGTTTGTTTTATGATTTCGACGCTTTCGGTCTCGCACTAGAGCCAAATATGTTTATCGATCAAATATTGGCTGCCGACTCGAAAACAATTGGCCGCGAGATCCCGAAGGGAGAGCATCCGGAAATTGCGTACTTCACCGGCAAGCACACCATCATTCAAGTTCCAACCGCCCTCGGCAAAATTTCAGCAGAGCACCGGCCTTTAGTATCCATGGGAGGATCCGGAGGAAGCGGGTTTGTCAATTCGATTTGGGTTGAGATCGAATTCAAATCGGCACAAACCTTCAGCGAAGCTCTGACATCCGCCCAAGAGCTTGAGCCGTTCTTTTCAATGATCGCTGGAAGACCGCAGCGCATGGAAGAAATGCGGCTGATAGTATCGTCGGCGCCGGACGTGCCCAAGATTTTCGAAGTGTACAGCACAATGAAGCCATTTGTGCGCTTCCCAGGGACAGCGCCTCGGCCTTCGGATTTGCCGATCGATCCCGTGCGAAGGTCGCAAGAATACTCGAACGTTTTGGCTGACTGGGTCAAACGGTCGTCATCATGGATGGATGCGCGTATGAGGTATTCGAATTCGTTGCGCACCCAAGTTTTCGATATCGACCGACTGGTCGGTTCTGCCAACATGTTTGACATCCTTCCAGCATCGGCAGTGCCAAAGGATGCCGAGTTGTCGGACGATCTCAAAGCTGCCCGAGACAAGAGTAGGGAGTTGTTTTTGGACCTTCCAGAAAGCGCGGAGCGCGGCAGCATTCTCAGCGCTCTCGGAAGGCTAGGCAAAAGTGCGTTGAAAAATAAAGTCCGTTGGCGTGCAGCACCAATCATAGCGGAAATCGGCGACAAATTCCCGGATCTGAATTGGGTTTTGGACGAAGCTGTGAACTGCCGAAATCACTACGTTCACGGAACGGAGGGAAAGGTCGACTACGCCGCCAACTTCCTTGACACAGCAGGATTCTTCACCAAGACCCTGGAGTTCGTATTCGCGACCTCAGATCTGGTCGAGGCTGGGTGGGATATCAAGGGCTGGGCATCACGAAGCTCCAGCCTGTCGCATCCATCCTATGAATTTAAGTACGGCTATAAGGACGACCTGGCAGCGCTCAAACTCTTGTTCAACAAACAGTAGAGGCCGCGACCACCCTTGAAACCTGCATCAAGCCGCTATGGCATTTGCAAACTAACCGGCCAATCAGGCAAGCTTGTGAGAAGTCATCTGCTTCCGAAAGCTCTGACGAAGTCTCCGGTCCCCGGTGAGCCGAGGGTCGAGGCTGGCGAGGGACGCCGGCCAAGCCAACGTTTCGACGCTTGGCACGACAGCGGAATCGTTACGCGAACTGGTGAGGATATCCTGATGCGCTACGACGACCGCGCTATCGTCGAGCTCAGGCGCCTTAAGTTGCTATGGGAATCCTTCGGTGAGTCTGACAGGCTCGACGGTTCAGAGATCGAATGGCCCGTTCCGGAGTGGGGCTTTCGAAGATTGAAGACGCCACATTTCAAGCTTCTTCGGCTGTTCTTTCTTAGCCTTCTCTGGCGAGCAGCGATCACAAAACTCCCAGGGTTCACCTCGATAACCCTGAGCGACATCCGCCTAGAAGTTCTTCGGAGGATGGTGGCAGACGGTGATCCAGAGCCTCAGACGGTGTTTCCAATAACACTCACTCAACTGGCAACGCGCGGCCCTTGGCACACCGCCAGTCCCACAGTGGATTATGTAACCTATGAAGCTGTTGATGGAGTTCCTGAACAGCAAGTGCGTTCCTTCCGATTCTATTTTGACGGACTGATCGCTCGTATTGACGATGAGGAAACTGACACTTCGGGCGTCGACCGATGGAGTCACGCTGCAGTCGGAAGGTCCGAAGATCTATTTGTCATGGCTCGACCGTTCGAGGGGTCGCGCCAATCGGAAAGAATTGAAAGCCTCATCCGAGCTACCGAGAAAAGCCATCTCGGAGCAGTAGCCCGCATATTCGGATGGCATCGCAATCCGGATCAGTCATGATAACTGCCGCGAAGAAGGCTGCGCCCGCCAAGAAGACCGCGCCCGCCACGGCGAAGCAGGCGGCACCGAAAGCGGCCCACCGTCAGCCGGCAGCCACCAGCCGGAAACGGCAGAGCTGATTATATGCAGGATCTCCTCAGAACGGCCAAGCCAGTGCCAGTACGACGCCAGCGGTAAGGGGTGAAGGCGAGCTAGGGGTTCATTGTCCATGGGTTCTGGCTCTCAGTGGATTGTTGGCAGCGCTGCCGCGGGCGGCGGTTTGTCGTCACCGATGGGAAAAGACGCTCGCCCCCAAGCGAGTGCATCAATCAACTTTGTCGACAACTGAATCTGTAATCTCGTTGTCCATGGGTAGCGCGGATCGTATCGCGGGCCGGCTGAAAATTTCGAGAGAACCGCGCACATCTTGACTGCCTGAACCCTTCAGATACCTTCCACGGCGTGCCTTGAGAGAAGCGGCCCTTGGCGCCTTTGACTAAGCCGCGTGATAACCGACGATGGGGGAGCCCTTACGTCGTAGAGAACGAGCAGCACGGCTGCCCCCACGACACTCCCACAAGTCAACTGGCTCTCGCCACCCTCCTATAGGTGTCGCGGCCCTTATAGATCATATGGAGAGATCGATGCAGACGAGCGACGGCTACTGGTGGGCAAGCCACTTACACGAGGACCGCAAGCCGGAGATTATCGAAGTGCACGGTTTGGGAGCGTCACGCATGACCGATGACTGGCCCTACCATGTCGGCGAATTCGAGCTGCTTCAGCATATCGATACCAGCGCCTGGCCGCAGAAGGGAAAGCTGACGGAGCGGGAACTACTTGACGAAAACTACGCGGTCGATCCCGCCGCTGTCCGCCCAGGCTATTGGTGGGTCATCCACCATGAGGATCTCCTGCCGCTCATTGTCCTGGTTGGAAAGGATGCGGTCTATCGGATTGATGGCGAAGACGGCCTCAACGACTTCGAATTTCTTATGCCGATCGACACAGATCGCTGGCCCAAGGAATAGGTCATGGATGAAAATAAGACAGAGAAAAAGCCAAAGGTCGTCTATGGCGTCGGCGTCACGCCGTACGGCATGTATTTGATGGCTCAAAACTACCGGGCCACCGCTGACGCCCTTGAGAACATCCTCGTTCTGCCCCGAACATCGAACCATCCCCGGCGCTTTCTTTACTACCAGGCGATCGAGCATTTCCTCCGGACCTTCCTGCGTTTGAACAGTCAAGAACTGGAGAAGATCCAAGGGTTTGGGCATAGGTGGGGTGACATGCTGGACTGCTGTAACAATTACGGCCTCGTGATCCCCGCCAATGTTGAAAAGTACATCCGACTATGCGCGCTCAACAACGCCTTAGTCGGCATTCGATATGAATATGAACTGGACCTCGATCCGGGAACTGGCAAGAAGGCCACGCGCTCGACGCTGCCGCTTGAAAAGACCATCTACGCGCTGGAGCTCGCCGTCGGTGAAGCAATCGAGCAAACCGGCCGAGAGGTGTTCAAGAGGCCTGATCCGCCTTGGCTTGATCAGCGTAGGGTCCAAAGCTGATCGCACCGATTTCGGCGACGTTTACGCTCTAAGCTGATCGTCGCCGATAGCAGAAGAGTGCTTCTTCGATAGTGGGTCTCGCGATGTAGCGGTCTACCGAAATGCACCCCCGACGCACGATATTGGGTTTCAGTTTCGAACAAAACTTGCCCCTCGAATCTTCAGTCATTTCATTGACTCAGCCGTATCCCGTCGTGTGCCATTGCCTAGGACGACATGGCGCCAGTTTGATGCGTCGGTGTCTTGTTGAGACCGAACGCTATTTATCCGATTTGCACGCTACTGTTGCCTTTTGCCGAATGAAGTGTTGGGCAGCTACCAGGCAAAGATGCATCCCCGTATGGATGACCGACTATTGCGGGATGTATGGCTTAGACGATCAACGGCTTTATGGCGATCTTCATCGAGATCAGCCATAGCCAAGGTTATCAGGCCTCGCACAACGGCGCCCCCGCAGTCTACGAGGCAAGGATTGTGAAGAGCGATGCAATTTCGTATCCGCCGCGAGGTCTCTCCCGCGAGGAAGCAGCGCGCTATGTCGGCGTTGGACCGACGTTGTTCGACGAAATGGTCGCTGATGGTCGCATGCCGAAGCCCAAGCTCATCAACAGTCGCACGATTTGGGATCGTGTCAATCTCGACATCTCTTTCTCCTCCTTGCCCGACAAGGAGAGTAATCTCCAAACGCTGTTGGAGCGGAGTATGCAAAACAGAGAGCCACGATGACTACGCATATTGCGTATACGCTGTTAGCGTAGTAGAATAGCGGTTGGGGAAGATCACGTGAATGAGAATGAAGAACTCGCGCGGGACCTAAAAAACTGGCGGGCGAAGGAAGGTTTCACTGCTGAAAATGCAGCTACGGTCTTGGGGATACCCAAACGCACGTACGAGGGCATAGAGCAAGGTCGGGGATTCCCATACCCGCAACTCCTCCGCATTGCCTTCGAAAGCAAAACTCTTTCGCCGCAGGTGTCCCGAAAAAAGTAGCGGCGGAAACTGGAAGGAGGTTTGATGGCGCGGCCGTTCAAGAATGCCACCTACCCCGGCCTTTCATTTCGTCTCAAGAACGGAAAGGCCGTCTATCGCTATCGTGCGAAGGGAATGCCCGAAATCCATTTGCCCGGGCGCCCAGGCGATCCCGAATTTGAGGCTGCCTATGAGAAAGCGACGCAAGGCCAAGGCCTGAAGGCAATTATTATCGACCTGCCAGGCCGGGCACTGCCTAAAACTTTTGGGCATGCTGCGCGACGACTTGAAACGACGATGGAGTGGCTTGATTTCGATGAAGCCACGCGGCGGAAAAACGCGCGCCTGATTGAACGTTTCCTTGAGATGAAGGTTGACCCTGATTACCCACTGAAGTGGCGCGACACCCCTGTGGAACATCTCGATGCCGACCAGCTGCGTGTAATCGTAGAGGCCATTTTCGCGACCAATCGGACTGTTGCGAAACACATCCTGGTTGCGATCAAGAAGCTCCTGTGGGTGGCGATTCATGTCGAGAAATGGGTCAAACCGCAGAACGACCCGTCATTGTCCATCCGTGTCCGCATACCCAAATCCACGGCCAATCCAGCTTGGCCAATTGCTATCCGCGAGAAATTCGAAGCACACCACCCGATCGGATCTGCTGCTCGTACGTGCTATGCGCTGGGCTTCTGGCTGGGCAACCGGCGCGGCGATGTGGCGGCGCTTGATTGGGAGCATCTTGTAGTCCAGGAAGTCGAGCTGTTTGACGGCTCGATCGAGGTGATCGAGGCCTTCGACTTTCGGCAAAAAAAGAACCGCAACCGCCACGGCGGCCGCGAGATGTTCATTCCAATCGTCGACAAGCTCGCCGAGACATTGGCGCCATTGGATCGTTCAGAAGGCGGTGCGGTACTTAAGAATGCCTATGGGCTTCCGTTCGCGGAAAAGAGCCTTACTGGAATGATCGCGCACTGGAACAAGCAGGCCGGCATTCCCGAAGGATTCACCCTCCATGGGCTACGTCGCACCTTCGGCACCTACCTTGCCGAATGCAACATTCAGGCGCGTGCCATCATGGACGCGATGGGCCATTCCTCGATGACCGTGACCGACGAATACGTGCGACAGGCGAACAAGAAGCGGATGGCCGTCGATATCGCCCGAGCTATCAACCAGCGAGAAGCAAAACGCGATGCCATGCGCCAAAGGACACCGCTGCGCGTCATCAAATGAGCGATTGAACAGAACCGAATTGAAAGGCGGCCTCTGGCCGCCTTTTTCGTTGGGCCCATAATGGGCCCATAACGTTTTGGGCCAAGGCACCTTTTATATAATAAAATCAAAGCTTATGGTGGGCCCGGAGGGACTCGAACCCCCAACCAAGCGGTTATGAGCCGCCGGCTCTAACCATTGAGCTACAGGCCCCACGTGGGCTGGATTAATGTCTTTCGCTTTCCGGCACAAGGCTTTCCCGACGGGCTTTCGCGGAACGCCCAAATCAACCCATAATCGCGCTCTACGCGAGCTCTTGCGACTGGATCGCAGACCAAGGAGATTTTCATGACCAGACATCTTTTGCCCCTCGCGCTCGCCGCTGCAATCGCTTTTCCGGCGATGGCTGGAGCCGCCAATTCGCCGACGCCCGCCCGCATCATTGTTTCGGGTGAAGGCGAAGCGACCACCCCTCCCGACCTGGCTTTGCTGTCGCTCAGCGTGATGCGCGAAGCCAAGACGGCGCGGGCCGCACTCGATGCCAACAACGACGCCATGGCCGCCGTGATCGCGGCGATGAAGGCGGCAGGCATCAAGGATCGCGACCTGCAGACGGCGGGCATCCAGATCAACCCGCGCTACAACTACACCAACAAACCCGATGGCAGCCAGGAAGGCGAGCTCGTCGCCTACCAGGTGACCAACACGCTTTCGGTCCGCGTGCGCGACATCGACAAGACGGGCGAGATCCTCGACAAGGCTGTTTCGCTCGGTGTCAACCAGGGCGGCGGCATCGCCTTCACCAATGACGATCCGGCGGCCACCGTCACCGAGGCGCGCAAGAAAGCGGTGGCCGACGCCGTGGCCAAGGCCAAGACGCTTGCCGCGGCGGCCGGCGTCAGCCTCGGCAAGGTGCTCGAGATCACGGATCAGAACATCAGGCCGGCACCGATGCCGATCAACGCCAAGGCTTTCGACGCCGCGGCAGGCGCCGCGCCGGTGCAGGCCGGCGAGAACGCCTATAACGTCCAGGTGACCGTCACCTTCGAACTGAAGTAACCAGCTTCGACAATCCATGGCCGGGCTCTTCGCCCAGCCGTGGATTGTCCGCCGGCGCATCCATGAAAAACCCCGCGGGATCGCTCCCGCGGGTTTTTTTTCGAGCCGCACCCGCCCGATGGGACAGGGGGGCTCCGCTAGTCCAGACTGACCCCGTAGGGGTCATGTCTCCAGGCTCATCTTCGAAGAAGATGATGCCTCCAGACCGACCTTCATAGAAGGTCGTGTCTCCAGACTGACCCCGTAGGGATCACGTCTCCAGGCTCATCTTCGAAGAAGATGATGCCACTCCGATTTGAAGCCTCAGCGATAGATAACCGGGCAACCGCGTTGGTTGGCGAACACGACGACGACGCGGTCGCCGTCCTGGCGGCCCATGACCTTGACCACGCGGCGGTTGACGTCGACGATGCGGGCTCGGTAGAGGCCCATGCGCTCCGCCTTGTCGAGGGCGCGATCCGGCGAACAGCCGCGGCGCCAGCCGTCGCGGCGCCAATCGTCACCGCGCCAGTCGTCACGGCGCTCATCGCGGCGATGCCGATAGCCGTCGTCGCCGGCGTAGACGCCGAAGCGCGGATCCTGGTTGTTGCCGAAGCCGAGATAGAGGCTGTCGGCATGGGCGGGAATGGCTGTCAGCGCGCTGAGGCCGACCAGGGCCGAGAGGGCTGCCGTTTTCACCGTGTTGAACATGGTCTTCTCTCCTTGTTGCGGGCTTGTGCCCGTCCTCTTGAAAGCGATGATGGGAGAATGCACCAGCCTGTCTGAACTGTTTACGAACCCGCCGTTCATCTGCGGTTCATATGGCGGGAAAAAGAAATCTTCGCCAGGTTTCGAGCAATGCGCGCTCAAAACGTTGTTGCTCGTATTCCTTGTTCGGAGCTGTGCGGAACGGACCTCAAGGCTCGTGGTCGAGCATATAATCAAAATAGTCTTCAGGCTCGGCCAGGTCGGTCTCGCTCGCCTTCACCCGGCCGCGCATTGAGATGCCGGCCTCGTGCACGGTCTCGGCGCTGCCCGACACCAGCCGGTGCCACCAATAGAGATCGCGGCCCTCGGCCACCAGCCGGTAGGCGCAGGTGCTTGGCAACCAGCTGATGGTGCGCACATTCTGCGGCGTCAGCCCAACGCAATCGGGGACGCGCGCCAGCCGGTTGGCGTAGTCTGAACAGCGGCAGGTCTGCGCGTCGAACAGCCGGCAGCCGACGCTGGTCCAGTAAATCTCGCCGGTGTCCTCGTCCTCGAGCTTCGACAGGCAGCATTTGCCGCAGCCATCGCACAGCGATTCCCACTCGGCCGGGCTCATCTGCTCCAGCGTCTTTGTTTTCCAGAACGGCGTTTCCATTTTGGGGATGTGGCCCCAGCCATCGCCAAGGTCAAGCGCGACAACGGTTGAAATGCGGCCGCAACCGGGCCGAATGACACGAAGTTGCCTTCAAAAGGCCGGCCAAACGCCCTTTACGGCGTCTATCCCCGCCAAACTGGAACCAATCGGGCTAAGATCGGTTTCGGCAAGGATGGGACCCCACAAGGAGAGTTTTCGATGAAACGCCAACCACGGATTCTGGCAGGCACCGCACTTGGCCTGTTGATGGCATCCGCGCCGTTGGGCGCGTTCCCGCTTCAGGGAAGTGCCGCGTTCGACCCCACGCAAGGCGGTGGAACGCCGCTGATCCTGGCACAGGACGCACCGACCGACGAGGCACAGCCGACCGACCAGGAGCAGCCGCGCAAGAAGAAGCGCGATCAGCAGGCCCAACAGGCGCCGGCCGAGCAGGCAGCCCCGGCTGCCGAACAGCCTGCTCCACCCGCCGAGGAGCAGCAGCCCCGCAAGAAGAAGCACGAACAGCAGCAACAGGCCGAACAGGCGCCGGCCGAACAGGCAGCCCCCGCCGAAGAGCAGCAGCCACGCAGGAAGAAGCGCGACCAGCAGCAGCAGACAGAGCAGGCGCCGGCCGAACAGGCGGCACCCGCAGAAGAGCAGCAGCCGCGCAAGAAGAAGCGCGACCAGCAGCAACAGACCGAGCAGGCGCCGGCCGAACAGGCGGCACCCGCAGAAGAGCAGCAGCCGCGCAAGAAGAAGCGCGATCAGCAGCAGCAGACCGAGCAGGCGCCAGCCGAACAGGCTCCGGCTGGTGAGACACAGCCCGCCAACGACAACCAGCCAGTCAAGCCCGGCAAGAAACACAAGCAGGAGCAGCAGAAGGAGGCGCCTACTGCCCCGGCGGTGACGCCGGAAGCCGCACCCACGCCGAAGGAAGCTCCGGCTGGCCAAGCCGTGACGCCGAAGGTTGAACCCGCGCCTGCCGGCGAACAGCCCGCGACCCAGGGCGAGCAGCCCCAGGACAAGACAAAGAAGCACGGCAGGAAGCCCGCGGGCGAACAGCCCGCCAATGGCGAGCAGCCGGCGACAGGCGAACAACCGCAGGCGGGCAAGCAGCCCGCGACGGGCGAGCAACCGGCCAATGGCGTGAAGCCGGCAACCGGTGAACAGCCCGCCAATGGCAACACGGCCGCGCCTGCCCAGGGGGAAAACCCCGTGCAGGGCGAAGCGCCCGCCGACAAGAACGCTGCACCCATCCTCGACAGCCAGAAGGATGCCCAGCGCAAGGGCGGCGGCCGCAAGCATGGCGACCAGAACGGCCAGCAGAATGGCGAACAGCAGAATGGTGGCCAGAACGCCCAGCAAGGCGGCGACCAGGGCCAGAAGCCGGTGGTTGCTCCTGTCGACCAGGGTCCGCCTCCAGCCGACGACAAGGCAGCCCAGCAGGAGATCAAGCCTGAAAAGCTCGTCCCGGTAACGGAAGAGAAGGGCAAGCGCCTCGACCGGGCGCCCGACGAGAACATCCGCGACCGCCGTCGTCCCAAGGGCGTCGACGTGCTCAAGGAGATTGGCGACCGCGTCATCATCCAGCTCGGCGGCCAGACGATCGTCCAGAGCAATGAGGGCTCGCGGATGAACCGCGGCGCCAAGGACGTCTATTACGAGGATCTGTCGCAGGGCCGTACACGCGAGACGGTCCAACGCGACAATGGCGTCCAGATCGTCACCATCCGCAACCGTTACGGCGATGTCATCCAGCGTTCGCGCATCACGCCGGATGGGCGCGAATATGTGCTGAGCTATGTCGACGAGCGGAACTATCAGGATGACGGCGACTGGCGCGATCCCGGCGACGACCTGCCGCCGATGCGGCTCAACATCCCACGCCGGCAGTACATCCTCGATTCCGAGGATGTCCAAAGCGATGACGACTACTACACCTTCCTCGACCAGCCGCCAGTGGAGAGGGTCCAGCGTCTCTATTCGATCGACGAGGTCAAGCGTTCGGCCCGCGTGCGCGACATCGCACGCCGCGTCGACCTCGACACGCTGAACTTCGAATTCGGCTCCTCCTCGATCTCCGACACCGAGGTGCAGAAGCTCGAGGGCGTCGCTAGCGCCATGGAGAAACTGCTGAAGAAGAACCCGGCCGAGACCTTCCTGATCGAGGGCCACACCGACGCCGTCGGCACGCCGGAAGCCAACCTTGCCCTGTCGGACCGCCGCGCCGAAGCGGTTGCCGAAGCGCTGACCAATGCCTTCGGCATCCCACCGGAGAACCTGACGACGCAGGGCTATGGCGAGCAGTATCTGAAGGTCAACACCTCGGCGCCCAACCGCGAGAACCGGCGCGTCGCCATCCGCCGCATCACCTCGCTGGTGGCACCGGTCGCCAGCAACAATTAGGTCATGATTTCAAAACCATGACCTGGTTTGCGGACTCAAGGCGAGAAGCACCCATCCCCGACTCGATCGGGGATGGGAAAGCTTCGGATCCCGGCACCGGGCTCAAGAAGATTTGTACCGGCATCGGAACCGGCTCATTGAATCACAGGCTTGCTGACCCCAGATTCAGGGCTGGGCGTTCCCTGCCCCGTCCCGACTCCAGCGGGATGCATTGAGCCCCGCCGGCCCTCTCCGGCGGGGTTTTTTGCTCTCTTGCAAAAAGCATCGGCCTGGCCGAAATACGGCCACCGACCAGGGAACAACCGGAACCATTCATGAAGCGTCTCGAACTCGCCATCGAATTGATCATCCTCGCCTCGCGCTGGCTGCTGGTCGCCTTCTATATCGGGCTCGGCCTGGCACTGGCCGTCTATGCCTTGTCCTTCGGCAAGAAGCTCTACGAATTCATCACCACGGTATTCATGCTCGGCGACACCGACACCATCCTGAAGATGCTCGGCCTGATCGATGCCGCCCTGGTCGCCTCGCTGGTGGTGATGGTCATCATCTCGGGCTACGAAAACTTCGTCAGCCGCTTCGACGACCAGGACGGCGGCGGCGTGCACTGGCTGGGCACGATCGATGTCGGCTCGCTGAAGGTCAAGGTCGCCTCGACCATCGTCGCGATCTCCTCCATTCACCTCCTGCAGGTGTTCCTCAACTCATCCTCCTATTCGACCGACCAGCTGATGTGGCTGACCATGATCCACCTTGCCTTCGTCGTCTCGGCGCTGATGCTGGCCTATATCGACAGGCTGATGGGTTTGAGCAAAGGCAAGAAGGAAGAGGTGTGAGGCTCCCTTCTCGCCCGTCACTATACGGAGAGAAGGTGCCGGCAGGCGGATGAAGGGCAGCGCCGGCAGGGCGTGGTTCCAGTCAGTAAATGCTTCTGACCTTCGTCTCCGAATTCGCAAACACCTCGTCCGGCACGAAAAAGTCGCCGGCCAGCGGTCCGGTCGCGCCGGGCGCATAGATTGCAAAGTCGCTGACGCCCTCGGCGCGCAGCACCTCTTCGTCGATGTAGAAATTGCCTGATGTCTCACGCGAGGGCCGCATGAAGATGGCATGCGCGGCGTCGGCCATAATGTCGGGCGAACGGCTCATCGCCGCGACCGTCGCACCGCCGAGCAGGTTGCGCACCGCCGCCGTGTCGATGGTCGAGATCGGCCACAGCGAATTGACCGCGATGCCGTCCTTGGCGAACTCCGCACTCATCCCGAGCGTGCACATCGACATGCCGAACTTGGCCATGGTGTAGGCGACATGGTTCTTGAACCACTTGGCCTTCATGTCGAGCGGCGGCGCCAGATTCAGGATGTGAGGATTATCGGCTAACTTCAGGTGTGGAATGCACATTTTGGAGACCAGGAAGGTGCCGCGCGTGTTGATCTGGTGCATCAGGTCGTAGCGCTTCATGTCGGTCTCCAGCGTGCCGGTGAGCTGGATGGCGCTGGCATTGTTGACGCAGATATCGATGCCGCCGAATTTCTCGACCGTCTTTGCAACAGCCTCGGCCACCTGCGCCTCCTCGCGGATGTCGCAAAGCACAGGCAGCGCCTTGCCGCCGGCCTGCTCGATCTCCTGCGCCGCACTGTAGATCGTGCCCGGCAGCTTGGGATGCGGTTCGGCGGTCTTGGCGGCGATCGTCACATTGGCGCCGTCGCGCGCCGCCCGCAGCGCGATCGCCAGCCCGATGCCGCGCGACCCGCCGGAGATGAACAGCGTCTTTCCCTTGAGCGACATTCCTTGCGCCTCCCTTGCAACATGGCAGGCGCGAACCTTTGCGCGGCGGGCGACCACAGCGCAAGGCCCGAGATGCCCGGATGTGGGTTACGCAGCGGAGGCTAAACCAGCACCAGCCCCTGCCGCATCGCAATGGCGATGGCGTCGGTGCGGTTGGCCGCCCCCAGCTTGATCAGGATCGCCGCGACATGGAATTTCGCCGTGTGCACGGAAATGTTGAGCCGCCGAGCGATCACCTTGTTGGGCGCGCCTTCGGCGAGCAACGCCAGCACTTCGGCCTCGCGCGGCGACAGCGCTGGACGGGCGGCATGCTCGTCCAGGACCTCATCCTCGAACGGCTCGTCCTGGCCGGCATGGAAATCCTCATGGCGCCCGCTTCTGCCCTCGCCCGTGACGCGATAGCCGGCCGCCGCCAGCCGCACCGCCGCGGCGATCAGCAGATCGTCGGCGCTCGCGGGCATGACCGCGAACACCTCGCCGGCGGGCCGCTCGCCGCCGGTGCGTCCTGACAGCAGCACGCGCGGTATGGAGGCCGGCGCGGCATCTCCGCTCCTGTCATCGATGATGGCGACATCGGCCCTGCCGCCGCCGGCCACCACTGGCAGCAGGTCGTCGCTGGCGGCAAGCGTGGCGGCCAGGCGCTCGGCGCGCGCGGCATCGCCGAGCGCAACCAGCACCACCAGCCGCCGCGAAGCGGCGCTGTTGCTCACGATCCGGTCGCCGGCGAGCGTTTCCATCGATCCTCTCAGCTCAGCGGCTTTTCGCCGATGGCCAATGTCACATCGCGCTGTTCACCGCCACGCACAACGCCAAGCGTCACGGAAGCACCGGCGCTGTCAGGGCCGAGCCGACGGATCAGGTCGCGCGGGCCATGCACGGCCTCGCCGTTCCAGGCCACGATGATGTCGCCCAGCGACAGGCCGGCGGCCTTGGCCGGACCGGCGTCGTCGAGGCTCATCACCATCGCACCATGGGCGTCGCGGTCGCGCACCGGATGCAGGCCGGCGCCGAGATAGCCGCGCGCGACATGGCCCTTTTCGCTCAATGTCGCCACTGCCCGCTCGATCGTCTCATAGGGCATGACCAGCGCACGGCCGCGCGGCCCGAACAACAGCATGCCGATCAGCGCGCCCTTGGCGTCCAGCACCGGGCCGCCCTCGAAGCGGCCGCCGGCGCCGACAGCCAGATGGATGCGGCGGTCGATCGTGCCGCCGCGCATCGAGCGCCAGGCCGGACCGACTTCGCCGACCGAGCCCGACACCGCCAGCGCGGAACCCTGGCTGTTGCCGATGGCAATGGCGATGTTACCAGGTCGAACGGCATCCGCCCTGGCAAGGACAGGCGCGCCGGCCGCATCCGCGGGCTTCAACAGGGCAACGCCCGTCGACGGATCCCGACCGACCAATTCGGCCTTCACCGTCCCGCCAGAGGCCAGCGTCAGCTCGATCTCCTCGCCGGCCTCGACAGCCTCCTCGGCGGTGACGAAATAGCCGTCGCTCCAGTGGAAGGCGCTTGCCGTGCGGTGGTGATGGGTGGCGAAGCTCGCCATTGCCGGCGCAGCCTTCCCGGCAAGGTCGGCAACGGCTTGCGAAAACGCATTCAGATTGAAATCACTCATGGATGTCTCCTGGGGTTCGTCATGTCCCAGATATCGCCCGACGGCGCCCCTGGAGGTACTCGCCTGACGGCTAGTTGGCGGTTTGACTGGCCATCTGGTCAGGTCGCGGCCGTTCCGGCCGCTCCGCACATATAGTGCGTGCCGCCCAAAAGTGCTCAGCGGTTTCGGGATAACGGCACGAACAGGAAAAAATCACGATCAAGCCTGAAAACACGGAGCCCATCCATGGCCCTCGCCGCCGCCAAATTCCAATCTGACGAGACGTTGCTCGACGCCTATTCGATGACGGTCGCCGACGCAGTCGACCGCATCGGTCCGGCCGTCTGCCGCATCGAGCGCATTGGCGGCCAGGGTGGACATGGCTCGGGCTTCGTCATCGCGCCGGACGGGCTGGTCGTCACCAATTTCCATGTCGTCGGAGATGCCAGGACGGTGCGCGTGTCGATGCCGGACGGCGCCTCAAGCGAGGGCCGCGTGCTCGGCCGCGATCCCGACACCGATATCGCGCTGGTGCGCGCCGACGGCAGCTTCACTGATGTCGCGCCGCTCGGCGATTCCAAGCGGCTGCGGCGCGGCCAGATCGCCATCGCCATCGGCAATCCGCTCGGCTTCGAATGGACGGTCACCTCGGGTGTCGTCTCGGCGCTCGGCCGCTCGATGCGCGCTTCTACGGGCCGGCTGATAGACGACGTCATCCAGACCGATGCCGCGCTCAATCCCGGCAATTCCGGCGGGCCGCTGGTGTCGTCGGCCGGCGAGGTCATCGGCGTCAACACCGCCATGATCCACGGCGCGCAAGGCATTGCCTTCGCGGTCGCCTCCAACACCGCCAATTTCGTCATTTCGGAGATCATCCGCTTCGGCCGCGTGCGGCGCGCCTTCATCGGCGTCTCGGCCGATACAACCAATCTCCCGCGCCGCGCGGCGCTGTTGTCGCAAGTGTCGACCAGCACCGCCGTGCGGCTGCGCAGCGTCGAAAAGAACGGCCCGGCGGCCAAGGCCGGCCTCAAGGAAGGTGACATCATCGCGGCTATCGATGGGCGCCCGGTCACCGGCGTCGACGACCTCGTGCGCATGCTCGACGCCGAGCGCATCGGCCGCGAAACGCTGTGCACGGTGGTACGCCGCACCGGCGTCAGCCAGGTGGCGGTGACGCCGGTGGCAAGGGCGGGCTGAGGGTCAAACCCCCGCTGCGCCCTCGGCATATTGCGCCAGAAATTCCTCGCTGGGCGGGATCGGCTTGATGACATCGATCAGCACGCCGTTGGGGTCCCGGGTGATGAAATGGCGCTGGCCGAAGGGCTCGTCACGCAGCGTTCGCAGGATCGGCAGGCCAGCGGCGAGGATCCGCTCATAGACCGGATCGGGGTCGCGGACCTCGAAATTGATCAACAGGCCCGAACTGCGCCCCCGCCCCTCCTCCGGGATCGTCTCGTGGTCGCCCTGGACGATGCCGAGATTGACGCGTTTATTATCCACCGATTGCAGGTGCACATACCAGTCGCTTTCGAACAACGGCCGGAAGCCGAAATGCTCGACATAGAAGGCCGCCGTCCCGGCGACGTCGCCGGTCATCAGCACGGGGTAATAGCTCGTGGTCTTCATCTTTCCTTCTCCCTGGACATAACATACAGTCTGCATGTAAATCGAAATAACATACAGGCTGCATGTATGCAACAGGAATCCGCGCGCCGTTCCAACCGCGACCGCACCGAGGCGACGCGCGCCGATTTGATCGCGGCGGCGCGAAAGCTGTTCACGGAAAAATCCTATGCCGAGACCGGCACGCCGGAGATCGTCACCGCGGCAGGCGTGACGCGCGGCGCGCTCTACCACCACTTCGCCGACAAGCAGGCGCTGTTCGCCGCCGTGGTGGAGCAGGAGGCGCAGGCGGTGGCGCAAGAAATCGACCGCGCTTCGCCACCTTCGCTCGAGGCCCGCGATGCGCTGATCGCCGGCTCCGACGCCTATCTTGCCGCCATGCGCGCGCCCGGCCGCACGCGGCTGCTGCTGCTTGATGGCCCGGCCGTGCTTGGCCGTGCCGCCATGGATGCGATCGACAGCCGCCATGGCAACCGCTCGCTGCGCGAGGGCCTCGTCGCGGCGATGCGGGCCAACACGATGACGAGATTGCCGGTGGATGCATTGACCGCGCTGCTTGCCTCCGCCTTCGACCGCGCCGCACTTGCCATCGAGGCCGGCGCCGCGGCGCAGGATTACCGCGCCGTGCTTATGGCGCTGATTGATGGATTGTCTCCGGCTCGTCCCAGCGCATGACCCCGAACCAAAGGTTCGCATCAGCAAAATCGGAATCGATGTTCGCTGGGGATCATGCGCAAAATCAAGGTTCTACAGCGTCCTTTGCGCGTCCCCAGGGACGCGCGGCGCTGTAGGCACCTCGCCCGGCTTGAACTCGTTGAAGCAGCCGAGTTCGCTTTTGAACCGTTCGATCAGCCAGGCGGCTGCCGGTTTCGGGCTGCGATCGTTGCGATGCATGGCAAACAGTGGCGAACTGATTTCCTCGTAGGGTTCGAGATCAAGTTCCACCAAACGGCCGGTGGCCAGATCGTCGGCGATCAGCCAGCGCGGCAGCCCACCCCAGCCCAGCCCCTCGCGCATCAGCGTATGCTTGGTGCGCATGTCCGAAAGCCGCCAGGTGCGGTAGGCAAAGACGCCATAGTCGCGCCCCTTGGTGCGTTCGGACTGATCGGTGACGACAAGTTGCGTGTGCTCGCGCACATCCTCGATCTTCACCGGCTTCGGCAGCAGCGCCAGGGGATGGCCGGGGGCCGCCGCCGGCACCATCGACATGAAGCCGATGCGCACGAGATGGACGTCGACCTCGCCCAGCAGACCGCCAATGCCGAGATCGGCCTGTCCATTGACGACGTGGTCCGGGATCAATCCAAGCGAGCCTATATGCAGGCGCAGCATCACGGTCGGAAACTGCGCCTCGAACGCCTTCAGCACCCGCACCAGCACGGGCGATGGCAACGTCGCGTCGACCGACAGCGCCACTTCGGCCTCCAGTCCATGATGATGGCCATCGACGCGCGACCGCATACGCTGCAGGACCCCGATCATGCGCCTTGCATCCTCAAGCATCGACCGGCCGATCTCGGTCAGTTGCGGCTCGCGCGTGCCCTCGCGTTCGAACAGCTTCAGCCCCAGCTGCGCCTCGAGATTGGCGATGCCATAACTGATGACGGATTGCGCCCGGTTGAGCCTGCGGCCGGCCGCCGAGAAACTCCCGCTGTCGGCGACGGCAACGAATATCTGAAGCTGGTCGAGTGTCGGGTTGGGCTGCATCGCTGTATCTATTTTGTGGATGGATCGTATATAAAATATACCAGTTTATCTGATGGATGGATATCCCATATCTAGCGGGACAATTCATTCCACTGGAGAAACCCGCTATGTCCATTCTTCTCGTTACCTCGAGCCCGCGCGGCGCCGCCTCGCACTCGACCCGCATCGCCACCGAATTCGCCGAAAAGCTCCTCGCCGCCGATCCGTCAAACACGCTTGTCGTGCGTGACCTCGTCGCCAACCCGCTGCCGCATATCGATGCCGACTACGCGACCGGCATCTACACGCCGGTTGAAGCGCGCACCCCGCGCCAGGCGGAAGTCGTCGGCGTCTCCGACGTCGTGCTCGACGAACTGTTCGCCGCCGACACGGTGATCCTCGCCACCGGCTTCATCAACTTCAACATCTCCTCGACGCTGAAGTCCTGGGTCGACCACATCGCCCGCTCCGGCCGGAGCTTTGCCTATGGCGAGAACGGCCCCAAGGGCCTCGTCACCGGCAAGAAGGTCTATATCGTGCTGGCTTCGGGCGGCATCTATTCGGAAGGTGCGGCCGTTCAGTTCGATCACGCCATTCCCTATCTGCGCGGCGTGCTCGGCTTCCTCGGCATGACCGATGTCGACGTCATCCGCATCGAAGGCGTCGGCATGGGTCCTGACGCGGTCACCGCGGCGCTCGCCAAGGCGACCGCCAAGGTCGACGCCGTGGTCGCCAGCCAGCAGGCCGCAGTTGCCGCGTAAGGCTCTCGATCATCTGAACTCGAAAGGCAGGCGTTCGCGCCTGCCTTTTTCATTTTAGCCGATGAAATGCCTGAGCAGCCCCGCCGAAGCGATGCCGATCAGCACGGTCGGCAGCATGGGAAGCCGCGTCGCCGCGATGAAGGTGATGGCCAGCGCCAGAAGGTCGGCGGGATTGCGCGACACGAAGGCCGGCGCGATGACCGAGATCAGCACGCAACCGGGTGCTGCCTCCATCACCGCGGTCGCACGCGCGCTGAGCACGCGGTTGCGCAGCACGACATAGCCGCCGATCCGGGTGAGATAGGTGACGCCGGCCATCAGCACGATGGTGAGAAGGGTCGCCGTGTCGATCATGCGTCACCTGCCATCAGCCAGGCGGCAAGCAGCCCCGACACCGCGCCCGCCGCGACATACCAGGCACCAGGAATGAAGAGATAGACAAGGGCAGCAATGACCAGGCTGACCAGCCAGGGCCGCGCCGCCGAAACACTTTTCCACATGCCGCGCATCAGCACCAGGAAGACGGCTGGAAACGCCATGTCGAAACCATAGGTCTCGACATGACCGAGCATCGGGCCGAGCAAGGCGCCAAGCGTGGTGAAGGAAAACCATGTCAGGTACATCGCCAGTGCCGCGCCCATATAGTAGCGCGGGCTGAAGGCCGGCGTGATGCCCGCCGCGGCGCGCTGTTTGGCATCGGCCAAGCCCAGCGCCCAGCTTTCGTCGCACAGGACGAAAAGTGCTGGAAACACCTTGCGCCGCGGCAGATCGCGCAGGAACGGCGCAAGTGCTGCGCCCATCAGCAGATGGCGGCTGTTGACCAGGAAGGTGATGACGAAGATGAGCAGGATATGCGGCGGCGCTGTCCACAACTGGATCGCAGCGAATTCCGAGCCGCCAGCGAAGTTCAGCCCCGTCATCATGGACAGTTCGAGCGTGCTCAACCCTTTCTGGGTTGCCTGCGCGCCAAGCACGAGCGCATAGGGGATGGTGCCCAACAGCACCGGCGCGCAGGACGCCACGCCCCGGCGGAACTCGGATCCCGAACCATCGCCCGCCGCTTCGACTGCCTGTGAAATGCTCATGCTCTGCCGCTGGCCGGCCTCGCGGCCGCCGCTTCCCTGGGTTTTGAACTCTCATGATACCGGCGGCAAACATACCCCCACCTCTCCGCAATTTGGTTGCGAAGATTGTTGCAATTCATCCATTTTTGGCACTGAATGTCACATATTATCAAAAATATGGAATCTAGAGCCATGAAACTCGACGACATCGACAGGCGCATCCTGCGGGCGCTGCAACGTAACGGCCGCATGGCCAACAACGATTTGGCCAACGAGGTTGGCCTGTCGCCCTCGCCTTGCCTGCGTCGTGTCAAGCTGCTGGAGGAGGCAGGCGTCATCGACCGCTATGTCGCCGTGCTCAACCCGGCCAGCATCGACAAGGGCCTCACCTTCTTCACCCGCATCTGGCTGAAGACGCAGGACGAGGACACGATCCAGCACTTCGCCACCGAAGTGGCCAAGCTACCGCAGGTCATGGAATGCTACCTGATGCTCGGCGACTGCGATGCCCTGGTGCGCGTGGTGGCGGCCGACGTCAACGACTATCGCCGCTTCCAGTCGGAGCATCTGAGCCGCATCAAGGGCGTCCAGAACGTCAAGACCGACGTGCCGAGCTGGACGATCAAGTACACGTCGGAACTGCCGATCTGACTGGTGCCACAGAGCGGCCCGCATGCCTGGAGCAGCGTTTCGGACTGGATAAAAAATGCAACCAGATTGTAGGATCGGTTTCGGTGCCATCGTCCTTCGGACGCAAGCAGCGCGCAGCGCTGCCCTCTGGCATGGGAGATTTGCATGGAACTTTCCTATCGTTGGGTCATCGTCGCGGCAGGCGCGCTGATGTCCTGTGTCGCCATCGGCACGATGTTTTCGCTGGCGATCTTTCTTGAACCGATGGCGATCGACACGCAGTGGTCGCGCGCCGGCATTTCGAGCGCCATGACGCTCAACTTCCTGGTCATGGGCCTCGGCGGTTTCGCCTGGGGCGCGCTGTCCGACCGCTTCGGCGCCCGCATCGTCGTGGCGATCGGTGCCGTGCTGCTCGGCCTGGCACTTGTGGTGGCGAGCCGCGCCGGCTCGCTGCTGACCTTCCAGATCAGCTATGGCGTCCTCGTCGGGCTTGCCGCCAGCGCCTTCTTCGCACCGATGATCGCGCTGACCACGGCCTGGTTCGACACCAACCGCGGCCTTGCGGTTTCGCTGGTCTCGGCCGGCATGGGCGTTGCCCCGATGACGATCTCGCCTTTCGCCCGCTGGCTGATCTCGGCCTATGAATGGCGCACCGCCATGTTCGACATCGGCATCATGGCCTGGGTGCTGCTGCTGCCGGCGGTGCTTCTGGTGCGTCAGCCGCCAAAGCCCGCTATGGCGGGCGGGGCTTCCGCGCCGGTCGCCGAGGGCACCGGGATGAGCGTGGCCCAGGCACTGCGCTCGCCGCAATTCATCGTGCTCGGGCTGACCTTTTTTGCCTGTTGTGCCGCCCATTCCGGGCCGATCTTCCACATGGTCAGCTACGCCATGCTGTGCGGCGTCGCCCCCATGGCGGCCGTCACAATCTATAGTGTCGAGGGCCTCGCTGGATTGGGCGGCCGGCTTCTCTACGGCGTGCTGGCCGATAGGCTCGGCGTCAAGCCGGTGCTGATCGCGGGTCTGGTAATCCAGGCGATCGTCATTGCCGCCTATCTCTCGGTCAGCCAGCTCGACCAGTTCTATGTGCTGGCCGTCATCTTCGGCGCCACCTATGGCGGCGTCATGCCGCTCTATGCCGTGCTGGCGCGCGAATATTTCGGCCAGCGCATCCTCGGCACCGTGTTCGGCGCCGCCACCATGCTGTCCAGCCTCGGCATGGCGCTCGGCCCGCTCGCCGGCGGCATGGTGTTCGACGCCTATGCCAGCTACCATTGGCTGTTCATCGGCTCGGCCCTTGTCGGCCTGGGCGCCGCGGGCATAGCGATCGCCTTCCCACCCCTGCCGCGCAGGCAGTTGCAGTTGGCCTGAAGCGGATGGACGGGCGCTGGTGACAATTCATCGGCGCCCGCTTTTGTCGAAGCTCAATGCCCGAACCAGCGGGCCTTGCGGCTGGAGCCGAAATTCACCTTGTCGACCCGCAAAGCCTCAGACGGTTCATAGAAAGCACCGGTGGGTTTTGGGCCGGAGAAGAAATCGACATCCACCCTGGCGATCCGGTTGGCACCAAACTCGATGTAGCAGGATCCTGCCCCCGGGTTCTTGGCCGTCGGTTCCTCATGGCGGAGCTTGGCGATCAGGTTCGCAGCAACGGTGCGTGCGGCGCCCTCGGCAAAGACGCCCGCCTTCGGCGCACCCGTATTGGCCAGATCCCCCAGCGCGTAGACGCCGGGAAAGCGGGTTTCGAGTGTGCGCGGATCGATTGTGACCCAGCCACCCTCCGTGATGCCGGCCTCGACGACGACATCGGGCGCGCGGTTCCGGGGCACGCCCAGGAACAGATCGCAGGGCAGTTCGCCGCCATTGTCGAGCGTCACAACCTTGCGGCCCTCGTCCACGGAAACCACCCGGGTGCTGGGGATGAAGGTGATGCCGCGCTCGGCGAAGGCGGCCAGAAGCGCCTTCGACGTTTCGGGAGAAGGCGGCACCGGGCTCGACATTGAGTTCACATAGGTGATCTGGCAGTCGCCCCGGACGCCCCTCTCGGTCAGGTAGTCATGCAGCATCAAGGCGCATTCGCTGGGCGCGGGCGGGCATTTGTAAGGCGCACCGCAGACGCCGATCACGGCATGACCGTGGGTGAAACCGGGCAACACCTTGGCCATATGGGCGGCGCCCGGAACCGAGTAGAATTCGTTGCGGCCGAGCGTGATGCCTGGCGTGGCCGAGACATCATAGTCGGCGCCGAGAGCGATCACCAATATGTCCGCCTCATGCACACCTTTATCCGTCGTCACGCGCCGCCGTTCCGGGTCGATGGCGGTGACGGTCTCGCGCTTCATCGTGACGCCAGCCTTGGCATAGTCGGCGTAGGGCAGCCGCACAGCCGCTTCGGTTGCGCGGCCGAACATCACATCAAGCTTGGTAAAGCCGAACACGAAGGAATCCGACTTGTCGATCAGGGTGACAGCAATGCTGTCACCCAAAGCTTCGGACAAGGACGTGCTGAGCTCGAGCCCGCCGAAACCGGCGCCGAGGATAAGGATACGGGTTTTCATACTGTCACCTCCTGTTGCCTGATGTCTTCGGGAACGCTCAGGCGTTGCTGTGAGGCTGCGGCACGATGCGGATATAAGGCTTGGGCTGCTTCCAGCCCTCGGGATAGAGCACCTTGGCTTCGTCGTTCGATACCGAACCCGCGATGATCACGTCGTCGCCCTGCCGCCAGTTCACCGGCGTGGCGACGCGATGCTTGGCGGTCAGTTGCATGGAGTCCACCACACGCAGGATCTCGTCGAAGTTCCGGCCGGTGGTCATCGGATAGGCGATCATCAGCTTGATCTTCTTGTCGGGCCCGATGACGTAGACATGGCGCACCGTCTGGTTGTCGGCCGCCGTACGCCCCTCGGCGCTGTCGCCGGCCGTGGCGGGCAGCATATCGTAGAGCTTGGCAATGGCCAGCATCGGGTCGCCGATCATCGGGAAATTCGGCGCGTGTCCCTGGGTCTCGGCAATGTCATCAGCCCATCCGGCATGACGCTCGACCGGATCGACGGAAAGCCCAATGATCTTGACGTTACGCTTGTCGAACTCGGGCTTCAGCTTGGCCATGTAACCGAGTTCAGTGGTGCAGACGGGGGTAAAATCCTTGGGATGAGAAAACAGGATGCCCCATGAATTGCCTAGCCAGTCGTGGAAGCTGATTGGGCCGTGGGTGGTTTCGGCGGTGAAGTCGGGCGCGATGTCGGCGATACGAAGAGACATTTGATCCTCCTGCGAGAGACGGTTGGAATTGACTACGGGTGCAGACTAGGCAACCTATGTTCCGCCAGCGTTCCCCGCCGCGCAGGTGTTTGTGACGGCCGGATTTCGGGCACGCGCGGGCCTCGCATCCTGAAAGGGCCTTTCGATTGCGTGTCCGAATTCAATTGCTTGGCGGCTTCAGCGTCAGTCTGGACGATCAGGTCGTAGCGGCCGCGGCGTGGCGCCGGGATCGAGGCGCCGCGCTGGTGAAGCTGCTGGCCGTCGCCCGCTCCCACCGTATCCACCGCGAACAGGTCATGGAGGCCTTTTGGCCCGATCTCGATCCGGAGGCCGCGGGCGCCAATCTGCGCAAGGCCATCCACTTTGCCCGCCGCGCGCTGGGCGCCCATGACCTCATCGAGCAGGCGGCCGATATCATTGCCCTCGCCCCGGCCGCCGACCTCGAGATCGACGTCGAGACCTTCCAGGCCGCCGCCAGGCTTGCCTTGCGCGGCGAAGATCCCGCCGCCTGTGAAGCGGCCGCCGATCTCTACACGGGAGACCTGCTGCCGGACGACCCCTATGTCGACTGGTTCGAAACGCCCCGCCAGTCCCTGCGGCAGCGCTATGCCGAGGTGCTGCGGGCCGGCAAGCTCTGGCAGCGCCTGATCGCGCTGGACCCGGCCGACGAGCAGGCACAATGCGCCCTGATGCAATCGGCGCTCGACGCCGGCAACCGCGCCGAGGCGATCCGGCTGTTCAACCAGCTGAGCGAAAGCCTGCGGATCGACCTCGGCGTCGGCCCGGGCGCCGAAACCGTGAAGCTGTTCGAAAAGGCGCTGGCCGTGCCCTCTGTGGACCCCGTCGGCTTGAGCGACCGCATCCGCGCCTCGCTGGCCTGGGGCCTGCTGCACCTGCAAAGCGGCGACTTCGCCAAGGCCGGCCAGGTTGGCCGGGAAACCCGCGAACTGGCCATGGGCGCGGGGTTGGCTCGCGAGGTTGGCGAGGCCAGCGCCCTGATCGGCCTGGTGGCGCACATGCAGGGCCAGTGGCGCGAACTGTTCAGGGCGGAGTTCATCGAATGGGTCCGCTCCAAGCCAGCCTTCGTCTCCAACGTTTTTGACGGGCATCTATGCCTGGCCGAATTCTGCCTCTGCAGTGCCAAGGGCCACCACGACATAGCCGCCTCTGCACGAGAGCTCCTGTCGGTGGCCGAAGGCGCCGGCTCGGTCGCCGGGCGCGGCCTGGCCTCGCTCGTGCTGGGCGAGGCAGCGCTCTTCTCGGGCCAGCTGGCCGAGGCCGAACGCATGTTGACCGACGCCGAAAGACTCTACGCGCAGGTGGGAACCGTGGCCGGCCGCGTACTGGCGCTCCAGCGCCTGACGGAACTCGCGCTTGCCCGCCACCAGAAATGGCAGGCAGGACGGTTGATCCACCGCGCCACCAACCTTGCCCGTTCTTCCTGGCTGGCGCCGCACCTGCTGATCAGCCTGAAAGGGCTTGAGGTGCGCGCCGCCGCCACCTCCGAGAGGATCGCCGAGACCATTCGCGAAGGTGACCGCATGCTGTCATCGGGCTGCAATTGCCAGCCTTGCTCGATGACCTTCCGTACGGCGGCCGCCGTTGCCCTGGCCGAGGCGGGCGAGATCGAACAGGTCAATCGCCGGCTCGACGAGGCTGAGCGGGTCGCCGGCATGTGGAACGGCGGCCCCTGGGTGGCGGCCGTCTGGGAAGCACGCGGCGTGCAGCGCCGGGCCGAGCGTAACAAAACCCGGGCCGTCGCGGCGTTCGAGGAAGCAGCCACACGCTTCGCTGCGCTTGGCAGGCCGATCGACGAGGTGCGCTGTCGGGAACGGATGGCAGATCTAGGCTAGCACCGCCAGCAGCACGATGCAGGCTTAAAAAGCACATAATCTCAATTTCTTATCTTGAATTGTTCATTCGCGAAAAATGGCCTTGCAGCACGGTGCGAAACTTTTGCATCGTCTTTTCGGTCGTCTGCGCATCGGCGGCCGCGAAGCCCATGACAAGGCCGTTCTGCTGCGTGCCGTGGCGGTACTGGATCGACAGGGCCGACACGTTGATGCCTTGCTGGAGCGCCGCCTCGGCAACCGCCCTGTCGCTGCATGTGTCGCGGAAAATGCCGACGACCTGGATGCCGGATTCGGTCGCGTGGAAATCCAGCCATTCTCCGAGGTGCCGTTGCGCGCTTTCCAGGAAGAACTGCCGTCTCTCCGCATAGAGCCGCCGCATCCGCCTGAGATGGCGGGTGAAGTGCCCCTCATTCATGAAGTCCGCCAGCGCGGCCTGGGTCAGCAAGGGGGCAAACTGGCCGCTCACGCTCAGCGCCGAGACGATCGTATGGTCGATCGCCTTGGGTGCCACCATGAAGCCCAGACGCATGGCCGGGAAAAGGATCTTGGCGAAAGTGCCGACATAGACCACGCGGTTCGACGCGCCGATGCCCTGCAGTGCCGGAATGGGCTGGCCCTGAAAACGATATTCGCCGTCGTAATCATCCTCGATGATCCACGAGCGCCAGGTCTCGGCCATGTGCAGCAGGTTGAGCCGCTGCTCCATCGGCATGGTTATGCCGAGCGGGTGATGGCAGGAGGGCGTCACGAAGATCATGCGGGGCACGACATCAGGCGGATCGAGATCCCAGCCGGCATTGCTGACACGCAGCGGCGCCAGTTTCGCCCCGGCTGAGACGAAGGCCGAGCCGGCGCCGTAGTAGCCAGGCTCCTCCATCCACACCGTGTCGCCATCATCGATCAGCAGCCGGGCCAGGAGATCGAAAGCCGACTGTGCGCCATTGGTCACGACGATCTGCTCGGCGGTGCACTTCACGCCGCGCGAGGCGGTGAGATAGCGCGCTATGGCTTCGCAAAGCGGCGGATAGCCCTTGACGTGATAGGTGCCGAAAAGATCGATATGGGCGAACTTGGCGCGGCGGCTGAGCAGTTTCGACCAGGTGTTGAACGGAAAATTGTCCGGATCCGGCATGCCGGGATGGAAGGCAAGCATACCCGGCCGGCCATGATGATAGGGTTGGGCAAGCATGGTCTGCCCGCGCCGCGATAGCGGATTGGCGTCCTCGACCGACATTTGTTCCGCAACTACCGAACGCGTCGGTAGGTCCATCACCACTGAGGGTCTGCGCGGACGTATCGCCAGATAGCCCTCCAGCGCCAGTTGGTCGCAAGCGGCAATCACCGTGTTACGCCCGACATTCAGATCCCGCGCCATGACCCGTGTCGAGGGCAGTGCGTGGCCGCTCGGCAGCACGCGCCGTTCGATCAGGCCGCGTAACTGGACATAGAGCTGCCGGTGCAGATTGGCGGGGCTGTCGCGATCCAGGGCGATGCCGTCGACGGGAAAGCTGGTCTTCATCTGGTTCCCGAAAATCAATAGAATCTGGTTCTAACAATGGAACCAAAGGAGGCCTACCCTCAAGAAAAAAGCGTTCGGGTTCAGATGGGGCTGGCCGATGCAGTGCATAAGGGTGGGAGTGATCGGGGCAGGCGGCGTCGCCCAGGTCGAGCACATTCCGAACCTGCTCAAGCTGCACCGGCAGTTCAAGATCCTTGGCGTCTACGATCCGTCGCGAAAAGTCCGCGCTTTCGTCGCACAGGAATTCGGCCTCGAAACATTTTCCGATCTCGACGCGCTGCTCGCCATGCCGCTTGACGCCGTGGTCATCGCCTCGCCGGATGCGCTGCACCGCGAACAGAGCCTCGCTGCCTTTGCCAGGGGCCTGCATGTCTTCTGCGAAAAGCCGCTTTGCTACGGCGCGCAGGACATCGACGAACTGATCGCCGCCAGGGATCGCGCTGGAAAGGTGCTCCAGGTCGGCTACATGAAGCGTTTCGACCCGAGCTACGAGGCGGCGCTGAACATGCTGCCCGGCACGGCGCGGACGCTTCGCTCCGTTTCGGTCGAGGTCAACGATCCCGACGCCTGGCCCTTCATCCGGCACGCCTCCACTTGCCGGGGTGACGACGTCGCGCCGGAACTGATTGCCTCGACCGAAGCCAGGCAGCGCGAGCAGGTCAACCGCGCGGTGCCCGGGATCGACGATCCCCACGCCTTTCGCGGCTTTGTCGGCGCCTATTCCTCGTCGATCGTGCACGACGTCAACGCCGTCCATGGCTTGCTCGATGCGCTCGGCGTCGCCGATGGCGAAATCGTCGGTGCCTCGCTCTTCGCCAAAGGCGAAGCTGGCCAGGGCACTGTCCGGCTGCTCGGCGGCCAGGCATTGTGGACCATGGCGCATATCGCCACTCCGGGCCTGCCCGATTACCGCGAGCGCATCACGCTCCATTTCGACGACGCCTCGCTCGAACTGGAATTTCCCTCGCCCTATCTCAACCACCAGCCGACGCGGCTGACCGTCCGCACCGGCGACGGCCACACGCTTTCCAGCCGCGACATCCGCAGCGGCTATGAAGAGGCTTTCGTCGAGGAGCTGAAGGGTTTCTGGTCGGCAATCGTCGAGGGTACGCCGGTGCGCAACACCGCCGAGCATGCGCGCCGCGACATGACGCTGCTGGCTGGGCTGACCCGCCACCACCTCGCCCAATCGAAGCAATCAGGAGTTCGCCCGTGACGGTTCGCATCGGCATCAATCCGATCACCTGGACCAATGACGACGTGCCGGAACTCGGCGGCGATACGCCGCTTGAAGTCTGCCTCAGCGAAACCAGGCAGGCCGGCTATGCCGGCACCGAACTTGGCGGCAAGTTTCCGCGCCGCTCGGCCGAGCTGAAGCCGATCATGGACCGCTATGGCCTCGCGGTGATTTCCGGCTGGTATGATGGCCGCTGCGACGAGAAGGACGTCAGCGCGGAAATGGATGCGATCACGCCGCATCTCCAGCTCTTGAAGGATATGGGCTCTACCCATGTCGTCTATGCCGACACCTCGCGCGGGCGCCACAACGCCATCTGGGGACCGATCTCGCAACGCCCGGCCCTGAGCCCGGAAGAATGGCCGGCCTATGGCCGCAAGCTGACGGCACTCGCCGAAAGGATGGCGGATTTCGGCGTGCGCATGGCCTTTCATCATCATATGGGAACCATCGTCGAGACCGATGCCGAGGTTGGCCTGCTGATGCGGCATACCGGCGAGGCGGTCGGTCTGCTCTACGACACCGGCCATTCGATCTTCTCGGGCGGCGACCCGCTCGCCCTGATCAAGGCGCAGGTCAAACGCGTCGTGCATGTGCATTGCAAGGACGCGCGCAAACCCGTGCTCGAGCGTGCCCGCGCCGAGGACATGAGTTTCATGGGCGCCGTCATGGAAGGGATCTTCACCGTCCCTGGCGACGGCTTCATCGACTATCCCGCCATTTTGCGCGTGCTGGCCGATAATGGTTACAGGGGCTGGCTGGTCGTCGAGGCCGAGCAGGACCCCAACAAGGCCAACCCGCTGACCTATGCGACGATGGGATTTAAGAACCTGTCGCGCATGGCGAGGCAAGCCGGATTTACCGTCATGGAATGATCGAGGCCACTATTCGGCCTCCAGGGAACCAGTGCTGAGGAATGAAACTGGAAAAGGTGTGTTGAGATTCAGGTCAGGCCGAGCCGAAAATGAGGGCTTTCGAGAACCGGAGCGGAGCGGACATTAGGTCCGTGAGCACCGGAAGCGCAGAAAGCTGCCATTTGCAGGCCGGCATCAGCTGAATATCAACACAGCTTAAAGGAGCAACTGGACTGCCGACCGTAATTGCGGCGGCGAAAAACAAACAGGAGGTTGTTATGTCTGTGCTTGCGAAATTAATAAAGCCTGCGCTCGGCCTGCTGGCCGGCTTCACGATGATGGCGGCGGCCACGACCCTTGCGGCCGCCGACCAAACGCGGGTGGTGTTCGTCACCCATGGCCAGAGCGGCGATCCCTACTGGTCGGTCGTCAAGAACGGCATGGACGATGCCGCCAAGACGCTCGGCGTCAAGGCCGAATATCTGGCGCCCGAGACCTTCGACATGGCCAAGATGGGGCAAATGATCGACGCCATCGCGGCCTCGAAGCCCGACGGCTTGGTCGTCTCGATCCCCGACGCGGCCGCCCTTACAACTCCGGTCAAGAACGCCGTCGCCGCCGGCATCCCGGTGATCGTCATCGATTCCGGCGGCTCGAAGCTCACCCACGACCTTGGCGGCCTGCTGTTCATGGGGCAGGATGAATTCCAGGCGGGCGTCATGGCCGGCGAGCGCATCAAGGCGCTCGGCCTCACCAAGGCGGTCTGCGCCAACCACGAGGTCGGCAATTCGAGCCTCGACGACCGCTGCGCCGGCTTCGCCAAGGGTCTGGGCGTCGACGTGCCGGTGATGAACGGCGTCATCGACCCGACCGAAATGAAGAACCGCGTGATCGCCTACATGACCGCTCATGCCGATACACAATTCATCCTCGCCGTCGGCGCCAGCGGCGCCGAACCGACGCTGGCCGCGCTTGATGAATTGGGCCTGTCGGGCAAGGTGAAGACCGGCACGTTCGATCTTTCGCCCACGATCCTGCAGGCCGTCGTCGGCGGCAAGATGGAATGGGGCATCGACGCCCAGCAATATGCCATGGGCTATATCCCGGTCGCGATGTTCGATCTCTGGAAGAAGTACAAGATCATGCCGATCGCCGACTATCCGACCGGCCCAGGCTTCGTCACGAAGGACACCGCCGCCTCGGTCATCGAGCTGTCGAAACAAGGCAAGCGCTAACACAGACGGCCGGGTCCCGCCCCGGCCGTTTCATCAGAGCAATTCCAGGAAAAGTGTGAACGGTTTTCCGTCCGGAATTGCGTCAAGGCAAGGAGATAGTCCTGTTCGGCGTTTCCGTGAAACGGTGAACGGCTCTATGTGAAGGGCAAGCAGCCATGGTTTCAGAGATTCGCGACGAGCGGGTCCGGTCCGTCTCACGCCTCAGCCGCCTGCTGAGCAGGCCGGAGCTTGGCGCGGCCGCCGGCACCGTGCTGGTCTTCGTGTTCTTCGCCATCACGGCGGGAAACACGGGACTGTTCAGCGCCAAGGGCATCGTCAACTTCCTCGAAGTCTCGGCCCAGCTTGGCATTCTCGCCGCACCCGTGGCCTTGCTGATGATCGCCGGCGAGTTCGATCTGTCGGTCGGCTCGATGATCGGTTTTGCCGGCATCCTCATCGCCATCCCCGCCGTGTTCTGGGGCTGGCCGATCTGGCTTTCGCTGCTGTTCACCTTCGCCGTCTGCGGCGGCATCGGCGCTCTGAACGGACTCGCCGTCGTCAGGACCGGACTGCCCTCCTTCATCGTGACGCTTGGCAGCCTGTTCATGCTGCGCGGCCTCACTCTTGGCCTCACGCGCGGCATTTCAGGGCGGACCCAGGTGTCGGGCGTGCACGAGCTGGCGCAGAACGATCCGCTCAACAGCCTGTTCTCTGGCCAGGTATTCTCAGGCCTGATCGCCTGGTTGGCCGACCTCGGCCTGATCGGCAAGCGGGCGGACGGAATGCCGTCGATATCAGGCATTCCGGTGTCGATCGTGTGGTGGATCGTGCTGACACTGGCCTGCACCTGGCTCTTGACGCGGAGCCGCTTCGGCAACTGGATTTTCGCCGCCGGCGGCGAAGCCAATGCCGCGCGCAATCTCGGCGTGCCGGTGGCGCGCACCAAGATCACGCTGTTCGTCATGACGGCACTCGCGGCCGCCCTGTTCGCGGCGATCCAGGTGCTGGTCACCGGCTCCGCCGACACGCTGCGCGGCACGCAAAAGGAATTCGAGGCCATCATCGCCGTCGTCATCGGCGGCACGCTGCTCACCGGTGGCTACGGGTCAGCCATCGGCGCCATGTTCGGCGCCCTCATCTTCGGCGTGGTTCAGATGGGCATCTTCTACACCGGCATCGACACCGACTGGTTCAAGCTGTTCATGGGCGCCATGATGGTCATCGCGGTACTGTTCAACAGCTATGTGCGCAACCGCGCCATGAGGAGCCGGTGATGGCCGAGCCCTATGTCGAACTGAAATCGGTCAGCAAATATTTCGGCTCAGTCGTGGCGCTGAAGGACGTGTCCTTCGATGTCTGCCCCGGCGAGGTGCATTGCCTGCTCGGCGACAATGGCGCCGGCAAGTCGACGCTGATCAAGACCCTGTCGGGCGTCTACACGCCGGACGAAGGCGAAATCCGCGTGCAGGGCAAGCCGACGCGGTTCGCCTCGCCCGCCGATACGCGCGACAGCGGCATCGCGACCGTCTACCAGGACTTGGCGCTGGTGCCGCTGATGAGCGTGGCGCGCAACTTCTTCCTCGGGCGCGAGCCGATGCGCAAATTCGGGCCGATCAGCCAGTTCGACGCCGAATTCGCCAACCGCACCGCCTATGACGAAATGTCGGCGATGGGCATCCAACTGCGCGACCCCGAACAGCCGGTCGGCACGCTGTCGGGCGGTGAACGGCAATGCCTGGCTATAGCGCGCGCCGTCTATTTCGGCGCCAAGGTGCTGATCCTGGACGAGCCGACCTCGGCGCTGGGTGTCCACCAGGCATCGGTGGTGCTGAAGCTCATTGTGCAGTCCAAGGCGCGCGGCATCGGCGTCATCTTCATTTCCCACAACGTCCATCACGCCTATGTCGTCGGCGACCGCTTCACGCTGTTGAAGCGAGGTCGGAGCACCGGCACCTACGCCAAGGGCGAAATCACCCGCGACCAGCTGCTCAACCTGATGGCAGGCGGCAAGGAACTGGTGGATCTGGAGCAGGAACTGGCCAAATCGGCCAGGAGCAGCCCGGCCTAGGGCGCGGCGCCGATCGGATCCGTGTGGCTGACCAGTCTGGCCGCTACGCATCAGTATCGGCGGCGCCGCGAATCTGTGCTAAGCCGCCGCCCAATCAACAAGAGGACGACAGCTGTGAGCGAACTGACCGTGGCCGAGGCGACCGAGAATATCTATGCATCGCTTCGGGCGGACAATGCCGACATCGACGCACATATCGCGACACTCAAGGCCGCGCTGACACGCGAGGGGATGAAACAGGCTGTGTTCGATCCGGCCAAGTTGGCGCAAAACAACCGCTCGGGCCGCAAATTGATGCAGGCCTATTTTCGCCAGCGCGGCGTGAGCGTGAGTTTTTCGGACCAGTAGAATCGGAACGGCCTCGAACGGAGCATCCGCCTCTCACCTACCCCTGCGTAAGCTTGTTATTGTGCAGTGCAGCAACGATGTTGCTGCAAGTGCATTGTGCTCGGGCTTCCGCCACTCCGGCGGCTAGGATTTCGATTTGCGGAATATCTCAGATACGATCGCTCGCCTTTCGGCCATGCGAGGCAGGACGGCATTTTCCCAACAAAACCACCCCGACAGTCTGTGCGATCTCGCCGAGTTCGGATCCAATCCGGGTGCCCTGCGGGCGCGTTTGTACGCACCCGAGGACTTGCCGAGGGGAGCAGCCTTGGTTGTCGTCCTGCACGGCTGCACGCAGACCGCGGCGGGCTACGATCACAGCGCTGGCTGGTCGCGCCTGGCGGCCGAAGAAGGGTTTGCGGTGTTGTTCCCCGAACAGCAGCGAGCCAACAATGCCAATCTCTGCTTCAACTGGTTCGTGCCCGAAGATGTAACCCGCGATCGCGGTGAAGCGCTTTCCATCCGCCGGATGATCGAAGCCATGGTGACGAAGCATGGCCTGGACCGAGAGCGCATTTTCATCACCGGTCTTTCAGCGGGCGGCGCCATGGCAGCGGCAATGCTGGCAACCTATCCGGACGTGTTCGCCGGCGGCGCGATCATTGCGGGCCTTGCCTATGGCAGCGCATCGACGATTCCGGAAGCGTTCGATCGCATGCGCGGGCATGGTGGCCCGACTAAGTCGGAACTCCAGCGGCGCCTGGTGCAGGCGTCATCGCACAAAGGGCGTTGGCCGAAGATTTCGATCTGGCAGGGCACGGCCGATCGCACGGTGGCGCCGTCCAACGCGGATGCCCTTGTCGCCCAATGGCAAGGCGTTCACCGCGTCGATGCGGGCCATGGTCGAACGGAGACTGTCGACGTGCAAACGCGGCAGGTCTGGTGCGACGCCGATGGCAATGAGGTGATCGAAAAATACACCATTGCCGGCATGGGCCATGGCACCCCCTTGAACACGGTGGGACCGGACGGTTTGGGCCACGCAGCGCCGTTCATGCTGGATGTTGGAATATCGTCGACGAGACGCATGGCGGCTTTTTGGAATCTCGCAGGCGCCGATGCCCGAAGCGAGGCGACAGTTGACGCTACGGCGACGCATCCCACGGCAGCTGCGGCCTTGCGCACCTATGTTGCGCCGGAAAGGCCGAGGCCAGCGCGTGTGGAACCTGTCGAACAACCGGAGGCCGATGGTTCACGCGCTTCTGCTACAGGCGTTGGCAAGGTCATTGAAGATGCGCTTCGTGCGGCCGGCTTGATGCGCTGACCCAAGCTTCGGCAGAAAGGCCCCGCCGCCTTTCGGCAGCGAGGCCCTGTCGATCAAACTCGGTTCACGTCGCGAGCGCCGTCGCGGCCGATTTCGTTCGAGCGGTAATTCTCCGCGTCCGGATCGAAGCCGGTCCAACCGTCGGCCTGGTATTCGCCACGCCGTTCCTGGAGGTTGACGGACTTAGCCTGGCCCAGGATCCTTTCGGCCGCCGGCACCATCTGATCATCGACCTTGGCAGTGACCAGCGTGCCGCCGCGACGCACGCCCTCGGCGTAGACGTGGGCATCATTCTCGGGGATACCGGAATCGGTGAGCGCTCCGACGATGCCGCCAGCCGCGCCGCCAACCACCGCGCCGCCAACGGCTCCAACCGCAGTGGCAGCCAACCATCCGGCAGCCACCACGGGACCAACGCCGGGAATAGCCATCAGGCCAAGTCCGGCGAGCAGTCCACCGGCACCGCCGATCGCTGCTCCCAGTCCTGCGCCGCCGGCGGCGTCATCCGCGGCCTTGGAGCCGTCATCGTCGTGCTGATTGTCGGCATTGCTGGAAACAATGCTGATATCGTCATGCGGCACACCGCTGGCTTCCAATTCACCGACGGCGTCGGAAGCATCGTCATAATTGTCGAACAGTCCGGTTACGGTCTTCATGATTTCGATCTCCTGGATCTTAGTTTCAGTTGGTGCCGGCAACGACGTTGCCCTTGTAGTCCAGCGCCACGGTGGTGTTCTTGCCGTCCTTGTTGGCCTGGCCACGCCAGATGCCCTGGTCGTCCTTGGTCAGCTTTGACACATCGGCGAAACCGGCATCCTGGATGCGGCCCTTCGCCTGGTCTTCGGTGAAGCTGTTTGCACCGGGAAGCGGAGGAGCTTGCTCGGGCTTGTCACCAACCGTGACCTTTGGCGTCTGCGAGCTTGACGACTGGGTGCCCATGGTCGCCGCGATCTTTTCGATCATCTCCTGGTGCATCTTGAGCGTCGGCACGGTCTGCTGGGCGAATGTCTTCAGCTCGACGTTGTCGCCGTCCTTGGCGTAACTCTCGAACAGCTTGACGGCATCGGCATGCGCGTCGCGCTGCATCTGCACATAGGGGCCGTCGATCGGATCCTTGCCGTTCTGCAGAGTGTCGACGTCACCCTTGTGCTTGGCATCCAGCTCCTTCGGAACCGTCAGCTTCTGCTCGCCGGCGATTGTTTCCAACTTTGCGTTGGCGGTGCCGTGATCGTCGATCATCTTGCGGGCGAAATCCTTGACGCTCTTATCCTGCACCTTGCTTTCGGCAAGCTTGCTGGAATCGACCTCGAACATGCCGCCGGCCGCGGCCTTGTCGACGAAGTCCTGTGCGCTGTCGGCGGCAAGCGCGGGCAAGGCAAAAGCCATGGCTGTAGCTGTGGCCAGTGAGGCCAGAAGTATGCGCGTTTTCATGGGAAGGATCCTTTCATGCACACATGTGCTGGGGACCTAACCTGCGCCAGTCAGCTTTGTTCCGGGCGACCGGAGATTATCCGGCGGTGGCCGGCTTTGGTTTTATCTAACGAGGGCGCGGGGCACTGAAATTGACGTGTGCGAAACTGGTTGGCGCACGATTTTTGCTAACGGTCCCCTTCTTGCATTGGTATCAGCTCTGGTGGGCCTGGAACGGGAACTGGCGAAGTGGGCCGGAGACGCGCGGCACGGGATAGCAAAAGAACCGCGGCTGACGAAGCCAACCCTCTGCTTCTGCTCGGCCGCCCGGCAGCGGCGATGCCGGAAATGTGTACGATCCGTCCCCTACTTGCCGGCCATCCCTCCCCTATCATTTTGACGAGCAAATCTGTCGTTCGATCGATTACGCCGTCAGCCAGGGATGGACACATGCTCACGCTTACAATCAACGGACAGTCGCGAGACGTCGATGTGCCGGAAGACATGCCGCTTCTGTGGGTGCTGCGCGACCATCTTAGCCTCGTCGGCACCAAATATGGCTGCGGCATCGCCCAATGCGGCGTGTGCACGGTGCATGTGGCCGGCAAGCCGGTGCGCTCCTGCCAGTTGACCGTCGGCGATGTCGGCACCCGCGCCATCGTCACGATAGAAGGGATCGGCAGCACGCCCAACGGCGCCAAGGTGCAGAAGGCCTGGATGGAAGCCGCGGTTCCGCAATGCGGCTATTGCCAGGCCGGCCAGATCATGTCGGCCACGGCGCTGCTGGACGCGAACCCGCAGCCCGACGATGCCGACATCGACGCCGCCATGGCGGGCAATCTCTGCCGCTGCGGGACCTATATCCGCATCCGCCGGGCCATCAAGAACGCCGCCGCCAAATCGGCCTGACCATGAAGAAAATCATCGGCATCGTCGTTGCGGTCATCGTCGTCGTCGCACTTGGTTTCGCGGGCTGGCTTTATCTCGGCCGCGATCCGATGTCCTTTGCCGGCGGCTCGACCGTGGCGTTGGCGGATTACCATGGCGCCGATGTCACCGGCGTCCCCGCTCAGCTTGCCAGCGCCGATCTGGTGAAGCGCGGCGAATATCTGACTCATGCGGCGGACTGCCAGGCCTGCCATACCGCTCCGGGCGGCGCGCCCTTTGCGGGCGGGTTCGCCTTCAACATGCCGTTCGGCACGATCTATTCGACCAACATCACGCCGGACAAGCAGACCGGCATCGGCAACTATACCGACACCCAGTTTCTCGCGGCCGTGCACAAGGGCATTCGCGCCGACGGCGCGAAACTCTATCCCGCCATGCCCTACAGCTCCTACACCTACATGACGGATGCCGACGCGCTGGCCATCAAGGCCTATCTCTTCACGCTGGCGCCGGTGAATGCCCCGGCCAGGCAAAACCAGCTTTCCTGGCCCTTCAGCCAGCGCAGCCTGCTGGCGCTCTGGAACGTCATGTTCAATCCCGATGAACGCTTCCGCCCCAACACCAGTGAGAGCCCGCAATGGAACCGGGGCGCCTATCTTGCCGAAGCGATGGGCCATTGCGGCGAATGTCATACTCCGCGCAATTTGGCCTTTGCGCTGGACAATCATGGCAAATTCGCCGGCACCCTTACCGCCGGCTGGCGCGCTTACAACATCACCGGCGACAACGTTTCCGGCCTCGGCGACTGGAGCGACGAGGATCTCACTTCCTATCTGTCCACCGGTCATGCCAAGGGTCATGGCGGCGCCGCCGGCCCGATGGGTGAAGCCGCCGACGACAGTCTGAGCTATCTCGTGCCGGACGACACCCGTGCCCTGGTGACCTATCTGCGCAGCATCCCCGCCCATGCGAGCGACCTGCCGCGCACCGTCACCACCGCAGCACCTGCCTCGTACAGGGAAGGCGTGGCGGCGGATGCCAATTCGCGGGGCGAAAAGATCTTCGCCGGCGCCTGCGCCTCCTGCCACGACTGGACCGGTGTCAGCCCGGTCACCGGCTTTGCCACGCTGACCGGCGTGCGCGCGGTGAACGACCCCAGCGCCACCAATGTGGCGCAGACCGTCATCAACGGCGTCAACCGCAAGACCACCGACGGCAGGATCTTCATGCCGGCCTTTGGCGCTGGCTATTCGGACGACGACATCGCGGCGGTGGCCAACTACGTCACCGCTCGGTTCGGCGCCAAAGGCGCTGACTTAACAGGCAAGGATGTGAGCGCTTTGCGACAGCAGGCGGCGCAGCAATCCAAGGAGGCACCCAATGGCTGACACACAGTTTGCCCAATCCGACGCCTACCTCTCGGCACTGATACGCGAGGTCCGTTCGGTGCCGCCAGCCGGGGTGTCGCTGACCATGGGACGGCGCACCTTCTTCAAGCTGGCCGGCGCAAGCGCCGCAGGGCTGGTGCTGGGGTTCCGTCTGGGAGGTACAGCGTTCGCCGCCGAAACGGCGAACGTCGATGAGCCTGATGGCAAGGACCAGGCGATGAACGCCTTCATCCGTATCGCTCCGGACAACACGATCACCATCTATTCCAAATGCCCGGAGATCGGCCAGGGCATCAAGACCTCTTTCGGCGTGATCATTGCCGACGAACTCGACGCCGACTGGAACCATGTCGTCATGGAACAGGCCGATATCAATCCCAAGGTCTATGGCAGCCAGGGCGCTGGCGGCTCGACCTCCATCCCGCATGCATGGGACCAGCTGCGCCAGGCCGGTGCCGGTGCCAAGGCGATGCTGGTCGCCGTGGCCGCCGGGCAATGGGCGGTGGATTCCTCGCAGATTACCGCCAGGGATTCCGTCTTGACCCATGCCGCCAGCGGCAGGTCCGCGACCTATGGGTCGCTTGCCGTCGCCGCCGCGAAAATGCCCGTGCCCGATCCCAAGAGCCTCAAGCTTAAGAGCCGCGCCGACTACCGCCTGATCGGCAAGCGCTATCGCGGCGTCGACGATCCCAAGGTGGTCAGCGGCCAGCCGTTGTTCGGTATCGATGTCCAGCTTCCCGGCATGGTCTATGCCACCTACACCAAATGTCCGGCTGCCGGCGGCAAGGTCAGGTCCTTCAATGCGAACGAGATCAAGGCCCTGCACGGCGTCCTCGACGCTTTCGCTGTGGACGGCACCGGCATGATGGTCGAAGTGATGCCGGGCGTCGCCATCATCGCCAGGGATACCTGGAGCGCGTTCCAGGCCAAGGACAAGCTTCAGGTGGATTGGGATCTGAGCGAAGCTTCAAAGGACTCGACGTCGCAATTCTCTGCCGAGGCTAGAAAGCAGGCGGCCAATTTCCCGCAAAAGCCCGACGACAACATCGGTGACGTCGACAAATCCTTCGCCAATGCCGCCAAGACCGTGGAGGCCTACTACGAATATCCCTTCGCCGCGCATGTGCCGCTGGAGCCGATGAACACCACCGCGCATTGGCATGACGGGGTGATGGAAATGTGGGTGCCCACCCAGCAACCCGATCGGGGCTTGCCGATAGTCGCCAAGGTGGCAGGCATTGCGCCGGAAAAAGTGGTGATGCACCAGACCCGGGTCGGTGGCGGTTTCGGGCGGCGGCTGGTCAACGACTATGCCTGCGAGGCCGCAGCCATCGCCAAAAGGGTCAAGGACCCGGTCAAGCTGCAGTGGACCCGGGAAGACGATTTCGCCCACGACTTCTACCGGCCCGCCGGTTACCACCAGTTCAAGGGCGCGATCGACAAGGGGGGCAGGCTCGACGCCTGGCAGGAACACTTCATCACCTTCACCGCCGACGGGAAGAAAGAGGCTTCAGGCGCCAACCTTACCGACAATCTGAGATACTCGATCAAGGCGCCGAACCTGCGCCGCGCCAAGACCATGTTCCCGCTGAGGATCCCCACCGGCGCCTGGCGCGCGCCGGGCGACAATGCCCAGGTCTTCGCCGCGCAAAGCTTCATGCATGAACTGTCGCTTGCATCGGGTCGCGACCATGTCGAATTCCTTCTCGACGCGGTGAACCGCGACGTGCCTGAACTGGTGCCCAAGGACAGAACCGTCAACTTCAGCCCCAGCCGGGCCACCGGCGTGATCAAGATGTGCGCCGACAAGGCTGGCTGGGGCAAGACGCTGCCGAAGGGCAGCGGACTGGGCCTGGCCTGGTGTTATTCCCATGCCGGCCATGTCGCGCAGGCGGTCGAACTCAGCGTGGACGCCAACAAGCGGATCAAGATCGCACGCATCCTGGTGGTGCTCGATGTCGGCCCGATCATCGACATGGCCGGATCCGAAGCCCAGGCGCAGGGCGCGTCGACCGACGCGCTCTCGACCGCCATGGGGCTCAAGATCAACATCGAAAATGGCCTGATACAGGAGCAGAACTACAACGCCTATCCGATCCTGCGCATGCCCTTCGCGCCGATGACCATCGATCCCTATTTCATCCAGTCGGACAATCCGCCGACCGGCATGGGCGAACCCGCCTTCCCGGCGCTGGCGCCAGCCCTTGGCAATGCCATCTTCGCCGCCACCGGAGAACGCGTGCGCCGGCTGCCGTTGCGCGATCTGGGCTATTCGCTGGCGGTTTGAGGCATCAACGCTTCATGGCGGGCGCGCTACATCCGCGCCCTGGCCGAGGTGGGATCATAGGGCGAATCCGCGATGACCTCAGCGGTCTTCCATTCTCCCAGGATCGCGACGTCGAGCCTCGTGCCGGGCGTGCCGAGACGTTCCGGCAGCAGCGCCAGCGCCACATCATGTCCGAGCGTGTAGCCATAGCCGCCCGACGTGATGCGCCCGACCAGCTCGCCGCCGATGTACAGACCTTCGGAAGCGAGCGTGCTGGCGCCGTCGGTCTCTATTCTGAGCGTCACCGATCTGCGCTGATCGTTCCTCGCCTTGTATTTCAGGACCGCGTCGCGGCCGACGAAATCGCCCTTGTCGAGACGGATGAAGCGTTCAAGCCCGCTCTCCAGCGCGTTGAGCTCGGGATTCATGTCGCGATACATGGCGCGGTAGGATTTCTCCAGCCGCAGCGATTCCAGCGCATGCAGGCCGACGAGGCGCATGCCATGCTTCTCGCCCTCTCCCAGCATCGCGTCGAGCAATTGCCGCTGGTAGGCCATGGGATGATAGAGTTCCCAGCCGAGCTCGCCTTCGTAGTTGACGCGCAACAGCCGCACGTCGCTGGCAAGCGCCACGCTGCCGCTCTTCACGCCGAACCAGGGAAAGCCCGCATTCGACAGGTCGATCTCGGTCAGCGGCTGTAGAACTTCGCGTGCCTTTGGCCCAACGACCGTGAAGCAGCCGCGCTCGTTGGTGACGTTCTTCAGGCTGACGCTGCCATCGGCGGGAAGCAGTTTTGTGAGATCGTCGAAATTCCAGCGCTCGGCGCGCGGCGTCGAAATCAGGTAGAAACTATCGTCGCTAAGCCGCGCCACCATATATTCCGCCTGCACGCCACCGGCGGCGGTGAGGTGATGCGCCAGAACGGCCCGTCCGGTCGCAGGCAACCGGTTGGCGAGAATCCTGTCGAGCCAGGCGGCCGCACCTGGCCCCGACACTTCGAACTTGGTCATCGGCGTCATCTCGACCAGGCCGACGGCGTTGCGCACGGCCTGCACCTCCTCGCCGACGAACACGCCCTTTTCGGTCCAGCGCCAGCTGTACTGGTCCTTGGCCTCGACGCCCTTGGGCGCGAACCAGTTGGGCATTTCCCAGCCGTTGAGCACGCCCCAGACCGCACCCAGTTCGGTCAGCCGCGCATAGGACGGTGCGGTCTTCTGCGGTCGGGCGGCGGGCATGTCCTGTCCCGGATATTTCTGCTCCGCATGCGTGCCCCAGGCCTCGCGCACCTTTTCGCGCGTCCAGGCCTTGTTGGCGTAGTCGCCGAATCGGCGCGGATCGAGATCGGAGATGTCGAGGCTGTTGCCGCCCTCGACGATCCGCTCCGACAGATAATAACCGATCGTGCCGCCCCACAATATGCCGCCCGGCACGCCCTCGGCCAGCCAGACATTGGGCAGGCCCCAGGCCGGTCCCATCAGGGGAAGCTCATCCGCCGTCATCTGGAAGGGGCCACGGACATTGGCCTTGATCCCGGCGCGTCCCAGCGCCGGCACGAGCTGCGTTGCCTGCTCCCAGTTCCACGACACCGCCTCGAAATCCTCTTCGACGAGATCGGCGCCGAACCAGGCTGGAACGCCATCCTCGGCAAACAGCTTGAGGTGTTCGGTGCGCTCGTAGGGCCCGAACATGAAGCCGTCGCCCTCCTCGCGCAGATAGCCTTCGAAACCCTCGTCGCGCAGGATCGGCATTTCCGCGCGTCCCTGCTTTTTACGCTCGACGATCTCCGGCACGGGCTCGGTGATCCAGTACTGGTGCAGGATCGGGATGGCGGGGATGTCGAGGCCGAGCAGCGCGCCGGTCTGGCGCGCGTAATTGCCGGTCGCGCAGACCACATGCTCGCAGATGATGTCGCTCTTGTTCGTCTGGACCCGCCATTCGCCGCCGGCGGTTCGCTGAAAGCCGGTGACCTCGGTGTTCAGATAAATCTTGGCGCCCAGATCCCGCGCGCCCTTGGCCATGGCATGGGTCACGTCGGCCGGCGCGATATGGCCGTCATCGGGATGATAGAGCGCGCCCAGCATCTGCTTGTTGTCGAGAAGCGGGCAGAGCGCCCTCGCCTCCGCCGGCGACAGCAAATGCGCCCGCATGCCCTGAACCTCGGCCACGCTCATATAGCTCTTGTATTCGTCGAGCCGGTCCCTGGAATTGGCAATGCGCAGCTGGCCGCATTTGTGCCAGCCGACCGGCTGCCCGGTCTCGGCCTCGAGCCCTTCATAGATCTCGATGGTCTTGTTGATCATCCGGCCAATATTGATGTTGCGGGCATAGGACGGGACGAGGCCGGCCGCATGCCAGGTCGAGCCGGCCGTCAGCTGCGTGCGTTCGAGCAGCGCGATGTCGGTCCAGCCGCGCTTCGCCAGACCGTAGAGGATGCCCGCGCCGACGCACCCGCCGCCAACAATCACCACCCGCGCATGTGTCTGCATCAACCCACCAAATCCCAGTCATTTCCCATCTGTAGCGTCGAAGCTACAGATGGCGAAAGACACTGTAACGTCTTCAAAAACTAGGGGTAATGATAAGCTGGATTTATGCTGGCGGCACGTGGCCGAGCCCTAGCCGAACATCCGCTCGCCCTGTTCATCGACCAGCTGGATGCCCTTCTTGATCGAGATGTCGACGGCGTCGTCGAGGCCGGCGAAGCGGTCGGCGCGGATGAATTTGTGCTCTTTCACCACGCCGTCGATCTCCTTGGAGACGATGCCGCAGGTCTGGTACTGGCCATCGTTCTTGTAGGGCGTGGCGCTGATCAGGAAACCCTTGTGCTCGACCTGCTTGGCGGGTGCCGCACTCTTGGGCTCGGCCGCTTCACCGCCGCCGCCGAAAAGACGTTTCAAAAAAGACATCGCTCAAATCTCCTTGTTCGCCCTGCAATCGCGGCCTGCCCAGTTCGCGATTCACGGCGCTGTTGTTCCAGCATGCGCGAATGTGCCGCCGCGTTCCAGCCCCCTCTCACTGTTCCGCCCCTGTCTTGGTGACCGGTGTGGGTTGCGGGGGGCGCATGGGAATTCAATCGCGATCGGCAATATACCGCTGCCTGCCATGAATGTCCTTGAATATGGGTGACGATATTTCGTACCAGTAAGCCGTTCATGGCCAACGAGTTCTTCCGCAACTGCCTTCTGAACCGCCAATCGAAGAGTGTCCCGCTCACGCTTTTTCTCGGCGGCATACCGGATAATCGGGTTTGACGTCGGCTTGAAGGACAACCGTATGATTGAACGTCTTGCCATCGGAAGTGCATTGCTTGGTGCACCGCTTGCGCGCATTCAAGACGGCGCGATGCGCTACACTTACAAGGGCGTGCCCACCTACAAAAATCCATTCGATCTGGCGCTGTACCAAATGCTGCTTTGGCAGCAGAAGCCCCGGACATTGATCGAGATCGGCTCCAAATGGGGCGGCAGCGCGCTCTGGTTTGCCGATATCCTGCGCAGCTTCGGGGTCGACTGCGTCATTCACTCGATCGACATCACGCCGCCCTCGATCAGCGTGCCGGACGTGACGTTTCATCGTGGCGACGGTCGCAACCTGGCGGCAACCTTACCGGCGGATCTGATGGAGAACCTCCCCAGACCGATGTTCGTCATCGAGGACGCGGACCATCATTGCGAGACGACGCTCGCCGTGCTGCGCTTCTTCGATCGTTGGATGGTTGCCGGAGAGTATATTGTCGTCGAGGACGGTATTGTCGACGATCTTTATGGCCCTGAATATGTCGCCAGGCTGATGGGCGGCCCGCGCCGTGCGGTCGAGCTGTTCTTGCGCGATCGTGGACAGAACTATGAAATCGATACCGGCCTTTGCGACCACTTCGGCACCAATGTGACGTGGAACGTCAACGGCTATCTCCGTCGCGTTCGCTAACAACTTTCATTCCTTGCGCCACCAGGATCCGGTCCAGTCGACCTCCTGCATCGGTGCCGTGATGCCGTGTCGATCGCGAAAATCGATCACCGCGCGCTGGCATGGATCGAGGGCGCGATCGTCGATGATGACAACACCGCCCCGGGACAATTTGGGGTAAAGGGAATTCAGCGCCACAATGGTCAACTCGTACAGATCGCCATCGAGCCGCAGCAGCGCGAACGGCCCGGCCGACAGCGACGGCAGCGTGTCGCTGAACATCCCTTCCACGAACACGACCTGCTCGTCGAGCAGCCCATAACGTGAGAAATTGTCCTTGACCGTCTCCAGCGAGACTGCCAGCTCCTTGAACACGTTAAGGTTCCATCCGGCATCTCGGGGATAGAGCTCTTCGTTTGGCGCCGGCAGGCCGGCGAACGAGTCCGCGACATAGACCTTGCGGTCATGGATTTGGTTCGCGGCAAGAACCCCGCGCATCAGGATGCAGCAGCCACCGCGCCAGACGCCCGTTTCGATGAAGTCGCCAACGATGCCGTCGTCCAGCACCTGCTGCGATAGATTGCGCAAGCTCTCGAGGCGAGCCTGGCCGACCATCGTGTGAGCCTGGGTTGGCCAATCCTTGCCGATCGCGCGGGTTTTCGGGTTGAACGGCTCGACCACCATCGGACGGACCCCCGGGTTGATGGCGGGATCCCGGTAAATGGTGTTGAGCAATATCCTGACCAGGAGATCAAGATATAATTCCCGCGCTGCTGGGGTAGAATCGTTGACTGTCGTCATCATCCGGCTCTTCATTGCCCCGCTCTGCCACGTTCGCGAATCCGAGCGACGCGTCAACCCTCGACGTCAAGCCACTACGCTGTTGTCCCAGCATGCGCGAATGCGCCGCCGTGCTCCAGCCCCCTGATGAAGACGGCGACCAGCAGCTCGATCTGCTGGTCGATCTCGTCGGCCTGCCGGCGAACGGACCTGCCGGCATAGCCGCTGGTGACGATGCCATGCACGCTTGACCACAATGTGCGGGCCGCGATCCGGCGCGTGTGGTCGTCGAGGTCGAAGTCGCCGCCGGCGAGCACGCCGGCGATGATCTCGAACAGCTGGTCGAGCCGCGCCT
This sequence comes from Mesorhizobium sp. U510, assembly GCF_059180695.1. Lineage (NCBI taxonomy): Bacteria > Pseudomonadati > Pseudomonadota > Alphaproteobacteria > Hyphomicrobiales > Phyllobacteriaceae > Mesorhizobium > Mesorhizobium sp. U510. The sequence continues at coordinate 6,251,325 of NZ_CP180532.1, forward strand.
CATAGGCATCCGGCTCGGTCAGCGTCGGACGGCGCCTGTTGAAGGCGAGCAGCGCCGGCCAGCTGCCCGGATGCGCCTCGACGAAACGCACATAGGCGCTGGCCAGTGCCAGCAGGCGCTGGCGCACATCGGTGATGCCGCGCTGGGAAAGATCGGCCATCGCCGCCGCCCCTGCCGCGCCCAACCGGTCGAGTAGCCGCATGTTGACGGCACGATGCACTCCGTCGAGGTCGGAAAACAGATTGTAGACCGAGCCGACCGAAATGCCCGCCTGCTCGGCGATGGTCCTGGCCTTCAGATTGTCCATGCCGCCCTCGTTGAGCAGCACCTCGGCAATCGCCAGCACCCGCTCGCCTATTTCTTCCCTGTCCAGTGCCATGCTTGTCCTTATGGATGCCCTTGCCCTCGAACCGGGCTGTTCGAACCACGATCGCCCCTCCGTTTACCACATCCGGGATTTCGTGAACAGCGTTCAAAAATCATCTTGAACAATGTTCATTTCCTGCTACGTTGGCTTCGTGAACATTGTTCACGGCAACACTCGAAGGGAGAAGAACCATGCTTAGCCTGATCAGAACATTGCTCGACGGCGCCAGCGCACGGGCCGAGGACGGCTTGAAGGATCGCTTCGCCATCGACCTTCTGGCGCAACGCATCCGCGACGCCGAGACGGGCCTTGCCGCCGCCAAGCAGACACTCGCCACGCTGATCGTTCGCCAGCGCGCCGAGCAGGCCGGTCTCGACCAGCTCGAACGACGCCACGCCGATCTCGAAAGCCGCACGCTCAGCGCGCTGGCCGCCGGCAACACCGGGCTTGCCGAAAGCGGTGCCGCGGCCATCGCCGAACTGGAGAATGAGCGCGAAGTCCGTCGCGCCACGGTGCAGAGCCTTGGCGAAAAGACGTTACGGATGCGCGTTTCGGTGGAGCGGGCGCATCGCCGCATCATCGACTTGAACCAGGGCATGATCTCGGCCCGCGCCATCGATGCCGAGCGCAAGGCGCAGTCACGCCTCGTCAGGTCGATCGGCCATTCGGCAAGCCTCAACGACGCCGAGGAATTGCTCGCCCGCATCAAGGCAGCCAGCGATCCGTTCGAGGAGGCAGGCATTCTCGACGAGGTCGACGGCGAATTGCGTCACGAAGCGATCCGCGATCGCCTTGCCGATGCTGGACACGGTCCGGCGGTGAGGGTGCGCGCCAGGGACGTGCTCGAGCGCCTGAAGACCATCAACTGAAACCGGTCTTCGCAGACCTGACTCCATCAACCCAACACCATCGAACCCACGGACAACTCCAATGAACGCCAATCAGACCTACATCATGTTCAACACCGCCTCGGTCGGAGCCGCCTATTTCATGCTCGGCCTGTCGCTATGGCTGGCGCCAGTCGACCTGTCGACCAAGGGCTACTGGGCCATGGGCATCCTTCTGCTCACGGGCAGCCTCGTGAACCTGGTCAAGTACCGCACCGATGAGCGCCTGTCGGCCGAGATGACCGCCAAGATCGAGAAGGCCCGCAACGAAAAGCTGATCAGCGAATATGTCGGCAAGGAATGATCCGCATCTGCGCTGACGCAAAAAAGCCCGGGTCGCCCCGGGCTTTTTTCATGCGTTTGTTGCGCCTGGATCAGCGGTGCGTCAGCGCTTCCAGCGCTTCCGCCGCGGCTTCGAGAATGGCGATCGCCTCGGCCTGCTTTTCGGCCGGGGCATCGACGATGTCGCCCAGCGCAGCGCGCAGGCGGTGGCGGATGGCGCGGAATTCGTCGCGCGTCTCCGAACGCTCGCCACGGCCGCCCCGGCCGCCGCGGCGGTCCTCGCCATCATCGTTCCAGCCGAACCAATCGCGCGCCTTGGCCATCTTGCGGCCAAAGCGCTCGAGGTGGTCGAGCACGCCGTCGATCATCTCACGATTGTCGGCAAGATGCGTCTGTCCGGCCTCGGTGATGGAAAATACCTTCTTGTTGCCTTCGCTCGACGAGACGGCATAGCCGGCCTCTTCCAGGAAGGTTAGCGTCGGGTAGACCACGCCCGGGCTCGGGCTGTAGATGCCGCTGGTGCGCTCTTCCAGTGCCTTGATGATGTCGTAGCCATGGCGCGGCGCCTCGGCCAGCAGCGACAGCGTGATCAGCTTGAGGTCGCCGTCGGCCAGCATGCGGCCGGCGCGGAACATGTCGCCCGGACCACCACGTCCGCCGCCACGACCGCCATGGCCGAACGGACCAAAGCCGCCGCCCCCTCTGCCACCGAATTTGCCGGCCATGTGCATGAACATGCGTTCGCCGAAATGACTATGTCTGTGCATGATTGCTCCTTGAGTTCTATCTTACGATATATCTTAATTAAGCAGCTGCCCTCTCCGAGTCAAGATATATCTTACGATGTATCGAGGCATGGAACCAGAGGCTTGCTTTCGCCGGACACGCGGCTAGAAGGCGCTTCGCGGGTCGACGACCATTGCGCGAGCGTCTGACATCGGTCTCGAAGGTACCTTCAGGCCCCTTCGACCTGTGGTGTCGTCAGGTCTATCGTTTCTTGACCGGCTGGCGGATCACCGTTTTCAGTTTTTCTGGTGCCGCCTTGCGGGGGTCACCCAGGTAGATCTCGTGGTGCTTTCCGCTTTCGACGAGACCGTTGGCGGGCAGGAATTCCTCATGCAGGCGCAGGATCGTAGGCCCTTCCGCGCTATAGGGTCCGATATGCATGATCTGCACCGCCAGCCCTTCGTGAAAGGACTGCAATCTGAGACTTTCGGGCGGCTGCCCGAGCTTCGCGCGCGCCTTTTCGAGAGCCGCCTCGAACATTTCGGCTGGGATCCAGTCCGGCTGCATGATCATCATGGTCCACGACCAGAGATCCTTGTCGCCCGTCAGGAAGCTCGACATGTCCTCGGCCCACCAGAGGCCTTCCAACGGAGCCACGCCATAATCCTTGCCGAGTTCCTTTTTCGACATGAACTTCAGTGGATAGCTCACCGAGTAGAGCCATTCGATCGCATGCCGGTATTCTTCGGAGGTATTCGGGTCACCCTTGCCGTCGATCATCGCAAACTGCAGCTTGGGAACATCGACCAGGGAAAACACACCGGCAGGAGGCTGCCAGAACGCCTTCATGATTTTTTTGAAGTCGATCTTCTCCATCCCAGACCCTCATCAAAAGTGATGGTTCCATAGTCGGTGCTATCGAGCGGGGCAGCATTGATTGAAGTCAACGCTGCGAGAGGCGACAGGCAAGACAAGGATTACCAGCGGCCCTTGCGCCGGTTCCAGGCGTAGAGCAGGTCGGCGAAGCGATCATAGGCAAGGCGTGTCAGCGGCAAGGCCATCGGATTGCCGAAAAGCGTGGCAAGCCAGCCCTCGCCCGGTGTCGCCCGCCATATGGCAATCGCGACATCGGCGCCGACCAGCAGCCGGCCGGCCGCGTCGGTGGCGTGCAGCCGGCGGCGGATGTCTTCCAGCGAGGCGCCAAAACGGCCAAGCGCCGCCGGCTCCAGATTGATGTCGCGAAACTCGATCCGCCCGGCCTTGACCGCTTCGATCAGCCGCCGCTTTTGCCAGATGATGCCCGCATCGCAGACAGGGCAACGCGTGTTGTACCAGACGGTCAGTTCAGGCTTGGGTGTTTGCTTGAGCATGATCTTGGCATGCTCAGCCGTGGCTATGCCGATGATGCAGGTCCGGATAATGCGGATGCCGGTGGCGCATCGGCGCATGCCGGTGCCAATGCGAATGCGGCTCACTCACAGGCCCGTCATGATCGTGCTGGTGGTGCTCGTCATGCACATGGCTGTGCTCGTGTTCCAGCGCCTCATGGTCATGCTCATGGTCGTGGCGTTCCGACAGATGCAGCCACAGGCCGACGCCCATCAGAAGCCCCGCGATCCCCAGCTTGAGTGTGACGGCATCGCCCAGCATGGCGATGGCCAGCAGCGCACCAATGAACGGAGCCAGCGAATAATAGGCGCCTGTGCGCGCCGTCCCGAGATGGCGCAGCGCCAGGATGAACATCACCAGGCTGACGCCGATGCCGAGGAAGCCGACCGCGGCCGTGGCCGCGACAATGGGCGTCGTGGGAAACGACGCCCCGGCAGCCAGCCCCAACCCGACATTGGCTGCACCCGCCACCAGGCCTTTCAGCATGGCGATCACCACGGGGTCGGTGGCTGAAATCCTACGCGTGAAATTGTTGTCCAGCCCCCAGGCCACGCAAGCCCCCGCCACCAGCAGGGCGCCCGGGTTGAAGGCAACGCCGCCGCCGTCCCACGACAACAGCACCGCGCCCGCCAGGATGGCGAAGGCGCCGAAAAGCAGGCGCCGGTCGACATTCTCGCGGTAGACGAGCCAGGCGATCGCCATCGTCGCCAACCCTTCCAGGTTGAGCAGCAGCGCTGAACTGGATGCCGTGTTGAGGCTGAGGCCGAACATCAACAGCACCGGCGCGAGGATGCCACCCATGCCGATTGCAAGCGCCAGCCAAGGGATATCCCGGGCGGCCAGTTGCGGTTCGCCAGCCGCCGCCTGCTTGCCGCGAAGCAAGCGATAGAGAGCGAGGCCGAGACCGGCGCCGAGATAGAGCAGGCCAGCCAGCATGAAGGGGTTCACGGCATCGAGCAGCAGCTTGGAAAGCGGCGGCGTCGCGCCGAACAGAGCGGCCGAGCCAAGGGCGAGCGGCACGCCGGGCCAAAGATGCGAATGTGTTTCGGACATCATCTCACCCTATGACAGCGCGCATTTCATTTGCCGCCCATCGCCGCCTTTGGCCCGATGCATTTGTTGTCGCGAAACAGCGCCCACTCTTCGCACAGGCGCCCTTTGGGCAGCCGGCAAAACCCGTATTCGTTGCCGGCTCTGTCCTTCCTGATCACCAGGCGCCCGCCGATCTCGCCGCAATGGGCGGATGCCGGATTGGCCATGCCGACCGGTTTTTGCGCGGCAGCACCTGCGGCGAACGGCGATATCAAGGCAAGGCTGGCGGCCAGTATCGAGACTTTCTTCATCGCGTTCCCCTGGCCGCAGTCTATCACGGCGAAGCGTCCTGTCCTGCGGCAAAGCGCCGTCAGGCCGGATACCCTTGTCATCGCCTTCAAACCTGCCGCTTGCTATCCAAGCGACGAGATGATCTCGCGGTAGGCGAATTCGGGAAAGGCTTTCAGCGTCCGCGTCCGTATGTTGCCGGCCGCCGCAAGCATCAGCGAGAAACGTGCCAGGACGGCATCGTCGGGTGCTTCGACCACCGCCACCATGTCGTATTCACCCATTGTCAGGTAGAACGCCTTGAACGAGCCACCCATGTCGCCCAGCTGCTTCCTTGCGGCATCGAGCCGCTTCGGCGAATCGCGCACGTTCTTCGCGCCCTGCTCCGTCCAGTTCATCAGCACGATGTAGCTTGTCATGGCACACCTCCCTCCGGGGCCACGGAGCACGGCATCTTCGCCGGGGCGGGCATCCGGGTTGTCGCCCAGAAAATGCATCCGACCTGGAAATTATCCTCCCGAAGGCTGCGAGCTGCAAGAGCGCGCGCCACAAACGAAAAAGGGCGCCAGTGGCGCCCTTTTAGATTTTGCTGTCGGTCTGTCTCAGCTGTCGAGGAAGCTGCGCAGCTTGCGCGACCGGCTCGGGTGCTTGAGCTTGCGCAGCGCCTTGGCTTCGATCTGGCGGATACGCTCGCGGGTGACCGAGAACTGCTGGCCGACTTCTTCCAGCGTGTGGTCGGTGTTCATGCCGATGCCGAAGCGCATGCGCAGCACACGCTCCTCGCGCGGCGTCAGCGAGGCGAGAACCCGCGTGGTGGTCTCGCGCAGATTGGCCTGGATCGCCGCGTCGATCGGCAGGATCGCCATCTTGTCCTCGATGAAATCGCCCAGATGCGAATCCTCCTCGTCGCCGACCGGCGTTTCGAGCGAGATCGGCTCCTTGGCGATCTTCAAGACCTTGCGCACTTTTTCGAGCGGCATGGCGAGCTTTTCGGCCAGTTCCTCCGGCGTCGGCTCGCGGCCGATCTCGTGCAGCATCTGGCGCGAGGTGCGCACGATCTTGTTGATCGTCTCGATCATGTGCACCGGGATGCGGATGGTGCGCGCCTGGTCGGCGATCGAACGCGTGATCGCCTGCCGGATCCACCACGTCGCGTAGGTCGAGAACTTGTAGCCGCGGCGGTATTCGAACTTATCGACCGCCTTCATCAGGCCGATATTGCCTTCCTGGATCAGGTCGAGGAACTGCAGGCCGCGATTGGTGTATTTCTTGGCGATGGAGATGACGAGGCGCAGATTGGCCTCGACCATTTCCTTCTTGGCGATCGCGGCTTCGCGCTCGCCCTTTTGCACCTGGTTGACGATCTTGCGGAATTCCAGGATCGAGATCGCCGTTTCAGTGGCCAGGTGCTGGATCTCGGCGCGCAGGTCCTTGATCGCATCCTTCTCGTTCTTGGTGAATTCCTTCCAGCCGCGCGAGGTCAGATTGCCGATCGCGCGCGTCCAGTTGGGATCGAGCTCGGAACCCTGGTATTCCTTCAGGAACTCCTCGCGGCGCACGCCATAGCTTTCGGCGAGGCGCAACAGCTTGCCCTCGTTCTGCACCAGGCGTTTGTTGATGTCGTAAAGCTGCTCGACCAGCGCCTCGATGCGCGCCGTGTTGAGCGACAGCGACTTCACCGCCTTGATCAGCTGGTCCTTCAACTCCTTCAGCCGGCGGTCCTGGCTGGGCGACAGCGTGCCGGCGGCGGCCAGACGGTTCTCGACCTGCTGGTCCTGCAGCTTGCGCAGCTTCTTGTAGGTGTCGGCGATGACGTCGAGCGTCTCCATCACCTGCGGACGCAGTTCGGCTTCCATCGCCGCCAGTGACAGGCTCGCCTCGTCCTCGTCTTCCTCGTCATCGTCCCCGATGCCGCGCGTATCGGCGCCGACATTGGTGATGTCGTCTTCATCGTCACGCCCGCGGCGCGGCTTTTCCTCGGCCTTCGGCGCTTCCTCGATGCGCTCGACCACCGGCGCCTGCTTGGCTTCCGGGCCGGCATAGGTCGCTTCGAGATCGATGATCTCGCGCAGCAGGATCTTGGATTCGTTGAGCTCGTCGCGCCAGATGATGATGGCCTGGAAGGTCAGCGGGCTTTCGCACAGGCCCGCGATCATCGTCTCGCGACCGGCCTCGATGCGCTTGGCAATGGCGATTTCGCCCTCGCGCGACAGCAGCTCGACCGAGCCCATTTCGCGCAGATACATGCGCACCGGATCGTCGGTGCGGTCGGTCGGCTCTTTCTTGGTGGTGGTGGCGGCGACCGCCGTGCCGGTCTGTTCGGCCAGCTCGTTGGCGTCTTCCTCGGCGTCCGCCGCGGTGTCGCCGGCCTCGGCCTCTTCGCCCTGCTCGTCATCCTCGACGACGTTGATGCCCATGTCGGACAGCATCGCCATCGTGTCCTCGATCTGCTCGGAGGTCACTTCCTCGGAAGGCAGCACCGAATTCAGCTCGTCCATCGTGACATAGCCGCGCTTCTTGGCGGCCTTGATCATCTTCTTGACAGCATCATCGGAAAGGTCAAGCAGAGGGCCATCGGTGGCGCCTTCGCGTTCGGTCTCGACCTCTTCCTTTTCCTTAGTCGCCATAATTTTTATCTTCTCCTAGCGGCCGGGCATCGGGGCCGCGTAAGCTGTCGGACCAGTCAAATCGGATAGGCTCGTTTCGAAACGCGCTTCACCGGGCCACTAACTTCATTGATCGTTAAGTCCAGATTAACCCTGATATCTGTGGCAGGCGGCCTGCCTGTCCAGTGACCAGTACCTCACATCGCTCATTTCCCGTCGGCGCGGGTGCGGGTTAACGTTTCGAATCGTCCTGATTCCGCCATTCTGTCTGAAGGTCAAGCGCCTCTGGCATGATTCGCATGAAAAAAGCGAATCAATTACCCGACTTAGCGCGCCTTGCTCCCCTGGGAAGCCCGGCCACGCTCTCATTCCTGCACTCGGTTGCACTTAGGCTCGCCCAGCCCTGCCCGACGAAACGCCGAATCCTTCGATCAGCGCTTCCGTCGCCTGTACATCCTGAAATTGCGCCTGAATTTCGATCAGATGGCGGAAGTTTTCGTCCGATGGATCTGCTTCGAGCGCCGCTTCCGCCTGTTTCAGCTCCTTATGTAAGGTGCGCGCGCTGCGCTGCAAGTGCAGCGCCTGGTTCAGAGCGTCGCGGGCGTCGTCGAGTGCTGCCGTCTCCAGCGCCGGCCATTGCCGTGCCCGCCGGATCAGGCCGACGGCGCGCTCCCAGATCTCGGCGCAGCCGGCACGCTCGATCGTCGCCACCACGGCGTGGCGGTCATTGGCCATGTCATGCGCCATCGCGTCGAGGATGGCGGCGTGCAGCCGCTGCAGCTCGGAATTGGCGAGGTCGAGAAATTCGACATGGGCGAAATTCTCGTCGATCAGCGCCGGATGGTTGACCAGCGCCACGATGATCGTCGCCTCGCGCACCGACATGCCCTCGCTGCCGCGCTTGACCAGCGCCGACTGGCCGAGGCTTTCGGTGATCGCCATGCGGCCGGCACCGGGCTTGGCGAACTGCCCACCGGGTGCGGCTGCCTTGCCCTGCCCCGGTTTCCAGTCCTGGCGCCCTTGCCGTGTATCGCGCTGCGAGCCGAAGAAGCTCTTTTCCCGCTCACGCATTTCCTGCTGATAGTGATAGCGCGTGCTTTCGTCGCGGATGCGGCTGGTCAACTCCCGCAGCGTCTTTCCCAGTTCCGCCCGGCGCTCCGGCGTGTCGAAGACACCGCCCGCAGTCTCCCGCATCCACAACAGGTCGACCAGCGGCCGCGCGTCGGCGAGCACGGCGCGGAACGCGTCCGGCCCTTCGGCCTTGACCAGGTCGTCGGGATCCTTGCCCTCCGGCAGCAGCGCAAAACGTGCCGAGCGCCCGGCCTGCACCGACGGTAATGCCAGATCCGCGGCACGCCATGCCGCCTTCAGCCCGGCCTTGTCGCCGTCGAAGCACAGCATCGGCTCCGGCGCCATGCGCCACAACAGTTCGAGCTGGTTTTCGGTGAGCGCGGTGCCGAGCGGCGCCACGGCATTCTCGAACCCGGCCTGCGCCAGCGCGATGACGTCCATATAGCCTTCGACGGCAATGACCGTGCCATCCTTGGCGAGCGCCTTGCGCGCCCGGGCGAAATTGTAAAGCACGTTGCCCTTGTGGAAGAGCTCGGTATCGGGCGAGTTCATGTACTTGGCCAGCGCATCGGGCGCCAGCGCCCGGCCGCCAAAAGCGATGATCTTGCCGCGCGAATCCGGGATCGGGAACATGATGCGGTCGCGGAACCAGTCATAGGAGACCGGAATGTCGTCGCCGTGCCGCACCAGCCCACAGGCTTCGATATCGGCCTTCGGCACGCCCTTGGCGGCAAGATGTTCCTTGAGCGCGTTGCGGCTGTCCGGGGCGTAGCCCAGCCGGAACGACTGCTGCGTCGCCGGCGTCAGCCCGCGGTCCCTGAGATAGGCGCGGGCCTTTGCCCCCTCAGGCCCCTGCAGCCGCTCCTGGAAGAAGGTGGTCGCCATCTCCATGACGTCGGTCAGGCTGGCGCGTTCCTTCTCGCGCCGCTCTTCCTGGGCGTCGCGCACCGGCATCGGCACGCCTGCCATGTCGGCGATCTTCTCGACCGCTTCGGGGAAACTCATTCCGTCGAGTTCGGTCAGGAATTTGAAATGATCGCCCGAGACCGAGCAGCCGAAACAATGGTAGCGGCCCTTCTTGTCCTCGCAGTGGAAAGACGGGCTCTTCTCGCCATGGAACGGGCAGCAGGCCCAAAAGTCGCCACGCGACGCGTTGGTCTTCCTGCGATCCCACGCGACGCGCTGGCCGATAACCGATGAAATCGGCACGCGGTCGCGGATCTCGTCGAGAAAGGCGGGCGGAAAGCGCATTGAGGGAACTCGTTTCCCCACCATATAATCATGCCAGCGAAATCCGACGACCCCCAATACCGGCCATACCCGGTTTCCACAGGGCAAAAAGAAAGGCGGCCGTTGCGGGCCGCCCTCTTTTCCAGGCCAATGCTGGAAGCTTAATGCGCGGCGATCGCGCCGAAGATGATGCCGGATAAGACACTCACCAGCACATAGTCGTTGCCGACGCGGATCCATTCCTGGCCGCGGCCGGGACGATGCAGGCCGTAGCGGCCATAGTCGCGGATCGGCTGGTGCTGCCTCCAGCCCGAATATTTCTGGCCGTTGCGCCAGTGGTTCCGCTTCACGACGACCTTCTTCTTGAAGACGCGCTTCCTCACATCATTGTGGTGGCCCGGCTTCTGCCAGTCGACCTTGGTGTAATTCGACTGCGGCGCGACCGGCGCGTTCATCGGCGCGGCCTGGCCGGCAAGTGAGGTGGCGGCCAGCATCGAGACGGCGAGGACAGAAAGAACAATGCGCTTCATGAGAAATCTCCTTGGTTGTCGATGCCCGAGGAATAGCGGCCGACGGATGAACTGAAACTGAACGCCGGCATTACAATTGTGTAATGAAATCTTCTGCTTATTGCAGATATTTGAACATCATCGCAAAGACGAGTGTCGGCCACTCGGCAAAAGCAGCCGTTCTCCGGATCGGCCAAAGCCCGGCTGTGCAACCATTTGCGTACCCGTCCATTTCCCGACACGGCCTGTCGCCACGCGGCGGCCTCTTGAAATCGACAAAGTTTTATTATCCGGCTAAAATATTCCCGCTATTATTCACAGTGTCATGATCATGATTCGAACCCTTGCTTTTCCGCCTGTTCGCCGCGCCGCCCGCACTGCGTGCCCTGTCCTCATGCAGGCGCCGAAATGAGCGGCTCCGTCGTCCTTCTGCATCTGGCCGGCGCCGTGGCGCTGATGCTGTTTGCCACCCGCATGGTGAAGACCGGCGTCGAGCGCGCCTATGGCGATGTGCTGCGCCACAGGCTGCGCGCCACCATGCGCAATCCGATCATGGCGGTGCTGGCCGGCACCGGCCTTGCCATCGCCCTGCAGAGTTCGACTGCCGTGACGCTTTTGGTCGGCTCCTTCGCCGGTTCTGGTATCGTCTCGGGCGCCGCCGGCCAATTGGCCGTGCGCGGCGCCGAGATCGGCTCGGCGCTGGTGGTCAAGCTGCTGACTTTCGACCTCACGCTGCTGGTGCCGCTCTGCCTGATCACCGGCACGGTGATGTTTATGGCCACCGAGCGTCGCGACTGGCGCCAGACCGGCCGCATCCTGGTCGGCATCGGCCTCTTGATCCTGTCGCTGGAAATGATCGGCCAGGCGTCGGAGCCGCTGCGCAACAGCCAGCTCATGCCGGTCATCATCAATTACTTCTCCAGCGATTCCATCACCGCCTATCTCTTGGCGGCGCTGATCACCTGGCTGTTCCAGTCCAGCATCGCCGCGGTGCTTTTGATGGCGACCCTGGCCGGCCGCGGCCTGATCAGCCCTGAACTCGGCGTCGTCCTCATCCTCGGCGTCAATCTCGGCTCTTCCATCATCGCCCCGATGCTGACCCGGTCAGCCGGGCCCGCTGTGCGCGTCGTGCCGATCGGCAATCTGCTGATGCGCGGGCTGGGCTCGCTGGTCATGCTGGTCCTGTTCATGATCGTCCGGCCGCATGTCGGCTTCCTCGGCGCGACGGCGGCCGACCAGATAGTCAACGCCCACATCCTGTTCAACGTCATCATCCTGCTGGCCGGCCTACCGCTGGCCGGCTTCGTCTACCGCGCCTCGGAGAAGATCGTCGCGCTCGGCACCAAGGCAGCGCCGGCCGCCTCGCTCGACGTCATCGAATTGTCCGCGCTCAACGAGAGCGCGCTGGATGTGCCGAGCCAGGCGCTGGCCAATGCGACGCGCGAGGTGGTGCGGGTCTGCGAGACAGTCGAGATCATGCTGAAGCGCATCATCGAGCTCTACGAGAGTGCCGACACCGACAAGATCAAGGCGTTGGCCGCCCTCGACGACCGTGTCGACCGCAAGCATGCGGCGATCAAACTCTACCTCGCCAAGGTCACCAAGAACCCGCTGACCGAGGACGAGGCGCTGCGCTGCCAGGAACTGATCGGCGCCTGCGTCAAGCTCGAGCAGGTCGGCGACATCATCGTGCGCAACATGCTGGTGCACGTGAAGAAGAAGGTCGATCGCGGGCTGGAGTTCACCGACGAGGGCTGGAGCGAATTGTGCGCCTTCCACGGCTCGGTGCTGGCCAATGCAAGGCTTGCCTTCAACGTGCTGGTCTCGCGCGACCCCGAAACGGCGCGTCAGCTGGTGCTGGAGAAGGACCAGCTGCGCGACCGCGAGAAGGAAACCAGCGCCAGCCATTTCCTGCGGCTGCGCGAAGGCACCGCCAAAAGCGTCGAGACCAGCTCGATCCACCTCGACACCATCCGCGACCTGAAGCAGATCAATTCACTGCTGGCCTCGATGGCCTATCCGGTGCTCGAAGAGCGCGGCCTTCTCACAGGATCACGACTGAAGGCCAGCTAACGAGAAGGGATTTGCCACGGCGGCGTCAATTTGGGAACAAGCTTGCGTCGTTCCGGCTCGAACGGCAAAATTAGTCTTTGCTCACCCTCCCGCCCGTCGGCTAAGCATCTGATGCCCCCGGGAGGAAATCGATGGACACCCATTCGCGCAGTTTCGCCAAGGCGCTTTCCTGGCGCATAACCGGCACCATCGACACGATGATCATCTCGCTTGTGGTGACTGGTAGCATCAAGCTGGCGGCCGCCATCGGCGTGACGGAGGTCTTCACCAAGTCGCTGCTCTACTATTTTCATGAGCGCGCATGGCTGAAGATCCCTTACGGGCGCAGGACCCCGGTCTAGCAGCTTGCCCACTGCCGGCATGCACTGCCGATTGCCAAGCCAGCGGCTGACGCGAGGGAATTCGGTCAAGAAAACCTAAAGTCGCGACAAAAATTTCTGGATTGCCCGCGCCGCCCATCCGTGGTTTGACGCCGTTCCAGTCAAGGCTTTCCCATGTCGCTTCCGCTCATTGCCCTGTTCATCGCCGCTTTCGCTTTCGGCACCACCGAATTCGTCATTGCCGGCGTGCTGCCGCAAGTGGCGGAAGGGCTCGGCGTTTCGGTTCCATCCGCCGGCTATCTCGTCTCCGGCTATGCCTGCGGCATCGCCATTGGCGGCCCGCTGCTGGCGCTCGCCACCAAATCCCTGCCGCGCAAGACCTTGCTGCTCGGCCTCGCCATCGTCTTCACCATCGGCCAGGCGGCCTGCGCGCTGGCGCCCAACTTTACCTCGATGCTGCTGCTGCGCATCGCCGTGGCAGTCGCGCACGGCGCCTATTTCGGCGTCGCCATGGTGGTCGCCGTCGGCTTGGTTCCCGAGGACAAACGCGGCATGGCGGTCGCGGTCATCCTGTCCGGCCTCACCGTCTCCAACGTCATCGGCGTGCCGGCGGGCACCGCCATCGGCAACATCTGGGGCTGGCGCGCCACCTTCTGGGTGATGTGTGTGCTCGGCGTGGCGGCAACGCTCGCGATGACTGCCTTTCTGCCGCGCACCGCCGGGTATCAGGCCAAGCCCGCCGGGCTGGCGCGTGAGGTCCGCGTGCTGGCGCGCCAGCAGGTCTGGACCTCGCTGATCCTGATGCTCATGCTGATGCTCGGCCAGTTCTGCCTGTTCACCTACATCACGCCGACCTTGCTTGAGGTCACCGGGCTCGACGAAGACCTGGTGCCCTGGGTGCTGCTGCTCAACGGCGTCGGCGCGACGCTTGGCGTCTTCCTCGGCGGCAAGCTGTCGGACTGGAAGCTGATGCCGTCGCTCATCACCATGCTGGCCCTGCAAGCGGTGACGCTGGCGGTCATCTATGCCGTCAGCCCCTACCCCGTGCCGATGATCGTGGCGATCGTCATCTGGGGCGGCCTCAACTTCGCCATCGGCACGCCGATCCAGACCCGCATCCTGGCCTGGACGGCCGACGCGTCCAATCTTGCCTCATCACTGATCCCGTCCGGCTTCAATGTCGGCATCGCGCTGGCCGCGTCGCTGGGCGCCGCCATGCTCAATGCCGGCTACGGCTACCGCAGCTTGCCCGTGGTGGGCGCTTTCGCCATGCTGGTCGCCGTGGTGGTGGCTGCCATCTCCCAGGTCTGGGAAGCGCGCAGCAACGCCACGCCGCCGCTGACGGCACCGGCGGAGTAGCCTCACCCGCGCCAGCGCAACAGACGCATGGCGTTGGCGGTGACCAGCACGGTGGCGCCGGTGTCGGCCAGGATCGCCGGCCACAGGCCGGTAATGCCTGAAATGGTGGTGACCAGGAATACCGCCTTCAGTCCCAGCGCCACGGTGATGTTCTGGCCGATATTGGCCATCACCGCCCGCGACAGCCGCACCATGCGGGCAACGTCCAGGACGCGGCCATGCAGGATCGCCGCGTCCGCCGTCTCCAGCGCCACGTCGGTGCCGCCGCCCATGGCGATGCCGATGTCGGCTGCGGCGAGCGCCGGCGCGTCGTTGATGCCATCACCGACCTTGGCCACCTTCAGCCCCTCGCGCTGCAATTCGCCGACGATGCGCTGCTTGTCCTGCGGCAGCAGTTCCGTCCGCGCCTCGATGCCGAGCGAAGCGGCGATGGCTTGCGCCGTGCGGCGATTGTCGCCGGTCAGCATCACCGCGCGGATGCCCTCCGCCTTGAGCGCCGCAATGCCAGCCGCCGCATCCGGCCGTGGCTCGTCACGCATGGCGATCAGCCCGGCCACCACGCCATCGGCGACCAGCACCGACACGGTCTTGCCCTGGCCGTTGAGGCTGTCGATGGCAAGGCGCTGTGCTTCCGTAATATCTGCGCGTTCGCCCGCCGCCGGGCCGGATCCGAGGAAGACAGCCACGCCGCCGACACTGCCCTCAACCCCCTTGCCCGAGATCGCTCTGGCGGCCAGCGCCGGCGGCACCGGCGCCTTGGCGGCGCTGGCCCTGTCCAGGATCGCTACCGCCAGCGGATGGCTGGAGCCTTGTTCGAGCGCCGCCGCCAGCGCCAGCACGCTGCGCTCATCGCGGCCATAGGCAACGATGTCGGTAATGGCAGGCTTGCCCGCGGTCAGCGTGCCGGTCTTGTCGAAGGCCACCGCCGTGATCCGGCGAAAGCCTTCCAGCACCGCGCCGCCCTTCATCAGCAGGCCGCGCCGCGCCCCGGTCGCCAGACCGGCGGCGATCGCGGCGGGCGTCGAGATGACCAGCGCGCAGGGGCAGCCGATTAAGAGGATCGCCAGGCCCTTGTAGATCCATTCGCTCCAGTCGCCGCCGGCGATGAGCGGCGGCAGCACGGCCACCAACGCGCCGACCGCCAGCACGCCCGGGGTATAGTATCGCGAGAAGCGATCGATGAAGCGCTCGGTCGGCGCCTTGGCCTCCTGCGCCTCCTCGACCAGGCGCACGACGCGGGCGATGGTGTTGTCGGAAGCCGCCGCTGTCACGCGCACTTTCAGCACGCCATCGCTGTTGATCGTGCCGGCGAAGACGGGTTCCGCGACACCCTTGCGCTTCGGCGTGCTTTCGCCGGTCACCGGCGCCTCGTCAATGTCGCTCGAGCCTTCCACAATCTCGCCATCGGCCGGGATGCGATCGCCCGGCCGCACCACGATGACGTGGCCCACGGCGAGCTGTTCGGCGGGAACTTCGACCGTGCCGCCTCCCCGCTCGACCAGCGCCGTCTTCGGCACCAGATCGGCCAGGCCCTGTATGCTGGCCCGCGCCCGGCCGGCGGCGACCCCTTCCAGAAGCTCGCCGATCAGGAACAGCACCACCACGGCGGCGGCTTCTTCTGTTGCATTGATCATCACCGCACCAGCAGCGGCAATGGTCATCAGCATCTCGATCGAGAACGGCGTTCCGGCCAAGGCAGCCATCAGCGCGCGCCGCGCGATCGGCACGAGACCGACCAGCAACGCCGCCAGGAAAGCCCAGCGCTCGGCCGAAGGAAACAGATGGCCTATGCCATAGGCGGCGAGCACCGCTGCGGCACAAGCCAGCGTCAGCGCCGCACGGCGGGTACGCCACCACGCCTGCCCCGGTGCGGGGTGGCTGTGCAGATGGGACGACCCGGCGGCCTCTTTGGTGATTTGTTGGCCGCCGCCATGGTCATGGCGTTCGTGATCATGAGCGGCATGATCATGCGCCCTGGTCTCCGGCCCATCGGTCCTGGCCTCCGCCTTGACGATGCCGTAGCCCAGCCGCGCCACCTGCCGCAGCACCTTGTCGTCGTTGAGCGGCCCGCCATGGCTGACCGTCATGCTGGCGCCGGTCACCGAAACCGAGACATCCGCGACACCGTCGAGACGGCGCACCGCCGTGTCGATCTTGGCCGCGCAGGACGCGCAATCCATGCCGCCGATCTTGAACCGTGTCTGCGTTAGAGGAGAAGTCATGCCATCACCCGTCTGCTTTCTCACCCACGCGGCGTGCCGCCGCACGGGTCTTGAACCCTGATGCCAGCCACTGTAATTGCTCTAGTCACTAGAGCTTCAAGAGGCAAAATGCATGTTTTCGATCGGTGATCTCTCCCGCCGCACTGGGGTCAAGGTGCCGACCATCCGCTATTACGAGCAGATGGGCCTGGTCGCGGCGGCCGAGCGCTCGGAAGGCAACCAGCGCCGCTACTCCCGGCACGAGCTGGAACGGCTGGCCTTCATCCGCCACGCCCGCGACCTCGGCTTCGCCGTCGAAGACATCCGCGCCCTGATCGATCTCAGCGGTCATCCCGAGCAGCCCTGCGGCCATGCCGACAAGATCGCGCAGGAACAGCTGATTTCGGTGCGCGAAAAGATCGCCCAACTGAAGCGGCTGGAAACCGAGCTGGAGCGCATCGCCTCCTGCTGCGACGGCAAGACGGTCGGCGACTGCTACGTCATTCGCGCGCTGTCCGACCATGCGCTGTGTGCGGACGAGCACGTCTGATAGCGAAATCCGGTCCGGCGCGGACCTCGGCTTGGGCGCGTGCGCTCGTGAGACCAGGAGCAGACATGGCGAGCACTGTCAGCGATTTCGGCCTGAGCTGCGGCATCTTGCCGGGGGGCGCGCGCAATGCGATCACCGATGTGCCCGGTATACGCGTCGGCCATTGCACGCTGCGCAACGGCGACACCAACACCGGCGTGACCGCGATCCTGCCGCATGGCGGAAATCTGTTTCGCAAGAAGGTGACGGCGGCAAGCCATGTCATCAACGGCTTCGGCAAGACCATCGGCCTGACGCAAGTGCAGGAGCTTGGCACCATCGAAACGCCTGTTCTCTTGACCAACACGCTCTCGGTCGGCACCTGCGCCACGGCGCTGATCCGCGACGCCATCCGCCAGAACCCGGATATCGGCCGCTCCACCGGAACCGTCAATCCGCTGGTCGGCGAATGCAATGACGGTCCGCTGAACGACATCCAGGCTCTGGCGATATCAGAGGAACACGCCCTCGCCGCGCTGGCGGACGCGCATGAGGGCGAAGTCGAACAAGGCAATGTCGGCGCCGGAACGGGAATGACTTGCTTCGGCTTCAAGGGCGGCATCGGCTCGGCGTCCAGAAGAATCGCGCTCGGCGGCGGCTATCACCTCGGTGTTCTCGTTCTATCGAATTTCGGCAGACCCGGAGACCTCGTTCTGCCCGATGGGCGCCGGCCGGACCCCGGACAACCGGCCGGGGTCGAGCGCGGTTCGGTCATGATCGTGCTGGCAACCGATGTGCCGCTCGAACACCGCCAGCTTGAAAGAGTGGCGCGCCGCGCCGGAGCCGGCATCGCCAGGCTCGGCTCCTTCTGGGGCCATGGCAGTGGTGACATCGCCATCGCCTTCAGCACCGGCAATCTGGTCGACCACGATGAAAGCCGCGATCTGGTGCCCCTGCTCGCGCTCAATGAGGCGCGCATCGACATCCTTTTTCGCGCGGCGGCGGAAGCCACGCACGAGGCGGTGTTGAACTCCATGCTGTCCGCCGGGGCCTTCACCGGCAGGGCCGGCAAGCATCGCGCATCGCTGGCCGACTGGCTGCGCGATCAGCAACGCTAGCTAATGTCGCCCAGAAGGCGACCTACAGCTCGATCCGGAACCGCAAACTCTCCACCCCGCCATAGGCGGCGTCCTCGAAGAAGCGCTCGACCAGCCTGCCGCCATTGGCCAGGATCACCTTGTGCGACGCCGGATTGCCCGGCTTGGCGGTGATCTCGACATAGGGCAGGCCGACCGACCTCGCCTCGTCCAGCATCTGCCGCAAGGCTTCGGTGGCATAGCCGCGCCGTCGCTTCCACGGCACCACCGCATAGCCGATATGGCCAAGCACATGCGAGGGCAGTTCCGCCGTGCCCTTCTGCCAGCGAAAGCCGATCGAGCCCGATGCCTCGCCATCCCAGATCCAGCGGCGGAAGCCCGGCAGGCGCGGCACTTGCGTGCCGTCGGGCAAGGTGATCGGGCCACCCCTGGCCTCGGCATCGTCGAGGCTGGCCAGAAAGGCGACCGGATCCTGCTCTATCGCCGCCAACTGCTCGCGCGCCGCCTCCTGGAGCCGGACATTATCCGGCGACCAGCCGCGCTCGAGCGCCGCCTTGTAGGAAGGCAGATGTTCAAGCGCGGGTTTGACGATCTCAACCATGATCGATGCTCTCCAAGTTAGGCAGAGATAGCCTTGGCCGTTGGAGCGCTCAAGCCGCCTGGAAGCGGATCTCGCCCTTGTTCAGGAAGCAGGCCTTGTCGAACAGCGACAGATCGAGCGGGTTGGGCAACCTGATGTCGCCGATATCGGGAACCGGCTTGGTCTCGGGATTGTAGGATCGGTCGATCTGCGAGATGAAAACCAGGATGACGCCGCTGTCGCGCGCGAAAGCCTTCAGTGTGCACACCTGTTCCATCAGGCCGGGGTTCTCACGTCTTTGGTCGAGCAATTGCAGGTAGTCGATGACCGCCAGCGTGCCGCGTGGCGCCGATCGCAAGATCCTGACGATGTAGTCGGCGCTGATGGCATCGGAAGTGTCGAATTCGAACAACTGGTCGAACCGGGCCGGCTCGACGCCGATGGCGCGAAACCGGTCCAGCACATCGCGTTGCGTATATTCCAGCGTGAAGAACACGCTGCGATGGCCTGACTTCATCGCCTCGACCGCGAGTTCGAGGCTCATCAGCGTTTTGCCGTGGCCGGGTCGCGCGCCGACCAGGACCAGGTCGCCGGGTCTCAGTTGCTCGAACAATCTGCCGGCGGGCGCTGCCTCGGACAGTTTGGCCGCCAACAGGCTCCAGCTGGAAAAACCTTGCTGCGCGGCAACGAGATCAAGCGCCTGGTGGAGCGGAATTCCTGCCTGGCGCGACAACAGCCTGGCCTGACGTTTCAGATGGTAGATGGGCGCGGATAGTTTCATGGCAAACCTCCCGGTGCGAGCCGTTTTCGCAACCCCTCCTTATGCCTTGCGCTCGAACAGTCGGTTCGGTGATGAGAGTGCCCCGCATGAACTGATGCTTCCCATTGGAGGGAGGAGGCGTGGGCCACGCCAGAATCACATCATAGCTCAACCCTTGCGGATCGAAAATCGCGCATGTCGGTGGAGCCGCAAGCCTTGGACCACCATCCCGGCCTATGGGCGGTGCGCGCCGGCCCCGGTTCTTCGTGCGGACTTGCGGCGCGCTAAACAAGATGTGTTTCGCCGATTGCCGCGAGACATTTTATGATGGATTGCGGATATGACATCGCAGGGATTCGCATGGCCTCGGCAGGAGACTTGAACCGGTGCGGTTGAGATTTTTCCCTCTGGGTGTGGTCGTCACCCTCAGCTTTCTCGTCATCGTCGTTGCCCTGACCGCGACGGCCCGGTCCATTGCCGCGCCCTCGGCCATCCCGGCCTGGCTGCAGGCCCATGTCGGCGACAATGACGGCCAGATCTCGACCGTGGTGCTGGAGCGGGCACGCGCGCTCTACCTGAAAAAGGTGGCGCAAGGGGCGGTCAGGAACCCCTGTTACTTCGCCATGGATGCGACGCGTCCCGGCGACATGGGCAATGGCGTGCTCGGGCGCCGATACTACGTCATTTGCGAGGCCAGCCAGTCGTTTCACGCCATCTCGTCAGGTCACGGCGGCGGCCGGAATCTGAAAGGCACGGTCGATTTTTCGAACGGTAGGCGGTGCTCCAAGAACTTCGGCAATGCCATGGATTCCGAACTGACCGCCGGCGGCGCCTACATGACCAGCGAGGCGAAGACATCCTTCAAGGGTTTTTATCGTACCGGCGCGAAACAGGACGTGGCTTTCCAGCGCACCTTCATCCAGTTCGACGGCGAAGGCGAAGCCGCCAATGCCAGGCAGCGGGTGATCGGCGGCCACGCGGCGCAGGTGCTGCGCGGAATGTGCATGCGCAAAAGCCCCAACAGCTCCTACGCCGACCATGACGGCCTGGTGCCGTTCGGCAAGCTGGTGGACTATGCCGGCGGCCGGAGCAATGGCTGCACCAGCTGGTCACCGACGGATGCGCAGCAGATCATCGCGATGGTCAAGGACAATCCGACGACGCTCTACATCTATCCGGAATCGCGTGACATCGCCGCTGTCGCGCAGGCGGCAAAAAGCCATTCGCCATCGGGCGAAGCACCCTATTGGAACGCATCCTGCCTGAAGGAAATCGGCACGCCGAAATTCTGGCCGCGAAAAACCCTCGAACCGATCATCGCCCAATACAAGCAGGACCACCCGGCACCGCCACCGCAGCCGGTGCCGATGTGCAAGGGGCCGTGAGGTCCGCTCCACAGCAGACCCCACGGGAGTAGACTCTCGGCTAGCGCAGAAAACCGAGCACGGCCTCCATGAACTCCGCCTGATACTCCACATTCGACAGGTGGACCGCCGGCAGCACAATCAGCTTCGCGCCGGGCACGGCCGCTGCGATCAGTTCGCTGTGGCTGGCAGCCGTCACCGTGTCATGCTCGCCGGCGATCACCAGCGTCGGCCGGTTGATCAGCGCCACCGTGCGGCGAAGGTCGGCATCGCGAACGGCGGCGAACAGGCCAGCCAGGCCTTGCCGGTCGATAGCGAGCAGCATCGTGCGAAATTCCTCGATGACCGGTTCGTTGGCCGCCACCATCCGCGCGGGGAACCAGTTGTTGAGGAACATTTCGGCGGTTTCAGCCATGTCGGGCGCCTGTCGGACAACGGCAATCCGCTCGTCGAAATAGCTTGCCGGCGCCAGATGCGATGAGGTGTTGCTCAGGATCAGCCTGTCGATCCGCTCCGGCGCATGGATGCCAAGCCACTGCCCGACGAAGCCGCCGAGCGACAGTCCGAGGAAATGCACGCGTCCAAGACCGAGCGCATCGAGCAGCTCGATCACATCGCGGCCAAGTCGGTCGAGCGAATAGGCACCGACCGGGGCGCTTGAGCCGCCATGGCCGCGAAAGTCGTAGCGCAGAACACGGAAATGCCTGGACAACTCGCCAGCCTGCCCGTCCCACATGTGCAGCGTGGTGCCGATGGAGTTCGACAGCACCAGCACCGGCTTTGCGGCATCGCCATCGAAGCGATAGGCGATGCGCGTGCCGTCGCCGACAGTCACGAAATTCAGCTCACTCATGATGAAAAGTCCTTCTGGAACGTTGAATGAGGCGGAACGTAGTCGTGGCGGGCTTTTGTTGATATTACAAAGATGGGACAAGCTCTGTAGTTGAATCTGACATGGCCGAATTCACCTTGCACGATTTGCAGTGCTTCGATGCGGTGATCCGCACCGGCGGCTTTCAGCCTGCGGCGGCACTGCTGCATCGCTCGCACCCGGCGGTGTTCGCCGCCGTCGCCAAGCTCGAACGACAGCTCGACCTCGTTCTGCTCGATCGCACCGGCTATCGCGTGCGCCCGACCGAGGCGGGACTGTCGTTCCACCGCCGGGCGCAATCGCTGCTGCGCGAACTGGAAGGCCTGCGCGTCCATGCCGCCCAGCTCTCGATGGGCGAGGAAAGCGAGATCCATGTCGTGATCGGCGACCTCTGCCCGCGGCCGCAGGTGCTGGGCATGCTCGGACGGTTCTTCGCCCAATGCCCGGGCACGCGGCTGCATCTGCATTTCGAAGCCGTCGGCGGCCCTTGGGAGCGGCTTTTCGATGACGAGGCCGATCTGATCCTGCACTGGATCGACAAGGGCGACGCGCGGGTGGAATGGATCGATCTGTGTAAGGTGCCGTTCATTCCGGTGGTGGCGCCGGGCTTCCTGCCCGAGCGCCTCACGCAGCCGATCACGCTGGACCAGATGCGGGCGCTCACCCAATGCGTCATGCGCGACACCGCCCTCCATTCGCCACGGCAGGACTACTTCATGGTCGAAGGCGCGCCGCAATGCCTGGTGCCTGACCAGGGCATGAAGAAGGAGATTATCCTGCAGGGCCTTGGCTGGGGCCACTTGCCCCGCTTCCTGATCGAGGACGAATTACACGACGGACGCCTGCGCTCCATTGCCGGCCGCCATATGCCGGGCCGCACCGACGAACTGGTGGTGGCACGCCGCCGCGACCGGCCGCACGGGCCGGTCGCCAACCGGCTATGGGATCACATCCAGCAGGAAGCGCCGGCCTTGCGCCGCGCATTGGAGCCTCGGAAAATCCCCTGAGAGATGCCGAGCGCTCCCCGGGCCGGGCCCGCAAGCCCTAAAGCCTGTCACGATCCAGCCTTTCGAGGATTGCAGGCCGCGGGCTACGGCACCTGCGTGATGCTGCCGCTGCCTCTGACCTGCGACCGCCGCATGGTCGGGTGCCCATAGAGATCGACGTCACCGCTGCCGGAAATCGAGACATCCGCATCCGCCTGTGCGGTAACCTCCGCGTCGCCGCTGCCGCGGATCTCGACCTGCGCGGATTGGGCGATCAGGTCTTTGAGCCGCCCCGAGCCCGAACCGGAGATCTCCAGATCGACCGTTTGGGTGGTTCCGGTGGCGACCACGCTGCCGCTGCCGCGAATGTTCAGCCGCAGCTCGGGCTGGTTGACCTGCGACAGGGTTAGCTCGCCACTGCCGACCAGTCTCCAGTCCGAAATCGCCGGTCCCGAAACGGTGACGTCGAGCCGGGGCGAAAACCAGCCCGTCTCACAATCCAGGCTGAGCTGGCTGCCCTCCATGCGCACATGATCGATCAGCGTGGAATCGCCGCTGACGACAGCTTCGGCCTTGTCGCCCGGCTGGTAGCGGACCGAAGCCGGCAAAGCGATGGTGAAGCTGTCATTGGCGCTGAACGGCAGCGTAACTTCCTTTCTGACGGACGTGATCGCGCCGCAGGTGGATTGGCCGCTGATCCACGATCCTCCCGCGTTGACCCAATCCGGTCCTGCAAGCCCGATGCCAACGGCCAAGAACAGGGCTGCGCCGACCAACCCGGCAGTTGCGACAAGTGCCAGTTTTCCAGTCATGATCCGTTTCCTTCAACGTGATGACGAATTGCAAGCGCTTGGCGGCGCTCAAACGGAGCGGTCTGGCTGGACAATGCGGGAATGCAGCCGGGCGTAGCGCCCGACAACCCGTATGCCCGCGCCCATGCCCAGCAGCAGCAAGGCGCCGCCGCCAAGGAAGCCGCTCACCAGTCCAGCGCCGATGAAGAGGCGTCCCAGTGTGAGCGAGAAGGCAGTGCCCGGCTCGAACATCAGCGTGGTGAGAATGATCTTGATGCCGAGCACGCCGATGGCAACGAGCGTGATACCAAGCCCGAGCGCAAGCACGACCGCCGTGATGAGCAACGGCAACAGGAAGACGATGTCGACGAAGGCAAGGCCGGCCAGGGCGATTGTCGCCGCCAGCATGTTCGACACGCTCCAATGCGCTTCGAAACGGCGCAGGCCGGCCTCGGCGCGCAGCTCGCGGGCGATCCTTGTCGGATCACCCAGGGCCGCCGCGACCTCCGCTTCGCCGCGGCCCGAAGCATCGGCGAAATGGGCGGCATAGTCCCCAACGATATCCTCGATCTCCTGCGGCGGCAGGCCGGCGAGTCCCTGTCTCAGCGTGCGCAAGAAGGCATCCCTGGTCATGGCAAATCCTCGAGAAGTTTGTCGACGGCCCCCGCGAAGGATCGCCAGTCGCGGCGGTGAGCTTCGAAAGCCTGCTGGCCGAGTAGCGTGAGCCGGTAATATTTACGCGGCGGCCCGCTGCTCGACTCGACGATGCGGGTAGCGACCAGCCCGTCATTCTGCATCCGGCGCATCAGGGGATAGATCGTGCCTTCCCCCATGTTCACCGCGGCAACCAGCGTGCTGGCGATTTCATAGCCATAGCTCTCACCCCGCGACAGCACGGCCAGGACGCACAGATCAAGCGCGCCTTTTCGCAACTGGACGAGGATGGAGTCGGTCATGGCAGGCCTCGAATTCGCGACCTGTATATAGCACGCTACCTGTTTATGCAAGGTAGCGTGAAAACACCTATTTGGCCCCGCAACCCTTGTGTGAGGCGGCGAGAGCCAAAGTCATGGTAAGGACAGTCCCTATCGCCGCCGGCGCGGCCTGACAGTACGCATTTCGGCCTGCTGACCCTATCGGGCCAGGTAACCGCCATTGATGAAAAGGGTCTGCGCTGTGATCCATTGCGATTGTGGCGAAGCCAGGAACTCGATCAGCGGAACAATGTCTTCGACATGCCCCAGTCGGCCGGCAACGCTGGCGGTCGTTGCCCGGGCAACCGACTCCGGCGTTTCGGCACCGTGATAGAAGGGGTCGTTGATCGGCCCGGGCGCGACCACATTGACGGTGACGCCCCGCCCGCCGATTTCCCTGGCCAGCGCACGGGTGAAATCTTCGAGCGCGGCCTTCGCCCCGGCATAGACCGAATAGAAGGGAATGGTCGCGCCCAGGATGGTCGTGCCCATGTTGATGATGCGGCCATTATCGGCGATGCAGCGTGCTGCCTCCTGCATGACGAAGAAGGCGGCCTTGGCGTTGATGCCGAAGGAGCGGTCGAATTCGGCCTCGCTGATGTCGGTGAATGGCTTCTTGATCACCAGCCCGGCATTGTTGATGACGATATCGACGCGGCCAAACGCGCCGAGGGTCGCCTCGAACAAGTGCTTGACGACCTTGGTGTCGGTCAGGTCCCCGTCGACGATGATGGTGCGCGTGCCGTGTTCGCGCACCAGCCGTGCCGTTTCCTCGGCATCGCTCTTTGAAGCGGTCCCATGATGATGGACTGAAATGTCTGCACCGAGCCGCGCCAGCGCAACGGCGAAAGCGCGCCCCATATTGCGCGCGCTGCCGGTGATAACAGCCACCTTGCCTGAAAGGGGAGCATTTGTCGTTGCCATGAGCCAACCCCGGTTCGCGTTGCCAGAATGAATTGCAAGGCACGGTAGGGCGATCGGGCGGACGGCGAACAGGTCGAATCTTGCTGTTTTGAACTAGCTCACGACCTCACTGGGCAGGACGCCCAACCGCGAGCGCATCAGCCCTCGGAAATGGCTGAGATTGGTGAAGCCGCAGCGGTAGGCGATGGACTCCACCGTCGACCTGTTCCCTTCCAACAACAGCGCCCGTGCATGCTCGAGCCGTCTGGCCATCACATATTGGTGCGGCGACCATCCCGTCGTCAGCTTGAACGAGCGCGCGAAGTGAAACGGGCTGTAGGCGGCAACGGCGGCGAGCGCTGCTATGCTCAAGCTCGCATCGACATGCGCCTCGATGAATTCCAGCGTGCGGCCGAGCCGGCGGCCGTCCAGCGGCGATCCGCGCCAGGCGTCGGCGCTACCGCCAAACTTCGCGCAGTAGACCCTGTTATAAAGCTGCCGCACAAGGCCATCGCGCACGACATCGGACAAGGCCAGCCGATTTCGTGCAGCGGCGCGAAACCGGTCGAGGATCGCCCATGCATGATGGTCCGCCCAGCCGTGCATGTCGGCAAGATCGGCATGGTTGCCGACACCCAACGCCGTCGCGATCTCGCACCGCAACTCCGGCGATGCGCTCATCTCCAGGATTTCCGCGGACCGCTGCGTTCGCAGCCAGTAGATGGGCTCTGCGCCCGTCAGCCCGATCGTGCCGCGCGGTATTGTGCGGGCGACGGTCCTGCCGTTGGCCAATTGGACTACCGCCTGGCGCTGGCCATTGTAGCCTGTCGCTATCGCGCCCGGCTCCGAAGCCGGAACGAGTTCATGCGCCTGCGAAGGCGGCAGCCGGCAATGCGCGATGCGCACACCGTCCCAGTTCAGGCGGGCGATGTCGACCTCTTTGAACATGGTTCGACGGTTGGATCGTGTCGGCGACGCCCTACTGCAGCAGCCCTTTGACAATGCCGCTGGCCTTGCCGAAATCCATCTGGCCGGCATATTTCTGCTTCAGCGCGGCGATCACCTTGCCCATGTCTTTCTGGCTGGCGGCACCCGTCGCCGCGATCGCCTCTCGGGCCGCGGCCGTGATCGCTGCATCGTCAAGCTGCGTCGGCAGGAAGCCGCGGATGATCTCCATCTCGCCACGCTCCTGTGCGGCCAGTTCCGGGCGCTTGCCGTCCTCGAATGCCTTCGCCGATTCCTCGCGCTGCTTCACCATCTTGGCCAGGATCTGCAGGATCTCCTCATCGCTGGCGGGATCCTTGCCCGAACCGCGATTGGCGATGTCGCGGTCGTGGATGGCGGCCTGGATCAGCCGCAATGTCGGCAGCCGGTGCTTGTCCTGCGCCTTCATCGCGCTCTTCAGGGATTCGGCGATCTTTCCGCGCATCGTGCTCTTCTCCTACAAACGGCGCGGACCATAACCTCGCCGGGAGCACAAGGCAAATCTTGAACTGACCGACAAACCACTGATATTGTTCGACGAAATAAATCGATGCGGGGCCTTGGCTGCATTATTGACCGTTCTGGCACCTTCCCCTATGTACTCGGCCTTGCATAAGACAATGAATTGACGTGCTGAGGCTCGAGAAATCGCTGCCACGCCGTTTGCTGCGCGGATGGTCCGTCATCGAAGCGCACAGCCAGATAGGAGTGCCGCCATGGCCGAGATGACGCCCGCCTGGGCCACCGAAAAGCCGACCGCCCTTCTGGTGCTGGCCGACGGCACCGTCATCGAGGGCCGCGGCCTGGGCGCCACCGGCTCCGCCGTCGCCGAAGTCTGCTTCAACACCGCGCTCACCGGCTACCAGGAAATCCTCACCGATCCGTCCTATGCCGGCCAGATCGTCACCTTCACCTTCCCGCATATCGGCAATATCGGCACCAATGGCGAGGACATCGAGGACCTCAACCCGGCCGCCCGCGCCGGCGCAGTCGGGGCCGTGTTCAAGGCCGATGTCACCAACCCGTCCAACTACCGCGCCGCAGGCCACCTCGACCAGTGGCTGAAGAAGCGCGGCATCGTCGCGCTCTCGGGCATCGACACCCGCGCGCTCACCGCGCTGATCCGCGAAAAGGGCATGCCCAACGCCGTCATCGCGCATGCGCCCGACGGCGTGTTCGACCTCGACGATCTGAAGCAGCGCGCTGCCGCATGGTCTGGCCTGATCGGCCTCGACCTCGCCAAGGAAGTCACCTCGGGCCAGTCCTCGGTCTGGCGCGAGACGCCTTGGGTGTGGAACGAAGGTTTTGGCGAGCAGGCTGAGCCGTCGCTGCACGTCGTGGCCATCGACTACGGCGTCAAGCGCAACATCTTGCGCCTGCTTGCCGGCCTCGGCGCCAAGGTGACTGTCGTTCCGGCAAACACCGGTTCGGAAGAAATCCTCGCCATGCAGCCGGACGGCATCTTCCTCTCCAACGGCCCCGGCGATCCGGAAGCCACCGGCGACTATGCCGTGCCGGTCATCCAGGATCTGCTGAAGACCGACATTCCGGTGTTCGGCATCTGCCTCGGCCACCAGATGCTGGCGCTGGCGCTCGGCGGCAGGACCGCCAAGATGCACCAGGGCCATCACGGCGCCAACCATCCGGTCAAGGACCACACCACCGGCAAGGTCGAGATCGTCTCGATGAACCACGGTTTTGCCGTCGACGCGGACTCGCTGCCCGAGGGCGTCGAGGAAACCCACGTCTCGCTGTTCGACGGCTCGAACTGCGGCATCGCACTCACCGGCCGTCCGGTGTTCTCGGTCCAGCATCATCCGGAAGCCTCGCCCGGCCCGCAGGACTCGCACTATCTGTTCCGCCGCTTCGTCAACCTGATCCGGCAAAAGCGCGGCGAGGAATTGCTGGCCGAACGGGCCTGATCCTAAGCCACCGGCCGCCCCTCGCTCGCCTCCAATATGGCGAACCATTGCTGGCGGTCGAGATTGATCTCCAGCGCCTTGACCATGGCCGCCAGCCGTTCCGGCTTCATCGACCCCAGCACCGGCACCAGCCGGGCCGGATGCCGCAGCAGCCAGGCGATGGCGACGGCGGCTAGATCGCCGGCGCCGACCTCGGCGGCGACCGCCGCGAGCGCCGCCCGCACCCTTGCCTCCCGGCCTTCCTTGCCGGTGAACAGCGAGCCGCCGCCGAGCGGCGACCAGATCATCGGCGCGTAGGCCAGGCGCTGCGCGTGGTCGAGGCTGCCGTCGGCCAGTGCGGACGTCTTCAGCACCGACATCTCGATCTGGTTGGTGACGAGCGCGAACGGCAGCCGCGAGGCCAGGAGATCGAATTGCGACGGCGTGAAATTGGAAACGCCGACCGCCCTCGCCTTGCCTGATTTGACCAGCCCGGCCAATGCCGCCGCCGTCTCATCGGCATCCATCAGCGGATCCGGCCGATGCAGCAGCAACAGGTCGAGATAGTTGGTGCCGAGATTGGCGAGCGAACGGTCGACCGACGCGGTGATGTGGGCGGCGCTGGTGTCATAATGCTTCAGCCGGTTCTGCGGCCGGTTGGCCGAGGCCAGCATGATGTCGCATTTCGAGATCAGCTCGATCTGATCGCGCTTGCCCTTCCAGCGCGACAGCCCGGCGCCGAACGCCGCCTCCACTTCGTAGTTCCCATAGATATCGGCATGGTCGAAACTGGTCAGGCCGAGATCGACGGCGGTGCCGATCAGCCGCGCGACCTGATCGGCATCCGGGCGGGCGCCGCCGTCGAGCAGGCGCCAGGCGCCGAAGACCAGCCGCGACAGCGATACCCCGTCCCTGGTCAGCGCGATGCGGCTGCCATGGCTCATGCCTGTGCTCCATCTTCCGCGACGTCGGTGGTGGCGCTCGCGACCGTCACCGGTCTCGCCACCTTGGTGACGAAGACGATGAGCGCCAGCACCAGGAAGCACGCACCGACCAGATAGGGCGCGCCGCCGAAGGTCACGGGCGCGCTTGGCCCGGTGAACCAGGAAAAGATCGCCGTGTAGAGGAGCGGCGTGATGATCGAGGTGATCGAGAAGAGCGAGGTCATCGCGCCCTGCAGCTCGCCTTGTGCCGAAGGCGGAACCTTGGCGGCGGCGAGGCTTCTCAGCGGCGGGTCGGCCAGCGCCTCCAGGCAGCCGACGACGATAACCGCATAGATCATCCATCCCTGCGAAGCGAAGGCATAGCCGAAGGCGCTCACCGCCGTGAACGTCAGGCCGATGACCGCCGTCTTCCACTCGCCGAGCCTCGGGATCACACGCGGCAACACGGTAGCCATGACGATCGCGCCGCACAGGCCGAAGGCGCCTAGCGAAAAACCGATCTGCTGCTCACTCCAGCCGTAGCGATAGCTGGAAACGAACGACCAGACCGCCGGATACATCATGTGGCCGAGCGTCATCAGGAAGAAGACGAGGCCGATCCAGCCGATGCCCTCATACCTACGCATCTGCAGCAGCGTGCCGACCGGGTTGGCGCGTTTCCACTCGAAGCGGCGGCGATGCTTCTCGTCGAGCGTTTCGGGAAGGAAGACCATCGCGATCAGGAAGTTCACTAAAGCGAGCCCGGCGGCGAAATAGAACGGCACGCGCGGCCCGAACGTTCCGAGCAACCCGCCCAGGACCGGGCCGATGACGAAGCCGACGCCAAAGGCGATGCCGAGCAGGCCGAAATTCTTCGCCCGGTTCTCATCGTTCGAGATATCGGCGATGAAGGCCGACGTCGTCGAATAGCTGGCGCCCGAAATGCCGGCCAGCACACGGCCGATGAAAAGCATCGGATAGGACCAGGCGACGGCACAGATCAGATTGTCGATGGAGAAGGTCAGCACCGAGGCAAGCAGGATCGGCCGCCGCCCGAACCGGTCGCTCAACCCGCCCATGATTGGCGCGAAGAAGAACTGCATGGCCGCATAGACAAAGAACAGCCAGCCGCCTTCGATCGCCGCGCCGCTGATGCTGACACCGGACAATTCCTGCAAATAGGCCGGCAGCACCGGCATGATGATGCCGAAGCCGATAATATCCAGCAGCAGCGTGGTGAAAACCAGCGCGAGGCCCCGCCTGGCGGTTTTGGGGTCGATCATGATGGGTCAGGCTCCTCTGGTCGCCCGGGGCGCAGGCGGACGAACCTTATAGGCGAGCGCGCAAAAAGGAACAATGCGAGAACAGCCAGGAATCGTTGATCCTGACTCTCCCTGACGACGACTTCGTCGTCAGGCCAGCCCCGTGAGGCGAGTGCTTAGATCGGGCCGCTCAGCGTGTTGCAGTCCGAAAGCTTGCCGCTCTTGTAGCCGCGCGCCAGCCAGGTCTGCCGCTGTTGCGAAGTGCCATGGTTGAAGCTTTCCGGCACGACATAGCCCTGCGTCCTCTTCTGCAGCGTGTCGTCGCCGATCTGCTTGGCGGCGTTGAGCGCGCTTTCGATGTCGCCCTGCTCCAATATGCCCTTCTGCGCCGTGTAATGTGCCCACACGCCGGCGAAGCAGTCGGCCTGCAGTTCGATGCGCACCGAAAGCTGGTTGGCATCGGCCTCGCTCATGCCTTGCCGCATCTGGTTGAACTTGGACATGATGCCGGTGAGGTTCTGCACGTGGTGACCGACCTCATGCGCGACGACATAGGCCCGCGCGAACTCGCCCGAGGCACCAAATTGCTGGTCGAGTTGCTGGAAGAAGGTCATGTCGAGATAGACCTTGTGGTCGCCCGGACAATAGAACGGCCCGGCCGCCGCAGAGGCAAAGCCGCAAGCCGAGCGAACCTGGCCGGAAAACAGCACCAGCTTGGGGTCCTCATAGGTCAGGCCTTGCGACTTGAAGATACCAGTCCAGGTGTCTTCGGTTTCGGCCAGTACGGTCGCGACGAATTGCTTCATCTCGTCATTGGCGGGTGCCGTGCCGCCGCCCTGGCCGCCGCTATTGTCCGATATCTGGCCACCGCCACCCGGCAGTAGGCCGCCATCGCCACCGCCCAGGATCGCCGAGGGATCGAAGCCGAAATACCATCCCGCGATCACCACCAGGATGACGAGGAGGATGCTGCCGCCGCCACCGGTCCGGCCGCCGATAGGAATTTGGAACCCGCCGCCGCCGCCGATCCCACCAC
The DNA here is from genome assembly GCF_059180695.1 of Mesorhizobium sp. U510. Classification (NCBI taxonomy): domain Bacteria; kingdom Pseudomonadati; phylum Pseudomonadota; class Alphaproteobacteria; order Hyphomicrobiales; family Phyllobacteriaceae; genus Mesorhizobium; species Mesorhizobium sp. U510. The sequence goes on from NZ_CP180532.1 coordinate 6,282,626, forward strand.
CGCCGCTGTCGCTGCGGTCGTCCTCGATATTGTCACTCTGACGACGGCCTCTCCAGAGCATGGCAACTCCCCGTGATGAACTTCCTCGTTGCTCCGGCAAGGCCGGCTCAACCCAACAAACAATTATCCCAATGGTTGCGCCAAGTCACAGTGTTTTCGATGCCGGTACCACGTGGACATCGCTCTGGCCCCGCGCGCTTAAGGTCTGTAGCATCGTCCACATGGGGGGATGAGCGAGACTTGAAGACGATCGGCCAATTCCTGTCGCTGCTTGCATCGCTGCTTGGCCTTGGCCTCGGGCCGGCCGGCGCTGTGACGCTTGATTCCAGCGTCGCCGTCACCGATCCGGCCACCTTGGAGGCGCTGGAGCGCGGCGGCCTGTCGATCAGCCGCCTGCTCGGACCCGCGCTCGGCCTCACCCGCGATGTCGACAATCGCGGCCTGTTTTCCGTGCCGGCGCTGGCCACGGTGCGCGACACGGTCAAGCAGGAGATATCGGACGAGCCGAAGACCAGCCCCGACCCCTATGTCGCCGCCATGGCCAAATCGAACGACGCCAGCCAGAAATTCAATCCGAAATACATCGACGATGACGGCTCGACGCTGGACCTGACCGGCGTCGTCAACCGCATGGATCGCGGCTATCTCGGCCACACCGAATGCGGCGAGATCAGGCTGATCTACCGCTTCCACTATTCGGTCACCGAAAAGCCGGCCAAGGGCAAGGTGGCGCAGCGCATCTCCTCGCGCCTGCCGCTGACCATGAGCCTGGTCTTCAACGCCAAGCCGAGGCGTGTGCAGGCGCGTGCCTCGAAGGATCTGCCAAGTGCCACCGACGTATCCTGCGCCGACGTCGCCCAACGCTGGCTCGCCGCCGGCCAGAAGGACCTGCCGCCCGAGCAACTGGCCGCCTGGCTGCGCTCCGACGAAGGCCCGCTGTCCGGCGCCATGCTCAATTCCTCGCAGATCATGCGGCTCGAACTCAACATGCAGGTGCTGCGGCTGTCGGCTTCGACACGGCGCGATTTCGGCGGCCATGCCGAATATCTCCTGAAGATCTTCAAATGGGATCCGGCGACCTCGAGCTTCTACGAAGCGAAGATGGAGAACCAGATCGACCGCGCCACGGTGCTGGCCGACGGCAAGTCCTTCGCCAAATGGCTGCTCACCGACCGCAACATCTACGATCTCGACCATGGCCGGCTCGTCATTGACGAAAAATTCCTGGCCAAGAACGCCGTTTCCGTCGCGCCCGGCGGCCTGAGCCGCTCGCAGAACAACATCGCCTATGGGCTGCTCGACGACGCCGACATCGACAAGGCGCTGAAGGACTATGTCGCCAAGGGCAATACCCTGGCCACCATCAAGTCGGTCGCCGGCTTCAATTTGCGGCTGAACGAAATGAGCTGCACCGGCTGCCATCAGACGCATGGCATTGCCGGCTTCCACTACACCGGCGCCGACCCGGCCAGCGAACCGCGCCGCAACGCCGTCTTCGTGCCGGGCTCGGCTGTGTTCTTCGCCGACCTGCCGCGCCGCCGCGCCATCGTCGAACAATTCGCCGCCGGCGGCCATCCCGATTTCACCAGAGGTTTCGCCGCCCGCCCGGACCAGAAATATGCTGAAGCGCTGAACGGCACGGATCTCTACAATGGCTGGGGCTCGATCTGCTATCGCGGTGACGACGCAAGCTTCAAGGACTGGACCTGCGGTGCCGGCCTGCGTTGCGCCGGCGTCCACGAAAGCGCCATCCATCCGGGCTTCGGCACCTGCGTCAGCGAGAAGGGCACCGCGGTCGGCGATCCCGTCGAATTCGGCGAGATCAAAATGTCGTCATGGGGCAACGACCAGTATTGCCGCCTGTCGCCGGCCACCGCCAAGGCCTGCGCCATCGATCCCGCGCGGGACAAGAAACCACTGGTCAAACTCGCCGGCTATGGCGCGGCGCGCCAGCGCTACGACAATCCTGATCAGAAGACCGGCGGCTTTCCCGGCGGCATGCTGCGCAAGGCGAGCTGCGACAAGCTTCCCGACGAGGCGACCTGCGGCCGTCTGGCCAAGACCGGCTTCAACGACTGCATCGCCTCGGGCAAGGACCACAAATTCTGCACCAGGGAATTCACCAAGACCGCCGGCCTGCGCGCCTGCGACAAGGCGCATCCCTGCCGCGAGGACTATATCTGCACCGCCGGCTATGACGATTTACCCCAGGCCAAGCCTGGCGAAGGCACCTGCATCCCGCCCTATTTCATCTTCCAGTTCCGCGTCGACGGCCACCCTAGAAGCTGGGTGCAGGATGTCCGCGAGTGAGGGAACGGTTTGCCGCAGGCAAATTGAAAGGTCCACTGGACCTTTCAAAGGGCTAGAGCATCCGGAGCCATAGCGGAGGGCAACCGGCAGCTGAACAGACGGCTTCCGCCTGCCGCCGACGTCGGCGCGGCCTCAGCTTTTCTGCTTGGCGCCTGCGCTCTTGCCATCGGAGCTTTTCGAGCGCTCCTCGAAACGCGCCGCACCCTTCTTCAGGGGATGGCCGGTCTCGGCTTCGGTCTTGCGCTCGTCCTTCGCCGCGGCCTGCTTCAATCCCTTGGCGGCCTGCTTGCCCTTAGCGGTTGGTGCTTGTTCGACGCCCATTTCTTCCTCCCTTGGTGCGATATCGCGCTATGTCAGGAGCAACGTGCGCAAGGGGCTGCGGTTCCATCTTCCCAGGAACGATCGGGCGCCTCAGCGCAGCGCCGTCATCGCCTTGCGGAACGCTTCCAGCGTCTCGGCACTGACATGGTGCTCGATGCCCTCGGCATCGATGCGCGCGGTCTCGGCGCTGACGCCGAGCGAGCGCAGGAAAGCCTCCACCGTCTGGTGACGGATGCGGCTTGCCTCCGCGACCTTGCGGCCGGCCTCGGTCAGGAACACGCCGCGATAGGGTTTTCTCGACACCAGCCCGTCGGCGCAAAGGCGCGTCAGCATCTTGGCCACCGTCGGCTGCGCGACGCCGAGACGCGCTGCGATGTCGACCTGGCGTGCCTCGTTGCCGTCCTCGATCAAATCGGCGATCAGCTCGACATAATCTTCGACCAGCGCGCTGCGGCGCGCTTGGCGCTGCTGCCGGAACCCTTCCGAATGGACATCGGCGTCGGGCAATGGCTCACGCGGGACAGGTCTGTTCTTCAGCGCCAATGCGCTCCTCCTCGGGAGTTTAGCCGTTCCTGCTTTATAGCACGGGCTCTGATTCTTCAGGCCGTTTATTTGCATTCCCCCACAGGCGCAACCGGCGTTTCCGATTGCGGTTTCGCAAACCCGGCCGAACGTCCGGCAAAAAGCACAAACAATGAAATATAGCATATTGCATAATGTTGAGCCATGGCATAGCTTATGGATATCCGCGGAAGTCTCAGAAAGCCTTTTCATGTCAGACGCAGAAGCCACAGCCCCTCGATCCTCATGGCGGTTCGCCGGACGGGACGAGGACGATCAGCCCAGCCTGCGCGAAGTCAATTCCACCATCGCCGTGCCGAGCTCGGGCGTCTGGTTCCGCCGGCTGTTCGCCTTCATGGGCCCGGGCTACATGGTTTCGGTCGGCTATATGGACCCGGGCAACTGGGCGACCGACCTCGCCGGCGGCGCCCAGTTCGGCTACACGCTGCTGTTCATCATCATGCTGTCCAACCTGATGGCGATCCTGCTGCAGGCGCTGGCCGCCCGGCTTGGCATCGCCACCGGCCGCGACCTCGCCCAGGCCTGCCGCGCCTATTATCCGCGCCCGGTCAATTTCGTGCTGTGGATCGCCTGCGAACTCGCCATCATCGCCTGCGACCTCGCCGAAGTCATCGGCACCGCGATCGCATTGAAGCTTCTGTTCGGCATTCCGCTGATCGGCGGCGCGATCCTCACCGCGCTCGACGCGTTCCTGGTGCTCATGTTGATGAACAAGGGGTTCCGCTATCTCGAAGCCTTCGTCATCGCGCTTTTGATCATCATCTTCAGCTGCTTTGCCATCCAGATCTTCGTTGCCGCGCCGCCGGCCGGCACGATCCTGCACTCGATGTTCGTGCCGTCCTCGGAGATCGTCACCAATCCGGCGATGCTCTACATCGCCATCGGCATCATCGGCGCCACGGTCATGCCGCACAATCTCTATCTGCACTCCTCGATCGTGCAGACCCGCGCCTATGAGCGCACCGAAAAGGGCAAGCGCGACGCCATCAAATGGGCGACGACGGACTCCACCATCGCCCTGATGCTGGCTCTGTTCGTCAACGCCGCTATCCTGATCGTCTCGGCTGTCGCCTTCCACAACACCGGCCACCAGGATGTGGCCGAGATCGACCAGGCCTTCGAGCTGCTGTCACCGCTGCTCGGCCTCAGCATTGCCTCGATCCTGTTTGCCGTGGCGCTGCTCGCTTCCGGCCTGAATTCGACAGTGACGGCGACGCTTGCCGGCCAGATCGTCATGGAAGGGTTCCTGCGCCTGCGCATCCCCAACTGGGCGCGCCGGCTTCTGACGCGCGGCCTCGCCATCATTCCCGTGGTGGTTGTGACCGCGCTCTATGGCGAGAAGGGTACCGGCCAGCTGCTGGTGTTCAGCCAGGTGATCCTGTCGATGCAATTGCCCTTCGCGGTGGTGCCGCTGGTGCAGTTCGTCTCCGACAAGAAGAAGATGGGCAACCTCGCCATTCCGCGCGGCGTGGCCGCACTCGCCTGGGTGGTCGCGGCGATCATCCTCGTGCTCAACTTCAAGCTGCTCTACGACACGCTGTTCGGGGTCAGCTAGAATTCCGCCAGACAGCGCGACAAACCGCCAAATCGCGCTATCTTTGCTGGCGTCATGAGCAGCATTGAAGACATCAGGAAATTCTACGCCCGGCTGATGGCGGCCAATGCCGCCTCATCGGATCCACGCCTGGAGGAGGTCTTCGCCACTGTTCCGCGCGAAGCCTTTCTTGGCCCGGGACCATGGACGATCGTCGCCGGGAGCGGCAAGGTCACCACGCCGAGCGCCGACCCGGCGCATATCTACCAGAACGTGCTCGTGGCGCTCGATGCCGACAAGGGCATCAACAATGGCGAGCCGTTCCTGCACGCCATGTGGATCGGGAAACTGGCGCCGAAACCCGGCGAGGCCGTCACGCATATCGGCGCTGGCACCGGCTACTACTCCGCCGTGCTGGCCAGGCTGGTTTCACCTCGCGGCACCGTCACCGCCTTCGAGCTCGACGGCAGGCTGGCCGAGCTGGCGCGCAAGAATCTCGAAATCTACGGCAATGCGACGGTGGTCCATGGCGACGCCGTGACCACGCCCTTGCCGCCATCCGACATCATCTATGTCAACGCCGGCGTCGTCGCCCCGCCGGTCGGATGGCTGAAGGCGCTGCGCCCCGGCGGTCGCATGATCTTCCCCTGGCGCCCGTCCGAACGCGTCCCGCTGGCGGTGATGGTGACCCGCACCGAGAAGGGCTTTGCCTGTGATCCCTTCATGCGCTCCTGGTTCATCCCCTGCATCGGTGCCTCGGTTGCGGATCTTGCGGCAAAGATCCCGACACGCGAGCAGGCCATGCGCAGCCGCTCGATCTGGCTTACGCAGCACAAGGCGCCGGATCGCACCGCCACGGCGATCTTCGGCGACGTCTGGTTCTCGACGAAAGACGTCCGTGCCAAACCCGGCAGCTGAGGCATCGATGCGCGGATTTGGCCAAAATTTCTCAGGCCCTGTCGGGGTGGGTGCGGGCCAGCCGTCCTTGGGCCACAATCCGCCCGCGACGGCGTGGATGGAACAAGGGAGAGACCCATGAGAAAGATCATCGCCGCCACCTTCGTCAGCCTCGACGGTGTTATGCAGGCCCCCGGCGGACCGGAAGAGGATCCGGTCGGCGGCTTCAAGTTCGGCGGCTGGACCTTCCATTACTTTGACGAGGTGGGCGGCGCGGCAATGGACGAACTCTTCTCCAAACCTTTCGCCCTGCTGCTCGGCCGCAGAACCTACGACATCTTCAACGCCTATTGGCCGTACCAGAAGGATCCTATCGCCGATGCCTTCAACCCCGCGACCAAATATGTGGCCACGCATCGGCCTGACACGCTCACCTGGCAGAACACGCAATGGCTTGGGGAAGATATCGTCGCGGCGTTGCGCCGCCTCAAGCAGCAGGATGGACCCGACCTGCTCATCCAGGGATCGGCCAACCTGATCCAGACCTTGCTCGCCAACGGGCTGATCGACGAGATCCGGCTGATGATCTTCCCGCTGTTGCTGGGCAAGGGCAAGCGGCTGTTCGGCGATGACGCGATGCCGGCCGCATTCAAGCTCGTGAAGTCGCAGACGTCCAGCACCGGCATCATCATCGCAACCTACGAACGATCTGGCGAAATCGAGGTCGGCTCCTTTGTCACGGGCGAGCCGTCCGACGCCGAACTCGAGCGGCGCAGGAACTGGAAGTAGCGGACGGCCTTGGCACCTTTCCTCTCTCTCCGGAGGGGGGAGAGGAAAGGTGCCAAGCAGCGACGGAGTGGGGGAAGCCATCCGCCAAACGTACCGCCGTAAGACAGGCAGAACAGGCGGCCAAGAAGACTGGAGGCCTGCGGTAATCAAGCGGAAAAAGATCGACCCCCAACTCCGTCGAGCTTCGCTCGACACCTCTCCCCCGATCGACGGGGGAGAGGAACCCAAGTTCCGCACGGTCTCAAGCCGCCGCCGGTCGCCGCGCCAGCCCATCCCTGATATGCCGCGCGAATTCCTGCGCGGCCGGGCCGACGCCGTGCCGCGGCAGATGCAGATTGATGGCAAAATTCGGCAGTGGCGGCAGCCCGACATCGAACGGCAAGATGTCGAGATCGGCCGGCACGGTGGAGGCCAGCCAGGTGGTGACGGCGAGGTCGGAGCGCACGGTCGCCGTCGTGGCGTCGATGTTGCCGTTCTCGAACACGGTGCGCCACTCCAGCCCATGCTCGTTGAGCGCCGCAAGCACGACAGGGCGAAAGGCGCAGGTGTCGGCGACGATCGACACCGGCAGCGGCCGCTTGGCGCGGGCAGTGCCGCCTCGGGCGCCGACCCAGACCAGCCGGTCGATGGCCAGGCATTCGCCCGATGTCGGGCCGACCCGCTCCTCGATCACCGCAAGGTCGATGGTTCCGGCCGCAAGCGCTGACGCCAATTCCGGCGATGACGCGCAGACCAGCGAGATCTCGACCTGTGGATAGGTTTCCGCATAGGTCTTCAGCACCGGCGCCAGCAAGGTGCCGACCAGATCGTACGGCACGCCGAGCCGCACCTGGCCGGCCACGGCCGAGCCCGCCATCTCGGCCCAGATCTCGTCATTCAGGCTGAGCAGGCGCTTGGCCTTGTCGAACAGCCGCTCGCCAGACCGCGTCAGGCGCAGGCCGCGCCGGTCACGCTCGAACAGGCTGCAGCCGAGCGTCCCCTCCAGCCTTTTGACCTGCTGGCTGACGGCGCCTTGCGTCAGATGCAGGGCGTTGGCGGCAGCCGTCATGCTGGCCTTGTCGGCGACGGTGACGAAGGTGCGCAGCAGCGCCGTATCGAGGTTGCGGATCATCTTAGCATTATAGATGCTAATGCCGAATATCGCAAACATTGCATTTACTGATGCCAGAACGGGCCTACCATGGGAGCTACGACAAAGGACGCCCCATGCTCCAGCCTATCCTGCCGCTCATCCTGTTTGCCTTCGTGGCCACCGCCACGCCCGGCATCGCCACGACCTTGTCGACCGCCTCGGGCGCGCAGTTCGGTTTTCGCCGTTCGGTTCCGCTGATGATCGGCAGCGCCGCCGGCCTCGCTACGGTGACGGCTGCCGCCGCGGCCGGGCTTGCGGGCCTGCTGCTTGCGGTGCCGTCCCTGCAACTGGCGATGAAGGTGATTGGCTCGCTCTATCTCCTGTGGCTGGCCGTAAAGATCGGCCGTGCCGGGCCACCCAATCTCGACGTGACGATGGCCAAACCGAACAGCTTTCTCGGCGGCGCCGGCATCCAGTGGATGAACCCCAAGGGTTGGGCGATGGGGCTGGGCGCGGCGGCGTCGTTCGCCGCACTGGCCGATGGGCCGGGACAACTCGCTCTGCTGCTCGGCTCGACCTTCGGCCTCACCGCCGCCATCTCTCTGTCCGTCTGGTGCATGGCCGGCATGGTGCTGGCCCGGCTGCTGAAGACCGAATGGCAATGGCGCGCCCTCAACATCGTGCTGGCGCTGGTGCTGGCCGCGTCTATCATCCCGATGTGGGGGCCGGCTTAGAACACCGTCCTAGCAGGACCTGGGTTCCTCGCCCCCGCTAGAGCGGGGGAAAGGCCGCGAAGCGGTCGGAGAGGCGGCGCCAGCGGCTGGAAGGGGCTTCTTGAAGCCAATTCACGGACAGGATTGCGCCAATCCCCCTCTCCGTCTCGGCTTCGCCGAGCCACCTCTCCCCCACATTCGTGGGGGCGAGGAACCCAAGCATGGATAGCCCTCAAGCCGCGTAGCGCGCCGCCGGCTTGTCGGCGTGCAGGCTGCCGTAGAAGGCTTGGCGGGCGCCGAGGAACGTGTCCAGTTTGGCGGCATCGGCAAGTGCCGGTACGGTCACGGCTTCGCCCCTGGCCAGGCCGACAAGCGCGGCATCGACCATATCGTCGGCGGACATGACGATTTCCTTGGGAAGCTGGTCGATATCGCTGCCGGCCAGTTCCCAGAAATCGGTCCGGGTCGCCCCCGGCAGCACCACCTGCACCGTCACACCCGTGCCCGCGACCTCGCGCTGCAGCGCTTCGGTGAAGTTGACGACATAGGCCTTGGTGCCGCTGTAGATGCCGCCGAACGACGTTTCATAGGCGAGCACCGAGGCGATGTTGACGATGGCGCCGCGGTTGCGCGCGAGAAGCCCCGGCAGCACGGCACGGGTCAGGCGGGTCAAGGCAATGACATTGACCTTGATCATGCGTTCGGCCGCGTCGGCGTCGGCCGTTGCCACCACCTGCTGGCCGCCAAGGCCGGCATTGTTGACCAGCAGCGTCACGCTGTCATCGGCAGATATCATCCGCTCGACACGGCGCACATCGTCGTCGTCGGACAGATCAGCTGCGATGAAGCTGACCTTGCGATCGTAGGCGTAGCGCAGCTTCTCGGCCAGTTCCTCGAGCCGGTCGGCGCGCCGCGCCACCAGCACGAGATCATAGCCCTGCCCGGCCAGCCGGTCTGCATAGACCGCGCCGATGCCCGATGAGGCGCCTGTGACGACCGCCGTGCCCTTGTTTGCCTGTCCACTCATTGTCCTGTTCCTTCTATCTCTGTTCGCTTCGACCTGGCCGCCGGCACCGCAGGCCATTCGCCTCGGCGCGCCGACATGCCGCCTGATTGATTTAGTGGCATATACCACTTTCGACGAAATAGGCATATGCCACTATCTTGTCAATGAGTGCGTTCGGGATTATTTGTCGGGCAGCGACCGGACAGGATTTTCTCCGGCGCCGAGGAACCACCATGCCGAAAGACACCCTGCCCGGGCTGACAGCCTGCAACTACGCCATGCTGCGGCGCGCGACGCGCAAGCTCGGCCAGTTCTATGATGACGTGCAGGCCCCGTCCGGCCTCAAGGCCACGCAGCAGGGCCTGCTCTACCAGATACACATCGGCGACGAACCGGCCATGGGCGCCATTGCCGCTGCCCTGGTCATGGACCTTTCGGCGCTCGGCCACACGCTGAAGCCGCTGATCCGCGACGGTTTTGTCGAGACCTTCGCCGATCCGGACGACCGCCGCATCAAGCGGGTGCGGCTGACCCAGCAAGGGCGGACCAAGCTCGATGAGGCGATGAAGCTGTGGCAAGCCGCCCAGCAGCGCTTCGAGGATGTGGTGGGCAAGGAAAAGGCGGAACGCCTGCGCGCGGTGCTGGATGACATCAGCGCGCTGGATTTTGATTTGCCGCCGGCTACCTAAGCAATTCCAGGAAAAGTGTGAAACGGTTTTCCCGGGAAAGCGCGTAGCGCTTTCCCTTGGGAATTGCGTCAAAATGGATTGGCCGCCGACGGCTTTCGAAGAGACTATTCGGCCGGCATCGCGACCGGCCGTGCCGCCCAGCGGCCGGCCAGCACGATACCCAGCCCGACGATCGGGAAGGCCGCGGCAACCAGGCCGAGATCGACCGGCGAGCCGTAGCGCAGCACGCCACCGCCCACCACCGCGCCCAGCGCCACGCCGAGATAGAGCGCCGAACCGTTGAGCGACAGCACGATCGGCGCGGCATCGGGCGCCAGCTTGATGATGCGGCTGGCCTGCGCCGGCGGGAACGCCCAACCGACGATGCCCCACGGCACCATCATCGCCATCAGTGCCGGACCGGCAATGTGCTGCGGCAGGAAGGCCGGCACGACCGACAGCATTACCAGCATGGCGGCGCTCAGCGTCAGCGACCAGCCGACGGTGCGGGTGGCGCCGAAGCGGTCGGCCGCCTGGCCGCCGGCAATGTTGCCGATGACGGCGCCGACGCCGAAGGCGAGCAGCATGCCGGGCAGCGCGATCTGGCTGAGCCCGGCGCCCTCGATGGCGAGCGGCGCGACATAGGCAAAGACGGTGAACGCGCCGGTCAGCGCCAGCAATGTCGTCACCAGGATCGGCATCACGCCGGGCCGCATGGCGGCCGCCAGCCGGCGCTTCAGCGGCAGCCTTGTGCCGACGATGCCGCGCGGCAGCCGGTACCACAGGATGGCGCCGGCGAGCGCGCCGAGCCCGGCAATGGCATAGAAGGTGCCGCGCCAACCGGCGATCGTCGCGACCAGCGCGCCGAGCGGCGCCCCGACGGCGACGGCCACCGTGGTGCCGCCGACGACGACGGCGATGGCGCGTGCCCGGTGATGGTCATCGACCAGCGCCACCGCAGTGCCCTGCGCGGTCGCGGCGAACAGCCCCGACGACAGCGCCATGATGATGCGCGCGATCAGAAGCACTTCGAAGGAGGAACTCAGGGCGGCGGCGATGTTGCCGATGACGAAGAACACCAGCGTCCACAGGATGACGCGGCGCCGGTCCCATTCGCCGGTCAGCGTCGCCAGGATCGGCGTGCCGATGGCGTAGGCGAGCGCGAAGGCGGTGATCAGCGTGCCGGCGAGTGGAATGGAAATGCCGGCATCCCTGGCGATGTCGGGCAGAAGGCTGGAGATGACGAAGCCTTCGGTCGAGATCGCAAACGATCCGAGCGCAAGCCAGAAGATCCGCTTGTCCATGGCATGTGTCCTTAGTTCAAAAGTTATTGAACAATTGGACATAGCAGGGCATGATGTCAATGAAGCCAGGGCAAAATAGCTGAACCATCCTGACAGCCCTGTGTCAGCACGGTCGTTCGGCACGGATCGAAATGGAGAAACAGTGTGTACGGGCCAGCGAGGACGGATGCGTTGAAATCGGCCCGAACTGCGCTTAGGTTCCAGCCATGACGCTACCTCATCCCAATACGGACCAGATCAGCCTGCCGATCGTGCTTGGCGTGCTCGGCGATCCGACACGGCTCGCCATCGTGCGCTATCTCGCCAGCAAGGAAGGCGTGGCGCTGAACTGCAGCCAGTTCCTCGATCTCGGCTCCAAGACCAATCTCAGCTACCACCTCGCCAAGCTGCGCGAGGCCGGCGTCACCCGCGCCGAAGTGGTCGGCACCAACCGCATGATCACGCTGCGCCGCGCCGACCTCGACGCCCGCTTCCCCGGCCTGCTCGACAGCGTCATCGCCGCCGCCGTCGACGACCCCGCTCTGCCGGCGGTCGGCGGCCACGATATTGAGGTGCCGGCCTAGATCTGCAGGTTCCAAGCTAAAGCTCTGTCGCCGCTAGCGCTGCCAGAAACCGATATGCGGGGCGAGAAGTTCCTCCTCCATCTCCGGGATGGGGCCGTGGACCTCGACCGGCTTCTGCCCGGAGCCGAGGACCGTGCGTGACGAGAGGTTCATCGTCGGATTCTCGGCGTGGTCGCCAGTCAGCGCGAGAAGCTTGGTCTCTTCGAAGCCGTAGACCAGCCGGCCGATATTTGCCCAGTAGAGCGTTCCGGTGCACATCGCGCAGGGCTCGCCAGTTGTGACCAACGTGCAGGACCAGAGGAAATCCGGCGGATAGGCGTCCGCGGCACGCCGGCTGAGCTCGGTTTCGGCGTGGCGCACGGTGTTGATGTTGCCTTGCCGCATCAGGATGCGATCATCGGGGCCGACGAGCACACAGCCGAAAGGATGGTGCCCGTGCGCGGCGGCCTCGCGCGCCACGTCATTGGCGGCGCGGAGGTGAGCGAACATCTGGTCACGGGTCATCGCCTGTGCCTTCCGGAGCTGTCTACGTAGATAGATGAACTGGGACGGCGTGGACGGTAGCAGATGGAGTGCTACCGCGATAGCCGTGGGCGGGCCGCGCGGGTGCCCCGCTTGCCCCGAACCGTCTCAACGACTTGATGACGAAAGCGGGGACTTGATAACAAAGGCGGCGGGTTGATAACGAAGACGGGCCGGAGTCCCGATGGGGCCGCACCATGGGAGCCCGCCGCATGCGCATAGCCGTCCTCGCCGATATCCACGGCAACGTCCTGGCACTCGACGCCGTGCTCGAGGATCTGCGTGAGCGCGGCGGCGCTGAGCTCACCATCAATCTCGGCGACAGCGTTTCAGGCCCGCTCTGGCCGCGCGAGACGTTTGAGCGCCTGGAAGCGCTGAACCTGCCGACGGTGCGCGGCAACCATGACCGCCGCGTCGCGGTCGATCCGGCCGACGAGACCATGTGGGCGTCCGACGTCTATGCGCAGGAGCGGCTGACGCAGGCGCAGCGCCAGGTGCTGTTCGCGCAGCCGCTGACGCTGGAGGTCGCGCCCGGCATCGTCGCCTTCCACGCCCGCCCCGACCATGACGAGAAATATCTGCTCGACGCGATCGTCGACGGCCAGCTGGTGCGCGCGCCGCTGGCGGCGATCAGGCGGCGGCTGAAGGCGCTCGACCCCGCCTGCCGCATCGCGCTGTGCGGCCACAGCCACCGACCGGAACTGGTCCGCATCCCCGACGGTCCTGTCATCTTCAATCCGGGCAGCATCGGCTGCCCCGCCTATGACAATTCCACCCCGCCGGCGCATGTTTCCGAACAGGGTTCGCCGCATGCGCGCTACGGCATCGTCACCTTGGGCGGCGAAGGCCGGCCCGACCGCTTCGAGACGATCGCCGTCGACTACGACCACGAAGCGGCGGCACGACAGGCCGAACAGGCGGGAAGGCCGGAATGGGCCCATGGGCTCAGGACTGGGTTCATGCCGGGCTGAGCGAAGCTCGTGCCCCAGCGGAATGCCTTGCATGCAGCTCCCCGGCCGAGGGCCGCCTGAAACGCCTTCGCGGCCACACTCAAGGCGCAAAACATCTCGCTTGTAGACACGGCGGCGCAGCGTCGCTTATAAAACCGGCTTCGCGTGCGGCAGCGTTTTGGGTTCTGGCGGTGCCTTTGGGAATGCAATTGATCGCCGACAGCCAAGTGACGAGGCGCCGAATTACGCTGCGGACAACGCTGTTGGCGCTGATGGCCGCTCCGCTGCTGATGGCGGCGTGGTCCACCGTTGTCCCGGCCCATGCCGAAGAGACGCCCTTCATCTCCGTCGTCACCGGCCTCGCGCCTGACGACCTGCTCAATATCCGCGCCAAACCTTCGGCGATCGGCAAGACCGAGGCACGTCTGGCCGCCGGCGCCAGCGTCAGGAACCTCGGCTGCAACGACATTGACGGACACCCCTGGTGCAAGGTCCAGTCTGACAATCCCAAAGCCATCGGCTGGGCTCCGGCGCGCTATCTCATTCCCCTCAACCCGGCGACGGTGCCCCTCGACCAGGCGGATGCCGGCGCGGCGCCCGATGCGGCGACGCCGCCGGCGGCGGCACAGCCCGACCTGACGGCGCGGCTTGGCGGCGCGGCCCACCCCGTCGCGCCAGAAGCCCCGATGAAATCCACCGCGGAGATCGCCATGCAGGATGCCTATGGCCTGGCGCTGGCGGCGAATGAAACCCCGTCGACTGGCGAAATCCCCGCCCTCGCGCAGGATGCGGCCGCGGATAGCGGCTCTGCGGCGGGATCGCTTCCCGTTCCCACGCCGCGTCCTGACGGCACCGCGCCCGCCGTCGACACGCAGACCGTCGCCGAACTGCCGCCGCAGCCGACCTCCCTTGCCCAGGGCGGTGGCGTCGAAATCCCCTGCGCCCGCTATGTCGGCCAGCCGATGCAGCGCTGCGCGGCAGCCATCGTGCACAAGGGCGCCGACAAGGCCGATATCACCGTGACCTGGCCGGATGGCGGTACGCGCCTCATCTCCTTCTATGCCGGCCTGCCGGCCGGCTCGGACACCAAGGGCGATTTCCGCTTCACCCGCGAGGGCAGCCTGAGCATGATCCGCATTGGCGTCTCCGAACGCTTCGAGATCACCGACACAGTGGCGTTTGGACGCTAGGGATTAGGCAGTAGGCAGTAGGGAATAGGCAGTAGGGGCGTACGTCCAAGGCGCTTGAAAAGCCCTACTGCCTCCTGCCCAACCCCTGCTGCCTATTTCCTGCTGCCTAATCCCGCATTTTCGGGGTTACATCCGCCAAAACTCTTCCCTATAAGGCCCACCTAGCCTGATACCAGAATCGCGAGCACAACCGGCCGGGTCTTCCCGTCCCGGTTTTTTGTGCAAGCCGCCCGCCGAACGGACCTATGACATGCCAAGACGCACCGACATCAAGTCGATCCTGATCATCGGGGCCGGCCCCATCGTCATAGGCCAGGCCTGCGAATTCGACTATTCCGGTACCCAGGCCTGCAAGGCGCTGAAGGAGGAAGGCTTCCGCGTCATCCTGGTCAATTCCAACCCGGCCACCATCATGACCGACCCGGAACTGGCCGACGCCACCTATATCGAGCCGATCACGCCGGAAGTCGTCGCCAAGATCATCGCCAAGGAGCGGCCGGACGCGCTGCTGCCGACCATGGGCGGCCAGACCGCGCTCAACACGGCTTTGTCGCTGCGCCGCATGGGTGTGCTCGACCGCTACAATGTCGAGATGATCGGCGCCGACGCCACCGCCATCGACAAGGCCGAGGACCGCGCGCTGTTCCGCGAGGCGATGAGCAAGATCGGCCTGGAAACGCCGAAGTCGATGCTGGCCAACGCCACCGACGTCAAGAACGCCGACCGCAAGACGCATGAGGCGGAGCGCGCCGCACTGAAGGCCGAGAAGCCGGAAAATCTCGACGCCGAACTCGACGCGCTGGAAACCCGCTGGAACCTCGGCGAAGGCGACCGCAAGCAGCGCTACATCAGCCATGCCATGGCGATCGCCGCCCAGGCGCTCGACCATGTCGGCCTACCCGCCATCATCCGCCCCTCCTTCACCATGGGCGGCACCGGCGGCGGCATCGCCTACAACAGGGCCGAATTCTACGACATCGTCCAGTCCGGCCTCGACGCCTCGCCGACCACCGAAGTGCTGATCGAGGAGAGCGTGCTCGGCTGGAAGGAGTATGAGATGGAGGTCGTCCGCGACAAGGCGGACAATTGCATCATCGTCTGCTCGATCGAAAACATCGACCCGATGGGCGTGCATACGGGTGACTCGATCACCGTCGCCCCTGCCCTGACCCTCACGGACAAAGAATACCAGATGATGCGCAACGCCTCGATCGCGGTGCTGCGCGAGATCGGCGTCGAGACCGGCGGCTCCAACGTGCAGTTCGCCGTCAACCCGGCCGATGGCCGCCTCGTCGTCATCGAGATGAACCCGCGCGTCTCGCGCTCTTCCGCACTCGCCTCCAAGGCGACCGGCTTCCCCATCGCCAAGATCGCCGCCAAACTTGCCGTCGGCTACACGCTGGACGAGTTGGAGAACGACATCACCGGCGGCGCGACGCCCGCCTCGTTCGAGCCGTCGATCGACTACGTCGTCACCAAAATCCCGCGCTTTGCCTTCGAAAAATTCCCCGGCGCCGAGCCGGTGCTGACGACAGCCATGAAGTCGGTCGGCGAAGTCATGGCCATCGGCCGCACTTTCCAGGAATCGCTGCAGAAGGCACTGCGTGGCCTGGAAACCGGCCTGACCGGCCTCGACGAGATCGAAATCCCCGGCCTCGGCCATGGGGCGACGGTTGCCAACCACGCCGACGACCGCAACGCCATCCGTGCCGCGCTCGGCACGCCGACGCCCGACAGGCTGCGCATGGTGGCGCAGGCGATCCGCATGGGCACCTCGCTGGAAGACGTGCACGCAATGTGCAAGATCGACCCGTGGTTCCTCGAACAGATCGCCGGCATCCTGGCCATGGAAGCCCGCATCCGCGAGCACGGCATTCCGCAGGACGCCGTCAACCTGCGCATGCTGAAGGCCATGGGTTTCTCCGATGCCCGCCTGGCGTCGCTGACCAAAACCGATGCCGAAGTGGTCGCGAAAATCCGCGACAAGCTCGACGTTCATCCCGTCTACAAGCGCATCGACACATGTGCTGCCGAATTCGCCTCGCCCACCGCCTATATGTACTCGACCTACGAAGTGCCGTTTGCCGGCGCGTTGGCCAACGAAGCGCAGGTCTCGTCGCGCAAGAAGGTGGTCATCCTCGGCGGCGGACCGAACCGCATCGGCCAGGGCATCGAGTTCGACTATTGCTGCTGCCATGCGGCGTTTGCGCTGCGCGATGCCGGCTATGAAGCGATCATGATCAACTGCAACCCGGAGACGGTCTCGACCGACTACGACACGTCGGACCGGCTCTATTTCGATCCGCTGACGGCGGAGGACGTGCTGGAGATCCTGCGCGCCGAACAGGCCTCGGGCGAACTGGTCGGCGTCATCGTCCAGTTCGGCGGCCAGACGCCGCTGAAGCTGGCCGATGCGCTGGAAAAGGCCGGCATCCCGATCCTCGGCACCTCGCCCGACATGATCGATCTCGCCGAAGACCGCGACCGCTTCCAGAAGCTGCTGCACAAGCTCGGCCTCAGCCAGCCGAAGAACGGCATCGCCTATTCGGTCGAGCAGGCCCGCCTCGTCGCCGGCGAACTCGGCTTCCCGCTGGTGGTGCGCCCGTCCTATGTGCTGGGCGGCCGCGCCATGCAGATCATCCATGACGAGAGCATGCTGCAGAGCTACCTGCTCGACACCGTGCCCGGCCTGGTGCCGGAGGACATCAAGCAGAAATACCCGAACGACAAGACCGGCCAGATCAACACGCTGTTGGGCAAGAACCCGCTTCTGTTCGACACCTATCTCTCGGGCGCCATCGAGGTCGATGTCGACTGCCTCTGCGACGGCAAGGCGACCTTCGTCTCCGGCATTCTCGAGCACATCGAGGAGGCCGGCATCCATTCGGGCGACTCGGCCTGTTCGCTGCCCGTGCACTCGCTGCCTTCCGAGCTGGTCGACGAGTTGGAGCGCCAGACGGCAGCCCTTGCCCGCGCGCTCAATGTCGGCGGTCTGATGAACGTGCAGTACGCGATCAAGGACGGCACGGTCTATGTGCTGGAGGTCAACCCGCGCGCCTCGCGCACCGTGCCCTTCGTCGCCAAGACCATCGGCAGGCCGATCGCGAAGATCGCCGCCCGCATCATGGCCGGCGAGACGCTGGAAGACGCCTTCGCCCATTACGGCGCCATGCCCGATCCGCGCAACCCCGGCCACATCGCGGTCAAGGAAGCCGTCTTCCCCTTCGCCCGCTTCCCCGGCGTCGACATATTGCTCGGCCCGGAAATGCGCTCGACCGGCGAGGTCATGGGCCTCGACCGCGATTTCGCGCTGGCCTTCGCCAAGAGCCAGCTCGGCGCCGGCGTCGACCTGCCCCGCTCCGGCACGCTGTTCGTCTCGGTGCGCGACGAGGACAAGAAAGGCATATTGCCGGCGGTGAAGCGCCTGGCCGGCCTCGGCTTCAAGGTACTGGCGACATCAGGCACGCAGCGCTTCCTCGCCGAAAACGGCGTGGTGGCCGAGAAGATCAACAAGGTGCTGGAAGGCCGCCCCCACATCGAGGACGCCATCCGCAACCGCCAGGTCCAGATCGTCTTCAACACGACGGATGGCCAGAAGGCGGTGTCGGACTCGAAGTCGCTGCGCCGGGCGACGCTGATGCAGAAGGTGCCGTATTACACGACGCTGTCGGGTGCGGCCGCTGTGGCAGAGGCGATTGCCGCGCTGAAAGCGGGCAGCCTGGAGGTCAGGCCGCTGCAGGAGTATTTTGCTTAAGACGACCGCGAAATGACAACTACCCCTTCCCGCTCACATACGAGAGGGCTACCGGCATGCATGATGGGCACGCGCGCGAAAACTTCGAGTGTCAGACTGTCCAAATCTTCTCGTAGCCAACCTTAGCTAGAAGCTCATTTCGACTTTCGATAGCAGCCAAGTCGAATTTTTCGGTATCAATGAGTATCTCATCAAGAACAACGCCATTGTCGATCAAGATTTTCTTCTTGTCCTTAAAATCCTTTGATTTCAACTTCTCGTGATTTAATTCAGCGTCACAAAAAATCAAATTTCCCAACGATGCCTTAGCTTCCTCCGAGAATCTCGTATCGCTCTGAGGAATAATGTGCTCGATCGTAAATCTGCTGTAGTCTACATTTGCTCCCATTCGGTAATAGCTGTCGAATTTCCTCAAGATATATCTAACCAACCCTCGTTGGCGGGTGTACGTATTAGAAAAAAGAATATTACCCCATCCAAGCATAAATTCTGGATAATCTGGAACCTTTTCAGACAACTTTCCAGATAGGTCTTTGAGAGCAATTTGCTTTTTGTCCTTGTCCACGGCATTTCTAATAGAGCGGGCCGCGTGAGAATACATAAAAGAAATCCCGCCTGAGCTCCTCTGAGAGGTAACAGCAGTAAAAATAAAATGAAAATTCTCAAGTTTCTTTAAAATGGTTTCACATTGCCTCCTAGTAAGAAGGTCAGAAAAATAGTCGTGAACTATAGACAAAACGGCAGGCGTAGCTTGCCGGACTTTGAAGGATTGGAGAGCCTCCAGGGAGTCCCGTATATCGTCCTCGTTGTTTCCCCACTTGCGGTACTTTGGCTCGAAAATAGTTCTATAATATGGGGCCTCTCTATAAATTTTATCAAGATACTGATCTACATTATTTGCTTTCACGTATCCCTTAATCTCTTTAAAGAGGGCTTTTTCAGTTGTGTATTCACGAAAAGACAGCCAGTGGTGATGCAAAAATTGGCTAATATCAATGTCGGCTTCCGCCTCTCCGATAATACGAGAAATCTCACTCCATTTCTCCTTCGCAACATCATTGTTGACGTTAGAAGGTTTCATCAATTTCGTGATATGATTCTTTACCAGATCGGACGCCTCTAACTCCTTTCCCCGAGTGTTGAGGGTCTCGAAAATGAGATATGCGTCATCCTCGTTGTCCAACTCTACAACTATAACCTGCAGCCCCAAAACTTTGTCACGCATCAACTTGAGAAAACCAACCTTCTCAGATTGTCTTTTCTCGCTCGAAATGGTGCCGTCCTGATCGATCAAGCTCAATTTTTCACCCAACAGCGCCAGCAAATCATCATAAGCAGATTTCAGAGCCGCCTCTTCGTCGCCAACTTTTGCTTTTAGGTCAGGTTTTCCCATTTTCTGTATGTGATTTTGGAAGAACGGATAAGGAGCTTCGGAAAAGAGCGTGTAACGCACATGTGCATTTATATCTTTGCGCTCAAGGACACCTTGAAGCCCTTCGGCCAAATCCTTCTCTGCCAGGTCAAGGAATTTGTCGCGAATCGCGCAAAGCAATATCGTTATTGTCGTCAAGCGCTGCTGGCCATCAACGACCATAAATTCAGCTTTATGGCTATAAAGCACCATCGATCCTATAAAATAATCATTATCCTCGTTTTCCACTATATCTACCCAAAAATCAGAAATATGCTCCTTTTCCCAAGAGTATGGCCTCTGGAATCTCGGTATGACGTAAAACCCGCTATCAAATAGCGTTTGAATGGTTTTGTCGTAAGGACGAACTTTCATTCATTTCTGCCTTAAAAATCGACTTCGATCACGGCCGAGAGCAATCTTGGGACGCTACCCGATCTTTTCGATCGGAGCATTCATGGCGGCTTGCAGCTGGGCCAGCGAACCCTTTTGCCCAAGCCTGAATATATTCCACGCTTTTATAATAATGGAGGCACGTACAAGCTCATGTATCCGGCCATTATTATTCACTTTCTGCGAGTGAAGAAGTGCCTGCATGGTGTCTATTATCTGGTACGGACCATTTCTCTTTCCGGTCATCCAAGCGTCATAGAAATCTGAGCACTTGCTGCTGTCAGCCTTTGAGAATTTGTACAAGAGGGCTGCGGCCTGCCCCGCCGGGTGGGCATACTGTTTATTTATGGCTCGCCCTTTTGACAGGAAAGCCTCGATATCGGGATACTTGCTTTTCACCAAGCCAAGAACAAAATCGGGGCCTAATGTATCCCGATTGTTGGGGTTTGTGTCGATCAGGTATGCCCACCGTACCGCTGACGCGAGCGTAGAGGCATACTTGTACCCGGCAATATGTAGGACATCTGCGGCGTTTCGCGGCTTCCCAATATCCATCCGACCAAAAAGGCCTGGATCGATATTAAAAACGACATGGGTTTTTAAATTCTTGTCTGACCTGACACAGGCCGCAAGCCTATTTTGGCCATCTAGAAGGCGACCGTCACTACCAAACTTGATAGTGTCTCCGGTAAGCCCCCACCTATTTAAGGAAATGTCGGAAGAAAATTGCTGGACCTTATTTGGCTTTGGTGGTCGATTTCCCTTGTTTCTTTCGTCCAAAAGAATTTTTGCAGTTTTCGGATCGATATCAATGATCCGGCTCGTTGCAGGAGGCTCCTCGATAAGTTGCTCGATTTCTCCCAGCGCTTTTAGATTCTTGTGTTCCATATAAATCCCCAATCCCCGCGAGGGATCGTACACAGAAACTTTTGTGTACACAATATTAGCCGGTGCGGGCCCTCACCCCACAGCCACACATTCAATCTCGATATCAAACTCCATCGGCCACGACGCCACCGGCACAAACGTCCGCGATGGCGCGTTCTCGGGGAAGTACCGCGCATAAACCCGGTTGATAGCGCCGTAGAAGCCGGCATTGACGGCGTAGATGCGCACCATCACCACATTGTCCAGCGAGGTGCCGGCCGCTTCCAGGCAGTGTTTCAGAGCCTTGAGCGACGCCTCGGTTTGTACCTCGATGTCGCCCTTGACCAGCTTGCCGGTCGTAAGATCGAGCGGCGGCGTGCCGGAGACGAAGACCAGCCCGGCGGCCTTGGTCACCAGCGACAGCGGCACGCCGAGCGCACGCACCGCCGCCGACAGCACCGGCACTTCGATGATTTCCTTGGTCATGACGATCTCCCTGTGGTTACGGCGAGCTTATCGCGCTCCAGGCTGAACGCCAGCGCTCGATATTGTCGTCCAGAAGCCGCCGCTCAATGGAAACCAAGCGTCACCATGAAGCGGCGTTTTTCTGCAGACCCAAGACTTCAGGAAACAACCACCATGGATGCCGGCTCACCAAGGAAGACTCACGCCACCGCCACGCACTCGATCTCGATATCGAACTCCATCGGCCATGACGCCACCGGCACAAAACTCCGTGCCGGCGGGTTGGTCGAGAAATACTTGGCATAGACCCGGTTGATGGCGTTGTAGAAGCCGGAATTGACGGCGTAGATGCGCACCATCACCACATTTTCCAGCGAGGTGCCGGCCGCTTCCAGGCAGTGCTTCAGCGCCTTCAGCGACGCCTCGGTCTGCACCTCGATGTCGCCGCGCACCATCTCGCCGGTCACCATGTCCACCGGCGGCGTCGCCGAGATGAAGACGAAGCCATTGGCCTTCACTGCCGTGGAACAGGGCAGGCCGAGTGAGCGCACCTTGTCCGACATGACCGGCACTTCGATGACTTGTTTTTTCATGGTGGTCTCCCTGGGTTGGGGGGAGCTTATCGTGGCGGCCAGCGAACGCCAGCGTCGTTCTTCCCTTCTCCCCTTGTGGGGTAAGCAGCCGGTTCGCGAAGCGAATTCATCGTGCCAGTGGCACGATGAAAGGCCGGCGAACGCCGGGACGCTCCGAAGCAGCGGGGACCCGGCAGGTGGATCAGCCTCCCCCGGCCCTTCGCATGGCTCAGGGCGTTCGAAGCTCGAAAAGCCAAGGGTCAAGCCGCGCCCTAATGCACCGCCGCCAAATCCTTCAAATGCATCTCGTGCATCTTCAGCGTTTCCAGCGTCTTCTTGGCGAATTCCTTCAGCGCCGGGTCGTCGCCGGATTGCGCATAGGTGGAAACCATCGCCACGGCCTGCTTGTGTGCCTGCGTCTGCAAGGTGATGTATTTGGCCTGGAAGGCGTCGCCGTCGAGCGCCTTGAGCTGGTCGAGCATCGCCTGGTCGTTCGGCTGCAACGGCGGGCCTTGCGGGGTGACTGACGCCGTGGTCTGGCTCTTTTCAAGCGCCGCCTTGAAATCTTCGCCGGCCTTGGTGTGATCCTTGACCATCAGTGCGGCGAAATCCTTCACATCGGCCGCGACGGCTTTTTTCTCGGCCAGCTTGCCGCTTTCGATCTCGAAGCGGTTGGCGCTGGCCAGGGTCCTGGTGAAGGTTTCGGTGTCGACCTTGTTCTCAGAAACGGGCGGCACGTCGCTGGACGGCTGTTGGGAAAAGGCTGAAGGCGTTCCGGCGAGAAGGGCCAGCATGGCGGTGGCGAGATGCGGTTTCATCGAAGCGCTCCGTGAGAGGTGTCCTCGAAGGCCCAACGCGGCGGAGGCGGTGAGGTTGCCGACGCGCCGCTTCTCCAGTCCGAAGGATGAAAAGCGGCCTCACGATTGCAGCGTGACCCCTGCTCTACGGGCGACGAGGCCCCAGCAGGAAGGCCGTCATGGTTGCGCTCACGCACGCCACCGCCAACAACGCAACGGCGCCCGAAGCGCCGGTCCTGCGGCGAATTGAAACAAGGTTTTCTGAAGCGCGAGCATTGTGAACCAGTCCGTACAAGTCGGACCTGCTGCCATGCCGAACGGAATAGGCGCGGGTCAACTCCGCACCGAGTAGAAAGATTTGTGATGAATAGTAGACCCAGAGCAGTATGACGAGCAGCCCTCCGGCCGCGCCATATGAGGAAGCGATTGTACTTGTGCTGATATACCAACCGATAAGCGACTTCCCCAACGTGAACAGAGCGGCGGTGACGACAGCGCCGATCCAGACATCCCGCCATTCCAAGGCACGGTCCGGCAGGACTTTGTAGATCGCGGCAAACATCACGGTGATCAGGGAAAAGGATATCAGGGTGTTGATCGCGCTCAGAACAAATTCGCCGAACGGCAATTGAGCGCTGATCAAATTGCCCAAAGCCGAGATCGCCGCGCTCGCCACCAAAGAGACCAGCAACATAAAGCCGAGGGCGGCGACCAGGCCAAGACTTGCCGCACGGGCGCGCAAGAGCCGCGACAGCGAACTCCCTTTCGCTTCAACCTTCCATATTGCATTCAGGGCCTGCTGCATCTCGCCGAACACCGCGGAGGCGGTGACGAGCAAAGTGGCCGTGCCGATGATGGCCGCCAAGGCCCCCGATGATTTGCTGGATGCCCCTTCGAGCGCGGTTTGAAGGACCGCCGCGCTGTCTGAACCCATCAGCCCCGAGATCTGAGCAGACAAAGCCAACTGCGCTGCGTCATGCCCAAACGCAATGCCTGCTATCGCGACGACAATTATCAGAACCGGGGCCAGCGACGTGGCGGCATAAAAGGCCATCGCCGCGCCGTGGCTAAGGGCATTGTCGTTGACAAAGCCAACCAGGCTTTCTCGCACCAAGTCCCACAGGCTGCTGACTGTTGTCGGTCGCATTTCGAATCCGTGAAGGGGGTCGAAACCGTCTCCTATCAATGCAGCGGGCCTTCCGATGTTCCGGCCGAAGCAGGCACCAGCCCCGCCTGGCTCGTCGAGCAGGTGGGATAGCGACCACTTGCCGAAAAGCCGTTCCAAGCTGAAGCGCGGCGACTGAAGCCGACACGTCCTGATGTCAGTGACAGCACGCCTCGCCATACTGCAGCTGCTCGTGCCAATCCGGCCGGCCTTGCGGGGTGAAATCCATCAGGTTCCACAGGATCTCGCAGGTGCCGATGGCGCGCGGGTCCTGGCCGGGCTCCGGCGGCACGAAGCCGAGCTCGGACGACCAGAAATGCCTGATGCCGTCGCCGTCGCGGTGGAACACCGACAAAAGCGGGATCTGCGCGCCGCCGGCAGTCTCGGCATTGTAGTCGCGCTTGAAGCTGTTGGCGGCCGACGACACCAGCCGCATGTTCTTCCAGCCGCGGTCGCGACCAAGCGTGACCAGATTTTCCAGCGCGGTTTTCGCCACAACCGCAAAATTGAAGCCGGCGGCTTCCAGATGCCCGACGGCGCCATCCCACTGGTCGAGCAGCGCCGTGCAGGACGGGCATGGCTGGTCGGGACGGGCGAGCTTGGCCGTGCCGCCGCTCACCGCCACGTCGCGCGTTTCCTGCGGATGGCGCGGAAACATCATCTGGTAGAGGATGAGTAAATCCTTGCCCGGCGCGAACAGTTCCGACAGTTTTGTCTTCGCCGGCCTGCCGTCGGCGCCGAGCGCATCGAAGACATAGTCCTGGCGGATCAGCCCGCCCGGCGGCAGCGCGCGCCGCGCCTCGGCCACGGCTTCCATGGCGCGGCGCAGCTCGATTTCCTTCTTCAGAAGCTTTTCGCGGGCGGTGCGATATTTCGCGAATTCGTTGGGAAAGGTGATCATGATCGGCTCCCTTAAGTCGGCGCCGGCGTCCCGGCGCTGTTGTTCTGCGACCCAAGGACGTTTGGCGACGACCGGTTCCCGACATTTCTTCGGATGGCGCGGCAATTCATTGCAAGGGAACCTCCCAGGCTTCCCGGCATTCTCACGGCAAGGTAAAGCGAGCCGTGGGGGGGACAAAATGCACGAAGCCGACGAGATCGACCTGCGCTGCCCGCAAGTGGTGGCCGACAATGCCGCCAAGGGCTTGCGGCTGCGCGGAGAGTTCGGCCGTGGCGGCACCGAGATCGGCGTGGCGCGGGCGACCGAACTGAAGAACCGCGAGAAGCTCGCGCCGTCCACCATCCGCCGCATGGTCAGCTACTTCGCCCGCCACGAGGTCGACAAGCGCGGCAAGAATTACGGCAATGAGGACAACCCGTCGGCCGGCTATATCGCCTGGCTGCTGTGGGGTGGCGATGAAGGCCGCGCCTGGGCGCTGGAGATCAAGCAGAAGATCGGCAACGCGCCGGATATTTAGGGAGAAGATCGCGCATGAAGGCAGGCCCCGAAACCCCAGCGCGGGACCTGCCTTGGAGGCGCCGACACATGCCGGTGCGGCTTCCTCCTGTGCCCAGCTGATCGACGATCCAGATCAGCCGTTTGGCGTCATGACGCTTCGTTAGCATGGACCGACGGCCGCTTATGTGAAGCTGTTCACATTGCGCCGGGTTTTCCGCTCGGCGGCGGGAAAATCGGCCGGCACCAACCGGCAGGAAGCGATCGGCCCTTAGCCTTCCCAGGCTACGGGCATCATCCCCAGCCGCTCGTAGAGCCGCACGGCGGCGGCATTCTCGACCGTGTTGGTCTTGAGGTCGACATGGGCCGCACCGCGGTCGCGAAAGGTGGCGAAGGCTTGCCACATCAGCGCCTCGCCGATGCCCTTGCCGCGTGCCCCGGGGTGAACGGCGAGATCCTTGATGAAAGCAGACGTCCAGCACAGCGCCGCTGCCGCCAGCCGGCCCTTGCCGTCGATGACGAGGAAGCACAGCGCCGGGTCGAATTCGGGATCATCCGATATGCGCGGCCACCATTCGTCGAACGGGCCGTCGGCGCCGTCGTCGAACACCTCGCTCAGCAGCGCATGAAGGGGTCGTGCGTCGCCTGGCTCGAAGCAACGCATGGCAAAACCATCAGGCCAGTGCGGTGCAACGAGCGTCTCGTCGAGGATCTTGCGCAGCCGGATGTCGTTGAGGGCCGGCGGGCGCGGTTCAGGCATCGCGCTCAGGCGTCGGGCTGCGGACGTCGCTTGCGGTCGACACCGAGGCCGGTCGCCTCGAGCAGGCCCTTGCGCTTGGCGTCGAAATAATAGCCGGTCTGGTAGAGCCAGTCGGCCTTCTTGGCGTTGCCGCCGGCCACCAGCCAGGCGCCGCGCAGATACTTGACCGCGTATTTCAAATTAGTCTCGGCGTCGAACAGGCCCTTGGCCGGCCCGTCATAGCCCATGCCGCGCGCCGTCGCGTGCTTGATCTGCATCAGCCCCCAATGGCCATTGTTGTAAGCCTTGGGATTGAAGGTGCTCTCGCGGTTGACGACATGGCGCACCAGATCCACCGGCACCTGGTAGAGCGCGGCGTATTTGACGATCAGACGGTCGACATCGCCACGCATGCCCGTGTGCTCTTCCTGCGCCGGACCAACCGGCGCGGAGGGGAACTGCACCAGGGAAGCCGGGTTCTGCGGCACCACATAGCCGACCTGTTGCACCCCCGGCAGTTTCTGGCCGCCGCCGGCGACCGCCGGCACAATGAGCCCGGCGGTGGTGTAGGTCTCAGCCGTTTGAGCCGCCTTGACGGGCTTACCCGCCCTGGCCGGCGGCGGCGCCTGCCAGGCGTTGGCGGTCATGACAGCGGGCACGGCGGGTGCGGCCGGCGTGGAGCCGGCAAAGGCGGCGGTCGCCATGGCCGGCTGGGCGGCGGGATCAAGCGCCGGCGCGGTCGCCGGCGTCAATTCGGCGGTCTGGACGGGCGGAATACCCGAGGATTGCGGCAGCACCGAAACCGTCTCAGGCAGCGGTATGGTGAAGCCGGCATCGCTGCCGGCAACGGTCGCGGTTTCGGTCAGGGACGGCGCAGGCTTCATCTGCGAGGTCGAGGTGCAGCCGCTGATGCCGGCTGCCGCCACGATCACGCCGATCGCGATAAGGGTTTGTTTTGCTGGCAAGCCGCGCTCGGGTCCGGTTCGTCGGGGTGTTAAGAAATCCCTTACACCAGCGATTCCAGGGTAGCAATCGGGGCCATCTGGTGGTTTTCGGGTGGCGAGACGCAGGCGGTGATGCCATATTGTTCCTGATATGTACCGGCAGGAATCCCGGATTTCGCCGCTTTGCGGAAAGGAGCGCATCATGGAAACGGCACCGTCGATCACAGCTGGCCACGCAGTGTTAGAAACAGTGATCGGTTTCATGGGCATCGCCTGGAGCGAAAAGGGCCTGATCCGGCTCTGCCTGCCCGAACGCAGCCGTGAATCGGTGGAGCGGCGGCTGATGCGCCATAGCGGTGTTTCCGCCTCCACGGCGCAGCCGCCATGGGTGGTCGAGCTGATCGCCTCGATCAAGGCATACGCCGCCGGCGAGGACGTCGATTTCTCCAATGTGCCGGTCGATCTCGACGGCGTCGACGATTTCCGCCTGGCCATCTACGACGCGGCACGAAAACTCAGCTATGGCGAGACCATCACCTATGGCGAACTCGCCAAGCGCGCCGGTCATGCCGGCCTGCCGCGCGAAACCGGTGCGGCCCTCGGCGCCAATCCGGTGCCGCTGGTCATCCCCTGCCACCGCATCCTGGCGGCCGGCGGCAAGATCGGCGGCTTCTCGGCGCCCGGCGGCTCCGTTACCAAGGAGAAGATGCTGGCCATGGAAGGCGTGCGCGTCGGCCCGCCGCCGCCGGCGCAGGTGTCCTTCGGGTTCTGAACCGCCGGCGCGGACGCTGCCCCTACTTGGCGTCGCCCTAATTGTTGTGGAAAAATCGCCGGCGGAAATGCCGGTCATTGTCCGGCCGCTTGCAGTTGTAGACCGGGCAGGAACTGGTGTCGGCGCTCGGCACATAGGCGCGCGTCCGCACCTCGCCCATGGTGCAGAATTGCTGGCTCTGCACATAGCGGTCGTAGAGCGGCAGCCCAGGCACGCGTTTCGACTGGTAGCGCAGGATGACCGCGCCTTGCCTGGCGATCGTCGACTGCACCTTGCCGCAGCTCATATGCGTCGGGTCATAGCGCGAGATCGCCTGCGCCTCGGCGGCCACCAGCGTCAGACAGGCGGCAAGCACTATGGTTTTCATGGTTTCCTCCCCTGATCCGCCGCCCACGGACAGCGCGATCCGCCGCGACGGTTCCACCAGATTGGGGCGGCCGTTGGGCAGGCCTTCAATCACAGCT
Organism: Mesorhizobium sp. U510; assembly: GCF_059180695.1. Lineage (NCBI taxonomy): Bacteria > Pseudomonadati > Pseudomonadota > Alphaproteobacteria > Hyphomicrobiales > Phyllobacteriaceae > Mesorhizobium > Mesorhizobium sp. U510. Next base: position 6,310,786 of record NZ_CP180532.1, read on the forward strand.
TTCTCACGCAGTCTTGTTTTTGGAACGAAAGCAGCCTATATCAGCCCCATTGATATTTCGGCCGATCGATCCGGGCCTCGCGATCTTCGCGTTTGCTGACGTCTATCTCCAAAATCTCGATGCACACCGGCTGGACTTCGGTCCGGTCAAACCAAAGCAAATGCAAGGACTATTTTTATGGCAACTGGAACGGTCAAGTGGTTCAACGCCACCAAGGGCTTCGGCTTCATCCAGCCTGACGCGGGCGGCGCGGACGTTTTCGTCCACATCTCCGCTGTCGAGCGCGCTGGACTGTCGACCCTGGTCGAAGGCCAGAAGATCAACTTCGAGATCGAGCAGGACCGCCGCACTGGCAAGTCGTCCGCTGGATCTCTGAGCAAGGCAGCCTGATTTTGCGAATGGCGCGCGCCGGGCGAGAGCTCGGGGCGCGCGGCAAGTCACGGATGTACTGACGGTCGCGCGAGAAGCGGGCCCGGAGCGGAAAGACCCGACAAGCTGGAACAGCAGATAGCTGCCAGCCCGGACCGGACGCTCCCAATCAGGCTACCAAGCATGGGAAGGCGGGATTTATCCCGCCTTTTTGTTTGTCTGGGTTCAGCCATTTAACTTTGCAACCCCGATGATCGAGGCCGATGCAAAGGCAGGTCGACTGGACGAGTTTGCCAAAAAGGCGTTGGCCGAAGTTCGAGCCGGAAACTTTCGACGTCTTTAGCCGCAGCGCCGAGGCCTTTTCAAGAATTCGCTCTGGCGAGTCAGATAGCGTGGTTTTCGAGAACCGGGGCGGAGCGTACGTTTAAGTACGTGAGCACCGGAAGCGCAGAAAACCGCGCTAGGTGACCGCCGGAGTAGAATTATTGAGAAGGTCTCAACCCACCCACTCGATTGGCACGTGCCCCGGATCCGCCTCGACGCGGCCAAGCCAGGCCACGACAGCCGGATAGGCGTCGAGCTGGAAGCCGCCCTGCTCGGCCGTATGCGTGTAGGCATAGAGCGCGATGTCGGCGACGCTGAAGGCAGTGCCGGCGAAGAAGGCGTTGTTCTCCAGATATCTGTTCATCACGCCGAGCGCCTTGTGGCCGCGCTCCAGCGTCATCGCCAGCCGCTCGGGCGTCGCATCCCTGGCGCGTTCGGGGAAGGTCAGGAGCGCCTTGCGCACGGCGATATAGGGCTCGTGGCTGTATTGCTCGAAGAACAGCCATTGATAGGCGAGCCCACGCTCATACTTGTCCGCCGGCAGGAAGCGCGTGCCTTCGGCGAGATAGAGCAGGATGGCGTTGGACTCGGCCAACCGGCGGCCGTCGTCGAGTTCGAGCAGCGGCACCATGGCATTCGGGTTCTTGGCAACGAAATCGGCTTTGCGCGTGTCGCCGGTATGCGAACTCACCTCGATCGTGGTGAAGGCGAGGCCAAGCTTGGCCATCAGCAGGCGCGGCTTGTAGCAATTGCCGCTGTCGATCATGCTGTAGAGTATCATGGACGGTCCCCGGAGCTGCCTTGACCAGGCGATTATCGCAGCCGCCTCGCCTTCAACCAATGATTTGTTTTGGCGCGACCATCAGCGGCGCTGATGAGAGCATCCTTCTCCCCGTAGAACGGGGAGAAGGATGCTGTGGCACCGCTTTCGCCAGTCGCCGAAGTCGCTTAGCCGAACAGCGGCACGACATTGTTCTCCCTGCCCAGCAGCGCATCGATAACGAGCGGTTCTTCGTTGAAGATGGTGCCGGCCAGCGCCGGCCGTGCGAGAAGATAGCCCTGCAGCAGGTCGACGCCGCCGTCGAGCGCGACGCGCAGATGGACGGGCTGCTCGATGCCTTCGACCAGCACCCTGGCGCCGCGGTCGTGCAGGCTGGAGACCAGCGGGCGGAAGAAGCGTTCGGCGGCGGCGTGGCGGCAGAACTCCGCGAACCAGCCGCCATCGATCTTGACGATGTCGGGCTGAAGCAGGCTCACCCGCTCCTCGGTCGAATGGCCGGTACCGAAATCGTCGATGGCGATGCGGATGCCGTCGCGCCGCATTTCACGCACCAGGTGGGCCAGAAGCGCTTCGTCCGCCGCCTGTTCGGTGATTTCGCAGACCAGCATGCCGGGGGCGAGGCCGAGTTCGCCGAGATGCCGGCTCATCAGCCTGATCTCGGCCAGCGCCCGCCCGGAATGGTCGTTGACCATCGGATTGTAGTTGAAGAACAGATCGAGCCCGTCGACGCCGATATTGTGGAAATTCCTGAGATGCAGCACCCGGCACATGGTCTCGACAAACACCCGGTCCGCCGGGGCAACGCTTTCGAAGAACGCCCGCGCCGACCCTGCCCTGCCGGCGCGGTGCGGCTCGATCAGGCCCTCGACCGCCACTGCGTGCAGCGAACGCCCAAGCGGCGCGAAGATCGGCTGATAGGCGCTGCGCAGGCGGAACTCGCCATGGACGCCGTATTCGATGCCGATCTCGTCAACGAAGATCGCCTCGCCGACATTGCGCCGCCGCTCGATCCTCATGGCGCGACCCTGCGCCCGAAGGCTTTTGCCGGCCGCGCCGTACGCGGAGCGACGATGGAGGCAGTGGACGCATCACTTGCGGCGGCAACCGGGTCCGGAGTTTTCCCGAAAACACGGAAACTCGTCGGCGCCAGTTCCGGCCGCGCCAGCACGAAACCTTGGACCATGGAAGCGCCGGACTTTTCGGCGAGCTCCAGCTGCCACCCTTCCTCGATGCCCTCGAACACCGTGCGGATGCCCTGTTCTTCGAAGCTTTTGACCATCGTCGTTAACAGCGCGAAGCCGGCGCCGGACTCCATCAACTGCGTGATCCAGGTGGCGTCGAACTTGACGATGTCGGGCCGCAACTCCTTGATGCGGTTGATGTCGGAATCGTCGGCGCCATAGTCATCGACGGCGATGCGAAACCCGTTGCCCTTGAGTGCGGCGACGAAGCTGTGCAGGGTCTCCTGCGATGCCGATCTCTGCTCGGTCACCTCGCACACGACACGGCCCGGATCGATGCCGGCCTCGTGCAGCACCAGCCGCATTTCGCGCAGGGCATTGTCGGCGATCGACCGCTCGGTGAACACCGACGGGTCGAAATTGACGAAGATCGACGCCTCCTGCGGCAGGCAGGCGCCGGCATTGAGCAGATGCAATGTCCTGGTCAGCGCCTCGACATGCAGGCGGTCGGCGGCCGGACAGGTCGAGAAGAAGGCCATCGGCGATTGCGGCTCGCCGTCGCGAAACGGCCGGATCAGCCCTTCGAAGGCGGCAACCGACAGCTTGCCCTCCTTGAACGCGAAGATCGGCTGGAAGGCGCTTTGCAGCGTGTAGATGCCCCAGACACCTGACGAGGTGCCGTCATCATGACGGATGATATGGGCAAGCCCGATGCTGCGCGACAAGGGTTCCCTCGCTCCGCGAAATGGCGGAATGGATTGCGATCCTGCCACTCAAGCCCTTACCGCCCGTTAATGAATTTTTTGTTGCCGCCTACAGGTGGCAATCACGGCTCGTTGAGGCCTGGATCAGCCGACAATGCTTGCACTGAGCGAAATCATGCGACATGAGAAGCGCCGCGGCCGCTCCTGGCCGCGCCGATCTTCCCAAGGAGAGATATCTGGTCATGGCCTTTCTTGCCGACACCCTTTCCCGCGTAAAGCCTTCCGCCACCATCGCGGTGACGCAGAAAGCGCGCGAGCTGAAAAATGCCGGCCGTGACATTATCGGCCTCGGCGCCGGCGAACCGGATTTCGACACGCCCGACAACATCAAGAATGCGGCGATCGAAGCCATCCGCCGTGGCGAAACCAAGTACCCGCCGGTTTCGGGCATTGTGCCGCTGCGCGAGGCGATCGCAAAAAAATTCAAGCGCGAGAACAATCTCGACTACAAGCCCGAGCAGACCATTGTCGGCACCGGCGGCAAGCAGATCCTGTTCAACGCCTTCATGGCGACGCTGAACCCCGGCGACGAGGTCATCATCCCCCGCCCCTACTGGGTCAGCTACCCCGAAATGGTGGCGATCTGTGGCGGCACGTCGGTGTTCGCCGACACCTCGATCGACAATGGCTTCAAGCTGACGGCCGAAGTGCTGGAGAAGGCGATCACGCCGAAGACCAAATGGCTGCTGATGAACTCGCCGTCCAACCCGTCGGGCGCGGCCTACACGCAAGCCGAACTGCGCGCGCTGGCCGACGTGCTGTTGAAGCACCCGCATGTCTGGACGCTGACCGACGACATGTACGAGCACCTGACCTATGGCGACTTCGTCTTCAAGACCATCGCCGAAGTCGAGCCGAAGCTCTATGAGCGCACGCTGACCATGAACGGCGTGTCGAAAGCCTATGCCATGACCGGCTGGCGCATCGGCTATGCAGCGGGTCCGGTCCAGCTGATCAAGGCGATGGACATGATCCAGGGCCAGCAGACCTCGGGCGCCTGCACCATCGCCCAATGGGCTTCCGTCGAGGCGCTCAACGGCCCGCAGGACTTCATCGCGAAGAACAAGGCGATCTTCCAGGGGCGGCGCGACCTCGTCGTATCGATGCTCAATCAGGCGCGCGGCATCACGTGCCCGTCGCCGGAAGGCGCCTTCTATGTCTATCCGTCCTGCGCCCAGCTGATCGGCAAGAAGACCAAGGCCGGCAAGGTGATCGACACCGACGAAGCCTTCTGTTCGGAACTGCTCGAGGCGGAAGGTGTTGCGGTGGTGTTCGGCTCGGCATTCGGCCTCGGCCCCAACTTCCGCATCTCCTATGCGACCTCGGAGACGCTGCTGGAGGAAGCCTGCACGCGCATCCAGCGCTTCACGGCATCGCTGACCTGATCGGATCGATCTGGCGACAAAAGAAACCCGGCGCCATCATCGCCGGGTTTTTTGTTGGAGGCGAGGGTGCTTACGCCTGCTGCTTTGCTTGCCTGGCCGAACGCGCCTCGGCCGGCGCCAGGACCATGATCAGCAGAGCGGCGGTGAGGAAGGCGGCAATCGCCGCCGTCAGCATCGCGGCGTGGAAGCCGCCGGCATAGGCGGTGGCGAACAGCCGATGCACGCCACCCGCGCCGATTGCCGCGTCGGTTGCGAAATCATGCCGTGATATGGCGGCACGAGCCACCGCTTCGGCATTGCCGACACCGGCATCGCGGAGATATCCGGTCAACAGGCTCGTCGCCCGCATGCTCATCAAGGCGCCAAGCAGCGCGATGCCGATGGCCAGCCCGCTCTGGCGGGTGGCGTTGATGACGGCCGACACCATGCCGGAGCGCTCGCGTGGCGCGTAGGACATGGCGGCGGCACTGCCGGTCGGGATCGCCAGCGAATTGCCGAGACCGTTGATGATGAACAGGGCGCAGAGCAACGCGTATGGCGTCGACGGCCCGGCCCAGCACATGCCGAGCATCGAAAGCCCGATCAGCACATAGCCCGCCGTCATCAAGAGCGAATGCCCAAAGCGGCCGCTCAGCCGGCCGATCCAGGGTGACACAACAATCTGGACAAGGAAGGCCGGCGCCATGCGCAGGCCGGTCTGCGTCGGCGACCAGCCCTGCACCTGCTGCAGGAACATCGAGAAGAAGAAGACGCAGCTGTAGGAGGTGAAGCCGAGTGCGAACGAGGCGACGTTGGCGACGGCAAAGCGCACGTCGCGGAACAGGCCGAGCGGCAGCATGGGCCGTGGCGTGCGCGCCTCGAAGCCAAGGAAGGCCGCCAGGCCAACGACACCGGCAATGATGGCCGTGATGGTCCAGGCATCGCCCCAGCCGTTCTCGCCGGCAGAGATCAGGCCGAAGGTCAGCGCGCCGAGCCACAGGATCGAGAGCGCCAAGCCGACAAGGTCGAGATGGGCATGTTCGGGATGCGCCGTCTCCTCGATCGACACGGCGCCCAGCGTGATGGTGAAAAGGCCTAGCGGCAGATTGATCAGGAAGATGCTCTGCCAGCCGACTGTCTGCACCAGAATGCCGCCCAGCACCGGGCCGACGACCAGAGAAACGGCGGCGAACGCGGCCCAGCCGCCGATGACGCCGGCCCGCTCGCGTGGATCGGAAAAAGCCTGCGTCAGGATCGACAGCGCGCCAGGAATAAGCAGCGAGCCGGCAATGCCTTGCACCACGCGGCCGGCGAGCAGCGCCGGCAAATTGGGCGCGACGGCACAGATCAGCGAACCGGCAACGAAGATACCGACGCCGGCCAGCCATGAGCGCTTGCGGCCATAGCGGTCACCGATCAGCCCCGACGACAGCATGAAGGCCGACAGGCACAGCGTGTAGGAATTGACCACCCATTGCATGCCGCCGAAATCGGTGTGCAGCGCCTGCTGGATGGTCGGCAGCGCGACATTGACGATGCTGACGTCGAGCAAGGCGACAAACGTGCCGAGATAGACGGCGGCGACGAGCGGCAGGCGGTTCTTCGGCATGGTCTATCCCAACATGAAACATGCAGCCATCTATGCCACTGACCGACGGTCAGTCAATATGGATAAGTCACTTTGGAATCATTATAAAAAGCTTGTCTAGGCCGTTAGAAGCAGGTTAATGAAAATCGATAAGCCAGTGCTGCGGAAAGACCCGAACGGTGAGCCGAACCCTATGCCTGTCATTGCCAGGAAGGCACTGAAACCACGCACCAAGCCAGCCGAGGTGCGCCGTGACGATATCTTGCGGGCCGCCACGTCGCTGTTCGTTGCCAAGGGCGTCGGCACCACGACGATCGACGAGATCGCCACCAGGGCCGAAGTCGCCAAAGGCACCTTCTATCTCTACTTCACCTCCAAGGAGGATGTCGTTGCCGCCCTGCGCGAGCGGTTCGTGGCGGGGTTTCGCGCCCGCATCCTGAGCGCCATGGAGGCCTGCCCGACTGATGACTGGACCGGGCGCCTGAAGAGCTTCGTCAGCGCCGGCATCGAGGCCTATCTCGATGACCATCGGCTGCACGACGTCGTCTTCCACGACCATCGCCCCGACCAGCGGCAGATGAAAGGCGACAACCCGCTGCTCGGCGATCTCTCTGCCCTGCTGGCGGCCGGCACGAAAGCCGGCGCCTGGTCCGTCGACGACCAGGACCTCGCCGCAATCGTCCTGTTCAACGGGCTGCACGGCGCAGTCGATCACGCCATCGAAGGTGGCGTGCGCGACGGCAGCGAACTCGCGGCAAACCTTTCCGCGCTGTTCCTGAGCATGGTGCGACCCAAATAGGCCCGCCGTCCGCGGCTGGTCAGGTCTTAGCTGTCATATTGCTCGCCGGAAACCGCCTCCAGCCAGTCGGCATGGACGCCGTCGAGCGCTTCCTGCATGGCGATATGCGTCATCGCCGTCTTCGGCCCGGCACCATGCCAGTGCTTCTCACCGGGCGCGAACCAGATCACGTCGCCTGCCCTGATCTCCTGGACCGGGCCGCCCCATGTCTGGGCAAGCCCAGCGCCCGAGGTGACATAGAGCGTCTGGCCGAGCGGATGTGTGTGCCAGTGGGTGCGCGCCCCCGGTTCGAAGCTGACCAGTGTCGCTCTCAGCCGCGCCGGCGCCTCCGCCTCGATGATCGGCGTCTGCAGAACCCGGCCGGTGAAGTATTTCTCCGGCGCTATGATGGTCGGCACGCTGCCGCAAGCAATGATCTTCATCGTCTGATCCTGAAACTGGTGGTGAAGCGACCGGCGGCAAACGCCGCTGCTCGTCGAGGCAAAAGCATTGTCCGCCGATATCGCCCGAGGCGCAACCGGCCGTTTCGGCTGTCTGGAGGAAGAAGCGGTTTTCTCTCCTTAACCATGAACCTTTCGCGCATGACGGCACGGGGCGAAGCAACGGCGAATTCAATGTCTTCTTAACGGCTCGCCACTAGCCGTGAGCCTGCATTGCGGGGGCCGTCGGATGAGCATACTGGCGACGATCAAGGACCATAGCGGCCGGATCTATCGCGGCATCCAGGCCCTGCTTTTGCTGAGCATCGGCGCCGCCGCATTCGGCGCTTTCGACATCTCGCGCAACCTGCCCTCGGGCGGCGCCTTCGCCGTCTCGAGCCTGGCCACCGGCCTTGCCTTGCTGGCACTGATGTACATGCGCAGCAGCGTCGTCCATCGCTTGCGCTCGGCGGAAGCGGCGGAAGCAGAAAAACATCATTTCCTGACCAGGGACGCCATGACCGGGGCGATGACCAGGCGCTACTTTCTCGAAGCGCTGCGCGATAGCTTGGGCACCATGCGCGACCGGCGCGAGGCGACTTTGCTGTTGATCGATGTCGATCATTTCAAGCAGCTCAACGACACGTTCGGGCACCAGTTCGGTGACCTGGCCCTGGTGCACCTGGTCAAGACGTCGGAACGCGTCTTTGCCGGTGGCATGGTCGGACGGTTGGGCGGCGACGAATTCGGCGTCATCATTCCGCATGGCGACCTCGCCGCCATCAACAAGGACATCAGGCAATTGCTCGATACGATGCGAGCCGGCAAATCGCATGAAGGCAAGACCATTCCGCTCTCCATCTCGGTCGGCGTGGCACTGGCGCCGGCTCATGCCTCCAACACGGCGGAACTGATGCTGGTTGCCGACCTGGCGCTCTACGAAAGCAAGGCGGCCGGCCGTGGCCGCGTCACCGTATTCGATGAGGAGATGCTGTCCGACAAGCGCTACCGGCGCCTGGTCGAGCGGGAGTTGCGCGCGGCGGTCTATCTGGGCGAACTCGAACTGCACTACCAGCCGATCGTCAATCCGGACGGGTCCGCTTATGCTCTCGAAGGGCTGATCCGCTGGCGTCATCCGGTTCGCGGGCTGATCTCGCCGGCCGAGTTCATCCCCATCGCCGAACGCTCGACCCTGATCGACATGCTCGGCGAATGGGTGTTTAAGCGGGCTTGCACCGATGTCGGCCATTTCCCCGGGCGCCGCATCTCCATCAATGTTTCGGGCGAGCAGCTGAAGCGCGACGAGATCGTCACCATGTGCGACCGCGTGCTGAAGGAAACCGGTTGCTCGGCGACGCAGTTCATCATCGAGATCACCGAGACCGTGGCGACCGCCGCCACGCCGGAAATCCTGCGGCGCCTCGAAGTGTTGCGCGGCCTCGGCTTCCACATTGCGCTCGACGATTTCGGCACCGGCCATTGCGGCTTCAACTATCTGAAAACCCTGCCCATCGACAGCATCAAGATCGACCGCTCCTACATACGCAGCCTTGGCCATGACCAAGTGGCGCAGATCTTCGTTTCGGCGCTGGCGCAGATCGCGCGCATCCAGGACGTCACCATCGTGGCGGAAGGTGTCGAGACGCAGGAAGAGTTCGCGCTGGCCAAGGCCGCCGGCTGCAACCGTTTCCAGGGCTACTTCTTCGGCAGGCCGGCGCCCCGCGACAAGGTGGCGCCCTTGCGCGCCATCGATGCCGAACCCTTGGCGCTGAGCGCCTGAGACCCCCACCGCACGGCAGCGGATTTCTATTTCCCTTGCCCTGCCGGCAAACAAGTGGGACGATGCTTCAGGGCAGGTGGCAACAGGAAAAGAACCCCGCCCGCGACGGTCGAACAGGCCGGCCGCCGCTCAGGACCGATTGACCACGCCTGAACCATGCATGCCAGTCGGTCCCTAGGGAAACGCCTGAGTGGAGGTCAGCCATGGGTACTCGCGCCGGAGGACGACGCACGGGACCGAAATGCATTGCCATAGTCGGTCCCTTTGCAAGCGGTAAGACGACACTTCTCGAAGCCATATTGGCCCGTACGGGCGCCATCCCCCGACAAAATCCCGTTTCATCAGGCAGCACCGTCTCGGATCATTCGCCGGAGGCGCGCGCCCACGCCATGAGCGTCGAGGCGACGATCGCAACCACCGAATTCATGGGCGAGCAGATCACCTTCGTCGATTGTCCCGGCTCGATCGAATTCTCCTTCGAGGCCGAGCCGGTGCTGGCCGCCTGCGACCTCGCGGTGGTCGTGGCCGAGGCGGACGAAAAGAAGATTCCTGCCCTGCAGCTCATCATGCGCAAGCTCGACGATCTCGGCGTGCCGCGCATCCTGTTCCTCAACAAGGTCGACAAGGCGATTTCAGGCGTGCGCGACACGCTGAAGATGCTGCAGCCGGCAAGCTCGGTGCCGCTCCTGCTGCGCCAGATTCCGCTGCGCAAGGACGGCGTCGTCATCGGCTCGATCGACCTGGCGCTGGAGCGTGCCTACATCTACCGCGAATATGCCGAAAGCGAGGTGGCTCAGATACCGGGCGACGACAAGGCGCGCGAACTGGAAGCGCGCTTCTCGATGCTGGAAACCCTGGCCGACCATGACGACCAGTTGATGGAACAGTTGCTCGAGGAGATCGAGCCGCCGAAGGACGCGATCTTCGATGATCTCGCCGCCGACCTGCGCGAAGGCGTGGTGACGCCGGTGCTGATCGGCACCGCCGAGAGGGGCAACGGCGTGCTGCGCCTCTTGAAGGCGATCCGCCACGACGCGCCCGACATCGAGGCGACCCGCAAGCGGCTTGGTGCCTCGGACGGCGGCGCCACCGTGGTCCAGGTGACGAAGACCATCCACACGCCGCATGGCGGCAAGCTGTCGGTGTCGCGCATCCTGTCCGGCCAGGTCGCCGATGGCTCCGAGCTGTGGCTGCCCGGCGGCGACACCGCCAAGGTTTCCGGCATCTACAAGATGCTCGGCAAGGACCAGTTCAAGCTCGCCGCCGCCAAGGCCGGTGACACGGTGGCGCTGGGCAAGCTGGACGAGGTCAAGACCGGCCAGACGCTGACCTCGGCCAAGGGCGGCACCAAGCAGCTGTTTACGTTCGAGCCGCCGCAGCCTGTCTTCGCCTTCGCGCTGCGGCCGAAGGAACGCAAGGACGAGGTTAAGATGTCGGCCGCCATCCAGCGGCTGGCCGAGGAAGATCCCTCGCTCAGCCTGCGCCACAACCAGGACTCGGCAGAGACGGTGCTGTCAGGCCACGGCGAAATGCATCTGCGCGTCGTGCGCGAGCGGCTGGAGGGCAAGAACCAGATCCCGGTCGAAGGCCACGCGCCGGCGGTGCCCTATCGCGAGACGATCCGCAAATCGGCGCAGCAGCGTGGCCGCCACAAGAAGCAGTCGGGCGGCCATGGCCAGTTCGGCGATGTGGTGATCGAGATCAAGCCGCTGCCGCGCGGCTCCGGCTTCCAGTTCACCGACACCATCACCGGCGGCGTCGTGCCGAAGACCTACATCCAGTCGGTCGAGACAGGCATACGCGATTACCTGAAGAACGGCCCGCTCGGCTTCCCCGTTGTCGACGTCGCCGTCAACCTGTCGGACGGCTCCTACCATGCGGTGGATTCCTCCGACATGGCCTTCCAGATGGCGGCCAAGCTAGCGATGAAGGAAGGCATGGCCGCCTGCTCGCCGGTGCTGCTGGAGCCGGTGATGAAGGTCGAGATCGTCACGCCGTCCGACGCGACGTCGAAGATCATCGCGCTGATCCCGCAGCGGCGCGGGCAGATCCTCGGCTATGATGCGCGGCCGGGATGGCCGGGATGGGATGTCGTCGAGGCGACCATGCCGCAGGCCGAGATCGGCGACCTGATCATCGAACTGCGCTCGGCGACCGCGGGCGTCGCCAGCTATCGCGCCGTCTTCGACCATATGGCCGAACTCACCGGCCGTCTCGCCGACGAAGCGATGAATACCAGCGGCAAGGCAGCCTGATCCTGATCTTGACGCACCATCCCCTCGAACCCTTGTTCGAGGGGACAAAAACCAAAAACGACGCCCGGGAAGCCGGACGCCGTTTTGTTTGCGGACCGTTTTCTTGGGAGGGGAAACGGCAGGTCCGCCGCATGTACAGTCGCCGCTTTCGGCGGAAAGGGGTTGGGACGCGGTAGCCGCCTGAGCCCGGGCCGTACGAGTGATGCCCCCATCTCCCGTTCGAACCACACCGCGTCCTGCGCCCTTCATAGCAGCAGAAGCCATCGTTGTCATGTTACCAGAGGTTACATGACACTGTTACGCGGCAACTCTCGTGAAATTCTCAGCCATCCCGGCAGGGTCCGGGCAACAAAAAAGCCGGATCAATGAAGATCCGGCTGAGTTTGATTGGAAGTGCCGGTTAAGGCTAACCTCCAGAGGGGAACACTCGAGGGCGCTAATGGGAGGAGAACGCGCCCAGGAGATGATCTATATATGTGCTCAACATGCCCAAGAAACAAGCATCTATTTTGCAACACACGCATGCAAAAAGACATAGGCTGTGGTCCAACCCACTCCAGAAGCCAATAGGACCAGCAGAATCTTCAAAAATGGGGCGCTCAACCACGCAATCGTCACTACAGAAGCGTGAATCGCGGCCGGTTTTCGCCCCAAGCCACCAAAACTACGCAATGATGTCGAAGCAGGCAGCAGACGTTCATTTCTGAGGCAATCGGAGAGAAAGCAGCCAATGCGGACGTTTTCGGCGATTGCCGGCAGCATGGCCTTCTTCATCGCAGCACCCGGCGTGGTCGCCGGGCTGGTTCCCTGGCTGCTCAGCGATCATTATCGCTTGCCGTGGTCCACCGTGCCGGGCTTTGTTCCTGCCGGCGGCGTCCTCATCGCCGCTGCTGCCGCCGTTCTGCTGCATGCTTTCGCCCGTTTCGCGCTCGAGGGGCTGGGCACGCCGGCCCCGGTCGCGCCGACAGAGAAGCTCGTGATCGGCGGCATCTACCGCCATGTCCGCAATCCCATGTATGTCGCCGTGCTGTCGATCATCCTCGGCCAGGCGCTGCTGTTCTCGAGCTGGACGCTTGTCGCCTATGCCGTCATCGGCGCTGTTGTCATGGGCTCCTTCGTCAAATTCTACGAGGAGCCGACGCTCGCCCGCCGCTACGGCGCCGACTATGAAACCTACCGCCGCAACGTCCCCGGCTGGCTGCCGCGCCTGACGCCCTGGCGGGGCGAACAGATCACCAGTGTCGCCGATCGTCCGCTAGGGCTAGAATGACCAACTGCGCGCTTTCGCGATAATGAAGTCGCGGAACACGTGCAGCTTGGCCTGGTTCTTCATCGCGTCGGGATAGGCGAAATAGGTGTCGAAGGACGGCACCTCGGTTTCCGGCAAAAGCTGTACCAGGCCGGAGTCCTTGTTGATGACATAGTCGGGCAGCATGGCGATGCCGGCGCCGCCCTGCACGGCGCGCTTGATCGACAAGATGTCGTTGATCTGTAGCGACGGCACGCGCTGGCCGCCCTCGAAATCGCCGACCGTCTCCAGCCAGTTCAACTCCGACAGATGCGACGGCACCGGCAGGCCGAAGGTGACGATGCGATGATTTCTCAGCTCCGAGACCGAGGCCGGCTTGCCATGCTTGGCGACATAGGAAGGGGCCGCATAGAGATGGAAATGCACGGTGAACAGGCGGCGCTGGATCAGGTCCGGCTGCTGTGGCTGGCGCAGCCGGATGGCGCAATCGGCCTGACGCATGGTGAGGTCGAGTTCCTCATTGGCGAGGATCAGCTGCAGGCTGATTTCCGGATAAAGCTCGATGAACTCCTGCACCCGTTCGGTCAGCCAGCCGGCGCCGAGGCCAACGGTCGTCGTCACGCGAAGCACGCCGGAGGGCCGGTCCTTGGTCTCGGTCAGGCGCGATTTGATGGTCTCGAGCTTCATCAGCACGTCATGCGCCGTGCGGAACAGCATCTCGCCCTGTTCGGTCAGCACCAGGCCGCGCGCATGGCGGTTGAACAGCGGCACGCCGACATCGTGCTCGAGCGCACTGACCTGCCGCGAGATCGCCGATTGCGACAGGTGCAATGTCTCGGCCGCGTGCGTAAACGACCCCGCTTCCGCCGCAGCGTGAAACACGCGTAGCTTGTCCCAGTCCAACGCCATGATTCCCCTCGTCCTGTTTGGCGTCTGAATGAAAAATCAGGCTTTTACACGGCGTTTCTAAGCCGTTTTTTTAACAGTTCAAAGCGGCCGCTATTCGGCTGCTTCGCGATGCACCTCGATGCCGGCCAGATACTTTTCCGCCTCGAGTGCCGCCATGCAGCCGAGCCCCGCCGCCGTCACCGCCTGGCGGTAGACATCGTCGGTCACGTCGCCGGCCGCGAACACGCCAGGCACGTCGGTGCGGGTCGAATTCGGGGCCGTCCACAAGTAACCGTTCGGCTTCTGCTTCAGCTTGCCCACGAACAGCTCGACCGCCGGCGCATGGCCGATCGCCACGAACACGCCGTCGACCTTGAGATGGCTTTCGACACCGGTCACCGCATGCTTGAGCTTCAGCCCTTCGACCGACGGCGGCAGCGGCGCCTTGCCGGGGCGACCGGTGATCTCGTCGACCACAGTGTCCCAGATGACGCGGACATTGTCCTTCTGCAGCAGCCGCTCACGCAGGATGCGCTCGGCGCGGAAGTCGCTGCGCCGATGGATGACCGTGACGCTCTTCGCGAGGTTCGACAGATAGAGCGCTTCTTCCACCGCCGAATTGCCGCCGCCCACCACCGCGACATCCTTGCCGCGATAGAAGAAGCCGTCACAGGTGGCGCAGGCCGAGACACCGAAGCCCATGAAATCCTGCTCGGTCGGAATGCCCAGCCACTTGGCCTGCGCGCCGGTGGCGATGATCAGCGCGTCGGCGGTGTAGGTTGTGCCGGAATCGCCCTTGGCGCGGAACGGCCGCACGTTGAGGTCGACTTCGGTGATGATGTCGTTGATGATGTCGGTGCCGACATGCTCGGCCTGCTTCAGCATCTGTTCCATCAGCCACGGTCCCTGGATGGGATCGGCGAAGCCGGGATAGTTTTCGACATCGGTGGTGATCATCAGCTGGCCGCCCTGCTGCAGGCCGGCAACCAGCATCGGCTTCAGCATGGCGCGAGCGGCGTAGACCGCCGCAGTATAGCCGGCGGGGCCGGAACCGATGATGAGAACGGGCGCGTGCTTGGTGGTCATCTAAAACCTCTGCGGGGCAGACAGTGCCGTGGGAAAAGACTTGGAATTCGCGCTTAATGTAAGGGTTGCCAACCACGCCAGCAAGACGAACGGGCCGTCGTCCCCGGAAAGCTTCGGCCCAAGCGGTTATTCGCGTCATTGCCGCTTTCGTTACCGTTCAAAAATCGCGTTGATGAGGGCTGGCGCCAACACAAAAGTCGTTTAATTACAAAATCGCGAAAGATTCTTGCGCCGAGCTGAGACCGCCATGCCCCTGAAAGCCGACCTCGACGCCATCGACTGGAAGATCCTGCGCGAGCTGCAGGCGGATGGGCGCATGACCAATGTCGAGCTGTCGAACCGCGTCGGCATTTCGGCCCCACCCTGTCTGCGCAGGGTAAAGCGGCTGGAGGAGGCCGGCATCATCCGCGGCTACCGCGCGCTGCTCAATGCCCCGGCGCTTGGCCTCGATGTCGTCGCCTTCTGCCTGGTCGGCCTGCATCACCAGGCCGATGCCGAACTGCGCACCTTCGCCGAGCGCACGCGCGGCTGGCCGATCGTGCGCGATGCCTGGATGGTCTCGGGCGAATCCGATTTCCTGCTGCACTGCGTGGCAAGCGACCTCGGCGCCTTCCAGACCTTCGTCATCGAGGAGCTGACCTCGACCCCTAATGTCGACACGGTGCGCACCGCGCTCACCATCCGCAGGGTCAAGGATGAAGGCCTGGTTTCCTTCGAGCGTCCCTGAGGTCTGACGAACGCCTGTGCGCCGGTGAATTCCTGGCCTTCGCCACACCGACACCGCGTTGGTATTCGACAGACGCTGATGTACAAGGCTGGACGGCTCTGCCGGACTTCGTCGCTTGACTGACCGCTTGATTGGTTTCTCAAGCGATTCCAGGAAAAGTGTGTAACGGTTTTCCGCGCGGATTTGCTTGGGTACAGATGGCGAAAGCAGCGTTGCTCTGGGGGCGGCCCGCCATGGGAAGGGGACCATGACTCGATTTGCAAGCCCGGTCTCGGCGCTTATCATCTGTGTGAACGAGGCCGATATGATCGGCCCGTGCCTGGAAAGCATCGACTTCTGCGCCGAGATCATCATCGTCGATTCCGGTTCGACGGATGGCACGATTGAATGCGTGAAAAGCTATATCGCCAAGGGCTACCCGATAAGGCTCTTGCACAATGACTGGCCGGGTTTTCCCCGTCAGCGGCAATTCTCGCTCGACCACGCGACCCAGCCCTGGTGCCTTTCGATCGACCCGGACGAGCGCGTCGACGACCAGTTGCGGCAGTCGATCGTGGCCATCACTCGGGCCGCCGACGACAAGATCCGCGGCTGGTACATCCGCCGCCGCGATTGGCTGAAGGGCTACGGCTATGCGCACCGCTGGGTGCTGCACAACAGGCTGATGCGGCTTTTCCGTCGGGAAGGCGCCACCATCGATCTCACCGCGCGAGTGCACGAAGCCTTCCAGGTGCCCGGCGAGACCGGCACGATCGAAGAGGGCGTCCTGCTGCATCGCCGTGAAATATCGGTCGAGGAGGATCTTGCCCGGGCCAACGCCTATTCCAGCCTCAAGGCCGTCACGCTGGTCGAGAAGGGCAAGAAGCCCGGCCTGGTGCGGCTGGTGCTGTCGCCGTTCGGCAACTTCCTGAAATTCTACCTAGCCAAGCGCTATTTCCTGTGCGGCCGGCATGGCTTCGTCTACTCGATGTCGGTGATGATCTATTCCTTCGCCACGGAGGCAAAGCTCTACGAAGCCTCGGAACGCAACGATCCCGTGTGAGCAGTCAGGCCTGGATCAGGACCTGTTGTCCCGGCCTTGCGTTTCAATCGCTGCGAGCAGGTCACCGAGGTCGCTGCTGTCCCGCAAGGGCCTGATGGCGAAGCCGGGCTGGACCGCCGCCTCGCCGTCGACCAGCCAGCCCCGTGCCAGACCGGCGCGCTCTCCCGCCTGCATGTCGGCTGGCTTGTCGCCGACGATCAGCGAGCGCTGGAGATCGAGAGCAAGGCGTTTGCCCGCCTCGACCAGCATGCCCGGATTGGGCTTGCGCATCGGATGATCGGGAATGGCAAGTGGTCCGACACCGGCCTCGTGGTAGGCGCAGGCAAGCACCATGTCGACGAACATGCCCTGATCGCGCAACAGGTCGAGCACGCGGCCATTCACCGCCGCAAAGACGCTCCAGCCGAAATAGCCGCGCGCAATGCCGGACTGGTTGGTGACCACGACAACCGGGATTCCCGCCCGGTTGGCGGCCGCGATCGCCGGCAGCATCTGCGGCCTGAGTTCGATCTCGGCCGGGTCGCTGGGATAGTCGGTATCGACGTTGATGGTGCCGTCGCGGTCGAGGAACAGCGCCGGCAGATGCGGCGGGAAAACCCGGTCTCCAATCCGCTCGATCCACACGCCCGGCTCGGTCAGCGGATGTGGCGTGGCCGTCCTGTCAGCCATTGCTGAGACGCGCTTCGACCACTTCGCAGAGATGATGGTAGAGGCACAGATGCCCTTGCTGGATGACCGGCGTCGAGGTCGAGGGCACGTTGAGCAGGATGTCGCACAGCGGCTTGAGCTTGCCGCCGGTGTCGCCGGTCAGGCCGATCACCGTCATGTCCATCATCCGCGCCTGTTCGGCGGCGGCCAGGATGCTCGGCGAATTGCCGCTGGTCGAGATCGCCAGAAGCACGCCTCCGGCCGCGCCATGCGCCTCGACCTGGCGCGAGAACACCGTGTCGAAGCCGTAATCATTGCCCCAGGCCGTCAGCACCGCTGCATTGGCCGGCAGCGCGATGACATTGTAGGCCTTGCGCTCCTTGAGGAAGCGGCCGACCAGTTCGCCGGCTATGTGGATGGCGTCGCTCGCCGAACCGCCATTGCCGGCGATCAACAAGGCCTTGCCCGACGAGAGCGCCGTCACCACGGCGTTCGCCGCCCGCTCCATCTCGCCGGTCAGGTCACGCTCGACCATCGCCGTGATCGCGGCCGCCGAGCGGGCCAGATAGTCGTTCAGTTCAGACATCAAAACCTCAGCTTGTAGAGCCGGCGCGCAATTTGCCGATGGTGCCGGTGGTGCTCTTGCCGGCGACGAGATCGACCAGCACGACGCGCCCGCCGGCCTTTTGCACCACATCGGCGCCGACCACGGTGTCGATCGTATAATCCGCGCCCTTGACCAGGATGTCGGGCAGCAGCGCCTCGATCAGCGCCAGCGGCGTGTCCTCCTCGAAGACAACGACGGCATCGACCGAGGCAAGGGCGGCAAGCACGCAGGCGCGGTCATGCTGGTCGTTGACCGGGCGGCCCTGCCCTTTCAGCCGCCGCACCGAAGCATCGCTGTTGAGGCCGAGCACCAGCCGGTCGCACTGGCTGCGCGCCGCGTGCAGCAGGCTGACATGGCCGGCATGCAGAATATCGAAGCAGCCATTGGTGAAGCCGACGCTCAGGCCCTCTTCCTTCCAGGCCGCCACCATGCGCGCGGCCGACGAGGCATCGAGGATGGCATCCTTGTGGGCGGTCGGTCCGTGCGAGCGAAACAGCGCGCCCGTAAGCTCCTCGACCGTCAGCCGCGCGGTGCCGCGCTTTCCCACCACGACGCCGCCGGCTGCATTGGCGATCGAGGCCGCCGCGACCGGATCAGCCCCCGATGCAAGCGCCAGCGCGAACGTCGCGATCACCGTATCGCCGGCGCCCGAGACATCGAACACTTCGCGCGCCTGGGTAGCGATATGGCGCGCCTCGTCCGGGCCCACCACGCTCATGCCCTTTTCGCTGCGCGTGGCGACGACGAAGTCGAAACCATGCGCCGAAATCAGTTCGCGCGCCGCAGCCACGATCTCGTCATCGGCGAACACCGCATGGCCGACGGCCTCGCCAAGCTCCTTGCGGTTGGGGGTGATGGCGGTCGCGCCGGCATAGCGCGCATAGTCGCGGCCCTTGGGATCGACCAGCACCGGCTTGCCGGCCTGGCGGCAGATGGCGATGAGTTCGGCGGCGACGCCGTCGAGCAGGATGCCCTTGCCGTAGTCGGACAGGATGACGATGTCGGCCCCCGTCAGTGCCGCGCGGAAATGCCGGATCAGCCCTGTCCGCTCTGTCTCGTGCAGCGGCTTGATCTCTTCCTCGTCGAAGCGCAGCACCTGCTGGTTGAGCGCGCTGAAGCGGCTCTTCGACGAGGTCATGCGGCCGCGCTGCTGCGAAAGTCCCGCTGTCTCGGCGCCAAGCTCGCCGAGCATGCGCACCAGGCTGTCGCCGGCGGTGTCCGTGCCGATCACCGAAACCGGGATGGCCCGCGCGCCAAGCGAGACGATGTTGGCCACGACATTGCCGGCGCCGCCCATGGCCGAGGTCTCGCCGCGCCCATGCAGCACGGGAATCGGCGCCTCCGGCGAAATCCGCTCGATGACGCCGTTGACGAAGCGGTCGAGGATAAGGTCGCCGACCACCAGCACGGTGACGCCGCCAAAGCGGGCAATGGCTCGATGCAAGGGTTCGGGAGAAGGCGGATTGTGCTTGATCATATCACTGGCAACGCGCGGGGAAAAACAGTCGCTGAAACATATAGGGTGTCGGCTGGCGGTCGTTCATGCCTGCCGATATACCGCAATTCGAACCGGCGCAACGGCGGCGCCGCGTCAGGTCTTCTGCAGGGCAACGTGGACGCCGAGCCCGACCAGCACGGCCCCACCAGCCCGCTGCATCAGCCGCTGCGCCCGGCTCGATCGCCGCAGCCGGCCGATGACGAGGCCGGCCAGGAACACGCAGACGATGTCGGCCGAGGAGAACATCAGGTTGACGATGGTGCCCAGAACCACGAATTGCAGCCACACCGGCAAGGCCGCCGAGGCATCGATGAACTGCGGCAGGAACGCCATGAAGAAGATCGCGGTTTTCGGATTGAGCACCTCGACGGTGATGCTCTCGAAAAAGGCGCGGCGGGCCGATTTGCGCTCGATGGCGGGCAGCGCCACGTCGCCCTCAACACGCTTGCGAAACAGCGAGACACCGAGCCAGATCAGATAAAGCGCGCCGACCAGCTTGACCGCCATGTAGAGCGGCGGCACGGCATGGAAAAGCACCGACAGGCCCGCGGCGGCGGCAAAGACATGGACATAACCGCCGAGATGGATGCCAAGTGCCGCCGTCAGGCCCGACCAGCGCCCGCGCGCCATCGTCTGCGCCGCCGCATAAAGCATGGCCGGACCGGGGATGTAGGCGAAGATCGCCGTGGTGGCGAAGAACGCGATGAGCAGTTCGGTCGACGGCATTTTTGTCCCTCATGATCGGTGCTGACTGAGCGGAAGCTTTTGCGGCGCCACTGTGACGCCTGCACCTGCTTTGTCGACAGCCCGGCTGGCCTCCCTTATAAGGACCGGAATCGCAATCAACCAGAGGCCTTCATGATCATCGTCACGGGCGGCGCCGGCATGATCGGCTCCAACATCGTCGCCGCGCTCAATGCCGAAGGCCATGACGACATCCTCGTCGTCGACGATCTCACCGACGGCCACAAGATCGCCAATCTCGCCGATTTGAAAATAGCCGACTATCTCGACAAGGATGACTTCCTGCCGCGCATCGAGGCCGGGTCGCTCGGCCGCGTCGAGGCCGTGTTCCACCAAGGTGCTTGCTCGACCACCACCGAGTGGAACGGCAAGTTCATGATGGAGGTGAATTTTGCTTGTTCGAAGCGGCTGCTGCATGCATGCCAGGCGTTGCGCGTGCCTTTCCTCTACGCCTCCTCGGCTTCCGTCTATGGCGGCGGTTCCGAGTTTCGCGAGGATCCGGCGCTGGAGCGGCCGCTCAATGTCTATGCCTATTCGAAGAAACTGTTCGACGACTATGTCAGGCGCACCGTCTTCGACACCGATCACTCGCAGGTCGCCGGCCTGCGCTATTTCAACGTCTATGGCCCGCGCGAGGCGCACAAGGGCGTCATGGCCTCGGTCGCTTTCCATCTGTTCAACCAGGTCGAGCGCGGCGAGAATCCGAAACTGTTCGGCGCCTATGACGGTTTCGGCTCCGGCGAACAGAGCCGCGACTTCATCCATGTCGGCGATGTCGCCGACGTCAATCTGTGGCTGTGGAAGCGAGGCGCGAACGGCATCTTCAACTGCGGCACCGGCCACGCCCAGCCGTTCCGCGCTATCGCCGAAACCGTCATCGACACGTTGGGCAAGGGCGAGATCGAGTTCATCCCCTTCCCCGACCACCTCAAGGGCAGCTACCAGAGCTTCACGCAAGCTGATATGTCCCGTTTGCGCGCGGCCGGTTACAACGGCCAGTTCCGGACAGTGGAAACCGGTGTCAGAGACTATGTCGAATGGCTGAAAGCCCAACGATCCTCGTGATCGGCCCACGCTGGGTGGGCGACATGGTGATGGCGCAGTGCCTGTTTTCGGCGCTGAAAGAGCTCCATCCCAACGCCGCGATCGACGTGCTGGCGCCGGCCTGGGCGGCACCGCTGGTCAAGCGCATGCCCGAGATCCGCCAGCAGATCGATTTCCCGCTGAAGCCCGGCGCGCTCGAATTCACCCATCGCCGCCGCTTCGGCCGCCTGCTGCGCGGTCGCTACGACATGGCTTATATCCTGCCCGGCAGCTGGAAATCGGCGCTGATCCCCTTCTTTGCCCGCATTCCGCGCCGTGTCGGCCATCTGCGCGAGATGCGCTATGGCCTTTTGACCGACATCGTGCCGCTGCCGGATGCCGTGAAACGGCGCACCGCGCAGGCCTATTTCAGCCTCGCCAAGGGCGGCAGTTTCCGCGCGCCGCATCTGACCGTGGATGCCGGCAACCAGGCCGCCTTGCTCGACCGTTTCGGGCTGGCGCCGCAGAAATTCGCGGCCCTGATGCCTGGCGCCGAATTCGGCCCGGCCAAGCGCTGGCCGAGCGAAAGCTATGCCGGCCTTGCCCGCGAATTCATGGATAAGGGATTGAAGGTCGCCCTGTTCGGTTCGAAGAACGACCGCGACGTCACCGCCGAGATCGCGGCCCTTGCTCGCGGCGTCGTCGACCTCGCCGGCCAGACGCGTCTGGAGGATGCCATCGACCTGATCGCAGCGGCAAGGCTGGCGGTCTCCAACGACAGCGGGCTGATGCATGTCGCGGCGGGCGTCGGCACGCCGATCGTCGCCGTCTACGGCTCGACCTCGCCCGAAAACACGCCGCCGCTGGCGGAGCGGCGCGAGCTGGTCTGGTTGCACCTCTCCTGCTCGCCCTGCCACCAGAAAATCTGCCCACTCGGCCATCTCAACTGCCTGAAGACATTGGAAGTAGGCCAGGTCGCGGCGGCGGCGTGGCGGCTGCTGGAATTCCCGGCCGCGGCATGAAGGTTCTGATCGTCAAGACATCGTCCATGGGCGATGTCATCCATACCTTTCCGGCCGTCGAGGATGCCAGCCTGCACCGGCCCGACGTATCCTTCGACTGGTGCGTCGAGGAGGCGTTTACCGGCATCGTCGCCCTGCACCCGGCGATCGGCAGGATCCACACGGTGGCCATCCGGCGCTGGCGCAAGGCGCTGTTGAAGGGCAGCACCTGGCGCGAGGCTGCCGCGCTGCGCCGAACCTTGCGCGAATGCCGCTATGATCTGGTCATCGACGCACAGGGCCTGTTGAAATCGGCCCTGGTGGCGCGCCAGGCGCGCGCACCGATCGCCGGCTTCGACCGGTCGAGCGCGCGCGAACCCTCGGCCACGCTGTTCTACGACGTCACCTACGGCGTGCCGCGCGACCTGCACGCCATCGAACGGACGCGGCGGCTGTTCGGACTGGCACTGGGCTACCAGCCCGATCTGTCGACGCTCGCTTCAGGCATCGTGCCGCCACCCGGTGCTCTCGCCGCCATCACCGGAAAGACCGCCTTCCTGCTGCACGGCACCAGCCGCGAGGACAAGAAATGGCCTGTAGAAGACTGGATCGGAACCGCCCGCCTGCTGATCAAGCGCGGCATGACACCGGTCACCACCTGGTCGAACGAACGTGAGAAGTCTGTTGCCGAAGCCATCGCCAGGGCCGTGCCGTCCACGGTCGTGGTGCCGAAATCGCCGCTGGCCGACATCGCCGCCATCCTTGGCCGCTCGACGCTGGTCATCGGCGCCGACACCGGCCTGACCCACCTCGCCAGCGCCTTCGGCCTGCCGACGGTCGCGGTGTTTTTGGCGACGGAGCCGGGTTTGACAGGCCCGCGCGGGCAGTTTTCCATGACACTGCTGGCCGCGCCTGGTGAGCGTCTGACGCCGGCTGAGGTAGTGGCGGAGGCGGACAGGCTGCTTAATCTTAAATTACAAGCGCCAGCCTAGGACCTTTTCAGAATTCGCTCTGGTGAGTTGAATAGCGGGGTTTTCGAGAACCGGAGCGGAGCGTACTTTAAAGTACGTGAGCACCGGAAGCTCAGAAAACCGCGCTAGTCGGCCGCCAGAGTAGAATTATCAAAAGGTCCTAAATAAACTGCACCTGGACGATCTCATACCCCCTGGCACCGCCGGGCGCATTGACCTCAATGGCGTCGCCGACTTCCTTGCCGATCAATGCGCGCGCGATCGGCGAGGAGATCGAGATGCGGCCGGACTTCACGTCGGCTTCCTGGTCGCCGACGATCTGGTAGGTCTTCTTTTCCTCGGTGTCCTCGTCGACCAGCACGACGGTGGCGCCGAACTTGACCTTGTCGCCGCTGAGCTTGGTGACGTCGATCACCTCGGCGCGCGCGATCAGGTCCTCAAGTTCGTTGACACGGCCCTCATTGAGGCTCTGCGCCTCCTTGGCGGCGTGGTATTCGGCATTTTCGGACAGGTCGCCATGCGAGCGCGCCTCGGAGATCGCCTCGATGATGCGCGGCCGCTCTTCCTGCTGGCGCCAACGCAGTTCTTCCTTCAATGACGCGAACCCCTCGCCTGTCATCGGGACCTTGTTCATGATGCCTGACCTTTCCTGCCGCCGCCCCCGCGTTTCGGGGGAGGCCTTGTCGTTGGGTACAAAAAGAAAACGGTCCGGCAGCCTCGGGCTAACGGAACCGTTTCACCGCAATTTGCCCTAATATAGCAATCTTCGCGGGTTTTTCACGCCCAAAAATCGGTTTTGCAAAAATCATCCCCGCCTTCACCTGAGGAAGCGGCTGACGAGGCGGGAGGCGACAAAACGGCCGCGATCGCTCGCGGCCGCTTCGGTAACTCTTTTGGGGCTGATCAGCTCCGCATGAAATGCTCGATCTGTTCGGACAGCATGCCGTATTCGCGCGAACCCTTGCCCGTGCGCTTCTCGATTTCCATCAGTTGCTGCTGGGCGCCGGCCAGGTCGCCGATCTGCAGATGCGCCTCGCCGAGATATTCGCGCACCAGCGTGTAGTTCGGGTCGATGCGCAGCGCTTCCTCGTAGTAGCCGAGGCCGACGGTGACACGTCCGGAATGGCGGTGCGAATAGCCGAGATAGTTGAGAATGCGCGGATCCTGCTTGTTGGCGGCAAGGGTGAGCACCGAGATCGCCTCGTCATAGCGCCCGGCCATCGCCAGCGCATGGCCGGCATCATAGATGCTGTCGTCATCCAGCATGCCTTCCTGGGGTGCGACGCACTTTTTCTTCTTCTTGTCCCAGACCTCTCCCTTCTTGCACTGGGTGACAGTCTGGTCGCTGCCACCACCGCTACTGCCCGCCGCGAATACCGGGACAGCGAAGAACTGCAGCGCGACAAGGGCAGTCGCGGCCTGGATCAGCATTCTTTTGTGCATCGAAGCCTCCTTGAGGGGTGAGAATGCAACACTAACGCTAAGCGTCCCGCGTTTCATCCCGGAAAAATTCACGTGGAGAACATCAGGTGACGGATGCCTGAAATCCGCTATCATCCGGGCAAACGACTGACGGAGACGGCCCGTGCAGCGGCGGCTTGAAAAAGACTGGGAACTCTCGATCGGCCCCGACACCGTGCGCCTGTTCATCCTCAAGGCCAAGGCGCTGAGTGCCGCCGTCAACGAGGACTATGCCGACGGCGCCGAACACGAGATCGAGTTCGACGGCGATACGCACGACAATCATCACCATGACGGCCTTGCCGAGGAAAGCTCGGAAAACCTGACCGAAGAGGAACTGCGCGAGCTGATCAACGACCTCAATGTCGATGAAGCCGCCGAACTGGTCGCGCTCGCCTGGGTCGGCCGCGGCGACTACGACGCCTCGGAATGGGTGGATGCCGTGACGGCGGCGCGCGAACGTGCCAACAAGCGCACGGCCAAGTACCTGCTTGGCATGCCGCTGCTCGCCGACTGGCTGGAGGAAGGCCTCGAAGCGATCGGCGCGTAACGCCGCGGTAACCGATTGTGATCGACGGAAAGCGTCCGTCCAGGCAACTTCAGCATGCCGGCGCCGTTTCGGAGCGATGGCAACGCTGAGCTTTTCCCGACTTTGCACCTTGGCGCTGCCTCTGGCGGCCGCGGTTCTGCTGGCAGCGCCGGCCGACGCCAGACATCGTCACAGGCATTACCAGCCGCTGTCCCCTCGGATGGATCAATCGTTGACGCAGCGTCTGGACCAGCCATTGAGGCCGAAAAGCAAGCACCGCGGCAGATCACGCGGCAAGCAGCAGATCGCGCCAAAGCAGACGCCGCAGGAAACGCAGGAGCAGCAGGCCTCGCCCACCCAGGTGCCAGTGCCCGAGCCGCGTCCCACGGACGCGCCAAAGGCCGACGCCGCACCGGCGCAAGGGCAAAAGACGGAAGGTCCAAAGGCCCCGGACGCCTCCAACCAGCTCAATGAGGAAAAGTCTCGTCAGGCAAAGCAGGCACATACCGAGCCGTCAGCCCCCGAACCTTCGTCCCGAGAGCCGTCAACCGAAACGGAAAGCGAGCCGGAGCCGCCAGCCGAGGTGCCGATCCCGACACAAAGGCCCGAAACTACGGAACCAGAGGTTGGGCCTCCTGCCGTAGCCCCGCAGCCGCCGCCAAAACCGGCGGATGCCGGCGATGAGAAAATGCTTCCCGATCCGCGCTCGGCCGACCGGCCCGGAGAAAAGATGCCCGCCGAGGAAGTCGCCTGCCGCGATCGGCTGAAGGCGCTCGGCGTCGAATTCGAGGAGCATAGTGCGGAAAGCAATCCCGAAATCGGCTGCTCCATCCCCTACCCCCTGGTGCTGAAGAGCCTTGGCAAGTCGATCGCCATCGCCCCCGGCACCGAGCTCAACTGCCCGATGGCCGAAGCGGCGGCGCGATTTGCCGCCGACGTCATCCAACCGGCGGCGAAAGCCGAATTCGGCGCCGACCTCAGGTCGATCAGCCAGGCATCGGCCTTCGTCTGCCGTCCGCGCCATGGCACCAGGAAACTGTCCGAGCACGCCTTCGGCAACGCGCTCGACATCGCCAGCTTCACCTTGTCCGACGGCAGGAAGGTCGAGGTCGGTCCAGCGCCGCCTGAAAAGGAGGCCAAATTCCTCAACGTGGTGCGCAAGGCCGCCTGCGGTCCGTTCAAGACCGTGCTCGGACCGGGCGCCGACGCCGACCACGCCTTGCACTTCCACCTCGATCTCGAACCGCGCAGGAATGGCGGCACGTTCTGCCAGTAGGTCCTCAAGGATCGCCGCCGCATTTCCGCCGCAGACGTGAACGCGCTCGCTGAGTTTTCCTTTACCCTTGATCGTTAAAATGCCGGATATCCGACCATGATCCTGAAAAGTGGAAACCGGTTTTCGGAAAAGATCATGGTCAGGCAAAAGGTAGAACCTGATCGGGATCAGGTTCGGGGACAGGATTCCGCCAATGGCCGGCAAATTTCGCGCCGTGTTTTTCGCCACCGCGCGCCGATCGAAACCCGCGACGCTGCTGGCCGCCGGCCTTACCCTCGCGGCGGTTTCGGCCTGCAACACCGGCAGCGTGCTGTCGCTGCAGCCGGCGGTCGATGTCGGCGCGCAAACCGCGGCCGTGCCGCAATATACCGGCATGCAGCGGCTTGTTCCGTCCAATCCCTACATGACGCAGGCCGCCTATCCGCGCATGGATGAGCCGATGTCGCCGGTCGAGCAGATACCGGCCAGCGAAGTCGACTGCCGCCAGCAGTTGAAGCGCCTCGATGTCGCCTATACCGACCTCGCGCCGATCCGTGAAGGCCAGTGCGGCATCGACTATCCCGTAAAAGTCACGGCCATCGGCAGTGTCGAGATGAAGCCCGCCGCGACGCTGACCTGCGACATGGCCGCCACCTTCGCCGCCTGGACTAAGAACGAACTCGTTCCTTCAGCCCGCTGGCGCTACTTCTCCGGCGTCAAGACCATCCACCAGGGCTCGAGCTATTCCTGCCGCAACATCGCCGGCGAAGGTGTTTTGTCCGAGCACGGCAAGGGCAACGCGCTCGACGTGATGAGCATCGAGCTCAACAATGGCAACGACATCGACGTGCGCAAGCCCGGCCTGTTCGCCTTCCGCACGCGCGGTTTCCTCAACAATGTGCGCGCCGACGGCTGCCAGTATTTCACCACCGTGCTCGGCCCCGGCTACAATTACGACCACCGCAACCATTTCCACTTCGACATCAAGAACCGCAGGAACGGTTACCGCGCCTGTCGCTAGCAGATGATCAGTCAGGCCCGGCGCCAGCGGTGGTAGCGATGATGTGCCGTGCCACCAGATCCTGGACGCGCCAGAGATTCCGGTCGTGGATACCGCTTTCCTCCAGCTTGGCGACGGTCCTGAACAGATATTGCGCCGACGAGCCCCAATGTCCGGCGGCCCGCGCCAGCGTATCCGCAACCTGCTCCGGCGGCAGCCGTCCCGCATAGGCTCTGCCATCTGGCGCGGCGACGAAGGCCAGGGCGCGCAGCGGACCGTCCCTCGTCCGGACCTTGATCCAGCGCGGCACGTTGGTTGGCGGGTTGGCATCGATCTCGCGGCGCATCAACTGGCCGAGTTGCCCGAAATGATCTTCCACCGGCAGCCGGTAAACAATGCCGTTGCAACTGCCACCACGGTCGAGAGCCAGCATCAAGGCAGGCAATTCGCGGGTCCCACGCCAGCGGGTCAGTTTCAGACAGAATGAGCGGTGCCACCCTGGCGCCGTGGCCGGGCGCTGCTCGACAGGAACGAATTCAGGATTCCAGATCAGCGAGCCGTAGGCAAACACCCACAGCGCTTCAGGCCGGTATTGCGACAGGAGTTGCTCGACAAGGCCGTCGAACTCCGCGTCGGTATGCTCGGCTGTTCCAGGCTCGGGGCCGGGATCCGGTTCGATGCGCTCGACCCTCGCGACAAGGTCGGCGGTCAACGCCATCGGTCCGCGGCTTGTCGGTTTCCCCTTCATTCTTGCCCCCGCGCAAAAACGATGGCTGACAATAGACCGGCTGCGCATTCCTGGCCATTGATTTCCAAGGGCTGTCAGGCAACAGATACCGTACGGATCGAGCCTTCTTCATGAGCCAACGAAGCCTTCGGCGACGCGCGACAATCTGGCTGGCGTCCTTGCTGGCCGCTTATCTGGCGCTTGCCTATGTCGCGGCGCCGGAATTCTGGACGTTCCGGGAGCGCGGCTTTCGCGACCAGCGCTTCGAAATGGTGACGCACACGCCGCAAGGCATTCCCGGCGACCCGATCAATGTCGGCCTTGTCGGCACCGAGAGGGAGGTGGTCCATGCCTTCGCCATTGCCGGTTGGGACACTGCTGACGCCGTCACCTTGAGAACGGCGATCGACATCGGCGAAAGTGTGTTGTTTTCCCGCCCCTATCCCGATGCGCCGATGAGCCGCCTGCTGTTCGAGGGACGCGCCCAGGATCTCGCTTTCGAAAAGCCGGTGGGCGACAGCGCCGACCGGCGCCATCACGTCCGTTTCTGGCAGACCGATACGGTCGGCGACGATGGCCGCCCGCTCTGGCTGGGTGCCGCCAGCTTCGATCGCGGCGTCGGCCTCAGCCACGACACTGGCGCCATCACCCATCATATCGGTCCCGATATCGACGCCGAACGCGACTTCCTGATCGGCGACCTCAAAGCTGCCGGCCAGTTGGCATCGACCAGCGACATGGCCGGGATCGGCGCCACCAGGACCGGCCGCAACGGCGGCGGCGACCCCTATTTCACCGACGGCAAGGCAATCATCGGCGTGCTGAAGCAGCCGCAGTGAAATGTACCTTAAGAGAGGGCCGTGGTCGGAAGCGGTCTAACAATGCATGGTCCGTGCGACGCCGCGTAACCGTACCGCTTCATCAGCCCGAACTGTCATTTTCTAAAAATGCTGCCGGACTATTTTCGAGCGACCCGTCGCAATGCTATTGAGCCCTCATGCTATACGTCGAAATCGCTATCGTGGTCGTCCTCATTTGTGTGAACGGCCTTCTGGCAATGTCCGAACTCGCCATCGTTTCATCGCGCCCGGCACGGCTCAAGGCGATGATCGACCGTGGTGTCAACGGCGCCGGCCGGGCGCTGGATCTTGGCTCCAATCCCGGCAAGTTCCTGTCCTCGGTGCAGATCGGCATCACGCTGGTCGGCGTGCTTTCCGGCGCCTTTTCCGGCGCCACGCTGGGCGACCGGCTGTCCGTGTTCCTGGCCACGACCGGCATGCGCGAAAGTGTCGCCGATCCGCTCGGCGTAGGCATCGTCGTTGCCATCATCACCTATTTCTCGCTGATCGTCGGCGAACTGGTGCCCAAGCAGATCGCGCTACGCGATCCCGAGCGCGTCGCCGCCCGCGCTGCCCCGGCCATGACCATCCTCGCCACCGTCTCGGCGCCCCTGGTGTTCCTGCTCGACATTTCCGGCCGCGCCATATTGTGGCTGCTCGGCCAGCGCGGCGAAAGCGAGGAGAAGGTCACCGACGAGGAGATCAAGATGCTGGTCGCCGAGGCCGAGCATCACGGCACCATCGAATCCGACGAGCGGCGCATGATCGCCGGGGTCATGCGGCTTGGCGACCGCGCCGTGCGCGCGGTGATGACGCCGCGCACCGAGGTCGACTGGATCAACCTGCAGTCCGACGACACGACGATCCGCAAGCTCCTCATGGAAACCCAGCATTCGCGCCTGCCGGCGGGTGACGGCGGCGTCGATGTGATGGTCGGCGTCGTCCAGACGCGCGACGTGCTGGCCGCGATCCTTGCCGGCCGCACGCTCGACCCGCGCAAGCATGTGCGCGCCGCGCCCATCGTCTACGACCAGGCCGACGCGCTCGACGTGCTGCACAAACTCAAGGAATCCGACGTGCCGATGGCGCTGGTGCATGACGAATACGGCCATTTCGAAGGCATCGTCACGCCGGCCGATATTCTCGAAGCCATCACCGGCGTGTTCCGCGCCGACCTCGATGCCGGTGACGAGGAAAACGCCGTCAAGCGCGAGGACGGCTCATGGCTGCTCGCCGGCTATATGCAGGCCGACGAGATGGCCGAGATACTGGGCTTCGACCTGCCCGAAAACCGCGACTACGAGACCGTTGCCGGCTATGTGCTGTCGCATATGCACCACCTGCCGGCGACAGGCGAATGCGTCGACGCGCAAGGCTGGCGCTTCGAGGTGGTCGACCTCGACGGCCGCCGCATCGACAAGCTGATCGCCACCCGCCTGCCCGGCACCCACCGCGAGGCGGTGCGGTGATTGTCTGAATGTCGGCTTTGCGTCCTGGCGGTCATTGACGGTTGGCCGGCGGATTGCGCGGCCGGCTGCAACTACCGTTCCGTGAACGCGCGAGCGAAGGAATCGAGCATCGGCCGCGCCAGATACTCGAAGAAAGTCCGGTCGCCAGTGCTGATGAACGCCTCGACCGGCGTTCCGGGATAGAGCTGCTCGGGCTTCACGCCGGGCGGCAGGTCGGCGGCAATCCTGAGTTTGACGCGGAAATAGGGCTCGTGCGTGGCCTCGTCGATGAGCCGGTCCGCGGAAATTTGTGCCACGGTGGCTGAAACCTCGGGGGTGAGCCGCATGTTCAAGGCGGACAATCGCAGTTTCGCCGGCTGGCCGACACGGACCTGATCGACGTCTTTCGGCCGCAGCCTTGCATCGACAATCAGACCCGGTGCCGTAGGCAGGATCTCCATGATCTTCTCACCGCGGGCAATCACGCTGCCCTTGGCATTGTAGGTCGAGGACACCACGATGCCCGCGGCCGGTGCCTTGATCGTCGTCCGCCGCAGCACCGCCTCGGCCGCCCTGATCTGTTCCTCGATGTCGGCCAGGTTGGAACGAACCTCGTCCAGCTTCGTCAGCGCCTCCTCCACGCGTTGCGTGGTCAGGCGCTCGATCTGCTCCTGGGCTTCGACGATCTGGGTGTTGACCGCCGCCAGATTGGCTTCCAGCGCCCCGGCCTGCCCGACGAGATCGGCCTCGCTGCGCAAAAGCTGCGAGTATTCGGTACGATTGGTGAGGCCCTTGTCCAGCAGGCTTGTCTTGATGCCGAGTTCCTTCTTAACGATTTCGGCTTGTTGCCGAACGGCCTCTTTCTGGGACTGCAATCCCACCACGGACTGCCGATGCATCGCCAGTCGTTGGGCGAGGATCGATTGTTCCGATCGGAAGCGGGCGAGTCTGGCGTCGAATTCCTTTTGCTGTTCTCGGATCAGGGCTTCGAAATCGGCCTGGAGCGATGCCGGCGCCGGTTTGGTGATCGGCGCGAGCCTGTCCAACCCGTCGCGTTCCGCCTCCAGCCGCGCCGCAGCCGCCCTGAGCGCGATCGACTGTCTCGTCAGCCGGTTGAGCTCGGCCTGCGCGGCTGTCGGATCCAGCACGATCAGATCCTGGGCCTGTTGCACGCGATCGCCGTCATGGACCAGCAACGCCTCGATGATGCCGCCGTCGGGATGCTGGATCAGTATGTTGCCGCCGGTCGCCGAGATCGTGCCTTGCGTCATCACCGCTCCGGATAAGGGTGCGCTGACGGCCCAATAGCCAAAGCAACCCACCAACAGCGCCGTTGCCGCGTATCCGGCGAATGCCACGCGTCTTATGTTGGTACGCGGGCTGCCCTCCCAGGCGAGGCTCTGCACCACCATCATCTACGACCCAAAACGGATGTTATGCGTGCGGATCGTCGTGGCGAATGACCCTGTCACCACCGTATTCGGCTGCGTGGGAAGGCCCTTGCCAACGACCGAATGCCGCAGCACCTCGCTGCTTGGGCCGAAGGCTTCGATCGTGCCGCCGCGCAGAAGCATCACGCGGTCGCAGGACGCGGCAATCGAAGGGCGATGCGTGATCACGACCATCGTGACGCCGGCCGCCTTCGCGGCGGCGAGTACCGCCTCGAGCGCCGCCTCGCCGGTGCCGTCGAGATGAGTGCTGGGCTCGTCCAGGACGAGAATTCTGGGATTGCCGTAGAAGGCGCGCGCCAGCCCGATCCTCTGGCGTTCACCGCCCGACAGCGTTCTGTCCGACGGGCCTATCAATGTCTGGTAGCCGTCCCGCTGCGCCAGGATCAGCTCATGCGCCTCAGCCCGCCCTGCTGCCTCGATGATCGCGGCGTCATCCGCATCGGGGTCGAAGCGGGCGACGTTTTGCGCGATCGATCCTGGAAAGAGCTCGACTACCTGCGCGAGGTAGCCGACATGCTTTCCGAGCTGGTTTTCGTCCCAGGTCCTGAGGTCGGCGCCGTCGATCCTGACGGCACCGCCGGTCGGCCGGGCAGCACCGACAAGCAACCGCGCCAGCGTAGATTTGCCGGCGCCGCTCGGGCCGACGATGGCCAACGCTTCGCCGGCGCCGATTTGGAAGTTCAGCCGCTTGAGGATGGGTTCGGTGCCGGGCTGCGCATTCGGCGCCATGAAGAAGACGTCCTGCACGGAAATCGCGCCTGCCGGATCGGGCAGGAGCAGTTTGCGCGCTTCAGCCGGACGCGCCGCAAACGCCGTCTCAAGCCGTTTCCACGCCCGCCGGGCGTCGGCGATCTGCCGCCAGGCGCCGATCAACTGGTCGAGCGGCTGCAGCGCGCGCGACGACACCAGCGAGGAGGCGAAGATCATGCCTGCCGTCATCTGCCCCTTGAGCACCAGCCATGCGCCGGCGCCCAGGATCGCCAGTTGCAGCATCATGCGCAGCGCCCGCGAGGCGCCGCTGAAGATCGCATTGGCACTCGAGGAACGGTCATGCAAGGTGAGCGCTGCCGCCACGTGCCGTCCCCAGACCCGCGCGGCGTTCTCCACCATGCCCATGGCGCGCAGCGTCTCCGCATTGCGGGCAAATGCCTGTTCCGCCTGGCTGGCCAAGGCCGAACGCTCCGCGGACAAGGCGTCGTTCCTGCCGATGGCAAGCTGGTTGGCCACGACCAGCAAAAGCAGAAGCGCCGCGCCGGCGACCGTCACCCAGAACAGCACCGGATGGATGAGATAGAGCAAGGCGAGGAAGACAGGGGCGAAAGGCAGGTCGAACAACACCGCCACGCCGCGCGACCTGATGAAGGCGCAGACCGAGGCGAGGTCGCGCAGCGGCGACAGGCCGCCGGCATATTTCGCGCCAAGCGAAACGGCGAATGTGCTGGCGCCCAGTTTCTGGTCGAGGGTCGCCGCAACGCGTTGCGTGTAAACGGCGCGGATCGCGTCCAGAAGCCCGAGGAAAGCGAGCGTGAGAACCGCAATGGCCGAAAGATAGACAAGCGTCTCGACGCTGGAGGACGGTAGCACGCGGTCATAGACCTGCAGCAGGTAGAGCGGAATCACCAACAGCAGGACGTTGATCAACAGCGAGAAGACGCCGACATCGGCGATGGCGCGCATGAAGACCGGACGCAGGCCAGCCGGTCCAGTCATTTCCACATTCCCCGACACTGCATGTTCCCGAGACCTTACGCGTGGCCCCCGAACTCGGAGCCGCCGTGCGCCAAGCTGTTGCTGTGCGTTGCAGTGCTGTGCTGGGCGGTGCTGGTGATGTTCAGGGCGTTTGCCGGCGCATTGTCCAGCGTATAGGCGCGGACATAGTCGATCTTCATCTCGGCCGGCGTGGCCAGATGATCCGGAGGGGTGCCGGCCAAGCCGCCGACCGCAAGATCGACCAGCATGTACATGGGCTTGTTCATGTCGGACGGCGTCGCCGTTTCCGCGACCTGCACGCCGTCATAGGTCCAGACGAGCTTGTCCGGCGTCCAGAGCAGGCCATAGGTGTGGAAGCCGTCGGGGTTCGAGACACTCACTATCGACGTGACCTTGGTGTGCGTCCCCGTTTCATTCGAGTGCGCCGTCATGATCAATGAGTTCGGGGCCTGGCCGATCGTCTCCACGACATCGAGTTCCGGCGGCCATGAACCGTCTTCCGGAAGCAGCCAGAAGGCCGGCCAGGCGCCGGCGTGCTCCGGCAGATCAGCCCGTATTTCGAAATAGCCATAGGTCTGCGAGAAGGAATCGTGGGTCGTCAGGATGCCGGAGGTGTATTCGTAATTGTTGATCAGCGGCTTGATGTCCGCCGGCGCCTGCGCCGCGGTGATGGTGAGCACGCCGTTGTTCACGCTGAACGGATGGACGGAACTCGTCGGTGCGTAGTTGGCGTCGATATACCATTGCAGCTCGTTGTTGCTGCTCAAGGTGCTGCCGTTCGGCGCTCCCCACCAGAAGTTGGAATCCCACGTGCCGCCCTGGCTATTGTGAAGGTTCAGCGTGTTGAAATCGTCGCTGAAGGAGAGCTGCATCCCGGATTTGTCGATCGGCAATTCGAACTGGCTGGGCTGCAGCTTGTCGATGGTCGTGTCCTTGAACGCGAGGATCTCGCCGGACCCGAGGTTCAACAGCACGTTCGATCCCGCCTGGATCATGCTTGAGTGGATGGCGTCGAACGACGTGAACCCATAGCCATTAAGGCGGACCGTATCGGTGGCGGCAAAATTCGCTATCAGGTCGCTTCCGTTGCCTTTCGAGACGATGAAAGTGTCGTAACCGCCGCCACTATCGATCAGCACATCGTTTCCCGCGCCGCCGTCCAGAGTCTGGTGCCCGGCCTTGGCGGTGATGATGTTGTCCAACCCATTTCCGAAAGCATAGTTGTTGGCGTTTGTGACGACGAGATTCTCGACGTTGTCGGGGAGCTTATAGCTCATCCATGTGCTGATCGTGTCGATGCCTGCCCCAGCGGCCTCGGCCACCTTGTTGCCCGCCGCATAGAGGTAATAGATGTCATCGCCTGTGCCTCCGTGCATGGTGACGTTGACACCGGATGCTCCGTAGAATGAGTCGTTTCCGGAGCTGCCATACAGGTCCGGCCCGGACCCTGCCGCAGAGTACCAATGGTTGGAAGCGCCGCTATAGGGAAGAGGAACGCCTAGGGCATTGACGAAGAAGCTCATCGGATAAATCCTCCTCGTGATGCCTGGCCTGCTCGGATCGCTCGATACGAGTTCCAGGCGACCGCATCCGGACCAAAATTGCCATGCACGATACCGTTCCAGGAACTTGCCACATAGTTCACCATGACATCGACCGTTGAGTGACGTTTTCCGGGACTGGAAGCACAACAACCCGACGAATGGTCTACAGGCCGTAATTCGACCGGCGAAATATTTAATAAAATTTTACAATAGGCGCGGATCTACTTGCAAAAGCGCTCCCTGCTTTTGACAGGGTCGTGCGATTTCCGCTTTGGCAACAATGCGACGACACGCCGGGATGGCACTTCCTCTCAAACCGCGACTTCGATCGGCTCGGCAAGTCTGGGATTGGAGCGCGCGGCGATCAGGCAGCTGGCCACGATGAGGCCGGCTCCCGCCAGCGTGGTCCAGGTCACCGCCTCGTCGAAGAAGAACCAACCGAGCGCGATCGCCCAGATGAAGGCCGAATATTCGGTCGGGATCAGATATTGCGCTTCGGCCCGCGCATAGGCCCAGCTCATCAGGAATTGGCCGGCGAGCGACAGAGCCGTCACCCCGGCAAGCGGAAGCCAAAGATTGCCGGGCAGCGCAATAGCGAGCCAGGGCGCGGCAAGACCAAGCATGACCGCGACACAAAGGTTCTGGAACAGCATGATCTCGATTGGCTTGGCCAGCATCGCCTGTCGCCGCGCGAGGATCAGATTGTAGGCATAGAACACCGTCGAGACCAGCACCGCAGCGGTGCCGAGCAGCGCATCGCCGGCATAGGTCTTCTGCCCGAACTGGCCCGCCACGATGATTGCGACGCCAGCAATGCCGGCGAGCGACGCCCAGATCGCCTTGCGCTGTATCCTTTCGCCCAGAAGCAGCGCGGCCAGCAGGAGCGCGAACAGCGGCGCCACGAAACTGAGCCCGACCGCCTCCGCCAGCGGCAGCCTTGCAAGCCCCCAGAAGAATGACAGCAGGACAATACCGACAACCACCGCGCGCAGCGCATGCAGCCTCAGCACCGAGGCGGCGGGAAGCGAGCGCGGCCCCGCCAGCCAGCCAGTGCCGGCGACCAATGTCGCCAGCATGCTGCGCCACAGCACCGTGTTGTAAACGCCGACCGCGATGACCAGCACCTTCATCGCCGCATCCATGCCGGACAGAAGGAAGATGCCGAAGGCGCAGACGAGCACCGGGATCGTGGGGGAAACGGCGCCGGCCAGGCTGGATGATTTCACGCGGGCTTTCTCGATGACGGATGCAGCTGACATATCAGGGCAAAAGGACGGGGCCAGATGGCAGCCCCGCCCATATGGCGGTCCAACCGGTCACCCAAGGCAGCCCTTTCACTTGTCCGGTCCTGCCGCCGGCTCGGACCGGTCGAGCCGCAAGTGAACATGCCGACATCCTGCTTTGTCATTGTCGTTGCAGGGCTTGACGATCACTAATAAGCGATGCTAAGTACCAGTACTCATCAACACTGAGTAGCATGAAGAGGTATTCCATGGGCAAGCAGATGACGGAGATGCTCAAGGGCACGCTGGAGGGGATCATTCTCGCGATCCTGTCCGCGCGGCGCGCCTATGGCTACGAGATCACGGCGCTGTTGCGAAATCAGGGCTTCTCGGACATCGCCGAAGGCACCGTCTACGCCCTGCTCGTCAGGATCGAGCAAAAGGGCCTCGTCGACGTGGAGAAGATCCCGTCCGAGAAGGGCCCGCCCCGCAAGGTGTACTCGATCAACGCCCGGGGACGGGACTACCTCGAAGAGTTCTGGAGGACGTGGACCTTCCTCGCGGAACGGCTCGAACAGCTCAACACGGAAAGGAAATAGACATGGTCACAGGATGGATCGAGAAGATCACAGGGTCGATCGAGCAGAAGAAGCGCTACCGGCAGTACAAGGCGCGCACGGAAAAGCTTCCGGCGAACTATCGCGCGGCGATCGAGGCGCTGGACCGGTACCTCATGTATTTCGGGGCGATCACGGACGGGGACACCATGGTGTCGATGCTGGAGGATCTCGCCGACCTCTTCGAGCAGAGCGCGGCGCACGGAACCCCGATCCGCGCGATCGTCGGCGACAACCCCGTCGAGTTTGTCGAAACGTTTCTCCAGAACTACGCGGAGGGCCAGTGGATCAACAAGGAGCGGAAACGGCTGATCGACGCCATTGACCGCATCGCCGACAATGCGCCGTGACGGACATCCGCCAACGAGAGGCCGGGGAGCCGAAGCCCCGGAGCGTCTTCGACCGACGATTAGGGATTCGAACTTTTCTTCGCACCCCTGTCGATTCCGCCGCCCTTCGTTCGTCGTATCATCGAACCAACCCAACCAAGGAGAGAGACCATGCGGTTCATGATGCTGATGATCCCCGGCGGCTACGCAGAGGCGGCGCCGGACGTCAGGCCCGACGCCAAGGGGGTGGAGGGGATGATGAAATACAATGAGGAGCTCAAGAAGGCCGGCGTGTTGCTGGCGCTCGATGGGCTGCATCCGCCGTCATCGGGCGCGCGGGTCAGCTTCAAGGGCGGCAAGCCCGTCGTCACCGACGGGCCGTTCGCTGAGGTCAAGGAAGTGCTGGGGGGCTATTGGGTCATCGACGTGCGCTCACGTGAGGAAGCCATCGAATGGGCCCGCCGCTGCCCCGCAGGGGAAAATGAGGTGATCGAGGTTCGACGCGTCTTTGAGATGAGCGATTTCCCCGAGGACGTCCAGAAGGTGGTGGAAGGCTTCAGCGAGCTGAAGGGTTGACGGCCAATAGTGCCATCGAAGCGGTTTGGCGCATCGAGCAGCCGAAGCTCACCGCCAGGCTTGCCCGCTATCTCAGGGATATCGGGCTGGCCGAGGAGGTCGCCGGCGATGCCTTCCTGCTGGCGCTGGAGCGCTGGCCCCGGGACGGCATCCCGCGCAACCCGGCGGCCTGGCTGACTGAGGTCGCCAGGAACCGGGCGCTCGACCGGCTGCGCCGCACCACCATGATCGACGGCAAGCACCGCGAACTCGCCATCGACCTCGCCGAGCTGGAGCGCGAGATGCCCGACATCGAGGCGGCGCTCGACGAGGATATCGACGATGACCTTTTGCGGCTGATCTTCACCGCTTGCCATCCCGTACTGCCGGCCGAGCAGCGCGCAGCCCTCGCCCTGCGCCTGTTGGGCGGGCTGTCGACGCTTGAGATCGCCCGCGCCTTCCTGGTGCCCGAAGCCACCGCCGCCCAGCGCATCGTGCGCGCCAAGCGGGCACTTCGCGATGCCGCCATCGCGTTCGAGACGCCGCGCGGGCAAGAGCGGCGCGAACGCCTCGCCGCGGTCCTGGAGGTGGTCTATCTCATCTTCAACGAAGGCTATGTGGCGACCGCTGGACCGGACTGGCTGCGTGCCGATCTCTGTGGCGAGGCGCTGCGCCTTGGTCGTTCCCTGGCGGCGCTGATGCCTGATGAGCCCGAGGTGCAGGGGGTGGTGTCGCTGATGGAACTCAACGCCTCGCGTTTCCCTGCCCGCACCGGCCGGGCGGGTGAGCCGATCCTGCTGCTCGACCAGGACCGCACGCGCTGGAACTGGTCGCTTATCCGGCGCGGCCTCGACGGCCTGAACCGCGCCATGACCCTGACATCGACACCAGGCCCTTATCTCTTGCAGGCGATGATCGCCGCCTGCCATGCCCGCGCCGCGACACCAGCCGACACCGACTGGATTGCAATATCAGCCTATTATCAGGCCCTTGCCTTGGCGGCCCCCTCGCCCATCGTCGAAATCAACCGGGCGGTGGCCGTTGGCATGGCGTTCGGGCCTGCGCAGGGCCTCGCCATCGTCGAGGCGCTGAAGGACGAGCCGCGCCTGAAGGACTCGCATCTTCTGCCCACGGTGCGCGGCGATCTTCTGGAGAAACTCGGACATCAGGCGGAAGCCCGTGCCGCGTTCCGCCAGGCTGCAGAATTGACCGGCAATGACAGGGAGCGCGCGCTGCTGCGCGCCCGCGCGGGCGACTAGCTCATAGGCCTGCATCCACCGCAAGCCGGTGCGGTGGTCCACCTCAATGGGCGTCCGGCGGCGGTGCCTTCGGCGTGACGTTACGCAGGAACGGCACCAGCGCGGTCGCGATGAC
Organism: Mesorhizobium sp. U510; assembly: GCF_059180695.1. Lineage (NCBI taxonomy): Bacteria > Pseudomonadati > Pseudomonadota > Alphaproteobacteria > Hyphomicrobiales > Phyllobacteriaceae > Mesorhizobium > Mesorhizobium sp. U510. The sequence goes on from NZ_CP180532.1 coordinate 6,349,956, forward strand.
GAAGGCGGCCATGATCACCAGGAATGCATCGGCATAGGCCATGGTCGATGCCTCGCGATAGGCGAGCGCCCACAGCTGCTTCAGCGAGGCGGTATGGCCATCGGCGACAGCGCCGGGCAGTTGGCCATAGCGCAGCGCGACGTTGTCGACGAGCCGCATTGCGGCCTCGTTCTGCGGCGTCAGATGCGAGGCGATCGTCAGGAAATGGAAGTTGGTGCGGTCGTTCAGGATCGCGCCGCAAATGGCGATGCCGACCGCGCCGCCGAGATTGCGCATCGTGTTGAACAGGCCGCTGGCGTATTTCAGCCGCTCGGGCGGCAGGCTGCCGAGGCCGAGATTGACGCTCGGCGCCACCGCGAAGACCTGCGGGAAGCCACGGAACAGCTGCGGGATCAGCAGTTCGGCCGCGCCCCACTGGCTGGTGATGGCACTGAAACTCCACATCGACGCGCCGAAGGAGGCCAGACCGAACATCATCAGCCAGCGCGTATCGAAGCGCTTGGCGAGAAAGATGTAGACGGGAACGCCGATCATCGAGGCGACGCCGGTGGAGAACACGGCGAGCCCGGTCTGCAAGGCGTCGTAGCCCCTGACATAGCCAAGGAACAGCGGTGTCAGATAGATCGTGGCGAAGATGCCGATGCCGGTGACGAAGGACAGGAAACAGCCGATGGCGAAATTGCGGTTGCCGAAGGCGCGGAAATCGACCACCGGCTGCGAATAGGTCAGGCTGCGGATGACGAACAGAACCATGGTGATGCCGGCGACGATAGCGCCATTGCGGATGGTCGCGTCGTCGAACCAGTTCCAGCGCGAGCCCTCCTCCAGGACGTATTCCGCCGTGCCCAGGCTGACCGCCATCAGCACGATGCCGATATAGTCCGCGCCCTTCAGCAGCGACGGATCGGCCTTGTCGATCTTGACCAGAGCCGCAACCAGGATGGTGATGATGGTGCCCGGAATGACGTTGACATAGAACAGCCAGTGCCAGTTGAGCGTATCGGTGATCCAGCCGCCGATGACGGGCCCGAGCGTCGGCGCGATCGAGGCGATGCTGCCGACCACCGCGGCCGCATAGACCCGCCTCGGCCCCTGGAAATAGTGAAACGACGAGGTGAACACGGTTGGGATCATCGACGCGCCGAGCAGCCCCTGCAGCGCGCGGAACACGATCATGCTTTCGATGCTCCAGGCGAAGCCGCACAGCATGCTTGCCAGCGTGAAGCCGGCCGCCGAGATGGTGAACAGCCAGCGTGTCGAGAACACCCGTGTCAACCAGCCCGACAGCGGGATGACGATGATCTCCGCCACCAGATAGGAGGTCTGCACCCAGCCGATCTGGTCCTGCGCCGCCGACAGGCCGCCGCCAATGTCCTGCAGCGACGACGCGACGATCTGGATGTCGAGCAGCGCGATGAACATCCCCACGCACATCACCATGAACGGCAGGATGCTGGCGAAGAAGGATTGCGGGCGCTCCGACATGATGCCCTCAGTGCGCGCCGGTATCGACCGTCACGACGGTGGAGAGGCCCGGCCGCAGCGCGACCTTGTGCGCCTGGTCCGGGTCGATGGTGATGCGGACGGGAACACGCTGGACGATCTTGGTGAAATTGCCGGTCGCGTTCTGCGCCGGGATCACGCTGAAGATCGCGCCCGTCGCCGGCCCCAGGCTGCTGACATGGCCCTTGAGCGGCTGGTCGGGCGCGATGTCGGTATAGACCGTCGCCGCCTGTCCATCCGCCATGCGCCGCAACTGATCTTCCTTGAAATTGGCATCGACCCACAACCCGCTCTGCGGGACGATCGTCAGCAGATAGCTGCCCGGCGAGACATAGGTGCCGACCTGCGCCAGCCTGTTACCGATGATACCGTCGATGGGAGCGCGGATCTGCGTGAAGCCGAGATCGAGTTCAGCCGTGTCGAGATCCGCCTTTGCGGCCAGAACGGCGGCGGTCGCTTCCGATATCTGCGTGTTGAGCACGTCGAGCTGTTGCCTGGCGGCGGCAAGCCCGGCACGCGAGGCGGAAACGGAAGCCTTGGCCTGACCATCGGCGGCAAGGCTTCTCTGGGCGTCCTGCTGCGAGCCGGCCCTGGTGCTGGCCAGCACCTCATAGCGCTTGGCGTCCTGTGCGGTGAACGTCGCGGCGGCACTCTTGGCTTCGAGATCGGCCTGCGCCTGCTCGATCAGCGAATTCTGCAGCGAGATCTGGGCGCGAAGATTGTCGAGCGCCGATTGCTGCTGCTGGACGGAAGCCCGCGCACGCTCCACCGCCGCCTTGAACGGCCGGTCGTCGATGCGGATGATGAGTTGGCCGGCGTCGACATGCTGGTTGTCCTCGACCAGGATCTGATCGATATGCCCGGCAACACGTGGCGCCAGCGGCGTGACATTGCCGCCCACATAGGCATCGTCGGTCGACATCAGGAACCGGCCGGCCTGCCACCACTGAAAGCCATACCAGCCGGCGACGCCGATGGCGATCGCGGCGCCCAGCATGACGAACGGCTTGCGGCGGCTTTTGGCGGGCGCGGGGATCTGGACGGCGGATGGCTGCGCCGGCTGCAGCTCGGCGGCGGAGAGAACCTTGTTCATTTGCCCCGCGCCTCTTCACGGCTTTGATCGACATTGTCGATGAGCGGCAGGCCCGAACCCTCCGTGCTGAAGCGATAGCGCTGCCGCATGCGGTCGGTGGCCCGGGGGGCTGTCGCCATGGTGAAGCCCTCGCCGTCGAGTTCTCGACCGGTCTGGCGGTCGACCAGCACGGGCTCGGCCCAGCGCCCGTCCGCCCTGTCCACCACCACAAGGCTCGGGCCTTCGGGCGCCAGATGCTTGTTGCCCCAGGCGAGCAGCGAAAGCAGCACCGGTCGGAAATCGCGCGCCTTGGCGGTTAGCACATATTCATGGCGCAGCGGCCGCTCGCAGTAGGCGCGCTTTTCGAACAGGCCGCGCTCGACCAGGCTGTTCAGCCGGCGCGTGAGAATGTTGGGCGCGATCTCCAGGCTCTTCTGAAATTGGTCGAAGCGCGTCAGCCCCTGGAACGCGTCCCTGAGCAACAGGATGCTCCACCATTCGCCCACATCGTCGAGACTACGCGCTATGGGGCACGGGCGAGTTTCGAAGCTTGTTTTTGCAACCATGGCCGGAAGTCTCTTTCAAAATGAAAGTGACACATAGCCAAGTTAGTTGCATTATGCAAGTCACTCGGGCGTGATCGGGGGAACGAGTGCAGATCGGGGAAATGAGATAGGCCCAAGGGGTAGTGGCGCCGCCGCCAAATCATGGCTGCGGCGCTGGAGAACGCAGCGCGACGTGCCGTCGGGGTGAGTTGATAAAGTCCTCTCCCGCTTGGCTGCTCGATGGCCTCTCCAGGGAATAATACCGTCAGGGCACCAGCACGACCTTGCCGGTCGAGCGTCGCTCATCCAGCAGCCGGTGCGCCTCGCCGGCATGGCCGAGCGAGAACCGGCCACCGATCGCGACCCGCAACCGGTCGCTCGCCGCCAGCTGGAACAGTTCCGACAGGCTCGCCCGCAACACCTGCGGCGACAGCAGCGGCAGCAGCGCGAAACCCCTCAGCGACTGGTTACGGCCGATCATGGCTTCCAGATCAGAAGGTTCGAGCCCATAGCGGCCGAGTGCAGCGAACACCAGTTCGCCGCCGGGCGCCAAAGCCTGCAGTGACAAAGCCGTCAGCGCGCCGCCAACCGTGTCGTAGATGATGTCTGCACCCTCCCCGCCTGTCAGCGCGCGGACGCGCGCGGGCCAGTCCGATCCGATGTAATCGACGGCGGCATCGGCGCCGAGCGACAGAGCAAGCTCGATCTTGCCCGCGCCGCCGGCGGCCGCGATCACCTTGGCCGCGCCCTTTGCCTTAGCAAGCTGGACAAGCAGCGATCCGACGCCACCGGCAGCGGCAGGCACCAGCACCGTCCTGCCCTCAGGCGGGCTCTGGCGCGGCAAATGCAGTGCCGTCAGCCCCTGCACCATCAGCGCTGTCGCTTCCTCGAAAGAGACGTCATCCGGCAGCGGCACGGTCAGATCGGCTGATATCGTGACCTGCTCGGCATAGCCGCCATAAGGGCGCTGCGAGGCAAACAGCGGCGCCGCGACACGTCTCCCCAGAAGCGCAGCATCCACGCCTTCGCCGACGGCCTCGACGATACCAGCCACTTCCACGCCGGGAAACATCGGCAGTTGCGGCGTCACCGCGTAGCGGTCCGCGCGCATCAGCACCTCGAAGAAGTTGATGCCGGCGGCGTGAACGCGGACCAGCACCTCGCCGGCCTGCGGCACCGGCGCCGGCAGCTCGACGACCTCCAGCACCTCGGGGCCGCCGAAGCGGCTGAATTGAACGGCTTTCATGGCAAACTCCGATCGCACTGGCATCGGCGGTGGTTTGCCACTATCTGCGAGGCCGCGACTACACACTCATTTCTCCCCTGCTGACCAGGAGGTGACCATGGCCGGCCCAGCCAGCAAGATGCCGATCAAGCGACTGCCGATGCTGCCGGCGGAGCGCGCGCTGAAGGTGATCGCCGGGCGTTGGAAGGCGGTCATCCTCTACCATCTCTTCGATGGTCCAAGGCGGCTGTCGGCGCTGAAGGCGATGATGCCTGGCATCACCCAGAAAGTGCTGATCCAGCAGCTGCGCGAAATGGAGGAGCATGGCCTCGTCAGCCGCGAGATCTTCGCCGAAGTGCCCGCCCGCGTCGAATATTCGGCGACCAGCCTCGGCCTCAGCCTCGAGCCGATCCTGCTGGCGCTCTGCCAATGGGGCCAGCACCATGCTGATGCGCTGGACGAGAAGCATCGTCTCGCCGACTGCATCATCCGGCCGCGGCAGGCGCAGCACGCGCTTATGGCCTAGATCGAATTGACTTGCCGGGTTGCCGACGCCGGCTGCCCGTCACAGATTGTCTGCAGAAACGGATCGGCAAATGCACCGCATAGCTTCGGGCGAACTTTATCGGACCTACACTCTTGGTGACCTGCGCATCACCGCCTTGCGCGATGGCTACGTCGACATGCCGGTCGGGCGGCTTCGGCAACGCGGCGACAAGCCGTTTGGCGATGAGTTGCCCGAACAAGTCGCGTTGGTTGGCGGCCAACTCAGGCTTTCCGTCAACGCCTTCGCGATTGACGATGGACATGAGATAACACTGATCGATACCGGCGCTGCGAATGCCTGGCACCCGACCATGGGCCGGCTTCCCCAGGTGCTGGACGAAGCCGGCATCGATGTCGAAAAAGTCCGTACCGTCTGCTTCACCCATACGCATCTCGACCACATCCAGGGTCTTGTGCTTGCCGACGGCCGGGACGCTTTTCCGCGCCTGGTGCGCCTGCTCGTTCCCAGGCAGGAACTCGACCTCTTCCGCACCGAAGCGCGGCTCGAGCGGTTTCACGACATGGCGGAACCGTTCGAGGCCGGAGACCGTCTCGGGACCCATGTCGACATTATCGGCGCTCACGGCCATGAAGTGGGTCACAGCTGCTTTCGCGCTTCGAGCGGCGGCGAGAGCATTTTGATCTGGGGCGATACCGTTCACGTCCCATCGCTGCAGTTCGATCGGCCCGAGGTGACGTGGGAATTCGATACGGATCAGGACCAGGCGCGCGAGAGCCGGTTGCGGCTGCTGGCCCTTGCGGCGGACGATCATTACCTCGTTGCCGGCGCGCATTTGGACTCGCCCGGCATTGGCCGCGTCGTCCGGTCGGGCGGCAGCTTTCGATTTGAGCCGCTATAACTAGAAGGGCGGCGCAAACGCCGCCCCGTATCCCTTGGCATTGCGCGCCTTCTTCAGCGCCTTGCCCACCAGGCGAAATCATTGACCAACGCCGTGGCCGCCTGGTTTAGGTGCTCAAGGTCTTCGAGCTTCTTCTCGCCCTGATGGACGGCCAGGAAGTCGCGCCAGGATATGGACGGCGGACTTGCCCGGCGCAACCGTCAACCGATCTGAATGCGGCGCGTCACCTGTCCGTTGCTCTCCCAGTAGGTGTGTTTCTTGGCGATCCACGGATCACTCATCGCCGGCTGGATGTTGCCGCTCGTATCGATCGCGCGTGAGGTGACAGTGTGCTCCCCGGCGGAAGGTTTGGGCCAATCGAGAGACCACATCTTCCAGGCGAACTCCGCCTTGTCGGCGTCGTCGATGGTCGCCGGCATCCACGGCCCATCGTCGATCTTCACCTCGACCCGGTCGACTGGCGCGCCCCAGGCGGCTCCGACGATTCGGTAGTCGTTGCCGATATGGGTAACCCTGGCCGGTGCCGATTTGAGCCTTGCCCGTCCGACGGAGGTTTCCGCCCACACGGTCTCGCCATTATGGTCTTCCTCGCGGACCGTGACGTAGTCGCGTCCCATGAACCGGCTCTCGAAGCGCTGGTCGCGCACGTCGATGCGCTTGAGCCATTTCGCGTTCGCGATCCCGTACCAGCCCGGCGCTATCAGCCGCAGCGGGAAGCCGTTGTCGGGCGGCAAAGGAGCGCCGTTCATCTCGTAGCAAAGGATGTTTTTTGGATCCATTGCTTCGGCGAGCGACATGCTGCGCGCGAAATTCTGCTTGAACGTGACCTCGTCGGCGCGTTTGATCTCACCTTCGTCGGCGCCCCAGAAGACAACCTCGATGCCGCTGTCGTGAACCCCGGCCTCCTTCAGGATCGGAGCGAGCGGCGTACCCGCCCAGCGGGCATTGCCGATTCCGCCGTTGAAAAACGGCAGGCCGGTATTGCCCGAACATTCGATCGTGAAGGTGACTTCCTCGCGCGGCCGGGACTTGATGTCGGCAAGCGTCAGGGCCATCGGCTTTTTGACCAGCCCGCCGATTTCCAGCTTCCACGTGCTTTCCTCGATGACCGGCCGGTTGAAGTGCGCGATCGAAAAGAATTTGTCGTTGGGCGTTACCCAGGCATCGAGATCCTCCCAGACGAGCTGATTCTTGATGACCTGCGGAACCGGATTCGGCGGCAGTTGATCGAGCCATTTGACGACTTCCTCGCCGGGCCGTGTCGGAAAAGCGTAAGCCCGCGAGGCATGGAGAGCCGCGATTGCGGCAACGGCCACGCTTCCCTGGATAAGTTCTCTGCGTTGAAGATGAGGCATGCTGTTTCCCTCCCAGTTGATCCGGAACGGGCTGCAGCGTGCTATTTGGGCCGTAGCCTGATCTCGGACAGGCGCACAAAGAAACGACTTCCACCCGGAAATATCCGGATGGGTCATGCAATCAGCGACGCGTCTCAAGCATGTGAGGCATTGGGCGAAACTCTTGCTTGGGTTTCGTGCTTGAAGAGTGCGCCCTGAAAAAGGATGTGTCCACAACTTGGACGGGATATGATGACCTTGCGGCCGATTTACGCTCGTTGCGGCTCGGGACCCGCTTCTGGCGCGATGTGTTCGCTCTGACGGTGCCGGTCTAGCTAGGGGGCACTAAGGCCTCTCACCGCCCGCCCTTGGCCTTGCCCATAGGCGTTCGGGCTGGTGTCGGGCGTGTGGCAATCGGATTGCTAGCGGCTACCGGCAACCGGCAACCGGCAACAAGCGTTTCACAATTGAAAAGGGCGGCGCAAGCGCCGCCCCATATCCCTTGGGAGGACAATTCGACCGGCGATCAGGCCGCCTTGATTTCCTCGTCGACCACGTCGGCATCGCGCGCCTTCTTCAGCGCCTTGGCCCACCAGGCGACGTCGTTGACCAGCGCGGTGGCGGCCTGGTTCAGGTGGTCGAGGTCTTCGAGCTTCTTCTCGCCCTGGCGCACGGCGAGGAAGTCGCCCCAGGCGATATGGACGGCCGACTTGACCGGCGCCATCTGCAGTTCGACGGCATGGAGGCGGAGCTGCTCGACGGCGCGGGCGCCGCCGACGCTGCCATAGCCGACGAAGCCGGCCGGCTTCTTGTTCCACTCGTTGGCGGCGTAGTCGATGGCGTTCTTCAGCACGGCCGTCGGGCCGTGATTGTATTCGGCGGCGGTGAAGATGAAGCCGTCATATTCGGCGACCTTCTTCTGCCAGCGCTGCGCCACTTCGTTGGTCGACGGTACCCATGCGGAAGAGGCGACTTCGTCGAAGAAGGGCAGCGGGAAATCTCTGAGGTCGACGACCTCGACATCGATGTCGGCATGCGACTTGGCGATCTTGGCGATCCATTGCGTGGGCACATCGGCGAAGCGCGCGGCGCGCGTCGAACCGACGATGATGGCGATTTTCGGCTTTGACATGGGGGGCTCTCCATTCCGGTAATAAGCTGGTATCATTTAGATACCGGCGCTATATGAGATACTGTCAACTGCCGACGCAAGGAGGCACCGTTTTGTTACTGAGGCACCCGCACAACACCGAAGACTGTCGCGCGATTTCGGAAATCCTGCAGCGCGTCGGCGACAAATGGACCGTGCTCGTGGTCGGCAAGCTTGGCCACGGACCACTGCGTTTCAACGAGCTGCGTGCCGCTGTCGGCGGCATCTCTCAGAAGATGCTGACCACCACCTTGCGCGGCCTGGAACGCGACGGCTTCGTCACCCGCACCGTGTTTCCGACCATTCCGCCGCGCGTCGACTACGAACTGACCGAGCTCGGTCACGAACTGTTGATCCCGGTCAGCGCGCTTGGCGAATGGGCACGCAGGAACACGCAGCGTGTGCGCGAGGCACGCGAAAAATTCGACGTCATGCATGGCTGAAACCCTTGCACGGCAAGGAATCCAGAGTTTTGCGTTGAGCGGAATTGCCTGGACGGCAGGGAAGTCGTGGTCCTCTTGACGCGGGCTCGCAACTTTGTCCTAGGGCGCCGGTGGCAGACCAGCACACACGCTATTTTGAGGACGACAATCGCGGACCAAAAGCAACTCCTTCAGCTTCTCGGCGCCAGGCCATCGCAGGGCGCCGTGCTCAGGGCACACATGTCGCGGCCGGCTTCCGGTCACCCTTGTCGCCTTGCGGGCATGCGATGGGCCGAAGGTCGTTTTTGACTTCGGCATAGGCGGTTACGCCGAGCAGGCAGACCAAAGCGACAAGGGCTGCCACGAGCCAGCTGTTCAGTATGTGTTGACGCATTGTCTCTCCCCCAACGCCGGCACGATCGGGCGTGAAAGCAACCATTGAATGTCGCGGAGCGCATCGCTGGAACGGGCGATGTTACAATTGCCCTGCGCTGGAAAAACGGGACGCGAGAATGGGCTCGTCAACCCTCGGCCGGAACGGCCTTCGGCTTGCCCTCGCCGTCCAAAGCCACCATGACGAAATCGGCGTGGGTGACTTTTTCCATCAAATCGGAGAGATAGCGCTGCGCCCAGGCTTCGACCTTGAGCGTCATCGAGGTGCGGCCGACGCGTTCGACATGGGTGTAGATGCACAGCGTGTCGCCGATCTTCATCGGCTTGGCGAAGGACATCTCCTTGACCGCCGCCGTCACCACGCGGCCCCTGGCGCGTTCGGCGGCGCGGATGCCGCAGGCAAGGTCCATCTGCGCCATCACCCAGCCGCCGAAGATGTCGCCGGCGGCGTTGGCGTCCGAAGGCATGGCCAGGGTGCGCAATGTGAGGTCTCCGATCGGCCGTCCGTCCGCGTAGTGCACCATGCGAGAAATCCCCCGAGGTCGAAGGCTTGAGATCGACTGCCCTCGATCCCGTAGCGTCATGGCGCGGACGCGTCAACGCGCGCCGGGCAAAGCTTCGCCTGGCTGCTAGAAGTAGCGCACCAGGTTCGAACGGATGCGATCGAGAACCGTGTCCCCGGAAAGGTCGGGAACGAATGCCTTGCCCGTGATCGCCTCGTAGGCTTGGGCATAGATGCGCGAGGCCTGTTCGACGATCTCGTCTGGAATCCTGGGGATCGGGTCCTTGTAAGGATCGCAGCGCGCCGCCACCCAGGAGCGGATGAAATCCTTGTCGAAACTGTCCGGCCGCGTGCCGCTGGCCAGTGCCTGTTCATAGCTCGCCGCGATCCAGTACCGGCTGCTGTCGGGCGTATGGATTTCATCGGCCAGGATGATGGTGCCGCTTCTGTCTGTGCCGAATTCGTATTTGGTGTCGGCAAGGATCAGGCCGCGCTCGGCGGCACGCGCCTGGCCGCGCGCGAACAGCTTCAAGGCGTAATCCGAGACGGTGTCCCATTGCGCCTGCGTGAGCAGTCCCTGTTCGAGGATCTCCGCCCTGGACAGCGGCTCGTCATGGCCGCCATCCGCCGCCTTGCTCGTCGGCGTGATGACAGGCTCGGCCAGCTTCTCATTGTCGCGCAGGCCGTCAGGCAGGCGCATTCCATACATCTCCCGCTCGCCGCGACGATAACGGGTCAGGATCGAGGTGCTGGTGGTCCCCGCCAGATAGCCGCGCACGACGATTTCGACCGGCAGGATGTCGAGCCTCGTGCCGACAACGACATTCGGGTCGGGATATTCGAGCACATGGTTCGGACAGATATCAGCGGTTTCCTCGAACCAGTAGCGCGCCGTCTGGGTGAGGATCTCGCCCTTGAACGGGATCGAGGTCAGGATGATGTCGAAGGCGCTGAGACGGTCGGTGGCGATGATGATGCGCCGCCCGTCGGCCAGATCGTAATTTTCCCGGACCTTGCCCTTGTAGTAACCCGGCAGTTCGGGAATGAACGCATCCGACAGGGTCCGCATATGATTTCCTGCCTTCCGCAGAGTGGCCAGAGCAATCGAATGCCCTCGCATAGGCTGTCGACCCCATGCTTATCAAGCGCGATTGTCGATATTCCCCGCAACTCGACCTCGCATTCCAGTCGCATTTTTCACAACGCATGCCGGAAGGCCCGGCGACGCGGCGAACCCCTCGCGTCTAGGCTGCGGCCAGATTTCCGGAGCCGCCCGTTTCAATCATGCAGACTTTTGACTTCATCATCGTCGGCTCCGGCTCGGCCGGCTCCGTGCTCGCCGACAGACTGTCGGCCTCGGGCCGCTTCTCAGTTCTGGTGCTGGAGGCCGGCGGCACGGACCAGCGCTTCTACGTGCAGATGCCGCTCGGCTACGGCAAGACGTTCTTCGATCCGGCGGTCAACTGGAACTACAAGACGGAAGCCGACCCCGGTCTCGGCGGCAATGTCGACCACTGGCCGCGCGGCAAGCTGCTCGGCGGCTCGAGCTCGATCAACGCCATGGTCTGGATCCGGGGTGCGCGCGAGGATTTCGACGATTGGCGCGCCGCCGGCAATCCCGGCTGGGGCTATGACGAGCTGTTGCCGATCTTCAAGGCGCTCGAGGACAATGAGGCCGGCGCCGACAAATGGCGCGGCACCGGTGGCCCCTTGCACATCAGCGACACGGCCAACGCCGTCCACCCGCTGACAAAGCGTTATCTCGCCGCCGGCCAGCAGGCCGGCCTGCCGCTCAACCCCGATTTCAACGGCGCTGCCCAGGAAGGCGTCGGCACCTACCAGATCTCGACCAAGAATGGCCGCCGCATGTCGGCGGCGCGCGCCTTCCTGCGCCCGGCGATGAAGCGCGGCAATGTCCGCGTCGAGACCAGCGCGCTGGCCAGCCGCATTCTGTTCGAAGGCAAACGCGCCGTCGGCATCGAATATCTCCAGAACGGTCAGACGAAGACGGCGCGGGCCGGCCGCGAGGTGATCCTCTCCGCCGGCTCGATCAACTCGCCGCAGCTGCTGCAATTGTCGGGCGTCGGCCCCTCGGCGCTTCTGAAAGGGCTGGGCATCGCTGTCGTCCACGCCAACGAGAATGTCGGCGCCAATCTGCAGGACCATGTCGGCATCAACTACACCTTCAAGGGCAAGGTGCCGACGCTCAACCAGATCCTGCGTCCCTGGTGGGGCAAGCTGCTGGTCGGCATGCAGTACATACTGACGCGCTCGGGGCCGCTATCGCTGTCGATGAACCATGGCGGCGGTTTCTTCCGCACCGACCCGGCGTTCTCGCGCCCCAACATGCAGCTCTATTTCCAGGCCTTCTCGACCGTCATCCCGAAGAGCGGCGAGCGGCCGATCCTGACGCCGGATCCCTGGCCGGGCTTCTCCATCGGCCTGTCCAATTGCCGCCCGTCGAGCCGCGGCGAGATCATGATCCGCTCCAGCAATCCACTGGACTATCCAAAAATCACCGCCAATGCCTATTCGACCAATGCCGATGTCGAGGAGATGCTGGCGGCGGTGAAGTTCGTGCGCAAGATCGCCTCGATGCCGGCCATGGCCGAAATCATCAGGGAAGAAGTCCTGCCCGGCCCGTCGATCCAGTCCGACGCCGACCTGATCACGGATTTCAGGAAGCGCTCCGGCACCGTCTATCACCCGGTCTCGACCTGCCGCATGGGGCCCGATCTCACGCGCGCCGTCGTCGATCCGCGCCTGAAAGTGCACGGGCTTGAAGGCTTGCGCGTCATCGACGCCTCGATCTTTCCCGACAACATCACCGGCAACACCAACGCCGCCTCGGTCATGACCGGGTGGAAGGGCGCCGAACTGGTTCTGGAGGACCAAAAATGAAGATCACCGACGTCAAGACCTGGGTTGTCGGCAACCCGCCGCCCGGCATCGGCGGCAAGTATTTCATCTTCGTCAAGCTGACCACCGATGGCGGCGTGGTCGGTTATGGCGAAGCCTACAACGCCACCTTCTCGGCCCATGTCACGGCGAAAATGGTCGAGGACATGGCCGAGCGCTATCTCGTCGGCCGCGATCCGCACGACATCGAGAACTTCTTCCGCCGCGCCTATTCCTCCGGCTTCACCCAGCGCCCCGATGTTTCCGGCATGGGCTGTTTTTCGGCGCTCGAAATGGCCTGCTGGGACATTATCGGCAAGGAGGCCAACAAGCCGGTCTACAAACTGCTCGGCGGTCAGGTGCATGAGACGCTGCGCTCCTACACCTACCTCTACCCGCACACCGGCAGTGTCCATTCCGAGGACGCGCCGGACGGCAGGAATGTCTACAACGACCCCGAAATGGCGGCGGCCTGCGCGCTCGAATATGTCGAGCAGGGTTTCAATGCCGTCAAGCTCGACCCGGCCGGTCCCTACACCGCCTTCGACGGCCATCAGCCGCGCCTCATCGACATCGACGTCTCCACCCGCATGGTCAAGGCGATCCGCGAGGCGGTGGGCAACCGTGCCGACATCCTCTTCGGCACGCACGGCCAGTTCACCGCGTCGGGCGCGCTGCGCATGGCCCGCGCCATCGAGCCCTACGATCCCTTGTGGTTCGAGGAGCCGGTGCCGCCCGACATGCCCGAAGTGATGGCGCAGGTCGCCCGCGCGACCTCGATCCCGATCGCCACCGGCGAGCGGCTGACGACCAAGTTCGAATTCGCCCGCGTCATCGAAAACCGCGCCGCGACCATATTGCAGCCGGATCTCGGCCGCTCCGGCGGCATTCTCGAAACCAAGAAGATCGCGGCGATGGCCGAGGCCTATCACATTCAGGTCGCGCCACACTGCTATTGCGGGCCGATCGTCGGTGCGGCCAACATCCAGCTGGCGGTGACGTTGCCCAACTTCCTCATCCTGGAATCGCTGAAGCAGTGGGACGGCTTCCACGCCACGCTCCTGAAGAAGAAGATCGAGTGGCAGGACGGCAACGTCATCCCCTCGAAGGAACCGGGGCTGGGCGTCGAGCTCAACGAAGCGGTTTGCGATGCGCATCCCTACACCGGCAAGGGTCTGCATCTGCAGATGATGCAGACCCCGTTGATGCCGTGAGCGAGAGCTACGCCTTCATCGGCCTCGGCCATCTCGGCGGCAACCTTGCCGCCAGCCTGATCCGCAACGGCTTTGCGGTCACTGTCTTCGACCGCGACTCGGCTGCCGTCGAGCGCCTCGTGGCGCTCGGCGCCACCGCAGCCGACAGCGCTGCCGACGCGGCGGCGCGGGCCGGCAACGCCATCACTTGCCTGCCCTCGCCCAAGGTCAGCGAAGCGGTGCTTGCCGGACCCGGCGGCTTGCTCGAGGGCTTGCCCAAGGGCGGCACCTGGATCGAGATGTCGACCAATGGCCGCGACGAGATCGTGCGGCTTGCCGCCCTCGCCTCGGGTGTCGAGACGCTGGAGTGCCCGGTCACCGGCGGCGTGCATCTGGCGGCGGCCGGCAAAATCACCGCCCTGGTCGGCGGCGATGCAGCCCTTTACGAACGCCATCGCGCGGCCATCGAAGCAATGTGCGCACGTTCCTTCCTGATGGGGCCGATCGGCTCGGCCGCGGTGATCAAGGTGATCACCAACATGCTGGCTTTCATACACCTCGTCGCCGCCGGCGAAGCGCTGATGCTGGCCAAGCAGGGCGGGCTCGACCTCGCCCAATCCTACCACGCCATCGTTGCCTCCTCCGGCAACAGCTTCGTCCACGAGACCGAAAGCCAGCTCGTCCTCAACGGCTCCTATGACATCGGCTTCACCATGGACCTGGCGCTGAAGGACCTCGGTTTTGCGTTGGGCATGGGCAAGGATTTCGGCGTGCCGCTGGAGCTGGCATCCCGCGTCAATGCGATTTTCGAACAGGGCAAGGCGGCCTATGGCGGCAGCGCCTGGTCGACCCGGATCGTCAAATTGCTCGAAGATGCCGTCGGCACCGACCTGCGCGCGCCTGGTTTTCCAGCCAGACTGGAAATCTGACCGGAGACCGGAAAACCAAGCAATTTCATCTGCTTGAATCGATAGCCGGATTCAGTTTCGAAGAGACTTGAATCAATCTGGCAACGCCTTGATTCAATATCTGAGCGTCAGCGCGCCAGGCAGGATCTCGAAGGTCGCCGGTATGCGTCCGGGCGACTCACCGTCTATGTCGACCAGCGCGCCGTTCTTTTCCACATCGTCGAGCGGTTCGACAACCACTTTCTTGCCGCGCAGGATCGTGATCGCCGGATGGTTGCGGTGCCGGCCGCCATAGAGCAGGCGGATATCCCAGATCAGCTTCAGCTTGCCAGCCGCGCGCAGGATGACGATGTCGAACTCTCCGTCGGTGAGCTCGGCATCCGGCGCGATCATCATGCCGCCGCCGAAGAACTTGCCGTTCGCCACCGCCACCAGCGCCATGCGCGCCTCGACCGGCGCGCCGTCGTCGACGGTGATCCGCACATGCTGGAAGCGGTAGCGGATGAACTCGACCACGGTGCGCCACAGGAACAGCGCCTTGGCCGACATCTTGCCCTTGCGCTTGTCGGCATTGACGGCGCGGTCAGTGGCGCCCGACAGGCCAAGGCTTGCGATGTTGATGAAGTGGCGGCTGGCCAGTGCGCCATGGTCGTCGATGTAGCAGATGCGCCCGGCATCGACCTTGCGGCCCTCTGCCCCGGCGATCCGCTTCAAGGTCGCGTCCACCGCTTTCGGCAGGCCAAGACCGCGTGCGAAATCGATGCCTGTGCCGCATGGCAGCAGGCCAAGCTCGGTCGTCCTGCCGCTCTCCTCGAATGCCTGCAGCAGCCCGTCGGCCACTTCGCTGGCGGTGCCGTCGCCACCGGCGGCGATCACCAGGTCGAAGCCGTTTGCCGCGAGGTCGATGGCCAACCGTTCGGCATCGCCCTCGGCCTGTGTCTCGCGCAGCTCGAAATCGCCGAAGTGCTTTTTCAGCGAGGCGGCAACCTCAGGCCAATGCCGCTTCAGCCGGCCGCCACCGGCTATCGGATTGAGAACCACCCCGACTTTCAATACGCACCCTCCCCGGCGCCGGACATCCATGTCCGATCGTTTGCCGGCATTGAAGCCCGCGCCCGGCGGCGGAGCAAGGGGCGCTGTCGATCCGAGCGCCGAAAAGAGGGGACGGCTGTTTAAGGCAGCAGGCACCGAAGGTCCCGGGCCCTCGCCAAACGGTCCCCGATAATCCCGCTATCCACAGGCCCATGGCCATTCCCCAGGGCCCTTACCCGGCGTACGTTAAACCCATCTCAGGCGGCCACCGATCGCCAAGCCGAAAGGCGAAAGTGAAAGGCGGATTTCCTGAGGCCCGTACGGCCCGGAGCGAGAGCAGGCTTGCCTGTTTCGAGGGACGGTAGCCGAGACCTACGGGGCCGCGGAAAGCGTGCCAACGCCGACGGCGGACCGATGCTGCCATGAAGGACGGCAAAAACCTTCGATGGCACGCAGGGCAAAGCCCGCAAGGGCCAAGACCAGCGTGGTCTGGAACGGACACTGCCTTGGGGTGGTGGCTGGCAGGACCGTCAAAATCAAGGCCGGCATGGCGCGACGACTTTACGGAAGTTGCTGCCGCGACCGTGTCCTGATCTGACAGGGAGGCGCTGGGAGAAATCCCGGCGCCGACTGTCGTTTTGGCCCTTGATCTCCTTTGCTGGCGATCTTGCGGGCGCCGCTTCACCGCGCGCTAAAATCGGTTAGTATCCCAACGTCGTCAGAGTCCGTTTTAACGGGCTCGTAGGAGGGGGATACTTCATGACGCTGATCCAGAAGCTTGCCGTTGCCTATGCTTTCCTGTTCTTCGCGGTCGTCGCCATCGGCTACATACCGGCGTTCAACGATGCCAACGGCAATCTGTTCGGCCTGTTCTCGCTGCAATGGTATGACGACCTGCTGCACGCCTTCTCCGGCGTCTGGGCGCTGGCCGCCGCCTTCATCTCGCATCGCCAGGCAGTGTTCTATTTCAAGCTGTTCGGATCGGTCTATCTGTTCGACGGGGTGCTCGGGCTGATCACCGGCTCCGGCTGCCTCGATGCCGGCATCTTCATCAACGGTTTCCGCTCCCTCAACGACATCGAGTTCCCCACCCGCTTCTTCGCCAACCTGCCGCATCTCGTCATCGGCGGCTTCGCCGTCTATGTCGGCTTCTGGCTGTCGAAGCGCATACACGACCACTTCGCCACGGCCTGACCGGCCATGTTGCTGTTCCGCTGGCTGAAGCGCGTCATCAAGACGATCGTCTGGCTGATCGTCATCATCATCCTCATCCCGATCGTCGGGCTGAGCTACGGTTTCCTGACGACGCCGTCGCTCGACAAGACGCCGCTGCCCGGCATTGCCGATGGCGCGCCGCCCAAGGCGCTGGCCGACAATGTCCGCGCCGAAATCCCCGGCTACCAACGGCCTGAGGAATCGACCTTCCTCACCTATCCCGAATGGGCAATTGTCTACGCCGCGCGCGAATATGCCGGCTTCGTCGCCAAGGACCAGCCGAGCGGATTTCCCTATTGGTCCTATGTCGGCCGCTTCTGGCAGGACTACGCCACCGTGATCCGCGCCAGTTCCCCATACAAGTTCAACTATGCCAACCACCAGATGCTGGTCATCATCGGCACCAGCCACTCGATCGAGCACATATTGCAATGGGCCTATGAGAACACGGTCGGCCGCGTCACCGAGGCGACATCGGCCAAACGCACCGCCGCCGACATCTACCAGGCCAAGGTGGCGGCGGACTACGCCGCCTTCCTCGACCAGGTGCCGTGGTACCAGTTCGCCTATGCCGAAAAGCGCGCCGGCCTGTTTGCCGTGCAGCCGGCGCCGGGCGACAGCTCCGTCCGCACCAGCGAACGCAAGCTCGCCTTCGGCCTCGCCGACACCATCAAGCAGGGCTATGCCGACCTGATCAAAAAGGCGCTCGCCGCGACCTCCGACCCGGCCTTCCTCGACATCCATGTCTGGGCCAAGGGCCCGGTCGGCGAAGCCACCCGCAACGAGCCCGACACCTTGCTGGAGCGCGACCTAGGTGCTGACGGCACCATCTTCGTCACCAAGCGCTATCAGGTCTTCACCGACATGATGCCGCGGCTGATCGACAAGGGCGTCTCCTTCGTCGAGATCGGCGGCAATGACGAGATCATGGTCACCATGCTGTCGACCGACTCGATCGCCGTCCCCGAAGGCATGCGCATCCTCTTCAGCTATCCGCTGCCGGCCGATCCTTCGACGCGCCGCACCGGCATGGTCGTGGCCGTGCGCAAGCTGCATCTGGTGCTATCGTCGCTGATGAAGGCCGGCGCCAAGCTCGAACACGTCTACGATTATTGAGGCCTTTCGGCCACGCCCGGCCAAGATCAGACGCGCGGCCATGCTCATTCCACAATCGCGGCCAAATCCCGCCTTGTTCGCGCGCGATGGAATGGTGCACGTTGCCTGACGGGCGACATGCACCTGAATGGGCTGCCGGGGGGCATCTCGAAGGGACAAGACCGTGATCAAGACCGCCCTTGTCGCCATGACCATTGTCGGCTGCGACTGCGACGCCAAATTGTGCGAATATATCGGGGAGACGCCTGCCAAGTGGTCGACCATCGCCGAATGCGAAGCCGCGATGAAGAGCCAGATCCTGCACCAGCGCAATTTCGACTATCCGCTGGTGTCCGGCATCTGCCGCCCCAAGGGTTCGTCATCCTCCTCGCAACTGGCCGCCACCGCATCCCGCCCGGAACTCAAGCCCGCCAGCAGGATCGTGCGAACGGAAAGCCCGCTGCCTCCGGAACTGAGCCATCGGCCGAGCGTGCCCGTCGGCTCGCCGACGACGACCGTCGACGCGGATGCCGCCCGGCCCGTCGCCTATGAACAGGTGGTCGATGGCGGAACCGGCGTGCTCTACCGCACCAAGAACGGCTATGCCGTGGTCAAGACCGATCTTGGCCGTGCAGCTTCCGCGACCGCCGATGCAGCCAAACGCTCAGTGAACTGGCTGGCCGGCCTGGTGCCAACGGGGCTTTAGTCCCTTTACATCTTGAGCTTCAGGCTCTCCCAGAATTTGTCGATCAGCGGCTGTTCGGTGGCCAGATCCCCGCTGCCGACGCGCGTGACGAACAACAGCCCCCGATCGGCCAGGCCGTAGCCGACGATCTCGAAATACGCGGTGTCGGTGCGCGTCTTCACCTCGGCGCGGATGCCGGTGAGTTCCTTGCCGTCGGCGAGCTTGCGCGTCGTCGGCTGCTGCGTCAGCGTCGCACCGGCCTGCACCGATTCCCTGGTCATCTCCTGCAGCATCAGCTGGTTGAGCGACACCGGATTCATCTTGCCGTATTCCTGCACGACGACGATCGTGCCCAGCGCCGAAGCCATCAGATATTGCGTGATGTTCTCGCCGAGATCGGTCTTGGTCACCGAAATGCCGGTCGGATGGACGAAGGAGAAGCTACCGCCTGAAAAGGTGGCGAAGTCGTTGCGCTCGAGCGTCACCTTGCTCTGCTTGCCGCCGGGCAGCGTGATGGTCGTGCTCTCGCCGGGATCGATATCGACCGCCACGCCGTCGATGGTCAGCTTGAAGGCCTTGAGGTCCTCGGCCCCGGCCGGTCCAGCGCACAGCGCGATGAGAGTAAGGGCTGCCGCCGATAGCATGCGCATCGATTGTTCTCCTGCTTCCTACGCCACCCCGCTCAGCGCCTTGATGGCACGGTAGAAGGTCGAGGAAAACAGTTCCGTCGGGTCATAGTGCCGCTTCGCCGCAAGGAAGGCCGGCAGTTCGGGATAGGAGGCCAGCAACTCCTTGCCCGTATAATGTAGCTGGTAAGGTAGGAAGAAGCGCCCGCCATGCTTGATCGTCACGTCGATTAGCGCCCGCGTCAGCGCCCGCATCTTCGCATTGCCGTCGGTATCGGTCGGCTGGTTGATGTAGAGCACCAGCGAATAGGCCGGCTCCGGCGCATAGGTCAGCGCCACATCCTCCTTATGGACGATGCGCACCGAGGCATTGAGCACCGGCAGGGACTGGTTGCGCAGGATCTCGCGCGCTTCGGTGATGAACTCGACATAGGCGGCGCGCGGAATGAAATATTCGTGCAGTATGTCGGTCTCGTCGTTTAGATCGTTGAACAGATACGGCACCGAATCGTGCATCGGGTTGTTGCGGGTGACGAGGCAGGCCTCGCCTTGCGCCATTGCTGTTGTGCGCGCCACGGTGCAGTTCTCGAATTTCGGCTCAAGCGTCTTTTCGGTGAACCACTTCAGCTCCTGGAACACGCTGCCCCATTTCGCCAGATTGATGATCACCCGCTTCAGCCCGACCGAGCCCGGCTCGCCGATATCAGGCTGGTCGGTCGGCGGCTCTTCGGCCACCTTGTCGTAGCGATAGACGATCATGTCCTCGAGGAAATTGCCCGGTGCCGTCGACAGATGGCCGTAGAACAGGCCGATATCCTTGTTCGGCTCCAGCACATCGGCAAAAAACTTTGGGAAATCGTCGGATTTGATGATTTCGCGCGAAGTGCGGTAGACGGCATTGTCGACGATATCGAGCGTTGCCTCCACCACCACGCCGAACAGGCCGTAGCCGCCGACGACATGGCGGAACAGCTCGCTGTTCTGCGTGGCCGAGCAGGTCGTCACCGACCCGTCGGCCAGCATCATCCGCATCGAGCGGATCGAGCCGGCAACCGAACCCGCCTGGTGGTCCATGCCATGCGCGTTGACCGACAGCGAGCCGCCGACCGAAAAAATGTCGGTCGACTGCATCGCCTTTACCGCGAAGCGCGGATGCAGCAGGTTCTGGATGTCGTGCCAGCGCGCGCCGGGCTGCAGCGTCATGGTCCTGGCCGCCGCATCGACGCTGACCTTGTTGAATTTCTTGAGGTCGAGCACCAGCGCATTGTCATCGAAGGCATGGCCGCCCATCGAATGACGGACAGCCGCCAGCGACACTTTCAGCCCGTTGGCATGGGCAAAGGCCAGCGCCTTGGCGATATGGTCCTCCTCGCTGACCTCGACGACGCCATAGACCGGCGTCCGCGACAGGCCGCTGGCATCGTTGATGTCGCCGCCCTTGGCCGACCAGGGCAGCGAGGGGTCAAAGGCCGGCGGACTGGCGATCGGTTTCAGCGGGAGGGCAATGCCATCGATGTCGGCGATACGCCCGGCATTCTTCGGCCCCGACGGTCCGCGTGCCAGCCGCGCCATTGTTGTTCCGCCCCACAGCACCGCGCCGCCGACGACAGCCGCGCCGAGCACCAGCCGGCGCGACAGGCGAAACCCCTTCTGTTCGTCAGCCATGCGGATCCCCCGTTGGCCAAGGGATAGCGCGGCTCTTTGGCAAAAACCATAGGGGCGCCGTCGGGGCAGCGTTCCGCCACCCTGGCCGCCTGGCGGTGAGTGACCAAGAGCACGAAAATGGCCGATCCCCGAAGGAACCGGCCAAGATTGGAGCAGGGGCTGAAAAGTACGGTCAGCAGGTCTGCCGACGCATAACGCTCGCGGCTACGAAGCCTTCTTGATCGACGTCACCATGCCGGTCTTGTCATCGACGGTTACCGCCACCTTGGCGCCGACCTTCAGTTTGCCGATCTTCGCTTCCGGCGACAGCTGGTAGATCTTGCCGTCGTCGAGCGTAATCGACTTGGTCGTCGGATCGACCGCCTGGATGGTGCCCTGAACGGACGCGGCATAGGCCGTACCGAGGAAGGCGAGCAGAGCGGCGGTGGTTGCGAGGGTCTTTTTCATCGATAGCACTCCGTGCTGTTTCACTTTTCCGGGGCCGCCGCGTTGGGCAACGACAGCACCGAACGAGCCGACACTGGGCCTGAAAGTCTGCTGGCCGCAAATCACATTGAGTGACTTTTCGCAAAGGAAATCATAGGCTTAATTCTGACACATTGCTTGCGGCTGACGCGGTTTCCAGCCGTTTCGTTTGCCTCGACGAGCGCTGTTCGCCCACGAAAAGAATCGTTTAGGCGATTGCGGCGGGTGCATCGAGGCCATCACGCAGCCGCCATAATCCGCCCCGGATTGCATCACGCAACAGCCCGCTGACCTTCGGTTGATACAAATTTTGTTTCATGGACCAGCTCAACCGCCACCGCAAAAGCGGACAAAACTCGCGCCGTGGTTGCAAATTCGAAATGGATACAGGATCATTGCAACCGCAACGACGAGGGGGAACTCACCATGAAACTGGCAGTCCGAACCATGATATCCCTGATGCTGGTGCTGGCGCCGGGATTGGCCGGCGCACAAGGCGCTGAGCCAGGCGGCGACAAAACGGTTATGTTTGCTAGGGACGATCCCGAGATGGCGGTAGCGATTGCGAAGGCGCGTGCCAGCTTGGATGAGTTCCTGGCCCTGACCGAAGCGCCGCCCTCGGGGACGGACAGGTTCAAATTAAAGGTCGAGGTGCACGATGGGGATATCAGCGAGCACTTCTGGGTCATCCCGTTCCGACGCACCGAAACCGGCTTCGTCGGCATATTGGCAAACGAACCGGTAGCAGTGCGCAATGTCGTCCTCGGCCAGAACATAGAATTCACCAGGGACGATATTTCCGACTGGGGATACAGACGCGACGGGCGTCAAGTCGGCAGCTTCACCGTCTGTGTGATGTTCAAGAGAATGTCTAAGGAAGAAGCAGACACCATGCACGAGGAATCCGGTTACGATTGTTGATCTTATGCCCGGTCGGATTAGCTTGCCTCGTCCTTCGCCCCGATCTTGCGCACCAGCGCCGCCGTCGCCAGCATGGCGCCCATGTCGGAAATCATCGGCGCGACATGCCTGGTGTAGTCGAGAGGCACTGAAATCTCCGGCAGCTCGAAGAAGTTCTTCGCCTGCGGCAACAGCAGGAAACCGTCGCCGCCGTTGAGCGCGACGCGGGCCGGATCGTCGGGCCAGGTCTCGCCGAGCCATTTCAGCGCCTGCGCCAGACGCCCGGTCACCAGCGGCCGCGCCGCCTCGACATTGTCGGTGCGGAATTCGTAGGCCGCGTCGAGAAATGGCTCGCCCGACGACAGTTCCTGCAGCTTGGACCCGAACAGGCCGCGGAAAAAGCCGACGACCGCATTGGTCCGCCGCGTCGCCACCAGGATTCCCGGGAACGGCTCGATGGCCTCGAAAGCGACGATGACGCCCTTGAAGGCCGTCGATGAGCCCTTGCCGGTGCCTTCGCGCAGTTCGGCTTCGTAGAGCTCGAACGGGAACCCTTCGTAGCCGCCGGAAACGACATCGTCGAACGTTTGCCGGTTGAAAGGCCCGACCGCCTCGCGCGGCAGCCGGTCGAACGAGTTCGGTCTGCCGCCATGTTGGTAGCCGATGTCACGGATGAAACCGAAGATGATCGGCAGCAGCGTTTCGCGGAACGATTGCTGCAGCCGCGTCGCCGGCTTCATGGCTTGGAAATACAGCAGGATCGAAGCGGCAAGGCCGATGACATAGAGGAACACATGCGGCGTCGAGAACCATTGCTCGTTGGGGTCGGCGACCTTGTTGAACAGCCAGGCGATCACCGCCACGGCCACCAGCACCAGCCCGACGAACAGCGGCACCCGCCAGCGCACCTGCCGCACCGCCGAAGCCCGCGCCGCCTCATAGATCTCGATGTTTTTCCGGATGCCGGCGATGACAGCCTCATCAGGCATGAAATCCGCTGCTTCCACCGCCACCCCCTCGCCTCGACAAGTTCATGATAGCTGGTTTTGTCGGATGTATCGACTGCGGTGCCACCTCAACAGATGCTCGCGCTGCCCCTCATCGCCCTGCCGGGCACTTTTCCCCGCAAACGGGGCGAAGGACGCCGTTATCGATGGTCTCGCCAATTGCCAGCGTTGCAAGTGGAGCGCCGCCGGCACGGCTAAACTCCCTTCTCCCCGTCACTATACGGGGAGAAGGTGCCGGCAGGCGGATGAGGGGCAGCACGACGCTTGTAGAATAGTCTCGCCGCTTGCAGCTCTAAGGAAAGATTGCTCTCAACCGTCTTTCAATCTTTCCCCTCATCGCACCGTCCAACGCCTCCACCGGCACAAGCCGCTCATGATCTCCGTCCCGCAGCCGCAGGAACGGATGCACCTGGTAAGCCGCAACAGCACCGCGCGTCCCCTCCTCCGCGCTGACATCCGCGACAAAAATCCCGCCAATGCGCCCCGGCCATGGCTGGCGGGCGAGCGCAGTGCCGAGGAAATCGCCGAGCCCATAGGCGACGACAGTCTCGCCGATCCGTTCCACCGGCTGCACCACATGGGCGTGATGGCCGGCGATCAGCCCGACGCCCTGCCCGGCCAGGCGCCTCGCCAGCGCCTTCGTCCCGGCCTGCGGAAAATGCCGGAACTCCCAGTCCCAATGCGGCACGGCGCAAATAAGGTCGAACCCGCGCGGCCAGCGCTCTGCATCGCTGCCCATCGACACACGCCCGGCAAACAGGCTCTCATCTGCATTGCACCATAGCGTGAAGGCCGCGAAGCCGACATTCAACAGCCCGACCTTGACCGGCTGCACCGAGCCATCGGCGGCAAGGCCTATGCTGCGGATGCCGAGCCGCTTCAGCGCCGCCACCGTCTCGTCGAAACCGGCGACGCCCTGGTCGAGCACGTGATTGTTGGCCAGCGACAGCACCAGTCTTTCGTGCGCGATGCCGGCCACAGCGAGCGCCTCGGCCAGAAACCGCTCACTCATCGCATGATGCGTGCCGAGCTTCGTGCCGAGCACCGCGCTCGGCCTGCCCACGACAGGGCTTTCGCAATTGCCGATCACCAGATCGGCAGCGCCAAGCAAGGCCTTGATCGCCGGATCGCAGTGCGGCGCCCGGCGGTTGGCCACAGCCGAGATATCCCCGATGAAGGCCAGCCGCACCGTCCGCTTTGGCGGCGGCTCCATCAACCTCCCCGCCATCGGCGCAAACCCGCTGCCGTCACCGCCAAGCGACGGCTTCAGAAAACGCGGCAGCCAGGACAGTTTGTAGGAGAGCGGATAATTCGACACGCGACGCCCAATCGTTTGCCTTCTGTAAACCGTCCGCCGGGCGGGTTGAAGCGCATCCCTCGACAATCATGCAACGATGTGGACAGCGCATCGGCGCTGACGGGCGCGACGCCGCAAATAGCCGCAAATCTGTGTATGGTCGTCGGCGACAAATGCTTGGGAGGGAAAGATGACACGAATAGCAAGCCTGATGGCATCCGCATTCATTCTGCTTGTGCCGCTGTCTTCGGCGCAAGCCGCCATGCCCGAAGCGGCAACCGCGCTTTTCGAGGCGAAGACCGTCGCCGCACGCGACAGCGCCCTGTCGACGCTGGAGGCGGCCGCACCGAAAGATCCGGCATCGGCCTATGCCGCCGGCGCCGGTGAGTTCCGCACCGCACTGGAACTGCTCGCCAGCGGCCTGCACCGCCACGGTTTCGAAAGCCCGCAATCCTTCATGCTGCCGCTGATGCAGCTGCCGGTGCCCTCCAATCCCAATCCCGAGCCGCTGACCTACGAAGAGTTCCGCGCCATACTGGTCGCGTTCCGCGACAGGCTGGCAAAATCCGCCGCGACGCTGGGCTCGGTGCCGGCCGATGCCGATATCGGCATGGTCATCGATCTCACCCATGTCGGCATCGACCTCAACGAGGACGGCATGATCGCACCGGACGAAAGCATGGCGGCCATCATGGCCGCGCTGTCGCACGGCAGCATTTCGCAGGGCGATAGCGCACCGGTGCTGACCTTCCGTTTCGACCGCGCCGACGGCTATTGGCTGCAAGGCTATGCCGAGTTCCTGATGGCGCAGGCCGATTTCTGGCTGGCGCATGATTTCAGAACCACTTTCGACGGCTCCTTTCACATGCTGTTCCCGCGCGCCAAACTGCCATTGCAGGACATCCTGGTGCCGCCGCCCAGCGAGATGGGCTCCAGCATCTTCTCCTCGGAGTGGCGCATCGCCGATTTCATCTCGATGGTGCACATGATCAACTGGCCGGTGGTCGAGCCGGAGCGCCGCAAGGCCGCACGCCAGGAATTGCTCGAAATGATCCGGCTGTCGCGCGAAGACTGGAAGGCAATCCGCGCCGAGACCGACAATGACCGCGAATGGCTGCCCGGGCCGCAGCAGAAGGGCGAGAACCCGCTGACCGGCCTCGAAGTCGGCGAGGAGCAGGTGCAGGCCTGGCTGGCCACCTTGAGCATGGCGGAGGACCTGCTCGAAGGCCGCGCGCTGCTGCCGCATTTCCGCATCACCGGCAAAGGCATCAACATGAAGCGCTTCTTCGACGAGCCGAAGCCTTTCGACCTGGTGCTGTCGATCACCGGCCCTGGCATCGCGCCCTATCTGGAAAACGGCAGGATCCTGACCAGCGAGGATTTCGACCAGATCCAGCGCGAATTCGGCGGCGGCGGGTTTTTGACGTTCGCGCTGTGGTTTAACTGAGAACCTGGGTCCCTGCCCTCGCCAAGTGGTGAAAGGAACCCAGTATCCGCCGGGTCCGCCAGCAATTGCGGGAAAATCGTGAAACGGTTTTCCCGCAGAAATTACGTCAAACAAAAAGCTGGAAAAGCCATCGCTGGAGCCGCAGCAACCCGGCCATGGCGGCTACTATCAGTGCGTTCGATATCACGCCGATCGCGGTGGTCGTCCAGGCAATGTCGCCGGATTGGCCAAGGACAACGAACGGAAATGCAGCGGCGATGACGACAATCGCCGCGCACAATCCGAGCCAGGCCACGCCCGGCCGCTTAACCGACCGGCTGAGGAAATAGGCGATCCCGACCAGCAGGATCCGCAGCGGATCCAACATCTGGGCGATGACAATAGCAATCAGAAGCATGGATAAGAACTGGGACTGGAGTGCCAAAAGGTCTTAGCGCGGGAACCCGTGCAACCGGGCGAGCAGCCACTGCAGCGGATTGCCGACGAAGGCACGGGTGACGAACGTGTCATGGGCGGCATCGGATGCAAGCAAGGCGATGGTGCCGGCTTCGAGGCGGCGCGGCGGGTCGGGACTGGCGGCGATGCCCTGGCCCGCCAGCAACTGCCGGATTCCGGCATTGCCGGAGGCCGAGGATTTGCCATAGGCGCTGACGAAGAAGCTCTGCCGGTGCTGCGCGATCCAGCTGGCGAAAATGTCGGCCTCGTCGAAGACGGCGTCGAGCAGGACGACGCCGAGCAGGCGTCCACCGATGTCGCCGTTCCTGAGAATGGAAGCGGCCGGATTGTAGCCGCCGCTATAGGCCACCAGCACCACCGCCATGGCGTCGAACTTTGCCGCCTTGGCGCCGGTCAGCCTGGCCATACTTTGCGCAGCCTCGGCCATGAATTTGGCAAAATAGCCCGGCGTCCAGAAATTACCGGCGCTGGAATCCTGCGCGTTGCTGGCGAATTGCGGCGCCACCAGCACGGCATTGAGGCCCGACGCCTCGACCTGCGCGACCACTCGCTGGCGGCCGACCACGTCGCGCTGCAAGGTGGCGCCATTGCCGTGGAAGAACACCACGATGACCGCCGGCTTGGCCGGATCGAACCCTTTCGGCACGGCCAGCAGCGTCGAGCGGTCGGAATAGGTCTCGTCTTCCCAATAAATGCCGCCGCGCGGCGAGGTGTGGCCGCGCCTTCCGTCCGCCGCCATGACGTCGAGAAACGGCGCGGAGCCGTCGGGCAGCTTGCCCCAGTAGGGAAAGGGCGATGCCTTGAACGGCACGATGGTGGAGATGGCCTTGCGCAAGCGCGCCCCCTGGCTGGCCACCGGAAACATCGCCGTGGCCAGCAATCCGGCGACGATGGCGCGCCGGTCCGGCATCAGGCCGCCACCAGCCGGATGGACGGCGCCTTCGACGGCAACAGCACGGCGAAGAAGGCCGGAATGGCGATGAGATAGGCAATCGCCGCCCATTGCAGCACGGCGCTTAAGCCGAAGCTGGTGGCGACGATCGGCACGGCGGCCGAGCCGATGACAGAGAAACAGCCATTGATGCCCCAGGCCCAGACGAAAAGATGCTCCTTGCCGAGCCGCGCCAGCCAGGTCATGGCGGTGGCCATCGGCATGCCCATCAGGAAGGCCGGCGGCGACACCAGGAGAAAGCAGAGCAGCAGGCGCACCGTATAGGGATAGGCGCCGATCCGGTCGAGCACCGGCGACAGATAGAAGCCATAGGCGAGCAGCAGCCCGCACACCGCCAGCAGCACGAGCGGCAACATCGTCCTGGCGCGGTCGAAGATGCGCTCGGCAAACAGGCTGCCGAGGCCGGAAAACACCAGCATCGAGGAGATCAGCACCGAGGCCGACACCGTCGGGTTGGCCAGCGCGACGGTGAAGCGGCTGATCAGCCCGACCTCGACCATGATGTAGCCGAGGCCGAGACAGGCGAAATAGAGGATGGTGCCGAGCTTGCCGCGCGAGCGCGAGAACACGATGCGCCAGCCGAAGATGACCGGCAGCAGCACCAGCGACGCCGCCGTAACGCAGGCAATGCCGAGCGTCGCCCAGATCAACAGATAGCCCCAATCGTCCTGGAACAGGTCGAGCCGGTCAAGCGTCCGCGGCAAATCGGCGACCTTCACATAGGCGGCGAAATAGGGCTGGTCGTTGCTCAGCGCCCGCGCGTCGAAGACGTAGTCGCCGGCAAGTTTTTCCCAGCCGCCTGTCAAAAGCGCGTGCCAGGTCATGCGCTGCAGTTCCGTCGCCGGCAGCACTTGCGGGCCGGCATCGCCGCCGGCCCCCGCGCAGGCGTCGAGCGTCGGATCGGCCGGCGCCGTCGGGTCGCAATCGGGATTTGCCGGTGCGGTCGGGTCGGCGGCCGGCTGCTGCGTCAGCGTCGCGTCCTGTCCGCTGCCGAAGATCGAGGCGCGGTAATCGTCGAGTACCTTTCGCGCGCCCGAACCGTCATAGATCATTCCTGGATAATAGACTTCCTCCCACGACATCGACTTGGTGTAGTCGCGCAGCGTCTTGATTTCGGCCTCGGAGAAGCCGCCGCGCTTGAACAGCACGGTCGTGGTCGAGAGATAGCTCGACACGGCGAAGATGTCGTTGGCGGCACCCTGCGGGTCGAAGGTTTTCGCCGCCTCGGCGACGGTCGAATAGAGCTTCAGAACCGATTTCGGCGGCTCTTCCTTGTTCCACAAGGTGATCGACAGCACGCCGCCATCGGCCAGTGCGTGCATGTAGCTCAGCATCGCTTCGCGCGTGTAGGCGTATTTCTCCGAGATGGCGAAGCCGCCGGGATTGGACAGGCCGACACTGTCGGCGAGGCTGAGGTCGATGACGTCGTACCGCTCGCTCGTGTTGGCGAGGAACAGCCGTCCGTCATAATCGATGACCTTGAGCCGCGGCTCGGCCAGGATATCGCCGGTGACGTCCTTCAGCACCGGGTCGCGGAACGCCCGCAATGTCATCGGATTGCTCTCGGCGACGGTCACCGAGGTCGAACCGGCATTGAGCGCGGCCTGCGTGGAGATGCCGCCGCCGAACTGCACGACGAATGTCTTGGGCTTGTCCTTGATGACATAGGGATAATGCATCGGCAGATAGCGGAAATAGACCTGCTCGGCTGGCGCCAGGTTGCGCATGATGCCTTCCGGCCCGTCGCCGTCGCGATACATGCCGACATAGGTGTTGGCCGGCACTTCAGGCATGCCGAAGGCGGCATTGTCGCTCAGGCCCGGCGCGAAATGCATGTAGGAACTGGCATAGACCTGCAGGTCGCCGAAGGGTGAGACGCTGCGGTAGATGCGCTTGCCGTCCGGAAAGTTGCGGGCATAGGCGACGCCCTTGTATTGCGACACGGCAATGTCGGGGATGCCGAGCAGGTTGGGCAGCATGAGATAGCCTGATATCGACAGCGCCGCCACGGCCACGCCGGCGACGACGCTCTTCCAGGCGCCGAATGCGAAGAACCACAGCAGCGAGCCGGCTGCCCACAACAGCAGCGGCACGACGATGATGGTTTCCGGCGCGAACAGATAGAGCGACACCAGCACGGCGAGGCCGGCGAGCCCCGAACCGGTGAGGTCGGCGAAATAGACGCGGCCGAAGGCGGTGCGGCTTTTCAGGAAGACGATGCCGAGGAAGAACGCACCGGCCAGGAACGGCAGGAGATAGAGCAGAAAATTGGCGAGCAGCCGCCATTTCTGCGCCGGGTCGGAAACCAGGAAGATGGCGTTGAACGGCACCGTCTGGGCGACCAGGTTGGAGCCCACGGCGAGCGGGCCGATCAGCAGCAGGGCCGCGGTGGCGGCACCTTGCCAGTGGCGGTCGAACCAGCCCTTGCCGGCGAAGATGACGACGCTGGACAGCGAAAAGCCGAGCATGGCAAGGCTGACCACCAGCGAACCGAAATGCGACCAGCTGCCGACGGCGAACACGCGCATGACAGCGATCTGCAGCGCGATGATGGCGCCGGCGATCAGCCCGACAGCGAGGTAATGCGCGAGCCGTGGCGCCTCCAGCGAGGCGATGCTAGGTCGAGAGGTCGATACAACAGCCGTCATTCAGGCCCCTTGATGCGGCAGTTTAGCCCGACGGGCTTGGACCGGCACGGCAACTCAGCCGTTATGCGTGCCGACGATCTGGTCGCCTTCCAGCTTGGTGAACGGCACGAACGGCACCACCTTGCCATTGTAGATGTCTGAGCGGACGATGTTGAACGTGCCGTCGGCGAGCTGCTGCTTGGTCACCTTGAGCACGTGCTGCGCGCCCGGCGGGCCGACCGGAATGACCATCACGCCATTGGGCTTCAGCTGCTGCAGCAGCGACGGCGGGATGTGGTCGATGCCGCAGGTGACGATGATCTTGTCGAACGGGCCGACGCTGTCCCAGCCATAATAGCCGTCGGCATTGCGGCTGGTGACCGAACCGAACTCACTGTAGCCGCGCTCGACCAGCCCGTCATAGGTGCGCCGCGTGCGCTGCGCCAGCGGATTGATGATCTCGATCGTGTGCACCTTGTCGGTAAGGTTGGCGAGATAGGCCGACTGGTAGCCCGAGCCAGTACCGATCTCGAGCACCGCCTCGCCGAACTGCACGTCGATCGACGTCGTCATCCGCCCGACCAGGTGCGGACCCGAAATCGTCACGCCATAGCCGATGTCGAGGAAGGCATGGTCGTAGGCGCGGCCCAGATTCTGCGGCAGCACGAATTCCTCGCGCGGTGTCAAAAGAAAGGCGCGCTTGTTGCGATCGTCCAGCACGTCCTTGTTGTAGACCATGATCTGGAAGCGATCGAATCGCTGCGCCAAGAACTTCGGATCCTCGCCGCGATTGGCCACCATCCAGTCGATGAACGATTTTTTGTCGTTGAACGGCACTTCGGCGTTGCGGTCGTAGGGCACGGGCACGTTGGCCCGGACCGTGGCTGGAAGAATGGAGAACGCCGCCGCACCCGCCGACAGCGTCAAGAAATCCCGACGCTTCATGGAAAAAGCCTCCAAAAGTGGCCTTTGCCACCCCAAAACCAAGCACTTCAACCCGATTGCACCGCCTCCCAAAACGAGTCAATGGGCGTCGAGGGGCGACCGTGCGGGCCGAAAAAATGTGGCAAGCGGGCAACAGTTTTGCCGATGCCATCGGCTTTTGCAGCCCCGCACAATGGCGCGCCGCATTGCCGCAGGGCTCGCCGGAGCAGCGTTGCCTTATATTAGCAATGGCTGTTTTGCTTGACTCGGTCGGCAAAAACAGGCAGCAAACCAGTATCGGAAGGGCTGAAATACCGCGTGCATGATCGTGGACGAGCCTTTTTTGGCACAAAGTCCACGTCTCTCGGTTGGTTTTGAGAGGGATTGGTTAACCAACTTTGTCCATATTTTGAAGCAATCGGCAATCAACGACAGGCGCGGCAAACGCGTCGGGGACCACCCTGGGATCACTCGCAGAATGGTCGTCGCGGCTGACAAGGCCACGTACGGGGAAAACCGATTGGAGCGAGATTGGTTGCATGGCGTTGTCGAGTAAACACAAAATAATCCGGGACCAGCGCGAGGGCGGCGAGTTCGTCGATGCGCAGCGCACCCCTTCCTTCAACCCGAAACGGATCGTCCGCTGGATCGCGGTGCCCGGTGCCAGCGCCGCCGTCGGCCTCTGGCTGATCGGCACCATGGCCGGCCTCAGTTCCGTCGGCGCCTCGCTGTCGGCGACATCGAGCGGCCTGCCCCAGACCCTGGCCATGCCGGGCTCGCTGGCGATGGCCGATCCGCTGAAACAGCATTTTCTGAGGTCTTCGGCGCCGTTCGCGCTGGCCAATGCCCATGGCGGCGCCCAGGCCCTGCATGACCATGCCGTGCAATGCGGCGCTAGCTGCTTCAAGCTGGCCCGAGTGAGCCCGCTGGGTGAGAAATCCGCGCGCCTCACGATCCATGCAAGACCCGAACAGCCAATCTTGAAGTCGAAGGCGCAGGAGCGCTTCGACCGCATGGAGGCGTCGCTGTCGCCGACCAAGCTCGCCGCCGCCTTTGCCGGCGCCGGCAAGCCCGTCGCCACGGCCGACGCCCGCCCGGTGATTTCCCAGGCCGCACCGCAGATTACCGAGGCGTCGCTAGTTCCGTCGGTCCAAGTGATGGCCAGCCTGTCGAGCGACATGCCGGCTCCCGTGGCGGAACGCTTTGCCCGTGCCGATACCGGCGTCGTCCAGACCGCGCCGGCGCCGATGGGCCTCGCCCAGTCGCAGACGCCTGACAACACGCAGCTGGCGCTGGCCCTCGTCCAGTCGCTGCCGGTCGAGGACGAAGCATTCGCCTCGCCGCTGCCGATGACCGAATCCTCCGCCGATGTCGCGATTGCACCTGCCGAGACCCAGCCGCAACAGCCCGGTGACGCCGCTTCGCTGCCGGATGCGCTGACCGACGACGTGCCGCTGCCGACCCGCCGCCCGCAATACGACGCGCCGCGGCAGCCAAAGGCCGTGGTGGAACAGGATGAGCCGGCGCCGCAGCCCAAGTTTGCTCAGCCCAAGATCGCGCAGCAGAAGCCGGCGCCGCAGGCAAAGCCGGTCCAGCAAGCCCAGCCCACAAGGCCTGCCCGGGCCGGCCGGTCTGGCGAGGGCGGCGATGTGCTGGCCTATGCCAAGCCGGATACGCCGTCGGGCGGCCTTGGCCAGGCGTTCAGGAATCTTTTCAACGGACCAAGCGGCGGAAGCGGAGCCGGCCACGGCGTCGCCGTCTATGACATCAGCGCCAAGACCGTCTACATGCCGGACGGCCAGCGGCTCGAGGCGCATTCCGGCCTCGGCGCCATGGTCGACCAGCCGCGCTATGTCCACGTGAAGGATCGTGGCCCGACGCCGCCTAACACCTATAATCTGTCGCTGCGTGAATCGCGCTTCCATGGCGTCGAGGCCCTGCGCCTGACTCCGGTCGGCGGTGGGAACAAATACAACCGCGACGGCCTGCTCGCCCATACCTACATGCTGCGCGGCGGCCGCGCCGAGTCCAATGGCTGCGTCGTCTTCAGGGACTATGCCCGCTTCCTCGCCGCCTTCAAGAAGGGCAAGGTCACACGTCTCGTCGTGGTCCCGCGCCTCAACGGATCGCCGACCCAGGTGGCGACGGACAACGCCCGCGGCGCCTGACCGCGGGCAGGTACCCCCTCGGCAATTGCCTCCTCCTGACAGCCTTCTGTCAGGAGCCGCATCGAGGCATGCGCCCCACCGCATCGCGCTCTTTCCATTTTCGCCAAGACCTCCCATATTCGGGGCATGGCCAAATCCCCCGAGAAAAGAACGCCGCCGACGGCGAATGACGACCGCGCCGCGCCGAAGCGGCGCAGCCCGCTGACCGATTTCCTCGACGCCTCGGAACCGCTGCACAGAGGCGGCTTCGCCGAGATGCCGCAGGCCGAACTGTCGGGCACGCCGCTGACCGGTTCGATCGCCGACTGGGCCGAGCAGATCGAGCAGGAGGCGGAGCGCGAAGGGCGCCAGGCCGGCAAGGGCGACGGCGGCAAAGCGCCGAAGGCGGCGAAAAAGATTCCCGAGCGCTCGACCTCCCCCGGCCGCACCGCGCGCGGCACCTCGATGGGTGGCGCGGCGACAGCCAGGGAGCGCACCGCAGCCGGCCTCAATCCGGTCGCCGGCCTCGACATCTCGCTGGAAGAAGCCGAGACGATGACCTCCAGTGGCGTCACCGCCACGGTGGCCGCCCTGTCGGCGCTGATCGAATCCGGCAATCCGCTGCACAAGGACGGCGTGTTGTGGACGCCGCACCGCCCTGCCCGGCCGGAAAAGTCGGAAGGCGGCATCGCCATCAAGATGGTGTCGGACTTCGAGCCGGCGGGCGACCAGCCGACCGCCATCAAGGACCTTGTCGAAGGCGTCGACAACAATGACCGCACCCAGGTGCTTCTCGGCGTCACCGGCTCGGGAAAAACCTTCACCATGGCCAAGGTGATCGAGGAGACGCAGCGTCCTGCCCTGATCCTGGCGCCGAACAAGACGCTGGCCGCGCAGCTCTATTCCGAGTTCAAGAAATTCTTCCCCGACAATGCGGTGGAGTATTTCGTCTCCTACTACGACTACTACCAGCCGGAAGCCTATGTTCCGCGCACCGACACCTTCATCGAGAAGGAATCCTCGATCAACGAACAGATCGACCGCATGCGCCATTCGGCGACGCGCTCGCTGCTCGAGCGCGACGACGTCATCATCGTCGCCTCGGTGTCCTGCATCTACGGTATCGGTTCGGTCGAGACCTATACGGCGATGACCTTCCAGATGCAGATCGGCGACCGGCTCGACCAGCGCGCTCTGCTCGCCGACCTCGTCGCCCAGCAGTACAAGCGCCAGGACATCAATTTCGTGCGCGGCTCGTTCCGCGTGCGCGGCGACACGATCGAGATCTTCCCGGCCCACCTTGAAGACCGCGCCTGGCGGATCTCGATGTTCGGCGACGAGATCGAGCAGATCACCGAATTCGACCCGCTGACCGGCCAGAAGACCGGCGAGCTGAAGAGCGTCAAGATCTACGCCAACTCCCACTATGTGACGCCGCGCCCGACGCTGAACCAAGCGATCAAGTCGATCAAGGAAGAGCTCAAGCAGCGTCTGGTCGAACTGGAGCGCGCCGGTCGCCTGCTGGAAGCGCAGCGGCTGGAACAGCGCACCCGCTTCGACCTCGAAATGCTGGAAGCCACCGGCTCCTGCGCCGGCATCGAGAACTATTCGCGCTATCTCACCGGCCGCCAGCCGGGCGATCCGCCGCCGACCTTGTTCGAATACATTCCCGACAATGCGCTGGTGTTCATCGACGAAAGCCACGTCACCGTCCCGCAGATCGGCGGCATGTATCGCGGCGACTTCCGGCGCAAGGCGACGTTGGCCGAATATGGCTTCCGTCTGCCCTCCTGCATGGACAACCGGCCGCTGCGCTTTGAGGAATGGGACGCCATGCGTCCGCTCTCCGTCGCCGTTTCGGCGACGCCCGGCGGCTGGGAAATGGAACAGTCCGGCGGCGTCTTCGCCGAACAGGTTATCCGCCCGACCGGCCTGATCGACCCGCCGGTCGAGGTGCGCCCGGCCAAAAGCCAGGTCGACGATGTCGTCGGCGAGATCCGCGAAACGACCAAGGCCGGCTACCGCACGCTGGTCACGGTGCTGACCAAGCGCATGGCCGAGGACCTGACCGAATACCTGCACGAACAAGGCGTGCGCGTACGCTACATGCACTCCGACATCGACACGCTGGAGCGCATCGAGATCCTGCGCGATCTGCGCCTCGGCGCTTTCGACGTGCTGGTCGGCATCAACCTTTTGCGCGAAGGCCTGGACATTCCCGAATGCGGCTTCGTCGCCATTCTCGATGCCGACAAGGAAGGGTTCCTGCGCTCGGAAACCTCGCTGATCCAGACCATCGGCCGCGCCGCCCGTAACGTCGACGGCAAGGTCATCCTCTATGCCGACCAGGTCACCGGTTCGATGGAGCGGGCGATGGCCGAGACCAACCGCCGCCGCGAAAAGCAGATGGAATGGAACGCCGCCAACGGCATCACGCCGGAATCGGTGAAGTCGCGCATCTCCGACATTCTCGACTCGGTCTACGAGAAGGACCATGTCCGCGCCGACATCTCGCAGTTCACCGACAGCGCCGGCGCCATGATGGGCAATAACCTCAAGGCGCATCTCGACGCGATGGAGAAACAGATGCGCGACGCCGCCGCCAATCTCGACTTCGAGAAGGCTGCCCGCATCCGCGACGAGATCAAGCGGCTGCGCGAGATGGAACTGTCCATCTCCGAAGATCCGCTGGCCAAATACGCCGACATGGAAAGCCCGGTCTCGGGCCGCGAAAAGGGCAAGCACAACAAGGGTGTGGCCAAGCATCGCACGGCGGAGGAACAGGAGCGTTTCCGCAAGCTCGACGAGGCACGTGCCGCCGAAGAGGCCGCCAGAGCTGCCCGGCCCAACCTCTTCCGCAAGCCTGATATCGACGAGATGGGTGCCGACAGCGCCGTGCCGGTGAAGAAACCGCTGTTCGCCAAACCCTCGATCGACGACATGGGGCCTGGCACCGACATGCCGACACCGGCAGGTGCGGTGTCGCGCTCGCTGTTCAAGAAGCAGTCGGCGTCCGAAGCGCACGGCTCCGACTTCGGCATTCCCGGCGAGCCGGTCAAGCCGCTGTTCAAGAAGAACTCGCTCGACGAGATGACCGTGCGGCGTACGGAAAAACCGGTCGAGGGAAAAGTGCCGGCGAAGCCCCAGCCGATCTCCCCCCCTGTGGGCGCCGGCAGGATAGACGCGAAGGATCGCGACGAAAAACCGATCATCCGCCAGCGCACCGGCATCGGCTCCTACGAGGACCCAGGCGACGCGCGTCGGGAGAAGCGCCGGCCCGGGAAAACGGGCAGGCCGGGGAAGTAGCGGCCTCTTCCTTCTCCCCCTCCCTGTGGGAGAAGGTGGATCGGCGCGCCAGCGCCGAGACGGTTGAGAGGTGTTCCGGCAGAATGAGGCGTTGGTGTTCCCTGGATCACCCCTCGTCCGACCTCGCTTCGCGAGGCCACCTTCTCCCACAAGGGGAGAAGGAAAGCGCTCCATCGGCGCACCTTGAGTCGGAACAGCCTCTGGACTATGCGCTCGCGCTTGCCGCCAGGCGGTGGAAG
Source organism: Mesorhizobium sp. U510 (assembly GCF_059180695.1). Taxonomy (NCBI): domain Bacteria; kingdom Pseudomonadati; phylum Pseudomonadota; class Alphaproteobacteria; order Hyphomicrobiales; family Phyllobacteriaceae; genus Mesorhizobium; species Mesorhizobium sp. U510. The sequence goes on from NZ_CP180532.1 coordinate 6,386,592, forward strand.
CGATAGCACGGCTGCAATCCTGCCTCTGCCAGCAAAGCTCCCATCCGCCCCCAGCTCATGAAACCCAGGGACATCGCCGCCTACGCCTTCCTTGCCGTCACGTGGGGCCTGTCGTTCCTCGTGCTGCTCAAGGTGGTGCACGCATTCGGCTGGGTCGGCGCGGTGACCTTGCGCTCGCTGATCGCCGGCATCACGCTCTTCCTGCTGGCGGCGGCAACGCGGCGACGGCTCGATTTCAGCGCCGGCTGGGGGCACTTCGCCATGGTCGGCGCGACGACCGTCGCGGCGCAGCTGATCGGCTTGTCCTACGCCACGCCGCGTATCGGCACGGCGATGGCGGCCATCCTCGTCGCCGCGATCCCGCTATTCTCGATGATCCTTGGCCAGTTATGGGGACTCGAGCGCATCACCGTTCGCGGGCTGGCTGGCTTGCTGCTCGGCGCCGCGGGTATCGTGGTCCTGGTCGGCTTCCCCTCGGTGCCGATCACGCCGTCCTTCGTATTCGGCTGCGCCGCCTCGCTGTTCAGCTCCTTCTCCGCCGCCTTCGGCAGCAACTACGCCAATCGCCATCTGCGCTCGGCCGGCTCGTTCGAACTCACCGGCGCCGCCTTCCTGTTCGGCGGGCTGATGACGCTGCCGTTGCTGCTGGCCGTGCCGGTGCCGGCCATGCCGCGTCCTGTCGATTTCCTCTATCTCGTCCTTCTCGCCTGCGTGATGAGCGCGGTGACCTACGTCGTCTATTTCCGGCTGGTGGCCAGCATCGGCGCGACCAGGACGATCAGCGTCGAATTCGCAGTGACCACGATCGCCGTACTGGTTGGCACCATCATGCTTGGCGAGTCGCTGACAATCATCCAGGCCTTCGGCGCGGTGGCGATCATCGGCGGCTGCATATTGGTGCTGGATCCGTTCCCGCGCCGGGCGAAAGCGGCGGCCTTGCCATCCGCCCCGCCTTTGGTGTAATCGCTTCGCACACTCGAACGTCTTGAAAGGAGGGCTCACGTGTTCACGTTTCATCGTCACCATCGTCAGCGTGGCCCGATTTCTGCCCTGCAAGCCAGCTTGCAGGGCTGACCAGGGACGGTCCGGGTTTTTCCCGCTTCGATTTTTTGGTCTGCCCTTCGTGGTGCCGCAACGCCGAGCCTGATGGCCAGCACGCGCACCGTCAAAGTGCATCCGGAGTTGTTTCCGGCAAGACCAGAGAAATCCAAATGGCCCTGATCAGCCTCAAATCCCTCGGCGTCACCATGAGTGCGCCGCTCTTCGCAAACCTCGACCTCACCATCGGCGCCGGCGACCGTCTCGGCATCGTTGCCGCCAATGGCCGCGGCAAGTCGACCCTGCTCAAATGCCTGACCGGCGAGATGGAGCCGACATCAGGCGACATCACCCGCACGCGCGGCTTGCGCGTCGGCCATGTCGAGCAATCGGTTCCCCCTGCCCTTCTCGGCCGCACCTTTCATCAGGTGGTGGCCGACGCCTTGCCGCCGGAGCAGGCCGAAAGCGAGATGTGGCGCGTCGACGTAGTGCTGGATTCTCTCGACGTGCCCGAGACGATGCGCGAGCGGGAAATGCAGGCGCTGAGCGGCGGCTGGCAGCGGCTGGCGCTGATCGCCCGTGTCTGGGTGACCGATCCCGACGTGCTGCTGCTCGACGAGCCGACCAACCATCTCGACCTTGCCCGCATCAGCCAGCTGGAAAGTTGGCTGAATGCGCTGCCGCGCGACGTGCCCGTCGTCATCGCCAGCCATGACCGCGCCTTCCTCGACGCCACCACCAACAGGACGCTGTTCCTGCGCCCGGAACAATCGCCGGTGTTTGCGCTGCCCTACTCCCGCGCCAGGCAGGCGCTCGACGAGGTCGACGCCTCGACAGCGCGAAAATTCGAGCGCGACATGAAGATCGCCCAGCAGCTGCGAAAGCAGGCCGCCAAGCTCAACAATATCGGCATCAATTCCGGCAGCGACCTTTTGGTGGTGAAAACCAAGCAGCTCAGGGAACGGGCGGAGAAGCTCGAAGAGGCAGCGGTATCGGCACATCGCGAGAAGTCGGCCGGAGCGATCCGGCTTGCCAATCGCGGCACCCACGCCAAGGTGCTGATCACGCTCGACGACCTGGCGGTGGAAACGCCCGACGGCACGCTGCTGTTCAGGACCGGCAAGCGCCATATCTGCCAGGGCGACCGCATCGTGCTGCTCGGCCGCAATGGTGTGGGCAAGTCGCGCTTCGTCAGCCTGATCCGCAACGCCATCGCCGAACCCGATACGATCGTGAACGTGAAGGTGACACCGTCCACGGTGCTCGGCCACAGCGACCAGGCGCTGTCGGGCATCAGCGGCGACGACACGCCGCTGGCGATGGTCTCGCGCCGCTACGATGTCGGCGAACAGCGCGCCCGCTCGCTGCTTGCCGGCGCCGGCGTGGTCATCGAGATGCAGGAGAAAAGGATCGGCGTGCTGTCCGGCGGCCAGAAGGCGCGGCTGATGATGTTGGCGCTCAGGCTCGCCAATCCTAATTTCTATCTGCTCGACGAGCCGACCAACCATCTCGACATCGATGGCCAGGAAGCGCTGGAGGAGGAGTTGCTGAAGCACCAGGCAAGCTGCGTGCTCGCCTCACACGACCGCTCCTTCATCCGCGCCACAGGCAACCGCTTCTGGCTGATCGAGAAGCGGAAGCTGACAGAGGTCGAGGACCCCGAGGGCTTTTTCCGCGATGTGGCTGAAGGCGGCGGCTGACCGGCGAGGCAGAATTCCGGCTTGCCGTCGGCAGGCCAGAATTTCGTATCATTTCATGAGACGTATCGTTGACTCCCGAAACGTATCATGCCATGGTACGTTTCTTGGATTCGACTGATGATACGCTCGTTCAAGGACAAGACCAGCGAGGCCGTTTCGAATGGCAAGTCTCCAAAGGGCTTCCCGTCGGACCTTGTTCGATCGGCCCAGCGGAAACTGTTCATGATCGACAACGCGACCGAGTTGTCGGACCTGAAGACTCCCCCAGGCAACAGGCTCGAGCCCTTGAAGGGCAACCGTGCCGGTCAGCATTCGATCCGCATCAACGACCAGTTTCGCATCTGCTTTCGCTGGGTGGACGGGCAGGTTGAGGATGTCGAAATAACTGACTACCATTGAAGGAGGTCTCAAATGCTGAACATCAACCCTCCCATTCATCCCGGAGAAATCCTTCGAGAGGAATACCTCGTCCCGCTTGGCCTGAAGCCTTACACGCTAGCCAAAAAGCTGCATGTGCCGCGCACGCGCATCGAGCGCCTGGCAAGCGAGGCGACACCGGTAACGCCCGACACCGCGCTACGCCTTGCAAAGTTTTTCGGAACCACGCCGCAATTCTGGATGAACATGCAGGCGAGCTACGACCTTGCCGTAGAGGGAGAGGCCAAGAAAGCCGACCTTGAAACGATCGAGCGCTTGGGCACAGCTGCCTGAATTAGACCGCGCTGGAACAGCCGGTCTCAAGCTGCCCGAAAAAAGATCCAGCGCTCTGTCGGATCGCCTGAACCTGCCGCGTCCTTGGGATGCCGACACGATGATGCCGGCATCAACCCAGGGAGAGAACATCATGTCCGTCCTTTCATCCATCGGTCGCATCGCAACCCAATATGCGGCAGCACGTGCCCGCCATCGCAGCGAACGCATCCTGCTCTCGCTGCCAGCCGAATTGCGCAAGGACATTGGCTTCCCGGAACTCTTCGACGCGCAGAACAGCCGCCGTGCAACAACCTTCTCGGCCAAGGTCATATGACCGCGACCAGCCTGTCCATGCGATTGCCCCTCAAACCCGCCGGCTGCCCGGTCTGTCCGGGCCCGGCCCGCAAAAAAAATTTCGCGGCCATGTAGGATTGCCGTCACCTCGTGCGTCCTGTGGTTCGCTAGGCCAAGCCGAACGCAAAGAGGAGCGAGACATGACTGACCAGACCCCCATTCAGCCCAGGGCAGAAGTGCTCGGCGGATTGACGCCTTATCTGCAGGTGGACGGCGCCTTCAAGGCCGCCGATTTCTACAAGAAGGCCTTTGGCGCCAAGCAGGTCTTTGCCTACCCGGCCGACGAGCAGGGCCGTACCATGCACATTCATCTCCACGTCAACGGCTCGACGCTGATGCTTTGCGATGCCTATCCCGAGCACGGCCATCCGCATAAGGCGGCGCAGGGCTACACGCTGCAGCTCCATCTCGACGACGGCGACATCGAGACCTGGTGGCAGCGCGCCGTCGATGCCGGCTGCGCAGTGGTCACGCCGCTGCAGGTGATGTTCTGGGGCGACCGCTGGGGTCAGCTGAACGATCCATTCGGCGTCGCCTGGGCGATGAACGCGCCGGTGAAGTAGCGAGCAGGCGTCGCCCGCCAGGGCTGACGCGCTCACCGCGCCGGGTCGCATCCCCGCCGACCCGGCGCTCGTTTTTCAGCAAAGGAGTTCACATGTCCTATGTCGACGGTTTCGTGCTTGCCGTGCCAAAGGCCAAACTCGACGACTACAAGAAGCTGGCCAACCTCGCAGGCCCCATTTGGATGGAACACGGCGCGCTCGCCTATGTCGAATGCATCGGCGACGACGTGCCCTATGGCGAACTGACCTCGTTTCCGCGTGCCGTTCAGGCAAAGGACGACGAGATCGTCGTCTTCGCCTGGGCGCTCTATGAATCCAGGCAGAGCCGCGACACGGTGATGGCCAAGGTGATGGCCGACCCGCGTTTGACACCCGATTTGGGGCCCATGCCCTTCGATATGAAGCGCATGATCTTCGGCGGCTTCCAGCCCTTCATCGAGCTTTGAATTGCTCTGCCCCAAGATTGGTTGAGATTGAGGTCAGGCCGAGCCGAGAATGGTGGTTTCCGAGAACCGGAACGGAACGTACTTAAGTAAGTGAGTACCGGAAGCGCAGGGAACCGCCGTTCGCAGGCCGGCCTCACCTCAATCTCAGTCCAGCTTGTCGAGCAGCGGCTTCAGCCGGTCCCCATAGCGCTTCCACAGGTCGACCGAGCCTTGATACATCGGCTGGCGCACCTGCGCGGCGGAAGCCGTGCGCACCGGCCGGTCGGTCTCGTGGAACGACAGCACGGCATCGTCCCACGGCAGGCCGAGATACTCGATCAGCGCCCGGCTCTGCCCTTCCTGGTCGGCGACGAAATCCTCGTAGCGCACATCATGCACGACGCCGGGCAGCACCTTGTGCCAATGCGCCATGATGTCGGTGTAGAGATTGTGGAAGTCGGCGAGCTCGCCGAGATCGTAGCCGTAGCGGTGGCTGTCGCCGCGGAAATGCACCTTGTAGATCGACAGGCAGGTTGCCGCCGCATCGCGGGCGCAGTGGATGATCTTGGCCTTCGGCATCATCGTGTGGATGAAGCCGACAAGCAGGAAGTTGCCCGGCATCTTGTCGGTGACGTGGCTGATATGCGGATAGCGGGCATGCAGCATGTCGAGATAGGCCTGGCCCGCCTCGGCGAAATCCGCATCGTCCGTATCCTTTACGCCCCACGGAAAGCCACCCGGCATGGTCGCTGGGAACTGCTTGCCGACCGCGTTCTTCAGGATGCTGAGCTCGCCCGCGCCATAGACCTGCGGATGGCTGGCGATGATCTGCTCGACCAGCGTCGTGCCCGAACGCGGCATGCCGACGACGAAGATCGGCGCGTCATCGGTGATCGGGCTCGGTCTGTGCCTTTCGAAGAAGCCGGCATCGAACACCGTCTTCATCGCCGCGAATTCCTCGCGCGTCCTGACGGGATCATAGTTGATCCCCTTGCGGCGAATGGCGTTGCCTTCGGCAAAATAGTCGAAGGCCTTCTCATAGTCCTTCAGATCGTCATTGGCCTTGCCGAGGCCGAACGACAGTTGCATGCGCGCCAGGCTGTCTTGCGGCGCCTTGGCGTGCTGGGCTTCCATGCCGGACAATTCGGCGTCGCGCTCCTTCTGGCGCTTGACCTGCGTCAGCATCAGCCACGCCGTTGCCATGCCCGGGTTGACCGCCAGCGCCTGCCGGAACAGCTCGGCCGCCTCGTCGAGCTTGCCCTTTTCCATCATTCCGACGCCCAGCCCATGCAGCAGGTCGGCATCCTTGGGGCGGATGGTCAGTGACTCGCGGAAGACAGCCAGCGCCTCGTCCAGCCGTCCGGCTTCCTGCAGGGTTTCGGCAAGCCCGATGCGGGCGCGCACATGGAAGGGATTGCGAGCGACCGTGCCGCGATAGATCTCTTCGGCCTCCTCGAACCGGCCGAGCTGCTTCAGCGACGAGCCGAGATTGTCGCGCGCGGCGAGCTGCTCCGGCCGCAGATCCACCGCGCCGCGGAAAAAGTCGATTGCCGCGGCCACGCGGCCGAGATCGCGCATCACCGTACCGAAATTGTTGAGGAAATCGGCATTCGTCGGCTGCAGGCTCACCGACCGCTCGATGAGATCCAACCCTTCTTCGCTGCGCCCGGTCTGGTGCAGCAGCAGCCCCAGGAAATGCGCGGCCGCCGCGTGTTTGGGCTGGCGCGCCAAGACTTGCCGGTAGATCGATTCTGCCTCTTGCCGGCGCCCGGCCTGGTGCAGTTGCAGGGCCTGCTGCACATACTGGTCGAGACCCAGCGGCGGCTGTCCGCCAGCGCCTGGCCTGGTTCCCGCACCCGCCGCTCTTCTTTGATCTCTGTTAATGGGAAACCTGCCGTGTTTGTCCGCCTGCCGCGATCTAGGCCATTGGCGCTGCAGGTTCAAGTCTTCGCGGGGTTCCGAGCTCTTTTGGGATGCCTTGAGCGATCAGATCAGGCGGTTGGTCTCGGCAACCTGCCTCGCCCGCCTCACCGTGCCATCGGTATCGGAGATCGTCCGCCTTGCCGCCTCATCGCTTCTGATCGTCAGCCGTGCCGACTTGACGATCATCGGCTGGCCGGTCGGGCCAACGGCAATGGCGTGGATGGCGATTGGCTTGATGATCGGATTGACCGCGACGGTCTTCCCCCTTGAGCCTCTTGTGGAAACCATGGTTTTATCCTCGTTCCGGAGTAAATAAAAAATACCGAGCCGGAGAAAAATTCCGACACGCTCTCAAGAATTTTTTAGAAATATGCTGAACCATAGCAGAAATATCGGAGCGCCTGTAGCCATCTATTTTTCAATTTGAACGGGTTTAATTTCCAAATCGTCTTGAATATCCGCGCCAATCGATCTACATAAGATGGATCGTTTTGGCCAGAATTGGCATCTCGCGGCGTCAGAGGTTCTCGACCCGCCAATCTCATTCCAAATCGTCGATGACGCACGGCACATTCGCCCTGCGACGATCTTTCAATCCGCGAAAGACAGATATGACCACGGGAATCGTGAAATTCTACAATGGCCAGAAGGGTTTTGGCTTCATTCAACCAGCTGACGGCGGCAAGGACGTTTTCGTCCATGTCAGTGCGCTGGAGCGCGCCGGCTTTCCCGGCCTCGCCGAAGGCCAGAAGCTGCAGTTCGACCTGGAGCGTGACGGCAAGGGCCGCGAGTCGGCCGCCAATCTGCAACTGATCTGATCCGGCCGAATTCGATGAACGCTGACCACGGATGTACTGGCAGCTCTCGAAAGCGGCTTATTTCCAGCGATGGCCGGAAATAGAAAAGCGGGGCTCGTCCCCGCTTTTTTGCGTTCAGGCCGCTGTTATTACGTGACGCCCAAGGTGTGAACCAACCAAGGCCAGGACAATGCCGGACCGTACCACCTATTCCATCGCCCATTTCACGGCATCCTTCATGCTCGGAGGCCTGGAAGGACCGTTGCCGGCCGGCGACTACGACATCGATCATGATGAAGAGCTGATCGAGGGCATGTCACGCATCGCCTGGCGCCGCGTCGCCACCTTTATCCACCTGCCGGCAAGGGCGGTAAAGAACCCCACGACCAGCCAGCTTGTCGCCATCGACCACCTCGAACTCGAATCCGCGCTGAAGCGCGACCGGGAGAATGCAGCATGATCCGTTTCCAGCAGAATGCGCGTCCGCGCAACGACACGCCCTCGCACCTTTTCGCCATCGGCCAGACGGTGCGCATGAAGAGCCGCACCGGCCTCGTCCAGAAGACGGCCGAACTGTTCGAGATCAAGAGCAGGCTGCCGGTCAAGGACGGCTCGCCGCAATACCGTATCCGCAGTGAGCAGGAGACCCACGAGCGGGTCACCACGGAAGACAATCTCGAACCGGCCGACAATCCGGCTGTCGCCAACAATCCAGCGGTCTGAGATCCCGAACCGCCAGCCAAAACGCACAAGGAGCAGTCCATGTCCAAAGGTCAACAGCGAAGCAATCGCGAAGCGCGCAAGCCGAAGAAGGACAAGGTCCTGGCCAAGCCCGCCTCCCCGTTCGGTTCGGCGGTCAAGCAGGCGGAGAGCGGCCTGAAGCCGAAGTCCAAGGGCTGACAGCCTTGGGATGCTTCGCATGCGCCCCATCCCCTGCCTGGGCAGGCGATGAACTGACAACAGGCCCATGCCAAGTCCTGCCACGGAGGCTTGCTTGAACTTCGTCATCGAGTTTTACCGGTCACGCGACGCCGAGGAGGCAACGCTCGACAAGGTGTCGCTGGAAGCGCCGACCTTGCGCGCCGCCTTGCAGGCCGCGGCCGCACTCTTCCACACGCTCGCAATGCCGCAAATCCCCGACCGCCTGCGCATTTCCGATGAGCACGGCAGCGAGCTCTATGCCGGGCCGGCCGACGGGGCTTATCCATCCTAGCCGGCTGTCGAAGAAGCCGTGCTTGCCGCGGGTCCCATTAAAGTTCGTGTAAGGACGAGACAATAAGATCCGCCTGCCGCCGAAAACGGGGGCCCGAGACTATTTCGGCTGGCAAGATCGCCAGCCACGGCCGGGGCAGGAGGCGTATGGACAGGCTACGCATCATCGTGACGGCGGTGGTGCTGGGCTTGGCTGGCGCCATCGCGCCCATCGCGGCGATGTTTCACCTTTCATGGACCCAGGCCGTCCAGAACGAACACGAACGGCTGCATCTGTTCGCCGGCCGTGCCATCGCCAGGGCCGACATGTCGCTCAACGAAGCGCGGGATGCCTTGCGGCAGATCGACCGCTTCACCGGCATCCCTTGTTCGGCGGATCACATCGCCCGCATGCGACAGCTCACCATCAACACACGCACCATCGAGGAAATGGGCTATTTCGAAAATGGCCTGCTCAAATGCTCGTCATGGGGACCGACCGACGGTCGCGTCGCGCAATCGAAGCCGGACTTTGTCACCAGCGACGGCATTGCCGTCACCGCTCGCATGCAGCCGGTGATGAGCGCGGGCCACACGCTGATGGCGCTGCGCTACAAGGACCACAACGCCCTTGTCGATCCGGTGCGTTTTGCCGACATTATCGTCGACCCCGGTGTCCAACTTGCCCTGACGACGGAAAACGGCATCCTGGTCGGCGCACTGAACGCCCCCGATCCCGCCCGTATCGGCAAGATCGTCGCCGGTCCTGAAGAAGGCCTGGACGACGATCTCCTGTTTGCCACGGCGCGCGGGACCGGCTGGATCGCCGTCGCCACCGAACCGCAAAGCCAGATCCTGGACGGTGTGCGCCGGCAGCAGCGTCTGCTGCTCCCGCTCGGCGCCTTCATTGCCGCCTTCATCATCGGCGTGGTCGTCTGGCTGTCGCGGAGGCGTCTTTCGCCCCTGGGCGAATTGCAGATCGCCGTGCGCAAGCGCGAATTCATCGTCCACTATCAGCCGATCGTCGAACTCAGGACCGGCACTTGCATCGGCGCGGAAGCGCTGGCGCGCTGGAAGCGGCCGGACGGATCCCTGGTCCAGCCCGATCATTTCATTCCACTTGCCGAAGAGAGCGGACTGATCACGGCGATCACCGATCAGGTCATTGCGCTCGTCGTGTCCGACCTCAACAGCCTTCTGGTTGCCGATCGCTCCCTTCATATCGCCATCAACCTCAGCGCCACCGACGTCGGCACGGAGCGGGTTCTGCCGGTTATCGCAAGGGCATTGCAGCATACGGGAATCCAGCCAAGACAGATCTGGCTCGAGGCAACGGAGCGCGGCTTCGTGGATATCGAGGCCGCGCGATCGACGCTCACGCGTGCCCGCGAACTTGGCCATGCGGTGGCGATCGACGATTTCGGCACCGGCTATTCCAGCCTGTCCTATCTCGAAGGGCTTCCGCTGGATGCGCTCAAGATCGACAAGTCGTTCATCGACACGATCAGCACGAATTCCGCCACCAGTTCGGTCACGCCGCACATTATCGAGATGGCCAAGACGCTGAAGCTGAAGATTGTCGCCGAAGGCGTCGAAACGCAGGCCCAGGCCGACTACCTCTTGGAACGCGATGTCGACTATGGCCAGGGCTGGCTATTCGCCAGGCCCATGCCCGCAGCCGACTTCATTGCCTATTGCCGCCGGGCGAAAGTGCCGTCTGGCAAGGTCTAACTCTTGTTCTAGGCAGCATCCACCTTCTCCCGGGAGAAGGCGGACCTGCCCTCTCAGCACGGGCCATCGCCGACGATGCGGTAGTCCGCGGCGCGGGCTTCGCAGGCATTGGGAAAGCTGCGCATCTCGCCATGGCGGCGGGCGCAGACGGGCGCGTATTCGCGGGTGCAGAACGTCTGCTCTTCGCCACCACCATCGCCGCCGTCGCCGCGGCAGGGGCCGTCGCGCACGATGCGGTAGCCGGCGCGGTCGGCAAGGCAGGCATTGGCGAAGGTCTGGCGGTCGCCGCCGCGCCGGGCACAAACGGGCTCGTATTGCCTGGTGCAGAATTCCGGTTCAGGACGCGGCGGCCGCGGGCGTGGTCCTGGCCCATCATCGACGACCACGGTGCAGGCGGCCAGAAGCGCCGACAGGAACAGGACGGCAAACCCTTGCCGCGAAAAAACCGACGCCAGGAATTTCATGCTGATTTCTCCCTCGATCCCATCCCCGATCACGATCCTCGCCATTCCCCTGTCAAATGCAACCCTGTCGGATGCAACCGCGTTCGCAGGGGCGGAAACGGCCATGGCCGGCATCCGCCCGCAACACTGGCCCATGCGCGATCCTCTCTGTGGGTCAATGACCGGCCCGGCAACGAGGCCTATTTGCGGCCCGTCGACGCTCAGATCGGTCGATTCTTGCGTCGGGATGCGCTCTGTGTGGCGGCCCGCGGCGCTATCTTGCAACCTTCACGTTTCCGTGCGATAAATTCCGTGTTCGGGCATTTGCGACCCGGAGAGCGGAACGTTTTGGACGACCTTTCCCCGATACTGTGAATCTCTGACGGCCCCGTTTTTCGGCGGGGGGTTTGACCATGCGCCAATGCATGACTGCCGAAAGCAACCACCGGGAACTGCCCTCGACGCCAGGTGGCGGGCAGGACCACCAAAGACTGAACGGGTGAAGGAGTTTCCCCAATGGCCCAGACCGGCACCGTTAAATTCTTCAACGCGACCAAAGGCTTCGGTTTCATCACGCCCGACGGCGGCGCCAAGGACGTGTTCGTCCATATTTCCGCGATCGAGGCATCGGGCCTGCGCACGCTCGTCGACGGCCAGAAGGTCACCTTCGACGTCGAGCCGGACCGCATGGGCAAAGGCCCGAAGGCGGTCAACCTCCGCGCTGCCTGAACCATCGGCGCCGCGCGTCCCTGACGGCGGGCGAACGAGGGTTTGAAGCTTGCCCAGCCTGTGGGCATGCAGACAGATTTTTTAAAAAGGGCGCGGCGATTTTCGTCGCGCCTTTTTCATGTCCGTGGCGCAGCATAAGTGCATGTCGGCCAGAAGTGGATCCTGCTCCGTGTCAACGACATGCATCATAACAAGGGCTTAAAGCTGACGCGCTTTAAGTGCCCACAAAACTTTCTCTTGCCGATGACGCTAAAATAAAGGACAAATTTCCTCTCGGGCATTTGCCGGCCCGAGACTGGAGTTTATGGGATCAAAGGAGCTTCCCATGCCGCAGACCGGCACCGTCAAATTCTTCAATCATGCCAAAGGCTTCGGCTTCATCACGCCGGACGATGGCGCGAAGGATGTCTTCGTCCATATTTCGGCCGTGCAGGCGTCGGGTCTTCCCGGTCTGGAAGATGGGCAGAAAGTAACATTCGACACCGAGCCGGACAAGCGCGGCAAGGGACCCAAGGCCGTCAACCTGTCGGTCGGCTGAGACTGTCGGCTCCAGCAGCGCAGCCAGCTCGATCAGAGCCTGGTTTTTGACGCCTCTCTTGGATCGGCAGGTCGAAATCCGTTCAGCCTCCGTTCAGCCACGGTCGCATATTAGTCTTGGGTAAAGCCGGACCGCATCCCCTGCAAAACTGCACGGCCCGGTACGAAGGAGACCAAGATGAACAGAATTTTCAAGACAGCCGTGCTGTCCGCCGCCATGGCGGCCACCATGCTTGTGGCCTTGCCCGCGGCCAACGCCGATGAATGGCGCCATCACCGCCACCACGGCAATGGCGACGCCATTGCCGCCGGTGTGCTTGGCCTCGCCGCCGGCGCCCTGATCGGTGGCGCGCTGGCCAATGACCAGCCACCGCCTGATGCTAACCGCTACTACGATGACGGCTACTACAATGACGGTTACTACGATCGTGACGTGCGGATCCGCCCGGCACCGGTTCGCCGCTACTATGTCGAACCGCGGGTGGTCTATGCGAATCGCTATGCCGAGCCGTGGACGCGTGACTGGTACGAATACTGCTCGGACCGCTATCGCAGCTTCAACTCCCGCACCGGCACCTTCACCGGCAATGACGGCGAGCAGCATTTTTGCACTGCAAACTGAGGCTTCCCTGCCCCAAACAAAAGAGCGCTGACCGCAAGGCCAGCGCTCCTTTGTTTTGACTCTACGACCTCGAGTGGAGGCGCTGATCTTAGACCAGGAACGGATTGGTCCGCCGCTCCTCGCCAAAACGGCCGCCAGGGCCGTGGCCGCAGATGAAGCCGATATCGTCGCCGAGCGGCAAGAGCTTGTCCTTGATCGAGGCGATCAGCGTTGCGTGGTCACCGCCGGGCAGGTCGGTGCGGCCGACCGAGCCACGAAACAGAACATCGCCGACATGGGCGAACTTGGCCGCGCGGTTGTAATAGACGACGTGGCCGGGCGCATGGCCGGGGCAATGCAGCACCTCGAATACGTGGCCGCCGAACGACACGGTCTCACCTTCGGTGAGGAACCGGTCGGGCACGCAGTTGCGCGCGCCGGCAATACCGTAGAGCCTGCCCTGTTTCTCCAGATTGTCGAGCAAAGGCTTGTCGGCTGCATGCGGGCCGATGATGTCGAGGCCGAGCGCTTCCTTCAGCTCCATGGCGCCGCCGGCATGGTCGATATGGCCGTGCGTGATCCAGATCGCCTCGGCTGTGATCGCATTGTCCTTCAGCACCGCCAGCACCTTGTCGATGTCGCCGCCCGGATCGACGACGACGCCGTGCTTGTCGTCCATGTCGAACAGGATGGTGCAGTTCTGCTGAAACGGTGTGACCGGCACGATGCCGGCATTGAGCTGACCCATGATCGTCCTTTCGATGTTCACGCGGTGATGTAGAGGCGCGAATGAAGGGCGTCCACCCTCGAAAGACGAACAGTCAGTCGTTGCACAAACAGAAATGGGCGGCCGAAGCCGCCCATTTGAACAAACCCGAGACCGTCAGACTTACTTCTTCATGGCGCCCATGACGGCGCCGATGATGCCGGTCAGGATCGCGCCGCCGCCGGCGCCACCGATGATGTTGTCGAGGTTGAGCGCACTGCCGAGACCGCTCGTCGCTGCAGCAGCCGCCGCCGGATCGACCGCGCCGTGGCCAAGCAGGCTGCCGAGGATTGCCGCGCCGCCGACGCCGCCAATGGCGCCACCCAGAATCTTGGGAAGCTGGCCCATCGCCGCGTTCTTGAGTGCAACACCGACCGCCTGACCACCGATGATACCCGTAATCACCTGTACAATGATCGGAAGAAGCGTTTCCATATGATTAGTCCCTCCATAGCTGCCAGCCTCCCGGGCCGACACCATCATGAGACGCCGAATTGACTGAAAGTCAAATGCAGAAACGCTGAAATAAAAGGGGCGGCCCGAAAACCGCCCCTGCTTGCGCGAAAAGCTGTGACTATCGTTATTCTGCGGCGATCGCGTGCTTCGGCTGAACCGCGGCAGAATAGTCATTCATGAGATTCTTGGCGATTTCGCCAACCTCGAATCGGTAAGGTCCAATCTCCGAAACCGGCGTTACTTCCGCCGCCGTTCCAGTCAGGAAGCATTGTTCGAAGCCTTCGAGTTCTTCCGGCAGGATGGCGCGTTCGATCACTTCCAGGCCACGGTCCCTGGCGAGCCCAATGACCGTGCGGCGGGTGATGCCGTCGAGGAAGCAATCGGGTTTGGGCGTATGGATCTTGCCGTCCTTGACGAAGAAGATGTTGGCGCCGGTTGCCTCGGCGACCTGACCGCGCCAGTCGAGCATCATGGCGTCGGCATAGCCTTTTGCTTCGGCGGCGTGCTTGGACATGGTGCAGATCATGTAAAGGCCGGCGGCCTTCGACTTCGACGGCGCCGTGCGCGGGTCGGGCCGGCGCCATTCCGCGACATCGAGGCGGATGCCCTTCAGCTTCTGCGCCGGATCGAAATAGCTCGGCCACTGCCAGATGGCGATGGCGACGTTGATGCGGTTGTTCTGCGCCGAAACGCCCATCTGCTCGCTGCCGCGCCAGGCGATCGGCCGGACATAGGCGTCCTGGAACCCTTGCTTCTTCAACAGCGTGGTCGAGGCGTCGTTGAGCTCGGCGACCGAATAGGGAATCTTGAAGCCGAGCAGGCGCGCCAATTCATGCAGGCGCTCGGTGTGCTCGTTGAGCTTGAAGATCTCGCCGCCATAGGCGCGCTCGCCCTCGAAGACTGCGCTGGCGTAGTGCAGACCGTGGGTCAGAACATGGATCTTGGCGTCGCCCCACGCAACGAATTCGCCATTCATCCAGATGAAGCCGTCCAGTTGATCGAAGGGAACGGATGCCATGGTAACCTCCCGCGGGTTGCGGCCCGCATATCCTTAGTGTCGTAGCGTGTTCTTTTTGGCCGCGCCGTGTGATTGGAGACGCCGGCTGGTGTTGCGAAGCGTAGGCGGATAATCGCGCTCTGGCAAACTCAGGAAGTTCCGGAAAAACCGGCCTGCCTTGCCTTTTCGTTCGCAATCCGCCCAAAAGCTTGTCAAAAATTACCATTGCAGGGAAATTACGTCAATAGTACTGACATAATCTCCCGTTCCCATGGAGAAATGATGACGGATCGAAGCCCAGCCGCCGGAAAGCCGATCAGGACCGCGATGTCAATCGAGGACGGCATAGACTTCGCCATCATCGAACTGTTCTTCTTTGCCTATCGCGACTTCACCTCCGATCCTGATCAGATCCTGGCTGACTATGGCTTCGGTCGCGCCCACCATCGGGTGCTGCATTTCGTCAACCGCCGGCCGGGCCTGACGGTCGCCGAACTGCTGGACGTGCTGAAGATCACCAAGCAGAGCCTGGCGCGCGTGCTCAAGCAGCTCATCGACACCGACCATGTCGTGCAATTGCAAGGTCCGCGCGACCGCCGCCAGCGCGAACTCTATCCTACCGCCAAGGGCCGCGCGCTGGCGCTGGCCCTGGCGCGGCCACAGTCACGCCGCATCCGTGCTGCATTGGAAGATTCCGGCGCCACCGAACGGGCCTTGGTGGAACGCTTCCTCGAAGCGATGGTCAATCCGGAACTGAGAGCTCAGATCGACGTTGGGTCCGCAAAAATGTCAGGAAAAAGCCATGGAGAGCACTGAGAGGGTCGATCAGGCGGCCGCACCGGACGACGACGCGCCGCATCTGCTTGTGGTCGACGACGACACCCGCATCCGCAATCTTCTCAAACAGTATCTGACTGAAAACGGCTTTCGCGTCACCGTCGCCGGCAATGCCGGCGAGGCCAGGCGCAAGCTCGCCGGCCTCGACTTCGACCTGCTTGTGCTCGACGTCATGATGCCCGGCGAAAGCGGCGTCGATCTCACCAAATCGCTGCGCGCCGAAAAGAACGTGCCGATCCTGATGCTGACCGCGCTTTCGGAAACCGACAGCCGCATCTTGGGGCTCGAGGCCGGCGCCGACGACTATCTGCCAAAACCCTTCGACCCGCGCGAGCTGATCCTGCGCATCAACAACATCCTGCGCCGCGGCGGCCCGGCGACCACGCCCAAGGTCGAACAGCTGGTCTTCGGCCCCTACACGTTCCAGATCGCCAGGCGTGAACTGAAGCGCGGCGGCGAGGCGCTGAAACTGACCGACCGCGAGCAGGAGATCCTGGCCATCTTTGCCGCGCGGGCCGGCGAGACCATCCCGCGCCACGAACTGGTCGGCGACGATTCGGAGGTCGGCGAGCGCACCATCGACGTGCAGATCAACCGGCTGCGCCGCAAGATCGAGCGCGATCCGTCCAATCCTGTCTGGCTGCAGACCGTGCGCGGTATTGGGTATCGGCTCAGCGTGGAATAGAATACCGGCCGCGGCTCTGGAGCATGATCCCGAAAAGTGGGAACCGGTTTTCGGAAAAGATCGTGCTCCAACAAAGAGTTAGATCAGGAAGACGATTTAACGGAATCGTCTTCCTGGTCGAGGGCCGCGGGCGAAATGAAAAGAGCCAATGGCAACGACGGAACTGGAAGGGCCGGGACCTGACGGCTTGAGCGCACGCGCTACGCGAACGCTCAAGGCGGTGGCGCGCATCTGGAACCGCTTCTGGCGGCTCGTTTCGCTTTACATGCCCAAGCGCCTTTACGCGCGCTCGCTGATCATCGTCATCGCGCCGATGATCCTGCTGCAATCGGTGGTCGCCTTCGTCTTCATGGAGCGCCATTGGGCAACGGTGACGCAGCGCCTGTCGCAGGCCACCGTGCGCGACATCGCCGCCATCATCGACCTGA
The DNA here is from genome assembly GCF_059180695.1 of Mesorhizobium sp. U510. Lineage (NCBI taxonomy): Bacteria > Pseudomonadati > Pseudomonadota > Alphaproteobacteria > Hyphomicrobiales > Phyllobacteriaceae > Mesorhizobium > Mesorhizobium sp. U510. The sequence continues at coordinate 6,403,486 of NZ_CP180532.1, forward strand.
TCGAGACCTATCCGCACGACGGCGACTACGCCAACGTCATCCGCATCGCCCAGGACCGCATGCAGCTGAAGGTTGACCTGCTGCCGCCGGATCCCTTGCCGCCGCCCGGTCCCAAACCGTTCTTCTCGATCCTCGACGACGTTCTCTCGTCCGAGATCACCCGCCAGATCAACCGGCCGTTCTGGATCGACACGGTCGGCAATTCCAACATCGTCGAGGTGCGCGTCCAGCTCGAGAACAAGGTGCTGCGCGTCTTCGTGCGCCGCAGCCAGGCCTATGCCTCCAACACCCACATCTTCCTGATCTGGATGGTCGGCACCTCGCTGGTGCTGCTGATGATCGCCATCCCCTTCCTGCGCAACCAGATCCGACCGATCCTGACGCTTGCCGAGGCCGCCGAAAGCTTCGGCAAGGGCCGGCCGATGCCGCGCGATTTTCGCCCGCGCGGCGCCGAGGAGGTGCGCCGCGCCGGCTTTGCCTTCATCCAGATGCGCGAGCGCATCGAGCGCCAGATCGACCAGCGCACCGCCATGCTGACCGGCGTCAGCCATGATCTCAGGACCATCCTCACCCGCTTCAAGCTGCAGCTGGCGCTGGCCGGCGGCAAGGCCGAGACCAAGGCGGCGCTCAACCAGGACATCGACGACATGCAGTCGATGCTGGAAGGCTATCTCGCCTTTGCCCGCGGCGAAGCCTCGGAGGACCCGGGACGTTTCGATCTCGAAGCCTATTTCCAGAAGCTCAGCGACGAGGCCGCCTTGCGCAAATGCAAGCTGTCGACGACGCTTTCGGGTGATCCGACCGTGCATGTGCGGCCGAACGCCTTCGCGCGGCTGTTGTCCAACGTCATCGGCAATGCCTTCCGCTATGCCAAGACGGTGGAGGTCAGCGCCGATCACGGCCGTGGCTCGCTCGTGGTCACCGTCGACGACAATGGTCCCGGCATTCCGGCCGACAGGCGCGAGGACGTGTTCAAACCCTTCGTGCGGCTCGACGAAGCCCGCAACCTCGATGCCAGCGGCACAGGGCTCGGCCTGTCGATCGCCCGCGACATCGCCCGCAGCCATGGCGGCGACATCACCCTCGACGACAGCCCGCTCGGCGGCCTGCGCGCGGTGATCAAGGTTCCAGCCTAGGCGGAGCATGATCCCGAAAAGTGGAAACCGGTTTTCGGATAAGATCATGCTCCCAGAAGGACTGCTTCATCCGCCCGTCATGAAATCATGGTGAAGAGCGCGCATGAAACGCGCGACTTCACTTGATTCGGCCTTGCCGCCTCGCTTCGATCCCGTCCCCGCCCGGGTGCGCTGGAGCGAAGCGAGGGCTGGCGGCTGGTCGCCGTTCCGGCATCGTCTCAAGGCAACCGTCGACCTTTTCAGCAAAGGGCCGCCATGCGCATATTGATGGTCACCGACGCCTGGCGCCCGCAGGTCAATGGCGTCGTCCACACGCTGGAGCGGCTCACCGAAACGCTGAAATCCTTCGACGTCGCGTTGGATTTTCTGACACCCAACATCTTCCGCACGCTCCCCCTGCCGACCTACCCCGACATCAGGCTGGCGCTGACCACGCCAGGCCATGTCGCGCGCCTGATCCACGCCTACAAGGCCGACCACATCCACATCGTCACCGAAGGGCCGCTCGGCATCATGGCGCGGCGCTATTGCCGCAATGCCGGCCGGCCGTTCACCACCAGCTATCACACGCGCTTTCCCGAATATCTCAGCGCCCGCCTGCCGGTGCCGGAAAGCTGGGCCTATCGCTGGCTGCGCGACTTCCACAATTCCGGCCAGGGCACGCTGGTCGCCACCCAGTCGCTCGCCGATGACCTTTCGGCGCGCGGCTTCAACAAGCTGAGGCCATGGACGCGCGGCGTCGACACCGACCATTTCCGCCCGGACAAGCGCAAGGACCTCGGCCTCCCCGGCCCGGTCTTCCTCTGCGTCGGCCGCGTCGCCATCGAGAAGAACCTCTCCGCCTTCCTCGACCTCGACCTGCCCGGCAGCAAGGTGATCGTCGGCGAAGGTCCGGAGCTTGCCAAGCTCAAGTCCCGCTACCCCAACGCGCATTTCCTCGGCCATCGTCCCAATGACGAGTTGGCGGAGATCTATGCCTCGGCCGATGTCTTCGTCTTCCCCAGCCGCACCGACACCTTCGGCAATGTCATCATCGAGGCGCTGGCCAGCGGCACGCCGGTCGCCGCCTATCCGGTGACCGGGCCAATCGACATTGTCGGCGACGGCTTTGGCGGCGCGGTCTCCAACGATTTGCGCGAAGCCGCGCTCGCCGCGCTCGGGGTCGACCGTGCGCAGGCACGAGAACGCGCCATGCGCTACAGCTGGAAAGCCTGTGCGGAAATGTTTCTCGACACGGTCGAGGAAGCGCTCGGCAGGACGCGCAAGCTGGCGGCCTAAGGACATCGTGGCCTGGGATGTGTTGAGATTCAGGTCAGGCCGAGCCGAGATTGGTGCTCTCCGGGAACCGGGGACGAGCGTACTTTTGGTACGTGAGCTCAGTTCTACTGCGACGCAGTAGAACGGGGAAGCGCAGGAGACCGCCGTTCGCAGGTCGGCATCACCTGAATATCAACGCATCCTAAAACAGCCGCCCGCCGTCCGGCACCTTGCGCTCGATGGCGCCAAGCACCACGGCGCCCTCCTCATCGGGAAAACCCAGCGTCAGCACTTCCGACATGAACGGCCCGATTTGGCGCGGCGGAAAATTGACCACGGCGAACACCTGCCGGCCGACCAGCGTCTCCGGCGCATAGTATTTGGTGATCTGCGCCGACGATTTCTTGATGCCGATGTCGGGTCCGAAATCGATCTTAAGCTTGAAGGCAGGCTTGCGCGCTTCCGGAAACGGTTCGGCCTCGACGATCGTGCCGGCGCGGATGTCGACACGATCGAAATCGGCAAAACTGATCTCAGGCTTACGCTCGCTGCTCGAACTCATCTCGTCTTGTTTGCCTCGCCGCCGCTCAAGCGTTGCCGTAGGTCTCGAACAGCACGCCGGCCAGCGCATCCTTGGCCGAGGTTCCCGACCAGACGACGAACTGGAAAGCCTGGAAATAGCATTCGCAGGCTTCCAGCGCCGAGGACAAAAGCACCTCCACCTGCTGGCTCGACGGCTCGACCCCGCCGGCCAAAAGCAGCGACTGACGGAACATGATCGCGCCTTCCTGCTCCCAGAGGTCGAAATGCCCGAACAGCATCTGCTCGTTGATCAGCGACAACAGCCGCATCACTTCCAGCGCCCGGGTCTCCGGCACCTTGATATCGAAGGCGCAGGCCAGATGCAGCGCCTCGAAATCCTCCATCCAGGAGAAGGAGACGTGATAGTCGGTCCAGCTGCCTGCGACCGAGATCGAAATTTCATCGTCGCCGGCCCGTTCGAAGGACCAGTCATTGTTGTGGGCCACCTGCTCGATAACATCCACTGGATGGATTTCGCGGGAGAATTCGAGTTCGAGAAGTTCCATGGAATGCTTCCTGTCGTTCTGAGGAGCGCCGCCACACGCTCCGCGGGAGGGCACACACAACGAACAATCTGATCTAGAACTCGGACGGCCAGGACTTTCTTCGCGCTAAAGACTACTTCTCGACGCAAAGACCCCAGACCGGACCCCACCGCCCGGCCGCATGACCCTGCTCCGAATCATGCAACAAATTCAGTCTATTGATCGGGAGTCGCGTGAACAGCCCAATTTTTCGCACTGCGTCATTCGCATGTGGAAAGGCGCTGTCACAAAAATTCATGCAATGCCGTTAAGCGATTCACGGCAAAGCGATTTTCAGGATCGGACTATGTGGAAAAGTTTAACGATTATTTTTTTGCGCGGGGCTTCGCCGCCGCCGCTGGTGCGGCATCGCCGGCGAATTCGGCGAGCTTGGCCTCGAGCGCTTCGATGCGGGCGGCAAGCCTTGCATTCTCGTCCCTGGCCTTGGCGGCCATCTCGCGCGCGGCCTCGAATTCCTCGCGCTGCACCACGTCCATCGAATTGAGGATGCGCTCCGCCTGGCCCTTGAAGGCGGTCTCGACCTCGCGGCGCACGCCCTGCGCGGCACCCGCTGCATCAGTCATCAGCTTGGCGAATTCATCGAGAATGCGGTTCGGTCCGGTCGACATGGCAAATCCTCGCTTTGCTCGAAATGACGTAGTGGCGCGGAGCGCCGAATGCAAGAACGTTGAGGGCCGGTGCGGCATCAAGTCGGATCCCTCACCAAATCACTGGCAAAATCACTGGCAAACTCGATCAATAACTATTATTGTTCTAGGGTATTTTTAGGAGCGCCGTCATGGCCATCAGCGCAGACTTGGGCAGCCGTCTCGAAGATGTCGTGAACCAGCTCGTCAGCACGGGCCGCTACAATTCGAAGAGCGAAGTGCTGCGTGAGGGCGTTCGCCTCGTCGAAGAGCGGGAGAAGCGCCTCGCCGCCCTCGATGCAGCCCTCACCAAAGGCATCGCAGATGCCAATGCAGGCAGAGTTAAGCCCGGTGACGAGGTACTGAACAGGCTTGAAGCCAAATACAGGGCAATGGCAGAGAAGACCAAGTGAGGCAATTGGTCTTCACAGATCAAGCCGAGGCAGACCTTGAAGCCATTGGTGATTACATCGCGCTCAACAGTCCATTCCGGGCCATAACGTTTATCCAGGAATTGCGCCGCGATTGTATGGAGCTGTGCACCATGCCGGAGCGCTATCCGCTCCTTGAGCGGCATCGATCGCCAGGGATCCGGCGACGCGTCCACGGCAACTATCTGATTTTCTATCGCGTTGGCACCGACACCGTGGAGGTACTGCACATAATACATGGTGCGATGGACATCGAGACGATCTTGTTTCCGGAAAATTGACAACATGAAGGCGCCCTATACGGGCTGGCGCTAAGTCGCCTATTGTGGCGTTTTCATCGCGACTTCCGCCAAGCACGAGTCACCTCCAGTCAGGGTCACCCAATGGCAACGCCCCCACGCCGACCGACAAATCCGTTCGCGGCCGCCGAAGCGGCCTTCAAGCCGGTCAAGAAGCCGGCAGCGCCCGTTCGCGAACCCTCGACCGCCCCGAATGTGCGCGAGCTTGTTTCGATCCGCATCGACCGGGCCGTGCTCGACCATTTCCAGGAAGACGGTCCAGGCTGGCAGGACAGGATCAACGACGCATTGCGGCAATGGGTGGCCGCAAAGGGTTGAGCGCACCACCCCCACGGCGCGATGGCTGGCAATGGTGACCCGTCGCGACACTTGACGGCGACCAGCTTGCCTTGACCCTGCCAAAACCCTGCCGCATGGTCCGCGCCCGAATGCGACCGAAACCGAGAGCTCCCCGTTGAACGAATATTTCCTGCTGCCGCTGGCCTCGTTGCCCTTCCCAAACATCAACCCGATCCTCATCCAGATCGGGCCGCTGGCGGTGCACTGGTACGGCGTCGGCTACATCGTCGGCATCCTCTTTGCCTGGTGGTATGCCAAGCGGCTCGCCGCCAATCCGAAGCTTTGGCCCGACGGTGTCCTGCCTATGAAGCCGGAGGATCTCGACGATTTCATCGTCTGGGCGGCCATCGGAGTCGTCCTCGGCGGTCGCACCGGCTATGTGCTGTTTTATGACCTGGCGCGCTATATCGCGCACCCGCTCGACATCTTCGCCGTCTGGCAAGGCGGCATGTCGTTCCATGGCGGCCTGCTTGGCGTCATCCTCGCCATGACGCTGTTTTCCATCAAGCGCGGCATCCGCACTTGGTCGCTGTTCGATGTCGTGGCCGCCGGCGTGCCGGTTGGGCTCGGTCTGGTGCGCGTCGCCAACTTCATCAATTCCGAGCTCTGGGGCCGGCCGACGGATGTGCCCTGGGCAATAGAATTCCCCAATGGCGGGCCGTTCACCCGCCATCCGAGCCAGCTCTACGAGGCCGTGCTCGAGGGCCTGGTTCTGTTCCTGGTCCTGCGCATCCTCACCCATTCGCGCCTCAAGCTGAAGACGCCGCGCTTCGTCGGCGGCGCCTTCATCTGCGGCTATGGCCTGTCGCGCATCTTCGTCGAGTTCTTCCGCGAACCCGACCAGCAGCTCGGCTACCTCCTCGGCACCAACTGGCTGACAATGGGCATGATCTTGTCGACGCCGATGGTGTTGGCCGGCATCTGGGCGATGGCCACAGCCAAGCCGGTGAAGCAAGCACAGCCGCAGGCGACATGACGCGGCTGAAGACCCGCATCGTCGACCTGATCGAGGCGCTCGGCCCCCTTCCCGTCAACGAATACATGGCCATGTGCCTGTTCGACCCCGCGGACGGCTACTACACGACACGCGAGCCCTTCGGCGCCGCTGGCGACTTCGTCACCGCGCCGGAGATCAGCCAGATGTTCGGCGAACTCGTCGCGGTCTGGCTTTATCAAGCTTGGACAGCGATTGGCCGGCCGATGCCAGTGACCATCGCCGAGATCGGCCCCGGTCGCGGCACGCTGATGAAGGACATGCTGCGCACCCTGTCGCGGCTCGATCCTGATCTGGCCAATGGCGCCGCCTTCGCCATGATCGAGACCAGCCCGCGCCTGACTGAAATCCAGAAGCAGACGCTCGACGTGACACCTTTCGCGGTTCGTTGGCACGAGACCATCGACACCCTGCCCGATCAGCCGCTGCTCATCGTCGGCAATGAATTGTTCGACGCCGTGCCGGTCCGCCAGTTCGTCCGCGCCGGCACGGGCTGGCGCGAGCGCATGGTCGGCCTCGACGACGAGGACACGCTCTGTTTCTTCGCCGGCGCCGGCTCGGTCGACCCGACGCTGCTGCCCCCCGACGCCGCTGAAGCACCGCAGGGTGCGATCGTCGAAGTGGCACCGGCTCGCACCGCGCTGATGGCCGCCATTGCCGGCCGCATGGCCCCAAACGGCGGCGCCGGCCTGTTTCTCGACTATGGCCATCTGCAGCCGGGGGTCGGCGACACGCTGCAGGCTCTGCGCCAGCACAATCACGAAGATGTGCTGGCCAACCCCGGCGAGGCCGATCTCACCTCGCATGTCGATTTCGCCGCCCTTGCCGCCACCGTGCGCGCATATGGTCTCGACGCCCATCTGTCGACGCAAGGCGATTTCCTGCTCGGCATGGGCATTCTCGAGCGCGCCGGCCGGCTTGGCGCCGATGGCGACCAGGCGGCCCGCGACAAGATATCAGGCGATGTCGAGCGTCTCGCCGGGCCGCAGGCCATGGGCGAACTGTTCAAGGTGCTTGCCGTCCTGCCGCGCGGAGTGCCGATCCGGCCCTTTTCGACGGCGGATTGACTTTTCACCGCTACCCCTCCCAATCTCGCGTCCGGTAAAAGAGCGGCCGAACCGCCGGCCGTCTCGCTTCCCGACTTTTTCTTGACGAAACCGCCCACACGGACAACAACGCCCGCATGCTGAATCAGACCAAACCGGATCCCGTTCGGTCACCGCTGCTGGACAAGGCGCAGGCACAAGGCATCCGCCACGGCTATTTCACCCGTAGGGGCGGCGTCTCGACCGGCATCTACCAGGGGCTCAACATCGGCACCGGGTCGGATGACGACAAGGCGCTGGTGGCCGAGAATCGAGCCCGTGTCGCCGCCTGGATGGGCGTGCCGGCAAGCCATCTGCTGACCGCCTGGCAGGTCCATTCGCCCGACGTCATCGTCGCCAGGGAACCCTTTGCCGGCGAACGGCCCAAGGCCGATGCCATCGTCACCGACCGCCCGGGCATCGCCATCGGCGCCTCGACCGCCGACTGTGGCCCGGTGCTGTTTGCCGATTCCGGCGCACGCATCATCGGCGCGGCGCATGCCGGCTGGAAAGGCGCTTTTACGGGCGTGCTGGAGAACACAGTTGCAGCCATGGAAAGCCTGGGCGCCCGGCGCGAAAACATCGTCGCCGTTCTCGGCCCCTCGATCGGCCCCGCCAATTACGAAGTCGGGCCGGAATTCGTCGCCCGCTTCGTCGAGGCCGACGCGGAGAACATCGGCTATTTCGCGCCCTCCGCCACATCAGGCCATGCCATGTTCGACCTCGTCAGCTACACGGTCGACCGGCTCATCAGGGCCGGCGTGACCGCTGAAGGCCTCGGCCGCTGCACCTATGCCGAGGAAGATTTGTTTTACTCCTACCGGCGCACCACGCACCGCAAGGAACCCGATTACGGCCGGCAGGTTTCGGCCATCGTTTTGGAGAGTGAATAATGGCGCTGCATTTTGAACGATCGGAATTTGACGCGCGGCGCGACCGGCTGATGATCGAGATGGCCGAGAAGAAACTCGACGCCATCCTGCTGTTCGCGCAGGAAAGCATGTACTGGCTGACCGGCTACGACACGTTCGGCTTCTGCTTCTTCCAGTGCCTGGTGGTGAAGGCCGACGGCTCGATGGTGCTCTTGACCCGCTCGGCCGACCTGCGCCAGGCGCGCCACACCTCGATCATCGACAACATCGTGCTGTGGACCGACCGCAACGGCGCCAACCCGGCGGTCGACCTGCGCAACCTGCTCAACGACCTCGACCTGCTTGGCGCCCGTATTGGGGTCGAATACGACACCCATGGCCTGACCGCCTACAATGGCCGCCGGCTGGACGAGCAGTTGCAGACCTTCGGCCAGATCGCCGACGCATCCGGCATTGTCGGCCGGCTGCGACTGTTCAAGAGCCCGGCCGAGATCGCCAAGGCCGAGAAGGCCGCCAATCTCTCCGACGACGCGCTGGACGCGGCACTGCCGCTGATCAAGCAGGGCGGCGACGAGGCGCTGATCCTGGCCGCCATGCAGGGCGCGATCTTTGCCGGCGGAGGCGACTATCCCGCCAATGAGTTCATCATCGGTTCGGGCGTCGATGCGCTGCTGTGCCGCTACAAGGCCGGCCGCCGCAAGCTCACCAAGAACGATCAGCTGACGCTCGAATGGGCCGGTGTCTTCCATCACTACCATGCGCCGATGATGCGCACGGTGCTGACCGGCAAGGTGTCGAAGCGCCATCAGGAGCTGTTCGACGCCGCGCGTGCCGCCCTTCTCGCGGTGGAAAAGGCGATGACGCCGGGCAATACGTTCGGCGACGTCTTCGACGCCCACGCCCGCACCATGGAGGCGCACGGCCTGACCAAGCACCGGCTGAACGCCTGCGGCTACTCCGTCGGCGCCCGCTTCACGCCGTCCTGGATGGACATGCCGATGTTCTACCAGGGCAATCCCGAGCCGATCGCGCCGCACATGACGCTGTTCGCCCACATGATCATCATGGATTCCGAGACCGAGACGGCGATGACGCTTGGCCGCACCTACCTGACCACCGAATCCCAGCCGAAGCCGCTTTCCCGCCATGATCTCGACTTGATCGTACAGTGAATCCATAATGGGAGGCGTTCTTCGCCAAGGAGTTAGAAGGCAAATGAGACGATCGCATGTGACGACCGTGTCATTGCTTGTGGCATTGGCTCTGGCTGCCTGCACCAACGCAAAGGACGTTCTCGAACCTTCCGCCATCACCCCGCCGGCGACTTCGGGGCCGGTTGCGCCGGGAGCCCAGGGCAGCACGACGGCCACCGTTGCAGTTGCGTCACCCACCGCGCCTGCTGCAACCACCACCACGCCGCTCACCTTGGCGCAAAGTGCTGCCATCCTGTCGAAGACACGGCTGCAGATCGCGCCGATCGTCGGTGCTTCGGTCGAGGCCGCGACCCCGCTGACGGCGGAACTGCAGACGCGCGCCAGGCAGCGTGGAATTACGCTCGCCGGCAGCGCCGACCAGACCGCGACCCATGTGCTGAAAGGCTATTTCTCGGCGATTTCGGAGGGCAAGGACACCACCGTCATCTATGTCTGGGACGTCTACGACCCCTCGGGCAACCGCTTGCACCGCATCAACGGCCAGATGAAGGCGCCTTCGGTCAGCTCCGGCACGGGCGCCGACAGTTGGAAGGGCGTCTCTCCGGCCACCATGCAGGCGATCGCCGACCAGACCATCGACCAGTTCGCGGCATTCCTGGGTGGCAAGGCTGGCTAGCAAGGCATGCTTGAGTGTTGCCTCTCGGCGATGGCCCGAACCTTTCTTCAGCTTAGCCGGCGGATTCCCGATCTCGGCGCTTGCAATACCAGCGCGGGCCGCTAAAAGCCCGATTAAAAGGTCCGGGAGAGTCTGTCAGGCCTTCCCATCCTCCACCAGGAACGGTGCATGAAACTCTTCGCGGGCAATTCCAACAGGGTGCTGGCCGAAGCGGTCGCCCGCTATCTCAACATCCCGCTGGGGAAGGCCAGTGTCAGGCGCTTCGCCGACCAGGAAATCTTCGTCGAAATCCAGGAAAACGTGCGCGGCGAGGATGTTTTCATCCTGCAGTCGACCTCCTTCCCGACCAACGATCATTTGATGGAACTGCTCATCATGATCGACGCCTTCATGCGCTCCTCGGCCAAGCGCATCACGGCGGTGATTCCCTATTTCGGCTATGCCAGGCAGGACCGCCGGGCGTCGGGCCGCACACCGATCTCGGCCAAGCTGGTTGCCAACATGATCACCCGCGCCGGCGTCGACCGCGTTTTGACGCTCGACCTGCATGCCGGCCAGATCCAGGGCTTCTTCGACATCCCGACCGACAATCTGTTCTCGGTGCCGGTGATGGCGCGCGACGTGAAGGCGAAATACAAGCAGCTCGGCAATGTCGTGGTGGTGTCGCCCGACATTGGCGGCGTGGTGCGGGCACGTGCGCTGGCCAAGCGCTTCGACGCGCAGCTCGCCATCGTCGACAAGCGCCGTGAGCGCCCGGGCGAATCGGAAGTCATGAACATCATCGGCGCGGTCGCCGGCAAGGATTGCCTGCTGATCGACGACATCGTCGATTCCGGCGGCACGCTGTGCAATGCCGCCGATGCACTCTTGGCCAACGGCGCCACCAGCGTCACCGCCTATATCACCCATGGCGTGCTGTCGGGCGGCGCAGTCGCGCGCATCAGCGGCTCGAAGCTGCAGGAACTGGTGATCACCGATTCCATCCAGCCGACGCAAGGCGTGCTCGACGCCCCCAACATCCGCGTCATCTCGATCGCCGACCTGATGGGCGAAGCGATTTCGCGCACAGCGACCGAGGAATCGGTGTCGAGCCTGTTCGACTAACCCCCGGCGATCGACGAAACGTCGGCCGGGCGGAGCGTACGCCCCTACCGTCGTCTCCTTGTCTGCGCCCCTCGCGAGCAGACATTTCTCCTGGCGCGCCCGCCGTGGCATACTGCCCCCGTAGACAATGGAGGAGTAGCATTATGCCAATCCGGCGAAGGACTTTGCTCGGGCTTGCCGTTTCCGTCGCGGCTCTCTTTTCGGCGCCGACGGCTTGGGCCGCCGATTTCCCGGACCGGACCATCACGATGGTTGTTCCCTTTTCCGCGGGCGGCTCCACGGATCTGGTCGCGCGCCTCGTCGCCAACAAGATGTCCGAAAACCTCGGCCAGCAGATTGTCGTTGAAAATGTCGGCGGCGCCGGCGGCAGCATCGGCGCGGCCCAAGTCGCCCGGGCGGATCCGGACGGCTACACGATTCTGATGGGCACGGTTGCGACACACGCACTCAACCCGCTCATCCTCAAGACCAAGCCCTACGATGCGGAGAAGGATTTTGCTCCGATATCGCTGCTTGTGCTGGTACCGAACGTCCTGGTCGTGAACCCTCAATTTCCAGCCAAGGACGTCAAGGAACTGATCGACCTATTGAAGAAGGACCCGGACAAATACGCCTACGCTTCATCGGGCAACGGCACCCCGCTGCATCTCTCGGGCGAGCTTTTCAAGACGATGGCCGGCGTGAGCATGCAGCACATACCCTATAAGGGCGCCGGGCCGGCCCTGAACGACGTCATCGCCAATCAGGTGCCGATGATGTTCGACAACCTGCCGTCTTCATCGGGGCATATCAAGGGCGGGACGCTGAGGGCCCTGGGCGTCACCACCAAGGAGCGCGTTCCCTCCTTCCCTGACGTGCCGGCAATCGCCGAAACCATTCCTGGCTATGAAACCTACAGCTGGAACGCCCTGTTCGCGCCCGCCGGCACCCCGGCGGACGTGATCGAGGTTCTTCACAAGGCAGCAGCCAAGGCGCTGCAGGATCCCGATGTGATTGCGCGCATGGGCCAATTCAGCGCCACGATCGTGGCCTCCACCCCGGAAGAGTTGGCAACGCATGTGAAGGCTGAACTCGCCAAGTGGGAGCCGATCGTCAAGGCGAGCGGCGTTCAGATGGACTAGGCGTCAGTGCGCTCGGCGCCGCTTATTATGGCGCAGGAGCCTCAAGGCGAGGCGGGGCTCGCCTTATGCCTTCGCCATTGTCTCGCGCGCCGCGCATATAGCCGCGCGGCGACGAGCCCAGCATGCGCTTGAACATGGTGATGAAGGCCGGCACGCTGTCATAGCCCAGATCGAGCGCCACCCGGGTGATCGGCTCGCCATCGGCGAGCCGCGGCAGCGCCGCGAACAGGCAGGCCTGCTGGCGCCATGTCGACAGCGACAGGCCGGTCTGGCGCTGGAAGGCGCGCGTGAAGGAGCGCCGGCTCATGCCGGCGGCATCGGCCCATTCGTCGATCGTCGCATGCGGTGACGGTGCGGCGACGAAGCGGCGGCACAGCGCCGCCAGCCTTGCATCGGACGGGAATGGCAGACCGAGCGGCCGTTCCGGCAAGGTCGGGATCTCATGCAGCAACAGCTTCATGATCAACCCGCCGCGTCCTTCCAGTTCGCCGCCTTGCGGCAGCTTCTCTGATTCCACGATCAGGCTGTGCATCAACGCGGTGACGCCGACGACGCGCAAGCCTTCCGGCAGCCCCGGGATCGCGCCCGGCATGACATAGACCGAGCGCATCGAGACATCGCCCAGCATCTCGACGGAATGCTCGATGCCGGCCGGAATCCACATCGCATGGTCTGGCGGTACCATCCAGCGCCCATGCCGCGTCGTCACCAGCACGACGCCGACCAGCGCGTGCAGCAACTGGCTGCGCCTGTGGCGGTGTTGCGGCACGTGGTAGCCGTCGGGATATTCGGTCGGCAATGCCACCGCCGGTCCGGCGACTTCCTCCAGCCATTGCCAGCGGCTCTGGTGCAATTGGCCGAGATCGGCATTGCCGGCGCGGAAGATTTCCCTGCCATGCGGCATCTTGTATGGCCCACTTGCGAAACTATTGGACCAAACCACGAAAGAAGTCGCGCGGCAAGCGGCCTATAAGGCAACCGTCCCTAAGGCGGCCGCGGGAGCGTCCGCCAGATTGCCTGCGGGCGTGCCCGCCAAAAAGACCACGGAGCCTGCCTTGACCGATACGACAGCCGCCAGCGTCGCGTCACCAGCGACCGCCAGTCACGCCTCAGCCCAGGCGACGGCCTTCACCGTCATCCTGGCGGTGAGCTTCTGCCATTGCATCAACGACATCATGCAGTCGCTGCTATCGGCCATTTATCCGCTTCTGAAACAGAATTACGGCCTCGATTTCTGGCAGATCGGCCTGCTGACCTTCACCTTCCAGGTGACGGCGTCCTTGCTGCAGCCGGTGATCGGCATGATCACCGACAAGCGGCCGATGCCCTATTCCCTGCCCTACGGCATGGCCTCGTCGCTGATCGGCCTGGTCGTGCTGGCCTATGCTGGGCACTATTATCTGCTCTTGATCGGCGCCTCGCTGATCGGCGTCGGCTCGGCGATCTTCCATCCCGAATCCTCGCGCATCGCGCGTTTCGCCTCGGGCGGCCGGTTTGGCCTGGCGCAGTCGCTATTCCAGGTCGGCGGCAATTTCGGCCAGTCGATGGGGCCGCTGCTGGCGGCCTTCATCGTCGTGCCGTTCGGACAGACCAGCATCTCCTGGTTCGCCGTCGGCTCGCTGATCGGCATCGTCGTTTTGTGGCAGGTCGGCGGCTGGTACAGCCGCTTGCGCGCCGCGCAAGGCACCCGCAAGGCGGCAAGCTTCGTCTCGCCCTTCCCGCGCCGCAAGGTTATGAGCGCACTGGTCGTGCTGACGCTGCTGGTGCTGAGCAAGAACGCCTACATCGCCAGCCTTGCCAGTTACTACACCTTCTACTCCATCCATAAGTTCGGAGTGTCGGTGCAGATGAGCCAGGTGATGCTGTTCCTGTTCCTCGGCGCCTCGGCGCTGGGCATCCTGCTCGGCGGCCCGTTCGGCGATCGCTACGGACAGAAGGCGATGATCTGGTTCTCGATCGTCGGCGTGCTGCCCTTCACGCTGGCGCTCCCCTACGCCAATCTGGAATGGACGATGGTTCTGACCGTTCTGATCGGCCTCATCCTCTCGTCGGCCTTCTCCAACATCGTCGTCTTTGCCCAGGAACTGGTGCCGGGCCGCGTCGGCATGATCGCCGGCATCTTCTTCGGCTTCGCCTTCGGCATGGGCGGCATTGCCGCCGCCGTGCTCGGCGTCGTCGCCGACATGAAGGGCATCGATTTCGTCTTCCAGATCTGCTCGTATCTGCCGTTCTTGGGCCTGCTGACGGTGTTCCTGCCCAACATGAAGGAAGCAAGAAAAGCCTAGACAGTCGTTGCTAAAGACGGAGGCAGCGTGGGCGTGGATAAGATCATACGCCGCGTTGCCCTCCTTCTCACGCGGCGAAGCAAGGCTCCAAGGCCGGTTTCGGGCATGGCAACTCGTTCAGTGAACGGGCGTATCAGGTGCCGGCGGGATCGAGAAAAACAAAAAGAGAGTGGATAAGGTTGCCGTGCAAATGCGCGACATCGATCCCGGTGACGGCGACAGGGCCGTTGAGCGGCCCGGACTGCCATTGCAGCCGCCCGACGCCGTGATGGCCGACGGCAGGGCCCGTCGCCGTGAAGGCGAACGTCGGCGGTAGGCTCGACAGCAGCTTACTCACCGCATGATTGATGGCGGCATGGCCCGTTGCCGAAGCATCCGGCTCGTAAAGCACGGCATCGCCGGCGTAAAGTTCGCGGATCGCCACAAGGCGCCGGTCGGCATCGCGTTCGCCGAATACTCGCGCAAGGTTAGCCTGCATCAGGCCGTTGTAGTCGATCGATTCCGCGTTCATTTTCCACCCTCCGGATCACGAATGCCGGAGGAGGCGGAGGGCGCAAAAACGCTCGATCCGATGTCTCACGCCTGTCCGGTCAAGAAACTATCGTTCACGGCCGCGCGCAATGCAACGCCCGGCTGAAGTGCGACCGCGACAGGCCGCCAGCGCTGCCAGGCGCGTCCGATGGGCATCGTCTGAAGCCGACCGAAGCACCCGCCGCAATGGCGGGTGCCGCTGTTGTGCCGGGTGCGACCTATGCCTTGAAGAAGGCCAAAAGGTCGGCGTTGATGACATCGGCGTGGGTTGTCGCCATGCCGTGCGGGAAACCCTTGTAGACCTTGAGCTCGCCCTTCTTGAGCAGCTTGATCGACAGCAGCGCCGAGTCGGCGATCGGGACGATCTGGTCGTCGTCGCCATGCATGACCAGCACCGGCACGTCGATCGCCTTCAGATCCTCGGTGAAGTCGGTTTCCGAGAAAGCCTTGATGCAATCGTAATGCGCCTTGGTGCCGCCCATCATGCCCTGGCGCCACCAATTGTCGACGACGCCTTGCGAAACCTCGGCGCCCGGACGGTTGAAGCCATAGAACGGACCGGCAGGAACGTCGCGGAAGAACTGGGCGCGGTTGGCAGCCTGGGCAGCGCGGAAACCGTCGAAGACCTCGATCGGCAGGCCGCCGGGATTGGCAGCCGTCTTGAGCATGATTGGCGGCACCGCGCCGATCAGCACCGCCTTGGCGACGCGGCCGCCCGAGCCGTACTTCGCGACATAGCGCGCCACCTCGCCGCCGCCGGTCGAATGGCCGACATGGATAGCGTTCTTGAGGTCGAGATGCGCGGCAAGTTCAGCGACATCGGCGGCGTAGGTATCCATCTCGTTGCCGATATCCGTCTGCGTCGAGCGGCCATGGCCGCGCCGGTCATGGGCGATGACGCGGTAGCCTTGTGCCAGGAAGAACAGCATCTGTGCGTCCCAGTCGTCGCTGCTCAACGGCCAGCCATGATGGAAGACGATGGGCTGACCGGTTCCCCAGTCCTTGTAGAAAATCTGCGTGCCGTCCTTGGTGGTGATCGTGCCGCTGCCGGAACCGGATTTTGCCTGCGAAGCCATCTCAATCTCCTTTGATTGTTTTTCGCGATAAACAATATCGCGATATCTATATGGCTAGCGCAGCGCGGAAGCCATGTCCACAAAAATATGTATCGCGATATCATTTTTCGTGGTACATATTTCGTGATTAATCGGCAAAGGAATGCGTCGTGCCCCTCCCGTTGGACAATCAGCTCTGCTTCACGCTCTACGCCACCTCGATGGCGATCAACCGCACTTACAAGCCGATGCTGGACGAGATGGGGATCACCTATCCGCAATATCTCGTGCTCAACGCGCTGGGCGAGGCCGATGGCATGTCGGTCGGCGGGGTCGCCCATCGGCTCGCTTTGGAATCGAGCACCGTCACCCCGCTGGTGAAGCGCATGGAACAGGCCGGGTTGGTCACCCGCCAGCGCAGCCAGGCGGACGAGCGCCAGGTCCAGGTCGACCTGACATCGGCCGGGCGCGCGCTGCTCGTCCAGTGCAACTGCCTCAACGAGACCTTGATCGAGCGCTCGGGCATGACGCTGGCTGAGCTCGATACGCTGAACCGGCAAATCCAGGCGCTGCGCGATACGTTGAGCGGCGATCGGTAGCCACCGGCTGACTCTTGACTGCCTCGGCGCGGCTTGACCGCGCTCGCACGGCATCGAAATGCTCCCTAGTTCGCTTCTCGTGCCCAGGCTGGCATGAAACGAAATTCGAGCATGCCGAGTCGCGGGGAATTGACCCACAGGCTCTCGATTCTGCTATAGGGAATGCCGCGGCGAAGATGAGATGAATGGGTGTGATCAGCCCCAGGATAAGTGGCTTCGTCATGACCTGCGGCAGCGGAGAAATTCCCAAGACTTGCTTGCGTTCTCTGCGCTTTTTCTGGATTCGCCATGCACGCCCAGCCGCTTCGTGTTTTGACCCTTCTGGTGCGTCACGGCACCGAAAAATATCCGACCGCATGGCAGGACTTGCGAGCTATGTTCGCCCGCCAGATGCCGGACGTTGAGCATCGCATGCTCGTGATCGACAATTCGCTGCCAGTCGGTCATGGCTCTGATTTGGACCGCGGGGTCGAACTGATCGGCGGGTCGAATGAAGATTGGGAATTCTCCGCATGGGACTGCGGCATCAATCATACCGGCGCCAAACTTCATCAGTATGATCTGGTCCACTTGGCCACTTCGGCTTTCGCGGCATCCGCACCTGACCATCTCAAATTGATTGATGGTGGCTCGTTGCGGTCGTTGCTTGGTTTGCAGGGAGCGCTGGGTTGCATTGATTCTCGCCGCGAGGCCTTCTCGATTTTCGGAATCCGCTCGCAGGCATGGCTCCGCAGTTCGTTCATCTTGATGAACCCGCGGCAACTCAGCAGCCTGGGATCCCTGGTAAGCGTCGGCAGGGACGCGCCGATCTTCACCGGCAACCCTCGACAGCCCTTCCGTGATGACGCACCGATCTCGCGAGCATATCAGCAGTCTTTGCTGCATTGGCTCACCGGCGACGGAGCTGGCGAGGGAGTAATCTGGCATTCAAGGTTCGATCTTACACCTGAAACGCTACCGTTTTTCGAAAGCAAGGCTCGGGCTATTCTCAATGAGCTGATGCTCACCAACCGGTTGCTAGCCAATGGATACGCGCTCGTCGACATGACATGGCTGGCGCAGAAGGTCCGGGCGGGGAGCACGGAATCCGAGAATGTTATTCCGGACTGGCGCGTGCAGATCAGCTCCCGAGCGCGAGTCAGACGCACTTTGATCCAAAAGCTTCGCCGCTGGTTGTCTAAACATATGCCGCGGCAATGATGACTGCCATCGCTGGTTGTCCGCCGCAGGCATGGCAAGCGCTGGCGGACTGTCAGACGAAGATCGACCCTCGAACGGCTCTTCATGCCTTCCAGCCCAACCGCTTGCGCCTCTCGCCACCTTCCGCTATAGAGCCGCCACCCGCGTAGACACCCTTGGAGGCAACGCGGCGGAAGGCTGCCTTCCCTTGTGATCCCGAACAAAGCTCCGTCTCAAAACGGGTGCCCGCATTCGGACATCGAGGTCTGGCGGCTTTCGACGTTTACGGCTTGGGCAAATTGCCTTCCCGCAAACGCTCCATAACACGCGAAAGGAAAAGCCATGAGCCACGATACTTACGAGCTCAAGGCCGAAGCGCGCGAACAGGTCGGTAAGGGGTCCGCCCGTGCAGTTCGCCGCAACGGTAAAGTGCCTGCAGTAATCTACGGTGACAAGCAGCCTCCCCTGGCGATCGCTCTCACCTACAAGGACATCTACTACAAGATCCATGGCGGCGGGTTCCTGACCACGATCGCCACGATCGATGTCGACGGCAAGAAGATCCAGGTCCTGCCCAAGGACTTCCAGCTCGACCCGGTCAAGGATTTCCCTGTCCATGTCGACTTCCTGCGCATCGGCAAGGACACCGAGGTCAATGTCGACGTGCCTGTCCACTTCATCAATGAGGACAAGTCGCCCGGCATCAAACGCGGCGGCGTGCTCAATATCGTGCGTCACGAAGTCGAGTTCCACTGCCCGGCCAACGCGATCCCGGAATTCATCACCATCGATCTCACCGGCACCAACATCGGCGACTCGATCCACATCTCGGCGGTCAAGCTGCCGGCCGGCGTCAAGCCGGTCATCTCCGACCGCGACTTCACCATCGCGACCATTGCCGGTTCGTCGGCGATGAAGCCGGAGACGGAAGAGACGGCTGAAGTGGCTGCACCTGAAGCAGCCCCTGCCGCCGAAGAGAAGTAACTCTTTCCGCCCGGAGCAGACGATGCTGCTATTTGCAGGTCTCGGCAATCCGGGCGCGAAATACGCAGATAACCGGCACAATGTCGGCTTCATGGCGGCGGACGCAATCGCCCGCCGCCATTCCTTTTCGCCCTGGTCGAAGAAATTCCAGGGCCTGATCGCCGAGGGCACGATTGCCGGCGAAAAGATCATCCTGATCAAGCCGCAGACCTTCATGAACCTGTCCGGCCAGTCGGTCGGCGAAGCCCTGCGCTTCTACAAGCTCGAGCTTTCCGCGCTCACCGTCTTCTATGACGAGATCGACCTTGCCGAAGGCAAGCTGCGCATCAAGACCGGCGGCGGCGCCGGCGGCCACAACGGCATCCGCTCGATCGACGGCCATGTCGGCAACGCCTACCGTCGCGTGCGCATCGGTGTCGGCCATCCCGGCGTCAAGGAAATGGTCCAGCACCATGTGCTCGGCGATTTCGCCAAGGCCGACCGCGAATGGCTCGATCCCCTGCTCGACGCGATCGCCGACAACGCCGCCATGATCGTCAAGGGCGACGAATCCGGCTTCATGAACAAGGCCGCCCTTGCCGTCCAGGGCAAGGCGATAGCCGAGCTGGAAAAGCCGGCGCAGAAGCAGCAGCCTAAACAACAAAGCCACATCCGCCAGGCGCGGTCGCAACAAGCACCCGCCAAACTGCCGGAGACCGGCCCGATGGCTGCCATGCTGAAGAAACTCTTCGGCAACAAGGACTGAGCGGGCACGCATGCGGCCTTACGGGGCTTGACGTTGATCACCCCTATCGCCCATAGCCCTCATCAAATTTCGCTTTTCCGATAGGACTGGACAAAATGGGTTTCAAATGCGGCATCGTTGGCTTGCCCAACGTCGGCAAGTCGACGCTCTTCAACGCGCTGACCAGGACGGCGGCGGCGCAGGCCGCCAACTATCCGTTCTGCACCATCGAACCGAACACCGGCGAGGTGGCGGTGCCCGACCCGCGCCTGCAGAAGATCGCGGCCATCGGCAAGTCCAAGGAGATCATCCCGACCCGCATCTCCTTCGTCGACATTGCCGGCCTGGTGCGCGGCGCCTCGAAGGGCGAAGGGCTGGGCAACCAGTTCCTCGCCAACATCCGCGAGGTCGACGCCATAGTGCATGTGTTGCGCTGCTTCGAGGATGACGACATCACCCATGTCGAGGGCCGCATCGACCCCGTCGCCGACGCCGAGACGGTCGAGACCGAGCTGATGCTCGCCGACCTCGACAGCCTCGAGCGCCGCATCGTCCAGATCCGTAAGCGCGCCGGCAGCAAGGACAAGGAAGCAACGACCGTGCTGCCGATGATGGAGGCGGCACTCGAACTGCTGCAGGCCGGCAAGCCGACCCGCATCCTGCTCAAGGGTATTTCCGCCGACGATTTGCGCATCCTGCAGGGTCTGAACCTGCTGACCTCGCACCCCGTGCTCTATGTCTGCAATGTCGCCGAGGCCGATGCCGCGACCGGCAACGAGCACACAAGGGCCGTGGAAAAGATGGCCGCCGCGCAAGGCGCCGGCACCGTGGTGATCTCGGCCGCGATCGAGGCCGAAGTCGCCCAGCTCTCCGACGAGGAAGAGATGGAATTCCTGTCCTCGCTCGGCCTCGACGAGCCGGGGCTCAACAAGGTCATCCGCGCCGGTTATGAGCTTTTGCATCTCATCACCTATTTCACCGTCGGGCCGAAGGAGACGCGCGCCTGGACCATCCACAAGGGCGACAAGGCCCCGCAGGCGGCCGGCGTCATCCACACCGATTTCGAACGCGGCTTCATCCGCGCCCAGACCATCGCCTATAACGACTTCGTCACGCTGGGCGGCGAAGTGGCGGCCAAGGAAGCCGGCAAGGCGCGCGACGAAGGCAAGGAATATGTCGTCCAGGACGGCGACATCATGCTGTTCAAGTTCAATACCTGACGCCTGGCGGATCGCCACCAGGATCTGGCGCTCGCCTGCCGGAGCATCCGCTACAATCTCGCAGAGGCCTGGATAGTGCCTCTTCTCCAACGGTACGGGCCGCCGGAAACCGAGCCGGCGAAGCTTTCCTGGTATCGGCTGCTCGACGAGTTCTTCTGAGCACCCGATCCCGGCCCGGCTCCAGGGCTTGTCTTGATTTTGTCATGGCACGGGTCTAAGCGGCTGCCACACGGTCGCGCACACGACGAAGAGCCGTGCAATCCGACACGACGCGCAATCCGAACCTTCGCAGGGGAGATCTGGCGATGATCAAGGCATTTGTCGTGGACAATGATCGCTTGCGCGTCGTCGACAACCTGCTGGCCGATGGCGACAGGGTCGTCTGGGCCGACCTGATCAGTCCGACCAAGGAAGAAGAAGCCACCATCGAGAGCTGGCTCGGCGTCGCCATCCCGACCCGCGAGGAGATGGAGGAGATCGAGATTTCCAGCCGTCTCTACATCGAGGATGGCGCCTACTTCATGACCGCCACTTTGCCTGCCCAGACCGAGGTCGACGATCCCCTGATGTCGCCGGTCACCTTCGCGCTTGCCGGCAAAAGGCTGATCACCATTCGCTACCATGAGCCGAAGGCCTTCAAGACCTTCCCGCTGCGCGCCGAGAAAGTGGCGACCGGCTGCACCAGTGGCGACACCATCCTGATCGGCCTGCTGGAGGCGATCGTCGACCGTCTCGCCGACATCCTCGAACGCGCCGGCCGCGACATCGAGGCGATTTCGCGCGACATTTTCGAGGCACGCTCGACCAAGGTGTCGAAGCGCAACCGCGACTTCCAGGAGCTCTTGAAGGCCATCGGCCGCAAGGAAGACATCGCCTCGTCCGTGCGCGACAGCCTGATCTCGCTGCAGCGCCTTGCCGGCTTCCTCGCCCATGTCGCGACCCAGACCAAGATGAGCAAGGATGTCCGCGCCCGCATCAAGACCCTGTCGCGCGACGTGCTGTCGCTCGCCGACCACGCCACCTTCCTGTCGCAGAAGATCTCCTTCCTGCTCGACGCCACGCTCGGCATGATCTCGATCGAGCAGAACGCCATCATCAAGATCTTCTCGGTCGCCGCCGTCATCTTCCTGCCGCCGACACTGGTCGCCTCGATCTACGGCATGAACTTCGACGTTATTCCCGAGCTGAAATGGGAGCTTGGCTATCCCTTCGCCATCGGCCTGATGATCCTGTCGGCGATCCTGCCCTTCTGGTATTTCCGCCGCCGAGGCTGGCTCTGAGCGCCGCGACGGGCAGCCGCGCCCTCGGCCTGGCTCACCAGAAAGGACTTGACCAAATCGCTGCCGGCCTGCATCCGGGTTGCCCGATCCTTGGGATTTAGCCGGATTGCCGACATGACCGCAAAGACATGGGCCTATGAGGATTTCGTCGAGGGCGCCTCGTTCGACCTCGGCACGAAACAGGTGAGCGCGGCCGAGATCATCGAGTTCGCCAGTGAATTCGATGCCCAGCCGATGCATCTCGACGAGGAAGCCGGCAAGGCCAGCATCCTCGGCGGCCTCTCGGCTTCGGGCTGGCACACCTGCGCCATGTTCATGCGCATGTTGTGCGATGCCTTCCTCCTGGACTCCACCTGCCAGGGCGCGCCCGGCGTCGACCAGGTCAAGTGGAAGAAACCGGTCTTGGCCGGCGATACGCTCAGAGGCAATTTGGTTGTCCTGGCCAAACGCCTGTCGCGATCGAAACCGCAACTGGGCTTCATCACCATGCGCAGCGAGCTGGTCAACCAGCGCGGCGAAAGCGTCTTCGAGCTTGAGAATTCCGTCATGTTCCTGACGCGCGATGCCGCGGGGTATCAGGCATGACCTTGGATGAATTCTTCCGCATCGGCACCACGGTGACGCTGGGCTCGCACACATTCGAACCCGAGGCGATCAAGGCGTTCGCCCGCAAATACGACCCGCAGATCTTCCATATCGACGAGGAGGCTGCCAGGAAGAGCGTGCTCGGCGGGCTCTGCGCCTCCGGCTGGCACACCTCCGCCACCTGGATGAAGCTCAACCTCGAAGCGAGCATGGATGCCGAGGGGGCCAGCTGGAACGGCCCCGGCCCGGTCCCGGAATTCGGCCCCTCGCCCGGTTTCAAGAACCTTAAGTGGCTGAAGCCGGTCCATGCCGGCGAGACCATCACCTTCAGCCGCACCGCGCTGTCCCATCGCGCCATCGCCTCGCGCCCCGGCTGGCGAATGCTGTCGCTGCGCGCGGAAGCGTTCGATTCGACCGGCGATAAGGTGCTGGAGTTTGAAAGCGCCGTGCTGGTGAAGGTGGGTGAGTAGCCGGTTCGCGTAAGCGAATTCATCGTGCCAGTGGCACGATGAAAGGCTGACGAACGCGGGGACGCTGCGAAGCAGCGGGGACCCGGCAGGCCGCGGACATCAAGCTCGACCCCGTACTTGTCTCCGTGCAGTATTTTGCTGCCTCAATGCCCCTCGAACCCGATCAGCGTCCTTACCGGCACGCCAAGCGCCTCGAGCTTGGCGCGACCGCCGAGGTCCGGCAGGTCAATGACGAAGCAGGCAGCCAGGATATCGGCGCCGATCTGGCGCAGCAGCTTCACCGCCGCTTCCGCGGTGCCGCCAGTGGCGATCAGGTCGTCGACCAGGATCACCTTTTCGCCAGGGGAAATGCCGTCCTTGTGCATCTCCATTTCGTCCAGCCCGTATTCCAGGCTGTAGGCGACGCGCACCGTCTCGAAAGGCAGCTTGCCCTTCTTGCGGATCGGCACGAAGCCGGCTGAAAGCTGGTGAGCGACGGCGCCACCCAGGATAAAGCCGCGCGCCTCGATACCGGCGATCTTGTCGACCTTCTGGCCGGCATAGGGATGCACCAGTTCGTCGATGGCGCGCCGGAAGGCGCGCGCATTGCCGAGCAGCGTCGTGATGTCGCGAAACAGGATGCCGGGCTTGGGATAATCCGGGATGGTGCGGATCGCGGCCAGCAGCGTGTCTTCGAGCGAAGGTTTCATGAGGCGGCTCCGGATGATCCAGCTGACAGGTTTGAAACGCG
The DNA here is from genome assembly GCF_059180695.1 of Mesorhizobium sp. U510. Taxonomy (NCBI): domain Bacteria; kingdom Pseudomonadati; phylum Pseudomonadota; class Alphaproteobacteria; order Hyphomicrobiales; family Phyllobacteriaceae; genus Mesorhizobium; species Mesorhizobium sp. U510. Next base: position 6,427,349 of record NZ_CP180532.1, read on the forward strand.
CGGGAGGCAGATCGTAGCCCGACGCGACCGACAACGGCTAGCGCGATGTGGCGGCCGAGACAAGCGTGTCCGGCAAAGGATTGGCCTGGACCGGTGCAGTGACCGTCCGCGCCGATGCTCTGCTGGTCACCGGAAGCGCAGGTTCTCGCGCGACAATTGTCCGATCGAACTGCAGCCCATCAGCTTCATGCCGCGTTCGATCTCGACCCGCATCTGTTCAAGCGCCCGTTCGACACCCGGCTGGCCGGCCGCCGCCAGCGGAAACAGATAGTAACGGCCGATGCCAACCGCCTTGGCGCCGAGCGACAACGCCTTCAGCACATGCGTGCCGCGCTGCACGCCGCCATCCATGATGACGTCGATCCGGTCGCCGACGGCATCGACGATCTCGGCCAACTGGTCGAATGCCGCCCGCGAGCCATCCAGCTGCCGGCCGCCATGATTGGAAAGCACAATGCCGCTGCAGCCGATCTCGACGGCGCGTTTGGCGTCCTCGACCGACATGACGCCCTTGAGGCAGAACGGCCCCGACCACTGCCTGACCATCTCGGCGACATCGTCCCAGGTCATCGACGGGTCGAGCATTTCGGTGAAATAGCGGCTGATCGACATCGTGCCGCCGCCCATGTCGACATGCTCGTCGAGCTGCGGCAGCTTGAACCCCTCATGGGTGAAATAATTGATCGCCCAAGCCGGCTTGAGCGCGAACTGCGCCATCCCCGCGAGGTTGAGCTTGAAGGGAATGGCAAAGCCGGTGCGCTTGTCGCGCTCGCGATTGCCCCCGGTGATGCTATCGACGGTCAGCATCATCACCTCGACGCCAACTTGCTTCGCCCGCTGCATCATCGCCCGGTTGAGGCCGCGATCCCGGTGGAAATAGAACTGGTAGACCTGCGGACTGGCGCTGATCCCGCGCGCTTCCTCGAGGCTGACGGTGCCAAGCGAAGAGACACCGAACATGGTGCCGTATTTGGCGGCGGCCTTGGCCACCGCGCGCTCGCCCTGATGGTGGAACAGTCGCTGCAGGGCGGTCGGCGAGCAATAGAACGGCATCGCCAGCTTCTGCCCCATCACCGTCACCGACATGTCGATCTCGCCCACCCCGCGCAGCACGTTGGGAACGAGGTCGCAGGTCTCGAAGCTTTCGGTGTTGCGGCGATAGGTGACCTCATCGTCGGCCGCGCCATCGATGTAGTCGAAGATCGGGCCCGGCAGCCTTCGCTGCGCCATGCGGCGGAAATCGGAAAAGTTATGACAGTCGTTGAGTCGCATCATCGATTTCCAAGGCCGTGGCGGGCCAACATTCGCCGCCCTTCGATGCCTCGAATATCAATCCGATGCAGCCCTGCCAACGGACTAATTGCTGAACTGCCGCCGAGCATGGCCGTGAGAAGAAAAGGGGCGCCTGAAGCGCCCCTCGCATCGAAGCCGACTGCTGACGAAGATTACATGCCGAGATCGGAACGAAGCTCTGCCCTGGCCACTTCATATTCGGCCTTGAAGTCGTCGCGGTTGAGCAGGACCGCGGCAATGACGCTGCCGGAAATCTTGCCCATTTCTACGTCGGACGCATAGTGGATACCGCCAACCTCACGGTTGTGGGCGTATTCGGCCGCGCGCGCCATGATCTCGGCGCGCTTCTCCGGAACCATGTCGGCCAGGATGATGCCCATCATGGTGCCGACGGTGGCGTGGCCGGACGGCCACGAGCCGGAGCTCGACAGCTTGACCGCCGGCTTGACGAGATCGCTGAGCTGATGCGGACGCGGCCGCTTCCAGACATCCTTGGCCGGATCGACGACAGCGCCTTCGGTCTCGACCACGCGATCGAAGAAGGCGCTGAATTTCGGCAGCTTCTCCTTGTTGAAATTCAGCCCCATCACATTGGCGAAGCGCCAGACATTCTCCTCGGAGTCGGCAACGGCGCTGGCTGCCATCTCGGGCGTGCGCGTCACCTGCAGCGTCAGCACCTCGCCGAGTTCGGCCTTGGTCTGCGCCGAATCGTTTGCCGGTGGCGGCGGCAGGATCATCGTTAGGTCGATGTCTTTGTTCGTGACGAAGGGTTTTGCGTCTTCGGCCTGGGCGGCCGAGCCGATGACCAGCAACAGCAGACCGGCAGTCAGCGATGCGAATTTCTTCATGGGTGCGATCCTTTGTTGGGAATGGCGCAGGATCGCTGTTGGCGGTGACGGCCATGTGACACAGCCTGTCGCCGGAAAAGCAAAAAGGCGCCTTTCGGCGCCTTTTTGGTCGTTGGTTGCGCGGCTTAGTGGGCCACGCCTTCCCACACCTTGCGCTTGGTCAGGTAGACCAGCGCGCCGAAGAGCAGCAGGAACACCAGCACGCGGAAGCCCGTCTTCTTGCGGTCTTCCATGTGCGGCTCGGCGGCCCACGTCAGGAAGGCCGATACGTCGCGCGAATACTGGTCGACGGTCTGCGGCGAGCCGTCGTCATAGGTCACCTGACCGTCGGAGAGCGGCTTGGGCATCTTCAACGACACACCCGACATGAAGTACGGGTTGTAGTGCGTGCCCTCGGGAATGACCATTCCGGCAGGCGGCGTCTGGTCGTAGCCGGTCAGCAGCGAATGGATGTAGTCGGGCCCGCCCGCGTCATACTGGGTGAAGATATCGAAGACGAACTGCGGAAAGCCACGCTCGACGCCGCGCGCCTTGGCCAGCAGCGACATGTCGGGCGGGGCGGCGCCACCATTGGAGGCAGCCGCGGCTTCCTCATTGGCGAACGGCGCCGGGAAATGGTCGGACGGCTTGCCGGGACGGTCGAACATGTCGCCGGCGTCGTTGGGGCCGTCATGGATGGTGTATTCGGCGGCCAGCGTCTTGATCTGGGCGTCGTTGTAGCCGAGGTCCGACAGCGTGCGGAACGCCACCAGGTTCATCGAATGGCAGGCCGAGCAGACTTCCTTGTAGACCTTCAGACCGCGCTGCAGCTGCGCCTTGTCATAGGTGCCGAACGGGCCGGTGAAGCTCCAGCTCATTTCCTTCGGCTCGTTGATCGGGAAATGCGTGGGTGCCGCCGCATTGTGCGCCTCTTCGGCCGCGAACGCTGCGGTGCCGGCAGCCACAAGGCCGACCAGCGCCAGCGAGGTGAGAATCTTTTTCATGCCAAATCCCCTTAGATTCTCTACCGCTCAGCCCTTGGTCTCTGGCGCGGCCGTGGCGCCCGCCGGATGCCCGCTGCCGCCCTTGTTCTTTTCGAGCACCGCCTCGGTGATCGAGTTCGGCAGCCTGCGCGGCGTCTCGATCAGGCCAAGCACCGGCAGCGCGACCAGGAAGAAGGCGAAGTAGAACAGCGTCGCCATCTGCGCCATGAACACATAGCTGCCTTCCGCCGGTTGCGAGCCCAGCCAGCCCAGCAGGATGGCATCGGCCACGAACAGCCAGAAGAACAGCTTGTACCAAGGCCGGTAGACCGCCGAGCGCACCTTGGAGGTGTCGAGCCACGGCACCAGAAACAGCATGACGATGGCGCCGAACATGCACAGCACGCCGCCGAGCTTGGAATTGATCGGCCCGATGTTGAAGGTGATGGCGCGCAGGATCGCGTAGAACGGCAGGAAGTACCATTCCGGAACGATATGGGCCGGGGTCTTCAGCGGGTTGGCGACCGTGTAATTGTCCGGATGGCCGAGATAGTTCGGCAGGTAGAAGACGAAATAGGCGAAGAAGAACAGGAACACGATCATGCCGAACGCGTCCTTGATGGTCGCGTAGGGCGTGAAGGCGACGGTGTCGGTCTTCGACTTGACCTCGATGCCGGTCGGGTTCGACTGGCCCACCACATGCAGTGCCCAGACGTGCAGCACGACGACGCCGGCAATCATGAACGGCAAGAGGTAGTGCAGCGCGAAGAAGCGGTTCAGCGTCGGGTTGTCGACGGCAAAGCCGCCGAGCAGCAGCTGCTGGATCCAGTCGCCGACCAGCGGAATGGCACTGAAGAAGCCGGTGATGACGGTGGCGCCCCAGAAGCTCATCTGCCCCCATGGCAGCACATAGCCCATGAAGCCGGTCGCCATCATCAGGAGATAGATGATGCAGCCGAGGATCCACAGCAACTCGCGCGGCGCCTTGTAGGAGCCGTAATAGAGGCCACGGAAGATGTGGATGTAGACAGCGATGAAGAAGAACGAGGCGCCGTTGGCATGCATATAGCGCAACAGCCAGCCGGAGTTGACGTCACGCATGATCTTTTCGACGGAGCCGAAGGCGAGATTGGTGTCGGCCGTGTAGTGCATGGCCAGCACGATGCCGGTCAGGATCTGCGCCACCAGCATGATCGCCAGGATGCCGCCAAAGGTCCACGCATAGTTGAGGTTGCGCGGCACCGGATAGGCGATGAAGCTGTCGTAGACCATCCGCGGCAGCGGCATGCGGGCGTCGAACCAGCGTTCGATACCGGTCTTGGGCGTATAGGTCGAGTGTCCCTCGCTCATCGAAATATCCCCTGCCTCAACCGATAAGGATCTTGGTATCGGAAATGAATTTGAATACCGGCACAGCCATGTTCTCGGGCGCCGGGCCTTTGCGGATGCGGCCGGCCGTGTCGTACTGCGAACCGTGGCACGGGCAGAACCAGCCGCCGAAATCGCCTTCCTGGCCGAGCGGGATGCAGCCCAGATGCGTGCAGACCTGAACCATCACCATCCAGGCTTCCTTGCCGGGCGTGGTGCGGTTGGCGTCGGTCGCCGGCGCATCGGCCGGCAGATTGGCGTTGCGGGCGATCGGATCCTTGAGATCGGAGAGGTTGACGGCCTCGCCGTCCTTCATTTCCTTTTCGGTGCGGTTGCGCACCACGACCGGCTTGCCGCGCCACTTGACGATCAGCGACATGCCAGGCGTCAGCGAGGCGACATCGACTTCCACCGAGGCGAGCGCCAGCGTCGAGGCATCGGGGCGCATCTGGTCGATGAAAGGCCAGGCGACGGCGCCGGCCCCGACCACGGCAGCCATGCCCGTGGCGACATAAAGAAAATCTCGACGATTGGGATCGTGGATATCGGTTGCGCTCACGGGTGCCTGATCCTTTCGCCTCTTCCGCGCCGGTGGCCGAGCCTTGTTCCCCGCTCAATCACGCCAACCCGACAGCGCATGGCGAACAGGCTAGCGAATTCCTCCGGCATTTGGACTTCGGTTTATGCGTGAAGCCCGTTTTTGTCCAGACGGGTCAAGGCACAAGGGCAGATTGTCGCGGGGACAAAATCCCCTATTGTCCGGCGGGACGGCGAATGGCCGCAAAAGGCGGCTAAACAACCGGGAAACAACCGTAAATCCAAGGGCTCCAGCTTGCCTCGACACAGGGCGCCGGTGTGATCTATCCTCCCAGGCATGGCACACGTCATAGACCGTGAGGAATGGGCGGTTCGCTCCGACCACTGGAAGGGCGAGCTGCAAGGCGGCGCCTACGGCTCCAACTCCTGCCTGATCTTCAACTACCTGCCTGATGAAGGCGGCGGCCCGCGGCTGCATTCCCACCCTTACAGCGAGATCTTCATCATCCGCCAGGGCACTGGCCTGTTTACCGTGGGCGACAAGGAAATCGAGGCTTCCGCCGGCCAGATTGTCATCGTGCCACCCCACACGCCGCACAAATTCACCAATCTCGGTCCGGGTCCGCTGGAAACGACCGACATTCACGAGAACGGCACGTTCATCACGAAGTGGCTCGAGTGACGGTTGATAGCCCTGTCGATTTCCCGATTGCCGACTAGATCTATGGCATAGGCAGTCGGCAGGATCAGGACATGCAAATCTCGACCGTCGAAATCGAAGGGCTGAGCATTGCCATCCGCGAGGCGGGTCCGCCCGAAGCGCCGGCATTCCTCCTGCTGCATGGATGGCCGCAAAGCTCCTACGCGTTCGAACGGGTGATCAGCCGGCTGGCAGCCGACTACCGGGTCGTCGTCCCCGACCTGCCCTGCATCGGTGGCTCGCAAGGCATGCCCCGGGCCGGCGACAAGCGGACCCTGGCAAGGCTGATGAGAGGCGTCGCCGAAGCTTGCGGGCTGCGGCACCTGGTGGTTGCCGGCCATGATGTCGGCGGCCAGATCGTATTCGCCCTGTTGCGCGACCATCCGGAGATTCTGTCCGGCGCGGTGATCATGGATGTCGTCATTCCAGGCGTAGCGCCATGGGAGAAGGTCATTCGCAATCCGCGGATCTGGCACTTTGCATTCCATGCCGTTCCAGCCTTGCCGGAAACGCTGGTGAGCGGCCATCAGAGCGCCTATTTCGACTTCTTCTTCAATGTGCTTTCGAAGGACGGGGCCTCGATCGCTGACGATGCCAGGGAAATCTACGCAAGGGCCTATTCCCGGCCCGAGAGCCTCCAGGCCGGTTTCGGCTGGTATCGCGCCTTCCCCGAGGATGCCGAGGCCAATGCCAAGTGGGCCGGCAAGCCGATCGCGGTTCCGGTGCTGTATCTGAGGGGTGCGGCCGAGCCCGGCGAGATCGGCGACTATGTCGATGGCCTGCGGGCGGCCGGGCTCTCAAAAGTCGTGGGCGACATCATCGCCGACAGCGGGCACTTCGTCGCCGACGAGAATCCCGAAGCGCTCGCCATCCGCCTGGCGCTATTCCATAGGGAAATCAGCGCCGCAAGCTCCGAGCCTACCGGGCGCCGAGCCTGACCAGCACAGCCCTGGGGATGTCGTATTCGCGGATGACGCCATCGTGCTTGCGCAAGCCGCACAGCTCGCGCTGGATGAAATAGCCGTGCACCGCCTCGGCGGCCTCCTTGAGAAGCCTGGGGCGCAACTCCTCATCTGCATTGTCGCGCAACCTGGCCAGCGTTTCCTCGACCTTTTGGCCGGCACGGCCAAGTGCGGCCGCCTTTTCGGCCAGGATTTCGTGGCCAAGCGCGTCAAAGGCCGCTTCAGCGGCTGAAGAGCCGGCAAGATGGGATGGTGGACGCAAGGACATTTCAGTTCCCCTTCCCGAAACGCATGCGGTGGGTGACGAATTCTTCGCCTTCCACGCGCCGGAAGCCAAGCCTTTCATAAAAGCCGAAGGCGTCCTGCGGCGCGCGGGTGTTCAACGCAGTGAAATAGCGGCGTGCCCGATCGATGACGGTCTCGACCAGCATGCGGCCGAGGCCGGCGCGGCGGTGAGGCGCGCTGACGAACAGGTGCCGGACCCGCCCCTGGTCCCTGCCCTCGACATAGGGATCGATGTTCAGCCCGCATACACCGGCAAGTTCGGCGCCATGCCACGCCCCGAACAACGCCTCGCCCCGCTTCAGGAACTTGTTGCGGCCGCTTGCCCAACCATCCGCCAGGCGCACCAGCATCCAGTAGCCTTCCAGCCGGCTCTCATCCTTCAGCCTGTCGAAGGCCGGCGTGGTCGGCCGCAGCCGCTTGAGCACATAACCGACTTCCGGCGTTCCGCCCATGCGCCTACTCCGCCGGCCGCGTCTCTTCGAGCACGCTTTCCTCGTGATAGAGGAAGCCGCCGGACTGCCGCTTCCACAGCCGCGCATAAAGCCCGTCGAGCGCCACCAGTTCGTCATGCGTGCCTTGCTCGACGATGCGGCCGCCGTCCAGCACCACAAGACGGTCGAGCGCGGCGATGGTCGACAGCCGGTGGGCGATGGCGATAACCGTCTTGTCCTCCATCAGCCGGGCGAGATTCTCCTGGATCGCCGCCTCGATGTCGGAATCGAGCGCCGAGGTCGCCTCGTCGAGGATCAGGATCGGCGCGTCCTTCAGAAAGACACGGGCGATCGCCACGCGCTGGCGCTGGCCGCCCGACAGTTTCACGCCGCGCTCGCCGACAAAGGCCTCGTAGCCGGCTCGGTCCCGGTTGTCGCGCAGGCCCAGGATGAAGTCGTGCGCCTCGGCTTTTTTTGCCGCGGCGATCACGTCGGCGTCGGTTGCGTCAGGCATGCCGAGCTTGATGTTGTCGCGCAGCGAACGGTGGAAGAGCGCGGTGTCCTGGCTGACGACGCCGATATTGGCGCGCAGTGAATTCTGCGTCACGTCGGAAACATTCTGGCCATCGATGGTGATCGACCCGCCCTCCAGGTCGTAGAGCCGCAGGATCAGATTGGCGAGCGTGGTCTTGCCGGCACCCGATGGCCCGACCAGTCCGACCTTTTCGCCCGGCTTGACGACGAGGTCGATGCCGTTCAGCACGCCGAACCCCTTGCCGTAGTGGAACTCGACCCCTTTTACGTCGATGCGACCGCCGGCCACGACAAGCTCCCTGGCGTCGGGCGCATCGACAAGCCCGAGCGGCTGCGAGATCAGCGCCTTGGAATTCTCCAGCACACCGAGATTGCGCAGAATACTGTTGAGCTGCATCATCAGCCGGCCAAGCAGCATGTTGAGCCGCAGCACCAGCGACAGCGTGAAGGCGACCGCACCGACGGTGATCGAGCCCTCGACCCAGAGATAGACGGCAAAACAACCGATCGCCGTGATCATGATGCCCGACAGCGTCGTCAGCGCCATGCGCACGCCGGTCAGCCGGCGGGTGAAGGGGCGCAGCGCGTCGAGATAAATGTCGAAGCCGTTCCGGATGTAGCGGTCGTCGCCGTCGGCCGTGAACAGTTTCAGCGTCTGCACGTTGGAATAGGAATCGACGATGCGGCCATTGATCATCGAGCCGGCCTCGGCGGTCGCCTCGGCATGTTTGCGGATCGCAGGCAGATAGAGCTTTGCCAGCCAGCCGAAGGCGGAGATCCAGATCACCACCAGCACCGCCAGTCTGAGATCCAGTCCGGCGACCAGCGCCAGCGTCGTCACCGTGTAGACGACCATGAACCAGACGACTTCGATGAAACTCTCCATCAGGTCGCCGGTCGCTTGCCCCGCCTGCCAGACTTTCGTCGCGATACGGCCGGCGAAATCGTTCTGGAAGAAGGCATAGGACTGGCGCGACACATGCCGGTGCGCCTGCCAGCGCACCAGATTGTAGAAGCCGGGCGTGATCGTCTGCTCGTCGACCAGTGCCGACAGGCCGACGACGATGGTACGGATGACCAGCACGACCGCGATCATGAACACCAGCTCGGGGCCGGCGGCGGTCCACAGCGCGTGCCAACTGCGCTCGCCGGGAAGCTGGTCGAGTATATCGACCAGCCGCCCGACGAAGTAGAACAGGCCGGCCTCGACCAGCGGCGCGATGCCGCCAATGACCAGCATGGCAAAGAAGGCGAACTTCGCCTGGCCGACATAGTGCCAGAGAAAGCCGCCGACGCTCGACGGTGGCCGAAGATTCGCCGGCTCCCTGAACGGATAGACCCAGTTCTCGAACCAGCGATAGATGGCTGTCATCATGCGGCGGCCATCATTCTGCGGCTTGCCCCTTCGCGATCACGTCATTGGCGATTTCGGCCGGTATGTCCTCGAGCAGGAACCCGCCCGACTGGCGTTGCCAGAGCTGCGCGTAGAGCCCGCCCTTGGCGACCAGTTCGTCATGCGAACCTTCCTCGATGACTCGGCCCTGATCCATCACCACAAGCCTGTCCATCGCCGCGATTGTCGACAGCCGGTGGGCGATGGCGATGACGGTCTTGCCCTGCATGAGCTTGTAGAGGTTCTCCTGGATGGCCGCTTCCGCCTCGGAATCCAGCGCCGACGTCGCCTCGTCAAGGATAAGTATAGGCGCATCCTTCAACATAACGCGAGCAATGGCGATGCGTTGCCGCTGGCCGCCGGACAATTTGACGCCGCGGTCGCCGACATAGGCGTCGAACCCCTTGCGGCCCTTGTGATCGGCGAGCCCGCCAATGAAGTCCAGCGCCTCGGCCCGCCGAGCCGCCTCGACAAGCATCTCGTCCGAAGCATCAGGCCGGCCGTAGAGGATGTTCTCGCGCACCGACCGATGCAGCAGCGAGGTGTCCTGCGTGACCATGCCGATCTGGGCGCGCAGCGAATCCTGCTTCACGCCGGCGATCTCCTGGCCGTCGATCAGGATCTTGCCACTTTCCAGATCGTAGAAGCGCAACAGCAGATTGACCAGCGTCGACTTGCCGGCGCCCGAGCGGCCGACAATGCCGACCTTCTCGCCCGGCTTCACCGTCAGCGACAGGTTTTCGATCACGCCCTTCTGCTTGCCATAGTGGAAGCGGATATCCTCGAAGCGGATCTCGCCCCTGGAAACGGCGATCTCCTTCGCGTCCGGCCTGTCCTCGACAAGGCGCGGCAGCGAGATCGAGGCGATGCCGTCCTGCACGGTGCCGATGTTCTCGAACAGGCCCGACATCTCCCACATGATCCACTGCGACATGCCCCACATCCGCAGCACCAGGCCGATGACCACGGCGACCGCGCCGATCGTCACCACTTGCCCCATCCACAGCCACAGCGAAATGGCGGTGACCGAGAACAGCAGCAGGGCGTTCAGGATGTAGAGCGTGCCGAAAAGCACCGTCACCAGCCGCATCGACCGGTAGACCGTGTCGAGGAAGCCCATCATGCCTTCCCTGGCGAAAGTCGCCTCGCGCTTGGCATGACTGAACAGCTTGACCGTCTGGATGTTGGAGTAGCTGTCGACGACGCGACCGGTCATGACCGAGCGCGCATTGGCCTGCTCCTCGCCGACCTTGCCCAGGCGGGGGATGAAGTAACGCAGCAACAGGATGTAGCCGACCAGCCAGACGCCCAGCGGCGCGGCCAGCCGCCAGTCGGCGGAGCCGACGATCAACAGCATGCCCAGGAAATAGACGATGACGTAGTTGAGCACGTCGATCACCTTGATGACGCATTCGCGCACGGCGAGCGCGGTCTGCATCAGCTTGGTGGCGATGCGGCCGGCGAACTCGTCCTGGTAGAAGCTCATCGACTGGTTGAGCAAGTAGCGGTGCACCTGCCAGCGGATGCGCATGGGATAGTTGCCCATCAGCGTCTGCTGGTTGAGCAGCGAATGCACCCATACCGTGCTCGGCAGTGCGAACAGCACGATGAAGGCCATGGCGGCAAGCTTCCAGCCTTCCGTTTGAAGGAAGGTTTCGCGATTCTGCCCCGACAGCCAGTCGACGATGCGGCCAAGGAAGCCGAACATCCACACTTCCGCGATGGCGATGGCCGCGACCAGCACCGCGTCGACAAGGATATAGGGCCAGGCGCCGCGCGTATAATGCAGGCAGAAGGCCACCAGAGTCTTGGGCGGCTCGACCGGTTCCGCCGCGGGGAACGCATCGAGCCTTCTTTCAAACCAGCTGAACAACAACATAGGTCATGCCTGTGAAAATCTGTTTTCCGCTTACGCGGCGCGTGAACGTACGAAGTCCTCGGACCGTGTGGCGCCGAGGGCCGACGGTCCGGAATCATCCGGACCGTCGGCCCTGCTTCGCGCTATATAGGGGTTCGCGGGCTTTTCGCCGACAGGCTCGTTTGCTGATCCTGACGGCGCGGTGTCGACAAGCCGGATTTTCGCGCCCGGCCGGATCAGCCGGGTGATCCGGCGCACCAGCGAAGGCCGGCTGGGGTCCGGAACAGCGTGCGAGAAATCGACATCCGGCAGCATGCCGCGATGCGGCCGGCGCCGGACTTCGGCATGGACCGCCGACGAATGGGTCTCGCCGATCAGCAGTGCCCAGGTCGGCAGTCGGTGGATATGCAGGCTCCTCGAGCCCGGTATTCTGTAGGGATCGAACATCGGTCCGTCCTCCGTATGAAAATAGAGATGAAAAGGCCAAGCAACATCGTCCGCCGGCATTCGGCCGGAGGCACGGATTGCCTCGGTCCGCAACCGACGCTCGGCATCGGTCTGGACACGACAAGTGTCGGTCCGGACGCGACTGAACGAGTCGGTCCGGACATGTTCAGGTGGGGCGTTCAGCCCTTTTGACTTTTTGAAAAACATCGCAGGATTCCTTCGAGAGCCGAAAAATCGTTTCGGCGGGAATCGGTGCGATCAAGTCTTAGAGAGTCAGGAGAATCGTCGAACCGAAGCCGCCGGCAGGCGTACAAGCCCACGAGAGGGGCGCTGGATGTGCATGGTCATCATGAGTGTCCCCTCCATCGGTTCGGGTTGACAATGCGACTGACATACCCGACTTCGCAGAAAATGGCCACCCGCAGGTCCAGGAATTTCCAAAACCGGGAAACTCCTGTGGCCGATCTGCCACTTATTAGAAGGATGCGGAAATGAACTGTCGTCTCCGCATCGCGCTCTACCAGCCGGACATTGCCGGCAATACCGGGACAATCCTGCGCTTCGCCGCTTGTCTCGGCCTTGGCGTCGACATCATCGAGCCGGCCGGCTTTCCGCTTTCCGACAAGGCGCTCAAGCGCGCCGGCATGGATTACCTCGAAATGGCTGCCCTGACCCGGCATGTCGACTGGAACGCCTTCGAGGACCGGCGCAAGAAGGACGGGCGCCGGCTGGTGCTTCTGTCGACCAAGGCGGCGACCCCCTACACCAACTTCAGCTTTGCCGACGGCGACATGCTTCTGTTCGGCCGCGAATCCGCGGGCGTGCCGGATCCTGTCCATCAGGCAGCGGATGCGCGGCTGACCATCCCCATGCAGGGCAGCGCGCGCAGCATCAATGTCGCGCTGTCCGTCGCCATGGTGGCGGGCGAAGCCGTCCGGCAGCTCGGATAGGATCGGCGGCCCATCGATGGCCTCGCCGTCGCCGACGACAGCGGTTTCTCCGGTCATTCTCACCCAGGCGCACATCGCCTTCTCCTGTCATTGCCCAATCAACATTTCTTCGCTACAAGCTCAACTTAACTTGAGGTCAAGCGGAAAGTGAGAAATGGCACCGGTAACGGAATTGACGGTCGGCCAGGTGGCCATGCGCAGCGGCGTCGCGGTGTCGGCGCTGCATTTTTATGAGACGCGCGGGCTGATCCGCAGCCACCGCACGTCGGGCAACCAGAGGCGTTATGGCCGCGACGTGCTGCGGCGGGTGGCAATCATCAAGGTCGCGCAGGAGGTCGGCATCTCGCTGGCCGAAATCGGCGAGGCACTGGCCTCCCTGCCGGAAGGCCGCACGCCGACGCGCGACGACTGGGGATTGCTTTCGACCGCCTGGCGCGACGCGCTCGACCACAAGATCGCCCAGCTGAAGAAACTGCGCGACGGGCTGACCGACTGCATCGGCTGCGGCTGCATGTCGATCGACAAATGCCCGCTCAGGAACAAGGGCGACCGGCTGGCGAAGGAAGGCACTGGGGCGAGAAGGTTGGTTGCAACCTGAATGAAAGCAATGCGACTATGAGGCGATACGGAAGGAACCGTCAGTGCTGGGACATCTAATCCAACCTGAAGAAGAGACACAACTCATTACGATCTACCGGGTGGACTCCGGCGGCATGCCAACGCTCTTTACGTCGTTGAGCTTCGACGAGGCGCGGAAAATGGGCTTTGAAAAATTCGGCAAGCTACTTGGCGAGAACCTGATCCTGGATTCTCCAAAATTGCGCGACCTATTTTTCTCGTGACGTTCTTTAGTCCGCCGCCGGCAACCGCCTGATCGTGAACTCGATCAGGTCGCCCGGGCGTTCGAACCAGCTTTCGATCTCGGTCCAGTAGGCTTGCTTGGGAAAGCGCTCGAACCACTCCTTGGCCTTGAGCCGCGCATCGGAGCGCGGCAGGACGAAGGTCTCGCGCAGAAAACCGTCGCGCGGCATGCGTGCGCGCTCAGCCCGGCTTTGATCGAGCCTTTTCTTCAGGCCATCCAGCGGCGGTCTTGCCGGGGTGCGCACCAAACAACTCCCTGCACCTGGCGCATAATCCCCGAAAATCGGAATCCGAGTTTCGGAAAGGATCATGCGCAAAAGCAAAGTGACTTGACCCTGTTCCCTAAGAGATTAGGGATCGCGCCGGCAAAAGACGAGTCATTTGTAGGGGCGGTCGCCCCGCAACCGGAGACGGCATTTTGGAACGACCTGAAATACTGGTAGGCCTGCCCGCCGACATCGAAGAAAAGAAGATGAAGGCGCGCCTGTGGTTCGAGGCGCTGCGCGAACGCATCTGCGGCGCTTTCGAGCAGATCGAGCAGGATCTCCAGGGCCCTCTCGCCTCATGGTCGCCGGGCCGCTTTGAAAAGACACCCTGGGAACGTGATGCCGGCAAGGGTGGCGGCGGCACCATGTCGATGATGCATGGCCGTGTCTTCGAGAAGGTCGGCGTCCACACTTCGACCGTTTACGGCGAGTTCTCGCCCGAATTCAGGAAGCAGATGCCCGGCGCCGAGGAAGACCCGCGTTTTTGGGCCTCCGGCATCTCGCTGATCGCGCACCCCTGGAACCCCAACGTTCCGGCCGTGCACATGAACACACGCATGGTGGTCACCTCGAGGCAATGGTTCGGTGGCGGCGCCGATCTGACGCCGGTGCTCGACCGCCGCCGCACCCAGGACGACCCCGACACTGTCGCCTTCCACCGCGCCATGCAGTTCGCATGCGAGAAGAACGCCGCCATTGCCGACCACCCGAAATTCAAGGCCTGGTGCGACGAGTATTTCTTCCTGCCGCACCGCAACGAGCCGCGCGGCGTTGGCGGGATTTTCTTCGACTGGCTGCATTCTGGCGAGGACAAGGGCGGCTGGAACGCCGACTTCAACTTCGTCCAGGACGTCGGACGCTCCTTCCTCGTCGTCTACGGCCACCTCGTGCGCGCCAATTTCAACGAAAACTGGACGGATGGCGACCGCGACGAACAGCTCATCCGCCGTGGTCGCTATGTCGAATTCAACCTGCTTCACGATCGCGGCACCATCTTCGGCCTGAAGACTGGCGGCAATGTCGCCTCGATCCTGTCCAGCCTGCCGCCGGAGGTGCGCTGGCCATAGGATCAGCCGGAGCAATCCCGTCCGGAATCGCGTCAAGTCGAGGAGACAGGGCGGGTGGCGCACGATGCTTTGATGCAACCAGACCGCCCCTCCCGTGTTATAGTTCTCGCCCCGCCCACGTCCGGGAATGGACCGTGGGCCAAAAAAGTGGCGGAGCCTCGACCGGCTCCCTGGAGGAAAAGGAGAAATCCGATGAAGCAATTCCACTGCGGCTCGCTTGTTCCCGGCTGTGAGTGGCACACCCGTGCCGACGAGGAAGCCGAAGTGATGCGCCGTGCCGTCGAGCATATGCGCGAGACGCATGGCGAGACGACAATCCGCGAAACTATGATCGAAGCGATCCGCTCGCGCATAGAGAAGGTGCGCGACGCCGCCTAGGCTTTGCCCTGGCCAGGAGCCGTCGGCAACAGAAAAACAGCCGCGTTGGCGCTTCGAGATTGAATGGAAGCGCCATCGCGGACGCCGAGCGAGCCAGACCCCGCAGGGTCAAAAAAGTCATATTTGCCTCAGCTAAAATAAACCACGCGGTAACCGAACCCGTGCCACTGTCGGACGGATAATCCGGCTACAGTGGGCTGCCAGAGAAGCCCTTCGCCACCAGGCACTGGTCCGGAATCAGTGGGGCGAGGTGTTTCGCGCATGCGCGAAAAGTCCGGCAGTCGAGTGAGGTTCGGCACGATGGCGTTCCTGCTGGGCGCGCTCATCGGGGCGTCCCCGGCTGCTGCCCAGGACATGACGACATCGTTGGTCGACATACATCAGGGCTCGCCGCTCAGTGATCGCGCGAGAAGCCTGGGCAATGGCGGCTACGAACTGCAGAACGGGACCTTTGTCTCCTTCAACCAATGGTACCGGGCAAGCTGGGTCGACATGCATGTAGACCTGCTCACCCAGATCACGGAGGATACCGGCATCCTTTGGGGATTTGGGACCGGCGAACAGGGCGAGAAGTATCGGATCGAGCCCAGCCTCAAGCTTGGCTTCCTCACTCAGATGCATCCGAACCCGAACAGCACCCTTTCCCTTTCACTCACCACGACCATCGGCGGCAAGCTCACCGAAAAGTCCTGCGAAGCCGACTACGGTGATTTTGGCACCTACAGCGTCAATTGCCGGCTCGCGGCCAGCCAGATGGCGCCTGAGGAAACCTTGAAATATCTGGTTAACGCTAAACCGGAGAGCCAGCACATCTGGCTGAATTACCGTGTTACTTTCTGATCGCCGGGAGGATGTAAATGAGAAAATCATCTCGCCCCGAAATTCGCGATCACCCGTCTTGGTTCTTGTCTGAACGGAGTAAGAGCATGTCCCGGAGTTGCCTGAAATTCGGTATCGCCACGGCTCTCGCCATCCTGTCGGCGCCGATGGCGTCGGCACAGGAGGCGGTCAGTGCGGACGAGATGGCCGCGCTGTGCCACGGCGGCGGCCTGTCCACATGCGTGAGCGCAACGATCCCGGCCGCGGGCACGCCAACAGTGCAGCGGTGGATGAGCCCCGACGTAGGCGCCGCTTGGGCGGCGGGATACAAGGGCAAGGGCGTCACGATCACGATAGTCGACGATTTCTCCAGCACATCGCGCTTCTCCGGCAATTTCGGTGTCGGGGTTCAAACCCAGCGCCACGGTGAATGGACGCGTGAGGAAGCCGGCATGATCGCGCCCTTGGCGACCATCAGGTCGAAGGACTTCTCAACCGGTTCCGCCGTCGGCCTGGCGCCCGGCCTGAACGTGCTCAATCTGAGCTACGGCATGTACGCCAGGGCGGGCTACAGCTCGAACCAGATCGGCTGGGCCCCGGAAGAGGCCTCCATCATCTCCTATGCCACCAGGGGAACGGCTGTTGTTTCGAAGGCCGCGGGCAACAATTCGGTTGCCGTGGGCGGGATCACGAACGGCCAGCAGGACTATCTCGACCTTGCCCTGATTGGAAAACCATCCGCGATCTTCGTCGGTGCGCTGTCCACCAACGGCACGACGTCCAGCAAGGCCCAGCTTGCCTGGTATTCCAACACCGCCGGCTCCAATCCGCTGGTGCAAAGCCACTTCCTCGTTGTTGGTGTCGATGGAAGCAAGACAGGCCTTTATGGCACCTCCTTCGCCGCACCGATCATTTCAGGATATGCGGCGATCATCGGCAGCAAATTCACCAGCGCCACGCCAATCCAGATCACCAACGATCTGCTCAACACGGCTCGTACCGACACGCTGGTCAACTACAACGCCTCCGTCTACGGCAAGGGCGAGGCAAGCCTTTCGCGCGCGCTGGCTCCCACGGCGATCAGGTAGGAAAGCGACGCTTCGCCCGGTCAAATCGTCGCCTCGGTTATGGCTTTTCTTTCGGCACGGTCGTCCGGCCAGGATCAAGTCTAAGCTTCAAGCGCCTTCGCGGCGCGTTCGAGTAGCGCGCCGCGATCGGGGGCAAATCCCGCCTCGATCCATTCCGTCTCGAGGTTCTTGAGGATTTCGCCCAGTTTCGGCCCCGGCGTGGCGCCGAGCGCCGTCAGGTCGGCGCCTTTCAGCGGAAACACCGGTTTTTCCCATTTGAGCGCGAAGGCCAGCAGGCGCGAAAAGCCGCCGGCCTCGAGCAGCGCATTATTGTCCTCGACAGCGCGCATCCGGGCTCCGGCAAGCGACAGCCGCAGGCGGTCGACAACCCCTTGCCGGTCGCCGCGATAGAGCCTTTTCGCCAGTTCGCCCTCGGTCGTCTTCGGCTCGACGGTCGTGGAGAGCGCCCAGTAGCGCAAACGATCTGATTCCGCGGTCGAAAACCTCAGCCGCTCGGCCAGCGTCTTCATGCGCGCGGCATCCGGCGGCACGATCGCCTCCAGCCGCAGCATCGGATCGGCCGCCCAGCCCAGATCCTTCTCGGCCTTGGTCAGCCCGTGGATCGCGTCGATGCCCCATTTCTCGCTTTCCGGCAGCGCGGCGGTCAAAACGCCAGCCTGCCGCATCCACAGCAGCGCCCGCGACGGATCAGGCGCCGAAAGCAGTTTCTTCAGCTCGGACCAGACGCGCTCCGCCGAAAGTTGCGCCAGGCCATCCTTCAGCCGGGCGCAGGCTTTCAGCCCCTCGGCGTCCGGCCGGCCTTCGCCATACCAGGCAAAGAAGCGGAAGAAGCGCAGGATGCGCAGATAATCCTCGCGGATGCGTGCCTCCGCATCACCGATGAAGCGCAGCCGCCGCGCCTCGATATCGGCGATGCCGCCGACCAGATCGACGACGGAGCCATCCGCGTCCGCGTAGAGGGCGTTGATGGTGAAGTCGCGCCGCTCGGCATCGAGTTTCCAGTCGCGCCCGAACGACACCTTGGCGCGGCGGCCGTCGGTCTCGACATCGGCGCGCAAAGTGGTGATTTCATAGGGCTTACCGCCGGCGACCACCGTGACGGTACCATGCTCGATACCGGTCGGCACCGGCTTGAAACCCTCCGTCTCGGCGCGGCGGATGATTTCCTCCGGCAAACAGGTGGTGGCGATGTCGACATCGGCGACCGGCTGGCCCATCAGCGTGTTGCGCACGGCGCCGCCGGCGACACGGGCCTCCTCGCCGCCTTCTGCCAGGGCGGCAAGCAGGCGCTGCAAATGCTTGTCGGCAAGCCAGTCGGCCCTGCCCGCGATCGAAACACTCACGCATAGAGCCTTTCATAGAGGGTGCGGATGATGCCGGCGGTGACGCCCCAGATGCGGCGGTCGCCATAGGGCATGTCGTAGAAGAACCATTCGAGATCGTTCCACATGCGGCTGTCGCGCTTGTGATTCACCGGATCCATCAGAAAGCGCAGCGGCACTTCGAAGGCGGCATCGACCTCGTCGGCATTCAAGTCGAGCTGGAAGCCGGGCCGCACGATGCCCAGCACCGGCGCGATGCGATAGCCGCTGCCGGCGACATAGTCGGGCATGCGGCCGATGATCTCGATGCGGTCCTGATCGAGGCCGATCTCCTCGAAGGTTTCGCGCAGCGCCGCCGCCTCCGGGCTGGCATCGGTCGAATCGATGGTGCCGCCGGGAAAGGCCACCTGCCCCGAATGGTTGCGCAGCTTTTCGGCCCGCTTGGTCAGCAAAACCGTCGCTTCGTCTTCGTGATCGACCACGGGGATCAGCACCGCCGCATTGCGCAGCGGCTTGCCCGGGTTCAGCCGCGGATGGCCCGGATTGAAGCGATGGTCGCCATAATCGTCGCCGGCATGCGCATCCGGCTGGGCGGCGAAGCGCGCGCGAAAATCCGCCGATGAAAACGGCATCAGTGACACGCGGTCCATCATGCGCTGAGCCGTTTCAACTGGTCCGCCGGCATGATCGGGAACACCGCGCCCTTTGAGCGCACGGCAAACATCGCCTTGCCGCCGATCTCGATCTCCTCGCCATGCCCGACCAGCTCGTACATGACAGGCCGACCGACCAGCGCTTCCAGCCTGCCGCGCACCAACACATAGGGCTTCAGGCCCCCGGTCTCGTTCTCGTCGATGAAACGCAGCGGCCGTTCCGGCCCCGCCTCGACCACGTCGCCGACATTGGTGCGGAAGGTGATGATCTGTTCGTCGCCACTGCCCGAAACATCCATTTCGACGGCGATGAACGGCGCATCGGCGACGCGGATGCCGACCTTTTCCACAGGCGTGACCAGATAAGTCCTTCCGTCCGCGTCCTTGCGCAGCACCGAGGAAAAAAGCTGCACCAGCGGCATGCGGCCGATCGGCGTGCCGAGATAGAACCAGGTGCCGTCGGCCTTGATCTCCATGTCGAGATCGCCGCAAAAGTCGGGATTCCAGCGTTCGACGGGCGCCGCACCCTTGCCGGCACGCGCCGCGCGCGAGATCAGCGCTTCCAGGCCGCGCGCCTCGGTTGCCTGCGTAAGGCTTTGTTGGCGATGCTCGTCGTGTTCCGTCATCGTCACGAAATAGTCACTGTTGTTCCGCTTGTCAGCCTAAGTCTGTGATTTAAGTTCGACCATAGGCGCTACGCGAGGCCGAATCGCGGCAACCTATGATATGGTGCGGGCCGGTATTTCCAACCAAAGGGATCGAGCCGAATGAGCGTGATGGTCAAGGAAAGCCCGATCAGCGAAACGGATATGATCGCCGAGGCCGAAAAGGCGCTGGCCGACATTTCCAGAATCCGCGACGGGGTCGGCCGGGTGATCTTCGGCCAGGAGAGTGTTATCGAGCGGACGCTCGTGGCGCTGCTGGCCGGTGGCCATGCGCTGCTGGTCGGTGTTCCCGGCCTCGCCAAGACCAAGCTGGTCGAAACGCTGGGAATCGTGCTCGGCCTCGATTCGCGCCGCATCCAGTTTACGCCCGACCTGATGCCGTCCGACATCCTCGGTTCCGAGGTGATGGAGCAGGACGAGACCGGCAAACGTTCCTTCCGCTTTATCCCCGGGCCGATCTTCGCCCAGCTGCTGATGGCCGACGAGATCAACCGCGCCTCGCCGCGCACCCAGTCGGCGCTGCTGCAGGCCATGCAGGAATACCACGTCACCATTGCCGGCGCCCGCTATGATCTGCCCGCCCCCTTCCATGTGCTGGCGACGCAGAACCCGCTGGAGCAGGAAGGCACCTATCCGTTGCCGGAAGCCCAGCTCGACCGCTTCCTGATGCAGGTCGATATCCTCTACCCCGAAATCGAGGCCGAGCGCCGCATCCTCCTGGAAACCACAGGCATCGAGGACGCCAAGGCGCAGAACGTGCTGCAGCCGGCGCGATTGAAGGAGATCCAGACGCTCATCCGCCGCATGCCGGTGCCCGAAAGCGTCGTCGAGGCGATCCTCACTCTGGTGCGTTCGGCGCGTCCGGGCCAAGGCAATGCCGAGACCGACAAGCATGTCGCCTGGGGTCCCGGCCCGCGCGCCAGCCAGGCGCTGATGCTGTGCACGAGGGCGCGCGCGCTCTACGATGGGCGGCTGGCGCCCTCGGTCGACGACGTGCGGGCGCTGGCCGAGCCGGCGCTGCAGCACCGCATGGCGCTGACCTTCGCCGCCCGCGCCGAGGGCACCAGCGTACGTGACGTGGTGGCGAAACTCGTGAAAGGGATTTGATGGCGCGTATCGGCGAGGTCCAGGCTCCAGCAGCGACGCGCGATGCGCTCGCCCGTGGCCGGTTGCGGGCTTCGCTGGTGCCCGACCTGCTGGTCGAGGCGCGGCGCATCGTCAACACCGTGATCGCCGGCTGGCATGGCCGCCGCAAACGCGGCATCGGCGAGAATTTCTGGCAGTTCCGGCCCTATGTCGAGGGCGACTCCTCACGCATCGACTGGCGCCGCTCGGCGCGCGACGACCACACCTATGTGCGCGACCGCGAATGGGAAGCCGCCCATACGGTATGGCTGTGGGCCGACCCCTCGCCGTCCATGCTCTACAAATCGACCGGCGCCAGCGTCTCCAAGCAGTCGCGCGCGCTGGTGCTGGCGCTGGCCATGGCCGAATTGTTGTCGCGCAGCGGCGAGCGCATCGCCTGGCCGGGCCTGACCGATCCGTTCACCGCCCGCAACGGCGCCGAGCGCATCGCCGCCCAGCTGATGCATGCCGGCGACTTGCCGGCGAAGCCTGACCTCACCGACATCAGGCGCTTCTGCGACATCGTCATCGCCAGCGATTTCCTCGACCCGGTCGAGGAGACGATGGAATGGCTCGACGTGCTCGCCCGCCACGGCGTGCGTGCCCATCTGATCGAGGTTGCCGACCCGGCCGAGGAAACCTTCCCCTATGCCGGCCGCACCGAGTTCACCGACCCCGAGACCGGCGAAAAGCTGACCGCCGGACGCGCCGAAATGCTCGGTGACGAATACCGCCTGCTCTACACCGCCCGCCGCCAGGAGCTGGCCGGCTGGTGCAAGCGGCTCGGCTGGAGTTTTACCGTCAACCACACCGATCGGCTCGCGTCCGACGCGCTGGTGCGCCTGCACATGGCCATGACCGCCGATGGGGGTTATGCCGGGCCTAGCGCCGGCAGCCGCGCTGGTCAATTCAGGCCGACCGCCGCTGGCGGTCAACCTGGAAAGGTGGTCGGCGCATGAGCTGGCTGCCGCTCTCCTTTGGCGCTCCCATGGTGCTGTGGGGCCTGCTGGCGCTGCCGGTGATCTGGTGGCTGCTCAGGCTGACGCCGCCCAAGCCGCAGGCCGAGATCTTCCCGCCGCTGAAGATCCTGGCGCGCGTCTTGAAGCGCGAGGAGACGCCGCATCAAAGCCCCTGGTGGCTGACGATGCTCAGGCTGCTGATGGCGGGCCTCATCGTCGCGGCCCTGGCCGAACCGGTCTTCAACCCGCGCGAAAAACTGCCGGCCGAGGGTGCGGCCCTTGCACTGGTCATCGACAATGACTGGGCGAGTGCCGCCGACTGGAACAAACGCGTCGCCACCGCCGAGCGGCTCATCAAGGATGCCGGCTCGAACGGCGTGCCGGTCATCATCGCCTTCACCGCCGAAAAGGCCAATGCGGAGATCGGCCCCTTCGATGCCGCCGCCGCACTCGACCGGCTGCGCGCCGCCAAGCCGCGGCCGATCCCGACCGACCGGCCCGCCGTCTATGCCCGCGTCGCCGGCGTGCTGCAGACCTTGCCCGGCGCCAGTGTCGCCGTGCTGGCCGACGGCCTCGCGGCCAAGGGCGACGAGGCCGCCTTCAACACGCTGTTGTCGAAGAATGCGGCACGCGTGGTTTGGGCAACGGCCGACCGGCTTTCGCTGACCGGCCTCACCGCCGCGGACAACCAGGTCGACGGTTTCGCGCTCACCGCCGTCCGTGCGCCGGGTGACCCGGCACCGGCGCAGGTCACCGCCGGCGCCTTCGACGACAAGGGCCGCCGCATCGCCGATGCGACGCTGACCTTCGCGCCCGGCGAAGCCACCGCCACCGGCACCATGGCGGTGCCGTTCGAGTTGCGCAACGACTTCGCTTCGATCGCCCTCGACGGCGAACGCCAGGCGGGTGCGGTGCGCGTGCTCGACGAAAGTTCCAAGCGCCGCCGCGTCGGGCTCTTATCGCAGGCCGAGGCCGACCAGGCGCAGCCGCTTCTGTCACCGCTCTACTATATCAGGCGCGCGCTGCAGCCCTTCGCCGATCTGGTCGAACCCTCCAGCGCCGATCTCGCCGACGCCATCCCGCAGATCCTCGACCAGAAGCCGGCGATGATCATCATGGCCGACATCGGCACCATTCCGGCGCAGGTCCGGCAGCGGTTGGTCGACTGGGTCGACAATGGCGGTACGCTGGTGCGTTTCGCTGGGTCGCGGCTGGCCGCCGCCGGCAATGACGACGATCTGCTGCCGGTTCGCCTGCGCACCGGCGAGCGTTCGCTCGGTGGCGCGCTGTCCTGGACCTCGCCGCAGCCGGTCACCGAATTCCCCAAGGCCGGTCCCTTCGCCGATCTGGCGCCGCCCACTGAAGTCACCGTGAGCAGGCAGGTGCTGGCCGAACCGACGCCCGATATCGTCGAGCGCACCTGGGCCGCTCTTGCCGACGGCACGCCGCTGGTCACCGGGCTGAAGAAGGGCAAGGGCACGCTGGTGCTGTTCCACGTCACGCCCGAGGCGACATGGTCGAACCTGCCGATCTCGGGCAGCTTCGTCGAGATGCTGCGCCGCATCGTGCAGCTGTCGCGCAACCAGGGCGCGGCGATCGCCAATGCCGAAGCCGCCGCCACATCGCTGGCACCCTACCGCATGATCGCGGCCGACGGCTCGCTGGTGCCGCCGACGCCGGATGCACGGCCGCTGGTGCCGAGCGCCGGCGCGCGGGTGACCTTCGAGAACCCGCCCGGCCTTTACGGCTCGGATACCGGCGTCTTCGCCCACAACCTGCTCGACGCCGCAAGCACGTTCGTGCCGCTGGCACGCCCGCAACTCACTGTTCCGGTCACATCAATCCAGTACGCCTTCGATGAATCCCGCAATCTGAAAGGTCCGCTGGTCTCATCAGCCCTGGTGCTGATGCTGCTCGACACGCTGGCCGTGTTCTGGATGGGCGGGCTGTTCTCGCGCCGGCGGCGCCGTGCCGGCGCTGTGGCCACCACCGCGGCGGTCGTGATCGCGCTTGGCGCGCTGTTCGGCCATGCCGATTTCGCCCGCGCCGACGATGCCAAGCCGGGCGACGAGGCGGCCATCACGGCGATTTCGAAGACCCGCATCGCCTATGTGCTGACCGGCGTGCCGGGCGACGATTCGATCAGCCGCGCCGGGCTCGAGGGCCTGACCCGCTTCCTGATCGAAAAGACCGCGCTGGAACCCGGCGCGCCTGCCGGTGTCGACATTGCGAAGGACGAACTGTCCTTCTATCCGCTGATCTACTGGCCGATCGATCCGGCCGCCCCGATGCCGAGCCAGGCTGCGATCGCCCGCATCGACGCCTATATGCAACAGGGCGGCACGGTGCTGTTCGACACGCGCGACCAGTTCGCCAACGGCATCGGCGCCGATTCGACCAGCCCGGCGACAGAGCGGCTGCGCGACATCCTCGCCAACCTCAACGTGCCGCCGCTGGAGCCCGTGCCGTCGGACCACGTGCTGACCAAGTCCTTCTTCATCCTGCCGGAGTTCCCCGGCCGCTTCGCCGGCAGCCCGCTCTGGGTCGAGGCCTCGCTCGACGCCAGCAACGCCGACAACCGGCCGGTGCGCACCGGCGACGGCGTCTCGCCGATCATGATCACCGCCAATGATTTCGCCGGCGCCTGGGCGGTCGACGAGAATGGCGACCCGCTGCTGCCGACCGTGCCAGCCGACCCGATGCAGCGCGTCTACGCGCTGCGCGCCGGCGTCAACATCATGATGTATATGCTGACCGGCAACTACAAATCCGACCAGGTGCATGTCCCCATTCTGCTCGAACGGCTGGGGCAGTGACCAATGAACTGGTCGATCTCCTTCGAACCGCTGATCTCATGTCCATTGCTGGCCCTCGTGCTGGTGCCGCTGGCGCTGCTGGCGCTTGTCGGCTTGTGGTTCCGCCAGCGCGGCGGTGTCCTGCGCTTCGTCGCCCTGCTGGCGCTGGCCGCCGCCCTGTTCAACCCGGTGTTCCTCAATGAGGAGCGCGAGCCGCTGAAGAGCGTCGTCGCGCTGATCGTCGACCGCAGCCAGAGCCAGGACATCGGCGACCGTACCAAGCAGACCGATGAAGCGCTCGCCGGACTGCAGCAGCGTCTAGGCCGCTTCAAGCAGTTCGACGTCCGCGTCGTCGAGGCCGGCAAGTCCGATGCCGCCGAGGAGCGTACCGAAACACGGCTGTTCGGCGCGCTGGAAGGCGCCTTCCGCGACGTGCCGCCGTCGCGCATCGGCGGCGCCATCATGATCACCGATGGTGAGGTGCATGACGCGCCCCCGGGTGCGCCCGACTTCAACGCGCCGCTGCACGCCTTGATCACCGGCAACGACCACGAAAAGGACCGCCGCATCCGCTTCGAGAACGCGCCGCGTTTCGGCATCGTCGGCAAGCCGCTCGACATGACCTACCGCGTCATCTCGACTGAAAACGAAGGCGCCCCGGTCGATGTGCGCGTCTCGGTCAATGGCGAGCAGGTCTCGGTCGAGCATGCCACCGTCGGCCAGGCCATGCCGCTGCAGGTGACCATCCCCGGCGCCGGTCGCAACATCATCGAACTCGCCATCGACCGCGAACCCGGAGAACTGACCGACACCAACAACCGCGCCATCGCGCTGGTCGACGGCATCCGCGAGAATTTGCGCGTGCTGCTCGTTTCGGGCGAACCGCATGCGGGCGAGCGCACCTGGCGCAATCTGTTGAAATCCGACGCCTCGGTCGATCTCGTCCACTTCACCATTCTGCGACCGCCGGAAAAGCAGGACGGCACGCCGATCAACGAATTATCGCTGATCGCCTTCCCGACGCGCGAACTGTTCGTCGAGAAGATCAAGGATTTCGACCTCATTATCTTCGACCGCTACCAGCACCGCGACGTGCTGCCGATCCTCTACTACGACTACATCTCCGAATATGTCGAGAAGGGCGGCGCGCTGCTGATCGCCGCCGGCCCCGAATATGCCGGCGAGGCTTCGATCGCGCGCACGCCGCTGATGTCAGCGCTGCCGGCCATGCCCACC
This sequence comes from Mesorhizobium sp. U510, assembly GCF_059180695.1. Taxonomy (NCBI): domain Bacteria; kingdom Pseudomonadati; phylum Pseudomonadota; class Alphaproteobacteria; order Hyphomicrobiales; family Phyllobacteriaceae; genus Mesorhizobium; species Mesorhizobium sp. U510. The sequence continues at coordinate 6,453,151 of NZ_CP180532.1, forward strand.
GGCGAAGTGGTGGAAAAGGCCTTCTATCCGCGCCTGACCGACCTCGGCCAGCGTCACCCGGTGACGCGCGGTCTCGATGGTTCGGCCACCGAGCCGCCGCACTGGAGCCGCTGGTTCCGCACCATCGGCGTGCAGAATCCGCAAGGCGAGGTGGTGATGAAGGGCGCCGACAACCGGCCCCTGCTGCTGCTCGACCGCAAGGGCGAAGGCCGCGTCGGCATGCTTCTGTCCGACCAGGGCTGGCTGTGGGCGCGCGGCTTCGAGGGCGGTGGTCCGCATGTCCAGCTCTACAGGCGCATCGCCCACTGGCTGATGAAGGAGCCCGAACTCGAGGAAGAGCGGCTGACCGCCGAGGGACGCGGCATGGTGCTGGAGATCCGCCGCCAGACCATGGCCGACGATCCAGGCTCCGCGCAGATCATCACGCCCTCAGGCAAGACAGTGACCGTCAAGCTCGATAAATCCGAGCCCGGCGTTTTCCTCGGCAGCGTCCAGACCAATGAGATCGGCCTCTTCCAGGTCGCTAATGGCGATCTCACCGCGCTCGCCCATGTCGGACCGGTCAACGCGCCGGAATTCGCCGACGTCGTCTCCACCGAAAACCGGCTGAAGGCACCGGCGGAAGCCACCGGCGGCAGCGTGCGCCGGCTGGCGTCATCGACGGCGCTGGGCAGCGACGTGACCCTGCCGTCCATCGTGCCGGTGCGCTCGGCCGGCGATGCCTCCGGCAGCGACTGGATCGGCCTGCGCACCACCGACGATAGCGTCTTGAAGGCCGTCTCGCGCGTGCCGCTGTTCGGCGGCTTCCTCGGCCTCGGCCTGCTGCTCCTGGCCATGGGCTCGATGTGGTACCGCGAGGGGCGGTAGCGCAGCGCCTCTTCCTTCTCCCCTTGTGGGAGAAGGTGGATCGGCCCGCAGCGCCGAGACGGTTGAGTGCTGTTACAGCGGAGTGAGGCGTTGGTGTTCGCTGGAACACCCCTCATCCGACCTCGATTCGCGAGGCCACCTTCTCCCACAGGGGGAGAAGGAAGAGGCGCCCCACCTCTACTCCTCCGGCTCGGTCGTGAACAGCAGCGGGTAGCCCTTGGCCTTGCCGGCGTCGGTGGCACGCGTCGCCTTGGTCTCGGCGACATCCTTGGTGAAGACCGCGACCACGCAGACGCCACGCCGATGCGCGGTGATCATGATGCGGTGCGCTTGGTCCTCGCTGAGCTTGAACTCGCCCTTGAGCACCGTGACGACGAATTCCCGCGGCGTGAAATCGTCATTGATGAGGATGACCTTGTAGAGCTTCGGCCGCTCGGTCTGCGGCTTGACCTTGGTTCGCGGTTTTGTGGTGATTTCTGGCATCGGAACCGACAGTTTCGCGATCGGGCTTTACCCGGTATTTTGCCACGGGCGGCAGCGATCGTCCATTTTGATTGGCATGCGGGCGGCCGGCGGGCCGGCCCGGTATTCACAATCATGTGGGAAATTGTCGGGCGCGGTTCAACGGCCCTGGCGGCCGAAGATACGGCGGTTGGCACCGGCATCCGCCCGGCGTTCCATCCAGGCCGCGATCGGCCATCCGACGACGCAGACCAGCGTCACGGCAAGCAACACGATCAGCAGCCACGCCTGGACAGGTGTGATGTAGTCCCAGTTGCTGGAAATTATCGGCGCGAACAGCGAGGGCTCGGTGCGGCCACTGGCAGGATCGGGCACGGGGCTGGCGGTGAGCAGAATCAGCACCCTGGCGACACCGGTGGCAACCAGGCCGCCAATCACCATCGAACGCAAAATGGACGAAAGCCGCTTCTTCATGCGGATTGTCCTACATGGCCGGCGTTGAAAACGGGTTAAGTCAGATCGAGGTGGCCGGCTGCAAGCCACCGGTATTCAGCCGCTCGATCAGGTGCCTGGCAGAAGGCCGCCCCAGCCGGCTACGGCTGGAACGGCCTTGATAGAAACTGGCTTCGGAGCCGATCAGGGCTTCTTCGGAGCAGCCTTGTCCGTCGCCTTCTTCACAACCTTCTTGGCCGGAGCCTTCTTGTGCTTGACCTTCTTGACGACCTTCTTCACCGGGGGCTTGACGGTGGCGTCAGCAGCCGGGGCCGGGGTGGTCGTGGTGGCAGCAGCAGCCGGAGCAGCGGTCGTGGTGGCAGCGGCGTTGCCAAGAGCGGGCATCGCGAAAGCCAGAGCGACGGCGAGACCGGTGGCGGAGAGGATGGACTTCTTCATGGCTTCATTTCCTTTTTATGCGGGTCAAGTTGAGTGTCACTGGACCGGGTCGTTCGGTGTCACTCCAAGCAGCTTCAAAGCGTTGGCGAGCATCCGGATGCCCTGTGCCTGTTTCTTGGCGGCGCAGTACCGGTTGCCCTTTCTCTGAAGTGCCTTTGCCGCGGTGACCTGCGTTGCCGTGGCATGGGTTTCGAGGGCTTCATCAAATTGGTGGCTGAGATTGGCGCACCGTTCGCTCCGGGTGAGCGGCGCCTTTGCGTCCGATTGTCCAACAGCGGCAGTGACCAGGCCAAGGCCCAGCAACGCACCCAACAAACTGATCGACAAGCTTGGCATCGGTTTTTCCGTGAACCCGGAGATTTTGCGTCGCAGCCGGTAATCTGACCGCCACGGCTCCGTTATGCCGCCCTACCTTTTCAGGAGTTTTTCCCAATTGTAGAATTTTGTTTCTGGATTGTGTCTGGCCCGCCCGCCCCATGCGTATCGTCCAAATCGGTCCCGGCTTTGGGAACCGCACGCATGGAAACAAAGAGCTTCAGCACGGCCATCGCTTTCCATGTGGAGAAGGCCGAATTCGTTCTCCCTTGAAAAGCAAGGCACTGGCCAACATATGGCCCGAATTCTATCGTGTGGCTCACCTGCCAGGAATGACTTGGCCGGCAATCGAGACAGGGCACCTCGTGAAATCCGACGCACACATACTGATCGTCGACGACGACAAGGGCATCCGCGACCTGCTTCAGGAGTTCTTCCAGAAGCGGGGCCTGCACACTTCGGTTGCCGCCGACGGTACCGAGATGGAGGCTGTCCTGCGCCGCGCGCAGGTGGACCTCATCGTGCTCGACGTGATGTTGCCCGGCAAGAGCGGGCTGGAACTGTGCCGCGACCTGCGCGCCCAGTACTCGACCCCGATCATCATGCTGACCGCCGTCACCGAGACCACCGACCGCGTCGTCGGCCTGGAGATGGGCGCCGACGATTATGTGCCCAAACCCTTCGATCCGCGCGAACTCCTGGCGCGCATCCGTGCCGTGCTGCGGCGCAATGGTACTTCCGAACCGAAACGCGCCACCACAAAGCAGATCTACCATTTCGCCGGCTGGACGATGGATTGTTCGCGGCGCCGGCTGACGGCGCCCGACGATGTCAGGGTCGAGCTGACCATGGCCGAGTTCAACCTGCTGCAGACCTTCGTCAAGAGTGCCCAGCGCGTGCTGACCCGCGACCAGCTCATCGAGCTTTCCGGCGGCGACAGCGACTATTCCTTCGACCGCAGCATCGACATCCTGGTCAGCCGGCTGCGGCGCAAGATGGAAGATGATCCGAAAACGCCGAAACTGATCCTGACGGTGCGCAGCGGCGGCTACCAGTTCCTGCCCGAGACGACCTCCGAATGAGACGTTTCCTGCCGCAGACCTTGCCTGTCTGGGTGCTGCTGATCGTCATTGCCGGCCTTCTGATCAGCCAGGTCGCGACCCTCTATATCGTGTCGCGCGACCGCGCTGCCGCCAACGACGTGGTCGACCTCTACCGGCTCAACGACCGCGCCTTCTCCTTGGTGCAGCTGATGAGCGGCGCCACGCCCGAGGAGCGCAAGGCAACCGCGGCGGGCCTGTTCAACTCGACTTACGCCCTTACCGTCTCGGACACGCCCGCCGTCACCTCCTCGATCGCCGGTGATGACGAACTGGCCGAACTCGAGGATATTCTCGTCGGCCGGCTGTCGAAGTTCGGCATCACCGATGCGCGCGTGCGGCGCGATCCGGCAACGCGTGAGGCCGACGACGCCAGCGGCACAGCATCCGGCCCCGATATCGGCCAGGTCGAGCGCGACCTTCTGGTGCTCGCCGCCGATTTCGCCCAGAGCGACAAGCTGACGGCCTCCTTGCGCTTCGCCGACGGCCAGTGGCTGAACTTCACCGAGCCGATCACGCCGGTCGGCCCGATCCTGAGCTTCGACAGCCTGCCGCTCTATTCGCTGATCGCCGGCCTGGTGGTGATCATGTCGATCTGGTCGCTGCGCCGGCTGACCGCGCCCTACCGGATGATGGAAACCGCCGTGAACCGGATCGGCAAGGACCTGAAAAGCCCGCCGATCGCCGAGTCGGGCAGCCGCGAGGTGCGGGCCGCCGCCAGGGCGATCAACGCCATGCAGAAGAGGCTGCGCGAATATGTCGAGGACCGCGAACATCTCGCCGCGGCGCTTGCGCATGATTTGCGCACGCCGATGACGCGCATGCGGCTGCGGCTCGAACTGTTGCGCAAATCGGCGGTTCGCGAGGCGCTGGCCCATGATCTCGCCGATGTCGAAAGCATCGCCAGTTCCGTGATCGACTTCGCCACTTTCGAGGTGAACGAGGAGAAGGCCGAGCGCATCGACTTCTGGTCGCTCGTGGAATCGATCGCCGACCCCTATCCGGAGGTCTCGTTCGACAATGACGACACCCGTTCGCGCGGCCTGATCTGCATTGCGCGGCCGGTGGCGCTCAAACGCTGCGTAACCAATCTGGTGCAGAACGCCGTCACCTACGGCAAGAAGGCGCATCTCAGCCTGCACCGCTCGGACGGCACGATCACGCTCACCATCCGCGACGAAGGGCCTGGCATACCGCAGGCGCAGATCGATGCCGTCTTCGGCTCCTTCGTGCGCCTCGAACAGTCCCGCAACCGCCAGACCGGGGGCCTCGGCCTGGGACTCACCATCGCCCGCAACATCGCGCGCGCCGCCGGCGGCGAGATCCGCCTGTCCAATCATCCGGACGGTGGGCTTGTAACGGAGCTGCGCCTGCCGCAGGCGACCTGAACCGCTCTATCTTCTCAACACCGCGCTCAGCACATCCCTGATGCCGATGGCGCCGACGAAGCGCGACTGGTCGTCGAACAGCGCCACGGGGGCCGTCTGCGAGCGGTGCATGGCCAGCATCACGGTTTTCAGCGACGTGCCGGGATTGGCCCAGAACACTTGCGCAGCTTCCTCCGACTGGGCCTCGACATCGGCGCAGGACACCCAGACCGCCGGCTTGCCGTCGCGTTCGGCCGCCGCCACCAGGCCGTGATCGTCGATCTTGAAGCGCGTCGTCTTGCGCCGGTCGAGCCACACCCAGCCATTGTCGCCGTGCTCGAGGTCGCGGCGGTCGCGCATCACATTCCAGGCGGTCAGCACCGAGAGCGGATTCACATTGGCGATGAAGTCGCGGACATAGTCGTTGGCGGGTCGCAGCACGATGTCTTCCGGCGCGCCGGTCTGGACGATGCGCCCGCCCTCCATGATGGTGATGTGGCTGCCGATCTTCAGCGCCTCTTCCAGGTCGTGGCTGACGAAGATGATGGTTTTCTTCAGCTCGGCCTGCAGCTGCAGCAATTCGTCCTGTAGCTTGGTGCGGATCAGCGGGTCGAGCGCCGAGAACGGCTCGTCCATCAACAGGATCGGCGCCTCGGTGGCGAAGGCCCGCGCCAGGCCGACGCGCTGCTGCATGCCGCCCGACAGCTCGTGCGCGTATTTCTTCGACCACTGGTCGAGATTGACCAGCTTGAGCTGCTTGTGCACGCGCTCCTTGCGCTCGGCGTCCGGCACGCCGGCAAGTTCGAGGCCGAGCCCGACATTTTCCTCCACCGTGCGCCACGGCAGCAGGCCGAACTGCTGGAACACCATCGCCACCTGCTTCTGGCGCAAGCGCCGCAAGGTCGGCTCGTCGCAGGTGACGACGTCGACAATCTTGTCGCCGTCCTTGACCAGCACCTGGCCGCGCGACACCACATTGAGCCTGTTGACGGCCCGAAGCAGGGTCGACTTGCCGGAACCCGACAGGCCCATCAGCACCGAGATCTCGCCTTCATGCACGGTAAGGCTGGCGTCGGCGCAGCCCAGCACATTGCCGGTTTTCTCCAGGATTTCGGCGCGTGTAGCGCCCTTGTCGATCATCGCAAGCGAACCGGCCTGGTCGGCGCCGAAGACGATATCGACGTTCTTGAAATCGACGGCGACGGTCATTTCTTGCCTCCAACGCCAATGCGGGTCATTCGGTCGAGCACGATGGCCAGCACGACGATGGCGAGGCCCGCCTCAAGCCCGAGATCGATGCGGCGCGAGCCGAGCGCGCGGTTGATCTCCGTGCCCAGCCCACCGGCGCCGATGAGGGCCGCGAACACCACCATCGACAGCGACAGCATGATCGACTGCGTCAGACCCGCCATGATGGTGGGCAACGCCGATGGCAGTTCCACCTTCCACAACAGCTGGCTCTTGGTGGCGCCGAACGCCTCGCCGGCCTCGATGATCGACTTCGGCACCGAGACGACGCCCAGATGCGTGAGCCTGACCGCGGTCGGGATGACGAAGATGATGGTGACGATGAGGCCGGGCGCGTTACCAAGGCCGAACAGGGTCAAGACCGGGATCAGGTAGACGAAGGTCGGCAGCGTCTGCATCAGATCGAGCACCGGCAGCATGACGCGGTAGACCTTCGGCTTGTGCGCCGCCCAGATGCCGAGCGGCACGCCGATGGCCATGGCCATGGCTGCGGCCGCGACGACCAGCACCAGCGTCTGCACGGTCTGCTTCCACAGGTTCTGGTTGATGATGAAGATCAGGCCGAGGAAGACGCCGATGGCGAGTGGCCGCGAGCGCTGCAGCAACCAGGCGATGACAGCGATAACCAGCGCCAGCAGCACCGGCGGCACCATCAGCAGGAGGTCGACCAGCCCGTCGAGAATGAAATTCAGACCGTTGGAGAAGGCTCTGAAGATGGTGTCGAAATTATCGGTCAGGAACCCGAAAAAGGACTTTCCCCAGGCGCCGATCGGGATCTTGTGATCAACCATGAATTTGGAAATCGGATCCATCTCACCCCTCTTCCACAGGGCTCTGCCTTCGGCCCCGCGCTGTCGCAACGTCATCTTGTCACAGGATGTGAAAAAGGGCAGCCCTTTGTCAAACGGCTGCCCATCTTCATCCGGTCATGCCGGATGCGAAGTCGGCTCAGCTTCCGAGCGCTGTCTTGACCGCCGCCGCGGCGTCACCGCCGTCGAAGGTGGTCACGCCGGCGATCCATGGCTTGACCGCGTCCGGGTTCTTCTTCAGCCAGTCGGTGGCGACCGTCTGGGCGTCACCGCCCTTGAGGATCGCGTCCATCATCTGGCCTTCCATGTCCAGATTGAACTTCAGGTTGGCGATGAACTTGCCCGCATTCGGGCACTCGGTGGTGTAGCCCTTGCGCACATTGGTGAACACGGTGGCCGCGCCGAAACCGCTATCGCCCATGCCGTCGAGATAGGTGATCTTCATGGCGCCCATCACCGGATGCGGCGTCCAGCCGAGGAAGGCGATCCACTCATTGTTCTTCATCGACTGCTCGGCCTGCGTCAGCATGCCGGCCTCCGAGGATTCGACCAGCTCGAAGCCCTCGAGATTGTCCTTCGGGTTCTTGATCATGTCGAGGATGATGCGGTTGCCGTCATTGCCGGCTTCGATACCGTAGATCTTGCCGTTGAACTTGTCCTTGAACTTGCCAAGGTCGGTCAGCGACTTGACGCCGGCGTCCGCGACATAGGTCGGCACGACGATGCCGTAGCCGGCGCCGGTCAGGTTCGTGCTGATGGTCTCGACCGAGCCATCGGCGGTGTAATCCTTGATGTCGTTGGTCATCGACGGCATCCAGTTGCCGAGGAAGACGTCAAGGTCCTTGTTCTTCAGGGAAGCCATGGTCACCGGCACCGACAGCTGGATCACCTTCGGCTCGTAGCCGAGCGCGGTGAGCAGCACCGAAGCGAGACCGGTGGTCGCCTGAATGTCGGTCCAGCCGACATCGGAAAGACGCACGGTCTTGCAGCTTTCGGCGTCACCGGCGAAGGCGGCGCTCGTGGACAACAAAGCCGCCAGGCCGAGGCCGGCGACAAAGGAATTCATACGCGACATAGACAGTCTCCCATTGTGATTCTTTGGCGAAGCGTGGAAACGGTTTCTCTGCCCGCCTTGTTTCGTCAGCCAAACACCATTCTGGTGTAGTTTCAAGCGTTAAGGCAATCACGATCAACGGCGCGGACTGGCCAATCAGCGACACGGCTGACGCTTTTGTCACGCCGCTTATCTTTTTCAGCGGCGAGCCGGCTTTTTCAGGGGAATGCGCCAGCGGCCCCTCCCCGCTTTGGGCCAAGTCGGCTTAAAAGAGCGGCATGGCCAAGCTCTACTTCAACTACGCGACGATGAATGCCGGCAAGACGACGATGCTCTTGCAGGCCTCGTATAATTATCGCGAACGCGGCATGACGACGATGCTGTTCGTCGCAGGCCATTACCGCAAGGGCGACAGCGGCCTGATCTCGTCGCGCATCGGGCTGGAGACGGAGGCCGAGATGTTCCGCGACGGCGACGACCTGTTCGCCCGCGTCGCCGAACATCACGACCATACGACCGTGCACTGCGTCTTCGTCGACGAGGCGCAGTTCCTCGAGGAAGAGCAGGTCTGGCAATTGGCCCGCATCGCCGACCGGCTGAACATCCCGGTCATGTGTTACGGCCTGCGCACCGATTTCCAGGGCAAGCTGTTTTCCGGCTCGCGCGCGCTGCTGGCGATCGCCGATGATCTGCGCGAGGTGCGCACCATTTGCCGCTGCGGCCGCAAGGCCACGATGGTCGTGCGCCTCGGCCCCGACGGCAAGGTGGCCCACCGGGGGGAACAGGTGGCGATCGGCAAGGATGTCTATGTCTCGCTCTGCCGCCGTCACTGGGAAGAAGAAATGGGCCGCGCCGCGCCCGACGATTTCATCGGCTTCATGAAATCCTGACCCTGCGTCAGGCCGCAGAGACGCGCCTCAGCGGAAACCGCCAGCCCAGCCGGACACCGAATGTCGCCACGGCGATCAGCGCCATGCCGGCGGCCTGCGCCGGCCCAAGCGGATGCCCGTAGATCGCCCAGTCGATGATGATGGCAACGACCGGATAGATGAAGGTGATGATGCCGATCACCGGCGTCGTCAGGCGCGGAAAGGCCGAGTTCATCAGCACATAGGCAATGCCGGTGTGCAGCACGCCGATGCTGGCCAGCCAGCCCCATGCATGCACGGGAACATGCTGGCCGATATCGGCGAAGGGCGCGAGCATGACGATCCCGACGATCGTCTGGCAAAGCACGGTGACCTCCGCGCGCTGCCGGCCCAGGCCCTTGGCGAGGATCGTCGCCACCGCATAGAGCAGCGCGGCGACCAGCGTCAGCGCGATGCCCAGCGCCCATGCCGTGCTGGCCTGCGCATGCGAAACCACCAGCCCGCTGGCCAGCACGACGCCAAGGAACGCGCCAAGCATCCACAGCATCTGGTCGAGCGAGATACGCTCCTTGAGGAAGACCACCCCGATGATGACCACGAAGAACGGCTGCACGTGATAGACGATCGTCGTCGTGGCGATCGACGTCATGGCGAAGCCGGCGAAGAAGGCCGTCCAGCTCAGCACCATGCAGGCGCCGGCAAGTGCAGCCAGCGCGAGGCGGGACGGCGACAGCGTCCTGTACGGCAGATAGCCCCGCAGCAGGCACCATGCGCCGAGGAACATGGCGCCGAACACGCAGCGCCAGAACACGATTGTCACGGGATGAAGCCCCGCTTCCGTGACAAAGGCGCCAACCGTGCCGGCTATCGTCATCGCCAAGGCCAGGCTCGCGGCCGGAAAACGGGAAGTTGGCATGTCCTTCATCGAAAATCCCTCAGACGGGCGAAACCCATCTGGCCACCAGTATAGCTTTCAAACAAGCGAATAGATTTGGATCAGGCTATTCGATATGCTGATAGCACCATGGCTGCTCCGCTTGACCTCAACCTCCTGAAAACCTTCGTCGCCGTCGTCGAGAGCGGCAGCCTGTCCAATGCGGCGCCCCGGGTCGGCCGCAGCCAGTCGGCGGTCAGCATGCAGATGCAGCGGCTGGAGGAGATGGTGGGCAACCAGCTTCTGGTGCGCGGACCGAGAACGGTTACCCCCAACGCCATCGGCGAGGATTTTCTCATCTATGCGCGCCGGCTGCTGAAGCTGTCGGATGAGGCCTGGGCGAGCGTCACGCGGCCGAAGGAGACGGGCAGCGTGCGTCTTGGCGTGCCGGACGATTACGCTGCCTTCCTTCTGCCACCTGTCCTATCGCGTTTTGCCGAGGATCACCCGCTGGTGACGGTGGAACTGATCTGCGAACAGTCGACCGCGCTGGTGAAAACCCTGGCGGAAGGACGGCTCGACCTGGCGATCGTCACTCGCTTGCCGGACCAGCCGCTCGACGTCATCCGGCTTGAGCGTTTCGTCTGGGTCGCCTCGCCGAACCATGTCGCCTGGCAGACCGATCCCTTGCCTGTCGCCCTGTTCGAGCCCGGCTGTGCCGCCAGGATGAATGTCCTGCAGGCGCTTGGCGAAGCTGACCGGTCTTACCGTTGCACCTATTCCAGCGCCTCCCTGCTTGGCCTGATCGCGGTCGTGCAGGCCGGGCTCGCCGTCGCCGGCCTGGCGCAGCGCAGCGTACCGCCATCGCTGCGCATCATCGGCGGCAATGAAGGGCTTCCCGTGCTGCCGGATCTCGAGATCGGCATCCTGCGCAACCCGCTGTCGAGCACGCCGGCGGTCGATCGGCTGCATGATTTCCTGCGCCGCGACCTCGCACAGCAAGCCTGAGATCATCGTCTCCGCACGGGATTGGGTGCGACCGGCCCACTCGCCGCGGTGCAGCGTTTGTTAAGGCCTCGGTCCTATAAGGCCGTCAGCCAGAGCTCTCCGGGGTCAGCCATGCTTCGAGCCGTTTCCTCAGCCAGCCTTCTTCTCATTGCCACCTCCATTGCCGCCCATGCCGGCGGCGACCCGGTGCAGGGCAAGCACGTCTTCAACCGCTGCATGGCCTGCCATGAGGCGGCCACCGACCGCGACAAGGTTGGCCCGCATCTCAAGGGTGTCGTCGGCCGCACCGCGGGCACCGCGGAAAGCTTCCTTGGCCATTATTCCGAAGCCATGAAGAGTGCGGGCGCTGCCGGTCTCGTCTGGGACGAGGCAAATCTCACCGAGTATCTCAAGGCCCCTAAGCTCAAAGTTCCCGGCAACAAAATGGCTTTTGGTGGTCTGACGAATGATGACGACATCGCCAATGTCATCGCCTATCTGAAGGCCGATCCGAAGCCCTGAGTGCGCGTCGGTGCGGTGCGGCCGCACTGATATGTTTGCCTGCAACCGGTTCAATCCCCTGCCGAATTCAGCATTTCCGCGTCGGCCGGGGCCGACTGTCTTGCCGGCATGAAAGTTCAATGACAGCTGAACTAGTCCCGACTGACCGGCTAATCACGCCATGACCCCACCTGCATTGTCTTTCAAGGCCTTGGCGGATTCTTTTGTTTTCACACGACCCTTGTCTTCACGTCTTTCAATCCCCGGATGCCCCACATATATTCGCCGCTGTTCGCAATCAGCGACCGGAAGCCGAAGCGGGAGGCCCCTATGGCGACATTGCAGAATTTCGACGCCGAAATTGCCAAGACCAAGCAGGTCGTCCAGGACATGCGCACCAAGATCGAGCAGTCCGGCACCGTGCTCGACACGCTTGCCACCGCTGACAAGAAGATCGGCGACGCCAATTTCGACATCGAGAACGCCCGCATCGAGGACGTGCTGAAGCAGCAGAAGGTGATGGAAGGCAACATTGCCGACCTGATCATCGGCCTCGAGGACGCCACCAACGTCTTCGGCGCCGAGTTCGAGAGCATGAAGAACTACACCGGCTGGGAAAACTTCGTCGGTGTCTTCTCCAGCCAGCGCAAGCAGCGTATGCGCACCGACCGCGTCCGCAACATGTCGCTGGCCGGCAATCTGCAGGAACTTCTGGCCAAGTCCGACACCATCGTCGGCATCCTGAAGGCGCAGAAGGAGGTCCTCGACCAGCGCTACAAGACCTCCGAGACCAGCCTGTCGCAGGTGATCGAGCGCCGCAAGACCACCATGTCGAACCTCGAAGCCGTGCAGAAACGCATCGAGGAACTCAACCCGATGCTGCTCGACATCGAAAACAAGATCGCCGCCTCGACCAGCCAGAAGGACCGCACCCAACTTGAGGGCGAACGCTCCAAGCTCGCCACCGAATACAACGAGAAGCAGGCCAAGGAGCAGGAACTGCTGGCCGAAAGCCAGACGCTCGAGCGCTACACCTCGATGTTCCAGACCTTCGTCGATTCGCTCAACAACCAGATCGCCGCGCAGTCGACGCTGATCAACAAGCTGACCATCGATACCGAGCAGCGCATCGTGCTCTACAAGGCGCTGGAAGATTCGCTGAAGACCGCCGCGCAGCAGGACGTCGCCCACAAGATCAACACGCTGGGCAGCCAGGTCGACAACACGGCGGAAGAAACCATGGCCGGCATCGGCGCCGCTTCGCAGAAGCACATTGGCGACCTGCTCGAAATGCACGAGAAGAACATGGTCGCCAGCGCCGATATCCAGCGCCGCAAGAAGCTCGCCGACGATGCCTTTGCCCGGCGCTTCGACGAGGTGCTGAAGAAGCACAATTCGGCCAACTACGTGCAGTCATAATTGCCGCGCGCACCGGTGCGACAATCCCAGGGCTGACAGAATGACCCCCGAAAACGACGCGGCGGCGCGGTATTTCTCGGCAATCACGGCCGCGCTCAGCGGCCTTGAAGTGTTCATGCGCGACGACCGCTCGCCGCTTTACCGGCACGGCATCGTCGCCAAGATCGTTGCCGAATACATCGCCCGGCTCGACAAGTCCTTTGGCTGCTGGCGCAACCGGCTGGGCTTCATGGACACGTTCCGCATTTCGCGCGCCGAAAGCGGTTTTCCGGTGTTCCAGAACCTGCTCGAACTGGAAAACGACCGCCGCCAGGCCGACAGCCGGCTCGCCAACATCCCGCTGGCCGGAGAGCTGCGCGAGGAGATGGCCGACTTCATCCTGCGCCACAAGGAGTTCCCCGAGGCGCTGCAGAAGTCGATGGCCGAGCGTCTCTATCTCGAGGACGTCAAGAGCGAGCAGACTTTCGGGCCGTTCACGCTGGCGCAGACGGCCAAGGTGTCGGTCAATCCGAAGACGGCGTTGCCCTACTATCTCGTCCATTGGGCGACCTTCGACGGCAGCGCCAACTTGCCGCTGGTCTACATGGTGACGGTGGAGGATTCCTCCGAGAACATGGTCCGCCAGCTCGTCGACCGGAACGGCAAGCTCAACGACAAGGTCGACATCCCGCTACCGGTCGACGGCCTGCTCAATCCCGAGCTCGCCCACCGTTTCGACGATTTCACCGAGAAGAACTCCGCCTACACGCTTTCGCCGGCGACGATTGCCGTAAACCTAGACAAGGATTTCGAGCCGCTGCACCCCAAGCAGTTGCGCCGCGTCGTGCTTGGCCCGTTCTATTCCGCGGGCATTACCGACAACAATTCGACGGTGACCGAAGTGCTGGCCAAGGTGCGCAAGCCGGAAAACGCCTGGCTGCTGACCTGGACCATCCAGGAGGTCTATTCCAAGGGCGAGAAGCCCGGCCGGAAGGGGCTGTTTTCCAGCGAGAAGACGACGCAGGAATTCTTCATCAACACCGACGACCTGGAAGCCGCGCGCCAGGGCGTGTCGAGCTACGAAAACCACGCACTGATCCCGCACGAGGCCTACCAGGCGCTCTACGCCGCCGGCGAAGCACAGAAGATCTTTGGCGGCTACAAGGTCCACATCCTGTCGAACGGACAGGTCATTTCAGACGTCTGACCGTAACACCACGGAGCATCCTTCATGGACACCGGCCTGACCACCATCCCGGAAGCGGCGATCGAGAAGCACCGCGCCACCGCGCAGAGCTTCATCACCCGCATCGTCGTGCTGGAGGACCCGTCGCGCGAATCCGGCACGGCGCTGGCCGGCACCAACCGCCGCTTCGTCTCCACCGTCTCGGTCGGCTCGGTGCGCCGCACGCGCGAGGTAGAGCTGTCGAGGACCGTCGGCGCCGTCCATCCCGACGACCAGCTGCTGACCATCCCGCAGCACACGCTTCTGTTTCGTGCCCGGCGCGGTACGGCGATTGCGCTCGCCATATCGGATGTCTTCGCCGAAGGCTCCGACCTCGAAAGCCTGCAGGCGAAGAACGCCCGCGCCCCGCTCGAGGGCGACGAGGCGTCGACCTTCAAGAAGCTGCTCTCAGCGTCGGCCTACATCTCGGCCTTCAGCCTGGCATCCTACCTGTTCCAGCTGATCGACAGCGACGGCGAGGCGCCCAACGACATCCCCGAACCCGACTTCCTTTTCGACACGCCGCAGGATGCGGTGAAGTCGATCCTCGCGGGCCTCGACAAGGCGATCGCGGGCTCGAAGGACGATGCCGACCTGGCGACCAGGGCACGCGCCTTCGCCCGCGTCGCCATTGACGGACTGCTGGCCAGAAAAGGCCGCTTCGACGGCATCGGCCCGTTCGAGAACGCCCATGTCCGCATCGATGCCGACGACTTCACCCTCGACGGCTTCGACGTCGCGCCCGGCAAGCGGTCGAAGCCGCTGGTGATGACCTTCAAGAAGCCGGAAGAAGTCGTCGGCAACCACATCGCCAAGTACCAGTCGGTCAAGCTCGCCAAGATGCTGATGGCCTATGATTTCGAGCGCGAGCTGAACCCGTTCGTCGAACTCGGCGGCTTCCTGTTCACCTTCATCGGCGACGGTGCGCCCGGCACCGGCAAGACGACTTTGATCCAGATGATCGCCGGCCTGGTCAATGGCTACTGCCAGGTCGCCGGCTATCCCTTTGCCTACGAGAATTTCGGCGTCGACCAGATCTCGTCCTATCAGGGCAAATCGGGTCAGAACTGCCGCCAGTTCATCAACAATGTGCTCAACCCGCGCGTGATCGGCTTCGGCACCATCGACGATATCGACCAGGTGGCGGCGCGCCGCTCCGACGACCGCGCCTCTGCCGGCCAGCAGGAGATCACCGGCGTCCTGATGGACGCCTTCGCCGGCGCTTCAACCGTGGTGCGCGGCAACTGCTCGTTCGGCATGTTCTCCAACTATCCCGAAAATGTCGACGACGCGCTGCGCCAGCGCGCCGGCGCCCGCTGGCTGGTCGACGGCCCGCAGACCCGCGACGACTATATCGACATCTTCGTGCTGCTCGCCGGCAAGAACCACGAGATCCCTCTGGGCAAGCATGAACTCTACGCCGCGCAGGAAATCCAGCGCGCTGTCGAGGAAGCCTATGAGGAGCATGAGAAGCCGCAGGAGGACGGCCTGATGAAGGTCTACGAGCGCTACATGAAGGAGAATGGCGCGCCCAAGACCATGGCCGACATCGGCACCTACCTGCACCTAATCAAGGACGCCGAGCCGCGCTTCACCGGCCGCGCCATCAAGAACGTCACCGACGCCATCAAGATGCGCGCCATGGACATTGAGCTGCCCGACGACTGGTTCGAGAAGCCGGAAGCCTTCATGCACAAGAGCTATGACGAGAAGAAAGCCATGATCGAGGAACTGCGCGGTCCGTTCTCGATGGACATGGTCATGCAGGAGATCAACCGCTACGCCGATTCCGAGTTCCGCTATTCCGACAAGTCCGACGACGCCGCCGTGGAAAAGCTGCTGCGCGACGCGCGGCTGCGCGAGCGGGCGGCGCGCGAGATGGAGGAGATGAAGAAGAAGGGCAATTGGAATGCGTGAGCCACACCGGCCTTTCGTTCTCCCCGCGAACGGGGAGAAGGCAAGATGAGCCACCCCGCCAAAAAAACCGACCTCTTGCGCGACAACGAACTCATCTATGGCCGTCTGCTCACCGTCGACGAGCCGCATCTCATCCAGCGTTACAACAAGGCGCTGGCCGCCTTCGGCCTGCCTCCCACCAAGCTGAAGAGCTTCCAGATCGACCGCACCGGCTTCTCGCCCGAGATCGCCGACGAATGCGGCGACCCCGACTATCTCGACCCCAACGAGGTCAATCGCCGTTTCATCATCCTGACGCCGTCGCAGATCGACCTGCCGGTGGTGCACACGGCCTTCTCCAACACCTCGCAGCTGATGTTCGAGTTCATGTCCAAGAACCAGCGCGCCATCGACGCGCTGACCATCAAGGACGTCATCTACGGCGAGATCGAGGATTCCGTTCCCAAGGTGAACGACATCGAAGACCTGCTGTCGATCAACCAGGTTGAGTTCAAGGTGCTGTCGGCCGAGGACGTGCTGGGCAAGGCCGCTGAACTCGGCAAGCTTGTCGACCGGCTGAGGCAGGAGCCCGACGCCTGGCGCGACAACGCCATGCTGACCCGCATGGTGGAGCTGGCGAAAATCTGCGGCGACATCCGCGAGAACGCGCTGGTGCCCGACCAGGTGATCTTCCGCCACAATGCCTACTGGACCAGCCATTTCGGCGGGCTCTACGTGTTCGTCGATCCCGACATGACGACGGTGATCAGCGATCCGGCGGCCCCGGGCTTTCGCCGCTCGCGGCCGTGGCAGGTGAGCTATCTCTCGATCAACGACGCCGACAAGGTCTTCAAGTTCCTGGCCAGCACCGGCCGCATCGAACTGCCGCGCGCCTCCTGGATCGAAGCGTCCGGCTATCTCGAGCACCGCGCCGAGATGGTGGTGCGCGCGCTGATCCGCGACGCCGAGCCAAACCGCAACCTGACCGATGTCGACAAGGTCTGGCTACAGACTTGGATCCAGAGCCATGCCGACCTGATCACCAAGGACGGCAATTTCCCTTTCCTCAACGCCGCCAAGCGCGAAATCGCCCAGCTTGGCCATCTCAAGATCGAGGATGTGTTCCCGCAGCAGCGCTTCCTTGTGGTCCGCGCCAAGCCAGACCATCCCGACGCCTGGCTGACCAACCGGCTGATCTCGGATTTCGTGCCGAGCGACTTTGTCTCGCGCTACATCTTCAACAAGCAGGGCTTCTACAAGGACTATGACGGCTTCAGCGACGCCTGGAGATCGCATGTTGTGGACGTTCTGAAAACCACATATTTGAAGGACAAGGTGGCGTTTCGCACACGCCTCTACGGCCTGACTGACTAGAACGAAATGAGCTGTCATTTCGTTCTAACTTGTTGTTTTGGCGCATGATGTTATCCAAAAAGTCTGCAACTTTTTGGCATCATGCTTTGAGGGGGTGACACAGCCATGCTCGATCCGATCGTCAATTTCTTCACCCGGATTTTCCAGTGGATCGGCCGCGGCATTGGCCTTCTGATTGGCGCCATCCTGTGGCCGTTCCTATGGGCCGGCCGCTGGTACACGCAGCGTGGCTGGATCCTCAAGGCCGTGCTCGGCCTGGCCCTGTTGGTGCTAATCGGCCTCTACGCCAACTTCTTCTATGCCACCCAGTGGTGGAACAATTTCAACCCGAACTATCCGGACACCTACACGTTCGAGAAGCGCAATGTTTCCGCCGGCGAGCAGGTGGCCGCCGGCACCGGCACCGACACGGCCAAGACCTGCGGCAACTCCGGCATTGCCCAGATCGCGGCCGACCTGACCGACTTCAACGTCAACCAGAATGCCTGGATCTCGTCGATGATCCTCTACAAGCTCGGCCTGTTCGGCATCGACTGGGACAACACGCCGTGGATGGACAACAAGGCGTCGTTCCAGCGCGGCATCAACCAGGCGGTGCGGCGCACGGCGACCGAACTCGCCGACAATCTCGGCCGCGTCCGCACGACCTCGCAGATCGATGCCGATCTGCAGGATGCGCGCGGCAATCTGCAGTTCGACGAATACACCTGGTATTTCGGCGTAAGCCCGTTCGGCCCGAAGACGCCGACCCCGAGCTACTATCGCGACGCCGTGCGCAAGCTGCGCTCGTTCAATGCCCGCCTCGCCACCTGCCAGGCCACTTTCGATGCCCGCGCCGACAATCTGAAGCAATATATCGACCGCATCGCATCGGACATTGGCTCGACCTCCGCCATCCTCAAGGAGCGTGCCGAGAACCACAACAATGGCTGGTTCGATACGCGCGCCGACGACCGCTACTGGTTCGCCTATGGCCAGCTCTATGCCTATTATGGCCTGATGAAGGGCGCGCAGGCCGACTTCGAGGACGTCATCAAGGAAAAGCACCTGCAGAGCCTGTGGGACACGATGGACGCGCAATTTGTCTCGGCCCTGCGCATACAGCCGTTCATCATCGCCAATGGCCGCGAGGATGGCTGGCTGCTGCCGACGCATCTGACGACGATGGGCTTCTACATCCTGCGCGTGCGCTCCAACATGGTCGAAATCAGCAACGTCCTGACGCAGTAGCGTTCGGTTGTGGCGGTTCCAGCGATGGCAAATTTGCGCCGTCGCCTCTGTCGCATTCCGTGCATTGTGCGGCTGTTTTGAGACGGCGGAAACGCCGCCGCTCTGGCTTCTATACGGCGCGGCAAGCGGAGCCAGAAAGAACCGAGGACAGGTCGGCCGGCCGCACAGAAATTTTCTCTATAGGAAACATAGTTGCATGGAAGTTGACGCCACGGCAGCGACAGGGTTAGAACATGCCCGCGCGCCCGGTTCCAACCTGCTTGCGATAGAGATCAACCCCGTCCCCTCCACCGTTCAATCCAGAGGAAAGCCGTCATGGCCGAAGTGAAGTCCGACATCGAGATCGCGCGCGCCGCCAAGAAAAAGCAGATCCAGGAGATCGGCCAGAAGATCGGCATCCCGACCGAACATCTGCTGCCCTATGGCCACGACAAGGCCAAGATCTCGGCCGAGTTCATCAAATCGGTGAAGGGCAACAAGGACGGCAAGCTGATCCTGGTCACCGCCATCAACCCGACGCCTGCCGGCGAAGGCAAGACCACCACCACGGTCGGCCTCGGCGATGGCCTCAACCGCATCGGCAAGAAGGCGATCGTCTGCATCCGCGAAGCCTCGCTCGGCCCGAATTTCGGCGTCAAGGGCGGTGCCGCCGGCGGCGGTTACGCGCAGGTCGTGCCGATGGAGGACATGAACCTCCACTTCACCGGCGACTTCCACGCCATCACCACCGCCCACAATCTGCTTTCGGCGCTGATCGACAACCACATCTACTGGGGCAATGAGCTCGGCATCGACACACGCCGCGTGGTGTGGCGCCGCGTCATGGACATGAACGACCGGGCGCTGCGCGAAATCATCTGCTCGCTCGGCGGCGTCGCCAACGGCTTCCCGCGCGAGGCCGGCTTCGACATCACCGTCGCCTCGGAAGTCATGGCCATCCTGTGCCTTGCCACCGACCTGAAGGATCTGGAAAAGCGCCTCGGCGACATCATCGTCGCCTACCGCCGCGACAAGTCGCCGGTTTATGCCCGCGACCTCAAGGCCGACGGCGCCATGGCCGTGCTGCTGAAGGACGCCATGCAGCCCAACCTGGTGCAGACGCTGGAGAACAACCCGGCCTTCGTCCATGGCGGCCCGTTCGCCAACATCGCGCATGGCTGCAACTCGGTCGTTGCCACCACCACGGCGCTGAAGCTCGCCGACTATGTCGTCACCGAAGCCGGTTTCGGCGCCGACCTCGGTGCCGAGAAATTCTTCGACATCAAGTGCCGCAAGGCGGGCCTGAAGCCGGCGGCCGCCGTCATCGTCGCCACCGTGCGCGCCATGAAGATGAATGGCGGCGTCAAGAAGGAAGACCTCGGCAAGGAAAACGTCGAGGCGGTGAAGAAGGGCTGCGCCAATCTCGGCCGCCACATCGAAAACATCAGGCAGTTCGGCGTACCGGCGGTGGTCGCCATCAACCACTTCTATTCCGACACCGACGCCGAAATCCAGGCGATGAAGGACTATGTCGCCTCGATGGGCGAAGAGGCGGTCTTGTGCAAGCATTGGGCCCACGGCTCGGCCGGCATCGAGGAGCTCGCCAACAAGGTGGTGGCGCTGGCCGAATCCGGCGCCTCGCAATTCGCGCCGCTCTATCCCGACGCCATGCCGCTGTTCGAGAAGATCAACACCATCGTCCAGCGCATCTATCGCGGCTCGGAAGCGATTGCCGACAAGTCGGTGCGCGACCAGTTGCACGCCTGGGAGCAGGCCGGCTACGGCAACCTCCCGGTCTGCATGGCCAAGACCCAGTACTCCTTCTCGACCGACCCGAACCTGCGCGGCGCGCCGACCGGCCACACCGTGCCTGTGCGCGAGGTCAGGCTTTCGGCGGGCGCCGGCTTCGTCGTCATCATCTGCGGCGAGGTCATGACCATGCCCGGCCTGCCCAAGGCGCCGTCCTCGGAAAAGATCTTCCTCAACGAGATGGGCCAGATCGAAGGCCTGTTCTAGAACCCTTCAAAATCCCAAATGCCAAAGGGCGCCGCAGCGATGCGGCGCCCTTTCTGTTTGCAGAACGGCCTAAGCCGCGTTGCGCGCCAGCGCCCGCTGGTTGGAGGCGTAGATCGTGTCGCGCTCCGGCAAGGCGCCGGTCTTCAGGCATTCCGTCCATTCGGCGGTCTTCAGCACCGCGGCGAAGCGCGACTGCAGGATGATCGTGACCACGCGGTGGATCTCCTCGGCCGAGGCATAGCCGGCGCTGTTGGCATAGGGCACCGAGCCGGTCGCGTCGGACAGGAACTCGACGGCAAAGCCCGTATGCACGGCATGGATAATGGTCGACAGGTCGCAATTATGCGTCATGTAGCCGACCACCGTGAGCGTATCGATGGCGTTGGCGCGCAGCCACGCCTCGAGGTCGGTGCCGGTGAAGGCCGAGGGCAGCATCTTCTCTACATAGTGGTCGCGGCCGCGCCTGGCGATTTCGGGATGCAATTCACCGCCGTGACTGCCCTTGGCGAAGATCGGCGAGGTCTCGGGCGCCATCTGCTTGACGACCACGACCTTGATGCCGGCGGCCGTCGCAGCGTCCATGGCACGTGCCACATTGACGACGCTGTCGCGGAACGGCGGATGCTGGATGGCCAGATTGCCGCCGTCATAGTCGTTCTGGACGTCGATGACGATGAGCGCGCGGCGCGGTGTGGTGTTGGCGGGGGCAGACATGGTGTTTTCCTTCCGGCTTGAATGCGATGGGCCGAAAATAAGCCATTCGATGAGCAGCCAAAAGTGGCCCGATTGACATCATTCGAAAGAATTGGGACAATACAGCTTCCGAACCGGAAACGCCCATGACCGCCCCGATCATTGCCGCCCTCGCCTTCGATGGCATCAGCCCGTTTCATCTCTCCGTGCCTTGCCTGGTGTTCGGCGCCGATCGCACGAGGCTCGGCCTGCCGCGCTTCGACTTCCGTGTCTGCGGGGTCGAGCAAGGCATGATCCGGACCGACGCCGGGCTGAGCGTCCTTGTCCCGCATGGGCCGTCCGCGCTCGACGATGCCGACATCATCATCATCCCGAGCTGGAAGGATCTCGAAGCCCCGCTGGCCAGGCCGCTCAACGAAGCGCTCGGCCGCGCGCACCGGCGCGGGGCGCTGATTGTCGGCCTGTGCCTCGGCACCTTTGCCATTGCCGCCGCCGGCCTGCTTTCGGGACGGAAGGCGACCACGCATTGGGCCTATACGGACCAGCTGCGTGTCCTGCATCCCGACATTTCGGTCGATGCCGACGTGCTTTATGTCGATGATGGCGACATCGTCACCTCCGCCGGCGTCGCCGCCGGGCTGGACTGCTGCCTGCATATCGTGCGCGCCCGTTATGGCGCCGAAGCGGCACTGCGGCTCGCGCGGCACGTCGTGCTCTCACCGCACAGGCAGGGCGGGCAGGCGCAGTTCATCGAACGCCCCGTGGCAAAGAGCGCGGATGCCGACCGCTTCACCCAGGCGCTGGACGCGGTCCGGACGACACTCAGCGAGGCGCACAGCCTGGACAGCGTCGCCGAGGCCGCCGGCCTGACACGGCGCACCTTTACACGCCGCTTCCAGAAATCGATCGGCACCAGTTTTGGCGACTGGCTGACCAGCCAGCGCATCGAACTGGCGCAACGCCTGCTGGAAGCGACGGAAAAATCGATGGACATCGTCGCCTTCGAGGCCGGCTTCGGCAGCGCCACCTCGCTGCGCCAGCATTTCGCCGCGCGGCTCCGGACATCGCCGGCGCAATATCGGCGCGAATTCTCCCGGCGGGTAGATTGGGACGAACGGGTGGCGCAGGCCTGACCGCTTTGCGCCAGATCGTCAACCGCGCTTGACCGGTCGCGCCGGATTGCCGACCACCGTCTCGTTTGCAGGCACATCGCGCGTCACCACAGCGCCGGCGCCGACTATGGCGCCCTCGCCGATGCTGACGCCGCCAAGGATGATGGCGCTGCCGCCGATCCAGGCACGGGCGCCGATCTCGACCGGCCTGGCGATCTCCAGCCCCGCCTGTCGCCCGGCAGCTTCCTTGTGGTGTTCGGCGCAATAGATCTGCACATTGGGGCCAAGCAGCGTTCCCTTGCCGATGCGCACGGCTGCCGTGTCGAGGATGGTGCAGCCGGCGTTGAGGAAGACGCCATCGCCGAGAAGAATGTTGAAGCCGTAGGCGCAGTGGAACGGCGCCTCGATGCGGGCGCCCTCGCCCACGCCGCCGAGCAATGCCTTGAGGCCCGGCCCGAGATTTCCGCGCTGCCTTGGCGGCAGGCAATTGTGCTCGAACACCGCGTCGCGCGCGAGGGCACGCAGCGCCTCCAGCTCGTCATCCAGGCAAGTGTACCATTCGCCGGCCGCCATCTTCGCGCGCTCGCTTCCAGCCATGGCGGGTCTCCGATTGACGTCCTTGCAAAGCATAGTTGCGGCCAGCAGAAAAGCGCCAAGCCAAGTACTGGTCAAATATTGGACCTATGGTAGCCTGCCGTCTAAGGCCGTCCTGGCCTGGTGATCGAGGGGATCAACATGCTCTATCTTCTTGCACTTCTGATCGGCGTCATCGCCGGCCTGCGCGCAATGACCGCGCCGGCGGCGGTCGCCTGGGGCGCCTATCTCGGCTGGCTGCCGGTTGCCGGCACCTGGGCAAGCTTCATGGGCCATTGGGCCGCAGTCGGCATCTTCACCATCCTGGCCATCGTCGAGCTCGTCACCGACCAGCTGCCGTCGACGCCAAGCCGTAAAGTGCCGCAACAGTTCGGCGCCCGCATCATCATGGGCGCCTTCACCGGCGCGGTGATCGGCGCGACCGGTGGCGCCACAATAGGCGGCCTGATCGCCGGCGCCATCGGCGCGGTCATCGGCACTTATGGCGGCGCCGAAGCACGCAGCCGGCTGGCGGCCGCTTTCGGCAAGGATCCGCCCGCTGCCTTCATCGAGGACGCGGTGGCGATCATCGGCGGCCTGCTGATCGTGGCGGCGGTGGCATGACGGCAAAAACTTTCGACGCCATCATCATCGGCGCCGGCCAGGCCGGCACACCGCTCGCCGGAAGGCTGAACGCAGCCGGCATGAGCGTGGCGCTGATCGAGCGCAAGCTGGTCGGCGGTACCTGCGTCAACACCGGCTGCATCCCGACCAAAACGATGGTGGCGAGCGCCTATGCCGCGCATCTGGCGCGGCGTGCCGCCGACTATGGCGTGACGCTCAGTGGCCCTGTAGGCGTCGACTATGCCAAGATCAAGGCGCGCAAGGACAAGGTTTCGGGCGCCTCCCGCACGGGGCTGGAAAGCTGGATCGCCGGCATGGACAAATGCACGCTCTATCGCGGCCATGCGCGCTTGGAATCCGCCAATACGGTGCGCGTTGGCGACGACCTCCTGACCGCCGGAAAGATCTTCCTCAACACCGGCGGCCGCGCTTCCGTGCCCGATTTGCCCGGCATCCACGACATAGACTATCTGACCAATTCCTCGATGATGGATCTCGAGGTCCTGCCGCGCCATCTGATCGTCGTCGGCGGCAGCTACATCTCGCTCGAATTCGCGCAGATGTTCCGCCGTTTCGGCTCGGACGTCACCGTCATCGAGAAGAGTCCGCGCCTGACCGGCCGCGAGGACGAGGACGTCTCGGCCACCATCCTGTCCATCCTCGAAAATGAAGGCATCACAGTCCATGTCGGCGCCGACGACATCGGCTTCGCCAAACAGGGCGACGATATCGCCGTGACCTTCTCGGCCGGCAAGCCGCCCGCCGTCGGTTCTCATGTGTTGCTGGCGCTCGGCCGAACGCTCAACACCGACGATCTCGGCCTCGACAGAGCCGGCGTCGCCCTCGACAAGCGTGGCGCCGTTATCGTGGACGACCAGCTGCGCACCAGCGTGCCCGGCATCTGGGCGATGGGCGACTGCAACGGCAAGGGCGCTTTCACCCACACCTCCTACAATGACTACGAGATCGTCGCCGCCAACCTGCTCGACAACGACCCACGCAAGGTCAGCGACCGCATCGAGGCCTATGCGCTCTACATCGACCCGCCACTCGGCCGCTGCGGCATGACCGAGGCGGCGGTGAAGAAATCCGGACGCCGCGCGCTGGTCGGCCAGCGGCCGATGACACGTGTCGGCCGCGCCGTCGAAAAGGGCGAGACGCAAGGCTTCATGAAGATCCTGGTCGATGCCGACACCAGGGAAATCCTTGGCTGTTCGGTGCTCGGTCCCGGCGGCGACGAAGCGGTGCATTGTGTGCTCGATCTGATGTACGCCAAGGCACCGGTAGACACGCTGGCGCGCGCGACGCACATCCACCCCACGGTCTCGGAACTGCTGCCGACGATTGCCCAGGAACTGAAGCCGCTGGCCTGAGGTCTATTCCCCCGTATCCGGCCCGGTCAGCTTCGCCTCCAGCCGGCCGAGCAGAAGCATGGCGCCGCTCAGTTCGGCGTCGCCGACATCGCTCAGCAGATCGGCGCGCAGCACCGCCAGCAGCCGCTCGATCTCGGTCACGCGGCTGCGCCCGGCATCGGTAAGCGACAGGATCTTGGCGCGTCGGTCGGCCGCATCCTCGGTGCGCGTCACCAGCCCTTCCTCGACCAGCAGGTCGACGATGCGCACCAGCGATGGCCCCTCGAAGCCGAGGTGATCGGCGAGCACGCCCTGGCGCTGATTGTCGCCCAGCCGCGACAGCATCACCAATGGCATGGCGGTGGCATGCGACAGGCCGCAATCGTCGAGCGCCTTGTCGGCCGCGCGCCGCCACAGCCTGGCGACTGATATAACGAGTTGGCCAAATCTGGCTCGATCCAGGTCTTGCTTGGGCATGGCGAAAAAGATAACATGCTATCTATTAGGTTGCGATAAAATTCTTTTCCCTGGCGAAGCCCCCGTCGCCAAAACCGGAAGCCGACGACCGAGCTCCAAAGATCGCCCTGACGGCCCTTTTCGGCCGCCGCGACAGCGAGGCACCGAACCGGAAAAGCGTGAGGACCGACATGGCGAACCAAGATTCCAACAGCTCCGGTGGCATCTGGCTGCTCGTGCTTTTCGGCCTGGTACTGATGATCATCGGCCTGCCGCTGCTCTATGGCGGCGTCCAGCTCATCGGCCTTGGCGGCTCCTGGTATTACGCGCTGGCCGGTGCCGGCATCATCATCTCGGGGTTTCTCTTTGCCTTGCGCCGCCGCGCCGGCTTCTGGCTCTACATCCTCATTTTCCTCGCCACCATTGCCTGGGCGTTGTGGGAGGCCGGATTGAACTTCTGGCCGCTAGTGCCGCGGCTCGTCGCGCCGGCGGTGCTTGCGGTGATCGCTCTCCTGCTGGCGCCTCTGTTCCCGTCATCCAGCGGCGGCAAGCGTGGTCCCTTCACCCTTGCCGGCATCCTCGTGCTCGGCCTGGTCGCCACCGCCGCCTATGCCTTCCAGCCGCATGGCGTCATCCGCGACACGGTCGCCGCCAGTCAAGCGCCGGCGCCTGCCGTCGCGACGGCCTCCAGCACCGACTGGCGCCATTACGGCCGCACGCCCGCCGGCACCCGCTATGCGCCGATCGGCCAGATCAACAAGGACAATGTGAAGGACCTCAAGGTCGCCTGGACCTTCCGCACCGGCGATGTCCCGGCCAAGGGCGCCGAGGACCAGAATACGCCGCTGCAAATCGGCGACACCGTCTACACCTGCTCTTCGACAAATATCGTCAATGCACTCAACGCCGAGACCGGCGAGCCGCTCTGGAAATTCGACCCGAAAGCCTCGGCGCCGCTGTGGCAGCGCTGCCGCGGCGTGAGCTACTACCAGCCCGCGGCCGATGCGGCGCCCGGCGGCTCTCCAGCCGCCTGTGCCGGGCGCATCGTCATGACCACCATCGACGCGCGGCTGATCGAGATCGATGCCAGGACTGGCCAGCCCTGCGCGGATTTCGGCCAGGGCGGCACCGTCGATCTCAAGCAAGGCATGGGCGAGATCAAGGCCGGCTTCTATTTCCAGACCTCGGCTCCGACCGTCATGCGCGACCTGATCATGGTCGGCGGCTGGGTCTGGGACAATGTCGAGACCGGCGAGCCCTCCGGCGCCATCCGTGCCTTCAACGCAAGGACGGGCGAGTTGGTCTGGGCCTGGGACCTCGGCAACCCCGCCATCACCAAACTGCCGCCGGAAGGCCAGAGCTACACGCGCGGGACGCCCAATGTCTGGTCGACGCCGAGCTATGACGATGCGCTCGGCCTCGTCTATCTGCCGACCGGCAACGCGACGCCCGACTTTTTCGGCGCCGAACGCAGCAAGGCGGCGGAGGATTACACCGCTTCGGTCGTCGCGCTCGACATCGCCACCGGCCGCGAGCGCTGGAAATTCCAGACCGTGCATCACGATCTGTGGGACTACGACCTTCCCTCGCAGCCGGCGCTCTATGACGTGCCCGACGGCAAGGGCGGCAAGGTGCCGGCGCTGATCCAGGTGACCAAGCGCGGCCAGATCTTCATGCTCGACCGCCGCGACGGCAAGCCGATCGCCGAAGTCCAGGAAAAGCCGGTGCCGCAGGACGGCGGCGCCAAGGAGGACTTCCTGTCGCCGACCCAACCCTATTCGGTCGGCATGCCCTCGATCGGCGATCAGCCATTCACCGAGGCCAACATGTGGGGCGCCACGCCGTTCGACCAGCTCTATTGCCGCATCGGTTTCAAGAGGCTGCGCTACGAGGGTGAGTTCACGCCGCCCGGCCCGACGCGCTCGCTGCAATTTCCCGGCTATTATGGCGGCATGAACTGGGGCAGCGCCTCGATCGACGAGGCCACTGGCACTCTGATCGTCAACGATATCCGCATGCCGCAATTCGTCGAATTGCTGCCGCGCGCCGTGGCCGACAATTACGGTCCCTCGGCGGCGCACGATGGTCTGGGCACCCAGCTCGGCACGCCCTATGGCGCGCTGAAGAACGGCTTCATGTCGCCGCTCGGCGTGCCTTGCCACCAGCCGCCCTACGGCACGATCAGCGCCATCGACCTGAACACGCGAAAACTCGTCTGGCAGATACCGGCCGGCACGCTGCAGGACACCGGCCCGCTCGGCATGAGGACCGGCCTGCAAATCCCGATCGGCATGCCGTCGCTCGGCGGCCCGGTGACCACGGCGGGCGGCCTCGTCTTCTATGCCGGCACGCAGGACTATTATCTGCGCGCCATCGATGTCGCCACCGGCGAGGAGCTTTGGAAAGGCCGCCTGCCGGTTGGCGCGCAGGCAACGCCGATGACCTACACCTCGCCCGAAAGCGGCCGCCAGTTCGTCGTCGTCTCGGCGGGCGGGGCGCGCCAATCGCCCGACCGCGGCGACTATATCATCGCCTATGCCTTGCCGAAGGCGCCATGATCCGGAAGTTCCTCCGCGGATGATCGACAAACGGGACGCCTCGGCGCCCCATTTCGATCTGCTCCTCGCTTTCTGCATTGCTGCATTGCAGCGATAGACATTGCGCCCGGTATGGATACTCGCGCAGTCTGAAAATTGAACCGATTCAGTCTGGACGCCCCATGCCTCTGCCGATCCTTGCGCTTGCCATTGCGTCCTTCTGCATCGGCACCACCGAATTCGTCATCATGGGCCTGCTGCCGGAGGTCGCCGCCGACCTTCGCGTGTCGATCCCTTCGGCCGGCCTGCTGGTCACCGGCTATGCGCTGGGCGTCGTCTTCGGCGCCCCGATCGTCGCGATGGCCACCGCGCATCTGCCGCGCAAGCCGGTGCTGGTGGGGCTGGCCGCGTCGTTCGTCGTCGGCAATCTGTTCTGCGCCATCGCGCCTGACTATTGGACACTGATGGCGGCGCGTGTCTTCACCGCTTTTGGCCACGGCGCTTTCTTCGGCATCGGCTCGGTCGTTGCCGCAAGCCTGGTTCCGCGCAACAAACGCGCCAGCGCCATGGCCCTGATGTTTGCCGGCCTGACGCTTTCCAACATTCTGGGCGTTCCAGCCGGTACTGCACTTGGCGAAGCTTTCGGCTGGCGCTCCACATTCATCGCCGTGGTCGGCATCGGCTTGATCTCGGTCGCTGCCATCGCCTGGCTGGTGCCGTGGGATGTCGCCGAACCGAGCGGCGGCGGCCTGCGCGGCGAGTTGCGGGTGCTGGGCAGGCTACAGGTCTGGCTGGCGATGCTCATCGCCTCGCTGGCCTCGGCCAGCCTGTTTGCCGTTTTCACCTATATAAAACCCTACCTCACTGAAGTGTCCGGCCTGTCGACGTCTGCAGTCACCTGGGTGCTCCTGTTGTTCGGCGCCGGCATGACCATCGGCAACATCATCGGCGGGCGGCTGGCGGACTGGAAGCTGATGCCGACCGTCATCGGCACGCTGTTGTTGATGGCAGTGCTGTTCGTCGGCTTCATGCAGTTCGGCGCGATTGCCAGCGTCGCCATCGGCATTGTCTTCCTCTGGGGACTGCTCATCTTCGTCGTCGTGCCGCCGCTGCAGATCCGCGTCGTCGAGGCCGCTTCCGAAGGACCGAACCTTGCCGCCACGCTGAACCAGGGCGCCTTCAATGTCGGCAATGCCGGAGGCGCCTGGATCGGCGGCGTGGCGCTTTCGGCGGGCGTCTCCTACGCCCAACTGCCGCTGGTCGGCGCGATGCTCGCCTTGCTGGCGGTCACCGTCGCGGTGCTGTCGCAAGCGCTGGACCGGCGCGCGCCTGTCCCGCTCCAGGCTGCCGCCGAATAGACGTCGATTCGCCAAAGCGACGGAAATCTTGCGCCCATAGCGCGGCCGACTGGACCAATCGACAGCGATCCCTCAAATGGGCATGTCTTCTCGCTCTAACTGGAGAAAGTCATGCAGAAATCGATCGAACGCATCGCCGGCGACAGCGAGGGCGTTTCCTACGAATTCCCGGTGTTTCGCTTCGCCGGCGCCGACAAGGCGGCGCTATCGGCCTATCTGCAGGCCGCCCTCCATGCCGGCGAGTTGCCGGGGGTCGTCGCCATCGACGCGCTGATGCCGGCGCTGAACAAGGCCGCTGCCGAAGGCCGCATCAAGGGCGACATCACCATCGTGCCCTGGGCCAACCCGATCGGCCGCGCGCAATATCATTTCGGCGAGCATCAGGGCCGCTTTCATTTGGGCACCCGCACCAATTTCAACCGTGCTTTTCCGCTGCTCGCCGCGCCCGACGCCAAGCTCTTGCCCGACACCAGCTTTGGCGGCGCCGACCAGCGGCTGAAGTCCCGCCTGGTGCAGCTGTCGCTCGGCCACGACATCGTGCTCGACCTGCATTGCGACGATGAGGGCCTTGCCTATCTCTACATCCACACCAGCCTGTGGCCGGCCATGGCCGATTGCGCCGCCGCCATGGGCGTCGATGCGGTGGTGCTGTGGAGCGAGGACACCGACGGCACCTTCGAGGGCGCCTCGATCATGCCCTACCAGAACGTTCCTGCCGACGTGGCGAAGTTCGACCGCCGTGTCGCCACCACGGTCGAATATCGCGGCATCCTCGATGTCGATGGCGCCCTGGCCAAAGCCGACGCCGAAGGGCTCTACCGGCTGCTGGTGGCACGCGGCGTGGTCGTCGACGGCGCGCTGCCTGCGCCCGGCCCATTCAAGGGCGTCGTCGCGCCGTTGGAAAACATCGACATGATGCCCGCCCCCCGAGCTGGCGCTGTGCTCTATGACGTGAAGCCCGGCGACCGTGTCGTCAGGGGCGATCGGCTCGCCACCATCGTCCACGCGCCGGGCGAAACCGATGGCCGCGCGGAAGTGTTCGCGCCGCAGGACGGCATCATCCTGACCCGCCGCTCGCGTCGCATCATTCGCGCCGGCGAGGATCTGCTGAAGCTGGTCGGCGACAGGAAAAGCGCCGATGCCAGGTCGGGTACGCTCGAGGACTGACCTAGCCCGAAATCGCCAACCGCGCCTTGGCCTCCAGCCATTCCGCCATTTGCCGATACGGCACCGGACCGTGGCTGATGCGGGCAACGCCGAGTTCGGCCAGCCGCTGGCGCGGCGGCACATGCGCCAATGCGATGATGTTGACCGGCAGTCCTGTTGCCCTGCACAGCGCCTCGATGAGACCCTCGTCGCCAAGGCCCGGCGCAAAGAAACCACTCGCTCCGGCCTTTTCATAGGCATGCGCCCGCTCGATCGCCTGCTCGAGCAGCGTCTTGTCATGCGCATCGGGCTTCGCCTTGAGGAAGATGTCGGTGCGGGCGTTGAGGAAGGCCGGTATACCCGAGGCCTTGACGGCGGCCGCGGCCGCTTCGACCCGCTTCACCTGGACGGTGATGTCGTGCAGGCCGGTGCCGCCGACGATCTGGTCCTCGAAATTGAAGCCGATAGCGCCGGCCTGCAAGGCGCGCGTCACCGTCTGGGCGACGACTTCCGGCTCGACGCCGTAGCCGCCCTCGAGGTCCATGGTCACCGGCAGGTCGACCGCCTGCACGATGCGCCTGATGTTGTCGAGCGCCAGTTCCAGCGGGATTTTCTCGCCATCGGCATAGCCGAAGGCGGCCGCGACCGGCCAGCTTCCTGTGGCGATGGCCTTGGCGCCGGCCTTCTCGACGATCTTGGCCGAGCCCGGATCCCAGGCATTGTAAAGAACGATCGGGTTGCCCTTGATGTGAAGGGAATGGAACGTCCGCGCGCGCTCGGCCTGGTCGGTCATGGGTGTTTCCCGTTCTCTGGATGTCGGATGTATAGTCTAGGCAACGCCACCGGCTGTGGCGATGTGCCATGAGCCCGGGAAGCGGCGGCCACCGGACAGCCTTTCAAACCTGTTGCGCATCCGGTTTTTCGCCGCTATGGATTTCGCCATGAACATGCGTTCGACCAAGACCATTTGGTGGTGGGCCTGCTGACAGCGGCCTGTTCGAACGCGCGTGCGTGAAAAGAGAGGGTGGCCGCAACGGAAAGTCCGGGCGGCCATTTGTTTTTCCAAGCCAGTCCCGGGTCCGTTGCCCCAACAAGCTGATGGAGACGGCAATGACGATGAAGGTTCTGGAAAACGGCGCTGAAAGCTTCGTGACCGCGGGTGGCATCACCATCACGCGTGAGCGCCACGACCGGCCGTATGCGGGAGCGATCGACGCCTATGTCGATGGCCTGAACTCGCGCCGGGGCGCGGTGTTTTCCTCGAATTACGAATATCCCGGCCGTTACACGCGCTGGGACACCGCCATCATCGATCCGCCTTTGGTCATCTCCGCGCGCGGCCGCGCCATGCGCATCGAGGCGCTGAACCGCCGCGGCGAGGCTCTGTTGCCGGTCATCGGCAAGACGCTGGGCGGCCTTGCCGACATCACCATCGCCGAGACGACGAAGACGCTGATCCGCCTCGACGTCGCCAAACCCGGCCGCGTCTTCACCGAGGAAGAGCGCAGCCGCGTGCCCTCGGTCTTCACCGTGCTGCGCGCCATCACCGCTTTGTTCAAAACCGACGAAGACGCCAATCTCGGCCTCTATGGCGCCTTCGGCTACGACCTCTCCTTCCAGTTCGACCCGGTCGACTACAAGCTCGAGCGCAAGCCCAGCCAGCGCGACCTCGTGCTGTTCCTGCCCGACGAGATCCTGGTCGTCGACCATTATTCCGCCAAGGCCTGGACCGACCGCTACGACTATTCGGGCGAAGGATTTTCGACGGAAGGCTTAGCCCGCGACGCAATCGCCGAGCCGTTCAAGACCGCCGACCGCATCCCGCCGCGCGGCGACCATGAGCCGGGCGAATATGCCAATCTGGTGCGGCGCGCCATGGACTCGTTCAAGCGCGGCGACCTGTTCGAGGTCGTGCCCGGCCAGATGTTCTACGAGCGCTGCGAGACGCAACCCTCCGACATTTCGCGCAAGCTGAAATCGATCAACCCCTCGCCCTATTCCTTCT
This sequence comes from Mesorhizobium sp. U510, assembly GCF_059180695.1. NCBI lineage: Bacteria > Pseudomonadati > Pseudomonadota > Alphaproteobacteria > Hyphomicrobiales > Phyllobacteriaceae > Mesorhizobium > Mesorhizobium sp. U510. The sequence goes on from NZ_CP180532.1 coordinate 6,485,469, forward strand.
TCATCAACCTCGGCGAAAACGAATATCTGATCGGCGCCTCGCCCGAGATGTTCGTGCGCGTCAATGGCCGGCGCGTCGAAACCTGCCCGATCTCCGGCACCATCAAGCGCGGCGACGATGCGATCTCGGATAGCGAACAGATCCTGAAACTGCTCAATTCGAAGAAGGACGAGTCCGAGCTCACTATGTGCTCGGATGTCGACCGCAACGACAAGTCGCGGGTCTGCGAGCCCGGCTCTGTGCGCGTCATCGGTCGCCGCCAGATCGAGATGTATTCGCGCCTGATCCACACGGTCGATCACATCGAGGGCCGGCTGCGCGAAGGCATGGATGCCTTCGACGCCTTCCTGTCGCATGCCTGGGCGGTCACCGTCACCGGCGCGCCGAAACTGTGGGCCATGCGCTTTATCGAGCAGAACGAAAAGAGCCCGCGCGCCTGGTATGGCGGGGCGATCGGCATGGTCAATTTCAACGGCGACATGAACACCGGCCTGACGCTGCGCACCATCCGCATCAAGGACGGCATCGCCGAGGTGCGCGCCGGCGCCACATTGCTGTTCGACAGCATCCCCGAGGAAGAAGAAGCCGAAACCGAACTGAAGGCATCCGCCATGCTCTCCGCCATCCGCGACGCCAAGACCGGCAACTCCGCCAGCACCGAGCGCACCACCGCGCGGGTCGGCGACGGTGTCAATATCCTGCTCGTCGACCACGAGGACTCTTTCGTCCACACGCTGGCCAACTACTTCCGCCAGACCGGTGCCAATGTCTCGACCGTGCGCACGCCGGTGCCGGAGGAAGTGTTCGAGCGGCTGAAGCCGGACCTGGTCGTGCTCTCGCCCGGACCGGGCACGCCGAAGGATTTCGATTGCGCCGCGACCATCAGGCGAGCGCGCGCCCGCGACCTGCCGATCTTCGGCGTCTGCCTGGGCCTGCAGGCGCTGGCCGAGGCCTATGGCGGCGAACTCAGGCAACTGCATATTCCCATGCACGGCAAGCCCTCGCGCATCCGCGTCTCCAAGCCGGGCATCATCTTCTCCGGCCTGCCCAAGGAAGTCACTGTCGGCCGCTATCACTCGATCTTCGCCGATCCGGTGCGCTTGCCCGATGATTTCATCGTCACGGCAGAGACGGAGGACGGCATTATCATGGCTTTCGAGCACCGCAAGGAGCCGATCGCGGCGGTGCAGTTCCATCCGGAATCGATCATGACGCTCGGCCACAATGCCGGCATGCGCATCATCGAGAACATCGTCGCCCATTTGCCGCGCAAGGCGAAGGAAAAGGCAGCCTGACCTCGATGGCCGAAGCCGAGAACACGATGGCGATCGCAGCCAAGGCGGCCGCGAAGCGCAGGGTCGCCAACCTTGCCTTCTGGTCGATCGTGGTCGCCTTTGTCGTGCTCGCGCTGAAGTTGGCCGCCTGGTACATTACCGGCTCCGTCGCACTTTATTCGGACGCTCTGGAATCGATCGTCAACGTCATTGCCTCGGTCGCCGCCTTGTGGGCGATCCAGGTCAGTTACAAGCCGGCCGACCAGGATCATCCATTCGGCCATCACAAGGCGGAATATTTCTCGGCGGTGCTCGAAGGCGTGCTGATCGTCGTTGCCGCGCTGTTGATCCTCAACGAGGTCTGGCGGAGCTGGCAGACGCCAGCACCACTCGAACAGCCCTGGAAAGGTCTTGCCGTCAACGGCGTCGCCACCGTCATCAATGCCTTCTGGGCCTGGATGCTGATCCGCGTCGGCCGGGCGGAGAAATCGCCGGCGCTCGTCGCCGACGGCAACCACATCATGACCGACGTCGTCACCTCGGTGGGCGTCTTCGGCGGTCTGGTCGGGGCAATCCTGACCGGCTGGCATATCCTCGATCCGGCGCTTGCCGTCATCGTCGCGCTCAACATCCTGTGGCAGGGCTGGCACGTCATCGGCTCGTCGATGAACGGCCTGATGGACCGTGCCGTCGACACGCAGGAACACATGCGCATCCGCGACGTCATCTCGGCCAATTGCAAGGGCGCGCTGGAGGTGCACGACCTGAAAACCCGCATCGCCGGCCGCGCCACCTTCATCGAGTTCCATCTGGTCGTCGACGCCGACATGTCGGTCGGCGCCAGCCACGTCATCTGCGACCGCATCGAAGACGCGCTGAAAGCCGAAATCCCCTCGGTGCGCGTCACCATCCATGTCGAGCCCGACGACGAGGCCAAGCTGCCGAAAGGCACGACGGCCGTACCGTTTGCGTGAGGCGGTTCGCCGGCGCGACCTTGGAAAATTAGTCGAAGCCTCTCGACTTCGTCATCCACGGGCGGAGCAGGAGCGAAGCTCCGTCGCGGAGACCCGAGGATCCATGCCGCGACCTAGGATGAAGCACACGGCGGAAGACAATTCTGCACCGCAGCAGCGCTCAGGAGTCCCGGCATGGATCCTATGGTCTAAGCCGCGTCGCTTCGCTCCTTGCTACGCCATAGGATGACCACGCGCTGGTATTCAAGGCGCACAGGCCGATTGCGGCATTGGCACCAGCCGATAGACCTTGTCGTCCGACTTCGTCTTGCCGTCCGCTGCCTTCGAGCAGAGATCGACGATCGCCAGGCTGCTGTTGGGATTGGCCAGCATCATCGTGCCGTTAGCGCCGCGCTTGAGGAAGATTTCCTTCTGCGCGATGTCGCAGGAGAAATCGCTCATCTTCGAGCTTGCCGCGCAGCGCCACTGGTCGGCTTCGCCCTGGCAGGAATAGGTCTGCGTGACCTTTCCCGACTTCAGCCTGGTGGTCACCGAAACGGCGATGTCGGCGCCGTCAGGCCAGTTGGCGACGTCACCGCCCGACGCGAAGGACGCCAGTTCCACCGGCCCGCGGAAAACTCGGATCGACTGCGTCCGCTGGTCGGGATGCGAGGCCAGATGCGCCGCGTCATAGTCGCGGCCGTAGCAGAAGGCCTGGTCGGGCTTCAGCCGCTCGCGCAGCGGGAGGCCGAGCGCCGGATCGATCGGGTCGATGCGCGCGAACTCGGCCTTGCAGGTCGCGGCCGGCATCGGGTCGAGGCGGAAATTGTCGTCCTCTGTGCCCAGCGCCTGCCTGTCATATTCGGCCTTGCCGAGTTCCTCTTCCGATCCGGCATCGAGATAAAGGTCGGCCGAGACATCGGTGACAACCAGACGGCCTTTGTCATCGACCTTCAGCGAGGCCATGGTGCGGTCGCAGTCCATGCCGCAACGGATCGGCCCTGATGTGCCATCCTCGGATTCATGGTTGCACCAGCCGCCGGCCCATTGCGGCGCCTTGGCGCCACGCAACGTCGTGGTGAGAAAGCCATTATAGGATGTGTCGGCGTTTGCCGTGGGCTCTTCGTTCGGCCGGCTGACCGGGTCATGACCATAGTAGAAGAAGATCCGTGCCACCTTCTGCTTCGGATGCGCCTTGAGATGGGCCGCGTCATAGACCCGGCCGAAACAGACGTCCGCCCCGCTCGGGCTGAGTTCCCTGAGCTTGAGCGCGTCGTCAGCGACGGCTGTGCCTGTCAGCAAACCAAGCAGCGCGGCACCAAATCCGGCGCCCGCGATTATCTTCCATTCCCTTGCCCTGAACGTCATGTGACCTCTCCTCGCATCGACAGGACGTAGCGTCAACTTATGCTAGTATTGCGGCCGCAGCCACGCAAATAGCGGTGAAATCTGAGGAGGATGCCATGCGCCGACGCGACATGTTCCGCGCGGTTCTTGCCGGAACCGGGACGTTTCTTGGCCTGCGGGCCGCGCAGGCCGCGGCGACGGAAACCCCACGGCTGAAGGTTGCCTATCATCTGAGCGATGTGGACAAGGTCAACTTCGTGCTCGGCAACATCAAGAACCACTATGAGGGCACCGGCGGCAATGCCGACATCGTGCTGGTCGTGCATGGCCCGGCCCTGGCGAGCTTCAAGTCGAAGGGCATATCGGCCGCTATCTCCGGCCGCTTCGCCGGCCTGGTGCAGCAAGGGCTCGAGCCGCAAGCCTGCGGCAACACCATGCGGGGCATGGATATTTCGCTTGCCGACCTGCTCGACGGCTTCCATGCCGCCGACAAGGGTGGCGTCGTGAAGCTCGCGGAACTGCAAAGCCAGGGCTATGCCTATCTGCGCCCCTGAGGCTTGAACACCGGGGTGGCAAAGGCCTACGAAGGGCGGCAGACATCCCGGAGGAACAACAGTGCCAGCCACCAATACACTCAGCATTCCCGATCTCGCCGGCAAGGCGGTGCTGGTCACCGGTGCCTCGACCGGTATCGGCGCGGCCCTCGCGCTGGCCTATGCCGCGCAGAAATCCAGGGTGGCGCTGCATTACAATTCGAGCCAGGAGGCCGCCGAGAAACTCGCCAAGACCATTCGTGACAGCGGCGGCGAGGTGTTCCTCGTCCAGGGCGACTTTTCCGTTCCCGCCGACGTCGAGCGCGTCGTCGAGGACAGCGCGCAGCATTTCGGACGCCTCGACGGGCTGGTGAACAATGCCGGCGGCATGCTCGGCCGCATACCCTATGCCGACCAGACCGAAGCGCATTACGACGCGGTTATGGACCTCAATGCGCGTTCGGTGCTGACAGCCTCGCGCAAGGCGATGCCATGGCTGAAGAAGCAGGGCGGCTTCATCGTCAACACCTCGTCAATTGCCGCGCGCAATGGTGCCGGCGGCGGCGCCGGCCTCTACGGCTCGGCCAAGGCCTTCGTCTCCAATGTCACACGCGGCATGGCCAAGGAACTGATCGGCTTCGGCATCCGCGTCAACGCCGTGGCGCCCGGCACGATTCTCACCCCTTTCCATGAGCGCTATTCGACCGAGGAGCAGATCAAGGGCATGGTCGCCACCATTCCGCAGGGCCGCGCCGGCACGGCGGAAGACTGCGTCGGCGCTTACCTGTTCCTCTCGTCGGACCTGCTGAGCGGCTACATCACCGGCCAGGTGATCGAGGTGAATGGCGGCCAGTTGATGCCGTGACCGGCTATCTGCATACTGACGGTCCGCATACTCTTGTCGAAGACTTTGAAGGGGAGACAGCTGAATGTACGGACTGATCGGCAAGATGCGGGCGGCGCGCGGCCAGCGCGACTCGGTCATGGACGTGCTGCGCGCCAGCACCGGCGCCCTGCCGGGCTGCCTGAGCTATATCGTCGCCACCGACCCGGCCGACGCCGATGCGATCTGGGTGACCGAAGTGTGGACTGACCAGGCAAGCCACAAGGCCTCGCTGCAGCTTCCGGAAGTTCAGGCGGCAATCGCCAAGGCGCGCCCCTTCATCGCCGGCTTCGAGTTCCAGGTGGAGACCCATCCGGTCGGCGGCTTCGGATTGCCTGACGGCAAGACGGGCTGAGGCCTTCGGGCAGCTTTTTCAGCACGGCGGGGTTCGCATCGCCGTGCTTGGCGTCTAAGACCGAAACATGGATTCCTCGGCGCAGCCTCCCGACCAGCTTGCCACCGAGCGCATGGCGCGTATGGGCAAGCCCTGGCAATGGCTGGTCCTGCTCACCATCTCGGCCCTGTTCGCCAGCGCGCTCGAACTGGCCGCTCTGCCGGCGGCGCTGCTGATCGGACCGATGCTGGCGGCGATCATCGCCGGCACCAATGGCGCCACGGTGCGGGTGCCGCGCCTGCTGTTCGGCTCCGCCCAGGCCATTGTCGGCTGTCTCGTCGCCGCGTCGATCTCGGCCGACATCTTTCCCGTCTTCTATGCCGAGTGGCCGCTGTTCCTGGGCGTGGTGATTGCGACAGTCGCGGCCTCCAGCCTGCTTGGCTGGCTGATCAGCCGCTGGCGCATCCTGCCCGGCACCACCGCCGTCTGGGGCTCCTCGCCTGGCGCCGCCACCGCCATGGTGCTGATGGCCGGCGCTTTTGGCGCCGACCAGCGCCTCGTCGCCTTCATGCAGTATCTGCGGGTCATCTTCGTTTCGATGACGGCGGCGATCGTCGCCAAGATGTGGGTCGACACATCGGGCATCGAAGTCCCGCCCATCATCTGGTTTCCGCCGATCGATGCCCAAGCCTTCGCCGCCACGTCAGGTATCGCGCTGGTCGGCGGCCTTGCGGGGAAGCTGTGCCGGCTGCCCTCGCCCTTCTTCCTCGGCACCTTCATCTTCGGCACCGTCGTCCATCTCGGCCTTGGCGTCGAGATGCAGCTGCCGCCCTGGCTGCTGGCAATCAGCTACGCCATGGTCGGCTGGTCGATCGGGCTGAACTTCACCAGGCCGATCCTGCGCCATGCGACGCGTGCTCTGCCGCAGATCATCGCCTCGATCGTGGCGCTGATCGCCTTTTGCGGCGGGCTCGCCTTCCTGATCAGCCATCTCCTGGGCATCGATCCGCTGACTGCCTATCTGGCGACCAGCCCCGGCGGCATGGACAGCGTCGCCATCATCGCCGCCGCGGCGCAGAACGTCGACATCTCCTTCGTCATGGCGCTGCAATCGGCCCGGTTCCTGGTCGTGCTGCTCGTCGGCCCGAGCGTCGCCCGGCTGGTTGCCAGAAGCATCCGGGACTGACAGGCTGCAGCGCTTTCGGTGCCCACTCTTCACCCCCACCGGCCGGCAGCCGCCGCAAGCCGCTCGGGAAGGAAATCGACAAAGACCCGCACCTTTGGCGACAGATGGCGATTGGAGGGCCACAGCATCCGGAACTGGCCACGGCCGTCGATATGATCGTCCAGCACGGTGCGCAGCCTTCCGTCCAGCAACGCCTCGCGGACCAGGAAATCGGGCATGCAGGCGATGCCGAGCCCGGCGACCGTGGCACCCTTCAAGGCCTCCATATTGTTGCAGGTCAGCTTCGAGCGGGTCTGCGGTTCGGCGCTTCCGGTCGTGAATGGCCACTCCAGCAGCCTGCCGCTGTTGAGAAAGCGAAAGTTTATGCCGAAATGCCTGGTGAGATCCGCCGGTTTGTCGGGCGTGCCATGGCGCTCGAGATAGGAAGGCGCCGCGCACAAAAGCATACGAAAGGGTCCAACGGGTCTCGACACCAATCGTGAATCGGGCAGCTCGCCGCTGCGGATCGCGACGTCGATGCCTTCCTCGATGACGTCGACCACGCGGTCATTGAAATCGATGTCGAGTTCGATCTCGGGATAGCGGGACATGAACTCCGACAGCACCGGCAAAAGCAGATGATAGGTGACAATCGGGGTCGAGATGCGCAGCCGTCCGTGCGGCGTTTCCCGCGTCCGCGACAGCATCGCCTCGGCATCGTCGATGTCGTCGAGGATGCGGCGCACCCGCTCATTGAACAGCCTGCCCTCTTCCGTCAGGCCGACGCGCCGCGTGCTGCGCTGCAGGAGCCGCACGCCGAGCTCCTGTTCGAGCCTTGCGACGCTCTTGCCGACGGCGGAGGCCGAAATGCCGAGCGCCCGGCCAGCAGCGATGAAACTGCCAAACTCGGCGGTGCGGGCGAAGGCCAACAGGCCACTGAGACGATCCATCGTAATCTTCCATTCGAGCGTTTCAGTCCGGTATATCAGGAGATATAATACCATTTTTCCGGAAAGGCTGCTGACCTATCTTGTCGTTGCGACCGGCGCCGCGACCCACGCGCATGCCGATGGATGCTGCTTCAGATAGGAAAATTCATGACCTCGAAGACCACAACCGGCCCAGCCGAGCGATGGCTCGTGCTCTTGTCGGTATGCCTTGCCGCGATGACCATGCCCTTGACCTTCACCGGCCCGGCCGTCGCACTCTCACGCATCGCGGCCGATCTCGGCGGCAGCCCGATCGCGCTCAACTGGGTGACGAACGCCTTCATGCTGACCTTCGGCGCCAGCCTGATGGCGGCTGGAGCGCTGGCCGACAACCACGGCCGCAAGCGCATCTTCCTCGTCGGCCTCTGCCTCTATGTCCTGGCGTCGCTCGGCGCGATGCTGGCGCCCGGCATCGTCTGGTTCGACATGTTCAGGGCCGCGCAAGGCATCGGCGGTGCCTTGGCCTTCGCCGGCGGCGCCTCCGCACTTGCCCAGGAATTCGAAGGGCCGCTGCGGCTGCGCGCCTTCTCCTTCCTCGGCACAAGTTTCGGCATCGGCCTCGCCTTCGGTCCGATCGCCTCGGGCTTGCTCATATCCGCATTCGGCTGGCGGTCGATCTTTGTTCTGGTGGCAGTGCTGGCGATTGCCTCGGCGGTGCTTGGCATGCGCACTATCCGGGAATCGCGCGACCCGGATGCGACCGGCCTCGACTGGGCGGGAGCCGGCACTTTCACGACAGCACTGGCCTTGCTGACCTATGGTGTACTGCAGGCGCCGCAGAGCGGCTGGACCGATCCCCTGGTCCTCACGCTGCTCGCCGCGGCAGCCCTCTTCTTCGCCGCTTTCATTATCTTCGAGCGACGCGTGCGCCGGCCAATGCTCGACCTCACGCTGTTTCGCTTCCCCCGCTTCGTCGGCGTCCAGTTCCTGGCGGCGGCGCCCGCCTATGGCTTCGTCGTCCTGCTGGTGCTTCTGCCGATCCGCTTCATCGGCATTGAAGGGATGAGCGAGATCGAGGCCGGGCAATTGATGATCTGCCTTTCGGGGCCGTTGCTGATCCTGCCCTTGCTTGCCGGCCAGCTGGCGCGCTGGATCGCTCCGGCCACGATCTGCGGCGCTGGCCTGCTCATCGCCGCCGCCGGCCTCCTCTGGCTGAGCCTCACGCCGCCGGTCGCCGTCGCGCTTGTGGCGCCGCTGGTGCTGATCGGTATCGGCATCGCTTTGCCCTGGGGACTGATGGACGGGCTCGCCGTCAGCGTCGTGCCGCGCGAGCGCGCCGGCATGGCGGTCGGCATCTTCAACACCACGCGTGTCGCTTGCGAGGGCGTGGCGGTGGCCATTGTCATGGCGACCCTGTCAGGCTTCACCGCGGCGCAACTCGCTACTCAAGGAGCATCTTCCAGGGATGCGGCCGCCGCGGCGCAGCTGCTGGTGACCGGCAATGTCGGTGAAACGGCGCAGCATCTGCCAACGGCCAACGCCGCAACCCTGGTCCAGGCCTATGAGACGGCTTTCGACAGGCTGCTGATCGTGCTGGCGGCAATCACCATCGTCACCGCCCTCGTCGTCTTCCTCGGCCTGCGTCGCGGATCGGCGGCGCAGCACGAGCCTGTTTCTGTGCCGGTTTGCCAGGAAGAATAGCTGGCTCAGCCTTCTGTCAGGTGATGACAAGGCTCGCTATGCGGTCGCCATCCAGCGTGAAGGTCATATCGCCCTCGCCGTTGAAGCCCTTGCCCTCGACGGCGATGCGAACGCGATAGACGCCTTCCGCCGGCGTGATGCCGACGACGCTCAGGTTCGACTTCACGCCGATATTGTCGGCCTGGTTCCAGCGGGCGATCTGCTCGCGCCCCTGGAACGATCGTCCCCAGTCGCTCAAGAATGCGTCGTCGGCAAAGGTGTTGAGAAAGGCTTCGGTATCACCTTCATTGGTGGCCTCGACAAAGCGACGGATGGGGTCGGGGGTCGTCATCAATCGAGCCTGTGCATCAGATCATCATCCAGCCAGCGGCCGAAGAAATAAACCAGCTGCTTGTGCCACCATGGCCAGTCATGGCTGACGTCGCCGCCCCAATAGTCGACCCAGGCGGGAATGGATTTGTCGCGCAGGATCTGTTCCAGCTGGCGCGTCTCGACCAGCATGCGCTCTTCCCAGGCGCCCTGCCCGCAGCAGAAGATCAGCCGCAGCGCCTTCAGCCGCGCCAAAAGCTTCGGATCGACGATGCCGGGCAGGTAATCGAGCGGCGAGTTGTAGAAGATGTCGCCCTCCAGCGCCTTGCCGAAGAAGTCGCGAGCCGAATAGACCCCCGACAGCGAGATGACGCCACTGGCGAGTTCGGGAAAGCGGAAGACGAAATTCGACGAATGGTAGCCGCCCATCGAACAGCCTGAAAACAACGGCTTCAGTCTGCGCCCGCCATTGGCAGCCGATGCGGCGGACAGGATTTCCGGCAGCGCCTCCTCGCGCATATAGCGGAAATAGGCCTCGTGGCGGCCGATGCGATGCGCGGCGTCGGCATGCTTGTCGAAGAAGGATTCCGAATCGATGCCGTCGACCGTGAACAGCTGGATGCGGCCGGTGTCGATGAACTCGCCCAATGCGCCCACCCCGCCGGAATCCTCGAACTGGTAGAACCGCCCCTGCGAGGTCGGGAACACCACCACGGGCCGGCCGGCATGACCGTAGCGCTTGTATTCCATGTCGCGGCCGAGCTTGCCGGAGAAATGCTTGTGATAGGAGATGTCCATCGCCTCAGGCCTTTTCCGCATGGATATAGGCGACCGCCTCGCGCAGCGCCGCCTGATCCTTCGAGCGCATCTGATAGGCGTAATTTCCCATGGCGCGGCTGAAAACCTCTTCGATGGCCTGATGGTGGACGATCTTGTCGCGGTGCGCCGCTAGCACGTCCTCATGGCTGTGCAAATAGTGGAGGTGCCGCTTGCGACTGGCATAGGCGGTGAAATACCTGCCCTCATATGGCCCGCCGGCGGCGTCCTTGACCACCATGTCGGCCCATGCCGCGTAGACGTCGATGTCGAACGTGTAGTTGATGGCGTCGGTCATCCAGGCGCCGGGCGGCCGCATGTTGACCTCCAGCGCGATGATCCGGTCGTCCCTGGTCTCGAACAGCTCGATGTGGAAGAAGCGCTCGCGCACGTCGAACGCCTTCAGGATCTTGCGGCCGGCCTCCTCGACCGCTGGCCTGATATGGGGAAAGCAGGTGTAGCTCATATGGCGGTCCTTGTTGACCACCTCCATGACGCTCTGGTCGTAGCGGTGGCTGGCCGCCAGCACCACCTCGCCGTCGCGGTTGACCAGCCCGTCATACGTCACCACCAGCCCCTCGATGAATTGCTCCATGACGAAGGTCACGTGCTCGGGCTTGTCCCGGAAGAACTGGTCGAGCTCCCCTGTGTTGGAGATCTTAAAAGTGTTGGAAGCGCCAGAGCCGCTGTCGGGCTTCACCACCACGGGATAGCCGACGCGGCGGATGAAAGTCATGGCGCCGGCGCGGTCGGAGCATTTGCGCTGCGCGATGGTCTCGACGCCGCTCTTGCGGAAAAAGGCGCGCATGCGGCTCTTGCGCTTCAGGTTCTTCACGAAATCGAGCTTGGTGCCGTAGATGTTGAAGTCGGTGCGGATGTTGGCTTCCAGCTCTAGCCAGTGTTCGTTGAGCGATTCGAACCGGTCGACGCGGCCCCATTTGTGGATGAAATGCCCCATCGCCCGGAACACCGGATCGTAGTCCTCCATGTCGGCGACGCGGTAATATTCCGAAAGCGCTGCCTTCAGCCTGCCGTCAAGCGCGTCATAGGGCGCATCGCCAATGCCGAGCACGGTGGCTCCGGCCTTCTTCAGCCGGTCGCAGAAATCGGCGCCGTTGGTCGGAAAATGCGGCGAGAAGAACACGAAATTCATCGACAACCACCTCCCGGTGACAGGGCACCGCAGCCCCGTCGGCATCCAAGTCTGGCGCATTTGCGGCGCCTGGGGAAGAGCACCGGCATTTGGGATAATGTTCAACGGATTCAGCCCCCGCTTGCCTCTGCCGGGGCGCTCCTGTATGAGAACCGGCATGAACACGCGCGCCACCATCGCTTCCCGTCAGACCGGCTTTGCCGGCGAGACCGTGCGCGCGCTTGCCTCGACCCTGCTTCTTCTCGGCCTTATCGGCGATCGCCGGGTTCGCTGAAGGAGCGCCCGGCGGTCGAACCGCCGCGCAAGCGCATGCTCCTTAGCCAGTCTCAAAATTGGCAGTCACATCAAGCGAACGAAAAAATCTGGTAAAGGCGCCACTCGCCAGCCATCCGTCCGAGACGGATCCGAGGGCCGCCGGGAGAACAAGACGATGAACGCACGAGAACAGATCCGCCCTGATGCCGCTGTAGCAGGCAAGCATGTCGAACCAGCCCGCGGCATGCCCGACGCGGCCCGCAAATATCAACCCTATCCGACCGTTCGCCTCACCGACCGGACCTGGCCCTCGAAGGTCATCGACAAGGCGCCGATCTGGTGTTCGGTCGACCTGCGCGACGGCAACCAGGCACTGATCGACCCGATGGGCCATGAGCGCAAGGCGCGCATGTTCGGCCTGCTGCTCGACATGGGATTCAAGGAGATCGAGATCGGCTTCCCCTCGGCCTCGCAGACCGATTTCGACTTCGCCCGCTGGTGCATCGAGGAAGGCAACGTGCCCGCCGATGTGTCGCTTCAGGTGCTGGTGCAGTGCCGGCCCGAGCTGATCACGCGCACCTTCGAGGCGCTGAAGGGCGCCACCAACCCGATCGTGCATTTCTACAATTCGACCAGCGAATTGCAGCGCCGCGTCGTCTTCGAAAAGGATGTCGGCGGCATCAAGCGCATCGCCACCGACGCGGCCAAGATGATCACCGACATGGCGGCCAAGGCTGGCGGCGGCTATCGCTTCGAATACTCGCCGGAAAGCTTTACCGGCACCGAGCTCGAAGTCGCGCTGGAGATCTGCAACGCCGTCACCGAGATCGTCAGGCCGACGTCGGACAACAAGCTGATCATCAACCTGCCGTCGACGGTCGAGATGTCGACGCCCAACATCTATGCCGACCGCATCGAATGGATGTGCCGCAATCTGGACGCCAGAGAGAACCTGATCATCTCGCTGCATCCGCACAATGACCGCGGCACCGGCATCGCCACCACCGAACTCGGCTTGATGGCGGGCGCGGACCGCGTCGAAGGCACGCTGTTCGGCAATGGCGAGCGCACCGGCAATGTCGACATCGTCACGCTGGCGCTCAACATGTACACACAAGGCGTCGATCCGGGCATCGACTGCTCCGACATCAACCGGATGAAGGACGTCTATGAATATTCGAACCAGTTGAAGATCCCCGAGCGTCACCCCTATGTCGGCGAACTCGTCTACACCGCCTTTTCCGGCTCGCACCAGGACGCCATCAACAAGGGCATGAAGGCGCTGAAAAAGGCCAACACCAGCCTGTGGGAAGTGCCGTATCTGCCGATCGACCCGGCCGATGTCGGCCGCAGCTACGAGGCGATCATCCGCATCAACTCGCAGTCCGGCAAGGGCGGCATCGCCTATGTGCTGCAGGCCGATTACGGCCTCAATCTGCCGCGCAACCTGCAGATCGAATTCAGCCAGGCGATCCAGGCGATCACCGATGCCGAGGGCAAGGAAGTGCCGGCCAAGCGCATCTATGAGCGCTTTCTCGAAACCTATGTCGACCAGCCGGGCGCGCGCCTGAAATTCCTCGACCACCACACCTATCCCGATACAGTGGTCAAGGGCCGGCGCGTGGTCGAGGCAGTGATCCTCGACAAGGGCAAGGAAGTGACCATATCAGGCACCGGCACAGGCCCGATCGACGGCTTCGTCGATGCACTGTCACGCCATGTCGGCGTCGAGATGTCGGTGCTCGATTATTCCGAACACTCGATGCAGCGTGGCTCCAATGCATCCGCCATTTCCTATGTCGAAATGGAATATCCCGGCGGCAAGCTGTTCGGCGCCGGCATCAACACCAACATCGTCGCCGCCTCGCTGGAAGCGGTGACGTCGGCAGCCAACCGCATCGTCGGCCGCAAACCGCGGTAGCATCTACCGACGATTGGCGCGAGAGATCACAGCCACTCTCGCGCCAGCCATTTTTTCAAGCCGAACAAGGCCTTGGCCTCAAACGGCTGACACCGGCGGCACACCAATCCTGTAGCCGGCATCGGCAGCGTCATTAACCACCGGAAAATTATCCGGTGAGGTACGCGATCGCATAACGGGTGTATACTTGTGTGGTGGTGCGAGCCCTATATGATCGCGCCTCAACCTGTGCCGACTTCGAGAGGATCGACACTTGCAGCATGCCACGCCTGCCGCCCCCGCAGTGCGCGAGACACTGGAGCGACTGCTTGCCAGCGAAACGTTCGGACGGTCCGAGCGTGCGCGCAAGCTGATCCGTTATCTCGTAGAACGCGAGCAGGCCGGCGAAGCCGACAGGCTCAAGGGCTTTTCCATCGCCATGGACGTCTTCGGCAAGGACGGCGATTTCGATCCGTCGACCGATGCCGTGGTGCGGGTGCAGGCAGGCCGGCTGCGCGAATTGCTGCAACAGTATTTCGCCAATGAAGGCATCGCCGAGCCCGTCCGCATCGCCATTCCACGCGGCGGCTACGTCCCGGCCTATGAGCTCAACGCGATCCGACTGCCGGAAGCGGCCAAACCTGTAGAGCAGACGCCAGCGTCGGCAGCTCCGGCCGAGGACCCAGGTGCTGCCGAGGATGCCGTTGCGCCCGCCGCGTTGCTGGCGCCGGCGGCGGCACCCGTGCCCTCGGTGGCGCGCCATCTCACGTTCTTCTGGATGGCGATCGTTGTGGTCATCGCCATGCTTGGCGTCCTGATCCTGCGCCAGGGCGGCGGCGCGCTGCTCGCCGGCGGCGATCTGCCGGCGACGTTCGAGAGCGCCGGCCTGACCAGCAGCATCGCGCCGTCCCCGGCCAGCGAGGCCCTGCCGCTCGTCTACATCGCCGTCAAGGCCAGCGGCGCGGACGCCAGCCGCGTCGCCGCGTCGTTGCGTGCCGGCCTGAGCGGCTTCGATACCATCGACTTTATCGGCCGCGACACGGTCGACAAGACCGACCCGGTCGCCAGTGCAACGAGCTTCATGTTCGATGTCCTGCCTGGACCGGGCGCGGGCGAGATCACCATCGAGCTGCAGAGCGTGGCGACCGGACGTGTGCTTTTGTCGCGCAACCTGACAGCCGCCGACAGCGCGCCATCGGCCGTCGAGGACCGTATCGCCGGCATCCTGAGTTCGGCACTGCCCGCGTCCGGCACGATCTACAACTATATCGAGCAGAGCGGCATTCAGAACGGCCTGACGCAGTGCCTGCTGCTCAACGGCAAATACTATCTCGATCAGAACGCCAGAACCCACGAGGCCGCCTATCGCTGCCTCGAAACCCTTGCCGAGAACGGCGCAAAATCGTCGCTTGTTTACTCCGAGCTCGCCTCGCTGCACCTCGAGGCCGTGAACGACCATTACGCCTATCCGCCGGATGCGACGATCGAGAAGGCGATGACATTCGCCCATCGCGCCGTGCAGATGGGCCCGACCAGTCCCTATGCGCATCGTTCCTACGGCTACATCAATTCGCGTCTTGGCAATGCCGACGAGGCGCTGCGTTGGATGCGCAAGGCCCATGATCTCAACCCCTATGACGTCTCCATGGCGGCCGCCTATGGTTATGGGTTGGTCTTCGCCGGCCGCTACGCCGAGGGAACACCCCTTCTGGCTCATGCGGTGGATGCCTCCAGCGGCCATCCGACATGGTGGGATTTCGGGCTTTTCGCCGGCGAGTTGATGCTCGGCGACACGAGCAAGGCCGCGATCGCCAGCTCCGCACTGAGAACCACGGCAACGAAATCGCACTATCTTGCCGCCCGGCTGATCGGCGCCAGGATCTCCGGTCAGGACAGCCTGGCACGCAAGCTGCTCGATGAACTCACCACCAAATTCCCCAAATTCGCCGCCAATCCTCGCGCGACCTTCATTGACCGAAAATATCCGGCCGACCTGACCGAGCGGCTGATCGGCGCCTTGCGCGCCGCCGGGCTCGGCGACGCCAGCTGAAGTTCAACAGACACCGGCCATTGGACCAATGGAATTGCCGTGCGGTCGCGCACGGAGAACAAGGGCCCCCAATCGGGCTGATTTGCCGGCTTCCGCTGGACAAACCCCATTGAATTACAGGCTCGCCTTCGCGAACAATCGCGAAAATTTTACTGGCTATGACGCTGGGTGAAGCGCAATCCAGCCGCATTTGGTGTCAGGTCCGCGCTTTTCACAATCCGCAACAAGCTCCCACCTTCATGATTTCATCGCTCTATGCCGCCGAACAAGGATCTGGTTCGAAGACCATCGTCCTGCTGCACGGTTTTGGCGGTAGCCACAACGTCTGGCGCGACGTGATCGCCTCGCTCGCCCCTTCCGCGTGCACGCTTGCCTATGACCTGCCGGGACATGGCCTGTCGTTCGACTTTGCCGGTGCCGGGCCCGCAAAGGTGGCAGCAAGGGCCGTTCTTGCCGACCTTGCGGCACGCAAGGTCAAACGCATCCATCTCGTTGGTCATTCGATGGGCGGAGCGGTGGCGACCTTGATGGCTCTGGCCGAGCCGGAGAAGGTGGCCTCGCTGACGCTTCTGGCGCCTGGCGGCTTCGGCCCGGAGATCAACGGGCCGCTGTTGCGCCGCTATGCCGTCGCACGGAGCCCGTCCGAGATCCTCGCCTGCCTTGCCGCCATGTCGGGTCCACTGGCGCGACCTTTTGATCACATCGCCGATATGCTCTGCGAGATGCGCAAGCGGCCCGGACAATCGGAAAAACTCGTCGAGATCGCCGCCGCCATGACCAGGGACGACCGCCAAGGCGTCATCCCGCGTGAACTGTTGGACAGGCTGGCCATGCCGGTGATGGTGGTATGGGGCAGTGATGACGCGGTGCTGCCCTACACCCAGGCCGACGACCTGCCGGCGCGCTTTCATGTGCATCACGTGCTGCAGGCCGGCCACATGCTGATCGAGGAAGCGCCCGATCTGATCGCCAACGTCATCCGGCGCAATATGAACCGTCGCGCCAGGCCCGTTCGCCCCAAACTCGCTGCCGCGGCCAGTTGAGTTGCTTAATGCATGTCGCCCGAAAGTGACCTCGGTTTTGGGAGAACGACATGCATGAAACAAAGATCTGAAGCGCGTCGCGCAACGCGACGCGCTTCAGCGCAACATCCTAGACCGCCTCTGTCCGCTTCATCTCGCCAGTGCATTTTGCCGGCGTCTGTGTTAACCCCGTGTTAACCAAACCCGCGAGGCAGACGCCGATGAAGGACGCAGGCGAAAAGATCGATCCGTCGAGAAAACTGTCCGATGCCATCCGTGATGTGAAGAACGCCTTCGCCGACCGCGACGATGTCGTCGTCGACATGCGCGAGGCGCATCGCATGCGCCTCGATCTCCTGGCCGCCGAACTCGCACCCGTCTTTGCCGATGTGCCCGCCGACATGGACAATTTCGACTTCGTCGTTTCGTCAGGGCTGCAGCCGCGCCTGTGGATCGATGCCGTCAGTCATGTCGCTATGGGGCGCGACCGCCGCACCTACCGCTTCCTCAAGGACACCCGCATCGGCCGTGTGGTGCTGGCCGAATTGACCGAGATGAAGCCAGTTGCCGATTCCGTGACCCGCTATGTCGCCGAGCGCATCGTCGAGCGCCAGAGGATGATGGAGGGCGGGGTCGAGCCGGCCGTCGCCGGCATGAGGCGTGCCGAGGTGGCGGAGGCCGAGCCGCCGCTGCGGTCGCCGCAACGCGGCAAAGGCTGGTCGGCCTTCCTGTCAGGCCTTGGCCTGGTCGCCGCCGGCGCGCTGGTCGGCCTGGCGGTGTCGGTCGCCTTGTTCTGGGACCGCCTCGTGGCGATGGTGTTCAGCCTGCGGCCATAGAAGCGCTGGCCTCCACACCCAGTTCCAAGGTCTGCAGATCGGCGGGCGGTATCGCCGGCCCGGTCAGGCCGCGCCGCGTCAGGCGGATGCGCCAATTGCCCTTTTCGCCATCGATATCGAACAGATTGTACTGTGCGGCCGGATGCTTGCCACCCGGCGCCTGGCCAGCGGCGGCGACACCGACCACTGGAACCTTGGTGCCGCGCAGCCCGATCTGGAACAACGACGGCAGATGCGAATGACCGTGCAGGACGAGCTCCGCACCGTTCTTGCGAATGACCTTGTGGAAGCGGGCGATGCCGAACAGCCGCTTGTGCTGCGAAACGGCGCCGCGCACCGGCGGATGGTGGATCATGATCGCGCGAAACAGGCCTTGCCCGGCCGTATCGCGCAGGATCTTGCCGAGCCGGTCCGCCTGCCCTTCCATGAAGAAGCCATTGGCCATGAAGGGGGCCGTGGCGCGCGCCGTCGAGACGCCGATCAGCGCGACATTGCCGCGCACGCGCAGATAGGGGAACGCGTTGCGGTCGACCGGCGTGTTGACGCCGTCGCCGCTCATCCAGGCCGCCCATGAGCGGCAGACCTTGTCGAAGGCGCCGGGCACATAGGCGTCGTGGTTTCCCGGAACCACGGAAACGTCGTTCGGCGATCCCAGCGTCTCCAGCCAGTGCTTGGCCATCTCGATCTCGCCGTCGAGCGCCAAATTGACGAGGTCGCCGGTGACGGCGAGGTGGTCGGGGTTCTGCGCCTTGATGTCGGCGGTGATGGCGTCGATGACGGCGTCATGCATATGGCGCCGGCGATTGCGTTGCCAGTTGACGTAGCCGAGCACGCGCTTGGAGGCGAGATCGCGATAGGATACATCGGGGAGCGGCCCCAGATGGACATCTGAAATATGCGCGAGCCTGAACATCCATCCCTCATAGGCGACCAGCGCCCCGCTTTCCACTCAAGGTTTCCTTATCACCCACGGTTTCGCACCTGATGGCAAATCCGGACGACATCTTCCGCCAGACCGGCTGGTCGGGTTTGCGGGCCAGGTTGTTCCATCTCTATTTCGTACTGCGGCGGCCAATGACACTCGGCGTGCGCGGCCTCGTCCATGATACCGCGACGAATTCCGTTTTCCTGATCCGCCATACCTATGTGCCCGGCTGGCAGCTTCCCGGTGGGGGCGTCGAGGTCGGAGAAACGCTGGCCGAGGCGCTGGTGCGCGAACTCGCCGAGGAAGGCAACATCGCGCTGAACGCGCCGGCGGTGCTGAAGTCGATGCACTTCAACCGCCGCTCCAGCCGCCGCGACCATGTCGGCTTTTACGTCATCGAGCAATTCAGTCAGACGATACCGAAGCTGCCGGACCACGAGATCGCCGAGGCCGGCTTCTTCCCGCTCGATGGTTTGCCGGAGGGAACGACGCCGGCAACGCTGCGACGTATCGCCGAGGTTTTTGAGGAGGAACCCGCGTCGCCCTATTGGTAAGCATGCCTTTCCTGAAGGCCGAGCTTGACAGACAGGCTCGCATCAACACGGAAACCTTCCGATAGCGACCATCCCCGCCGCGGGGACTGCAGATCTCAGGTCGCGAACCTTGCCCGGTCATGCGGCGCGCCATAGTCCAGTTCCGGCCCCACCGGCACGATCCGTGTCGGATTGATCGTTTCGTGGCTGCCGTAATAATGCGCCTTGATATGATGGAGGTTCACGGTCGCGGCGACACCTGGCACCTGGTAGAGATCGCGCAAATAGTTCGACAGGTTCGGATAGTCGGCGATGCGCTGCAAATTGCATTTGAAATGGCCGACATAGACCGGATCGAAGCGCACCAGCGTGGTGAACAGCCGCCAGTCGGCCTCGGTGATGCGGTCGCCGACGAGATAGCGCTGTTTTGACAGCCGTTCCTCCAACGTATCCAGCGCCGCGAACAATTCGCCGAACGCCTCCTCATAGGCACGCTGCGTGGTGGCGAAGCCGGCGCGGTAGACGCCGTTGTTGACCGCGGGATAGATTAGCGCGTTGACGCGGTCGATCTCATTGCGCAGATCCTCGGGATAGAAATCAAGGCTTGCATCGCCCCATGCGTCGAACGCCGAATTGAGCATGCGGATGATCTCTGAAGACTCGTTGGAGACGATGGTCTGCTCCTTCTTGTCCCAAAGCACCGGCACGGTCACCCGGCCGGAATAGGCGGGATCGGCCTTGGCATAGATCTGGTGCAGGAAATCCAAGCCGTAAAGCGTGTCGCCCGTGGCGCCGTCCTCGGCCAGGAATGTCCAGCCGTTGGCGCCCATGAAATGATGCACGACCGAGACGGAGATGATGCCTTCGAGCCTCTTCAGCGCGCGAAAAATCAGCGTCCGATGCGCCCACGGGCAAGCGAGCGAGACATAGAGATGGTAACGGCCCGGCTCGGCCTTGAAGCCGCGCCTCCGGCCTTCGGCCGGCGCCCCGTCGACGGTGATCCAGTCACGCCATTGCGACTGCGTTCGCACGAACCTGCCGCCATTGTCCGCCGTATCGTACCAACGATCCTGCCACCTGCCCTCGACCAGCAATCCCATGCGAATCTCCTTGCGTCCTTTCACATTATCTAGGCGCAAGCTTGCCCCGCCGAAGACATCAGGCGCTGAACAGACCGTCACTTGACGGAGACGGCGAACACATCAGGCCAATTGCGGCGGCCGAAAATTGATGCTAGCGGACACTCCGCATGTTCGACTTTGCTTTGATCCGGTTTGACCGACGACGAAAGGGCGCCCGCGCTTGATGAAGCGCTGACTGGCGAACGCTGCCGTTTGCAGCAACCTTTCCTCCTCTACCGGAACGCAAAGACCATGAGCCTTGCCGACGTGAAATACCTGCCGGAAACTCCGGCGCACGACCCCGAAATCGAAGCCATCAATGACGAGGCCTTCGGGCCCGGCCGCTTCGTGCTGGCCGCCTACAAGATCCGCGAAGCCGGCGGCCACGAGCGTGCGCTGTCCTTTGTGGCGGTCGATGGCGATCTCGTCGTCGCCTCGGTGCGCATGACCCGCATCGCCGCCGGCGCCGGCCGCGCGCTGATGCTCGGGCCGCTCGCGGTGCGGCCAGCCTTCAAGAATCTCGGCATCGGCCGTCGGCTGGTGGCGATCGCACTCGAAGCGGCTGCAAAGGCCGGCGCGCCCGCCGTCATACTGGTCGGCGACGAGCCCTATTATGGGCCGCTCGGCTTCAAGCGCATCCCGCGCGGCCAGATCTCGATGCCGCGCCCTGTCGATCTCGACCGCCTTTTGTCGCACGAGATCACGCCGGGCGCGGTGGCCAGGCTCACGGGCGAGGTCGGCCATGCCACCCAGGCCAGGGTCGCCGAGCACGTCTAGGCGATGGCTTGACCTTGACCGTCGATCCGGGCCTGATCCGTCCCTGTCTTCTTGGAGCAATTCCGGGAAAATGTGAAACGGTTCGGCGCTTTCGTGAAATAGTGAATTGCTCCGGGAGAGGATGACGCCATGAACCCGAACGGCCAGATCGCGATCGTCACCGGCGGCGGCTCCGGGCTTGGCGAGGCAACGGCGCGTGCCCTTGCCGCCAAGGGTGCCCGCGTCGCCATCTTCGATGTCGGCATCGACCGGGCCGCCAAGGTCGCGGCCGAAATCGGCAGCATTGCCGTGCAATGCGACGTCAGCAGCGCCGACAGTGGCGCCGCCGCCGTCGCCGAGACGGCGAGCAAGCTTGGCGAGCCGCGCCTCCTGGTCAATTGCGCCGGCATCGCCATTGGTATGAAGACCATCGGCAAGGACGGGCCGCACCCGCTCGATCAATACCGCAAGGTGATCGAGGTCAATCTGATCGGCACATTCAACATGATCCGCCTGGTCGCCGACCGCGCCGCCAGGCTCGAGCCGCTGCAGGGCGGCGAACGTGGCGTCATCGTCAACACCGCTTCGGTCGCCGCCTATGACGGCCAGATCGGCCAGGCCGCCTATTCCGCTTCGAAGGGCGGCGTGGTCGGCATGACCCTGCCGGTGGCGCGCGACCTCGCCCGTTCCGGCATCCGCGTCTGCACCATCGCACCCGGCATCTTCAAGACACCGATGATGGCCGGCATGCCGCAGGAGGTGCAGGATTCGCTCGGCGCCGCCGTGCCCTTCCCGTCCCGCCTCGGCGAACCGTCCGAATATGCCGCACTTGCCCTGCACGTCATCGAAAACCAGATGCTGAACGGCGAAACCATCCGCCTCGACGGCGCCATCCGCATGGCGCCGAAGTAGTATCAGTCCAGATGTGCGATGCGGTTTTGGGCGGCTTGCATAGAACGCTTGCCAAAACCGGCATCATCGTCTGATAAGTGGAATATGAAAATCAACTTAGCAGGACGAGACCCTTGGACGATCAAAAGAAGGACGTGATCCGCCAGACCGACGCCGAGGCGATCCGCTTGGCGAAGACGCTTCTGCGCAGCGCCCGCTTCGGCGCCCTGGCGGTGCTGGAGCCGCAGACCGGGTCGCCGCTGGCGAGCCGGGTTGGTGTTGCCACCGATATCGATGGCGCACCGCTGATCCTGGTCTCGATGCTCTCGGCGCACACGCCCGCCATGCTTGCCGATCCACGCTGTTCCCTGCTGCTCGGCGAGCCCGGCAAGGGCGACCCGCTGGCGTATCCGCGCCTGACGCTGATCTGCCAGGCGTCGCGGCTCGAGCGTGGCTCTGACACGCACGCCCGCGCCGAGCGCCGCTATCTCAACCGCAATCCCAAGGCGAGCCTCTATGCCCGGCTCGGCGACTTCTCGATCTTTCGCCTCGAGCCCCAGCGCGCCAGCCTCAATGGCGGTTTCGGCAAGGCCTATCTGCTCGATCGCTCCGATTTCGTCACCGTCGGACCCATCGTCCAAGAGCTTGCGGCGGGCGAACAATCCGCCGTCGAGCACATGAACGCGGACCATCTGGACGCGGTCGCCGTTTACGCGCATCATTACGCCGGGGCATCTGGCGACGGCTGGAGCATTGCCGGTTTGGACGTTGATGGCATGGATCTGGTGTCGGGAGACAATGTTTGCCGCGTATTCTTCCCACAACCGCTGGTATCAGCGCGGGAATTGCGACCCGTTCTGGTCGAAATGGCCAGGGGCGGCCGGGCGGCCGGGCAGGCAAATAATGAAACTTAATTGCATTTGATCAAAAGCAACACTTGAGATTTGAAAGAAATGTTCTACCCTCCAGAGAGGGCGCTGACTCGTCGGTGGCCTTTCGCAAGTGAATTTATGGATTCAGGCACCATTGCCCCCATGGCGCCTCGATGAGCAAACAGCATGGGGCATTCATGGTCTCGACAAAGCTAATCGCAAACGCCGAATCTGCTGCCGAATTTTTGATGCTCATGGGCAACGAAAAGCGGCTGTTGATTATGAGCTATCTGATCGACGGTGAAATGTCGGTCGGCGCCATCGCCGACAAGGTGATGCTCAGCCAATCCGCGCTCTCGCAGCATCTGGCCAAGCTGCGAGCGCTTGACCTCGTGGAAACCCGCCGCGACCGTCAGATGATCTACTACTCCTGCAAATCCGACGCGGTGCGCGAACTGCTTGTCGTGCTGGATGGTATTTTCGGCACCGGCAAGGAGGACCTGTCCCAGATGGCGCAGAGATTGCGCCGCGCCGGGACTTGACCGGACGCTCCTGCGCCCGCTTACCTCGCTGACGATTTCCGGAGCGTGGCTTGTGCGTCTCTCCCGACGCGCGGACCACGCTCTCGATATTTGAGCGCAGGACATGGACCCAATCCGCATCGACGACCCACGGGATTCGCGCGTCGCCGCCTATCTCGATATCCGCGAGCGCGATCTTGCCGGCCGGCAAGGCCGTTTCGTCGCCGAAGGCAAAGTGGTCCTCGACCTGCTTCTGTCGTCCGGCCGCTTCGGCGCCGAATCCATTCTTGTCCTGGAAAACCGGCTCGACGGCCTGGAGGACATCCTGCACAAGGCGCCGGCGGACCTGCCGGTCTACATCGTCACCAGCGCGGTGATGGATGCGATCGCCGGCTTCCACATGCATCGCGGCATCCTGGCCATCGGCCGCAAGGAGACGCCGCAAGCGGTCGGACCGTTGCTGGATGCCCTGTCCGGCCAGGCCCTGGTGGTGGTGCTCGTCGGCATCGCCAACCACGACAATATGGGCTCGATCTTCCGCAACGCCGCCGCCTTCGGCGCCGATGCGGTGCTGATGGATGCGACATGCTGCGATCCGCTTTACCGCAAGGCGATCCGTGTTTCCGTCGGCGCCGCGCTCAAGATCCCGTTTGCGTCCTTCACCGACACGTCAGGCTTTACGGCGACGCTCGCCGAACGGGGTTTTGAACAATTCGCCCTATCGCCGCGCGGAAATACCGACATACGCGACGCAAGGCCGGCCCAGCGCCTGGCGCTCTATCTCGGCACCGAGGGCGAAGGCCTGCCAGAAAGCCTGCTGGCGCGCCTGCAAACCGTGCGGATCACCATGTCGAAAGGCTTCGACAGCCTGAATGTCGCCGCCGCGTCAGCCATTGCCCTGCATCACTTCTCGAATCGTTGAGCAAGGGCGGCGGCGGGGCACCGCCGTTTCAGTTCGCGTCCGCCTTCTGCAAGGCCCGCACGCGGTCGGCGAGGCTGCGGTCGCCGCCGCTGGATCGGCTGTCCTGCGGCGCCGCCAGCGCCTTGGCGATCGGGGAATCGGGCCCCTCGAGCTTGGCCGTCAGGTGGACGACTTCAGCCGCCAGCTCGTTCATCTGCTCGCGCAGCGCGGCACTGGCATTCGCCGTGCCGGACGATGCCGCGGCGCCGAGATCCGCCTTGAGCCGCTTGTTCTCGCGCGCCAGTGCCGTCAGCCTGGCCTCCAGCCGCTCGCGGTCGCTATCGAGCTTGGCGATCGCCTGGTCCAGATCATCGCGCTGTTTGGCATCGTCATGCCTGCCCGCTTCATCCGGCTTGCCGACCAGCCGCAAGGCCGGTGCGCCATCCTCGGCCTTCGCCTTTTCGCGCAGCCGCGCCAGCTCCTTTTCGCGGCGGTCGAGCTTGTCCTCGCGATCGGCGAGCGTCGCCAGCAGCCGTTCGACCTTCTTGTCGAGTTCGGCCACCCTTTTCTTCTCCGCCTTCAGCGCGTCGCGCGCGGCCTTGCTTTCGGCCGCGATCTCCTGCTGGCGCCGGTCCGCTTCCTTGCGCTGGCCGCGCAGCAGCGCGATATCGCTGGCCAGCTTCTGCAATTCGGACTCCCGCGCCACGAGCTCGATCTGGCGGCTGGAGGAGGAAAAACTGGCATCGTCATACATGTGCTCCAGCTTTTCGAGCTCGAGCGCCCGCTTCTCCAGCTTGCGTTCGGTTTCCTTGAGCAGCTCCGAAAGCCGGTGCAGTTCCTCTTCGCGCTGCCGCAGCGCCTCGTTCTTGGCGCCGAGTTCGGCGAGTGCGTGGTTCTTGTCCGTCCGTTCGATCGCCAGCCCCTTCAACGCCTCGTGGCCACGACTGATCTCGACGAGCTGTTCGGCCGCTTTCTCGCGCAGCGCCTTGACGTTCATTTCGAGGCGGCGGTTTGCCATGGCGTATTCCGCCCGGATGCGGTCCTTGTCTGCCTGGATTTCGGTCTGCGTCAGCGGGATGGAGGCCTCGACGCGCTTGCGGGTCAACGCGACGGCACGGCGCCAGACGGCCGGAGCCACCATCAGCGCCAGAAGGCCGGCGCCGAGAAAGCCGAGGGCAAAGAACAGGACCGACTGAACCAAAGGACTACCCGCTATCGGCGGCAACCGCCGGAACTGGACCGCATCACACTGGCATGGCGGAAATCCGGCGCTGCGGCAAGAGCTTGCCACAGCGTGTGGAGGGTCAAAGGCCTACAATTCCCATCGAAAACTTGGCATTGCGGTCATGACGGGTGGACTTTAGAACGGATTCCAGGTGGCTCGCTCGGTCAGCTTTAGATAGCCAAGATTGACGCCGAGCCGGGCGCCGACGCCGGTGCGGATCGGCACCAGAAGCACGTTGTTGTTCTTCAGCACATTGAAGCCGACGCCCGCCACCACATAGGCCGAACCGGCGACGCCGCCATAGCGGTTGTAGAGGTTGCTGACATCGTCGAGATTGTAGACCAGCATCATCACCCGGGACCCCTCGCCGCCGAAATCCCAACCCAGCGACGGGCCTTGCCAGAACACTTTGTGATCGCCGGCATTCTTGGTGTAGAGCGTGCCTTCGCCGTAGGTCAGGCCGCCGATCAGCGCACCCGACCCCTCCTCACCGAGCAGATAGCCATTGGGCAGGCCGTAGGAGGCGAAGATCTTCTCGACGACCGTGGCGAGCCCACCCGATGTCGCGCCGAAGAACTTGTGACCGGAATCGACAATCTCCTGAGCGGTGTACTCCTGGGCCCTCAGGGCTGAAGTCGAGAAGACGAAAACGCCCATGAGCGTGATCGCCATTGAGCAGACACGGATAAACTTCCGGCCTGAGATGACACGGAGGAAACTCCGGTCGTAGAATCGGGAAAACATGCTTCCAATCTCCGTCATGGAGCACTTTCGCCGACGCCTCGCATCCGGTCCGGCTCTTTAGGCGGCCGTTAAGGATGACTGTTAGGGGCAAACTATGCCGTAATCCTTTTTCAACCATTAACTCCCACAGGAAGATGGCGGTTCGAAGGCTGGCTTTTGGGGTCGCGCGGCGCTGAAAGTCTGCGCAAACGCGCCATTTGCCGACGACAATTTTGGATTTGTTGCTGTACGTACGGGTGCTGTGTATTCAGAAAGCCTCGGGTTGAGGCGTGATTCGTGTGGGCAGGCGCGACGATCAATCGCTCGGCCAGGAATTGTGGAATTTTGCAGGGATTTTCACCGATGGCCGATCTGTTCACCCTTTCCGCGCCTGACCTCGCGGCGCTTCTGTGCAGCCGCGTCTGTCACGACATTATCTCGCCGGTCGGCGCGATCAACAATGGGCTTGAACTGCTTGACGAGGGCGGCGCCGACGAAGACGCCATGCGGCTCATCCGCCAGAGCGCCAAGAACGCCTCGGCCCGGTTGCAGTTCGCCCGCATCGCCTTCGGCGCGGCAGGCTCCGCTGGCATGCTTATAGACACCGGCGACGCCGAAGCGGTGGCGATCGCCTTCCTCAAGAACGAAAAGCCGGAACTGACCTGGAACGGGGCGCGCGCGCTGCTGCCCAAGAACAAGGTCAAGTTGCTGCTCAACCTGATCCTCGTCGCCAACGCCGCCATTCCGCGTGGCGGCAAGCTGGTCGTCACCCTCGAGAATCTCGAAACCGAGCCGCGCATTTCTCTTTCGGCAAGCGGTCCGATGCTGCGCGTGCCGCCGAAATTCCTCGAACTGCATTCCGGTCACAAGCCGGAAGAGCCGATCGATGCGCATTCGGTGCAGCCCTACTACACGCTGCTGCTGGCCCGCGAGGCCGGCATGACGATATCGATCCATGCGACGGCGGAAGAAATCGTGCTTTCGGCAGCCTGAGCGTCCGGCCGGCTTGCCGGGAGAACAAAGTATTTCAACGGCGTAATATTGCCGTGACGGCTCAATCCGCAGCGGCAGCGAAGCATTCGCGAAGAAAAGCCTCTCCGGCGGCATCTTTCCAAAAATTTTACCTAAAGACTTTTCGGGTTCTTTACCAGATCGGCCTAGGGTGCTCGTCAGATGCCCCGCACGACCGGATTGCCCCAAGGCAAAGAGGACCCGGAAATGAAACGCTGCATGTTCGTCGACGATTCAAGCGTCATCAGGAAGGTTGCAAAACGCATCCTGGGTGGCTCCGACATGGTGGTCATCGAAGCAGCCAGCGGGCTTGACGCACTGGAGATGTGCGCCGCCGACATGCCCGACATCATCGTCGTCGACGGTGCCCTGCCGGACGTACAGGCGGTTGACCTCATCCGCCGCGTGCGCGCCATGGAAAGCCCGATAAGGCCGCAGATCCTGATCTCGCTGGTCGAGCTCGACATCGCCTCGATCATGCGGGCCAAGCGCGCCGGCGCCCAGGGCTATCTCCTGAAGCCGTTCAATCGCCCGCAATTGCTCGAGCGCTTTCGCAACCTGAAAATCGCAGCTTGAGGCAGCAGAGGCCGCTCATCGCTGATCAATGACGCAAAAAACCCGGCCGAAGCCGGGTTTTCTGTTGAAGATGAAAAATGATTCGGGCGGCGCTTACCGCTCAGGCGCTGACGCGGATGTCTTCGGGTTCGCGCAGCACGTAGCCGCGGCCCCAGACCGTCTCGATGTAGTTCTGGCCACCGGATGCCGCGTCGAGCTTCTTGCGCAACTTGCAGATGAAGACGTCGATGATCTTCAATTCCGGCTCATCCATGCCGCCATAGAGGTGGTTGAGGAACATTTCCTTGGTCAGCGTGGTGCCCTTGCGCAGCGAGAGCAGTTCCAGCATCTGGTATTCCTTGCCGGTGAGGTGCACGCGCTGGCCGCCGACCTCGACGGTCTTGGCGTCGAGGTTGACCACCAGGTCACCGGTGGTGATGACCGACTGGGCGTGGCCCTTGGAGCGCCGCACGATGGCATGGATGCGCGCCACCAGCTCGTCCTTGTGGAACGGCTTGGTCATGTAGTCGTCAGCGCCGAAACCGAGGCCGCGCACCTTGTCCTCGATACCGGCCATGCCGGACAGGATCAGGATCGGCGTCTTTACCTTGGACAGGCGAAGCGTTCTCAAGACCTCGTAGCCGGACATGTCGGGCAGGTTGAGATCGAGAAGGATGATATCGTAGTCGTAGAGTTTGCCCAGATCGACACCCTCTTCGCCGAGGTCCGTCGTATAGACGTTGAAACTTTCCGATTTCAGCATCAGTTCGATGCTTTGTGCGGTTGCACTGTCATCTTCTATCAGCAGAACACGCATTTCATTCCCCTTTTCTGCTGCCGGACCATTTCACGACCCGTCCTGCCCCGGAGCAGTGGTTGCCTTGTGCAGAGGCTGCCATTGAATGGTTAACAAAACCTAATTTCCCGTCCATGACGGTATCAGATTTTTTAACCCCTATCTACACCCTCTTGAATCTAATAACGAATCTCATACCCAAATTCCTAATGCAACACATTAACAACCTGGACTAAGCGACTCCAGGGACTCATCGACGCGCCTTCGCTTCGGCGACCGGAATTTTTACCCGGCCTTAAGTCCTGACCCGTATGATTAACAATGCCCGTAAACGAATGGTTACCGCCGGCAAAAAACTTTAGGGTTTTGTTTCCCATAGTTCGGGAGATGCCGGTGGACACGGGCAATGCCTGGGCCTTTCCAGGTGGTTTGGACGATATGTGCGGGTGTGCGTTTCCGGGAGTACCGAATCATGAAGTCACGTGAAAACCTCGTTCGGCTGAAACAGTTTCAGGTGAATGAGAAGCGGCGGCAGCTGCTGCAGCTCGACATGATGATCGCCGAGTTCGAACGCATGGCCGTCGAACTGGAGCTTCAGATCACCGCCGAGGAAAAGAAAGCCGGCATCACCGACATCAATCATTTCGCCTATCCGACCTTCGCCAAGGCGGCGCGCTTGCGCCGCGACAACCTCAGAAATTCGCAAAGCGACCTCGCCCAACAGCGAAGCACTGCCGAATCATTACTCGGCGAAGCTGAAGCGGAGCTTTCCAAAGCTGAAATGCTGGAATCGCGCGACACCAAGGTCCGCGAAGCCGAAACCGGCGGCCGCAGCGCCATGATCGGCTGACCCGGCGAGATCGGCACCGGCGCGGGCGGGGAGCTCATCGGGCCATCGGCCCGAGCCACCACTTGCCGCGAGATCCCCGCTCTAGGCGGCCCAATCCCCTTCATTGACGGCGATCGCCCTGGCACGGGCATCCTTGATGTCAGGCGCGTGCTGCTCCGCCCATGCCCTGATCTGGGTAAGCAGCTCCCCTAGATTCTGGCCGAGCTCGGTCAATTCATATTCGACGCGCGGCGGAATGACCGGAAAGATCTCACGCCGCACCAGGCCATCGCGCTCGAGCACGCGCAATGTCTGCGCCAGCATCTTGGGCGTGATGCCTTCGAGCTTGCGGGCAAGTTCGCCATTGCGCAGCCGGCCTTTGCGCAGCGCGCACACCACCAGATAGACCCATTTGCTGGCCAGCATCTCAAGCACCGTGTGCGAAGGGCAGGTCCGCCGGAACGCATCATAGCCGAAAGGGGAGTCGTCATCACTATCCATGGGGTACGTATATATCAAAAAGGTACATACTGGACAAGATAATATTACTATCCAAATGATAGCGGCACCAACCAAGCAGGGAGAGACACCATGCGTGCCGTTATTCAGAATTCCTTCGGCGGACCCGAAATCCTTGTCGTTGCCAACCAGCCCGATCCCGCTCCCAAGGCCGGTGAAGTGCTGGTCCGCGTCAGGGCGGCCGGCATCAATCCGGTCGATGGCGCCGTGCGCGCCGGCTACTATCCGCTGCTCGGAGAGCCGCCCTTCATCCTCGGCTGGGATATTTCGGGAACCGTCGAGGCGCTCGGCGCCGGCGTCACCGGCCTCAAGGTCGGCGATGAGGTGTTCGGCATGCCGCGCTTTCCCAAGCAGGCGGCGGCTTACGCCGAGCTTGCCGTCGTGCCGGCCGACGAGGTCGCGCCGAAGCCGAAGGCGGCGGACCATATCCAGGCAGGCGCGTTGCCGCTGGCCGGTCTGACCGCCTGGCAGGGCCTTGTCCGCCATGGCGCCTTGAAATCGGGCCAGCGCGTGCTGGTGCATGCGGGGGCCGGCGGCGTCGGCCATCTGGCAGTGCAGATCGCTAAGGCGCGCGGCGCTTATGTCATCGCCACAGCCAGCCCCAACAAGCTCGATTTCGTCCGCAAGCTCGGCGCCGACGAGGTCATCGACTACACTCAAGGCGATTTTGCCGGCCGGATCAGCGACATCGATCTGGTGCTCGACCCAATCGGCGGCGAGCACGCCGAACGCTCGCTCAAGGTCATCAGGAATGGCGGCGTGTTGGTGTCCTTGCTGGACCTCAACGAGGCCACCAGGGCGCTGGCTAGCGCGCGCGGCATCCGTGTCGAGCGCATGTCTGTCGTGCCTGACCGCGAAGGCCTGATGGAGCTTGGCCGGTTGATCGACGCGAACAAGCTCACCGTTCATGTGGCCAAGAGCTTCCCGCTCGAAGAGTCCGGGGCCGCTCACGCCTTTCTCGCCACCAAGCCGATCGGCAAGGTGGCGTTGACGGTTTGACCAACAAAGACACGACCTAAAAGCAAAAGGGCGCGGAGTGCCGCGCCCTTTTGTATCTTCAACCCGGACCTAGTGCCGGTATTGCTGGATGCGCGTGGTGCGCAGCCCGGCAAGGCCATATTCGTCGATCGACGCCTGCCAGGACAGGAATTCCTCGGTGGTCAGCTTGTAGCGCTGGCATGCCTCTTCGAGGCTCAAAAGCCCGCCACGCACCGCCGCGACCACTTCCGCCTTGCGCCGGATAACCCAGCGACGCGTATTGGTCGGCGGCAGATCGGCAATCGTGAGAGGGCTGCCGTCAGGCCCGATAACATACTTAACTCTAGGTCTAACCAGATCGGTCATCGTACTCTCTACAAAAAACTCAAAGACCCAATCCCCGCCACGTTACCGCCACAGCTTTAAAAATTGCCTAAGCAGACCCTAATGACTAGGTAAGGATCGTGAACGCCGCGTTAGTCTTTTCGCAGGCATTTGAAACATCCGGCTGGAAGCCTTGAATTGATTGGAAAAAATCCGGCCGATTGCGGATCGCCCGCAATCCGTCGATCGCCTTGCAAGCTGGCGCCGCCGCAAAGCTTGACCTATATTCTCGACATTGGCATTCAGACGCCGCGCAGAATGAAAGCATCATGAACAGTCTCGACCTTCCCGGACGTCCCGAAAACACCCGCATTGTCGTCGCCATGTCGGGCGGCGTGGACTCGTCCGTGGTCGCCGGCCTGTTGAAACGCGAAGGTTACGATGTCGTCGGCGTCACCTTGCAGCTTTACGATCACGGCGCGGCCACGCACCGGGCCGGTTCATGCTGCGCGGGACAGGACATTGATGATGCCCGCCGTGTTTCCGAGACGCTTGGCATTCCCCACTATGTGCTCGATTACGAGGAGCGCTTCCGCAAGGCGGTCATCGACCCCTTCGCCGAGAGCTATGTCGCCGGCGAGACGCCGATCCCTTGCGTCTCCTGTAACCAGACCGTGAAGTTCGCCGATCTGCTGGCCACCGCCAAGGAACTGGGCGCCGACGCGCTCGCCACCGGTCATTACATCCGCTCCGGCGCCAATGGCGCCCACCGCGCGCTCTACCGGCCGGTCGATGCCGACCGCGACCAGAGCTATTTCCTGTTCGCCACCACGCAGGCGCAGATCGACTATCTGCGCTTTCCCCTGGGCGGCCTGTCGAAGCCGCAGGTGCGCGCCATAGCCGAGGAGATGGGGCTGACGGTGGCCGCCAAGCAGGACAGCCAGGACATCTGCTTCGTGCCGCAAGGCAAATATTCCGACATCATCGCCAAGCTGAAGCCGGCCGCCGCCAATCCGGGCGACATCGTCCACATCGACGGCCGCGTGCTCGGCCGCCATGAGGGCATATTGCGCTACACGATCGGCCAGCGCCGCGGCATCGGCATCGCCTCCGGCGAGCCGCTCTATGTCGTCCATCTCGATGCCGAACGGGCCCGCGTTGTCGTCGGCCCGCGCGAGGCGCTGGAGACGCACAAGATCTATCTGCGCAACATGAACTGGCTTGGCGACGGACCGCTCGGTGATATTCCCGAAGGCGGCCTCGAACTGTTCGCCAAAGTGCGCTCGACCAGGCCGCCGCGTCCGGCGGTGCTGCGCCACGTCGCTGGAGTGACGTCGGTCGAACTGGCCGACGGCGAGTCGGGCATCGCGCCCGGACAGGCCTGCGTGCTCTATTCCGACGACGGCAACGAAGCGCGCGTCTTCGGCGGCGGCTTCATCGAGCGCTCAGAGCGCGGCGCCGAGGCCGAAGCCATGCTGACGAAGCTGGCGGCAAGGCCGGCGCAAATTCCGGCCGAATAGACACTACCCTCTCAGAGACCGTTTCGAAATTCGCTCTGGCGAGTCATATGGTGGTGGTTTCGAGGACCGGAGCACAGCGGACATTCGGGTCCGTGAGCTCACGTCTACTGCACGCCGTAGAACGGGGAAGCGCAGAAAACGCCATCAGATGGCCGCCAGAGTAGAATCTCCAAACGGTCTCAGGACTTGGTGTGGGTGACCGTCCCCGCCGTCAGGATGCGCAGCACCCTGATTGCTTCCTCGCCGCTGGTGCGCGGCTCGGCCCGTGTCTCGATGCAGTGGATGAAATGCTCAAGCTCGCGCGTCAGCGGCATGCCTTGCGCAACCGCGACATAGGACGGCTCGTTGGTGGTGAAGGCCCATTGGCCGCTGTCCTGCCAGACCGCATGGCGGTAGACGGCAAGCTTGCGCTCCCACGGCTCGACATCGTCGAACACCGCCATCGCCTTGGTGCCGACCACGGTCAGCCGCCTTTCGCGATAGGGGTTGAGCCGCGACGTGAAAAGATGGCTGCGCAGGCCGTTGGGAAAGCGCATGTGCAGATGCGCGAAGTCGCTGAGATTGTCGAGGAGCGCCGCACCCTCGCCGCGCACCTCGATCGGCTCGGTACCGGTGATGGCCAGGATCATCGACAGATCGTGCGGCGCCAGGTCCCACAGCGCATCATTCTCGGTATGGAACTTGCCAAGGCCAAGCCGGTGCGAGTGGATGTAGCGGACCTCGCCAAGCTCGCCATTGTCGATCAGCCCCTTCAGCGTCTCGAAGGCGGGATGAAAACGCAGGACATGGCCGACCATGAAGACGCGGCCATTGTCCTTGGCCGCCTGCACCGAGCGCTCGGCATCCGGCACGGTCAGTGCGATCGGCTTTTCCACCAGCACGTCCTTGCCGCTCTCGACGGCGCGCACGGAGAGGTCGGCATGGTATTGTGGCGGCAAGGCCATGACGATGGCGTCGATGTCGTCCCGGCCGAACAGCTGGTCCGGCTCGATCGCCAGGCAATCCTGTTCGCTGGCAAAGCCTTCGGCACGCGCCCGGTTGGCGTCGGAAACCGCGTGCAGCGCGCCAAGCGCCTTGAGGGTGCGGATATGGTTGCTGCCCCAGTATCCGCAACCGAGGACTGCAATGCGCGGCTTCATCTGTTTCAAACTCTAAAAACTCGTGGCCGAGACATAGCGACGTGCCCCTTCGAACTCAACCCCGGCGGTTGCAACCAAATGTCCATGCGGCAAAGCTTTTTTCGGCAATGAGAATATGCGGCGATATGGAATGCTTCGAAGCTTGACAGGCTCGCCCTCCCAACCTTATATCCGCGCGACCTTGGCGAACGCCTCGAAATGCCTTTCGATTTAAGGAGGATTTCGGGCCTTTCGCCGCCCTGGCGGGGTAGCTCAGTTGGTTAGAGCACGGGAATCATAATCCTGGGGTCGGGGGTTCAAGTCCCTCTCCCGCTACCAAATTCTTCAAATAAGAATCAGCTACCTTGATCCCCTCAACTGCATCCGGGTGGATGATTTCAAGTCGCGTCCGGAGCCAACGCCTCCTGATGTCGCTGAAGAGGCGGTTTAAAGCCCGCGCTCTCAGACAGAGGCGTGCGTGCCGATCGGGGGGCCTGATCTTCGGCTGAGGATGGAGGGCACCGTCCTGCCGCGCGGATAAATTCCTAGAGACAACGAATGTCCCGATACACATTTGATATTGAAAACGGATTCGGGCGACCGTTACAAAATCGACGTTCACCATTGCTTTCTAAGGAGCTTGCGATGGATAGCGTAGCGCGTGACGGCGAGGTCAATCCTTGCGTTGAAGTGATCGAAGCCTGCGGGGAGTGGTTCGTCCGTGTGGTCGATGGCGACGAGGAACTAACCCGAGCATTCGAACTGGAGTCGTTTGCCCTGGCATATGCAGAGGGTCAGCGAAGACGTCTCGGGCTCGCTGATTTCGATCGGCTGTAGGCTAACCGTGGGGAATGGCCGGTGCGGGTGGGCTTTGGGGCGCGACGGACGCCGCACCGGCCATTGCGGTGAGTTTTCGGGTTCCTCCCCGCTCCAATGAGTTTGTCCGTATATTAGCAAATTTGCAACTAAGCCTGTTGGGCTACCCAGCAGTAGGAGGCTGTACCGGCCGCGGGGCGCTTCATCCGATAAACTCGACTTCCTTGCCGGTGACATGTCGCACGGCCTTCAGCCGGCTTTGACTTCCTTCATTCGCATGTTTCGCGGATATCAATAGGAGTGCATATTCCCGCCAGCCGGCGCCGCCCGTCCTCAAGGCCCCTGTCGGTCAGGCCCAGCGGCCTTCCGCTGCCAGTCCCCCTAGCAACCCCAGGCGCTGGGCCGTTGCCGACGATCACGGCCTGCGGCCTTTGAGTCCGAGCACCCGAGGATCCTCAAAGATCCTGATGCATCGGAGTGTGCTCAAAGGCCCTCGCCGCGACGACGATTCCGACCTGCTGCCGTGCGAAGTGTCCATGCCGGCTGCCTCAAAAGCATTGGCTTGCTATCATAGCAAACTATATATTAGCTATTTCTTGACAAACTGCCTAAGCTCTGGTTTCCTGATCTACGGATTTTTAGACAAGTTCGTTGCGTTTTTTACGGACGGTTCGCATGTCAACTTTGGTTGTTGCGGACCCGCGGGGGGTGTATCTCGCCGGTCTGGAATGGGTACTGCGCAAGGCTGGACACGATGTTGTCGCCCAGTGCCGCCGCCCTGCAGACATTCTCCCTTATGTAGCGCGCCATCGGCCCGATATCGTCATCGTCGGCTTGAACATCGCGGATCCGCAGACGATCGGTCTTTCCTCCCGGCTTAAGGCCTGCAACAGCACGCTCGGCGTCA
Source organism: Mesorhizobium sp. U510 (assembly GCF_059180695.1). Taxonomy (NCBI): domain Bacteria; kingdom Pseudomonadati; phylum Pseudomonadota; class Alphaproteobacteria; order Hyphomicrobiales; family Phyllobacteriaceae; genus Mesorhizobium; species Mesorhizobium sp. U510. The sequence continues at coordinate 6,520,770 of NZ_CP180532.1, forward strand.
TCTTCATCGTGCAACCGAACAGCAGGCTCGACATCAAGGAAATACAGGCGCTCGACGGCGACGGCCTGCTGCTCGACGGCATCAGTCACCGCTATCTCGTCGAATGCGTGAATGCGGTGGCGGTCGGCAAGAAGTGGATCGACAACAAGATCGTCCAGCAACTGCTGATGCCCCGATCGCAGCCCCAGCCGAAATCCAGGCTGACCGGGCGGGAGACCGAGATCGCCGACCTCGTCTCGCGCGGGTTGCGCAACAAGACCATCGCACAGCGGCTGCATGTATCCGAAGGCACCGTGAAGATGCACCTGCATCACGTCTACGAAAAGCTGCAACTCGGCAGCCGGGCGGAATTGGCCTGGCTAGCGAATGGCAACGATGCCGAGCGTCCAAGAACAGGCCGAACCGGCCTGCTCTGATTATCGCTTTCAACCCGGCATCGACATGCCCGCAACGGGCCGGAAAGCCGCCTGATAGCAATGGCCGCGACAACAGTGCAGCCGCGCGCCGACCTGATCTATCGAAGGATATATATCGTTCGATCAGCTACGGCCATTCACCCTAACACTATCGAAGCGGGAATGGACGCGTCCTCCGCGTCGGCGGCACAATCGCGTAGGAGGGCCGCACAGTGCGCGACCGGATGCACTCGGGTAGGGGCATTCCGGCATGACCGGACGTGCGGATCGTTCTAATAAAACCTCGCCATCAAACCTCGCCAAAGAGGACGACGACCATGGCCACCACCATCACCATCAACGGCACATTGATCCTTGATCAGACTTCGGGGCAGCAGACGCAGGTAGACGGCAACGACACCGTGATCGGCGCCAATCTCAGTGGGCTTTCCTCCGCTTTCCAGACTTTCCTGAACGGCCTTGCCGGTGACCTGCAACTGTCTGCTGGCCAGCTCGCCTATGCCGACAATGTGGAGGCCGCGGTCAGCGCGGCCGGCCTCGTCACGGTCAATCCTGACGGGGCGACGATCAGCAAGCTGTTCTTCTCCGATGGCAGCGGCGCGCCGCTTGACGGCGACCAGGTCATCTTTAATGGCAGCCCGCTGCAAACGGTCGATGGCGACGCCATCTATCTGCATTCCTATGCGAACGGCACGATCGTGCTAGCCACGACCAGCGCCACCGAAGGAGTAGGCGATGTGGTCGCTGCTTTCTACCTGAAAGCTGCCGGGGACAATCTCAGCGCCAGCATCGAGATGGTGACCTTCGAGGCCATTGCTCATCCCAATACCGCGAATCCAGATGACCGGATCGACTGGACCAACCTTCTCAATGTCTCTGCTTCGGGATCGACCTCATTCAATTTCGACAATCTCGACTCCGGCAACCATCTGTTCGTGGCAGTCGGCACATCGGGCGCAGGATTGGTGGTGAGCGGCATACATCCGGTCATCCAGGCAGACGGATCGCTCGACAATTCAGGTGACAACATCAAGACCAGCCAGGGCGGCATTGGCGCCACGATCGGCGTCAACAACCAGATGTTCGATCCGGGTGAGACGGCCGTGTTCAGCTTCGTCAAAGGTCAGGCACCGGGCACTTATGGCGACATCGATAATATGAGCTACACCGACTTCATCGATGTCATCGACGCCAAGCTCTTCATCTCGCAGACCGAGGGCAGTCCGGGCACCAACTTCACCGTCAAGATCGGCGCGTTCAGCGCCGGCGGCGCGACGACCTCTCCCGAGCAAGGCCGAAGCTATATCGACAACAATCTCGGCAGCGGCAGCAACCTTGGCAACGACGCCGGCCAAAGCGCGCTTGCCGACGATGCGGCGGTGGCTATCGTTCGCGTCGTCATCAAGGACGGCAACGGGCAGCCGGTCACCGACACGACGGTGTCGAACAGCTTCGTCACCTTCAACGCGGACGGAACCATAACCGCCCAGCACCTCAACGATGCTTATACGGTGCAGTGGTTCACCGACAAGAGCAGCACACAGGCAGTGGAAACATTCAACCGCTTCCAGGCGACGGCGGTGGTCGGCAAATTCGACGTCGGCCGGGTCGACCTGTCGCAAGGCGTGACGGTGACCCAATCGGTCGGCGACAAGCTGTTCACCGACGACGATGGTCCGACGGCGGCCTTGACCGAGAACGCGGCCAAGGTGCTGCATGACGAGACGGCCGGCGTCGATGCCGGCTCCAATGACCAGGCCGGCGCCTTGCCCGCCGCCTTCGCGGCGCTCGGCACAGCGCTCGGCTGGGCGGCCAGCGCCTCGGCGGTGGTCACACCCAATTCGAGCTTCGGCACCGACGGCCCCGGCACCCAGACGCTTTCGCTCGGCGTCAGCGGCGCGAATGCCGATTCCGGCTTCAATTCGCTCGACGGCCGCAACATCCTGCTCAACGTCGAGGGCGGCCTCGTCGTTGGCCGGATCGACGTCGGCAACGACGGCGCCACGACTGGCGATCCCGTCGCCATCGCCATCTCCATCAGCCAGGGCGGCATCCTCAGCATCGCGCAATATGTCGCGATCGCCCATCCGGACACGACCAACCCCAATGATGTGAAGACGATGCTCGACAGCGCCTTGCTGGCGGTGATCACCGCCACCGACGGCGACGGCGACACCAACAGCACCAGCATCGCCATTGGCGACAAGGTGCAGATCAGGGACGACGGCCCGACGGCGGCCTTGACCGAGAACGCGGCCAAGGTGCTGCATGACGAGACGGCCGGCGTCGATGCCGGCTCCAATGACCAAGCCGGCGCCTTGCCCGCCGCCTTCGCGGCGCTCGGCACAGCGCTCGGCTGGGCGGCCAGCGCCTCGGCGGTGGTCACACCCAATTCGAGCTTCGGCACCGACGGCCCCGGCACCCAGACGCTTTCGCTCGGCGTCAGCGGCGCGAATGCCGATTCCGGCTTCGATTCGCTCGACGGCCGCAACATCCTGCTCAACGTCGAGGGCGGCCTCGTCGTTGGCCGGATCGACGTCGGCAACGACGGCGCCACGACTGGCGATCCCGTCGCCATCGCCATCTCCATCAGCCAGGGCGGCATCCTCAGCATCGCGCAATATGTCGCGATCGCCCATCCGGACACGACCAACCCCAATGATGTGAAGACGATGCTCGACAGCGCCTTGCTGGCGGTGATCACCGCCACCGACGGCGACGGCGACACCAACAGCACCAGCATCGCCATTGGCGACAAGGTGCAGATCAGGGACGACGGCCCGACGGCGGCCTTGACCGAGAACGCGGCCAAGGTGCTGCATGACGAGACGGCCGGCGTCGATGCCGGCTCCAATGACCAGGCCGGCGCCTTGCCCGCCGCCTTCGCGGCGCTCGGCACAGCGCTCGGCTGGGCGGCCAGCGCCTCGGCGGTGGTCACACCCAATTCGAGCTTCGGCACCGACGGCCCCGGCACCCAGACGCTTTCGCTCGGCGTCAGCGGCGCGAATGCCGATTCCGGCTTCGATTCGCTCGACGGCCGCAACATCCTGCTCAACGTCGAGGGCGGCCTCGTCGTTGGCCGGATCGACGTCGGCAACGACGGCGCCACGACTGGCGATCCCGTCGCCATCGCCATCTCCATCAGCCAGGGCGGCATCCTCAGCATCGCGCAATATGTCGCGATCGCCCATCCGGACACGACCAACCCCAATGATGTGAAGACGATGCTCGACAGCGCCTTGCTGGCGGTGATCACCGCCACCGACGGCGACGGCGACACCAACAGCACCAGCATCGCCATTGGCGACAAGGTGCAGATCAGGGACGACGGCCCGACGGCGGCCTTGACCGAGAACGCGGCCAAGGTGCTGCATGACGAGACGGCCGGCGTCGATGCCGGCTCCAATGACCAAGCCGGCGCCTTGCCCGCCGCCTTCGCGGCGCTCGGCACAGCGCTCGGCTGGGCGGCCAGCGCCTCGGCGGTGGTCACACCCAATTCGAGCTTCGGCACCGACGGCCCCGGCACCCAGACGCTTTCGCTCGGCGTCAGCGGCGCGAATGCCGATTCCGGCTTCGATTCGCTCGACGGCCGCAACATCCTGCTCAACGTCGAGGGCGGCCTCGTCGTTGGCCGGATCGACGTCGGCAACGACGGCGCCACGACTGGCGATCCCGTCGCCATCGCCATCTCCATCAGCCAGGGCGGCATCCTCAGCATCGCGCAATATGTCGCGATCGCCCATCCGGACACGACCAACCCCAATGATGTGAAGACGATGCTCGACAGCGCCTTGCTGGCGGTGATCACCGCCACCGACGGCGACGGCGACACCAACAGCACCAGCATCGCCATTGGCGACAAGGTGCAGATCAGGGACGACGGCCCGACGATCACGGTGCCGTTCGACGGGGACCAGAACACCGGCAACGGCACCGGGACCCACGAGACTCTCGCCAACACGCTCAACGCGTCGGCTACCGGAGCCTTCGGGTACGACATCGGCACGGACGGCCATCCGGCCTCGTTCTACGACGCCGCGCACTCTGACTTCGTCGATGCCGAGGGAGCCCTTGCCGGTATCCAGATCGGGCTCACCGGTAACCTCACCGGCCTTGTGCCGGCACCAGGGACGACTTCGTTCCTTGGCTCGTTCGCGACGCTCCAGTCGGAAAGCGACACCTCAGCATCGTTCAACTGGCAAATCTCGTACGATAGTGACCCGAACACGGCCGGCAACCAGACTGCCACGGCGGGTGGCACCCTTGTCTTCAACAAGGTTGCCGACACCTACACCATCACATTGAACGACACGGTCGAGGGCTTCACCAAGGACATCCTGCACACCTCTGAGCTCTTGTCCAAGGAGCCGGTGAGCAACGTCGGTCACCCAAACATCGTGGTGGAGAAGCTTTTCGACGCTAGCACCACGACCGATCAGACTGACCGGGACTTCTTCGTGCAGTTCACCGGTAACTCGAACCCCAACGGGAGCCCCTTCGGGTTCAACGCGACGGGTGACGGCAATCCGGTTGTCGGCGGTGTTAACGACACCATCTTCAATGCCGGCCAGCAGATCAGCAGCAACTTCGAGGATTGGGTTTCTGCAACCCAAGCCACGAACGGGGTTGCCGGTGACACGATCCAGAAGGGTGAGTTGCTGACGTTGCGGTTCTTCGACCACAGCCCCGGCATCGTCACCGACGACGGTGCCAATAACGTCCCGAACCAGACGGCCAACGATATGGCAATCAAGTTCGACGGTATCGGCAACAGCGAGGACTTGATGCTGATCCTCAACCTCGTCAATTTCGGTACCGACGGGGTCGCGGGCGGCACAGGCACCGCCGCCGACACGTTTACCACGAAGGCGATGTACGTCTCAAACGCCGACATCTTCAAGACAGGGCAGGTACCTACCGCCTACGCTGCCGACTTCCCGCTCGACAACAACGACGGTCTCGTCATCGTCGAGAGGAACGACTACAACGGTGCAGGCGAGAACTGGGTACTTCAGGGTGTCCAGATCATGCAGTCTGGCAACGGTCTCACCGGCCCCGATAGCAACCCGAACCTAGCCGGCCTTCAGGAGACACCGACGGCGATCGACCTGCAGCGGGCGACGGGCTCCGGTGGTGGTAGCACGACCTTCGCCCTACAGAACTGGGATCCCACCGACAACGATGTGCTGAAGATCACGGACATCGGCTTCACCTCGACGCAGACCACGACGCCGGATGCCCATCTCGACTTCGCCTTCCACGTGGCGGACGCGGACTTGGATCAGACGGCGCTGCAGCACATTTTTGTAGATGTTGCCTGACGCTTGACCAACGGGGGCAGCTATGGCTGCCCCCGCACTGCCTCCCGCGATCCGTTGCACGGAGATGTCGTCCCGATGATGAAAAACAGACAACAGCCCCCTGCCCTGCAGGTGGTGATGAAAGAGGCCAGACGCGCCATCCGGCCGCTTATCTGGTTCAGCGGCGGCGTCAACGTGCTGATGCTGACCGGGGCGCTCTATATGCTGCAGGTCTACCACCGCGTGCTATCCAGCCACAGCCTTGAGACGCTGGTGATGCTGTCGCTGATGGCGGCAGCCGCGCTCGTGGCAATGGCGGGGCTGGAGGTGGTGCGCGGGCGTCTGCTGGCGACCGTCGGATCGTGGATGAACGCGCGATTGGCGCCGGTTCTCCTGACCGCATCGGTGGAGTATGCCGCCTCGGCGCCCGGCCATGCCAACGCCCGTCCGCTGCGCGATCTGGATCAAGTCCGGAATTTCTTCACCAGCCCAAGCATCTTCCCAATCCTTGACGCGCCCTGGGCACCGCTGTTCTTCGCCGCCATATTCGTCATGCACCCTTGGCTGGGCTGGCTGGCGCTGTGCGGCGGGGTCGTCCTGTTTGCCCTGGCGGTGCTCAACGAATACCTCACACGCAAGCCGTTGACCGAGGCCGCGAACGCACAGTCGCGGGCCTATGTGCAAGCCGAGGCGGCGATCCGCAACGCCGAGGTGGTGCAGGCGATGGGCATGCTGAAGCCACTGCTGGAGGGCTGGAAGGCGCAGCAGGACGAGGCAAACAAGGGACAGGTTCTTGCCGCCAACCGTGGCGGCGTCATCGCGGCCATCGCCCGTTGCCACCGGCTGGCCCTGCAAATGGCCATACTGGGCCTTGGCGCCTACCTGGTGCTTAGCAACGAGGCTTCGCCCGGCATCATGATCTCCGCTTCGATCCTGATGGGGCGCGCGCTGTCCCCGGTCGAGCAAGCGATCGGCACATGGAAGGCGACGGTCGGAGCGCGTGCCGCTTACCGGCGTCTCACCGCGGTCGCCGGAGACCACCGGGAAGCGACGCCGGTTCTGCCGCTGCCCCGTCCAAAAGGCAGGTTCGAGGCCGAGAACCTCGTGCTGGCCCGACCAGGTGGCGAGCACATCCTGAAAGGCATCAGCTTCCGGCTCAATCCGGGTGAAGCCATGGCGTTGATCGGCCCGAGCGGGGCCGGCAAAACAAGCCTGGCGCGGATACTGGCCGGCGCCTGGCGCCCATCCGGAGGGCGTGCGTTGCTGGACGGCATGGACGTTGCCCAATGGGCGGCGGAGGACCGTGGCCACTATGTCGGTTACCTGCCGCAGGACATCGAGCTCTTCGCCGGCACCGTCTCCGAAAACATCTGCCGCTTCGCGACTATCACCCCGGCGGTCTTCAACAACGTGGTCAAGGCAGCGCAGCTGGCGGGAGTCCACGAACTGATCAAAGGACTGCCGAAAGGTTACGCCACCGAGATCGGCGAAGCCGGCGCGGTGCTGTCGGGTGGCCAGCGCCAACGCATCGGTCTGGCGCGGGCACTCTATGGCGATCCGGCACTCATCATCCTGGACGAGCCCAATTCCAACCTCGACCGCGAGGGTGAGGACGCTCTGATCGCCGCCCTCGGCGCGATGAAGGCGGCAGGCACGACCATTATCCTGATCGCGCACCGGGCGAACATGATGGACAAGGTCGATAAGATATTGGTTCTCAACCGGGGCCAACAAGACCTCTTCGGTTCACGCGACCATGTCTTCAACGAACTCGCCGCGCGCGTCCGCCAGGTCACTCAGATACCCGCAAATCCGGCGATACCAGCAAATCCGGCGCCGGAAATCTCCGCCGCCGTGATCGGCGCCGACAACCGGCCGCGTCCCTCTTCAAAGCGTACGTCGCGTCAAAGCGCAATGAGCACGGCTGTCGTGGCGAACCAGGCATGAAATGAGAACAGCTATGAACGTCGTGCCGTTACCCGTCCCGCCGCCCTCCCTGCTGGAACCCGTGCCCCTGCGTCTAACGGGCGTGACATGCACCGGGTTCGCGATCATGTTCCTGTTCTTCGGCGCGGCAGGCGGCTGGGCGGCCCTGGCGCCGTTGGACAGCGCCGCGGTGGCACCGGGCGTCGTCAAGGTCGCTGGCGACCGCAAGCTCATCCAACACCTCGAGGGCGGCATCATCGCGGAGCTCGATGCCGCCAACGGTGATATCGTCAAGGCGGGCACGGTCCTCATCCGGCTCGACGACACCCAGGCAAAGGCGCAGCTCTACCTGATCCAGAACCGGATCGCCACGCGAGAGGCGCTGGCCGCGCGCCTCAGGGCCGAGCGTGACGGCAAGGACGTGATCGCGTTTGACCCGGCGTTGCTCGCAAATCCCGCCACCGCCGCGAAGGACGCGGTTGCAGCGCAGCGTGACGTGTTCGCGGCCAAGCATCACAACTTGACGGACGAGCAGGAAATTCTCAATCAGCGCCGTCGCCAGACCGAGGAAGAGATAACAGGGCTGCAGCGGCTTATCGTCACCAAAGATAAGCAGATCGACGCGATCGAGCGTGAAACCAAAGATCTCGAGACCCTGCTCGCGAAGGGACTGACCACGCGCGAACGGAACCTTTTGCTCAGGCGGCAACAGCAGGAGATCGAGGGGGATCGCGCTACCAACATCGCCGCGATCGCCCGTGCCAAAAGTGCCATGGCCGAGATCGACATGCAGATCTTGAATCTCGGCACAGTGCGGCTGAACGAGGCCGTCGACGAGTTGAGTAAGGTCGAAGCGGAATTGTTCGATCTTAGACAGGAGGAGCGTTCCGCCAGGGACGTGCTTGCCCGTACCGATGTCGTCGCCCCGGTCGACGGCATCGTCATGGACCTGAAGGTCCACACGGCTGGCGGCGTTGTGAAACCCGGTGAGACATTGATGACGATCGTGCCGCTCGGACAACAACTCGTGGTCGAGGCCATGGTCAAACCGGAGGATGTCGAGACGATCGCTCCCGGACAGCCCGCGCACGTCAGCTTCCCGGCCTTCGCGCGCTACAATCTGCCGCCGCTCGACGGCGTCGTGGAGATCGTGTCAGCCGACCGCATGGTGGAGGAGCGCAGCGGCGCACCCTATTTCGCCGCGACGGTGTTGATCGACAGAAACGAACTCGCCAAGCTGGAGGGTCGCAAGCTGCTGCCCGGCATGTCGAGTGAGGCGATGATCCGGACGGGCGCCCGTACCGTGCTTTCCTACCTCGCCGAGCCGATCACGCAGAACTTCCGCCGGGCGATGCGGGAAAAATAATCATCTGCAGCCCAAGCGGGGGCGTAGGTCCTTGTCCCTACCGTGCGCTCAACGCGACCATGCGGTCGAGCGCCGCGGTCAGGCCGTGCAGCGACACTGGGAATGTCAGCGGCGTCTCTGCATCTGTCGTGACATTGAGCTTCAGCACCTCGCCTACCCTCAGCTTTCCGAGCACGGATCGGTCAATGGAAAACACCGCGATGCAGCCTGTCGGCAAGCAGGTCCTGAAGCGCTGAGGGGACAATGGCGGCTGATCGTCGATCTGGGGCGTCACCCCCGGATCGAGCAAGATGCCGAAGGGCAGAAGCAGGGTGGCCATCGTCGACCCGTCCGCGCGCCTTTGTATCTCCATGGCAAGCAGCCTTTGGCCGTTCTGCTGGACCTGGTCCTGCGAAAGCGTACAGACCCTCGCATTCTCCTGGACAGAGCAAGCCACGCTCCAGTCCTGATAGACTTCGCGCAGCGATGACGGCCCATTTGGAGCAGTCGCAGTCTGCTGTTCAGCCGACGCTGGCGGCATCAACGAGAATGCGATTGCCCCGTATGCGCAGGCGGCCTTGAGGCCACGCTTCATGTGCAGACCCATTCACGGATCTTGCATTTGGCCCCTGACGCCTCGCAGGCCTGCAAGGCGAGGTCTTCGGCCTCCCGGCGGGTCTCTGCCGAGTTCACGCCCCAGGGCGTGAAACGGTTCTCGACCTTGTCGGCCATGGCCAGCGCGCCGCAGTGCTTGTAGGGAAAGCCGGTTTCGTCGTCGTCAGTCCAATGGCGATGGTTGCGGAAGACGGAGACGACGTTGCACGCCTTGCCGCCGGCGTTCTCGCAATGTTTCTGCGCGATGTCCTTCGCCTCCTGCCGCTTGTCCGCCCCCCAGAAGAAGCCGTATTTGCTGTCGGACTGCGAATAGGCGATGGCCGCCCAGATGCCTTTTTCCTCCTGCTGCGGCTCCGAAGGCGCCACCAGGTCGGCCGAGACGACGTGTCCGCTCCACAACAAGGTCAAGCCCAAAACTGCCAAAGCCCGCAATCTCATGGTCGGCACCCCTTTCCTTGATCCTGGTCGCTTCGCCTACTTCGCCGCTGAAGCGACGGAGATCACCACGCAGCTTTTGCCTGTCGGCAAGAGAAGGGCCTCACCGGCATTGCCGCCGAGCTCGTACACCTCCACCTGCCCGAGATGGTCGGTGATCTTGCTGCCTTGTGGAAGAATGGACGGGAGGTCGGCGCACGGGCTGGCGAACGGCGCCACCCGCACCATCGTCCCCTCGCAACCCGAAGCGGTGGGCGATGCGAAAACGACGCCGGCGGCAGGCCCGCTATAGCGTTCCGTCGCATAGTCCATGCCGACGAAGGCCTGGACCGCATGCTTGTCGGCCGCCTGGTCGTTCCACAAGGATTTGACGCTGTATTTCGTGCCTGTCGTTAAAATCTGCCCGAGCACCGGATAGATGGTCGAACAGGCCTGCACTCCGGCCTGCTTGACGTGCTCGAGGAAAGGCGTGTCCGGAAGTGCGGGGTTGGCTGTCTCGGCCTGTGCGGCGGTCGCGCTGCCGACCAGATTGGCGATCGCGGCATAGTTCCCGGCGGCGAAGCCAAGGCCCGCCACGACGAGCCCCAACAATGAAAATCCGACGACGCGCGGCCATCGCCGCCGCCTGGGTTCGACGATCCGCTGCCGATCCGCCTCGACGGCCGGGCTGCTGCGTTTTGCGGACATGAACTGGTCCTGCTGGCTCATTGTGCTGCCCCGGTCATTTGAGTGGCGAAAGGGCTGCCGTCAGCCCCTTGAGTGTTGCTGCGGTCACGGTGATCGTCTTGCCGTCGACGGTCGGATAGGAAATCGCCGGCGTGGCGTTCTGCGAGATCTGCTGGCGCATGACGGGGCCGACCGGCAGCATGCCGACGCAGACCACTTCATTGCAGCCGTTCAGGTGGACGTCGATCGCCTGGTCCCGCCCGTCGAACTTCAGCGACACCAGGCCGTCGCTCCTGGCGTTCGGCGCGGTGCGGACGATCATGTAGGGCTTGCCGTCCTGCGTAGCGGCCAGCGACCAGCTGAAGGCCATGTTGCCCGAGGAGTCCTCGATCACCTGCGAGACATTGCAGACCTTCTTGCGCGCCTTGAGGTTCTCGTCGCAGATCAGCGTCCAGTTTTCGAAGGGACGGATCGTGCGCTGATAGGTTCCCAGTTTCACGTCGGGCGGCAGCACCACATCCGAAGGCTTGATCCTGTAGGGCGACGCAACCTGCCCCGCGGCCGGCGCGAGGCCGCCGCAGAGCGCCAGGCAAGTCAGTACGACAAGTCCTTTCATTCCTGCCTCAGTTCAAGGTGAAGCTGATGCCGGCGCCGACGCCGACATGACCGCCAGCGGCCGTGCCCGACACGTTGCCGCGGATGCGGCCGTCCTCGCTCGTGTAGCCCGCACCGAAGGCCAAGGCGCTCGAATCCCGCCAGAAGCCGCCGCCGGCCGCGACGCTCAGCTTGCCGGGACGGTCGTCGTAGCGCAGCGAGGCAGCCGCAAGGCCGATCGCCGCCGCCTGGCGGGCTTCGTCGCGTATGCCGCCCAAGTCGCTGTTGAGCTGGCTGAGCTTCTGGTCGGTATAGTTGTTGGCCTGCTGCAAGGTCGTGGCGGCCACCTTGTCTGTGTAGCTGTTGGAGGTGTTGATGGCGTAATCGACACGGTTGTTCATCTGGGTGACGTTGACCGCATCGGTGCCGGCAACACCCGGGCCGACATTGGAGATGACCACCGGCGCGTTGACGTCGCCACCCTGCAGCGTGATGCTGTTCTTCTTGCTGCCGTCCGGATTGGTGTCATAGGTGACGGCATTCTGGGTGAGCGATCCAAGGCCCGATTTCAAATCCTCGACCGCCGTGTTGGTGGCGTAGAGCTGCGAGCCGTTTATCGCGTCGGTGCTGCCGGCGTTGACCCGTCCGGCGGCGACATTGGTGATCGTGCGCTCGGCGCCTGCGTCGCCGACGCTGACGGTCCCGATCGGGGTGGTGCCAGCGAAGGCGTAGGTCTTGCCGTTGATGACGGTGCTGGAGGTGCCGACCGCGGTCTGCGTCACCGAGCCCGAACCCAACGCCACGTCATTGGCGTTGTTGGCTTTGGCGCCCTGGCCGAGCGCCACCGCGCCTTGGCCCGTGGCCGTCGAGCCATTGCCGGCGGCAAGGCTGTTGGTGCCGCTGGCCACGCTGGCCGGCCCTATCGCCACGCTGTCTGTGCCGCTGGCGGTGGAGTCGGCCAGCGTCGAATTGGCGTGGAAATACTTGATGCCGCCGCCATTGCTGATGTTGGTCAGCGCGTTGTTGACGGCCGTGAACCCGTCATAGACGGTCGAGTAAGTGTTGCCCTGGATGGTATAGGTCGGTCCGGTGATAGACCCGTCGGGATTGACCGTGGTGCTGCCGCCGAACAGATTGGCGACGTTTTGCGACACGCCCTTAAGCTGGGAGACGTTGACCGCATCGGTATTGGCCGAGCCCGCCGCGACATTGGTGAGCTTGCGTTCGGCTCCCGCGGCGCCGATCGACACTTCGCCGAACGAGGTCTGTGGGGCGGTGAGTGCAAAGGCCGTGTAGCCGGCCTGGGCGCCGACCGTGGTGATGGACTGCGAGCCTAGCGCGACGCTGTTGATGAAGGTGCTTTGGGCGCCGGCGCCAAGCGCCACCGACTGGATGCCGGACGCCAGCGAATTGGTGCCGAGGGCCAGTCCGTCGGCCAGCATGACATGGGCGTTCTGGCCGATGGCCGTGCCGCCCGGTGCTGTCTGGTCGACAATGGCGCCGTTGCCGATGCCGACGCCATTGTCGCCGTTGACGACCGTCGTCGGGCCGACAGCGACCGACTCGGCACCCACCGCGAGCGAGTCGCCGGCCGCCGAATTGGCGTGGAAATACTTGGTCGACGTCGCCGAGACAGAGGCGATCACACCCTGCAGCTGGCGCACGGTGACGGCATCCTGCGCCTGCGTGCCGTCAGCCACATTGGTGATCTGGCGGTAGGACGTGGCGGTGCCGACCGACACGGCGCCGAGCAGCGTCTTGTCGGTGGTGTTGTACTGGATGAAGTTGGAAGGACCGGCCGCGATCTGGCCGGTTGCGGGCGCCACGGCCCGGTCGGACACGGAACCCGAACCAAGCGCCACGCTGCCGTCAATGCTGGCCAGTGTGTCGCGGCCGAGCGCCAGCCCGCTGACGCCGGTCGCGGTCGCCTGGTAGCCGACGGCGGTGGAGCCTACCCCTTGCGCGAAGGAATCGGTTTGCGCCAGCCCGGCCTCGTTGGTGCGGGCGTAGCGGATGCCTATGCCATTGGCGTCGGTATAGGCGGTCGAGGTGTCGCCGGCGATGTTGTTGATCGTGTTGCCAAGATTGGTGACACCACTGCCGATATTGGCGATGGCTGTGGTGTTGGCGGTCACCTGCTGGTTGGTGGCGAAGAGCTGCGAGCCGTTGACCGCGTCGGTCGAGCCGCCATTCAACTGTCCGGCCGCGACGTTCTGGATCTGACGCTCGGCGCCGGCCGACCCGACCGAGAAGGCGCCCGCCGGCGTGCCGCCGGCGAAGGTGTAGTTCACGCCGCCGATCGTGGCTCCGCCGACATTGGTCGTTGCTCCTGACGTCGAATTCAGGCCGATCGCGACGTCACCAGCATTGTTGGCCACGGCGTTGGGTCCGACAGCGACGGAATTCGTTCCAAGGGCCTGGGAATCCGGCAGGGCCGAATTGGCGTGGAAATACTTGATGCCGCCGCCGACATTGATGTTGTTGAGCGTGGTGCCGATGGCATCGACCGCCTGGTTGGTGGCGAAGAGCTGCGAGCCGTTGACCGCATCGGTCGAGGACCCGCTGATCCGCCCCGCCGCCAGATTGGTGAGCGCGCGCTCCGCACCCGGCGCGCCGATGCTGACCGTCGAGGTCGGATTGATGCCCTGGAAGGCATAGGTCGTGCCGTTGATCACGGCATTGGGCGTGCCCACCGCTGCGACGGTCACCGAGCCAGAGCCAAGCGCCACATCGCCGGAGCTCGCAGCAGCCGTCGCGCCATTGCCCAGCGCGACATTGCCCGCAAGGCCGGCAGCACCAGCAGTCGAGCCATTGCCCAGGGCAACGGAGCCCTGCCCGATCGCCTTGTTGTTGTTGCCGATGGCGACAGCGCCCGCCGCCATATTGGCCGCGGTGGCGCTCGCCGTGCCATCGCTGTTGGCGATGTTGTTGGCGCCGCCGGTAAAGGCGCCGGTACCGCTGGCATAACTCGGATCGCCGATTGCGACTGCGCCGTCGCCAAAGGCTGTGTTGCCGGCGCCGATGGCCACGGCCTTGCCGCCATCGGTAGTCGCGCCCGTGCCGATGGCGACGGAGTCGGCGGAGAGCGCGGCGGACTGTAGACCGACAGCGATGGCGTTGGTTGCCGTCGCCTGGCTGTCGCGCCCCATTGCAATGGCGTCGTCCTCAGACGCCGTCACGTCCGTGCCGATGCCGATGGCGTTGTCTCCACTGGCGCTCGTTGCAAAAGTGCTTGAGCCGACATAGACGGCGCCTATCCCGGTCGCCCTCGTCCCAGCGCCGAGAGAGATGGAGTTCACGGCGCTGCTTTGGGCGCCGCGGCCGAGTGCGGTACTGTTGAGTCCGGTGGCGCGGGCTTCACGTCCGACGGCAGTGGAATTGTCGGCGCTGGCTACGGTTCCGATGCCGAGAGCGGTGCTGTCGAGTCCGCCGGCGTTGGCGCTGACGCCGGCAGCGAGGGAATTGTCTCCTGTGGCATTCGCGCCGGACCCGAACGAGGAGGCGTTCGCGCCGCTGGCGACGGCGACGTTGCCAACCGCTGTGCTGGCGGTGCCACTCGCAATTGAGGTGGTGCCCATGGCGATGGCGTCTTGCGCGCTCGCATTGGCCTGCTTGCCGATCGCCGTGCCGTCTACACCGCCCGCAGTGGCGCCCAATCCCAGCGCACTTGCGTTCGCAGCGGTCGCCGCGGCGTTGTTGCCGAGTGCGGTGGCGGACACGCCCGTGGCCTGGGCTCCTGAGCCCGCCGCGACGGAGCCTACTCCGCTCGACACGGCCGAATTGCCGAGCGCCAGCGCGAAGTTGCCCGAAGCATTGGCGACGTTGCCGAGAGCTTGCGAGTTCAACCCTCCGGCGCTGGCCTGGTTGCCAACCGAAACGGCATTCGTCCCGGCGGCTTTGGCCAGGTAACCCATCGCCGTGGTCCCGACACCGGAGGCGGCCGCCCCGTTACCGATTGCCGTGGACTGGTTCGCCGACGCTGTGGCGGAGGTTCCGAACGCGCTGGACCCGGTCCCGGTCGCGGATGCGCTCGAGCCTACCGCGGCCGACCATGCCCCCGTTGCGGTTGAAGCTGTGCCGAGCGCGACGGCCTCGAACGTGAAGCCGGCAGGAGCGGTGCCGCTTGCATTGGCATTCGTGCCGATGGAAACGGGAGAACCGCCGCCCGCTCCAGCGTTTGCCTTGGCGCCGACGCCCATGGCTATGGCTGAACCGTTTGCCGATGAGGCGTTGGAGGACAATCCAATCGCCACCGAGGCACCACCCGAAGCGCTGGCCGTTGAGCCGAGAGCGACGGCGTTCGCCCCATTTGCGGTGCTGTTGACGCCAAAGGCTGATGCTCCATCCACGAGTGCGCGGGCGTTCCCGCCTACGGCAAGAGCATTGACGCCGGTCGCGTTCGCGAAGACACCTATGCCTATGGCGTTGAGGCCATTGGCACCCATCGCATAGCCAATGGCGATCGAAGCATCGCCTGTAGCGGTGATACCGGTGCCCAACGCCACGCCGTTATTGCCATTCACGTGGGCGTTATTGCCAACGGCGGTTGAGGCGGCGCCGGGGGCGGTGTTGCCACAACCGATCGCTATGCTTTGCACCCCTGCTGAGGGGTTCGTGCAGTTCGCGGCGTTTGTCAGAACCCCGTTGCCAATGACAACTTGCGCGAGCGCCGCCTGCGGGATCATGATCCCCACCACAGCCCCGAGCGCCCCACCGGCGCCCAGCGCTCCCAGGCCCAGGCGCTTGCGGCGCATGCCGAGCACGCTATGCGCCATGCGCAGGACCGCCATCAGCCGGCGGCGAACCGAGCGAGAGCGGGGATCAGCCCCGGCAATCCAATGCCTGGCGAAATGCGCCGCGCGATGCTGAACAAACGAGCCACTCGAAATCTGATTGTCGGTCATGGTCCTCTCCGTTCGCCAGCCGCCAGGAAATGTCTGACAAATTCCAGCACTCGCAGAAAGCCACGATTCTGGTTTGCCGTATTTCAGGAAATTGCTGTTTTGTCAGAAAAACTGCGGCAACTTCGCGGGAGTTAACGGATAGTTACTTTAGTTCGTGCTTTAATAAGGCAAAGTAAAACAATCAAGCGATCAATATATCACCTAAGCTTCGAATTAAGCTTGCCGAAGCGGGCCTGCAATGGCGTCAATCGCCGGTATTTCTTCATTACGGTAGTAAAATGGCTCTGGCTCGAAAAGCCGCTCAAATGCGCGATATCGGCGATCGTCATGCCGCTTTCGGCAAGCAGCCGCTCAGCGAAGTCCAGCCGCAGATCAAGCACATATTGATGCGGCGGCACCCGGAACGTCCGGGAGAAAGCCCGCACGAAATGATAGGATGAAAGCCCGCAAACCGCCGCCATCTCTGCAAGCGCTATCTTGCGCGTAAAATTCTGATCCAGGAATTCCTGCACCTTGCGCGCGCTGTGGGCGGAAAGGCCGCCTTTCACGTTCAGCGCCGGCAGTCGCGCGGGACCGGGTCCGGACGCCGATCCCGGAGGGCCATCTTCAGACCGCATCTTTCGGTCCCTTGATATTTCGCAGATGCACTTCAACCCGAGACCGCCCTCCCCGTTCCCCCCAAAAACAGTTCGTGATTGATCGAGCTGTTGCTGCATTGTCGCTCCGGTTCATTCGATCAGTCCGGCCAGATGGCGAATAATGCACAGGCTCCATGCTATTTCGAATGACTCCGGTAATGCCTGGGGCATAGTCGTGACGGACGTATTTTGGAAAACTCCGGAAGCCTTGTAGGAAATTCCGGTCTTGGATTATCGGACGGCAGGTGTTGCCACTTTGCCATCCCAGGCTTTCAGTTTCTGCCCGGCGCATATCCGGTCATGGTCGGTGTTCTGCCCCTGTATTTCTTCATGGTTGCGGCCAGATGACTCTGATCCGAAAACCTGGCGAGGTAGGCGATTTCGGCGATTGCTAGCTCGCCGTCAACGAGTAACTTTTCGGCTAAGTCCAGGCGCAGGTTGATCAGGTAGCGATGCGGCGGAATGCCGAACGTGCTGGCGAACCTTGCTATGAAATGATTGGAGGAAACCCCGGCGACCGACGCCAGTTCGGCGACCATGACCTTTCGCACGAAATTCTCGTCGAGGTACTCGCGCACGCGCCGAGCACCAGCGGCGGAGAGCCCGCCTTTGGCCGACGCCGCCGGCCGGCTGCGGCCGGTGTAGGTGCGCAGCAGATGGACGCCGAACACGGTGAGCAGCGAGTCCAGATAGAGATCGTTCGGCGGCAGCTTGCCGGTCAGCTCGGCGGTGATCATCTGGGGAATGGTGATCATCTGGGGAATATTGAGCGCCTTCAGGTCGACCTTGCCGAACGCAGGCGGTTCAAGTTCCACATCGGAACGATCGAATTCGTGCGCAGCCAACTCCGACAGTGCTTCGGGAGAGATGGAAACGACGGCGTTTTCCCTGGTCTGCGACCAGGTGAGGCTGCTGTCGACTCCAGCGGGATTGATGACAAGGCATCCGACCGGCGCATCGTATTCCGTGATCTTGTCGCTGCCGAGCGAGGCTCTGAATTTGCGTCCGGGCTTCAGCACGATGCCCGTGGAATGTTCCTTGGCCAGGAACGTCTGCGACCCGGGACCGCGGACGGAATGGATGACGCTGCCACGTGCGGTGGCTCTTCTGGGACCGGCACTTTCTGGAATGATGTCCAGGACATATCGGGCTACCCGATCGACGCCTCGGGAAACGCCGCTTTCCCGAGCTTCGCCCGCATTTTTCATTCGCGTCGCCTCAGCCGCCTTGCCGCCGCCTGAAATCCCCTTTGCCCGAACCCGGAACCAACGTAACGCAGGCGTCTCGGCTAGGGAAGAACTCCCATGCGCAAAGAAAAATTCTTATTCGCGAAAAGACAGAAAAAATGACCGACCGAAGAAGTTGACGAGCATTCCATTCCACGGGAACGGCAGGTGTTCGCCATGCCCCGAGTTTCGTTTATCAGCCGTGGCGAGGCTTCCGAGAATCCATTGCTTCGTTTTTTTGGCACCGAAATCGGCGGCTAGGCAAGATGGGGCGCCGAGCCAACAGGTCACGAGCGGCGGCTACGGATCACCGCGACGCTTCTCGTACAGATCCCAGGTGAGTTCGACAAAGGCCAGGAGGACATCGTCCCGATTCCAGCCGGCCGCGACCGCCGCCTGGACGATTTCCTGGACGAAAGGCAGCAACTGGCCCTGGCACTGGACCGACATTTCGGCATCCCCCACGGGAGGCCCCTTGAAGTTGAATCTCATCATTCGGCGCTCCCCCCGCCTCCAATTAAAGTGTTATACCGCTAATTTCGTTCCCCCTGATATACAACAGATGTGGTACCAAAGTACAGGAAGCCCTGGACGACCAGGACGATGCCGGACCAGGCCATCTCTATGCTTTCCCTCGCGTTAAGTTGGTTTTCCCAAGCGGGAGTTCAGAGGAACTTCATCGGTTCAAACTCTGCCTGGGACTAGATCTCCCCACCCAGGTCGCGACCGCCACCCGGCGAATGCGCGGCATGAACCGGCCGCATTGCCTTCTGCAACCGCTCGCTGGATAGTCCCGGCAATGTTCGAGACCATTGCGACTCATTGGACCCAAATCCTGGCGATCATCTCGGTGGTCATGGCGACCGTCGGCATTGCCCATGCCGTCATGACCAAGGAGGATGTGCGCGCAGCCACCGGCTGGGTCGGCGTGATGGTGCTGTCACCGATCCTCGGCGTGCTGATCTATGCCGTCGCCGGCATCAACCGCATCCGTCGCGCCACGATCACCGCGCAGCGCCCGCTTGCCGGCGACGCGGTATCCTCCAAGCATGAGCGCGACATCGCCGCAGAAGAAGCCTTGATCGTCGAGCGCTACGGTCAGCGCTTCACCGGCCTGCGGACGCTGGGCGACAGGGTGGCGCGGCGCGCGCTCAACCCGGGCAACGCCATCGACGTGCTGGAGACCGGCGACGAGGCCTATGCCGCCATGTGCGCGGCGATCGATGGCGCCGAGCGCAGCGTCCTGCTCGAGACCTATATTTTCGACAATGACGCCGTCGGCCTGCTTTTCGTCGAATCGCTGGCCGGTGCCGTCGTGCGCGGCGTTACCGTTCGCGTGCTGATCGACGCCGTCGGTGCCCGTTACTCCGTTCCCAGCATCCTCGGCCATCTGCGCCGCGCCAACATCCCCGCCGATGTCTTCAACGGCAATATCGTCATGGGCCTGCGCCTGCCCTACGCCAATCTCAGAACCCATCGGAAGATCCTGGTGGTCGACGGCACGGTTGTCTTCACCGGCGGCATGAACATCCGCAAGGGATTTTCGGCTGAGTTCGCAGGCTCCAACAGCGCCAGGGACACGCATTTCAAGGTCACCGGACCTGTCGTCGCCGACCTGTTCTCGGTCGCTGCCGAAGACTGGCGCTTCGCCACCAACGAAGGGTTGAAGGGCGATGCCTGGCGAATTGCCCCGCTGTCGCCGGCCCCCGGCCAGCCGATGCTGGTGCGGGCGGTCGCATCCGGGCCGGATGCCAGCAATGAGACCAATCACAAGCTGCTGATCGGCGCCTTCTCGGTGGCGCGCAAGTCGATCCGTTTGATGTCGCCCTATTTCCTGCCGGACCGCGAACTGATCAGCGCCTTGATCACCGCCGCCCGGCGCGGCGTCGAGATCGATGTAGTGGTGCCGGCGGTCAACAATCTCTTCCTCGTCGACCGCGCCATGACCGCGCAATTTGACCAGATCCTGAAGAATTATTGCCGCATATGGCGCACGGAAGGCCCATTCGACCATTCCAAGCTGCTTTCGATCGACGGCGTGTGGGCCTATGTCGGCTCGTCCAACCTCGATGCCCGGTCGCTGCGGTTGAACTTCGAGATCGATCTGGAGGTCCTCGACGCAGGCTTTGCCCGCGAGATCGAAGCCCGGATCGGATCGGCGATCGAAGCGGCCGTTCCCGTCACGCTGGACTCCTTGCGGGCTCGGCCATTCATCATCCGGCTGTTCGATCGTATTCTGTGGCTGGGATCGCCCTATCTCTAGAACCCCTGGCTTTAATAGAAAGACGTGTTTGCCGGATAGTTTGACGTCGGTCATGGAACATAGACGCAAAGGCTCTATTTGAGGTGTGTGGTGAGACCAGATGAAATGGCGAACATGTGATGCGGATGAGCGGGCGCAGCCTCCCGGCGAGCATGCTTTTGACCATTCGCGACAGGCGGATGCGCAAGGCAAACGCGGCTGCGCACAAGGCGACCGCCGCCACTGGAACGCTGGTCGCCTCCTACAACGTCCACAAATGCATCGGCGTCGATCGCAAGTTCGATCCAGAGCGCACCAGCCGCGTCATTCGCGAAATCGACCCCGACGTGATCGCGCTACAAGAGGCGGACAACCGTTTCGGCGACCGTGATGGCCTGCTGGATCTGCCTCGCCTCGAGCGGGAAACCGGCCTGGTGCCGGTGCCGATTTCGGCCACCGGCAAGGGCCATGGCTGGCACGGCAATGTCCTCCTGTTCAAGAAGGGCGTCGTCCGCGACGTGCATCAGATCAGGCTTCCGGGCCTGGAGCCGCGCGGTGCGGTGGTGGCGGAGATCGAATTGAACGGGAGCGAGACGCTGCGCATTATCGCCGCCCATCTCGGCCTGCTGCGCCATTCGCGCTCGCAGCAGGCCCGTGTCGTGCTCGATCTAATGAGCAGCCCGGACGAAAAGCCGACTTTGCTGCTTGGCGACCTCAATGAATGGCGGCTCGGCAACCGCTCGGCGCTCAACACACTGCACGCGACGTTCGGGCCGCAGCCACCGGCGGTTCCCACCTTCCCCTCGAACCTGCCGCTTTTGGCGCTCGACAGGATCATGACCAACCGGCACGGGATGATCGCAGCCGTGGAAGCGCACGACACGCCGCTTTCGCGCGTCGCCTCCGACCATCTCCCGCTCACGGCCTTCGTTCGCCTGTAGAACCGACTTGTCGTCCCGGCTTCGAAAAGCGCCGCGATTCATTTTGGAACGCTAATTCTCTCCGCGAGTTGATACGCATTGAACCACAGGAGGACGAGACGTGAAAAAGCTATTTCTGGCTTCCATGGTGGCATTGGCCGCCACAGCCGCAGTCATTGCGCCGACGCAAGCCGCAAGCGTGATTATCCAATCCGACGATGGCAACCAATATTCATCGGACGATCAGTCCGACAACGGCCAGATTGTCGTTCGCCGCCATCACCGGCAGAATTACGACAACCAGTATGGCGACGACCAGAACGTGCAGTATGATGGCAACTACAATGGCGACTATCGACGCCACCACCGCCATCACCGCTGCCATATCGAACTGGTCAAGCACTGGCGCCACCACCACAAGGTGATCGAGCAGGTCCGCGTCTGCGGCTGATCTACCCATGAAATAAAAGCGCCGCGCCGTTTTCACAGGCGATCCCAGCGGCAAGCGATAGTGCGGCATAGCCACGCTCCTTCAACCGACGTGCTATGCCGCATTGCACAATTTCTCGGCCTTGCCCACAATGCAGGCATGGTCCGATCCTCCCTAGCCGTCCTGGTGATCGATGAAAATCGCATCCGCGCCTCGATCATCGAGGCCGGCCTGCGCGAGGCCGGCCATCAGCTTGTCACTGTCATCCATGACGTGACCGGCATTGCCCGGCGGATTGCCGAGATCGAACCCGACGTCATCGTCATCGATCTCGAAAACCCCAACCGCGATATGCTCGAAAACATGTTCCAGCTGTCGCGCGCCGTGAAGCGCCCGATCGCCATGTTCGTCGACCGCTCCGACCAGGCCTCGATCGAGGCCGCGGTCGATGCCGGCGTGTCCGCCTATGTCGTTGACGGTCTGCGGCAAGAGCGCGTCAAGCCGATCCTCGACATGGCGGTGAGCCGCTTCAATGCCTTCTCGCGCATGGCGCGCGAACTGGAAGAGGCGCGCAGTGAACTTGAGGGCCGCAAGGTCATCGATCGCGCCAAGGGCATTCTGATGAAGTCGCGCGGCCTCTCCGAAGAGGCCGCCTACACGCTGCTGCGCAAGACGGCGATGAACCAGAACCGCAAGATCAGCGACATCGCCCAGAGCCTGGTGACGGCGGCCGGGCTGCTGGGGCCGGCGGAGGACGAATGAGCATGAGGCACCAGATCACCGCCGGCTTCATGCCGCTTTTCGACAGCGCCGTGCTGGTCGCCGCCAGCGAGCTTGGTTTCGCCGCCCGCGAAGGCATTGGGCTGACGCTGCACCGCGAAACCTCCTGGGCCAACATCCGCGACCGCATCGCCATCGGCCACTTCGATCTCGCGCATATGCTGGGGCCCATGCCGCTCGCCTGCAATCTCGGGCTGACGCCGCTCGCTTCCGAGACCATCGTGCCGTTCTCGCTCGGGCTCGGCGGCAATTGCGTCACCGTCTCCAACGCTGTCTGGGCCGGCATGGCGGCGCATGGTGCCGAAGCCGATCTCGATCCCGCGCGCGCGGGCGCGGCACTGCGCGCATTTATTCGCGATCGGGCGGTCGCGGGCCGCGAACCGCTGCGCTTTGCCGTCGTGCATCCGCATTCCGGGCACAATTACGAACTGCGCTACTGGCTGGCCGCTTGCGGCATCGACCCAGACCGCGAAATCGAGATCGTCATTGTGCCGCCGCCCTTCATGGCCGATGCGCTGGCCACCGGGCGCATCGACGGCTACTGCGTCGGCGAGCCCTGGAACAGCGCCGCGGTCGCCGCCGGCACCGGCCATATCGTCACCGTCAAGGCGCAGATATGGCGCAACAGCCCGGAGAAGGTGATCGGCGTGCGCAAGGCCTGGGCCGACGAGAATCCCGAGGCGCTGGCGGCGCTGCTGCGCGCGCTGCACCATTCGGCGCGCTGGTGCCAGGATCCGGCCAACCACGCCGAATTGGCCGCGGTGATGGCGCAGCCCGGCTTCCTCGGCCAGCCGCCGGCGGTGCAGATGCCGATCCTGACCGGCCATCTGCAATTGGGCGGCGGGGCGGAGCGAGATATCGACGACTTCTTCCTGCCTTTCGACAAGGCGGCGAACTTTCCGTGGAAGAGCCATGCGCTGTGGTTCTACACGCAGATGGTGCGCTGGGGACATGTCGCCCACACGCCCGGCAATCTCGCCATAGCGCGCGACTGCTACCGGCCCGATCTCTACCGCTCGGCGCTGAAGCCGCTCGGTGTCGCGCTTCCCGGCGCCAACGCGAAGGTCGAGGGCGCGCTCAAGGTCGCAACCGCGGTCGGCGCAACCGGCGCCGGCCTGGTGCTCGGCCCGGACGGTTTTTTCGACGGGCAGATCTTCGATCCCGACGAGATCGACGCCTATATAGCGCGCCAGAAATCGGTCCGCACGGAAGCCTGATCATTTCCGCGCCATTCTTGTGCATTGCACAAAAATTGTGCGCGCAATGGTCCTAATGAACAATCTTTGGCCTGCTCGCCATATTGCCCGGCAGGCCGTCGACGGACATGAATCGCTGATTTCATTGATGTTTTTCCTTTCATCCGAAACTGGCACGGTTCCTGCATTGAAATAACCAGGCCCTTCATGGGTCACGGAACAGGCGTCCAATGGCGGGCGCCACAGGCAAAGCTGCCGCTCAGGTCAAAACGCGCTCCCGGTCTTTCGGGCGCGAAGACCTGGCCGGCGGCTTTTTTGTTTTGGAATCGCGTTCAACCGGAGACGACGATGAAGAAGACGATGAAGAACTGGATCGGGACGGGAACATCGCCAAAGGATGTGACGCGTCGCGATTTTCTGGTCAGCAGCGCCATGACGGCCGGCCTGTTCATGGCGGCCCGCAAGCTCTTTCCATCCGGCGCCTATGCCGCCACCGCCGCGCCGGAAGTCACCGGCGCCAAGCTCGGCTTCATCGCGCTGACCGATGCCGCACCCCTGATGATCGCCAAGGAGAAGGGCCTGTTCGCCAAATTCGGCATGCCCGATGTCGAGGTGCTGAAGCAGGCTTCCTGGGGCGCGACGCGCGACAATCTGATGCTTGGCGGTGCCGCAAACGGCATCGACGGCGCCCACATACTGACGCCGCTGCCTTACCTCATGCACACCGGCAAGGTGACGCAGAACAGCCAGCCGATGCCGATGGCGATCGTGGCGCGGCTCAACTACGACTGCCAGGGCATTTCGGTCGCGCAGGAATATGCCGGCACCGGCGTCGGTCTCGACGCCTCCAAGCTGAAGGACGCCTTCGCCGCCAAGAAGGCAGCCGGCAAGGAGGTCAAGGCCGCCATGACCTTCCCGGGCGGCACGCATGACCTCTGGCTGCGCTACTGGCTGGCCGCCGGCGGCATCGATCCCGACAAGGACGTCTCGACCATCGTCGTGCCCCCGCCGCAGATGGTGGCCAACATGAAGGTCGGCAACATGGACGTCTTCTGCGTCGGCGAGCCGTGGAACGAGCAGCTCGTCCACCAGGGCGTCGGCTTTACCGCCGCCACCACGGGCGAATTGTGGAAGGGTCATCCGGAAAAGGCGCTCGGTGTGCGCGCCGAATTCATCGAGAAGAACCCGAACGCCACCAAGGCGATCCTGATGGCCGTCATGGAAGCCCAGCAGTGGTGCGAGGCCAAGGAGAACAAGGACGAGATGGCCGCCATCATCGGCAAGCGGCAATGGATGAACGTGCCGGTCGCCGACATCATCGGCCGCCTTAAGGGCGACATCAACTACGGCAATGGCCGCGTCGCCAACGGCACCGATTTCTACATGAAGTTCTGGAAGGGCGGCGTTTCCTACCCCTTCAAGAGCCATGATGCCTGGTTCCTCGCCGAGAACATCCGCTGGGGCAAATTCGCGCCGACCACGGACGTCAAGGCGCTGGTCGACCAGGTCAACCGCGAGGATCTGTGGCGCGAGGCGGCGAAGGATCTCGGGGTGGCGGCGGCCGACATTCCGGCCTCCTCGTCGCGAGGCGTCGAGACCTTCTTCGACGGCAAGACCTTCGATCCGGCCAACCCGTCCGCCTATCTCGACAGCCTGAAGATCAAGGCGTCGGCTTGACCCAAGCGCAATGGCGCCTCTTGCGCCGTTGTCGCCCCTACCTGCCCCCAAGGAGCTTTCCAAAAGATGTCCATCCAAGCCATCGAGGACACCAAGGTGAAGGCGTTTCCCGCGCCGGCCAAACCGGCCGAGGTGATCGCCTTCGCCGCCAAGGCGCGGCGCCGCTTCGACCCGCTCGCCATCGCCGGCAAGCTGGCGAGCACGCTGGTGCCGCCCGTCATCGTCATCGCTCTGATGCTCGTCGTCTGGCAGGTCGCCTGCTCGTCGCCCACATCGAGCCTGCCGCCGCCGAGCCAGGTGTGGAACGAGGCCTACGATCTCATCGCGCATCCGTTCTTCGACAATGGCCCGCAGGACATCGGGCTGGCCTGGCGGGTGCTGATCTCGTTGCAGCGCGTCGCCATCGGCTTTGGCCTGGCGGCGATCGTCGGCGTCGCGCTCGGCGCGCTGGTCGGCCAGTCGATCTGGGCGATGCGCGGCCTCGATCCGGTGTTCCAGATCCTGCGCACCGTGCCGCCGCTCGCATGGCTGCCGCTGTCGCTGGCGGCGTTCCGCGATTCCAGCCCGTCGGCGCTGTTCGTCATCTTCATCACCTCAATCTGGCCGATCATCATCAACACCGCCGTCGGCGTGCGCAACATCCCGCAGGATTACCGCAACGTCGCGCGCATCCTGCGGCTCAACCCGTTCGAGTTCTTCGTCAAGATCATGGTGCCGGCCGCCGCGCCCTACATCTTCACCGGTCTGCGCATCGGCATCGGCCTGTCCTGGCTCGCCATCGTCGCCGCCGAAATGCTGACCGGCGGCGTCGGCATCGGCTTCTTCATCTGGGACGCGTGGAACTCGTCGCGGCTGCCCGACATCATCGTCGCGCTCGCCTATATCGGCGTCACCGGCTTCTGCCTCGACCGCCTGGTCGCCGGCGTCGGCGTCTTCGTCACCCGCGGCACAACGGCAAAGTGAGGACAGTGCGATGACCGCCTATCTGAAACTCGACCATATCGACAAATCCTTCGCCCGCGGCGGCCAGGTCAGCGAGGTTCTGAGGGATATCAGGCTGACCATCGACAAGGGCGAATTCGTCTCCATCATCGGCCACTCCGGCTGCGGCAAGTCGACCTTGCTCAACCTGATCGCCGGCCTGACCAAGGTTTCCGCCGGGGCGGTGCTGCTCGAGAACAGGGAAGTCGACAGCCCCGGTCCCGAACGCGCAGTGGTGTTCCAGAACCACTCGCTGCTGCCCTGGCTAACCGTCTACGAAAACATCAACCTAGCGGTCTCGAAAGTCTTCGGCCGTTCGAAGAGCAAGGCCGAGCGGCATGACTGGATCATGCGCAATCTCGACCTCGTGCAGATGGCGCATGCTAGGGACAAGCGCCCGGCCGAGATCTCGGGCGGCATGAAACAGCGCGTCGGCATTGCCCGCGCGCTCGCCATGGAGCCGAAGATCCTGCTGCTCGACGAGCCTTTCGGCGCGCTCGACGCGCTGACGCGCGCACATCTGCAGGATGCGGTGATGGACATCCATTCCAGGCTCGGCTCGACGACGATCATGATCACCCATGATGTCGACGAGGCGGTGCTCTTGTCCGACCGCATCGTCATGATGACCAACGGTCCTGCAGCGACCATCGGCGAGGTGCTGCCCGTGCCGCTGGCAAGGCCGCGCCGGCGCATCGAACTCGCCTCCGACCGCACCTTCCTGCGCTGCCGCGAGGCCGTGCTGAAATTCCTCTACGAACGCCACCGCTTCGTCGAAGCCGCGGAGTAGCATCATGACAGAAAGATTAGTCATCATCGGCAACGGCATGGCCCCCGGGCGCATGCTGGAGCACCTGCTGGAACAGGCGCCGGGCCGCTACAGCGTCACCATCTTCAACGCCGAACCGCGCGTCAATTACGACCGCATCATGCTGTCGCCGGTGCTGTCGGGCGAAAAGGCCTATGAGGAAATCATCATCCATGGTGACGGCTGGTACATCAAGCACAACATCACCCTCTACAAGGGCCACAAGATTGTCGCCATCGACCGGGCGGCCAAGACCGTCACCTCCGATCACGGTGTCACCAAACCTTACGACAAGCTCGTCATCGCCACCGGTTCGGTGCCCTTCATCATCCCGGTGCCGGGCCATAACCTGCCCGGCGTGCTGACCTATCGTGATCTGGACGATGTCCGGGCGATGATGCTTGCCGCCCAGTCCAGGGCCAAGGCCGTGGTCATCGGCGGCGGCCTGCTCGGGCTGGAGGCCGCCGCCGGCCTCAACGCGCAAGGCATGGACGTCACCGTGCTGCATGTCATGCCGACGCTGATGGAGCGCCAGCTCGATCCGGCCGCCGGCTATCTCCTGCAGCGCGCGGTGGAGCAACGCGGCATCAAGGTCATCACCAAGGCCAACACGCAGGCAATCACGGGCAATGGCAAGGTCGAGCAGGTGGAACTCGCCGACGGCACCATCATTCCGGCGACGCTGGTGGTCATGGCCGTCGGCATAAGGCCGAATGCGGCGCTGGCGAAAGAGGCGGGCATCGCCGTCAACAGAGGCATCGTCGTCGATGCCGGCATGCGCAGCAACGACCCCGACATCTACGCGCTCGGCGAATGCGCCGAGGTCAACGGCATGGTCTACGGGCTGGTCGCACCGCTCTACGAAATGGCGCGCGTTGCGGCGAGCCAGCTTGCCGGCGACGAGACCGCTGCCTTCGTCCATTCGGACACGCCGACCAAGCTCAAGGTCACCGGCATCGAGCTGTTCTCGCTCGGCGACTTCGCCGATGGCGACGACCGCCAGGAGATCGTGCTGCGCGACGCCTCGGCCGGCGTCTACAAGCGGCTGGTGCTCAAGGACGACCGCATCATCGGCACCGTGCTCTATGGCGAGACGGCCGATGGCGCCTGGTTCAACGATCTCAAGAAGAAGCAGACCGATATTTCGCAAATGCGCGATACGTTGATCTTCGGCCAGTCATACCAGGGGGGTGCCCCGCTGGACCCTATGGCGGCCGTTGCAGCCTTGCCGGATGATGCGGAAATCTGCGGCTGCAACGGCGTTTGCAAGGGAAAGATCACCGGCGCGATCACGGCCAAGGGCCTGACCTCGCTCGACGATGTGCGCGCCCACACCAAGGCGTCGGCCTCCTGCGGCTCCTGCACCGGGCTGGTCGAGAAGCTGATGGTGCTGACCCTCGGCGACACCTACAACCCTGCGGCCGTGCAACCGATGTGCGGCTGCACCACGCTCGGCCACGACGAGGTGCGCCGGCTGATCAAGGCCAAGCACCTGAAGACCATTCCCGCCGTCATGCAGGAGCTGGAATGGAAGACCTCCTGCGGCTGCGCCAAATGCCGGCCGGCGCTCAACTACTATCTCGTCTGCGATTGGCCGGACGACTATGCCGACGACTACCAGTCGCGCTTCATCAATGAGCGGGTGCATGCCAACATCCAGAAGGACGGCACCTATTCGGTGGTGCCGCGCATGTGGGGCGGCGTCACCAATGCCGCCGAACTGCGCGCCATCGCCGATGTCGTCGACAAGTTCGAGATCCCGATGGTCAAGGTCACCGGCGGCCAGCGCATCGACATGCTGGGCATCCGCAAGGAAGATTTGCCGGCGGTGTGGGCCGATCTCGGCCAGGCCGGCTTCGTCTCCGGCCATGCCTATGCCAAGGGCCTGCGCACGGTGAAGACCTGCGTCGGCTCCGACTGGTGCCGCTTCGGCACGCAGGATTCGACGGGGCTGGGCATTCGCATCGAGAAATTCATGTGGGGGTCGTGGACCCCGGCCAAGGTCAAGATGGCGGTGTCCGGTTGTCCGAGGAACTGCGCCGAGGCGACTTGCAAGGATGTCGGCGTCATCTGCGTCGACTCAGGCTACGAGATTTATTTCGCCGGTGCCGCCGGCCTCGACATCAAGGGCACCGAAGTGCTCGGCCTTGTGAAGACAGAAGACGAGGCGCTGGAGCACATCGTGGCGCTGACGCAGATGTACCGTGAGCAAGGCCGATATCTCGAACGCATCTACAAATGGGCTAAACGCATCGGCATCCCCGAGATCAAGCGCCAGATCATGGACGACGATGCCAAGCGCAAAGCCTACTACGACCGCTTCGTCTTCAGCCAGAAATTCGCCCAGGTCGATCCATGGTCGGAACGCGTCTCCGGCAAGGACAAGCACGAATTCCGGCCGATGGCTTCGGTCGGGTTTGCGCAGGCGGCGGAGTGAGCCCAATGAACTGGATCGCCATCGGCTCCCTCTCCGACATCCCCCGCCGTGGTGCGCGCTGTGTCGCCACCCCGCAAGGCAAGGTCGCGGTCTTCCGCACCCAGGACGATCAGGTCTATGCCATCGACGACCATTGCCCGCACAAGGGCGGGCCGCTGAGCCAAGGCATCGTCCATGGCGCGGCGGTGACCTGCCCCTTGCACAATTGGGTGATCTCGCTGGAGACAGGCAAGGCGCTCGGCGCCGATGAGGGCGCGGTGCGCACCATCCCAGTCAAGGTCGAGGGCGAGCGCCTGTTCCTGGCGCTGGAAGCGCTGGCGAGCTGCGCCGCCTGACCATGGAGATCGACGCAGCACGCGAGGTGAGGACCACCTGCCCATATTGCGGGGTGGGCTGCGGCGTGCTGGCGAAGGTCGCCGCGGACGGGCAAGTGTCCGTCCGCGGCGACCCCGATCATCCCGCGAATTTCGGCCGGCTCTGCTCCAAGGGCTCGGCACTGGCCGAGACCGTCGGCCTCGACGGCAGGCTGCTTCATCCCGAAATCCACGGCCGCCGGACAGGCTGGAACGAGGCGCTCGACCACGTCGCTTCGACCTTCTCGCAAACCATCGCCGAGCACGGACCGGATGCGGTCGCCTTCTATGTCTCGGGTCAGCTGCTGACCGAGGATTACTACCTCGCCAACAAGCTGATGAAGGGTTTCGTCGGCTCGGCAAACATCGACACCAATTCGCGGCTGTGCATGGCCTCGTCCGTCGCCGGCCACCGCCGCGCCTTCGGCTCCGACACGGTGCCGGGAACCTATGAGGATCTGGAACGCGCCGACCTCATCGTGCTGGTCGGCTCCAACCTCGCCTGGTGCCACCCCGTGCTCTACCAGCGCATCGCCGCTGCCCGAGAAAAGCGGCCGGAGATGAAGATCGTGCTGGTCGATCCGCGCCGCACCATGACATCTGATATCGCCGACATGCATTTGGCGATCGCGCCCGATGGCGATGTCGCTCTGTTCACCGGCCTGCTCGCCTGGCTCGGCCAGCACAATGCACTCGACCGCGCCTATATCACGGCGCACACGACCGGCTTCGGGCAAGCTCTTTTCGCCGCATCGGCGCTCGATCTCACCAGTGTTGCCACAGCAACAGGCCTCAGCGAAGACGAACTTGGCCGTTTCTACAGCCTGTTCGCCGCGACCGCGAAGACGGTGACCGTCTACAGCCAGGGCGTGAACCAGTCGTCGTCCGGCACCGACAAGGTCAACGCCATCATCAACTGCCATCTCGCCACCGGCCGCATAGGCAAACCGGGAGCCGGCCCGTTCTCGGTGACCGGCCAGCCCAACGCCATGGGCGGCCGCGAGGTCGGTGGCATGGCCAACATGCTCGCCGCCCATATGGAGATCGAAAATCCCGAACACCGCGACCGCGTCCAGCGCTTCTGGAATGCGCCCGGCATCGCGCAAAAGCCCGGGCTGAAGGCCGTCGAGGTGTTTCAAGGCGTGGCCGACGGGCGCATCAAGGCGCTGTGGGTCATGGCCACCAACCCGGTCGATTCGATGCCGGACGCGGACGCCGTCGAAGCAGCAATCAAGGCTTGCCGGTTCGTCGTGGTTTCGGATGTCCTGGCCAGCACCGACACAGTGCGTCACGCCCATGTCCGGCTGCCCGCCGCCGCCTGGGGCGAAAAGGACGGCACCGTCACCAACTCCGAGCGCCGCATCTCGCGCCAGCGGTCGTTTCTGTCGGCGCCCGGCGAGGCGAGGCCCGACTGGTGGATCATCGCGGAGGTGGCGCGGCGGATGGGTTTTGGCGAGGCGTTCGCGCACGAGACGCCGGCGGAGATCTTTGGCGAGCACGCCGCGCTGTCGGGGTTCGAGAATGATGGTGGGCGGGACTTCGATATTGGGGCTTATGCCGGAATTGATGCTGAGGGCTATGCAAGGCTGGCGCCGTTCCAATGGCCAGCGCCGAGCCCAGGAGGCGGCACGACAGAGCAGCACCCCACCCGTTTCTTCGCCAACGGCCATTTCTACACAGCCGACCGCAAAGCCCGCTTCATCGCCATCCGTCCCACGACGGAAACCCGCACCACCCCCGACTTCCCGCTCATCCTCAACACCGGCCGCATCCGCGACCATTGGCACACGATGACGCGCACCGGCAAAAGCCCGCGCCTGTCCCAGCACATCGCCGAGCCCTTTGTCGAAATCCATCCCCTGGACGCGCAGCACCACGGCATCGGCGACGCCGACATCGTGCGTATCTCCAGCCCGCGCGGCGACGTACTGGTCCGCGCCCTGATCACGCCACGCCAGCGCCAAGGCAGCGTCTTCGCGCCGATGCACTGGACCGATCAGTTCGCGGCAAAAGGCCGGCTCGACGCATTGACCGCACCGCTCATCGATCCGGTCTCAGGCCAGCCGGCGCTGAAACATGTCGCGGCCCGCATCGAGAAATTTGCCGCAAAGGCCTTTGCGTTCGCCGTGATGCGCCGCCGTCCCGAGGCGATTGCCGCTGACTACTGGGCGGTTGCCAGGTGCCGGGGCGGATGGCGGGTTGAACTTGCCTTTGCCAACGACGACGCCGACTGGACAGCCTTCGCCGGCTCGCTCTTCGAGGCCCCCTCGGCCGAAATGCTCGCCTATCACGACCGCGACGCCGGCCAGCACCGCATCGCCGCCTTCGACGGTGAGCACCTCACGGGTGCTTTGTTCGTCGCCCGGGGCCCGGTCGCGGTATCGCGCGGCTGGGCGGCCGAACAGCTCGAAGAGGTCCACGCCAGCCAGCGCGAGCGCTTCAGGATCGTCGCCGGTCGTGCCGGTGCCGAACGGCCGGACGCGGGCGCGACCGTCTGCTCCTGTTTCAGCGTCGGAGCCAACCAGATCGTGGCGGCAGTGGCAGCCGGCTGCACCACCGTCGAAGCCATCGGCGGCGCGCTGAAGGCCGGCACCAATTGCGGCTCCTGCAGGTCGGAGATCCGCGCCCTCGTCCAGGCGAGCCGCGTTCAAGCGGCCGAGTGAGCCGCAATCCCGTGTGATTGAGCGGTCCGCGAGGCCGCGCCAAACCTGTCCAACTGTTAATTCGACTTCGTCAGGCTTCGGCCATATTGGTGGATGGGGGTGAAAGAATGCCGCCATGGACCAGCAATTGGAAATGCCCCTGCAGACGACCGTCGCGCCACGCCGATCGCGTCGCTGGATCCCGTGGCTGATCTTCATTGCCATTGTCGCCGCAACCGCCGCCTATCTCTATCAGCGTCCGCATGTCGAGGCGAGGCAACCCGGCGGCAGACGCGGCGCGCAGCCGACGACGATCGGCTCCGCCGCCGTCGAAAAGGGCACGATAGACGTCACCCTCAATGCGCTCGGCACGGTGACCTCGCTCTCCACCGTCACCGTCAAGCCGCAGGTCACCGGCCCGCTCATCCAGGTGAATTTCAAGGAGGGCCAGGACGTCAAGAAGGGCGACCTGCTGGCCGAGATCGATCCCCGCCCCTATCAGGCGGCGCTCGCCCAGGCCCAGGGCCAGCTGGTGCGCGACCAGGCCATGCTCAGGGATGCCCAGCTCGACCTCGTCCGCGACCAGAAACTGGTGGCGCAGGGGACGGCGACACCGCAGACCCTCGACGCGCAGGTCGCCCTTGTCGCGCAGGACCAGGGTTCCGTCCAGGTCGACCAGGCGATGATACAGACCGCCACCCTCAATCTGGATTATTGCCGCATCCTGGCTCCCGTCGACGGACGGGCCGGGCTGCGCCAGGTCGATCAGGGCAACTACGTCACCCCTGGCGATGCCAACGGCATCGTCATCATCACGCAAGTCCAGCCGATCAGTGTGTTGTTCACCGTGCCCGAGGATGAATTGCCCGCGATCGCGCAGCGCATGCAGCAGGGAGCCACTTTGCCCACATCGGCTTTCGACCGCGCCGGAGCCAAGAAGCTCGCCGACGGCCAGCTCGAAACCTTCGACAGCCAGATAGACCCGAGCACCGGCACCATCAAGCTGCGGGCGGGCTTCGCCAACGAGACGCGCGTCCTCTACCCGAACCAGTTCGTCAACGTCGCGCTTCTCGTCGACGAGCACAAGGACGTGGCGATCGCCCCGATCGCGGCGATCCAGCGCGGCTTGCCCGGCACCTTCGCCTATCTGGTCAACCCCGACAGCACGGTCGCCGTGCGCAAGGTCACGCTTGGCGTCACCAACGGCGAACACGTCGAGATCCTCGCCGGCCTGAACCCCGGCGACCGTGTCGTCGTCGACGGCGCCGACAAGCTCCGCGACGGCGCCCATGTCAACCTTCAGCAGGATGCGCCGGCCCCGGCACAGCCCTCGGCACCGGTCTCGGCGCAGTCACCTCCGGCATCGGCTGCCACGCCCGCCGGGACAGCGCCTCAGTCACAGGCGTCGGCGCCGGACCAGCCCGCATCGGATGCGCCAAAGCCGGATGACACGGGCAAGCGCAAGGGCCAGGGCCGCAAGCATCGTCACGCGGAGTCCGGGCAGCAGCAATGAGCCCGTCGCGCGCCTTCATCCTGCGGCCGGTGGCGACATCGCTGTTCATGGTCGCCATCATGCTGTCGGGCCTGCTGGCCTATCGCTATCTGCCCGTCTCGGCCCTGCCCGAGGTCGACTACCCCACCATCCAGGTGCAGACCTTCTATCCCGGCGCCAGCCCTGACGTCATGACGTCCTCGGTCACGGCACCGCTGGAAGTCCAGCTCGGCCAGATCGCCAACCTCAACCAGATGAACTCCGTCAGTTCGGCCGGATCCTCGGTCATCACGCTGCAGTTCAGCCTGGCGATATCGCTCGATGTCGCCGAGCAGGAGGTTCAGGCGGCCATAAACGCGGCCGGTAATCTTTTGCCGGCAGACCTGCCGGCGCCGCCCATCTACGCCAAGGTCAATCCGGCCGACGCGCCGGTGCTCACCCTCGGCCTGACCTCGGCCACCATGCCGCTGCGCGACGTGCAGCAGCTTGCCGACACCAGGCTGGCGCAGAAGATATCGCAGCTGCCGGGCGTCGGCCTGGTCAGCCTCAGCGGCGGCCAGCGGCCGGCGGTGCGTGTCCAGGCCGATCCGCGCAAGCTCGCCGCCTATGGCCTCAACCTCGACGATTTGCGCACCACTTTGGGCAGCGCCAACGTCAACACGCCGAAGGGCAATTTCGACGGGCCGTCCCGCGCCTACACCATCAATGCCAACGACCAGCTGAAGAGCGCCGACGAATACCGTTCGCTGATCGTCGCCTACAAGGACGGCGCGCCGGTGCGGCTAAGCGATGTGGCCGACGTGGTCGACGCCACCGAGAACAACCGACTTGCCGCCTGGATGAACAGCACGCCGGCGATCATCCTCAACATCCAGCGCCAGCCCGGCGCCAATGTCATCGACGTGGTCGACCGCATCAAGGCGCTGCTGCCGCAGCTCCAGGCCTCGCTGCCGAACGCCGTCGACGTGAAGGTGCTGACCGACCGCACCACGACCATCCGCGCCTCCGTGCGCGACGTCGAATACGAGCTGACGCTCTCGATCATCCTCGTCGTGCTGGTCATTTTCGTCTTCCTGCGCAGCGCGCGCGCCACGCTGATCCCGAGCCTGTCGGTTCCCCTGTCGTTGGTTGGCACACTGGGCGTCATGTACCTGTTCGGCTTCAGCCTCGACAATCTTTCGCTGATGGCGCTGACCATCGCCACCGGCTTCGTCGTCGACGACGCCATCGTCGTCATCGAGAACGTCGCCCGCTATGTCGAGGAGGGCGCTACGCCGCTGCAGGCGGCGCTGAAAGGGTCGCAGCAGATCGGCTTTACAATCATCTCGCTGACCGTTTCGCTGATCGCGGTGCTGATCCCGCTTCTGTTCATGGGCGATGTCGTCGGCCGGCTGTTTCGCGAATTCTCCATCACGCTTGCCACCACCATCCTGATCTCGGCGGTGGTGTCGCTGACGCTGGTGCCGATGGCCTGCGCCAAGCTGCTCAAACCGGTGGCGGCGGTGCGCGAAAACGCCCTGCAGCGCGCCAGCCGCGACTTCTTCGACTGGGTGATCCGCGGCTACGGCCGGGCGCTGACCTGGGTACTCGACCGGCAGACGCTGATGCTCGTGGTGGCGGCGGCCACCCTGGTGCTGACGGCGGCCCTCTACGTGGTCATCCCCAAGGGGTTCTTCCCCGTGCAGGACACCGGCGTCATCCAGGCCATATCAGAGGCGCCACAGTCGATCTCCTATGCCGCCATGGCCGACCGGCAGCAGCAGCTGGCCGCCATCATCCTTAGGGATCCCGATGTCGACAGCCTATCGTCCTTCATCGGCGTCGACGGCACCAACACGACGATGAATGTCGGCCGCATCCTGATCAACCTCAAGCCGCATGAAGCGCGCACCGCTGATATCACGCAGGTCATCGCGCGGCTGAAACAGGAAGCCGGCGCCGTGCCCGGTGTCATGCTCTATATGCAGCCGGTTCAGGACCTGACCATCGACGGCCAGGTCAGCCGCACCCAGTACCAATTCGTGCTCCAGGACGCCAATGCCGATGAGCTGGGAGAATGGACGCCGAAGCTTCTTGCCAGGCTGAACACGCTGCCGCAGCTCGCCGACGTCGCCAGCGACCTATCGAACAGCGGCCTTGCCGTCTTTGTCGATATCGACCGCGACCAGGCCGCGCGCTTCGGCATCACGCCGGCGACCGTCGACAATGCGCTCTACGATGCTTTCGGCCAGCGTATGGTGTCGACCATCTACACCACGTCAAGCCAGTCCCGGGTCATTCTCGAGGCCGCCCCTTCAGAGCAGGATTCGCTCAAGGCGATCTCTTCCGTCTACCTGCCCTCCTCGACTGGCGGCGCCCCGGTGCCGCTATCGGTGGTGGCAGCCACCCATATCGCCACCACGCCGCTGCAGATCACCCATATGGGGCAATTCCCCGCCACCACCGTCTCGTTCAACCTGGCGCCAGGTGTGTCGCTCGGCGAGGCGGTCACCGCGATCCAGCAGGCGCAGGCCGACATCGGCATGCCGCTCAGCATCATCACCAGCTTCCAGGGTGCGGCGCGCGCCTTCCAGGCTTCGCTCGACAACACACTGTTCCTGATCCTGGCGGCGGTGGTCACCGTCTACATCGTGCTCGGCGTGCTCTATGAGAGCTTCATCCACCCGATCACCATCCTGTCGACGCTACCTTCGGCCGGCATCGGCGCGTTGCTGGCGCTGATGATCGCCGGCCAGGACCTGACCATCATCTCGATCATCGGCATCATCCTCCTGATCGGCGTGGTCAAGAAGAACGCCATCATGATGATCGACTTCGCGCTCGACGCGCAGCGCCATGAAGGCAAGACGCCGCGCGAGGCCATCTACCAGGCCTGCCTGCTGCGCTTCCGCCCGATCCTGATGACGACGCTGGCGGCGATGCTGGGCGCCTTGCCGCTTATGCTCGGCACCGGCGTCGGCTCGGAACTGCGCCATCCCCTGGGCGTCTCCATCGTCGGCGGCCTGCTGCTCAGCCAGTTGCTGACGCTGTTCACCACGCCGGTGATCTATCTCTGGTTTGATCGTCTCTCGGCTCGTCTCAGAGGCATCGAACCCAACCTTGCCCGTGCCCCCAATCTTCCTCGCACCAATGGTGCGGACGCCGGGCCATGAACCTGTCGGTTCCCTTCATTCGGCGGCCGGTGGCGACGACGCTGCTGACTTTCGGCCTGCTGGCGGCCGGGTTGGTGGCGTTTCCGCAATTGCCGGTGGCGCCGCTGCCGGCGGTCGACTACCCCGTCATCTCGGTGACGGCCTCGCTGCCCGGCGCCAGCCCCCAGGTGGTGGCCAACACCGTCGCCAGCCCACTCGAGCGGCATCTCGGCGAAATCGCTGACGTCAACGAAATGACCTCGTCGAGCAGCGTCGGCAGCGCGCGCATCACCTTGCAGTTCGGGCTGGACCGCGACATTGACGGCGCCGCGCGTGACGTCCAGGCGGCGATCAACGCCGCGCGCGCCGACCTGCCGTCCAGCCTGCGTTCCAACCCGACCTATCGCAAGGTCAATCCCGCCGACGCCCCGATCCTCGTCCTGTCGATGACATCGGACACTCTGTCCAAGGGTCAGCTCTTCGATGCCGCCAGCACCGTGCTGGCGCAGAAACTCTCGCAGGTCGACGGCATCGGCGAGGTGTCGGTCGGCGGCAGCTCGCTGCCGGCGGTGCGCGTCGAGCTCAACCCGCAGGTGCTCTACGATTACGGCATCGGGCTGGAGGATGTGCGCGCCGCACTCGCCTCGGCCAACGCCCACAGCCCCAAGGGCGCCGTCGATGTCGGCGGCCGGCGCTACCAGATCTACGCCAATGACCAGGCCAACCAGGCCGAAGCCTACCGTTCCCTCATCGTCGCTTACCGCAATGGCGCGCCGGTCAGGCTTTCCGACGTCGGCCAGGTCAATGATTTCGTCGAGAACATTCGCAATGCCGGTCTTGCCAACGGCAAGCCGGGCGTGCTGATCATCCTCAACCGCTCGCCCAACGCCAACATCATCGCGACGGTGGACCGGGTAAAGGCGTTGCTGCCGGCGCTGCGCGCCTCGATCTCGCCGGCCATCGACCTGTCGCTGGCGGTCGATCGCTCGACAACCATCCGCGCTTCGCTGAGCGAGGTCGCGCAGACGCTGATGATCGCCATCGGCCTGGTGATCCTCGTCGTCTTCGCCTTCCTGCGCGACGTGCGTTCGGCGCTGGTGCCGATCGTGGCCGTGCCGGTGTCCCTCGTCGGTACACTGGGTGTCATGTATCTGCTCGGCTTCAGCATCGACAATCTGTCGCTGATGGCGATGACGGTGGCCACCGGCTTCGTCGTCGACGACGCCATCGTCGTGCTGGAGAACATCGCCCGCCACACCGCTTCCGGCATGGGCCGCATGGAAGCAGCGATCAAGGGCTCCCAGGAGGTCGGCTTCACCGTGCTGTCGATGAGCCTGTCGCTGATCGCCGTCTTCATCCCGATCCTGCTGATGGGCGGCATCGTCGGCCGGCTGTTCCGCGAATTCGCCGTCACGCTGTCGGCGGCGATCCTGGTCTCGCTCGCAATATCGCTCACCACCACGCCGATGATGTGCTCGATCCTGCTGCGCCCCGAGGGAGAACGCGAACACGGCCGGCTCTACCGCTTCAGCGAGCGCATCTTCGAGGCCATGCTGGGCTTCTATCGCCGGTCGTTGTCCTGGGCACTCGACAATCCGCTGCTGATCATGGCGGTGCTCGCGGCCACACTCTGCCTCAATGGCTATCTCTATGTCACCATTCCCAAGGGCTTCTTCCCGCAGCAGGACACCGGACGGCTGACCGGCTCGATCCAGGCCGACCAGGCGACCTCCTTCCAGTCGATGTCGCAAAAGCTCAGCCAGTTCGCCGGCATCGTCAGCAAGGATCCGGCGGTCGACGCCGCGGTCGGCTTCACCGGCGGCGGTCAGACCAATTCCGGCTTCATGTTCGTGTCGCTGAAGCCGTTGGCCGAGCGCAAGATCTCGGCCGACCAGGTCATCGCCCGGCTGCGGCCCAAACTGGCTGGTGTGCCTGGCGCCACGCTTTTCCTGCAGGCGGTGCAGGATATACGCGTCGGCGGGCGGCAATCGAACGCGCAGTACCAGTACACCTTGCAAGGCGACAGTTTCGATGAGCTGGCGGAATGGGCGCCGAAGCTCGCCGCCGCGCTGCAGACGGAACCCAGGCTCACCGACGTCAACTCCGACCAGCAGAACAAGGGCCTGGAAGCCGACGTCACCATCGACCGCGACACGGCAAAGCGCCTCGGCATATCGGCCAGCGAGATCGACAACACGCTCTACGACGCCTTCGGCCAGCGCCAGGTGTCCACCATCTATGTCCAGCGCAACCAGTACCACGTGATCATGGAAGTGGCGCCGCAATACTGGCAAAACCCGGATGCGCTGAAAAACGTCTATGTCAGCACATCGGGCGGTTCGGTTGGAGGATCGCAGGCGAGCAATGCGGTTGCCGGCACATTCGTCGCACCAGGCCGGTCCACCAGCGCCCAGACGGTCGCCGCCGACGCGGCGCGCAACCAGGCCAACAATTCCATCACAAGCACCGGCAGGACGGCCGCCTCGACCGGCTCGGCGGTCAGCACCGGAGCCGAGATCATGGTGCCGCTGTCGGCCGTCGCGCATTATGGCCCCGGCAGCACGCCGCTGTCCGTCAACCACCAGGGCCTCTTCGTCGCCACCACCCTGTCGTTCAACCTGGCGCCGGGCGTCGCGCTCAGCGAAGGCGTCGCGGCCATCAACGCGGCGGCCGACCGCATCGGCATGCCGGCCACCATCCATGGCAGTTTCCAGGGCACGGCGCGCGTCTTCCAGGACTCCCTCTCCGACCAGCCGCTGCTGATCCTCGCCGCGCTGATCGCCGTCTATGTCGTGCTCGGCATTCTCTACGAAAGCTACGCGCACCCGCTGACTATTCTGTCGACCCTGCCCTCGGCCGGCGTCGGCGCCTTGCTGGCGCTGACCCTGTTCAACATCGAGTTCTCGATCATGGCGCTGATCGGCATCATCCTCTTGATCGGCATCGTCAAGAAGAACGCGATCATGATGATCGACTTCGCGCTGGCCGCGGAGCGCAACGAGAACAAATCGGCGCATGACGCCATCTACCAGGCATGCCTGCTGCGCTTCCGCCCGATCATGATGACGACCATGGCAGCGCTGTTCGGCGCCGTGCCGCTGGCGATCGGCCTTGGCGAGGGCGCGGAACTGCGCCAGCCGCTCGGCATCGCCATCGTCGGCGGCCTGATCCTGAGCCAGATCCTGACCCTCTACACGACGCCGGTCATCTACATCTATATCGACCGTTTTGGTCGCTGGTGCCGGCGATTGCCGTCGCGGACCCGGTACTCCTGGCAGGCAGGCATACAACCGGGAGAGTGAGCCGGCTCTCCGCCGATCACAAACTGTCAACTTTGCGTTCCTTGCCGTCCAGCGGTTTGGAACGCCCCTATATCGATGGGTACGGGCCACGAACCGCCGGCGATGAGAGGATCATCGCGACGTGACGGGAGCAGATTGCCCGCGATCGGAAAGCGATAGCCTTACCGCTTTTCCCGTTGAAGGGAGGCGCAACCATGCGCAATTTTACACCGAAGGTCATAGCAATCGCATCGCTTCTGGCGGCGGTGCCACTATCGAGCGCCTACGCGGTGCATCGCCATCGGGTCGAACCGGGCGGCATGTCCGTCGAGGCAAGTGCGGTCCTGGACCAGTTGCAGGGCGTCAGGCAGGGGATCGTCGAGGCCATGGATGCAAAGGCGATCACCCCTCAGCAGGAGCACGATCTGATGATGCAGGCCGAAAGCATTCACCGCTCGGCCACCGGTGGCGGCGCATATCGAGCTTTGCTCGGCCAGATAGAGAAGCTGGACCAGCAACTGCAGGTCGATACGGGCGGCGGCACATACATGGGCGACGGCTCCGATGGCGGCTATTACCCGAATGGCTGACGCGGACCGCTTATGATCGTTCGGCGCCCCAGACAGATTTCGGGGGCGCCGGTTTTTCACTGGGCCCTCGCACAGTGGTGCAAGCAAGGCGGGAAG
Organism: Mesorhizobium sp. U510; assembly: GCF_059180695.1. Taxonomy (NCBI): domain Bacteria; kingdom Pseudomonadati; phylum Pseudomonadota; class Alphaproteobacteria; order Hyphomicrobiales; family Phyllobacteriaceae; genus Mesorhizobium; species Mesorhizobium sp. U510. Next base: position 6,561,891 of record NZ_CP180532.1, read on the forward strand.
CCTACTAGACCGAGGCGATGGTGCAGATGGAAGCGTCGCCAAGGCCCTGGCAGTGGCGGGAATTGCGATACTCTTTCAATAATCCACTCAGCCACTCGCATTTCGAAGTAGAACGCGGCAAAGCTTCGCCGCCGCGCGATGTCTTATCGCTCGTCAAAACCACGGCTGGTCTGCATTCATGTCCGAAAGGCGTGCCCCCGGCCGCTCGGATGAGACGGACACTATGCCTGGCCTGATGAAGGTCGATTCAACGGGCAGCCCTTCGGCTGTTATCCAAGCCATAACCCGTCACTGTCGATCCATGCCTCGGCTGGCCCTGTTGTCCGCAAATGGTACGTCTGGACACAGGTGTTGAAGGCTGAAAAATAGGGAACGTGACTTCGCTATCCCAGTTGATTCAAGAGATCGGGAGATCCGCGCTGAATCTGGAAGACATAGCCGCCCATCCGGCCTTGCACCGCTACGTACAGGAACAGTCGCAGTCCCTGATCCGAATCTATGAGGAAACCCCGCGACTGGCTTCAATCTTTGCCACGCAGCAGCGCTGGCTGATGGCCCATGTCGGCCTTGCCATGCACTTCCGGCGGGACCCGAACGACCGCCGCAAGGAACTGACCGTATCGCGTTTTATCGAGGTCGTGCACAAGAACGCCGTGGCCAGCCGCAATACGGCGGATGCATTCATCAAGGAGATGCTGCACTACAACATCGCCGAGTATGTGGCTGGCGGGGACGGCCGCACGCATCCCCTGCAACCGACGGCCGCCACCATCGAGAGGTTCACCGGCTGGGTGACCGCCCATCTGCGCACGCTTGACCATATCGATGGCGGCGACCGGCTGGGCAGATATCTGGAACGGCCCGACATGCTTGCCACGCTGCAGCCGCTGATCGCTGACGGCCTGCTGACCTCAAAGCCGGTGCGCGAACCCAACCAGACCTTTTCCCTTTTCATCTGGCTCAACAATGGCGGCATCGTCATGGACTGGCTGATGTCCGGCATCGATCCGGACCACGCCGGCCTGGAGCGGATTCCGACCAGTGTGGTTTCGATCGGCGATTTCGCCAAATGGCTCAAGCTGTCGCGGACCCATCTCGGCCGCAAACTGCGCACCGCCGAGGAACTCGGCAGCATTGGCTGGCTCGGCCAACGCGGCCATTCGGTGATGTGGGTGTCGCACGGGTTCTACGAGGAATACATGACCGTGCAGGCCGCCAAGCTGGCTGTCGTCGACAATGCCTTCAAGGCTTGTTTTCCGCCATCGCAAGGCGGTGACTGAGCAGCGCCCTGCACAAGGGCTGATTTTGGGGAAAGCGTAAGGCGGATTTCCGTCCGCAATCAGGTCGGACAAGAAGAGATACCGATTTTGCGCTTCCGCGTAGCAATGAAGCTGCGTCCGTGATTGTGGCCACTGTACACATTCACCCACTATTGATGGCCAGCGTTGCCGCTCATCCGGCATTGCATCGCTGTGCCCGCGCCCAAGCTTCGCCGAAGCCTTTGGTCCTACGGCCGGCCCGCTGATCGGAGCGGTATCCGAAGGGCCGATGCTGGACAAGCGTCAGAAGCTGTCCAGCATTACAGCGACGTGTACGCCCTGTGTCGATTGATGCTCGCCGAGCATCACCGACACTGATCTTGGGCAGACCTCGGCGTTCTCAATCGATGTCGAACGAGACGCCCTGGGCAAGCGGCAGCGCCTTGGAATAGTTCACCGTGTTGGTGGCGCGCCGCATATAGGCCTTCCACGCATCGGAGCCGCTTTCGCGGCCGCCGCCGGTCTCCTTTTCGCCGCCGAAGGCGCCGCCGATCTCGGCTCCTGACGTGCCGATGTTGACATTGGCGATGCCGCAGTCCGAACCGTCGACACCGAGGAACCGCTCGGATTCCTGCAGATCGCGCGTGAAGATCGACGATGACAGGCCAGCACCCACCGCATTGTGCTCGTCAAGCACGGCGTCGAAATCGGAATATTTCATCACGTAGAGGATGGGCGCGAAGGTTTCTTCCGTCACCGGCGAGACTTGGCTTTGCATCTCGACCAGCGCCGGATGCACATAATAGGCATCCGGGTGGCCATTTTCGACGCGCGTACCGCCGGTCACCTTGCCGCCATGGGCCGTGGCTTCCGTCAATGCCCTCTGCATGGTGTCAAAGGCCGCCTTGTCGATCAGCGGCCCGACCAGCGAAGAGGTCTCCAGCGGATTGCCGACAGACACGCTCTGATAGGCCTTCTTCAGCCGCGGCACCAAGGCATCGTAGACGCTCTCATGCACGAACAGGCGCCGCAGCGTCGTGCAGCGCTGGCCGGCGGTGCCCATGGCGCCGAAGGCAATCGCCCGCAGCGCCATGTCGAGATCGGCGGTCGGGCAGACGATGCCGGCATTGTTGCCGCCGAGCTCCAGCACCGCGCGGGCAAAGCGCTTGGCCAGACGCGGGCCGACGTCCCGGCCCATGCGGGTCGAGCCGGTGGCCGAGACCAGCGGCACCTTGGGATGGTCGACCAGGATTTCGCCGACGGCGCGGTCGCCGATCAGCACCGGCGCCAGCCCCTGCGGCGCGTCGGCGCCGAAACGCTTGACCGCGCGCTTGAAGATCGCCTCGCAGGCAAGTGCGGTCAGCGGCGTCTTTTCCGAGGGCTTCCACACCACCGCGTCGCCGCAGACGAGCGCCAGCGCCGCATTCCACGACCATACCGCGACCGGGAAGTTGAAGGCGGAAATAACGCCGACCACGCCCAGCGGATGCCAGGTTTCCATCATGCGATGGCCCGGACGCTCGGTGGCGATGGTCAGGCCGTACAATTGCCTGGACAGGCCGACGGCGAAATCGCAGATGTCGATCATCTCCTGCACTTCGCCCAAGCCTTCGGACGGGATCTTGCCGACCTCGATCGATACCAGCCGGCCAAGCTCGGCCTTGTGCGCACGCAACTCCTCACCGAGCAGCCGCACCAGTTCGCCGCGCTTCGGGCCGGGCACCAGCCGCCAGGACTGGAACGCCTTGTGGGCGGCATCGATGGTCTTGGCCGCATCGGCCGGCGAGATGGTCTTCAGGGCCGCGATCTGTTCGCCCGTCACCGGGCTGTGCACGATCAGGTCGCCGCCGACTAGCGCGTCCTTGGCCACACCCAGTTTCGCCAGAAGCTCGGCCGTTTCCTTCGCTATGGTCATTTTTGTCCCTTTCAGATCCGTCGTCATCATATGGCGTCGGGTCAAAGCCTCGCGCCATCTCGCCCGCGTACCGAAAAGGCACTTCAGGCACAGTCATGGCGTGGCCTTACTCGTTTCGAGGGAAAATCGCCACCCCGGCATGGTCTAAGCCCGGGCGACACGATTGAGCCAGATGGGCAAACGCGGCTCAGTTGGCCTTTTTCGCCGGCACGCGCACGGCGCCGTCCTTCATCAAACGGTCGATATGCATGCGGATATGGGCTGCTTCCGCCGCCGTGTTGGCCAGCGCGATGGCGCGGTCGAAGGCGACCCGCGCCTCCTCACCCCGGTCGAGCTGCATCAGCAGCCCGCCCTTGAGGCCGAAGAAGTGGAAATAGCCGGAAAGCCTTTCTTCCAGCGGCTCAATCATCGCAAGGGCGGCTTCCGGGCCGCGTATTTTCGAGACCGCCACCGCGCGGTTGAGCGTGATGACGGGCGACGGCTGCATCTGCTCGAGCAGGCCGTAGAGCAGGTCGATCTCCACCCAGTCGGTGTCCTCGGCCTTCTCTGCCCGGGCATGCAAAGCGGCGATCGCGGCCTGCACCTGGTAGGGACCGGGCTTGCGATGGCGCAACGCCTTGTCGACCAGCGCCAGCCCCTCGTCGATCATCTTGCGGCTCCACAGGCTGCGATCCTGGTCCTCGAGCAGCACGATCTCGCCGTCCGCGTCGAAGCGGGCCGGCGCGCGCGCATGCTGCAGCAAAAGCAGCGCCGTCAGCCCCATGATCTCCGGCTCGGTCTGGAACAGCCGCAGCAACAGCCGGGCGAGCCGGATCGCCTCCTCGCACAGCGGCGCGCGGGCCGGCGCCTCGCCGCTGTTGGTCGAATAGCCTTCGTTGAAGATCAGGTAGACCATCGCCGCCACCGCGGCGAGCCGCTCGGAGCGCTCGGCAGCGCCCGGCGTCTCGAACGGCACGCCTGCGTCGGCGATGCGCGCCTTGGCGCGGGTGATGCGCTGCTCCATGGCGCTCTCGCCGACCAGGAAGGCGCGAGCGATCTGCTTGACGGTGAGACCGGAGACGATACGCAGTGCGACCGCGATCTGCTGCGTTGCCGGAAGGTCAGGATGGCAGCAGATGAAGAGCAGCCGCAATATGTCGTCGCGATAGTGCGCGCCGTCCAGCCGCTCGGCGATGTCGCTCTCGGCGTCCTCCAGATCGGAGATCTGGTCCTCTTCCGGCATCGGCGCCTGCTTGGCGCGCTTGCGCACCGCGTCGATACCGCTGTTGCGGCCGACGAAGATCAGCCAGGCCGCCGGGTCGCGCGGCGGCCCGTTCTGCGGCCAGTTCTTCAACGCCCGGAGACAGGCATCCTGGAAAGCTTCCTCCGCCGTATCGAGATCGCGGAAATAGCGCAGCAGCGCGCCCATTGCCTGCGGGCGAGCAGCGCTGATCGCGGAGCTGATCCAGGCAAGTTCGGTCATACGACCACCTTAGTGGGATTGAACACCGAGACCGGCCGGATCTCATAGGATCCGCCGCTCGGGTTGACCTCGGAGAGCTCACGGGCGAATTCGACGGCCTCGTCGAGATCGGCGCATTCGAGCGTGTAGAAACCGAGGAACTGCTCCTTGGTCTCGGCGAACGGCCCATCGATGACGACCGATTCGCCTTTCACTTTCCGCAGCGTCGTCGCCGCTGTCGTCGGCAAAAGCCGCGCCACCGGGCCAAGCCGGCCAGCCTTGGCGTACTTGTCCTGAACGTTGATGAGATTGGCCATGACTTCGTCGTCCTGCGCCTTGCTCCAGGAGCTGACGACGTCTTCGGAGGCATAGCAGAGTATGGCGTAGAGCATGGTCGGTCCTTTTCTGTATCAAAGGACGAAACAGTATGACCGATCCCGACACGACGTCGATAAAAAAAGACGGATAGAGCGACCGTCAATTGCCGCCAGTCACCGTTCGTGCGTCTTCAACCATCTCAGCACGAGCGCTTCCTCGTCATCGAGACCCTCCATGGGCCGCTTGCCCTTGTTGGCTTCCGCCATTTCTGCCAGCAGCCGTCCCTGCGACCAGGCTTCGAAAACCTGCGGATGAATATAGCACTTGCGGCAGACAGCGCGCGTGTTGCCCAGCCGCTCGGCCACCTTGTCGATGACGCTGTTCATCACCCGCTTTTGCTGGGCCTTGGCTTCGGGCAGCTCCGTCTGCGCAAACAGCGACGCGGCATGGATGGTGCCGCCCCAGGTGCGAAAATGCTTGGAGCTGAACGCATCGCCGGCGGCGTCCCTGATGTAGCGGTTGACGTCGTCGGAGCGGACCGGGCGCCTGTTGCCTTCCTCGTCGAGATACTGGAACAGTTTCTGGCCCGGCAGGTCCTGCGCACCCCGCACGATGCCGGCGATACGGCGATCGACCAGCTTCAGTTTCCATTCCTTGCCGGACTTGCCCTTGAAGGCGAAGCGCAGGCTCGATCCCTTGATATCGACATGGCGGTCGCGCAACGTCGTAAGGCCGAAGCTCTTGTTGTCGCGCGCATAGGCGGCATTGCCGACGCGGATCATCGTATTGTCGAGCAGCCAGACGACCGCGGCGACGACGCGCTCGAACGGCAGGCCGTGGCGGCGCAAATCACCGTCGATCGTGCGCCTCAGCTTGGCCAGGCTTTCGGCGAAGGCAACGAGGCTCGAATATTTGGCGCCGTCGCGTTCTTCGGCCCATTGCGGATGATAGCGATACTGCTTGCGCCCCCGCTGATCCCTGCCGGTCGCCTGGATGTGCCCGTCGGCATCCGGCGATATCCACACATCCGTCCATGCCGGCGGAATAACGATCGCCTCGATACGCGCCCTGGCGGCATCCGAGACCGCTTTCCCGTCCGGTCCCTTGTAGGTAAATCCCTTGCCGGTCTTCAGCCGGCGGATGCCGGGCTCGGCATCGCTGACATAGGTCAGCGCGGCGTGCTCAGCCGCGCTTTGCGCCCCGTTCTTCGGGGCAACGGCGCCGTCGGTTGGCCGGCCGTGCGGCAATCCGGATGTCTGCAGCATGTAAGCTCCACGCAAATATGCGTAGATAAGCTGTTGGCCGACAGCTGGTTCCACGCCGCGCGAAAGTCGGCTGGCCGCGATAAGCGAATGGCGGAACCTTACGACTACAAGACGCCCTGCAGTTCTACCCGCGGCGCCGACAGCCGGCGTCGCACCGCGAGCTTGAGCCTGTAACGCAGGCAGCGCCAGGCTTCTGACCGCCGCTTTGGCGCGGCCGCGGCCACTGCCAGGAAGCGCGCGGCGACGTCGAGGTCGCCACGTGCGTAGTGGACGCGGGCGATCTTGAGGGCGACAAGCCCTTCCCTGGTCTTGAGCGCCGAGACCGGGATGCCGCAATCGGTGAGCGTACGCAATTCCCGGCGCCACTCCAGGAAGCGCCGCACCGGGTTGATTGCGAAGCGGTCGTCGGAACGAGCCGGCGAAACCTCATAGACCATGACGGGTTGCGGAATCATGGCCAGCGAAGCCTTGCTCATCAGCCGCGCCCAGAACAGCGTGTCCTCGTCATAGGCAAGGCCCACCGGAAACCGTGTATCGCCGATCAGTTGCCGGGACGCCAGCACGCTGCCCACGGCGACGGAGCGTATGTCGCCTTTCACATAGGCCGAAGCATTTGCCAGGCACGCAGCCTGATAGCCGTTCGGCACCTTGATCTGCCGATCCTGCCCGTTCACCCGCCGCCGGTAGGCGCCGACGATCATGCCGGCTTTCGGCTGGTTCTCCGCCTGCCGCAGCAGCGCGCGCAATCCGCCCTGAAGATGCAAATCGTCGGCGTCGATCAGATACACCCAGGGATGGAGCGCCTGCGCCAGCGCCACGTTACGGGCGCCGCCGGCGTCGCGGCATTCAGCCGGCAGCACACGCAGCGGCAAAGACAATTGCGCCGCTGCCTGCCGTGCCACATCAGCCGTGTTGTCAGTCGATGCATCGTCGACCAGCAGGATCTCGCCGATGACCTCGGCCTCACTGCCAAGCGACGCCAGCGTTGTCGCGATCGTGGCCGCCGCATTGTAAGCAGGGATGACGACGCTGACCGCTTTCAATTACAAGACCCCGCGCCCGCGCCGAAACGAACAGAGATTAGCGGCCCCTTGGATGTTTGAGAAGTCGCTTCGTCCACGCAGCGGAACGCTTCGCGCTTCTCAGCGCGCTTTCATACCTTCTCGAGCGCAACCGGAATAACGTCGACGGCCTGCTCGCCGACCTGTCCGCCAGTGGTCTTCAGCACGCCGACGATCGGCGCGACGTCGGAATAGTCGCGGCCGTAGCCGACGGTGATATGGTCGTTGCTGGCCCGCATGCCGTTGGTCGGGTCGAACTCCTGCCAGCCGGCGTCACGCCCGCACCAGACCTTGACCCAGGCATGCATGGCGTCGGCGCCTTCCAGCCGCGGCTTGCCCTTGGGCGGGATGGTGCGCAGGAAGCCGCTGACATAACCGGCCGGAATGCCGAGGCCGCGCAAGCCCGCGATCATGATGTGCGAAAAATCCTGGCAGACGCCGCGCTTCAGCCTGAAGGCATCGCTGGCGCGGGTCCGCACCGTGGTCGCCTCGCCGTCATAGGTGAAATCCCGATGGATGCGGTTGCACAGATCCATTGCCGTGCCGGCGGCCGAGGTGCCGACGCTGTCCTGCGCATAGGAAGTGATCGCCGCATCGATGCCGGAGTGAGCGCTTCCCGCCAGAAAATGGTGCGGCGAGTCAGACGCCAGCGACCGCACCGCGGCCAGTTCCTGCCGCAGCCGCCCGATATCGGGCGACACGTCGAGCCCCGGCTCCGGCCGCGACACCGAAACGCGTGCACTCATCCTGATGTCGAGCGCGTCATGCGCGTCGCGAAAGGCAATCGAAGTGACGTTGTTGCCGAAGAAATCCGAGAAATCCGACCGTTCATTGGGCGCCGGGGCAAAAGACAGGGAAGCGGCAATGACGCGCTGCACGCCCGATATCGTCGATGGCAGCACGCGGATCTGGTGGCGACCGCCGCCCGCCGCCGCTGCATAGTCGTAATGGAGATGAAGCCTGATGTCGTAAAGCATGGACTACTTTTCTTGTTTTGCCGCAGGTTCTTGCCGCAAAACCGTGAGACACTTTTGCGGAACCTGCTTAGCCGAAATAGGCTTTGGCGAGGCTGTTGTAGAGACCGCCGATTTCATAGGCGAGTTCGTCCAGCGCCTTTGCCGTCATGTCCGAAGGCTCCTTGATGGCTATGGCCGTGTTGAGCTGCAGGATCTCCTTCGCCGCCGGCGACATGTGCCCCTCGCCGCCGACCGACGGCAACAGGCCGATCTCGGCCTTCAGCCTTTCCAACTGGAACAGGATCGAGCGGGGATTGAGCGGGTCGAGCGCCAGAAGATCGATCACCGTGCGCCGGCCGGCCTGCACCGGATATTGCCGGCGATGGGTCATGACGCTGTCGCCGATCTCCAGCATCATGTCGAGCGCGCCGTCCGGCGCCTTGGGGCTGGTCAGCCGGGACAGCGTGCGGGCGATCTGGATGCCGCGTTCCAGCCGCCGGCCGATCTCAAGGAACCGCCAACCGGCGAAGCGGTACATGTTCTCATGCAGCAGGCCGGAGAAACCGGCGAGCTTGCGCAGGATCACCGTCATGGCCCGCGTCGCGTCATCGCCCGGCGCCACCGTCGTCGCGAACTGGTGGATGGTCTTCGACAGGTCCTTGAGCGCCAGCCAGCCGTCGGGGGAAAACCGGTCGCGGATCTGGCCCGCGCTATAGACGGCGCTGTCGAGCGTGCCGATCAGCCCTGACGGGATCGCCGTCTCGACGTCGATGCCGAACGGTTCGAGATAGTCCCTGACGTCGGCCAGCAACGGCATGTCTGGATCGGAGGTCTCGGCCAGCCGCACGTGATAGGCGCGCAGGATGCGCACCGTGTCTTCCGAACGCTCGATATAGCGGCCGAGCCAGGTGAGGTTTTCCGCAGCGCGGCTGGGCAGGCTGCCCGGCCTGGTGCGCGTGAAGCTGTCGCCCTCTTGCGGCAGCAGCGTCTCGCGCTCGACGGGCCTGTCGCTGACCACCCAGACGTCGGCCGCCTGGCCGCCGCGCTGCATGGCGATCGCCGTCGGATCGAGCGACAGCCCGACGCGGGCGAACCCGCCTGGCATGACCGTCCAGCCCTCGGGCGTGCGCGCCAGATAAACGCGCAGGCTCGCCGGCCGCGGCTCCAGCCAGCCGCCGACAAAGACCGGTGTCGTCGACAGCGTCACCGCTTCCTGGCCGACAAAGGCGCCGCCATCGCGTTCGATGCGCGCCACCAGCTCGGCCCGCTCCCCGGCCGACAGCGTCGAGCCGAGCGTGGTCTGGCCATCATCCTCGAAGGCGAGTCTCGTCGACAGCGCCGGGCCGACTACCATGCGGTCGATATTGGCAAGCACATGGGCGCGTTCGGTCGCCTGCCCGCACCACCATGTCGCGACGCTCGGCAAGAGCAGCTCCTCGCCACGCAATTCGCGCGCGATCTTGGGCAGGAAGGCGAGCAGCGCCCGTGTTTCCATCAGCCCTGAGCCGAGCGCATTGACGGTCGCAACCGCGCCCCGGCGGATGGCTTCCACCAGCCCCGGCGTGCCGATCTGCGAATCCGACCGCAATTCGAGCGGATCGGCGAAGGCGGCATCGAGGCGTCGCCACAACACGCTGATCGGCATCAGGCCTGAAACGGTGCGCACCATCAGCCTGCCGCCGGAGACGGTCAGGTCCTCGCCTTCGAGCAGCATGATGCCGAGATAGCGGGCGATATAGGCGTGTTCGTAGTAGGTTTCGTTGAGCGGCCCCGGCGTCAATATGGCGACGCGGCCTTCGCTTTCCCTGGCCATGCCGATCAGCGCATCGCGGAAACGGCGGAAGAAGCCGGCCAGGCGATGCACATGCATCTCGCCATAGATATCGGACAGCGCGCGCGTCGTGGCGACGCGGTTCTCCAGGGCAAAGCCGGCGCCCGACGGCGCCTGCGTACGGTCGCCCAGCACCCACCACTGGCCGTCAGGCCCACGGCCGAGCTCGAAGGCGCAGAAATGCAGGTAATGGCCGCCGGCCGGCGTGGTACCCACGACAGGCCGCAAATATTCGGGGCTGGCCGCGATCAATCCCGCCGGCAGGATGCCTTTTTCGATCAGCCGGTTGCGTCCATAGATATCGGCGATGGTTTCCTCGAACAACTCGGCGCGCTGCACGAGACCGGCGCTGATCGCGGCCCATTCGCTGTCCTCGATAAGCAGCGGCACATGAGCCAGCGGCCATTCGCGCTCATTGGCGCCGGCCTTGTCGTAGACGCGGTAATAGACGCCGGCATCGCGCAGATACTGGTCGGCACGGGCGAAACGCTGGCCGAGCTTCTCGGCACCGAGATCGTCGAGCGCCTCGATGAAATGCTTCCAGACCGGACGGGGATTGCCTGCGGCGTCGACCATCTCGTCGACGACGCCGTCGATGGGCTGGTAGTGCTCCAGCAGGCTATGGATCTGCGGCTTGCCGCGTATCCTCTTGTGATTCCCCTTTGCCATCGCTGATCAGAGTCTTGCCGGTCGCCTGAGGTCAAGGGTCATCGGGAAATCTTCCGCCGGTTGTTCCTCGCGCAGCACATAGGCCGATGGTGTATGGCCGCGCGGTTCGAAGCGGGCGAGCCGCCGCGCCTCCGCCTCGTTGCCGTTGACCGGGAAGGTGTCGTAATTGCGGCCGCCGGGATGCGCGACATGGTAGACGCAGCCGCCGATCGCCCTTCCCGACCAGCGGTCATAGATGTCGAACACCAGCGGCGTGTTGACCGGCAGCGCCGGATGCAGCCCCGAAGCCGGCTGCCAGGCTTTGAAGCGCACGCCGGCGACCGCGACCTCGCGGTTATCGGTCACCTTCATCGGCACGATACGGCCGTTGCAGACGATGGCATGGCGTTCCGGGTTGAGGCCTTCGGTCTTGACCTGCAGCCGCTCGACCGAGGAATCGACGAAGCGCACGGTGCCGCCGATCGCGCCCTGTTCGCCCATGACATGCCATGGCTCCAGCGCCTGCCGCAGCTCGAGCTTGATGCCGGCATGCTGGACCTCGCCGCAGAACGGGAACCGGAATTCGAGCTGCGCATCGAACCATTCGGGACGGAACTCGAAGCCGTTGAGCTTGAGGTCGTCGAGCACATCGAGGAAGTCAGCCCAGACATGATGCGGCAGCATGAAACGGTCGTGCAGCGAAGTGCCCCAGCGTACGAAGCGGCCGTCGAGCGGGTTTTTCCACGCACGTGCGATAATGGCGCGAACCAGAAGCTGCTGCGCGAGGCTCATGCGCGCATTGGGCGGCATCTCGAAGCCGCGGAACTCGACCAGTCCCAGCCGGCCGGTCGGGCCATCCGGCGAGAACAGCTTGTCGATGCAGATTTCCGAGCGGTGGGTATTGCCGGTGACGTCGGTCAGCAAATTGCGGAACAGCCGGTCGACCAGCCATGGCAAGGGGGCCGCGCCCTGGTTCGGATGCGGCACCTGCGCCATGGCGATTTCGAGTTCGTAAAGCGAATCGTGGCGCGCTTCGTCGAAACGCGGCGCCTGGCTGGTCGGGCCGATGAACAGGCCGGAGAACAGATAGGACAGCGACGGATGCCGCTGCCATTGCAGCACCAGGCTCTTCAACAGATCAGGCCGGCGCAGGAACGGGCTGTCATTGGGCGTCGCACCGCCGACCACGACATGGTTGCCGCCGCCTGTGCCGGTGTGGCGGCCATCGATCATGAACTTGTCGGCGCCAAGCCGCGTCAGCCGCGCCTCCTCATAGATCGCCGTGGTCGTCGCCACGCAATCCTCCCAGTTGTAAGCCGGATGGATGTTGACCTCGATGACGCCGGGGTCGGGCGCCACACGGATGACGTTGAGACGCGGATCATGCGGCGGCCCATAGCCCTCGATATGCACGGGAAGACCGATGGCACGCGCCGCGTTCTCGGCGGCAGCGACCAGTTCGAGATAATCCTCCAGCGCCTCGACTGGTGGCATGAACACACACAGCCTTCCGTCGCGCGGCTCGACGGAGAGCGCGGTGCGCACCGCGCCGCCGATCTCGGTGATCTCCTGTTCGACCCGGTCCTGCTGGCCGGTCGCGGCGGTGAACGACGCCGCCTGCTGGCGGCGCGCCATCTCGTCGGCGCCTTCCAGTTCGGCCGGCGCCGCAGCGGGCAGGATCGCCTCGCGCGCCGGCAATGGGCCGCGCGGCAGCGACGGGTCGACCGGCACGATGTAGGGGAATTGCGCCGGCGGCACATAGGGCAGTGTGCCCAAGGGCAAGCGGTAGCCGACCGGTGAATCACCGGGCACCAGGAACAGCCGGCCGCGCCGCGTCTTCCATTTCTCCGAACGCCAGCGCGGTCCCGACGCCTGGCTGTTCCAGCGCTGCACGGGCAGCACATAGCCCGACGGTTTGGTCAGCCCGCGCTCGAACACTCTTGCCATGCGGCTGCGCTCTTCCGGGTCCTCGAGCTTCGAATTGGACGGATCGACATTTTCCGGCAGCTTGCCTTCCTTGAGCAGCCATTCGGCCGGATCCTCATAGGCCTCGCTGACCATGGCCTTGTCGATGCCGAGCTCGCCGGCAATCGCAGTCAGCAGGCTTTCGGCCTGTTTCGGACCGACATCCGCCGAACTCTTCTCCCGCGCGATCAGCGACGGATCGCTCCACACCGGCTGACCGTCGGCACGCCAGTAGAGCGAGAAGGTCCAGCGCGGCAGGCTTTCGCCCGGATACCACTTGCCCTGGCCGTAGTGGAGGAAACCGCCGGGCGCGAAACGTTCGCGCAGCCTTCGGATCAGCGCATCGGCCTTTTCGCGCTTGGTCGGGCCGACGGCGGCGGTGTTCCATTCGGCGGACTCGAAATCGTCGATCGACACGAAGGTCGGCTCGCCGCCCATCGTCAGCCGCACATCGCCTTCGCCAAGTGCCGCATCGACCTTGTTGCCAAGCGCGTCGAGCGCCTGCCAGCTTTCGTCGGAGAACGGCTTGGTGATGCGCGGGTGCTCGGCGATGCGGTCGACCCGCATGTCGAAGCCGAACTCGACATTGGCAAAGCTCGCCATGCCGGAAATCGGTGCCGCGTTGCGGAAATGCGGGGTTGCGGCAAGCGGCACATGGCTTTCGCCAGTGAGCAGGCCCGAGGTCGGGTCGAAGCCGATCCAGCCGGCACCTGGAAGATAGACCTCGCACCAGGCATGCAGATCGGTGAAATCGACCGATGTGCCGGCCGGACCGTCCAGCGCGATGAGATCGGGCTTCAGCTGGATCAGGTAGCCGGAGACGAAACGCGCGGCGATGCCGAGATTGCGCAGGATCTGCACCAAGAGCCAGCTCGAATCCCGGCACGAGCCCTTGCCGGCGGCCAGCGTTTCCTCCGGCGAGAACACGCCAGTCTCCATGCGCACGATATAGGCGATCTCGCGCTGCAGGCGCGCATTGAGGTCGACGAGAAAATTGACGGTGTTTTTCGCGCTGGTGTCGATGGTTCTCAGGAAGGCCGAAAGCAGCGGCCCTGCCGGCTCAGGCGTCCGGTAGATCGCGAGATCGTCCCTGATCTCTTCCGGATATTCGAACGGGAACGTCTCGGCCGACGGCTCGACGAAGAAATCGAACGGATTGTAGACCGTCATGTCGGCGACGAGATCGACCTCGATCTTCAATTCCGTCACCGGCTCGGGGAAGACGAAGCGGGCGAGGAAGTTGCCGTAGGGATCCTGCTGCAGATTGACGAAATGGTTCGCCGGCTCGACCTTGAGCGAATGGCTCAACACCTTTGTCCGGGAATGCGGCGCCGGCTGCAGCCTGACGATCTGAGGCCCGAGAACCACCGGCCGGTCGTATTTGTAATGGGTCAGATGGTAGACGGCTGCCAGAATTGCCATGGGGCCCCGGAGATCGGCGTTTCAAACGAATTCGCCGAACCCTGACACATCTGCTGGCCATTCTCCAAGCACAGATGTTGCGGTGCACCTAATTTAAGCAGCTGAAACCAGCTTGAGGCATGACTTAGAAGAACGCCTGAATGCCTGTCTGCGCCCTTCCCAGGATCAAGGCATGCACGTCATGCGTGCCCTCATAGGTGTTGACCGTCTCCAAATTCTGCGCGTGGCGCATGACGTGGTACCCGATCTGGATGCCGTTGCCGCCATGCATGTCGCGGGCCTGGCGGGCGATGTCGAGCGCCTTGCCGCAATTGTTGCGCTTGACGATCGAGATCATTTCCGGCGCCATCTTGCCTGCATCGAGCAGCCGCCCGACGCGCAAGGATGCCTGCAATCCCAGCGCGATCTCGGTCTGCATGTCGGCGAGCTTCTTCTGGTAAAGCTGCGTGCCGGCCAGCGGCTTGCCGAACTGCTTGCGGTCGAGACCATATTGGCGGGCGCTGTGCCAGCAATCTTCCGCCGCACCCATCGAGCCCCAGGAGATGCCGTAGCGAGCCCGGTTGAGACAGCCGAACGGGCCGCCAAGGCCCTTGGCGTTCGGCAGCAGCGCGTCCTCGCCGACCTCGACGCCTTCCATCACCACTTCACCGGTGATCGACGCGCGCAGCGACAGCTTGCCGCCGATCTTCGGCGCCGACAGCCCCTTCATGCCCTTTTCCAGCACGAAGCCGCGGATCTCGTCCTTGCCGTTCTCGCCCTTCAGCTTCGCCCAGACGACGAACACGTCTGCGATCGGCGCGTTGGAAATCCACATCTTCGAGCCGCTGAGCTTGTAGCCGTTCGCCGTCTTCTCGGCGCGCGTCTTCATGCCGCCCGGGTCGGAGCCGGCATCCGGCTCGGTCAGGCCGAAACAGCCGATCCACTCACCGCTGGCAAGCTTGGGCAAGTACTTCTTGCGCTGCTCTTCCGAGCCATAGGCGTGGATCGGATACATTACCAGCGACGATTGCACCGACATCATCGAGCGGTAGCCGGAATCGACGCGTTCGACTTCCCGCGCGACCAGCCCGTAGGTCACATAATTGGCGCCGAGGCCGCCATACTCTTCCGGGATGGTAATGCCGAGCAAGCCGGCCTCGCCCATCTCGCGAAAGATGCCGGCATCCGTCTTTTCATTGAGATAGGCATCCTCGATGCGCGGCGCGAGCTTGTCGGCGGCGAAGGCCGCCGCGCCGTCGCGCACCATGCGCTCTTCTTCCGAAAGCTGGTCCTCGATCAGGAAAGGGTCTTCCCAGACGAATGCATTCTTGTCGGCGGCCATGGCTTGTCGATCCTCAAACGGGTGAAGCCCAGCTTATCGGCCCGCAGCCTTAAAAAATCAAACGAAATTGATTCACGGATCAATGAGCGTTAGGAATAGATCATGAGTGTCCAGCGCCGCCTCCTGCCCAACATCAGTGCCCTCGCCGCCTTCGAGGCGGTGGCCAGGCTTGGGTCTTTTACTGCCGCTGCTCAAGAGCTGGATCTGACCCAGGGCGCGGTCAGCCGGCAGATCAGGTTGCTCGAAGACCAGTTCGGCCGCCGCCTGTTCGAGCGCGACAGCCGCAATGTCCGGCTGTCGACGGCTGGGGAAATCTACGCCGAAGCAGTGCGTTCGGCGCTTGGCCAATTGCGCGACGCGGCCCTTGGATTGATGAGCAATCGGCATAGTGGCATCCTGAACCTTGCCATTTTGCCGACCTTCGGCACGCGCTGGCTGATGCCGATGATCCCCGATTTCGTCGAGAGCAATCCCGACATCACCATCAACTTCGTCACCCGCGTCGGCCGCTTCGACTTCGCCAGGGAAAGGCTGGATGCTGCCATCCATTACGGCCTGCCGGACTGGCCGGAGGCCGATTCGACACTGTTGGTGCGTGAAACTGTCGCGCCGGTGGCGTCGCCCGAATTCCTCGCCGGCCGCGCCATCGCCACGCCGGCCGATATTGGCCGCCTGCCGCTGTTGCATATGGCGACGCGACCCGGCGCCTGGACCGAATGGTTCGAGCATCAGGGTCTGAGCGCGCCGGCCGGACCAGGCATGCAGTTCGAACAATTCGGCACTGCCGCCCAGGCGTGCATGGCGGGGCTTGGGGTGGCGCTGCTGCCGCTGCTTCTGATCGCGGGCGAATTGCAGCGCGGCCAGTTGGTGCCGGCGCCTGGCCAGCCCATGCAAAGCCGCAGCGCCTATTACCTCGTCGTCCCGCACGACAAGCGCGACCATCCTCCCGTCGCCAGCTTTCGCGATTGGCTGCTGGAGCAGATTGAGAAGGAGCCGGCCGTTCTGGCCTGGTAGCTACTTGCGCTTCAGCGCATCCGCCAGCGCCGCACCGAAGGCCCCTTGCTGGGCCGGCCGTTCCGGCTGGCGTTGCGGCGCTGGCGAGCGCGGCGGCGGTCTGCCGCCGCCATTGTCGCGCGGCCCACCACGCGACGCACCACCCTCGCCGCCATCCTTGCGCATGGAGAGCGCGATGCGCTTGCGCTTGATGTCGACGTCGACCACCCGCACCTTGACCACATCGCCGGCCTTGACCACCTCATGCGCGTCCTTGATGAAGCGGTCGGCCAGTTGGGAGACATGCACCAGCCCGTCCTGATGGACACCGATATCGACAAAGGCGCCGAAGGCCGCGACATTGGTCACGGTGCCTTCCAGCAGCATGCCGGGTTTGAGGTCCTTGATGTCATCGACGCCGTCGGCGAAGGTCGCCGTCTTGAAGCCGGGGCGCGGGTCGCGGCCGGGCTTTTCCAGCTCCGCCAGAATGTCGCGCACCGTCGGCAGGCCGAAACGCTCGTCAACGAAGACGCGCGGATCGAGCGCCTTGAGCGCGGCACTGTCGCCCATCAGCGAGCGCACGTCGCGGCCGCAGGCGGCGACGATCTTCTTGGCCACGCCATAGGCTTCCGGATGCACCGACGAGGCATCGAGCGGCTCGCTGCCATTGGCGATGCGCAGGAAGCCGGCGGACTGTTCGAAGGCGCGCGGTCCCAGCCGCGGCACCTTCAGAAGGTCCTTGCGGCTGGCGAAGGGGCCGGTCGCATCGCGATGCGCGACGATGGCGTCGGCGAGCGATGCGCCAAGGCCCGAAACCCGCGCCAGCAGCGACGCCGAAGCGGTGTTGAGATCGACGCCCACCGCATTGACCGCGTCCTCGACCACCGCCTCCAGCGAGCGGCCGAGCCGGTACTGGTCGACATCGTGCTGGTACTGGCCGACGCCGATCGATTTGGGTTCGATCTTGACCAGTTCGGCCAGCGGATCCTGCAGGCGGCGCGCAATCGACACCGCGCCGCGCAGTGACACGTCGAGGCCGGGGAATTCGGCCGCCGCCGTCGCCGACGCCGAATAGACCGAGGCGCCTGCCTCGCTGACGATCACCTTGAGCGGCTTCGGTCCGCCGTCCGGAGGCATGTCGGAGAGCATGTCCGCCACCAGCTTCTCCGTCTCGCGGCTGCCGGTGCCGTTGCCGATCGAAATCAGCTCGACCTTGTGCAGGCGGATGAGCTTGGCGAGTTCGGCCTGCGTGCCGCGCACATCGTTCTTGGGCGGAAAGGGATAGACCGTCGTCGTCGCCACCAGCTTGCCGGTGCCGTCGACCACGGCCACCTTGACGCCGGTGCGGATGCCGGGATCGAGCCCCATCGTCGGCCGCGATCCGGCCGGCGCGGCCAGCAGCAAATCCTTCAGATTGCGGGCGAAGACATGGATCGCCTCTTCCTCGGCCCGCTCGCGCAGGTCGCGCATCAGATCGAGCGTCAGGTGCAGCGAAAGCTTGATGCGCCAGGTCCAGCCGGCGACCTCCATCAGCCAGCGGTCGCCGGGCAGGCTGGCGCCGATCGCATAGGCGTTGGCGATCATCCGTTCGACCGGTTTCACCGGCGACGCATCGTCGGCATCGACCTCGATGTCGAGCGACAGCACCTCTTCGTTGCGGCCGCGCAGCATGGCCAGCGCGCGATGGCTCGGCACGTTTGCCCAGCGCTCGACATGGTCGAAATAGTCGGAGAATTTGGCGCCGGCCTCCTGCTTGCCGTCGACCACCCGGGCGCGCATGAAGGCACGGTCCTTCATGTAGGTGCGCAGTTTACCGACCAGATCGGCATTCTCGGCGAACTGCTCCGACAGGATGTCGCGCGCGCCTTCAAGTGCAGCTTTGACGTCGGCCACCTCCTCGGTGACATAGGCCAGCGCTACCTCGGCAGGCACGAGCGAACGGTTGGCAAGGATGGCCTCGGCCAGCGGCCCCAGCCCACGCTCTCTGGCGATCTCGGCCTTGGTGCGGCGTTTCGGCTTGTAGGGGAGATAGATGTCTTCCAGTTCCGCCTTGGTGGCGGCGGCAGCGATCTTGGTTTCCAGGTCCTCGGTCAGCTTGCCCTGCTCACGGATCGAGCCGAGGATGGTGTCGCGGCGGGCGTCGAGCTCGCGCAGATAGGCGAGCCGCTCGGCAAGGTCGCGCAACTGCGTGTCATCGAGCCCGCCGGTCACCTCCTTGCGGTAGCGCGCCACGAACGGCACCGTCGCGCCCTCGTCGAGCAATTCGATCGCCGCCGCCGCCTGTTCGGGCCGCGCCTTGATCTCTGCCGCGATAATGGCTGCGATGCGCTTGATGTCGGATGCCATGTCGTTCCTGCTCTCATCAAAAGAGCGGCGACCATAGGCGCAGACGCCTGTCTCGCCAACCGCGACGTTTTCAACCGTCGCGGGCGGTCCACAGGAAAGCATGCGGCAACGAAGCCGCGCCCGACGGGTCAGACCAGTTGGGTCAGCGCTTCGAAGAACGCTACAATCTCGGCATCGAGCGGATCGTCGACCGGCACCGGCTGCGACGACATCTTGGCGATGACCACCTCCGCCTTCGGATCGACATAGAGCCATTGGCCATGAATGCCGATGCCGCAATAGGCGCCGCTCGGCTTGCCTGTCTGGTACCATTTGTTGCGATAGCGGCCATGGGGGAACAGGAAAGCCATCGTGCCACGCTGCCAGGCCTCCGCACTGCCGCCGGTGCTGACGGTATCGCGCACCCAGGCCTCCGGCACGATGCGGCGGCCATTGGCGGTACCGCCTTGCCGCATCATCTCGCCGATGCGCGCCAGGTCGCGCGGCGTCACCGAAATGCCGCCGGCGGTGCGCGCCGTGCCTTCCATGTCGACGCCGATCGAGGCCTCGCTGACAGCGCCAAGCGGCAGCCACAGCTTCTCGCGCATCAGGTCGCTGAAGCGCTGGCAGGACGCGCGCTCCAGCAGCAGGCCGAGCAGGTCGGAATTGGGCGAGCGGTAGCGAAAAGTCTGGCCGTGCGGCTCGGCAAGTCGCTGCAAGGACAGGATGAATTCGCGCAGGCTTTCCGTGCCGCCACCCGGGTTCCATAGCGTGGCGCGGCGATAGCGGGCAAAGGCGCTTTCCGGATCGAGATAGGCCTCTTCGAAATCGAGGCTGACGCTCATGTCGAGCACATGGCGCGTGCTCGCATCGCCATGGGCCGAGCCAGCGGCTTCGGGAATGTAGGTCGTCACCGGCGCTTCCGGATCGAACGCCCCCTCGCCTTCCAATATGCCGGCTATAATGGCGGTCACCGACTTGCTGATCGAGAAGATGATGTGGCGGGCGCCGAAATCCATGTGCGGCGCGAACCAGTCGCCGATCACCTTGCCGCCTTTCATCACCGTCAGCGCGTCGGTGGTGGAGCGTATGAGGAATTCGGCGACCGTCTCCGGCGCGCTGGCAACCGAAACCTTTTCGCCGAGCAAACCACCGAAATCCATCGCTTGTGCCTCGGCACCAGCCGACGCCGCGGCCACGCGTGCCGTCGGCACCAGTTCGCCAAGGTTCTGGAACGACCATCGGTTGAACGGGCTTTCGCGCCAGTTGGAAAGCAGCACCTCGTTGCGGCGGAAGCCGTGGCGAATCTCGAACGCGGTCTTGCCGGTCATGGCGTTTCCTTCAAGGTCGTTTCTTGTGGGGGGCCTAGAGCAGCGCGGCGGCGATGGCGTGCACGGCCTTCAGCGTCGCCGTGGAGTAGGCGAGATTGCTGAAATCCGGCCAGGTCGAAAGCTTCACCACGACCATTCCCGTGTTCCAGTCGATATGGATCATCTGCCCGAACACGCCCCGGCACATCAGCGCGCGCGAATTGGGATTCTCGATCCAGAACTGGTTGCGGTAGCTGCCCTGCGGCAGGCTGGCGGAGAAATCAGGGCCATGCCTGCCATTGCGTGTCGCCTCGATCCAGTCGGCCGGCACGATGCCGCCGCCATTGTCGAGGATCATTTGGCCGAAGCGGCCATAGTCGCGCAGCGTCGCGTTGAAGCCGCCATCGGCCAGCGCATAGCCGGCGCTGTCGACGGTGAAGCAGGCGCTTTCGTCGGCGCCGAGCTTTTGCCAGAGTTCCTCCGACACCAGCTGCGCCAGCCGCTTGCCCGTCACCCGCTCCATGATGAAGGCGAGCACGTCGGTCTCGATCGAGCGATATTGGAACTGGGCGCCATGCGGGCGGATCGTGTCCTTCAAGCCCAGGATCAGCTCGAACATATGCGAGGGCCAGCGGAAGTCCGGATCGCTGCCCGGCGGCACCGGCTTCCAGCCGGTGGCGACATCGACCTGGCCGATGTCGGAATAGCGGTCGGTATACTCTTCGGAAAAACGCACGCCCGTCGTCATGTCGAGCACATGCTGAACGCTGGCGCCGGCCCAGCCTGTGGCGCCGAGTTCCGGCAAATAGTCGGTCACCGGCCTGGCCGGATCGATCAGGCCTCGCCCGGCCAATATGCCGAACACCGAGCCGGTGATGGACTTGGACATCGACTGCGACAGATGCAGCGTGCGCACGTCCATGCCGTTGAAATAGCGCTCATAGGCGATCCTGCCGTGCTTGAGCACGAGGAAACCATCCGTATAGGTCTCGTCCAGCAACCCGGAGAGCGTCGAGGGCCTGCCCTCGCTGTCCTCGACCGGCAGCCCGTCGAGATCGACCTCGGCGCGTTCGAGCCGATGGCGATGGCCATTGCCGCGCCAGACTTCGGCGGTGGGCAGAATTTCCCTGATGTGCTGGAACGCCCAGCGGTTCCAAGGCGGCCGGTCCCAGTCGAGCTTCGGCAACACCATGACTGGCGGCGAGCCCTGCATGATCGGCGGCCGCGGATCGCTGTTGCGATAGGAGTCCATGAAAGGCCATTCCCGGAAAAGGAAAGACCCGGCGGTGTTTGCCGCCGGGTCTGGCATGCAGCGATTATTTCTGCAGTTCGGTCCAGATCTTGGTGTAGAGTTCCTGCGTTTCCGGCGCGCACATCTTCTGGAATTCGCCTTTCGGCTTGGCGTCGGCCGGAATGACGACTTCCGGCGCGTCCTTCATGTCGGCCGGCATGTATTTGTCCGAGCCGGTGATGGCGTTGGCGTAACGGTGGAAGGCCGAGAGGCCAGCCGCGTTTTCCGGATCCATGATGAAGTTCTGGAACAGCTTGGCGTTCTCGACGTTCTTGGCTTCCTTCAGGACGACGACATTGTCGCTCCACAGGCCAAAGCCTTCCTTCGGATAGTTGTAATGGATGGCCGCATTGGCCAGACGCTGGCGCAGCGCCGAGCCGTTCCAGTCGCTGGTTGCCTTGAAGTCGCCGGCACCCATCTTTTCGATGGTGTTGTATTCCATCGCGATCCAGTTCGGCTTGGCCGCCACCAAAAGGTCGCGCACCTTCTTCAGCACCGCCTTGTCGTCGGTGCATTGCTGGCCGCCGACATATTTGATCGCCGCAAAGATGACGTCATTCATCTCGGGAACGACGTTGACCTTGCCCTTCAGCTCGTCGGGCGTGTTGAAGACGATGCCCCACGTATCGGCCGGCCCCTTGTAGGCATCGGTGTTGACGACGACGCCGATCGTGCCCCAGGCCCACGGCACCGAATATTTGCGGCCCGGATCGAATTCGGGATTGGCCCATTCCGGCGCAACATTCTTGAAGTTCTCCATCTTGCCCGGATCGGTCTCGAGCAGGAGGCCTTCCTTGATCCAGATCGGGACGTAGGTCTGCGACGGCACGGCGATGTCGAAGCCGGTGCCGCCCTGCCGGATCTTGGCAAGCGCGGTGTCGTTGGAATCGTAGTCGGTGATGGTCACCTTGATCTTGTATTTGTCTTCGAACTTCTTGATCACGTCGGGGCTGGTGTAGTTGCCCCAATTGTAGATGTTGAGCACGCCCTCGGCGCGGGCGAGGCCCGTCGAAGCGAGCAGCGCCAACCCCATGGCGGTCGCCGTTGTCTTCCAGTTCATCGTTCTAACTCCCATTTTCAGGTTCAGTCTCGTTTCCTGCTGACGAAGAAAAACAACGTGACGATCGCGACCGAAAGCAGCAGGAAGGCGGTCGATATCGCGTTGATCTCGGGTGTGACGCCACGGCGGATCTGGCCGAGCATGTAGGTGGGCAGCGTGTCCTGGCCGCCCGATTTGACGAACTCGGTGATGACGACGTCATCGAGCGAGATGACGAAGGCCAGCATCAGGCCGGCAAGGATACCGGGCCACAAAAGCGGCAGCGTGATACGGCGGAAGGTCTTCCACGGGGTCGCGTAGAGATCGGCCGCGGCGCGCTCGAGCGTCAGGTCCATATTCTCCAGCCGCGCCCGGATCGGCAGATAGGCGAACGGAATGCAGAACGCCGTATGCGCGGCGATCAGGTAACCGAGGCCGGAATAGCCGGTGAAGATCTTGATGCGCGAGAAGAAGATCAGCAGCGCCACGCCGGTGACGATCTCGGGCACCATCAGCGGCTGGTTGATTGCCGCATATTTGAAGGTGAGTCCGGGATAGGGGGCGGTGCGCGTGGTGGCGAGTGCCGCCATCGTGGCGAAGATGGTCGACAGCACCGCCGCGATGGCACCGATCTGGAACGAGCGCAGCGTTGCGTCGATGACCTGCGTGTTCTGGTAGGCCGACTGGAACCATCTCAGCGAAAAGCCGCCCCATTCGGATGTCGAGCTCGCCGCGTTGAAGGCGTAGAGGACCAGCACGATGATCGGCAAATAGAGCACGACGAAGCAGGTCGCCGCGATCGCCGTGAAGCCCGGCTGGTGCTTGATGGAGAAGTTGCTAGCCATGACGCACCCCTGACTTGCCGGCGTTGCGCACATAGGCAAGCAACGCCAGCATGACGATGACCATCACCGTGATCGACAGCGCCGAGCCAAGCGGCCAGTTGCGTCCTTGTCCAAACTGCAATTCGATCAGGTTGGACAGCATCATGTTCTTGCCGCCGCCCAGCACGACCGGCGTCACATAGGCGCCGAGTGCCGGAATGAAGACCAGGATCGAGCCGGCAATGACGCCGGGCTTGACCAGCGGGAAAATGATCTTCCGCAGCACTTTGAAGCGTGTCGCGTAGAGATCATAGCCGGCCTCGACCAGGCGGAAATCGAGCTTCTCCATGCTGGCGTAGATCGGCAGCACCATCAGCGGCAGGTAGACATAGGCCATGCCGATCAGGATCGCGGTGTCGGTGTAGAGGATCTGGATCGGCGCCGAGATGATGCCGAGCTTGAGCAGGATCGTGTTGATGATGCCTTCGTTGCGGATGATCTGCAGCACCGCGAAAGTCCGGATCAGGAGGTTGGTCCAGAACGGGATGGTGATCAGGAACAGCCAGAGATCCCTGGTCTTCTCGCTGCGCGTCGCCATGAAATAGGCGGTCGGGAAACCGAGCGCCAAGGTCGCCAGCGTCGTCACCACCGCAAGCTTGATCGAGCGCCAGAAGATGGTGACATGCGCCGCCGCAAGCGAAAGCGTGTCGTCGAAAATGTCACGTTCCATGAACACCGACACCCAGGCGTCGGGTGAAAACTGCCATTTCACGTCGCCATAGGCGCCGGGCGTCAGGAACGAGTAGACGAGCACGATCAGCAACGGGCCGGTCGCGGCGAGCAGGATGACCAGCAGCGCCGGTGCTGACAAAAGCCAGCGGTCACGGACATCACGCCGTTCCGCTGCCTTGGCGACTTCTTCCGCGGTGGCCATCAGTCCCTCAGCACTTGCGCGGCGTCGTTGCCGATCAGGATGCCGACCTTGTCGCCGCGCTCGAAACCGCAGCCTGCGCTGCGCGTGTTCTGCTGGCGCACGGTGAAGGCCTCGCCGCTGTCGAGCTGGACATGGATATGCGTGTCGGTGCCGAAATAGACGATGTTCTCGACCGTGCCAGACAGGTCTCCCTTGTCCTTGGTCAGCTTGGCATGCTCGGGCCGCACCACCACCGTGGCGTTGTCCTTCGGCTGGAACCCTTCGGCAACGGTCGCCTCGATGGTCGTCCCGGATTTGAGCGTCGCGCGTGTCTTGCCGTTGCCGGTGCCCGATATGGCGGCGGTGAGGAAGTTGGTCTCGCCGATGAAGTCGGCGACGAAGCGCTCCGCCGGCTTGTCGTATATATCCCAGGGCGAGCCAACCTGCAGTATCTTGCCCGACGACATCACCGCGATGCGGTCCGACATGGTCAGCGCTTCTTCCTGATCATGGGTGACGAAGATGAAGGTGATGCCGGTCTCGTGCTGCAGCCGCTTCAACTCGATCTGCATCTCCTTGCGCAGCTTGTAGTCGAGTGCCGAGAGCGGTTCGTCGAGCAACAGCACTTTCGGCTGCGGCGCGAGCGCCCGGGCCAGCGCCACGCGCTGCTGCTGGCCACCGGAAATCTGGGCCGTGCGGCGGCCGGCCAGCGCTTCCATCTTGACCAGCTTGAGCATCTCGGCGATGCGCGCCTTGATCTCGCCCTTCGGCTTGCCGAGCATCTCCAGGCCGAAGCCGATATTGTCGGCAACCGTCATATGCGGGAACAGCGCGTAGGACTGGAAGACGGTGTTGACCGGCCGCTTGAAGGGCGGCAGCGGCGCGATGTCCTGACCGTAGAGCAGGATTTCACCGGCGGTTGGAAAGTCGAAGCCGGCGATCAGTCGCAGAAGGGTCGTCTTGCCGCAGCCGGACGGTCCCAGCAGCGTGAAGAACTCGTTCTCGCGAATGGATACCGACACCTTGTCGAGGGCGGCGACCTGCCCCTCACCCGATCCGAAAATTTTACTGACGTTTACTACTTCAATCGCATTCCGATCCGGTTTGTCCGGCACGATTACGCCTCACTGTTGACCCCGCTCTTGCTGGCGGAGCTGTTCCCCTGTTCGATGTGACCACACGCCCGGTAGGTTGGCAAGCCCGGCATTGAATCACAGTTCAGTCCGTCTTTAGCCAGCAAGCCTCATGCCATTGTCAGGCCTGATAGGTCACCTTGCCGCCGCAAATCGTCGTCACCGGGCGCACCTTGTGCAGATCGGCCGGCGCCGTCTTTTCCATATCGGCCGACAGCACCACCAGGTCGGCCACATAGCCTGGTTTCAGCGTGCCTTTGCGGTGTTCGGCGAATTCGGCATAGGCGCCCTCGACCGTGTAGGCGGCGAGCGATTCCTGCAGCGAAAAACTCTGGTCCGGGTCGCTGTCTGCCCATGGTTTGCGCATCACTGCCGCCTGAATGCCCAGGATCGGGTCGATCGGCGACACCGGCCAATCCGAGGCGAAGACGATATGCGCGCCGGCATTCTTCAGGGTTCGCCAGGCATAGCTCAATGGCCAGCGGGCCGGCCCGATGCGCGACACGGTCGGCTCGAGCGGGAAATCCATGGCGCCGGGCGGGTGCGGCGGCTGCATCGAGGCGATGACGCCGAGTTCGGCGAAGCGCGGCACGTCCGCCGTGGTGGTGACCTCGATGTGTTCGATGCGATGGCGACTGTCGCGCTTGCCATTGGCCTTTTGCGCCGCCTCGTAGCCGTCGAGCACCGCGCGCACTGCGCCATCACCGATCGAGTGCACCGCGATCTGCAGTCCACGCCTGTCGACGGCAACGGCGAGATCGATGAATTGCTGCGGTGTGAAAAGCGGCTCGCCCACCCAGTCGGGACGGTCGGCATACGGCTCGACCATCACAGCCGTCCAGGAATCGAGCACACCGTCATAGAACACCTTGACCATGCCCGACGACAGCCACTCGCTGTTGTAGCTCTCGGTCATGACGGATGCCTTGTCGAGCATGTCGAGCGTCATGAAATTCTTGTAGTGGAAGGGTATCTGCACACGGCAGGGCAACCCCTCCTCGGCCTCGATTTCGGCCAGCAGCTCGAGCTGGTAGAGATTGCCGTCCATGTTCTGGATGGAGGTGATGCCGTGACGCGCGCACCAGGCCAGGCCGCGCCGCATGATGTCGCGGTCGCCGGCGCGTTCGGCCGCGGATGGCATTGGATCCGGCTCGCCGCCGGTCGCCAGCCCCAGCCGCACCCGGCCCTCGCCGGCAAGATCGAGCACCGGGCCGAAGGCCTCGCCCTCGCGCAGTTCGCCGGCTGCCAGGCCATCCTCGCCCATGACGATTTCATTGCCTGGACCAAGCGCGCGACCCTGCAGGATGCCGGCCATCTCCAGCGCCTTGGTGTTGGCCCACATCGTGTGATGATCGGGCGCCGCCATGCAGAACGGGCGATCCGGCAGGATCGCATCGAGATGGTGGCGCGTCACCCGCTCGTCGCCGAGCACCGTGTAGTCGACGCCCTGCCCGACCAGCATTTTTGCGTCGGGCTTGGTCGATGCATAGTCGCGGATCGCCTTTTGCAGCGCTTCGAAGCCATGGACACCGCCAAGCTGAAGATGCGCGAGCTCAGCCCCTCCCGAGAACAGATGCATATGGGCTTCGATGAAGCCGGGCAGGACCGAACCGCCCTTGGCGTCGATCACCTGCGTGGCCGTTCCCTTGAGTTCTTCGATGGCGACCCGGCTGCCAACGGCGATGATGGCGCCATCCTTGACGGCAACGGCCTCGGCTACGGGATTGCCACCGTCCATGGTCAGCACACGACCATTGATGACGATCAGATCCGCATTGTGACCCGTACCCGTAGCAGACATCGCGACTCCGCGCTTTTGATGACCGACTGAGACCGACAGCCCTGCGCTCAACGACCTGCCACTCCACCGGAGCGGCGCCACGGAACAAAAAACGATGCCAGTCCGCTGCCTTCGAAATTCCCCTTGTTATCCCTAGGGACAGCGTGGATAAAGAATGCGACTGATTATTCGCGTTTGTCAACATGCGGAATTTAGAATGTATTGCGGACAGCACCCTGCGCTCGTGTTGGGACCAGGCGGGGAACGAGGACATAGAGCAGTGAAGCGCAGTCTCGACCGCAAAACCAGGATAGCGCTCGAGCCGCGCAAGCAGCCTCGGCAGCAACGGTCGAGCAAGGTGGTCGACCGCATTCTCGACGCGGCGCTGATCTTGACGCGGGAGCAAGGAACTAGGACGCCGACGACGCTCGCCATTGCGCAGCGCGCGGGCCTGTCGGTCGGCTCGGTCTATCAATACTTTCCCAACAAGGAAGCCATTCTTCTGGACCTCGCCCGGCGCTGGCTGTCCTCCTTTCCCGAAGTGATCGAGAAGCGCATCAAGGTCCCCCGGCCCACCAACCGCGACGAATTTCGGCGCGAAGTGCGCAAGCTCTTCATCGACACGTCCAGTATCTATCTCGAAAACGCGACCCTGATGCCGGTGATCGAGGCCATATCCGGCAACGCCGATCTCAGGCCTATCCAGGACGAATATGATCAGCAGATCATCGCGCTTTACGCCGCCTGGCTGCGGCATGTGAATCCGGCTCTCGAAGACAAGATCGCCAAACGGCTTGGCCTGGTGATGATGGAGGTCGGGCACGCCTGCCGGCTGGTCGGACTGAAGAGAGATCGCAGGACATACGACCTCATCGAGGACGATGTGGAAACCATGTGGCTCGCTCTGGTGAGCCCCTATCTCAACCTTGACTGATTTCGCATTTCGAGAGGAATTTCATGAAGACTGTCTATTCGCCGCTTCATGCTGGCCATGCCGGCCAGATGGAACTGGTCACCTCGGCGATCGTGCCGGGTTTTGAAAAACCCTCGCGGGCGGAATTCATCAAGGCACGGGTCGAAAGCGAGAAGCTCGGTCCGATCGTCCTGCCGCTCGAGCACGATCTTGCCGCCGCCAAGCGCATCCACAAATCAGACTATATCGACTTCCTGCCGACGGTCTGGCCGCAATGGGTAGCCTCCGGCCACGAGGGCACGGCCATGCCCTTCACCTGGCCGACGCGCGGCCTGCGTGGCGACGTGCCGCCGAAGCGTGTCGATGCCCTGCTCGGCTACTATTCCTTCGATGCCGGCGCCACCTTCGTCGAAGGCACCTGGGCCGCGATCAAATCGTCCTATGACGTGGCGCTGACCGCGGCCGGCCTGGTCAAGGGCGGCGAGAGGTCGGCCTTCGCGCTCTGCCGCCCGCCAGGCCACCATGCCGGCGCCGGCTTCATGGGCGGCTATTGCTACATCAACAACGCCGCGGTCGCCGCGCAGTGGTTCCTCGACCAGGGCGCCAAACGCATCTCCATCCTCGACGTCGACTACCACCATGGCAACGGCACGCAGGAAATCTTCTACGACCGCGCCGACGTGCAGGTCCTCAACCTGCATGGCGATCCGATGGTCGAATACCCGTTCTTCCTCGGCCATGCCGATGAACGCGGCGCAGGCGCCGGCGAAGGCTTCAACATCAACTATCCCATGCCGTTCGGCACCGGCTGGGACGCCTGGAACGCCTCGCTTGAGGATGCCTGCGCCAAGCTCGCCGCCTATGCGCCCGACATCGTCATCATTTCGCTCGGCGTCGACACTTTCGAGAAGGACCCGATCAGCCAGTTCAAGCTGACAAGCCCCGACTATCCCAAGATCGGTCGCCGCATCGCCAGGCTCGGCCTTCCCACCTTGTTCGTCATGGAAGGCGGCTATGCCGTCGAGGAGATCGGCATCAACGCCGTCGGCGTGCTGACCGGTTTCGAGGACCGCTAAGCCTGCCCACAAACCCGGAGCGGACAATAAGAGGTACGACGAAAAAGGGCGGCATATCAGCCCTTTTTTGCAAGCTACGTTGCGGTACCTGTGCTCGGCGTGGCCATTGGCGCGGCAACCTTGCGTGAGCGGCCGAGATAATAGACCGCCGCCGCCGCGATGACGCCGGCCGCCAGTATGCCTGCCGCCAGAACCGGCCGATACCAGAACCAGGCAATCGCGATCGTCGTCGTGCCGACCAGGATCGCCAGGAAGAAGGCGATGATGCCGGTTCCCATCCGCGCCATGCTGCCGAGGAACGGGATGACGTCGAGGATCACGCCGATCGGGCCGAGGAACAGGGCAAAGCCGGTGGTCAGCAGCAAAAGACCGGCGGCGCGCAGCAGCCAGGTGATCAGCGTGTTGGCGCTCACCGCCTCGGCGAACATCTTGTCGGCCGGCACGTTGCCGGTATCGACCATCAGCAGCGCATCGCCCGCTTGCGTCTGGTACGGCTCCAAGCGGCTGCCGGCCTGCCGCGCCACAATGCTGACCACGCCGAGCGGCGCCAGTTCGTAGCCGATGCGGTAGTCGCCCAATGCGGGCGTCGTGTTGTCGCTGCCGAGATAGATCTTGCCATCAACGACGCTGAGCGGCTTCGTGCCGGAATAGGCGGCCTTGATCGCCGCCGACTGGCTGGCCGACAGCGAATATGCCTTGTCGCCGTCGATGCGGTCGAGCACCGGCGTGTCCAGATCGAAGGCGACGAGCTTGCCTTCAGGGATCTGGAAGGCGCGGCTGTGGATCGCCATTGGCGGGTTCTGATGGCCGTCCTGCTTCTTGAAGTCCGAAGAGTCGATCTGGCTGTCGTCCCACACTTTCGAATAGCTGTAGGTGGTCTCCGTCTCCTCGCCGCCGCCAAGCTTCTTGGTGGTCTCGGATTTGGACTCTTCCTTCCACTGATACATCTCGACGCTGCGCGACAGCCGCAGTCCTTGCGCGGCGATGCCGAAATCCGGATCCGACAGGCCGCTATCGGCCGTCACCGGCCCGCTGACATGCACCAGTCTGCCGTCATTGCCGGCATCGACCCTGTCGGCGCCGATCGAGACCACGGCGCCGGCGCCTTCGGCCAGCGAGCGCGCCGTCTGCACCGCGCGGCCCTCGTTCCAGAACAGCCCGATCGCCATCAGCACGATTAGAAGCAGGCCGAAGATAACCCCACCGACCGCGCGCTTGATCCGTCCGAACCACGAGACGGAAGTAACTTCCCGAAATGAATCGCTCATCGTTTCCCCCGCAACAAAAGATGCCGGGAGCCCGCATGGCACCGCTGCCAACGACCGCGGCCGTAACGCAGCTACGAACTCCATTGCCGAAGGTGCCCACCCCTTCGGCGCTTGCGAATCTATCGCATCGGACGGAGCGCGGATATGGCCGGCTTGCGCAGTCCCGGCATTTTCGCACGCTCGAAGGCCGCGAAAGTCGACCTCTGAGTCGCATGTGAGTCCGTCGGATTCGATTTTGTCAAATCGCGTTTGATGTCGGATTCATCTGCGGGTAGATTAGACCCGAATCAGCCGGTCCTTGGGGGGCGCGGCGACCACCCAAAGTCTCACGTTCCGGAATCTTCCGGCGCCAGACGCGGATGTCTTCGCGTTCCCTGAATGGATTCCGTCTGGTTGGGCGCGGCCCCGCGCCTCGTGTGTGTCTCGTAAAAGTAACGCGTTTTCGGGTTCGGCGGCTGGCCTCCAGCATCCGGACGGCAGAAACGATTCCGGCCAAAAGCAACAAATGAGCAGTCCCGCCGCGCTTCTTCAATCCGACACATTGGGCTCGCGCCTGACGTCGCGCGGTGATCTGACCAGCTTTTTCATGGAGCTGATCGCCGAGATCGGCGCCGACAGCTACATGCTGGTCGCCATCGTCCATGACCAGGACCGCAACGACGCGCGCATCGTCTCCTCGAACTGGATCTTCGACGCCATCGAACTGATCGGCAAGCGGCTGATCGCCAGCCTTGCCCAAGGGGCCCTCACGGTCGCGCCCGGCATCCGGCCTAGACCGCTGGTGGCCGCCGAGGCGCCCGATGCCGACGGGCTGGTCTCCGGCGAAGAGGCCCGCCTTCTCGACGTGCTCGGCCATGCCGAGATCTACTCGCTGCGGCTGAATGTCGGCCGCCAGCGTCTGTTCGCCCTGTTCTCGGCGGCGACATCAGGCCATATCGACCAGCCGGCGCTGATGAAGGCGCAGTTGAAATGCTGCTACGCGCTCTCGCATATCCCGCAGCTGATCGCCGCCGCCGCCATGCAGGATCCGCTCTCCGATCGCGAGCGCGAATGCCTGTTCTGGGTCTCGGAGGGCAAGACCACCGATGAGGTGGCGGTCATCCTTGGCGTCTCCTCCAACACCGTCAACAGCTACATCACCCACGCCATCCAGAAATTCGCGGCCTCGAACCGTGCGATGGCCATCGCCACGGCGATCAGGAGTGGCATCATTTGAAACACGCCGACATCAAGGACGCCGCGGAGGCCCTTTTCAACGAGCAGCGCAGCCCCTTCGGCGCCTTCTCGCTCAGCTCCGAGACACATCACGCCGTCACCATTCCCGATGCCGTGCGCCGCTGTCGCTGGATATCGGTCGACATCAACGCCTCGGCCTTCGGCCTGTACTTCGTCAGCCCGTCGCCGGAACGGGCGCGGCTGGTGCCGTGCTTCGATTCCGACTATCCCGGCATTGCCGTGGCGACGAAGTTCATCTCGGGCGCCAATGGCGAGGAGATCGTGCGCCACACCCACAACTCGACGGAGCCACGCTGGTGGACGGATGACGGCGTCGCGGCCATGGCCGAAATGTTCGGCAACCTTGCCTGGACCGCGCAGATATCCCCCCTGGCGCCCGGCACCAGCGGCATTGCCTTTCCCGTCCACGCCGATCGCGGTCAGTGCGGCCTTGTCGTCTTCCTGGGATCGGAGATCGCGCTGCCGCAGGATGCGCTCTACGAAATCCACGCCCGCTGTTTTTCCCTCTTCGCCGCTGTCGCGCGTATCCGTCCGAGCGATGCCGGCAGGATGCGAGCCATCTCCAAGCGCGAACTGGAATGCCTGAAGCTGACCGCCAACGGCAACACCAGCGAGGAGATCGCGCGGCTCCTGAAGCTGTCGGTGCATACCGCCAACCAGTACCTGACCCAGTCGACCCAGAAGCTCAACGCCGTCAACCGCAACCAGGCGGTCGCCAAGGCGCTGCGGTTGGGCCTGATCGAGTAATCGCTGATAAGGCGCTCAGGTCTGTTGAGATTCAGGTCAGGCTGAGCCGAAAATGGTTGATACCGAGAACCGGAGCGGAGCGTACTTTTGGGTACGTGCGCTCAGTTCTACTGCGACGCAGTAGAACGGGGAAGCGCACGGAGCCACCAATTGCAGGCCGGCCTCACCTGAATATCAACAGACCTCAGAAGGCCAGCGGCTCGACCTTGCGGATCCGGGCCTGTTCGATCACCGCCTCCAGCAGCGCCGTATTGTGCTCGGGGTCCTCGCCGGGCTTTTCGAACGACACGTAATTGACCGCGACCGAATTGCCGGCCTCGCTCAGCGTCAGCTGGAAATAGACGGTCACACCGGGTGGCCTGAGTTCCAGGTCGAGCACGATGCGTGGACTGCCGCTCCAGTCGACATGCGCCTCGCCGCCATGACCCAGTTTGAGCGTGCCCGGCATGAAGAACAGCTCCACTGCTGAATCGACCAGATCCGAAAGGCAGGCGAAATGCTCCAGCCGGATGAAGGCGATGTAGTCGGCGACATCGATCAATCTCAGTTCGCCGACCACCTGCTCGATGGCGCTGGCGACGATGATCTCGCGGGATTTTGCGTGTGGTTGGCGGTTCATGAAATCTGTCTGCGCTCAGCCTTTTTCGAGTAGACGATCCGCACCAGTTCGGCGACGGCCTGGTAGAATTGCGACGGGATCACATTATCGACCGAAACTTGCTTGTACATGGAGCGGGCGAGCGTCACGTCCTCGAAGATCGGAATGTTGTGCTCCTTCGCGATCTCGCGGATTTTCAACGCCACCAGATCCTGCCCCTTGGCCACCACGAGCGGCGCCGAATCCTCGTCGCGCACATATTTCAACGCAATCGAGAAGTGGGTCGGGTTGGCGATGATCAGCGTCGCGCGCGGCACCGCCGTCATCATCCGCTTGCGCGCGCGGTCGCGTGCCAGCGAGCGCAGCCGCGACTTAACGATCGGGTCGCCCTCGGACTGCTTGAACTCGTCCTTCACCTCCTGCTTGGTCATGCGCAGGTCCTGCTTCCAGTGGAAGCGCGCCCAGACGATATCGATCGCCGCGATCAGCCCCATGACGAAGACGATCGCCACCAATATGTCGACCGCGATGCCGCGGATGACGAGGCCGAAAGCGACCGGATTGGTGATCATCCCGGCAAGCAGCTTGCGGTGATCCTCCGACAGCGTGAAGGTGAGCACGGCAATGGCGAAGCCGACCTTTGCCAGGGATTTCAGGAACTCGACCCAGCCCTGGGCACCGAACATCCGGTTCCAGCCCTTGGTGATCGAAATGCGCGACAGCTGCGGCCTGATCCGCTCGCCGACGAATTGCGGCATGTTCTGGAGCACCGAGGCGCCGATGCCGGCGACGGTCAAAAGCACCAGCAGGCTGACGACGGCGCGGCCCACTTCCAGCATGACGATCTTGTAGAGATCGATGACATCGGTCTCGGTGTTCATCGGCCAGGCCTCGGGCTTCTCGAGGAACATCGACAGGAACATGCCGAGGTTGATGACCGCGTCCTTGGCATAGAAGACGGTGAACACCAGTATGGCGACGAAGGAGGCGAGAATCGCGGTTTCCCTCGAATGGGGCAGCTTGCCCTGTTCGATGGTGTCGCGGACTTTCTTTTCCGTCGCCTCTT
The DNA here is from genome assembly GCF_059180695.1 of Mesorhizobium sp. U510. Lineage (NCBI taxonomy): Bacteria > Pseudomonadati > Pseudomonadota > Alphaproteobacteria > Hyphomicrobiales > Phyllobacteriaceae > Mesorhizobium > Mesorhizobium sp. U510. The sequence goes on from NZ_CP180532.1 coordinate 6,595,805, forward strand.
CGGTTTTGGAGTCCTTGTCGGCGGCGTCGGACATGCCTTAGGCGGCGTTCTGCGTCGCGGGAAGTTCGAATGCGCCCTCGCGCGACAGCCGGATGGTCGTCGTCACGATGGTCTTGCGCGCCGCCAGTATGTCGGCAGCCGGAACTCCCTCCGACCCTTGTCCAAGTTCGGCTTCGATCATGCGCCGTGACCGTGCGCCGATTGCCGAGAGTACCGCTTCGGCGAGTGCCGCCGATGTACCGCGCAGCGCCAGCGTGACAAGCTCGGTCGACAGTCCGTCGAACAGAAGCACGCGCGCCTTCTGGGTGAGCAGCGGCAGGTCGTCGAAGGCAAAGAGCCTTGCCCTCACACCGTCGAGGTCGGGCGTGCCGGCGGCTTCCAGGTCCTGCATGACCTCCTCGAGCAGCGGCTTGTCCAGCTCGTTGAGCACGCTGGCGACGCGCGCCTGTCCGGCCGAAGTGTCCTTGGTCGAGGTTTCCGACAGCACGCTGGTGCGCAACCGGTTTTCGACGATCCTGGTGGCGGCCGCCGGAACATTGGCCATCGTCACCATGCGCTTGATGATTTCGCCGCGCATCTCCTTCGTCAGCGTCAAAAGCACGCTCGCCGCCGCCTGCGGCGCCAGCTTCGACAGCACCATGGCCGCCGTCTGCGGATGTTCGCCGGCCAGGAAGGTGCCCAGCCGCGAAGGTTCGAGTTTTTCGAGATCGGGCCAGATCGGTGGCGGCCCTTCGGGCGCCGCCTCCGGCTTCTTGTTGCCCATGATGGCGTTCATTTCTTCGGGCGACAGCGATTCGTTGAGGATGGTGTCCATCCTGTCGGCGGAATCGAGCAGGCCGGCACCCTCGGTGAATTCGGCCTCGAACTCGGCGACGATGCGCTCGAGATCGCTCTGCGGAATGGTCCTGAGCAGCCGCGCGCCCTCGATCAGCGCCTTGAGCTCTTCCTGCTTGAAGAATTTCAACAGGCGGCTGGCGGACGGCTTGCCCATCGCCACTAATATGGCGGCCGCCTTCTGCGCGCGCGTCAAGGTCGTCAGCGGCGTCATGCTGCCTCTCGCCTCCGCTGCAACCGGCAAGCCCCACCAGCCATGTCTAGGCGCCCTTCGTGCCGGCGATGATTTCGGTCAGCCTGATGCCGAAGCGCGAGGGATCGCTTTCGAGCACCGTGATCTCGCCGCGGGCGATCTTGCGGCCGTTGACCACGACGTCGACCGGTTCGCCGATGCGGCGGTTGAGCGCCACCGTCGAACCCTTCTGCAGCGCCATCAGGTCGGCCACCGCCATCTCGGTGCTGCCGAGGATGATCTGGACATCGACGGGGATGTTCATGATGACGTTTGAATTGGCGCCCGCGGCGGCCCTGAAAGCCGCATCTGGGCGTTGCTCCTCTTCATGCAGGACCCCGCGCAATTCCTCGATGGCGCGGTCTAGCTGCTCGTCCGGCTGGTCGAGTTCTGCTTCCACTTTGGTCTTGGCCATGCGTTGTCTCCAAAAGCTCAGGCGCGCCCGGCACCGGCCGGCATGAGCCCATCGATGAAATCCTGCCCGGCATCGAAGGGATGCTTGATTCGGACGGTGTAATTCTGCCCCAGTTTGCCGAACTCGCATACGAACAGCGTCTGGCCGCGCGCGCTGAGGCGAGCTCGTGATTGCGCCGTTTCGTCGAAGTCGATGACCTGGCCCACTTGGAGATTGGCGAGGTCGCCAAGCGTCAGCCGCGTCAGCGGCATGGTGGCTTCGAGCGCCACCGTCGAGCGCATCACCTCTTCCGAAAAGCGTGCGCGCCAACTGCTGCCATGATCGTCTTCGCTGAGGCCGGCGGTGCCATCGCGGCCGGCAAGGACGACACGCTGCGGCATGGTCACCGTGATGGAGCCGCTGTCGACCGGCGTCGAGATGCCAAGGACGATGCGGATGGCAGCGCCGTCGCGCAGCACATGCCGTTTCGCCTCGGTACCCGACATCGCCCGCGGCACGGGCAGACGCAGGTCGAGCGAGCGCCGCCCGGATCCGTTCAGCGCCTGCGCCACCTCCTGGAACACCATGGTCGAGACATCGGCCTCGATCGGCGACAGATCGCGCTCGATCGGCGACGCCGGCATATCCGGATCGCCGCCAAACAGCGTCGAGACCATGATCGCGATCGCGGCAGCGTCGATGACGAGCGTCATCGCATCAGAGGATGCCGGCGAACCGACGACTGTCATGGCGAAATTGTCGCCGGCGCGCGAGCGCGCCTCGGGGACGCGGCTGACCTCGACGGCCTTGAGGTCGACGATGACGGGAACGCCGAGCTCGTCCGAAAGGCCCTTCTGCAGCAGCGGCACGGCGCGTTCGGCCATGGCGCGGCCGGCGTCGATGACCTGATCGGCCTCGCCGCTGTCGCCGACCAGGCGCTCGATGATCAGCGAACGCGCTTGCGCGGGGCTGCCTGGGCTGGTCATGACCGTGTCGGCACCGATCTGTCGTGCATTGCTCAAGCGGCCTTCTTCTCGGCGCCGCCGGTGTTCATCGTGCTCTGCTCGACGGCGTCGATGGTCGGCCGCTCATAGGACGAGATCGTCTTGCGGCCGAATTCGATCGCCACCTGCGGCAGCGCGCCGTTCATGTAGGCGAGCAGCGTCTGCTTGACGATGATGTAGAGGCGGTTCTTCTTCTCGCGCACCGTCTTGATCTTGGTGGCGACGGGCCCGACCACGGCATAGGACAGGAAGATGCCGAGGAATGTGCCGACAAGCGCGGCGCCGATCAGGCCGCCGAGGATTTCCGGCGACTGGTCGAGTGCGCCCATCGCCTTGACCACGCCAAGCACGGCGGCGACGATGCCCAGCGCCGGCAGGCCGTCGCCGACAGCGACCAGCGCGTGATAGGCCTTCATCTTGTCGGACTTGATGGTCTGGATCTCCTCGTCCATCAGCGCCTCGATCTCGTGCGAGCGGGCATTGCCGATGATGATGATGCGGCAGTAGTCGCAGATGAAATTCATCAGATCGTGATTCTTGAGCACCGTCGGAAAGGCCTGGAAGATCGCTGATTCTTCCGGATTGTCGATATGCGCCTCGACCTCGCTGCGCGACTTCGAGCGCAATTCGCGCATCAGGCTGTGCAGCACGCCGAGCGTTTCCAGATAGTCCTGTTCTTTCGGCACCGCCTGCTTGAACGCCTCGAGAATGCCCCTGCCGGTATCCTTGACCGTCTTCATTGGGTTGGCGACGAGGAACGTCCCCAGTGCGGCGCCACAGATGACCACGGCTTCCCACGGCTGGACCAGCACGTGCAGATGCCCGCCCATGGCCATGAAGCCGCCAAGGACGCAGCCGAGCGTCACCACAAGTCCAATCAGAATGCCCACGACAGGTCCTTCCGCATTTCACAACAGGTCCAAGGGATAGTCCCCGTGCCTTGTGTGAGGCTTGAATCCGGGCTGCCACGGAACCGAATGTTGGGCGATTCAGTTTCGCGCAAGGAAGTGAGGTTATTGTCGCGACATTAAGCTTCGGCCGGAGGCATGACGTTGCTCAATACCTTTACCAGCTACCAGTTGATCACCAAGGACATAAACAAGTCGATCGACCGCATCGAGCAGCAGCCGACTGTCGACCGCGATACCAAATATTACCTGGCCAACATAACCAAGGTGAAATCGATCGATGATTTCGTCAACAATGACCGGCTCTTCAAATTTGCCATGAAGGCCTACGGGCTGGAGGACATGGACTACGCCAAGGCCTTCATGGTCAAGGCGCTCAAGGAAGGCGTCACCGACCCTAACAGTTTCGCCAACAAGCTGACCGACAAGCGCTATGCCCAATTCGTCAGCGCCTTCAACTTCGCCGCCAATGGCGCCGACGCCACCATCTACAACAAGGCGCAGCAGCTGGTGACGAAGAATTACGCCACGCAGGCGCAGATCGCCGGCCTGGATCCGAATTCGGACTATGTGAAGGGCGAGACGACCTACTATCTCGCCAACATCACCAAGGTGAAATCGGTCGACGACCTGATGTCGAACAGCCGGCTCTACACTTACGCGCTGGCCGCGTTCGGTCTCGATTCGGCGACGGAGAACAAGGACCTCATCAAACAGGTCCTGCAGGGTGGCGTGCGCGACCCCAACAGCGTCGCCAACAAACAGAAAAACCCGGCCTACGCGGCATTGGCCTCGGCCTTCAACTTCGAGCAGTACGGCGAAGCCGCCACCACCATCAATCCGGCGCAGCAGCCGACTGTCGACAAGTATATGCGCCAGACGCTCGAGGAGGATGCCGGCAAGACCAATGAGGGCGTGCGGCTGGCGCTTTATTTCCAGCGCAAGGCGCCCGACATCACCAGCTGGTACGATGTGCTCGCCGACACCGCCCTTGCAAGCGTCGTGCGCACTGCGCTGGGGCTCCCCGATTCCTTCGCCACTGCCGACATCGACAAGCAGGCGCAGCTCTTCGAACAGAAGCTCGACATCTCGGATTTCACCGACCCCGTGAAACTCGGCAAGTTCCTGACCCGCTTCACCAGCATGTACGAGATCAACAATCCGACCTCGACGGCCGTGACGTCAGTCAGCGTGCTCTTTGCCCAACCGGTCACGGCGGGCATCTCCACCGACCTGATGATGGCCATGCAGAAGTTGAAGTTCTGATCATGCAGGATAGTCTCTACGTCGCCCTTTCCGCGCAGATGGCGCTCGAGCGCCGGCTCGACACCATCGCCGACAATGTCGCCAACGCCAACACTGTCGGCTTTCGCGCCACCGGCGTGAAATTCGAGGACATGGTGTCGGGCACTGGGCAGAAATCAGTGTCCTTCGCCTCGTCGGGCAAGACCTATCTTTCGGGCGCCCACGGTTCGCTGACCGAGACCGGCAATCCGTTCGATTTCGCCATCCAGGGCGACGCCTGGTTCGCCATCGACACACCGGCCGGTACCGTCATGACCCGCGACGGCCGCTTCTCGATGAACGAGAATGGCGAGCTGATGTCGATCGAAGGCCATCCGGTGCTCGACGCCGGCGGCGCGCCGATCCAGCTCGACCCCCGCAACGGTCCGCCCAAGGCCGGCGCCGACGGCTCGCTGCGCCAGAACGACCAGCTTGTCGGCTCGATCGGCCTCTACAATTTCGACCCGGGCGAGAATTTCGTTCGCTACGGCAATTCCGGCATCGTGCCGGCGCGCACCCCCGAGCCGGTCACCGACCGCTCCGATGTCGGCATCGCCCAGGGTTTCGTCGAAGAATCCAACGTCAATCCGGTGCTGGAGATGACCCGCCTGATCATGGTCCAGCGCGCCTTCGAGAACACTGCCGCCCTGATGCGGCAGACGGATTCTTCCACTGACGAGGCGATCAAGACGCTCGGCTCGAAGTCATAGTATGTCGCTCGACCGGTCCTCCATCCGCGCACCCGAAAGGCAGTTGCAGCCGGCGCCCGAAGATCGGCTCGCCGCACTGGAACGGGTAATTCGGCGTTTCGGCAACGCCGACGGGCTGGTCAAGCGTGGCGGCCTCGTCACCGAAGTCACGTCCACGCACTACAAGGTGCGAGGTCTTTCCGATTTCGCCAGGCTGGGCGACATCGTCGAGCAGCGCGGCCAGTCCGGCGCGCGCCGCGGCGAGATCGTCAAAATCAGCCGCGACGAAGTGGTCGTTGCTCCCTTCGAACGCAGCGCCGATGCCGGCATCGGCGATGCGGTGTTCCGCAGGGGGCCGCTGGCGGTGGCACCCCATGCTTCATGGCGCGGCCGCACCATCGACGCGCTCACCCGGGTGATCGATGGCGGTCCGCCGCTGATCAGGGGCGAAGACCTGTCGGGCGGCGCCACGACGCCAGGCGCCATGGCGCGGCAGCGCGTCGGTACCGCCTTCATGACCGGCGTCAAGGTCATCGACATCTTCACGCCGCTGTGCTTTGGCCAGCGCATGGGCGTCTTCGCGGGTTCGGGCGTCGGCAAGTCGACGCTGCTCGCCATGCTCGCCGGCGCCGACGCGTTCGACACCGTCGTCGTGGCGCTGATCGGCGAACGCGGCCGCGAGGTTCGCGAATTCCTCGAGGACACGATCGGCGACAGCATGGCCAAGACCGTGGCCGTCGTCGCCACCAGCGACGAGAGCGCCATGATGCGCCGGCGCGCGCCCGACACCGCCATGCGCGTCGCCGAGCACTTTCGCGACCAGGGCCACCGTGTGCTCCTGGTGCTGGATTCGATCACCCGCTTCGCCCATGCGTTGCGCGAGGTGGCGACGGGAACCGGCGAGCCGCCGGTCGCCCGCGGCTATCCCGCCTCGGTTTTCACCGAACTTCCCAAATTGCTTGAGCGCGCCGGACCGGGGGCCGAAGGCAAGGGGTCGATTACCGCCATCATTTCCGTGCTGGTCGACGGCGACGACCACAATGATCCGGTCGCCGATTCCGTGCGCGGCATCCTCGACGGCCATGTCGTGCTCGACCGCGCGATCGCCGAACAGGGTCGCTATCCGCCGGTCAATCCGCTGTCGTCCATATCGCGCCTGGCCGGCAAGGCCTGGAGCGTCGAACAGCGCGCTTTGGTGACGCGGCTGAAGTCGATGATCGCCCGCTTCGAGGACACGCGCGACATCCGCCTGCTCGGCGCCTATCAGGGTGGCGCCGACGCCGAGCTCGACATCGCCGTGCGCCAGGTGCCGCTGATCTACGAGGCGCTGACGCAATCACCCAGGGACCGCCCATCCGCCGATCCGTTCTCCGATCTCGCCCGCCATCTCAAGGGAAAGCTGAATGCCGAATCAGGAGACTGAACGCCAATACACCGAGCGCATCCTGAATGAGATGATCGCCGCGGCGAACGCCGCCGAGGAAGCTCGAGCCGAGGAGGAGAGGAGGGCCAAGGCAAAAGCCGCCAGCGCCATCGCAGCCAAGACCGCGGCTGTTCTGGCCAGAGCCGTCAAGCCGATCCTACCCCGATCCGAACCTGTGGCTCGGGCTGCCGCGCCCGTCGCGCCTGTGGTCCCCCGCGTCGAGCCTGCCGAGATGGCGCAGGCTAGCCGCGAATCGCTGATCGACGGCCTGTTTCCCGTCACCGAATGGCCGCAGCCGCCAAAGGCGCAATTTCCAAAATTGAGCAAGAAGGCGGACCGGCGCAGCGACTTCGTCATCGCCGCGCTCGGCGTCACGCTCGGCCTGATCTGCGCCCTGTTTCCCTGGTATATCTTCTTCAACCAGGAACAGTTCGGCGTTCAGGCGATCAAGTTTGGCGGCACCGGCACCAATTCGGGACGCGAGGGTGGCGGCGTGGTGACCTCGCGCAGCGCGCCGCTGACGGCCAAGGACCTTCCCAACACCAGCATCGACCTGCTCGCCACCGGGACGGTGCAGGATGACGCCACCCCGGCACAGCCGCCCGGCGACCAGCCCTTCCCGGCCGATGTCGCGAAATTCCGCATGGTTCATGTCGCCAACGGCCGCGCCATGATCGAGGACGACACCGGCCTGTGGATCGTCCAGCGCGGCTCGATACTGCCGGACTCCAGCACGGTCTCGTCGATCGAGCAGCGCAACGGCAAATGGGTCATGCTGACCAGCACCAACCAGTTTATCCAGCTGTCCAGGTAGCGGCTGCCCGCAAGGTCCGCGCAAGACTGGCGGCCTAGTCTTTGGGCACATGCCCGGAGATTCCCATGGAGCCCGTTTCCCTTTTCGATCTCGCCGCCAAGCAAGCGCAGTGGCTTTCCGTGCGCCAGTCGGCGATCGCCGGCAACATCGCCAACGCCAACACGCCGGGCTACACGGCAAACGATGTCGAGCCCTTCGAGAAGGTGCTCGACCGCAGGGCTGTGTCGTTGCAGACCACCGAGGCCGGCCATCTCGGCAGCGCGGCGACCAATGCCGGCTTCACCATCAAGCCGCAGGAAGATGACGGCGTGGTCATGCCGTCCAAGAACACCGTCGTGCTTGAGGACCAGCTCCTCAAGGCCGGCGAGGTGCGCCGTTCCTTCGAGCTCAACACGGCGATCGTCAAGGCCTTCCACTCGATGATGATGATGGCGGTGAAGAGCTGACCATGGACGCACTGACCGCAGCCCTGAAAGTCGCAGCATCCGGCCTCGGCGCCCAGTCCGAGCGCCTGCGCGTGGTTTCTGAAAACCTCGCCAATGCCCAGTCGACCGGCACCACGCCCGGCGCCGACCCCTATCGCCGCAAGACCATCAGCTTCGTCTCCGAGCTTGACCGGGCTTCCGGCGCCTCGACGGTTGAAGTGAACTCGATCGACCGCGATCCGAGTGTCTTCCCCGTTGAATTCCAGCCCGGCAACGAGGCCGCCGACGAGAAGGGCTACGTCAAGATGCCCAATGTCAACGTGCTGATCGAAATGGCCGACATGACCGAGGCCAACCGCTCCTACGAGGCCAACCTGCAAGTCGTGAAGCAGGCGCGCGACCTCATTTCAATGACCATCGACCTGATGAGGAACCAATGATCGTGAACGGCATCGGCGCGCTCAACCTGAAGCCCGGGCTGGGCGATACGGCGACCGACCTGCTTCAGGGCGGTGTCGCGCCGGCGACTTCGGGCAACCTTGGCACCTCCTTTGCCGAAGCGGTGAGCCAGGCAGCCTCCAAGACCGTCAACACGCTGCAGAATGCCGAACAGGTGTCGCTCCAGGCGCTCAAGGGCGATGCCGACACCCGCCAGGTCGTCGATGCCGTGATGAGCGCGCAGCAGGCGCTTCAGACCGCCGTCGCCATCCGCGACAAGGTCGTTTCGGCCTACCTCGAAGTCAGTCGCATGGGTATCTGAGGAGCAGGTCATGAAAGCACTTTCCATCGCCGCCACCGGCATGAATGCCCAGCAGACAAATCTGGAAGTCATCGCCAACAACATCGCCAACATCAACACCACCGGCTACAAGCGGGCGCGCGCCGAATTCTCCGACCTGCTCTACCAGGTCGACCGCACGCAAGGCGTACCCAATCGCTCCAACGCCTCGCTGGTGCCGGAAGGCGTTTCGATCGGTCTCGGCGTCAAGACGACGGCCGTGCGCAACGTGCACACCCAGGGCGAACTGACCAGCACCGGCAACAGTTTCGACATGGCGCTGACCGGCAGGGGCTGGTTCCAGATCGAGGGCGCCGATGGCGGCACGCTCTACACCCGCGCCGGCGCCTTCAACACCAACGCCACCGGCCAGCTGGTGACGGTGGATGGCGCCAATGTCATTCCGGCCATCACCGTGCCGACCGATGCGGTCGAGGTGATCGTCAACAAGACCGGTCAGGTCTTTGCCCGCATCGACGGCCAGACCGACCTGCAGAATCTCGGCCAGCTCCAGATCGTCAACTTCGCCAACGAGGCGGGCCTCGCGCCGCTCGGCGACAATCTGTTCCAGGAAACGACGGCCTCCGGCCCGGCCAATGCCGGCGTGCCCGGCGATCCCGGCTTCGCCACCATCCAGCAGGGCTATCTCGAGGCCTCCAACGTCGACCCGGTCAAGGAAATCACCGAGCTGATCTCGGCGCAGCGCGCCTATGAGATGAATTCCAAGGTGATCCAGGCCGCCGACGACATGGCCTCGGTCGTCTCCAAGAACATCAGGTAGCGATGATGGCCATGCCGATCTCCTGCTCCGCATTCCGCCGCACCGCGCTGGTCCTTGCGCTGGTGGCCGGCGGCTTGCCGGCGTTCGCCCAGGAATCGACAAATCAATCGGCAACGCAGATCGCCAGCAATCAGCCTGCCGGCGAGGTCGTGCTGATCCCCAGCCGCGTCATCTACCCCGGCGAGACCATCGAACTCGCCGCCCTGAAACAGGTGACCCTCATCCCCGGCAAGCACAAGCCCGATGCGATGGCGACCCGCGCCGAGGAGCTTCAAGGCAAGATCGCCAAGCGCACGCTGCTGCCCGGTCGCTACATCCCGACCGCCGCCATCCGCGAGGCCTGGCTGGTCGAACAGGGTGCTGCCGTGCAGGTCTTCTTCATCGCCGGCGGACTGACGATATCGGCCACCGCGGTAACCTTGCAACCAGGTTCGGCCGGCGACCTCATCAAGGTTCGCAACAGCGATAGCGGCAAGATCCTCTCCGGCACGGTGATGGCCGACGGAACCATCCAGGTCAGCGCTTCATGATGCGCCCGTTTGCCCTTCTGCTCGCTGCCACGCTAGGCCTGCAGCCGGCGCTGGCCGACGGCCTGACGCCCAAGGCCAAGCGCGAACTCGCCGCCAAGAACGGCGGCGTCTACGACGATCCGGAATATGATCCGGCGACCACTACCCGCATGTTCCGCGTTTCGCCCGGGCCAAGCTCGCTGCCGCCCGGCCAGGTCGCCTCGCGCATCAAGGACATCGCCCAGTTGCAGAGTTCGCGCGACAACCAGCTGGTCGGCTACGGCCTGGTCATCGGCCTCGCCGGCTCGGGCGACAGCCTGCGCAATTCGCCGTTCACCGAGCAGTCGATCCGCGCCATGCTGGAAAATCTCGGCATCGCCACCGAAGGCGGCAGCGCGCGCGCCAAGAACGTCGCCGCCGTCATCGTCACCGCCAACATGCCCCCCTATGTGCAATCGGGCGCCCGCATCGACATCGACGTCTCATCGATGGGTGACGCCACCTCGCTGGCCGGCGGCACGCTGATCATGACGCCCCTGAAGGCGGCGGATGGCGAGATCTACGCCGTTGGCCAGGGCGCGGTCATCGTTTCGGGCTTCACCGCCCAGGGCCAGGCCGAACAATTGACGCAAGGCGTGCCGACCGCCGGCCGGGTGCCGAACGGCGCCATCGTCGAGCGTTCGGTGAAGGCCGAATTCGACGACCAGTCGACGCTGACGCTGCAATTGCGCAATCCCGATTTCTCGACCGCCATCCGCATCGCCGACGCGATCAACGACTATACCAGCCAGCGCTTCGGCATGCGCGTCGCGGGTGAGCGCGATTCCCGCACCGTGCAGATCAGAAGGCCAAAGGGCGTTTCGGCCGCGCGCTTCTATGCCGAGATCGAAAACCTCGTGGTCGAATCCGATACCCCGGCCCGCGTCGTCATCGACGAGCGCACCGGCACCATCGTCATTGGCAACGACGTCAAGATCTCGCGCGTCGCCATCAGCCACGGCACGCTGACAGTGCGCATCACCGAAGCGCCGCGCGTCGTGCAGCCCGAACCCTTCTCCAAGGGCGAAACCGCTGTCGAGCCGTTCACCGCCATCGACGCCAGCCGGCCCGATGCCCGCGTCGCGGTGCTCGATGGACCCGACCTGCAAACCCTCGTTTCCGGCCTCAACCGCCTCGGCGTCAAGCCGGACGGCATCATTGCCATCCTGCAAGGCATCAAGTCGGCCGGCGCCCTGCAAGCCGATCTGGTTCTTCAATAGGCGATGCCGATGATCCCCTCCCTCCCATCCCGCGACAGACGCTCCTCCCGCGCAATCCTGTTCGCGGCCGCGACTCTCGCGGCCATGGCCGTTGCCAGTGGCGGCGCGCATGGCGAGGATGTCGTTCGCCAGGTACTGCCCGGAGCGCAGCCCGCGGTGGCGCCGCAGCAACTGGCGCGGGAGAAGGCGCCCGACCAGAGCGAGATCGAGCGCTTCTGCTCCAACATCGCCGACGCCGCCCGCGACCGCCGCTATGCCTTGCAGGCCGAGGAATTGAAGCAGCTGCAGGCCGGCATCGACGAGCGCATGAAGGCGCTGGACGCCAAGAAAGCCGAATACGAGACCTGGCTGAAGCGGCGTGAAGTGTTCCTGGCCCGGGCCGAGGACGGCGTCGTCAAGATCTATGCGGGCATGAAGCCCGATGCGGCGGCCGAACGCCTGGCGATTGTCAACGCCGACCTGGCCGCGGCTATCCTGATGAAGCTCGATTCACGCAAGGCCGGCGTCATTCTCAACGAAATGGACCAGAAGGCGGCGGCGACGCTCACCGGCATCATGGCCAGCGCAGCCCGAAGGGTAGATCCGTCATGATCCGCAGAACGCTCATCCTGTGCGCGGTAGCAGTGTTGTCCGGCTGCGGCACCAACCTCAGGGAAGTCGGCAAGGAACCGTCACTGTCGCCGGTCGGCTCGGGCATTGACGGCGGCAACACGTCTTCCCTGTATAAATACCCCGAGCCACCTCGGGCACCGGTGAAGAAGTTCTCGCTGTGGGACGATCGCCAGAGCCGCCTCTTCACCGATCCCCGGGCGCTCTCGCAGGGCGACATCCTGACCGTCAAGATCAAGATCAACGACCGCGCCAATTTCAAGAACCAGAACGACAGAAGCCGCACCGCCAACCGCAAGCTCGGCTTCGACCTCAGCGCGCAATGGGATAAGTGGAGCACCGCCGGCAAGGGTGCTGGCACGCTCAACTCCGCCACGGACACGACGGCCGATGGCGAAATCAAGCGATCGGAAACGCTTGAACTCAATGTCGCGGCGATCGTCACCGATGTCTTGCCGAACGGCAATCTGATGATCACGGGGTCGCAGGAAGTGCGCGTCAACGCCGAGCTCAGGGTGCTGACCATCGCCGGCATTGTGCGGCCGGCCGATATCGGCGCCGAGAACACGATCCCCTACGAACGCATCGCCGAGGCGCGCATTTCTTATGGTGGGCGCGGCCGCATCACCGAGATCCAGCAGCCGGCCTATGGCCAGCAGGTTCTCGACCAGGTTCTTCCGTTCTAGGGATTGGAGAACAAAGCGCCGTGGCCAATGTCGAACAACTCCAGCCTCGCAAGGGTCCATCCCTTGTGGTTCAGGGCGCCATGCTGCTGGTGGTGACGGTCGCAGCCATCGGCATGGGCTGGATGTCCGGCGGCTATCTCAAGGGTGCCGGCGCACCATCATCGGTGCCAGCTGCACCTGAAAATGAGGGCAAGATCGCCGAACCCGCTGCCGCGCAACAGCCTGGCACGGGACTGACGCTTGTCGCGCTGGCGCCGATCACCACCAATATCGCCTCCCCCGCCGACACCTGGATCAGGATGGAAGTATCCGTGGTCTACGACGCGCCGCAGCCGCCGGCGATGACGGAGGACATCCATCAGGACCTTCTGGCCTTCGTGCGCACGCTGAAGATGCATCAGGTCGAGGGCGCCAGCGGTTACCAGCACCTGAAAGCCGATATCGAGGAACGTGCCTCGATCCGCAGCCAGGGGCACGCCAAACAGGTTCTCATCAGGACATTGCTGCTCGAATGAAGAAGTTCCTTCTCGCCGCGGCGCTGATCGGCGCCGCCACCTCCGTCGCGGCGGCGCAACAGCTGGACCTGGGCGGCATCGGCAAGGCCGACGGCACCACCGTCGGCTACATCATCCAGATGTTCGGCCTGCTGACGGTGCTGTCGGTGGCGCCCGGGCTGCTGATCATGGTGACGAGCTTCACCCGTTTCGTCATCGCCTTCTCGATCCTGCGCGCCGGCATCGGCCTGCAGTCGACGCCGGCGAACCTGATCCTCATTTCACTGTCGCTGTTCATGACCTTCTATGTTATGGCGCCGACCTTCGATCAGGCCTGGAACACCGGCGTCAAGCCGTTGATGGACAACCAGATCAGCCAGACCGAGGCCTTCGAGAAGATTTCGGATCCGTTCCGCACCTTCATGCTGCACAATGTGCGCGACAAGGATTTCGACCTTTTCGCCGACCTCGCCCGCGAGCGCGGCCAGGTCGTTGCCAAGGAGACGGTCGACCTGCGCATCCTGGTGCCCGCCTTCATGATCTCCGAGATCCGCCGCGGCTTCGAGATCGGCTTCCTGATCGTGCTGCCATTCCTGGTCATCGACCTGATCGTCGCCACCATCACCATGGCGATGGGCATGATGATGCTGCCCCCCACTGTGGTGTCGCTGCCGTTCAAGATCCTGTTCTTCGTCCTGATCGATGGCTGGAACCTGCTCGTCGGCAGCCTGGTGCGCTCCTTCACCTGACGTCACGATCCCGGCCCGAAGCCGCGTCCGCCGACAGGACCGGGCAGTGCGCCGGACATCGTCGTTTTCTTCTCGAATTATTTTCGATTAACCGTCCGATTTAGCCCTTTGGTAGGAACTCGCCGCCATAGTCGCTCGCAGATGGCGGGTGATCTCTCGACGATCATTGGCATGATGCCGCTCCGTCATACCGGAAAAGCCGGTATGTCAAAAAAACACCTGTAAAAACAAGGTACGAGTAGCCATGGCCAGTATCATGACGAACAGCGCTGCATTGACGGCGCTGCAGAGCCTTAACGCCACCCAAAAGAGCCTCGACACCACCCAGTCCCGCATCTCGACGGGCTATCGTGTCTCCCAGGCTTCGGACAACGCCGCCTACTGGTCGATCGCGACCACGATGCGCTCCGACAACCAGGCCATGTCCACCGTTTCGGACTCGCTCGGCCTCGGCGCCTCCAAGGTTGACACCGCCTACACCGGCATGAGCAGCGCGATCACCACCATCAACGCGATCCAGCAGAAGCTGACCGCGTCCTACGGTCAGACCGACGCCGCCAAGGAAAAGACCCAGGTCGAAATTGCCGCTCTTCAGGCACAGCTGAAGGGTTACGCCGACTCCGCCACCTTCTCCGGCACCAACATGCTGTCGGTGAACAGCGGCGCGACGGCCACCACCGCCGCTGACGTCAAGGTCGTTTCGGCTTTCAACCGCACCTCCGCTGGCGCGGTTTCGATCTCGACGATCGACGTCAACGTGGAAAGCATCAAGCTGTATGAAGCCGGCACCGCTGCTACGTCGAAGGGCATCCTGGACGCCAATCGTCTCGGCGTCTCTGGCGCCGAGACTGCCACGGCTTCGGCCCCGACGCTGGGCGCTGCGGCTGCGGCCACCGATACCTATTCGGTCGCCAGCCTGGCCATCTTCTCTGGTACCACGGCCGCCAGCGACAGTCAGATCTCGCAGATGATGACCGTTGTCGACGCCGCGCTCAAGGATATGACGACCGCCGCCACCAAGCTCGGCGCCGCCAAGAGCTCGATCGACCTGCAGAAGACCTTCACGCAGAGCCTGATGGACTCCATCGACCGCGGTGTCGGCCAGCTCGTCGATGCCGACATGAACAAGGAATCGACCCGCCTCCAGGCGCTGCAGGTCCAGCAGCAGCTCGGCGTCCAGGCGCTGTCGATCGCCAACGGCTCGTCGCAGTCGATCCTGTCGCTCTTCCGCGGCTGATCGCTCTAGCAGCAGACCAAACCAGGCAAACGGGCCGCGCCAAAAGCGCGGCCCGTTTTGCGTTTGCTCCAGCCCCGCACAACCCTCGTTTCTTAACCCTCGAAAGCGGGCCTTTAACAGGCCGTTAACCATAACGCGTTAGTCATGGTTAACCATAGCTTACAACGGATTGGCGAATCGGCCCGGTCGGGGCGACGGCAATCGACGGGCGGGCCACCGGCTCGCGAGGGCAATGCCGGTTTTTTGAGAAAGACCGGCCTGGGAAAAAGGAGCGAGTTTCTTGGCGAGCATCATGACAAACGCTGCGGCGTTGACCGCACTTCAAAGCCTCAACGCCACCAACAAATCGCTTGAGCATACACAGTCGCGAATCTCGACGGGCTACAGGGTCTCCGAGGCCTCCGACAACGCCGCCTACTGGTCGATCGCCACGACGATGCGTTCGGACAACCAGGCGCTGTCGACGGTGCAGGATGCGCTCGGCCTCGGCGCCTCGAAGGTCGACACCGCCTACACCGGCATGAACAATGTCCTGACGTCGATCGGCCAGCTCAAGACCAAGCTGCTTTCCACCGTCGGCCAGACGGATGCCGCAAAGGCAAAGACACAGACGGAAATCACCACGCTCCAGGCGCAGATGAAGTCCTTTGCCGATGCCGCCACCTTCTCGGGTTCGAATTTCCTTTCGGTGACATCGACGCAGGTCGCAGCCCCCAATGACGGCGTCCAACCCGACGCCAAAATCGTCGCGTCCTTCAATCGCTCCTCCTCCGGCGCCATCTCGCTCGGAACGATCGACATCAATGTCGAGAGCACGAAACTGTTCGACAGCGGTCTTTCCACCGCCGTCAAGAACCAGGGCACGCTCGACCGCAAGACTTCCGTATACGCGACAGCGGCCGCCCAGAACCTGTACGACACAGCCTACGCGGCTGCGATCGCCGGCGGTGGCACGGACATCGCCGCCAACACCGCTGGCCAGACGGCTGCGGGCGCGGTGGTCCCCAGGATCGACAACGTTTCCGCCTTCAATCTCGACATCACGGCAGCAGGCGTGACCGACGACATCATCACCCAGATGATCGGCAAGATCGACAAGGTCATGAGCCAGCTGACCGACCAGGCCACCATCCTGGGCGCCGCCAAGAGCTCCATCGACCTGCAGAAAACCTTCACGCAGAGCCTGATGGACTCCATCGACCGCGGCGTCGGCCAGCTCGTCGATGCCGACATGAACAAGGAATCGACCCGCCTGCAGGCCCTGCAGGTGCAGCAGCAGCTCGGCATCCAGTCGCTGTCGATCGCCAACAGCTCCTCGCAGTCGATCCTGTCGCTGTTCAAGAACGGCTGATCCGGCCGTAGCTGGCAGACACTGCTCCCTCCAATTCAAGGGCCGCGCCGCAAGCGCGGCCCGATTTCATTTTCGCACAAGCTTCGAGGGTTAGTGTTCCGGCGGACAATCATGCTGGGAGTCGCTCTATCGTGCCGGAACAGATCCAGAGCATCATCTCGAATCTCCGTGGTTTTGGTGTGAAGCGCCTCGCCATGCTGGCGGGCATCGCCGTTCTGGTGATGGGCGTCATCGGCATCGCCTCGGTCTACCTCAACCGCCCGGCCTACGACACGCTCTATGTCGGGCTCGACCGCTCCGACGTGAACCAGATCGGCCTGGTGCTGGGCGAGGCGGGCATCGGCTTCGACGTCGGCGCCGACGGAACCTCGGTTCTGGTGCCGGCCGGCACCACGGCGCAGGCGCGCATGCTGCTTGCCGAAAAGGGTCTGCCGACCAGCGCCAATGCCGGCTACGAGTTGTTCGATAATGTCGGTGCGATGGGCCTGACCTCGTTCATGCAGCAGATCACCCGCGTGCGTGCGCTGGAAGGCGAGATCGCCCGCACCATCCAGTCCATATCAGGCATCAAGGCGGCTCGCGTCCACATTGTCATGTCCGAGCGCGCCAACTTCCGCCGCGACGAACAGCAGCCCTCGGCATCGGTGGTCATCCGCTATGCCGGCATCGACGCAGAGAAAAGCGCCCAGTCGATCCGCCATCTCGTCGCCGCCGCCGTGCCTGGCCTGTCGGCCGACAAGGTGACGGTGCTCGATTCCAACGGCAATCTGCTGGCCGCCGGCGATGATCCCTCCAACACCAGTGCGGCGCGCACACTCGGCGTCGAGCAGACGGTCGAGGCGCAGATCGGCGACAACATCCGCCGCGCGCTGGCGCCATATCTCGGCCCTGACAATTTCCGCGCCAGCGTCAAGGCCGAGGTCAACACCGACACCCGCCAGACGGAAGAAACCATTTTCGATCCGAATTCGCGTGTCGAGCGCTCGGTGCAGTCGGTGCGCGCCAATGAGAACAGCAATCAGAAGCAGGCTTCGACCCCGGCGAGCGTCGAACAGAACCTGCCGGAGACCCAGGCGGCCAGCACCGAGGGTCCGCAAACGACCTCGGCGAACGACCGCAAGGAAGAGATCACCAATTACGAGATCAACTCCAAGAAGATTGCCACCGTCTCCAACGGCTACACCGTCACCAAGATGTCGATCGCCGTCGTCGTCAACCAGGACCGGCTGAAGGCGATCCTGGGCAAGGACGCGACCCCGGAGCAGATCGCCAAGCGCGTCGCCGAGATCCAGAAGATGGTCACGTCGGCCACCGGCCTCGACGACAAGCGTGGCGACGTCATCGACGTCTCGGCGGTCGAATTCATCGACGGGCTCGACGGCGAAGCGATCCCGCAGGCTGGAATGCTGGATTCCATCGGCCAGCACGCCGGCACGCTGATCAACGCCGGCGCTTTCATCGTCGTGGTGTTCCTGGTGGCCTTCTTCGGTCTGCGGCCGATGGCGGCAGCGCTGACGGCAAAAGCGGCGCCCGCTTTGTCGGGCCCGAACTTCGATGAAGTCCAGCGGTCGCTGCCGACACCCGAGGCGGCTGCTTCCGCCGATGCGGGTGCCGCCATCGGCGCCTTGCCTAGCTCGCGGCCGGGCACCAATCCACTCGATGATCTTCGCCAGAAGATCAGGCCGGCGCCTCAGGAGCGGCTTGCCCGCATGGTCGATCTTAACGAGGAGCGCACAGCGCAGATCCTGCGCAAATGGGCGGCCCAGGAAGTCGCGGCGTAAATCATGGCCTCCGCAGCCCTTTTCGATCTTCTCCCTGATTTCGGTACGCGCACGCCGCGCGTCAGCCAGCCCCAGGCCGCATCCGAGCACAGGCCGGAAGCATCCGCACCGCAGGCCGATATCGGCACGCTGATCGCCGAGGCGGTTGCCCAGGCGGAGGCAACGCTGGCGGAACGGCTTGTCGCTGCCAATGACGCGGCGCTGGAAGCGGAGCGCCAGGCGCACGCCGAGGAAGCGAGGGTTTTCCTCGAAAGCTTCGGCGGCGATATCGGCAAGGCGGTCTCGCTGCGCATCGACGCCATGGAGGCACGCGTAACGGATCTTGTCACCGCCACGGTCGCCCGCATCATCGGCGCCATTGTCAGCGACGATCTGCAGAAGCGCTCGCTTGAAGCGCTCGCCGGCGCGGTTCGCGAAGCCGTCGGCGATGGCGAAGCGGTGCGCATCGCCGTCCGCGGGCCACTGTCGCTGTTCGAAACGCTGAAGGCATCTCTTGGACCACGCGCTGCAAATCTCGACTTCGTCGAGGCGCCAGGTTTCGACCTGACCGTGACCATTGACGAGGCCGTGTTCGAGACACGCATGGCCGAATGGTCGACAACCCTTTCCGAGGTCTTGTCATGAGTGTCGCCGAGGCCGATCACGGCAGGCACGAGATCATCATCGTGCGGCGGGGTCATGACGACCACGATGAGGCCCATCATGGCGGCGTCTGGAAGATCGCCTTCGCCGACTTCATGACCGCCATGATGTGCTTCTTCCTGGTCATGTGGCTCATCAACGCCGCCAATGAACAGACCAAGGCGGCCGTCGCCAGCTACTTCAACCCGGTCAAGCTGGTCGACCGCAATTCGAGTCGCAAGGGGCTGGAGGATCTGGGCGACGGGCCAAGCGCCATTGGCTCGACGGCCGACAAACCGCAGCAGACGAAAGCCAAACCCGGCCAGGCTGGCAGCGGTGACGCGGGCTCATCCGACGCCAAGAAGGACAAGCAACAGCCGCAACAAACCGACGATCACCTCTTCGCCGACCCCTATGCGGTGCTCTCCGAAATCGCCACCGACACCGGCGTCATGCAGAATGTCAGCCAGAAGGGCGACGGCGGCGCGCAAAGCGCCGGGCCGGCGACGGGCGCCTCGGGCGGCGCATCCTACCGCGATCCCTTCGAGCCGGACTTCTGGTCGCAGCAGGTGGCCACACCCGCCGCCGAGGCGAGCGCCCAACGCCCCAAGATCGAGGGCGATCCGCTCAAGCCAGGCGACAAGGCCGCCGAAACGCAGGTCGCCAAGGTAAAGGCCGTGCCGCCGGCGCCGCCCGTCAAGGATGCCCCGCTCGAGCCCCTGGTCGAGGATGGCAAGGACGCCGCCGCGACGATGGCCAAGGCTGGCGAAACCAAGGCTGGCGAAACCAAGGCCGGCGGTGCCAATGCCGGTGATGCCAAGGCGGGCGACAGCAAGGCCGTGGCTGCCGCCAAGGCGGATAGTGCAGCCGCCGCGCAAGAGACGACCGCGCCTGAGGCCGGGGAGAAGCCGCCGACCGCCGCTGCCGTGAAGGCCGCGGCCGACGTCAAGCAACAGCTGGCCGATGCGTTCAAGCCTGGCGACAAGCTGCACGACGGCGTCTCGGTCGAAGCCACCGACAAGGGCGTCGTGATCTCGATCACCGACCAGCTCGACTTCGGCATGTTCGAAGTCGGATCGGCGGTGCCGAGCCGCGAACTGGTGCTGGCGATGGAAAAGATCGGCCGCATCGTCAACAGCCAGAAGGGCACGATCAGCATCAACGGCCACACCGATGCGCGCCCCTTCCGCAGCGCCAGCTACGACAATTGGCGGCTGTCGACGGCGCGCGCGCATTCCGCCTACTACATGCTCGTGCGCGGCGGCGTCGACGAACGCCGCATCACCGAGGTCGCCGGCTTCGCCGACCGCCAGCCGAAGGATCCGGCCGATCCCCTGTCGGCGGCCAACCGCCGCATCGAGATCCTGATGGCGACCGGAGGATGAAGCGGGCGGCCGTCACCAGCCGGCTGATGGGCCTGTTGCTGCTGGCAGCCGGATATCCGTCGGCCGGCTTTGCCCAGGACACGCTGCAGCCCTACCAGCTGGTGCGCTCGCTGCAGCTGGTCCAGGACCGCATCGCCGCCGGCGATCACGCCGCGATGCCGATGCAGGCCAAGCTGCTCGAGATGATTGATACCCGGCTGCGCGAAGCGGATGCGGAGGACTTCAAGGACCCCAAGAATTTTCGCGCGCTGCTGGTCTACGGCATGAGCGGCGGCAATCCCGTGACCGTCGAGGCGGCGGTTTCTCGTGCCAAGGCCGTCGATGCCCAAGACCTCTCAATCGCCAAGGGCGTCATAAACTATCTGGTTGGCCGACCCACCGGTGCGATCGAAGTCCTGAGGCCAATCGATCCTATGACGCTGCCCAGCGACCTCGGCGCTTTTCTTGCCTTGGTCAAAGGGTCGCTGATGGCGACGGACGACCCGGTGATGGCGCTCACGCTGCTCGATGAGGCCAAGCTGCTCAGCCCCGGCACACTGGTCGAGGAAGCGGCCCTGCGGCGTTCGGTCGGCATCGCCGTTACGAGAGGCGACGCAGCACGGTTCGCGCGTGCCTCCACCCAATATGTCGAGCGCTATCTCTATTCACCCTATGCCAGCCAGTTCGCCGATTCCTTCGTCTCCGGCGTCATTACCCTGCACATGTCGATCAGCCAGGACAAGCTCGCCGACATCACCTCGATGATGGATCCCGAGCGCGAGAAGGTGATCTATCTGCGTATCGCCCGCCGCGCCGCGATCGACGGCCTCAGCGAATTGTCGGCCTTTGCCTCCGCGCGGGCCGAGCAGGGCCGCGACGGCAACACCAATCAGGGCGATCCGCGCGCCGAGCTTTACTCGAGCCTGTCCACGGTGACTTCCGGTACGATCGAGGATGTGCGCACCAAGCTCGGCAAGATCGACCGCAGCAAGCTGTCGGACGGTGACCGTGCCCTGCTCGACGCCGCACAGGCGATCGCCGGTGAGGTGGTGGCGCCGCCTGCTTCCCTTCCGGCGGCAACTCCGGCGTCTGCACCCCTTGCACCGCAGCCCAAATCCGAGGTCGCCGCCACACAGGCCACCGACGCGGCCGGATTGCCGCCCGTCGAAGGTGCCGTCTCCGAACAGCCCGCCGCCTCGCCATCCGGCGGGACGGTGGCCCCCGCACCGAGCGCGCCGGCGCCTTCAGCCGATTCGGCGACGGTCCTGCCGGCATCGGCGCCGGCAGCTTCTGCCGGTCCCGACACGACCGATCCGACCGACGCCGCCATGATGAAAACCCGTCGACAGCTCGACCTGATCGACCAGATGCTTGGAGCCGCCCCGAAATGACCCCCAGTCTCGGCCCGGCCCTGCCAGGATTTACCGCCGCGCGCACGGCGGAGCAGCCGGCCGCCCCCGGCAAGAAGGATGATGCTGGTTTCGGCAAGATGGTGCATGGCAGCGCGGGCCAGGCGGAAAAGCAGCCGACGACCGAGGGACGCGCGCGCGACCCGCGCTGGAGCAAGCTTGCCGCCGGCCTTGCGGCACAGGCAGGCGAGGACGAGGCAATGCCGGCCGGCAGGGCGAGGACCACGCCCACCGGATCGACGGCAGCGAAATCCGTGAAGGACGCCAAGGGCGTCGAGGCGGACAAGGACGCCGATACCGAAACGCCAGCGACCGAAGCCAGCGCAATGCCGCTCGACGATCATCTGCCTTTGCTGATGGCATTTCATGACCTGCGCCATTTCTCGACATCGGCCAAGTCAACCGACGCAAGCGAGGCCGGACAGGAACCGGCGCTCGACGGGCAGCTCCTGTCAAAAGCCTATCGGGCGACATCCGCCGCCGGGCACGACGACCTCGAACCGATGCCGAAGCCCGAGCAGGTCTCACTCGTGGACGGGCCGTTGAAGAAGCTCGACGGCCAATCCGGCCGCGACGCGAGCGCCGGCACTGGCGCGCCACGGCGTGACAATGCAATGGCCGCCGGCCCGCTGCCCGAGACCACAACCGCCGATGTGCCGGGCGTCGAACAGAAGCAGGCGGCGCCGCAGCTGAAGTCCATCGCCGACGTCCAGTCCTCGTTGCGGTCGGAGCCAGGAAAACAGCTCTCGGCCCAGGCGCGCGTCGACGTGGTTTCCGAGCGCAGCTTCCCTGCTCCGCCGCAGGCGCCGATGAGCCAGGCTGCACTCAACGTAATCAACGCCGTAGCGGCGGATGTTGGTCCGCAGCAGGCGTTTTCGACCGCCGCCGCGACCACCCAGATGGCCGGCTCTGTTGCCGTTCCGACACATGTGTTGAAGATCGAACTTTACCCGGCCGAACTGGGCATGGTCACCGCCCATCTTCGCCTCTCGGGAGAACAACTCTCGATTGAATTGAAGCCCGAAACACACGACGCCTACCGCCGGCTTTCCAGCGACAGCGAGGCAATCGTCAAGTCGCTGCGCGGGCTGGGCTTCGAGGTTGATAAGGTCACCATCATGCAACCTTCGGTGGCAGTTCCGGCTACGACCCGGACGGATGCAACCGCCCCGCTCACCGCCGCGCCTGGCCGCGACCAATCCGCCTTTCAGCCCGGAAACTCCAGTGGCGGCAACGGTGGAGCCGGCGGCCAGCAACCGGGCCAGCAGTCCGCAAGGGGTAATCATGATGACGCGCAAGCCCACGGCCGCGCCGCTTCGCCATCTCGCGAGCGCGCTGGCGGCGATATCTTTATCTAGCCTCGCCAACGCCGCCCTCGCCGCTACCAATCCCTGCGAGCCCGAGATCCTGCGCGCCGCTGATCGCTATGGCGTGCCCGCTGGCATCCTCTATGCCGTCGGCTTGACCGAGACGGGCAAGAAAGGCAGCCTTCAGCCTAACGCATTGAATATAGAAGGAAAAGCGATCTTCCCCAGGAGCCGGGCCGAAGCGCTTGCCACCTTCGCCAATGCCCAGCGCGAGGGCAAGACGCTGATCGATCTCGGCTGCATGCAGATCAACCACCACTATCATTCCTCGCACTTCCGCAGCGTCGAGGACATGCTCGACCCGCTCCAGAACGTCGACTATGCAGCGCGTTTCCTGGCCAGTCTCCATGCCCGCCACGAGACCTGGTCGATGGCCGTCGCCCGCTACCATGCCGGCCCCGACAACGACCCGGCGCAGAAGGTCTATGTCTGCAGGGTGATCGCCAATATGGTCGCCACCGGTTTCGGCAAATGGACAACCAACGCCCGCACCTTCTGCAACCCGTAAGCGTATCTTCTGCCCCTAATACGCCCGTAGCACTGCTCAGGGCTTGCCGTTTTGACTTACCCAGAACTTCCCCCCGCAAGCATATCTGGTTGCACGCTAATGCAACCGGCACGATTCCAGACTCCCAAGAAACTAGTTACAAGAAATGACGGTTGTTCAGGATTCCCGCCAACGGTTAGGCCTTTCCCCACGGGGCAAATGTGCTGATTCGGAGGCGGGGCCGATGATCGTGATCGTTGACGAGCGAGAGCTCGTAACTGAGGGATACAATTCACTTTTTGATCGCGAGGGCGTCGCCTGCGCGGGCTTCGCGCCCGGCGAATTCGGCGAGTGGGTCAACTCGGCCGCCGACACCGACCTGCGATCGGTGCGGGCCTTCCTGATCGGCGACTGCCGCGACGGCGCCATCTCTCCGCGCCAGATCCGCGACCGCACCGGCGCTCCGGTCATTGCGCTCAGCGAGCAGCATTCCCTGGAAAACACGCTGCGGTTGTTCGAGAGCGGCGTCGACGACGTCATCCGCAAGCCCGTCCACATCAGAGAGATCCTGGCCCGCATCACCGCCATCCGCCGGCGCGCCCATGAGGATGTCGCCTACACCGAGATCGGCGCCATGCGCATCTTCATGGACGGCCGCGACCCGGAGATCGATGGCCAGCCGCTGCCCCTGCCGCGCCGCGAACGCCGCATCCTCGAATATCTGGCGAGCAACCGCGGCCGCCGCGTCACCAAGACCCAGGTCTTCAACGCCATCTACGGCATCTTCGACGAAGAGGTCGAGGAGAACGTGGTGGAAAGCCACATCAGCAAATTGCGCAAGAAGCTGCGCGAGAAGCTGGGCACCGACCCGATCGATTCCAAACGCTTCCTCGGCTACCGGCTCGTCTTCTGATGCCGCGCCGCGCCAGCCTCGCGCAAGACAGGACGCGTAGCCTCGCCACCAGTGGCATGGATATTGCGGAGACATCTCGATGAGCCTCTACGGAATGATGCGGACCGGCGTTTCCGGCATGAACGCCCAGGCCAACCGCCTGTCGACAACCGCCGACAACATCGCGAATTCCGACACCACCGGCTACAAGCGGTCCTCGGCCGAATTCTCGACCCTGATCATGCCGTCGACGGGCGGCGCCTATAATTCCGGCGGCGTCACCACGACGATCCGGCAGGCGGTGAGCGATCCGGGCGTGCTGCAGTACACGACCTCTGTCTCCGACCTTGCCGTCAGCGGCGATGGTTTCTTCGTCGTCCAGGATCCGAGCGGCACGCCTTTCCTGACCCGCGCCGGCGCCTTCGTCCCCGACGCACAGGGCAGGCTGGTCAACGCGGCCGGCTTCCAGCTGATGGCTTACAGCTACGCCAATGGCACCCCGGCGGCGACGGTGAACGGCTTCGAAGGCCTGGAGCCGGTCGTCATCTCCGACCAGGGCCTAACCGCGACACCAAGCACGCAGGGTACTTACAGCGGCAATCTGCCAGCGGGTGCGACGCCGGTCGTCGCCGCCAACCTGCCCGGCGCCAACGCCGCCACGGCGCAGTACACCTCGAAATCGTCGATGGTCGCCTATGACAACCTCGGCAACAAAAAACTGCTCGACGTCTATTTCACCAATACCGGTGCCGGCACTTGGCAGGTGGCGGTTTTCGATCAGTCGAAGGCGACGCCAGGAACATCGTTCCCCTACACCGGCGGCGCCCTCGGCACGGCCAACCTGACCTTCGACACCACGACCGGCAAGCTCACCGGCGCGACCACCGGCGTTTCATTCACCGTGCCGGGTGGCGCGAGCCTCAATCTCGACCTGTCGAAGCTGACGCAGCTCGGCACAGGCTTCACGGTCTCCGACGCCCAGGTCAATGGCAACGCGCCCAGCACCATCGACAAGGTCCAGATCAGCAAGGACGGCACCATCTACGCCCAGTACAAGGACGGTTCCACCAAGCCGCTCTACAAGATCCCTCTGGCCGACGTGCAAAGCCCGGACCAGCTCAAGGCCCTGCCCGGCAATGTCTATGCGCAAGGCACCGATTCCGGCGCGATCCGTGTCGGCTTCGCCAATGAGGGCAAGGCCGGTTCAATCATCTCCGGCGCGCTCGAGAATTCAAACGTCGATATCGCCGAGGAATTGACTGACATGATCGCGGCGCAGCGCAGCTACACCGCCAATTCGAAAGTCTTCCAGACCGGTTCCGACCTGATGGACGTCCTTGTCAACCTGAAGAGATAAACCGGGCGTGGCCCGTGAAAGACCAGCATGTCGTTATCTTCCGCATTGAGCATCGCCCAATCGGCGCTTATGAGTACCGCGCGTCAGACCAGCGTTGTCACGCGCAACGTCTCGGACGCCTCCAATCCGGATTATGCGCGCCGCATCGCCGTCGTCACCAGTACGGCGCCCGGCGCGCGTTCGGTTGATATCCAGCGCGTCGCCAACGACCTGCTCTTCCGGCAGAATCTCGGTGCCTTGTCGGCTTATAGCGGCCAGAACGCGCTCTACAGCGGCATGGATCAGCTGGACGTTTCGGTCAACGGCGTCGACAATGCCTCCTCGCCCTCGACGGCCATCGCCAATCTGCAGCAGGCGCTGCAGCTCTACGCCACCTCGCCGTCCAACCAGAATCTCGGCTCCAGCGTCATCGACGCGGCCAAGCAGGTCGTGCGCTCCCTGAATGAAGGCTCCAAGGCCATTCAGGATTTCCGCACCCAGACCGACGGCCAGATCGACACGGCGGTCAAGGACCTCAACTCGCTGCTCGGCCAGTTCCAGGATGCCAACCAGGCGGTCATTTCCGGAACCCGTTCCGGCACCGATGTTTCCGATGCGCTCGACCAGCGCGACGCGCTGCTGAAGAAGATCGCGGACTATGTTCCGATATCGACCTTCACGCGCGGCGACAACGACATGGTCATCACCACGGGTGACGGCACCACGCTGTTCGAGACGATACCGCGCACGGTGAGCTTCACGCCGGCGGCCGGCTATGCCGCCGGTGCCCCCGGCAACACCATCTATATCGACAATGTGCCGGTCTCGGCGGGAAGCGGCGGCAACACCACCGCCAGCGGCAAGCTTGCCGGCCTGCTGCAGCTGCGCGACGGCGTCGCCTCGACCATGCAGGGCCAGCTCGACGAGACCGCGCGCGGCCTGATCACGGCCTTTGCCGAGACCGCGCCCTCGATGCCCAACGCCGCCGGCCTGTTCACCTGGTCCGGCGCGCCGGCGGTGCCGGCTGCGGGCACGCTGGTCAATGGCCTGGCCGGCACGATCAGCATCAATGCGGCGATGGATCCGAGCGCTGGCGGCAATCCGACATTGCTGCGCGACGGCGGCGCCAACGGTGCGGCCTATGTCGCCAACACCAGCGGCGGCGCTTCCTATTCCAGCCTTCTGATTGCCTATGGCGACCGGCTCGACCAGCCGATGACGTTCGACCCCGCCGCCGGCATTTCGGCAACATCAAGCGTTTCCGACTACGCCGCCAATTCGATCGGCTGGCTGCAGGGCATGCGCCAGCAGGCTTCGACCGCCGCCGACGCGAAGGAAGCGCTGGCACAGCGCAGCTCCGAGGCGCTATCCAATGCGACCGGCGTCAATGTCGACCAGGAAATGTCGCTGATGCTCGACCTCGAACATACCTATCAGGCATCGGCCCGGATGATGAAGACCGTCGACGACATGATGACGGCCCTGTTGAACGCGGTGGGATAACCCATGACTTCAGTCTCTTCGGCCGCCCTCACCAACGCCATGCGCTATCAACAGATGCGCATGCAGGCCGACCTCGTCAAAGCCACGAAAGAATCCTCGACCGGCAGGGTCGCCGATGTCGGCCTGGCATTGGGCGGACGCACCGCCCAGTCCGTCACCTTTTCACGCGACCTCGACCGGCTGAACGTGATCGTCGATTCCAACGGGCTGGTCACCGCAAGGCTTGCGTCGACGCAGACGTCGCTCGGCCAGCTCTCCGGCGTGGCGCAGACCTTCCTGTCCGCCCTGACCACCGCATCATCGGGCGACAACTCCAACAGCCTGACGCAGTCGACCGGCCAGACGACCCTCCAGCAGCTGACCTCGATCCTCAACACCAGCGTCAACGGCGAATATCTGTTTGCCGGCACCAACACCGACGTCAAGCCGATCAACGATTTCACGGCCGCCGGCTCACCGGCCAAGGCCGCCTTCGACGCCTCCTTCGTCGCCAAATTCGGCTTCACGCCCAACGATCCGGCAGCGGCCAACATCACCGCCGCCCAGATGGACGATTTCATCACCAACGACGTTGCGCCGCAGTTCCTCGGCGCCGGCTGGCAGACCAATATGTCAAACGCCACCGACCAGCAGATCGTCAGCCGCATCGCGCTCAACGAAACCACCGAGACCTCGACCAGCGCCAACAGTGACGGCATCAGGAAGCTCGCCATGGCCGCGGCAATGGTCTCCAGCCTGATGTCCAGCAACATCAGCCGGGCGGCGAAGGATAGCATCGTCACCCACTCGCAGACACTGGTCGGCGAGGCGCTGAGCGGCATCGCCCAGGTCCAGTCGGAGACCGGTATCGTGCAGAAGCGCGTCTCCGATGCCAGCGACCGCATGAAGACGCAGATCGATCTGTTCGAACGCCATATCCTTGATCTCGAAGCCGTCGACCCGGCCACGGCCGCCACCAGAGTCGCGGATCTGACTCAGCATATCGAGACGTCCTTCGCCCTGACAGCGCGTCTGCAGCAGCTCAGCCTGTTGAATTACCTGACCTGACAACTTCCAGCGGAACGGTAGAGCCGACGATGTATCAATTCTCCTACGCCGATGTCCAAAGCACCTCCGTCTCGGACGCCAAGGACCGTGAGCGCGAACTCCTGACTCGCTCGATCGACATGCTGTCGGCGGCCGCCACGGCCGGCCAGGATTCGATGGAGGCGATCGAGGCGCTGAATTTCACCAACCGCGTCTGGACAATCTTCGTCGAGGATCTTGGCTCCAGCGACAATGCGCTTCCCAAGGAATTGCGTGCCAACCTGATTTCCATCGGCCTTTGGCTGCTGCGCGAGGCGGAGGACATCCGCCAGGGCCGCACAAACAATTTCGAAGGGCTGATCGAAGTGTCCCAGATCATCCGCGACGGCATTCAATGACCAACACGCTGAAGATATCGCTGAAGCCCAACGAGAAGATCTACATCAACGGCGCGGTCATCCGCGTCGACCGTAAGGTCACCATTGAACTGATGAACGACGTGCAGTTCCTGCTCGAAGGTCATGTGATCCAGGCCGACCAGGCGTCGACGCCGCTCAGGCAGCTTTACTTCATCGTGCAGGTCATGCTGATCAACCCGGCCGGCGCTGATGACGCCCGCGAAATGTTCCGCCGCTCGCTGCCGTTGCTCATCGCAAGTTTCGAGGACGCTGATATCTGCAGCGCACTGAAGCAGATCGACCGTATGGTCGGCGAGGATCATATTTACGAGGCATTGAAGGCGATCCGTTCGCTCTATCCTCTCGAACGCCGCGCGCTTGGCGGCAATGACGATGTTCCGGGCGAACCGCGCCCGCTGGCCGTGGGAGCACGCTACTGATGACCGTGGACATGACGACGACGATACCGGTTGGCGCCAATTCGACCACCACGTCGACCTCGAAGACGGCGGTCGACTACCAGTCCTTCCTGAAGCTTCTGATTGCCGAGATGAAGAACCAGGATCCGACCAAGCCGATGGATTCGACGCAGTACGTCGCCCAGCTCGCCACCTTCTCGCAGGTCGAGCAATCGGTGCAGACCAACACCAAGCTCGACCAGATCATGCAGTCCTCGGCGCTGTCGCAGGCCGATGCGATCATCGGCCGCTCGATCACGTCGGCCGACGGCAAGACCACCGGAACAGTGGCTTCGGTGACGCTCGCCAGCAGCGGACTGATCGCGGTGCTGCAGGATGGCACCAAGGTCCCCGTCGGCCCGGGCGTGTCGATCAAGCCGGCAAGCTAGGCCAACCGCCCGCATGAACGAGGCCGACGCCCTCGACATCGTCCAGTACGCGGTGTGGACGGTGCTGACCGCGTCCGCTCCGGTGGTGCTGGTCGCCATGGCGGTCGGCATCGGCATCGCCCTCATCCAGGCGCTGACGCAGATCCAGGAAATCACCCTGACTTTTGTGCCGAAGATCGTCGCCATCATGCTGGTGGTGGCGCTCACAGGCCCGTTCATTGGCGGCCAGATATCGGCCTTCACCAACGTCATCTTCCAGCGCATCCAGAACGGGTTCTGAAGAAGTCGCGGAAAAGCACATTCCGCTTCAGAACATGAAGGCGCGAAAGAACGGCTCCAGCTATCGGCCGATTTCATCGCGGCATGCAAGGCATGCTGCGCGCGGATGAACCCGGCCCCTCACAGCAAAGCTGGCCCTCCTCTATCCCCTTGTTGGACCATGATCTTCCGCGCATGACGTTCGCCCTTTGCGGCGCAATGCCATAGTTTCGGCAAACGATGCGGAGAAACCGCAAGGATCAGCACGCTCTGGCAGGAACCCATCCATGATTGACGAGAAACCGGACAGCGAAGGCGTTTCGGCGCTGGCGCCGTTTCGGCATGGCATTTTCCGCGCCGTCTGGTCGGCAAGTCTCGTTTCCAATTTCGGTGGCCTGATCCAGGGCGTCGGCGCCGCCTGGATGATGACCACGATCGCCACTTCGCCCTATCAGGTCGCCCTGGTCCAGGCCTCGACGACCTTGCCGATCATGTTGTTCGCGCTTGTCGCCGGCGCCATCGCCGACAGCTTCGACCGGCGCAAGGTGATGCTGGTGGCGCAGACCTTCATGCTGGTCGTTTCGGTGCTTCTGACGGTGTTCACCTATTACAATTTGCTCACGCCCTGGACGCTGCTTGCCTTCACTTTCCTGATCGACAGCGGCACGGCGCTCAACAGCCCGTCCTGGCAGGCGTCCGTCGGTGACATGGTTCCCCGCAACAAGGTGCCCGCGGCCGTTGCGCTGAACTCCATGGGCTTCAACCTGACACGCAGCGTCGGCCCGGCGATCGGCGGCATCATCGTCGCGGCTGCCGGCGCCGCGGCCGCCTTCGCGGCGAACGCGGTGAGCTATATCGGCCTCATCATCGTGATGGCCCGCTGGAAGCCGGATGTGCCGGTGTCGACCTTGCCGCGCGAGTCGCTGGGCGCTGCCATGGGTGCCGGCCTGCGCTATGTCGCCATGTCCCCCAATATCGGCAAGGTGCTGGTCAGGGGCGCAGCCTTCGGCTTCTCCGCCGGCGCCGTCCTGGCGCTCTTGCCGCTGGTGGCACGCGACGTCGTCAAGGGCGATGCCTTGACCTACGGCATCATGCTGGGCGCCTTCGGCATCGGCGCCGTCGGCGGCGCGCTGATCAGCGTGCGGCTGCGGCAGCTGCTCTCCAGCGAGACGATGGTGCGCTGTGCCTTCGCCGGCTTCGCCGTCTGCGCCTTCAATGCCGCGCTCAGCCATCACGCCTGGCAGACGTCGCTCGGCCTGCTGGTCGGCGGTGCCTGCTGGGTGATCGCGCTCTCGCACTTCAACGTCACCGTGCAGATGGCGACGCCGCGCTGGGTGGTCGGCCGGGTGCTGTCGGTCTACCAGACCGCGACCTTCGGTGGCATCGCGCTGGGCAGCTGGATCTGGGGCGTCGTCGCCGATGCGCATGGCGCCGAGACGGCGCTGATCGCCGCCGCCATCGCCATGCTGGCCGGCGGCGCCATCGGCCTTGTCCTGCCGCTGCCGCAGCAGCAGGTGCTGAACCTCGACCCGCTCAACCGCTTCAAGGAGCCGCATCTGGCGCTCGACCTGAAGCCGCGCAGCGGCCCCATCGCCATCATGATCGAATACATCATCCAGCACGAGGACGAGGCGGAATTCCTTGCCACCATGGCCGAACGCGGCCGCATCCGCCGCCGCGACGGCGCCCGCAACTGGACACTGGCGCGCGATCTCGAAAATCCCTCGATATGGATCGAGCACTACCACACGCCGACCTGGCTCGAATATGTGCGCCACAATGGCCGCATCACCCATGCCGACGCCATGGTCGGCGAGCGCTTGCGGGCGCTGCACAGCGGCGACGAGCCGCCGCGCGTGCGTCGCGTCATCGAGCGTCCGACCACCGCCGGCACAGCACTGGTGATGGCCAAGGGGCCGATCGAGCACTGACCCCGCCTAGCTGATATCAGCCGATCAGCCGGCCGACTGGATCATGTAGAGCTTGCGCGTGGTCTCGCGGATGCGCCATTCGCCCTTCCATCCCCGCGGCAGCACGAGAAGGTCGCCTGGCCCCAGTTCACGCGCCTCGCCGTCGGCGCGGCTCACCTCGACCCGCCCCGAAATGATATGGCATATCTCCGACGAACCCGTGCGGTCGGCGGTGAAGCGGCCGGGCGTGCATTCCCAGATGCCGATGTCGACGGTCCCGTCCGGCGATTGGAAAAGCGAGCGCACCGCCTCGACCTGGTCCCCCTCGATGGAGGTGGGCTTGGGTGAGAACGCGCCGATGTCGGCCTTGGCGAGATCGTGGAAGGTCGAAAGGTCGATCAAACTGGTCTCCATCAGTCAGTGGCCGGTAATGCCGTCGGCGAGCGCGGCCAGTTTCGACGTATGCGCAAGCCCGGCGGCCTCGCGCCCGTCGGCGATGCGATAAAGCTGGTACATCGAATGCACGCCGAGCCAGCGGAACGGCTCCGGCTCCCATGGCCTGACCTTGCGGTTGACCCAGGGCAGCTTTGTAAGCTCGGTGTCCTGGCCGAGGATCAGGTCGGCGAGCGTGCGACCCGAAAGATTGGAGCTCGACACGCCAAGCCCGACATAGCCACCGGCCCAGCCGATGCGGGTCGCGGTATCGAGCCCGACGGTCGTGCACCAGTCGCGCGGCACGCCGAGCACGCCGCACCAGGCGTGCTCGATGCGGCAGCTCGCCGTCTGCGGCAACAGCGTCGTCAGGATCTGATGCAGCTGGTCGATCGTAGCCTGCTGCGTCTGCCCATTGACGTCGGTGCGCGAGCCGTAGCGATAGGGCACGCCGCGCCCGCCCATGGTGATGCGCCCCTCGCGCGTGCGCTGGGCATAGCAATAGGCGTGGGCGGCATTGCCGAGAAGCTCGTGACCCTCCCAGCCGATCTGGCGCCAAAGCGCCTCGGACAGCGGTTCGGTGACGATCTGCGCGCTGTTGAGCGCCAGCCAGGTCCGCTCTTCGCCGGGAATGCCCGCGGTAAAACCTTCTGTCGCGCGGATGATGGTTTCCGCCCGCACCGTGCCGCGGTTCGTCGTCACGCTGCCCTTGGCGATGGCCGTCACCGTCGTCTGTTCGTAGATCGCCACACCCAGGCGCTCGACGGCGGCGGCAAGTCCACGCACCAGCTTGGCCGGCTGCACCCGCGCCTGGCCG
This sequence comes from Mesorhizobium sp. U510, assembly GCF_059180695.1. Taxonomy (NCBI): domain Bacteria; kingdom Pseudomonadati; phylum Pseudomonadota; class Alphaproteobacteria; order Hyphomicrobiales; family Phyllobacteriaceae; genus Mesorhizobium; species Mesorhizobium sp. U510. The sequence goes on from NZ_CP180532.1 coordinate 6,628,713, forward strand.
TGGACGACGAAGCCGCCCATGACATTGCGGATGTTGATGCGCGCCCGCGTCGCCGCTTGATCCAGCATCTCGACGCGGGTCGGGTCGAAATCCCAGGCGCGGATCGTTTCGCACTCCGCGCGCGCGCGTTCGAGCTGCGCCGGGTTGGTGGCCACCGTCAGGTTGTCGACGCGGCGGATATCGGCATCGATCCCTTCCGCGCTCGCCACCCGGATCACCTCGTCGACGCAGCCCGCCATGGCCGCCTGCATGGCGCTGACACCTTGCCGGGTCGAGGTCTTGAGATATTTTTCGCGCGACCAGGAGAAGCCGCCCGACAGCCAGCCGCCATTGCGGCCCGAAGCGCCGAAACCGGCAAACTCGCGCTCGATCAGCGCGATGCGCAGCGAGGGCCTCGCCTTCTTCAGATAATAGGCGGTCCACAGGCCGGTATAGCCGGCACCGACGATCGCGACATCTGCCTCGATATCACCGGGCAAGGGTGGCCGGGGCGCGGGAACCCCTCCCAGGTCCGCATACCAGAACGATATGTCGCCGTTGCGCTTGGCTTGCATGGGATGACTTTCGAATTGATTGGATCAGGTCAGCGTCGCGTCGGCCGAGCTGTCGTCGGCCAGAAGCTTGGCGTCGGCACCGTCGAAGCAGAGCTCCACCTTGTCGCCAAGGCCGAAGCTGTCGCCGGTCAGCGGTGAGCGCACAATCGCCACGGAGCCGTCGGCGAGCCTGACTTCGTATTTCGATCCCGAGCCGAGATAGATGGCCTCCGCGATCGTCCCCGGCAGCCGGTTGGTGGTGCCTGCCGCGTCCTGGCCGGACCGGCGGATGGCGAGCTTTTCGGGGCGCAGCAACATGACCGGGCTGGCTTCGCCGGCGATCCGGCGCGGTGCCGTCACCGTCTCGCCGGCAATGCGCAGCGCCGTGCTCGTGCCGTCGCTTCGCGCCTCTCCGCGCAGCACCGTGGAGTCGCCGATGAAGCGGCCGACGAACAGCGTCGCCGGTTCGTCGTAGAGTTCGCGGCCGGTGCCGACCTGCTCGATGCGCCCGCGATTGAACACGGCGATGCGGTCCGACAGAACCAGCGCCTCCTCCTGGTCGTGCGTCACATAGACGAAGGTGGTGCCGAGCTCGCGGTGAATGCGCTTGATCTCGAGCTGCAGCCATTCGCGCAGCTTCTTGTCGAGCGCGCCGAGCGGCTCGTCCATCAGCAACAGCGGTGGGTCGAAGACGATGGCGCGGGCCAGCGCCACGCGCTGTTGCTGTCCGCCCGACAATTCGCTGGGATAGCGATGCGCGAAGTCGCCCATCTTGACCATGTCGAGCGCCCTTGCCACGCGCGCCTTTCGCTCTGCCTGATCGACGCCGCGCAGCGTCAGCGGATAGGCGACGTTGCGGCCGACGCTCATATGCGGGAACAGCGCGTAGTGCTGGAAGACGACACCGATGTTGCGCTTGTGCGCCGGCACGCCGACGACGTTCCTGCCGCCGACCAGCAGCTTGCCGCTCGTCAGATCGGTGAAGCCGGCCACGACATTCAGCGTCGTGGTCTTACCGGAACCGCTCGGGCCGAGCAGCGTCATGAACTCGCCGGGCTCGATGCGCAGCGACACGCCGTCCAGCGCCTTGAAGCCGCCATAGGCCTTGCTGATCGATTCGAGATCGATCGCCGCGCCCTTGCTCTCCTGTCCCGGCTTCATTGGGGTCCTTTCCGCTCGCGGCCAAGAAGAAGCATGCCGCCGCCGATCAGGATCGTGGTGGCCAAAAGCAGGATGGTGCCGACAGCGGCGACCGTCGGGTCGGCGTCGCGGGTGATGGAAGAGAATATCTGCACGGGCAAGGTCTTGAGGTAGGGGTTGGTGATGAACAGCGACACCACGATCTCGTCGAAGGAGGTGGCGAAGGCAAAGAGCAGGCCGGACAGGATGCCCGGCAGGATCAGCGGCAAGGTCACCGTGCGGAACGCGGTCAGCGCTCCCGCGCCGAGGCTCGCCGCCGCCGTCTCGAGGCGCCGGTCGAACACTTCGAGGCTGGCGGAGACCGCGATCAGCACGAAGGGAAGCGCAAGGATGGTGTGGGCGAGGACAAAGCCAGTCAGCGTTCCGACGAGATGGGCGTCGAGATAAACGGCGTAGATTCCAATGGCCAGCACAACGCCGGGGACCACCATAGGCGTCAGCATGAGCATGCGCAGGAGGTTGGCCGGCCGCGCTTTCATGCGGTCGAGGCCGAAGGCGGCAAGCGTGCCGAGCACTGTCGCAAGCACCGCCACGATCGAGGCGACCTTCACCGAGTTCAGGAAGCTCGACATCCAGTCCGGATTGGTGAAGAAGTTCTGGTACCATTGCCAGGAAAAACCCTGCGGCGGGAAGGCGAGCGACTTGTTCTCGTTGAACGACATCGGCACGACGACCAGCGTCGGTGCGACAAGCCATATCGCCACCAGCAGGCAGACGAGGCCGAGGATGGCGCGTGTGAGCGGCTTCATTTCCATCAGTGCCGCCCCGCTTCCCGGTACCTGGACCGCATCACCGGCGCCGCAAGCGCCAGGAGCACGAAGGTGGTGACCAAAAGCACCACGCCCATGGCACCGCCGCGGCCCCATTGCAAAAGGCTCAGCACCTGGGTCTGCACCAGCGTCGACAGCATGGTCGAGCGCGGGCCGCCGAGCAGTGCCGGCGTGATGTAGAAGCCCAGCGCCAGGATGAAGACGATGATCGCGCCGGCATAGACGCCCGGCAGCGACAGCGGCAGGTACACCGTAAAGAACGCGCGCGAAGGCCGGGCGCCCAGGCTTTGCGCCGCCCGCATCAGCCTGAGGTCGATGCCTTTCATCACCGAATAGAGCGGCAGGATCATGAAGGGCAACAGCACCTGCGCCATGCCGATGACCACGCCGGTCTGGGTGCGGATCAGACGGATGCCGTCGAACCCGGCCGCGCGCAGCAGCGAATTGATGACACCCGAATCCTGCAAGAGGATAACCCAGGAGAGCGTGCGAACCACCCCGCTCACCCAGAACGGGATGAGCACGCAGAGCACCAGGACGAGCCGCGCACGTGGCCCGACGGCGGTCATCAGATAGGCATAAGGATAGGCGCAGACCACGCAGACGATCGTAACCCATGCCGAGATGACAAAGGTGCGTTGGAGCACCGTGAGATTGACGGGCGCACCGAAGAACCAGAGGTAATTCTGCACGCCCCATTGCGGCTCCGAGAGGCTGCGCAACACGATGGTGAGCAGCGGATAGCCGATGACGGCTGCCAGCAGGATCAGCGCCGGCAGCGTGAGCGCGAACGGCCGCGATAGCCAACTCCGTTTCGGGACGGAAGGCGTTGTCGGTTCGAGCGCGCTCACGGGCTTTGCCTCCGCCAGCCGGTCAGTTGCCGGCCATCAGCGCCGACCACTTTTCCTGTGCCACCGCGAAGTTCGGAACCCAGAACTTGAAATTCTGCTTGTAGCCCTGCTTCTGGCGCTCCGGCGTGTTGGTCAGGAAGGCGGAGACGGAAGCGTCGACCTTGGGCTGCGCGTCGCTGTTGATCGGCGTGTAGGACGTCTGCTCCGCCAGAACCTCCTGTGCATGCTTGCCGAGATAGGCATTGAGCAGCGCGTAGGATGCGTCCGTATCCTTGACGCCGACCGGGATCGTCATCTGGTCCATCACCACCAGCCAATCCTGCCAGGCCGGCGCGTATTTGGCGCCGTTCTTGACCGCGGTCATGGCGCGGCCGGTCCACATCATCAGCATGTCGGCCTCGCCGGACTCCGCCAGCTGCTGCGATTCAGCACCCGTCTTCCAGAAGATGGTATCGGGGCCGAGCTTGCGGACCACATCGATGGCCTTGTCGATATCGGCCACCGTCATCGCCTTCGGATCGCCGCCGGCGACCTTAAGCGCCTGTTCGAGCAAGCCGCCCGTCGGGCTGCCGGAGCCGTCGATCCCGCGCACGCCCGGGAACTTTGCCGTATCGAAGAAGTCTGCCCAGCTCTTGGGCGGGTTATCCTTGTACTTCTCCTTGTTGTACATCAGCACGACGCCGTAGTTCATCGCCGGCACCGAGCACTCGCCGACCTGGCCTTCCGGGATTTTCGAGACGTCGAGCTTCGTCAGATCCAGCTTCTGGAACAGCTTGCCGCAATAGACGTAAGGCGGCAGGTCGTCGGTATCCACAACATCCCAGGTGACATTGCCGGACTCGACCTGCGCCTGCAGCTTGGCGATCTCGGTCGGACCGTCATTGAGCAGCTTGACGCCGGACTTGTCGACGAACTCCTTCAGCGCGGCCGCCTGGCCGTCCTGGTAGATGCCGCCATAGGAGACGAACGTCAGGGTCTTGCCCTTCAGCGACCCCTCCTTGACCTCACCCGCAACCGGCTTCTCCTGTGCGAACGCTGCGGTTGCCAGCACGCCAAGCGCCATCACGGCGCTGAGATACAAAGCTTTCGTTTTCTGCATGATTGTCATTCTCCCATTGATGCCCGCATTGGATTGGACCTACCTGGCCGCGAGCGGTTTCCAGGCCGTGTATTGATCAAGCTCGGCGCGCACCGAGGTCGGCGGCGCGATGATCCACATCACTTCGGCTCGGCCACTGCCGATGTTCTCTGAGCGATGCGGTGTCGAAGTCGTGTATTCGATGCTGTCGCCCTCCTCGAGGACGTGACGGGCGTCGCCGAGCGAGACCTCGACGACCCCGCGCAGCACGACGAGCATCTCCTGCGCGTCGCCGTGGGTGTAACGATCGGGCCCGGTCGAGCCGCCAATGTCGAATTCCCCGACATAGACCTCCATATCGCTCAGCGGCGGGCGCGACAGCAGCATCTTGCGGCAGCCGTCGCTGGGCGGCAGGCTCGGCCGCTCGCTTCGTCTCAGAACGCCATGGTTTTGCGCCGTGCTTTCCTCGAACAGCATGGCGACGCTAACGCCGAGCGCCGAGGCCATCTGGTTGAGCGAGGCGGTGCTGGCCCCTGTCAGGCCGCGTTCGAGCTGGCTGATGAAACTGGCGCTCGTCCCGGTTGCTTCCGCAAGCTCCCGCAAGGACAGCCTGCGGGCGAGGCGAAGGCTCTTGAGGCGCATGCCCAGCACTTGGTGGGCGTGCGTCGCGGCCGGTGTCTCGCCCGTTTTCGCCGAAGCCTTGTCCGACCCCTTGCTCATGCCGTCTCCTCACCGCACTTAACACTATGTACAGTACCACTGTACAATTGACAAGCCATACATGGGCGCACGGCGCCACTAGCTGGGCCAGCCTGGAAGTCGGAGAGGTCGCATGAGTAAGCCGCGCAGCCGATTGACAAGGGGACGCGTAGGGAGAAGCCTTATCCTTCGCCCGAGAGGTCCCGGCGTGCCTTTTCGAGTTCCTCGGCATAGCGCCGCATCAGGTGGCCCTCGGTGAGCAGACCGAGCACGATGTGGTCGGTGAAATCCTCGACGACGGCCAGTTCCTCGGCGCCGGCGCGCTGGAACGTCTCGGCGGCGGTCTGCACGTTCATGCTGGGCACCAGGACGGCATCCTTGTACTGCGCGAGATCGCGCACCGGCACCTCGCCGCCGGCGGGATCGCTATGCAGTTCGGCCACGATCAGCACGCCGACATACTGGTCGCCCGGGTCGACGGCGATGACGCGCTGCGCCGAACCCAGCGGGATCTGCTTGCGGAAGTCCGCCAGCGTCGTCGCGGCATCGATGGTCTTGATGTCCTTGCGCATCATCGAGCCGACGGTCAGGCTGCGCATCCAACCGACATCGTGGGCGCTGCGGATCGTCTCACCGCGCAGATGGAAGCGCCATGTCGAGAATGAATAGCCGAAGGTTTCGCGCACCAGGATCGCCGCCATGATCGAGGCGGCCAGCACGACCCCGGTGAGCGTCAGGTCGCGGGTCGATTCCAGCGCCAGGAAGGTCATCGTCAGCGGGCCGCCGACGACACCGACGGCAAGCGAGGTCATGCCGACGACGGCGGCAACCGAAGGGTCGATGCCGGTCGCCGGGGAAACCAACGCCATCACCCCGGCGAATGCCTTGCCGAGCAGCGCGCCGAGGAACAGCGAGGCGAAGAACAGGCCGCCGCGAAAGCCGGAGCCCAGCGAGATGGCCGACGCCGCCAATTTCAGCACGAAGACGCTGGCCACTACGGTCAGCCCGTAGTTCATGGCGAATTCGCGGTGCAGCGCGCCATGGCCGCTGGACAGCACCTGCGGCGTGATCAGCCCCAGCAGGCCGACGATGACACCGCCGACGACGGGGCGCAGCGAGGCATCGACCGACAGCCTGTTGAAACCACGCTCGATCAGCGTCACCAGCTGCATGATGGCGATCGAGGCCGCGCCGCCCAGCAGCCCGAGCAGCAGGAACGGCACATATTGGCTGGCGGTCAGTTGCGGCAGCCCAGAAAGCTCCAACGGAAACGGCACGCCGCCGAACATTTCCGCCGTTAGCGAGGCTGAGATCGCGGCCGTCATGACCGGCGCGACATTGGCGACCGAGTAGATGCCGATGACCAGTTCGAAACCGTAGAAGGCGCCGGTCAGCGGCGCGTCGAACGCGGCGGCGATGGCCCCGGCCGCACCGCAGCCGACAAGGACGCGGACATCGTTGCGGCGCAGCCTGAAGATGCGCGCCAGCCGCGACGCCAGGCCGGAGCCGACCTGCGTGTAGCCGGCTTCCAGGCCGACCGAAGCGCCGAAGCCGCTGGAGATCATCGTCTGGCCGGCGATGATGAAGGTGTCGGTCAGCGACATGCGACCGCCATAGAGCGCGTTGGCCTCGATCGGATCGACCGGGGTGCGGAATTTGCGCAGCCGCAGCCATATCACCGTCAACCCAAGCAGGGCGCCGCCGATCGCCGGGATCAGAGCCTGCATGGGATTGGCGAGCGAGAACATGCCGGAAAGCCGGCCGCCGGGCTGAACGCCGAACAACAGCCCGTGTAGATCCTGCACGATCTGGCTCATCGCCGTGACCAGTATGCCCGCCATGACGCCGACGACGCCCGCCAGCATGACCACGGCGATGCCGCGCGCCTCGAGCAGCGGAATTGATCGCAGAAGCACCGCGCGCAGCCGGCGGGCATAGACTTGTGGCTGGTTTCTGGAAAGCACTCGGGCGGCTCGCCGATATCAAAAGGCAGACCTGCCTGATACGCCGGGCGGCACGGCATGACAACCACAATGGCGACATCAAAGGCGCCATTATGGCCGTGAAACCGGCTGACGAGGTCTTCCCGCTATAGTCGGGAGGCAATCGGTTCTGTCGTCAGTCCGGTATGGTCAGCGCCCCGCAATCATCGTCGGCGATGAATGTCGCCAGCAATTCGGCGGGCTCGGTGGTGCTGGCATTCTCGGCGAAGAGATGGACGGTGCCAGGCGGCTCGAACCATGTCTGCCCCGCGCTGTAGGTACCGGCGGGACTCCCTTGTAGCTGTGAGCGCAACGTGCCCTTCAGGACGAAGGCGCTTACCGAGCCCGGATGCCGGTGGCGAGGCGTGAAACCGTTTGGCGGAAACGCCACGATCGCGGTGGTGATCGACTTGCCCGGCACGTTGGGCAGTCTCTCGCAGGAGATCGGCGTCACGACCGTCTTCGGCCGTGCCCGGGCGGTGTCGTCCGCATCGGCGTTTGCCATATGTATGTGCGTTTCCATGCCGTCACGCACGACGCCTGTGAAACCCGGGCCGGCCCACTTTGCCGCAAGCGCAAACAGGACCGCTACGGCGCTGATGGCGATAAGAGATTGGCCGGTGCGCAAGCGAGCTTGATTGCCGATCATATCGATGTCTCCGAATTCAGGCAGGCAAACGGAAGTCCGGGCGCCAGCCGAGTTCATCGACCGCTTTCTGCGTCGAGACCGCCGGGTTGGGTTCCGCCACGTTGAAGGCGCCCGGCGCACCCTTGTCGAGCGCGAGCAGCGCGGCATAGGCGGCGGCATCGACATGCACCGGCGATGCGCCGGCGGCCGTATCGGTTCCTGTTCCCGGCCCATAGAGCTGGCCATATCGCAGCACAACGCCGGCGAATGGCGCGTTGAGAACGGCTTTTTCCAGGGCAATGACGCCACCGACGCTGATGCCGCGATTGCCGCTCGCGCCGCCATCCAACGGGTCGGCTTCGCCATGCGGTTCCGGGCCTGGTGCATAGGCCCAGGCGATGCTTTGCGCCACCATGCGCCGGACACCGGACGCGACGGCGGCCGCGACCAGATTGCGCGTGCCTTCGTCGCGGATGCGGGCATTGCGCACGACCGCCTCGCCCATCCGGCTCGGATCCAGCCCTGGCGGCAGGTCGGTCAGTTGATGGACGACGATATCAGGCTGGGCGGCGAGCATCGCGCGCGACAGCGCCTCGGCATCGAAGACGTCCACGACGACCGGCCCGACTCCGAGGGCGCGCAATATCGCGGCCTTGTCCGCGTTGCGCGTCGTGCCCGTCACCTGATGGCCGGCGGCCAGAAGTTGCGGGATCAGTCGCTGGCCGATGGCGCCGGAGGCGCCGGCAAGAAAGATCCGATGACCCATCGTCAGGGACTCCGTAATGCCCTAATATCAGTGCACGAACAACATATAAGAGCTCTTACATTATGCGCAAGCCGAATCCGCACGCATCGATACCCGCCCCCGGCGAAGGCAAACGCGGCGAGGAAGGCTACCTCGGCTATCTCCTGCGCCAGGCCGCCGGCGCGCATCGGCTCAGGATGGACAGGGCACTGGGCGATCTCGGCGTGACGCAGCCGCAATTTGCCACGCTGACCATGCTTGCGGCCTATCCCGGCCTCTCCAATGCCGATCTGGCCCGGCTGGCGCTGCTCACCCCGCAAACGCTCAGCGTCATCGTCGCCAATCTCGAACGGGCCGGCTCGCTGGTGCGCAAGCCGCATGCCGTGCATGGCCGCATCCAGCACATCGATCTCAGCGACAGCGGTCGCGCACTGCTGCACGCCTGCCGTCTGCGCGTGCAGGCGATCGAGAGCGAGCTGACGCAGGGGCTGTCGGAAGCGGAAGAACGCGCCGTCAGGCGCTGGCTGGTCGGCGTCGCCACAGCCGCCACAGCCAAGTCCTGATTGCCCCCGGTTGCTGTCCAGCCGAGAGCGGTCGATCAGGTCGCCATGGGCTCACCGGCTTCATACAGCACGAGATTGCGCTCGCCGATACCAAGCGCCGGCCAGCTCGCGCGCCACTCGGCGATGTGCGGCGAGCGGAAATGCGCATCGAGCGCGGCCCTGTCGCGCCACACCTCGGTGACCCGGATCAGCCCCGCATCGAGCACGTCGCGCGCATAGGAATATTCCAGGCAGCCATCCTCGGCGCGGCTGCCCGAGATCATGCGCTCCATCACCGGCCTTGCTTCCTCCAGCTTTCCGGCAGGCAAACGGATCGTGCCGATGATCAGAAGCATGGGTCTTCCTTCTTGCGGGATCGTCGATCTAGCCACTCTCCCACCCTCGCGCAAGCTTGGCCAACTACCCTCGCCGGGCTGTCCCATGCGCGGCAGCCTATGGTTCGAGGACTTATATGGCGATCAGCGAAAGCATCCAGCCCGGCGCGGTGGCCAAGAATGGCCGCGACATCTTCTTCGCGCTCGGCATCGTCATCATCCTGGCCGTGCTGTTCCTGCCGATCCCGGCCTTCCTCATCGACATCGGCCTCGCCTTCTCGATCGCGCTTTCGGTGCTGATCCTGATGGTGGCGCTGTGGATCCAGCGGCCGCTCGATTTCTCCTCGTTCCCGACCGTGCTGCTCATCGCCACGATGCTGCGGCTATCCCTCAACATCGCCACCACGCGCATGATCCTGTCGCATGGCAATGAGGGCACGCACGCCGCAGGCTATGTCATCGCCGGTTTCTCCAAGCTGGTGATGGCCAGCGACTTCGTCATCGGCCTCATCGTCTTCATGATCCTGATCGTGGTGAACTTCATCGTCATCACCAAGGGCGCAACGCGTATCGCCGAAGTCGGCGCCCGCTTCACCCTCGACGCCATCCCCGGCAAGCAGATGTCGATCGACGCCGACCTTTCCGCCGGCATGATCGACGACAAGACCGCGCAGTTGCGCCGCCGCGAACTGGAAGAAGAAAGCTCCTTCTTCGGCTCGATGGACGGCGCCTCGAAATTCGTGCGCGGCGACGCCATCGCCGGCCTCATCATCACCGCCATCAACATCGTCGGCGGCATCGCCATTGGCTACATCAGGCACGGCATGGGCATGGGCCAGGCCGCCGACGTGTTCATCAAGCTGTCGGTCGGCGACGGTCTGGTCACCCAGATCCCGGCGCTGATCGTTTCGCTCGCCGCCGGCCTGCTGGTTTCCAAGGGCGGCACCCGCGGCTCGACCAACCAGGCCGTGTTCGGCCAGCTCGGCGCCCATCCGCGTGCGCTTTACGTGGCGGCGGCGCTGCTGGTGCTGCTCGGCCTGATGCCCGGCCTGCCGCTGTTCCCCTTCTTCGCGCTGGCCGGCGGCATGGCCGGCCTCGGCTACATCATCCCGATGCGCGCCAACCGCGTCCTCGCCGAGGCCGAGGCGCTGAAGACGCAGGAAAAGGCGACCAAGGCCGAGGAAGAGAAGAACTCGGTCAAGGCCTCGCTCGCCACCGCCGAGATCGAACTGCTGATCGGCAAGCAGCTGTCGACCCGGCTTCTGGTCTCGCATCAGGAGCTGGTCTTCCGCATGGCCAAGATGCGCAAGAAATTCGCCCAGCAATACGGCTTCGTCGTGCCGGAAGTGCGTGTCGCCGACGATTTCGCCATCCCGCCGAAGAGCTATCAGATCAAGGTGCACGGCACGGTGGTCGCCGAATATTCGATGCGCGTCGGCGAGATCATGGTTCTGCTCGGCAGCCGCGACGTACCCGAAATCCCCGGCGAAGAGATCCGCGAGCCGGCCTTCGGCATGCGCGCCTATTCCGTCATGGAAACCTTCGCCGAGGATTTGAAGCGCGAGAACTACACTTTTGCCGACAACATGTCCGTGCTGCTCACCCATCTCTCGGAAGTCATCCGCAACAACCTGCCGCAGCTTCTGTCCTACAAGGACATGAAGGCGCTGCTCGAACGCCAGGACCAGGAATACCGCAAGCTCGCCGACGAAATCTGCACCACGCACATCTCCTATCCCGGCCTGCAGGCGGTGCTGAAGCTGTTGCTAGCCGAGCGCGTCTCGATCCGCAATCTGCATCTGATCATCGAGGCCATCGCCGAGATCGCGCCGCATGTGCGCCGCACCGAGCAGATCGTCGAGCACGTCCGCATCCGCATGGCCCAGCAGATCTGCGGCGATCTTTCGGAAGGCGGCGTACTCAAGGTGCTGCGCCTCGGCAACCGCTGGGATCTCGCCTTCCATCAAAGCCTCAAGCGCGACGCCAAGGGCGAGGTGCGCGAGTTCGACATCGACCCGCGCCAGCTCGAGGAATTCGGCCAGGACGCCACCAAGGCGATCAAGAAATTCCTCGAGGCCGGCGAGCGCTTCGTTCTCGTCACCGCGCCGGACGCCCGCCCCTATGTGCGCATGATCATCGAGCGGCTGTTCACCACGCTGCCGGTGCTCTCGCATGTCGAAATCGCCAAGGGCGTCGAGATCAGGGTGCTCGGGACCATATCGTGAGCGTTCTTTCGCAGAGCGTCGTCATCGCGGCGTTCCTCGCCTTCTGCCGCATCGGCGCCTGCTTCATGCTGATGCCGGGCCTGTCCAGCGCCCGCGTGCCGGTGCAGGTCAGGCTGTTCGTGGCGGTCGCCGCCACCGGCGGCCTGCTCGCGTTCCTGTGGGACCGCATCATTCCCTTCGTCGATCCGCGCCCGCAGATCCTGGTGCCGATGATCATATCGGAACTGCTGGTCGGTGGGCTGATCGGCGCCATGACCAGGCTTTACATGGAGGCATTGCGCTTCATGGGCTCGGCCATCGCCATGCTGATCGGCTATGGCGGCTCGGGCGGGCCGGCGATCGAGGAACCGGAACCGCAGGCGGCGCTCGCCGCCATCATCTCGTTCTCGGCGCTGTTGATGCTGTTCGTCTTCGACTTCGACCACGAAATCGTCCGCGCTTTGGTGGCGTCCTACACGGTCGCGCCGGTCAACGTCTTCTTCAACCCGCAGGCCGCCCTGGTCGACATCACCGACACCGTGTCGGACACCTTCTTCCTGGTCATCCGCCTCGGCAGCCCGTTCGTCGCCTATGCCATTCTGGTCAATCTGACGATCGGCTTCGTCAACAAGCTGACGCCGCAGATCCCGATCTATTTCATCTCCCAGCCCTTCGTCATCGCCGGCGGCATGATCATCTTCTATTTCGCCATCGGCACCATGCTGTCGCTGTTCGTCGACGGCTTCGTCGACCTGACTTTGGCGAGGTGAGATGAGCACGCGCAAGGACCGCCTGAAGAAACTGGTCAAGGTGCAGGAACAGCTGAAGGCGCTCCACGAGACCCGACACGCCACTTTCCTGGCCGCGGCTAACGCGGCGGAAGCCGAGGCCAGGGAATTGATCGGCCATTTTGACCAGGACAATTCGCTCTCCGGCCTGTTCCCCGATCTCTATCACCGCCGCATCGCCCAGGCGGTGGTACGCCAGGAGACGAGCCTGGAAAGCGCCAGGCAGGAGGCCGGCCTCATCGCCACGGCAAATGCCCGCACCAACATGGTCGAGCGCGCCTACAAGGACGTGCGCAACCGCGACGAGCGCGAACGCTCCGACCGCGAACGGCTGGACCTGATCGCGCAGAAGCGGAGCGAGGAATAGCTGCGGGAATTTGGTCACCGCCCGTTGCGGACGCACGCCCTGAACGACGCGAACGGCCGCTTTGTGCCGCATCTCGGTCACTTGGTCGGCTATTACCGGCCTTCAAAAGCAGATATCGCCGCTGAACGCAGGGCCGATCGCATGAGATCGGCCACAGCGGTCTATTTTGCAACGAGCGCTGTCTCACCGGTAGTGAAGCGACGGCCCCATGCCGAGCCCGTAGGAGACCAGATCCTTCAGTCTGAAGCCTGCCCCGCTCACAGGCTTCCACAAAGGATCGAGCGACAGGTAGGACATGCCGTCGCCGAACAGCAATCCTAGGAACACCTCAGCCACAATATGGCCGCCCACCGGTCCAAGCTGCGGCGTGGAACGTGTGCCGCCTCCTGTAATCGGGATAGCCATGTTGGTCTTGTTTGTTGCCGCTTCGGCAAGGACATAGGTCCAAAGTGGGCAGTTGTCGGCGAAGGCCTTGCCGTCGCCACCCTTGGCTGTGACGGCATCGATGATCGGGCCTACGACATCACCATCCTCGGGAGCATCCACAGCCTTGCCGATTATGATGTCCGCATCGGCCAGGGGCTCGATGGCCATGGCACGTGCGACGCTCTGGCCGGACGGCAGGCCGAGAAGCCAGCCCCTCAAGAGATTGCGCTCGCCGAGGGAGGCCGGCGGGTCGCCCGCCACGGCTTTCGGCAGATCGTGCAGGAAACCGACGAGGGATGTATCGATCCTGTAGGCAAATTGCAGCCGACGCACATTGGCAGGATCTCCAGTCTCGGGATCCGATCCACCTGCGCGCTTGTCAATGTCGATAAATCGACCCCAGTCCAGAGCGCGACCGGGCTTCATCGTCTGGAAGCCGGTAAGCGCCTCCTCATGCGGCTTGCCGGCGCGTGGGAAGATCGGCAGCAGCTTGTCGTCGTTCAGCCGATAACCGGGCCTTACCATCGAATGGCCAAGTCTGTAGGCGGCGACCGAAAACTCTACTGGCATGAACGGCAAGTTGCGCCAGTGAAAGTACCGCAATCGCTTTTGATCGAAGCGGCCGTCCGTCTTAAGTGCGTCTAGGATCGGTTGCGAAACGATCCTGGAGAGGAAGTCATTCACGACAACATACTGGTAGTGGAAGCGGACGAGCTGCTGGACCGCTTCAAAACCCAGGCCCGGATTGTCATCGACCATCCGGTTGTGCACGTTGAGCATCAGCCCTTGCAGCTGCGACACCAGACTGTTTTCATCGTTGCGGGGGTCGCCGATGATTGCTCGTCCGGCGAAGCGCGGCAGATCGTGGCCGGGCTGGCCACCGGCCCCTGTCATTGCATCGCCGTGGCGGAAGCGGCCTTCCTTCGTATACATGTAAGGCTGGTCGGCTGGACCCCGGCCATAGACATTATCCAGATTAAAGCTCGGCGTGCGGAAATCCACGAGCCCATCGGGATCCAGCGATTTACGCAAGGTGCTGACGGGATCGAATGTGATGTCGTGATCAACGAACTGGCCAAAATAGGTATAGAGGGCAGGAATCCCGCTTTCCTCGGCATCGAGCCCATCTTTCGGCTCGTCAATGTCAGCAGACATGGCGGCGCCGAGCGCCTTGAGGTTGCGTCGGTTGTCCTGGTCGTTTGCCCCGAACGTTGCGGGTGCCAGATTTCGGAACATGCGACCGAAGCGGCCTTCGAACAACGGCGATCGTGTCGCATCAATGCCACGGGGCGGGGTGCCATGCGCTGCCATTTTTGATCTCCTGTGTTGTCGAATTTCTTGATCCGAGGATGGGCTTGTGTCGAAGAAGCCAATTCGCCCTTCCGAGTGGGCCGCGAGGCACAGACCGGCCCCATCCGGTATGGCCCCGCGGCGCCGCTCCCGGGAGGAAACCCAGAATGGCCTTGTGTCGAAGAAGCCGCTTCGCCCTTCCCAGTGGGCCGCGAGGCACAGACCGGCCCCATCCGGTCATGGCCCCGCGGCGCCGCTCCCGGGAGGAAAATGAATTGGCGCCGATCTTCCATCGTCTCGATGGGTCCGGTTCGGGTCGTTCAGCTCCGGGGCAGTCGAGATGACGTCTCGGAAACAACCATTAGACCAGCTAGCGTGAAATCAGCGTGAGATGACGGCCATCTTTAGCTCCGTGTCTTTGCCGAGCTTGGGTCGCCTCGCACGCAACGTTTTGTTGACCCGATCAAGATCGTAGGGCGAAAGTGGCAGACAATAGGGAAAGGGTTTCTTCAACAGCGAGGATTGTGGATTGACCGCCGCAAACGCGTTTGAACTGGCAGCGCGATTTTGTTCACGGCCGCAAGATCTAGCGCCTGAACAGGCTGCAATGGCACGCGGGTTGCTCGGTGCGCTCGGCTACCTTGACTCTGGTGATACAGATCCCGGCTTGATAGCGACAAATAACCGCCAAGGACTACTCTCAGCTGCGGCAAACTTTGGCAATCTGTTCCGCTTGCACGCCCGCTACGCACCGGGGCTGCACTTCTTTGGTGCGCAGGTACGCCGCAGTTGGGGAGATTCGGCCTCACCCGCTTCTGCCAGCTTCAGTGGTGTCGGCCTCACCCTGGGGCGCGCATTCGAGGCCTGCATCGGCGAGGGCATCGAATATCATAGCGAATGGCAAGTGCCGCACGGGACGATGAACCGCACGATGATAGATGGTGTAGGCCGTTGGCAGGACGTTCGGCTGGCTGAACACCTCGATGATTTCCGGGTGCAGTCCGGTTTCGGTGAAAGTGACCGATGGGTGCCCGTGCGCCGGCTGGACGACCGTCGGCAGGGCTATTTGCCAGAGACACTTTTCATTCGCAGCGCCAACCGGAGCGCCTGGGTGACCAGTTGCGGATGCGCCGCAGGGATAACCCACGAGGCTGCCCTGACCTCGGCGCTGCTGGAAGCAATCGAGCGAGATGCGGCTGCCGCCTGGTGGCGCAGCAGGCGCGGCGGCCGGTTGATCGGACTGGAAGCGCTTGCCGGCGCGGGCGTGCTCGATCTGCTTGCGCGGATAAGGCAGGAGAAGCTCGGCAGATGCACCCAGTTTCTCGACATATCGGGTGAGTTTCCCGCGCCTGTAATCGCGGCGCTATCCTTCGACGCGGATGGTCGCGGTCTGGTAGTCGGGCTGGCTTGCAGGCTGGACGCGGGCAACGCCCTGAGGGCGGCGCTGCTGGAAATGTGCCAGATGGAATTGGCTCTCGATGTGGCGGCAATGAAACGCGCAGAACAGGGAGTTGAGAGGCTCGACGAGGTCGACAGCCGGCAGGAGGAGCGCCCCGAGACCCCTGGCGCAATCGACACGGACCTCATCTCCCACCTGTCCAGTAGCCTGCTGATGCACAAAAATGCCGAAAAGGGCTTGAATTTCGTATCCTTGGTTGGCGAAATGCTTAAAAAGCAATACCGCATATACGCAGCAGATCTGACCACGCCGATGTTTGACATTCCCGTCGCCAAAGTCTTCGTCCCAGGGCTGCAACCTCTTCCGTCGCCGTTCCAGTCGCGTCGGCTTCGTTCCCTCATTGACCAGGCCGGCCCGAGCGGCCGCGCCGATCTTATGTAGACGGAGGCAGTTGCGGGACAACGATGATCGGGCACAACTCCCCAACGAGGACTGCGCCGCTGATCCGTGTCACGACGCTTGACAAGGTAGCGCTGAGCCAATCTGGGCGAGACATCGCCGTGAGAAACCGCAAATCGCGTGCCGTCCTTGCCTATCTTGCACTCAGCCCTCATGGTTTTGAAACCCGCGAGCGCATCTGCGGTTTGCTCTGGAGTGAATCGGACGAGGCACGAGCGAGGGCCTCGCTCAGGCAAACCGTAGTCGATCTCAAGACCTGCCTGGCTGAAGTCGAAGGGGTCTTCCTCGGAGACCGGCTCAACGTGACGCTGAAGCAGTCGCTCGTCACAGTGGATGTGAGTGAGATCAGGCACGATCTGAAAGCTGGAAGGATTCCGCCCATCCTTCTGGAGAGGCAGCGTGTCGCCGAAAGCTTTCTCAATGGCCTGGACGACATCGACCCCTCGTTTCGGAATTGGGTCCTCGTCCAGCGGCAATGCCTTCAGGATGAATTTATCTCGTGTCTGGAAGCGATGGCGAAGGCTGCGGCAGACTGGCCAGCGCTAAAGCGAGCCGGACAAGCCCTGCTCAATCTCGATCCGACCAACGAGATCGGGTGCCGCGCAGTCATGGAAGCGTCGGCTCGGATGGGCGACCAAGCAACGGCCTTGAGGGCCTATAAGGGGCTTTGGGACCTGCTTGAAACGGAGTTCGACAGCGAACCTTCAGCCGCCACGCAGGCACTGGTCAGTGACATCAAGCTTGGTACGATCGGGGCCACGGACAGGGGGGCGGTGACCGCAATCGCCGCCGAGGCGTTCGGGTCCCAGGCGCAACGGCTGCAAGAGCCCGCCGCCGGCGTGCTGCTGTTCGTGCGGGAGTTCGAATTGGTGAGCGGTTCCGTCCGCGCGCGGAACGCCGTGCAAATCTTCCGCAGTGAACTGGTCGCGTCCCTGGTGCAATTCCGCGACTGGGCGGTAATGGAATGGGAAGGGCATCCCCCCCGCTTCACCGAGAATGCCTATTGCATCGAGGCGACCGGATTTATCGACGGGCCGACATTGCGTCTCAGCATGACGCTTAAGCAGCTTGCATCGGGGCGCTACATCTGGAGTGAGCAGTTTGTCATCGAAAACAGCCAGTGGTACCAGACCCAGCAGAGGCTCATCCGCCGCATCGCCGTCGCGCTGGGCGTCAGCATGTCGTCCGAACGGCTGGTTCAGATCGCCAGCATCCCGGACCTGTCGCTGGAGCAGTTCGACCGCTGGCTGAGGGCGCAGGAGCTGATCTTTCAATGGCGCCCGGAGTCAGAGGAGAGGGCCGAGGCTCTGTTCAGATCAATCATCGCAGAGTCACCACGGTTCGCTGCCGCCTACGCCGGGTTGGCCGGCATCATCAATTCACGGCATTTGATCTTCCCCGGCATCGGCCGGCGACGCGAACGCCACGCCGAAGCGCTGACGTTTGCCAAGCAGGCGACCCAGATCGATCCGATCGATTCCCGAAGCCAACTGCATCTGGCGTGGTCCTACGCCATGAACGGCATCCCGCAGCAGGCAGCCATCAGCTTCCTTCTGGCCTGCGAACTCAATGGCAACGACCCCTGGACCTTGGTCTCCGCGTCTCTCGGGCTTGCCTATTGCGATGATCGCGAGAACGCGCGGCGTATTGCCACTCTGGCGCTGCAGACCGGACTCGGCGTTTCACGCCTGCAATGGAGCTATCAGGCGGGCGTGCGGTTCCTGCTTGGCGACTATGCCGGTTGCGTCGAAGCGGCCGAGCGCGCCGCCGATAGTGTGTCGTACATCGGCGGCTGGAAGGCTGCGGCGCTCGCCTTGCTCGGCAACGAGAAAGCGGCGCATGAAGAGGCCGACCGATTTTTAGCGCAGCTGAAGACGACGTGGTTTGGAAATGAGTCACCGGAGCCGGGCAACGTCGGCACATGGCTCATGGACAGCTTTCCGATCTACAGTCCAGATGCCATCGAGGCACTGCGCCAAGGGCTGGCCGGGGCCGGCATTGTCGTCAGCCATATGCCTTTGCCAGAGCCCGTTCTATCGGCAGCCCCGAATGGTGTAGTCCGCAATGCGTGAGTAGAAGAAACTGTCGCGGTTGAACGGCACCTTTTCGAGAATGGCATCGAAATAGAATTCCGGAATGCCATAGTCGGCCATGCCACCTTGTTCGGCCTGGAGCTTCTTTTGCGATTGCGTCACTTGATTGTTGGGCGGTAACCGCAGGAAGAAGACGTGGTCGTATCCCTGAACGATCTGGATTTCCTTGTAGCGGTCCGGCACGACGACGAGTCCATCGAGTTGCGCCTTGAACTCGGCCAAGTCGCGCGGACGCGTGCTGGGATCCTGTGCCCATTGCACCACCTTGCGGCCGGTCGCCTCGAAGTTAAGGGTTTGGATCGGTTCGGGAAAGGCGTCCAGATTGTCGACGGGGTCAGCCATGGTTAAGCTCCAGGAGTTGTAGGCGGGGTGATAAACCGGGGCCAGGCGTCGCCCAGATTGAGCGCGCTGGCGACGAAAAGGATCAGGTCGGCCATTGTTCGCGGGATGCCGGTGGGAAACAGTCTGGCGACGAGGTCTTGCGTAATTGGGTCGTCTTCGATCATGGCGCGCGAGGCCGCTAACCTTGCCATGAAGACATCCCCTACAATCACCGATCCGATGGTACCGAAACACAGCCCGTCCTGTTCGATCGCGGCCTCCAACAACAGCCAGAACAGCAACGGCGGATTTTCTGCCAGCTCAGTCGCCTCGGCCGCGGTGAAGGCAACGGTCGAACCTTGAAGCCAGGATCGAATAGCCTGGTCACGCTTCCCGGCATCGCCGAGTAACGGCGCGGTAGCGAGAGCGGCCTGAGGCAATTGTTCGATCAAGGCATCGAGCCTGAGCAGGCCACCAATGGTTCCTCGGACCAAATCGCTGAACAAAAGTCCCGACGCATTCGGATCGGGTAGCGCAGCCCTGTCTGCCTCGCTCAACAGACCCGCCGTGGCGGGGTCAAGTGGCTTTAAATCCGGGCCGACGCACAGGATCGGCATGCTGTAGGCACTCAGCAGCACTTCGTTGACCGTTGGTCCGATACGCCGACTGAACTGCGGCGTCGAGCCGGCGATCTGGAAGAAATGCGACCAATCGGCGATCCAGTGTTCGGAGACCGGGAATCTATGCGGGCGTGATGAGGAGCGGTTGAGCAACACGTTTTCCAGCCCTTCGCCTTCCGGATGCTGGTCATTGAAGACATAGGAAAGCCTGACCATGGAATGGCCCAAGCGGTATGCCGCGTGGGAAAACTCAATCGGGACACCTTGCGGCATGTCGACCAGTGGTCTGAACCCGTTCGCGTTGTAGAGGTCCCATATCGGCTTGGCGATAAGGCGCGGCAGCAAATCATTTTGCAGCACATTCCGGTAGATCGCCGTCGTGACGCGGCGTGTCCGGTCGAAAAGATACGCACCTGCCGGCAGTTCGACGTCTTTTTTGGGTATTCCGCTGCTGCTCAGTGCACCGGCCACGGCATTGTGCAGATGCAGGAAAAGCGCCGTCATTTGCGCAATGTTGGCGTTGTCGTCGCTACGCTGGTCTGCGACCAAGACATCCGTCCGACCACTTTCGAATCCATCGCTCAGATCGGCCTGCTGAAAGCGTGGCAAGTCGCGCATGGCAAAGGGACAGGCGCCCGCGGGCATCGCCATGGCGTTCGGTGACGGCGGTGCCATTGTCCCGGTACGCATGAGCGACCTGACAACTTCACCGGGCTTGGCCACAACATACAAACCAGGGTCCGAGAACGGTCCGCCGCCGTAAAGCACGTCGAGCAGGAGCGCCTCCTCGCGTTCGTTGCGGCGCTCTGCCTCGTGGGCCGCCAACAAGGGACTGAGCGAGGAATTGCGGATAATGTCGTGTGCGGCGAACTGGGCAAGATAGGTGTATCCTGCCGGAATCCGCTCGTTGGTTTTATTGCCACCTCCGGCGGATGCCGCACTCATCCTGCGCAGCAGCTTGGCAAACAGGCACTGAGTGGCCCAAGGCGTCTCCAGGCCATGATAGAGCTTGGCTTCGTCCGCGCCGGCAACATTGCCAAAGTTGCGAAACTGCACCTGACGCGGATCGACAATGCCGGCGATGCCTTGAACACCGCCCGACACGGCCAGCCCGGCGGTAGTCGTGCCGCGATGAGCGTTCATTCCGGTTCTCCCCGTCCCTTGGACCGTATTCCATACGTGTCGTGAAACCAGCGTGAAATGCTACTAATTTCGCGGCGCGCCAGGAAAGTTGACGGCTCAAAATCTGCCGGTCAGCAATGCGCCGCATGGTCGCCGTCCGCCGATCCCCGCCAAGCCTGGAAGCTGCCGTACTGTATCTTTGAGTGGCGACATAACAAAGTGCTTCGTGCCCGCTGGTGACCTTGGCCTCAAATCCAAGCTTCGCTAGAGTTCACAACATGCTGAACGCCATTCACCACGTCGCGCTCATCTGCACCGACTACGACCGGTCGCGATGGTTCTACGTCGAACTCCTCGGCCTCGATCTGATCCGGGAGGTCTATCGGGAAGAGCGACAGTCATGGAAGGCCGATCTGCGGATCGGGTCCGTCCAGCTGGAATTGTTCTCCTTCCCCGCCCCAGCGACGAGGCCGTCCTATCCAGAGGCGACAGGCCTGAGGCATCTGGCATTTGCCGTGGCCAATCTTGATCCCGTGATCATGCGCCTGGAAGCCGCCGGCGTCGCCGTTGAGCCAATCCGCATCGACCCATATACAGATCAACGGTTTACCTTCTTCAGCGACCCAGATGGATTGCCGCTGGAACTCTACGAAGTCCCATAAGGAACGGTTCGCATTCGCGACCTTGCTGATCGCGGCTGAATGGCTGGTTCCGGACGCAACCGGGGCCGTCATTTCCAGCTGGCGGACGCGGCCTGCCCGCGCCGTTGCATTGGCGCCGCCTCGGGTCGAAAATGCCCTCATGGAAGCAGTCCGATTTCCCAAACTCATGACACCAAGGCTCGTGCTTCGGGCGCCCGGCGAACGGGATATCCCGGCATGGTTTGCGCGCGCGACGGATGTCGAATCCGCCTCCCTTGCCGGTGATCACATTCCCAGCGACATAGGAGCGGGCGAGCGATGGTTGGCCCGCTCGCGTCAGCGGTTCGCCGACGGTAGGGCGATCCAGTGGTCCATAGACCAGGCGGGAGTATCGGACGCGATCGGGACGATAACCCTGTCCTTCGGCACAACCGACGCCAAGGCAGCCGCATTGGGATTTGTGCTGGCGCGCGCGCATTGGGGGCACGGAATGGGCAGCGAGGCGGCGCGCGAAGTCCTGCGCTACGCCTTTGAAACCCTGGCGCTTGAACAGGTGACGGCCGAGGCAGCAACGCGCAATTTCGCGTCGCTGCGGATATTGGCGAAGCTCGGCTTCAAGCACATCGAGAGCTTCATCGATGTGTTCGACGGCGAGCGCTGCGAGCGCTTCGCGCTCGACGCAGACATTGGATCATCACTGTTGACGAGCAATGCGACGCCAGGCTGCTAGGTCCGTGCTTGCCCAAGTCAATTGCAGGTATCCGCGGCCTTAAGCGCTTCGGCGCGGGAAGGTTCGCGCAAATCCGCGATCCGGCGAACAGCAGCGTAGAACCTTGGATAATCGCCGGAACACAAATCGAACAGATGAAGGAACGCTGGAACCTGTTCACCGTAGACGGCAGTCGCGGCGAGCTTTGCATTGTTGATCGGGGCATCGAACCAGGCATCGTATCCCCGGTATCCGGCCCAGCTTTTGTCGCGCATCTGCCGATAGCGCATCCGCAGCCTGTCGATCGTGGCGGCCTTGGCAATCGCCATCTGCTCAGGGGCGCGGGGACTTCCATAGACCTGCCGCAACTCATCGCGCGTTTTCGCTATCAGTCCGAGAAAATCCGCCCGGCGGTTGCGATCGGCTTCGTAGCGGCGCAATCCGGCGCGATTGCCGGTAGCTCGGAGCCATCTCCTCACACCGCTGGTTTCGACGGCGACCGCGAAAGCCTCGTTGAACGCGGAGTCGTTGTTCACATAGATCTTCTGATGCGCCAGCTCATGAAAGATAAGGCTGGCGATGTAAGTGTCGTCCTGACGCAGCATGGTGCTGAGCAGCGGGTCGCTGAACCAGCCCAGCGTGGAGTAGGCGGTGACGCCTGACACATAAACGTCCAGTCCTTGCCGCTGCAGTCCGGCGACGCTTTCAGCCGCTGATTTCCGGGAAAAGTAACCCCGGTACGGAACGCAACCGAAGACCGGAAAGCACCAGGTTATCGGCGTAAGCGAGAATTGCGGCGCGGCAAAAACGGCAAGGGTCACATCGGCCCGACCGATGTCGACATAGCTGCGATAGCTGCTGTTGTCGGGCAGCGCCAGTTCTTCCGTGGCAAAGCGGCGTATGGCGCTGGCCGACGTCAATTTTGCGCGCAATGCCTCGGGCGTCGAGGGATCGCGGATAAGCCTTCCGACATTTTTCCGCGCGGCCATGATCTGCACGTGGCCCTCCACAGACTGCGCGTAGTAGGAAATGCTGGTGCACCCGGCCAGGCCGGACGCCACAATCACGGCGGCAAGCATTCGAAGAACGCGCTTCACTGTTTGCCCACCGCTTGCCCGTCTCCCATGCAGCGAATGTCTCGCCCCCCGTTCTCAAACAGGCACGCCAATTCCCGTCAAGACCTGTAGAGGCAGCGGAGCGACTTTCGACGTTGGCAGGGCACTCCGGCCATCCGCCTACCGCCGCAGGCAAGGTCGGCGAGAACCCGAAGCAGCCGCTCAATCCCCACAGTCCGCCCTCCTCCCCCTCGCGCAAGCCTGCCACAAGCTTGTTGAGGCATGGTCTGGCTAAGGAAACCCGGTAAAAGGCGGACTTTCTTGGCGATTTCTCCACCCAGCGACATCGTTATGGATGTCGCCCGAGCTGCCGATCCGATGGATATCGAGGCTGCCCGCGCCGCGCTGACCAAGCGCGCGGGCGCCGCTGCCGGTGCCTTTTCGGTCGACACCCCCGGTTCGCTAGATACCGCTTCGTCTGTCGATGCCGGCTCGATCCTGTCGCGCGCCACGGCCGACAAGGCGGCGGCGACAGCCGATCCGGCCAAAAAATTCAAGAAGTTCGAGGCGATGGTCTTGCAGACCTTCATCCAGAACATGCTGCCCAAGGACACAGAGGGCGTCTATGGCACGGGTCTGGCCGGCGACATGTGGAAGTCGCAGCTCGCCGAGCGCGTCGCCGACGTCATGGCCGAGCGCGGCGGCATCGGCATCGCCAAGTCGCTGCTTGCCGACCACTATATGGACGGCAAGCGCAAGGTGCCGATCGGCCCGGTGTCAAACGGACCGGAAAAGACCGAGATCGATCAGCAGACCCGTCTGTCCACCTCGCTCGTCCAGGAATTGCAGCGCAAGGCCGCCAGATCGATGACCGGCGACGAGACAACCATAAAAACAGACATCAAGATCTAGACTGGGAAACACCATGGCCGATTCTTCCGAATTCACTGCCAACCTGCCGGCCCGCACGACCGCGTCGGAGGCTCCGATACCGTTCGCGCGGCCCGGAAACCTTGCCGCCATCATCGGCCGCATCGAGGAGGTGGTCGAGGAAGAGACTGCCGGCATCCGCAGCGATACCGGCTATGATCTCAAGGCGTCGAACGCCCGCAAGAGCCGCTATCTCTATGAGCTGACCCGCGCCATGAAGGGCGGCAGCGAAGCCGAGTTCCTCGAACAGCACCGCGAGGGCCTGACCCGG
Source organism: Mesorhizobium sp. U510 (assembly GCF_059180695.1). Lineage (NCBI taxonomy): Bacteria > Pseudomonadati > Pseudomonadota > Alphaproteobacteria > Hyphomicrobiales > Phyllobacteriaceae > Mesorhizobium > Mesorhizobium sp. U510. The sequence goes on from NZ_CP180532.1 coordinate 6,652,771, forward strand.
CTGCGCCAGAAACTGGCGAAGAACGAGGCGGCGATCCTGGCGCATCTGAGCGCCGTCAACGAGGTCGCCAGCCTGCTGCGCAGCGCCATCCAGCGCGCCGAAACCGACGGCACCTACTCCGCCGGCGAGTTCGGCCGGATGAAAGGCTAGAGCATGATCCCGAAAAATGGATGCCGGTTTTTGGAAAAGATCATGCTCAAACATAGAGCCCCATCCCGATTGAATTGGGATGGAACAGGCTCGAGAGCGCGATGATGTCGGGCTCTGAATGATCAAGATCATCGCCATCGCGGTCTGGGTCTGCGCCGCCACGCTCGGCGCCGTCTTCTATTCGTTCCAGGCAGCCGGTGAACGCGGCGTCGGCGAGAAACCCAAGCCGATGCTGGGCGGGCTGGACTACGTCAAGACCGACGTCATTTCGGTGCCGCTGATCCGCGATTCCAAGATCGGCGGCTATTTCCTGGCCAAGCTCGTCTACACCGTCGAACCGGAGCAGATAAAGAAACTGTCGATTCCGGCCGAAGCGCTCATCACCGACCAGGTATACAGCTACCTCTACGCCAATCCCCAGATCGACTTCACCAAGAAGGCGACGATCGATCTCGATTCCTTTCGCGCCGCCATCCGCGACACCGTCAACAGCCGCGTCGGCACGAACCTGGTGCATGAGGTTCTGATCGATCAGGTCAATTTCCTGAGCAAGGACGAGATCCGCGACAACTGGCTACGCCGTCGGCAGGATTCCGACACCGCGGCTGCCGGGACCGCGAAGCCTGCCGAAGCGGAAGCGCCGCCGGCCCACTGACCACTGGTGCCCGACAGGCTATTGACGCGGCGACAGGAACCAGTCTCCAGGATTTGCGTTGACGTAAACGTCAACCAGAAGCTATATGCGGCAGCGACCGTGATCGCCAGAGATGCCGCATGGGCTTCGGCCGGACCGAAATGCCCTGCGCGACAGGTACAACCAGACAGGGAGAACAGCGTGAGCGTTCAGGAGATTGCCGAGAAGATCAAGTCGCGCGTGGCCAGCAGCGGGTTTGATCGTTCCGTGAAGTTCGACACCGGCGGCGACGGCGTCATCGTCATCGACGGCGCAACCGTCTCGAACACCGATGCCCCCACCGACTGCACCATAAAGCTCTCGCTCGACGATCTCGAATCGCTGATCGCTGGCGACCTGAACCCGACCATGGCGTTCATGACCGGCAAGATCAAAGTCGAAGGCGACATGACGGTGGCCATGGCGCTCAGCCAGTTGATCGGCTGAGCACGCACGATTACCCGATGGGTCAATGAATCAAAACGCCGCCTTTTCAGGCGGCGTTTGTTTGAGGAATAGCGGGGTCGATGCCTCATGCGGCCAGTGTCGGCGCCTGGGCCTTCAGCTTGCGGCCGCAAGCCTTCAGCGTGCCGTGCACGCCGTCGAGCGCGCCGTCCACCAGTTCCAGCGCCAGCAGGCGATGCCGCTCATAGGGGCCTGGCATCGCCAGCCGGCCCGTCTTGTCGGCCGAGAAGCCGAAGCGTCCGTAGTAGGGCGCATCGCCGACCAGCAGGATCGCCGCGTGGCCGAGACGCGCCGCCTCGGCCACGGCGTGGCGCATCAGCGCCGAGCCAATGCCGGCATTCTTCAGCGACGGATCGACGGCGAGCGGGCCAAGCAGCAATGCTGCCGGGCCGCCCTCACCCAGCCTGACGTCCCACAGCCGCACCGTGCCGGCGACGCCGCCTGAGGCATCGCGCGCGACGAAAGCCAGGCCTTCCGAAGGCCGGCGGCCCCGCCGCAGCTTCTCCGACGATTTTTTCCGCCGCATCGGCCCCATGGCACGATCGAGCAAGGCTTCGCGTGCCGCGACGTCGGCGACGGTTTCGGCGACCATCGAGAAGGCCGGCGCATGAGCTACGATTTCAACTGACATTTCCATTTCCGCAATCCCTGGCGAGCGGAGATCTGTTCCACAAGCGAGCCCGGGCGGGCGGCAAGCGCCCGTCCGGGATGATCTGATCAGTTCTTTCGAACCGTCAGATCACGTAGGATCGAAGAGGCTCGAAGCCGTTGAAGGCGACCGCCGAGTAGGTGGTCGTGTAGGCGCCGGTGCCTTCGATCAGCACCTCGTCGCCGATCGTCAGCGACAGAGGCAGCGGATACGGCGTCTTCTCGTACATCACGTCGGCCGAATCGCAGGTCGGGCCGGCGAGCACGCAAGGCGCGGTCTCCGAGCCGTCATGGCGAGTGACGAGGGGATAGCGGATCGCCTCGTCCATCGTCTCGGCCAGACCGCCGAACTTGCCGATGTCGAGGAACACCCAGCGCACATTGTCATTGTCGGCCTTCTTCGAGATCAGCACGACTTCCGACTTGATGACGCCGGCATTGCCGACCATGCCGCGGCCCGGCTCGATGATGGTTTCGGGAATGGCATTGCCGAAATGCTTGCGCAGCGCCGAGAAGATCGCCTGGCCATAGGCCTGGGCCGCCGGCACGTCGCGCAAATAGCGCGTCGGGAAACCGCCGCCCATGTTGACCATCTTCAAGACGATGCCTTCCTCGGCGAGCGTGGCGAACACCTTCTTGGCGTCGGCCAGCGCACGGTCCCAGGCGGTCAAGTCGGTCTGCTGCGAGCCGACATGGAACGACACGCCATAGGCGTCGAGGCCGAGGCCCTTGGCATGACGCAGCACGTCGACGGCCATGGCCGGCACGCAGCCGAACTTGCGCGACAGCGGCCATTCGGCACCTTCGCCGTCGGTCAGCACGCGGCAGAACACGCGCGCGCCGGGAGCGACGCGGGCGATCTTCTCGACCTCCTCGACGCAATCGACCGCGAACAGCTTGATACCGAGCTGGTAGGCGCGTGCGATGTCACGCTCCTTCTTGATGGTGTTGCCGAAGGAGATGCGGTCCGCGGGCGCACCCGCGTCCATCGCCATCTCGACTTCGGCAACGGAAGCGGTGTCGAAGGACGAGCCCATCGCAGCAAGGAGGCGCAGGATTTCCGGCGCCGGGTTTGCTTTCACCGCATAGTAGATCTTGGAATCGGGCAGCGCCTTCTCGAAGGCGCGGAAATTGTCGCGCACGACATCGAGGTCGACGACGAGGCAAGGGCCGGACGGACGTCGGGTGGCGAGGAAATCGAGGATGCGCTGGGTAGCCATCGGGTTTCTCCAAACACGCCTTTCGGCGCGCACAAGGGTGCGGACGCGGGCTGTCGGCCTCGCGAACACGCGGTGGACAAAGGCGGGACGGAAAATCCATGGAACCAGCCGGTGGAGACCCCGGAACCATGAAACGCCGTCTCGCGGCGATGAACCTCGGCCTTGCCCGGCTTCGGTCCGCTTTGTCTGCCTTGGCTTGGATTGGGAGAACCCCGTTCCGCACTGCCGGCAATGAAGGTGTGCCTCTTCAGTAACCCCGGTCTTTGGACAACCGGCAGAGAACCAGAAAGGCCCGCACCGTCGTTGCTTCAAGGTGTCCTCGGGCTGGCGGTTGGCCGCTAGACCGACTGGAGGGGTTGGCTCCAGTTACCTTACCGATTTCCCTCACCATTCGAGGATCGGCGGACACCCACAGGCACGTGCGACTTTGGGCAAGTGCGATATAGGGGCGAAGGATTTCACAATCAATAAAAATCGTATCGCAGGTTGTAAAATTTCTGGCATCGAACAATGTACATGCAACCGTATCCGGATATCGAACGATGACAGGCACGCACGGCCCCTACAACGCCTTCCTCGATCTTCGCCAGGTGCCAGTGGCTCATGCCGAACTCGGCCCGCTCGCGGGGCTGCGGCTGGCTGTCAAGGACATCTACGACGTCGCCGGCTACCGCACCGGCTGTGGCAATTCCAGGAAGTTCGCCGAAAGCAATGCCGCCTCGCGCACGGCGCCGGCCGTGCAGGCGATTCTCGATGCCGGCGCCCGCTTCGTCGGCAAGACGCAGACCGACGAACTGGCCTTCGCGCTGTTCGGCCAGAACGCGCATCTTCCGTTTCCGGTGAACCCTGCGGCGCCCGACCGCGTCACCGGCGGCTCGTCGTCCGGATCGGCATCGGCGGTGGCGGGCAGGCTGGCCGACATCGCGACCGGTTCCGACACCGGCGGCTCGATCCGCGCGCCGGCAAGTTTTTGCGGCCTGATCGGGCTGCGCACCACACATGGCCGCATTTCACTCGACGGCACCATGAAGCTGGCGCCGAGCTTCGACACGTTCGGCTGGTTCGCCGACGACATCGAGACCTATGAGACCGTCGGCAAGCTGCTGCTCGGCCGCGACCCGCACCAGCATTCGCTGGACCGCCCGATATCGCTCACCTGGCTGGACGAGATGGTCGCTCGCCCCGCACTTGCCGGATATGCCGCAATGAAGGCGCTGGTGGGCACGGTTTTCGGTGCGCCGGCGACCTCGACCGAGCACTTCAGCTCTTCCTCTGATGAACTCTACTGGTGCTTTCGCCGGCTGCAGGCCAAGGAAGCCTGGGGCATGCATGGCGAATGGATCACCAGCGGCGAGCGCGACCTTGGTCCCGGCGTCGAGGAGCGTTTCGGCTTCGGCCGCGCCGTCGATGACCGCACGGCGCAGGCCGAAAAAGTGCGCCGCCTGACCTTTCGTGGCGAGCTGAGCGCCCTGCTCGGCAAGGACGGCTTCCTTGTCCTGCCGACGGTGCCGGGCCCGGCGCCCTATGTCGAACTCGACGCCGGAGGAGTTCCAGGCCTATCGCGAGCGCGCCTTGCATCTTCTGTGCCTCGCCGGGCTTTCCGGCTTTCCACAGATCACGTTGCCCATCGGCTCGGTCGCCGGCGCACCGTTCGGGCTTTCGCTGTTAGGCCCTTCCGGGAGCGACATTGCCCTGATACGGCTCGGCCGAAAACTTCTCGACGCAGCACAAGGGGCCTGAACCATGGACACACTGACCCGCATGCGCGCCTTCATCGACGTCGTCGAGGCCGAGGGCTTTTCGGCGGCGGCGCGCAAGATCGGCCGCTCCAAGGCGCTGCTGTCGAAATATGTGCGCGAGTTGGAGGACGAACTCGGCGCGCTGCTGCTGAACCGCACGACGCGCCAATTCTCGATGACCGAGGCCGGCCACACCTATTACCGGCGCGCCTCGGAGATCGTACGCGAGGTCGACAGCCTGGCGGACGCCGTGCGCGAATCCTCCGGCGACGTGCGCGGCAGGATCAAACTGTCGGCGCCGCGCACCTTCGCCGATGCGCCGATCGGCCAGTCGCTGATCGACTTCGCCAAGCAGCACCCCGACATCGTGCTCGACATCCAGCTCGACGACCGCTTCGTCGACCTGGTCGAGGAGGGCTTCGATCTCGCCGTGCGCATCTCGCGCCTGGAGAATTCGTCGCTGATCGCGAGACGCCTGGCGCCGTTTTCGGTGAAACTCTGCGCCTCGCCCGAACTGATCGCCAAGCATGGCATGCCGACGCGGCCGCAGGATCTCGGCCACATGCCCTGCATCGTCGACACCAACGGCCGCGGGCTGAACAACTGGGCGTTCAAGGGCGACAACAACGATCAGTTGAGCGTCGCCGTATCAGGCCCGATCGAGGTCAACAGCCCGATGGCGGCGCGGGCTGCGGCCCTGTCGGGACTCGGATTTTGCATCCTGCCGGATTTCATCGCCTCGCCCGATCTCAAGAGCGGCCAGCTGGTGACGGCGCTCGACGACCGCATCCTGTCGGGCGGCGGCATCTTCGCCGTCTACCCGCACCGCCGCTATCTGCCGGCCAAGGTCCGTGTTTTCGTCGACTTCCTGGTGCAGTGGTTCAGGACGCGTGAGGTCGCTTGACCTGCCCCGGGCTCCTGTAGTGTGCGTGTCGTGGTCCCAAAACGCTGCGCACTTTTGGGTGACACGCACTGAGTTTGTGCGTGTCATGATCCCAAAACCGCTGCGCACTTTTGGGTGACACGCACTGAGTTTGTGCGTGTCATGATCCCAAAACCGCTGCGCACTTTTGGGTGACGCGCACTGGCGGTCCCAATTTCGCCCCCTTTCTGGTAACCTTCGGGTCCTCTCCAAAGCCAAGGGAATCGCGACCGGGAATGCACCTCAAACGGCACGCAATCATAACGGCTTCGGCCCTGGCGGCGACCCTTGCCGCGACGGGACCGGCTTACGTGCATCCGCACGTCTTTGCCGAGGCACGCCTGGACGTGATCCTCTCTCCGGATCACCAAAGTGTGAAAGCGCTGCGTCATCTCTGGCGCTTCGACGACCTGTTTTCGAGTACGGTGATGATGGAGTTCGACAAAAACTCCGACCTGAAGCTTGACGACAAGGAGCTGAAGGAGGTCGCCGACACCGTTCATGCCTCGCTGGCCGAATTCAACTATTTCCAGCTCGTCACGCAGAACGGCAAGGACGTGACGATGGTGCCGCCTCCACATCTGATGGCCAATTTCGACAACGACCAGCTGATCATCCTGTTCGAGTCGGAACCCAAGGAGCCGATCAAGCTGACCGGCACAATCGACATCGGCGTCTACGATCCGACCTTCTACACGGCGATCGACTTCACCGAGGATTCCAACATCACCGTTGCGGGCCTGCCGTCGAATTGCACCAGCAAGGTGATCCGTCCGGATCCGGATGAAGCCATCAAGGAAAACCAGAAGACCCTGACGGATGCCTTCTTCAACGACCCGACAGGCACCGACATGAGCAAGATCTTTGCCACCAAGCTCGAACTGACCTGTCAGCCAGAAGGATGAAGCCGGTGACGAAACCGTCCCTGCGTTTGGCATTCGGCCTGTTGGCCCTCGCCTTTGCCGCAATGCATTTCGCCAATGCCGCGCACGCCCAGTCTTCGCTCGGCATCGGCGTGAATGACGGCATGGCGCCCACCACCGGCCCGTTCGCCCACATCCTGATGTGGATCAACCTGCGCCAGCAGGAATTCTATCGCGCGCTGGCGACAGCCATGAAGGCGATGCGCCAGGACAACAGCAAGCTCTGGGTGCTCATCGGCCTGTCCTTCGCCTATGGCATTTTCCATGCCGCCGGTCCCGGCCACGGCAAGGCGGTGATCTCCTCCTATATGGTGGCCAATGAAGTGGCGCTCAAGCGCGGCATCCTGTTGTCCTTCGTCTCGGCACTGCTGCAGGGCCTGACGGCGATCGCCGTCATGCTGCTTGCCTATTTCGTCCTGCGCGGCACAACCATCTCGATGACCGACGCGGCCTGGTTCATGGAGATCATGAGCTTTGCTCTCGTCACTCTGTTCGGCGCCTGGCTGCTGTGGCGCAAGCTCGGCCCGTCCATCCTGCGCCTGTTCGGCAGGGCGCCCGCCTACAGTCTCTCGGCGGCGCACGCCGGCCATTCGCATGGGGGTCACTCGCACGCTGGGCACTCTCACGCGGGTCATTCGCATGCCGCGCACAGCCATTCGGCGCATGCGCATTCGCACGCACTGCATGGGCATGACGACCATGACCATGACCATTCGCACAGCCATCACGAGCACGCCGCGCATGACCACCATCACGACCATGGCGCGCACGATCACGCGCATCATGACCATGCGCATCACGATCACGCGGTGGGCGAGGTCTGCGAAACCTGCGGCCACTCGCATGCGCCCGATCCAGCGCTGCTGTCGGGCGATCGCTTCGACTGGCGCACCGCCTGGTCGGCGGTGGCGGCCGTCGGCATCCGCCCCTGCTCCGGCGCACTGATCGTGCTGAGCTTCGCGCTGCTCAACGGGCTCTGGATCGGCGGCCTGCTGTCGGTGCTGGCAATGTCGTTAGGCACTGCCATCACCGTCTCGGCGCTGGCAACGCTTGCCGTGACCGCCAAGAATTGGGCGGTGTATTTCGCCGGCGACGGCCGCATGGGCAACCGCATCCACTCGATCGTCGAGATCGGCGGCGCCGCCTTCGTCTTCCTGTTCGGATTGTTGCTGCTGTCGGCCAGCCTGACCGGCAGCGTCTAGGCCCTTCCCCATCCCATCGAAATGGGATGGCAACTCCTACCCAGGAATCTGGCCGCCCAGCTCATCCTCGATGTGGGCGCGGATGATCTCGTCAAAACTCTTCTCGGCGCTGAAGCCGAGCTCCCGTGACCGCTTCGCCTCGAAGCGGGTCGGCCAGCCCTTGACGATCGCCCAGATCGTCTCGTCCGGTACCTCGCGGATCAGCTTTACCACTCTCGGCCCGGCAATACGCTCCAGCGCCTCGATCTGCTCGCCGACGGTGACGGCGACGCCAGGCATCGTCAGATTGCGGCGCGGCCCGACCACGGCACTGTCGATCTCCGCCGCATGGATCAGGAAGTTCACCGCGGAGCGCGGGCTGGCATGGGTGTGCACAACCGAGCGCGGCACCGGCAGGATCGCCTCTTGCCCGCTTAAGGGCTCGCGGATGATGCCGGAGAAGAAGCCGGAGGCCGCCTTGTTCGGCTTGCCGGGCCGCACGCAGATGGTCGGCAGGCGGATGCCGATGCCGTCGAAGAAGCCGCGCCTGGAATAGTCGGCAAGCAGCGCCTCGCTCATCTGCTTCTGCGTGCCATAGGAGGTCAGCGGCGTCGGGTGAAAGTCATCGGGGATGATATCCGGGAACGGCGCGCCGAACACCGCGATCGACGAGGTGAAGACGACGCGCGGCGCAAAACCCGCCAGGCGAATCGCATCGAACAAAGCCCGCGTGCCGTCGAGATTGACGCGGTAGCCGAGGTCGAAATTCGCTTCCGCCTCGCCCGACACGATGCCGGCGAGATGGAAGATGACATCCGGCCGCGACGCGACAAGGCTTTCGGCAGCGCCCGCTTCCGCAAGGTCGCCGGTATGGGTGCTGATGCTGACGCCCTCCATGGCCGGGGCCTGCGGCGGCACGATATCGTGCAGGTCGAGCGCGGCGATCTTTTTGCCGCGCAGCGTGCCGTCCTTGGCCAGCCGGGCGATGAGCTTGCGGCCGACCATGCCCGCGGCGCCAGTGATCAGAATGCGCATGTCAAAATTCCCTTACTTGTCCTGATTTTTGCGCTGGCTGCGCGCGCGCAGCCAGAAGACGAGGAAAAACGCCAGCACGAAGACGATGCCGAATATACCGGCGAGCACGGTTGAGAGACTGCCGAGTGCCAGCATCACGGTTGGCAGGTAGAAGGCGGCAATGCCGAACAGCAGCATGATCCACAGCGCGGCAATAGCGGCATTCCTGGTGTCGCGGTCCATCATGCAGCACCGGGGCAGCGGGCATTCGTCAAGCTGGCTTTCAAAGCTGTGGAACTCCTGAGGCGGGGCCGGTTACCGACCGGGCTTAGTGATGGTGGCTGTGATGCGCGGCCGCATCGTGCTCATGCTCATGATCGTGGTCGTCGGCCTCGTCGGCGCATTGGCCGAATTCCGGTTCCACGGTGGCATGGCTGATGCCATGCTCGCTGGCAAGCCGCTTCTTGATGGCGCTGACGGCCTGATGGGCATCGAGGTCCTCGTCGAGGCAGGCATGCAGCGTCGCCATGGTGCTTGTCCCGTCCAGCGACCAGATATGCATATGATGCACCTCGCGCACGCCCTTGACCGCGCTCTGGATGTCCGTGGCGATCAGATCCCGGTCGAGGGTTGGCGGCACGCCTTCGAGCAGCACATGGGCTGCGGCGCGCATCAGCGACCAGGCCGTCGACAGGATCAGCAGCGAGACCAGCACCGACAGGATCGGGTCGATCGGCGTCCAGCCGGTCGCCAGGATGACCAGGGCCGCCACGATTGCCGCTGCCGAGCCGAGCAGGTCGCCCAGCACATGCAGGATGGCGCCGCGCATGTTGAGGCTTTCGCGGTCGCCGCCATGCAGCACCAGGAAGGAGCTGATATTGACCAGCAGGCCGAGGATCGCCACCACGAGCATCGGTCCGCCCAGCACCGGCGCCGGTGTGAGCAGGCGCTGCCAGGCCTCGTAGACGATCCACAGCGCGATGGCGAAGATGGCGATGCCGTTGGTGTAGGCGACCAATGTCTTGACCCGGCCGAAGCCATAGGTGAGCTGCCCGGTCGCCGGCCGCCCGGCAAGATGGAAGGCATACCAGGCAAGGCCGAGTGCGATGGCGTCGGCGAGCATGTGGCCGGCATCGGCCAGCAGCGCCAGCGATCCGGTGAAGAGACCGCCAAGCGCTTCCGCCACCATGAAGCCCGCCGTCAGGCAGGCGGCGATCAGCACGCGCTTCTTGTCGGTCGCGCCATGCACATGGCCGGCACCGCCGTGATCATGGCCGCTATGGTCGTGGGAATGCGCCAATGGCAAACTCCTAGGCGCCGAAATCCGCGCGAAAATCCTCGAGCCGTCGCTTCTGCTGGCCGGCGCTGTCGAAATTGGCCGGATCGAGCCACGCTGCATAGGCTTTGCGCAGGGCCGGCCATTCCTTGTCGATGATCGAATACCATGCGGTATCGCGGTTTTCACCCTTGACGATGAGGTGCTGGCGGAAAATGCCTTCGAACTTGAAGCCGAACCGTTCCGCGGCCCGCTTCGACGGTTCGTTGCGGTTGTTGCACTTCCATTCGTAGCGGCGGTAACCCAGTTCGTCGAAGATGTATTTCATGAACAGGAACTGCGCTTCCGTCGCGCCCGGTTTGCGCGAGATCAGCGGCCCCCAATAGATGTTGCCGATCTCGATGACGCCGTAGGCGGGATCGATGCGCATCAATGTCTGGCGGCCGGCGACCTTGCCGCTGGCCTTGTCGATGACGGCGAAGAACAGCGGGTCTTCGCTCGCCTCGACCTTGTCCAGCCAGGGCTGGAAGGCGGCGCGGGTTTCCGGCGGATAGTCGGGCAGCCAGGCGAAGCGGCCGTCGACATCGGACACGGAAGACGCTTCATAGAGCCCGTCACCGTGCTTTGAGGCGCTCAGCGGTTCGAGCCTGACATAGCGGCCGTCGATCGCTTTGCGCTCGGGTCGCGGGCGCGGTTGCCAATCTTTGAGATTTTCCGACACCGAAGACTCCAATCCGTTTGACTTTTGCGGGCCGAAGCTCACAAAAACGCAACCCCACAGTAAGAACCACACGGACGGGAAAAATGCTCCACACGATTTCGGCCTTCGACCGTCTCGGCGAGGAAAATGCCTTCGCGGTGCTCGCGAGGGCGACTGCTCTGGCCCAACAGGGTCGCGACATCGTCAATCTCGGCATCGGCCAGCCTGACTTCAAGACGCCGCAGCACATCGTCGAGGCCGCGATCAAGGCGCTGCGTGACGGCCACCACGGCTACACGCCCGCCAACGGGCTTCTGGCAACGCGCGAGGCGGTGGTGCGGCGCACGCTGACCACCACCGGCGTCGAGGTCTCGCCCGAGACGGTGATGATCCTGCCGGGCGGCAAGCCGACCATGTTCGCCGCCATCCTGATGTTCGGCGAACCCGGCGCCGAGATCCTCTATCCCGACCCCGGCTTTCCCATCTACCGCTCGATGATCGAATTCACCGGTGCGGCCCCCATTCCCGTGCCGATGCGCGAGGAAAACGGCTTTGCCTTTTCAGCCGAGGAAACGCTGGCGCTGATCACCTCCAAGACCAGGCTCTTGATCCTCAACTCGCCGGCCAACCCGACCGGCGGCGTCACGCCGCGCGCCGAGATCGAGAAGCTGGTCAAGGGGCTGGAGAAGCACCCCGATGTCGCCATCCTCTCCGACGAGATCTACGACGTCATGACCTATGACGGCGAGACGCATTGCTCGCTGCTCGGCTTCCCCGAAATCCGCGACCGGCTGATCGTGCTCAATGGCTGGTCCAAGACCTGGGCGATGACCGGCTGGCGCATGGGCTGGTCGATCTGGCCGAACGGCGACAAGGGTGCCCATCTCTACGACAAGGTGCGCAAGCTGGCGGTCAATTGCTGGTCCTGCGTCAACGCGCCGAGCCAGTTCGCCGGCATCGCGGCCATCGATGGCCCGCAGGACGATGTCGACACGATGATGCGCGCCTTCGACCGCCGCAGGAAGGTCGTGGTCGAGGGGCTGAACGCCTTGCCCAACATTTCCTGCATCACGCCCAAGGGCGCGTTCTACGCCTTTCCCAATGTCTCGAAGACCGGCTGGAAGGCAAAGAAGCTCGCCTCCGCGCTGCTCGACGACGCCGGCGTGGCGCTGATCGGCGGCCCCGATTTCGGCATTCTCGGCGAAGGCTATGTCAGGCTCTCCTACGCCAACTCCGAGGAGAACATCTTGCGCGCGCTGGAACGGATCGGGGCGTTCCTCGCCAAGTGAGGCTTGGCGTCTGCCGCGCGGGTCGGGATGGTTTGTGGCCGGCTGCCATGGCGGTGTCATGAGCCGTCCGCAGGCAAGCGGCCAAGACTGGGCGTGCATCTCGAGAACGGCTACGGTCCTCGGATAAGGATCGAAGTGAGGTTCCTCGTATGTTTTATGCAATCCTTGCCTATCACGTGGAAGACGCGATCAAGGCGCTGACGCCGCAGGAAGATGCGGCACTGATGGCCGAGTTGCTGAAGATCAACACAAGGCTTCGTGAGGAAGGCACGCTTGGACCGTCTGCGCGTCTGGGGGCGACGCAGGATGCCTTCACCTTGCGCGGTCCGGGCGACGGCGTGGTCATCGACGGTCCTTTCGCCGAGACCAAGGAACAATTGCTCGGCCTCTATGTCGTCGACTGCGCCGCGCGGGACGAGGCCATCGCCATCGCCCGCGACCTTCGCCGCGTCAATCCGACCGCCGTCTACGAGATCAGGCCCATCCTGCTTTTCAAGCCCGGCGCGCCGCTGGCGGGCAAATGAGCCGGCGGCGGAGGCCCTGCCAGCGTCCGCTGCTCACCCACGCCCGACGAACGGCATCTTGGTTGCCATCACGGTCATGAACAGTACGTTCGCCTCGAGCGGCAGGCTGGCCATGTGGACGACGGCATCGGCGACGTGCTCGACATCCATCACCGCTTCGGCGGCGATGGAGCCATTGGCCTGCGGCACGCCGACGGTCATCGGCTGCGCCATGTCGGTCAGCGCATTGCCGATGTCGATCTGGCCGCAGGCGATGTCGTAGGGCCGGCCGTCGAGCGCCAGCGTCTTGGTCAGGCCGGTGATGGCATGCTTGGTCGCCGTATAGGGCACCGAGCCCGGGCGTGGCGCATAGGCCGACACCGAACCATTGTTGATGATGCGCCCACCCATCGGCCGCTGCTTGCGCATGGCACCGAAGGCGGCACGGGCGCACAGGAACGAACCGGTGAGATTGACGCCGACAATATCGTTCCACACTTCGACCGGGATCTCGTCGATCGGCGTCGACTTGTAACCCATGCCGGCATTGTTGAAGAGCAGGTCGACGCGGCCAAAGGCTTCCGCCACCGTTTCGAACAGATCGTCGACCTCGCCGGCCTTGCTGATGTCGCAGGCGACCGCCAGTGCCTTGGCCTCGGTCCGGCCTGCCTCGACGATCGCGGCATCCAGCACCGCTTTGCGGCGGCCGCAGAACACCGTGTTCCAGCCGGCCTTGAGCAGCGCCGTGGCGACGCTCTTGCCGATGCCCGTGCCGGCGCCGGTGACGATGGCGGTTCTTTCTTCGGTCATGGCTGATGTCCTCCGGCAGCGCCGAGCGTGCCCGACTGATTTTCAGGATCTGGCTCGGCAGAAGGCATCGCAAATGACGGCAGCGATGGCAAGCGGACCTGCGCGAGCATGCCCTCGAAAAATCATGTCCGGTTTTCGGAGAAAGCCCCGGCATGGGCCGACAAAAAGGGCGGTCATTGGCGACCGCCCTGATCTGAACCGGGCTTGGGAGGAGGAAAAGCCGATCCGACTGTGTAGAATCATGCGCTTCCTGAGTTAACGAAAGGTTAACGCGGAAAGACGGCCTGTCCCGATCTGACCCTACCTGCGTGGATTGGGCGAAGTCCCGGCCTTTGTTGCGGGCACCTTGGCCGCCGAAACCGTCGCCTCGACATGGTCGACCAGCGCGTCCGGCAGGCCAAGCCGGCCGGCAAGCAGGTCGAGATAGCCGCGCTCGGCGCGCGTGTCGGGATCGATGGTGAGACGCGATGCCGTGTAGAGTTCGAGCTTCTGCGCGTCGGTCTTGGCCTCCCCCACCAGCGTGTCGAGGTCGAGCGGCCGCTCCAGCTCCGCCATCAGGAATTTCTCGGCATCGGCGTCGATCCCCGAAAGGCTGAGCTTGCCGGCGATCTTCTTGCGCTCCTCGTCGTCGACGTGGCCGTCGGCCTTGGCCGCCGAGATCATCGCCCGCACCAGGGTCAGCGTGAATTCATCCTCGCCCTGCGGCGCCTGCGACGGATGGAAGGCGGTGTCCTTGGGCGGCGGCAGCAATTCCGGTTCGCCGGCGGCGGGCGCCTGCTCCGGCGCGTTGCCGGCCTTGTAGTTCTGGTAGGCCTTGTAGGCGAGGCCGCCGATCGCGGCCAATCCACCCAGCTTCACCGCGGCACCGGTCACCTCGCGGCCGGCCCCTGTTCCAAGCAGCACGGCGGCCAGCGCACCGGCGGCCAGCGGGTTGTCCTTGGCCATCTGCACCGCCTGGCCCGCCTTGTCGCGGACGGTGCCGCTGGTGCCGGGAATTTGCGAGCCGAGCAGATCGTCGAGAAGCTTCTTGGGATCGAACATTCAGTGCCTCCAGCTTTTGCCCGGCCGAACGGGCAGGTTTCGAACGCCGAAGACGTAGGTCCCGAAACCTGACATTGCAATGACAGGCCGCCGCTTTGCCGGGCTCCCTCGCCCGGATCAGGACCCGATATGCGGCCCCTTGCCCCGCGCCTGTGCAAGCTCGACCTGCCGCTGGCGCTCGGCGTAGCGCTGACGGTCCTCGTCGGTGCGGGCGTCGAAGCAATGCGGGCAAGAAATGCCTGCGGCATATCTGGGCGATGCCAACTCACTCGCCGTCAGCGGATGGCGGCAGGCACGGCAGAGTTGCGCGTCACCCTCGGCGAGACCGTGCGACACCGAAACTCGTTCATCGAAGACGAAGCACTCGCCTTGCCACAGGCTCTGCTCCGCCGGAACCTCCTCGAGGTACTTGAGGATGCCGCCCTTGAGATGGAACACATCCTTGAAGCCGAGCGACTTGACATAGGCGGTCGCCTTTTCGCAGCGTATGCCGCCGGTGCAGAACATCGCCACCTTGCGGCCCTCGAGCTCCTCCCGGTGCGCTTCCACCCAGGCCGGGAACTCGCGAAAGCTCGCGGTCGCCGGATCGACCGCGCCCTTGAACGTGCCGATCGAAACCTCGTAGGCATTGCGCGTGTCGATGACGATCGTGTCGGGCTCGGAAATCAGCGCGTTCCAGTCGGCGGGCGCGACATAGGTGCCGGCACTCGCCACCGGGTCGATATCTTCGACGCCCATGGTAACGATCTCGCGCTTCAGCCGCACCTTCATGCGGTGGAACGGCATGTCCGCGGCACTGCTGAACTTGACCTCCAGGCCGGCCAACCCGTCGATGGCTTCGATGCAGTCGATGAGCTCGGCGATCGCTTCTTCGCTGCCGGCGACGGTGCCGTTGATGCCTTCATGCGCAAGGAGCAGCGTGCCCTTGATGCCGTGTCCGCAGCAGAAGGCCGCGAGCGGCGCGCGCAGCGTCTCGAAGGCGTCGAGCCGGGCAAACCGGTAGAGCGCGGCGACGCGGACGGGCTGGGATGGGTCGGACGGTGTCATTGCCAGAGCAACTAGACGCTCGTAAAAGCCGATTCAAGGCGAAACGGACTTCGGTATCTGTCATGGCCCTGTCGGGATGGAGCCCGTAACCTGCCTGGCGGCGCGTGACATCGCGACGCGACCGGTTTCGTGGACAGGCAAACACCCGTCTGCTAATCGGTTGAAATCACCCCTTGGCTATGGAGAGGCAGATGCCCAGCATGACCGAAAAACTCCTGTCGCTCCTCAACGGCCAGCCGGTCATCCCGGTGCTGAAGATCGATGATGTCGCCAACGCCGTGCCGCTGGCCCGTGCCCTGGCACGCGGCGGCCTGCCGGCGATCGAGATCACGCTGAGGACCGCCGACGCGCTGGAAGCGATCCGGCGGGTGGCGGCCGAGGTCGAGGAAGCCATTGTCGGCGCCGGCACCATTCTGGACAGCAGGCAGTTCGACGAGGCGGCCAGAGCCGGCTCGCGCTTCATCGTCAGCCCCGGCATCACGCGCGAGCTTCTGGCGGCCGCCGCCGACAGCGAGGTTCCGCTGCTGCCCGGCGCCATCACGCCCGGCGAGATCATGGCCGCGCGCGAGGCGGGTCTGCGCTTCCTGAAATTCTTCCCGGCCGAGCAGTCCGGCGGCATCGCCTCGCTGAAGGCTTTCGCCTCGCCGTTGGCCGACGTGAAATTCTGCCCGACCGGCGGCATCACCGGCAAGAACGCCGCCGACTACCTCAGCCTGCCCAACGTCATCTGCGTCGGCGGCTCCTGGGTCGCGCCCGACGACATGGTCAAGGCCGGCAAATGGGACGAGATCGAAGCGCTCGCACGCGCTGCCAGCCAGCTCAGGAAATAGCCTGGCCCTCACTCACCAGGGCAACGGACCGTTCTCGTCGAAATAGCCGCCGGTCGGCCCGCCAGCCTCTTGCATCGCCAGATGCACGATGACCCCGGCGGCCTGCTGCACCGTACGGCCGCCTCTGTGCGCATTGAGGTCCGTCGCGGTGTAGCCGGGAGCGGCGGCGTTGACCATGATGCCGCGAGGCGAAAGCTCCCTGGCAAACGCCACGGTGATGGCGTTGAGTGCGGTCTTCGAGCTGCCGTAGCCCATGACATTGGGCGACTGGATGTTGCCGGCGGCGCGCGCGATCGAGCCGAGATAGCTGCTGACCATGACGATACGGGCGGCCGGCGCAGCCAGGAGCAGCGGCAGGAAGGCCTGGGTGACGCGAACCGGGCCGAAGACGTTGACGTCATAGGTGGCCTGCATGTCGGCGACATCCTCGCGGCTTGGCGGCCGTTCGTAGCGGCCGTCAGGTCCGAGCGCGTCGACATAGCCTGGGGCAATGCCGGCATTGTTGACCAGCACGTCGAGGCTGGAGACCTGCGCCGTCAAGTTTCTGGCCGCCGCCGCGACGCTGTCGTCGCTGGCGACGTCGAGCGCGAGCCATTCGACGTCGAGCCCTTCATTGCGCAACACCCTTGCCGCAGCCTCCCCGCGCTCGGCATCGCGGGCGCCGAGCCAGACCTTGAACCCCATGGCCGCCAGCCGGCGGGCGGTTTCGAGGCCGATGCCCTTGTTGGCCCCGGTGATCAGCGCATTCGTTTTCGTCGTCATGTCCACATCTCCTTCTTTGAAACCCAGACATGACGTGCGCCGGCCGATTTGGCGCGCCGGATACTCGCGTCCTCTTGCCTAATCCTCTCAACCGGTTGCGCGGCCTGCATGGATCGGCAATGCTGAAGACATGGAAGACGCCCTGCAGGAACTGATCGCGATCGCCGGCCGCCATGCGCATGGGCGGCGCACAAAGACGGCCATCCCGCGGGTTACGATCGGCCGCAGCGAGGTTCCGACCCCGCCGCTGCCGGAGCTTTGCCAACCGACGGTGCTGTTCGTGCTGCAAGGTGCGAAGACTGTGCTGATCGGCGACCGCACGCTTCGCTACGGCGCCGGCAGCTATTTCGTCTATGCGGTGGAGACGCCCGCCACCAGCCAGCTGATCGAGGCGAGCAGCGCCCGTCCTTACATGGCCATCGCCTTCGCCCTCGATGTCGAGCTGATCGCCAGCCTGCTTATCGACCACAAGCCGGCGGTCGACGGCGACAGCTTCGTGACCAACCGGCTGGATGACGAACTGCTCGATGCCTGGCGCCGCATGCTGCGGCTGCTCGACCGTCCGTCCGAAATTCCGGTGCTGGCGCCCATGCTCGAACGCGAGATCGCGTTTCGCTTGCTGCAGGGGCCGCAAGGCGCCAAGCTGCGTCAGCTCGCGCGCGCTGACGGCCGCCTGTCGCAGATCCGCCGCGCCACCGCCTGGATACGATCGCACTACAACGAGCCTATCGATGTGACGGAACTGGCCGCGCTGGCCCATATGAGCAACGCTTCGTTCCACCGCCACTTCAAGGCGGCGACGGCCATGAGCCCGATCCAGTACCAGAAGCAGGTCCGGCTGCTGGAGGCGCGTCATCTGCTGATAGCAGAACCGGGCAGCGCCGCGCGTGTCGCCTTTGCCGTCGGCTATGAAAGCGCATCCCAGTTCAGCCGGGAATATGCGCGCCATTTCGGATTGCCGCCGGCGCGTGACGCCGCACGGCTTCTGGCCAGAGGCGAGGCAGCCACGCTGGAAATCGACTAAGGCTCGCAACCAGGACCTACGCGCTGCATCAGCTGGCACGAAAAGGCCCGGCCGACTCCCGCCGACCGGGCCAATTCTCCCGGATCCTATCGGTTCCGGATCAGTGGCAGACCCTGACCTTCTCGGTCACCCTGTGATGGTGCACCCAATGACCAGCCTGGTCCTGCAGTGATGCTTGCCATTCTTGATGATCACGGTTTCGGCTTTCGATGGAGCGATCGCGGCAGATGCTGCAACCAATGCCAGAACTGACGCCAGTAGAATCTTCTTCATGAATATCCTCAGGTTGGAACGCACACACACTAACCCGGAAATGAGGGTGCCGTTCCGGCCTCACGAGAAGTTCAGCCGCGTGTGATGCCCAACATCACGGCATCGCATCTGCCGCAACCTGAAAAGCAAAAAGCCGCGCCGGTTGCCCAGCGCGGCTTCTGTTTTATCTGGCCAGCCGCTACTTCGTCTGGAAGCGGGCGACCGACAGGAACTTGACGGCGTTGCCGGTGAAGCGGCTGGGATCTGGCGCCTGGGCGTCGGTCTGGAAGCCGGCCGTATAGACCTCGCTCGGCGGCGTATGCACGATGTTGTAGGCATAGCCCGGCGCCGTCGTCGCGCTCGAAACGGTGGCGACGTTGTCGCCGCTGGTCAGCGCCCAGCGGGCGGCCTGGGGCGCCGCGGCGACCACCATGGCCCTGGGGCCCGGCTTCTGGTCGCGAGCGGTGGCCCTGGCTTCCTTGCGGGTTGTCTTCACGCCGGCGCCGATCGCTGCGGCCGGATCGGAACCGGCCGGACGGGCGGCAACGGCCTGGCGCGGCGAGGCGACATCGACGTAAGACGGATCGTTGAAGGCCGAGCGCGGCTCTTCGGAGAGCGACGCAACCTTGTATTCGTCCGCATTGCCGACCTGCTTGTATTCGTCGGCATTGCCGACCTGGGCGTTGGCCTCGTCGAGCACGGCCTTGACGGCGTCCGGCTTGGCCGGCTCGGGCCGCGCAGAGGGTAGCACCGAGAACGCATCCGTCGCGGTCTTGCCCTTTTCGGCCGTATCCGCCAGCGCCATCAGCACATCCTTGCTGGGCGGCGGCGCGAGATCCGCCGGCAGCGTGCGTTCAGGACGCCATGTCGGCACAGGGATATTGTTGACGGCAACCTGCGCCGGATCGGCGGCAGCCGCCGCCGCGAGCGCTGCGGGGTCAGCCTTGCCGAACGGCATGTTCGCCGGCGCCTGCGCGGTCGCCACGGCCTGTTCGGTGGTAGCCGTCGCGTCCGCCATGGCGAACGGAACGTTCTCAGGCTGCGCGCCGACATCGGCCTTCGGCCGCGGCGCGAAATCGGGCAGCGGAATCTCCTTGGCCGGCAGCGCGGCGATGATCGTTTCCGGCGTATCCTTTTCCGGTTCCGGCGCCTGCTCGTCGGCAATCTGCGGAACGTTGGCGCGCTGCGCATTCTCGGGCGCCACGATGGCGATGCCCGGCAGGTTGCCGCTCTTGGCGGTCGCGGCCGGCTTCAGGTTTCTGGGCTTGGGCGCGGGGGCGGCCGAAGCGGTCTCGACATCGGCGCTGTCGTCGGCTTCGTCGTCGCCGCCACCGCCGAACAAAGCGGAAAGGAAGCCACCGGATTTCTTGCCGCTGCCGCCAGCACTCGCAAGCTCGACATTGGGCGTACCAGCACCCTTGCGTGCCTTGTAAGCGGCCATCGCCTGCTCATAGCCGGGAAGCGGACGGCCGTCGCTCGGCACATGCAGCGTCTTGCCGTTGGGGAATAGGCTGACCAGTTCCTGGCGGCTGATGCCGGGCCAGTGGCGAACATTGCCGACATCCATATGGACGAACGGCGAACCGGAGGTCGGGTAGTAACCGACGCCACCGCCCTGCATCTTCAGGCCGATGTTGCGCAGCTTCTTCAGCGGCACGCCGGGAATATAGAAATCCATCGCCTTGCCGAGCATATGCTGGCTCTTCTCGGCGACACCGCGGCTGCGGCTGCGCAGCATCGAATTGGTCGCCGGCGAACGGTAGCCGCACACAACCTGGATATAGTCGGTGGCGCCGCTTTCGCGATAGGCCTCCCAGACCAGGTCCAGCAAGCGCGGATCCATCTTGGTCGGTTCATTGCGGCGCCAGTCGCGCAGGATGATGTTGATCTTGCGCAGGCCCTCGGGAACGTAGCGGCCGTTGCGCTTGTAGACGATCTCGGCCTTTTCGTGCGTGTGCAGGTGATAAAGCTTCAGCGTACGTGTTTCGGCGCTGGCGCCGGTGACCGCCGCGGCAACAAAACCAAAAGCGACAATCACCGCTGCCAGCCATCTCGGCCAGACGCTCAAGTGATCATGACGCCCGTTTTTGAGTCGTTCGATTCTGTTCAAATCAAAAGGCCTTGCAGGCTGCCGTTTGTCCCCGGATTTGCCCAAACGGATGTGTCGTTTTCACATCCGAATATCGATCCTAATGGTTAATCATCGCTTATTGAAGCCGAAATGCGGTAACACCATGGCGATATCCCGTCAAAAATTGTTCACAAGGTTTCTTGGTAAACCGCTGGTTTAGATCAGGATTCCGGCTTTGGCCGAACACGATCTGTTACCGTTAGCGTTAATGCGTGAACAGAGCTGTCCACAGGCATGCCATATTCCAGACGAAACCCCGATAGAGGCCAATCCTGCCATTGCAAGCTGGTCCCGGCCTTGTGCCGGAAACGCGAACCTGGTTTTTGGAAGAGATCCAGCGCTCCCAAGTTGTGTTGAGATTCAGGTCAGGCCGAGCCGAAAACGGTTGATACCGAGAACCGGAGCGGAGCATACTTTTCGTAGGTGAGCACAGTTCTACTGCGACGCAGTAAAACGGGGAAGCGCAGGAAGCCGCCGTTTGCAGGCCGGCCTCACCTGAATATCAACGCACCTTAGGAAGCGAGGCGGTCGACACGACCCGTCTCCGGGTCGATGCCATATTCCTTGAGCTTGCGGTACAGCGTCGAGCGTCCGATGCCGAGGCGGCGGGCGACTTCACTCATCTGACCGTTGTAGTGGTCGATGGCGAGCTTGATCATCTCGAGTTCGACATCGGCCAGCGCCCGCACATTGCCGCGTTCGTCGAGCGCCCGCAGCGTGCCGAATCTGGGCTGAAGCAGGGTCGGCCGATCCTGCTCGGCGGCTGGAGCGGCATCGCCGACCAGGTCCCCCTCATCGCGGAGTTCCGGAGGCGATGACAGGCGAGGTGCCGTGTCGTCCGTTTCGAGATTGACCGTGCCTTCCACCTGCGCGCGGATCTGCGGAAAATCATCGACATCGAGCACATCGCCTTCACACAGCACCGAGGCGCGGAAGACGGCGTTTTCGAGCTGCCTTATGTTGCCGGGCCAGTCATAGGCCTCCAGCACGGCAAGCGCTGCCGGCGAAATGCCTTGCAGGCGATGGCGCGGGTCGGCGGGCGCCACCTTTTCCATGAAATGCGTGACCAGATGCGGAATGTCGTCGCGGCGGTCGCGCAGCGGCGGCACGAAGATCGGGTAGACGTTGAGCCGGTAGAACAGGTCCTCGCGGAACTTGCCGTCCTTGACCTGCTGCAGGAGGTTGCGATGCGTCGCCGAGATCAGCCTGATATCGACCTTGACGGTCGAACGGCCGCCGACCGGATCGACCTCGCCCTCCTGCACGGCGCGCAACAGCTTGACCTGCACGTCGAGCGGCAGGTCGCCGATCTCGTCGAGGAACAGCGTGCCCGAATGCGCTTCGACGAACTTGCCGGTGTGCTTGTCGGTGGCACCGGTGAAGGAGCCCCTCTCGTGGCCGAACAGGATCGATTCGACCAGATTGTCGGGAATGGCGCCGCAATTGACGGTGACGAAGGGTTTCGAGCGGCGGTCGCCGCTGCCCTGAATGGCGCGCGCCACCAATTCCTTGCCGACGCCGGATTCGCCTTCGATCAGGATCGGGATGTTGGATCCGGCCGCTTTCTGTCCGAGGCGTATCACCCTGTCCATGGCCGGGCTGTGGGTGATCATGTCCCTGAACGTCAGCAATCCGCCGCGCTTGCGCGACGTGCGCTTGACCTCGCCCTCGACCGCTTCGACTTTCAGTGCATTGGCGATCGAGGCCTGAAGCCTGTCGGGTGACGCCGGCTTGACGACGAAATCGAAGGCGCCGTGGCGCATCGCCGACACCACGGTGTCGATGCCGCCCTGGGCGGTCTGCACGATGACCGGGACGGTGATGTCGCGTTCGCGCATCGCTTTCAGCACGCCGATGCCGTCGAGACCGGGCATGACCAGGTCGAGAATGACCACGCAGATGTCGCGGGCGCCAGGCCCGTCGAGCGCATCGAGGCCAGCCTCGCCGCCGTCGACGACGATTGCCGTGTGGCCGAACCGCGTCACCGCCGCCTCGAGCAGCCGGCGCTGCACGGGATCGTCATCGACTATGAGTATGGAACCTGTCATGACTGTCTTGAACTGCCCGCGCCCGAAATCCCCATGGATCATCTTGGCACAGGGTTCTAAATAAGGTTTCAAAAAACCCGGTGAACGAATTCCTTACGATTTGACCGGCTTGCCTGATCCCCTTGATTCTGACCTCATATTTCACAGAAGGTATTGTCGATGCGCATGATGTTTGGTCGGCGGCTTGCGGCACCGGCGTCCGGTCAGGGCGCGGCCGAGCTTGGCGATCTGCCGGAATGGAACCTTGCCGACCTCTATGCCGGCATGGAAGCCCCGGAACTGAAGCGTGACATCGCCAGGGCAGCCGCCGACGCGATCGCTTTCGAGACCCGCTGGAAGGGCACGCTCGCCGCCGAGGCCGGGCGCGGCGGCGCCGGCAAGCTGGGCGAGGCGCTGGTCGCCTACGAGGCGCTGGAGGAACTGATCGGCCGCATCGTCTCCTATGCCGGCCTCGTCTATGCCGGCAACACCGCCGATCCGCAGCGTGCCAAGCTCTATGGCGACATCCAGGAGAAGATGACCGACGCCAGCGCGCATCTCCTGTTCTTCGCGCTTGAACTGAACCTGATCGACGACGACGCGATCGAAAGCGCGCTCACCAGCGATCCCGCTTTCGGCCACTACCGGCCCTGGGTGCTCGACCTCAGAATGGACAAACCCTACCAGCTCGAGGACCGCGTCGAGCAGCTTTTCCACGAGAAGTCGATCACCGGGCGCGGCGCCTGGAACCGCCTGTTCGACGAGACGATGACCGACCTTCGCTTCGACGTCGACGGCGAGGATCTGACGCTGGAGCCAGCCCTCAATCGCCTGCAGGATGCCGATGGCGAGGTGCGCCGCCGCGCCTCCGAGGCGCTGGCCGCGACCTTCCGCAAGAATTTGCGCACCTTCACCCTGATCACCAACACGCTGGCCAAGGACAAGGAAATTTCCGACCGCTGGCGCGGCTTCGAGGACATTGCCGATTCCCGCCATCTCGCCAACCGCGTCGAGCGCGGCGTGGTCGACGCCCTCGCCACCGCGGTGCGCGAGGCCTATCCGCGCCTGTCGCATCGCTACTACGCGATGAAGGCGCGCTGGCTCGGCATGGACGTGATGAACCACTGGGACCGCAACGCGCCGCTGCCGGAGACGCCGCAATCCGTGATCGGCTGGGACGAAGCACGCAACACCGTGCTCTCCGCCTATCAGCGCTTCTCGCCCGAGATGGCCGAGATCGCGCGCACCTTCTTCGACCGCAACTGGATCGACGCGCCGGTGCGCCCGGGCAAGTCGCCGGGTGCCTTTGCCCATCCGACCGTGCCGTCGGCCCATCCCTATGTGCTGCTCAACTACATGGGCAAGCCGCGCGACGTGATGACGCTGGCGCATGAACTCGGCCACGGCGTGCACCAGGTGCTGGCCGCCGGCCAGGGCGCGCTGATGGCCTCGACGCCGCTGACGCTGGCGGAGACGGCGTCGGTCTTCGGCGAGATGCTGACCTTCCGCTCGCTGCTCGAGCAGACCACCGACCGGCGCGAGCGCAAGGCCATGCTCGCCCAGAAGGTCGAGGACATGATCAACACGGTGGTGCGCCAGATCGCCTTCTACGAATTCGAGCGCAAGGTGCATGCCGAGCGCCGCAACGGCGAACTGACATCCGACAGGCTCGGCCAGTTCTGGCTGGAAGTGCAGGCCGAAAGCCTCGGCCCGGCGATCAAGCTGCGCGAGGGTTACGAGGTGTTCTGGACCTACATCCCGCACTTCATTCATTCGCCGTTCTACGTCTATGCCTATGCGTTCGGCGACTGCCTGGTGAACTCGCTCTACGCCGTCTACCAGAACGCCGAGCGCGGTTTTCAGGACAAGTATTTCGAGATGCTGCGCGCCGGCGGCACCAAGCATCATTCGCAGCTTCTGGCGCCCTTTGGCCTCGACGCCACCGATCCCGCCTTTTGGCAGATCGGGCTCGGTGTCATCAGCGGCCTGATCGATGAACTGGAAATGCTCGACGGCTGAGACGCTCTCGCTTGCAAAGAACAGTTTAGCCGGAATGCATGTTGGAACGGCACTGTTCTTTCGCTAAATATTTGTTCTTGAAGAACTCTAGGCGGAAGTTTTTCCCATAGCTTTCCACAAGCTCTATGATAGCCTTCGCCGCAAGCTCAGCCGGAGCCTATGCGGATCGGCGAGGGAGAATCTCAGCCGGTCCTGACGCTCAGGCGAACGCGACAACGGCCGTTGGCCATGGGCTGGAGAAGCCGATCGCCGACAGCTCGAACCGAAGCCGGCTGTTCTGCGAACCCGCGGAACCATCACCGAGTAGTCCATCGCCGAAGGTCATGACCCACGGCAGACGGATCTGACTGGAGAGAGACAATGGGCACTTTTTTCTACGTGGTCCTGGCGTTCCTTGTAGGCGTTTTGGTTGGCTGGTTCATCTGGGGTCGCCTGCGTGGTGAGCTCGACAGTTTGCGCGGCGACCTCGACCGCACCCGCGGCGAGCGCGACAAGCTGCGTGCCGACAGCGATCGCCTGACCGGCGAACTCAATGCATGCGGCAAGACCCGCGCCGACCTCGAGCGCCAGTTGCGCGACGCGCAGACGGGTGGAGCAAAGGCCGCCAGTCAGCCGCCGGCCGCCCTGATGTCAACGCCGGCGGCAGCCAAATCCGCTCCGGCGGCGGCCAAGGCTGCGCCTGCCAAACCAGCCGCGAAGGCGGCGCCGGCGAAGGCTGCCGCCGCCAAGTCGGCTGCACCGAAGCCCGCGGCCGCCAAGCCCGCCGCGAGCAAACCTGCTGCCTCCACGGCTTCGGCAGCAAAGAGTTCGGCCGCGCCCAAGCCGGCAGCCGCCAAGAAGGCCGCCCCGGCGGCAGCCAAGCCTGCGGCTGGCAAGCCCGACAATCTGCGCCGGCTGATCGGGATCGGCCCGGTCAACGAGAAGCTGCTCAAGGCGCAGGGCGTCACCACCTTCGCCCAGATCGCCGCCTGGACCGCAGCCGACATCAAGCGGATCGAGGACGTGATGAACTTCGACGGCCGCATCGCCCGCGAACGCTGGATCGACCAAGCCAAGCTGCTCGCCGCCGGCGACGAGAAGGAATTCGCCAAGCAGTTTCCGACAGCCGGAACCGCCAGCAACACCTGAGCGGCAAAGGCAGATCATCAAGCCGGCGGGGCCACAGGCCCCGCTGATTTCTTTTTGGCAGGCAAGGTCGCCACGAGGTCGGCTTTGAGGGGCAAGGTGCCGTTCCCTCGATTGCACGCGAGCGCCCCCCCATATAGAGCGATCGACGGCTTCATCGATCCTGGTCCCCATGTCCCTGCCCGCCGCCATTTTCCGCAACGACGAAAGCGCGCGTCAGCTCGTATTCGACCGGCCGGCCGATATCATCGTGGCGCATGAGGCCCGGGATTTCCAGGCGGCGCTGGAAGCAGCGCAGGCCGCGCACGACGCCGGCAAATGGCTGGCCGGCTATTTCTCCTACGAGGCCGGTTATCTGCTCGAGCCGAAACTCGTTCCGTTGCTGCCCAAGGGGCGTCGCGCGCCGCTGATCTGCCTCGGTGCTTTCGATGCTCCGGTCGAAGAAGCGGTGCCGCCACGCAACGCAGCAGCCCCGAACGGCCCGATCTTCGATGCGCGGGCGGCCTGGTCATTCGAGGACTATGAGAAACGCTTCTCGCGGCTGCACCAGCACATCAGGCAAGGCGATTGCTACCAGGGCAACCTGACCTTTCCGGTGCAGGCGCAATGGTCGGGCGACCCGCTTGCCGCCTTCGATGCGCTGACCGAACGCCAGCCGGTGAAGTACGGCGCGCTGGTGACGCTGGGCGATCCCATCGTGCTGTCGCGCTCGCCCGAACTGTTCTTCGAGATCAATGCGGCCGGGATGATCGAAACGCATCCGATGAAAGGCACGGCCCCGCGCGGCGCGACCAAGACCGAGGACGAGCGGCAGAAGACCTTCCTGCGCAACGATGAGAAGAACCAGGCCGAGAACCGGATGATCGTCGACCTCCTGCGCAACGATATCTCGCTGATCAGCGAGGTCGGCACGCTGGAAGTGCCGGAACTGTTCCGCATCGAGAGCTTCCCGACCGTCCACCAGATGGTGAGCGACGTCAGGGCGAAGCTGCTGCCGGGTCTCACCATTCGCCAGGTGTTTGCAGCACTGTTTCCCTGCGGCTCGATCACCGGCGCGCCGAAGATTCGCGCTATGGAGATCCTGCACGATCTGGAGAGCACGCCGCGCGACGTCTATTGCGGCGCCATCGGCTGGATCGCACCGGGGGGCACGATGCGCTTTTCCGTGGCGATCCGTACCATCTCGCTCTTTGCCAGCGGCGAGGCCGTCTACAATGTCGGCGGCGGCATCGTCTTCGATTCGACGCCCGAGGAGGAGTATCAGGAGTGTCTGCTCAAAGCCCGCTTCGCGACGGGGACACCGCCGATTTCGAGCTGATCGAAACCATGCGCTGGCAGCCCGGGACGGGCTTCCTGCGCTTCGATCGCCACCTTGCACGCCTCTATGGCTCGGCGGCGGAGCTCGGCTTCGCCTGCGATCCGCAACGGATAGCCGAGGTGTTGAGCGACGCCCTTGATGGCGCCCGAACCGCCATGCGCACGCGGCTCGCTTTGGCACGCAACGGCGACGCGACGGCCTCGGCACAGCCCTACGAACCGCTCGCCGCCGACAAGGTCTGGGTGCTGCGGCTGGCGCGGACGCGGCTCGACTCAGGCAATACGCTGCTGCGCCACAAGACCAGCCGGCGCCAGCTCTACACCCATGCCCGTTCCGAGTATCTCGTCACCCAGGCCGACGAGGTGATCCTGGTCAATGAGCGCGGCGAAATCTGCGAAGGCACCATCACCAATGTCTTCGCCGATTTCGGCAACGGCGTGCTGGCAACGCCCCGGCTCGATTGCGGCCTGCTGCCTGGCGTATTGCGCGCCGAGCTTCTGGATGAAGGCCGGGCGGAAGAAGCAATCTACAGCTACGACGATCTGAAGTCGGCCAAGGCACTCTTTGTCGGCAATTCGCTGCGCGGCTTGATTCCCGCAAAGCTTGTGTGAACCAGGATAACGCCATGTTCGTCGTTTCGCTGAACTACAAAGTGCCCCTGACCGAGATCGACCGCTTGCAGGCGGCGCATATCGAATGGCTGAAGGGCTGCTATTCGGATGGTATATTCGTCGCTTCCGGGCCGAAGAAACCGCGGACCGGCGGCATCATTATCGCGCAATGCCCGCGCGAGATCCTCGATGCCAGGCTGGCTGCCGACCCCTTCGCCAAGGCCGGCGCCGCGGATTACGCGGTCACCGAATTCCTGGCCAGGATGACCGCCACCGGTCTCGACGCTCTCAAGGAAGCATGAGTTTGGTCGAGGCCCTGCCCACCCACACCCCTTATGACGGCTCGTCGAAGCTGTTCAACATCGGGCTGAAGCCGCTTGAGCCGGCAAACTGGATCGAGGTCGACGGCCATCTTCTGCCTTATCTCGCCGAGAAGCGCCGGCTTTATGCCCAAATCCCCGACCGGGTTTTCGTCGAGGAGGACGGCACGCGGGATGCCCAGCGGGAAGTGCTCGACTTGCTCGGCGCGTATTTGCCGGAGCGATTTCCGCGCACCCATCGCCGCACCGATGCGGGCATCGCGGTGGTGGGCGCCGCGAACCACCCTGCTCTGCCTTCGGATCTTGCCGACGCGCCGCTGGTCGCGGCCTCGCTGCTGGTCCAGGAAGACCTGATCCTGATGCGCCGCGACGACAGCGGCTGGCGGCTCGCCGCCGGCTCGCTGTGCTTTCCTTCGTCCTGGTCGCTGCTCGAAAAATTCGGCAAGCCGCTGCAGCAAATCCACGAGCCCGTGCCCGGTTTCGGTCCGGGCACGCGTCCCGCCGAACTGATCAACCGCATGTTCGACGGCCTGCAGGGACAGGCGGTCGAGCGCTTCAACTGGTCGATCCAGGCCGACAATGCGCTCTACCATCCGCTGTCCAATGTCGAGCGCATCGACCGCGCCACCAACCGGCCGACACGCTTCCCCGACGGTGACGTCGAGGCGCACGCCTTCATCCGCGTCGAGCGGCAGACGCTGCGCAAGCTGCCGTCCTCACGCGACATCCTGTTCACCATCCGCATCCATCTCGACCCGCTCGCCGTGCTGGCGCGGCACCCGGACCGGGCGACGCTCGCACTGTCCTTTGCCGCCCAGCTCGAAGCGCTCGATCTCGATCAGCTCGACTATAAGGGCCTGACATCGGACCGCGACCGGCTGATCGAACATCTGAAGACGATGACGCGCTAAGCCGCTACAGGCTGCTGGCCAGGAACTCGACGAATGTCCTTGCCCTGACGCTGGCCTTGCGTCCGGCTGGAAACAGCGCCCACAATTCAACAGGCGGCAGCGCCCAGTCCACCAGGATCGGCCGTACCGCACCGCTGCGCAGTTCCGCGTCGAACATCCATTCGGAGCCGACCGTGAAGCCGATGCCGGCAAGTACTGCCTCACGTATCCCTTCGGCGGAAGTCACGCGCAGCCGCCCTTGGCCGGCAAGCGAAACCTCTTCGGCGCCTCGCCGGAATGTCCAGCGATTGGAAGTGCCTGCCCGGACGAAAAGGATCGCCTCGTGCCGCGACAGCTCATCCGGCGCGATGGGTTCGCCCTCGCGTGCCAGGTAGGAAGGTGCCGCCACCACGAGACGACGACAGGTGGCGATCTTGCGCCCGATATGAGCGGGAGCGAAGCTTTCACCCAGGCGCAGCATGACATCCACCCCTTCCTCGACGAGGTCGACGTTCCTGTCGTCCATCGCCACCTCGACGTCGAGCCTCGGGTGAGCATCCAGGAAGGCTTTCAGCCTCGGCACGACATGCAGGCGGCCGAAGGTCACCGACGTACCGATGCGCAGCAACCCGGTAAGCGCCGCCGCAGTGCCACGCGCCGTGTTCTCGGCTTCGTCGGCCTCGTCGACCGCGCGCTTGGCGCCTTCATAGAAGCTGACGCCGGCATCGGTCGGCGAGAGACCTCGGGTGGTGCGCGACAGCAGGCGAACGCCGAGCCGTTCCTCGAGCTGCGCGATGGCCTTCGAGACGGCTGGCTGCCCGACGCGCAAATGCCGCGCGGCCGCCGAGAACGAACCGGTTTCGATGACCCTTATAAAGGTGTTCATCGCCATAAGCCTGTCCATCTATTCCACCCTGGAATTAGTTATATGGTGAAATTCACTCTACCTGACCCGTTTGGGAATAGCCAATTGGCTTGATGTCAAATCCATCCATCCATTCGGAGAACCAAAATGGGCAAGCTCAACAACAAGGTCGCCATCGTCACCGGTGCCGCGCGAGGCATCGGTGCCGGCATCGCCAAACGGCTGGCGGCGGAAGGCGCCGCCGTCGTCGTCAACTACGCCTCCAGCCGTGAGGCTGCAGAACGCACGGTCAAGGAGATCGTCGCCGCCGGCGGCAAGGCGACCGCGGTTCAGGGTGACGTGGCCGAGGCCGCCGAAGTCGAGAAGATGTTCGAGGCCGCCGAGATCGCATTCGGCAAGCCAAGCATTCTGATCAACAACGCCGCGACCGCCAGCTTCGGCACTTTCGAGGAAACCAGTGAGGCGGATTATCGGCGGCTGTTCGACACCAATGTGCTGGGCACGATCTTGACCACCAAGGCGGCCATGCGCCACTTCCCCGAGACCGGCGGCAGCATCGTCAACATCGGCACGATCTCGAGCTGGAACCCGGTGCCGAACACCAGCCTCTATTCCGCCAGCAAAGCCGCGATCGATACGCTGACGCTCAGCCTGTCGAGAGAACTCGGAGCCCGCAACATCCGTGTCAACATCGTGGCGCCTGGCTATACCCATACCGAAATGACCGAAGGCATGGTCGGCACCGATTTCGGCAATATGCTGATCGCTGGCGTCCCCCTCGGCCAGCGCTTCGGCAAGCCGGACGACATCGCCCCGACCGTGGCCTTCCTCGCCTCGGACGAGGCAGCGTGGCTTACCGGCGAACGCATCAACGCGTCCGGCGGCGCTCGCTGATACGACGCCGGCTCAACATCCGCCATCGGGCAGGCCATCGCCTCCCGGTGGCATCGCCGAGCACTTCCACAGCTGCGTTCCCAGGCGTTTCGCTGCTTTTCCCTTTATTGTGACAATGATCTATGGTTTGTCGCGCCGCGGCCAAGCGGCTGTTCCGGAGTGTTTTTTGAGGAGTGCTCGATAAAATGGCGAATGAAAACTGGCCCGTTTACGGTGAGATCACCGGCCCTGTTGTGATGATCGGCTTCGGCTCGATCGGACGGGGGACGCTGCCGCTCATCGAACGCCATTTCAAGTTCGACAAGTCGCGCATGACGGTACTCGACCCACGCGACACCGACCGCAAGCTGCTCGACGAGCGCGGCATCGCTTTCGTCCAGGAAGCGGTGACCGAGAAGAACTACAAGAAACTTTTGACGCCGCTTTTGACCAATGGCGGCGGCCAGGGCTTTTGCGTCAATTTGTCGGTCGATACCGGCTCGGTGGACCTGATGCGGCTCTGCCGCAAGCTCGGCGTGCTCTACATCGACACCGTCGTCGAGCCGTGGCTCGGCTTCTATTTCGACGCCAAGGCCGACAATGCCAGCCGCACGAACTATGCGCTGCGCGAGGCGATGATCCAGGAGAAGCAGGACAAGCCCGGTGGTGCTACCGCCGTCTCCACCTGCGGTGCCAATCCCGGCATGGTCTCGTGGTTCGTCAAGCAGGCGCTGGTCAACCTCGCCACCGATCTTGGCCTCGAGTTCTCGGAGCCGGCGCAGGAAGACCGCGAGGGCTGGGCCAAGCTGATGAAGAAGGCCGGCGTCAAGGGTATCCATATCGCCGAGCGCGACACCCAGCGCACCAAGAAGCCGAAGCCGATGGATGTGTTCTGGAACACCTGGTCGGTCGAGGGCTTCATTTCCGAAGGCCTGCAGCCCGCCGAGCTCGGCTGGGGCACGCATGAGAAATGGATGCCGAAGAACGCCAAGAAGCATAAGCACGGCTCCAAGGCCGCGATCTACCTGGAGCAGCCCGGCGCCAACACGCGCGTGCGCTCGTGGTGCCCGACGCCGGGCGCGCAATACGGCCTGCTGGTGACGCACAACGAGTTCGATCTCGATCGCCGATTTCTTCACCGTTCGCTCAAAGAAGGGCAAGGTCCAGTACCGGCCGACCTGCCACTACGCCTACCATCCCTGCAATGACGCGATCCTGTCGCTGGACGAGATGTTCGGCGCCGCCGGCAAGCCTCAGCCGGTGCACCATGTGCTCGACGAGAACGAACTGGTCGACGGCGTCGACGAACTCGGTGTCCTGCTCTACGGCCACGACAAGAACGCCTACTGGTATGGCTCGCACCTGTCGCTGGCCGAGGCGCGCAAGCTGGCGCCCTATCAGAACGCCACCGGCCTTCAGGTCACCTCGGCGGTTCTGGCCGGCATGGTCTGGGCACTGGAAAATCCCGATGCCGGCATCGTCGAAGCCGACGAGATGGACTACAAGCGCTGCCTGGAAGTCCAGTCGCCCTATCTCGGACCGGTCGAAGGCCATTACACCGACTGGACGCCGCTCGACCGACGCCCGGGCCTCTTCCCGGAGGACCTCGACCGCAGCGATCCGTGGCAATTCCGCAACATCCTCGTCCGATAGCACCCTGCGCACCATGCGCCATTGCCTTGCAATCGCCCGGAAATCGGGCGATTGAAGAGATGCGGCCTGGGGCAGCGCGCGTCTTGCGGGACGCACGCCCGTTCCAGCACTTTGGACGTTCGCATCGTGCCTGCCAAAATCGAAACCGATTTTTGGGCCGATGCGGTTGGAGAGGATTTCAGATGACTATTGCGCGCAAAGTTCTTTCGATCGGCGTGGCGGGTTCCTTTGCCATGATGCTTGCCGCCTGTACCACAAGCGGTCCCGACGCACCGCCGATGGCGGCCGCGCCGAAAGGCGTCGAGGGCTCGTGGATCGATGCCAAGGGCACCGGCCTGTCGACCTTCACCGGCGGCAAGTTCACGACCGTCGCCACCGACACCGGCCAGAAGCTGGCCGATGGCAGCTACACGATGACCGGCGCCACTTCGGTCGAGATCAACGGGACGTCGCTGATCCGCCAGACGCCGGTCAGCTTCAACTGCCTGCTGATCTCCACCAGCCAGTTGAACTGCACCAGTTCGTCCGGCCAGAACTTCGTGCTGACGCGACGCGCCTGAACCGGCAAACACTGGACACATTGGGGACGGCGGCCGATTGGCCGCCGTCCTTTTTTGCGCCTGCAAAAAGTGGCGGCATTTCCGCTTGCGTCAGCCGGAACGCGATGGGAACATGGTCAAAACGCTGGCTGTTATACCCCAGTCAAGCAAGGGCGTTAAACGCCTCCGATCAGCCCACCGGGAGACGAAGATGAAAAAGCTTGCCGCCATTGCCGCCCTGTCCGCATCGACGCTTGGCCTGTCGGCCGGCGCATCCTTTGCCGACTACACATTGAATATCCTGCATTTCAATGACTGGCACAGCCGCATCGAAGGCAACAACAAATATGAGTCTACCTGTTCGGCCGACGAGGAGACCAAGGGCGAATGCATCGGCGGCGCCGGCCGGTTGATCACGGCGATCGCCCAGGAGCGCAAGAAGCTCGAAGGCCAGAACGTGCTGCTGCTCAATGCGGGTGACAGCTTCCAAGGATCGCTGTTTTACACCACCTACAAGGGCACCGTGGAGGAGGAATTCCTCAATCAGATGAAACCCGACGCGGTGACGCTCGGCAACCATGAATTCGACGATGGCGAGAGCGCGCTGGTGCCTTACCTCGACAAGGCAAAATTCCCGATCGTCAGTGCCAATGTCGTGCCCAACGACAAGTCCGGCGCGGCCGGCAAGATCAAGCCGTCGATCGTCGTGGAGGTCGGTGGGCAGAAGATCGGCATTGTCGGCGCCGTCACCAACGACACGCCCGAACTCGCCTCGCCCGGTCCCAACATCGCAATCGCGGACGACGTCAAATCGATTACCGCCGAGGTCGAGAAGCTGAAGGCGCAAGGCGTCAACAAGATCATCGCCGTGACCCATATCGGCTACAACAGGGAACGCGACATCATCGCCAAGATCCCGGGCATCGACGTGGTTGTCGGCGGCCACAGCCATACGCTCTTGTCGAACACCGATCCGAAGGCGGCGGGCCCCTACCCGACGATGGTCGACAACCCCGGCGGCTACAAGGTGCCGGTGGTGCAGGCGGCCTCCTATTCGAAATATCTCGGCGAGTTCAAGGTGGTGTTCGACGACAATGGCGTCGTCAAGTCGGCGAGCGGCGACCCGATCTTTCTCGACAAGTCGATCACGCCCGATCCCGCCGTGCTCGCCCGTATCAAGGAACTCGGCGCGCCGATCGAGGCTTTGAAGAACAAGGAAGTAGCAGAGACCACCGACGTCATCGACGGCAGCCGCGAGAATTGCCGCGCCAAGGAATGCGCGATGGGCAACCTTGTCTCCGACGCCATCCTCGACCGCGTCAAGGGACAGGGCGTCGAGATCGTCATCTCCAATGGCGGCGGCCTGCGCGCCTCGATAGACAAGGGCACCGTCACCATGGGTGAGGTGCTGACCGTGCTGCCGTTCCAGAACACGCTGGCGACCTTCCAGATTTCGGGCAAGGACCTGGTCGTCGGCCTCGAAAGCGGCCTCAGCCAGATCGAGGACGGCGCCGGCCGCTTCCCACAGGTGGCTGGCCTCAAATACGCCTTCGACAAATCGGTCGCGCCCAATGCCGGCCGCGTCAAATCCGTCGAGGTCATGGAGAACGGCGCCTGGACGCCGATCAAGCCCGACAAGGACTATCTCGTCGCCACCAACAATTACGTGCGCCAGGGCGGCGACGGCTACAAGGTCTTCGCCGAAAAGGCCAAGAATGCTTACGACTACGGCCCCGGTCTCGAACAGGTCGTGGCCGACTATCTCGGCGCCCACCGGCCCTACACGCCCAAGCTCGACGGCCGCATCACCGAGATCGCCGCGACCGTCGCGGCGGCCCCGGCAGCGGAACCGGCCAAGCCTGCAGAGCCGGCAAAGCCTGCCCCCGCGCCAGCAGAACCTGCCAAGCCCGCCGAGGCCGCAAAGCCCGCCGAAGCGGCACCGGCAATGCCCGAACTGCCCGCCAATTCGGGCAATATCGCCAACACGCCGCCTGCCATATCGACGGAGAATGCACCTGCGCCACCGGCCGCGCCGGCTCCCGCGGCTCCAGCACCCGCACCAGCCGAGCCGGCAAAGCCCGCCGAGGCCACCCCTGCACCGGCAGCACCGGCGCCGGCGGAACCCGCCAAGCCGGCAGAACCGGCAAAGCCCGCTGAAGCCGCACCGGCAACAGGCAGCCATGTCATCGTTACCGGCGACACCTATTGGGATCTGGCCAAGAAAGCCTATGGCGACGCCACCAAGTGGAAACTCATCTACGAGGCCAACAAGGGTCAAAGGCCGCACCGGCTGATGCCCGGCGCGACGCTGACCATCCCGGCGAAGTAACGTCACTTCGCCTTTTGCCATTCAACACCCGCCTGGGAAACCGGGCGGGTGTTCTGTTTTCAGCTGGACACGCGTTAAGGTGCGGCCAGACGCGACATTGAAAGCCCGCGCAGGATGATTAGGTTCGCGCCTCCTGGAGAACCCCTATGACGCTCACAATCGCTGTCGATCCCAAAGCCGCGAAGGCCCTTGGCCCACTGCCGGCCGGGCATCCGCCGGTCAAGACCGGCAAGGTCGGTGTCATGCTGATCAATCTCGGCACGCCTGACGGCACCGACTTCAAGCCGATGTGGCGTTATCTCAGGGAATTCCTGTCCGATCCGCGCGTCATCGAACTCAACAGGGCGATCTGGTATCCGATCCTCTATGGCCTGGTGCTCACCACCCGGCCGAAGAAGTCCGGCGCCAACTACGCCCGGATATGGAACCAGGAAAGGAACGAGTCGCCGCTGCGCACTTACACCCGCGCCCAGGGCGAAAAGCTGGCCGAGGCGTTGCGCGACCTGCCCAATGTCGTCGTCGACTGGGCGATGCGCTACGGCAATCCTTCGACCGCGAGTGTCGCCGAAAGTCTGGTCGCACAGGGCTGCGACCGCATTCTTTCGTTCCCGCTCTACCCGCAATACTCCGCGACGACCACGGCCACCGCCAATGATCAGCTGTTTCGCGCCTTGATGAAGATGCGCGCGGCCCCCGCCATCCGCAGCGTGCCGCCTTACTATGACGAGCCGGTCTATATCGAGGCGCTGGCGCGTTCGATCGAGCAGAATCTCGCGACGCTGGATTTCGAGCCGGAAGTGGTCATCGCCTCATACCACGGCATCCCAAGGCCCTATTTTGAAAAAGGTGATCCCTACCATTGCCACTGTCTCAAGACGACCCGGCTGTTGCGCGACAGGCTCGGCTGGGACGAAAAGAAGCTGATCACCACCTTCCAGTCCCGCTTCGGCGCCCAGGAATGGCTGCAGCCCTACACTGACAAGACGGTGGAGAAACTGGGCAAGGACGGCGTCAAATCCATCGCCATCGTCAATCCCGGCTTTTCCGTCGACTGCATCGAGACGCTGGATGAGATCGGCCGGGAAGTCGCCGAGACTTTCCATCACGCCGGCGGCAAGAACTTCGCTCACATCCCTTGCCTCAACGACAGCGCCGAGGGCATGGCGGTGATCGAGGCGATGGTGCGGCGCGAACTGTCCGGCTGGGTCTAGGAGAAATTCCAGGAAAAATGTGAAACGGTTTTGCGGGAAAAGCGCATAGCGCTTTCCCTTGGGAATTTCGTCAACCAGAGAGTTAGAGCGGCTCGCCGCTCTAACCGGAACAAGGGCCACTGCGGGGCGTTGAGGCGCACCTTCGGAGAATTCGATGCCCCGCAAACTCGACCTCAGAACCGGCCGGCCCGTCTGGTCCGCCTATCGGGCGCCTGCCGTGCCGGCGTCGGCGCTGACCCGCGACGTCAAGGCCGATGTCCTGATCATCGGTATGGGCATCAGCGGCGCCATGATGGCCGAGGCGCTGACGGCGGACGGGCATCAGGTGATCTGCATCGACCGGCGCGGGCCGCTGAAAGGCTCGACCGCTGCGACCACGGCACTGGTCCAGTTTGAAATCGATCAGCCGCTTTCAACGCTC
Source organism: Mesorhizobium sp. U510 (assembly GCF_059180695.1). Taxonomy (NCBI): domain Bacteria; kingdom Pseudomonadati; phylum Pseudomonadota; class Alphaproteobacteria; order Hyphomicrobiales; family Phyllobacteriaceae; genus Mesorhizobium; species Mesorhizobium sp. U510. Next base: position 6,689,572 of record NZ_CP180532.1, read on the forward strand.
TCGAAGATGATCGGCAAGGCCAAGGCACAGCAGGCCTGGCGCCGCTCGCGCCTCGCCGTTTCCAACCTCGCTGGCCGTATCGAGGATCTCGCAATCGATTGTCGCCTGCGCCGCACCCAGTCGCTCTATCTGGCCGGCACGGTGCTCGGCCCGTCGGAGCTGCGCGAGGAAGCCGAAGCGCGGCGGCAGGCGGGCATTGCCGCAACCTATCTGACGCCGCAGCCGCTGGCGGAGACATTCGGCATCAACCGCGGCGGCGCCATCCTCAGCCACGGCAACATCGCGCTCGACCCGCGCAAGCTGACGGCCGGCTTGCTGCTCAAGGCGCTGGAGCGCAAGGCCCGCTTCCTCGCTCCCGTCGAGGCGACGGTGATCGAAGACAGTGCCGACGAGGTGATCGTGGCCACGAAAGACGGTCCCAGCATCACGGCACGGCATGTCGTTCTGGCCACCGGCTACGAACTGGTCGACATCGTGCCGGCGGCGGCCCACCGGATCATCTCGACCTGGGCGATCGCGACGCGCCCGCAACCGCGAAAACTCTGGCCGGGTCCGGCGTTTATCTGGGAAGCGTCAGACCCGTATCTCTATATGCGCTCGACGGCCGACGGCAGGGTCATATGCGGCGGCGAGGACGAGGACTTTGTCGACGAGACGCGGCGCGACGAACTGATCGCCGACAAGAGTGCCCGAATTGCCGACAAGCTGGGCCAGTTGTTCCCGCACCTCGACGTCAGGCCTGAATTCGCCTGGACCGGCTCCTTCGGCACAACCAGCACCGGCCTGCCCTATATCGGCGCCGTCCCCCGCCATCCGCGCATCCATGCCGTCATGGGTTACGGCGGCAACGGCATCACCTTCTCGCGCATCGCTTCCGAAATTGTTTCGGCTTCGATCAAGGGACTCGCCGACATGGATGCGGAGCTGTTTGCCTTCAACCGGTGAGTGCAGACCCACAAACAATCCTTCATCACCTGATTGTAACGCTCCTGAAACACACTTAAGTCTTTGGCGAAGTCGGCTGCGCGGGAATGGCTCTCGCGGCCCGCTTCTGAGGGAGAGCCAAATGGATTTCAGTGGTTTCGATATTGCGGTCGTTGTTCTTGTCGCGCTTGTCGTGCTGGTGCTGTTCAAAGGCATCAAGACAGTTCCCCAAGGCTACAACTATACGGTCGAACGTTTTGGCCGTTACACCAGGACACTGAGCCCCGGCCTCAACATCATCACGCCGTTCGTCGACCGCATTGGCGCCAAGATGAACATGATGGAGCAGGTGCTCGACGTGCCGAGCCAGGAAATCATCACCCGCGACAACGCCATCGTCGGTGTCGACGGGATCGCCTTCTACCAGATCCTCAATGCTGCACAGGCCGCCTACCAGGTTGCCGGCCTGCAGAACGCCATCCTCAACCTGACGATGACCAACATCCGTACCGTCATGGGCTCGATGGACCTCGACGAGCTGTTGTCCAACCGCGACGCCATCAACGAGCGCCTGCTGCGCGTCGTCGACGAGGCGGCGCATCCGTGGGGCATCAAGATCACCCGCGTCGAGATCAAGGACATCAACCCGCCGGCCAACCTCATCGAATCGATGGGCCGCCAGATGACCGCCGAGCGTAACAAGCGTGCGCAGATCCTGGCCGCCGAAGGCCTCAAGCAGTCGCAGATCCTCGAGGCCGAAGGCCGCAAGGAAGCCGCCTTCCGCGACGCCGAGGCGCGCGAACGCTCGGCTGAGGCCGAAGCCCGCGCCACCCAGGTGGTTTCGGAAGCGATTTCCAAGGGCGACGTGCAGGCGCTGAACTACTTCGTCGCGCAGAAATACACCGAGGCGCTGGGCAAGATCGGCACCGCCACCAACAGCAAGATCGTGCTGATGCCTTTCGAGGCGTCGTCGCTGATCGGCTCGCTCGGCGGCATCGGCGAGATCGCCAAGGAAGTCTTCCGCAGCGAGGGCACGACCGGCGCACAGCGCCAAGCCGCCCGCCCCCCGGTCGTGCGCCCGAGCGACAACTGAGTTCGTAGGAGGTCACTCTTATGTTCGATCGCATCATTTCCGAACTCGGCCCGTGGAACTGGATGGTCCTGGGCTTCGTGCTGCTGGTCGTAGAGGTCATCGCGCCGGGCTTCTTCATGCTGTGGATCGGCATCGCCGCGCTCATCATCGGCGCGGTGTCGCTGCTGATCTGGGATGCGGCGATCTGGAGCTGGCAGGTCCAGGTCCTTGCCTTCCTGGCGCTCTCGCTGGTCTCAGCCTTCGTCGGCAAGAAACTCATGGGCGGGCGCGACCAGCCAACCGACCAGCCGCTGCTCAACCGGCGCGGCGCCCAGATGGTCGGCCGCATGGCGACGCTTGCCGAGCCGATCAAGGACGGCCGCGGCCGCATCAAGCTCGGCGACACGCTGTGGCGAGTCTCCGGGCCTGACCTGCCGGCCGGTACACAGGTACGCGTGACGGGTGCCGCGGATACAGACCTGGAGCTTACAGTGGAACGCGTCTGAACTTTCACAGCGCACCCACCTCGGTAAGCATGCTCAGATTCAGGTCAGGCCAAGCCGGACTCGAAGACGGGCGCGAAGCGACCAAACCAGGTGGCTTACGAGAGCCGGAGCGGAGTGTACTTTTTGTAGGTGAGCCCAGTCTACTGCGACGCAGTAGAACGGCGAAGCGCAGCTATCAGCCATTTGCAGACCGGCCTCACCTGAATATCGGCATGCCTAGGCGGCGCCGATGCGCAGCAGGTCATGGAAATGCACCACGCCCAGCGGCATGTTGTTCCTGGTCACCACCAGCGCGCCGATATTGTGCTCGTTGAGCAGCGCGATCGCCGTGCCGGCAAGCGTCTGCGGATCGACCGTCTTGGGCGTGCGGGTCATCACCTCGTCGACGATGACGTCGGCCAGATTGCGGTGCAAATTGCGCGCGACATCGCCGTCGGTGATGATCCCGGCCAGTTCGCCATTGGCGTCGACGATCAGGACGCAGCCGACCTTCTTCTGCGACAGCGTCATCACCGCTTCCGGCATCTTGGTGCCGAGCACGGCCAGCGGCATCTGGTCGCCGACCCGCATGATCTCGGAGACCATGGTCAAATTGGCGCCGAGCTGGCCGCCGGGATGGAAGGTGCGGAAATGGTCCGGCGTGAAACCCCGCGCCTCGAGCAGAGCGATCGCCAGCGCATCGCCGATGACCAGCTGCAGCAGCGTCGACGTCGTCGGCGCCAGCCCGTGCGGGCAGGCCTCGGGGGTGCGCGGCAAAAGCAGCACCACATCGGCCGCGCGCGCCAGCGCCGATGTCTCGCCCGATGTGACGGCGATGAGCGGGATGGAAAAACGCCTGGAATAGGCGACGATGCCGAGCATCTCCTTGCTCTCGCCCGACCATGAGATGGCGATGATGGCGTCATCCCTGGCGATCATGCCGAGATCGCCATGATTGGCCTCGACGGGATGGACGAAGAAGGCCGGCGTGCCGGTCGAAGCCAGCGTCGCCGCGATCTTCGAGCCGATATGGCCGCTTTTGCCGACGCCGGTGACGATCAGCCGGCCTTCGATCTTCGAAATCATGTCGACGGCCTGCGCGAAAGGCGCGGCCAGTCCGTTCTCGAGCGCTTCGGCAAGGGCGGCGATTCCGGCCTGCTCGGTCGCCACCGTTCTCAGTGCCGAATCGATCGACGCTTGCCTGTCCAGGGGCTTCTTATCGAGGGGTCTGCCATGCATGGATGATGCGATTAGCGCGTTGCCGCCCGCCTGTCCAACAGAAATGGCGCTGGCGCCCGGGCGGCGGAGGCTTCGGACAGGTCACAGGACCCGCAGACAGCGGCACTTTGACCGGACGAACGATCGCCGCCTCAACCCTCCGTTAACCATCCCCATTTACGGTTCGGTAAGTATGGCGCGCACAGCGCCGCGCAAGCAGTGGTGGCGATGTCCGGGGCCCAGCCAGAAAAATCGAGTGGACGACGGGGCAAGGCGGTATGCACCTTGTTGCTGGCGACCAGCATGTTTGCCTTGCTTCGCCCGGCACCTCTCCACGCCCAGGAAACGGAGCTGCGCGGCGAGGTTTCCGAATCGGCGATCCTGTCCGACCAGCAGCGCAAGGCAAGGCAGCTCGCCCTTGCCACCCAGGGCCAGCAACAGTCGGCCAACACCGCACAGGACGATGCGCCGCCGCGCACCTATTTGCCGGCCAGCGCCGGCGCTGTGCCCGACGACACGGGCACGGATGCCGCCACCGGCAGCATTTTCGATCCGCCGCAGGCGACCGACGACACGGCCACCGACAATCCGACGCCGCCCAAGCCTCGCCGCCGTCCGTCAAGCGCCGGCCAAAACGCGGCGGATCAGGACAGGACCAAAACGGGCACCAAGACGGCCGACAAGTCGAAGAAGAAGAAGGCGGCGACCGCGACCACGGACACCACTCAAGCCGCGACCGACGATACCGACAGCGCCACGACAGACCAGGAAGCGGCTAACCGCCGTGCTCTCACCGTCGACAGCGCCGATAGGCAAAAACTCGACCCTGGCGCCGAGCGTACCGCCGCCATCGAGGGCCAGAACAAGAAAGCCGAGGACGACCCCTTCGCGCCCACCGGCGTCAAATGGGGTTCCTTCGTCATCCGGCCATCGATCGAACAGGGGTTGACCGCCACCACAAACGGCGATTCGAGCAGTGCCGGCACCTCGGCGCTGCTGTCTGAGACAGCGTTGCGCTTTACCGCCGTCTCCGACTGGCGCGAAAACTCCGCCACCATCGACGGCTATGGCCTGTTCCGCGATACGGTGTCGGGTTACCGGGTTCACGATGCGCAGGGCCGCATCGAAGGCCAGCTCAATGTCGACCTCGACAACGAGCTGCGCGCCATCGCCAAGCTCGGCTACGAAGCCGTGCCGGAAACGGCGTCCTCGCCCAACGCCATTGCCGGCGTCAGTACCCAGCCGCTGCGGCAGACGATCGACGGCAGCCTTGGCGTCGAAAAAGCGGTCGGCAAGATGCAATACACGTTGACCGGCGCGGTCTCGCACGACTTCTACGGCGACGCCGAGCTTTCGGACGGCACCACGCTGTCGCAGAAGGATCAGGACAACACGCTCTACACGGCAACCTTGCGCACCGGCTACGAAATCTCTCCGGCCCTCACCCCGTTCACCGAAATCGAGGTCGGCCGACGGGCCTACGATCAGCGCATCGACAATGAAGGCTTCGAGCGTTCCTCGACCCGCCTTGGCGCTCGCGCCGGCCTGCAACTCGACATGGGTGAGAAGCTCTCCGGCGAGTTCTCGGCCGGCTGGCTGAGGGAAGCGATCGACGACAAGAGCCTGGAGGCGATTTCCGGCGCCACCGTCAACGCCGATCTCAAATGGTCGCCGGAGCGCGGAACGACGATCGGCCTGACCGGCAAGACCACTGTCGAGACCACCACCACGGCGGGTGAAAGCGGCGATATCCTCTATTCCGGCCGCTTGACGGCCGAACGGCAGATCCGCGCCAACCTTACAGCGAACGCGGCCCTGGGCCTCGACTGGCGCGACTATGTCGGCATCGACGGCCATGACAGGATCTTGAGCGCAGAGACCGGGCTGACCTGGTGGCTGAACCGCTATGCCGGCCTCACCAGCCGGGTGAGAACCGAAAAGCTGACCAGCAACCTGCCCGGCCGCGACTACACTGCCAACAGCATCTACCTCGGCCTGAAAGTGCAGCGCTGAAACACGCGTGCGCAGGAGGGGCGGTCAGCCGCTCGCGCTGGCATTACCCATCCAGCTAAGATACCGCGACTCGCCGCTCCGATGGCGTCATCTCGTCGAGAAGCGTGCGGATGACGCCGGCCATGTTCTCCTTCATGTCGCTGCGCCACAGCGCGAAGGCGACATTGGCCTCGACGAAACCTTCCGGGGAACCGCAGTCGAAGGTGCGGCCCTGATAGTGGTAGCCGTAGAAAGCCTGCTGCTTCTCCAGCTTCAGCATCGCGTCGGTGAGCTGGATTTCGTTGCCGGCGCCCTTTTCCTGGCCTTCGAGGATCTTGAAGATCTCGGGCTGCAGGATGTAGCGGCCGTTGATGTAGAGGTTGGAGGGCGCCGTGCCGGTCTTCGGCTTCTCCACCATCTCGGTGATGCGGAAGCCGTGATGCGTATCCTCGCCACGGCCGACAATGCCGTATTTGTGGGCCTCCGCCGGGTCGCATTCCTGCACGGCAATGATGTTGTTGCCGGTTTCCTCGTAAAGCTCGACCATCGACTTCATGCAGCTCTTTTCCGACTGCATGATCATGTCGGGCAACAACAGCGCGAACGGCTCGTCGCCGACCAGTTCGCGCGCGCACCATACGGCGTGGCCGAGGCCCATCGGCACCTGCTGGCGGGTGAAACTGGTCTGCCCCGGCGCCGGCTGCAGGCGCTGCAGGCGGGCAAGCTGCTCGTCCTTGCCGCGCTGGGCCAGCGTGTCATAGAGCTCGAACTGGATATCGAAATGGTCCTCGATGACCGCCTTGTTGCGGCCGGTCACGAAAATGAAATGCTCGATGCCCGCCTCGCGCGCCTCGTCCACCACATACTGGATGACCGGCCGGTCGACGACGGTCAGCATTTCCTTGGGAACGGCCTTGGTGGCCGGGAGGAACCGCGTGCCGAGACCGGCGACCGGGAAAACTGCCTTGCGAACTCTCTTCATGCTTTCAATTATCCGTTTGCTGGCCGGCTCCGCAATCCCTGTCCCGCGACATTTTCACGCCGGAATTGAAGATTAGTGGGGGCGGGTGAGGGAAACTTCCACCGGTTAAAGCATCGAGGTGTCTTTTCGTTCCAAGCGGCACCTATGGTAAACTAATTCCTAACCCGGTTCGGCGATGAATGGTCTTTCCTGAGACAGAGAAGGAGGAAAACATGTCCGTTCGCAATGCCGCAAAACGTTTCACCAGCGTCATGACGGCCGCCAGCCTCTCGCTCGCTCTGCTGATGCCTGCCGGACCCGCTTTCGCCGATGCCGGTTTCCGGCAATGGGTCGCCAGCTTCCGCGCCACTGCCGTCGCCGGTGGCGTTTCCGGAGCTGTCTACGACCAGGCTTTCAGGGACATCAAAGAGCCCGATCCGGTGGTGCTGGAGAAGGCGCGCACCCAGCCTGAATTCACCGCGCCCGCCTGGGATTATTTCGATAATCGCGTCCACGACCAGTCTGTCGCCGTCGGGCAGCAGATGGCGAAGAAGTGGAAGCCGTGGCTGGACAGGATCGAGGCGCGGTTCGGCGTCGATCGCTACATTCTGCTGGCCATCTGGTCGATGGAATCGAACTATGGCGAGATCCTCAAGCGCGACGACATCATGCGCAACGTCATCCGGTCGCTGGCGACTTTGGGTTATGGCGACCCGAAGCGGTCGAAATATGCCCGCACCCAGCTGGTCGCGGCCCTGAAAATCCTGCAGACCGGCGACATCGATGAAAGCCATCTGATGGGCTCCTGGGCCGGCGCCATGGGCCAGACCCAGTTCATCCCCACCAGCTACCAGCACTATGCCGTCGACATGGATGGCAACGGCAAGCGCGACATCTGGAATTCCATCCCCGATGCGCTGGCGACATCAGCCAATCTGTTGAAGAAGAATGGCTGGCAGGCCGGCAAGACCTGGGGCTACGAAGTCACGATACCGGCCGGCAAGCTGCCGGGCGGATCGAAGACGCTGGCGCAATGGCAGGCGCTTGGCGTCGCCAGGGCCAGCGGCAAGCCGTTCAAGAACCTCACCGACAAGGCGACGCTGAAAGTGCCGGACGGCCGTGGCGGGCCGGCTTTCCTGATGATCCGAAATTTCTCGGTCATCAAGGCCTACAACAATGCCGACAAATATGCCCTGGCCGTTGGCCTTCTTGCCGACGAAATCGCCGGTGGCAACGGCCTTGTCCAGGACTGGAAGCGGCCCTTCACCAAGCTCACCTTCGAGGAACGGCAGGAGCTGCAGAAGCGGCTTTCGCAGCACGGGCTTTACGACGGGAAGTTCGACGGCAAGATCGGTGACGGCTCAAAGACCGCCATCATGGCCTATCAGGCAAAGGTTGGCTTGACCCAGGACGGCTACCCGAGCATGGAAGTACTCAAATGGCTCAGGCAAAAATAGAGCCGGCCACAGCGCCGCGCGCATTTTGGGCGCGCATATCAGGCGCCATGGCAATTTGAACTTGCGCCCGGCCGCAAAACCGGCTCCGGTTTGCGGAACCAGGCGCAAGGGGATGGAGGAGTGATTGGTTTCGGCCGCGCGTATCGCGATCCTTGCTCGTCGCACGCCGATCCTTTTTCTGGCGATCGTCCTGCTGGCGATCGGCGCCGCCGGCGCCTTCCATGTACCGGCCATGGCGCAGGAGCAGCCGCAGCAAGATCGCGGATGGTCGTTGCGCGACCTTCTCTTTCCGCGCCGCAGCGAGCGGGTCGAGCCGCCGCTCGACATCCAGAAGGCAAAACCAAAGCCGCGTAAACCAAGGGTTCCGCGTGCGCCGGTCGAGCCACAAACACCGATAGCGGAAAAGGCGCCAGACGCCCGCATCGTCCTGGTCGTCGGCGACTTCATGGCGTCGGGCCTCGCCGAAGGCCTGGACATAGCCTTTGCCGACAACCCAGCCGTTAGGATCGTCGCGCGCTCCAATGGTTCATCCGGCTTCGTGCGCGATGATTTCTACAACTGGCCCGAACAGATCAAATCGCTGATCGAGACCGAGAAACCGACCGCCGTGGTCGTTATGCTGGGCTCCAACGACCGCCAGCAGATGAAGGTGGGGGACGTGCGCGAGCAGCCCCGGTCCGAGAACTGGACCAAGGAATATGAGCGCCGCACCGACGAACTGGGCAAGGCCATCGCCACCGCCAAGGTGCCCTTCCTGTGGGTCGGCATGCCGGCCTTCCGGGTGCCGAAGATGACCTCCGACATGCTGGCCTTCAACGACATCTACCATCAGGCCGCCGAAAACCATGGCGGCGAATTCGTCGATGTCTGGGACGGCTTCGTCGATGAGAACGGCGCCTTCGTCACCAACGGCCCCGACATGAACGGCCAGCCGGTGCGGCTGCGCGCCGATGACGGCATCAACGTCTCCAAGGCCGGCAAGCGCAAGCTCGCCTTCTACACCGAAAAGCCGCTGATGAAGATCCTAGGCCTGGCCACACCCGGCAGCGTGGCCCCGGCGACAGCACCTGCGGGCGCGCCCGTCGAGGCACCGGCGCCGGCCGCGGCACCCATTGTCATCGACCGCACCGCACCCATGCTGCTCAGCGACCCGGCGCTCGACGGCGGCACCGAGTTGCTCGGCGCCGCCCCGCCGGCAAACGCCAATCCGGCTCTTCCCGGGGAGCGGCTGGTGATCGAAGGCAAGGCGCCGGAGGCCGCGCCCGGCCGCGCCGACGATTTCTCATGGCCGCCGAAAGCCGAGCCGCCGGCGACAGCCGCGGCGACCGACACGACGACGGCGATCACCCCTTAATCACTCGGAGCTTCCGAGATCAAGCGGTCTCAGCGCGGCAGGACGCTCGCCCCCATCAACGCCTCGTCGATCGAGCGCGCCGCCTGGCGGCCTTCGCGGATCGCCCAGACGACCAGCGACTGGCCACGGCGCACGTCGCCCGCCGCATAGAGCCGGTCGACGCTGGTCCTGTAGTCGCGGTCATTGGCCTCGACATTCCGCGAGCGGCGGCTGTCTGTGACGATTTTCATCTCACCCTCGAGTTCCTTCGCCACGCCCACCATCGCCGGTCCGGCAAAGCCGATCGCGATGAAGGCGAGATCGGCGCGGATGACGAATTCGGTGCCGGCGATCGGCTTGCGCTTCTCGTCGACCTCACAGCATTTGACGCCGGTCAGCTGGCCGTCCTCGCCGATGAATTCGAGCGTTGCCACCTGGAATTCGCGTTCCGCACCCTCGGCCTGCGAGGACGAGGTGCGCATCTTGGTCGCCCAGTAGGGCCACACCGCGAGCTTGTCTTCCTTCTCGGGCGGCTGCGGGCGGATGTCGAGCTGGGTGACGCGCACCGCGCCCTGGCGGAAGGCGGTGCCGACGCAGTCGGAGGCGGTATCACCGCCGCCTACGACGACGACATGCTGCCCGCCGGCGATGATCGGGTGCGACGGCCATGCCACGGACTGGATCGGCTCGCCACCGACGCGGCGGTTCTGCTGCACCAGATAGGGCATGGCGTCATGCACGCCGCCGAGATCGTCGCCCGGAATGTTGGCCGCACGCGGCGTCTCCGAGCCGCCGCAATAGAGCACCGCGTCATGTTCGGCGAGCAGTTCGGCGACGGGCTTGTCGACACCGACATTGACGCCGCAATGGAAGGTCACGCCCTCGCCCTGCATCTGCTCGATGCGCCGGTCGATATAGTGCTTCTCGATCTTGAAGTCGGGAATGCCGTAACGCATCAGCCCGCCCGGGCGGCTCTCGCGCTCATAGACATGGACGTCATGGCCGGCGCGGCCGAGCTGCTGTGCGGCTGCCATGCCGGCCGGGCCGGAGCCGATGATGGCGACCCGCTTGCCGGTCTTCTTCTCCGGCGGATAGGGCCTGATGTGGCCGGTCTCGTAAGCCTTGTCGGCGATCGCCTGTTCCACCGTCTTGATGGCGACCGGAATGTCCTCGAGGTTCAGCGTGCAGGCTTCCTCGCAAGGGGCGGGACAGATGCGGCCGGTGAACTCAGGGAAATTGTTGGTCGAGTGCAGGTTGCGGATCGCGTTGTCCCAGTCCCTGTTGTAGACGAGGTCGTTCCAGTCCGGGATCTGGTTGTGGATCGGGCAACCGGTCGGCCCGTGACAGAACGGAATGCCGCAGTCCATGCAGCGCGCGGCCTGTTTCTCGACCTCCTTATCCGACATCGGCAGCGTGAACTCGCGGAAGTGCCGGATGCGGTCGGAGGCCGGCTGGTACTTGTGCACCTGCCGGTCGATTTCGAGAAAGCCTGTTACCTTGCCCATAGTCCAGTTCCTGCTGTCCAGATGGTGCGGTTTTCGCCGCACCCGTTAACCTCTTGAGGCAGCCATGGCAACCTTGCGCCCGAGGTCAAACTGTCGATGAAAGGGGCCGGGAAGCCTGGGCTCCCCGGCAATTCTCTTAAAATCTATTCGGCCGCGACGCCCATGCGCATGCGTTCCATCTCGATCAGCGCGCGGCGGTATTCGACCGGCATGATCTTGCGGAATTTCGGCCGGAACGTCGTCCAGTCGTCGAGGATTTCGCGGCCGCGCACCGAACCCGTATAGTGCACATGGTTCGAGATCAGCTGGTAGAGGCGTTCCTCGTCATGGCTGGTCATGTCGCCCGACACGTCGACGCGGCCCTTGTGGTCGAGATCGCCGCCATGATGCAGCAGCCTTTCCATCAGGTCGTCTTCTTCCGGCACCGGCTCCAGTTCGACCATGGCCATGTTGCAGCGCTCGGCGAAATCGCCGGCCTCGTCCAGCACGTAGGCGACGCCGCCCGACATGCCGGCGGCGAAGTTGCGGCCGGTCTTGCCGATGACGACGACGACACCGCCGGTCATGTATTCGCAGCCATGGTCGCCGACGCCTTCGACGACGGCCGCGACGCCCGAATTGCGCACCGCGAAGCGTTCGCCGGCGACACCGGCGAAATAGGCTTCGCCCTCGGTGGCGCCGTAGAGCACCGTGTTGCCGACGATGATGGAGTCGGCCGCCACGATCCTCGCCTCTTCCGGCGGCCGGATGACAATGCGCCCGCCCGACAAGCCCTTGCCGACATAGTCATTGCCGGCGCCGACAAGCTCGAACGAGACCCCGCGCGCCAGGAAGGCGCCGAAGGACTGGCCGGCGGTACCGGTCAGCTTCACCTGGATCGTGTCTTCGCGCAGGCCCTTGTGCTTGAAGCGCTTGGCGACTTCACCCGATAGCATCGCGCCGGTCGAACGGTCGACATTGCGGATGTCCACCTCGATCTTGACCGGCTGCTTGGCCTCCAGTGCGGGCTTGGCCAGTTCAATCAGCTTGCGGTCGAGCACGTCGTCGATCGGGTGCTTCTGCCGCTCGGTCCAGTGCACCGCTTCGTGCGGCGCATCGGGCTTGTAGAACATCTTCGAGAAGTCGAGGCCGCGCGCCTTCCAGTGCTGGACCACGTCGCGCTTTTCCAGAAGATCGCTGTCGCCGATAATCTGGTCGATATGGGTGTAGCCCATCTCGGCCAGCAGCGCCCTCACCTCTTCCGCCACGTAGAAGAAGAAGTTGATGACATGCTCGGGCGTGCCCTTGAAGCGCTTGCGCAGCACCGGGTCCTGGGTGGCGACGCCAACCGGACAGGTGTTCAAGTGGCACTTGCGCATCATGATGCAGCCAGCCGCGATCAGCGGCGCGGTCGAGAAGCCGAACTCGTCGGCGCCGAGCAGCGCGCCGATGATGACGTCACGCCCGGTGCGCAAGCCGCCGTCGACCTGCAGCGCGACGCGCGAACGCAAGCCGTTCAGCACCAGCGTCTGGTGGGTCTCGGCCAGGCCCATTTCCCACGGGCTGCCGGCATGCTTGAGCGAGGTCAGCGGCGAGGCACCGGTGCCGCCATCATAGCCCGAAATGGTGATGTGGTCGGCGCGCGCCTTGGCGACGCCGGCCGCGACCGTGCCGACGCCGACTTCCGACACCAGCTTGACCGACACGTCGGCCGCCGGGTTGACGTTCTTCAGATCATAGATCAGCTGCGCCAGATCCTCGATCGAATAGATGTCGTGATGCGGCGGCGGCGAGATCAGGCCGACGCCCGGCGTCGAATGCCGGACCTTGGCGATGGTCGCATCGACCTTGTGGCCGGGCAGCTGGCCTCCCTCGCCGGGCTTGGCGCCCTGCGCCACCTTGATCTGCATGACATCGGAATTGACAAGATATTCGGCCGTCACGCCGAACCGCCCCGAGGCGACCTGCTTGATCGCCGAGCGCTCCGGGTTCTTGCCGCCGCCGGGCAGCGGCAAATAGCGGTCGGCCTCTTCGCCGCCCTCGCCGGTGTTCGACTTGCCGCCGATCTGGTTCATGGCGCGCGCCAGCGTGGTGTGCGCTTCCCTGGAGATCGAGCCGAACGACATCGCCCCGGTCGAGAAGCGCTTGACGATCTCGGCCGCCGGCATGACGTCGTCGAGCGCGACCTTCTTGCGGCCGGTCTCCTCCGCCAGCCTGATCTTGAACAGGCCACGTATGGTCTGCGCGCGGGCAGTCTCGCTGTCGATCTGCGCCGAATACTCCTTGAAGGTTTCCCACGAGCCCTGGCGCACGGCGTGCTGCAAGGTGGCGACCGCGTCGGGCGACCACATATGCGCCTCGCCGCGCATGCGGAAGAGATATTCGCCGCCGACTTCGAGGCTGTTGCGCAGCACCGGATCATTGCCGAAACCGTCCGTGTGGCGGCTGACGGTTTCGCCCGCGACCTCGTCCAGCCCAACGCCTTCGATCAGCGTCGCCGTGCCGGTGAAATACTTCTCGACGAAATCGGTCTTCAGCCCGATGGCGTCGAAGATCTGCGCGCCGCAATAGGACTGATAGGTCGAGATGCCCATCTTGGACATCACCTTGAGGATGCCCTTGCCGATCGACTTGATGTAGCGCGACACGACCTCGTAGGCGTCGACCTCTTCCGGCAGCTCACCGCGCTTGTGCATGTCGGTGAGCGTGTCGAAGGCGAGATAGGGGTTGATCGCTTCGGCGCCATAGCCGGCAAGGCAGCAGAAATGATGCACTTCGCGCGGCTCGCCGGATTCCACGACCAGGCCGACGGAGGTGCGCAGCCCCTTGCGGATCAGGTGATGGTGCACCGCAGCCGTCGCCAGCAGCGCCGGGATGGCGATGCGGTCCGGGCCGAGCTGGCGGTCGGACAGGATGATGATGTTGTAACCGCCGGCGACTGCCGCCTCGGCGCGTTCGCACAGGCGGTCGATAGCGCCCTGCATGCCGGCAGCGCCCTCGTTCGAGCCATAGGTGATGTCGATGGTCTTGGTGTCGAAACGGTCCTCGGTATGCCCGATGGAGCGGATCTTCTCCAGATCGCCATTGGTCAGGATCGGCTGGCGCACTTCGAGCCGCTTGCGGCGCGAATTGCCGACCAGGTCGAAGATGTTCGGCCGCGGCCCGATGAAGGACACCAGGCTCATCACCAGCTCCTCGCGGATCGGGTCGATCGGCGGGTTGGTGACCTGGGCAAAGTTCTGCTTGAAATAGGTGTAGAGCAGCTTCGACTTGTCCGACATCGCCGAGATCGGCGTGTCGGTGCCCATCGAACCAACGGCTTCCTGGCCGGTGGTCGCCATCGGCGACATCAACAACTTGGTGTCTTCCTGGGTGTAGCCGAACGCCTGCTGGCGATCGAGCAGGCTGACATCCTTGCGCAGCGCGCGCGGCTCGACCGGCTTCAGATCTTCCAGGATGAGCTGCGTGTTGGCGAGCCAGGTCTTGTAGGGATGCCTGGTGGCGATCTCCGACTTGATCTCCTCATCGGGCACGATGCGGCCCTTGGCAAGGTCGATCAGAAGCATGCGGCCGGGCTGCAGCCGCCACTTCTGCACGATCTTCTCCTCCGGCACCGGCAGCACGCCGGCTTCGGAAGCCATGATGACGCGGTCATCGTCGGTGACGATGTAGCGTGCGGGGCGCAGGCCGTTGCGGTCGAGCGTAGCGCCGATCTGGCGGCCATCGGTGAAGGCGACCGCGGCCGGCCCGTCCCACGGCTCCATCAGGGCGGCATGGTATTCGTAGAAAGCCTTGCGGTCGGCATCCATGAGCTTGTTGCCGGCCCAGGCTTCCGGGATCAGCATCATCATGGCGTGGCTGAGGCTGTAACCGCCCTGGAACAGGAATTCGAGCGCATTGTCGAAGCACGCCGTGTCGGACTGGCCGTCATAGGAGATCGGCCACAGCTTCGAGATGTTGTTGCCGAACAGCTCGGAATCGACCGAGGCCTGGCGCGCCGCCATCCAGTTGTTGTTGCCGCGCACCGTGTTGATCTCGCCATTGTGCGCGACCATGCGGTAGGGATGCGCCAGCTTCCATGACGGGAAGGTGTTGGTCGAGAAACGCTGGTGGACGAGAATCAGCGCGGTCTCGAAGCGCGGGTCCTTGAGATCCCTGTAATAGGCGCCGACCTGATAGGCCAGGAACATGCCCTTGTAGACGATGGTGCGCGCCGACAGCGACACGCAATAGGCGCCGATGTCCTTGTTGTCGTTCTCGGCATAGATACGGCCCGAGATGACCTTGCGCAGCAGATAGAGCCGGGCCTCGTATTCCTCGTCATCGGGAATATCTGATGTGCGGCCGATGAAGACCTGGCGATGGAACGGCTCGGACGCGACGATGTCGGGTGCCTTCGACAGCGACGAATTGTCGACGGGCACGTCGCGGAAGCCGATGAGCGGCAGCCCTTCGGACTGCGCCGATTCGGCGATGATGTCCTCGATATGGGCGCGAAGTGCTGCGTCCTGCGGCATGAACCAGTGTCCGACGCCATATTGGCCCGCCGGCGGCAATTCGATGCCCTGGGCCGCCATCTCCTCACGGAAGAACTGGTCCGGAAGCTGCACCAGCACGCCGGCGCCGTCGCCGACCAGCGGGTCGGCGCCGACGGCGCCGCGATGCGTCAGGTTTTCGAGCACGGCAAGGCCGTCCTTGACGATCTGATGCGACTTCACGCCCTTCATGTTGACGATGAAACCGACGCCGCAGGCATCATGTTCGTTGCGCGGATCGTAGAGGCCCCGAGGGGCAAACCCGGTTCGGCCAATATCAGTTCGGCCAATGTCGGTTCGCGGCGTATTTTTGACGGCAGCCGCTTTCGTCTGCGCGGCCTGGCCGTTCGTCGCAGAGAGCGTCATGTCCGTCATTGTCCTGTCCTCCGTTCCAGCCCTTCAGGCGCTGGTTTGCCTCGGCAAGCGCTTGGCTCACCCTGATCCTTGCGGCACGTCTTGCGAAATCCTTGCCGAACCAGGCGGCTTTCCGCATGGTTCGCGTCTGGTATCGTACAGGCCAGAGTCTGGCCGTCCACCTGTCGCTCGCAGCAACAGCCGGAGAGGCCAATATGTTACGCCAATCCAGCCTGTTTTGTGCGACAAAATAAGACAGCACTACTGTCCTAAATTTTTATGGCAGAATTCCCCGACGCACACAAGACCGATTCACAAAAAACTTGAGCGTTCCGCGACATAAAATTACGTGACGTTGAGGAAAAACGTAAGCTTCAGTCGCCGATCCCTGCCCTGTCGGCTTGGCTGGCTTTAACGGTTTTCGGGCATCTGGCCCTTGCGGTTGGCGCATGAAACCGTTCAACTCCGGCCGATTTTCCCCAAAACCCCGATCTTCCCCAGACATAGGCAGATGCATGTTCTTCGCTTCCGACAATTGGGCAGGCGCCCATCCCAACATCGTTGCCGGCCTGTCGGCCGCGGCCGGCGGCTTTGCCACCGCCTATGGCGACGGCGCGCTCGACCAGGCGGTCTACATCAGGTTCAATGAGATTTTCGAACGCGAGGTCGCGGTGTTCTTCGTAGCGACCGGCACCGCCGCCAACGCGCTGTCGTTGACCACCTTCAACAAACCCGGCGGCATTTCCTTTGCCCACCGCGAATCGCATGTCATCGAAGACGAATGCGGCGCGCCGGAGTATTTTTCCGGCGGCGCGCGCTTGCACGCCGTCGACGGCGCACTGGGCAAGATCGACGCGCACAATCTGGAGCGGACCATTGGCCGCTTCGCGCCCGAAATCGTCCACTGGGGACGGCCAATGGCGGTTTCGATCACCCAGTCGACCGAGGTCGGCACTATCTACGGCCTGAATGAGATCGAGACGATTTCGGCCATCGCAAAACGGCATTCCGTGCCGCTGCACATGGATGGCGCCCGCTTTGCCAATGCGCTGGTCGCGCTCGACACGACGCCGGCCGAAATGACCTGGAAGCGCGGTGTCGACATCCTGTCCTTCGGCGGCACCAAGAATGGCTGCTGGTGCGCCGAAGCGATCGTGCTGTTCGACCTCGACCGCGCCAAGGAATTGGCCTTCCTGCGCAAGCGCGCCGCCCAGCTGTTTTCGAAGTCGCGGTTCGTCGCCGCTCAGTTCGAAGCCTATTTCAAGGACGGTCTGTGGCTCGACACAGCGCGCCACGCCAACGCCATGGCCGCCCGCCTCGCGGCGGCGATCGAGGATTCGGCCCACGCGAAGCTGGCCTGGCTGCCGCAGGCCAACGAGGTGTTCGCCGTGATCAAGAAGACCGAGGCCGAGAGGCTGCAGGCTGCCGGCGCCGCCTTCTACGACTGGCACAAGCCGCACGGCTTTGACGGCCATATCGGCGAGGACGAGCTGCTCTATCGTTTCGTCACCAGCTTCGCGACGTCAGCCGAGGAAGTCGACCGCTTTGGCAAGTTGATCGCCGGATAACAATCCATCTGCCGATCAACAAAAAAGCGGCGCCTCTCGGCGCCGCTTTCGTCTCGGGAGGAGACGGTTCTATTCCTAAGCTACATTACGCAGCGGTCTTGGCCTCGATCTGCTTGGCCTTGGCCGGGGCCGAGGTGATCGCGATCTTGCGCGGCTTCAGTTCCTCGGGAATGTTGCGCTTGAGGTCGACGAAGAGCAGGCCGTTCTTCAGCGTGGCGCCGACGACTTCAACGTGGTCGGCAAGCTGGAAGCGGCGCTCGAAGGCCCTGGAGGCAATGCCGCGATAGAGCAGCTCGGAGCCTTCACCGTTGCCCTCGTCCTTGCGCTCACCCTTCACGGTCAGCACGTTGCGGTGAGCTTCGATCGAGATTTCCTCGTCCGAGAAGCCGGCAACCGCCATGGAAATCCGGTAGGAATCCTCACCGGTGCGCTCGATATTGTAGGGCGGATAGGTCTGCGCGCCATCGGGCTGCGCAAGCGAATCCAGCATGGTGAAGAGACGGTCGAAGCCGACGGTCGAACGGTAAAGCGGGGAAAAATCAACGTGACGCATGAGGTGTTCTCCTGTTGAGCAACATGGTTTGCGTATGGCCGGTGCGAAACCCGTAAGCGGCGTTTCGGCAGGACCAGCGGCCCCGACATTGGCGACCGCATTCCACATTTGGGGAGCGCCCCAATGCATTTCAAGATTTCGCCCGGCGGCAAAAACTGGATGGGTTGCCCCTTGATGAACGGCAGATGAACCGGCGCTTCGGCGCCCGTTCAGACAGCCGCCGCTAAAGTGGCACCAAGATCAAGGATTGGCGGCGCCGGGTTTTATAAAGGTGCCGCAACGAGGCCGAACCGGGTGTTAACGTCCCTTCCTCCCGGATCGACAGGGGCCGGAAGCACGCCTTCGAGCGGCTTCCGGCCTTCCCCGTTACGATCCCGGCACAAGCCGGATTTGCTTTGCTTTTGATGCATTGGCGTCTATCACCTTGACGAGGCCAGCCGGGACAGGCTGGCACCTGAAGACGCCGAGCACAAAGCGCCGCATGACGGACCTTCTCCAAGACACGCCGCTTTTCCACGAATCCGAGGACAATCCGCGGCCAGAAAACGCCACCGGAGGCTTTTTCGTCACCCGCGACCGCAAGAAGATCCGCTATGGCCTGTTCGCGGCGGTGGCGCGCCCGATGCGGGGCACCGTGGTGCTGCTGTCCGGCCGCAACGAGTGCATCGAGAAATATTTCGAAACCATCCGCGACCTTGCCGCCCGCGGCTTTGGCGTCGCCACGCTCGATTGGCGCGGCCAAGGCGATTCCGACCGGCTGATCCGCGATCGCCAGCGCGGCTATGTCAGGTCCTTCCGCGACTACACGGCCGATCTGGAGCAGTTCTTCGAGGAGATCGTGCTGCCCGATTGCCGCGGGCCGTATTACATCCTCGCCCATTCAGCCGGCGCCGTGATCGCGCTTCTTGCCGCGCCGTCCATGGTCAATCGCGTGCGGCGCATGGTGCTGATCGCGCCGTTCCTGACCCTGCCCGACCTGCCGGTCTCGATCCGGACGGTCCGCCGTATCTGTTCGGTCCTCTGCATTCTGGGCCTTGGCCGGCTCTATGCCGCCTGGGGTCCGCGGCCCAGACACACGCTGCCTTTCGAGGCCAATAAGGTAACGTCGGATCCGCGCCGCTATCGTCGCAACACGCGCATCTACGAAGAGTATCCGCGAATGGCGCTTGGCGGTCCGACGATCCGCTGGCTGCAGGCAGCGGCAAAGGCGTCGGAAGCGGTGAGCGACCCCGACTTCATGGCGCGGATACAGGTGCCTCTGCTGATCATCGCCGCTGGCGCCGACCAGGTCGTCTCGACCAGGGCGGTCGAGGCCTACGCCAGAAGCCTGAGGCTCGGCTCGCTGCTGATGATCGACGGCTCCAAGCACGAGATCCTGCAGGAGGTCGACCTCTACCGCGAACAATTCCTTGCCGCCTTCGACGCCTTCATTCCTGGCTCGGACGATCCGACGGCCTGACCGGCACCGCGGTTCCTTCGAAGGCTGGCATAGCTGACATACCGTTGTCAGGATAATTGGCCAGCCGCCCCTCGCGGCGGGCAAACCGCTAAAGATTATGACAGCCCGCCCCCACCCCGAAATGCTCATCTCAATGCGTCGAATTGAACGCCATGGAGATGAGATCATGACCGAGAAAACCTGCGCCGCCTGCGATTGCCAGCTGGATGCCAACCCGATCCGCGTCAAGGTCGGCGGCAAGACCGTCGAGGTCTGCTGCGAGGAATGCGCGACGGCGCTGAACGAGGCCGGCGCCTCGGCGGCCGGCGTGAGCGAGGAATGAGCCATGCGCACCGATCACGCAGCGGCACAACGCCTGGCTGGCCAGGCCCAGGTGCCGCCAGTCCACACCGTAACCACCCTGCACGCCTTGCACGCCCAATGCATCGCGGCGGCGAGATGGCTCGCCCGCCAGATGGAGAAGCGCCGAAGCCGGCTTGCCTTGCTGGAAATGACCGACGAACAGCTCAAGGACATCGGTCTGTCACGCGGCCAAGCCTATTCGGAGTTCAGGCGCCGCTCATGGGATTGAGCAGCCCCAGCGAGAAAGTCTCCTGACAAGATTGGGCAGGCCGCTTGCCTAAAGTGCCCATCGCAATGCCGGAATCAGTTTCCGGCACGAGGGATGAGCGCAACGGCCATGTCGCAATTCAAGGTTCAGCTCCTTCTGGACACCGGCACTGTCAGGGTGCGGGATGTCGTCTGCAGCGGCGAATGCCGTCACAGGAGCGATGAGGAGTGCACGTCGGCGACGCATCTGGTGTTTGCCTATCGCGGCATCTTTGTGCGTCATGTCGGCCGCAATGATGCGGTCGCGGAAGCCAATCAGCTGCTTTTCTTCAATGAGGCCGAGACCTACCAGGTCAGCCATCCAATTGAGGGCGGCGACGCCTGCCTCGACCTCGTCATCGAGGAAGGCCACTTGCGGGAACTGGCGCCGCAGGAGCAGTTGCGCGCCAGCGGCGTCCTGGCGTTTCGCCGCCAGCGCCGGCGCATCGATCCGCGCGCGCAGGCCTTGGTGGCGCTGTTGCGCCACAGCCTGAGCCGCAATGTCGCCGAAACGCTGGAGGCCGAGACGCTGGCGCTAACGCTGGTGCGGCGCTCACTCGGCGAGCGCACTTCGCACGTCGCGGGCGCCAGCCCCGGACGGCAGAAGCTGGTCGACCGCGCCAAGCTGGTGCTGGCGTCGGATCTGTCGCGGCGCTGGACGCTGGCCGAGATTGCCGCCGAGGTCGGAGTCTCACCGGTCTATCTGACGCAAATATTCCAGCAGGTCGAGGCCATCCCGCTCTATCGCTATCATCTGCGCCTGCGGCTGGCGCGCGCGCTCGACCTGCTTGGCCGCTACGACAATCTGACCGCTTTGGGCATGGACCTCGGCTTTTCCAGCCACAGCCATTTCAGCGCGTCGTTCAGACAGGCCTATGGACGCACACCGGCGGAATTCCAGCGCTCGATCAGATCGCGCTGAAGCAACGGCTTCAAAGAAAGCGCGGAGATATCAGCCGCGAAGGGCAGCCATGGCCGCCGCGTGAAGCTCCGGCGTCGCCGCCGCTAGCACATCGCCGCCCTTTTCCGCCGGTCCGCCATCGAAGGTGGTGACGACGCCGCCCGCCTTCTCGATGATCGGGATCAGCGCCACGATGTCGTAGGGTTTCAGGCCGGGATCGGCGACGATGTCGACGCTCCCCGAGGCGATCATGGCGAAGGCATAGCAATCGGCGCCGTAGCGGGCCAGCTGCACCTGTTTCTCGAACGCGTCATAGCGCGTGCGCGCCTCGCCCTTGAACAGTGCCGGCGTGGTGGTGAACAGCGTCGCCTCGTCGAGCCTTGTCGTCTTGCGGGTCGAAAGCTTGCGCGGACCGCCCGGCCCCTCATAGTGCGAGCCCGAGGCGTTGGCGTAGAACAGCTCGCCGGTGAAAGGCTGCGCCATCATGCCGGCGACCGCGTCGCCGTCGACGGTCAGCCCGACCAGCGTCCCCCACACCGGCAGGCCGGAGATGAAGGCGCGCGTGCCGTCGATCGGATCGATCACCCAGACATGCCGGCTGGAGGTGTTTTCGCTGCCATGCTCCTCGCCGAGAATGCCATGGTCGGGATACTGCGCCGATATCAGCGCCCGGATGGCGCGTTCGGTCTCGCGGTCGGCTTCCGTGACCGGGTCAAAACTGCCTTTTTCCTTGTTGGCGACGGCACCCTGGGCGCGAAAGCGCGGCAAGGTCTCGACCGCTGCCGCCTGCGCGATGCGGCGCATGAAATCGATGCTGATGTCCAACTGATTCTCCCGCATTGCCGAGTGCCTCACCGGGCTCTGCCGACACTTTCCCGCCAAAACAAGCCTGTTTATCGATTTATTCGCGGCGACATCTGTTGCCCGAATGTCACATCTGCGTCATCGAAACGCAATTTCCACATCACTCTGAATTAAAAAAGCCTGAAGATCGCTTGACATTTGTGCACCGCACAATACCCTCAACCTCGGACAGGGTTTCCTGTCCATGCCCTCCTTGGGCGTTTCCTCCCTAGACTTCGACCGTATCGTGCAAACGATGCGGTCTTTTTTTACGCCTGCGCCTCGGGCCGGCTATTTCACTCCGCGGCCAGCGGCAGGTCGATGAAGTGATGGTCGGGCATCGCCATGAGATCCGCTGAAAATCGCGTCAGATCATCGGCCAGCGCGTCGAAGCCGGCAGTCTTCTCGAACGTCCGTTCATTCATGTAGAGCCCGCGATTGACCTCGATCTGCAGCGCATGCAGATGACGCGCCGGGCGGCCATAGTGCTCCGTGATGAAGCCGCCGGCATAGGGCTTGTTGTGGGCAACGGTATAGCCCATCGCGGTCAACAGGCCGATCGCCGTCTCGGTCAGGGCAGCGGTGGCCGAGATGCCGAAACGGTCGCCGATGATGAAGTCCGGCCGCAGACCGCTGTCGCCGACACGGATGCTTGCCGGCATCGAATGGCAGTCGATCAGCACGGCAAAGCCGAAACGGGCATGGGTCCTGGTCAAAAGCCGCTTCAGCGTTTCATGATAGGGCTTGTAAACGGCCTCGATGCGGGCGACGGCTTCGGCGAGCGGCAGGCGACCGGAATAGATGTCGAGCCCCTCGCCCACCAGCTTCGGCACCGTGCCAAGTCCGCCGGCCACCCGCGCCGAGCGGATGTTGCAGAAGGACGGCACCGGCTCGGCGAACATGCGCGGGTCGAGTTCCCAAGGCTCGCGATTGACGTCGAGATAGGCGCGCGGGAAATTCGCCGCCAGCATCGGCGCGCCAAGCGCCACGGCGCCGCCGAACAATTCATCGACGTAGCAATCTTCCGAGCGGCGGATGGCGTTGCGGTCGAGCCTCGCCATGGCGAGGAAGCGTTCCGGATAGTAGCGGCCGCTATGTGGTGAGTTGAACAGGAAGGGGACGCGCTGTTCGACGCCCGATCGGATTTCGAAGGGTTGAACGACCGAAAAATCCTCGGCTGCCGTCTTCAATTTGCACGAACCCGAAAACACCGATGCATCATGATATGAAAGTGCCACCTTGCTGGCCGCATGTCCAGCATTTCGCCATCCGCATCGCCCCGCCGAATGCGGATAATGCTTCGCAGCATTCACTTGATGTTTACCGTCACCGCCTCATATACAGGATGGTTAACGGGCTGCCTGGGCGGCAGTCTCGGGCGGGTGATTCGGACGGGATATCATGGCACGCATTCTTCTGGCGGAAGACGACGACGATATGCGTCGTTTCCTCGTCAAGGCGCTGGAACGCGCCGGCTACCAGGTCAGCGATTTCGACAATGGCGCCAGCGCCTATGAGCGGCTGCGCGAGGAGCCGTTCTCGCTGCTGTTGACCGACATCGTCATGCCGGAGATGGACGGCATCGAACTGGCGCGTCGCGCCACCGAGATCGATCCCGACCTCAAGGTCATGTTCATCACCGGTTTCGCCGCCGTTGCGCTGAACCCGGATTCCAAGGCGCCGAAAGACGCCAAGGTGCTGTCGAAGCCCTTCCACCTGCGCGATCTCGTCAACGAGGTCGAGAAGATGCTGCAGGCGGCCTGAGCCGCCTTCAACCGAGGCATCGGCATCTGTTTGCCGGTGCGGCGAGACGACGCCTTCTTTCCTTTTTCTCGCTATTGACGCGCCCGACCAAAAATGGTGTATGCGCGGCTTCGGATGGGCGTGTAGCTCAGCGGGAGAGCACTGCATTGACATTGCAGGGGTCACAGGTTCAATCCCTGTCACGCCCACCATCCAATCTCAGACTTTCGGTATCATGCACGCAACTGCGGCTCCCCCGCAGCGCCACGTAGCTCTGCCTTCGCTCGATGGTGATCGAAAACGTCTCGTTCGGCTTAGATGCCTGCGACGACACACAGGTTCTTCATCCGTGATACGGCAAGGTCAGGATCGGCCAGCAGGCCTGCCTGGTCGGCAAGGCGAAAGATTTCGGCGTAGTGGCGGATGCCGCGCGCCGACTGCATGCCCCCGACCATGGTGAAATGGTCCTGGTGGCCGTTCAACCAGGCCATGAAGACGATGCCGGCCTTGTAATATTCGGTCGGCGCCTCGAAGATTTTTCGCGATAGCGGCACCGTCGGCGCCATCAGCGCGTCATAGCCGGCGCGGTCGCCGACGGCGAGCCTTGCCAGGGCGGCGTTGGCGACCGGCGCGATGGCGTCGAAAATGCCAAGCAGCGCGTGCGAATGCCTGTTGCCGTCGCCGGCGATCAGTTCGGGGTAGTTGAAGTCGTCGCCGGTGAACATCACGACGCCGTCCGGCAACCGGTTACGCAGCGCGACTTCCTTGCCGGCATCGAGAAGCGATATCTTTATGCCCTCGACCTTGTCTGCGTGGCGTTCGATGATGGCGACCACCGTATCGAGCGCGGTCTCGAAATCGCGGCTGCCCCAATAGCCCTTCAAGGCAGGGTCGAACATGTCACCCAGCCAGTGCAGGATGACCTTGCCGGAGGCCTGGCTCAAGATGCGGTCATAGACGCGCGCATAATCGTCCGGAGCCTTCGCGACAGCCGCCAATGCGCGGCTGGCCATCATGATCGCCTTGCCGCCCTGCCCTTCGATGAAGGCGAACTGCTCGTCATAGGCCGCGATCACATCGTCGAGCGTCCCGGCAGCGGCCGGCGCCAGATGATCGGTTCCCGCACCCGAGGCAAGATCGGCGCCTTCGACGGTGCGCGCCTCGGCGATCGAGCGGCGGATCAATTCCTTCGCATTGGCCCAGTCGAAACCCATGCCGCGCTGCGAGGTGTCCATCGCCTCGGCAATGCGGAAGCCGAGCCGCCACAAATGATGGCGGAACGCCATCGTCCTGTCCCAGTCGACCGCGGGCCGCGACCATGGATCGGTCATTTCGAGGGGATCGGCAACGACATGCGCCGCGGCATAGGCGACGCGTGAAAACCGTGCGCCGATCGCCGGCTGCACCGGCTGTCCAACAAGCGCGTAGCGGGCGTTGCGTCCACCTTCGGCAGGCAAGACAATATCCATCGACCTCTCCCTTTGCAGCGCCTATTAAATGGAACGTTCCAATAAATCAAGAACCTTTAAGATTCGGGGCGAAGTTGGCGGCAAATGCTGCGCTGCAGCACACGAAGCCTTTCCTGCTGGGCCATTTGAGTACGAACAATCAGTTTTTGCGGCTGAGAAAAATTCGCGATTGACTCAAGATTGAACCAGTGATTAGAACGTTCCAATAAATTCGATTGGGAAACTGGGAGGACGCATCGAGATGGCCAGCCGGGCCAAGGCCACGATATTCGACATTGCCCGCGAGGCGGGCGTGTCCAAATCGACGGTATCGCTCGTGCTCCAGGGCAGCGGGCTGATCCGGCCTGAAACCGCGGTCAAGGTGCGCAAGGCGATCGAGGATGTAGGCTATGTCTACAACCGCGGCGCCGCCAATCTGCGCAAGGCCCATTCCAACGTCATCGGCATGGTCATCAACGACCTCACCAACCCATTCTTCGCCGAACTGGCCGTCGGCATGGAACGCGTCTTCCAGTCGGCCGGCATCGTGCCATTCATCGCCAATACGGCGGAGAATCCGGTGCGCCAGGAAGAGGTGCTGAAGTCGCTGATGGAACAAGGCGTCGCCGGGCTCATCGTGTCACCGGCGCGCGGCACCACGCCAGGCGCTTTCCGGCGGCTGGAATTGGCGGGCGTGCCGGTGGTCTTCGCCATGCGCCGCCTGCCCGAAAGCCGCATCCCTGTGATCGCGCCCGACAATCATCGCGGCGCCTATCTTGCCGCGGCTCATCTGATCGCCAAAGGACATCGCCGGCTCGCCTTCTTCGGCGGCACCTCGGATCTGGTGGTTTATCAGGAACGGCTGGGCGGCTTTCGCGAGGCCTGCGAGACGCTGGGCATCTCCGCCCGCGACGTGCTGGTCGTCGAGGGCGAAACCAACCGCAGAGGCGGCCTCGCCTGCCTGGATACCGCTCTCACGATGGCTGAACCGCCGACCGCGGCTCTCTGCTTCAACGACGCCGTCGCCTTTGGCGTGATGCTGGCGTTGCGCAAGCGCCGGCTTGAGCCGGGACCGGATTTCGCCGTCGTCGGCTTCGACGACGTGGTCGAGGCCGAACACTACATGCCGGCGCTGACCAGCGTCGCGGTGGACACAGCCGGCCTCGGCGAGCGCGCCGCTCACGTCATGCTCAAGCTGATCCAGTCGCGCACCACGCGGGCCGAAGACCATATCGGCGCGGTCAATCTCGTGGTCAGGGAAAGCTGCGGTCCGGATCTCCGCACGCGAAACAGGCCGACGGGAACGGGAGGCGCCGCGTGAGTGTCAAATGGGGGTTGATCGGCGCCAGCACGATCGCCAGGCAGTTCATGATCAACGCCATCCGCGCGCAAGAGGGTGGCGAGATCGCGGCGGTGATGAGTTCCAATCCGGAACGCGCCACGGCCTATGCCAGGGAAAACGGCATTCCATCCGCCGTGTCGACCTTGGATGCCTTGCTGAAGTCCGACATCGACGCGGTCTACATCTCGACCACCAACGAGCTGCATCTCGACCAGGCGCTAGCCGCCATCAAGGCGGGCAAGCATGTGCTGTGCGAGAAGCCGCTGGCGCTGACCAGCGCCGACGCCCGAAAAATGGTGGCGGCAGCCAGGGCGGCCGGCATCGTGCTCGGCACCAACCATCATCTGCGCAACGCCGGCGCGCATCGCGCCATGCGTGAGGCCATCGCATCGGGGCGCATCGGCAAGCCGATCGCCGCACGCGTCTTCCATTCCGTCTATCTGCCGGAGACCCTGCAGGGCTGGCGCATCACCAAGCCGGAAGCCGGCGGCGGCGTGGTGCTCGACATCACCGTGCACGATGCCGACACGCTGCGCTTCGTGCTCGGCGACGATCCGGTCGAGGTCTCGGCCTTCACGCAATCGGCCGGCATGGCCGGCGGCGGACTGGAAGACGGCGCCATGTGCATCTGGCGCTTCAAGTCGGGCCTCATCGCCCAGTCGCATGAAGGCTTCACCACCAAATTCGCCGGCACCGGCTTCGAGGTGCATGGTTCGGAAGGCTCGCTGATCGCCAGCGATGTGATGACCCAGAAGCCCGACGGCTCGGTGCTGCTGCGCACCGCCAAGGGTGAGGAGCAATTGAGCTTCGATCGCGAGGACCTCTACGTCAGATCGGTGCGTCAGTTGCATGCCGCGATCCTCGGCAAAGGCCAGCCTGCCGCCACCGGCGAGGACGGCGTCTGGTCGCTCACTGCAGCCGAGGCGGCATTGCAATCGGCCAGCTCCGGCAAGGCCGTCAAGATCGACCCGAAACTCGGGAGCATGAAGTGAGCAAGGTCGTTTCCGCAGCGCAGGCAGCCAGCCTGATCAAGGATGGCATGACGGTATCCGTGTCGTCGTCGAGCGGGCTCGGCTGTCCGGACGCGGTGCTGGCCGCCATCGGCGAGCGCTTCGATAGCGAAGGTCATCCCAAGAACATCACCACGCTGCACCCGATCGCCGCCGGCGACATGTACGGCATCAAGGGCATCGATCATCTGGCCAAGCCCGGCCTGTTGAAGCGCACGCTGTGCGGTTCCTACCCGTCCGGCCCCTCCTCCGCCGAGCCGCCGCAGATCTGGAAGATGATCGGCGACAATTCGGTCGCCGCCTACAACGTGCCGTCCGGCATCCTGTTCGACATGCACCGCGAGGCCGCCGCCAAACGGCCGGGCGTGCTGACCAAGGTCGGTCTCGACACCTTCGCCGACCCGCGCCATCAGGGCTGCGCCATGAACGCGGCGGCCAGCGAGCCGATCGTCTCGGTACAGCAGTTTGACGGCGAGGAATGGCTCTATTTCCGCTCGATCGTGCCCAACATTTCGATCATCCGCGCCACCACGGCGGACGAGCGCGGCAACCTCACCTATGAACATGAAGGCGCCTATCTCGGCGGCCTCGAACAGGCGCTTGCGGCCCGCAACAATGGCGGCGTCGTGATCGCACAGGTCAAGCGCGTCGTCGAGAACGGCACGCTAAAGCCGCATGATGTGCGCGTGCCCGGCGTGCTGGTCGACCATATCGTTGTCGCGCCCGACCAGTTGCAGACGACGCTGACCCCTTACGACCCGGCGATTTCGGGCGAGATCTTCCGGCCGCTGTCGACCTTCCGCAACGCCGAGATGAACGTGCAGAAGGTGATCGCGCGCCGCGTCGCCATGGAATTGCGCGACGGCATGGCCGTCAACATCGGCTTCGGCATCTCGGCCAACGTGCCGCGCATCCTTCTGGAAGAAGGCCAGCACGGCAAGGTCACCTGGGTGATCGAGCAGGGCGCGGTCGGCGGCGTGCCGCTGCTCGACTTCAAGTTCGGCTGCGCCTCCAACGCCGAGGCGATCATGCCCTCGCCGCACCAGTTCATCTATTTCCAGGCTGGTGGTTTCGACGCCTCGCTGCTGTCCTTCCTGCAGATCGACCGCCACGGCTCGGTCAACGTGTCGAAACTGTCGGCGCGGCCGCATGTCACCGCCGGCGCCGGCGGCTTTGTCGACATCACCGCGCGGGCGAAGAAGATCGTCTTCTCCGGCTTCTTCAATGCCGGCGCCAAGCTTTCGCTGGCCGATGGCGGCATCCGCATCGACCAGGAGGGCAAGGTCAAGAAGGTGGTCAACGAGGTCGAGCACATCTCGTTTTCCGGCAAGCGCGCCGTCGCCCAAGGCCAGGACATCACCTATGTTACAGAGCGCTGCGTGATGAAGCTGACGCCCGACGGCCTGATGGTCACCGAGCTGGCGCCGGGCATCGACCTCGAGCGCGATGTCCTGGCGCAGGCCGAGATGCCGCTCGGTGTCGCCAACGACCTCAAGGTAACGCCGGCGGCACTCTACCAGGATCGGCCGATCGGCCTGTCGCTGAATGGCGGCGCCTCGCTCGGAGACGCGCATGGCTGAGCGCCTCGTCATATTCGAAAGGGACGGCGCCATCGGCATCGTCACGCTGCGCCGCCCGGAAAAGTTCAACGCGCTGGACATTCCGATGCTGAGGGCGCTGGAAGCCGCGCTCGACGAGGCAGAGATGGCCGAAGGCGTGCGCGTCGTGCTCTTGCGCGGCGAAGGCAAGGGCTTTTGCGCCGGCGGCGATGTCGAGGCCTGGGGTGCGATGAGCGCCGCCGATTTCCAGGTGCAATGGGTGCGCTATGGTCACCGCGTCTTCGACCGGCTGGCGCGGCTGCGGCAACCGACGATCGCCGTGCTGTCCGGTCATGCGCTGGGCGGCGGGCTGGAACTGGCGGTCGCCTGCGATTTCCGGGTCGCCGAGGCGCATGTGAAATTGGGCTTCCCCGAAACCTCGATCGGCGTCGTCCCCGGCTGGTCCGGAACGCAGCGCGCCGTGCGCCGCTTCGGCGCGCAGACGGTCCGGCGCATGGCCTTGGGTGGTGAGATACTTCTCGCTCCCAAAGCGCTGGCCCTTGGCGTGGTGGATCGGGTGACCGAAACCGGCAAGGCATTCGACGAAGCCAAGAGCTGGGGGGAAAAGATCGCCGAACGTGGCCCGCTGGCGACGGAAGCGGCCAAGCTGATGATCGCGGTGGCCGAGGGCGAGGAAAGTGCGGCCGCCACCGAAGCGCTGGCCAGCGGCTTTATCGCGCTCACCGGCGACCTCAAGGCCGGCGTCGACGCCTTCAAGGCCAAGCAGAAGCCAGTATTTTCAAGAAGCTAGAGAAAACAGTCCTGATGAACGCACCCCTCAACATCGCCATGCCCGCCGAGGCCTCAACCGCGCCGAAAAATTATCGGCTGCTGATCGACGGCAAGCACGTCGATGCTCGCGACGGCCGCACGCTGGAACGCAAGAGCCCCGGCCACGGCTTCACCGTTTCGCGCTATGCGCAGGCCGGCGAGGCCGAGGTCGAAACGGCCGTGCAGGCCGCGCACAAGGCGTTCGAGACCGGCCCATGGCCACGCATGAAGGCCGGCGAGCGCGCCGCGATCCTTTTCAAGGCGGCCGACCTGATCGTGACACGGCTGGAAGACATCGCCCGGCTCGACGCGCTCGAATCCGGCAAGCCGATCGCCCAGGCGCGCGGTGAGATCGGCGGCGCCGTCGACATCTGGCGCTATGCCGCCTCGCTTGCACGCACGCTGCATGGCGAGAGCTACGCCAATCTCGGCGATGCGATGCTGGGCGTGGTCGTGCGCGAGCCGATCGGCGTCGTGTCGATCATCACGCCGTGGAATTTCCCGTTCCTCATCGTCAGCCAGAAACTGCCTTTCGCGCTCGCCGCCGGCTGCACGGCGGTGGTCAAGCCGAGCGAAATGACCTCGGCCTCGACCTTCGTGCTGGGCGACATCCTGCTCGAAGCCGGCCTGCCCGCCGGCGTCGTCAACATCCTCGCCGGTCTGGGCGCCGATGTCGGCGCGCCGATGGTCAGCCACCCCCTGGTCGAGATGGTGTCGTTCACCGGCTCGACCCGCGTCGGCAAGATGACCATGGCGTCCGCCGCGCAGTCGCTGAAGAAGGTCTCGATGGAGCTTGGCGGCAAGAACGGCCAGATCGTCTTTCCCGATGCCGACCTCGAGGCCGCCGCCGACGCGGCCGTGTTCGGTGGCTTCTTCAATGCCGGCGAATGCTGCAATGCCGGCAGCCGGCTGATCGTGCACGAGGCGATCGCCGACGATTTTCTCAATGCCGTCAAGGCGCTCACAGCCAAGGTGAAAGTCGGCGACCCGCTCGACGAGCAAACCAAGGTCGGCGCAATGATCTCGTCCGACCATCTGGCCAAGGTGACGGATTACGTTACGGCAGCGGCAGGCAAAGGCAGCAATGTCTTCAGGGGCGGCAAGCAGCTGGCCTCTAGTGCCGGCCAATATCTCGACCCGACCATCATGCGTGGCGTCACAGAGGACATGGCCATTGCGCGTGAGGAAGTGTTCGGGCCGGTGCTCTCCGTGCTCACTTTTGAATCGATTGAAAAGGCGTTGCACATCGCCAACAACACGCCCTATGGTCTGTCTGCAGGCGTGTGGAGCGCCAGCATCGACACTTGCATGTCGGTGGCGCGTGGGGTGCGTTCGGGGACGGTTTGGGTGAACACATTCATGGAAGGTTATCCCGAGCTGCCTTTCGGGGGCTACAAGCAGTCCGGTCTCGGACGCGAACTCGGCAAACGCGCCGTCGAGGACTATACCGAGGAAAAGACAATCCAGTTTCATCGCGGCCAGCGCACCGGATGGTGGGTCGGCTGAGTTGGGAAGAACCCGGTGGGCTTCCACCGGTCGTGTAATGCAACAAGGGAGGAAGTACATGTTGCGCAAACTGCTTATCGGAACGGCTCTTGCGACGAGCTTTGCCTTCTCGGCGCACGCCGCGGACGTCAAGGAAGTGCAGATGCTGCATTGGTGGACGTCGGGCGGCGAAGCGGCTGCCCTCAACGTGCTGAAGGGCGACCTGGCCAAGGAAGGCTATGCCTGGAAGGACGTTCCTGTCGCCGGCGGCGGCGGTGATGCTGCCATGACCGCGCTGAAGGCGATGGTCGCGGCCGGCAACTATCCGACCGCCTCGCAGATGCTCGGCTACACCGTGCTCGATTATGCCGCGGCCGGCGTCATGGGCGACCTGACCGAGACGGCGAAGAAGGAAGGCTGGGACAAGTCGGTTCCGGCGGCCCTGCAGAAATTCTCGGTCTATGACGGCAAGTGGGTCGCGGCTCCGGTCAACGTCCACTCGGTCAACTGGCTGTGGATCAACAAGGCCGTCATGGACAAGATCGGCGGCACCGAGCCGAAGACCTTCGACGACTTCGTCGCCCTGCTCGACAAGGCCAAGGCCGCGGGTGTGATCCCGCTCGCTCTCGGCGGCCAGAACTGGCAGGAAGCCACCATGTTCGATTCGGTCGTCCTGTCGACCGGCGGACCCGAGTTCTACAAAAAGGCCTTCAACGACCTCGACGACGCTTCGCTCAAGTCCGACACGATGAAGAAGTCGTTCGACAACCTCGCCAAGCTCGTCACCTATGTCGACCCGAACTTCTCGGGCCGCGACTGGAACCTTGCCACCGCCATGGTCATCAAGGGCGATGCCCTGGTGCAGGTCATGGGCGACTGGGCCAAGGGTGAATTCCACGCCGCTAAGAAGACCCCGGGCACCGACTTCCTGTGCTATCGCTTCCCGGGCACCGACGGCTCCGTGATCTACAACTCCGACATGTTCGGCATGTTCAACGTTCCGGACGACCGTAAGGCCGCCCAGGTCGCATTGGCCACCGCCACCCTGTCGAAGAGCTTCCAGTCGGCCTTCAACGTCGTCAAGGGTTCGGTTCCGGCCCGTACCGACGTTCCGGACACCGACTTCGACGCTTGCGGCAAGAAGGGCATCGCCGACCTGAAGAAGGCCAATGAAGGCGGCACGCTGTTCGGCTCGCTGGCCCAGGGCTATGGCGCCCCGCCGGCTGTCGCCAATGCCTACAAGGACGTGGTCTCGAAGTTCGTCCATGGTCAGATCAAGACCTCGGACGAGGCCGTGACCGAACTGGTCAAGGCGATCGACGACGCCAAGTAAGCGCAACGCTCGAAATCACCTTCCCCGCCTCGGCGGGGAAGGTTTTATCTCAGGATTGGCCGGCTCGACACCATGCCGACCCAAGACCCGTATACACGGGGCCGCCTTGCCGCCTGACGGCGCAGCACGGACGACCCGAAACGGGAGGAGCTCATGAGCACAGTAGCAACAAGCCAGATCAAGCTGACGCCGGAGCGGTCACGCACCTCTGTGCGCTCGCGCCTGCAGGACGCCTTGCCGAAGATCGTTCTGGCGCCGAGCTTCGCCATCACCATCGTCTTCGTCTACGGCTTCATCCTGTGGACGATCTATCTGTCCTTCACCAATTCCAAGACCTTCCCGTCCTACGTCATCACAGGTTCGCGCGCCTATCAGCGGCTGTGGGGCTGGACCTTCGACACCGACCCGCCATCGAGCTGGTACACGTCGATAACCAATATGGGTATTTTCGGCTTTCTCTACATCCTGATCTGCCTGGCGCTCGGCCTGTTCCTGGCCATCCTGCTCGACCAGAAGATCCGCGGCGAAGGCGTGCTGCGGCCGATCTACCTCTATCCGATGGCGCTGTCCTTCATCGTCACCGGCGTCGCCTGGAAATGGTTCCTCGATCCCGGTCTCGGCCTCGAGCAGACGCTGCATCAATGGGGATGGACGAGCTTCCATTTCGACTGGATCAAGAACAAGGATTTCGTCATCTACACGGTGGTCATCGCCGGCGTCTGGCAGGCCTCCGGCTTCATCATGGCGATGTTCCTGGCCGGCCTGCGCGGCATTGACGGCGAGATCATGAAGGCAGCGCAGATCGATGGCGCCACAACCTTCCAGCTCTACCGCCGCATCGTCATCCCGCTGCTGCGGCCAATCTTCCTGTCGGCCTTCATCGTGCTCGCCCACCTCGCCATCAAGTCATACGACCTTGTCGTGGCGCTGACCTCCGGCGGCCCCGGCGGCTCGGCCTGGCTGCCTTCGAATTTCATGTACGAATACACCTTCAAGCGCAACGAGATGGCTGTCGGATCGGCCAGTGCGGTGATCATGCTGATGACCATCGTCGCCATCATCGTGCCCTATCTCTATTCGGAACTCAGGGAGAAGCCGCGATGAGCGCTGTCGCCACCCCTGCCCGCCAGGCCTCCGGCGGCATCAACACCAAGCTCGTCAACCGTATCGTCATCTACGGGCTTCTGGCGCTCTTCGCGCTGTTCTACCTGATGCCGCTGTTCGTCATGCTGGTCACCTCGTTCAAGACCATGGACGAGATCCAGAACGGCAACATGCTGGCGCTGCCCAAGGCGCCGACCTTCGACCCGTGGCTGAAGGCCTGGGGCGAGACCTGCGTCGGCCTCACCTGCGCCGGCATCAAGGGCTATTTCTGGAACTCCATCAAGATGGTGGTTCCGGCCGTGCTGATCTCGACCATGCTCGGCGCCCTCAACGGCTACGTGCTGACCAAATGGCGCTTTCGCGGCGCGACGCTGGTGTTCGGGCTGATGCTGTTCGCCTGCTTCATTCCGTTCCAGTCGGTGCTGCTGCCGATGGCGACGATCCTTGGCAGCGTCGGCCGCTTCGGGGTGACCTTGCAGAACTCCGTCGGAACCAGCTTCGGCCTCGGCAATTCGACGGTCAATCTCGTCTTCGTCCACGTCGTCTACGGCATCGGCTTCACCACGCTGTTCTTCCGCAACTATTACGAGGCCTTCCCCACCGAATTGATCAAGGCGGCACAGGTCGACGGCGCCTCCTTCTTCCAGATCTTCCGCCGCATCATGCTGCCGAACTCTATGCCGATCTTCGTCGTCACGGTGATCTACCAGTTCACCAACATCTGGAACGACTTCCTGTTCGCTTCCGCCTATGCCGGCACCGGCGACGCCATGCCGATGACGGTGGCGCTGAACAATGTCGTCAACACCTCGACTGGCGTCGTCGAATACAACGTCAATATGGCGGCCGCGATGATCGCGGCTCTGCCCACCCTGATCGTCTATGTCGTCGCCGGCCGCTATTTCGTGCGCGGGCTGATGGCGGGCGCGGTCAAAGGCTGACCAATTCAGAAGGAACGACCATGGCTTTTCTGGAAATTGATGGGCTGAAGAAGCGCTTCGGGAATGTTGAGATCCTGAAGGGCATCGATGTCGAGCTCGAAAAGGGCGGCTTCCTGGTGCTGGTCGGTCCGTCCGGCTGCGGCAAGTCCACCCTGCTCAACACCATCGCCGGACTGGAGCAGATCACTGAAGGCGAGATTCGCGTCGACGGCCGCGCCATCAACGATCTGCACCCTTCGAAGCGCGACATCGCCATGGTGTTCCAGAGCTACGCGCTGTACCCCAACATGACGGTGGCCGGGAACATCTCCTTCGGCATGGAAATGCGCGGTGTGCCGGCCGACGAGCGCCAGAAGGCGATCGACAAGGTGGCCAAGGTGCTGCAGATCGGCCATCTCCTGCAGCGCAAGCCTAGCCAGCTTTCGGGCGGCCAGCGCCAGCGCGTCGCCATGGGCCGGGCGCTGGTGCGCGACCCCAAACTCTTCCTGTTCGACGAGCCTTTGTCCAACCTCGACGCCAAGCTGCGCGTCGACATGCGCATCGAGATCAAGCGCCTGCACGCCACGACCGGCACCACCATCGTCTACGTCACCCACGACCAGATCGAGGCGATGACGCTGGCGACCAAGATCGCCGTCATGCGCGACGGCGAGGTGCAGCAGTTCGGCACCCCGGCCGAGATCTACAACAACCCCACCAACCTGTTCGTCGCCGACTTCATGGGCTCGCCGGCCATGAACCTGATCCCGGCGACCATCGCCACATCGGGCAATGCGCTGTCTGTCGTGCTGCAGCGCGAGGCGCGCGAGCCGATCACGCTGCCGATGGCCAATGCGCCGGCGGGTCTCTCGGCATTCCAGGGCAAGCCGATCATTTTCGGCGTGCGGCCGGAAGCGCTGACCGATCCGGAGGGCGCCGAACGCAACGCCTCGAACATCGCCACCGCCGACCTGCATATCGAGGTCGTCGAGCCGGCAGGTTCCGACACCTTCGCCGTCACCAATCTCGGCGGCAAGGGCGTGGTGGCGCGGCTGCGTGCCGACGCCAACATCCAGCCTGGCACCAGCACGCCGCTCGCCTTCAACCTGACCAAGGCGGTGTTCTTCGATCCGGCGACCGAGAACCGCATCCGCTGACGGCCATGGCAAATCCGGACATCGTCATCATCGGCTCCGGCATTGGCGGCGCCACGATCGCCTCCGGCCTGGCCGGCGGCGGCGCCTCGATCCTGATGCTGGAGCGTGGCGAGCCCTTGCCGGCAACCCCGCATGCCCGCGACACCCGCTCGATCTTCGTCGACGGCCACTACCGGCCGAAGGAGATGTGGCGCGAAGCCGGCGGTGCAGCCTTCAATCCCGGCAACTACTACTATGTCGGCGGCAATTCGAAATTCTACGGCGCGGTGCTGATCCGCTACCGCAGGCAAGATTTTTCCGCCATGGAGCATTTCGGCGGCGTCTCGCCCGCCTGGCCGTTTTCCTATGATGAGTTCGAGCCCTGGTATTCCAAGGCGGAGCAGCTGTTTCGCGTGCGTGGCGCGCTAGGCGAGGACCCGACCGAACCGTTCCACTCGATTCCCTACGCCTTCAAACCTGTACCCGACGAAGCGTCGATTGCCCGCGCCCGCGCCGAACTCAAAGGCCTCGGGCTGCACCCAGCCTCGCTGCCGCTTGGCGTCGACATCGACACCTGGCTGAAGGAAGGCAGAACCGGCTGGGACGCTTTCCCCAACACCGGCCAAGGCAAGATGGACGCCCAGACGGCGCCGCTGGCGGCGGCGCTTAGGGATAGCAACATCCGGCTCGAGACCGGCTGCTACGTCGAGTATCTCGAGGCGGCACCTGATGGCAAAAGCATCGTCGCGATCCACTACCGGCAGAACGGCGAGGCGAAGAAAGTGTCGCCGAAGCTGGTCATCCTCTCCGCCGGCGCGGTCAATTCCGCCGTCATCCTGCTGCGCTCGCCCTCACCCGATGGCAAGGGCCTCGCCAACCGCTCCGACCAGGTCGGCCGCAATTTCATGAACCACAATTCCAGCGCCATGCTGGCCATCGATCCGCGCCGCAGGAACGATGCCGTCTACCAGAAGACGCTGATGCTGAACGACTATTATCTGTCGGACGGCAAGGGCGGCAAACCGCTCGGCAATGTCCAACTGCTCGGCAAGATCGATGGCAACATGCTCAAGGCCAATGTGAAGACGATGCCCAAATTCGCGCTCGATTACATGGCCGGCCACGCCGTCGACTGGTACCTGATGTGCGAGGACCTGCCCGATCCCGAAAGCCGCATCATGGTCGACGGCAAGGATATCGTCATGCAGTGGCGGCGCTCCAACATGCAGTCGCTCGACGGCCTGACCAAGGTGATGCGCGAAAACTTCCGCGCCTGCGGCTACCCCATCGTGCTGTCGCGCCCCTTCGATAAGCGCACGCCCTCGCACCAATGCGGCACGGTGAAGATGGGCGACGATCCGGCGACATCGCCGCTCGACCCGTTCTGCCGGTCGTTCGACCATCGGAACCTGTTCGTCGTCGATGCCAGCTTTTTGCCGAACTCGGCTGCGGTGAATCCCGCGCTGTCCATCGCCGCTCAGGCACTGCGGGTGGCGGACCATATTCGCAAGGCTGGCTTCCAATGACCCGCCCCGCGGCCATCGTCACCGGCGGCGCGCGCGGCATCGGGCTGGCCTGTGCCGAGGCGCTGGCTGATGCCGACTTCGACATTCTGGTCGCCGACCTTGCCGAACAGGCGGCTAATGGACTGGCCGAGAACGTCGCCGCACGCGGCGCGAAATTCGCTTACGCCCAATGCGACGTCGCCAACCTCGACAGCCACGCCGTGTTGATCGATGCCGCGATGCGCGTCTTCGGCCGCATCGACTGCCTCGTCAACAATGCCGGCGTCGGCGCCGTGGTGCGCGGCGATCTGCTGGAACTGAAGCCCGAAAATTTCGACCGCACGCTGGGCATCAACCTGCGCGGCACGGTCTTCCTCAGCCAGGCCGTCGCCAAGGCAATGCTGGCCACACCCGGCGGCCACACAAGATCGATCATCACCGTCACCTCGGTCAGTGCCGAGATGGCTTCGCCGGAGCGCTCCGAATACTGCATATCGAAGGCCGGGCTTTCCATGTGGGTGAAGAACCTGGCGCTCAGGCTCGCGCCCGAGAACATCGGCGTGTTCGAGTTGCGTCCAGGCATCATCCGCACCGACATGACGGCAGGCGTGACCGCCAAATACGATGCCTTGATCGACAGCGGGCTGGTGCCGGCCAAACGCTGGGGCGAAGCGTCAGACATAGGCGCGGTGGTGGCGACGCTTGCCGCCGGCAGGCTCGGCTTTTCGACCGGCTCGATAATCAATGTCGACGGCGCGCTCTCCGTGCCGCGGCTATAGGTGGAAACGACATGACCGACTACATCATCGTGGGCGCCGGCCCGGCCGGCTGTGTTCTGGCCAACCGGCTGAGCGAGGATCCCTTGAATTCCGTGCTGCTGCTGGAAGCCGGCGGCAAGGACTGGCATCCCTACATCCATATGCCGGCGGGCTTCGCCAAGATGACCAAGGGCATTGCGTCCTGGGGCTGGTCCACCGTGCCGCAGAAAAACATGAAGGACCGCGTCTTCTGGTACACGCAGGCCAAGGTGGTCGGCGGCGGCTCCTCCATCAACGCCCAGATCTACACGCGCGGCAATGCCCGCGACTACGACGCCTGGGAGAAGGAAGAGGGTCTCGCCGGCTGGGGCTATCGCGACGTGCTGCCCTATTTCAAGCGCGCCGAGAACAACCAGCGTTTCGCCAACGATTTTCACGGCGACCAGGGGCCGCTCGGCGTGTCGAACCCGATCTCGCCGCTACCGATCTGCGAAGCCTATTTCCGTGCCGGCCAGGAGATGGGCATCCCCTTCAACCCGGACTTCAACGGCGCCAACCAGGAAGGCGTCGGCTATTACCAGCTCACCCAGAAGGATGCCCGGCGTTCTTCCGCGTCAGTCGCCTATCTCAAGCCGATCCGCGCCCGCAAGAACCTGATGGTCAGAGCCGATGTGCTGGTGACCCGCATCGTCGTTGAGAAAGGCCGCGCCGTCGGCGTCGAGATTGTCGACAGGCCGGGCGGCGAGAAGAAGATCCTGCGCGCCGGGCGCGAGGTGATCGTCTCGTCCGGCGCCATCGGCTCGCCGAAGCTTTTGATGCAATCGGGCATCGGTCCGGCCGACCACTTGAAATCGGTGGGCGTGACACCCGTGCATGATCTGCCCGGCGTCGGCTCCAACATGCAGGACCATCTCGATTTGTTCGTCATCGCCGAGTGCACAGGCGACCACACCTACGACAATTACGCCAAGCTGCACCGCACGGTCTGGGCCGGCCTGCAATATCTGCTTTTGAAGAAGGGGCCTGTGGCCTCCAGCCTGTTCGAGACCGGCGGCTTCTGGTACGCCGACCCGACCGCCGCCTCGCCGGACATCCAGTTCCATCTCGGCCTGGGCTCAGGCATCGAGGCCGGCGTCGAGAAGCTGAACAATCCGGGCGTCACCTTGAACTCGGCCTTCCTGCGGCCGCGCTCGCGCGGCACGGTGCGGCTGAAGAGCGCCGACCCGGCCGACCACCCGCTGATCGATCCCAACTACTGGTCCGATCCCTACGATCGCGCCATGTCGATCAAGGGGTTGCGGCTGGCGCGCGAAATCATGCGGCAGAAGGCCCTTGCCCCTTACGTGCTGCGCGAAGTGCTGCCCGGCCCGTCGCTGGCGACCGACGACGAACTGTTCGACTACGCCTGCCGCAGCGCAAAGACCGATCACCATCCTGTCGGCACCTGCCGCATGGGCCATGACGAGATGGCCGTCGTGACGCCGGATTTGCGGCTGCGCGGCATTGAGGGCTTGCGCGTCTG
Organism: Mesorhizobium sp. U510; assembly: GCF_059180695.1. Taxonomy (NCBI): domain Bacteria; kingdom Pseudomonadati; phylum Pseudomonadota; class Alphaproteobacteria; order Hyphomicrobiales; family Phyllobacteriaceae; genus Mesorhizobium; species Mesorhizobium sp. U510. Next base: position 6,728,974 of record NZ_CP180532.1, read on the forward strand.
CGACGCCTCGGTGATGCCGCGCGTGCCCTCCTCCAACACCAATGCACCGACCATTATGGTTGGTGAAAAGGGTGCCGACCTGATCCTCGGCCGTGAACCGCTGCCGCCGGCGGTGTTTTCCGGAAACCGGGCTGCTTGAGGGGGATGAAAGAATGATCAGGCACTGTGTGTTCGCCCGGTTTCGCGGCGAAGTCCCCGAAAGCGAGCGCGCGGCGATCCATGCCGACCTCGAGGCGCTTCGAAAGGTGATCGACGGCATGGACACCGTCCACTTCAGTGCCAATGTCAGTTCCGAGCCTTTCGCGCGCGGCTTCGGCCATGGCTTCACCATCGATTTCCGCGATGCCGCCGCCCGCGACGCCTATCTCGTCCATGAAGCTCATCAGCGCGCCGGCGCCCGGCTGGTCGCCGCACTCGAGGGCGGCACGGACGGATTGATGGTCTTCGATCTCGATCTTACGAAAAAGTGACCGGGGTTTTTTCGAAAGCCGGCTGATCGCTGTTCTCTTTCACGAGCAGGGCGACATATCGTTCCTTTGGGGGCACCAAAGGAGGACGCCTTGAATCTCACTGCCGGGCAGAAGAAAACCGTTCTGGCCTCATTCCTGGGCTGGACGCTCGACGCTTTTGATTTCTTCCTCCTGACGTTCCTGCTCACCGATATTGCGAGTGAATTCCACACCGATGTCCCGGCGGTATCGAAGGCACTGTTCCTGACCTTGGCGACGCGCTTCATCGGCGCGTTTTTCTTTGGCATGCTCGCCGACAAATATGGGCGCAAGCCCATCCTCATGCTCAACATCGTCAGCTATTCGGTGATCGGCGCGCTCGCCGCCTTCTCGCCCAATCTCGGCATTTTCCTGGCCCTGCGGGCGCTGTTCGGCATCGCCATGGGCGGCGAATGGGGGCTCGGCAGCTCGCTCGCCATGGAATCCATCCCGCCCAGCGCCCGTGGTACGGTTTCGGGCATCCTGCAATGCGGCTATCCGGCCGGCTACCTGCTGGCAGCGGTGGTCTATGGCCTGCTCTATCAGCAGACGATCGGTGGCTACACGGTCGGCTGGCGCGCCATGTTCCTGCTCTCCTTCGTGCCGGCGCTGATCGTGCTCTTCATCCGCTCGCATGTGCCGGAATCGCCGGCCTTCGTCGAGGCACAGAAATCCGTCAAGCCGGGGCTTTTGGAAACGCTGCAGAAGCACTGGGGCGTCGCGCTCTATGCCGTCGTGCTGATGATGTTCTTCAACTTCTTCAGCCATGGCACGCAGGACCTCTACCCGACCTTCCTGAAGAAGCAGCACGGCTTCGATCCGCACACGGTGAGCTGGATCACCATCGTCGCCAATCTCGGCGCCATCGTCGGCGGCCTGGCCTTCGGCGCGCTGTCAGAGAGGATCGGCCGCGTCAACGCCATCACGCTTGCCTGCCTGATCGCCCTGCCGTCGATCCCGCTATGGGCCTACAGCACCACGCCCTTCATGTTGGCCATCGGCGCTTTCGTCATGCAGGTGGCCGTCCAGGGTGCCTGGGGCGTCATCCCGGTTCATCTCAACGAACTGTCGCCGGGTGCGGTCCGCGCGACCTTGCCCGGCTTCATCTATCAGGCCGGCAACCTTGCCGCATCCTATGGCGGACCGTATCAGGCGGGCATAGCGGAGGCGGCCGGAGGCAGCTACGGCTATGCGCTGGCGCTTTTCGCCGGCGTGGTCGCCGTCTGCATCATCGTCGTCATCCGCTTCAGCCCGGAACGACGCGGCCAGGTGATGACAGTCCTGGGTTGAGTGCGGCCTAACCCAGCCGGAGCGCGATAACCCCGGCAACGATGCTGAGCGCGGCAGCGCCGCGCCAGCCCGTCATCTTCTCGCCAAGCGCATAGACCGAGATCAGCATGGCGAACAGGATCGAGGTTTCGCGCAGCGATGCCACCGAGGCGATCGGCGCCTTGGTCATCGCCCACATCACGATCCAGTAGGCCGCGCCGCTGAGCACGCCGGTGAACAGCCCGGCCTTCCAGTCGCGCGCCAGCACGGGCAGTGACTGCGGCCCGCGGAAGATGAGGCACAGCACCAGCGCCCATGTCGCGTCGCAGACGAACAGCCAGGCCGCGTAGCTTTGCGCCGTCGCCGCCAGCCGCGCGCCGCTGCCGTCCGACAGTGTGTAGCTGGCAATGAAGATCGACGTGCCGAGTGCAAAACCGACGGCGCGCAGGTTGAGCTTCTCCAGATGCGCGCCGCCGCGAAACGACATCACCAGCGTGCCGGCCGACAAAAGCAGGATGCCGAGAATGGCAAACGGTGCCGGCACCTCCTGCACCACCACGATGCCACCAAGTGCTGCCAGCAGCGGTGCCGTGCCGCGCGCCAGAGGATAGGTCTGGGCGAAATCGCCGGCCTTGTAGGCGCCGATCAGGAAGGTTCGGTAGCCCATGTGGAAGACCACCGAAGCGAGAATGAATGGCCAGACCTCGGCCTTCGGGAATTCGACGAAAGGGAGCACGAACAGCGCGGCAAACCCCATGCCCAATGTCATCAGCGTGATCGACAGGAAGCGGTCGAGATGCACCTTGACCAGCGCGTTCCAGATCGCGTGCATGGCGGCTGCGGCAAGCACTGCGAAGAAGACGAAAAGCGTCATTCGGGTCTATCGACCTCCCAAGCCGAGCGGCGTTTCGAGATCGATGTCGACTCGGACCGGGAAATGGTCGGACGCCACTTCGCCTATGTCGGATGCGACCGAGCGGACCCGCCCCGCGAACATCCCGCCGACGAAACAGTGGTCGAGCCGGCGCTTTGCCAGCCTGCCGTCGATGATCTTCTCATGCGTGTGGAAGTCATCAGCGGGTTCGATCGCCACGACGGCGGCATCGACGAAGCCGTCGAGATAGGCAGCACCCTTATGATAGGGAGTGCTGCCGACGATGCGGCGGTATTCGGCGCTGCCCGGCTCCATGTTGAAATCGCCCATCCAGATCGCCGCCAGCGGATTTTCCGGCTCGGCTTCGCCGCTGGTCCAGTTGCGCGAAGGCTCGTCATCGATACCGCTCCACGGCCCGCTGTCTGACGGCGTACGGCGGTGCTCGGCCAGCAGATAGTCGATCTGCTCCAGCCGCTCCTCGGCGGCGATATGGGCGAGATGCAAGGACAGTACCCGCACCGGGCCGACCGGCGTACGGATCATGCATTCGAGCGCCGCGTTGCGTGTGTTGAGCGGCCTGAGCGTCCGGTGCATCGGCAGCACATGCAGGCGCGACCAGACGATCGGCAGTTTCGACAGAACCATGGTGCCGAACTGCCGGCGCCGATTGACCAGGCGACCATCCCGTCGCTCGCTGGCGTCCATGTCGAAGGCCGGGCCGTAGACCCAGTGATAGTCCGGCAGCAGGCGCGACAGCAGCTCCGGCTGGTCGTCGAAATGGCTGCGCTGCCAGTGCCGCTCGACCTCCTGCAAGGCAATGATGTCGGCGCCGTCGACGATGCGCGCCGCGCGCGAAAGATCGTAGCGGCCGTCGCTGCCGAACCCGTACTGGATGTTGTAGCTGACCAGCTTCATTGCTTACCCGGCTCACCTTCGGTGATGGCAGTAGCCGCTCAGTGGATTGCTTGCAATGTGCAGGAGAATGCAAGCGGCTTGTGCCAGAAGTGTCCCCCATGCCCGGCCGCGCGATCATGCACCGATTCCGGACCGCTCCGGTATCCTCCGCCCGCCGGAGAACGCCGCGAGGCATCCAACCAACGCAAGCGGTTCAGCTCCGTCGAAGAACCGTCCTAATCGGTGGTCAATGGCTGGAATCGGCCCGCTGGTGATGCCGCCAGTTCCGCCCAGTCGATCTCTTCCTCCAGCCGGTGATAGGCTTCGTCGCCGATCGTGCCGTTGCTGCGCAATTCCTCCAGCGTGTCGCGCTGGCGGTTGATGGCGTAAAGGCGCAGCCGGTCGTATTCGGTTGCCGCCTGTGCGTCTTCCGGGTTTTCCGCGATCACGCGCTGAGCCTCGTACTGCTCGCGCACGACAGCCGCCGCGGCCGATGTCTTGCGGCTCAGCACGTCGAGTGCGGCCTGCATGACGGCAACGCGCGCCTGCGCAACCTCATTGTCGACGGTTCTGTCGGGATCGAAGTTGAGTATCCGCAGCAGAGGCTTCAGCGTCATCCCCTGCAGCACCAGCGTGCCCAGAACCACCGCGAAGGCGGCAAGCACGATCGGGTCGCGTCCGGGAAAGCCGGCCGGCAGGGCAATGGCCACCACCAGCGTCACCAGCCCCCGCATGCCGCACCAGCCGACCAGCACGGCGCCGCCAAATGTCGGCAAATCCCGCTTGCTGTCTTCGCCGCCGAGACGGGCAAACCATCGGATGATCGCAACATAACTCGCCACCCAGACGAGGCGCGCCACGATGACGACAACCAGCACCGTCGCGGCAAACAGAAAGGCTTCGCCTTGCCCCTCGCCGGAGAGCCGGCCGACGATCGACCGTGCCTGCAGGCCCATCAGCACGAAAGCCAGCACGTTGAGAACGAACACCGCCGACTCCCAGACCGAATAGGTGCTGACACGACGTCTCGCCGACATGCGGCGCGGCGCCCTGCGCGCAATCGTGATGGCGTAGACGACGATGGTGATGATGGCGGAAAGACCGAGCTTGTCGGCCAGTATCCACACGCCGAACGTCCCGGCGAACTGCACCACGGTGCTGCTCGCCGCATCCTCGATACGGGTTAGCGTCAGCAGCGAGAGGCGGCCAAGCAGATAACCGGCTATCAGGCTGCCGATCGTCGACAGCAGGATCACCGGAATGGCGTTGCTCAGCATGATGGAGCCGAGTGCCGCCGAAACCGCCAGCCGGTAGATCAAGAGCGCGGTGGCATCGTTGAGCAGGCTTTCGCCTTGCAGGATGGCGGTGATGCGGTGCGGCACCTTGAATTGCCCGAGAACGGCACTCGCCGCCACCGCATCCGGCGGCGCGACGATGGCGCCGAGCGCGATCGCCGCCGCGATCGGCAAGCCGGCCATCTTCCAGCCGACGAAGGCAACCACGACAGTGGTGAAGATGACGGCGCCAAGCGCCAAGAGCAGCAGCGACAGCCGGTAGCGCTTCAGGTCGCGCAGCGACGTGTCATAGGCTGCATCGAGAAGCACCGGCGCGATGAACAGGGCAAGCGCCAGTTCCGGATCGATCTCGATCATCGGTGCGCCAGGCACGAAGGCGATGCCAACCCCGGCCAGTGCCAGCAGCGACGGATAGGGGACCTCCAGCCGCCGCGACAGCGCCGTCAGCGCGACAGCCGTCAAAAGCAGGACAAGGGTGAGTTCAAAAAGAGCCATGGCTCATCGTAGCGGCGAAGAGCGACGGTTGGCAGTACCCCGAGGCAGGATACTGTTGATTGTCGAAGCCTTGGCCTGCCCAGGGATTTAAAAGTGACCAACTGAGGGGCGGTGCCGACGGTTGGTTATGACAGACACCGAACCCACGGCATCGAGGGTTGCGAGCATCGACGATCAAGATGCGTTGTTCGGCGCATCAGAGACCGCCGCGGAATGACGTTCGCTCCGCTAGTGCAAGACCAGCATGTCGCCCGATGAGAACGAAATCTCGGCCTTCTCGCCGACCGCCGGTGGCGGCGTGGCCGAGTTGTTGAATGTGTCGAGCGACACCGTATTGCCGCCGATGCCGACGCGGACCCGGATCACCGAGCCGAGGAAGTGCACTTCGGATATCTCTCCGGTCAGGCTGGAGTCACGGCCGGGCTGGCGGCCGAGCGAAATCGCCTCGGGCCGCAGCGCCAGCGATAGCGTGTCGCCGGACTTCGAGCCGTTGAGCTTGCCCTTGAGCGAGACTTCCTGCGTGTTGACCTGAACCGTGCCGGCCGCGGCATCGGTGACCTTGCCTTCGAGCACGTTGAGCGTGCCGACGAAATTGGCGACGAATTTGGTCGCCGGCCGGTTGTAGATCTCGAACGGCGTGGCGACCTGCTCGGCCTTGCCGCCATACATTACGGCGATGCGGTCGGAGATCGACAGCGCCTCTTCCTGGTCATGCGTGACGAAGATGGTGGTGATGCCGAGCTTCTTCTGGATCGAACGGATTTCCTCGCGCAGCGACACGCGCACCTTGGCATCCAGCGCCGACAGCGGCTCGTCGAGCAAAAGCAGCTTCGGCTTCGGCGCGATCGCACGCGCCAGCGCGATGCGCTGCTGCTGGCCGCCCGAGAGCTGGTAGGGATAGCGGTCGGCCATCTGCGGCAGCTTGATCATGTCGAGCATCTCGGCGACGCGCTTGTCGGCATCGGCCTTGTTCATGCCGGCAACCTTCAGCCCGAAGGCGATGTTCTGCGCCACGGTCAGGTTGGGAAACAGCGCGTAGGCCTGGAAGACCATGCCGACATTGCGCTGGTTGGGCTTCAGCCGCGTAATGTCCTTGCCGGCGACGACGATCTTGCCGGCCGACGGATCCTCGAAGCCGGCAACCATGCGCAGGACGGTGGTCTTGCCGCAACCGGACGGTCCGAGGAACGAGACGAACTCGCCCGGCTCGACATCGAGGCTGAAGTCCTGGACCACGGTGTTGGAACCGTAGGACTTTCGCACGTGCTGGATGGACAGGAATGGCTCGGCCATGGCTTTTCTCTCAGGTCAATTCGGGCGGTTCGACGACTTCGGCGCGAACCGGGACAGTATCTGGATGAGCGACATACAGCCCCAGGTAATGGCGAAGGCGATGATGGCAAGGGCTGCCGGTTCATAGGCGCGGTTCGCGCCGATGTTCTGCAGGTACGGCCCAAAGGCCGGGCGGTTCAGCAGGCTGGCCATGGTGAACTCGCCGATGACGATGGCAAAGGTCAGGAAGGCACCCGACAGCACGGCGATCAGCACATTGGGCAGGATGACGCGGCCGATGATCGTGCCCCAGCCGGCGCCCAGGATCTGCGCTGCTTCCGTCAAGGTCCGCACGTCGATGGTGCGCAGCCCGGTATCGACGGCACGATACATGTAAGGCAGTGCCAGCGTTGCATAGCCGATCACCAGCAAGGCATTGGCGCCCATGTTGCTGCCAAGGAACGGCAGCGGCGAATTCGAGCCGTACATCCTGATATAGCCGAAAACGATGACGATGGCCGGAATGACCAGCGGCAAGAGCGTGATGAATTCGACGATCGGCCTGAGCTGCGGCAGACGCAGCCGGATCCAGTAGGCCGCCGGCACGACGACCAGCACACCAAGGATGATGGTGAAGATCGCGGCGACCACCGAATACAGGAAGGTCGACTGGAAGCGCGCGTCGCCCAGCACGATCTGATAGGCATCGAAGGAATGGACGCCGCGGCGCATGCGCAGCGAGAATTCGACCGTCGCCGCCAGCGGGATGAAGAAATACGCCGCACCCACGATGAAGACGACCCAGGCCCAGAATTTTCCCGACTTCATTTCAGCCACCTTTCGGAGCGAGTCCGGAACCAGATGTAGAAGACATTGGCCAGGCCGGTGATGACGATCATGCCGAAGGCGATGGCGTAGCCGAGCTGCGGATTGTGCAACACGTCGCCATTGATCTGCGAGTAGAGCTTGATGGGGACGATGTTGAGCGCCGGGCCGGCAAACGCGTAGGCCGTGGCAATGGCGCCAAAGGCATTGGCGAAGAGAAGAATGACGGTGCCGAGGAAGCTCGGCCATATCACCGGGATGACCACCATGCGCCAATACTGCGCCTGCGTGGCGCCGAGCGTGGCCGCCGCCTCGCCCCATTCCTTCTTCAACCCGTCGATGGCCGGCACGATGATGACCACCATCAGCGGGATCTGGAAGAACAGGTAGACCGCGATCAGGCCCGATGTGGTGAGGAAATTGAAGCCCATTGCGTAGATGTTGATGTTGAGGACATCACGCAGAAGCGTCGTGACGATGCCGACGCGGCCGAGCGTGGCCAGGAAGGCGAAGGCCAGCGGCAGGCCGGCGAAATTCGAGGCGACTCCGGAGAAAGTCAGGGTCGCGGAGCGCGTCCAGCTTGGCAGTCCGCCGCGCACGATGGCGATGGCTATTGCCAGCCCGGCAAACGCGCCGATGATGGCCGACCAGAAACTGATCTTGATCGAAACCCAGTAGGAACTGCTGATCGACGGATCGCTGACCAGCTGCAGAATGTTGTCGAACGTAAGCTGACCATCACTGTTCTGGAAAGCCCCGATCACGAGATAGATCGTGGGCAGGATCAGGAACATCAGCGCGAAGATGAAGAAGGGCGCCACGCCGATCCATTGCGTCGGCAGGCGAAATGCGGTCGCCTCGTTGGGCGGCGCGGGCTTGGAGGCAATCGTTCGATTTGAAAGCGTAAGATCGGTCATGCGCCGGCTACCGTCTTCGAGGAAAGGCCGGGCGGCCTTGCGACCGCCCGGTGGATTTCAAGTGCTACTTGACGTTGGCGCCGACAACGGCGTCCCAGTTCTTGCTGATGGCTTCCTTGGCCTTGCCCTGCTCGTCGAGCGTCGGGAACGCGGCGGCGGCATAGGATTCCGCCGGCGGCAGCTTGGCCAGCACATCCGCCGGGATCTTGCCGTTCTTGGCGAGATCGTTGAAGCGGATCGGGTGGCAATAGCCCTTCAGCCAGCCGATCTGGCCTTCGTCGGAATAGAGGTATTCCATCCACAGCTTGGCAGCGTTCGGGTGCGGCGCGAAGGCGCTGATCGCCTGCACGTAGACACCGGCGACGACGCCCGTCTTCGGCACGATGACGTCGACGGGCGGGTTGCCCTTCAGCGTGTCGCGGCCAGCAAGCGCGTTATAGTCCCAGTTGATCAGGATCGGCGTCTGGCCCTGGGCGAGTGTTGCCGGCTTGCCGACGACCGGGACGAAGTTACCGGCGGCGTTGAGCTTCTTGAAGAAGTCGAGGCCAGCCTTGCCGGCGGCTTCACCGGCAGCGGCGCCCGTCGACAGGCCGGAGGCGTACACCGCCTGGATGGCCTGGTTCGAAGCACGCGGATCACCGGCGACGGCTACGGCGTTGGCGAATTCCGGCTTCAGGAGATCGGCCCAGTCCTTCGGCGATTCCTTGATCAGGTCCTTGTTCACCATGAACGACAGAACGCCGTAATAGTCGCCGTACCAGGCGCCATCGGCATCCTTGGCGCTGTCTGGGATCGAGTCCCAGGTCGACACCTTGTAAGGCATCAGCAGGCCGTCGGCCTTGGCGGTCGGGCCGAAGGACAGGCCGACGTCGATGACGTCGGGAGCCTGCGGGCCCTTGTTGTCCTTGTTGGCCTTGATCGCCTCGACCTCGTCGCCGGAGCCGGCATCGGGGTTGAGCTCGTTGATGGTGATTTCCGGATACTTCGCCTTGAAGCCGGCGATGACGTCGCCGTAACCGCACCAGTCATGCGGCAGCGCGATGGTGGTGAGCTGGCCTTCAGCCTTCGCGGCCTTGACGAGATCGTCCAGCGAAGCCGCGGACGAAATCACCGACGACACCATAAGGGTCGCGGCCGAGAGGGAAAGCACCTTCCCCGTGAATTTGAACATGTGTTCTCTCCGTTGAACTGACGCCGTTGGACGCCTGCGATGCGGTATCGTTTTCATGTGACAGCCAGATGAAAGCTTTATGAAACCATCGGCCGGCAGCAGAAAAAGTTAACTCTTTTTAACGGGCTGTAGCAATTAGCCATCACTTATTTTTCCGGCTAATCACTTTCCGCCTTGCATTTCATCCTTTCCCCCTTGGTTAACCCTGAATTTCCAGATCAATTTTCGGCAATGACGATGCCGTCAGATCGTGCCGGCGATAGCGTTTTCCAGCAGCGTCAGCGCTGCCTTCTTGGTCAGCTTGACCGGGTTGCCGCCAGCCGTCGGATCGACCACCGCCATGTCGGCGATCAGCGCCTTGCGCTTCTTGTCCATGTCGAGCCCCTTGATCAGGCCCGGCAGCGCGTGCGGCACCTTCAACTCCTTGCGCAGCTTGATGATCGCCTTGGCGAACCCATCGAAGCCGCCCTTGATGCCGCAATAGGCGGCGAGCCGGGCGATACGCTCCTCGATGGAGTCACGGTTGAAGGAGAGCACATAGGGCATGAACACCGCATTGGTCATGCCGTGATGGGTATCGTAGAGCGCGCCGATCGGGTGCGACAGCGAGTGGATGGCACCCAGCCCCTTCTGGAAAGCGGCGGCGCCCATGGCGGCGGCACTCATCATATGGGCGCGCGCGACCAGGTCCTTGCCGTTGGCATAGGCCTTCGGCAGGTTCTCGAACACCAGCCGGATGCCCTCCACCGCGATGCCGTCAGCCATCGGATGGTAACCCGGCGCGCAATAGGCCTCGAGGCAGTGGGCAAGCGCATCCATGCCGGTGCCGGCGGTGATGAAGGCGGGCATGCCGACCGACAGTTCCGGATCGGCGATGACGATCGCCGGCAGGAGCTTCGGATGGAAGATGACCTTCTTGGTGTGCGTCTCCTCATTGGTGATGACGCCGGCGCGGCCGACTTCGGAGCCGGTGCCGGCCGTGGTCGGCACGGCGATGATCGGCGCGATCGCATCCGAATTGGCGCGCGTCCACCAGTCGCCGACATCCTCGAAATCCCACACCGGCCGCGTCTGGCCGGCCTGGAAGGCGATCAGCTTGCCGAGATCGAGCGCCGAGCCGCCGCCGAAGGCGATGACGCCGTCATGCTTGCCCTTCTTGTACACGGCGATGCCGGCGGTGAGGTTGGAATCGACCGGGTTGGGCTTCACCTCGGAAAACACGCCGTAAGGCACCTTGGCATCGTCGAGGATTTTCAGCGTCGAAGCGACGACCGGCAGTTTCGCCAGGCCCGGATCGGTGACGAAGAGCGGCCGCTTGATACCGGTGGCCGCGAGCACCTCTGGCAGTTCCTGAATGCGCCCGGCGCCGAAGCGGACGGTGGTGGGGTAGTTCCATTTGGAGATGAGCTTGGACATTTTTGTCTTTCGATAAATCAGATGGCTTCGCGCAGGTGGAAGGATTTCGGCCGGGTCAGATTGTCATAGCCGATGGCCGACAGTCCCGCGCCCTTGCCGGTGTCCTTGACGCCGGTCCAGACCAGCGCCGGATCGAGATAGTCGCAGCGGTTCATGAACACCGTGCCGGTTTCGACGCGGTTGCCGATCGCCACCGCGTGTTCGGTATCGCGGGTCCAGATCGAGGCGGTCAACCCATAGGCGCTGTCGTTCATCAGCGCGATCGCCTCCTCGTCATTGCGCACCTTCATGATGCCGACGATCGGGCCAAAGCTTTCCTCGCGCATGACGCTCATCTGGTGGTCGACTTCGGTCAGCACTTCCGGCGCGAGATAGGGCGAACCGGCCTTGTCGTCAGCCACCTTCATGTTGATGTGCGCCTTGGCGCCCTTGCGCAGCGCTTCGGCCTTTTGCTCGCGGATCAGGTCGGCAAAGCGCGCCTGCGCCATCGGCCCCATCGTCGTTGCCTGTTCCAGCGGATTACCGACGACATAGTTCTTCGTCTCGGCGATGAAGCCTTCGACGAATTCGTCATAGACCTTCTCGTGCACATAGACGCGTTCGATGCCGCAACAGCACTGGCCGGAATTGTAGAAGGCACCGTCGACCAGATTGGCAACCGCATGGTCCATCTTGGCGTCGGGCAGCACATAGGCCGGGTCCTTGCCGCCAAGCTCGAGGCCGAGCGTCATGAAAGTGCCTGCCGCCGCCTTTTCGATGGCGCGGCCCCCGCCGACCGAACCGGTAAAGTTCACATGGTCGATCTTGCCGGAACCGAGCAGCTTTTCGGTCTGCGCATGGTTGAGCACGACATTCTGGAACACGCCCTTTGGCAGGCCCGCTTTGTCGAAGGCCTGTTGAAAACGCTCGCCGGCGAGCAGCGTCTGCGCCGCGTGCTTGAGGATGACTGCGTTGCCGGCCATCAGCGCCGGCACGATGGTGTTGACGGCGGTCAGGTAAGGATAATTCCACGGCGCGATCACCATGACGACGCCGAGCGGATCCTTCTTCACATAGCGGCGAAACCCATCCTTCGGGTTTGAGGCCGGCACGGATTTCAGCGCCTGTTCGGCGATCTCGACCATGTAATTGGTACGTTCCTTGACGCCGCCGAACTCGCCGCCATAGCGCACCGGCCGCCCCATCTGCCAGGCGATCTCCGGCACGATCTCGTCGGTCATCGCCACCAGCGCTTCGAGCATCGCCAGCATGTACTTGCCGCGCTCGACGATCGGTACCTGCGCCCACTTCTCCTGCGCCGCCTTGGCGCGCTCGACCGCGGCATTGACCGCCTGGTCCGTTGCCACGGGCCGCTCGGCGTAGATCGAGCCATCGATGGGGGATTTCAACTTGACCGTTTCGGTCATTCCTTCAGTCCTCGCACTTCATGAAATCTTGGTTTTGACGCCGCCCGCCATCCTGCGATGGCCAGGGGGCGGCGCCGACACTGCTTAGTACCGCTCAAACCCCCTGTGCAGTTCCCAATCCGTAATGCGGCGGTCGTATTCGAACTGCTCCCATTTGGCGGTGTGGACATAATGCTCGAGCACGTCCTCGCCGAGCGCCTGTTTCAGCATCTTCGACTTGGCCAGCGTCTCGGTGGCGTCGCGCAGCGTCTTCGGAATCTCAGGCAGACGAGACGCCTGGTAGGCATCGCCGACGAACGGCTTTTGCAGTTCGAGCTTCTCGTCGATGCCTGCGAGCCCGGCGGCGATCAGCGCCGCGAAGGCGAGATAGGGGTTGAGGTCGGCGCCGCCGATGCGGCATTCCATGCGGATGCCCTTGGTGCCCTCGCCGCAGAGGCGGAAGCCGGCGGTGCGGTTGTCCTCGCTCCACATGATCTTGGTCGGCGCGAAGGTGCCGGCCTGGAAGCGCTTGTAGGAATTGATGTAGGGCGCCAGGAACCAGGTGAACTCCTTGGCGTATTTCAACTGCCCCGCCGCCCATTGCTGGCCGAGCGTCGACAGCGTCCAGTCCGCCTTCTTGTCGAAGAACAATGGCGTCTTGCCGTCGGCGCTCCACAGCGAATTGTGGATGTGGCTGGAGTTGCCGGCGAGCCCGTAATTGTATTTGGACATGAAGGAGATCGCCTTGCCTTCGGACTCGGCGATTTCCTTGGCGCCGTTCTTCAGGATGACGTGGCGGTCGGCCATGTCGAGCGCCTCGGCATAGCGCACATTGATCTCTTCCTGGCCCGGGCCCCATTCGCCCTTGGAATTCTCGATCGGGATGCCGGCGGCTTCCATCTCGTTGCGAAGCCGGCGCATGACGCCTTCTTCCTTGGTAGTGATGCCGATCTGATAGTCGCCGATATAGGGCGAGGCGGTATCTAGGCCCTGCCAGTGCTTCTTGCGGGCGGAATCATAGGTCTCGTTGAACAGGTAGAATTCGAGTTCGGAAGCGAAATAGCCGATATAGCCGCGCTCGGAGAGCCGCTTGACCTGCTTCTTCAGGATGGCGCGCGGCGAATGCGGCAGGTCGTCATGGGTGTGGTGATCGAGCACGTCGCAGATCACGAGCGCTGTCTTCTCCAGCCACGGAATGCGCCGCAGCGTCGCCAGGTCCGGCTTCATGACGAAGTCGCCATAGCCCTTCGACCAGCTTGCCGCCTTGTAGCCGGGCACCGGTTCCATATCGATGTCGGCGGCCAGAAGATAGTTGCAGCCATGCGTTTCGTCATGCGCGGAATCGACGAAGTACTGCGCCAGGAACCGCTTTCCCGCCAGCCGCCCCTGCATGTCGACGATGCAGGCCAGCACCGTGTCGATCTCACCGCTGGAGACCGCCTTCTTCAACTGATCGAACGAGAAATTTCCGGCCATTCCTGTGGCACTCCAGCGCTTGGTCATTGAAAGGGATAAATGAAGCCATGGCCGGCACGTGCCGGCCATGGCCTTGATGGGAGATGTCAGTGGCCGGTTTCGCCGACCGCCTGTTCCGCTGCCTTGATCGCTGCCTGGCGTGCCGCGATGATGTCGCCGAGCGGCGGGCCCTGGAAGCGGTTGCGCTCGAAGCCGAACCAGACGATCGCCGTCAGGATGAAGAAGCCGACGGTGATGTAGAGCGCCCAGTCGTTCGGCGGCTGGATACCGATGACGAAGATCAGGATCATCGACACGATCGACAGGAAGGCAAACAGCATGAACACGCCGCGCCCCATGTTCCACGGCCCCATCTTGTCCCACTTCGGCGTGCCCCAGGCCAGCATGCCGAGCACGATCGGCACGGTGAAGGAAAGGAACAGGAAGATGACGGTGCAGGACACCACGATGGTGTAGGCCGAGGTACCGGCGACCGAAACCAGCGTCGAGCCCCAGACGAACAGCACCGACAGGATCGACGCCGTCCAGATCGCCGCCACCGGCGTGCGATAGGTCGGGCTGACCTTGGCGAGTGCCGCCGAGCCGGGCAGGCCGCCGTCACGCGAGAAGGCGAAGATCATGCGCGATGCCGACGTCACCGTGGCCAGACCGCACAGCAACTGCGACACGAACACGACGAGATAGACGAATTCCTTGACGCCGGGGCTGACGCGCTGGTCGAAAGCCCAGAAGAACACGTTCCAGCCCTGCTTGGCGGCGTCGTCCATGTTCGGGATCATCAGCACGAAAGCGACCAGGAACAGATAGCCGAAGAGCGCCGACCAAACGACCGACATCACCATGGCGCGCGGCACGGAAGACGCCGCCTTGATGGTTTCTTCGGACGTGTGTGCCGAAGCGTCGTAGCCGGTGATCGTATAGATCGGCAGCAACAGGCCAAGTGCGAACACCCAGGCATTCGAAACCGACGGCCAGACACCGCCGCCTGCGTCACCCGAGTAGTTGTGGAACGTGAACAGGCGGCTAAAATCCCAATGTTCGGCCGAAATCAGGCAGACCACCGCGATCAGGATCGCGCCGAAGAAGATCAAATAACCCGAGAAGTCGGTCAGCTTTGCCGTCAGCTTGATGCCGAGATGATTGATCAGCGCCTGCAGGCCGGTGACCACGACCAGGAAGATCATCTGGTTGGTCAGCGTGCCCTCGATGCCGAGTGCCGGCCCGAAGGCGCCGACGAAGAACGTCCAGGTGCCGACGTTGATGGCGCCGAGCACGGTGATCAGGCCGAGCAGGTTGAGCCAGGCCGTCACCCAGCCGGTGCCGCGGTTGCCGAGGATCGAACCCCAGTGATAGAGGCCGCCGGCCGTCGGATAGGCCGAGCTGATCTGCGACATGGCAACAGCGAAGGTCAGTGACACGAAGCAGCCGACCAGCCAGCCGATGCCGATGCCGATGCCGCCCGCGCCCGACGTGCCTTGCGCCAGCGAATTGATGCCGCCCGACAGGATGCAGATGATGGAGAAGGAAACCGCGAAATTCGAAAAGCGGCTGAGACGCCGCTCCAGTTCCTGGGCATAGCCCATGCTGTGGAGGTGCTTTACGTCCTCCGCCTTGTCAACGTCTGTATAACCCGGTGCTGCCATTGGAAGTCCCCTGTTTGTTTCTCAGCTGGCCGATTGGACTGACTTTCTGACTGAATGCGATCTGGGCCGCGTGGCCTCCTCTGGTTCCAGATCCGAAAAAATGCCTGTGAGCAGATCCGCCCATTTCCGCTGCCCGGTCTCACCGGAGATTTCATCGTTGCGGATTTCGATCATCGCGCAGGGCAACCCGCGCGAGCGCGCATGCCGCTCCAGCGTGAAATAGACGCGATCGGCCGGCGAATAGGGTTCGTTGACACCGACGGTGATGCCGGCAAGTCGCTTGAGCGCCGATATCAGCGGCGACGCCAGCCGGCGATCCTCGTCATGGATGATGCCGATATGCCAGGGCCGGTCGTGACCCTTGTAGACCGGCGTGAAAGAATGCACGGACACCAGCCGGGTCTCCTGGCCGCGCGCCAGCCGTTCCTCGACGATGCGTTCGATGGTGCCGTGAAACGGCTGCCATGACAGGGCGATCCGTTCCGCGCGCTGCTTTTCCGACAGGCCGGCATTGCCCGGTATGGATGTCGTCTCGCTGATCGGCGGCACGAGGTCCGGCGCGTCGAGCGGCCGGTTGCAGTCGATGACGAGGCGCGAAATGCGGGTTTCGACCAGCGTCGCATCGAGCGCTTGCGCCATGCGCGTTGCCACCGGCAGCGCACCTGGATCCCAGGCGATGTGGCGGGACAGGTCTTCGGCGGCAAGGCCGAGCGTGCCGAATTCGGCGGGCAGGAAATTGGAGGCGTGGTCGCAGGTCAGCACGAAAGGGCTCGATCCGCCCGGGTTCGTCACCCTCACGGTATCGGACGATGCAAGGCTGGCGGGCCGTGCTTTCTCCATAGTCTGCCGTCCCCGGGGAGCGCTGTATCGTATGTTACGTATTTTGCCTCATTGCGTCCCTATGGATGATTTCATACAGTTTACCCGGCTTTGTCAAATGCGATCTCATGGGCCAAGCCAAGGGGTGGGGGAAAAGATGATTTCCAGCATTGCCGAACTGATCGCCGACCGCATCGGCACGATGCCGGCCAGCGAGCGGCGAGCGGCGCAGACGCTGATCGCCAGCTATCCGATGATCGGCCTGAAGACGGTCGCCGAATTCTCGACCGCGGCCGGCGTCTCCTCGCCAACGATCCTGCGCTTCGTGGCCCGGCTCGGCTTCCAGAACTATCCGGAGTTCCAGTCGAGCCTGCAGGACGAATTGGCGGCGCAGCTGCAGTCTCCGGCCATACGAACGCTCAACCCGCCCTCGCCCGGCGGCGGCACGGTCTCGCCAATGCTGGAAGCGACGCTCGACAATATGCGCGAGACCTTCCGCCACCTCTCCGACAAGCAGCTGACGGACATCGCGGCACGGCTTGCCGACCGGCGTGGCAAGACATTCCTCATCGGCGGCCGCTTCACCGATCCGCTGGCGCGCTACATGGCCGCCCACCTTGCCGTCATCCAGCCCGATGTCTTTCACCTCGCCGGCCAGGAGAGCATGTGGCGCGACCGGCTGATCGACATGGGCAAGCGCGACGTACTGGTGATCTTCGACATCCGGCGCTACCAGGACAGCCTCGTCCGTTTCGCCGAGAAGGCGCATCAGCGCGGCGTCCAGATCGTGCTGTTCACCGACCAGTGGCTTTCGCCGATCGCCCGGTTTGCCCGCCATGTCATCGCAGGACGAACCGCGGTGCCGTCCGCGTGGGATTCCTCGGCCGCGCTCTTCGTCGTCGTCGAAACGCTGATCGGCGCCGTCACCAGACAGCTCGAGGCCGACGGCGCCCGGCGCATCCGTGAAATGGAAGGCCTGCGCTAGCAAGGTCACTAGCCAATCGCATCCGCGCTAGGCGGGCATCTCGAATTCACGTTACCGAGATTTAATGTGCACGATTGCGTGATAATTGCCATAAACCGGTGATACCGGGATGTGGCGTGGCCGGTTTTCGCCGCCAGCCCGTATCGTCGCTGCATCCGCTTCCACCTGGAACCGGCGGGCGATTCTTGCCGCTGGAGTGTCGATGCCGAGCTGGAAACAGATTGTCCTTGCGTTTGTGATCGTGGTTGCAGCCACGGCGGCGTGGGCGCGCTTCTACCCCGGCGCTCCGCAAGTGCTGGCGCGCTGGGGCATCGACTGGGCCTATGGCGCCACACCTCCTGCCAAGGACACGGCGGCGGCTGGCTCCCGTCAGGCGGCGCGCAACGGCGCCCGGATTGCCACCATCGTTGCATCGCCGGCCGCCTCGGCTGTCATCAACGACCGCCTCCAGGCGATCGGCACTGGCCGCGCCAACGCTTCCGTGACCGTCAATCCCTACAGTTCCGGCCGCCTTGCCGAATTGCTGGTCGAATCCGGCAGCCATGTCGACAAGGGACAGATCATTGCGACGCTCGATTCCGAGACCGAAATCATCGCGCAGAACCGGGCCAAGCTCGCTTTGCAGGATGCGCAGTCCAAGCTCGACCGCGTCAAATCGCTGCGCGCCTCCAATGCCGCGACGCCGGTAGCGGTGGCCGATGCAGAGGTGGTTCTGGCGGGCGCCAAGCTGGCGCTGCAGGACGCCGAGCTTGCGCTGCAGCGCCGGTCGATCCTGGCACCGATATCAGGCACTGTCGGCATCCTGCCGATCTCCGCCGGCAACTATGTGACAAACCAGTCGGCCATCGCCACGCTCGATGACCGCTCCTCGATCCTGGTTGATTTCCAGGTGCCCGAGCGCTTTGCCGCCGCCGTCAAGGTCGGCGCGCAACTGACGGCGACGCCGATCGCCAATCCGAGCAGCTCCTATACCGGCACGGTGTCGGCCATCGACAACCACATCGACGAGAAGAGCCGCACGCTGCTGGTCAAGGCCAAGATTGCCAATCCCGCCGATTCGCTGCGCGCCGGCATGTCGTTCTCCATCACCATGAAATTCCCCGGCGAGACCTATCCCGCCGTCAGCCCGCTGGCGATCCTGTGGGGCTCGGACGGCGCCTATGTCTGGCAGATCGAGGACGGCAAGGCCAAGCGCGTGCCGGTGCGCATCATCCAGCGCAACACCGAGACCGTGCTGATCGATGCCGAGATCGACAGCGGCGACATGGTGGTCACCGAAGGCACGCAGAGCGTCAGCGAAGGCGGCGAGGTCCGCATCGCCGGCCAGGAGCAGCGCGCCGCCAACACCGCCGAAGGCTCATGACCGGATCCGTCAACGCCGCCAGCGATACCGGCTTCACCGCGCTGTTCATCCGCAGGCCGGTCATGGCCTTCGTGCTCAACGTCCTCATCGCGGTTGCCGGCCTCGCCGCCTTCTACGGCGTCGAGATCCGCGAACTTCCGGACGTCGACCGCGCCGTGGTCACCGTTTCCACCACGTTCCAGGGCGCCGCGGCCGAAACCGTCGACCGCGAGCTGACCGACACGATCGAAGGTGCGGTGGCACGCGTCTCCGGCGTCAAGTCGATCTCGTCTTCCTCCTCCTTCGGCCAGAGCCGCGTCACCATCGAGTTCAACGACGGCGTCGACCTCAACGTCGCGGCCTCCGACGTGCGCGATGCCGTCGGCCGCGTCGCCAACCAGATACCGGACACCGCCGATCCGCCGCGCATCGTCAAGGCCGATGCCAATTCCGATGCGGTGATGCGGCTGGCTGTGACGTCCGACAACATGTCGGTCCAGGACATGACCGTGGTGGTGCAGGACCAGATCGAGGACGAACTGGCAGCCGTGCCCGGCGTCGCCGACGTTCAGGTCTATGGCGACCGCGACAAGATCTTCCGCATCGACGTCGACCAGAACAAGCTCGCCAGCCTCGGCTTCACCGTGGCCGACCTCAGGACAGCCCTGGCCTCGGTCGCCTTCGATTCCCCTGCCGGGTCGATCACCACGACCAACCAGGACTTGATCGTCCGCACCACGGCCGACGTGACCACGCCCGAGGAGTTCGAAAACATCATCATCGGCGGCACGACGCGCATACGCGACGTCGCCACCGTCACGCTCGGTCCCGATGTCGGCCAGACCACGCTGCGCTCCGATGGCAAGACCGGCATCGGCATCGGCATCATCCGCCAGGCGGAATCCAACACGCTTGATATTTCGACCGGCGTTCAGGCCGCCGTCGCCAAACTGCAGGAAAACCTGCCCAAGGGCATGGCGATCAAGATCACCAGCGACGACGCCGTCTTCGTCAAGGGCGCGGTCCACGAGGTCGAGATCGCGCTCGGCCTGTCGGTGACCATGGTGCTGATCGTCATCTACATCTTCCTGCTCGACTGGCGCGCCACGCTGATCCCGGGCCTGTCGATGCCGGTCGCCATGATCGGCACCATCGCCGCCATCTATCTGGCCGGCTTCTCCGTCAACATCCTGACGCTGCTCGCCATGGTGCTGGCGACGGGCCTTGTCGTCGACGACGCCATCGTGGTGCTTGAAAACATCGTGCGACGGCGCAACGAGGGCATGGGGCCGCGTGCGGCCGCCGTGCTCGGCGCGCAGGAAGTGTTCTTCGCCGTCGTCGCCACGACGCTGACGCTGGTCGCCGTCTTCGTGCCGATCTCCTTCCTGCCCGGCCAAACCGGCGGCCTGTTCCGCGAATTCGGCTTCGTGCTTGCCATGTCGGTGCTGCTGTCCTGCGTGGTGGCGCTTACGCTATGCCCGATGCTCGCCTCGCGCATGCTGACCGGCGCCTCGCTTCACCACGAGGGCGGCCACGGCATCGGCGCCCGTATCGGCGGCGTCCTGAATACCGCGTACAAGCGCGCCCTGCACGCTTGCCTCGATGCGCCCTGGATCGTGGTTCTGGTCGCGGTGCTGTTTGCCGGCACCGCCTTCACCCTGTTCGGCACCATCCGCCAGGAACTGACGCCGACCGAGGACCGCGCGGCCGTGCTGTTGCGCATCAATGCGCCGCAAGGCGTCAGCCTCGACTATACGACGCAGCAGATGCAGAAGATCGAGAAGCTGATCCAGCCGATGCGCGATTCCGGCGAGATCCGCTCGACCTTCGAGAATGCCGGCCAGAACGGCTCCTACAATTCCGGCTTCATGGTGATGACGCTGGCGCCCTGGAACGAGCGCAGCCGCAGCCAGCAGGAGATCATGGCCGAGATCAGCCAGCTCACCAAGCAGGTGCCGAGTGTGCGCATCTTCCCGGTGCAGCCCAACAGCCTCGGCATCCGTGGCGCCGGCAACGGCCTGCAATTCGCGCTGGTCGGCAACGACCGCAAGGCGCTCGGCGACGCGGCGGTGAAGATCATCGCCGAGATGCAGAAGGACCCGCGCTTCCAGACGCCGCGCCTGTCGATCGACCCGACGCAGCCGCAGCTGGCCGTCGCCATCGACCGCGAGCGCGCCTCCGACCTCGGCATCGACATCACGGGGCTCGCCAACACCATGCAGGCCATGCTCGACGGCAACGATGTCGTCGACGTCTACATCGCCGACCGCAGCTATGGCGTAAAACTGGTCTCGACCACCAATCCCATCAACGATCCGACCGATCTGGAAAACGTCTTCCTGAAGACGGGAGACGGCCGCTTCGTGCCGATGTCGACCATAGCCACGCTGACCGAGCGCGCCGTGCCGCCATCGCTGTCGCGCGAACAGCAGCAGCCATCGGTTGCCATCACCTCCAACCTCTCGGGTAATTTCGCGCTTGGCGACGCGCTGAGCCGCGCCGAGGAGATCGCCACGCCGCTCTTGCCGCCGGGCAGCCGCATCCTGCCGCTGGCCGAAGCCGCCACGCTGGGCGAAACCAACAGCGCCATGGTCACCATCTTCGGCTTCGCGCTGGTCATCATCCTCCTGGTGCTGGCCGCCCAGTTCGAAAGCTTCGTCAGCGCCGTCATCATCATGGCGACGGTGCCGCTTGGGCTGGCCTGCGCCATCTTCGCCTTGCTGCTGTCAGGCACCAGCCTCAATGCCTATAGCCAGATCGGCCTGGTGCTGCTGGTCGGCGTCATGGCCAAGAACGGCATCCTGATCGTCGAGTTTGCCAACCAGCTGCGCGATCGCGGGCTTGGCGTGCGCGAGGCGATCGAGCAGGCCTCGACCATCCGCCTGCGGCCGGTGATGATGACGATGATCTGCACCATACTTGGCGGCGTGCCGCTGGTGCTGGCGGCGGGCGCGGGAGCCGAGGCACGCGTGGCGCTCGGCTGGGTCATCGTCGGCGGACTGGGGCTGGCCACCGTCTCGACACTGTTCCTGACGCCGGTCGCCTATCTCCTGCTTGGCCGCTTCGTCACCCCGAAGACCCATGAGGAAACACGCCTCAAGCGTGAGCTCGAGGAAGCCGCCTATGTCGGTGTGGAGCCGGCGCAGTAGCTGCTATTTCAGCAACCGGCCTTCGATCGACCAGCGCGCGGCAAGGAAATTCAGCACCGCCGCCACGATGACACCGCCGATCTTCGCCGGCCACACGCCGGCAACACCGGCGAAGAGGGCGATCGACAGGCTGGAGACGCCGAGCGAAATCAACGCCCCGAGCGAGACGAAACGCAGGAAGGCGTCATGCAGCCGGATGGCCTGGTTGCGCTCGAACGACCAGAAGCCATTCGCCACGAAAGAGAAGATGACGGCGATCGACCATGAGATGACGTTGGCCGGCAGCGGCGCAACATGCAGTTTGAGCAGCAGGAAAAAGCCAGCGAGGTCGATGGCCGTGTTCGCCAGCCCGACTATAGCGAAGCGCACGATCTTGCTGCCGGTCGAACGGCGAGGCTGGTCGGCGCCGCTCATCCCTTGCCGTCCATGATCTCGACGCCGGCGCGGGCGAGGCTTGCACCAAACGCGTCGGAGGCCAGCACCGCGTATTCCACCTCGCGCACGCCTTGCATCGGGTCGCGCGCCCGCAGAGTCTCGTCGACATGGCCGGGATGGCACATGAACAGGCCCCGTTCCGGCAGCGCCTCGAGGGCGGCCTGCAGAACCGGCGCGAACCGTTCGGGCTGCCGCCAGTCATAGATGCCGGCGAGCGGCTCGAAAAGAGTGAAGCCGGCGCGCGCCATAGAGCGGTTGAAGCCGGCGGCCACGGCGGCAATTGCCGCGACCTTCGGCGCAACGACGGCATCGCCCAACGCCGGAGCGCCACGCAGCGCCGGCTGGCCGCCGGCTTCGGAAAAATGCGCCCGCAGCCATTTGCGCACGACAGGCAGGAAATGCACGTGCTGGTGCCCGTCGATGAAGTCAGGTCGGCGGCCAAGCGCCTTGACGAAGCGGCTGTACTGCGCGTCGAGCTCGGCACGGACATCCCGCTCGTCAATGCTGCCGCGCAGGACCGGCAGTGCCAGCGAACGCAGCGGCGGCAGCCGGCCTTGCGGCGCCAGGCTCGACCGGCCGGTGACGGCCGGCTGGTCGGTGAGGGTCAGGTGCAGCCCCACCGCCGCGCGGCCGCATAGCGGCTTGATACGCGCCGCCGCATCGGGCCATTCCGGAAAGCCGGTCATGCAGCTGGTGCCGGTCAGGCGGCCGCGATCGAGCAAGTCGAGAATTCCAGCGGAAACCCCGGGCGCCAGGCCGTAATCGTCGGCGATCAGGCGAATGCGCCGCGTCATGCGCCGGATGCGCCTGGCGGCCTGTCCGGAACGCCGCGCACGACGTCGCGCACGATATAGACAGGCCGATCCTTGCTTTCCGAAAGCGTGACCCAGACATATTCACCGATCAGGCCAAGCAAGGTGAGATTGAGGCCGCCGAGGAGGACGACGGCGACCATGAGGCTGGGATAGCCGGGAACGGCGATGCCGTAGAACAGCACCTCGAAGAACACCTTGGCTCCGTAGAGGATGCCCGCCAACGCCGCCAGCATCCCGCTCAGGCTGATGATGCGCAGCGGGATGACGGAGAAGGACGTAAACCCTTCCAGCGAGAACGCGATCAGGTTGAGCCGGCTCCATTTCGACTTGCCGATGACACGGTTCTCCGGTGAATAGGCTATGGCTTTCTGGCGGAAGCCGGCCCAGGCGAACAGGCCCTTGTTGAAGCGCCTTTTGTCACGCAGGCTGGTCAGCGCGCGCACCACGGCGCCGCGCATGACGCGGAAGTCGCCGGCATTTTCTGGGATGTCGAACCGCTGGCTGCTGTTGATCAGGCTGTAGAACAGCTTCGCCAGCTGGCTGCGCCGCCAACTGGCTTCGCGGCGGTCGTTCTGTGCGTAGACGACATCGATATCGGGATTTTCCACCAGTTCGGCGATCATCTTCAGGCTGGTGTCCATGGAATGCTGGAGGTCGGCGTCCATGACCAGCGCCATGTCGCCGCGCGACTGGTCGAGACCGGCGAGCACCGCGACCTCCTTGCCGAAATTGCGACTGAGCCGCACGATCTCCCAGGAACCCGACAGCGCCTGTGAAAACCGCTCGGCGCCATTGTCGCTGCTGCCATCATCCACGAGGATCTTGTGGACTTCCATGCCGAAGCGCTGCGACACCTCGGCTTCGAGCTTGTCAAGCAATGCGGCAAAGGCCGATGCGGACTGCGCCTCGTTCAAGAACGGCGCGACAATATCGAGAACGGGCCGCGACTCAGCCATTTGCGACAGGCCTTTCATTCATGACCTTGCCTCCCGTCTTGGCCCAGAACCACCAGATCAGGAAGCCAGCGATAACGGTGACCGCAATCGGCCGGAACCAGGGGTACGTTAAATCTTGGATATGGCGCTCGACTCCGGTCAATCCTGTCAGGAACAGCATCACGGACAGCACCGAAGCCAGGACACCGCCTCGTTCCTCGCGCCACAACAAGGCAATAGCGAGACCGGCAGGCACGGCGATCATGGCATAGGTGTTGGGCTCGACGCGCGGGTTGAAGACGCACATGTAAAATGTCGCCGTCAGGAAGATGGCGAGACCAGCCGTCCCGCGTTCAAGCTTGCGATCGAACCAGATGACGAATGAAAGCGTGAACAGGGCCATGACCATGCGCACGATGGTTGCGCCGGATTCCGGCATGGGGAGCCCGATTTTGGTGAAGGGGGCCGTGAAATCGGTGGGAACAAAGTGGCTGGTGTTGTCGACGGCCATCGAGGTCAGCATCCCGCCAAAAACACGATACTGGTCGTTGAGATAGCTAGCGGGTGCGAACGCATAGGGCAAGGCGAGCACGAACAGCACCGCCAGCACCAGCACCGGTATCAGCCGCAGGCGCAGGGCGCCGACCAACAAAAGCATGATGATCGCGGTCGGCTTGGCGATGATGGCGACCGAGGCCCAGAAGAAGGTTTCGGCCCGCCGTCCTTCGAGCGCCGACAAGGTGAGAAGCCAGCAGGCGCCAGTCAAAAGGATCGTCGCCTGGCCGTTGCGGATCGCCGCCAAAGCCATCGGCAGGGCGAGGAACAGCCCAAAGGAAAGCAGCCACGGCAATTCCCCGCCGCCGAGCTTGCGCACCTGCCGTATCGCGGCAAAGGTCAGCACCGCGAAGCCGATAGTATGCCATACCAGGCCGCCCAGATGCGGACCGAGTTTCACCAACGGAACGTAGAGCGCCGCAAAGGCCGGCGCGTAGAGATATCCCATCTCGGACTGGATATTGTAGAGCGGCTGTCGGGCCAGCAACGCCTCGCTGCCGTCTATGTAGGCTTGCCAGACCGTCCGCGTGTGGGGAGACCACAAGACCAGGACAAGGACGATCAGGAACGCCCCGATCCACAGGCCAAATCCCAAACGGTCGAAAACCGGCTTGGATATCGTCATCAAGACACCCCACAACACCCGGAACAGGCTCAGTCCAGCACCGTCCCGGCATTCGATGGCGGCGGCATATCACGGACAAAGCGGCGAGGCATAGGGGCTGAAGAGCGCGGTTGTGATCTCGGCGGGCCGCTGCGGATGGCCGGACGCGCGGGCGTCCTAACAGGAAAGACGCGCCGAAAGCCTCGTATTCGGGCTTCCGGCGTGGCTTCGAATAGCATCAAGGCCGGATGAAAACCTTGCCGTTGGGCTTCGCCAGTTCCGCCGGCACCCGCGCGATCGCCTCGGCGAGCGGCACGACGGCCGTCACGTCGGTCGACCAGCGCCCGTCGGAAAAGCGCTTCTGCGCTTCAAGGATCGCCGGACCGCGCCGCTCCCTAGATTGCCGCATCCATTCGCTCAGCCAGAAACCCTCTATATGCTTGTGTTGGAAGATCAGTTGGCCGGGCTCGCGGATGATGGTGGCGTCAGGGTCGAGCCGGCCATAGATGATCCAGCGCGCCCGTTTCGGCATCGCATTGAAAATGGCCGAGGCCAGCGGCCCGGTGACCGCATCGAGGAAGATGCGCGGTTGCTCCGCCTTCATCACCTCGCGCAGCGTGACCTCGAAATCCGGCGCCTTCTCGTTGAGCACATGGGCAGCGCCGATCTCCTTCAGCAGCGCGATCTGCTCATCGCGGCGCACGGTGACGATAGGCCGGTACCCTTCCTCCCTGGCCAGGCCGATGATCAGCTTGCAAAGCTGACTGGCGCCGGCGGTCATGACGAAGGCCTTTTCGCCGTCCTGCTTGACGATGTCGAACATGGCGATGGCGGTAATCGGATTGACGATCATCGCCGCGCCGTCCTCGTCGCGCACCGTATCGAGCAGCGGAATGCAGGCTGCCGCCTCGGCGACGGCATATTCAGCCCACGAGCCCCAGTTGCTGAGGCCGGTGGCGAAGGCGACGCGCTTGCCGACGAGGCTCGTGGCGTAGGGCTCGTCACCGCCGGCGACGATCGTGCCGACACCCTCGAAGCCGGCCGGCCGGCCTTTGGCGCGCGGCTGGCCGTACTGACCCTTGATGAAGGCGACATCGGAGGGGTTGATCGAGGCCAGGCTGACCTTGATCAGCACCTGGCTCGGTCCGGGCACCGGCACCGCGATGCGGCCCGGCACGAGATAGGGCTCCATCGCCTCGAGCGCACTGCCGCTTGGCGTCTTGGTGTAGCCGTCGCCGACCAGGAGCAACGCGTTCATTTCGGAGGGAATGGTCATCGGCGACACTCCTTGGTTGTTGACAGAACACTCATGGTCTAGCGGCTGCTGCTCAGAGCTTCTCCTGCGTGTACTTTTTCAGCTCCGTCCGCGCCACCTGCCGGCGATGCACGGCGTCAGGGCCGTCGGCAAGGCGCAATGTCCTCAGATGCGTCCACGACCGCGCCAGCGGCGTGTCCTGGCTGATGCCTTGCGCGCCGAACATCTGTACCGCCTCGTCTGTGATCCTCAGCGCGACGCGCGGCGCGATGACCTTGATTTGGCTGATCCAGGGCGCAGCGGCGCGCGCATCGCCCTGGTCGATCATCCAAGCCGCCTTGAGGCAGAGCAGCCGGGCCATCTCGATCTCCATGCGGCATTCGGCAATGATGTCGAAATTAGCGCCGAGTTTCGCCAGCTTCTGGCCGAAGGCCTCGCGGCGCACGGAGCGCTGGCACAGCATCTCCAGCGCCATCTCGGCCTGGCCTATGGCACGCATGCAGTGATGGATGCGGCCGGGACCGAG
This sequence comes from Mesorhizobium sp. U510, assembly GCF_059180695.1. Taxonomy (NCBI): domain Bacteria; kingdom Pseudomonadati; phylum Pseudomonadota; class Alphaproteobacteria; order Hyphomicrobiales; family Phyllobacteriaceae; genus Mesorhizobium; species Mesorhizobium sp. U510. Next base: position 6,755,814 of record NZ_CP180532.1, read on the forward strand.
CCGCCCTTGCGCGATCTCGAACCCCCTGCCCTCGCCAAGGATCAGGTTCGCTGCCGGTACCCTGACATTGTCGAAGCGCAGGTGCATATGGCCATGCGGCGCGTCGTCGTCGCCATAGACCTGCATGGCGCGGAGCTTGCTCACGCCCTTTGTGTCGGAAGGCACCAGGATCATCGAATGGCGGCGGTGCTGCGGCTCGTCGTCGCCGCCGGTCCGCACCATGACGATGTAGATAGCGCAGCGCGGGTCGCCGGCGCCCGAGGCCCACCATTTCTCGCCGTTGAGCACATAATCTTCGCCCTGCCTCTCGCAGCGCATCGAAATGTTGGTGGCGTCGGACGAGGCGACATCAGGCTCGGTCATCAGATAGGCCGAGCGGATTTTTCCATCCAAAAGCGGCTCGAGCCACACCTTCTTGTGGTCGGCCGAGCCGTAGCGCTCCAGCACCTCCATATTGCCGGTGTCCGGCGCCGAGCAATTGAAGGTTTCGGCGCCGAGATGCGCCTTGCCCATCTCCTCCGCCAGATAAGCGTATTCGACGGTGGACAGGCCGTAGCCTCGTTCCGAGCCTGTCAGCCAGAAATTCCACAGACCGCGCTCCCTGGCGGTCTTCTTCAATCCTTCGAGGATTTCGCTCTGGCGTGGGCTGTAGACCCAGCGGTCGCCCGCCTTGCCCACCTCGCCCAAGAATTCCTTGTCGAGCGGCATGATCTCGTCGCGCACCATGGCCGCGACGCGCGCGTGGATCGGCTTCAGCCGCTCGGTCATGCCGAGATTCATCTCCGTCATCGGTCGCTAACCCTTCATAGAGGCCCGGCAATTTACCCGTGGCAAGGATGACCGTACTTCGGATAGCCTTGTCAACGCGAACTCTTTGCCCAGGGCAAAGCGTGGAGGACTGGAATGGCCTATCTCGACGAGCTGTTTTCGGTGGCCGGCAAGACCGCGCTGGTGACGGGCGCGGCGACCGGTATCGGCCGCATGGCGGCGACAGCGCTGGTCAAGGCCGGCGCCAGCGTCATGATCGCTTCGCGCAAGGGCGAGGATTGCATCCAGGTTGCCAATGCGTTGAACGGGCTCGGCGCCCCCGGCCGGGCCGAGGGCTTCGCCGGCGACGTCTCCAGCGAGGCCGGCATCGCCGCACTCGTCGCCGAGGTCAAGGCGCGGACCGCCAAACTCGATATCCTGATCAACAATGCCGGCGTTTCCTGGGGCGCGCCGCTGGAGAGTTTTCCCTATTCGGCATGGGCCAAGGTGTTCGGCGTCAATGTCACCGCCGTCTTCCACCTGACCCGCGAATTGCTGCCTCTGCTCGAAGCCGCCGCCAGCGACGCCGATCCGGCCCGGGTGATCAACCTGGGTTCGGTGCTGGGGACGCAGCCATTGGCCGACGACGCTTATTCCTACACGGCGTCCAAGGCCGCGGTGCATCATCTGACGCGTACGCTCGCACTCGAATTCGCCGCCCGCCGCATCACCGTCAACGCCTTTGCCCCCGGCCCTTTCCAAAGCCGCATGACGGCCTTTGCCACCGGTACCGATGAGCAGGCCAGACATGTCGGCGGCCATGTTCCGATCGGCCGTATCGGCGCACCGGATGACATTGCCGGCGCAACGCTCTATTTGTGCAGCCGTGCAGGCAGCTATGTCACCGGCGCCATCCTGCCGATCGACGGCGGGCAGTCGGTGCAGCATGGATTGACCTTGTTCAAGGAATGACATTTTCCGGCCATAGAAGCCGGAGGTGAACTGGAGGACATGAGCGTGGAACCGATCAGTCTCGATGTGCTTCTGGCCAGTGTCGGCAAGGAGGTTGGCGTTTCGCCGTGGCGAGTGGTGACGCAGCGGATGATCGACCAGTTCGCCGACGCCACCGACGATCACCAGTTCATCCATTGCGATCCCGAGCGGGCCAAGCGAGAGACGCCCTTCGGCGGCACCATCGCGCATGGTTTCCTGTCGCTGTCGCTGCTGTCGGCAATGACCTTCGAGACCATGCCGCCGCTGGAAAACGGCAAGATGGGCGTCAATCACGGCTTCGATTCGCTGCGCTTCCTGGCGCCGGTGAAGACCGGCGCGCGCATCCGCACCCGCTTCGTGCTGGCCGATGTCAAGGTGAGACCCTCGGGCTGGGTGCAGACGGCGCACGACGTGACGATCGAGATCGAGGGCTCGAAGAAACCGGCTCTGACCGCCCGCTGGCTGACGCTGACGCTGATCGAACGCCAGCCCGAGACCGCATGAACGACCCCAACGCGCTCGACCAGGCAGCGCTTGCGCCTTACCTCGAGGCGGAAATCCCCGGCTTTTCCGTGCTTGCTTCAATCGAAAAATTCAAATCCGGCCAGTCCAACCCGACCTATCTCATCACGGCGGCCAGCGGCCGCTATGTGCTGCGCGCCAAGCCGCCGGGGCAGTTACTGAAGTCGGCGCATCAGGTCGACCGCGAATTCCGCGTGATGAAGGCGCTTGCCGGCACCGCCGTGCCGGTGCCCGAAATGCTGCATCTGTCAGCCGAGGACTCGCCGATCGGCCGCATGTTCTATGTCATGGATTTCCTCGACGGCCACATCTTCTGGGATCCGGCATTGCCCGAGGCACGTGACAACGATGAACGCGCCGCCATCTACGACGCCATGAACGGCACGCTCGCGGCCCTGCACGATGTCGACGTTGACGCGGTGGGTCTTTCCGATTTCGGCCGGCAGGGCAATTATTTCGAACGGCAGCTGGCACGCTGGACCAGCCAGTACCGCGCCTCCGAAACCGGCATCATTGCCGACATGGACCGACTGATCGCCTGGTTGGAAACGCACCGGCCCGCGGATGACGGCCTGATATCGCTGGTGCATGGCGACTACCGGCTGGACAATCTGATCTTCGCGCCGGACCGGCCAAGGGTCATCGCGGTGCTCGACTGGGAGTTGTCGACGCTTGGCCACCCCTTTGCCGATATCGCCTATCAATGCATGCAATGGCGCCTGCCGCATGCTTCCGGCTTTCGCGGCCTCGGCGGCATCGACCGCGCCGCGCACGGCCTGCCTTCCGAACAAGACTACGTCGCTGCCTATTGCCGGCGGCGCCGGCTCAGCGGCATCGGCAACTGGACCTTCTTCCTCGCCTTCTCCTTCTTCCGGTTGGCGGCGATCTGCCAGGGTGTCTACAAGCGCGCGCTGGACGGCAATGCCTCCAATCCCGAAAAGGCCAGGACCTATGGCGAGGCGGTGAAGCTGCTGTCGCATCTCGCCGCCAGACTGATCGACAAGCAGACATGACGGGGAGCAATTATGGGCCGCTTTGACGGAGCAACGGTGCTGATCACAGGTGCCGCCGGCGGCCTCGGCCAGGGTGCCGCGAAAGGCTTTGCCACCGAGGGCGCGCGGCTGGTGTTATCGGACATCGACGAGAAGGCGCTCGCAGATCTCGCCGCAACCTTGCCCACAGAGACGGCGATCCTGGCCGGTAACGTGGCCGACGAAAAACTGTCCGAGGATCTGGTCCGGCTGGCGGTCGAAAGATTCGGCAGGCTGGATGTCGCCGTCAACAATGCCGGCATCGTCCAGAGTTTCGTGCGCCTGCCGCAGGTTCCGTCGGACGAGGCCCGCCGTGTGCTTGAGATCGACCTGCTTGGCGTCTTCTATGCCATGAAGCACCAGATCCCGCAGATGGAGCGGCAGTTCAAGGCGACAGCCAGGGGCGGCGCCATCGTCAACATCGCCTCGGTTGCCGGACTGGTCGGCGCGCCGAAACTCTCAGTCTATGCCGCCGCCAAGCATGGCGTCGTCGGGCTGACCAAATCGGCGGCCGCCGAATATGCGACCAAGGGTGTGCGCATCAACGCCATCTGCCCGGCCCACACCAGGACGGCAATGGTGGACAGTTTCGTGCGCGCCTCCGGTATGCCGGAGGTAGAGGCGCTGGCCGAACTGACACGCGGCGTGCCGATGAAACGCGTGGCGGAAGTCGATGAAATCACCGCCGCCATCCTGTTCGCCGCCGACCCGGCCAACTCCTTCATGACCGGCCATGCGCTGGCCATAGACGGCGGCGTCGGCGCCATCTGAGCCATGCCGTTTGGGAACTTCCCGTGCCCTTGTCCGTTTCCGTACAGCGTATATAATTTAGCCAGATACAACGAACCCCAGACACGACCGAAAGGCACCGGATTTGCCGCTGAGCGTGCAGAAACGCCGCGAGAAACAGAAGGCCGAACTGCGTTCCGAGCTGGTCGCGGCCGCGCACAAGCTCGTTCAGGAAGAAGGCTATGAGGGCCTGACCATCCGCAAACTGGCCAAGCGGGTCGGCTACGCGCCGATGTCGGTCTATTCCTATTTCGCCGACAAGCAGGACATTCTGTTCGCGTTGGCCGAGGACGCTTTCGAAACGCTTGCCCGCCGTATCGAGGAGCATCCGTCCGACGATCCGGTCGAGGCCTTGCAGGCCGTGATGACCGAATATGCCGCCTTCGGCCTCGGCAATCCCAATGAATACCGCACCGTTTTCATGACCGAAAAGACCAGGCCGCCGGAAGGTCGGAGTTTTCAAGAAATGCACGAGGCCAACCCGGCGATGAAGGTGCTGATCACGCGGGTCGAAGCCTGCGTCGCCGCCGGAAAATTGCAAGGCGATCCGCGCGCCATCGCCACCATGTTGTGGGCGGTCGGCCACGGCACGATCTCGCTGCTGATCACCTTTCCCTTCTACCCCTTCGGCGACCCGCAGGCATTCGTGAAACGCATGTGCGATTTCCAACTGGCCGCACTGAGCACCCAGAACGTACCGCCATTGACCGATACACTGGTCAACTGCTGAACGACATCTCCTTCGTTTCCAGCCACCCTTTCGGACCAAACCGAGGGCAAATTCTTGGTTAACAAAAAATTTATCGTACGCGTACGATCTTGACTTGAACTTCGCGATCGGCAGTCGTATTTGTACGTAGCACCGTACATGTACGGAAGAAATTCACCCGTCGAAAACGGAGACTGACGATGAAAAAGACACTCCTCGCCCTCGCCGCCGTGGTGGCACTTTCCGGTTCGGCCTTCGCCGCCGGCACCACCCAGCCGGTCAAGCACCTGCCGGCCGCGACCTGCGTCGACACCAAGACCAATGTGAAGCTGGATTGCGCCTCGACCGGCTCGGTCGAGAAGAAGGGCACCGCGGAAAATACCGCCGAAGGCAAGGGCCCGCGCCTTGGCATCAGCATCAATCCCTGGATCCTGCCAAGCGCGTTCTAAGGTCGACCGCATACCCGCCCGGGGTTTCCCCGGGCATGGACGAGATAGCTACCCCAGGTTCTGCGCCTGATATTGAGTTGGTGCGCAGCCAACCTTGCCGCTGAAGGCGGTGCTGAAGGCACTAGCCGATTGATAGCCAACATCGGCGGCGATCTGGCTGAGCGGTTTGTGGCTATGCAGCAAGGCATCCTTGGCCAGCGCCATGCGCCACGCCAGCAGATATTCGACCGGTGCCGCCCCGACGATATCGGTGAACCGCCGCGCAAAGCGCGAGCGTGACATACCGGCACTTCTGGCGAGTTCGGCGACCGTCCACGCTCTGCCGACATCCGCATGGATGTGGGCGAGCGCCCTCGCCAGCTTCGGATCCGCAAGGCCGCCAAGCAGTCCCTGAGGCTGTAACGCGCGCCGAGCGCCATCCCGCCGCAGCGTTTCGATCAGCATCACCTCGATCAGCCTCGACAGCACCATGTCCCTGGCCGGCCGTGCAGCGTTTGTCTCATCGACGATGATGCGCATCAGGTTTCCCAGCCTTTCCCCGACTTCCTCCGCCGCCCGTATATGGGTGAAGCGTGGCAGCAGACCGAACAGCAGATCGGCATTGGCCGGGTCGCACAGGATCAGGCCGCCAACGATGCGCGTCGTCGGGCCTTCCGCTAGTGTGCCGACCCTGAGCTCATTGTTGACCGTATTGCGTTGCTTGAACGCGGTGTCGGACAGGACGAGCTTGGCGCCGGGGCGGCTGACGAAGCACACCGAAGACGGCTGCGCGGCCAGGAGGTAATCCCCCGCGCACAGCCGCACCGCCTCGGCATAGTCTGGCTCGAACCAGCATTCACCTTCGGTCACCAGATAGAAGGTGGGGTCGGTCTGGTATGGCGAGCGGATGCCCCACTCACCGGTTGCTGCGAGATTGCCAAGCAGCAGCGTCCTTGGGCGCAACAGGGCGATGATATCAGTCAAGGGGTCCAAATGAGACGATCCGTAATTTAACTGGCATTTTCCATTATAGATCAGCCCAAAAGTTTTACCTAGATCACCCGCATAACCTCAAGGAGTTATGTGAATGACCAAGACCGTCCTCATCACCGGCTGTTCCTCCGGACTGGGCAAGACCACGGCGAGGCACTTCGCGGCCCAAGGCTGGAACGTCATCGCCACGATGCGCAAGCCGGACCAGAGCCTCGCCGCCGGCTATCCCGAGCAAATGCTTGTCTTGCCTCTCGACGTCACCAACCCAGCCAGCATAGAGAGCGCCATTGCCGCCGGGATCGCGCGATTTGGGCATATCGACACCGTCGTCAACAATGCCGGCATCAGCGTCGTTTCGATCTTCGAGGCGACCGCGAAGGAGACGATCCGCGGCATTTTCGAGACCAATGTTTTCGGGGTGATGAATGTCATGCAGGCCGTCATCCCGCATCTGCGTGATCATGGCGGCGGCACGATCGTCAACATCACCTCCGGCGTCGGGCTGGCGGCCGTACCACTGCTGGCGCTGTACACCGCGACCAAGCATGCCGTCGAAGGCCTGTCGGAATCGCTGTCCTACGAACTTGAATCGCAGAACATCCTGGTCAAGCTGGTCGAACCCGGCGCCATGCGCACCACCAGTTTCACCGCCAACACCATGGAGGCGTCACAGGCCGTTTCCGTGCCGGCAGAATACAAGCCCTACTTCGACCACATGATGCGGTCGATGATGAACTACCCGCTCCCGGATGCGGATGAAGAACAGGTCGTTGCGACAATCCATGCGGCGGCGACCGATCCATCAAACCGCCTGCGCTATCTCGCCGGTCCGGACACCGAGGAAATGGCGAGGTTGCGTTGGTCGACCTCGGAAGACGAGTATCTGTCGACCATGAACCGGTTGATGGGGCAGACCGCCTGGCGCGACGGCAATCCTGGCTGATCGCTTTGAGCCAAGGCTGCCAACCGCTGCGATGGCCGGATGTCAGCCGACCGAGATCGGCAGCCTGCTCGCCGAACTCTCAAAGGCGGCGTCGATCAGCTTCTGCATGTCGGCGGCGCGCCGGAAGGACGGGGCACCATTCTGCCCGGCATCCAGCGCGTCGACAAACCGCCGGGCGTTGCGCTTGACATTCGGCAGGGCCAGCTCGCGCCAGAGCTGAACATCGACGTCCTCTCCCAGGCACGCCGACAGCCGCGCTGCCTTGCCATCGGTCTCGACCTTGAGCGCTCCCTTGGTGCCATGCAGCGCCAGCGACAGGTCATTGCCATGGCCGGTCGTGTAGCGGCTCGCCATGATCGTCGCCAGTGCGCCGGATGCCAGCCGTGCTGTCATCGCCACGCTGTCATTGGCGTCCAGCACATAGTCGCCGATCCGGTTGCCCTCGGCCTTCGGAAACGTCACCAGATCGGCGTGCAGGCTGACAATATCCTGGGCCGCGCCATAGGTGGCGAAGTCCAGGATGTGGATGCCGACATCGCCCAGAACCCCGGTCGACCCGTGCCGGGTCGACAGCCGCCACAGCCATTTGTCCTCAAGGCGCCAGTCGCCCCAGGATTTGCTGACCAGCCAGCTCTGCTTGTAGCTCGCCTCGACATGGCGCAATTCGCCGATCGCGCCCGCCAACACCAGACGCCGTGCTTCCTGGATCGCGGGTGAATTGCGGTAGGTGAGATTGACCATGTTGACGAGGCCGGCGGCCTCGGCCGCTTCGGTCATGGCAAGCGCATCGGCATGGTTCGGCGCGAGCGGCTTTTCGCAAAAGACATGTTTTCCCGCGGCAAGCAGCGCCAGCGTCGTCGCCTTGTGCACACCGTCCGGAGTGGCGTTGATGGCGGCGTCGAAATCGCCCCAGGCGATCGCCGCTTCAAGGCTCTCGAAAGAAGCGCCGATCTCGTTGGCAGCGGCAAACGCCGCCGCGCGGCCAGGCAGCTGATCGACACAGGCGACAATGCTGCAGCCAGGAACCTTTGCGAACTCTTCGACATGATGTCCGGCGATCCAGCCGGTGCCGAGCAAGAGCAGGCGATGCATCAGATCAGGTCCCCCATCAACTCAAACCCTTGTCGCCATCGGCATGCAGGCGCAGGCCCTTCTGCACGATCTTCTCCTTGGCCTTGTCCGTCGGCACGTTCGGCGCATTGGTGATGCCGGACCATGCGGGCGCCGGATTGTGCGCCCAGTGCACGGCATTGCGCAGCACCTGCTGCACGCCCTCATTGTGATAGATCGGATAGGTCTCGTGGCCGGGCGAGAAATAGAAGACGCGGCCCGCGCCACGCTGGTAGGTCAGCCCGGAACGGAACACCTCGCCGCCCTCGTACCAGGAGACGAACACCGTCTCCAGCGGCTCCGGCACGGCGAAGGGCTCGCCATACATTTCCGTCTCGCCGATCTCCAGGCATTCGCCGATGCCTTGCGCGATCGGGTGGCCGCGGTTGATCGCCCAGACCCGCTCGCGCTCACCCGCCTCGCGCCATTTCAGCGAACAGGGCGTGCCCATCAGCCGCTTGAATATCTTCGAGTAATGGCCGGAATGCAGCACGATCAGCCCCATGCCTTCCCAGATCCGCTTCTGCACGCGCTCGACGATCTCGTCCTTGACCTCGCCATGCGCGGCATGGCCCCACCACAAAAGCACGTCGGTGGCGGCCAGGCGCTTCTCGCTCAGCCCGTGCTCGGGTTCCTGCAAGGTGGCGGTCGTCGCCTCGATGCCCTTGTCCTGGTTGAGTGCCGCGGCGATCGTGCCATGCATGGTCAAGGGATAGAGGTCGCGGACGGCGGCATTGGTCTGTTCATGGACGTTCTCGCCCCAGACAACAGCTTTTATCGGCATTTTTCCTCCTCCAAAGCGCTTTGAATATCCCAACTGGCGATACCTTGGAAAGATGCCTTCGGCCAAAATTGCGGAAAATCAGGGCTTGCGGGATTTTCGACCAGGAACGGTCTTGGCCTTGCCCGGCTTGGCGGGCGCGCCGGGGATCGCCGAACTGGTGATGGACACCGGATCGCTGGCCGGGAACGTGTCCTCGAGGCCCTCCTCGAGCTCCTCTTCCGCGCTCGACGCTTCGTGCTGCTCGTGCTCAAGCGAGCGGACGGCCGACGTCTTCTTGAGTGGCAACCTCGGCACGGACTTCGACGGCATCGACACTTCTCCCTCGACCTGTTGCCGCACAACGAACGCGGGCGGCAAAACGTTCCGGGTCAGCCAGCCGCGTCGCGGGCTCCCTCGGACAGGAAAGTAAAGACATAGTCCGAGAACGAACGCCAGCACTCGACCCGGAAGGCGTCGTTCGACGTGCGCAACAGCACGATCTCGGCCTTGCCGAGGATGGTGCGCGAAGCCGCGCCCGCCGGGAAGGCGTCGAGCGACAGGTCCTGCGGGCAGCCCGAATTGATCGCGGCTTCGGCCGCCGGACCGGTGACGGAGATCGCGATGTTACGGTGTGAAATGCCGACCGCCGAATGAAGCGCGGCGACCGTCGCACAATCGGCGAGTGGATCGTTTCCGCCCTCGTCGATGACGAGCCACTCGTCGGGGCCGAGCCACAGAGCGGTGCGCCCGCCCTTCGACGCGGAAGTCTTCGGCTTCTTCGGCAAGGTCAGGCCAAGCGCCTTCGACAGCGCCGCGACCGAAGCCTCCGGCGCGCGCAGCGAAATGCGCTCGGCTGGCGGCAGCACTTCAACCTTTACGCCGGTCGCCGTCGTAGTGCGTCCAGCCAATGCCGGACGGCGGTCGACTGAAGGCGATGCGGCCGCAGCCGTCTTCTTTGCAGCAGCCTTAGCCATTGAGGCGGCCTCCCGTCTCGTCGAAGAACACCATGCCGGTAACCTCCACTTCGATCACCCCGTTCGGCATTGGCACATAGAGGGTGTCGCCCATCCGGTCGCGGCCGCCGGCAACCAGCGCCAGCGCGATCGAACGGCTGCAATTCTGCGACCAGTAGCTGGACGTCACGTGGCCGATCATCTTCATCGGGATTGCCTGCTTCGGATCCTCGACGATCTGCGCGCCTTCCTCCAGCACCACCTTCGGGTCCTTGGTCTTGAGACCGACCAATTGCTTGCGGCCCTTGGCGACCAGGTCCGGCCGTGCCATGCCGCGGATGCCGACGAAATCGGTCTTCTTCTTGCCGACCGCCCAGTCGAGACCGGCATCGTTCGGCGTCACCGTGCCGTCCGTGTCCTGGCCGACGATGATGTAGCCCTTTTCGGCGCGCAGCACGTGCATGGTTTCAGTGCCGTAGGCGGTGGCGCCATGCTTCTGGCCTTCGGCCCACAGTGCTTCCCAGACGGCCTGGCCGTAATCGGCCGGCACGTTGACCTCGAAGCCGCGCTCACCGGTGAACGACATGCGGAACAGCCTTGTCGGCACGCCGCAGATCTTGCCTTCGCGCACCGACATGTGCGGCAGCGCCTCCTCCGACATGTCGATGCCTTCGACAAGCGGTGCGATGATGTCGCGCGATTTCGGCCCCTGCACCGCGATGACCGCCCACTGTTCGGTGATCGAGGTCAGCCAGACATTGAGATGCGGAAACTCCGTCTGGAGATAGTCTTCCATATGGTTCATGACACGCGGCGCGCCGCCGGTCGTCGTCGTTACATGGAAACGGTCCGGCGCCAGACGGCCGACGACGCCGTCATCATAGATGAAGCCGTCCTCACGCAGCATGATGCCATAGCGGCAACGGCCGGGCTCCAGCTTCTCCCACGGATTGGTGTAGAGCAGCTCCATGAACTTGGCCGCATCCGGCCCGACCACCTCGATCTTGCCGAGCGTCGAGGCATCGAACAGGCCGGCGGTCTTGCGCACCGCGACGCATTCGCGGTCGACCGCCGCGTGCATGTCTTCGCCGGCCCTGGGGAAATACCAGGCGCGCTTCCACTGGCCAACATCCTCGAACACGGCACCTTGGGCCTCCGCCCACGGATGGATCGCCGTCTTGCGCGTCGGGTCGAACAGCGGGCCGCGCGCATGGCTGACGATCGCCCCGAAGGTGACCGGCGTGTAGGGCGCGCGGAACGTGGTCAGGCCGACTTCCGGGATCGGCTTTCCGAGCGTCTCCGCCGCGATCGCCAGGCCGTGCATGTTGGAGGTCTTGCCCTGGTCGGTCGCCATGCCGTTGGTGGTGAAGCGCTTGACGTGCTCGATCGAGCGCATGCCTTCATGCACCGCCTGGCGGATGTCCTTGGCGGTAACGTCGTTCTGGAAATCGACGAAGGCCTTCACCGTCGTGTCCGGCCCGGCGCCAGGCGCCGCGCCCAGCATACCGCGCGACCAGCTTTCGGAGGCGTCGACCTTAGGCTTTGTGCCCTTGGCGGTCTTCGCGCCGGAATCCTTGGCTGCCATGGCGCCAGCCGCATAGGCTTCGTCCACCGTGGCCGACAAGCCGTCGGTGCCGTTGCAGGCGCCGACCGAAACGCAATCCTGTGCATAGGTGCCCGGCACGAAACGCTTGGTCTCGTCGTTGAAGGCGACCTTGCCGCGTGACTGTGAGAACAGATGCACCGACGGTGTCCAGCCGGCCGACATCAGGATCGCATCGACGGAAATGGTGCGCTCGCCGCCGCCATTCTTCGGCTGCACGGTCATCGAGGACACGCGCAATTTGCCGCCGGCACGGATCACCGCGCGGCCGAAATTGATCTCGATGCCGAGCGCCCGCGCCTCGTCGATCACCGGTCCCGTCGGGTTGTCGCGCAGATCGACGATCGCCGCGATGTTGACGCCGGCCTTCTTCAGGTCGATCGCCGCCGCATAGGCTGAATCATTGGCGGTGTAGACGCCGACATTCCTGCCGACCGCCACGCCATAGTGGTTGAGGAAGGTACGCGCCGCGCCCGCCAGCATGATGCCCGGCCGGTCGTTGTTGGCGAACACCATGTGGCGCTCGATGGCGCCAGACGCCAGCACCACGCGCTTGGCGCGTACTTGCCAAAGCCGCTCGCGCGGCAACTCGTGGCCGGGAGCCTTCAAATGGTCGCTGACGCGCTCGACCAGCCCGACGAGATTCTGCGCGTAATAGCCGAAGGCCGTGGTGCGCGAGAGCACACGGACATTATCCATGGCTGTGAGCTTAGCGATCGCCGCTTGCGCCCAGACGAAACCGTCTTGGCCGTCGATTTTCGCCCCTGTCTCGAAACGCAGGCTGCCGCCGAATTCGGCCTGCTCGTCGGCGAGGATGACGCGCACGCCGGTTTCCGCTGCCGCTAAGGCCGCCGCGAGGCCGGCCGCACCACCGCCCAGCACCAGCACGTCGCAATGCGCGTAGCGCGACGAATAATGGTCGGGATCGGGCTTGTCGGGCGAGACGCCAAGGCCGGCCGCTTCGCGGATCTTCGGCTCGTAAAGGCTTTTCCAGGCCGCCTTCGGCCACATGAAGGTCTTGTAGTAGAAGCCGGCCGAAAACAGCGGTGATGCCAGGTCGTTGACCGCGCCGACGTCGAAGGACAGCGACGGCCAGCGGTTCTGCGAATTGGCGGCGAGCCCGTCATAGAGCTCCTGCACGGTGGCGCGCACATTCGGCGTCTTGCGCGCGTCGTCACGCACGATCTGCACCAGCGCATTGGGTTCTTCCGCGCCGGCCGACAGGAAGCCGCGCGGCCGGTGGTACTTGAACGAGCGGCCGACCAGATGCACGCCATTGGCAAGCAGTGCGGAGGCCAGCGTGTCGCCCTCGATGCCGGTATAGGACTGGCCGTCGAAGCTGAACCGCGCGGTCTTGGCCTGGCTGAGGCGACCGGCTCTCGGAATGCGGAACGCGCCGCTCATTTGGCAACTCCCGGGAGCTTGGCGGGTTTGGGTTCGCCGGCCTTGTAGGTCATGACGAACTTGTCGGTGACGGTGTCGCGCACAGCGTTGAAGAAGCGCGCACAGCCATGCATGTGCCGCCAGCGCTCATAGATGATGCCCTTGGGGTTCGAGCGGATGAAGAAGAACTTCTCGAAATCGTCGTCGCTCTCGCCCGCCATGTTGGCCGAGCGCGCAATATGCGCCTCGCCGGCGTTGCGGAATTCGAGTTCCGGGCGCTCTTCCTCGCAATGGGGGCAGCGGATGAGAAGCATTCTGTTTGTTCCTACAATTCGCCGTGGCCGACGCGGGCGCCGGGGGGTTGGTCGCAAAGCTTCTGGCCTATAGCCGCAAACGGCGCGACGAGCCGGATACGCTCCTCGACACTTGCGGCCGGACGAAACAGGTCGCGATACGCCATGTTGCCGATGGTGAGTTGCATCGGATCGGTCGTGACGATCACGCGGCGTGGGTCGAATGGATCGTCCTCGCCCAGATCGGAAGGTCTGTTCTCCACGAACATCACCACCTTCTGGCCGCCGCTCCACACGCAAGCCAATATGCCGTCGTCAACGGAAAACGGCCAGTTGGCCTCGTTTCCGGCGCGGCTGATCGGTTGCGTGCGGACTTCGTCCGCCGAGGGCAAATGGAACATGCCTTGTTCCCCCGCCAGCATCAGCGGCATGGCGACAGCCATCTCGGCCATCATCATCAGTGCGCCACCGCCGCCGCCGCCGCCTCGTCGATGAGGCGGCCGGTGCGGAAGCGCTCGATGGTGAAGGGCGCGTTGATCGGATGCGGATCGTCCCTGGCGATGGTGTGGGCAAAGACGTGGCCCGAACCAGGCGTCGCCTTGAAGCCGCCCGTGCCCCAGCCGCAATTGACGTAGAGTCCCGGCACCGGCGTCTTGGCCAGGATCGGTGAGCGGTCGGGCGTCACGTCGACGATGCCGCCCCAGGAGCGCAGCATCTTCATGCGCGTGAAGATCGGGAACATCTCGCAGATGGCGTCCAGCGTATGCTGCAATATGTGCAGGCCGCCGGTCTGCGAATAGGAGACATACTGGTCGGTGCCGGCGCCGATCACCAGCTCGCCCTTGTCGGACTGCGAGATATAGGCGTGCACCGTGTTCGACATCACCACGCAAGGCACGACCGGCTTGACCGGCTCCGACACCAGCGCCTGCAGCGGATAGCTTTCCAGCGGCATGCGCACGCCGGCCATGTTCATGATGACCGAGGAATGGCCGGCGGCAACCACGCCGACCTTCTTGGCACCGATGAAGCCGCGCGTCGTGTCGACGCCCATGACCGCGCCGTTGGCGGCGCGCTTGACGCCGGTGACCTCGCAATTCTGGATGATGTGGACGCCGCGCGCCGAAGCGCCGCGTGCATAGCCCCAGGCGACCGCGTCATGGCGCGCCGTGCCGCCGCGCCGCTGCAGCGCGGCACCGACGACCGGATAGCGCGCATCCCTGGAGATGTTGAGCGGCGGGCAGAATTCCTTCGCCTGCTCCGGCGACAGCCATTCATTGTCGATGCCGTTCAGCCGGTTGGCGTGGACATGGCGTTTCAGCACCTGGATGTCGTGCACATTGTGCGCCAGCATCATGACGCCGCGCGCCGAATACATGACGTTGTAGTTGAGCTCCTGGGAGAGCCCGTCCCACAGCTTCAGCGCATGGTCGTAAATGCCGGCGCTCTCGTCATAGAGGTAATTGGAGCGGATGATGGTGGTGTTGCGGCCGGTGTTGCCGCCACCCAGCCAGCCCTTTTCCAGCACCGCGACATTGGTGATGCCATGCACCGTGGCAAGATAGTAGGCGGTGGCCAACCCATGGCCGCCGGCGCCGACGATGATGACGTCGTATTCCTTCTTGGGCTCAGGCGAGGACCATTGTTCCTCCCAGCCCTTGTGGCCACGCATGGCCTCGCGGGCGATGGCGAATACCGAATATTTTTTCAACGTCCCAGCCTCGCGCCAACAGATCTCGCGGATTGCAGCCGGGCTTTTGTTCGGCCCGGCGCGCGAGGTGTATCACTAGCGAAACAGCGCTTCCACCCTTGCGCTGTTTGCGACGGCGCTTGCCGTTTTGCGCCACGACGAAAAAGACCCGTGCGGGCTGGCTGCCGTGGATGCATTCAGCCACATTGTCCGTCGCGCGATTCTGGAGGACGAAAATGGGCAATGCCTGGTGGAATCTGACATTGCGCTTCCTGCTGGAGCTTGCCGCCCTGCTCGGCCTCGGCATTGCCGGCTGGCACCTTTCCCAGGGATGGTGGCGCTGGGTCCTCGCTTTCGCCTTGCCGCTCGTTGCGGCCGTGCTGTGGGGTACTTTCGCGGTGCTCAACGACCCAAGCCGGTCGGGCCGCGCACCGGTGCCGGTGCCAGGCACGGTGCGGCTGGCGCTCGAACTCGTCATACTGTTCGGCGGTGCTGCCGGATTCTATCGCGCGGGTCACACGACCACGGGCATCGTCGTCGCCCTGCTCATCGCCATCAGCTACGCATTTTCGCTCGACCGGCTGGGCTGGCTGCTGAAGCAATAGCTCAGGACGGCGCTCCTTCGCAGGTATCGGGTGGCTCCGACCTGCCCCATCTGCGACCAAGCATCCCGATTGCCGGCGAGACCGGCGCGAAAAACAGGATGCCCAAAATGCTCGCACTCGCCAACAAGATCGCCATCGTCACCGGCGCCAGTTCCGGCATCGGCCGCGCCACGGCAAAACTCTTCGCCGACGAAGGTGCAAAGCTTGTCGTCGCTGCCCGTCGTCAGGCCGAGCTCGATACGCTTGTCGCCGAAATATCGGGCGCGGACGGCACGGCCATCGCGCTTGCCGGCGACGTCAGGGACGAAGCCTATGCGAAGGCGCTTGTCGATCTGGCAGTCGAAAGCTTCGGCGGCCTCGACATCGCCTTCAACAATGCCGGCGCCGTCGGCTTGATGGCGCCCCTGCCCGACATGATGCCGGCGGCATGGCACGAGACGATGGACATCAATCTGACCAGCGCCTTTCTCGGCGCGAAGTATCAGATACCGGCCATGCTGGAGCGCGGCGGCGGCTCGCTGATCTTCACCTCGAGCTTTGTCGGCTACACCGCAGGCATGCCGGGCATGGCCGCCTACGCCGCCGCCAAGGCCGGCCTGATCGGCCTGACACAGGTTCTGGCCGCCGAATACGGCCCGAAAGGCCTGCGCGTCAACGCATTGCTGCCGGGCGGCACCGACACACCGGGCGCGACGACAACGACGCCCGAAGCCCGCGCTTTCGTCGAAGGCATCCATGCGTTGAAACGCATGGCGCAGCCGGAAGAGATTGCCCGCTCGGCGCTTTACCTCGCCTCCGATGCTTCGAGCTTCACCACGGGAACCGCGCTGTTTGCCGACGGCGGGGTCTCGATCAACCGGACGTGAAGGTTTTTTGCGGCGAACAGGCCGGTTCGCCGCTTTGACGCAGGCAGCCGGTCTTGCTTTTTCCGCGCGATTTGGCGATTCCGTTTCCTGTCGAAACGGGTCCCGAAACCATGATGCTGATCCGAACCTATGTGGCCGCCAGCGCAATCGAGGGCGTCGGCATGTTCGCCGCCGAGCCGATCCGGAAGGGCGCCTCGATCTGGCGGCTTGATCCGGATTTCGACCGGCTGATCCCGATGGACAAATACGAGGCCGCACCCCAGCCTCTGAAGGAATTGCTCGACCGCTATGCCTATCCGAGCCCGGATCGGCCGGGCTTCATGGTCTATGAGGTCGACAATGGCCGCTTCATGAACCATTCGGCGACGCCGAACACAGATTTTTCGCAATATGGTGGCGCGACAGCGACACGCGACATCGCCGCCGGCGAAGAGATCACTTGTGACTACGGCGAATTCTTCGAGGATTTCGAGCGGCTGCACCTGGCCACGGCGTAGTTGGAGCCCTATCTCGGGGCGACCGTGGCAATTTGGCTGTCGTCCTGCATTTCGACTGTGGACAGCGCGGCCTGATTCTGCTATCAGCCGCCACAATTCGTGGTGTCGACCGCCGCGGAGGCTAGTGGCTATGGCTACTTGCCTGTTGATATCAAACCCGAAAGACAGGATTGCCCGTGCAGGTACTCGTCCGCGACAATAACGTTGATCAGGCGCTTCGCGCGCTCAAGAAGAAGATGCAGCGCGAAGGCATTTTCCGCGAAATGAAGATGCGCGGTCACTACGAGAAGCCGTCCGAGAAGCGCGCCCGCGAAAAGGCCGAGGCCGTGCGCCGCGCTCGCAAGCTGGCCCGCAAGCGCGCCCAGCGCGAAGGCCTGCTGCCGATGACGCCGCGTCCGGTAGCTGCCGGTGGTGCTGCTGGCGCAGCGCGTCCGCCGCGCTGATTATCGCCAATATTTCGTCCTTTTCGAAGGATACCAAGGTGGCGCGATGCGGAATCGCCGCCACCTTTTTATTTTGATTGTGACCCGGCCCGGAGGGGGGATCCGGACCTGAGCGACGCGGCTTGAAGTGAGGACAGGGCAGACATGAACGCAATGAGCGTGGAGCGCGGGACCGCATTGCGTGGTTTCGCCCTGACGGCAGCCCTGCTTTCCGGATTGGTGCTGGCCGGCTGCCAGACGTCGGGCCCGACCGGCGAGTTCAACAACATCGACAAGGCGCAGGGGTCGAGCGAGAACATCTCCTCGCTGTCGGCGGTCATCCAGCGCAATCCGCAGGATCCCGAAGGCTACAATGTGCGCGGCTCGGCCTATGGCCGCGGCGGCCAGTATCAGGCGGCGCTCAAGGACTTCAACCAGGCCATCCAGCTCAATCCGAATTTCTACCAGGCCTATTCCAACCGCGCGCTCATCCAGCGCTTCCTCGGCAATCAGGCGGCCGCGCTCGACGACTACAACAAGTCGATCCAGATCAACGGCAATTATGACGCCGCCTATATCGGCCGCGGCAATCTCTACCGCAAAGCGGGCCGCACCCAGGACGCCTTCAACGACTTCCAGAAGGCGATCCAGCTCGACACGACGGACGCCCGCGCCTACCACAATCGCGGCCTGATCTATCAAAGCCAGGGCCAGCACAAATTCGCCATCGAGGATTTCTCGACCGCCATCTCGCTGGCACCGGATGCGGCCGAGCCCTATAACGGCCGGGGCCTTTCCTATCTGGCGACCGGCGACGAGGACAACGCCTTCTCCGACTTCAACATGGCCATCAAGCTCGACGGCCAGAACGCCGAGGCCTGGGCCAACCAGGCGCTCATCTACGAGCGGCGCGGCGACAAGGCAAAGGCGGCGAAATCCTATAAGGAAGCCGTCCGCCTCAACCCCAGCTACCAGCCGGCCAAGGACGGCCTCGCCCGCGTCAGCTGATATCGGCCTTAGCAGATCCGGCTAAGCATTGTGGGGACGTCTGCGTGTCCGAAAGGATACGCAGGGCTGAAGATCGCCGCCGATCCGGCAACCGCGCGTTAACCCCCGCATTAAGCCGTCAATCCTTGCCTTGTTCGCGCCAAGTTTTCGGCGGAACGGTCTGGTCACTCAAGCCGTTATTCCAAGCGATTTGCGAAAGGACCCTCCCATGATCAAGAAACTCGTCTGCGCCGCTGCCCTTGCAACGACCGTGTTCGCTGCCGCTCCGGCCAGCGCCGGAAAGCTGCAACTCGGCACGCTCGACTGCACCATCGACGGCGGCACCGCCTACATTGTCGCCTCCAACAAGGGCGTGTCCTGCGTCTTCCGTCCCTACCACCACGGCCCGTCGGAGATTTACACCGGCGTCATCTCCAAGATCGGTGTCGATCTGGGCCAGACGCATCAGGGCCAGCTTGTCTGGGCGGTTCTTGCCGCGACCCGTGACCGCGATGCGGGCGACCTTGCCGGCAGCTATTATGGCGTCAACGCCGAGGCGAGCGTCGTCACCGGCGGTGGCGCCAACCTGCTGGTCGGCGGCTTCGACGGCGCCTTCATGCTGGAGCCACTCAGCGTCCAGGCGCAGACCGGCGTCAACCTCGCCGTGGCCGTGACCTCGCTTCAGCTGATCCACTCGCTCAAGTGATCGAACGGAGCCACGCGCTCCTCTCTACCTTGCGGCGCGGAACCATATAGGATGGTTCCGCGCCGTTTTGATTTTGCGGGGACCGCCATGCCGAAGACAGCCATCGCCGCTGCCGTGATCGCACTCGTGCTCGGCGCGACACAGACGCAGGCGCAGGACCGAGGCATCGAACTCGGTACCCTTGAATGCGCCATAGGCGGCGGCACCGGCTTCATCTTCGGCTCGACCAAGGATCTGAGTTGCACCTTCACCCCGACCGACAAGAGCTTCGCGCCGGAGGCCTATTTCGGCGCCGTCAACAAATACGGCCTCGACATCGGCACGACAAAACAGGCGGTAATGGGCTGGCTGGTGCTGACGCCGCTGAAGAACATCTACGCGCCGGGTGCGCTGGCGGGCGACTATATCGGCGCCAGCGCCGAGGTGACGGCGGCCGTCGGCGCAGGCGCCAATCTCCTGGTCGGCGGCTCCTCGCAGGCCTTCACCCTCCAGCCGCTCAGCCTGCAGACGCAGACCGGCATCAATCTCGCCATCGGCGTCAGCCAGTTCCAGCTGCGCAGCACCGAGAATTGATCGCAAGACGAAGGTGCTCGCTCACCAAGGGATCCATGCCGGGGAATGCGCGCCGCCACAGTCCAGAATTCTGCACCTCGGCACTCCACGACCAAGGTCACGGAATGGATCCCAGGCTCTCCGCGACGGAGCTTTGCTCCTGCTTCGCCCAGGGATGACGAAGTTGAGAGGCTTCGGCCAATCTCGACCGTTGCGATGGTCCACCGAAACGAACCGCTTGAGCTCAACCGCGGTTGAGGTCCTACAAGCCTGCCCAGACGGGGACAGCGCGTCTATGAGGCGCGCAGCCCTGATGCGTATGGTCCTGCCGGAAAGCCTTGCTGGCTTCTGGTGCCGTGCGCTGGCATCGAGATATGCAAAAGGGTAGACATGACTGAAATCAGCACAAACAGGGTCGACTGGCGCGCATTGTGGGCGAGCGGCGACCTGGCGCGCTTCTGCTTCATCAGCCTCGGCATCCTGCTGCACGCCACCAACGAGACGATGGTGGCAACCGTCATGCCGGCCATGGTCGGCGAACTGGCCGGGGTGCAGCTCGTCGGCTGGTCATTGGCGATCTACGAGCTCGGCGCCATCGTCGCCGGTGCCGCCGCCGGGCGGCTGGTGAGCTATGTGGCGCTGCGCACCAATATGGTGGTCGCGGCCCTGCTTTACGCCGCAGGAGCGCTGATCTGCGCCACCTCGCCTTCCATGCAGTTGTTCCTCGCCGGCCGGCTGATCGAGGGGCTGGGCGGCGGCGCGCTGGTATCGCTGGCCTTCGTTTCGGTCGAGCGGCTGTTTTCGCGGGCCATCTGGCCGCAGCTCTTCGGCATCATGTCGGCGATCTGGGGTGTCGCGGCGTTCAGCGGCCCTTTGCTGGGCGCGATCATGACCGAATTCCTGTCGTGGCGCTGGGCCTTCGGTGTCTTCACCCTCGGCGGCACCGCCATGGCGCTGGCAAGCTTCCTGGTGCTGAACACGCCGGAGGCGAAGAACCCCAGCACGAGCGCCGGCAAGGCCCCGCCTTTCCCCTTCGCCGCCCTTGCCTGCCTTGCCGTCGCCGTGGTGCTGATCGCCTCGGCCGGCGTCGACATCGCCCTGCTGCGCTCTTCGCTGCTGATCGTTCTGGGCCTCGCCGGGCTCGCGCTGTTCTTCACCATCGACGCGCTGAAGCCGCGCTCGCGGCTGTTCCCGGCGCGGCTGTTTTCGTGGCGCACGCCGGTCGGTGCCGGCATGACCATGGTCGCCGCCTTTTCCGTCGCGACCTGCTCCTTCGGCGTCTATGGGCCGCTGCTTTTGACCAGCCTGCACGACATTCCGCTTTTGACCACCGGCTACATCATCGCCGCCGAATCGATCGCCTGGTCGATCCTGTCGATCCTCGTCGCCAACGCGCCGCAGCAGCGTGAACGGCTGATCATTGTCACCGGCGCGCTGATGATCGCGGCGGGCATCGCCGGCTTTGCCTATACGATACCCCTGGGCTCCATCCCGCTGATCCTTATTTGCGCCTTGTTGCAGGGCGGCGGCTTCGGCATTGCCTGGCCGTTCCTGACCCGCGTCATCGTCGCCTCCGCCCCGGTTGACGAGCAGACCATTGCTTCCGCCGCGGTGCCGACCATGCAGCGCATCGGCTACGCCGTGGGGGCGGCCCTTGCCGGCATCGTCGCCAATGCCAGCGGCTTTTCGCAAGGCTTGAACCACGACGCCGCGGCCAATGTCGCGAGCTGGCTGTTCCTTGCCTTCGTCCCGCTTGGCATCCTCGGCTGTCTCGCCGCCTTGCGAACGTCGGCGGCCGCAAACCGGCCGCTGGAAGCCATCGGCTGACACAGGTTCAATTTGAGCTGTGTCAATCGACACGCAGCCGATAGCCGACACCGGTCTCGGTGGTGATGTAGCGCGGCTGATCGGGGATCTTCTCGATCTTCTGCCGGAGCTGCCTGACATAGACCCGGAGATACTGCACGTCGGTCGAATCATCCCAGATCTGCTTCAGGATGAAATGGTGGGTCAGCACCTTGCCGGCATGCTGCACCAAGATGCGCAATATGTCGTATTCCTTCGGCGAGAGTTTGATCTCCTTGCCCTCGACCTTGACGATGCGCTTGACCAGATCGACGCTGAGGTCGCCGCTCTGGAACACAGGCTTCTCGCCCTGTTGCTGAAATTTGTGCCGCAACGCCACGCGGATGCGCGCCACCAGTTCGTTCATGCCGAACGGCTTGGTGACATAATCGTCGGCGCCGAGTTCGAGCGCATTGACGATGCCGGCCTCGTCGGTGCGGCTGGAGAGGATGACGACGGGAATGTCGAGGCCCTCGTCCCGCCATTTGCGCAGGAGTTCATGGCCGCCCATGCCCGGCAGGCCGAGGTCGAGCAGCACCAAATCCGGCTTTTCCTGTTCCATCAGCTCGATCGCCACCTTGGCGTTCGGCGCCTCGCTGATCGCATAGCCCTGGCTGCCGAGGCCGACACGAAGCAGCTTGCGGATCGGCGGCTCGTCATCGACGACCAGTATCCTGACATTCGAATTTGTCATGCAGGCCGATCCAAGCTGGTCTCGCCGCGATTGCCGACATCGGGCGCTTCAGTCGGCACCGGCATCCTGATGGTGAACGCGGCCCCTGGGCGGTCGGTCCGGTTGGCGGCCGAGATGGTGCCGCCCATCGATTCGACAAAGCCGCGGCAGATCGACAGGCCAAGGCCCGTGCCGGCGCGCACCTGATCGCCCTTGCGCACCCGGTAAAACGTGTCGAACACACGTTCCAAGTCATGCGCCGGAATGCCCGGCCCCTCATCCATGATCTGCACGATGACGGATCCATTGTCGGCCCATCCCTGCACGCGGATCGTCGAGCCGGACGGCGAATATTTCGACGCGTTGTCGAGAAGGTTGAACAGAACCTGCTCGAACAGCACGGGATCGAGCTTCAGCATCGGCAATTCGGGCGGAATATCGACCTCGATCTTGTGTTCGCTGGTGATCTTGCGGGCGCGGTTGAGCGCCGTGCCGACAATATCGCCGACATAGTGCAAGGCATAGTTCGGCTCCATCGCCCCGGACTCGATCTTGGTCATGTCAAGCAGATTGGCGATGAAGCGGTTCAGCCGTTCCGATTCGTCGATCACCGTCGACAGCAGCTCCGCACGGTCCTGCTCGGGCAGATCCGGCGCGAATTCCTTGAGCGTGCCGGCCGCTCCCATGATCGCCGAGAGCGGCGTTTTCAGATCATGCGAAATCGAGGTCAGCAGGGCAGAGCGCAGCCGGTCGGCTTCGGCCGCGAGCTTGGCGCGGTCGACATCGGCGACCAATTGGATGCGTTCGATCGCCACCGCCGCCTGGTCGGCCAGCGCGTCGAGCAGGCGCTGCTGCTCGGGCGTCAGCAGCGGGCCCTGCTTGTCATTGTCGAGGCCGACGACACCGATCGCCGTGCGCCCGGTCCGCAAAGGCAGATAAAGACGCTTGGCGCCAGGCAGCGTGTCGGCGCCGCGCCCGGCGGCGCGGTTGTGTTCCCAGGCCCAGCGGGCTGCAGCGATGTCGGCCTCGGCCAGCGTGTCGTCCGGCGGATAGCCTGCCTTGACGGTAATGGTGCCGTCTTCGGGCAGCAGCAGCACGACGCGCAGCTTCAGCATCGAGGCGATCTGGAAGGCGGTGGCCCACAGCACGTCGTCGAGTGTGCCGGCGCCGGCGAGCTTCTTGGAGAAGAGGTAGATATCCTCGGTGGCCCGTGCCCGCGAGCGGGCGGCGACGGCCTGGCGCTGCATGCGCGCGGCGAGATTGCTGGCGATCACCGCCACGGCAAGGAAGACGGCGAGCGCCACGATGCTCTCGGGATCCCGGATCGTCAGCGTGTAGCGCGGCTCGAGGAAGAAATAGTTGAAGGCAAGGGCGCTGAGGAAGCATGCATAGAGCGCCGGCCAAAGACCGCCGGCCACCGCCGATGTCAGCACCGCCAGGAGGAAGACGATCGCCAGATTGCGGACGTCGAGAAACTGGTCGAGGACGGCGCTGACGGCCAATGAACCCGCGACATAGGTGGTGGCGAGCAGGTAGGGCCAGATCTGGAATTGCTTCTGCTCGGCCGCCGCCTTGACCCTTCTGGAGGTCGCCTCGGCATCCCGCTCGGTCCCCGAAATGACGTGGACGCTGATATCGCCGGCATTGCGGATCAAATCATAGGTGAGCGAGCCCTCGATCAGTTCGCGCCAGCGCGACCGGGTCGGCCGGCCGACCACGATATGGGTGAAATTGTTCGCCGTTGCATGGCGCACAATGTCCTGCGCGACATTCTGGCCGGGAATGGTCGTCACCTCGGCGCCGAGCTGCTCGGCAAGGCGCATCAGCGTGGCGAGCCGGTCCTTGTCTTCCTCGGACATGCCGGCCGAGCGCGGCGTATCGACATGCAGCGCCGTCCATGGCGCGCGAAGCCGGTCGGCCAGCCTGCGCGCGTAGCGGATGCGGGCCGCACCGCCCGGACGCGCGTCGACGCAGACGAGCACTCTCTCTCCGGCCGCCCACGGGCCCTGGATGGCATGCGACTGCATGTGATTGAGCAATTGCTCGTCGACCCGCTGGGCGGTGCGGCGCAGCGCCAGTTCGCGCAGCGCCGTCAGATTGCCCGACGAGAAATAGTTCTCGATGGCGCGCTGCGCCGTGTTGGGGAAATAGACCTTTCCCTCTTCCAGCCGCTTGATCAGGTCGTCGGGCGTCAGGTCGATGATCTCGACATCGTCGGCCTGGTCGATGATGGAATCGGGAACCGTCTCGCGCACCCTGACCCGCGTGATCTGCGCGACGACGTCGTTCAGGCTTTCGACATGCTGGATGTTGAGCGTCGTGTAGACGTCGATGCCGCGCGCCAGGATCTCCTGGACGTCGAGATAGCGCTTGGGATGGCGGCTGCCGGGCGCGTTGGTGTGGGCAAGTTCGTCGACGAGAACCAATGCGGGGCGCCGGGCGAGGATGGCGTCGATGTCCATCTCGTCGAGGGCGCGTCCTTTGTAGTCGACCTTGCGGCGGGGGATGACTTCGTAGCCCTCGACCAGCGCCTGGGTTTCCCGGCGGCCATGCGTCTCGACAACGCCGATCACCACATCGATGCCGTCGGCCAGCCTGGCTCGGCCCGACATCAGCATTTCGTACGTCTTGCCGACACCGGGGGCAGCGCCGAGGAATATCCGCAGGCGGCCGCGTCCCTCCCGCTCGGCATGCTCGAGCAGCGCGTCGGGGGAAGGTCGGTTTTCGTTGCTTCTGTCGTCCGGCATCAGGATCGATCATGGAGAGGTCCGGGGATGCTGTCGATCCCCGGCCCTCGCCATCACCTATTTGGCGGCGTCCAGCGCCAGGTTGAGCGCCAGCACGTTGACAACAGGCTCTCCCATGAAGCCGAGTTCCCTGCTCTCGACCTGGCCGTCGACAAGCGCCTTGACCTTGGCTTCGTCGATGCCCCTTGCCCTGGCGACGCGCGGAACCTGGAAATAGGCGGCTTCCGGGCTGATCTGCGGATCAAGGCCGCTGCCCGACGTCGTCACCAGGTCCATCGGCACAGGCTGGTTCGGATTCTCCGCCTTCAGCTTCTCGGCGTCGCCTTTGATGCGGTCGATCAGCTTGGGGTTGGTCGGGCCAAGATTGCTGCCGCCGGAGGCCGTGGCGTCGTAACCATTGCCCGCCGCCGAAGGCCGGCCGTGGAAATACTTGTCGCTGGCGAAGGCCTGGCCGATCAACTCGGAGCCGATGACCTTGCCGTCCTTCTCGATCAGGCTGCCATTGGCCTGACGCGGGAACAGCGCCTGCGCTATGCCGGTCATGCCCAGCGGATAGACCAGGCCGGTCAGCACGGTGAAGAAGACGATCATGACGATCGCGGGTCTGATTTGCTTGAGCATCGGAATGATCCTTATGCAAGGCCAAGGGCCGTGACGGCCATGTCGATTATCTTGATGCCGACGAACGGCACAATGATGCCGCCCAGGCCGTAGACGAGAAGGTTGCGGCTGAGCAGCGCACCGGCGCCGATCGCCCGGTATTTGACGCCGCGCAGCGACAGCGGGATCAGCGCGATGATGATGAGCGCGTTGAAGATGATGGCCGACAGGATGGCGCTCTGCGGCGTCGCCAGATGCATGATGTTGAGCGCCTGCAGCGGACCGGTGGTCTGGCCCGGCGCGACGTAGAAGACGGCGAACATGGCCGGGATGATGGCGAAATACTTGGCCACGTCGTTGGCGATAGAGAAGGTGGTCAGCGAGCCGCGCGTCATCAGCAGCGCCTTGCCGATCTCGACGATCTCGATGAGCTTGGTTGGGTCGCTGTCGAGATCGACCATGTTGCCGGCTTCGCGCGCGGCGACCGTGCCGGTGTTCATGGCGACGCCCACATCGGCCTGCGCGAGCGCCGGCGCATCGTTGGTGCCGTCGCCGCACATGGCGACCAGCTTGCCCTTGGCCTGCTCGTCGCGGATCAGCTTGAGCTTGTCCTCGGGCGTGGCCTGGGCCAGGAAATCGTCGACGCCGGCTTCCGCCGCGATGGCCGCCGCCGTCATCGGATTGTCGCCGGTGATCATCACCGTGCGGATGCCCATCTTGCGCAGCTCGGCAAAACGCTCGCGGATGCCGCCCTTGACGATGTCCTTGAGGTGGACGATGCCGAGCAGCCGCCCGTCGCGCTCCACCGCCAGCGGCGTGCCGCCGGACTTGGCGACCTCGTCGGCGATCGCCTGCAGATCCCGAACCGAGTCGCTGTTCGGCCGTGTCGCGTGGCTGGCCACGGTCGTCTGGTTGACATGGGCGAGCACGGAATCGACCGCGCCCTTGCGCACCGAGGAACCGTCAATGTCGACGCCGCTCATGCGGGTCTGCGCGGTGAAGGGTACGAAGGTGGCGTGCAATGTCGCCATGTCGCGGGCACGGATGCCGTATTTCTCCTTGGCCAGCACGACGATCGAACGGCCCTCCGGCGTTTCGTCGGCGAGCGAAGCGAGCTGCGCCGCGTCGGCCAGTTCCTGTTCGGTGACGCCCTTGACCGGGCGGAACTCGGTCGCCTGGCGGTTGCCGAGCGTGATCGTGCCGGTCTTGTCGAGCAGCAGCGTGTCGACGTCACCGGCGGCTTCGACGGCACGGCCCGACATGGCCAGCACATTGAAGCGCACCAGGCGGTCCATGCCGGCGATGCCGATGGCCGACAGCAGCGCGCCGATGGTGGTCGGGATCAGGGTGACGAACAGGGCGACGAGCACGGTCACCGAGATATAGCCGCCGGAATAGGACGCAAAGCTCGGGATGGTGGCCGTGGCCAGCACGAAGATCAGCGTCATGCCGACCAGCAGGATGTTGAGCGCGATCTCGTTCGGCGTCTTCTGGCGCTCGGCGCCTTCGACCAGGGAGATCATGCGGTCGAGGAAAGTGTGGCCGGCGGCGGCGGTGATGCGCACGCGCATCCAGTCGGACAGCACCTGCGTGCCGCCGGTCACCGCCGAGCGGTCGCCGCCGGATTCGCGGATCACCGGCGCGGATTCGCCTGTTATGGCCGCCTCGTTGACCGAGGCCACACCCTCCACCACCTCGCCGTCGGACGGGATGATGTCGCCGGCTTCGACCAGGACGATGTCGCCGACCTTCAGGCTGGTGCCGGGCACCAGCTTGAACTTGCTCCTATCCTCGCCGGCCAGGAGCTTGGCCTGGGTCTCGGTGCGCGCCTTGCGCAGCGAATCCGCCTGCGCCTTGCCGCGCCCCTCGGCGACGGCCTCGGCGAAATTGGCGAACAGCACCGTGAACCACAGCCAGATGATGATCTGCAATGTGAAGCGCAGGTCGCCGCCGCCGGTGATGAGGTCCCTGACGAACAGCACCGTCGTCAGCGCCGAGACGATGGCGACAACGAACATCACCGGGTTGCGGGCCAGCGTGCGCGGGTCGAGTTTGCGGAAGGCACCGCCAATGGCGGGCCACAGGATGCGGGCATCCATGATCGCGGTTGATTTTAACTGGCTCATTTTGAAGCTCCGGCTTCAGTGTTGTTGGGCGGCACCGGGTGATTGGATGCCGAAAAGGGTGGGCCATAGACCAGCAGCCAGATCACGATCATGACGGCCGCAATGCCCAGGAACGTAGACACGGTCGGGAAGGGAGGAGGCTTTGCCTCCCCCTCGCTGCCGGCCGGCGGCCGGGTCTTGCGACGCTTGCTGCTGAACAAGGGCATGGTCGCCTCAGAAGGTTTGCCCATGGATCATCGCGAGGTGCTCAATGATCGGCCCGACGGCGAGCGCCGGGAAGAAGGTGAGACCGCCGACGATGACGATGACGCCGATCAGCAGCCCGACGAACAGCGGCCCATCGGTCGGGAAGGTGCCGGCCGAAGCCGGAACGGTCTTCTTCGCCGCCAGCGAGCCGGCGATGGCGAGCGCCGGGATGATGACCAGGAAGCGGCCCATCAACATGCCGATGCCGATGGTGATGTTGTACCAGGGCGTGTTGCCGCTGAGGCCGCCAAAGGCTGAACCGTTGTTCGCCGCCGCCGAAGTGTAGGCATAGAGCACCTCGGAGAAGCCGTGCGGACCGCCATTGGCCATCGAGGCCACGGCGCTCGGCAGGACGACGGCGATCGCCGTGAAGATCAGCATGGCGAGCGGCAGGCACAGGATGGCCAGCATCGCCATCTTGACCTCCTTGGCCTCGATCTTCTTGCCGAGATATTCGGGCGTGCGGCCAACCATCAGGCCGGCGACGAAGACGGCAACGACGATGAACATCAGGATGCCGTAGAAGCCGGCGCCGACGCCGCCGACGATGACCTCGCCAAGCTGCATGTTGATGAGCGGGATCATGCCGCCGAGCGCGGTGAAACTGTCATGCATGGCGTTGACGGCACCACAGGAAGCGGCCGTCGTGATGACCGCGAACAGCGCCGACAGGGCGATGCCGAAGCGAGTTTCCTTGCCTTCCATATTGCCGCCGTCGATGCCCAGCGCATGGACCAGCGGATTGCCCACGGCCTCCGCCCAGTAGCAGACGGCGACGCCGGCGATGAACAGCACGCCCATCGACGCCAGGATCGCCCAGCCCTGGCGCTGGTTTCCGACCATGCGGCCGAAGACGTTGGTCAGCGCAGCACCCAGCGCGAAGATCGTCACCATCTGGATCAGGTTCGAGATGGCGTCGGGATTTTCGAACGGATGCGCGGCATTGGCATTGAAGAAGCCGCCGCCATTGGTGCCAAGCATCTTGATGGCGACCTGCGAGGCGACCGGGCCAAGCGCGATGGTCTGCTTGGCGCCTTCCAGCGTGGTGGCGTCGACGTAAGGCCCAAGCGTCTGCGGTATGCCGAGCCAGACATAGACCAGGGTGAGCACGATGCAGAGCGGCAGGAGCACGTAGAGCGTGCAGCGGGTCATATCGACCCAGAAATTGCCGATCGATTTGCCCGAGGCGCGGGCAAAGCCGCGGATCAGTGCGATGGCGATAGCAATGCCGGTGGCCGCCGAAACGAAATTCTGGACCGTCAGCCCGGCCATCTGCAGGAGATAGGACATCGTGCTTTCGCCGCCGTAGTTCTGCCAGTTGGTGTTCGTCACGAAACTGGCGGCGGTGTTGAAGGCGAGCGCCGGGTCGACCGCGCCCATGCCGGCGGGATTGTAGGGCAGACTGCCCTGCAGGCGCTGCAGGCCATAAAGCACCAGGAACCCGGCAAGGTTGAAGAGCAGCAAAGCCACCGCATAGGCGGTCCAGTGCTGTTCCTCGCGTTCGCTGGTGCCGCAAATGCGGTAGAGCCCGCGCTCGAGCGGGCCGAAGATCGGTGAAAGCAGCGTGCGATCGCCGTTGAAGACGCGGTGCATGTAGAAGCCAAGCGGCTTCGTCAGCAAAACGATGATCCCGCAGAAGACAAGGATCTGTATCCAACCGTTCAGTGTCATGGCTGTGGCTTTCCGTGCCTTCAGAAGCGTTCTGGACGAACGAGGGCGTATGTGAGGTAGGCGAGCAGGAACAAGGTCACGCCGCCGCCGAGGATGTAATCGAAAAGCATGGCTCGATCCTTCAGCTCAAATTCTGTCGCAGGCTTTGACGTAGGCCAAGGATAGGGCAAAAAACAAAACCCCTATCCCGAGAACAATGATGTCCATTGTGCTTGTTCCTTGCTTTGATTTTTCTAATCGGCATCTGCCGGAGCAGACCTGCAATTACGTGAAAACGGCGCGCCGCATTCCGATTGGCGGCGTCCGACGTTTTTCTCATGCGGAATATGGACCCGATCGCCATAAAGGTTCGAGACGGCGCGGGGCGGAAAGAAATAGGAATTTTATAAAGGTTTTTGCCGGCCCGTCGGGGTCGGGGGAGATGGCGTCCCGATGAGGATTTGTCGGGTTGGACCGCTCGACCGCGCTATGCGGCGTGGATGGAACGAATCATCCTGCGGGAGATTGTCGGCCTGAGGGTTCACGCATCAGAGGATATGACCATGGCAAAGCAGAAAATGCTCGACGACCTGTTTCATGACACGCTGAAGGACATCTATTTCGCCGAAAAGAAGATATTGGCGACACTGCCGAAAATGGCCAAGGCCGCGCAAAGCGCCGAGCTGAAGGCCGCCTTCGAAAAGCACCGCACCGAGACCGAGGGCCACGTCGCGAGACTGGAGAAAGTCTTCGGCGTGATCGGCAAGAAGCCGGTCGGCAAGACCTGTGCGGCCATCATGGGTATCACAGAAGAGGGCGCCGAGATCATGGACGAGTACAAGGGATCTCCCGCGCTCGATGCCGGTCTGCTGGCCGCCGCGCAGGCGGTCGAGCACTACGAGATCTCACGATATGGCACGCTGAGGACGTGGGCCGGCGAACTCGGCCTGAACGAAGCCGTGACGCTTCTCGAAGCAACGCTGAAGGAAGAGAAGGCCACGGACGAGGCCCTGACCAAGATCGCGGAGTCGGCGGTCAACGTAGCAGCCGAAGCAGCATAAATCTGCAAGATCGGAGGGCGCACTGATCGGCCCAAGGTGTGTCGAGATTTAGGTCAGGTCGCGGCGAAAACGATGGCTTTCGAGAACCGGAGCGGAGCGTACTTAAGTACGTGAGCACTGGAAGCGCAGAAAGCTATCGTTTGCAGCCCGACCTCAACTGAATATCGATATACCTTAGCGCGGCTCCCGCATCATGCTGAGATAGGTGGGATCGAACTCGGCGATTTCCTGCAGCCGGTGCCAATCCAGGATGGTCACGGTGTGGTTTGCCCAGTTGACGACTCCGACCTTGCGCAAGGCGCCGATAACCCGGTTCATGTGCACCACCGACAGGCCGAGCACATCGGCCAGTTCAGCCTGCGAGAGCGGCAGGTGAAAGCTCATGCCGTTGGTCCGCTGCACCACCTGCAGCCGCACGAAGAGCTCACAGACGAGGTGGGCCAGATGCGAGGTCTTGGAGCGCCGCCCCATGGCGACGATCCACTCGCGGTGGATGGCGCCGTCGACCAGCGTGTCCAGCCACAACAGCCGGGTCAGGTGCGGCGCCTGCTCGGTGATCGTGCGAAGCCGGCTATGGTCCGCGAACATGACATGACAGGGCGACAGAGCGACGATGCCGTGATCCATGGTCTTGAGCAGGAAAGCGTGGAGATCGACGAAATCGCCGGACACCTGCAAAGAGGTGAACTGCCGGCCGCCATTCTCCAGCACCTTGTAGCGCGCCGCCAGCCCGTCGAGGATCAGCCCCGATGCGACGATGTCCTGGCCGGTGGCGAAATGCCTCTCGAACGTCATGGCGCCGGCTAGCAGCGCCTTCTCGGCGTCTGACAGCGCGTCATGCTGCCCCAGGTTCAGATAGAGGGATTCAAGCACCGCAATCTCCGGCGAAAGGGCTTCGGCAGCCGATCGCCATCTTGTTCTGTCGGAAGCAAAGGCGGCTTCGGCTGCACTAAGCCTTTCGCCGCTGACAGGCATTAACATTTGTTAGGGCTGCTTGTTCCACGCAAATGCCGCCTCTGATGGAACAACTGGCTGGTCCGCGAATTGTCGGTTGAACATCTCGCCATTTCATCAGTCTGAGGTTCAGCCCATCATGCCTCGATATTATCTTGACCTCTACAATGGCGACGGTCTGACGGTCGATGATGACGGCCAGGTCTTCGAGACGCGCGAACGCCTAAGGCGCGAAGCGATCCGTATTCTGCCCGACATCGTCCGCGACGAGATCATCGAAAACGACCACACCGCCATCACCGTCAAGGTACGCGACGAGGACGGACACCAGGTATTCGAGGCATCGCTCGTTGTCTCATCAGGCTGGTGTGACTGACATCTCTCTATCCCGGAACATCGATGACAAAAGTTTTCCAACCATCATTTGTAATCGCCGCCCCTGCGGCAACGCTGCACCATGCGGGGCCGGAAGATGTGGAGGCGGCGATTTGTTCCAAACCAACGCCGGCTCGTAATGGAGTTAGCAGCACATGGTCCGTGCAAAAGTCGACACCCAGCGCGATGAGCGCGCCAAGCGTGAATCGCAGATCGTGATCGATGCCGAGCGGGCGGCCCGCGAGGAAAAAACAGCCAGGCTGAGAGAGCTGCGCCTCGCAGCGCAGTCATCGCAAGAGCCCGATCCGACGAGGCCCAAGCCGACGCGTCGGCGCGCGCATTCGAAAGGTTGATCGCCTACACCGCTGGGCAAACATCATTGGTGGACAACGGCGATCCTTGTGATCGTCTTGCAATAAAGCGAAGCCCGGCTCGGGAAGGCCAAGCCGGGCTTTCGGTGGTGGCGGCGTTAGTCGTCACGCCGGGAGGTGGCCTCAAACTCAGGCGGCGTAGCCGCCATAGCCGCGCGCGACGGCGCGCGCCACGATGACCGGCTCGATCTCGGGCCAGAGGATGCCGGTTGCTTGTGCGAATTCGACCAGCGCATGGCGCGCCTCGTCCCTGGTGATACAGCCTTCCAGCGCAAGGCCACACGCCTCGACGGCATTGCGGTAAAGGGGACCACGGCGCGAGGTCGTCCAATCGGTCAGGAAATCGTGCATTTCGGCCAGCGAGGCAATCTCGCGCTTGAAGCCGAGGCCCACGGTCACCGCGACCGGTGAATGAAACAGCTTGTCGTGCATGAAGCAGGCTCCTGATTATAAGCAGCGCCAGGAGAAATATCCGGGCTGGTCCACGGACGGGACGCCGTGAAACGCGCTGCGGGCCAAGAGGTTCCAGGCCGGGAGCTTTCATATGAAATGCGGCGGTCGTGCTCTGATCGCCATGCCCGCCATCGTTCACGCCAGCCCAGGCCAATCAGGCCGGGCGGTCAAATGGCCAGGGAATCATCGCTCCTGGGCGTTATGCGCGGCCTGCAGACTGTCTTGTGAAACGTCCCGGATGCGCCAGGGCTGCCCTGCGTCAGCGGCTGTCGTCTCACGCACCTCGCGCTGCGTCGACAGGCGAAGAACTGCCGCAAGACGGTTTCCCAGCGAGACGCCCGGCTTTTCGACCACAAGATGCGCGACCAGCGCCATGAGGACCAGAAGCACCATCGCAATCAACATCACGAGCCAATATTGGGCGGCGTTGTCCATGGCGAAGGCCCGCAGGGGCGCGATGGAGAATGTCGAGACGAAGGCAAGCCCTTGCAAGAGATAGATGCCAAAGCTGATCTCACCCAGCCGCACTGAGCGGGAGGCCGTCAGTAGACCGAAGAAATCAGCGCCCGTCACGACCAGGAAGAAGGTGGCAATACACAGCAGCATCGGCCCCGGCGCATAGGCGGTCTTATAGATGACGAAGATACCCACCAGCATCGCTAGGGCGACGGCGGACAAGGCGTGCCGATGCCATTTCACCAGCAGGCCGTGTGCTTCAAGCGTTGCGCACAACATTCCGCCCGCGAAAAGTCCCAGATAGCCGTAGGCGGGGCTGCCTCCGTTCACTGACATGAGAATTGAAAAAGCCAGGAGAACGACTGGCAAGCCTATGCGGGCCACCGGATGCCGGCTGAATATCGCCGCGATCGGCAGGCTGAAATAGAACAGCCATTCATAGGGCAAGGTCCAGGTTACGCAGGCCAATACGCAGATGCGGGAACTCGAAAGCGGAACGTAGCCGAAGACACCGAACAGCAGATTGAAAAATGCCCGCTCGTAAGTCGCGAAGGCCGAATAGTCGATCGCGCCATCGGCGACCTCCAAAGCCATCGCCGTGCCGACGGCCACAACATAGAGAGGCCCGATCCTGAAAGCCCGCTTGAGCAACAGCGTCGGAAATTCCACGGGGGACTTTGCCGACAGCAGTTTCCCCCAGAACAGATAGGCCGAGATGATGAAGAACAAGGATACGCCCACCTGTCCCAGCGGGCCATAGAAAGCCGATGGCGGATACTTCCATGCGCCGGTCACCAGCATTTCATGGTAGATGACGGCGTGGTGAAGCACGACGGCAAGCGCCAGATAGCCTCGCATTCCGTCTATTGCCCGCACCCTGGAGGAGTTCGATCCGAAACCTACCCGCTGAAACAGCGGCATGCCCGCAAGCGGCCAAAGCAGCGCGACGACCACAAAAGCGGGCCAGATGTCATAAAGTCCAACCACGATTGCTCCGAGCCGATGCGCACAGCGCGCTGAGTCGCGTTGTTGGACTATGCAACCTTGCCCGGAGCCGGCACAAGCGCCGCTCGCGGTCCGCCCGATGCTTTCCCGCGGCGGCTACCGAACAATCGCCGGTCTGCCGAGCCATCGAGCCCATGCGCAACGACCGGTTCCTCACGACGCGCACGATGCGCCGCGCCATTGCCCTGGGACAGGTTGGCTTCATGCGGGCGCGGAAATTATGGACGCTTTGGCTGGAAGGCCGCGACGATGATCTAAGGGAGGATTTGAGCCAACCACGCCGCCGGCCGTGGCACGCGGCCTACCGCATGAGCGCGTTTGCTTCAGCCAGCGCGGCCAGCATCTGCTCGACTCTCCGCCCCGAGGCTTCCGTGCGCTCTATGTGCCGCATCATTTGCTGCGTCAGCATCGCAAGCCTTGCAGCGCGATAGACGTCGCCGTTTCTGGCGGTATCAGGGTTGAAGGTCGCGATCATCATGGGGCGGCAATCCCAAAATCATGGAGCTCTACAATGCCGCTGGGTCGATCTTCGTCAGGCGCTCTCTGGCCTCGATCACACGCCGCTGAGCGGCTCTTATCCTGCCGCAGAGCGCAATATTGATTCCCACCCCGCAATCTTCGTCCAGCATTTCCTTGGCGCGCCTGAGGGTGACCTCCGCCCGCTTGACTCGCTGTCTGGCCTTGGCCAGTTCCAAGATCATGAGATCGGCCATCGCACCGCGTCCGTTTTGCTCCAGGGTGTACATCATGAAGTGCTAACTCATGACGGAGCGGATCGTTCCCCTGAGGCCTGGGGCTACTCTCTAGGTTGCAAGCCTTAGACCGCTTGTGGCTGGCACCGAGATCAATCGGCGATTGGGAGTCTGGCGGAGAGCGGGCGTACCGAGGGAAAGGAGGACAGCGACTATCTGTTTGACGACCTGCCGCCGATCCCAAAGTCACGCGAGACGCGCTCCGACCCAGCCGCCAAGCAGTTCACGCGGTATCGCCGTAAGGTGGGGGTCGATGAACGCCCGAACGACAAAGCCAAGAGCAATGTGGATTTCCACTCCTTTCGCCGCTGTTCATGCACAAGGCACCTGATGCCATGCTTGCGGGGAGCGCAGGGTTTGACGAGTGGACCTTCGCGTGGGTGGTAGGGCGCACCGACAGCGAGCGGGCCAAGAACCTTGACCTAAGCCAGCACGGTTACGCGGGCAAGACCCTGAGAAGGCTAGGAAGGCGCTTGTGGAGGCCGTGAAGTTGCCGTCGATGTCCGCTTAGCAGCGTTTTGCTTTCGGCCCATCCCCCCGAAATTAGTGGTTAAGTTTAGGATAGGAGTTTGGATTGCTTCTCTTCTGCTCGTCTGCAAGTCATGATGGCTAGGAAAATTCGTGAGGTTCTGGCTTGGGCGGGAAATTAACGTGAATCAACATCCTTTGGCTGGGATTGCCATATCTGCCACAAACTTTAAAAGCTTTGGCGATACGATGTTCCCGATGTTAAGCTTTCAGCCGATTAATATTCTAATTGGAAGAAATAACTCCGGTAAGTCATCCTTTATTGATTTAGTAGATTTATTCACTTCAGAAGGGAAGAAATACGACGCGTCAAAACACAATGTGGGCGGTCGACCCTTTACGGCCTATCTATCACACGCAGTAGATGAGACTTCGCTTCGCAGGGTGTTTCCCGAAAACACATCGGGAGGCCCGCTTCCAGGCAACCACTGGGTCTACGGTAAGCAGTTTCTTGGCGCCATCGCTACTCTCGCATTCGGACCAAATTGGAAACCCGTGTTTGCAGATTTGCCAACTAGCGACGGGCGAATGGGCGCAATTCCCGATGGTCATCGAACTTTATTGGTGCAGCAGTTGCCTCGGATTTTTGAGCATGTGCGATTGTTGCGTGTGGCAGCGGAGCGCGACGTTCAGCCGGAACCCCGAGACAGTGGTCGAACACTCGCGCCGAACGGTCGCGGCGTCACTAACCTTGTGAGGGCGTTTATCAACAGCGACGATCTCCCTCGTGCGGAAGTCGAGGTCGGTCTTCTTCACGATCTGAATGAAATTTATCGAGGCGACAGCCACTTCACTGAAATCGTCTGTCGAGAAAACAAGGATCAGATATGGGAGATATTTCTTCGTGAAGAAAATAAGGGCGACATCCGTCTATCCGAGTCCGGAAGCAGCTTGAAGTCAGTCTTCATCATACTTTGTACGCTACGGCTCCTTCCTAAAATAGAGGACATTGCGTGGAAGAATATTATTCTATCTGTAGAAGAGCCTGAGAACAATCTTCATCCCGCTCTGTTGAGGCGACTTCTCAATTTCCTGGCCGAGCGCAGGACGGAACACGGCTTCAGTCTAATAATAGCTACTCACTCACCAGTCGGTATTGATTGGTCGACAAAGCGGAGTGATAGCCAGATAATCCACGTTAAGCACGACGGTGCTTCAGCTTCTGCCCAAGTGGCCATAGGATACAATGGCAGCCGCGACATACTGGATGATTTAGACATCCGCGCTTCTGACATCCTCCAAGCCAACGGAGTGATTTGGGTAGAAGGGCCCTCGGATCGCATTTACCTGAATAAGTGGATCGAGCTTTTGTCCGACGATGAGTTGAAGGAAGGTGTCCACTATTCGATCATGTTCTATGGGGGAAAGCTGCTTTCGCATCTGCATGCGATGCCTCCGGAAGATGCCAATAAGCTAATCTCGTTGCTGGCTCTGAATCGCAACGCGGCTATCTTGATGGACAGTGACAGACACTTCGGGAAGCCCGCTGACGGCAAGAAGCCCGCCCGAAAGCCCCGGATGAAGTTGAATGACACCAAGACTCGGCTGAAAGACGAGCTTTCCGCTATGGGCGGCTATGTTTGGATCACCGAGGGGCGCGAAGTTGAAAACTATCTATCTCAGCCCCTCCTGCGACGTGTGACGGGTGACATCACCGTGGATATTGGCAAATATGCCTCAGTCCCGGAGTTGTCGGCGTTATCCAAATTTAACGGGGATAAAGTTGCCCTCGCACATCGCGTCGCTGAGCTCACCGAGAGAGCCGATCTGGACGGCCATTTGGATTTGGCCGCGATGGTAGGTGGGCTTTGCGGGGTGATTGGCGGTTGGAACGGCCCTCGCTGAGAAGCGTCGCCATTGAAATTTTGGGTCACTGATTTGAGAGGCCATCTCGTCAGGGTGTCCGGGGGATCTTTGCCCCCGGTGCCCGCCTCCCTGCCGCGTTTTGCCGGCGATGCCCATAGTAGGCAAACTATTGAAAGCTGGCGGCGCATGTTTCGTCCCTTCGTAATGTGGCCGCCATCTTAGGCCGGGGTGGGTCCTCAAATCCAAAGAGCACGGTCCACTTTGCGGCTCTTATAGCGAACGCGCTCTTCGGCAAGGACATCGCTATGCTCCTGATGTTCACCGAAAGCTGCATATTGGTTGCCGTCCTGCTTCGGCTAGCGAGTATGGGGATAGCGGCCCTGCCAATGCATCATGGTGCAGTCACGATATGGGGAGACTGCAAGAGCGGTAATGATGGAGTTGGCGAGACGCCTTTCAGGTCAAGAAATTCCGGTGATCATCAAGTAACTTGGCCACAGCGCTTAGGCGCGTGCCGCAAGCATCCGCAAGATACCTGCACCGATCTGCCTAGTGTTCTTTTGTTCGCCGCGATCATTGAGAATATCGAAGCCGATCTCGCTTGCGATTTTACGCAGCAAAGGCTTTGCGGGTTCAATTTTCGTTTCGCCTTCGAAAACTAGGATCGTTCCGTTCTCATATTGCTTGATCGTATAGGGACCGTAGGCGGAGGAATCGACAACCGCTAGATGCTCCACAGGCTGTACAAATCTGCGCTGTGTTCCGACTGAGAAGACAAGCCGTTCGTTGAGTTTGCTAGTACGCGCTTCGGCTGCAGTGCAATCCAACAAGGTCTCGACCGAAACGCCGTTGTCATCCCCAACGTTAATCCGCAAGATGACGACTCGGTCTACGTGCTCGAACGTGTTGGGATTGAAGGAAACGCTCGTGCTCGAAGTGATCGTCTTCACCGAAATTCGTTCATTGTCTGCGCTTACGACATCATAGCCGCGCTGGTTGACTTCAAGAGCCATCTGGCCTCGTGTCAGTACGCAGGTGAACAACTCGCCTATGCGGCCTGTTAGATGTCCAAGGTTTGCAGGGTCGACTCCCCAAGACAGCTCACGCTCAAACCACGTTAAGGCTTCCGCCAGAGATTGGATGGTCTGAATTTGTGTCAGGGCCATACTTTTATAAATCCACGTTGGGAAACGGAAATGCGATGGTAGCCTTTTGTTGGGGCACCGAGTTGGGGCACCGGGTCATCTGGGTATTTAGAAAATCTGTTTATAATCAGTTTTTATCGGAAACCTTGTAGACTGGCGGAGAGAGCGGGATTCGAACCCGCGTTACGGTCTCCCGTAAACACACTTTCCAGGCGTGCGCCTTCAACCACTCGGCCACCTCTCCGTCCTTGCCTTCGCGCCAGCCGGTTTCGCCGCGCGGGTTGGGGAGATGCATCTCCTTGGGGCTGCGGCGCGGAATGTCCGCGCCATGGACGCCGCCCAACCAGCGGACATCCTTCCCCGGCACCTGAGCCGTCGAAGCAACAGGCGCGGGGCTCATCTAGTCGATCCCGCGCCGAATGCCAAGCCATAACGGCACTCTATTCGCTTTGCCGGCCACATGGCGGTTCGCGATGCGGTCGCCGCACCGGTTTCCGGGGGCGCCGGCGCCGAATGATGTGCACAGGCAAGGCCGCAAGAGCCGCCGCGCTTGACTTCGCCGCCGGCCGCCTGTCGAGTGAGGCAGAGGCTTTGCGGGGGCATAGTCCGGACATGACATCGAGCAGCGAACAACCGGACAAAGGGCAGGCGCCGGCCGGCCGGCCGGGCGGCGACCTTTTTTACGTCCCGGTGGGCTGGCTCATCTTCGTCATGGCGTGGTCGGTCTATGGCCTGGCGTCGGCATGGTGGCTGGTCGGCAATTCCGGCCTGCCCGACAAGATCTTCTATTACCTCGTTGGCGGGCTCGTCGCCAATGTCATCACCATCCTGTGGGGGCTTTATCTGCTCGGCCTCGCCTTTGGCCGTTCAGGGCGTTTCCCCCACCATTTCACCATCTGGCAGATCGCCACCATCGTCTGGGTGCTGGCGAGACAGGCCTATGTGCTGACCGTGCCGGAATTCGTCTTCTCCGCCAGGAGCCTCGGCATCACCGCCATCGAGATCGGCATCGGCCTGCTTTGCATCTACCTGCTGCGCCCCGGTTCCGGCGCCGGGATCTACGCCAGGCCGCAAACCGAAGCGCCGCCGGTCTTCGTTTCCATCATTGCCGCCTTGCTCGGCATCATTCTCGGCGCCATCATCGGTGCCCTGGTCGGCTTCTTCGCCGGCTCGGTGATCGCCGATGTCGCCGAGGTGAGCTGCTTCGAGGGCGGCTGCGGCTATTTCGCCGCCTTCATCGGCCTGGCCGGGCTGGTGGTCGGCGCCATTGCCGGCGGCATTCTCGCCGTCTGGCTCGTCCATCGGCGCAGGCGCAAGCCTGTGGCATAGGGACGGAGAAGCGCGGACCTTCAAATTCGCGTATCGCGGTTGCGGGCGGGCCAGACAAATTCTATTTCTCGTTTCGGGACACGTGCCGGAGATCCCTTGGGAAAGCACCAGGATCGGCCGGGGGAGAACCTGGATGTTTCGCTTCATTTTCCGCCTTGCCGCGATGGTCGCGCTGTCGGTCTCCGTCATCATGGCGGTGATCGACACGACGCGCACGGTGGCGGCTTCGGCGCTTGTGCTGACCCCGCTCAACGCCAGCTGGCTGGCGGTCTCGCCGGACACGCGGGCGGCCTTCGAAACCTTTGTCCGCGCCAAGGCCAGTCCGCTTTTGTGGGATGGCGTCATCGCTCGGGTGCTCGACCAGCCGGGATTTGCCGTGTTCGCGGTGCTGGCCTTCCTGCTCTACGCCATCGGCTACAGGCGCCAGCGGCGCACCGACCAATTCGCCGCCAACTGATCGGCAAAGGCCGCTCGGCAAAGATCGAGCTGCGGCGCGGGCTGCCCCTGGCACGCTTTTCCAAAAGGTCAAAATTCCGCGTGAATTTTGTTTCGGGCCGTGCCAGATTGCCGCCGAGCGGGAGGGGAATACACTCCTGGCTGACGTCGCATGCCTGCCGCAGAACCGGGCAGGCAGGCGGGGCGTAACGGAAAAAATAACCGACAGGGTGTGGATCACATGAAACGTATCGTTCTCGGCCTCCTGGCCGCAACCGCAATGGTTCTTCCGGCTTTCGCCGCGGATGTCCAGCCGGCCATCCTCTATGATCTGGGCGGCAAGTTCGACAAATCCTTCAACGAGGCTGCCTTCCATGGCGCCGAGAAGTTCAAGACCGAGACCGGCACGCCCTATGTCGAGTTCGAAGTGTCCAACGCCTCGCAGCGCGAGCAGGCGCTGCGCCGCTTCGCCGAGGACGGCCACAACCCGATCGTCATGGCCGGCTTCGCCTGGGAGGATGCGCTGAAGAAGGTCGCGGCCGAATATCCCGATCTCAACTTCGCCATCATCGACGATGCCGTCGACCTGCCCAACGTCCGCTCGCTGGTGTTCAAGGAGAATGAAGGCTCCTACCTCGTCGGCATCATGGCCGCGATGGCATCGAAGTCGAAGAAGGTCTCCTTCATCGGCGGCATGGACATCCCGCTGATCCGCAAGTTCGAATGCGGCTATGTCGGCGGCGCCAAGTCGGCCGGCGCGACCGACGTCATCCAGAATATGACCGGCGACACCCCGGCTGCCTGGAACGATCCGGCCAAGGGCGGCGAAATCGCCAAGACGCAGATCGACCAGGGCTCCGACGTGGTCTACGCCGCGGCCGGCGGCACCGGCGTCGGCGTGCTGCAGGCGGCGGCTGATGCCGGCAAGCTCGGCATCGGCGTCGATTCCAACCAGAATGGCCTGCAGCCCGGCAAGGTGCTGACCTCGATGATGAAGCGCGTCGACGTTGCCGTCTACACCGCCTTCATGGATGGCAAGAACGGCACCTTCAAGGGTGGCGTCGAGAATCTCGGCCTCAAGGAAGGCGGCGTCGACTACGCCATGGACGACAACAACAAGGCGCTGGTGACCGACGAGATGAAGGCTGCCGTGGAAAAGGCCAAGGCCGACATCATCGCCGGCAAGATCCAGGTGCACGACTATACGACCGACAACGCCTGCCCCTATTGATCGGCAGACACCGATTTGCGAACCGCCGGGCCTTGTCCCGGCGGTTTTGTTTTTGGAAGACTCTGACGGACGAGCACCGAGGCTGGAGTGACGCCGATCATTGAACCGATGACCGAATGCGACGTCGAGGCGGTGGCACGATTGCGCGTTGCCGCCTTTTTCGAGGGCAGCGCAAGGACGCCGGACGAGGACGCCGCCGGTTTACGCACGCTGCTGGCAGGCGACGGCTTCGAAACGGCGCTGGTGGCCCGGATCGACGACGTATCGGTCGGCACATGCCTGCTGGTTCGCCACGAATTGGAACCGGCGCACGACCTCACGCCATGGTTGGCCGGCCTGGTCGTCGATCGCAACCACCGCAATAAAGGGATCGGCCGTGCACTGGTCGCGGCCGTCGAAGCCCATGCTGCGTCGATAGGCGTGGAGAGGCTCTACCTCTATACCTGGGAAGCGCGTGATTTCTATACCGGGCTCGGCTGGGTGGTCGTCGAGCAGTTCGAGCAGGACGGCCACCCGATGCTGTTGGTGGCGCGCGAGCTCCGGCTATAGCCGACCCACGAGATAGCCAAGCGCGAAGACCGCAATCAGCACAATGGCGACGACAAATCCGCGCCGGCCGCCAAGTGAATGCACGCCAACACCGTATGGTGACCGGGACAGGCTTCGGATCACCGTTCGCGGTTTGGCATCATTGCCGAGCCCAACGCTGCGCATCTGTGGCAACTCGGCGAGGCGTTGCGCCACCAGCGCCCAATGATTGGCAGGCAAGGCAGGTTTTTCGGCGCGGTCGAAAACATGCATGCGTTCGGCAAGCTGCAGCACCGCGTCGCGGAAGGCAGGGTCTATCTCCAGATCGCGCTCGGCCCGTTCGCGATCGGTATCGTTCATCAGGCCGAGCACGTAGTCGCCGGCTCGCGCGATACGATCCCTTTCACCGACCATGGCTTGTACCCTCCCCTCGTCCTCACCAATGCGGCGGCTTGGTCACCGGCACGTCGGGCGCCGCCTGCTCCTCCAGCGCCAGGAAGCGATCGGTCAGCGCGTCGAGCTTGCGCTGCATGCGCTCGATTACCGTCCACTGCTCGGCGATCTGTCCCGACAGTTCCTCGATGGTCCTTTCCTGCTCGGCGGCGCGGATTTCCAGCGTCGTCAGCCGGTCGGCGGGCATGATCATTCGCAGTCCCTGATCTTGCACCACAATGCCTTGCGTCGTGATGCGAATTTCGACGCCGTCATATTAGCGAATATGAAGCCTGCGGACACGTTGGAAATTGACAAGCGCACCGGGATTTGCCGAGAGTGGATACTGCTCCGGCCAATTGGCACGGGCGGGGCGTCATGCTAGGCATTTTGACCAAGCGATAAAAAAATAAGAGTGGGACTGGCTGCATGGCGCAAGCCGCAATCGAACTGATCGGCATCAACAAGAGTTTTGGCGCCGTGCGCGCCAACCGCGACATCAATCTGGAGATCGCGCGCGGCACCATCCACGGCATCGTCGGCGAGAACGGCGCCGGC
This sequence comes from Mesorhizobium sp. U510, assembly GCF_059180695.1. NCBI lineage: Bacteria > Pseudomonadati > Pseudomonadota > Alphaproteobacteria > Hyphomicrobiales > Phyllobacteriaceae > Mesorhizobium > Mesorhizobium sp. U510. The sequence goes on from NZ_CP180532.1 coordinate 6,798,705, forward strand.
AAGTCGACGCTGATGTCGATCCTCTACGGCTTCTACCAGGCCGACAGCGGCGAAATCCGCGTCGGCGGCAAGCCGGCATCGATCAAGACCCCCAATGACGCGATCGCGCTCGGCATCGGCATGGTGCACCAGCATTTCATGCTGGTCGACAATTTCTCGGTGCTGGAAAACATCATTCTCGGCGCCGAAAGCGATGCCCTCTTGAAAAGCAGCATCGCCAAGGCGCGCTCGGAACTCGAGCGGCTGGAGCGCGAATACGGGCTCGAAGTCGACCCCGACGCCATCATCGAGGAACTGCCGGTCGGCCTGCAGCAGCGCGTCGAAATCCTCAAGGCGCTTTATCGCGGCGCCGAGATTCTCATTCTCGACGAGCCGACAGGCGTTTTGACGCCGGCCGAGGCCGACCACCTGTTCCGCATCCTCAAGCAATTGAAGGAACAGGGTAAGACGGTGGTGCTGATCACCCACAAGCTGCGCGAGATCATGGCCATCACCGACAATGTCTCGGTTATGCGCCAGGGCACGATGGTGGCGACGCGCGAAACCAGCAAGACGACGGTGGGCGAACTGGCCGAACTGATGGTCGGGCGCCGGGTGCTTCTGAGGGTCGAAAAGGGCGAAGCGGAAGCCGGCGCCGTCAAGCTCGCGGTCAAGAACCTGACGGTGAAGGATTCGCGTGGCGTCACCATGGTCGACGACATCTCCTTCGACCTGCGCGCCGGCGAGATCGTCGGCATTGCTGGCGTCGCCGGCAACGGCCAATCCGAACTTCTCGAGGCGATTTCCGGCATCAGGCATGCCGTTTCAGGCTCGGTCATGCTCGACGGCAAGCCGATCGACCTGACGGGTGCCGCCGATCCCGGCGAATTGCGCGACCGAGGGCTGGCGCACGTGCCGGAGGACCGGCACCATGTCGGGCTGGTGCTGGCCTTCGAGGAGAACGAGAATTCCATCCTCGGCTATCACGACGACCCCCGCTATCTCAAAGGGCCATTCCTCAACGTCGATGCCATCATGGCCGACGCCAAGGACAAGATCGAGAAATACGATATCCGGCCCGGCAATCCGCGCCTGAAGACGGCGAACTTCTCCGGCGGCAACCAGCAGAAGATCGTTCTGGCGCGGGAGATGGAGCAGGATCCAGGCGTGCTGATCGTCGGCCAGCCGACGCGCGGCGTCGATGTCGGCGCCATCGAATTCATCCACAAGCGCCTGATCGCCATGCGCGACCAGGGCAAGGCCGTGCTGGTGGTCTCGGTCGAGCTCGACGAGATCCGCTCGCTCTCCGACCGCATCCTGGTGATGTTTGCCGGCCGCATCGTCGGTGAGCGCGGTCCGGAAGCGACCGAGGGCGAGCTTGGCCTGCTGATGGCGGGCGTCGAGCGCCAGGAGGCAGCACTTTGAGCACGCCATACGCCAAACTGCCGGCCTGGGCCGATTATGGGCTGATCCCGCTGATCAACCTGGCAGTGGCCTTCATCGTCGCCGGCTTCGTCGTGCTCCTGGTCGGCGAGAACCCGTTCCGCGCCGCCGTCATCCTGGTCGAGGGCGCCTTCGGCAAGGGGACCGGCATCGCCTTCACCCTCTTCTATGCCACCACCTTCATCTTCACCGGGCTTTCGGTGGCGGTGGCGGCGCATTGCGGCCTGTTCAACATCGGTACCGAGGGACAGGCCTATATTGCGGGCTTGGGCATCGCCATCGTCTGCCTGTCGTTCGACAGCGTGCTGCCCTGGTGGCTGACATTTCCGATGGCCATCGTCGCTTCGGCGCTTGTGGGCGCCTTGTGGGCGCTGATCCCCGCCTATCTGCAGGCCAAGCGGGGCTCGCACATCGTCATCACCACCATTATGTTCAACTTCATCGCCGCCTCGATCATGGTGTATCTGCTGGTCGGACCGCTGAAGCCGGCGGGGTCGCAGGCACCGCAGACCCGCAACTTCCTTGCCGGCGCCGAACTGCCGAAACTCAACTGGATCATCGAACTGTTCGGCGCCAAGATCCGCTCGGCGCCGCTCAACGTCACCTTCCTGCTGGCGCTGCTCATGGCCTTCCTGGTCTGGCTGCTGATCTGGCGCACCAAGCTCGGCTATGAGATGCGCACCTATGGCCATAGCCCCAAGGCGGCGCGCTATGCCGGCATTTCGGAAACCCGCATCATCATCACCGCGATGATGATCTCGGGCGCGCTGGCAGGCATGATGGCGCTCAATCCGGTGATGGGCGACCAGCACAATGTCGCGATCGACTTCGTCTCCGGCGCCGGCTTCGTCGGCATCGCCGTGGCGCTGATGGGGCGCCTGCATCCGGTCGGCATCGTGCTGGCGGCGGTCCTGTTCGGCATGCTCTATCAGGGCGGCGCCGAACTTGCCTTCGAAATGCCGGCGATCAGCCGCGACATGATCGTCATCATCCAGGGCCTGGTGATCCTGTTCGCCGGCGCGCTCGAACACATGTTCAGGCCTTACATCCAGGCGCTGTTCGCCTCGTTCAGTCCGAGGTCGGTGGGCATGGAAGCGGTCAAGGGAAAGGGCGCCTGAGATGGATGTCTTTATCGCCATCGTGCAGATACTGGACTCGACCATCCGCCTGTCGGTGCCATTGTTGCTCGCCTGCCTCGCCGGCCTCTTTTCCGAGCGTTCCGGCATCTTCGACATCGGGCTGGAAGGCAAGATGCTGGTCGGCGCCTTCGCCGGCGCCGCCGCTGCTTCCGTGTTCCATTCGGCCTTTATCGGCCTCGGCATGGCAATCCTGATTTCGGTCGCCTTCGCCATGGTGCACGGCTTTGCCTCGATCACCCACCGCGGCAACCAGATCGTTTCCGGCGTGGCGATCAATTTCATCGCCGCCGGATCGACCATCATCCTCGGTCAGGCCTGGTTCCAGCAGGGCGGGCGCACGCCGGCGCTGCAGCCGGGCGAGCGGTTTGACGCGATTGTCTGGCCCGGCGCCGAGGCGGTCAGGGACGTGCCGATCATCGGGCCGATCTATGCGGAACTGATATCGGGCCATTCGCTGCTGGTCTACCTCGCCTTCCTGATGGTGCCGTTCACGTGGTGGGTGCTGTTCCGCACCCGCTTTGGCCTCAGATTGCGCGCCGTCGGCGAGAACCCGGCCGCTGTCGACACCGCCGGCATTTCGGTCGCCTGGCTGCGCTACCGGGCCCTGATCTGCACCGGCATTCTCACCGGCGTCGCCGGCGCCTATCTGTCGATGGTGCAGAATGGCGGCTTCGTGAAGGACATGACCGCCGGCAAGGGCTATATCGCGCTGGCGGCACTGATCTTCGCCAAATGGAAGCCGGTCAACGCCATGTTCGCCTGCCTGCTGTTCGGCTTCCTCGACGCGGCGGCGATCCGCCTGCAGGGCTCGCCGCTGCCGATCATCGGCAAGGTGCCGGTGCAGTTCATGCAGGCGCTTCCCTATATCCTCACCGTCATCCTGCTCGCCGGCTTCATCGGCAAGGCCATCCCGCCGCGCGCCGGCGGCGTGCCCTACGTCAAGGAACGCTGATGCATGTCGCCCAAAAGTGACCTCGGTTTTGGGAGAACGACATGAATAAAACAAAGAGTTAAAGCGCGTCGCCTGAATCCGTTTCGACGCGACGCGCTTTAAGGTTTGACGGCCCGGCGTGTGCCTCGCGCCGGGTTTTGGACACGATCATCGGAGAGAACAACTGAAATGTCGCATGATCTGTTCGAAGCGGCCAGGACCGCCATGGCCAAGGCCTATGCGCCCTACTCGAAATTTCCGGTGGGCGCCGCCTTGCGCACCGAGGACGGACGCGTCTTCACCGGCGCCAACATCGAAGTCGCTTCCTATCCCGAGGGCTGGTGCGCCGAGACCACCGCGCTTGGCCACTACATCATGGGCGGCGGTGGCAAGATCGTCGAAATCGCTGTCCTTGCCGAACGCATGGCCAAATGCTCGCCTTGCGGCGGCTGCCGCCAGCGGCTGGCCGAATTCTGCCAGCCGGACACAAAACTCTACCTCTGCGACAATACGGGCGTGGCCGAGACCGTGACCATGGGCGACATGCTGCCCTATGGTTTCCGCGGCGACATCCTGAAATGAGGAATTGGCTCAAATGAAGAGCGGGCTGCAATGACCGAAAAGGCCGTGGACCATCTGATCGAAAGGCTGGACGGCCTGGCGCCGTCGACGGCGCTGGTGCTGGGATCTGGCCTCGGCGTCCTTGTCGACCGGATCGAGCACCCGATCCGCGTCCCCTATGCCGACCTGCCCGGTTTCCCCCGGAGCGGCGTCAGCGGCCATGCCGGCGAAGTGGTGGCGGGCCTGTTTGCCGGAAAGCCGGTGCTGATGCTGTCCGGCCGCGCCCATTACTACGAGCATGGCAACGCGGCGGCGATGCGCCCGGTGCTTGAAGTGCTCGCCGGCATCGGCATCACCAAACTGATCCTCACCAACGCCGCCGGTTCGGTCGACCCGGACATGCCGCCGGGCTCGGTGATGATGCTCACCGACCATATCAATTTCTCCGGCAGCAATCCGCTGATCGGCGAGCCCAGCGACCGCCGCTTCGTCGGCCTGACCGAAGCCTACGATGCCGGCATCCGCAAGGCGATCGAACGCGCCGCCAAGGCGACCGGCACCGCGCTGCACAAGGGCGTCTATATGTGGTTTTCCGGCCCGTGTTTCGAAACGCCGGCCGAAATCCGCATGGCGCGCATCATGGGCGCTAACGCCGTCGGCATGTCGACCGTGCCGGAAGTCATTCTCGCCCGTTTCCTCGGCCTGCGCGTCGCCGCCTGCTCGGTCATCACCAATCTGGCGGCCGGCATGACCGGGGCCGAGCTTTCGCATCAGGAGACCAAGGACATGGCGCCAGTCGGCGGGTCGCGGCTGGCAACGGTCCTGCACAGAGTGTTCCGCGACGGACTGCTGGAGAGCTGATGCTTCCGCAGGAAATCATCCGCCACAAGCGAGACGGCCACAGGCTCTCGGCCAGCGAAATCGCTGCCTTCATCGGCGGCGTTACCTCGGGCGCCGTCACCGATGGCCAGGCCGCGGCTTTCGCCATGGCGGTGTTCTTCAACGGCATGAACCGCGACGAGGCCGTGGCCTTGACGCTGGCCATGCGCGATTCTGGCGACGTGCTCGACTGGTCGGACCTGCCCGGCCCGGTCACCGACAAGCATTCGACCGGCGGCGTCGGCGACAATGTCTCGCTGATGCTGGCGCCGATCGTCGCCGCCTGCGGCGCCTATGTGCCGATGATTTCGGGCCGTGGCCTCGGTCATACCGGCGGCACGCTGGACAAGATGGATGCGATCCCCGGCTACATCAGCCAGCCCGATATCGCGTTGTTTCGTCAGGCGGTGCTGGAAACCGGCTGCGCCATCATCGGCCAGACCGCCGATCTGGCGCCGGCCGACCGCCGGCTCTATGCCATCCGTGACGTCACCGGCACCGTGGAATCGGTGCCGCTGATCACCGCCTCGATCCTGTCGAAGAAGCTGGCCGCCGGCCTGGGCTCGCTGGTGCTCGACGTCAAGGTCGGCAATGGCGCCTTCATGGAGAAGTCGCGCGACGCAACCGCGCTCGCCAACAGCCTGGTCGAGGTCGCCAGCGGCGCCGGACTGAAGGTCTCGGCACTGATCACCGGCATGAACGAGCCGCTGGCCTCGGCCGCCGGCAATGCCGTCGAGGTGCGCAACGCCGTCGATTTCCTCACCGGCCGCCTGCGCGACCGGCGGCTGGAAGATGTGACGCTGGCGCTGGCCGCCGAAATGCTGCAGTCGGCGGGACTGGTGTCGTCCAACCAGGACGGCTTGCGGCGCGCCACAGAGACGCTCATCAGCGGCCGCGCCGCCGCCACCTTCGCGCGCATGGTGGCGGTGCTCGGCGGCCCGGCGGATTTCATCGAGAAGCCGGAGAAATATCTGGCCGTGGCGCCAACGGAATTGGTGGTGAGGGCGACGACGGACGGCTTCGTCTCCGGCATCGCCACGCGCGACATCGGCCTTGCGGTGGTTGGCCTGGGCGGCGGGCGCACGAGGCCCGACGACAAGATCGATCCCAGCGTCGGTATCACCAGGCTGATGCCCATAGGCGCTGAAGTCCGTGCCGGAGACGCACTGGCACTGATCCACGCCCGCTTGCCCGCCGATGCCGAGGCGGCGGCCGCGACTGTGCTTTCGGCTTATGCGATCGGCGCCTCGAAACCACCGGCGGACAAAACCGTCATGCGGCGGATCCTGCCGCGCGGTTGACTACTGGACAAGCAGCAACGTACCGTTTTCGGCCTGATATTTGCCGAGCCGGTTGAGGAAGCTCATGCCGATCAGGTTGGTGCTGAGCGCCCTGTCGTCGAGCACGATGGCCTGCACATCTTCGACGCTGATGCTGCCGATCTGCAGCCGGTCGATCATCACCACGGCCGCCTTGATCGAGCCGTTGGCGGTGTTGACCTCATGGCTGAAATCGGACGGATTGAGCGACAGCCCGATCCTGCGCGCCGTCGACGTATTGACCGCGACCAGCGTCGCGCCGGTGTCGATCATCCCGTCGACCTGACGGCCGTTGAGTTTGAAGGTGGTCGAGAAATGTCCGCGCCCGTCCGCTGTGACGGCGACCTTGCGGCCGGTCGGCAGCAGTGGCGCCGGTCTGTCGGGAACCGAGGCCAGGCTGACCTGCGGTTGTGCCTCGACCTCGGGCCTGGCCGCCACCGTCGATTTCAGGAGGTTTTCGAATATCTGCGGATTCGACTGATAGATGACCGGGATCGATGCCGATGTCCCGGCAAAGACGCTGAGGATGAGAAGCTTGCGCAGCATGGATCGGCCTTTGTGAGAGCCGATTCATTATCGCCGGATGGTGTTCGCCGCTTTAACGGGCGCCGAAACCATGTCTTTGCGTAAACGCTTGGTAAATCGTACCAGGCAACTTTGCCTGATACTACTTCGTCCCGTACATGCGGTCGCCGGCGTCGCCCAGGCCGGGCATGATGTAGCCCTTCTCGTTGAGTTGGCGGTCGATGGACGCGGTGAAGACTGGAACGTCCGGATGCGCCTTGGTGAAGCGCTCGATGCCCTCGGGCGCCGCCAAAAGGCAGAGGAAGCGGATATTTGTGGCGCCGCGCCCTTTCAGCTTGTCGATCGCCGCGATCGCCGAATTGGCCGTCGCCAGCATCGGGTCGACGACGATCACCAGCCGGTCGGCGAGATCGCTCGGCGCCTTGAAGAAATATTCGACCGCTTCCAGCGTCTCGTGGTCGCGATAGAGGCCGATATGGGCGACGCGCGCCGCCGGCACCAGGTCGAGCAAGCCTTCCAGCAGACCGTTGCCGGCGCGAAGCACCGAAGCGAACACCAGCTTCTTGCCCTCCAGCGTCGGCGCTTCCATGGTCTCGATCGGCGTTTCGATGGTCGTCGTGGTCAGCTCGAGATTGCGCGTGACCTCGTAGCCGAGCAGCAGCGATATCTCGCGCAACAGCCGCCTGAAACCGGCCGTGGACGTCTCCTTCTTGCGCATGATGGTCAGCTTGTGCTGGACAAGCGGGTGGTCGACGACGGTGACGCCCTTCATGATGTTCTCCTGATGCGTGTCACCTGGCGCGCGGACGCGCTTCAGGCAGCTGGAACGACCCTAGCGACTATGGACCGGCCAAGGAACCGCTTGGCCGCCATCGACCACAGCTTTGTCGGAAGAAAATCAGCGCGCCGCTCCGTTCAGCCGGGCAAGAAGTGCCGCCTTGGTCTTCCTGTCGACAAAGGCGGCTTCGATGGCGGTTTTGGTGACGGCGGCAAGCGCCTTTTCGTTCATCGCAAAATGCTCCGCCGCGAGATCATACTCGCGCTTCAGCGAGGTCCAGAAATAGGGCGGATCGTCGGAGTTGAGCGTCACCTTGCAGCCGGCGGCCTGCAAGGCGGGAAACGGATGGTCGGCAAAACTGTCGAACACTTTGAGCGCGATGTTGGAGCCGGGGCAGCACTCCAGAACGATGCCTTCGTCGGCGATGCGGCGGACAAGGTCCGGGTTCTCGATGGCGCGCACGCCGTGGCCGATGCGCGAGGGGCGGATATGGTCAAGCGCCGCCTGGACCGTCTCCCAGCCCGTCAGTTCACCGGCATGGATGGTGATGCCGAGCCCGGCCTCGCGGGCGATCTCGAAAGCCCGGACATAGTCCTCCATCTCGCCCATGCGCTCGTCGCCGGCAACGCCGAAGCCGGTGACCAGCGGATTCCCGCAGCGCGCCGCGAAGCGTGCCGCCCGTTCGATCGATTCCACGCCGACATGGCGCACGCCGGTGACGATCATGCGGCCCTCTATGCCGGTCTTGGCCTTGGCGCGCAGCATGCCTTCGCCCAGCGCGTCGGTATAGGCCTTGGGCGAGAGCCCGGCTTTCGTCGCATGGTCCGGCGAGGTGAAGACTTCAGAATAGATGGCGCCATCGCGCGCAAGGCTGGTCAGATAGTGGTCGGCCAGCCGGGCGTAATCCTCTTCGGTGCGGAACAGATCGGCGGAAAAGTCGTAAGCCGCGAGAAACGACGTAAAATCGTGCCAGACGAAGGAACCGTTCTGGATATAGGGCGCGGTATCCTTGCCGTATTTCTGCGCCTGGCGGATGACGAGCTCAGGCGCCGCTGCCCCTTCAATGTGGCAGTGCAGTTCCGCTTTCAAAGGCATTCAAACATCCCGTCGGTCAGTCCAGGTCTTGAAAACCCACCACCTGGAAGCGCGGCTGAACACCGCGCCTTAAACAATAGCGCCCACAGCATCGATCGGCTATGGTCCCGCCGGTTTTATGACGGATCAAAAAAATGTCAGTTGAGAGAACCACGGCCGCGGGCGGCATGGAAACCTCCTATGGTTTCAAGCGTGTAGGGGAAGGCGAGAAGCAGTCCCTGGTCAACGATGTTTTCCACAAGGTCGCCAATCGCTACGACCTGATGAACGACCTGATGTCGGCCGGCCTGCACCGGCTGTGGAAGGATGCCATGGTCACCTGGCTCAATCCGCCGAAGCGGCAGGGCTGGAAGGTCCTGGACGTGGCCGGCGGCACTGGCGACATCGCCTTCCGGATCGTCGATGCCAGCCATGGCAACGCCCACGCCACCGTGCTCGACATCAACGGCTCGATGCTCGGTGTCGGCCGCGACCGCGCCGAAAAGAAGGGCCTGTCCGGCAACACCGATTTCGTCGAGGCCAATGCCGAGGAACTGCCCTTCACTGACGCCACCTTCGACGCCTACACCATCGCATTCGGCATCCGCAACGTGCCGCGCATCGATGTCGCGCTCGCAGAAGCGTTCCGCGTGCTGAAGCCCGGCGGCCGGTTCCTGTGCCTGGAATTTTCCGAGGTCGAGATGCCGCTGCTCGACAAGGCCTATGAAGCCTGGTCGTTCAACGCCATCCCCAAGATCGGCAAGATGGTCACCGGCGACGGCGAGCCCTATTCCTATCTGGTTGAATCGATCGCGAAATTCCCCAACCAGCAGAATTTTGCGGCAATGATTTCCCGCGCCGGTTTCGACCGCGTTTCCTTCCGCAATTATTCCGGCGGTATTGCCGCGCTTCATTCGGGCTGGAAGCTTTGAGGCTGGCCCGCATTTCTCATCCCCGATATGGCTCATGCCGGTCTCAAGGACCGGCCCGGGTGCGGCCATGAGCAGCGTCGGCGCCGGTTTCAGGCTCGCGCGGGCCGGCTGGGTGCTGGTGCGCGAGGGCGTTATCGCCGCCCTGCCGGGCGAGGAACTCTCCGGCCTGCCGAAATTCGGCTGGCGGCTGGCGCGGCTGTTCACCCGCCGCCGCGCGCTCGCCTATGAGCGCAGCGACCGGCTGGCCAAGGCGGTGGTCCGGCTCGGCCCGTCCTATGTCAAGCTCGGCCAGTTCCTGGCAACGCGGCCCGATGTCGTCGGCAACGACATGGCGCTCGATCTCGCAATGTTGCAGGACAAGATGCATACCTTCCCGAAGGCCGAGGCGGTCGCGGCCATCGAAGCCTCGCTCGGGCGCAAGGTGGGCGATCTTTACGCCGAGTTCGGCGACCCCGTCGCCGCCGCTTCGATCGCCCAGGTCCATGCCGCCGAAGCCATTCACGACGGCACTGCCACCAAGGTTGCCGTGAAGGTCATCCGGCCCGGCGTGCGCCGCCGCTTCTTCCAGGATCTCGAGAGCTATTTCCTCGCCGCCCACCTGCAGGAGAAATATATCCCCTCCTCGCGCCGGCTGCGGCCTGTCGAGGTGACCGAGACGCTGGCGCAGACCACCAAGATCGAGATGGATTTGCGCCTCGAGGCGGCGGCACTCTCCGAACTTGGGGAGAACACCAAGGACGATCCGGGCTTTCGCGTGCCATCCGTCGACTGGGAACGCACCGGCCGTGACGTGCTGACCATGGAATGGGTCGACGGCGTCAAGATGAACAACATCGCAGGCCTGGAGGAGGCCGGCCACGATCTGAAGGCGATCGCCGCCAATCTCATCCAGTCGTTCCTGCGCCACACGCTGCGCGACGGCTTTTTCCACGCCGACATGCATCCGGGAAACCTGTTCGTCGAGGCCAACGGCACCATCGTCGCCGTCGATCTCGGCATAGCCGGACGTCTCGGCAAGAAGGAGCGCCGCTTCCTCGCCGAAATCCTCTACGGCTTCATCACGCGCGACTATCTGCGCGTCGCCGAAGTGCATTTCGAGGCCGGCTACGTGCCGCGCCAGCACAATGTCGCGGCCTTCGCGCAAGCGATCCGCGCCATTGGCGAACCGATCCACGGCCAGCCGGCCGAGACCATTTCCATGGCCAAGCTCCTGACGCTGCTGTTCGAGGTGACCGAACTCTTCGACATGGCGACACGGCCGGAGCTGATCCTGCTGCAGAAGACCATGGTGGTGGTCGAAGGCGTGGCGCGCACGCTCGATCCGGCCTTCAACATGTGGAAAACCGCCGAGCCGGTGGTCGGCGGCTGGATCGCCGGAAACCTTGGCCCGCGCAGCATGATGATCGATGCGCGCGACGGCGCCAAGGCGCTGCTGACACTGGCCCGCCAGGCGCCGGAGCTTGCCGCGCGCACCGACCGGCTGTCGCGCGAGATCGACCTGATGGCCGAGCACGGCCTGCGTTTCGACGAGACCACGGCGCGTGCCATCGGCAAGGCCGAGGCGCGCTACAGCCGCTCCGGCCGCGTCGCGCTGTGGGTGATCGCATTGACGCTGGTCTACATCGCCTGGAAGATTCTCTAGGCCTGGAAATCGAAGCTCGAGCTGACAACTTGCGGCGAGATGATTGCATTGCTATCATTGCTATCGGTCGGCATGAGCACAGTGCAATCACATGGCAAGCATCACGATCCGCAACCTTGACGATGAGGTCAAGGAGTTGCTGCGCCGGTTAGCGGCGGAAAACAACCGTTCCATGGAAGAACAGGCGCGCGTGATGATCCGGGCCGCAGTCGACGGCCAGATCGGGCCTGCCCGCATCGACCAGATCGAAAAGACCTTGCGCGAACTGACCAGCACGCACAATGCGGCAACCTCGGTTGCGGCCCCTGCGGGCAAGATCCTTCCGCGGGGGACGCTTTCCGGCAAGCGCATCCTGCTCATCATTGGCGGTGGCATCGCCGCCTACAAGGCGCTGGACCTGATCCGCCGGTTGCGTGAGCGCGGAGCGGCGGTTCGGGTGGTGATGACAACGGCTGCACAGGAATTCGTCACCACCCTGTCGGTTGGCGCGCTGTCAGCCGATCACGTCTTCACCGAACTGTTCGATCGCAATGACGAGCATGATGTCGGCCATATCAGGCTGTCGCGCGAGGCTGATCTTCTGGTCGTGGCGCCCGCCACCGCCGATCTGATGGCCAAGCTCGCCAACGGCCATGCCAATGATCTGGCCTCCACCGTGCTGCTGGCCACCGACAAGCCGGTGCTGATGGCGCCGGCGATGAACCCGAAAATGTGGTCGCATGCCGCGACCCGCCGCAACCGTGCGACCTTGGGCAAGGACGGCATCGCTTTCGTCGGCCCGGCCAGAGGCGAAATGGCCGAAAGCAATGAAGCCGGTGAAGGCCGTATGGCCGAGCCGCTGGAGATCGTCGCCGCGGTCGAAGCGCGGCTCGATGCCGGCCCCAGGCCTCTGGCAGGTCGCAAGATTATCGTCACCTCAGGCCCGACGCATGAGCCGATCGACCCGGTGCGCTATATCGCCAACCGTTCCTCCGGCAAGCAGGGCCACGCCATCGCCGCCGCATTGGCAAGGCTTGGCGCCGATGTGCGCCTTGTCTCCGGTCCCGTGAGCATTGCCGATCCGGCCGGCGTGAAAACCATTCATGTCGAACGCGCGCAAGAGATGCGCGATGCGGTCGAACAGCTTTTGCCCGCCGATGCCGCGGTGTTCGTGGCCGCCGTCGCCGACTGGCGCAGCGAGAATTCGGCCGGCGAAAAGATCAAGAAGGTGGCGGGCGAAGGACCGCCGGTGCTGCGCATGGTCGAGAACCCCGACATCCTTGCCGGCGTCGGCCACCACAGCCAGCGACCCGGTTTGGTCGTCGGCTTCGCCGCCGAGACGCAGGATCTTTTGCGCAACGCAGAGGCAAAGCTCGCGAAGAAAGGCGCCGATTTGATCGTCGCCAACGATGTGTCGCACGAAAGCGGCATCGGCCCTTCAGGCGTCATGGGTGGCGATCGCAACCGGGTGCGGATCGTGTCGAAGGCCGGCGTCGAGGAATGGCCCGAAATGACCAAGGACGAGGTGGCGGCGCGGCTCGCCACCCTCATTGCCGAGCGGCTGAAAACAACAGTCGTTTGACGTGTATTGAAGCAATTCCGGGAAAGCGCGCAGCGCTTTCCCTAGGGAATTGCGAACAGCAAAGACTACATGCGGCGCCAGTTGGATGCCGCGCATCCGATTCCGGTCTGAGCCGTCAGTTTGACAAGAGCTCCGCCGTGCGGGCGAGCGCGCCGCCGAAACCGTTGAGCGGAATGGAAAAGCTCACCGCTTGTCCCGTATCCGCCGCGAAGGCGTCGATCTTCAGCGTCGTGCCGTTCTTGAGCAGCGGCGTGACATTGGCGTCAAACGCCACCGGCACCAGGCAGCCGACGGCCTGGCAAGTGTTGAATGCCAGGCTGCCGTCCAGCTTCTGGTCATCGATGGTCAGGGTGACGCCCTTGGCGAGCGCCAGCCCAAACGGCAGGGCAAGAGTGCCTGTCGCGTCATCGCCGGTCTTGCTCGACAGTTCGATCGCCAGCAGCCGTTGGTTGCTTTGCTTGTTGAACTGTTGGTGCGACAGGCTGCAGCCCTTGTTCGTACCCGATATCTGGCAATTGACCGTCCAGTCGCCATGGGTTTCGGACAAGGCCGATGCCCCGCCCGGCAGTTGTGGCGCATCGGCTGCGGCGGGCGGAGCCGCCACCTTGTCGCCTTTGGTCTGCGCGGCCACTGCCGGCACACCGGCGATGCAGGCCGCACCCAGCATCGCAACCAAATACGCGTATTTCCTCATCAAGACCTCTCCCGCCCGGCTCCGCCTCGAGCCAGCCTGGAAACTGACTTTGAGAGACGGCTGACTGCATTCTGTTGACCGTTTCCCCGAAGGCGCCATTGTACCTGACGGACATGCGGGCGCCATTTAGCCCGAGGCCGGCGCCGATCCGATAGAGCGGCGAATTGATCGCTTCCGTCAAGTGCAATGCGAGGTTGCCGGGCAGAATCTGCGCCGCCGCGAAGCGACCTTCGATCTCCCGCTTCTTGTGTTGGAGAACTCCACTCCCGGCCTTCCATAGAGGCAACGCTGGCAATCTCACTAAATGCGATGTCCGTTCCGGTCTCCAGCGCTGGCGTTGCCTGCAATCCGTGGCCGCAGGCCGGACGGCGGGGTCGCGATTGATTTCAAGGTAACAGATGGACCAGCCATGGCATCGCCGGACAAACACCCTATATTGCGGGAATGAACAGGATTTTTCGCGGGAATATGCCGACGTCGGCGCGTCGACTATCGATGAGATTTGCATCGGCGGTGCTGGCCGCGACTTTTGTGGCCGGCTTTGCGCTGCCCGCTTCCGCGCAGGTGGCCAATCCCGCGATCAACAGCAACGCGCTGATCCAGCAGAACGATCTGCAGGCCTTGCAGAGCCGCATTCAGCGGCAGCAATTCCAGCAGCAGCAACAGCAGTACCGCGACCAGGACCGCGTAATCGTCCAGCAGCCACCGCCGGTCGTGCCGCGGGTCAGGCCGGGCTGCCAGACGCAGATCATCGGCAACACGGCCGTGAGCACCTGCCGCTGACAGGCGGGCTTCTTTTATTTAGCCGACTTACATGGTAGGGGACCTTGAGGGTGCCCCTGCGGCAGTTTGGGTTTGCAAGGGCGCCGCGTCACGCTATGGGGCACTGACCGACTGGACTATTGCAGATGACAACCACGAAGAAAAAGGCCGTACGCCGGGCCAAGAAAGGGGAAAGAATCCGCCAGGTGGCGGCGATCCCCTTTCGGTTGACCGCGGATGGGAGTTTCGAGGTGATGCTGGTCACGTCGAGAACGACGAAACGCTTCATCGTCCCCAAGGGATGGCCGATGAAAGGCAAGAACGGACGCAAGGCCGCGACCATCGAAGCGATGGAAGAAGCCGGCGTGCTTGGCAAGACCCTGAAGCAGCCGGCCGGCACCTATTCCTACTGGAAGCGGCTGGCCAACCGCTTTGTCCATGTCGACGTCATCGTCTACCTGCTTGAAGTGACCGAGGAACTGGCCAACTGGCAGGAGGCCAAGCGGCGACAGCGGGCATGGCTGACGCCGGCCGACGCGGCGATATTGATCGACGAACCGGATCTTTCGACGCTGGTGAAGACCCTGACACTTCCCCAGCCCACGCCGACCGACGCGGCCTAAAGCAATTCCAGAAAGAGTGTGAACGGTTTTCAAGGGAAAGCGCATAGCGCTTTCCCTTGGGAATTGCGTCAAAACAACAAGGACAATTCCTCAGCCGCTCGTACCGCCCTCTTCGGGAAGAGGGCGTACCGGCATGCCGGTATAGGCCCACAACCATTCGCGCGGCAGCGGCCCCTTGTTGCGCTCGCTCTGCTGCGACTGCTCCCAGGCGTGCGCCAGGATGCCGACGGAGCGTGACAGCACGAAGAGCCCGCGCGTCAGCGGCGGCGGGAAGCCGAGTTCGCCATAGATGACGGCCGTGGCGCCATCGATGTTGAGCGGTATCCTCTTGCCTTTGCGGCGTGCGACCTCCGCCTCGATCGCCTCGGCGATGTCGGCGAACCGCCCATTGATGGCGCCACGCGCGGCAAATTCGCGGGTCAGTTCCAACAGGCGCGGCGCGCGCGGATCGACCGGGTGAAAGCGGTGGCCGAGCCCCGGCACATAACCCTTTTCCTCGACGAAGAACCGGTCGAGCCGTACCGAGACCGCCTCCCCCAGCGCCGTCCCGCCATCGATCGCCACAGCGATATCCCCGTAGAAGGACAGCGCCTGTTCGCCGGCGCCGCCATGCACGTCGCCGAGCACATTGATGGCCGAGGCCATGGCGCTGTTGATGCCGACACCACAGGTTGCCGCCATGCGGGCGATGGCGATCGACGGCGCCTGCGGCCCATGGTCGACCGCCGCGCCCAGCGCGATGCCGAGCAGTGCCGCCTGGTCTTCGCTGGGCAATTCACCACGCAACATCAGCCAGATCATCGCCGGGAAGGAGACACGGCCGATCAGGTCCTGGATTTCATAGCCGCGCAGCCGGATGACGCCGGGGCTCATCTCGATGATGCCGGTCTGCCACCATTCCTCGCCGCGCTCACGGCCTGACTTCTTCTCCGCGTCGCTCATGCCCGTGCCTTTGCCTTGGCGCGCGGCGACAGGCCGGCGAAAATCTCATCCATATGCTCGCCGAGCGCCGGTGGCGGCTTCGTCGGCAACGGCGCCGCGCCATCGACCATGAAGCCGCCGCGCAGAACGGTCAGCGGCCTGTCCATCCTGGCGACATCGTCAAAATTGGCGGTCACCTGGCGTTCGAGCACTTGCGGCTCGGCCAGCACTTGCGGGATCGTCAGCACCCGGCCCGCCGGCACGCCTGCCCGGTTCAACCTTTCCTCCCAGGCGGCCGCCGGAGCATCTGTCAGGGCGTCCTCGATCTCAGTTTTCAGCGCAGCACGGTTCTTCTTGCGCGTCTCGCGCTCCGCGAAGCGAGGATCGGACGCCAGTTCCGGCCGTCCAATCAGCCGGCAAAGCGTCACGAACTGCTCCTGCTTGTTGGCGGCGATGTTGAGCAATCCATCGCCGGTACGAAAGGCGCCGGAAGGTGCCGCCGTCATGTTCTCATTGCCCATCGGCCTGGGATCGACCCCTGCCGTCAGATAGTTCGACACCGGCCAGCCAAGCGCGGAAAGCGTGCATTCGAGCATCGAGACGTCGAGGAAGGCGCCCTCGCCCGTTGTCTTCTGCCTGACCAACGCCGATGCGATCGCGAACGCGCCGACCAGACCGCCCAGCGTATCGGCGACCGGATAGCCGACGCGCAGCGGCGCCGTTTCCGGCGTGCCGGTGATGCTCATGATGCCCGACAGGCCCTGGATGATCTGGTCGTAGGCGGGATTGTCGCGCATCGGCCCGGTCTGGCCGAAACCCGATATCGCGCAATAGACGAGACCGGGGCGGACAGCCTTCAGCGCCTCATGGCCGAGGCCAAGCCGATCCATCACGCCGGGGCGGAAATTCTCCACCAGCGCGTCGGCACTGGCGACCAGATCGAGGAAACGCTCGCGATCGGCTTCTGTCTTCAGATCGAGCATGACAGATCGTTTGCCGGCGTTCTGCGCCAGGAACGAGGCGCCCATACCGGCTTGGTTGAGCCTTGGCGAACCGCCGAGCTGACGCGCCAGGTCGCCGCCTTGCGGTCCCTCGACTTTGATCACGTCGGCCCCCAGCAGCGCCAGCTGATAGGCACAATAGGGCCCGGCCAGAACATTGGTCAGGTCAAGGACGCGGATACCGGAAAGCAGGTCTGTCATATCGTCTCAAATCGATCAGGCATCGCCCGGCACATGCTCCGGCCCGCGCCGCCGGCGGTGCTCGATGAAGGCCCAGATATGCGGCCCGACCAGGCCGATGAAGGCGAGCGTCAGCAGCGTCAGCGACAGCGGATGCTTGTAGAACACCGACCAATCGCCATTCGAGATGGTCATCGCCCGGCGGAACTGGGTTTCGGCGAGCGGTCCCAGGATCATGCCGATGATCACAGGCGCGGTCGGGAAATCGAAGCGCCGCATCAGGAAGCCCGCCGCCCCCAGGAGATAGAGGATCACGAGATCGATGGGCGATTGAGAGATGCCGTAGGTGCCGACGGTCGCGAACACCAGGATGCCGGCATAGAGCTGCGGAGCCGGGATCTTCAGCAGCCGCACCCACAGTCCGATCAGCGGCAAATTGAGGATGACGAGGATGACGTTGGCGATGAACAGGCTGGCGATCAGGCCCCAGACCAAATTGGCCTGCGTCGTCAGGAGCAGCGGCCCGGGATTGATGCCGTAGCTCTGGAACGCCGACAGCATGATCGCCGCCGTCGCCGATGTCGGCAGGCCGAGCGTCAGCATCGGCACCAGCACGCCGGCGGCCGATGCATTGTTGGCGGCCTCCGGACCGGCAACGCCCTCGATGGCGCCGACCGTGCCGAACTCCTCCTTGTGCTTCGACAGCTTCTTCTCGATGGCATAGGACAGGAAGGTCGGGATTTCGGCGCCACCGGCCGGCATGGCGCCGATCGGGAAGCCGATCGCCGCACCGCGCAGCCAGGCCTTCCACGAGCGGCCCCATTCGGCCGCGGTCATGTAGAGCGAGCCTTTCAGCGGCACGATCTCGTCCTTGCCGGCATAGCGGCGCGAGGCCATGTAGAGCGTCTCGCCGACCGCGAACAGGCCGACGGCGGCGATGATGACGTCGACGCCGTCGAGCAGTTCGGTCGTGCCGAAGGTGAAGCGCGGCTGGCCAGTCTGCAGGTCGACGCCGATCATGCCGATAACGAAGCCGGCAAACAGGCTGGTGAGCCCGCGCACAGAGGACGAGCCGAGCACGGCCGAAACCGTGATGAAGGCCAGCACCATCAGCGAGAAATATTCGGCCGGCCCGAAGGCCAGCGCGAACTTGACCACCACCGGCGCCAGGAAGGCGACACCCAGCGTGCCGAGCGTGCCGGCAACGAACGAACCGATAGCCGAGGTGGCAAGGGCAGCACCCCCACGGCCGGACCGCGCCATCTTGTTGCCCTCCAGCGCGGTGACGATGGTGGCGCTTTCACCTGGCGTGTTGAGCAGGATCGACGTCGTCGAGCCGCCATACATGGCGCCGTAATAGATGCCGGCGAACAGGATGAAGGACGCTTCCGGCGCCACCTGATAGGTGATTGGCAGAAGCAGCGCGATGGTCAGCGCCGGCCCGAGGCCAGGCAGCACGCCGATGGCGGTGCCGAGCGTGGTGCCGAGCAGGCACCACAGAAGATTGACCGGGGTGAAGGCGACCGAGAAGCCGTGGGCGAGTTGTTCGAGCGTGTTCATGGTCTCACGCCCCAAACGCGCCGGCAATCGCGTCGATCACCGTGTTCAGCTGGTTCTCGATGAAGCCGGCACCGATGTTGACGCCGAGCGCCCTGGCGAAGCCGAAATAGGCGGCCAGCGCCAGGACAAGGCCGGTGAGCGCGTCGCGCAGCGTATGCCTGCTGCCGAAGCCGTAGCAGACGAGAACGAACATGATCACCGATGCCGCCGTGAAGCCGAGCGGCCGGATGAGCAGCAGGTTGGCCAGAAGGCCGATGACGACAAAGCCCATCGCCCTCCAATCGGTCGGCGTTTCCTTTTCCTCCGCCGGCTGCCATCCGCCGCGAAACGCGGCGAGGATGAGCAGCAGCGCAAGCACCATCAGGCCGACCATGGTGAGGTAGGGAAAGACGGTCGGGCCGACCTTGGAGTAGAGCGGCGACACCGGGATCGCCAGCGTCTGCCAGGCGACCGCGCCGGCACAGGCGAGAAGCCCGATGCCAACAAACAATTCCGGCACGGCAAGGCGCGAGGGCGCCGTCGGCTGGTTGATGGTGCTCATGGAATATCCTCCCCAGTATTACGGGCCAAGACGGCTGTCATCGGCCTTCATGCTGTCAGTCCATGACCGATCTCATCTGCGATGCGATCGGCGGACTTGAGAAAATAAGGGACGGCTCGCGCCGTCCCCTGGGGAAATCAGGCGAGGCCGAGATCCTTGAGGATGGCTTCGATACGCGCCGAATCCTCGGCAACGAATTTCGCATAGTCGTCGCCGGTGAGCAGGATGGGCGTCCAGTTGCGGTTCTTACATTCGGTCGCCCAGGCATCGCTCTTGGCCATGGTCTCCACCAGCGTGATCATCGCCGCTTTGTCGGCGTCGGACACGCCAGGGGGCGCGAAGACGCCGCGCCAGTTGAACAGTTCGACATCGATGCCGGCTTCCTTCAGCGTCGGCGCGTCGATGCCGTCCTGGCGCTTGTCGGCCGAGATGGCGAGCAGCCTGAGCGCGCCGGCCTTGACCTGTTCGGAGAATTCGCCAAAGCCGGAAATGCCGGCCGCCACCTGATTGCCGAGCAGCGCCGACAAGGCCTCGCCGCCGCCGGCGAACGGCACATAGGAAAGATTGGTCGCCGGAACGCCTACCGTCTTGGCGATCAGGCCGAACAGGATGTGGTCGGAGCCACCGGCCGAACCACCGGCGACGGGAACCTTCGTCGGATCGGCCTTCAGCGCGGCGACGAAATCAGCGGCCGTCTTGAAGGGCGACTCCGCCGGCACCACCAGGGCCTCGAATTCGCCGGTGAGACGGGCGATCGGCGTGACTTGCGTCAGATTGTTGGCGGCCTTGTTGGCGATGATGGCGCCGACCATGACCATGCCGGCCACCATCAGCGAATTGCCCTTGCCGTTCCACTGGCTGATGAATTGCGGCAGCCCGACCGTGCCGCCGGCGCCGCCGACATTGGTGATCTGCGAGCCGGAGATCAGCTTCTCTGCGCGCATCACCTGATCCATCGTGCGCCCCGTCTGGTCCCAGCCGCCGCCGGGCGCCGCCGGAACGAATATCTGGATCTGCGGTGCCCCTTCGGCGAAAGCGGGCGTGAGATGAAGTCCTGCAAGGCCGGCAGCGCCTGCAGCCGCCGTGCTCATCAAAAATCTGCGTCTGTTCAGCATGGGATTCCTCCAGATCACGACACCTCCTCCGGTGCCTGCCAAACGCGCCTGCATTCACAGACCCGTGATCGAGTTCAAGCAGATGTTACCGAGTTCTGTCAACGGGAACGATATTCTGCTAGACAGAACGCCCCGGCAGCGCGACAGACTGGCCCTCGGGCATCTCGGGGTTGGAACCACAATGGACTCACCAAGCAGATCAACTGATGCTGTAAGCCGGCATGCGTCCGCCGAAGGTGTTGCGGCCCTTGATCGGGCGATCGCCATCCTCGATGCCTTCACCACGGCCGACCGCTCGCTCAGCCTGGCTGAAATCGCGGCGCGCACCGGTCTTTACAAGAGCACGATCCTGCGGCTGGCCAATTCGCTGCTGCGTGGGCAACTGCTCGAGCGGCTGGACGACGGGCGCTATCGTGTCGGGCCCGCAACCTTCCGGCTGGGCACGCTCTATCAGCGTTCGGTCGTGGCGGTCGACATCCTGCTGCCGATCATGCGCGACCTTTCCGAGCGCAGCTGGGAGAGCGTTGCCTTCTATGTCCGCTCGGGCGACGTCCGCACCTGTCTTTACCGCGTCGAATCCAAGCATCCGATCCGCTACACGATCCGCGAGGGTGACGTATTGCCTTTGCTTCTCGGCTCCGGCGGCCGCGTGCTTGCGGCGTTTTCCGGCCAGCCGGGCGAACCCTATGAGACCATACGCCGGACCTGCAACTGCCTCGCCGTCGGCGATCGGGATCCCGAAACGGCGGGCATCTCGGCACCGGTATTCGGACCGGGGCGTGTGCTGCTCGGCGCGCTGACGCTGGCTGGTCCCAGCACGCGCGTCGATGCCGCCTTCCTCGAGCGCATGAAACGGCCTCTGCTCGAGGCGGCAGCCCGTGCCACCCGTGCCTTTGGCGAGGATGCCTCGATGCTCGAACAGGCAAGTCTCGCAACGGAGACTGTGCGCTAGCCGCGCGGTTGCGGCCCGGAAAAGGACCGATAAGCTTCGAATACAACCCGATTCAATTCGAAGCAGTCACTTGACGTGGCGTAATATTCGGCTACCCAAATCAAGAAAAGGCTTCATAGAGGACGGAACTATTTATTTGCTGTTAAGTCCCGCGTGATACCCGGTTGTTGTCGCCATTTGAGCGACATGAGAGAAGAAAATCGTCTCAACCGACGGGTGAAACAGTCGGACAGACGCGCTGACAGGATCATGGCACGTCCGTGGATTCTAAGCCGTCATCGATGGACGCCAGCCCCCGTCTTCTCGGGCTCGTTTGGCCGTTCATCGCCGTCGTCCTCATCCAGGCGCTGGTCGCCAGCCTCAGCCTACACACCCTTTCGGCGGTTCGCGCCTATGTCGGCGGCGAAAGCCAGTGGTCCAAGGGGCAAAAGCACGCCATCTATTTCCTCAGCCTCTATGCGGACACCGGCAAAGAGGAGTTCTTCGGCGAGTATCGCGAAGCGATCGCCGTTCCGCTGGCCGACCGTTCGGCCCGCCTGGCGCTGGAGCAGCCCGAGCCCGATACAGAGGCCGCGCGGGCAGGCTTCCTGCAAGGCAGAAACCACCCGGACGACGTCGCCGGGATGATCTGGCTTTTCCAGAATTTCCGGAACTTCAGCTATCTCGACACCGCCATTCGGGACTGGGCAGCGGCCGACACGATGATCCTCGCCATCCAGCGGCTCGGCGATACGATGCATGCGACGCTGGGCAAGGGGCCGGCGTCGGCAGCCGAGATCGGCGCCTGGAAAGCGGAAATCCATCGGCTCGATCATCAGGTCACCCCGTTGTCCAAGGCTTTCTCGGACAGTCTCGGCGAAGGATCGCGCTTCATCCGGATGCTGCTTACCTTCGCCAATCTCGTCACGGCCGCATCGTTGATCCTGCTTGCCGTGTGGCGCACGCGCAAGCTCCTGGCGCAGCGCCAGGCCTTCCAGTTGGCGCTCAATGCCGAGCGCGAGCGCGCCCAGATCACGCTGGCTTCGATCGGCCAGGCCGTCGTCTGCACCGGCCGCGACGGGCGGGTCGACTACATGAATGCGGTTGCCGAGAAGCTGCTGGCATGCCCGCTCGGCACTGCCAGGGGCAAACCCATCGCAGCGTTCTTTCGCCTCGTCGACAAGGACACCGGCGTTGAAGAAACGCAGTTGGTCGAGCGTCTCCTGGCCGGCGAAGCGCGCCGGTCCAGCGCCCGTCCACAATTGCTGCAGCGGCCGGACGGCTCTGTTGTTCCCGTCGCATTGACCGGCGCACCGCTGCTCGTTTCCGGTGAGGTCGTCGGTGCCGTGCTCGCCTTCCACGACATGACGCGCGAAGAGGATTATATCGAGCGGCTTTCGTGGCAGGCTTCGCATGATGCGTTGACCGGGCTCGCCAACCGGCGCGATTTCGAAAGTCGGCTGGAAAGGACCATCGTCGAATTGCAGGGCCAGCCCCGGCAACACGCCTTGATGTATCTCGATCTCGATCAGTTCAAGCTGGTCAACGATACGTGCGGCCATGCGGCGGGCGACCAGTTGCTGCGCCAGATCTCGGCGCTGCTGACCTGCGATTTGCGGCCGGGCGACGTGCTGGCACGGTTGGGCGGCGATGAGTTCGGCGTGCTGCTCGTCGATTGTGGAGCCAACGAAGCGTGCGACATCGCCGAACGGCTGCGCGCGGCGGTGCAGAACCTGCATTTCGTCTGGGATGGCAGGCCGTTCAACACCAGCGTCAGTGTCGGCATGGTGGAGATCGCCAATGCGCAGGTGACGATCGAGGAAACGCTACGGGCCGCCGACGTCGCCTGCTACATGGCCAAGGAAAAGGGCCGCAACCGCGTCCAGATCCACAGCGATGGCGACGTCGACTTGCGCGAGCGTTTTGGCGAGATGGCCTGGGTGCAGCGCCTGCACGCCGCGCTGGAGCAAGACCGTTTCCGGCTTCATGCTCAGGAAATCTGGCCGCTCAACGACGACGTCGTCGAGGCTGGAGCGCATATAGAGATCCTGTTGCGGCTGACCGACGAAGATGGCAGCTTCGTCACCCCGCAGAGTTTCATTCCCGCGGCCGAGCGCTACGGCCTGATGCCGTCGATCGACCGCTGGGTGGTGCGCAACACCTTCCGCATCCTGGCCGCCCGGCAGGCCGATCCGCGCACGCCGCCCATCGCAACATGCGCCATCAATCTTTCCGGCGCGACTTTCGGCGACGAAAGCTTTCTCGGCTTCCTGCGCGAGCAATTCCTCATCCATGGCATTTCGCCTGCCATGATCTGCCTGGAGATCACCGAAACCAGCGCTATCGCCAATCTCACCAACGCCATGCGCTTCATTGCCGATCTGCGCGGCCTGGGCTGCCGCTTCGCGCTCGACGATTTCGGCTCCGGCATGTCGTCTTTCGCGTATCTGAAGCACCTGCCGGTCGACTACCTCAAGATCGACGGCAGCTTCGTCAAGGACATGCTGGACGACCGCATCGACCGCGCCATGGTCGAGATGATCCACCACATCGGCAAGGTCATGGGCAAGCGCACCATCGCCGAGTTCGTCGAGAGCGACGGTATCGCCGCCGCGCTGAAGACCATCGGCGTCGACTATGCCCAGGGCTATGGGATCGCCAGACCGACGCCGTTCGATGCCTCGACGGTGCTGCTAGGCCGAGGCGTCACGCCGGCCGTCGAAAGCGTCGATCCATGGGCCGATCTGGCGCGGAAGCTGCGCCGCAAGGCGGGCTAGTCTACCGGAGCTCCAATGCCGTTCAGGACAGCCGCTCCAGCAGCACGGTCGGCGCGTCATGATAGGTGGTCCGCAACACCTCGCGATAGCCGACCTTGTCAGCGACATTCAACGAGGCGGTATTCTCCGGATCGATGATGCAGACGGTTTTCACCCGTCCGAAGGTTTCTTCGCCCCAGGCCAGGACACGGCCGACGACCTCTGTGGCGAGGCCTGCCCCGTGCACTTCCGGCGCCAGCGCCCATCCGGCCTCGGGAATGCCTTCGATCGACGGCTCCATGTCGCGCTTCAGGTCGTGAAACCCGGCCTCGCCGACGAAGCGGCCCGTCGCCTTCTCCTCGATCGCCCAGAAGCCGTAGCCGAGCAGCGACCACAGGCCGGCATGACGCAGGAAGCGCATCCAGCTTTCCTCGCGCGTGCGCGGCTTGCCGCCGATGAAGCGGGTAACGGCCGGGTCGGCCCACATTGTTGCATAGGCGTCGAAATCCTCCAGCCGGTGCGCCCGCAGAATGGTTCGCTGCGTCTCGATGACGGGAGCGACGGTCACTTTGCGGTTGTTCATGGGATTTGCCTCGCTGATCTTGTCCGCGCTTAGCAAATTGCCCCTGCGGTGCAAGGGCCAGCGGACGACTCGCCATCATCCAGAATAGCAGCCCGAAGCAGATCTTCAGCCGCGCCAGGCCATCGGATACAGGGGGCGTTCCAGACCGGTCATGCCTGCGAACCTAACGTGCCTGGACCGAGCGTCAACGCCGCCTAAGACCAGGGATTCAGCTTCTATGGGAATTCTGCCCGACGGTGTTAATTTCCCGGCAGGCTGATTCAGCACATCTGCGGCGCGACCTTTTCAGACGCGTGCTCAACCCAAGGGAAGAAACATGGACACGACCGACCTTGTGCTTGCCATTATCCATCATCTGCTGGTGTTTTCCCTGGCAGGGATCATCGGCGCCGAATTCGTGCTGATCCGCGGCGACCTGCCCGCCGTAACCCTCAAGCGACTCGCCGGCATCGACCGCCACTATGGCATCATCGCCTCACTCATCATCATCGTCGGCATCGGCCGTGTCTTCTGGGGCCTCAAGGGTTGGGAGTTCTACGTCTACAACTGGATGTTCTGGGCCAAGATGGCGGCATTCGGCATTGTCGGCCTGCTGTCGATCATCCCGACCGTGCGCTTCATTTCCTGGAACCGGCAGGCCAGCGCCAATCCCGCCTTCGCCGTGCCGGCGGGCGAACTGGCCTCGGTGAAGACCTATATCCGCGCCGAGGCCTTCGTCTTCCTGCTGATCCCGGTCTTCGCGGCGGCGATGGCGCGCGGTTACGGCTACCAATAGATCTGGAATAGAACGTGAGCGAGTAGGGTCTGCAATCGGCATTTGCCGAAGCCGGTCGACTATCGACCGTTTCGGATCCCGCCTTGTGGTTCGAACATCTATTCGTTGCGTGCCGGCTGCCGCGGATATCCCAGTTTGCCATTTGAGTCCGATTGCAATCTATTGGCCTGCGCTGGTTGTTGTTTCATCCGCGGCCGGCATTGAGAGGAGTTCCGCGCAGCGGTTTATTCATATCCCGGAGGAGAATTACGATGCGAAAATTTGTTGCCGCTCTGGCCGCCGCCGCGGCCGTCACGCTTTATTCGTTCGCCGCCAACGCACAATCCTATCCCGAACGCACCATCACCGTTGTCGTGCCGTTTGCGGCAGGCGGTCCGACCGACACCGTCACCCGGCTCCTCGCGGAAGCCATGTCGAAGGATCTCGGCCAGCAGGTCATCGTCGAGAATGTCGGCGGCGCCGGCGGCACGCTCGGCGCGGGCCGCGTCGCCAATGCCGATCCCGATGGCTACACGCTGCTCCTCCATCACATCGGCATGGCGACGAGTGCGACGCTCTACAGAAAGCTGGCCTACGACACGCTGAACGCCTTTGAATATGTCGGCCTGGTGACCGAAGTGCCGATGACCATCATCGGCCGCAAGGATCTTCCGCCGACCGATCTGAAAGGGCTTGTCGACTACGCCAACGCCAACAAGGACAGCATCACCGTCGCCAATGCCGGCATCGGTGCGGCCTCGCATCTGTGCGGCATGCTGTTCATGAGCGCCATCGGCACGCCGCTGGTCACCGTGCCCTACAAGGGCACCGGCCCGGCCATGACCGATCTTCTCGGCGGCCAGGTCGACATTATGTGCGACCAGACGACCAACACCACCAAGCAGATCCAGGGCGGCACGATCAAGGCCTATGCCGTCACCTCGCCGGAGCGCCTCGACGTGCTGAAGGATGTGCCGACGACGATCGAAGCCGGCCTCCCCGCGGTGCAGGTCGGCATCTGGCACGGCCTCTATGCGCCGAAGGGCACGCCGGCCGAGATCACCGACCGCCTGTCGAAATCGCTCCAGGTTGCCCTGAAGGACCCGAACGTCATCGCCCGCTTCGCCGAACTCGGCACCAGGCCGTCATCGGAGGCCGACGCGACGCCGGCGGCGCTGAAGGCCAAGCTGGAAAGCGAGATCGCGCGCTGGAAGCCGATCATCGAAGCCGCCGGCCAGTACGCCGACTGATGGC
This sequence comes from Mesorhizobium sp. U510, assembly GCF_059180695.1. Taxonomy (NCBI): domain Bacteria; kingdom Pseudomonadati; phylum Pseudomonadota; class Alphaproteobacteria; order Hyphomicrobiales; family Phyllobacteriaceae; genus Mesorhizobium; species Mesorhizobium sp. U510. The sequence continues at coordinate 6,825,143 of NZ_CP180532.1, forward strand.
TTGAAACGGGGCGCCCGCGGCGCCCCGTTCGCTTCGATCCGATTTCCCATTTGCAACGGCAGGCCCCAGCGCCTGGGAGGACCGTCATGAAACCTTTCGCAATCGACAGGACCAACGGCCTGTGCGCCGCGCTGTTCATCTTTTTCGGTGCGTTCTTCGCGCTGCAGTCGCTCAGCCTCGAAATCGGCACGGCGTTGCGCATGGGGCCGGGCTATTTCCCGCTGGTCCTGGCGATCGTGCTGATCCTGCTAGGCGCCATCATCCTCGTCCAGGCGATACGCGTCGAGGGCGAGCCGATCGGCCCAGTGGCGTGGCGCGGCATGTTGTTCATCCTGCCGGCGCCGATCTTCTTCGGCCTGACGGTGCGCGGCCTCGGCTTCGTGCCGTCGATCTTCCTGACGGCGCTGATCGCCGCCTTCGCCAGCGGCCGCATGAAGCCGCTCACCGCGCTCGTGTTGTCGGCTGGCCTGACGCTGTTCTCGGTCCTCGTCTTCAGCTACGCGCTCGGCCTGCCGTTCCAGCGCTTCGGCCCCTGGCTGCCCTCATGGCTGGCATTGTGAGACGCTGACATGGACTTGCTCAACAATCTCGCGCTCGGCTTTTCGACCGCCTCGACGCCGGCCAATCTCGGCTTCTGCCTGATCGGCGTCCTGCTCGGCACGCTGATCGGCGTCCTGCCCGGCATCGGCGCCACCGCAACCATCGCCATGCTGTTGCCGATCACCTTCCAGATCGGCGACCCGGTTTCTTCCCTCATCATGCTTGCCGGCATCTACTACGGCGCCCAGTATGGCGGCTCGACCACCGCCATTCTCATCAACATGCCCGGTGAATCCTCGTCGGCCGTCACCGCCATCGACGGCTATCAGATGGCCCGCCAGGGCCGCGCCGGGGCGGCATTGGCGATCGCCGCGATCGGCTCGTTCTTCGCCGGCACGGTGTCGACCTTCCTCGTCGCCGTCTTTGCCCCGCCGTTGACGGCGATAGCCCTGCAGTTCGGCGCGGCGGAGTATTTTTCGTTGATGATCGTCGGCCTCGTCTCGTCCATCGCGCTCGCCCATGGCTCGATCGTCAAGGCGCTGGCGATGGTCGTGCTCGGCCTGCTGCTTGGCATCGTCGGCACCGACATCTACACCGGCGCGCCGCGCTTCACCCTTGGCATCCGCGAATATGCCGACGGGCTGAATTTCGTCGCGGTGGCGGTCGGCGTCTTCGGCGTCGCCGAGATCCTGCGCAACCTTGAAAACGAGCATGAGCGCTCGGTGCTGATCAGCAAGGTCTCCGGCCTGATGCCGACCCGCGACGACTTCAAGCGTATGGCAGCACCCATCGTGCGCGGAACCATCATCGGTTCGGCGCTCGGCATTCTGCCCGGCGGTGGTGCGGTGCTTGCGGCCTTTGCCTCCTATTCGGTCGAGAAACGCGTGTCGAAAACACCGCAGGAATTCGGCAAGGGCGCCATCGCCGGCGTCGCCGGACCGGAATCGGCCAACAATGCCGGCGCCCAGACCTCCTTCATCCCGATGCTGACGCTGGGCATTCCGGCCAATCCTGTCATGGCGCTGATGATCGGCGCCATGATCATCCAGGGCATCGTGCCCGGCCCCAATGTCGCCACCGAGCAGCCGGCGCTGTTCTGGGGCATCATCGCATCGATGTGGATCGGCAATCTGATGCTGATCATCCTCAACCTGCCGCTGATCGGCCTTTGGGTGAAGCTGCTGACGATCCCCTATTACGTGCTCTTCCCGATCATCATGGCGTTCTGCTCGATCGGCGTTTACAGCGTCAACACCAATGCTTTCGATCTCTATGCCGTCGCCTTCTTCGGCCTGCTCGGCTATGTCCTCACCAAGCTGCGCTGCGAACCGGCACCCCTGCTGCTCGGCTTCGTGCTCGGCCCGCTGCTCGAGGAAAACCTGCGCCGCGCCATGATCCTGTCGCGCGGCGACGCCTCAACCTTCCTGACGCGGCCGATCAGCGCCGGCCTGCTGCTGGTGGCGCTGGCCGTGCTCGTCATCGTCTTCCTGCCCTCGGTCAAGAAGAAGCGCGAAGAGGTGTTCGTGGAGGAGAGTTGAAGCCCGGGCCAGTCAGCCTTGGCTCTGAACCTCGTCCACCGGATCGAGCGGAGCGATCGGCACCAGGGGCGCCGGAATGCTGGTCGTCTTCTCCTCAGCCTTGCAGATATCGGCGATGACGCAGGCCGGGCAATCCGGCTTGCGCGCCTTGCAGACATAGCGCCCATGCAGGATCAGCCAGTGATGCGCATGGCGCATATATTCGTCCGGGATGATTTTCAGCAGCCCTTGCTCGACCTGTTCGGGCGTCTTGCCGGGCGCCAGGCCAAGCCGGTTGCCAATCCGGAAAATATGCGTGTCGACCGCCATCGTATGCTGGCCGAAGGCCATGTTGAGCACGACATTGGCGGTCTTGCGCCCGACGCCTGGCAGCTTGACCAGCTCGTCGCGGTTGTCGGGCACTTCCCCGCCATGGTCGCGGATCAGCGCTTCCGACAGCGCGATAACGTTCTTGGCCTTGTTGCGCCACAGACCGATGGTCCTGATATAGTCGCCGACCTTGGCCTCGCCCAGCGCCAGCATCTTCCGCGGCGTGTCGGCGGCTTTGAACAAGGCCCTTGTCGCTTTGTTGACGCCGGCATCGGTCGCCTGCGCCGAAAGCACCACCGCCACCAAGAGCGTAAACGCGTTGACATGTTCGAGCTCACCCTTCGGCTCCGGCCGCTGGACGGAAAACCGGCGGAAGATCTCATGCACTTCGGCCGGACCGTAGCGCGACGTCCGCCGCACCGGCCGTGGGCGCGGCTTGGCATTGGAACCATCGCGCCGTCCTGGCGGCAATTCGTTTTCGGGCGTGGAAGAATCTTTGGACTTGGGGCTCGCCATTTCCCTCCTATAATATCCTGTCATGAGCGACACAAACGCCTCGTTCCAGGCCGACGAGCCCTTCTTTCACGCATTGCTGACCCCGCACCGGTCGCTGGGCAGGACAGGCTTCCTGGTCCTGATGGCCGCTTTGTCGTTCGGCTGGCTGGCGACCGGCGCGTTCTTCCTGCCGCGCGGCGCCTGGCCGGTATTCGGCTTCTTCGGTCTCGACGTGGTCGCCCTCTACATCGCCTTCCGCGTCAACTACCGCGCCGCCCGCGCCCGCGAGGAGGTATCGGTCTCGCGTACCACCCTCGACATCCGCAAGACGGCCCCTTCGGGAAAATCGGAAGCCCACCGCTTCAACCCGTTCTGGGCCCGGTTTTCGGTCGCCCGTCACGCCGAGATCGGCATCACCAAAATGACGGTTGAAGGCCAAGGCCAGAACGTGCCGATCGGCGGCTTTCTCGACCCCGAGTCCCGCGAGAGCTTTGCGACAGCCTTTTCGCGCGCGCTGGCGACCGCCAAGGCGCGCTAAACGGCTCTTTGTTTTGACGCAATTCCCTAGGGAAAGCGCTACGCGCTTTTTCCCGGGAAAACCGTTCACACTTTTCCTGGAATTGCTCTAGAACCGATAGCGCAGAAGCCTGCCGACCTTGCGCAGCGCCGGAATGTGTTTCCAAAGGCGAACGAAGAGTTTGGCGGGCCAGCCCATGCGGGCGGCGTGTTCGGGCATGTAGGCGGAAATATCCTCGACGAACCGCAGTTTCGGAACCGCCAGCTCCAGCTCGTGCGGATCATCGATCGCCCAGTGAACCTCGGCGCCAGTCGCCTTGATGGTGGGATTGAGACGAAGCAGCGTCAGGCCGAAACGGCTGTAGGCGTCGAACATCAGCTCGCCGCCGGCAAGATGCGAGACAAGCCGCGAAACCAGGCGCAGCCCCTCATCGGCGGGAAGATAGGGCGTCAGCCCTTCCGCCACCACGATGGCCGGGCGGTTGTGGGGCACTTCGGCCAGCCAGCCGGGCTCGGTCACCGACGAAGCGATGAGATGATAACGGTCGCGTGACGGGTAAAGTTTTCGCCTGAGTTCGATGACCTGGGGATAGTCGACATCGAACCAGTCCACGCCTGGCGGCGGATCGACACGGAAGATGCGCGTATCGAGCCCGCAGCCCAGATGCAGCACGATGGCGCCGGGATTTCTGGCCAGAAAATCCTCTACACGAACGTCCAATGTCTTGGCCCGGATCGCCAGGCCGATGCCGAGATTCTCGTCGACCTTGAGCCTGGAGAAGTCATAGTCGATCTTGCGCACCGCCTCGTCGGCGAAATGATCCCCAAGCAGCGAATGGGGCAACCGGCTCTCCAGCGCCTTGCCGTATAGCGTCATCAGCAAGGTTTCCTTAGCCCCGGTCAGATGCACTTTCTCGCCAGCCATGAGCGACTCCTGGCAGGAGCATGATCCCGAAAAGTGGATACCGGTTTTCGGAAAAGATCATGCTCGAACACAAAGAGAGAGCCCCATCCCGACCCATCGGGATGGAACAGGCTCTCGAAACCCCGAGTCTATCTGGGTATGCGCGGCAAGAAGGCAAGTTTCGGGTGGCGATCGCCGCCCCAAGGGGCGATATTCCTGGCCAAGGAGACAGTTCGATGAGCACACAGACAGCCGTCCTCAAAAAGGACATCACGCCGCAAGGCAGCGACTACGAGATCGTGCGCCGCGCCATCGAGAAGATCAGCCTCGACTATCGCGACCAGCCTTCGCTCGAGGAGCTTGCCGAGGAAGTCGGCGAGACGCCAACCGGCCTGCAAAAACTCTTCACCCGCTGGGCCGGCCTGTCGCCCAAAGCCTTCCTGCAGGCGGTGACGCTCGACCACGCCCGCCGGTTGCTCGATTCCGGCATGCCGCTGCTCGAAACCTCCTTCGAACTGGGCATGTCCGGCCCCGGCCGGCTGCATGACCTGTTCGTCACCCATGAGGCAATGTCGCCGGGCGACTACAAGACGCGCGGCGCCGGCCTCACCATCCGCTACGGCTACCATCCCTCGCCCTTCGGCACCGCCCTGATCATGGCCACCGACCGCGGGCTTGCCGGCCTCGCCTTCAGCGACCCCGGCGAGGAGCGCGCCGCCTTCGCCGACATGTCCAGCCGCTGGCCGAACGCCATCTATGTCGAGGACCTGGCCGCGACCGGTCCTTACGCCGCGCGCATCTTCGACCCGACGCTGTGGCGTCCCGACCAGCCGCTGCATGTCGTCATGATCGGCACCGACTTCCAGGTTCGCGTCTGGGAGGCGCTGCTGCAGATCCCGATGGGCAAGGCCCGCACCTATTCCTCGATCGCCGCCAGCATCGGCGCGCCAAGCGCCAGCCGCGCGGTCGGCGCCGCCAATGGCGCCAACCCGCTCTCCTTCGTGGTGCCTTGCCATCGCGCCATCGGCAAGTCCGGCGACCTCACCGGCTACCACTGGGGCCTGACCCGCAAGCGCGCCATCCTTGGCTGGGAGGCAGGTCAAGTGTCATCATAAATATCGTTTTTCCAGTTTTCGGCGAAGAAATTTACAGATCTTGGAAAGCGGAAAGTATTACTTGGGCTCTATCGGAAATTAACGATACAACCGGGGACAACCTTCGGTTTTTATAAGATGTTATTTCCGCGAATTATTTTAGTTTACGCTAAATTAACCACGATAAAGCGATCATGACTCCTGTTAATTCGGGCGATCCGACTTAATAGGAGGTCTCGATGAAGTTGTTTCGCACCGCCTTCGGTGCAACCTTGCTGGTCGCGTGTCTGGGCCAGCCTGCATTGGCTGCGACGCAAAATGTCATTTTCAATGGCACGATCACCCCGACCTGCACGCTTGTCATTGCCACCAACGGCACGATGACGGTCAGTCCCGACCTCCAGACACTCAGTTCCCACAACAGCGGCGGCTCTGCCGGAACCGTCACGCTGACGACGACAGGCGGCGTGTCGGTGAGCGTCGATCCGGTTACCGCCACCACGGTGCCGTCGGCCGACACGACATCGACCACCTGGACACCAACCTACTCTTCCGCCGGTGCGCACTCCATCGTCGAGACCGGTTCCGCGACCGCCATCAGCACACCCGGCGCCGACCTCGTTTCGGTCCATCTCGCCGGCACGAAGGGCGGCAGCAACCGCTTCGCCAACGGCAACTATCAGGCAACGGTAACGCTGCGCTGCGAGTAGCGCCCGGGAAGGAGGCATCCTTGAGATTTTTTGGAACCCTGGCGGCGCTGGCCGTCGGCCTGATCCCCGCTGCCGCGGCGGCCCAGTCGATGTCGCCGATGCGCGGCGAGGTCAACAGTTTCACCGACGTCTTCGCGGTCCGCGTCTTCCCGGCCAATCCATACGACCAGAAGATCAAGATCGAAATCCACGTCTACGATCAGGATTTTCAGCCGGTGGACGCCAGGATATCACCGGCTGCCTTCCAGCTCGGTGCCCAGGCTTCCCGTCCGGTCCTTGTGGTCGTGCCCTTCGGCGGCGCTGCCGAGCGTAAAGTGCGTATCTGTACCGAAAGCATCCCCTTCCCCAACCAGCAGACGCAGATAAGGGCGCAGATATGCGGAAAGTTTTTTGGGCACCGCAAGTCCTGACGCTGGCACTCGCGGCTGCTGTGGCAAGCACCGCTCCAACCCAGGCCCAGGACCAGATCTACAATCTCAACCAGAACGAGAACGGCTTCAATTTGCCCGGCGTCACCTTGCCCCAGGGCCAGGACGAGGTCCATGCCGCGGACGGCACCACTTGCCGTTCCGCCGTTTCCGGTTCCGGTGCCTATGTCGATCTCGGCGTGATCAGAGGCAACAACCAGACGGACAATGGCGTCGCGACCTATGGCCGGGTGGTGATCCCGATCGGGCGCACACCGAAACGCCTCGATTGCAGCCGCCTCTACGAACTGGAAGTCCAGCGCCTGCAGCTGGAGCTGAAACTGCTCAAAATGGGCCTCGGCGGCGACGGCCCGACGGGAAGCGTGGCCACCAGCGCTCCCGCCACCGCGGCCGCGTCACCTGGATGGGCCAACGAAGGCTGGACCATCAGGACCGGAAACAGCGATGGCAAGAAAAAGAAAAAGAAATAGTCGCGCGCTGCTTACGATGGCAGCCCTTGCCGGCTTCTGCCTTCCCGCGCAAGCTGTGATCATCGGCACCTGCACAATCATGGTCGGGGCATCGGGGACGATGACCGCAAATCCGGCCATCAGCATACTGGGCTCCAAACAGGCAGGCGGATCGAGCGCCAGCGCCACCGTGGTGGCGAGCTCCCTATTGTGCTCCATCCTCAACTTGCTCGACTGCTATTCGGTTTCGGCGCCGGCGCCTGCCGCATTCTCGTCCGCGCCGAGCGGCGGCGGCACCAACGTCACTTTCGCCTCTGTCTTCCGGCTCGATGGCTCGGGGGTCGACATCAACGGAAGCGTGCCGCAAAGGGTCACCAACGGCACCCACGCCCTGCAGGTCGATCTCACCGCCACCAAGTCGAGCGGCATCTTTCCCGCCGGCAGCTATCAGGGCACCGTCACCGTGCGCTGCGAGTGAGGCGACAAATCGCTTTTTGACATCCACATGGTCTGGCAACTCATCGCATGACGCGCTAGCTTCCCCCGCACCGGGGTGACGGCGCATAGATACGGATGCACCACGCACCTCGCCATCTCGATCCACATTGTGGATCTCGATCCACATCGTGCTTTCCGAAAGTCGATCCTGATTTCCGGCCAGCGCTGGCAGGGAGGCACTTTCTTGATAGTCGTCATCGGCTCGATCAATCTCGACCTTATCGCCAAAGTCGACCGCTTGCCGAGCCCCGGCGAAACGGTGAGCGGTTCCGGTTTCGCCACGACGCCCGGCGGCAAGGGCGCCAACCAGGCGCTTGCCGCCGCGCGCGCCGGTGTCCCGGTGCGCATGGTCGGCGCCGTCGGCAAGGACAGTTTCGCCGGCGAGGCGCTGGCATTGCTGCGCGAGGCCATGGTCGACCTGTCGGGCGTGGGCGAAACCTTTGCCTCGACCGGAACGGCACTGATCATGGTCGGTGCCGATGGCGAGAACATCATCGCCGTGGTTCCCGGCGCCAATGCTTCCGTGGTGCCCGGCGACCTCTCCAAGGCCTTCCTGAAAAAGGGCGATGTCGTGCTGCTCCAGCACGAGATCCCGCTGGCGACCGTCGATGCGGCACTCGAACAGGCACGGGCCGCCGGCGCCATCACCGTGCTCAACACCGCTCCTTTCCAGGGCGACGCGGCGGCTTTCCTCGGCAAGGCCGATTATGCCGTCGCCAACGAGACCGAGTTCGACCTCTATGGCGAGGCGCTGGCGCTGAACGGCCGCGACCGTGCGGCACGCATGCGCGACTTTGCCGCGAAAACCGGCCGCACCATCGTCGTCACCCTCGGCGGCGATGGCGTCATGGCGGCGACGCCGAGCGATTTCCTCACCGTTGCGGCCATGAAGATCACGCCTGTCGACACAGTCGCCGCCGGCGACACCTTCTGCGGCTACTTCGCTGCCGGCCTGTCGTCCGGCCTTGCGCTCGACAAGGCGCTGGCGCGAGCCGGTGCGGCGGGCTCGCTCGCATGTCTCAAGCCCGGCGCCCAGCCGTCGATCCCGCTGGCCAGGGATGTCGATCAAGCCTTGCAGGACGGCAGCTGAAATGATGCGCCCTGAGACGAAATACGCTGTGCCGCCGGCCGGCGATATCTGCCGCCTGTCCGCTATCGAGCTTGCCGGCGCCATCCGTCGCAAGAAACTGTCCGTACGCGAGGTGGTGACGGCCTTCCTCGACCGCATCGAAGCGGTTAACCCGCAGGTCAACGCCATCGTCTCGTTGCGCGATCGCGGCGATATCCTGCGCGAGGCCGATGCAGCCGATGCCAGGCAGGCGAGCGAAACCGGGACACTCTTCGGCCTGCCGATCGCCATCAAGGACCTCGCCTCGACGACTGGCCTCAGAACCTCCTTCGGCTCGCCGATCTTCGCCGATTTCGTGCCGCAGGAAGACGATTTCTTCGTCGAGCGCATCCGCAACGCCGGCGCCATCATCATCGGCAAGACCAATGTCCCCGAATTCGGGCTCGGCTCCAACACCTACAACAATGTCTTCGGGCCGACGCTGAACGCCTTCGATCCCGCGCTCACCGCCGGCGGCTCGAGCGGCGGCGCGGCGGTGGCGCTGGCGCTCGACATGGTGCCCGTCGCCGATGGCAGCGACTTCGGCGGCTCGCTGCGCAATCCGGCAGGCTGGAACAATGTCTACGGTTTCCGGCCGTCGCAAGGGCTTGTTCCCGCCGGACCCGATCTTGAGGTCTTCCATGCGCAGATGGGTGTCGAGGGTCCGATGGGCCGCAACGTCGCCGACATGGCGCTACTGCTCGACGTGCAGGCGGGCTACCATCCGCAAGCGCCCCTGTCTTATGAGAAACCGGGTTCGTTCCTCGAAGGGCTTGCACCGCCCTCGACCGGCGGCCGCGTCGCCTGGTTCGGCGACCTCGGCCGCCATCTGCCGATCGAAGCGGGCATTCTCGATCTGTGCGAGGCGGCTCTCGGCCGGTTCGCGGATGCATCCTTCCCAGCGGAGCCCTTGCTGCCGGATTTCGACTTCGAGGCGCTCTGGCAGGCCTTCGTGACGCTGCGCCAGGCCAGCAGCGGTTGCGCCCTCAAGGTCCACTATGACGATCCATCCAGACGAGGCTTGCTGAAGCCGGAAGCCATATGGGAAATCGAGAACGCCATGCGGCTGACGGCGCCGCAGATCCGCGCGGCCTCGGTCGTGCGCACCTCCTGGCATCGGATGCTGCTGTCGATCTTCGACCGATTCGACCTCATCGCCCTGCCCACCGCGCAGGTCTTCCCCTTCGACGTCGGCATGCACTGGCCCTGTGAGGTCGCGGGACGGCCGATGGACAGCTATCACCGCTGGATGCAGGTTTCAGCCTTCGCCACGCTTGGCGGCTGCCCGGCGGTCAACGTGCCGGTCGGCTTCGACGACAAGGGTCGGCCAATGGGCATGCAGCTGATAGGCCGGCCGCGTGGCGATCTCGCTGTGCTGAGGGCGGCGGCCGCCTATGAGGCGACACTGCCTTGGCCTGCCGGCGCCTGACGCGCATACGACGGCGAGGTGCTTCTCGGACGTCTTGCGTGGAGGCTGCGGCCATGCATTGATTGTCCCAGTCGCGCCGCGTCGGCGGCACTCCGAGGGAAAAATCCATGTCGCTGGAACTCTACGCCGCCTATGTTCTCGCCTGCATCGTCATCATCCTGGTGCCGGGACCGACGGTCACGCTGATCATCGCCAACAGCATCCGCCATGGAACCCGCGCCGGTCTGGCCAACGTCGCCGGCACGCAGGCCGGGCTTGCCATCATGATCGCCATTGTCGGCATCGGCCTCAACACGCTGATCGCGGGCATGGGCCACTGGTTCGAATGGGTCAGGCTGATCGGCGCCGCCTACCTGATCTGGATGGGCGTGCAGATGTTCCGCTCCAAGGGCACGCTGAACGCCGACGGAACGGCGAGAAAGCCGCGCGGCGGCTTCTTCCTGCAAGGCCTGCTGGTGGCGCTGAGCAATCCCAAGACGCTGGTGTTCTTCGGCGCCTTCTTTCCGCAGTTCATCGCGCCGCAAGGCAACTACTCGCTGCAGATCATCGTCATGGGCCTGACCGCCATGATCTTCGCCGCCATGTCGGATTCGACCTACGCACTCGCCGCCGGCCGCGCCGGGCGCCTGCTGTCGGCCAGCCGCATCAAGCTCATGTCTAGGATCAGCGGCAGTTTTCTGGTCGGCGGCGGCCTGTGGCTGGCTTTTTCGAGGTCGAAGTAGAAACTCCCTTCCCTCGCCCCGATCACGGGGGACGGGCGAGACAGGCGGCTCGCCCCGGTATGGTGGTCGCGTACTGATCGGGTGAGGGCAGCGCCGAGGCTGCGGGTAAAATATCAACGTCTGCGCCGCCCCTGACCCCCCTGCCGGGACCTTCTCCCCGTGAACGGGGAGAAGGGAGCTTTTTTAAAGCCGCCCCAGCCGCTCGACCAGCAGCGCGAAGAAGCCGTCATGGTCTATGTCGCGCATCACCATGGCGTTCTTTTCCCGCTTGGTGACGCCCCACCAGTCGATCACCGTCATGCCCATGGTCAGTTCCGAGGCGGTCTCCACGCTGACGTTACAGTTGCGGCCCTTGAACAGCTCCGGCTTCAAAAGATAGGCGATGACACACGGGTCGTGCAGCGGGCCGCCGTCGGTGCCGTATTTGCCCTCGTCATAGCGCTCGAAGAATTCCAGCATCTCGGCGGTCGCGATGCCGACCTTGGTGCCGAGCGCGCGGAAAGCCTGCGTGCGCTTGGTGGTGGTCAGCGCCTTATGGGTGACGTCGAGCGGCATCATCACGATCGGGATGCCGGACTTGAACACCAGATCGGCGGCCTGCGGATCGACATAGATGTTGAATTCGGCCGCGGGCGTGACGTTGCCGCCCTCGAAGAAGCCGCCGCCCATCAGCACGATTTCCTTGATGCGCGGCGCGATCCGCGGTTCGCGGATCAGCGCCAGCGCGATGTTGGTCAACGGCCCGAGCGGGCAGAGCGTGATGGTGCCGCTCTCTTCCTTCATCAGCGTCTCGACGATGAAATCGACGGCATACTGCTCCTGCAATTTCATCGTCGGCTCGGGCAGTTGTGGCCCGTTGAGGCCGGTCTTGCCATGCACTTCCTCGGCGGTGACCAGTGTGCGCGCCAGGGGACGGATGGCGCCGGCATAGACCTTGACCTCCGGGCGGCCGGCCAGTTCGCAGATCTTGCGGGCATTTTTCTCGGTAAGCTTCAGCGGCACGTTGCCGGCAACGGCGGTGATGCCGACAATCTCCAGTTCGCTGCTGCCGAGCGCCAAGAGAATGGCGACGGCATCGTCCTGGCCGGGATCGGTGTCGATGATGATCTTGCAGGGTTGGGGCATTTCAATTCCTTGTTTGGGGGGCCGTGAGCTCACCGGATCGATCGCACGCCTGAAGGACGACCGCAGCGCTTCTCTTTGCATCCGCGCGTCGTTTCAAGCGCCATGTCGATTATTCCTGTGAGTCCAAGGCTTGGTCTTTTTGGGCGGGTCTTGTGATGGCTTGAACTTGGTCGCGGGGCGGACCATATCAAGGCCATCGGGAAAAATGCCATCCGGGTTTTTCCAGTTTATGTCGCTCTTGAGAGGACAGTGTAACATGAGCCGAATGACGCCTTTCTCCAGCCCGCTTCTCCTTGGTTTCGACGCCATGGAAAAGACCTTGGAGCGTCTGGCGAAGTCCGGTGACAGCTACCCTCCCTACAACATCGAGCGCCTCAGCGGTGCCGACGGCAAGGCCGAAAGGCTGCGCATAACGCTCGCCGTCGCCGGTTTCGCCGAAAGCGATCTCGATGTGACAACGGAGGAAAACCAGCTGGTCGTGCGCGGCCGTCAGACCGACGACACCGAGCGCGAATTCCTTCATCGCGGCATAGCCGCGCGCCAGTTCCAGCGCTGTTTCGTGCTGGCCGACGGCATGCGCGTGATCGCGGCGGAGCTGAAGAACGGCCTTTTGTCGATCGACCTCGATCGGCCGGAATCCGAACGGCTGGTACGGAAAATAAATATATCGGTGAAAGACTGATCTTCACCGATGGCTCTCATGCGGGATGGCCTTGAGCGGCGTCCTCGCGCCAAGGAGGCTTGAAATGACCAGAACTGACGAGAATATCACCATGACCAGCGGTGAATTCGCCCATCTCGGCGAAGGCTCGGTCGCTTATCTGCGCAAGGTCTCGAGCGATGAATTGCTCGGCCGCTTCCCCAACATCGGCGAAATTGCGCCCGGCCTGGAACTATGGGCGCTGTTTGCCGCCAATGGCCAGCCGATCCTGCTTTCCGACGCGCGTGACCGCGCACTGGCCGGCGCCATGGAAAACGACCTGACCACCGTCGCCATCCACTAAGAGCGACCGGTTGGCGGAAACGAAAAGGGCCGCTCGCGGCGGCCCTTGGCAGCCTTTTTCAAAATCCAGATTCAGGCGGCGTGCGAGGCCTGCGTGTCCGACAACAGCGCGTGGATCGCCGCGGCATCGCGCGTCCCCCTGATCTTGGCCACCGTGTCGGCGTCGCGCAGCACGCGTGCGATGCGCGACAAGGCCTTCAGATGATCGGCGCCCGCCCCTTCCGGCGCCAGCAGCAGAAACACCAGATCGACAGGCTGGTCGTCCAGCGACTCAAAATCGACCGGCGTTTCCAGCCGGGCGAAAACACCGGCGATGCGCTTCACGCCGGCGAGCTTGCCGTGCGGAATGGCGATGCCATTGCCGACGCCCGTCGAGCCCAGCCGCTCACGCTGCAGGATGGTGTCGAACACTTCCCTCTCCGGAATACCCGAAATCGCCGCCGCCCGTTCGGAAAGCAATTGCAGAAGCTGCTTCTTGGAGTTCGCCTTCAACGCCGGCAAAATCGCCGGAACGCTGATAAGATCGCTCAGATCCATGCTTGAAAATCCCTTGTTCGCCTGCCGTGGCCAGTCCCCACCCCTCGTGCGGCTGGCTTTTATCCCTGTGCGACCTTGGTCGTGGACGGGTCGATCCAGCCAATGTTTCCGTCGGGCCGGCGATAGACGATATTGAGATGATCGGTTCCGGCGTTGCGGAAAACGAACACCGGACTGTCCTTGGTATCGAGCTCGATGACCGCGGAGGCCACAGACATGGTCTTCAGCGTCATGGTTGATTCGGCGACGATGGCCGGCGCGAAATCCTCCGGGATCTCCTCGTCGTCATCGGCGAGCGGCGCCATCACCGTATAGGCGATGTCGGTCAGTTCGCCATTGGCGTTGCCCGAATTGTGCGATTTGAGACGGCGCTTGTAGCGCCGAAGCCGGGTCTCCAGCCGATCGGCCGCGGCCTCGAAGGCCAGCGTCGGATCCTGGGCATCGCCCGTGGCCTGCAGCGAGGCGCCGGAATCCAGCCGGATCATGCAATCCGCCGAATAGCGCGAGCCCGATTTGATGACGGTGACGTGCCCCGCAAAGCCGCGATCGAAATATTTGCCGATCGCTTCGCCGACACGATCGTTGATGCGTGTGCGGAACGCATCGCCGATATCCATGTGTTTTCCCGATATGCGCAGATTCATCTGAAAACTGACCTTCCTTGCTCAGGCTTCAAACTGGCCCGAGTTTATACTCGTGATCCGTGCGCACAAGCTTTGCGGCGTCACTCGCGCCGATTTAAATCCGAACTTTCCGGTTGATCACAAGCCGCCTTTTTGACCGTCCCGAGGCCATTGTCGTGACGGACCATCCGCTAGCGGGCATCGGGCCCGTCTCATGCGGGCGGGCTTCTAGCCACTTCCCCGCGGCTTGTCAATGAAGCTCGAAAGCTGTGGAAAATCGTAGGCGCCTAACGCCCGGCGCTCGCGAGCGCCCGCTTCTCGCGCCGGCGCTGCACCGACGACGGAATATTCATGCCTTCCCGATACTTGGCGACCGTGCGCCGGGCAATATCGACGCCGCTCTCCTTGAGCATGTCGACGATCGCGTCATCCGAAAGGACATCGACGGGTTTCTCCTCGTCGATCATCTGCTTGATGCGGTCACGCACCGCTTCCGAGGAATGCGCGTCGCCGCCACCCGATGCGGCGATCGAGGCGGTGAAGAAATAGCGCAGTTCGAACACGCCACGCGGGGTCAGCATGTATTTGTTGGCGGTGACGCGGCTGACGGTCGATTCGTGCATGCCGATGGCGTCGGCCACCGTGCGCAAATTGAGCGGTTTCAGCTGGCGCACGCCGTGGACCAGGAACGCATCCTGCTGGCGCACGATTTCCGAGGCCACTTTGAGGATCGTCTTTGCCCGCTGGTCGAGGCTGCGCGTCAGCCAGTTGGCGTTCTGCAGGCATTCGGCCAGGAAATCCTTTTCCGCCTGGTTCTTCGCATGCGGCGACACCTGGGCGAAATAGATATGGTCGACCAGCACGCGCGGCAGCGTTTCGGCGTTGAGTTCGACGGTCCAGCTGCCGTCATTGGCGGCGCGCACCTCGACATCGGCGACGATGGCGTCGCTGGCGCCACCCGAAAACGCCATGCCCGGGCGCGGATCGAGTGCCCGGATTTCGGCCAGCATGTCGAGCAGATCCTCCTCGTCGACGCCGCAGATCCGCTTCAGCGTCTGGAAATCACGCCGCGCCAAAAGCTCGAGATTGGCGACCAGGGCCTTCATCGCCGGGTCGAGACGGTCGCGCGCCGCAAGCTGTAGCGAAACACATTCGGCAAGGTCGCGGGCGAACAGGCCGGTCGGTTCGAAAGTCTGGCACACCGCCAGCACCTTGGCCACGCTCGCTGCATCGGTGCCCAGACGCATGGCGATCTCCTCGAGATCGGCCCTGACATAGCCAGTCTCGTCGAGGCCATCGGCGAGTTCGCCTGCGATCAGCCGCGCCGCGGGATCGACGAAGGCGAGGGCGATCTGCTCGCCGACATGGTCGCGCAAGGTGATGGCGCTCGCCGCCATATCGCCGGCGTCGAGCCCCTCGGACGAAGAGCCGCCGCCATTGCCGGAAGCCGATTTCCATTGCGCCGTCAGGTCGGGTCCGAGCCGCTCGCTGGTGCCGGGATCGTCAGGAAACAGGTTCTCCAGCGACGTATCGAGTTTTTCCGAGATCGCCTCGGCGCTCCACCCAGCCTCGTTCTCGAACCAGTCGCCCTCGGCGGCCGCTTGCGGCTCGGCCTCGATCTTCTGCATCTGGTCGCTCGCGGCGTCATCCTGCGGCTCGGCGCGCTCCAGAAGCGGGTTGCGCTCGATCTCCTCGTCGATGAAGTGCTCAAGCTCGACATGGGTGAACTGCAGCAGCCGAATCGACTGCATCAGCTGCGGCGTCATCACCAGCGACTGGGACTGTCTGAGCTGTAGTTTCGCCGCCAACGCCATGGTTCGGTTTCAAACGCCTCCTCTACGCGTCCGCGCCTCCCGAAATGAATTCGGCAGCCGGCCATAGAAACTGGCCCGGCTTTTGCCTGTCAAGGCAAAGCCTAGCAAAAGCCGCTTACCGGAGCGTTATCTCGGAGCAAAATCGCGAAAAATCAGCCCGCGGCACGCAAAAAATCGTGTCAGGAAACAAATTTCACGCCTAAGGCAAATTTCCGGAAACGATGGTCCGCCCGGAATTGCATGAGCAAAAGGTCAGAGCGTAAAGCCCTCGCCGAGGTAAAGCCGCCGCACATCCGGGTTCGCCACCACCTCGTCGGCACGGCCATGGGTCAGCACCTGGCCGGCATGGATGATGTAGGCACGGTCGATCAACCCGAGCGTCTCGCGCACATTGTGGTCGGTGATGAGGACGCCGATGCCGCGCGCCGTCAAATGGCGCACCAGCTGCTGGATATCGGCGACGGCGATCGGATCGATGCCGGCAAAGGGCTCGTCGAGCAGCATGTAGGCCGGGCGTGTCGCCAGCGCGCGTGCGATTTCCAGGCGCCGCCGCTCGCCGCCGGAGAGCGACATGGATGGCGCCTTGCGCAGATGGCTGATGTGGAATTCCTCGAGCAGTTCGTCGAGATTGCGCTCGCGCACCTTGCGGTCCTTTTCGACCACTTCGAGCACCGCGCGGATATTCTGCTCGACGTTGAGGCCTCGGAAGATCGACGCCTCCTGCGGCAGATAGCCGATGCCGAGGCGGGCGCGACGATACATCGGCATCGAGGTGACGTCGAAGCCGTCGATCTCGATCGTGCCTTCATCCACCGGCACGAGGCCGGTGACCATGTAGAAACAGGTCGTCTTGCCCGCGCCGTTGGGGCCGAGCAGCCCGACGGCCTCGCCGGCGCGCACGCCGAGCGTGACCCCGCTGACCACCTTGCGGCCCTTGTAGCTCTTGGTCAGGCCCTTGGCGATCAAGGTTCCCTTGAACTTCGCCTTGTCGACGGTGATCGTGGCCGGAGCCGAAACCTTGGCTGCGGCGCGTCCCGGAAGACGCGCCGTCAGCGATGACAGGCTGGCCATCAGGGGTTCGTCGCTCCCGCCTTTGGCGCATCCGATTTCGGCGGCGTCATCGACATGATGACACGTCCCCCGCAACCGTCGACGTTGGCTAGGCCAGTCTTCATTTGCACGGTCAGCTTGCAGCCCTTGAGCACGTTGGGGCCTTGCGACAGCACCACTTCCTTGCCGGACAGGACCAGCACCTGCGTCTTCATGTCGAAGGTGCCATTGTCGCCCGTCGCAACCTGATCATCCGACTTGATGTAGACCTTGCTGCTGACTTCGAGGTGATCGATGTTGGCGGAGCCGGTCATTGCGGCACCCGCCGCTTCGGTGCCCTTGGCGGCCGCGTTGGGATCCTTGACATAATAGACCGTCATCTTGCCGGCCTTGAGCAGGGTTGGCCCCTGGACGACGGTGACGTTGCCGGTGAACACGGCGACGTTCTCGGCCTGCCGCACCTCCAGCTTGTCGCTTTCGATCTGGATTGGCTTGTCGCCGGACAATTTGAGCCCGGACTGGCTGCTGGCACCCGACTGCGCCAGCGACGGCACAAGGCCCAGCAGAAGCAGCGCCGAAGTTGCGGCCGCAAGCCGTGTCGAACTATTGTGCCACATTCGATTCTTCGCCCTTTGCCTCAGCCGCCTTCACGCTGGCGGGGTCGATGTTGACGCGCACCCTCTTCTCGAACACCAGGATCTTGCCATTGTCCTGGACCGACAGGGAATCCGCTGTGATCTGCGACCCGCCACTGCTGACGTCGACGGGGTCGTCCGTCTTCATAGTGCCTTTGCCCATGTCGAGGAAGACCGATTTGAACTTGGCTTGCATGCCGTCTGTCGTGGTGATCATGACGTCGCTGGTCATTTTCATCGTATTGCCGTCGCGATCGTAGATACCGTGCGAGGCTTTGATGGCAGCGACATTGTCCGGCCCGACCGGCACCTTGGCGTCTATGCCTTCGAGCTCGATGATGCCTTGCGTATTGACATCCTGGATCGCCCGCAGGGCTGTCATCGAATAGGGCTGCTTCTGCTTGGTGAAACCGTTGAGCTTGGGATTGGCCATCACCAGCTTGCCATTGGAAAAGGCCGCACCTTCCGACTGCACCGCGACCGAGACGGGGGCGGCCAGATAGGAATAGATCGGGAAGGCGACGGCGATCAGCGCCGCGGCCAGGGGCACGGCAAATTTGAGCACGCGCACGCGGCGCGAATGACGCTGGGCGCGGTCGAACGCGTCGCCCCGCGTCCAGCCATCCGCCGGGGGAGCCAACGCCGTCTCGGGGCTGGTCGATTCATTCGATCGCGCTAACATGACTGCTTTCTTCTAGACCCTGCCCGCCAAGGAACACCGCCTATAGGTGGGGGGCCGGCACTCTCAAGCAAGCACAAGCCCACGAAAACCGCAAAAATGTGACAACTGTAGTTGTACAAACGAAAACGAGGTCGGCACAACAGCCGGTACTTCATAGCAGAAATGGGCGCGCCTGCGCCTTTTTTCATCACCGCTGCTCCTCCCCTTTACCTCGCGCCCCTTGCACAGGCCAGTCACAAAAAGGACAGTGTTGGGGTCACCGCGGGCGGATTGCCGCGCCATAGGCAAGACGGAACTGCTTCCCGATGAAGACATCATGGTCTAAAAGCGTCTCTTCCCGCCGACTGTGAGGCTGACCATGGCATTGAGAGCCGACGACCTGATCGACCGCCGCCGTTTGCGGCGCAAGCTGACATTCTGGCGTGTTGCGGCCATTGGCATCGTCGCCCTCGGAGTGATCGCGCTGTCGGCCTGGTTCTATCGCGACGATCTCGGCGGCTCGGCTGTCGACCATATCGCCAAGGTCAGGATCGAAGGCACGATCACCGAGGACGAGGAACTGATCAAGCGTCTGGAAGACATCCGCAAGTCGTCGAAGGTGAAGGGCGTGATCCTGGCGATCGATTCACCCGGCGGCACCACCGTCGGCGGTGAATCGATCTACGAGGAAGTGCGCAAGGTGGCAGCCGACAAGCCGGTTGTGGCCGAAGTCGGCACGCTCGCCGCATCGGCGGGCTATATGATCGCAAGCGCGGCCGACCACATTGTCGCCCGCAAGACCTCGATCGTCGGTTCGATCGGCGTGCTGATCCAGTATCCCGACGTCAGCGGCCTGATGGACAAGCTCGGCATCAAGCTGGAGGAAGTGAAATCCTCGCCGCTCAAGGCTTCGCCCTCTCCTTTCAAGCCGACCAATGACGACGAGCGCGCCATGGTCCGCAAGCTCATCCTCGACAGCTACGACTGGTTTGTCGGCATCGTCGCCGAACGCCGCAAGATGACCCACGAACAGGCGCTTGCGCTTGCCGACGGATCGATCTTCACCGGCCGCCAGGGTGTCGCCAACGGGCTGATCGACGCCGTCGGCGGCGAAACCGAGGCGATCGACTGGCTGGCGACCAAGGGCGTTGACGCCAAGCTCAAGGTGGTCGAATGGAAGGACACGGAGCGGCGCGGCAGCTTCCTGTGGTCAAAAGCCATGGTGAAAACGCTCGGCAGCGCACTCGGCCTGCCGGACTACAGCAGTGATGTCATCCACGAACTTGGCGCCGACCGCTTGTTTCTTGACGGCCTCGTTTCTGTCTGGCACCCTTGAGCGCCGTTTGGAACAGCTGAAAAAGCCAATAAAATCATCCTCATAATTTTGACCGAACTGCTTTCACGGGGACCCGTCTGATGATCAAGTCCGAACTTGTGCAGATTATTGCCACGCGCAATCCGCATCTTTTCCTGCGCGACGTCGAAAACATCGTCGGCGCGATCTTCGACGAGATCACCGACGCTCTCGCTGAAGGCAACCGGGTCGAGTTGCGCGGATTCGGTGCCTTTTCGGTGAAAAACCGCCCCGCCCGCACCGGCCGCAACCCGCGCACAGGCGAATCCGTCGAGGTCGAGGAGAAGTGGGTGCCGTTCTTCAAGACCGGCAAGGAACTGCGCGAAAGGCTGAACGGCGGCAAGTAGGCGCGGCTACAGCGCCAGCTGCCGACGGAAAACACAATGCTCAATCGTTTCATGCTCATCGTGGTCTTCGTGCCCCTGGCGATCATCCTGATCGCGCTGGCCGTCGCCAACCGCGAACTCGTCGCCTTCACGCTGGACCCGTTCAATCCCGGCAATCCGAAGCTGACGCTCACCTTGCCGCTGTTCATTTTCCTGTTCCTGGCGCTTGCCATCGGCATGATCGTCGGCAGCCTGGCGACCTGGGTCAAGCAGGGCCGCTACCGCAAACTGGCGCGCCAGCGCGGCGTCGAGGCGGAAAACCTGCGCCAGGCGGTCAGCCGCGCGCCATCAGTGCCGCAAGGATCAACCCAGGGATCGGCCCAAGGATCGGCATTGCCAAAGCCGACCAATTAAGCCGTCCCCCGGTGCCTTTCGTTCCACGGAGCCTTTCATGCTGACCATTTCGGCCGCCGAGGTCGATCATGCACTGACCTTTCCTGGACTGGTCGAGACGTTGCGCACGGCATTCCGCGAGGGTGCGGTGCAGCCGGTCAGGCATCATCACGCGGTCGAACGACCCGATGGTGCGGCCTCGACCTTGCTGCTGATGCCGGCATGGACCGATTTCAACGCCGCCGGCACGTCTTCCGGTGGCCATATCGGCGTCAAGATCGTCACCGTCTCGCCCGACAACAACGCCATCGGCAAGCCCGCCGTAATGGGGCTCTATCTGCTGCTCGATGGCGCAACCGGCGAACCGGAAGCCCTGATCGACGGCCAGCGGCTGACGCAGTGGCGCACCGCCTGCGCCTCGGCACTGGCGGCGTCCTACCTTGCCCGCGATGACGCCTCGCGGCTGCTTGTGGTCGGCGCGGGCGCCCTGTCGCCGTTCCTGGCCAAGGCGCATTCGGCCGTGCGGCCGATCAAAACCATCCGCATCTGGAACCGCACCCCGGCAAACGCCGAAAAGGTCGCGGCCGATTTGCGCGCCGACGGCTTTGCGGCCAGTGCCGCGACCGACTTCGATGCCGAACTTGGCGAGGCCGATATCGTTTCCTCGGCGACGATCACCACCACGCCGCTGATCAAGGGCGCTCTGCTGCGGCCAGGCACCCATGTCGACCTGGTCGGCGGCTTCACCCCGACGATGCGTGAAAGTGATGACGACGCCATCGCCCGCGCCCGCGTCTATGTCGACACCCGCGCCGGCGCCACCAAGGAAGCCGGCGACATCGTCCAGCCGCTGGCCTCCGGCGTGCTGAAGCCGGGCGCGATCGTCGCCGATTTGCACGAACTGGCGCGCGGCCAGAGGAAGGGCCGCCAGAGCGCTGACGAGATCACGCTGTTCAAGTCGGTTGGCGCGGCACTCGAGGACCTCGCCGCCGGCATTGCCGTTTATAACGCGCTGAAGGCCTAGCTCACTGCTCCCTGCGTTTCGGCACCCATTGCCTCCGCGATCAGACGAAAATCGTGATCGGTGATTTCGAACAGGCCGAAGCGCATCTGATATCCCCAATTCGACTTGCCGGCGGTGAAGTCCAGCCGTTCGAGCAACGGCTTGATCGGCGCTTCTTCAGCCGTCGCCCATTCGACATCGCGCCGGAACGGCGTGAAGCCGCCGCCCATTTCGCCTTGATAGGGTTCGCCCTCCCGCACCGTGCCGATTGCCGTGAAAGCCTGCAGGCCGTCTTTTTCGCGCAAAATTGTGGTCGGCGAATAGTAGACGATGCCGTCGCCGGGTTTGACGCGACGCAGCGGCGCCGCCTTGCTGTGGTTGACTTGCATGAAACCGTCCTTGCGGCCGCGCCGGACATGTTCGGCCGACGCCACGGCGATCCAATAGGCGCTCATTTTTGTTCTCCATCGGCCTGTTGTCCGTCGGACAGCCAGTAGACGCGCAGGCGGTGGTTGTCGGGATCGAGCGCAACGAAAGTGCGGCCGAAATCCAGGTCGGTCGGCGTCTGCAGGATCTTCAAGCCGCGCCTTGACCAGTCGGCATGGGTAGCGTCGACCGCGTCCGGCGTCTCCAGCGCAAACACGATCTCGCCGCAGCCACCGGACGCAGCCGCCGCCGGCTCGACCGTATGGCGCGACCAGAGGCCGAGCTTGAAGCCGTTGTCGAGCACGAACAGCACGAAGGTCGGCGCGCTTTCGACCGGCTCGCGACCCAGCAGCGCGCTGTAGAAGGCGCCGCTCTTGAGCGGCTGGTCGACATAGAGGATGACGAAATTCGGGGTGGCCATATCTGTTCTCCAAGCTGTTTCAACGTTTCGACTTGGCTGATATAGAATAGGCTACTGTCAGATTTTGGCAGTAGCCTTCATGGGCCGCGTGGCTTGTCGAGCGTCGCCCGCCACTCCTTGAGCAGCGCCTGGCGGCGACGCGGATAGCGCGCATCGATGGCGTCGAGGCCGGATATGCGATCGGTGCGAAAATGCCGGAAATCCTGCCGCATCTCGCACCACGCCACCACCACCCGCACCTTGTCGAAGAAGCCGAGCGCGAACGGCCAGACCACACGTTGCGAAGCAGCACCCCCGGCATCGCGATAAAGAAAGCCGAGTTTGCGCTCGTTGCGGATGGCTTGCCGCACGACGCCGAGGTCTATGCCTTCAATCGCCGTCATCGGCGGCCCGACCAACAGGGTCGAGGCATCGAGATCCTCGCGCAGATCGTCCGGCAGCACGGCCGCGATCTTGGCAAGCGCATTGGCGGCAGCGGCTGAGAGACGCTGGTCCGGCTGCTTGGCAACCCAGCGCGAACCGAGCACAATGGCTTCGATCTCCTCGTCGGTGAACATCAGCGGCGGCAGCATGAAGCCGGGTTTTAGCACATAGCCCAACCCTGCCTCGCCGTCGATCGGCGCGCCCTGCCCCTGCAGCGTGGCAATGTCGCGGTAGAGCGTGCGGATCGAAACCCCGAGCTCATCGGCCAGCACCTGCCCGCTCACCGGCCGGCGGTGCCGGCGCAGGCACTGTATGAGGTCGAGCAGGCGTTCGGAGCGGGACATGCGGCAGATTTGCCTGTTTCTTTGACATTGGTCCATCGCTGGCCGACATGAACAGCAGCGGTGGCTGTGGCAGACTTGGTTGCACCGCCGCTGTCCTCATGCCAAAAGCGGCACGCCGCTCGGAGATGCTCCCGCTTGAAGTCTTTTCGCGACAAACGCCGCGACAACCGCCCGACCGCGAAAAGCGGAACCGGAGAGGTGCGTCCGCACGAGACGCGTGGGCGGCCGGACGCCAGGCCGCGCGAACCGCGTGACGCGAAACCGGACAGCCAGTCCGCACCGAATTCAGCCCCGCGCATCCTTGCCCGCCGTGACGGCGCCCTGCCCGCCGAGCAGCTTCCGCTGATTCTCGAAGTGGCGCCGAATGCCGATTATGCGCTGCTCGACAGCGGCGCCGGCCAGAAACTCGAACAATACGGCCCCTATCGCATCGTGCGGCCCGAGGGCCAGGCGATCTGGCAGAAGGCCTTGCCGGCGAGGGACTGGGAGCGTGCCGACGCCATCTTCACCGGCGACACCGACGAAGAGGGCATCGGCCGCTGGCGTTTCCCGAAGATGCCGCTCGGCGAGACCTGGCCGATGAAGCATGACGGCATCGATTATCTCGGCCGTTTCACCTCGTTTCGCCATGTCGGCGTCTTTCCCGAGCAGGCCTCGCACTGGGACCACATGGCCGGGCTGATCGCAGCCGCCAAACGGCCGGTCAAAGTATTGAATCTGTTCGGCTATACCGGTCTCGCCTCGCTGGTGGCGGCCCGCGCCGGCGCCGAGGTCACCCATGTCGACGCCTCGAAGAAGGCGATCGGTTGGGCTCGCGAGAACCAGGAGATGGCCGGGCTGGGCAGCAAGCCGATCCGCTGGATCGTCGACGATGCGGTGAAATTCGCCGAGCGCGAGGAACGCCGCGGCAGCCGCTACGACATCATCCTGTTCGACCCGCCGGCCTATGGCCGCGGCCCCAAGGGCGAGGTCTGGCAATTGTTCGAGGATTTGCCTGCCCTGACCGATCTCTGCCGCGCGATCCTGACGCCGAAGCCGCTTGCCGTGGTGTTGACCGCCTATTCGATCCGCGCCTCCTTCTTCGCCATCCACGCGTTGATGCGCGACACCTTCGCCGGCATGGGCGGCAGGGTTGAATCGGGTGAGCTGATCATCCGCGAAAAGTCCGCCGGCAGGGCGCTTTCGACCTCATTGTTTTCGCGTTGGGTGGCCTGAATGAACGAACGGCATGTGGGCGCACCCGGCCAGGTGAAGGAAGTCACCAGCCTCGCCAATCCGCTGATCAAGGACATCAAGGCACTCGCTCTGAAGAAATTCCGCGACCAGCAGAACGCCTTCATGGCGGAGGGGCTGAAGCTGGTCATCGATGCGCTCGACCTGGGCTGGCAGATCAGGACGCTTGTGTTCGCCAAGGCCGGGCGCGGCAACCCTGCGGTGGAAAAGGTCGCGGCGCGCACGGTTGCCGCCGGCGGCACGGTGCTCGAAGTGTCGGAAAAGGTGCTTGTCGCCATCACCCGCCGCGACAATCCGCAAATGGTGGTCGGCGTTTTTTCGCAGAGATTCCTCGCCCTGAAGGACATCCGCGCCGACAATGGCGATGTCTGGGTGGCGCTCGATCGGGTGCGCGATCCCGGCAATCTCGGCACCGTCATCCGCACCGTCGATGCCGTCGGCGCCAAGGGTGTCATCCTGGTCGGCGACACCACGGATCCATTTTCCGTGGAGACGGTGCGCGCCACCATGGGTTCGATCTTCGCTGTTCCGGTGGCGAAGGCAACGACCGAGGCCTTCCTTGCCTGGCGCGGCGGCTTTTCGGGCCTTGTCGCCGGCACGCATCTGAAAGGTGCGGTCGACTATCGCTCGGTCGATTTTTCCCGTGGGCCCGTGCTGCTGATGATGGGCAATGAGCAACAGGGACTGCCCGAAAGCCTCGCGGCGAGTTGCGACCGTCTGCTCAGGATCCCGCAAGCGGGCCGCGCCGATTCGCTCAATCTCGCCGTCGCCACCGGCATCATGCTGTTCGAGATCCGGCGCGGCGCGCTGAAGCTCGAACCAATCGCCGACCAGCAATGAAGGTTGCCCGCCCGTGAGATCATGGTCCCCCTACGCGCTGCTCGTCGTCGCGGCCATCGCGCTCGATCAGTGGATCAAGCATCTGGTCGAGACCGGCCTGCCATTCCAGGAAAAGCTCGATCTGGTGCCGTTCCTGGCGCTGTTTCGCACCTACAACACCGGCATCGCCTTCTCGATGTTCTCCTCCTTCGGCGATACCGGCCTGGTGGTCATCGCCGTCCTGGTCGTGGCTTTCGTGCTCTACCTCGCCACCCGCACGCCATCGGGCCATGTCGTCGCCCGCACCGGATTTGCCCTGATCATCGGCGGCGCGCTGGGCAATCTGATCGATCGCGCCGTCTACGGCCACGTCATCGACTACATCCTGTTCCACACGCCGGTCTGGTCCTTTGCCGTCTTCAACCTCGCCGACGCCTTCATTTCCGTGGGCGCGGCACTGGTCGTCTTCGACGAACTCATCGGCTGGCGTCGCGAGCCTTCGAACGCCAAGCCTTCCAAAGATTGACCCGACGCGGCCGTCGCCGCACAGTCCAGGACACCAAGCAAGCGCGCGGAGAAAAAGATGTCCGAAACCTTCAAAGCCATCCTCGTCTCGCGCGACGCCGACAAGAAACAGTCGGTCGCCGTGACGGACCTCACCGAAGCCGACCTGATGGAGGGCGACGTCACCGTCGCGGTCGAGGCGACGACGGTGAACTACAAGGATGGGCTGGCCATTACCGGCAAGGCGCCGGTGATCCGCCGCTGGCCGCTGGTTCCGGGCATCGACTTCGCCGGCACCGTCATCTCGTCCTCCAATCCCGACTGGCGCAAGGGAGACAAGGTCATCCTGAATGGCTGGGGTGTCGGTGAAACGCATTTCGGCGCCTATGCCGGGCGCGCCCGCGTCAAGGGCGATTGGCTGGTGCCGCTGCCGGAAGGCATCAGCGCCCATGACGCGATGGCGGTCGGCACCGCCGGCTATACCGCCATGCTCTGCGTCATGGCGCTGGAGCGGCACGGCATCCTGCCCGATCGCGGCCCGGTGGTGGTGACAGGTGCCGCCGGCGGCGTCGGTTCGGTCGCGGTCTCCATCCTGTCCAGCCTGGGTTACCACGTCATTGCGTCGACCGGACGCAATGCCGAAAGCCCCTATCTGATCGATCTCGGCGCCGCCGAGGTGATCTCGCGCGACGAACTCAGCCAGCCCGCCAAGCCGCTGGCCAAGGAACGCTGGGCCGGCGGCATCGATTCGGTCGGCAGCCACACGCTGGCCAATGTGCTGTCGATGACTTCCTATGGCGGAGCCGTCGCGGCTTGCGGCCTGGCCGGCGGCATGGACCTGCCGTCGAGCGTCGCCCCCTTCATCCTGCGCGGCGTCTCGCTGCTCGGCATCGATTCGGTGATGGCGCCGAAGGCCGTGCGCCTCGAGGCCTGGCGGCGCATCGGCGCCGATCTCGACCTGCAAAAGCTCGCCAGCCTGTCCACGACCATCGGCTTCGACAACATCATGGATGCCGCGCGCGACATCGTCGACGGCAAGATCCGCGGTCGCGTCGTCGTCGACATGTAAGCCCGCCTCGCGGGCTCCAGCCAGCGGACGGATCGCCCAATCCGGTGGCGAATCCGCTGCTGTCGGGACAAAAACGCCTATCCACTAAAATTCGAACGATCCGCCGCAATTTTCCATAATCTCTGTCTGGCAAGGGTTTCGCATGATCGCGGAATCCGACAGCCAACAGGCGAACAAGGGCGACGATGTCGATGCGGTTGCGGCGCCAGCGGCGGCGCGGCGGTTCATCGCCGCGCCGCCGCTGGTGCCCGAGCAGCAATTGGTCAGGCGGGAAGGCCTGCCGCTGCTCACCTTCGTTGCCATCCTGGTCCTGGCGGGCCTTGCGCATCTGACGGGGGCGCCGATCTTCATCAGCCTCGCCTTGCTGGCAACCGGCCTCGCCGGCCTGGCCATGCATTTCCATGCCAGACGCAGCGTCCACCGTACCGTGGTACTGCTGGACGAGACCACCGCCCGAAGCCGCGCCGAGATCGAGACGCTGGCCGACCGCATGTGGGAAATGCAGGAAAGCGAGGAGCGCTTTCGCGGTCTCATCGATGCGCTGGGCGACCTCGTCATCCATCGCGATCGCGACGGCCACATTGTCTATGCCAACAAGGTGTTCGCCGATCTGGTCGAAGCCGATCAGCGCGATCTTGCCGGCAAGACCCTGGCCGAACTTGGCATCGAGGTCGGCATCGTCCCCGATGCCGCCTTTTCCGACCATGAGTGCCTCAGTTCCACCGACGTCGCCATCCGCACGCCAAGCGGCCCGCGCTGGTTCTCCTGGATCGAACTGTCGGTGCGCGACAAGGACAGCGGCACGGCATCGCATCGCGCCATCGCCCGCGACATCACTGCCCGCAAGCGCGCCGAATCCTCGCTCATCACCGCGCGCGAGCGCGCCGAATACGCAAGCCAGGCCAAATCGCGCTTCCTCGCCACGGTCAGCCATGAAATCCGCACGCCGATGAACGGCATCATGGGCATGGCCAGGCTGCTCGCCGATACCAGCCTGTCGCCGGAACAGCAGACCTATGTCGGCGCCATCTCGACCTCGGCCAGCGCCCTGCTCGCCCTAATCGAGGACCTGCTCGACTATTCCAAGATCGAGGCCGGTCGCTTCGATCCGGAACCGCAGCCCATGTCGGTGCGCGAGATCGCCGACAACATTATCGAATTGCTCGCCGCGCGCGCCTTCGCGAAGGGTATTGGGCTCGGCTGCCACGTCGAACCGGATGTACCGCAATTGATCACAGCCGATCCAGGCCGGGTCAGGCAGGTGCTGCTCAATCTGATCGGCAACGCCATCAAGTTCACCGACGGCGGCGGCGTGCTGGTCAGCATCGCGCGCGCCCGCACCGAGACCAGCGACCGCATCTGCTTCACCATCACCGACACCGGTCCCGGCCTGCGCGAAGAGGACATGGAGCGTATCTTCGAGGAGTTCGAACAGGCCGACGGCACCTCGACACGCGCACATGGCGGAGCGGGGCTCGGACTTGCTATCTCCAAGCGGCTGGTGACTGCCATGGGCGGCACGATTTCGGTCTCCAGCCGGCTTGGCCAAGGGTCGGACTTCGTCTTCGAAATCCCGGCGACGGAGGCCACCGAGGCGCCTCAGGGCCGGCAGAACGTGCTTGCCGGCAGGCGCGCGGTGATCCTGTCCAGAAACGCCGTCGAGGCCGACGCCATCGCCCGCACCATCCGCGCCAATGGCGGCACGGCCGGTATCGCCACGACCGTGGCTCAGGCCGTGCCCCTGGCCGAGGGCTGCGACGTGCTTCTCGTCGACGCGGCCATGGAGGAGAGCGATGGGAGAGTGCTCAAGCGGTTGCGCCAAGGCGGCTTTTCCGATTGCGAAGCCATCACGCTGATCGCGCCGACCGACCGAGGCATGCTTGGCGAGTTCCGCGCCAGCGGCTACGCGACCTTCCTGGCCCGGCCGGTGCGCGGTGGAACACTTTTGCGTGTTCTTTTGACCAGCCATGCGCCGGCTCTTGCCCAGCCGCAGCCGGAAAAGCGCCGCACCCCGGCGCTGCGCGCTTCAAGCGACCGCCAGTTGGGCTTGTCCGTGCTGATCGCCGAGGACAACGACATCAATGCCATGCTGGCCCGCGCCACGCTGTTGAAGGCGGGACACCGCGTCAAGGTAGTCGGCAATGGCAAGGCCGCGGTCGAGGCCGTCACCAGCGCCGGACACAAGCACCGCTTCGACGTGGTGCTGATGGACCTGCATATGCCGGTCATGGACGGGCTGGACGCCATTGCCGCGATCCGCCGCCATGAGGAAGAGACATCGGCGCCGCCCGTGCCGATTATGGTGCTGTCGGCCGACAGCCAGGAAAAGACCCGCCATGCGGTGCTTGCCCACGGCGCCAGCGGCTTCGTCACCAAGCCGCTCGACCCGGATGCGCTTGTCAACGCCGTCGAGGGCCAGGTTGCTGCTTGATCTGCTTTTTTCCAGCCGCGGCTGATGCATGCCAACCCAAAGTGGCCCCGATTTCCCGAGGGCGACATGCATGAAAACAAGGGTTTGAGGCGCGGCGACTTGATCCGTGCACGCGAGACGCACCTCGCCTCTCCTCCCCTAACGTAGCCGGTTGACCGTTTTCGCCAGCCGACGAAGTATTGCCCGCGACGCCTTATCACGGTACTGTCACAATCCTGTTGCACCTACACCGTATCCCCGTGCCAAGAGGGATGGCTCGAAGGAGAATCACTCGTGCATACAGTTATGCCGGAATGTGACACTCGGCCGAACGCCAGCAGCGCCTTGCTCGCCGGGCGTAATGTCGATTCCGTCATAAAGGGCGCGGCACTCGGCCGTATCGGCAATCTCGAAGTGCGGCTCGCCCGCAACGAGGCCGAGATCGCGGCCGCGCAGGAAGTGCGCTACCGCGTATTCTACGACGAGCTTGGCGCCCGCAAGGACCTGTTCCAGGTGCAGGACCGCCGCGACGCCGACCGGTTCGATCCGCTCTGCGATCATCTGCTCGTCTTCGACAATTCGATTTCCGGCCCCGAACACCGCCGCATCGTCGGCACTTACCGGCTGCTGCGGCAAGAAATCGCGGCCGCCGCCGGGGGCTTCTATTCCGAAGGCGAATTCGAGCTGACCAAGCTCATCGCCCGCCATCCCGGCCAGCGTTTCCTCGAGCTCGGCCGATCCTGCGTTCTGCCGGAATACCGCTCGAAGCGCACCATCGAGGCGCTGTGGCAAGGCATCTGGGCCTACATCAATCACTACGAAATCGGCGTGATGACCGGCTGCGCTTCCTTCCACGGCACTGTGCCGGCGGCGCATGCCGAGGCGCTCACCTATCTCGCCCATCACTGCCGCACGAATTCGGCCTGGGATGTGCGCGCGGTGTCCGGGCGCTATTGCTCCATGGACCTGATGCCGATCGAGGCGGTCAACACCAAGGCGGCGATCGCGGCGATGCCGCCTCTGGTGAAGGGCTATCTGAGGGTCGGCGCCCGCATCGGCGACGGCTGCGTCATCGACCGCGAATTCTCGACCGTCGACGTCTTCGTGGTGATGCCGGTCAAGGAGATCGGCGCCCGCTACGTCAACTACTATGGCGGGGAAGCGCAACGCTTTGCGGCGTAAGGGCAGTAGGCAAGACGCTACGATACACGCTTCGCTGACCACTCACTACTGACTATTCCCTATCCCCCTCCTTACGGAATATCCTCCGGCCGCCTTCCCGGCCGGCTCCTGTACGACGGAAACGACCAGCCGAAACGCAGCGCGCCGCCGCGTACGGCGAGCGCCACGACGAAGCCGGCCAACCCCGAGACGATCTGCGGCAATCCGGCGACGTCACCCAATGTGAAGATGGCGGCGCCCGCCAGAGCGGCCGTGACGTAGATCTCCGGCCTCAGCAGCACCGATGGTTCGCCGGCAAGCAGATCGCGCAATATGCCGCCGAAGGTCGCGGTCAGCATGCCGGTGATGATCGAAACCACCGGCGAACCGGTGATGGCCAGCCCCTTGGCCGCGCCCATCACCGAAAAGGCGGCCAGCCCGATGGCGTCGAGCCACAGCAACAGCTTGTAGCGGGATTCGACGCGATGCGCGGTGAAGAAGACCAGGACCGCCACCACGGCGCAGATCAGCACATAGTCGCGGTTTCCCACCCAGAAGACCGGCACATTGAGGATGAGGTCGCGAAACGTGCCGCCGCCGATGCCGGTGACGCTGGCCAGGAACAGGAAACCGATAATGTCGAGTTGCTTTCGCGAAGCAGCCAACGCCCCGGTCGCCGCAAAGACGGCGACGCCGGCATAATCGAGAAGGGCGATGGGATTCATGGCGGTAAGGGAGTAGGCAGTAGGGATTAGGGACTGCGCATGAATAGCACGAAGCCGCACGATTGATACGGCTGCCTTATTCCCTACTGCCCTACTGCCCTACTGCCCTACTGCCTAACCCCTAGCTACGCATCCTTCTCCGCCTGCTCATTCACCGGCCCCGGCTCGACCGGCGCCTCGGCGGCAATCTTCGGGCCGCCCTTGGCGACGCCGACCATGGCCGGACGCAGCACGCGCTCGCCGATCGAATAGCCCGGCTGGACGACCTGGACCACGGTGTTGGCCGGGACATCGGGATTGGGCACTTCGAACATGGCCTGATGGAAATTGGGATCGAACTTCTCGCCTTCCGGCGCGAGCTTCTTGACCCCATGCCGTTCCAGCGCCGACAGCATGGCGCGCTCGGTCAGGTCGACGCCTTCGATCAGCGCCTTGAAGCCGGCGTCGCCCGAGGCCTTGGCCTCCGCCGGAATGGCGTCCAGCGCGCGGCGCAGATTGTCCGACACCGACAGCATGTCGCGGGCGAAATTCGCAACCGCATAGGTACGCGCGTCATGCACGTCGCGCGCGGTGCGGCGGCGCAGGTTCTCCATCTCGGCCGCGACGCGCAGCGCGCGGTCCTTCAGCTCTTCATTTTCCTTCAGCAGTCGCACAAGCGCTTCGTAGTCGCCGTCAATGCTGCCTTCCGTGCGCTCGGCATTGGCCTCGACCGCCTCGGCTTCACTGGGCGCGCGTTCGTCTTTTGCCTGGTCGCTCATCGCCGTTTCCCGTCAATCTCGAATGGTATGGATTTTGTGCCCGATATCGAGGTTTGGCAGCCAAAAATCAAGGGGTAAGCGACCATTGAGCCTTTGGCCGGACCTGGGCGGTGATCAATGGCGATGATTATATTTTAATTCAAAGTTTACTGTACTTGCCGGCTTGGCTTGCCACGGAAGCGTGATGCGGGAACCATTCCCCTACTGCAGGAGTTTCGGAGCCGACACAGGATTTGAAATGATGACCCGCAACAAGGCTGAAAAGGGAGAAAGGCTCGCCGCAGAAGTCCGGCGCCAGTTCGGTGCCGAGGCGATGACGCGTTTTCTGCGTACCTTGCCGGCTTTCCGCATCGAAACCGATACTCACGACCGCTTCAGGCAATTGCTCGACCGCCTCGATCGGGTAGAGGATGGCGGTACAAGATTGCGGCGGCAATAGCTCTCGTCGCTCTTTACGCGACAATTACGCACAGTAATTTTGCGTGATGGCTGCCTTGCGGTAGCCACATGCCGCGCCTATGCTTCCTGATGAACATGATTTCCCCCGATGCGGCCGCCAATAGCAAGCGTGCCTGGTTGAAGATCTTGGCGCGCTACAAGAAGCCGGACCGGCGACGCAGCGCCGTCGAACTCGCCATCACCCTCATTCCCTTTGCCACGCTGTGGGCGCTCTCCTCGGCCGCCTATGCCTATGGCCATTGGTGGGGGCTGATCCTGATCCTCCCGGCCGCCGGGTTCCTGGTGCGCATCTTCATGATCCAGCATGATTGCGGCCATGGCTCCTTCTTCGCCAACCGCTATGCCGACGACTGGATCGGCCGCGCGCTCGGCGTCCTGACGCTGACGCCCTACGATTGCTGGCGGCGCGCCCACGCGACACATCATGCCAGCGCCGGCAATCTCGACGAGCGCGGCATGGGCGACATCACGACGCTGACCGTTGCCGAATACCGGCAATTGTCCTGGCGCGGGCGCCTCGCCTATCGGCTCTATCGCCATCCGCTGGTGATGTTTGGGCTTGGGCCGATCTGGCTGTTCATCTTCTCGCAAAGGCTGCCCATCGGCATGATGCGCGGCGGCCTGACGCCGTGGGTGTCGTCGATGACCACCAATCTCGCCATCGCGCTTGCGGCGGCCCTGCTTATCTGGACCGTCGGTCCCGGTGCGTTCCTGGTCGTCCATCTGCCGATCGTCATTCTCGCCGGCTCGGCAGGCATCTGGCTGTTCTACGTCCAGCACCAGTTCGAGGAGACGGAGTGGGCAAAGGATGACGACTGGGAGTTCCAGCATGCCGCCTTGCACGGCTCGTCCTATTACGACCTGCCGCCGGTGCTGAACTGGTTCACCGGCAATATCGGCGTCCATCATGTCCACCACCTCTCCGCCAAGGTGCCGGGCTACCGGCTGCAGGAAGTGCTGCGCGATTATCCGGAACTGCGCGGCATCGGTCGCGTCACGCTGCTCGACAGCCTGCGCTGCGTCAAACTGGCATTGTGGGACGAGAACCGCCGCAAGCTGGTGTCGTTCCGCGAGGCACGGGCGACGATGTAGAGCAATTCCAGGAAAAGTGTGAGCGGTTTCCCGGGAGAAGCGCATGGCGCTTTCCCTTGGGAACTGCGTCAAAACATAGAGTTAGAGCGGTTCGCCGTTTCCGTGAAACGGGGAAACGCCCTAGAAAGACGACCGCCGCGCCGTGGCGCGGCGGCGGAAGCAAACCCTGTTCAGGCGGCTTGGCGCTCTTCGCGCATCAGGATCTCGCCATGCCGGATTTCGGTGCCAAGCACCTTCAGGCACTCACGGATGAAGTTGGACAGGCCCGGCCAGCCCTTGGCTGACACCAGATTGCCATCGACATGGGCGCCGGTCGGCGCGACGTCGATGTAGATGCCGCCGGCCAACGTCACTTCCGGCTCGCAATAGTGGAGTGCCGCCACTTCCCTGCCCCGCACGACACCATCGACCGCGATCAGGATCTGCACGCCATGGCAGATGGTGAAGATCGGCTTGCCGGCCTCGTGGAAATGCCGCACCAGCGCCTGCACCCGCTTGTCGATGCGGATGTATTCGGGACCGCGCCCGCCCGCCGCGTAGACGGCGTCATACTTGGCCGGGTCCACCTCGGAAAACGTCTTGTTGAGGATGTAGTCGTGGCCGAGCTTTTCCGTGTAGGTCTGGTGGCCTTCAAAGTCGTGCAGAGATGTCTTGAGGACATCGCCGGCCTTCTTGTCCGGGCAGACGACATGCACGGTGTGGCCGACGGCATGCATGGCCTGTTCAAAGACGAAAATCTCATACTCCTCGCTGAACTCGCCAACGAGCATCAATATCTTCTTGCCAGCCATTCTCGGTTCCTCCCTTGCGGCCATATTTATTTCGGGTCGTGAAATAATATTGCCTATCCTAAGGACAGCAGGGTCAAAGGGAAAGCGCAAATCGCCAAATTGGTATGACCAGTTTTCCGCCTTCTCGACAGAAGGCGCTTCTCGGCAGACGAAAATAGCTTCGCTGGTTCGACCAGAGCCGCAGTCAGGCCGCCGCCTTGATCATGTCCGCCGCCTTCTCGGCAATCATGATGGTCGGAGCGTTGGTGTTGCCGCCGATCAGCGTAGGCATCACCGAGGCGTCGACGACCCGCAAGGCCTTGAGCCCGTGCACCCGCAGTTGCGGATCGACCACCGCCAGCTCGTCGACGCCCATTTTGCAGGTGCCGGCCGGGTGATAGATAGTGTCGGCGCGGGCACGGATGTGGGACATCAGTTCCGCGTCGCTCGAAACACCGGCGGTGTAGATCTCCTTGTGGCGATATCTGGCCAGCGCCGGCGCCTCCAGGATACCGCGCATCATCCTGACCCCCTTGAGCAAAAGCCCGGCATCGCGTTCGTCCGAAAGAAAGCGCGGATCGATGCGCGGCGGTGCCATGGGATCATGAGTCGACAACCCGACCTCGCCGCGCGAATGCGGCCGCAGCACGCATACATGGCAGGAAAAGCCATATCCCATATGCAGCTTCCGGCCATGATCATCCACGATCGCGATGCAGAAATGCAGTTGCAGGTCGGGCCGTTCGATCGCCGGATCGGATTTGAGGAAGGCACCGCCTTCGGCATAGGGCGTGGCGATCATGCCGCCGCCATCTTTCCGCCAGCGCAGCATGTGCCGCAGCAGGCCAGGTAGGCCGCGCAGGCCGATGCCCATCATGTCGGCATCCCTAGACGTCCAGCCCATGATGAAATCGAGGTGATCTTGCAGGTTCTTGCCAACACCGGGCAGTTCATGCCTGACCGGAATGCCATGCACGGCGAGCTCGGCAGCCGGGCCAATGCCTGACAGCAACAGGAGCTGAGGCGAACCGAAGGCGCCACCACAGACGATCACCTCGCGCCTGGCTTTCGCGACGGCTTCGCCCTTCCCCGCGCGATACCGCACGCCGGTGGCGCGCTTGCCATCGAGGATGACCGCCGTGGCATGCGCTCCGGTGATGACGGTAAGGTTCGACCTGTTCATGGCCGGTTGCAGATAGGCAGCGGCCGCCGAGCAGCGCTCGCCATTGCGGCGTTCGCCCCAGAATTGCGTCACCTGATAAAGCCCGGCACCCTCCTGTTCGACGCCGTTGAAATCATCGTTGCGGCGGATCTGGTTTTCGCCGCAGGCCTCGACAAAGGCCCGGGAGAGCGGACGTGGCTCTTGCTGCTCGGCAACCCGCAGCGGCCCGTCACCGCCATGCAGGGCATCGGCGCCGCGTTGATTGCCTTCCGCCCGCCGGAAATAGGGCAGCACCTCGTCCCATGACCAGCCGTCGCAGCCGAGATCGGCCCATTCGTCATAGTCGCCGCGGTGCCCGCGCGTGTAGAGCATGGCGTTGATGGCGCTGGATCCGCCCAGCGCCTTGCCGCGCGGCTGGTAGCCCTTGCGGCCGCCAAGACCCTGCTGCGGCACAGTCTCGAACGCCCAGTTGTTGATCTTCGGCCGACCCGGCAACAGTGCGATGATGCCTGCCGGCGCGCGGATAAGCAGGTTGCTGCCCGCGCCGCCGGCTTCGATCAGGCAGACCGTTTTCGATGGATCTTCGGACAGCCGCGCGGCAAGCGTGCAGCCGGCGGACCCGCCACCGGCGATGACATAGTCGAAATCCATGACTTCCTCCCTCGTACCCGGCGGATGTTTCCGTCCGGATGACCAAGAGAAGGCTCGATTTCGGCCTATGTAAAGATGGGTGGAATTACCCCAACGTCAGCTGCGAACGCGCCGCCAGGAATACTTCGGGCCCTTAGGCTCCGGCACGGCGGCTGGCTGATAGTAAAGCCCCAAGCCGCCGGTGCGGTCCTCTTCCAGGCGCTTCAGCAGCACCGGGTTGGAAATCTCGAACTCGTCGAAGCCGAGACGCAGCATGTGCGGTAACGGATCGACCAGCACCTGGCCGGTGGCGCGAACGGCACCCTCGAAGTGGTAGCGGCTGCGCAGCAGTCCGGCCTTGGAGAAGGAGCGCCCATCGCTGAAGGCCGGGAAGACCAGCGCCACCAGCGACAGCTGGTCGAGAAGGTCGGCTATCTTCTCGAGTTGATCTCCGGGCTGCAGCACCACGCCGAGCCGCTCTTTGGCGGACCGGCGCACCTCCGGATCAAGGTCGAGGAACGCCTGCAGCGGCAGGATGAAGCGGCCATTGCCGGACAGCGCGTCGGCACTTTCGGCATGAGCCCACTCGTCCTCGCGAAAACCCTGCGGGGTCCAGAGCCGGGTCTCCGGTGTCGTCGTTTCGGTCATCAAAATTCCTAAATATTCAAACGAGCCAAGGATGTGTTGAGATTCAGGTCAGGCTGCGCCTAAAATGGCGGCTTCCGAGAACCGGAGCGGAGCGTACTTGAAGTACGTGAGCACCGGAAGCGCAGGAAGCTGCCGTTTGCAGGCCAGCCTCACCTGAATATCAGCACATCCTATAGTGATGCGTCGGTCAGCGACACTTCCAGCCCCGACAGGTGAATGCCGCACTCGGTCTTGGCATGACCGGCCCAGCGGCCGCTGCGCGCATCCTCGCCCGGCTGCACCGGTTGCGTGCAGGGGAAACAGCCGATCGACAGATAGCCATAGGCGACCAGCGGATTCTCGCGCAGCGCGTGCGCCCGCATGTAGTCGGCCTGGTCCGATGTCGTCCAGTGCGCCAGCGGATTGATGCGGATGCGCGCGCCGACCGCCTCGAACACCGGCAGCGCTGCCCGTGTCGAGGCCTGGAAGCGCTTGCGGCCGGTGAACCAGGCACGAAACGGCGCCACGCCACGCGCCAGCGGCTCTACCTTGCGCACGTCGCAGCAGGCATCGGTGTTGCTTTGGTGCAAATTGCCCGTCGGATCGATCCGCGCGAGCGCCGCTTCCTCGGGTTTGATGACCTGGATGTTGGTCAGGCCGAAATCGGCGACAAGCGCGTCGCGATAGCCGAGCGTCTCCTCGAAATGCTTGCCGGTGTCGAGGAAGATGACCGGCAGCGTGCGGTCGATCTCCGCGATCATGTGCAGCAGCACCGCCGAATCCGCACCGAAGGACGACACGGCAGCGATCTCGTCGTGAAACAGTTCGCGGGCCGAGCGCTCGATGATCTCGATCGGCTTCAGATGGCCATAGAGCGCGTCAAATCCCGCCGCCTTGGCGGCGACGCCGTCATCGGCATCGGCGATGTGGTCAAGCGGCCTTGGTTTCGCCAGCATAGAGCGCCTCCTTGAACGGCGCGGGACCGACACGGCGGTAGGCGTCGATGAATTTTTCTTGAGGGTTGAGTCGAAGGCCGAGATAGGTCTCGACGATCTGCTCGATGGCGTCGGTGATCTCTTCCGACGAGAAGCCGCGGCCGATGATTTCGCCGACCGAGGTGTTCTCGTCGGCCGAACCGCCCAGCGTCACCTGATAGAGCTCGGAGCCCTTTTTCTCGACGCCGAGGATGCCGATATGGCCGACATGGTGATGGCCGCAGGCATTGATGCAGCCGGAGATCTTCAGCTTCAGTTCGCCGATCTCGCGCTGCCGCTCCAGCGAGGCGAAGCGTTGCGAGATTTCCTGCGCGATCGGGATCGAGCGTGCGGTGGCCAGCGCGCAATAGTCGAGGCCGGGGCACGAGATGATGTCCGATATCAAATTGGAGTTGGCCGTCGCCAGCCCGATATCGACCAGCGCGTCATAGACCGCCTTGAGGTCGGCGCGCGCCACATGCGGCAGGATCAAGTTCTGCTCATGGCTGACACGCAGCTCGTCGAAAGCGTATGTCTCGGCGATGTCGGCGACCGCCTCCATCTGGCTGTCGGAAGCATCGCCCGGCACCTCGCCGATGCCCTTGAGCGAAATCGTCACCGCCGCGTAGTCGGGATGGCGATGCGTCACCACATTCTGGTCGAGCCACTCCGAGAAGCCTTTGGAATCGAGACGCGCCAGCTTGACCGCCTGGTCGCCTTCCGGCCGATCAGTGAGCGCCGGCGGCGCGAAATAGGCTTGGATGGCCCGGATATCGGCATCCGGCAGCCTCAGCTCGGCGTCCTTCAATTCCTGCCACTCGGCCTCGACCTGGCGGGTGATTTCCTCGACGCCGGTCTCGTGCACCAGGATCTTGATGCGCGCCTTGTACTTGTTGTCGCGGCGGCCATAGAGGTTGTAAACGCGCAGGATCGCCGTGCAGTAGGACAGAAGATCGGCTTCCGGCAGGAAATCGCGGATCTTTCGTGCCACCATCGGCGTACGGCCCTGGCCGCCGCCGACATAGACGGCAAAGCCAAGCTCGCCCGCGGCGTTCTTCTTCAGGTGCAGGCCGATATCGTGCGTCTGGATAGCAGCGCGGTCGCGCTCTGCCCCGGTCACCGCGATCTTGAATTTCCTGGGCAGGAACGAGAATTCCGGATGCACCGAGGACCATTGCCGCAGGATCTCCGCATAGGGACGCGGATCGGCGACCTCGTCGGCGGCGGCACCGGCAAAGTGGTCGGCGGTGACGTTGCGGATGCAGTTGCCGCTGGTCTGGATGGCGTGCATCTCCACACTTGCCAGATCGGCCAGGATCGCCGGAATGTCCGACAGCGCCGGCCAGTTGAACTGGATGTTCTGGCGCGTGGTGAAATGGCCGTAGCCCTTGTCGTATTTGCGGGCGATATGGCCGAGCATGCGCAGCTGCTTGCCGTTCAGCGTGCCGTAGGGCACCGCGATGCGCAGCATATAGGCGTGCAGCTGCAAATAGACGCCGTTCATCAGCCTCAGCGGCCGGAACTGGTCCTCCGATATCTCGCCGGACAGCCGGCGCTGGACCTGGTCGCTGAACTCGGCGACGCGGGCCTGGACAAAATCGTGGTCGAACTCATCGTAACGGTACATGCTTCGTCTTTCAGGGCGCGTCCGCCCGTTTCACTCAAAACCTGGCTACGCCGCCCGCTCGGCCTGCTTGCCGAGATCGCCGCGGATGGTCGGGCCGGCGGCGCGGATCTTTTCACGCAGCCGCACCGGCTCGACGACACCGTCGACGACTTCCGCGTCGATCAGATTGACGTCGACCACTTCATTGTCGGCATAGGCCTTGGCGCCGATCGCCTCAAGGCGATCCTCGGCCGCCTTGTCATGGGCAAGATCGGCCTGGCCCACCGTCTCAACCCAGCCGCCATCGGTGTACCAGACGGCGATGCCATCCGTCAGGCGGTTGGCGGTCAGTATCTTCATGGCTGAACTCTCTCTGCGGCGGCTTTGGCCGCGCCTTCATTCCTATGTGCCGCAAGCGGCTCGGACCGTTCAAAATTGGCGCCGGCGACAGCATCGCCGATAATGGTCATGACCGGCCCGGAAAGATCGCCACGCGCTTCCAGCGACGGCAGGTCAGCCAGCGTGCCGTGGAAACGGCGCCGGTTGGCCAGGCTGGCATTCTCGACCACGGCCACCGCCGTGTCCGGCGACAGGCCTGCTTCGATCAGTCGGCCGGCGACTTCGGCCGCCACCGAGCGGCCCATATAGACGGCGACGGTGGCGCCGGAAATCGCGAGCTTGGCCCAGTCGGGCAATGAATTGCCCTTGAGGTCGTGGCCGGTGGTGAACACCATGGATGAGGAGACGCCGCGCAAGGTCAGCGGCAGTTCGAAATCGGCCGCCGCGGCAAAGGCCGCGGTGACGCCCGGAACCACCTCATAGGCGATACCGGCATCACGCAGTGCCGCCATTTCCTCGCCGGCGCGGCCGAACACCAGCGGATCGCCCGACTTCAGCCGCACCACGCGCTTGCCCTGCTGACCAAGCTCCACCAGCAGCGCGTTGATTTCGGCCTGGCTCTTGCTGTGGCAGCCCTTGCGTTTGCCAACCGGCAGACGCTCGGCATCGCGGCGGCCCATGGCGACGACCGCCTCCGGCACCAGCGCGTCATGGACGATGACGTCGGCTTCCATCAGCAGGCGATGCGCACGCAACGTCAGCAGATCCTCGGCGCCCGGACCAGCGCCAACCAACGCGATGTGGCCCGAAGCGGGTGCGTTCGACAACAGCAGATCGACGGCAGCGTCATGCGCCTGCGACAGCTGGCCGGCTTCCACGGCATGGGCAGGTGCACCTTGGAAAAAACTGTTCCAGAAGCGGCGGCGGGCAT
Source organism: Mesorhizobium sp. U510 (assembly GCF_059180695.1). Classification (NCBI taxonomy): domain Bacteria; kingdom Pseudomonadati; phylum Pseudomonadota; class Alphaproteobacteria; order Hyphomicrobiales; family Phyllobacteriaceae; genus Mesorhizobium; species Mesorhizobium sp. U510. The sequence goes on from NZ_CP180532.1 coordinate 6,865,290, forward strand.
TGCCTTTCGGCAGCAATTTCTCGGCTGCCCCACGCAGCGAAGCGGCGAGCGTCGCCAGCGAACCGAGCGATGGCGACAGCATCTGATCGATGCGGCCCCGCAGCATCTGGGCCAGCACCGGGCCGGCACCTTCGGTTCCGATGGCAATGGCGACCGGCGCGCGGTTGACCAGCGCCGGGGTGAAGAAGTCGCAGAGTTCCGGCCGGTCGACGGCATTGACCGGAATGCCCAGCTCGCGCGCGTCCGCCGCGACGCGGCGGTCGAGCGTCTCATCGCCGCTGGCGGCAAACACCATGACCGCGCCTTCCAGCCGCGAGGCGTCATAAGCTGCCGCGACATGGCTGGCGCCGGACTGAGCGATGAAGGCAAGCAGCTCCGGCTCGGCATTTTGAGCGATGATGCGCAGCACCGCGCTCGACTGTCCGATCAACCGCGCCTTGGCCAGGGCTTCGTCGCCACCGCCGACAATGGCCACGGCTTCGCCCTCGACCCGCACGAAGACGGGGAAGGCATTGAGCTTGGCATTGGCCTGCGGCATGGGAAAAGCAATCCGGGAACAGTGTCGCAGTTTTACGCCCGGGCGCGAAAAACCAGAAGCAAAGCACTCGCGCATCCTGTGATGGCAGGCAATCGCTTTTTCGCAACTGCGAAAGGCAGGAGAAAAATATTCCACATCCGGGGTTTGGGCGGATTCAAGCCGCTGAAGCGAGCCTTGATTTCAGGTCTTTTTAGCCACCTGCCCCCTATCTGGCAAAACAGTTTTTTCTAATTTCTACCAATTCAGTAGATTAATGTCGCCCGCTTACCGATCGCCCGTTCAACCGCCGGCGGCGCCGCCGTCGCTTTGCGGGAGAGGGGTTGGAACGTTGCCGGGTTGATACGCGTTCCGCAGCGTAGCCATTCATCAAAAAGGAGCGCTTTCATGGACACAATCAAACTGAGGCACGGCATCTGGGTCCTGGTGGCCGACGGTGAAAAAGTGCTCTTGCTCAAGAATGCCGGCGACAACAAGTTTCCAAATCTCGAAGTCGTGCAGGTGATGGAACAGGAGAACCCGCCCACCCGTGAACAGGGAAGCGACAGCCCCGGCCGTTATAATGACGGCCCGTCCGTGCACCGCAGCGCTGTCGAGGATACCGACTGGCACCGTATCGGCAAGGAACGCTTCGCGGAAGAGATCGCGGCCCGCCTGTACAAACTCGCCCATGGTGGTGAGTTCGACAGCATCGTGCTTGTCGCCCCGCCGGTGATGCTCGGCGCCATGCGCAAGAAGCTGCACAAGGCGGTCGGTGACAAGGTGACGGCTGAAATTCCAAAAACCATGACCAACCACGCCATCTCCGAGATCGAGGCCATGCTGCAGGCAGCCTGACCGCAGGCGATGGATCCCAAAGCCAATGCCACAGTGAGCGCGAAACGGACCGGCGGCCTCTCTGCCGCCGGTCGAGCATTTTGCCGCCGCACCGTCGATTTTCGCACCCTGCGGGTTGCATCACCGTCACCCCTTCCACCATATTGCAAAACAGGCGGCGGCTCAGGGCGGCGCACATCCGACATCGCAAACTTGAAAGGCGCTCCATAGACAATGCCGCATGACACGCCCCTTATCGCCACCATCGTCGCCGGTCTGGGGCTGGCTTTCGTCTTCGGGGCTCTCGCCAACCGTTTCCGCATTCCGCCGCTGGTCGGCTATCTCGTAGCCGGCGTCCTGGTCGGGCCGAATACGCCCGGTTTCGTCGCCGATGCCGGCCTGGCCAACGAACTGGCCGAAATCGGCGTCATCCTCTTGATGTTCGGCGTCGGCCTGCATTTCTCGCTGAAGGACCTGCTGTCGGTCCGCGCCATCGCCGTGCCCGGCGCCATCGTCCAGATCGGCTTTGCCACGGCACTCGGCGCCGGACTGTCCTGGATGCTCGGCTGGTCGATGGGCGCCGGGCTGGTGTTCGGCCTGGCACTGTCGGTCGCCTCGACCGTGGTGCTGCTGCGCGCGCTTCAGGAACGCCGGCTGATCGAGACCGAACGCGGCCGCATCGCCGTCGGCTGGCTGATCGTCGAGGATCTGGCCATGGTGCTGGCGCTGGTGCTGCTGCCAGCCCTTGCCGGCGTGCTGGGTGGCCAGGAACAGGCGGATGTGCATTCGAGCGGCCTGCTGTCGCTGCCGGCCAGCTACGGCATCTGGGGCGTCGTCGGCATCACGCTCGCCAAGGTCGCCGCCTTCGTCGTCGTCATGCTGGTGGTCGGCCGCCGGGTCATTCCGTGGATTCTGCACTACGTCGCCCATACCGGGTCACGCGAACTGTTTCGTCTCTCAGTGCTCGCCATTGCGCTCGGCGTCGCCTTCGGCGCGGCGAAACTGTTCGGCGTCTCGCTGGCGCTCGGCGCCTTCTTCGCCGGCATGATCATGAGCGAATCCGAGCTTAGCCATCGCGCGGCCGAAGAATCGCTGCCGCTGCGCGACGCCTTCTCGGTGCTGTTCTTCGTCTCGGTCGGCATGCTGTTCGACCCGTTCAGCCTGCTCAGCAACGGCCTGCCGATCCTGGCGACACTGGCCATCATCGTCATCGGCAAGTCGCTGGCGGCGTTCGTCATCGTCGTCGCCTTCGGCTATCCCCTGGCGACCGCCCTCATGATTTCGGCCAGCCTTGCCCAGATCGGCGAATTCTCCTTCATCCTGGCCGAACTCGGCGTCGGGCTGAAACTTCTGCCAGAACAGGGCCGCGACCTGATCCTGGCCGGCGCCATCTTGTCGATCGTGCTCAACCCACTGATGTTCCTGGTCATCGACTGGATGAAGCCATGGCTGGAGGCCCGTGCCGCCAGGACGGCGCCGCCGGCCGACGCCAAGCCGGTCGGTCCGGCGACCGAACCGGGCCAGGTCGCCTCGGTCGCCGCAACAGCCAGAAAGGAAGACGGCCCGCCGCCGAAGACGGCGCTTACAGGCCATGCCATCCTGATCGGTTATGGCCGTGTCGGCGGCCTTGTCGGCGCGGCGCTGAAAGAAGCAGCGCTGCCCTTCCTCGTCATCGAGGACGCAGACAAGACACTGGCCAAGCTGAAGGCCGATGGCGTCGAGAGCGTCGCCGGCAATGCCGCCAACGCCGAAGTGTTCGCCGCCGCCAATCCCGAAGGCGCCAGCCGGCTGATCCTCGCCATCCCCAATGCGTTCGAAGCCGGCCAGATCGTGCTCAGGGCGCGCACCGCCAATCCCGGCATCAACGTCGTCGCCCGCGCCCATTCCGATGCCGAGGTCGAGCATCTCAAGGGGCTCGGCGCCGACACGGTGATCATGGGCGAGCGCGAAATCGCGCGCGGCATCGTCGAGGAGGTGCTCGGTCACAAGCCATCTGCGACCGAACCGTCCGCCGCGTGATCACGCCACGAAGGCAGAACCGCCATTGCGTGCGATGCTGCTGAGATATTGCGCGGGAGGCTTGCCGAGCGCCTTCTTGAACATGGTGATGAAGGCCGTGACGGACTCATAGCCGAGATCACCCGAAACCCGCTGAACGGTGGCACCCGAAGCCAGTTCCCTTATCGCAACGATCAAGTGCAATTGCTGGCGCCAGCGGCCGAAGCTCAAGCCGGTTTCCTTGACGACGAGACGAGCAAGACTGCTCTCGCTGAGCGCCACGCGTTTTCCCCATTCGGCCAACGTGCTGCGGTCGGCAGGATCGTTCGCCAGCAATTCGGCGATCCGCTTCAGGCGCGGCTCGGAGGAGAACGGCAGATGCAATTGCTGGAGAGGCATATCAGGCAGTTCGGCAAGCAGGACGCTTCCCAGGAAAGCGCACCGCGCGTCATCAGGCGCGCAGTTCGACAGTTCGATGATAAGCTCGCGCAGCAGCGGCGAGATCGAAAGCGTGCAGCACCGATCCGGCAGCGCAGCCGCGCCCGGCTCGATGTAGACGAAGAAAATCCGCGCATTGGCCGTCGCGATGTTGCTGTGCTGCATGCGGCTCGGCACCCACACGCCGCAATGCGGCGGCACCATCCAGAGGCCGCTGGGAACGCGGCAGGTGACGCCGCCGCTGAGAGCGAAGACGAGTTGCCCTTTGCGGTGCCAATGCTGCGACACCTCGGCCTTGGTCTCGGTGACGTCGACGCGCACGGCAATCGCCGGAGCAACGATGTCATCGACGTCGAAATCGAGCCATGGGTAACGGAGCGGCTGTCTCATGATTGACAGATTTTAGCGATGAATTGCCTTTATATCTAGATTATTCGTCAGCATAAATCGGTAGGCTCGAGCCGTTCTCGCCAATTGCCAAGGTGTACTCCATGCTCGCGCTCACCATCTCTTCCGACAATGCCGTCAGACTGAAACTCGCCGAGGTGGACGAGCCACAGCCTTGCGCGAACGAGGCTCTGGTCGCCGTCCGCGCAACCTCGTTGAACCGCGGCGAACTGCGCCTGCTCACCATACGTGCGGACGGCTGGATACCCGGCCAGGACATTGTCGGGATCGTCGAGCGGGCGGCAGCGGATGGCTCCGGGCCAGCCCAGGGCGCGCGGGTCGTGGCTTTGGTCGACGAGGCCGGCTGGGCCGAACGCGTCGCCGTTCCGACCGCCCGTCTCGCCGTCCTGCCGGATGAGGTCGGCTTCGTTTCCGCCGCCACGCTCCCCGTGGCGGGCACGACGGCGATGAGGACGTTGCGCCATGGCGGTGACCTGGCCGGCCAAAAGGTGCTGATCACCGGCGCGAGCGGCGCAGTCGGCCGTTTCCAGATCCAGATCGCCCGCGAACAAGGTGCCTTGGTGACCGCGGTCGCCGCCGCCCGGCATGCCGGGGATCTCCGCGATCTCGGAGCCGAGCAGGTGGTCGAGGCGATCGAGCTGGCCGAGGGACCATTTTCGCTGATCACCGAGTCGGTCGGCGGCGAAAGCCTCGCCCGCGCGATCGAACGCGTCGCGCCCGGCGGGACCATCGTCATGTTCGGTTCAAGCAGTGGCGAGCTCACGCCCATTGGCTTCCGCCAGTTCGTTCCGGGCCATGAGGGAGCGAGGCTTCAGACCTTCGCCTACTACACGTCCGGCTCAGGCATTGGCGCCGACATTGCCGCGCTGCTCGCCCTGGTCGCGGCCGGCCGGCTGGAAACCCGCGTCGCCTTGACCGTGCCATGGACGGACATCGCCCAGGCCCTGGACGCCCTGCGGCAGCGCAGCTTCAGCGGCAAGGCTGTTCTCACGGTCGCCGGATGAGCAACCCCCGCCGAAGTCCTCACTCACACGTGCTGGCCGCCGTTGATGTGGATTTCCGAGCCGGTCACATAGGAGGCCTGCTGCGAGCACAGGAAGAAGATGATGTCGGCGACCTCGGCGGTGGTACCGAGGCGCCTGAGCGGGATCGTCTCGACGATCTTTTCCGTGCCCGGCGACAGGATCGCCGTGTCGATTTCGCCTGGCGCGATGGCGTTGACCCGGATGCCATGCGGACCAAAGTCATGCGCCATCTCGCGCGTCAGCGAGCCGAGAGCCGCCTTCGATGTCGCATAGGCGGTGCCGGCGAAGGGATGCACGCGGGTGCCGGCGATCGAGGTGACGTTGACGATCGAGCCCTTGGCCGTCGCCAGCTCCTTGAACAGGCCGCGCGCCAGCATGATTGGCGCGAAGAAATTGACCTGGAACACGTCGCGCCAGACATGCATCGGCGTGTCGATCGAGTTCATGCGGCTGTTGCCGTCCTTGAGCTTGGGCGAAATGCCGGCATTGTTGACCAGCGCATTGAGCTGGCCGCCATGTGCTTCGAGCCGATGGCGGATTTCCGAGACGGCGATGCCGACATCTTCCTGATCGGCAAGATCGACCTTGATATGGTCTTCCGGGCCGGCCGGCCACGGGCAATCCTCGGCGAAAGCCTGGCGCGAACAGGTGATGACGCGCCAGCCCTCGCGTGAAAAGCGCTTGACCGTGGCATGGCCGATGCCGCGGCTGGCGCCGGTCAGCACGATGGTTTTTCGGGTGTCGAGTTCAGCCATGTCGCGGTCTCCGGCCGGAGGTGTAGCCGAACACCGTGGCGCTGGCGAGAGGCGGATTGACGCCGCTGCGAACTGCCGGAGCGTCCGCCTCAGCCGCCGCCCAGAATATCCAGGATCGAGGTCTGCTTCCTCTTCTTCAGCGGACCGCCAACATTGCCCGGCGGCACCGGATGGCCGACCGAAGCGGTGGTGCCGTCGTCCGCCGGCATGTTGAAGCCATCGGCATCGACGGTCTGGGCAGGCCGCGCCACGCGGGCCGGCGCTGCCGCCTGGGTCGGCTGTGCCGACGGCGCCTGCTGGCCAACTGACGCGGACGGGACCGGCGCTGGCTGGTTGTTGTCGGCCGAAGGTATGTCGTCGGGCACGATCGTGTCGGCCGGCGTCGACTTCCAGGTGCCGGGCAGCGGCCGCACCGGCACGCCCTCGTGTGCGGCGACCATGAATTCGTGCCAGGCCTGCGCCGGCAGCGCTCCACCGGTGACCTTCTTCATCCCCGTGCCGTCATCATTGCCGAACCACACACCGGTGGTGAGATTGGCGGTGTAGCCGACGAACCAGGCATCGCGCGAATTCTGGCTGGTGCCGGTCTTGCCGGCCGACGGCCAAGCGAAGGCCGCCTTCTTGGCCGTGCCGACCTCGACGGTTCCGGTCATCATCGAATTCATCATGCCGACGATCTCGGGTTTCACCACACGCGGCGCGCTGCCGCCACTGCTGTCGTAGAGCACTTTGCCCTCGGTTGTCGTGATGCGGCGGATGAAGTGGATATCGGGCTTGTAGCCGCCATTGGCGAACGGCACATAGGCCGAGGTCAGCTCCAGCGGCGTCACTTCCGAGGTGCCGAGCGCGATCGAGGTGTTGGCCTGCAGTTCGGACTGGATGCCCATGCGGTGCGCTGCTTCCACCACCGCGTTCGGCCCGACCTCCATGGTCAGCTGCGCGGCGACCGAGTTCAGCGACTTGGCCAGCGCCGTCGCCAGCGTGACCTTGCCAAAATACTTGCCGCCGTAGTTGTCGGGCGTCCAGTTGCCGATCTTGATCGGCGCGTCGTTGCGGATGCTGTCTGGCGTGCGGCCGGCTTCCAGTGCCGCCATATAAACGAACGGCTTGAACGCCGAGCCCGGCTGCCGGCGCGCTTCCGAAGCGCGGTCGAACTGGCTGGTCGAATAGTCGTAGCCGCCGACCATGGCGCGCACCGCGCCGGAATCGTCGATCGACACCAGCGCGCCCTGGGTGACGTTGAGCTTCTTGCCGCTTTCGTCGATCAGCCGGCGGATCGACTGCTCGGCGAGCTTCTGCAAGTTCAGGTCGACGGTGGAGTCGATGACGATGTCGCCGCGCACGTCGCCGATCAGGTCGGGCAGTTCTTCCATGATCGTGTCGGCGACATAGTTTTCCGAGCCGGTCCAGTAGGACGGCGCGCGCGTCGCCGGCGCGCTGAGCGCTGTCTTCAGCTCTTTGTCGCTGATCTTGCCTTCTTCACGCATGGCCGCGAGCACGAGCTGCGAACGCTCCTCCGCGGCCTTTGGGTCGCGCGCCGGCGACAGCCGCGACGGCGCTTTCAGCAAGCCCGCAAGCAGCGCTGCTTCCGAGAGCGTGACGTCACGCGCGCTCTTGCCGAAATAACGCCGCGAAGCCGCCTCGACACCAAAGGCGCCGGAGCCGAAATAGACCCGGTTGAGGTACATTTCGAGAATCTGGTCCTTGGTGTGCTTGTGCTCCAGCCACAGCGCCAGCAGCACCTCCTGCACCTTGCGCTCCAGCGTGCGGTCAGGCTTCAGGAACAGATTCTTGGCCAATTGCTGCGTCAGCGTCGAACCGCCCTGCGAGAAATGCCCGCCGATGAGGTTGGTCACCATGGCGCGTGACAGGCCGATCGGATCGACGCCGAAATGCGAATAGAACCGGCGGTCCTCGATGGCGATGACGGCTTCGGGAATGTAAGGCGACATTTCGTGCAGGCCGACGGCTTCGCCGCCACTCATGCCGCGATTGGCGAGCAACTGGCCATCGGCCGAGACGATCTTGATGTTGGGGGCGCGGTCGGGGATCGACCAGGTGGTGGCCGCCGGCATCTTGGCACCGTAATAGACGACGACGCCCGCCACCGCGATGCCGCCCCAGATGGCAAGCACGAAGCACCAGTAGAACAGGCGACCGAGCACGCCGAACAGGCCGCGCCGGCTCCTGCCACGCCCGCCGCGCGACGATTTCCCCTTCGACGATTTGCGCCTTGCGGAGGCTTTGCGGTTGCTCGGCACGACGCGGTCCTCCTCGCTCACCGAAAGACCCGGCTGGGATCGCGCCTGTGGCGGTCCCTCGAAACTGGGCTCGATGCGGCTATCTTTGCGGTTCGCCATGCCTGCGCTTGCTGTCCCCGGTGCCTATGGCGCTCCGGTTGCAGAGTAGATGCGGCGATTTAAGGGCGGGTTAAGTCGGAAAAATTCAAAGCGATTGATAATCAAATGCCTGGGGTCCGGCAGTGATCGCGCTATTCGAGCCCTGATTTTGGCGCCAGCAAACGGTCGCGCCCGCCGCGATGGAACAATCCTCGCCTAGCATTTTGTCCGGGCGCCAAGGCCCAGCCATTCCTCGCCGCGACCCAGGCGGTCGCGGACATGTTCCGTGTTGGGGCGCGATCGCAAATGGTCGCAGCCTCGCGTTCGACCGCGTCCCAAATCACTCGTCACCAGGCGATCACCTGGTGGGCACGCGTCAGCCGATCGCCGCACGAACCGAGAGCGCTGCCCTCGACGATTGCATGACCTCGCCGACATGGCAGTAGCAGACGATCTCGTGCAGTTGATGGTCGGTCAGCTCGAAGAAGCGCTTGGCTTCGCCATAGCTGTCGTCTTTCAGACCCTCGTCGTGCAATATGGGGTCTGTGAAGGCAACCGCTATCGGCGAGCCATCGCCTCGCATGACATCGCGTTCCGCCGGCGCACGGTATTCAGTCCCGGCAAGCGCGGTCAGGAGCCGGCTGGGCTCACGTTCAAGAAGCTCGGCCCAACGCATCAGACGTTGGGTTCGGCTCATCACCGGCTGTATGTTGACCTCGGCCACTGCATGCAGTTGGTCTAGTGTTTGGTGTTTCATGACAACCTCCTAGCAATAGGTTGGTTGATCCCAAACGCCCTGTGTCGACATTATAGCGCCGGAGCGCCGATCCGTCATTCTAATTCCATGCCGGGACAATCGCTCGTCCGGCACTACGCCGATGCAATGGCCCCGTCCTGCCGGCAATTTTCAACTCCTCCGAGTATCGACGACAGCGCCAAAAGGGCCAGCGTCTGGTCCTCGCAGGTCACCGCCACGATGCTGTTCGACCGGTCGATATCAAGGCCTTCGGGCCGACTTCCGCAGGACTGGCCTGCCGCACAGGACGGCCGGCGCCGCGCCGCCGGTCGACGGCAGGCTCAATTCTGCTGGATCGAAATGCCCTTGTCGTCAATCTTGAGCTCGACACCCTTCGGCTTGGTCTGCTCGCGGTAGACATAGACGCCGAGCGCGATGACCACGACGACGAGCGCGCCAATGATGAGATAGAGCGTATTCTGCTTCATGGCGCGCCCTTTGTCGTTTCGAGCCTCAGGCTCGTTTCAGTACCTTGACCAGCACCAGAAGGATGATGGCGCCGATCGTGGCGTGGATGATGGAAGCAATGATGCCGCCGCCGATGGAGAAGCCGATCCGCGGCAACAGCCAGCCGGCGATGAACGCGCCGACGATGCCGACGATGATGTTGCCGATCAGGCCGAAGCCGAAACCGGAAACGATGAGACCGGCAAGCCAGCCGGCGATGGCACCGATGATGATGAAGACGAGAAGGCTTTCTACGCCCATGCCGATTTCCTCCGAGCAAGGGGGCGAGCGCGGAGCGGAAGGCTCCGAATCGGCCCCGATATCAACGGCTTCAGGCTATTCGAAAGCAGCTGGCCCCGCCAGCGGCGCTCATTGATCGTCGTCGTCGCCGGAAGCGGGCCGCCAGCTGGTCGGCTCGACCTTCTTTTGCGTGTGGCTGTCGGTGTAGACCCACCAGCCATCATCACGGTATTGCCCGATGGATTCGTTGATGACGCCGTCGCCGTCCTGCCACATGATGGAGACCTTGGAGCCATCGGTCGGAGCTGTCGATATCGGCTTTCGGTCGGCCATCCTATCCCCCATTTAGCCGTTGAACTGCGCCGACAAAACGCGGCGGTCAGCGTCTGGTTCCAGTCGGCCACCGGCCAGCAGGCTCTCAAGTCGTCAGCTGTGCGCGAAGATATCCTCTTCGTCCCAGCCCATCAGGTCAAGCTTGGCCCTCGTCGGCAGGAAGCGGAAGCAGGCATCGGCCTCCTTGGTCCGCCCCTCGCGCGCCAGCCGCCCGGCCAGCACATCCCGCAGCCGGTGCAGATAGAGCACGTCGGAGGCGGCATATTCGAGCTGCTCGGGCGACAGCGTTTCGGCCGCCCAGTCCGATGATTGCTGCGCCTTGGACAGGCCGACGCCGAGAAGCTCGAAGCAGATGTCCTTCAACCCGTGCCTGTCGGTATAGGTGCGGGTCAGCCGCGAAGCGATCTTGGTGCAGAACACCGGCTCGGGCATCACCCCGAAGGCGTTGTAGAGCACGGCAATGTCGAAGCGTCCGAAATGGAACAGCTTCGTCACGTTGCGGTTCTTCAGCAGGCTGACGAGGTTCGGCGCCTTCTTCTGGCCCGGTGCGATCTGGATGACGTCGGCGCTGCCGTCGCCAGGCGATATCTGCACCACGCACAACCGGTCGCGATGCGGGTTCAGACCCAGCGTCTCGGTGTCGATGGCTACCGCCCCGACGTTGTAATGCGAAAGGTCGGGCAAATCATGCTTGTGGAAACGGATGTCGGCCATGGTCTTCTCCGGTCGCGGCGTTCCCCGTCCTCGCCGCGATCCGGTGAAAAATCAACAGGAAAACGACTTTCCGCCGCTCAGCGCGTCAGCGCATCGAGAATGCGCGCCCAGGAGCGCTGGCCCTTGTGGAAGGACGACAGCTCGTATTTCTCGTTGGGAGAGTGGATGCGGTCGTCGTCGAGGCCGAAGCCGACCAGCAGGGACTCGATACCGAGATAGGTCTGGAAATCGCCGACAACCGGGATTGATCCGCCACTGCCGGTCGTGACCGCCTGTTTCTCCCATTCGTCCGACAGCGCGTCCTTGGCCTTGGCCAGGAACGGCGAGTCATAGGAAAGCTGGATTGCCGGCGAGCCGCCATGCGGGTGAAATTCGACGGAACAGTCGGCCGGAATGCGCTCCTTGACGAATTTCTGGAAGGCAGCGCGGATTTTCTTTGGATCCTGCTTGTGAACGAGGCGGAACGACACCTTGGCCGAGGCTTCCGCCGCGATCACCGTCTTGAAGCCTTTTCCAGTGTAGCCGCCGATGATGCCGTTGAACTCGGCGGTCGGCCGTGCCCAGGTCAGTTCCAGCACCGAGCGGCCTTTTTCGCCCGAAGGGATCGACAAGCCGACAGGGCCGAGAAAAGTCTCGGCCGTCTCGCCGAGACTTTCCCAAGACTTCAGCACCTGTGTTGGTGTTTCCTCGACACCGTCATAAAAGCCGGGAATGGTGATGTGGCCATCCTTGTCGTGGATGTCAGCCAGCACCTTGGCCAGAATACGGATCGGATTGGCGGCGGCACCTCCATAAAGCCCCGAATGCAGGTCGCGGTCAGCCGCCTTGACCGTCACCTCTTCGCCAACCATCCCGCGCAGCGAAACGCAGATGGACGGCGTCTCGCGGTCCCACATGCCGGTATCGCAGACAAGCGCGAAATCTGTACTGAGCTCGTCGGCATTGGCCTCGAGGAACGGCTTCAGCGAAGGCGAGCCGGACTCCTCCTCGCCTTCGAACAGGATGGTGACGCGGCATGGCAAATTGCCATGCACCTGCTTCCAGGCGCGGCAAGCCTCGACGAAGGTCATCAGCTGGCCCTTGTCGTCGGCAGAGCCACGCCCGGTGATCACCTTGTGGTCAGGCCCAACCTCCTTCACCGCTGGTGCGAACGGATCGTTTTCCCACAATTCGATCGGGTCGACCGGCTGCACGTCGTAATGGCCATAGAACAGCACATGTGGGGCGCCTGCCGGCCCCTCATGATGCGCAACCACCATCGGGTGGCCCGGCGTGTCGCGCACGCTGGCATCGAAGCCGATCAGCTTCAGCTCCGCCACCAGCCATTCCGCCGCCTTGCGGCAGTCGGCGGCATAGGCCGGATCGGTGGAGATCGACTTGATCCTGAGCAGGCCGAACAGGCGCTCCAGGCTCTGGTCGAGATTCTGGTCGAGACGGTCGAGGACGGAGGAAACTGCGGACATTTGTGAAGCCTTTCGATTCAGTGCCGGAACCGTAAAGGCAGAGCGGCGAAACGAAAAGCCCGGGAGTGTTGGACCACTGCGCCAGTCGGCCGCCGCAGGCCAAAAAAGTCCGCTGCCGCGGGCCAAAAAAAGACCGCCGTGGTGGAGGGGGAACCACGGCGGCCTCATACTCGAAACGATGCGGCAGCCCGGAGAGGGGGGATAGGCTGCCGCAGTTGTCCGGGATAGGCGGGGGACGGGCCTTGCTCCGGACTTCGGCGAAAACTGCCGATGACATGTATTTGGGTCTCTGAACGTGGCGATTCAAGGGCACCAACGTTACACTTTTGTAACGTGCCCGTGATCGGACTTGCACGCCCCCGATCTGTCAGGGTGTTGACGGAACCGATATCTGGCGATGTGTTTGGCATGGACCAAGCCACCGCGCCGCGCTATCCCTGCCGGCATGAAAAAAGGCGATCATCTCTTCCTCATCGACGGCTCGGGCTACATCTTCCGGGCCTATCACGCACTGCCGCCGCTGACGCGCAAATCCGACGGCCTGCCTGTCGGTGCTGTTTCCGGTTTCTGCAACATGCTGTGGAAGCTGATGCAGGATGCCCGCAACACCGATGTAGGCATTGTGCCGACGCATTTCGCGGTCATCTTCGACTATTCCTCGAAAACTTTCCGCAACGACCTCTACCCCGAATACAAGGCCAACCGTTCGGCGCCGCCTGAAGACCTGATCCCGCAATTCGGCCTGATCCGACAGGCGACCAAGGCCTTCAACCTGCCTTGCATCGAGATGGAAGGCTTCGAGGCCGACGATCTCATCGCCACCTATTGCCGGCTGGCCCGCGAAGCCGGCGGCGACACCACCATCATCTCCTCCGACAAGGATCTGATGCAGCTGGTCGGCGATACGGTCGGAATGTACGACCCGATGAAGGACCGCCAGATCGGCATTCCCGAGGTCATCGAGAAATGGGGCGTGCCGCCGGAGAAGATGGTCGATCTGCAGGCGCTGACCGGCGATTCCGTCGACAATGTGCCCGGCGTGCCCGGCATCGGCCCGAAGACGGCGGCGCAACTGCTGGAGCAATTTGGCGACCTTGACGGGCTGCTCGCCCGCGCCGGCGAGATCAAGCAGGACAAGAGGCGCGAATCGATCATCGCCAACACCGACAAGGCGCTGATCTCGCGCCAGCTGGTGACGCTGAAGAACGACGTGCCGGTGGCCGAGGGGCTGGACGACTTCGTCCTGCATGCCCCGGACGGGCCGAAGCTGATCGGCTTCTTGAAGACCATGGAATTCACCTCGCTGACCCGCCGCGTGGCGGAAGCCACGAGCACCGAGGCCAGCGACGTCCAGGCCGTCGCGGTGATCGTCGAGCGCGCCGACCATGCCCACGGCCCCGATGTCGGCGCCGGAGCGCCGGTTGTGGCCCGCAGCGGTGCCGAGGCAGGCCAGGCCAACGGTGAGGCGACCGCTACACCGACGGCGGACGCCGCCAAGCAAGGCGATACCCCTTCCCTGCTCTCGGCCATGCGGCTGGAGCGCGCGGTGACCGGCAGGATCGACACGGCGGCCTATCTCTGCATTCGCGATATCGCGACCTTGAAAGCCTGGGTCGCCGAGGCGCGGGAGGCTGGCGTCACCGCCTTCGACGTCAGGGCGACATCCGGCGATCCGATGCAGGCCGAACTGATCGGCATGGCGATAGCCACGGCGCCCGGCCGCGCCGGCTATATTCCCTTTGCCCACAAGAGCGGCAATGGCGACCTGCTCGGCGGCGGCGCGCTCGAAAACCAGATACCTCTCCGCGAGGCGCTGGCGGTGCTGAAACCGCTGCTCGAGGACAAATCCGTCCTCAAGATCGCGCAGAACCTGAAATACGATCTCGTCATCATGAGCCGTTACGGCATCGATGTCGCGCCCTTCGACGACACCATGCTGATCTCCTACGTGCTCGATGCCGGTACCCCGCACGGTCACGGCATGGACCAGCTTGCCGAGAAATGGCTCGGCCATACCCCGCTCCAGCTCAAGGACATAACCGGCTCCGGCAAGAGCTCGGTCGGTTTCGACCAGGTCGACATCGACAAGGCGACGGCGCACGCCGCCGAAGACGCCGATATCACGTTGCGTCTGTGGCTGGTGCTGAAGCCACGGCTTGCCGCCAAGGGCCTGGTCTCGGTCTATGAGCGGCTGGAACGGCCGCTGGTGCCGGTTCTGGCGCGCATGGAACAGCGCGGCATTTCGGTCGACCGGCAGATCCTGTCCAGGCTTTCCGGCGAACTCGCGCAGGGTGCCGCCCGGCTGGAAGAGGAGATCTACCAGCTCATCGGCGAGCGCATCAACATCGGCTCGCCCAAGCAACTCGGCGATATCCTGTTCGGCCGTATGGGCCTGCCCGGCGGCTCCAAGACCAAGACCGGCCAATGGTCGACCTCGGCACAGCTTTTGGAAGACCTCGCCGCCGAAGGCCACGAACTGCCGCGCAAGATCGTCGACTGGCGCCAGTTGACCAAGCTGAAATCGACCTACACCGATGCGCTGCCCGGCTTCATCCATCCCGACACCAGGCGCGTGCACACCTCCTACGCGCTGGCCGCGACGACGACAGGCCGGCTGTCGTCCTCCGACCCGAACCTGCAGAACATTCCGGTGCGCACCGCCGAAGGCCGCAAGATCAGGACCGCCTTCATCGCCGACAAGGGCAACCGGCTGGTCTCGGCCGACTACAGCCAGATCGAACTGCGCGTGCTCGCCCATGTCGCCGAGATTCCGCAACTGCGGCAGGCTTTCGCCGACGGCGCCGACATCCACGCCATCACCGCGTCGGAAATGTTCAATGTCCCCGTGCAGGGCATGCCTTCGGAAGTCCGCCGTCGCGCCAAGGCGATCAATTTCGGCATCATCTATGGCATTTCCGCCTTCGGCCTTGCCAACCAGCTGTCGATTCCGCGCGAGGAAGCGAGCAATTACATCAAGAAATACTTCGAGCGGTTCCCCGGCATCCGCGACTACATCGAAGAGACCAAGGCCTATGCCCGCGAGAATGGCTTTGTCGAAACCATCTTCGGCCGCCGCATCCACTACCCGGATATCCGGTCCTCGAACCCGTCGCTGCGCGCGTTCAACGAGCGCGCCTCGATCAACGCCCGCCTGCAAGGCACCGCCGCCGACATCATCCGCCGCGCCATGGTGCGCATGGAGGAAGCGCTGGACAAGGCGAAACTGTCGGCCCGCATGCTGCTGCAGGTGCACGACGAGCTGATCTTCGAGACGGTCGAGGCCGAAGTCGAAGCGACGATCCCAGTCGTGCGCCACGTCATGGAAAACGCGGCGATGCCGGCGGTCTCAATGTCGGTGCCGCTCCATGTCGACGCGCGAGCCGCGAACAACTGGGATGAGGCGCATTAGCGCCAACGCTTCGTCATCCTACGAAGAGAAGACCTAAGCGGCCACAGCCCGGCACTTCGCGCACGTCCCGCGAAATTCTATGACCGCCTTCTTGGCGGCGAAGCCGGTCGAATGGACCCATTCGTTCAGCCGGTGGTCGACATCATGGTCCGACATCTCGGTCACCTGCCCACATGTGTCGCAGATGGCGAAGGCGGTCATCGAATGGCTGTGATCATGCGGCTCGGCGCAGGCAACGAAGGAGTTGATGCTTTCCAGCCGGTGCACGAAGCCGGACTTCACCAGCGTGTCGAGCGCGCGATACACCTGCAGCGGCGCGCGAAAACCGCGTTCGCGCAACTGGTCGAGCAAGGTGTAGGCGCTGAGCGGTCCGCTGGCGGTCTCGAGCTTCTCGAGCACGCACAACTGGTTCTTCGTCAGCACATCCCTTGCCGCCATGGTCCGGTTCCAACTTGTCCTGCGCCATCTCCAGGCTGTTTGCCCGCGCAAACCGCCTGATCCCATTCAGATAGCGACGAACCGTCGTCTTTGCTACTCTTCTGTTGTTGTCCCTGACCGATCGATAACGTGCCGGCGCATTTGACGACGGCAGGCTTGATGGCGCAGCGACGTTCAAAATACTGACAAAATCCTCGACGAGGGTGGTTTCGCTTGGGAAATTCGATCGGGCTTGGGGAAGCAATATGATCAAATTGACACGCCGGACGCTGCTTGTCGGCACGTCCGCGCTCGTGGCGGCCGGTACGCTCTCGTTCCGGGCGCTGGCGGCATCGCGCACCTATCACGCGCTGCTGGTCGCCTGCACCGAATATCCTGCCCTGCCGCAAAGGAACTGGCTGATCGGGCCGAAGAACGATGCCGGCCTGGTGCACGAATACCTGCTGAAGAACGTACCCGACCCGGTACGCTTCGCGCCCGAAAACGTCACGCTGCTCGCCAAGGACGTGCCCGGTGCCAAAGGCTTGCCGACCCATGCGGCGATCAAGGCGGCACTCGCCGACCTTGCCACCAAGGTTCAGCGCGACGATTTCGTCTATCTGCATCTGTCCGGCCACGGCGCCCAGCAGCCCGAAAGGGTCAAGGGCGACGAGACCGACGGGCTAGACGAGATCTTCCTGCCCGTCGACATCGAGAAATGGATCAATCGCGATGCCGGCGTGCCGAACGCGCTGGTCGACAATGAGATCGGCGACGCGCTCGACGCGATCCGCAACAAAGGCGCCTTTGTCTGGGCGGTCTTCGACTGCTGCCATTCCGGCACCGCGACGCGCGCCGTCGAAGTCGACGACGAACTGGAGCGCAAGGTCGAATTCGCCGACCTGGTGGGCGGCGACGAGGCTGCAAGGGCGGCGACCCTCAAGGCCTATGAGGACACGGTCGCAAGCGCCTCGCGCGGCCTCGACGAGAATGGCGCGCGCAAGCCCGCCTTCAACCTGACGCCGACCGGCGGCGAACCCATCACCAAGGGCAAGCTGGTCGCCTTCTATGCGGCCCAGACGGTGGAGACGACGCCGGAGATGCCGCTGCCCAAGGGCACGGCGGATGCGCCGCGCTTCGGCCTGTTCACCTTCACCATCCTGTCGAAGCTCGCCGAAAACCCCAACGTTACCTATCGCCAGCTCGGCCAGGCCGTGCTGCAGCAATATTCAGCCGACAGCCGCACCCGGCCAACGCCGCTGTTCGAGGGCGAACTCGACGCCCGCGTCTTCGGCACCGACAAGACCGACGCCGTCATGCAGTGGCCCATCGTCGTCAAGGACGGCGAGGCGACGATCGGCGCGGGCCTGCTGCATCGCCTCACGCCTGGCAGCAAGCTTGCCATCCTGCCGTCGGCGCTGTCGTCGCTATCCGACGCGGTCGGCTACGTCGAGGTGCAGTCGGCCAAGAACCTGGAAAGCCGCGTCAAGTCGGTCGAGTTCGAGAAAAAGCCGGCACTCAAACTCGCCGACATTCCTGCCAACGCCTATGCGCGGGTGGCGGAGATCGCCGTCGACTACAGGCTCACGGTCGCTCGGCCGGCCGCGACGAAGGGGCTGGAGAAAGAAGCCGAGCTCGTCAATTCGGTTCTCGACGAACTGGCCACGGCCAAGGAAACCGGCTTCAACATCGAACTGGTCGACCCGGGCAAGAGCGCCGAGCTGCGCTTTGCCGTGATGCGCGAGAATGCCATTGCCGGCGCCGGCAAGGACGCGTCAGACAAGCCGGCGCTGTGGTTCCTGCCGGCGTCGGGTGACGTGACGCTGAAGGACGGCAGCAAGCCGCCGCTGATCATTATCCATCCAGATGACCGCCAGAAGCTGGTCGACGCCACGACCAGGAATTTGCGCACCATCTTCCGCGCCACCGGGCTGTCGCGTCTGGCGGCGGCCTCCGACTACAAGCCCGAGGATGTCGACGTCCAGTTCCAGGTCAAGCGCCGCGACAAGGATGGTCTCGAGCCCCTGCAGGCTTCCGCGGTGCCGCGTGTCTCGCCGGGCGACGAGGTGCATGTGCTGGCCAAGAACAGCTCGGACCAGCTGGTCGACATCAACGTGCTCTATGTCGGCAGCGACTATTCGATCACCCACATCGTCGCCGAACGCCTGGCACCGCAGGCCACGCTGGAGGAAGGGCTGCTCGCCTTCACCGACACCAGCTTCGGCATGGAACGGATGATCGCGGTGCTGACCGAGGCGCCGCCGGAAAGCGAGAAGGAGGATTTGAGCTTCCTGGCGCAGGACGGCGTCGCGGCGATGACGCGCGGCCTCGGCCCCGCCAGCTTCTCCGACATGCTCGCCGATATCGGCATGGCGCCGCCGACCCGCTCGGTGATGCGGCTTGCCGACAAGAGCGGCCCGAAGGGGGCGGTGATGATCTTCCCGATGGAGACGGTGCCGCGCGCCTGAACTCCGGCTCCAAGGCCGCACGGCCTGGTATATCAGGCTCTTGCGCGATCGGCGCGATATGAGAACATCCCCAGCCGCGGCCAAGGGTTCAGCGACTGACGAAGCAGATAGGATCGATTGTGAAGAAGTCTTTTTTCTCCTGGCGCACGACGGTTGCCGGACTTGCCGGCGGCCTGTTGCTGATCGTCAACGCGTCTGCGCAGGACACATGCGGCCTTTGCGCCAAGCAGGTAGTCATCAATTCGGAACTGGCGACGTGCTTCCTCGATCAGTACGACCAGTTCGCCAAGACCAGCAGTGACGCGGTGGTGGTCGACCTCTCGAGCTGCGCCTCGCGCGGCGTGGTCGAGGCCTTGCCGTCGCCGAACAAGGCGCTGGCGGAGCCGGACATGCAGTTCATTGTTTCGCGCCCGCAGCTGGCATGTCTGAAAAAGCAGCTTGAAGCGCCGGGCGTGGTGCTTGATCCCTCCGCCACCATCGAACTGGACAGCTGCAAATGAAGAAGCCGGGGGGCACGACAAAGCAGACACCGGTGGCCGCGCCCGCAAAGGCGCCGGCGGCGAAGGAGACGCTGCCGGAAACCACCGAAGGTTTTCCTTGGCCGAGCAGCCATGAGATCAAGAAGGAGAGCAATCCCTTCACCGATCGCGACTGGCGCATGCTGGTCTATGCCTGGTCGGGCATGCTGGTGCGTTTCGCCATCATCTTCACCCTGGCATTCTCGGTCTATCAATTCCTGGCGAACCAGGAGCAGAAGCGCGTCGAGCAGACCATGTCCCTGGTCGAGCTCTGGGAAACCAAGGACTATCAGCAGGCACAACGGGCGTTGAAGGATCGCCTTGCCGCCCTCAACGCCAAATACGACAATCTGCTCAGCGCCAATCCTTCGCCGACCGAGGAACAGGTGTTCCGCCAGCGCATCGGCATCGAGGCGATGAGCGCCTCCGGCGGCGACATGCCGCTCGCCGACTTCAGCGAGAATTTCGACCGCATTGTCTATTTCCTCAACCGGCTGTCCTTCTGCGTCGACGGCGACCTGTGCTCACGCAAGGTGACCGATGCCTATTTCCGCGACTACGCCGTCTCCTTCTGGAGCTATTTTGCCGGCTATGTCGACAAGCAGCGCAAGGCGGGTTCGCCGACTTTTGCCACGGCGATCGAGGCCTATGTTGGCAACGGGCAACCAGCGGGCGAAGCCAAATAGCCATGGGGAAACCCGGAATCACCTTGCGCCTCATGCGTGCCTGCCGCTGGCTGGCCATGGCTGGAGCCTTGATCACGTCCTCTGCCGCCCGCGCCGAGGACGCCCCGGATTTCCATCTCGACCTC
The DNA here is from genome assembly GCF_059180695.1 of Mesorhizobium sp. U510. Classification (NCBI taxonomy): domain Bacteria; kingdom Pseudomonadati; phylum Pseudomonadota; class Alphaproteobacteria; order Hyphomicrobiales; family Phyllobacteriaceae; genus Mesorhizobium; species Mesorhizobium sp. U510. The sequence goes on from NZ_CP180532.1 coordinate 6,885,220, forward strand.
GACACCGGAGGCCATACCGCACGGATTGCCGACCTCGCCTTCACCCCCGATGGCGAGGACGTTGTCTCGGCATCCGACGACAAGACCATCCGCATCTGGGACTGGCAGAGCGGCGTGACGCTACGCACCATTCGCGGCTATCTCGGCAATGGCAGCGACGGCAAGATCTTCGCGGTCACGGTCTCGCCGGACGGCAAGACGATCGCCGCCGGCGGCTATTTCGGCGCCGGTCTCGGCGACAAGCCGCCCTATGGCGACATCAGGCTGTTCGACTTCGCCACCGGCAAGATGAAGGCCGTTCTCAAGGCCGCCGACTACGCGACCTACGACCTCGCCTTCTCTCCAGATGGCAAGATACTGGCTGCCGGCGGCGGCGACGGCATAGTCTATCTCTGGCGGCTCGACGACAAATCAGCGACGGGCTGGACGCTGGACAAGAAGCTCGACGCCGATTCCTGGCACATCGATAAGCTGGCTTTCGCCGCCGCGGGAACCCGGCTGGCGGCGACCACGACCGACAATGGCATCCGGTTGTGGGATGTCGCCAAGGGCGACGAGATCGCCTTGCCCGCTGACACAGAGCCGTTGCGGGACGTCAGTGTGCTGGCGCTGGCGATCTCGCAGGACGGCAGCCTGTTTGCCACCGGCAGCAGGGGCGGCCAGGTCCAGCTCTGGCGCGCGGCCGACGGGACGCTGGTGCGCGCCATGCCCAAGCAGGATTTCCTCATCGGCTCGCTGACCTTCGCCAAGGGATCGCGGCTGGTCGCCTCCTGCGGCTATCGCTGCGCCGACAAGCACCGCTCCGTCGTCTGGAACACCGACAGCGGCGAGAAGCTGCTCGACTACAGCGGCCATGACGGCACGGTCTATGCCAGCGCCGCCAATGCCGGCGGCTCGCTGGTGGCGACGGCCGGCGGCACCCGCAACGCCATCCAAGTCTGGGACCCGGCGACCGGCGAACTCAAGGCCTTGCTCCAAGGAGTGGGCGAACCGGTGACCGCTATCGGCATCGATCCGGCAAACGGCATCATCGCCTGGGGCAACGCCAACCCCTGCCCCGAGCGCGTGGCTTGCCCGGAACAATTGGGCGCATTGGACAAGAGGCTGGAGTTGCCCACAACCGAGCGGTTCTTCGATGACCCGCAGCCGCTGACCGAGCCGGCCTCGTTTGCCCGCGCCGCGCTGAGCGATGGCGAGTGGTCCCTGCACGCCACGGTGGGCGGCAAGGACGCGCTGGAGAACGCGGTGCTGGAGATCGCCAATGGCGGCAAGGTGGTGCGCTCGATCGAGAACGACGCCACCAACGGCTTTGCCCATTCCGCCTTCACGCTGATCGACAACGGGCTTGGCCTGGTCACCGGCGGCAATGACGGCACGCTGCTGGAATACAAGGCCGCGACCGCTAGGGTCTCCGGCGAATTCACCGGCCACACCGGCGAAATCAACGCCATGGTCGCCTCGGAGAAAGCCGGCCTGCTGGTCACCGGCAGCGCCGACCAGACCGTGAGGCTGTGGAACCTGAAGACGCACGAGCTGATCGTGTCGATGTTCTTTGCCGGCTCACAATGGATCGCCTGGATGCCGCAAGGCTACTATTATTCCTCCGACGAGGGAGACAAGCTGATCGGCTGGCACGTCAACCAGGACCGTGACCATGAAGGCCGCTTCATCCGCGCCGGCCAGTTGAAGAAATACCTCTGGAGCCCGGAAATGGTGCGCCGCGCCATCATCCTGCGCAGCGCCAAACAGGCAGTCCAGGAGATGCGGCCGGGCGTCGACAACGAGTTGCAGAAGCTCTTGCAGCGCAAGCCGCCGGAATTCGGCATTCGCCTCGCCGACGACCAGAGCAAGGTCCGCGACGGTTATGTCGCCGTCGAAATCACAGGCACCAAGGAAGCCGGAGCCGATGCCGCCGGCTTCTCGATCCTGTCGAACAGCCGCAATGTCGGCGACATCGCGACGCGCTCGGTCGACGGCAACAAGACAACAGTCGAGGTGCCGGTCGAGGATGGTCAAAACACTATCCGCATCACCGGCATCAACGATTATGGCTATCTGACCGAGCGCAGCGTGACGGCGCTGGCAAGGAAGACTGAAAAGGCCGAGGCCAAGGGCAAGCTCTATGTCGCGGTGATCGGCGTCGACAAATATCCGTTCCTGACCGACGCCTGTTCCGGCCATGCCTGCGATTTGCGCTACCCCGTCGACGACGCCACCGAGTTCCTCAAGGTGGTTGCGCAGAAATCGGCACCTTTGTTCTCGTCGATGGAGACGCTGGTTCTGGTCAACCGCGAGGCGCTCGACGAAAGCCCCGACAAGGCGCAACAGACCTACACCGTCGCCAGCGCCGACAACATCATGGAGCCGGACTCGCACACGATCGACGACCAGCTTGCCGATTTCCTCGACAGGCCTGGCGAACACGACACCACCATTGTTTTCGTCGCCGGCCATGGCATCAACATCGACGAGGATTACTATTTCATCCCGACCGATGGCCGCAAACAGGATGCCGACCGCTGGAAGCGCTCTTCGCTTGTCGACTGGGGTGACGTCCAGAAATCGGTCGAGCGGGCCAAGGGCATGCGCTTCATGCTGCTCGACACCTGCCATGCCGCCAACGCCTTCAATCCGCGCCTGGAAAAGGACGCGCAGGACGCGCGCATCGTCGTGTTTTCGGCGACCGCGGCCAACAACACCGCCGCCGAATTGCCGGAGCTCGGGCACGGCGTCTTCACCTATTCGATACTCGAAGGCCTGCGCGGCAAGGCGAAGACCTCGGATGGCGGCGTCACGCTGTTCGGGCTCGCCGATTTCATTTCGCACGAAGTGGTGCGGCTGACGGCGTCGAAGCAGAAGCCGTTCTACTATGTCGGCGGCGTGGAGAACATCGTGTTGGCCGAGCCGTGATAGCCCGCCTGCTGACGGTCATCATGTTCGCCCTGGTTCTCGGCGGCACGGCACAGGCCGCCCCGATCGCCTGCCCGCCCGGAACCGAAAACTTCCCGACGTTCTACGACGACGCCACGCTGTTCAAGGACGCCATCGCCAGCGTCGCTACTGTCCGGCCCTCCAACCAGCGGCTGACCGGCATCACCGTGCCGCATCACCTGCTGGCCGCCGACCTCGTGGCACTGGGTTTTCATGCAGCGTCCGGCTTTCGCTACAAGCGCATCGTCATCCTGTCGCCGGACCATTTCCACAAGACGCACAAGCTCTACGCCACCACGGCGCGCGGCTTCGACACCGTGCTTGGTCCGGTGGCCGCCGACACCGATGCCGTGCGCCTTCTGGAAGCCCACGGCGACATGCTCGAGGAATCCTGCCTGTTCGACAAGGAACATGGCGTACGCGCCATGCTGCCCTTCCTGCATCACTACTTCCCCGAGGCGAAGATCGTGCCGGTGGCGATGTCGGTGAAGGCGAAGCGCGGCGACTGGGACCGGCTGGCCGAGGCGCTGAAACCGCTCGTCGACCAGGACACGCTGATCGTCGAATCCACCGACTTCTCGCACTATCTGCCCCAGCATGATTCCAGGCGTTTCGACCAGCAGACGCTGAACATGCTGGCCGCCGGATCGCTCGACGGCATAGCGGCCCTGCGTCAGCCCGATCATGCCGATTCCGTCGGCGCGCTCTACATCCAGACCCGGCTGCAGCGCGAATTGTTCGGCGCCCAGCCGCTGGTGGTCGCCAACGAGAACTCGCAGGAACACACGTCCGACTATGTCGAGCGCACCACCAGCTATGTCGTGGCGCTGTTCGGCGCCTTCGGTCCCGGCTTCAACAACCCGGCGCGGCCAAAGGACAGGATTTATTATCTCGCTGGTGACGTGAATTTCGGTCGTGCCATGAAGAAGATCCTGGTCCGCGACGGCGTTGCCGACAAGATCGTCGACAGCATCCTTTCGCTGACCGGAGCGCGGCCGCTGATCGTCAATCTCGAAGGCGTCATCCTGCCCAACGTGCCGGAAGCGATTGACGACATGACGCTGGCCATGCCGGAAGACCTCGCCGTCAGCATGCTGAAGCGGTTGCATGTCGCCGGCGTCAGTCTCGCCAACAATCACGCCTATGATCTCGGCCCGTCCGGCTATGCCGAGACGCTGCGCGCGCTGGACGAAGCCGGCATCCCGCATTTCGGCCAGGGCGAGACGCTGGCGCTGGCCGATGTCGACCTTGTCGGCCTGACCGACATCGACACCAACGGTTCGAAGAACACCGACCTGCTCACCTCCGCCTTGCTCGACCGGCTGCTGCACGAAAATGCGCAGCGCCCGGTCGTCGCCTTCGTCCATTGGGGCCGCGAGTACAAGACCGAACCGTCGGCGCGCGAAGAGATGCTTGCCGATGGGATGCGGCTGCGCGGCGTCTCGGCCATTGTCGGCGGCCATCCGCATGTCTCGAGTGAGGCGATCGTCCCGGTTGCCGGCGGCGATGTGGCAGAGGTCTATTCGCTCGGCAATTTCCTGTTCGACCAGAGTGCGCAACGCTCCTCAGGTTCGATGCTGGAATTGCGTGTCTTTTCCCAAGGCACGATCTTTGCCAGGCTCATCCCACTGCCCAACTATTTCGAGATGGGTCGCAAATAGGCGACTGCCGTTTTCGACGTGAAGAACCTGAATGTGTGTTGAGATTCAGGTCAGGCCGAGTCGAAAACGGCTGACACCGAGAACCGGAGCGGAGCGTACTTTTCGTACGTGAGCACAGTTCTACTGCGACGCAGTATAACGGGGAAGCGCAGGTATCAGCCGTTTGCAGACCGGCCTCACCTGAATATCGACATACCTTAGCCGCAGCCCATCATCTGGCGGGGTAGATAGCACGCCGCCGGTTCGGTCCTGGTCTCGAACAGCGATTGCTTCGGCCGGAAATAGAAGAAGGTCACCGGCTTGCTCTCGCGCACGCTGCCGTCGGCGAAATGCGCGGCGATGCTGAAACTGTGGATCGACGACATCGCCGACCACATCTTCAGCCGCGCCGTATAGGCGCTGACAGTCTTGTTGCCGCGCACCGGCATGGCGATCGTGTAGTCGTGCTTGCCGATCGGGAATTCGATGTTCTGGTAGCGCATCGCTTCCGGGCTGCCGCCACCGCCATCGCCGCATTCGGCCATCGATTCGGGAGTCTCGAAGACCGCCATGGTCATCTGGGCGCGGAAGGGCTCGCTCTGCTGGTAGACATTGCCCTGATCGTCCGCCCAGGAATAGTCCAACTTGCCGATCGCGTTCAGCGTCATCGCCTGGTTGAAATTGCCAAGATAGTCGCCGACCTCACCGAACTTGATCTTGTTGGTGAGCTGGCTGCGGCAGACATTGAGGCTATCGACCGAGGGACAGGGGAAACGCCCGGTCTCAAGGCTTGCCGTGTCGACGCCGGCCTCGTCGAGCACGCTCTTGATCGACACGTCGACGCCATCGCTGAAACCGCCGATGTCTTTGGTGAACATGCGGCTTGGCTGCCCGGTCGGATTGCCTTCTTCGTCCACCGTGGTGAACTGGACCGACATCTTCATGTCCTTGGCGTCGCCCCAGCCATTGTTGACGATGGAGAAATCGGGCCGGAAGCCGATGCAGCCGAAATGCTCCGAGATCGACAACATCGGTTTGCGGTAGGCGTCGCTGGCAGCGACCTTCATTTCCAGGCTGTCGAGCTTGACCCTGAACTCGTCCGTCGTCGTCAGGTCGACCTCGGCAAAGGCCGGCGTGTCCTCCCAGGTCGCACCTTCATAGACATTGGTGGTATTGACCGTTCCGGTGCCGTTCCAGGCGTCGTTGTAGAGGGTGTCTTCCGGATAGATCGCGATGTCCTCGTCGCGCACCAGGTGCTGGTATTTCATGTCGGCCTGCTGGGTCATGCGCTGGTCGACGATGACGCCGATCTCGACTTTGCCTGCATCGCCGCCGCTGGCCTGCGCCTTGAGGAGGCCTCCGACCTTGGCATCGGCCAGAACGTCTGGACGCGTGCCGCCGACCTCCTTGCCCATCACCCACTGCGATTCATAGACCGTGCCGCCGGGGAGCCGCGTGGTGCCTTTGCCGTTCTTCAACCCGCCGACAAAAGAGCCGGCAAAGATCTCGCCTGTCTTCGACAGCAACCGGCCCTCGCCATTCGGAATGCCGTCTACGAACTGCCCCTCATAGCGGTTGCCTTCGGCATCGACATGGATACCTTCGCCGTTGAGTTCTCCGCCAAGCCAATGCCCGTCGAAAACCTCGCCTGAGCGCAATTCGAGCCGGCCTTGCCCGTCGGGCCGGCCGTTCCTGACATCACCGAAATAGCTGGAGTAGACGGTCTTCGGGTCATAGCTCGCCGAGCCGCGCACCCGCCACACCAGCCTGCCCTTACCGTTGACGGTGCCGTCCTCGGCGATCGTCTTATCAGGCGAGCGGCCCGCGGCCGGCTCCCAGACGAAGTCGAGGTTCTTCTCGGGATGGAAATCCCAGACACGCACGGTCCTGCGCAGCACCGAGCGTGTGTCGGCCTGATAGAGGATCTGCACGCGCTCCGCCCAGGCGCCGCCGACACGGGCGGGATCGGCAAAAGCCGGTGAAAGCATCATCGCGCCCAGCATCGATGCGGCCGCGACCCCGAACACTGCCCTTGTCCGCCCCATCCCTCAAGCCCCCTGGACGCCTCGCCCCTTTGGCAAGGCAAGCGTAGTCGGGGCGCCGGCCTCGTGCAAGGGAAGCCATGAGGGAAGGATCGGCACGAAAAAGGCGGCAGGATTGACCCGCCGCCTTTGCCTTCACCGCGAACGCGCAGCGACTATTTGTACAGGCTGTTGATCCACTGGACGTTGGCGGCGTTCAGGCGCACGGCGGTGTTCGCCTCGGGGCTTTCCGCCACGTTGACGCCGGTGATGATGCGCTGCTTGGACTTGGTGTCATAGGCATAGACCGAGCTGCCGCTCGACCCCGGGAACGTATCGCAATCATACTGGAAATATTCCGGCGCGATGTTCTCGGCATGCACTTCGCAGCTCGCCTTCCACATCGTGCCCATCGGCTTGTCGCCGGGATAGCCGACAAGGTTGGCGGTGAAGTCGCCGAGATCGTCATAATTTGCGTAGCCCAGCCAGCCGAGGTTGGTGCCGACATCCTGCTTCAGCGTGATGATGCCGAGATCCCACGGGATCACCGAGCCGTAGTAACCCTGGTAGTTGTCGATGAAGCCCTGCAGCACATAGGCGCTTTCATAGGCGAAGGCGCCGAACGGTGCGTCGTCGGCAGTGCTGCCGTTGAGGCCTGGCACGAAGAGATATTCCGAGAGCCAGTCCTTGTCCTCATGGCTGTAGAGGCAATGTGCCGCGGTGAGCACGGTGCGCGGGCCGATCAGCGTTGCCGAGCAGCTGCCATAGCTGCCCGTCTTCGCCGATTTGGCTTCCAGATAGCCGATGGCCGAGAACGGATAGGTCTTGGTGTTCCTGACCTGCTCACGATCGTCGGGACCGAAAACCTGACGCCCGGCTTCGCCTTCGCCGAGCCCAGGGTCCTCGGTCTTGCGCTCAGCCCCATCCGCGCCATTGGCCGGCGCATTCAGTTCCTTGATGATGAGCTCGCGCAGTGCTTCGCTCGGCTCGATCTTGATCTCCTTGCCATCGGCGGAACGCCCGACGATGCCATAGGATTTGACTGCCGCCTTCTCGTCGGTGAGCGGCGCGGCACGGCTGTCTTCATCAGTAAGCTTTGGTGTCGTGATCGGCTTTGCCCGGCCGGCCTTGAAGTCGCCTGAAGTAACGTCCCGCATGCTTTCGCCATTGCCGGCACTGGCGGACCCAGGGTCGGCGGCGAAAACCGGGACCGTCCACATTGCGGTGGAAAGCAAAGCGGACGCAATAAGTGCGTTTGTCAGTTTTGTCATGGTGAGACTCTCCCAAAAGTCAGCAAGGACTGGATCAAAATAGAGAAATATTGTCGAGATCGTGGTGACGCCGAAAAATGAGTCTGCTCGCCGGCATTCCCCGCGAGCGTTGTTCTAGGCTGTCATTTTCAAGGCCCCCGCCAAAAAAACTCTGCAACGGTATACTGCCTAAAATAATCCAAGATTGGCAATGATAAATCGCTTCCACCTAGCCCGTGGGGGGCTATAGGATTTTGTGCGGGTTCTGCTCGCGGGCACGGTTAGCAAAAGTGGGATTCGGTTTTGTGACCGATCGCGCGCCGTTTTCGATACGGCACGCGTGCGGATCGCCGGACCGGCGACACCTCCTTGCACAATGCCCGGCGTCGATCCGCGCGGGAAAATTGTCTGAGGAGGTTCAGGTGCACATCACAAATCGGTTCGGACCAATCGTTGCCGCATCGCTGCTTGGCATTGCCGCCGCCTTTGTATCGATCAACCTCGGCCGGGCGGATGAAAGCGCCGCAAGGCCCGAAGCGGCGGTCTCGCCGATGCAGCGGGTGACCGAGGCCAGGGCCAAGGCAGCCGCTGAGAACCCTGACGGCGCCGACCGGGTCTATGGCGGCAACCAGGCCGAAAAGGGCGCCTATCCGTTCCAGGTCGCGCTGCTCACCACCGCCAGGCTGGACGAGAACCCGGCCTCGCAGGCCAATGCACAATTCTGCGGCGGCAGCCTGATCGCCCCGCAATGGGTGCTGACGGCGGCACACTGCCTCAACGACAAGGGCAAGCCGATCTCACCGGATTCGGTTACCGTGCTGACCGGCGCCACCGATCTCGGCGAAGGCAAGCGCCACAAGGTGGTGGAGGTCATCGTCAACGAAGGCTACAGCGAGCAGACGCTCGACAACGACCTCGGCCTGCTCCGGCTTGCCGAGCCGGCCGATGCGCCGACCATCAAGCTTACCCGCCAGGCGACCCCTGACACCGGCAAGACCACCGTCACCGGCTGGGGCAAGATGCAGGACGGAACGTTCCCGACCACGCTGATGGTCGCCGACCTTGATCTACAGCCGAACAGCGCCTGCAACAGCGGCATCAAGGCCATCTATGCGCATGACCTCAAGGCGGCACTCGGCGATCTGTCCCACCGCATGCGCTATTCGGAAAAGGGCATCGATGCCGCCGCCAATGCGATTGCCGCCGACATGACCGATCCGCTGACCAGCAACATGATCTGCGCCGGCACCGCCAGCGGCGTACGCGATGCCTGCAATGGCGACAGCGGCGGCCCGCTGTTCATGACCGGCGCCGACGGCCCGGTTCAGGTCGGCGTCGTCAGCTGGGGCGAAGGCCCCGCCGACGGCAGCGCGGCCTGCGGCCACAAGGACGCCTATGGCATCTACACGCGGCTGGCCAACTACGGCGGCTGGATCGAGGCGAAGATGAAGGGTCCTGCTCCTGCGCCGGAAAAGCCGAAAGCCGGGCTGGGCACGGCCCAGAAGCCGAAGACGCCCTGAGGCCCAGCCATCTTGCCCGACATTTTGCTTGCCATGAAGACGGCGGGAAGGGTTCCAGCCGTTGTCATTTGCCGGCTTGTCCGACAGCTTTATTTCCTCGGCGGGCCTTTGCGCTCGGCTGAGGCCGCCCACAGATTGATGTCGGATTCGCGCGCGTAGCTATCGATCTCGGCCAATTCGGCATCGCTGAAGTCGAGCACCTTCAGGGCGCCGACGCAGTCCTCGACCTGCTCCGGCCGGCTGGCGCCGATCAGCGCCGACGTCACCTTGCCCTTGCGCAGCACCCAGGCCAGCGCCATCTGCGCCAGCGTCTGGCCGCGCTTGCCGGCGATGGCGTTGAGCGCCTTGATGTTGGCGATGGTGCGGTCGTTGATGAAGGCCGACTTCAGCGACTTGCCCTGCGAGGCGCGGCTGCCTTCGGGGATGCCGCCAAGATATTTGTCGGTCAGCATGCCCTGGGCCAGCGGCGAGAACACGATCGAGCCGACGCCGAGCCCTTCCAGCGTGTCGAGCAGGCCGTCTTCCTCGACCCAGCGGTTCAGCATCGAATAGCTCGGCTGGTGGATGATGCAGGGCGTGCCGAGCTGCCGCAATATGTCGGCGGCCTCGCGGGTGCGCTGCGAGTTGTAGGACGAAATGCCGGCATAGAGCGCCTTGCCCGAGCGCACCGCATGGTCGAGCGCGCCCATGGTTTCTTCCAGCGGCGTGTCCGGGTCGAAGCGGTGTGAGTAGAAGATGTCGACATAATCGAGCCCCATCCGCTTCAGGCTCTGATCGAGGCTGGCCAGCATGTATTTGCGCCCGCCCCATTCACCGTAAGGGCCAGCCCACATTTCATAGCCGGCCTTCGTCGAGATGATCAGCTCGTCGCGATAGGCGGAAAAATCGGTGCGCAGGATTTCGCCGAAAGCGGTTTCGGCCGAGCCGGGCGGCGGCCCGTAATTGTTGGCGAGGTCGAAATGGGTGATGCCGAGGTCGAACGCCTTGCGCACGATCGCCTGCTTGGTCTTGTGCGGCGTGTCGTTACCGAAATTGTGCCACAGGCCGAGCGAGATCGCCGGCAGCTTGAGGCCGGAGCGCCCACAGCGATTGTAGATCATTTTTTCGTAGCGATTTTCGGCGGCGACATAGGGCATTGGGAAAGATCCTCGAATGTGAACAGACCGGGCAGCTTCATCGCAAAGCGGTGAGCCGGCCCGGCGCCCTTTTACCCTCTCCCCGGCCGAACGGGGAGAGGGGCAAGTCAACATTATCGATAATCTTTGCGCCTACTTCTTCGCCAGCAGTTCCTTGGCCGCCTTGACGCCAAGTGCCGCCGGCCGCTCGCAAGTGGTCTGCATGGCGACGAACTTGCCGGTTTCGCCGGAGCGCAGGATGCCGGTCATGACATCGACGGCATGCAGCGCCAACTCCATCGAGCAACGATGCGGCCGCCCCTCGACTATCGCCAACGCCATGTCGGCGAGACCTGCCGTGCGGTAGTTGGCCATCATGCCCTGGCCGTGCATTTCATTGGGCACGCCAAGCGGGTGCTTCCATTTCGGCAGCTTCTTGACCGGCTTGCCCTCTTCGGTGAAGCGCACGTCGCCGCCGAAGAAGTTCGGATCCGGCACGAACACCGTGCCCGCTTCGCCATAGAGTTCCATCGGCGCGTGGCCGTGAGCCCAGACATCCCAGCTCGTGTTCAACGTCACCACGGCGCCGTTCTCGAATTCCAGCAGGCCATGGATGGTGGTTGGCGTGTTGACCGGGATTTTTTCGCCCGCACGCGGTTTCGACGAAATCGTCCGCTCCTTGGCCGGGGTCGTCGCAAAGGCCGCCACCTGTTTTACCGGCCCGATCAGCTGGATCAGATTGGTGATGTAATACGGCCCGATATCGAGCACCGGTCCGGCGCCCGGCTGGAAGAAGAAATCCGGATTCGGGTGCCAGTGCTCCATGCCGTGACCCATGACATGGCAGGTGCCGCTGGTGATCTTGCCGAGCTTCCCCTCGTCGATCAGTTCACGCACCAGCTGGTGCGCGCCGCCGAGGAACGTGTCGGGCGCCGAGCCGACGCGCAACCCCTTCTTTTCAGCCCGGGCCTTGAGGTCCTGGCCCTCTTGGAGCGAGAGCACGAACGGCTTTTCCGAATAGACGTGCTTGCCGGCATCGAGCACGCGTTTGGACACCTCGTAATGCACCGCCGGTATCGTCAGGTTGACGATGATGTCGATGTCATCGGCCTTGAGCAGGTCCTCGACGGTCTCGGCGCGCAGCTTGAACTCCTTCGCCCGCGCCCTGGCCGCGTCCATGTTGATGTCGGCGCAGGCGCGCATCTCGATGCCGCGAAACAGCGGTGCCAGCGAGAAATACGCCTTCGAGATGTTGCCGCAGCCGATGACGCCAATACCCAGTTTCTTTGCCATGATGATTGTTCCTAGTAAGCCTTGACGGATGCGATCGAGCGACGAGCGAAGCGCTCGATGTCGTTGGGGTTGTCCTGCTCCATGACAAAGTATTTTGCCGCGCTCTTGGCCCGCAACACCTTGATCAGGTTGGCCCAGTCGATCGTGCCGTGGCCGACATCCGACCAGCCATCCTCGTCCAGTCCCTCGCCCGGCTTGGCGATGTCTTTGACATGCACGGCGACGATGCGCTTGCCGTGCTTTTCGATCCAGGGCAGCGGATCGGCGCCGCCGCGCACCACCCAGGCAAGGTCCATCTCCCAGCCGATATCGGGAGCGGACGACAGGATGTGATCCTGCGGCACCGAACCGTCGGCGAGTGCCTTGAACTCGAAATCATGGTTGTGCCAGGCAAAGCCGTAGCCGGCCTTCGAGGCGACCTCGCCAACCTTGGCCAGTCGCTCGCCAAAGCCGCGCCAGCCGGCGGCGTCTGACGGCCTGTCCTCGGCCATCAGATAGGGACAGATCAGAAGCTTGATGCCGAGCGCTTCGGCCGTTTTGCGCACGCCGTCGAAATCCTTCTCCAACGCATCGATGGAGAAATGCCCGGTCGGCATCGAAAGCCCGTTCTTGTCGAGTTCCGCGCGGAAGGCCTTGGGATTTTCATAGACGCCACCGAAACCTTCGACTTGCGCGTAGCCGAGCTTGCCGAGCGAGGCGAGCACGCCCTCCCAAGGTTGAAAATTGCGGGCGCTGTAAAGTTGGAATGACCAGTTCATCGTCTCTGTCCGTTCTGCTTGGTAGGGTGGGTTCTTGGGAGGAAGGCTTGGGGGCTATAGGCGGTTGCCGGATGGGGTGTCGAAAAGCGAGGCGCGGGCTGGGTCAAAGCCGATCCGGATTGGATCGCCGGTGCGCAGCGTCTTTTCCGCCTCGACGCGGAAGGAAAAATTGCGGCCGCCGAGCTTGGTCCACACCAGCGTGTCGGAGCCCATCGGCTCGACGATCTCGACGGCTGACTCGGCGGTGAACGGCATGGCCTTGGCCGCATCTCCAAAGGCGACGTGCTCGGGCCTGATGCCGAACACACAGGGCTTGCCCGCGCTGCCGCGATCCTTGTCGAACTCATAGCGGTCGAGCGGTATCGAAACCCCGTCGGCGGTGAACGCCGCCGCATCGCCGGCTTCCAGTTGACCCTCGATGAAATTCATCGCCGGCGAACCGAGGAATCCGGCGACAAAGCGATTGACCGGACGGTTGTAGATGGTTTGCGGGGCGTCGAGCTGTTGGATGACGCCGCCCTTCATCACCGCGATCCGGTCGGCGAGCGTCATCGCCTCGATCTGGTCGTGGGTGACGTAGATCATGGTGTTCTGCAATCTGCGATGCAGCAGCTTGATCTCGACGCGCAATTCGGATCGCAGCTTGGCGTCAAGATTGGACAGCGGTTCGTCGAACAGGAAAACGTCGACATCGCGCACCAGCGCCCGCCCGATCGCCACGCGCTGGCGCTGGCCGCCGGACAGTGCGGAGGGCTTTCGCTGCAGCAGCGGTTCGATCTGCAGGATCTCCGCGGCGCGCGCGATACGCTTGGCGATTTCGTCCTTGGGCAGGCCCGCGACGCGCAAGCCGAAGGACAGGTTTTTCTCCACCGTCATTTGCGGATAGAGCGCATAGGACTGGAATACCATGCCGATGCCGCGATCCTTGGGCTCCTCCCAGGTGACGTTCTTGCCCTTGATGAAGATGCGGCCCTTCGAAATGTCGAGCAGCCCGGCAATGCAGTTGAGCAAGGTCGACTTGCCACAGCCGGAGGGCCCCAGGAGCACGATGAACTCGCCCTCGGCGATATCGAGGTTGAGTGTCTGCAGAACCGACACCGCGCCATAGTTCAGCGACAGGTTCTGGATCGATACGCTGGGGTTCGCGATTTCTGCCATCATCATCCTTTCACCGCGCCGGCAGCGATGCCACGCACAAAAAGCCTGCCGGAAATGAAATAGATAACGAGCGGCACCAGCCCGGTCAGGATGGTCGCCGCCATATTGACGTTGTATTCCTTCACACCCTGCACAGAGTTGACAATGTTGTTGAGCTGCACCGTCATCGGATAGGTGTCGGGGCGCGTGTAGACGACGCCGAACAGGAAGTCGTTCCAAATGCCTGTCACCTGCAGGATGACGGCGACGACGAAGATCGGCAGCGACATCGGCAGCATGATGCGCAGATAGATGCCCCAGAAACCGGCGCCGTCGACACGCGCCGCCCGGAACAATTCCTCCGGCATGGAGGTGAAATAGTTGCGGAACAAAAGTGTCAGGATCGGCATGCCGAAAATGGAATGGACGATCACCAGGCCGCTCAGGCTGCCATAGAGGCCGATCTCGCGCAGGATGATTACGATCGGATAGATCATCACCTGATAGGGGATGAAGGCACCGACGATCAGGATGATGAAGAACGTGTCGGCGCCCTTGAAGCGCCAGTTGGCCAGCGCATAGCCGTTTACGGAGGCGATCGCGATCGACAAGATCACCGAAGGTACGGTGATACGAACGGAGTTCCAGAAGCCGCGCGAGAGTCCGTCGCAATTGAGGCCGGTGCAGGCCGTCGACCACGCCTTGACCCAGGGCTCGAACGTGATCTCGAGCGGTGGCGAGAAGATGTTGCCGAGGCGGATTTCCGGCATGCCCTTGAGCGAGGTGACGATCATCACATAGAGCGGCAGGAGGTAGTAGAGCGCCGCCACGATGAGCGTGCCATAGAGGAAGATGTTGCGGCGCGAGAAAATGTGACGCGGCTTCGGTCCGCTCGGCCCCGAGGCATCGGCATGGCCGGCGCCGGACGGCGCGGACAAGGAGACGGCTTGGTCAGACACGCTTCCTGCCTCCGAATTCGAGATAAGCCCACGGCACGATGACAATCATCACCGAGAGCAGCATCATGGTCGAGGCCGCGAAACCCTGGCCGAGATTCTGGGCGAAGAACATGTAGTCGTAGACATATTTTGCCGGCACTTCGGAGGCGATGCCCGGCCCGCCGCTGGTCTGGGCGACGACGAGGTCGTAGACCTTGACGATGCCGGACGCGATGATGACGAGCGTGGTGATGAAGACCGGCCGCATCATCGGGATGATGATGAACAGATAGGTCTTCCACATCGGGATCCCGTCCACCCGCGCTGCCTTCCAGATATCCTCGTCTATGCCGCGCAGGCCGGCTAGCATCAGGCACATGATCAGCCCGGTGCCCTGCCAGAGCGCGGCGATCGATATGCCGTAGATGACGATGCTGGAATTGTAGAGCGGATCGAAAGCGAAGCTCGTCCAGCCAAGGTTTCGTATCACGCCCTGGATGCCGAAGTCAGGATTGAGCAGCCATTGCCAGACAAGGCCGGTGACGATGAAGGAGAGCGCGAAGGGATAGAGAAAGATCGTGCGGAACGTATCCTCGAAACGGATCTTCTGGTCGAGCAGGGCAGCGAGGATGAAACCGATCACCAGCGAGAAAACCAGCGAGATCACGCCATAGATCAGCAGGTTCTCGATCGAGATCAGCCAGCGCGGGGTCGCCCACAACCGGTAATACTGGTCGAGGCCGACGAAATTCAGCCGCGGCAACAGCTTCGAATTGGTGAAGGAATAGAGCACCGTCCACGCCGTGCCGCCGACGAAAACCACCAGCGCGGTGAGGATCATGGGGATCGACGCGACCTTCGCATTGAGATTGCGAAACAGTCGGCTGGGGCGTTCGCTCTTGCTCATCGGTGCAGCCATGCTGGATCGGGTAAGGGCGCGCCCTCCCGGCCTGGAGTTCACCGGACCGGGAGGAATGGGACTTTGCCGGCGGTATCAATCCGCCGTGGCGATGATGTCGGCGAAGCGCTTCTGCGCCTCTTCCACGGTCATCTCGGGCTTGGCGAAGAACTCGGAGAACAGGTCCTCCTTCTGCTTTTGGCTGTCTTGCGAAAGCAGCTGATCGGTCCATGGGATGACGGCGCCCTTGGCCAGGATGGCGAGCCCCTTCTTCATGCAGTCATTGGCAGCGTTAAGGTCGACGTCGCCACGCACCGGCAGCGAGCCCTTCTTGAGATTGAAGGCGACCTGGGTCTTGGGATCGAGCAAGGTTTCGGCCAGGACTTCCTGCGCCTTGGACTTGTCGGCATCCTTGAGCACCGGGAAATAGAAGGCATCACCACCCGTGGCGATGACCTCGTTCAGGCCAAGGCCGGGAAGACAGGTATAGTCCTTGCCGGCGGTCTTGCCGGCAACCTGGAACTCGCCCTGCGCCCAGTCACCCATGATCTGGCCGCCGGCCTTGCCGGTGATGACCATGTTGGTGGCCTGGTTCCAGTCCTGCACATTGGTGCTCTTGGCCATCTTGCGCGCATCGTCGGCCGCCTTGAACACCTTGGCGACTTCAGGACCGGCCGCGAACTTGGCGTCCTTGTCCTTGTAGACCTTGAGGAAGGTGTCGGTGCCGCCAACCGCTGCAAGCAGCACGTCGAAGGCGCCGGACGACTGCCAGGCTTGCCCGCCCACCGCCAGCGGGACGATGCCTGCCTTCTCGAGCGCCGGGGCGGCGGCCACATACTCATTCCAGTCCTTTGGCACCGGCACGCCAGCCTTCTGGAAGGCGTCGTTCGAGAGCCACAGCCACTGCCAGGAGTGGATGTTGACTGGCACGCAATAAATCTTGCCGCCGATGGTGCAGCTGTCGAGCAGGCTCTTGGGCCGCACGACCTCTGTCCACTTGCCCTTGGTGGCGACATCGGTCAGGTCGCGCATCAGGCCGGCCTGCACCAGCTCTTCCGCTTGCCGGCCGTGATTGAACTGGGTGGCGCCCATCGGGTCGCCGCCGGTGATCCGGCTGATCATGATCGGCCGTGCCGTGCCGCCGGAGCCGGCAATGGCGCCGTCGACCCAGTGATTGCCGGTGGCGTCGAATGCCTTGGCGAGTTCCGCGACCGCCGCCGCCTCGCCGCCGGAAGTCCACCAATGAGTGACTTCCAGGTCCGTCGCGGTGGCCGGGCCGGCGAACTGCAGCGCGGCCGTGGCCGCAAGGGCAGCGGTCAAAAGTTTGTATCGCATTTCGGTTCCTCCCAGAATCTGAAACGTTACAGATTTTCGATACGGCAATTGCGTGGATGGCGCAACCCCAGGCGTGGAGACCGTTCGATATTTTTTCGAGTCGCGAATAAAATCTATCGACCGGCCTTGCCGTTGTGCGCCGCAATATGAGCAATTGCAGTGCAAAATAAGAAAAGGTCCATGAAAGCCGGCATAGAGCGTCGCCGGGACGGCGTTTCGCTCTGGATTCTCAAGGGAATTCGCGACTCCATGTCGTCCTGCGAATTCGCCCGCCAGCGCAGTGCGATTGGCAATCTGTAACGTTTCAGTATATTGACGGATTGCCGGGCTTGAAATCATGCGACGCCGCCAATCACGGCGATTGCCGACCCGGCCTGCGGCTGCTATGCGCCTGACGGGCGGGACGAATGGACAGACGGCATACGGAAAAGAACGAGGAAGCGTCGGCGCAAGAGCGGCCAACGCTGAAGACGCTTGCCTTCATGACCGGGCTCGGCGTCACCACCGTGTCGCGCGCCTTGAAGGATGCCCCTGAGATCGGCGCCGAAACCAGGCGCCGCGTCCAGCTCGTCGCCAAGCAGATCGGCTACCGCCCGAACCGCGCCGGCGTCAGGCTCAGAACCGGCAAGACCAATGTCATCAGCCTCGTGCTCAACACCGACCGCGAGATCATGAGCTTCGTCTCAGACATCATCTATGGCGTCTCGGAAGTCATTGCCGACACGCCCTACCACCTGATCGTCACGCCCTATTCGCGCTCGCAGGATCCACTCGACCCGATACGCTACCTGGTCGAGACCGGTTCCGCCGACGGCGTCATCATTTCACGCACGCAGCCGAACGATGCCAGGGCCCGCTATATGCTGGAGCATGGCATTCCCTTTGCCACGCATGGCCGCACCGATATGGGGCTGGTCCACCCCTATCATGATTTCGACAATCATGCCTTCGCGGTCGAAGCCGTACGGCGCCTTGCGAGCATGGGACGCCGCAAGCTCGCCTTGCTGACGCCACCCGTCGGCCTGACCTATTACGGCCATACGGTCAACGGCTTTGCCGATGCGCTGAGCGAGGTCGGCGCCAGCGAGATCCCGTTCAGTACCGTATCGATCGACCATTCGATCGAGCAGATCCGGACGAGGACCGCGCAACTGATGCGCCGCGACATCAGGCCGGACGGCTTTGTCAGCAGCGCCGCCGCCGCCACGCTTGCGCTCGTCGCCGGCATCGAGGATGCCGGCCTCAAGCTTGGCCGCGACGTCGACATCGTCTCCAAGCAATCATCGGACCTTTTGCATCTGTTCAGGCCCGAACTGCTGATCGTCAACGAGAACTTCCGGCTGGCGGGCTCGGAGCTCGCCCGCTCCGTGCTCGGCTGGATCGGCGGCGCCGCACCCGGCTCGCTGCAAAGTCTCAGCGTGCCGGGCGAGGTTCTGGCCTACCAGCGCGCTGACGACTGAGCTAGACGCAATTCCAGACGGAAAACCGCTCACACTTTTCCTGGAATTGCTCTAACCCGCCGCGCCGCTGCCCCACGGACCGTGGAAGGCACCCTGCTCGCCGATGCGTTCGAAGCCATGCGCGCCGAAGAAGTCACGCTGCGCCTGGATCAGGTTCGAGGTGCCGCGGCCCTGGCGATAGCTGTCGAAATAGGCAAGTGCCGAAGACAGCGCCGGCACCGGCGCGCCGGCCTCGGAAGCCCTCGCCACGATGCGCCGCAGCGACGGATGCGCTTCCTGCATCAAGCTGATGAAAGCCGGCGCCATCAAAAGATTGGTCGAAGCGCCGCCGCTGCTGAAGGCCTCGGCCATCGTATCCAGCATCTGCGAGCGGATGATACAGCCGGCGCGCCAGATCCTGGCGATGGTCGGCATCGGCAGGTTCCAGTTGAACTCCTTCGAGGCGCCGCTCATCACCGCGAAACCCTGAGCGTAAGCCGCGATCTTGCCGGCGAAAAGCGCCAGTTCGAGATCTTTCAGCAGCGCATCCTTGTCGCCGGAAATCTTCGACACGCCGATAGCGCCATAGGCCTGTTCCGCCGCCAGCCGCTCGTCCTTGATCGACGACAGAACACGGGCCGCCACGGCCGCCTCGATCGCGGTCGCCGGAATGCCGAGTTGCTGCGCCTCGATGACCGACCATTTGCCGGTGCCCTTCTGGCCTGCCCGGTCGAGGATGATGTCGACAACCGGCTTGCCGGTCTTGGGATCGTCGGCGGCAAGCACCTTGGCGGTGATCTCGATCAGGTAGGAGTTGAGCCGGCCCTTGTTCCAGTTGGAGAACACCGTGCCGATGTCCTTCGGCCCCATGCCGAGGCCATCACGCAAGATGCCGTAGATCTCGGCGATCATCTGCATGTCGGCATATTCGATGCCGTTGTGGATGGTCTTGACGAAGTGGCCGGCGCCATCGGTGCCGAGCCAGGCGGCACAGGGCTCGTCCTTGAACTTTGCGGAGATGGCGGTCAGCACCTTCTCGACACGCTTCCAGCTATCTTCCGTGCCGCCGACCATGATCGACGGGCCGTGGCGCGCGCCCTCCTCGCCGCCGGACACGCCCATGCCGATGAAGGTCAGGCCCGAGCCGGACAGTTCGGAGAAGCGCCGCATCGTATCGCGAAAATTGGCGTTGCCGGCATCGATGACGATGTCGTTGTTGGACAGCACGCCGCGCAAGGCTTCGATCTGTTCATCCACCGGCTTGCCGGCCAGCACCATGATGATGATCGGGCGCGGCGGCCGGATCGCGGCGGCAAGTTCTTCCAGACTGTAGCAGGGCACAACCATGTCCTTCAGCGCGCCGGCATTCTCGACGAAGGCGTCGGTGCGTGCCCTTGTGCGGTTGAAGACGGCGATGCGGTGCCCGTGCTCGGCGATGTTCAGCGCCAGGTTGGAGCCCATCGTACCAAGGCCGATCAGGCCGATTTCGGCTTTTTCCATCGTTTCTTCCCTGCTTTCGGATCTTGTTGGTTGGAGCCCGCAATTTTGCCGGATGCCCGTTCTTCCCGGGATGATTGACGGGCCTTTCGGGCCGCGTCAACCGCCTCGCCGAATTGTGTTGCAGTTGCACAATGCAAGCCGTTCGACAACGATCCCATCTGTCGGTTACGGCCGGACGTCCACAGGCGCTTCGATCTTCACCATCTTGAAATCCGAGACCAGGATGTCGATGCGCACCGTCCAGCGCCCGGGAACCGGAATGACGAGGTTGTCGACACGCCAGCTGCCGTCGCCGGGCTTGGTCGCCGCGCGCTTCAGCGGCTCGATGCCTGAATCGGGCTTCGACAGCACCAGCGTCACCTCCTTGGCGTCGAGTGGCCCGAAATCACCGGTCATGATGATCATCGAGGCGGCGACAGGCCCGGCATGACCTGGCGTGATGCTGAGATCGGCCATCGCCTCCAACGCGTGGATGTGGACCGAGACCGGCTGCGCCGCCGCGATCGCCAGGACCCGTGGCGGCGGCGTGAAGCGCCAGCCCGCGGCAACGCCGAAGATCGCCAGCACGATCAGCATTTCAACACCGATCGAGCGGGTGAGCCTGCGCTGCACCTCCGTGGCGCCCGCCTCGGCGGAAGCAGTGAGTTTCCAGCGATTGACCGCGGCCAACGTGAACAGGAAGACCAGCAGCGCCAGCTTGACCAGCAGCAGCCGGCCATAGGCGGTGCCGGCCAGCGCCGAGGGCGTCTGCACCTGGATGACGGCAAGCACGATGCCGGCCGCGGCAAGCACGGCCACCACAGGCAGGATCGCGCAGGAGAAGCGGCGCAGGAAGGCGACGGCGCCAGCCGTCTGGCGCTTCAGCGCGAGACCTAGCGGCATCAGCGCGCCGGCCCAGAAGGCAATGCCGATACCGTGCACGAACACCAGCGGCCGCGTCAGCCATTGCGGTTCGGCCGCGCTGGCGTGGCCGCTGGCGGCAAGCGCGACGCCGACGCCAGCCAGGCCGGCGAGCGCCAATGGCCTGGCGAGCACACGCGGTCCGGCCAGCGACAGCAAACCGAGCCCCAGCGCGGTCAGGGCGGCCAGCACCGTCCAGCCGAAGGAGGTGCCCAGCCCGGTCCGCCAGATCACCGGCTGTGCCAGATGGGAGAGCGGCGCTCCGAGCGCGTCGAGCCCCTGAAAGCCGAGCGACAGGGGTGCCGCCACCAGGCCGCACAGGATCGCGGCCGTGACAAAACGCTGACCGGCACGTCCCTCACCGGCCAGCCAGGCAAGGGCGAAGGCGCCGCCGACACCGAGGAAAAGACCGATGTAAAGAAAGACCTTGCCGATCCAGATCGCCGACCGCGACGGCCAGTCGACGGCTTCGGACACGACGGGCGGCTCGGTCGGCGCACCGATGGAAAACAGCAGCGAGCCGCCGACCGGATGGCCGTCGGCGGAAATGACGCGCCAGCTCAGCACATGCGTGCCGGATTTGAGCGCTTGCGGATTGTCGATCTCGAGCGTCTGGTCGGTGAGGCGGAAGGATGTCAGCGCAACCGGAGTGCCGTCCGGCTTCACCAGCGTCAGCACCAAGGGCGAAACCGGTTCGCTGAAGGTCAGCGAGAACTGGGTTGGCGTCTGGGCCAGCACGGCACCGTCGGCCGGGTCGGTCTTGATCAGCGCGGCATGGGCAAAAGCCTGACTGGTCGAGGCCATGACGACAAGCGCCATGAGCAAGCCCAACAGCCCGCCGGCAATCCGGCCGACGCGCTTGCTGTTGGTATCGACCATCCGAGAGGGTATTGCGGTCATGCCATGCCACGAGGATGCGGCGCGCTCCGGCAAGCAGAGCGCGCCAAGGGAGAACCTATTTCTTCGGTGTGAGCTTGATGCCGGGCGCCGGGGTCTCCAGCGTGTCTTCATCTTGCCCCGCCGCCGGGATCTCGATCCAGCGGTCGACGGCATCGCCGCATTCCTGGACCACCGGGAAATAGAGCTTTTGGCCGACGGGCAGGTCCGCCGTCAGCATGGCCCGAAAGACGAACTCGTCGTAGAATTCATCCGGCAGATTGCCGCCGCTCCAGTCGACTTCCTTGACGCCGTCGGTCACCGCCTGGCCATAGAGCTGATAGGATTTTTCATATTTGCCCTTCTTGGTCTGCAGCGTCCAGCCGGGTTTCGGCATCGGCTTCACTGCGATCACCCCTTCCGGAATCTGCACCCGCACGGCGGTCGTCGCTTTGCCGTCGCAACCATGCGGCACCCGCAGCACTGCCTTGTAAGTCGAGCCGACCGCCGCCTCCTGGGTTTCGAGCGTGATGTGCGCGAAGGCGGCATTTGTCCCCAGCACCAGAAGTGCTGCCGCCGACAAAAGATACTTGTTCATGATGCCCCTCGGTACTATGGCCAGTTCAATCGTTGTCTTCTTGAGGCGCCGCGCTGCCCATGGCCTGCACGGCGAATTTGATCGTCACCGTCCCGGCCTTTTCGAAGGTCAGCGTGGCGGCGAACATCTCGCCTTGCTTGGGTGGCTGCTTCAAATCCATGAACATCACGTGATAGCTGCCGGGACCCAAAACGACCTTGCCGCCGGCTGGAATCTCCAGGCCGCCGACAACGGGCCGCATGGTCATGACGCCGTCCTTGACGCCCATCTCATGCAGCTCGGCCTTTTCGGAGATATCGGAGGAAATCGACAGCAGCCGGTCCGGCGCGCTGCCGTTGTTTGTAATGGTAAAATAGCCGCCGGCCACCTTGGCGCTGGCCGGCGTGGCGCGTGACCAGGGGTGGCCGATCTCGATATCGCCGACCTTGAACTCATGCGCCAGGACGGATTGAGCGCCGGCGAGCATGATCGCCAAAGCAAGCACGGCAGTGCCGAGACGCTCCTGGACGTGGGACAGAATGCGGCTGAACAGAGTGCCCGCCGCTATATCGGAAAAATGGGACATGGTTGCTCCATGAAGTGATGATCGCGCCGTCACCGGTCGCGAGCTGTTTGGTCGTTGGATGGGTGCGCCCACGAAAGGTTCCGCTGGGCGAGCAAGCTCAGGCCGCCAGCGGCGGCGCGCGCGGGTTCGACGGCGAGCGTTCACGCGCGAAGCCGAGGTAAATGCTCGCCGGAAAAACGAAGGCGACCGCTTCAAACGAAAGGCTGGCCACGGCCAGCCCGGCGTCGGGCGGCGGCGCAAACGCGGATGAAAACATGCTGCAGCCAAGCGTGCAGCAGGCCGGCAGATGCGATGGGTGCTGGTCACCGCCGGGAAGCTGGGTGGCACCGTCGCGGGTACAGATGACATTGCCGAAGGCGTCGAGTTGCGCGGCATTCGGCCCGGTAGCGAAAGCGAAGGCGCCGAGCGTCGACTGGAGCAGCAGCAGGCAGGCCGCGACAAGCGCGGTCGGCAAGCTCCAGCGTTTGCCCCGGCGGTTCAAGCCATCTGCCTCTTCAAGCAACTCCTGGAAGGATACCTATCATGGCAGCGGCAGGTCGAAAATCGCCAATTCGATGCTGCGGCAACGCGGCGCGATCAGGATTTCTGCAAGGACCGGCTTTCGGGGATGGAGGTCAAAAGCGTCTGGCGCGCCGACTTCAGGTGCTTGCGGCAGGCGGCGTCGACCTTGCCGAGGTCGCGCGATTTGAGCGCCTCGATATAGGCAAGGTGCTCGCCGACCGCGACTTCGTTGCGCTCGCGCTCCTGCGCCTTGTTCCACTGGTAGTGGTAATGGAAGATCATGGCGATGACGTCGTAGAAATCGACGATGAAACGGTTGTGCGAGGCCCGGTGGATGAGCCGGTGGAAGCGCTCGTCCAGCTCGGAAAACGCGTTGAAGCGCGTGGCGATCTCTTGTGCCAGCAGGCGATGTTCGTCCTCCAGGCGGTCGAGATCGGCCCAGACCGGGCTGTCCTGCGGCAGGGCGGCGAAGGCAGCCGCCGAACGCAGTTCGAACATCTCGCGGATCTCGGTCAGTTCGAGCGCGAAAGCCCGCGTAAAACCCTTCAGCACCCAATGGCTGTTGCGGCGCTTCTCGATCAGGCCGAAGCGCGAGAAGCGGATCAGGAACTCGCGCACGCTGGTGGTGCCGACACCAATCTCGCGCGCCAGTTCAAGCTCGTTGATCTGCATGCCGGCCTCGGCGCCGCCGGCGAGCAGGCGCCGCATGAACGACCGCTCGATGATCTCGGCCAGTGTGTCTGTCTCTTCCTCAGGGAAAAAATCGTCGGGTCGCGGATCGCGCAGCACCGTCTTGGCACGCTTGTTCCAGGCGATCAGGCCGGTTTCCTCCATGCGCGCCAGGATGCTGCGCACGGTCGTGCGGCTGACGCCGAGCAGCGTGCCCAGTTCCGGTTCCGACGGCAGGCTGCGCGTTTCGTCGAGCAGCCGGAGGCACCTGTTATAGGCGTCCTTGTAGACGTTGTTGCTCTTGGACATCCCCTGACCCATTCATGCCAGCGCTTGCGACGGCCGGCTTGAAGCGCAATATGACGTTCCCATGACCCTGGAAAGCAGGAATTGCTTTCACCAGGGCACGGTCCATTGTTTGCAGCACCGCCGCTAGCCAGAGGCGTGCGGAGCGCCTGCGAAAAAACAATTGACGCAAAACTGTTTTTTCACGATAAAAGACATTAACTCTTAACAAGCGCGTGTCAATCCGCGCATCCCAGGATCACCCAGGAAACCGCCCGTGAACGTCTCGAACACCATTCTTCTGTCCTCCGCCGACAATGTCGCCGTTGCCAATGGCCGCATCGAGATCGGCACGGCCCTGCCGGGCGGCGCGCTTGCCACCGCCGTTATCGAGCCCGGCCACAAGGTGGCGATCAAGCCGATTGCCGCCGGTGAAGCCGTGGTCAAATACGCCCAGGCGATCGGCCGCGCCACACAGGACATCGCACCGGGCGAGCATGTCCATTCGCACAATCTGGTGTTCGAGGCCGGCCGCCTGCCGGTGGTGCCGCCGAGCGAGGCCGAGCACGCGACAACGGCCGACCGCGCCCGCACCTTCATGGGGTATCGCCGCGCCGATGGCCGCGCCGGCACGCGCAACTTCATCGGCATCATCGCCAGCGTCAATTGCTCGGCCACGGTCTGCCATTCCATCGCCGACACCGCCAACCGGACCTTGCTGCCGAAATATCCCGGCATCGACGGTTTCGTGCCGATCGTCCACGGTCAGGGCTGCGGCATGAGCGGCACTGGCGACGGCATGATGGTGCTGCATCGCACGCTTGCCGGCTATGCCCGCCACCCGAATTTCGGCGGCGTGCTGATGGTCGGCCTGGGGTGCGAGGTCAACCAGCTCACCCTCTATGGCCAGAAGGGTGCCGCCGCCGGCAAACGCCATTTCAACATCCAGGACGCCGGCGGGTCGCGCAAATCGGTGGAAAAGGCGATGGGCGTGCTGGCCGAAATCGCCGAGGAAGTCGGTCAGTTGAAGCGCGAGCCGATTCCGGTCAGCGAGATCGTCGTCGGCCTGCAGTGCGGCGGCTCCGACGGCATGTCGGGCATCACCGCCAATCCGGCGCTGGGGGCGGCCGTCGACATTCTGGCCGGCGTCGGCGGCATCGGCATCCTCTCCGAGACCACGGAAATCTACGGCGCCGAGCATCTGCTCGCCTACCGCGCGGCGACGCCCGAGATCGCCAAGAAGCTCGACGGCTATGTGAAGTGGTGGGAAGATCACGTCGCCAAGCATGGCGCCTCGATCGACAACAACCCCTCGCCCGGCAACAAGCGCGGCGGCCTCACCACCATCCTGGAAAAGTCGCTCGGCGCGGTCGCCAAGGGCGGCCAGACGCCGCTCAATGGCGTGTTCGGCTATGCCGAGAAAGTCACCGGCAGCGGACTGGTGTTCATGGACACGCCCGGCTACGACCCGGTTTCGGCCACCGGCCAGGTCGCGGGCGGCGCCAACGTCATTGTCTTCACCACCGGCCGAGGCTCTTGCTTCGGCTGCCGGCCGACACCGTCGATCAAGGTCGCCACCAACTCGACCATGTATCACCAGATGGAAGAGGACATGGACGTCAATTGCGGCGTCATCGCCTCGGGCGAAAAGACCATCGCCGGCATGGGCCGCGAGATCTTCGAACTCATCGTTGAGACGGCTTCCGGCCGCAAGACCAAGAGCGAGGATTTTGGCTATGGCGACAACGAGTTCGTGCCCTGGCATCTCGGCGCGACGCTCTGAATTCAACTGAAATGTGGTAGATCTGCCAGGCTGGACAGCGGCCGGCGACGGGGAGGGTTTGCATGGAAAAACGCCGCATCGGCAAGACGGCGCTCGAGGTCACCGAAGTCAGCTTCGGCGGCGCCGCGATCGGCGGCCTGTACCGCGCCTGTCCACGCGAGGCGGCGATGGAAACGCTGCAAGGCGCCTGGGACGCGGGCCTGCGCTATTTCGACACCGCGCCCTTCTATGGTTTCGGCCTGTCGGAACGCCGCTTCGGCGACTTCCTGCGCTATAAGCCGCGCGATTCCTACGTGCTGTCCACCAAGGTCGGACGCCTGTTCCGCCCGGTGCCTGAAGACCAGGTGCCCGATCACTCTTATGTCGATCCGCTGCCCTTCGCGCTCGATTACGATTATTCCTATGACGGCATCATGCGGTCGGTCGACTTCAGCTATGCGCGGCTTGGGCTGAACAAGATCGATATCCTGTATGTGCACGACATTGGCGCCTACACGCATGGCGTCGAGAAGAACAAGCTGCACTTTCGCCAGTTGATGGATGGCGGGCTTAAGGCGCTCGAGGAGTTGAAGCGGGCCGGCACGATTTCCGCCTACGGCCTCGGCGTCAACGAAGTCCAGATCTGCCTCGACGTGATGCGTCGGGCGCCGCTCGACTGCATCCTGCTCGCCAGCCGCTATTCCTTGCTCGACCGCAGCGCCGAAGCCGAACTGCTGCCGCTGTGCCGGGAGCAGCAGACATCGCTGGTGATCGGCGGCGTCTTCAACTCCGGCATACTGGCGACCGGGCCGGTGCAAGGCGCGCATTTCGACTACCAGCCCGCCAGCCGCGATATGCTCGATCGGGTCGACGCCATGGAGAAGATCGCCGGCGAAGGCGGTTACCCGCTGGCGGCCGCCGCCTTTCAGTTTCCCCTGCACGAGCCGACGGTCGCCACCGTGCTGACCGGCACCGCCAAACTGGCAAACCTGACACGTAACCTCGAACTGCTCGACACCAACGTGGCGGGGACGGAATACGCCAGATATCGTCCCTACACGGTGGTGCAGAGCCTGGCGTGAAGCCGGCGTCCACCAGCCCTTGACGGGAGAGGCTCGACTTCACAAATGCGCGACTCCGCGGAAAGAATGAATGTTCCATATTGACTAATACATGGAATTAATATTCCATGGTTTCACTAAACGGGAGCGTTCGGCTGCGTCCAGGGAGGAGCAGCGCGTGAATGTGTCCGTGCCTGACATGGGAATCAGGTGCGAAACACCGCTTGCATCGTCCAGATCGATGCACTATCAAAACAGCGTAAATGTTTTTTATTGATAAAGTTCTGTTTGGGCCACGCCTATCCGAACGGAGCTTCCGTAACGTTCACCGGGCGACTTAGGGAGGAATCCTATGAAATTCGTGACCAGCATTCTCAACCGCCGCGCCGTCATGGCCCTGGCAGCAGCGTCGATGCTCGCCGGCGTCATGCACTCGGCGCCGGTTTCGGCGGCGGATGTGACTATTCCGATCATCGTCAAGGACACCACGTCCTTCTACTGGCAGATCGTGCTCGCCGGCGCCCGCAAGGCCGGCAAGGATCTCGGCGTCAACGTGCCGGAACTCGGCGCCCAGGCTGAAACCGACGTGAACGGCCAGATCTCTATCCTCGAGAACGCCGTCGCCGGCAACCCGGCCGCCGTCGTCATCGCGCCGACCGAAGCCAAGGCGCTCGGCAAGCCGATCGACGAGGCAGCGGCCAAGGTCAAGGTCATCGGCATCGACTCCGGCGCCGACTCCAAGGCCTTCACCTCGTTCCTGACCACCGACAACGTCCAGGGCGGCCGCGTCGCCGCGGACGGTCTTGCAGCAGCCATCGGTGCGGCCAATGGCGGCAAGGTCGAAGGCAAGGTTGCCCTGATCACCGCACTGCCTGGCGCCGGCTCGCTCGAGCAGCGCGCCCAGGGCTTCAAGGAACAGCTCAAGGCCAAGTATCCCGGCCTCGAACTGATCGCCGACAAATATGCCGACGGTCAGGCCACCACCGGCCTCAACATCGCGACCGACCTGATCACCGCCAATCCGGATCTGAAGGGCATCTTCGCCTCCAACCTGATCATGGCGCAGGGCGTCGGCCAGGCGATCGCCGAGAACAAGCTTGCCGGCAAGGTCGGCCTGATCGGCTTCGACAGCGACGAGAAGCTGATCAAGTTCCTGAATGACGGCGTCATTTCCGGCCTCGTCGTCCAGGACCCCTACCGGATGGGCTATGACGGCATCAAGACCGCGCTCGCCGCCTCGAAGGGCGAGAAGGTCGAGGCCAATGTCGACACCGGCGCCAACCTCGTCACCAAGGCGAATATGAAAGAACCCAAGATCGACGCGCTGCTCAACCCGAAGCTCAACTGAGGCGCAACCGCACAGTTTCCGGGGCCTCGCGCCCCGGAAACGACAGTCATATCGCTTGGAAATCCGCCAGCCTGGGCTAGGTTGCTCTGGATGGCATTTCAAAGCCTCGCCGCATGCCAAATCGTGAGGCCAATCTGGGAGGAGGATTGTCATGACATCGACGGCGCAAGAGCTGCACCCCGCCCCTGTGCTCGAGCCCGGCAGGACGATCCTCGAACTGCGTGGCCTCGAGAAGAAATATCCGGGCACCCATGCGCTGAAGCCGGTGACGCTGGCCTTCAAGTCGGGCGAAATCCACGCCATCGTCGGCGAGAACGGTGCCGGCAAATCCACTCTGATCAAGCTTCTGACCGGCGTCATGCCGCGTACCTCCGGCGATGTCATCTGGGAAGGCAAGCCCGCGCCGCTGGCGACCCCGCATGAGGCGATGGCGCTCGGCATCAACGCCGTGCACCAGGAAGTCGTGCTTTGCCGGCATTTGACGGTTGCCGCCAACATGTTCCTCGGCGAGGAGAATTCGCGCTTCGGCATCCTGCAGCAGCGCGCCATGGTCAAGGAAGCGCAGAAGATCATCGACGATCTTGGCTTCGATCTGCCGGCGCATGTCGTGCTCGGCGACCTCACCATCGGCCAGCAGCAGCTGATCGCCGCCGCCCGCGCCACCGTGCGTGGTACCAAATTCCTGATCTTCGACGAGCCGACCGCCTACCTCACCCGCAAGGAGGCCGACCAGCTCTTCACCCTGATCCGCCGCCTGAAGTCCGAGGGCGTGACCATCATCTACATCAGCCACCGCATGGAGGAAGTCTTCGAGCTCGCCGATCGCGTCTCCGTGCTGCGCGACGGCACGCTGGTCGGCACCAGAAACATCGCCGAGACCAACGATGCCGAACTGGTCAAGCTGATGATCAACCGCTCGATCGAGCAGGTCTATCACAAGGAGCACTTCACGCCGGGTGTCGCGATCGTGGAAACCAGGAACCTGTCGGGCAAGGGCTTCGAAAATGTCTCGATGACGGTCCGCGCCGGCGAGATCGTCGGGCTCTACGGGCTGATCGGCGCCGGGCGCAGCGAATTCGTCACCACGCTCTACGGCCGCCATCGCAAATCGGCCGGCCAGATCCTGTGGGAAGGCAAGCCGGTCCAGGTCAATTCGGAGCATGACGCGATCAAGCTCGGCATGGCGCTGGCGCCGGAAAGCCGCCGCGACCAGGGCCTTTGCCTCAATTTGCCGGTCGGCCTCAATCTCAACCTGCCGATCTACAAGCGCATCTCCAAAAACATGTTGATCTCCGGCGCGCAGGAGAAGACCCAGGCCGACCGCCAGATCGCCGATCTCCGCATCAAGACGCCGACACGCCACGCGCTGGCCTCCAGCCTGTCGGGCGGCAATCAGCAGAAGATCGTCATCGGCAAATGGCTGGCGCATGGCGCCAAGCTGTTCATCTTCGACGAGCCGACAGTCGGCGTCGATGTCGGCACCAAGGCCGAGATCTACCGGCTGTTCGGCGCGCTCTTGTCGAAGGGCGCCGGCATCATCCTGATCTCGTCCTATCTGCCGGAAGTCTATGAGCTGGCCGACACGCTGCATGTGTTCCGCCGCGGCAAGCTGGTGGCGACACACGGATTCCGCACCGCCGATCACGAGGAAATTCTCACACAGGCGCTCGCCGAGAAACAAGAAAAGCTGGGAGGAAAGATATGAGCACCGAGGCGATTCCTGCCGAAAAACCCAAGCGCAATTACAACGCCCTGTTCGGGCTGACGCTGCTGGCGCTGCTGGTGCTGCTCTGGGTCATCCTGTCGCTGTCGACATCGAGCTTCGCCTCGGCCAACAACATTTCGAACCTTCTGCGTCAGGGTTCGATGATCGCCATCCTGGCGGTCGGCCAGACCTTCGTCATCATCACCGGCGGCATCGATCTGTCCGTCGGTGCGGTGGTCGGCTTCGCCACCGTCATTGCGGCGATGCTGATCAATGCCGGCATACCCGTCTTCCTTGCCATCCTGATCACGCTGCTGGTCGGCGTTGCCATCGGCCTGTTCCACGGCTTCGGCATCGTCAAGATGGGCCTGCCGCCCTTCATCATCACGCTGGCGACGCTGACCTCGCTGCGCGGCATCGGCCTTCTGATGACCAACGGCAACTCGATCTCCATCAACAATGATGCCTTCCAGGAATTCTCGCGCAACTCCTTCCTCGGCGTGCCCAATCTGTTCTGGATGGTGATCCTGGTCGGCATCCCGGCCTACATCTTCCTGCATCACAGCCGCTGGGGCCGCTATCTCTTCTCGGTCGGCTCCAACGCCGAGGCGTCGCGCCTCTCCGGCGTCAATGTCCAGCGCACCATCTACATGGCCTACACGCTGTCGGGCCTGTGCGCGGCCTTTGTCGGCGTGCTCCTGGCCTCGCGCATCGGCATCGGCAACCCGACCCAGGCCGAGGGCTGGGAACTGCAGGCGATCGCGTCCTCGGTCATCGGCGGCACTTCGCTGTTCGGCGCGGTCGGCTCGGTGCACGGCCCGCTGCTCGGCGCCTTCATTCTCGCCACCATCAACAACGGCGCCAACTTGCTCAACGTCAACGCCTTCTGGCAGCGCATCATCACCGGCGTGCTGATCATCGTCATCGTCTATTTCGACGGTCTGCGCCGCCGCGGCGGCAAGTGACCACTGCTGAAATCGATCTCCGGCCCGGCATGAAGACGGGTCGGAAACCCAACTGGACTGAAACATGAAAGCCGTTATCTGCCGCTCGCCCGGGGAGCTCGTCCTGGAAGATCGCCCCGCGCCCGGTGCCCCCCCTGCCGGCTGGGCACTGGTCGCGGTCAGCCATGTCGGCATCTGCGGCACTGACTACCACATTTTCGAGGGCAAGCACCCGTTCCTCGCCTACCCCCGCATCATGGGCCATGAAGTCTCCGGCACCGTCATCGAGACTGGCGAGGGCGTCGACCTTGCCATTGGCGAACCGGTCGTCATCAACCCCTACCTCTCCTGCGGCAAGTGCATCGCCTGCCGGCATGGCAAGCCGAATTGCTGCGTCAAGATCGAGGTGCTCGGCGTCCATCGCGACGGCGCGATGTGCGAACGCATTCTTGTCCCGGCGCAGAATCTCTATCCGGCCAATGGCCTGTCGCTGGCCGACGCAGCCGCCGTCGAATTCCTGGCCATCGGCGCGCACGCCGTACGTCGCGCCCGCGCCGATCCCGGCGCCCGCGCGCTGGTCATCGGCGCCGGCCCGATCGGGCTCGGCAACGCCATCTTCGCCCGCATCGCCGGGCTCGACGTGACACTGCTCGACATGAGCAGTGAACGCCTCGCTTTCGCCGAAAACGAACTTGGTTTCAGTATCCTCGACGGCTCGCGCGGAGCGGTGCCGGACCTGGTCAAGGAAGCGACATCAGGCGAAGGCTTCGACGTGGTCTTCGACGCCACCGGCAACACCCGGTCGGTGCAGTCGGCCTTCGCCCATGTCGCGCATGGCGGCACACTGGTGCTCGTCAGCGTCGTCAAGGACGACATCGTCTTCTCCGATCCGGAATTCCACAAACGCGAAATGACGCTGGTCGGCAGCCGCAATGCCTTGCGTGCCGATTTCGATCATGTCGCGGCCTCGATCCGCAACGGCGCCGTGCCCCTGGCCAAGCTCGTCACCCACCGCACCACGCTTGCCGATACGCCGGGCGATCTCGCCCGCTGGGCGCACGAGAAATCCGGCCTGATCAAAGCGGTGATCGAGGTCGCATAGTCGGCAGAATCCGGCTCACAGCGCCGACAGCTTCAGTTCCACCCGTTCCGCCGGAAAGCGCAACTCCGAAAACTGGATCGGTCGGCCGTCCGGCGTGATGTTGACGGCCACCGTGACCAGCACGATGGCGCCTGGCTGAAGGTCGAGGTCGGCGAGATCGGCCGCATCGGCATGGCGCGCCGACAGCACGGTCGACTGCCTGAGATAATCGTCTATGCCGAAGCGGGCCAGCGATGCGGTGATCGAGCCAGTCTCTGCCATCGCCTTGTCGATGCCGGCAAAGCGCCTGGCATCGAACCAGCCGGCAGCGCGCGACACAGGCCGTCCATCGGCTTCACCGCGTGTCTCCAATCTGATCACCTCGGTCGCCCTGGCCAGTCCAAGACCCTCGGCGACACGCTGACTGGCCGGCTCGACCGATGAGGAAAGCAGCACGATGTGGCGTTCCGAGGTCTGCCCCTGCAGGCCTGTTGAAAAGCGTGTGCGCGCGCCGATCGGATAGGACAGCCGCTTGCGCGACAGCACGAAGGTGCCACGCCCCTGCTCTGCCCGCAGCACTCCTTCCTGCACAAGTGCGGATATGGCGCTGCGCACCGTGTGACGGTTGACGCCATAACGCTCGGCGAGCGTCACCTCCGGCGGCAGCGCGGCATTCTCGGCGAAATCGCCGGTGGCGATCGCCTGCAGGATCCTGTCGGCGATCTGCCGCCACAGCGAGACTCCGCTGCGCCGCTCGATACTGTCGGCTTCCTGTCGCCCGATCATGAATTGCCCCCGGCCATCTATCCCCTGTCATCCACCCGTCATGGACTCGCGTTAGGTAATATGTATAATTTGTATAGTTGTCTATATCAATAGACAAATTTAGCAAAGAGGAATACTGCCGATGCGAGGACAGGAAGCCCGCGACCAGGCCGAGCGCAAGGCCGCCATGGCGACGCTGGCGCAATCGAGTGGCGACGACATCGTCCGGTTCTGGAACAAAGCTGGCCTGCCTTCGCAGGCCGAGCTGCTGCGCGGCCCCGAGACCGGGCTGGTGACGCTGCGCGGCCGCATCGGCGGCGGCGGCGCGCCGTTTAATGTCGGCGAGGCGACCGTCACCCGCGCCACCGTCAGGCTACCGTCCGGACAGGTCGGCCATTGCTACGCGCTTGGCCGCGACAAGCAGAAGGCGAAGCTCGCGGCGATCGCCGACGCGCTCTGGCAGGACCCTGCCCGCCGGACCGAGGTCGAGACCAGGCTGATCGGGCCTTTGAGGTCGGCGCTCGCCACTGCCCAGGAAAAACGCCGTGCCGAGACGGCGGCAACGAAGGTGGATTTCTTCACCATGGTTCGCGGAGAAGACTGATGGATATCGCAGCGCAATCGATCGAGGGCGGCTTTGCCGATCCGGTGTTCAACGCCCAGACGGTGTTTCGCGCGGTCATGGACGCGATGGCACGGCCGGGCAGCGTGCAGCCTTTGCCGGCCCTGGCCCGCCCGCCGGCGCCGCTCTCGGCAACCGCCGGCGCCGTGGCACTGGCGCTATGCGACAACGACACGCCGCTCTGGCTCGACCCCGCCTTGCACGTCTCCGCCGCGATCGGTTCCTGGCTTGGTTTCCACACCGGCGCGCCGCTGGCCAACACGCCTGCCGACGCGCATTTCGCCTTTGTCGCCACGCCGGCCGAGATGATGGCGCTCGACGGCTTTGCGCAGGGAACGCAGGACTATCCCGACCGGTCGACCACCCTGATCCTGCAGGTCAGCGACCTCACCTCAGGCACTCCGTTGCTGCTGGAAGGGCCTGGCATCGAAACCAGCGCCACGATCGCGCCGGCGCAGATGCCGCGTCATTTCATCGAGCAGTGGAAGCAGAATATCCAGCGCTTTCCGCGCGGCGTCGACATCATCCTCGCCACCGCTGAAGGCATAGCCTGCCTGCCGCGCACCACGCGCATCAAGACGATGGAGGCATAGGATGTATGTCGCGGTAAAAGGCGGCGAAGCCGCTATTCGTAACGCCCACAGCCTGCTCGCCGATCGCCGGCGCGGCGACCGTTCGGTGCCGGCCCTGCGCCTCGACCAGATCGTCGAGCAACTGGCGCTCGGCGTCGACCGGGTGATGAGCGAAGGCTCG
Source organism: Mesorhizobium sp. U510 (assembly GCF_059180695.1). NCBI lineage: Bacteria > Pseudomonadati > Pseudomonadota > Alphaproteobacteria > Hyphomicrobiales > Phyllobacteriaceae > Mesorhizobium > Mesorhizobium sp. U510. The sequence continues at coordinate 6,919,430 of NZ_CP180532.1, forward strand.
CTCTACGACCGGGAGCTCGCCGCACTCGCCATCGTCCAGGCGCGCGGCGACATGATCGAGGCGATCTTCCTGGTGCGCGCCTATCGCACGACGCTGCCGCGCTTCGGCTACAGCAGGCCGATCGACACCGGCGCCATGCTGGTCGAGCGGCGCGTCTCGGCAACCTACAAGGACCTGCCTGGCGGCCAGTTGCTCGGCCCGACCTTCGACTACACGCACCGGCTGCTCGATCCCGAACTTGCCGCCGGCGCCGATGTCGCGGAACCCTTGCAGCGCGAGACGGAAGCCCAAGCCATGCCGCGCGTATCGGCGATTCTTGCCCGCGAAGGCTTGATCGAACCGGATGGCGAGATGCCGCAGGACCATGTGTCCGGCGACATCACCCGCGAGCCGCTGGAATTCCCGATGGCGCGCGACATCCGCCTGCAGGCGCTGTCGCGCGGCGACGAGGGTTTCCTGCTTGCGCTCGGCTATTCCACCCAGCGCGGCTATGCCCGCAACCATCCCTTCGTCGGAGAAATCCGCATCGGCGAGGTTGAGCTGGAACTGGATGTTCCCGAACTGCCCTTCGCAGCCCCGCTCGGCACGGTGCGGGTCACCGAATGCCAGATGGTCAACCAGTTCAAGGGCTCGGCCAAGGCGCCGCCGCAGTTCACCCGCGGCTACGGCCTGGTCTTTGGCCAGAGCGAGCGCAAGGCGATGGCCATGGCGCTCTGCGACCGCGCGCTGCGCGCCTCCGAGCTTGGCGAGGACATCATCGCCGCCGCCCAGGACGAGGAATTCGTCATCTCGCATTCCGACAATGTCCAGGCGACCGGCTTCGTCGAGCATCTGAAGCTGCCGCACTATGTCGACTTCCAGGCCGAGCTGGACCTCGTGCGCCGCATGCGCGCCGAACATGAGGCCCGTGAGAACCCCGCCAAGGTCGACGAAAAGCGGGAGGCCGCGGAATGATCGAAGGCCTGTCCCACATGACCTTCATCGTCCGCGACCTCGAGCGGATGACAAGGATACTCGAGGGCGTCTTCGACGCCCGCGAGGTCTTTGCCAGCGACGCCGCGCAGTTTTCGCTGTCGCGCGAAAAATTCTTCCTGATCGGCGACATCTGGATCGCCATCATGCAAGGCGAGAAGCTGGCCGAGCGCAGCTACAACCACATCGCCTTCAAGATCGATGACGACGATTTCGACCGCTACGCCGAGCGCGTCGGCAGACTAGGCCTCGACATGCGCCCGCCGCGCCCACGCGTCGAGGGCGAAGGCCGCTCGATCTATTTCTACGACGACGACAACCACATGTTCGAAGTGCACACCGGCACCCTCACCGAGCGGCTGGCGCGCTATGCCAAGGGGTTGGAGGCTGCGCAATGAACTTAGTGCCCGCCCCCGTGGCCGCCACCGTCGTGGGAATGACCGCCATAGCTATCATACCCGGAGTAGCCGCCACCTCCGACGCCCATGGATTCACCTTGAGAGCCCTCTTTGGGAGCGGGAAAAACCATGCGCCGAAGGAAAAAGAGAACGACGCCGGCGAACACCGCCAGCACAATTCCGAGATGCATCCATCCGGTCGAGTTCATCTGAATTCGCCCCTGTTTCCGCGTCCTGGACGCCAATTCGATAGCACAAAGCGGATGTGATCACCATGACCGACATCGCCACCTACAACTTCGCCTATCTCGACGAACAGACCAAGCGGATGATCCGTCGCGCGATCCTCAAGGGCATCGCCATTCCCGGCTATCAGGTGCCGTTCGCCTCGCGCGAAATGCCGATGCCCTATGGCTGGGGCACTGGCGGCGTCCAGGTCACCGCCTCGATCATCGGCCCCGATGACGTGCTGAAGGTCATCGACCAGGGCGCCGACGACACCACCAACGCGGTATCGATCCGCGCCTTCTTCAAGAAGGTCGCCAATGTCGCTGTCACCACCGATACCGCCGGCGCCACCATCATCCAGACCCGCCACCGCATCCCCGAACATCCGCTGACCGCGGGCCAGGTGCTGGTCTACCAGGTGCCGATCCCCGAGCCGCTGCGCTTCCTCGAACCGCGCGAGACCGAGACGCGCAAGATGCATGCGCTTGAGGAGTATGGCCTCATGCATGTGAAGCTCTATGAGGACATCGCCAAGCACGGCCGCATCGCCACCACCTATGCCTATCCGGTCAAGGTCGAGGGCCGCTATGTGATGGACCCCTCACCGACGCCGAAATTCGACAATCCCAAGATGCACCGCTCGCCGGCGCTGCAGCTGTTCGGCGCCGGACGCGAGAAGCGCATCTATGCGGTGCCCCCCTTCACCGATGTCGTCAGCCTCGACTTCGAGGACCATCCGTTCGAGGTGCAGACCTTCGACCAGCCCTGCGCACTGTGCGCGGCCGAAAATGTCTATCTCGACGAGGTCATCCTCGACGACCATGGCGGCCACATGTTCGTCTGCTCCGACACCGACCATTGCGAGAAGCGGCGCCAAGAGGGCCATCGCGGCCATCTTGCTCCGGAGATCCATCTTGCTTCCGAAAAAATGGAGCCGGCACAATGACCGACGAACCGCTGCTACGCGTCTCGGCGCTCTCCAAATTCTACGGTTCGCGCGTCGGCTGCGACAACGTCTCCTTCGACCTGTGGCCGGGCGAAGTCCTGGCAGTCGTTGGCGAATCCGGTTCCGGCAAGACGACGCTGCTCAATTGCCTGTCGACGCGGCTCTTACCGTCGTCGGGCACCGCCAGCTACCGCATGCGCGACGGCCAGTTCCGCGAGCTCTACCGCATGAGCGAGGCCGAGCGCCGCTTTCTGATGCGCACCGACTGGGGCTTTGTCCACCAGAACCCGGCCGACGGCCTGCGCATGACGGTGTCAGCAGGCGCCAATGTCGGCGAACGGCTGATGGCGGTGGGCGACCGCCACTACGGCAAGATCCGCGCCACGGCCATCGACTGGCTGTCGCGCGTCGAGATCGAGCAAGACCGTATCGACGACGAGCCACGTGCCTTTTCCGGCGGCATGCGCCAGCGCCTGCAGATCGCCCGCAACCTCGTCACCGGCCCACGGCTGGTGTTCATGGACGAGCCGACCGGCGGCCTCGACGTCTCGGTGCAGGCACGCCTGCTCGACCTGTTGCGTGGACTGGTCACCGACCTCGGTCTCGCGGCCATCGTCGTCACTCATGATCTCGCGGTGGCGCGCCTGCTGTCGCAGCGCATGATGGTGATGAAGGACGGCCGCGTCGTCGAAAGCGGCCTCACTGACCGCGTGCTCGACGATCCGCGCGCGCCCTACACGCAGCTTCTCGTTTCTTCCATTTTGCAGGTGTAACGATGCCAACCCCGCTCGTTGTTTCCGACGTCGCCAAGAGCTTCACCATGCATCTGCGCGATGGCATCAAACTGCCTGTCGTCGCCGGTGTCTCGTTCTCGATCAGGGCGGGCGAATGCACCGTGCTCGGCGGCCCGTCGGGCGCCGGCAAGAGCTCGATCCTGAAGATGCTCTACGGCAACTATGCCGTCGACGAGGGCCAGATCATCGTCAGGCACGAGGATGGACTGATCGATCTCGCCAACGCCAGCCCGCGCACCGTGCTTGCCGTTCGCCGGCAAACGATCGGCTATGTCAGTCAGTTCCTGCGCACCGTGCCGCGCGTCTCGGCGCTCGACGTCGTCGCCGAACCGCTGGTCGAGCGCGGCGAGGAACGCGAGGTTGCACGCGGCAAGGCACGCGCCCTGCTGGCGCAGCTCAATTTGCCGGAAAAACTCTGGGCGCTGCCGCCGGCGACCTTCTCCGGCGGCGAGCAGCAGCGCGTCAACATCGCGCGCGGCTTCATCACCGAGCACCCTATCCTGCTGCTCGACGAGCCGACCGCCTCGCTCGATGCTACCAACCGCAACGTGGTGATCGAACTCATCGCCGCCAAAAAGGCGGCGGGCGTCGCCCTGCTTGGCATCTTCCACGATCATGATGTTCGCGAGGCGGTTGCCGACCGCATCATCGACGTCACCGCTTTTGCTCCAGGAAAACTCGCCGCATGACCAGGAAATTGTCGGAGACGCCGCTGGTTCACCCGACGGCGGAGGTACACAATTCGACGCTTGGCCGCTGGACCGAGATCGCCGACCGCAGCCGGGTTTCGGAGAGCGAACTCGGCGACTATTCCTACATGATGCAGGATTGCTCTGTCTGGTGCGCGACGATCGGCAAGTTCGCCAACATCGCGGCAAGCGTGCGCCTCAACGCCACCAACCACCCGACCTGGCGGCCGACGCTGCATCATTTCACCTACCGCGCCTCGGACTATTGGGACGACGCCGAGCACGAGAGCGAATTCTTCGCCCAGCGCCGCGCCAAACGCGTCACCATCGGCCACGATACCTGGCTCGGCCACGGCTCGACCGTCCTGCCCGGCGTCACTGTCGGCGATGGCGCGGCGGTCGGCGCCGGCGCGGTCGTCTCGAAGGATGTCGCGCCCTACACCATAGTCGCCGGCGTGCCGGCCAAGCCGATCCGCGAGCGCTTCGACCGCCGCACCGCCGAACGCTATCAGGCGCTTGCCTGGTGGGACTGGGACCACGCGCGGCTGCGCATTTCGCTCGATGATTTTCGCGAGCTGTCGGCGGAGGCATTCCTGGAGAAATACGAGGGATAGTTCCTCACATTGCCGTCATAAGGGGGCCTGTTCATATCTCTGACACAGGACTCGGACAGGACGCCATCTCCCCAAGGAGATTGCCATGCTCGACACCGTCAGACCCTCGCTTTTCGGATTCTTTGCCGGCACCAACCCGACCCCGCCGGCGCATCTCGGCACGCGCTACGACACCTCGGGCAATTTCCTGACCGAGCCCGGCAACACCGTCGTCAGCCATCTCGTCAGCGGATCGCCTTCCGAAGCCGCCGTGCTTGCGGTGCGCGAGAAGATGCTGGCGATGCCCGACGCCGACCGGCTCGCCTTCACGCCCGTTTCCAGCCTGCATATGACGCTGTTCCAGGGCATCATCGAATACCGCCGCCGCTTGCCTTACTGGCCGCAGGACGTACCGCTCGACACCAGCATCGACGCCATGACCCGCCTCTATCTGGAGCACCTGAAGGGCTTCGAGGGCTTCGGTCCTTTCAACATCAAGGTGATCGAGGTCGTGCCGACCGGTCTCACCGTTGCCGGCGCGACCGACGAGGACGTGCGCATCATGCGTCAATGGCGCGATGCGTTGGCGGTGCCGTTCGGCTACCGGCACCCCGATCATGACGCCTACGTCTTCCACATCACCTTCGCGTATCAGATCCGGCGTCTTGCCGACGACCGCGCCGCCGCGTGGCAGGCTCTGTTCGACGACTGCCTGGCGCTTTTCGCAAGGCAGGCTCCGGTGATCGAGATCAAGGCGCCCGCCTTCTGCGCCTTTCGCGACATGAAGCACTTCGAGGAATTGCTGGTGCTTGGCTGATCGCCGGTCACGCGCCAATGCATGTCGCCCGAAAGTGGCCCCGGTTTTGGGAGAACGACATGCATAAAAACTAAAGACCTGAAGCGCGTCGCATGAATTCGTTTCAGCCCGGCGCGCTTCAGCCGTCGCGCCTGTGGAGCGTAACAAAACTGACATGCTGGCGACACGGCAGGTTCATGTGGCTGCGCTAGGCGAGAGCCTGACGATCAACAAGGTCCGGACTGGAACCTGCTCATGTCAGCAAGCTCTGCCACACTCGAAATCCGTGGTGTCAGCCGACGATTTGGCAAGAACACCGCCGTCAGCGACGTCAACATCTCGATCCCGCAGGGTCAGATGGTTGGCGTCATCGGCCGTTCGGGCGCTGGCAAGTCGACCCTTCTTCGCATGATCAACCGACTTGTCGACCCCAGCCAGGGGTCGATTTTTTTTGACGGCGCTGAGGTCTCCCGGTTGCGCGGCTCGCCGCTGAGGCGCTGGCAGCGCGACTGCGCCATGATCTTCCAGCAGTTCAACCTGGTGCCGCGCCTCGACGTGCTGACCAATGTCCTGCTCGGCAAATTGAACCATCGCTCGACCCTGTCCAACCTTCTCGGCATGTTCTCTCGCGCCGAATGCGCCGAGGCGGTCGCCGCGCTCGAGCGGCTCGACATCGCCCGCACCGCGCTTCAGCCCGCCGGCACCTTGTCTGGCGGACAGCAGCAGCGTGTCGCCATCGCCCGCGCCATGATGCAGCAGCCCAAAGTGATCCTCGCCGACGAGCCGATCGCCTCGCTCGACCCGCTCAACGCCAAGGTGGTGATGGATTCGCTGCGGGACATCAATCTGCGCGAGGGCATCACCGTCGTCACCAATCTGCACACGCTCGACACCGCCCGCGCCTATTGCAACCGCATCATCGGCATGGCCGCCGGCAAGGTCGTATTCGACGGCCCGCCCGAAGAGCTCAACCGTGAGGCCGTGCGCCTCGTCTATGGCGCCGACAGCAATGGTGCCGAAATATCGGAGGCCATCACCTCCACCAGCGTTGCCTTCAAGCAGAAGATCGCAGCATCCGCCGGACCGCTCGAACCCGCATTCCCGGGTTACTGAGCCCATGATCCCGAAAAGTGGAATCCGGTTTTCGGGAAAGATCATGGGCCAAGAAAGGGCGGTTGGGATCGTCCGCCCGCGTCAAGGGCACTTGTCAAGATCAAGAACGCTGCCGGCGCGGGGCCGGAACTTACAGGAGAGACATCAAATGTTCAGGAAGATGGTTTTCAGCGCCGTTTCGGTGCTTGCCATGGCAACCAGCATGGCCCACGCCGCCGACATGAAGGAATTCCGCGTCGGCATTCTGGGCGGTGAAAACGAGACCGACCGGCTGCGCAACTACCAATGCCTGGCCGATCATCTGAAGGCCGAATTCGGCTTCGAGAAGGTCTCGCTGTTTCCTGCCGCCGACTATGACGGCGTCATCCAGGGCCTGCTCGGCGGCACGCTCGACTTCGCAGAACTCGGCGCCTCCGGCTACGCCAGCGTCTATCTCAAGGACCCGAAGGCGGTGACCCCGATCCTCACCACCAAGCAGACCGACGGTTCCACCGGCTATTATTCGATCGGCCTGGCTCTGAAGACCTCGGGCATCACCGACATCAAGTCGGCCAAGGGCAAGAAGCTCGGCTACGCCGATCCGGACTCCACCTCGGGCTACCTGATCCCGCTGACCCAGATTCCGAAGGACACCGGCGCCTCGAACGAAACCTTCTTCGCCTCGACCCAGTTCAACGGCGGCCATGAGAACAACATCCTGGCCGTGCGCGACGGCAAGGTCGATGTCGCGGTCGATGATTCCTCCGGCATCGGCGACTTCAAGAACGGCTTCACCTCCGGCACCTTCCACAAGGTCGTCGCCAAGGGCGCCGTCGACCCGAACGACTTCGTCGAAGTCTGGCGCTCGGGCCTGATCCCGAACGGCCCGCTGGTCGTGCGCACCGCGCTCGGTGACGAGATGACCGCCAAGCTCGCCGCCTTCTTCACCGAGCTGCCGACGAAGGACAAGGCTTGCTTCGAGGGCGTCGAAGGTGGCGATTTCACCGGCTACGTTCCGGTCAAGCCAGACTTCTACAACGTCATCGTCGAAGCCCGTAAGGCAGCCATCGGCGGCTAACGGCGAAATCGGAAAGGGCGGTGCCGAAAGCACCGCCCCTTTTTGCATCTCCGATCATGACCCTTTCCGTGACAGCCCCCTCATTGACAGCCTCTTCTGGCGCCCCCCAGCAGATGGCCGATGCCTGGCGACGCCAGACGTCGCTGCGTCGGTTCTATACAGTGCTCGGCGTCGGCCTGCTGCTCGCCGCGATGCTCGCGAGCATGTGGTTCGCCGACGAAGCCAATGCCGGGCACTTTTTCGACCGGCTGCCGCATATTCTGGATTTTCTGAGCTGGCTGGTCCCAAAGGATTGGAACGACGTCTGGCGGGCACTGTTCGACATCGCCTCGCCGCATGACACCGGCACCCAGGAATACAATTTCCCGCTCGGCCGGATCTATGTCTGGGGCGGGTTCTACATCCCCGAATATTTCGAGCTGATGATCACGACGGTCAATGTAGCCCTGGTCTCGACCTTCGTCGGTTTCATCTTCGCCGTGCCGTTTTCCTTCATCGCCGCCCGCAACCTGACGCCCCATCCGGCGCTGCGGCTGATCGTCAAGCGCTTTATGGAGCTGCTGCGCGCCTTCCCTGAGATCGTCATTGCCGGCCTGTTCGCGGCCATCGTCTCCATCGGCCCGATCGCCGCCATCATCGCCATCGGCCTGCATTCGATCGGCGCGCTCGGCAAGCTGTTCTACGAGATCAACGAGAACATCGACATGCGTGCCGAGGAAGGCCTGCGCGCGGTCGGAGCCAACTGGTTCGAGCGCGTGCGCTTCGCCGACCTGCCGCAGGTCCTGCCCAATTTCATGTCCTACACACTGCTGCGCGTCGAGATCAATGTCCGCGCCTCGACCATCATCGGCGCCGTCGGCGGCGGCGGCATCGGCGAGGAGTTGAAGCTCTCCATCTCGCGCGGCTTCGGCGCCAAGACGCTGGCGCTGGTGCTGCTCTTGTTCACGACCATCTTCATCATCGACCAGTTCTCCGCCTGGCTGCGCCGCAAGCTGGTCGGCGAGCAAGCTTTCATGATGGGGGCGTAAATCATGGCGACCATGACCGCCGAGGAGATACTGTCGATCGAGGAGCGCTATCCGCAAGTGTTCCGGCGGCCGCTGTACAAGCGCTTCGCTCCGCTGTTCCTGTTCATCGGCATCCTGACCTATCTCATCTATGTCCTGTGGTTCTTCAGCCTGCCGCAAGTGCTGCGGGAATCGCACTGGGAGCGTCTGCCGCTGTTCCTGACACAATGGATCAGCTACGACCTGCAACCGGAATTCCGCCTCGACCAGCCTGAGATCACGCCAAAATACCCGCGCTTTTCCGCGCTTGGCGAGAACCCGAACCCCGACTGGGTGATCAAGAATCCGGACGGCACCTTCACCGTGCTGATCGACGGCCCGGCGAAATCCGTGACTTTCGGCAAGGCGCAGGCAACGATCGTGGCCAACGGCCAGACCGTGCCGGTTTCGCTGACCAGCGGCAAGCCGGTGATATCAGGCCCGGTGCCGGACTGGATTGCCGCGCATGACGACGAGGTGGTTGCCAAGATGGGCTTCGTCGGCGAAGTGCGCGTCACCGTCGATCGCGTCAAGGTGCGCAAGCGCTTCCTCGGCTGGGCGAATTTCGTCTTCGACACACGCTCGCCCTTCTTCGGCAAATCGGCGGGAGAGGTGATCTCGCTGATCGTGTCCGGGCCTGATTTGAAGCCGGGCACCTCGAACCTGGCGCTGGCCGGCGACAACATCTGGAACAACGCCCAGTGGCAGCACGGTGACGTCTGGACGAAGCTGCTGCAGACCATCGTCATGGCGTTCCTGGGCACCCTGCTTGGCGGTATCGTCGCCTTCCCGCTTGCCTTCTTCGCCGCCCGCAACATCACGCCGAGCGGTGTGCTCAGCCAGGTCCTGAAACGCTTCTTCGACTTCATGCGCTCGGTCGACATGCTGATCTGGGCGCTGTTCTTCACCCGCGCCTTCGGCCCTGGTCCGCTTGCGGGCAGTGCCGCGATCTTCTTCACCGAGATCGGCACGCTCGGCAAAACCTATTCCGAGGCGCTGGAGAACATCGACGACAAGCCGCGCGAAGGTGTGCTGTCGACCGGCGCCAACGGTCTCCTGGTGCAGCGCTACGGCGTCATGCCGGAAGTCATTCCGGTCTTCATCAGCCAGACGCTCTACCAGTGGGAATCCAACACCCGCGGCGCTACCATCATCGGCGCCGTCGGCGCCGGCGGCATCGGCCTGAAACTGTGGGAAGCAATGCGCACCAATTCCAACTGGGCCAACGTCTTCTACATGGTGCTGCTGATCCTGCTGGTCGTCTTCATCTTCGACAACATCTCGAACTTCCTGCGCCGCCGGCTGAGCCGCACCATCCACGACTACAACAGGATCCAGGTCGAGCAGGGGTGATAGGCCTGGATGCCATGGTTGGCGGCGGCATCTCGCGAAGAGAGGAGCCTAAGCCGCCTTCTTCCACCCATTCCTGATATGCTTATACCCGTCGCGATAGACAGCTTCCGGGCTCTCGGAAAAATCGCGCCAAACCTTGGTCGCCGCAGCCAGGTCCTTCAGCGACCGCCCGAACGCCTCGATTGTCAGCCAGTCGTCATAGCCGCTCTTGCGGATCGCCGCGAACGTCTCTTTCCACGGAATGTTGCCGCGCCCCGGCACGCCGCGATCGTTTTCCGATATGTGGATATGCACGACATTCCGGCGATGCTTCGTATAGGCGCCAATCGGGTCGGCCTCCTCGATATTGGCATGAAAGGTGTCGTACATCGCCTTGATGTGCGGACGGCCGACGGCATCGATGTGCTCCGAGAGGTCCGCCATCGTGTTGAAAAGATAACATTCGAAGCGGTTCAGCGCCTCCAGCCCGATGGTGACGTTGCGCGTGCCGGCATGGTCGCCGATGGCGCGCTGCGAGGCGATGGAACGGTTCTTCTCGGCGGGGGTCGGCCCGCTGCCGGAAAAGGCGCCGAGCGTCGAATGCAGCGGCCCGCTGAGCGTCCTGGCGCCAAGCGCATCGGCGCAATCAACAGCCCATTTCATGTAAGCGATACCAGCCTTGCGCGTTGCCGCATCGGCCGAGATCAGGTTCATCGAGGGATCGCCCATCGCAGAGACCGCGGTCCGCTCCAGCCCGATGCGATCGAGCAGGTCGCCGAGCTTTTTATAATCGTCCGGCATGCCGGCAAAGATCGGTATCTCGACACCGTCGAAGCCCGTCGCCTTGATGTCGCGAAGCAGAGGCTCATGCTTCTTCGACACCGCCGTCGTCCACAAGAACATGCACATGCCGATTTTCATCGACGCCCTCCCCCCGTTTAATCCCCCCGGATCATTTTTGTTTTAGAGCTTCGTCCACGCGCCATTCTTCTTCGACGATTTCACGCAGGCTTCGATGAAGGCCATGCCTTCGACGCCGTCCTGGATGGTCGGGAAGACGACATCCTTGGCCGGCTTGCCACCCTTCTTGCGCGCCGCACGAATGGCGCGTGCAGCCTCCTGATAGATGTTGGCGAAGCCTTCGAGATAGCCCTCGGGATGGCCTGACGGCACGCGGCTGACACGGCCCGCCACCGGCAGCGCGCCGGCGCCGTTGCGGGTGATCAACTGCTTGGGCTGGCCGAATGGGGTGTACCAGAGATAGTTGGGATCGGCCTGCACCCATTCCAGCCCACCCTTCGAGCCATAGATGCGCAGCTTCAGCCCGTTCTCATGGCCGGGCGCCACCTGGCTCGCCCAGATCATGCCCTTGGCAGGATGCGTCTTGCCGGTGGGCTTGAAGCGCAGCATGACGTTGACATTGTCGTCGAGCAGCCGCCCCGGCACGAAGGCATCGAGATCGGCCGACAGCGAATCCAGCTCTAGCCCGGAGACGAAGCGGGCAAGATTGTAGGCATGGGTGCCGATGTCGCCCAGCGCACCGCCGGCGCCCGCCTGCTTGGGATCGCCGCGCCATGATGCCTGCTTCTGGCCGGTGGCGGCGAGGTCCTCGGTCAGCCAGTCCTGCGGATATTCCGACTGCACGATGCGGATGTCGCCGAGCACGCCCTTGGCTACCATTTCGCGCGCCTGCCGCACCATCGGATAGGCGGTGTAGTTATGGGTGAGCACGAACACCTTGCCGGTCTTCTCGACGATCGCCGCGAGCTTTTTTGCCTCGGCCAGTGTCGTCGCCAGCGGCTTGTCGCAGATCACGTGGATGCCGGCCTCGAGAAACGCCTTGGCTGCCGGCACATGGACATTGTTGGGCGTCACGATGGCCACCGCCTCGATGCCGTCGGGGCGCTTGGCCTCGGCCTTGGCCATCTCGGCATAGGAAGCGTAGCTGCGATCCGGATCGAGCCCGAGTTCGGCGGCCGAAGCCTTGGCGCGCTCGGGGTTCGCCGACAGCGCACCAGCCACCAGCACGAATTCATTGTCCAGGCGCGCCGCTATGCGGTGCACCGCGCCGATGAAGGCGCCTTGCCCGCCGCCGACCATGCCATAGCGGATCGGGCCGCCTCCCGTTTCCGATTTCGATGCGCCGACCATGTTTTGTCCCTCGTGTCTTGGATACTTCTCCCCTCCGGGGAAGGGAAAGCCGTGTCAGATTCCCATCATCGCGCGCAGCACTTTCTTGTCCGTCGCGCCACCGGCGAAGTCGTCGAATGCCTTCTCCGTCACGCGGATGATGTGGTGCTGGATGAAAGGCGCCCCTTCGGCAGCTCCATCCTCGGGGTGCTTCAGGCAGCACTCCCATTCCAGCACCGCCCAGGAATCATAATTGTACTGCGTCAACTTGGAGAAGATGCCGCCGAAATCCACCTGCCCGTCGCCGAGCGAGCGGAAGCGTCCTGCGCGGTTGGTCCAGCTCTGATAGCCGGAATAGACGCCTTGCCGGCCGGTCGGGTTGAACTCGGCATCCTTGACGTGGAAGGCCTTGATGCGCTCGTGGTAGATGTCGATGAATTCGAGATAGTCGAGTTGCTGCAGCAGGAAGTGCGACGGGTCGTAGTTGATGTTGCAGCGCTTGTGGCCACCGACCGCCTCGAGGAACATCTCGAAGGTGGCGCCGTCGAACACGTCCTCGCCGGGATGGATTTCGTAGCCGACATCGACACCATTGTCCTCATAGACGTCGAGGATCGGCTTCCAGCGCTTGCCGAGTTCGGCGAAGGCCTCCTCGATCAGGCCGGCCGGCCGCTGCGGCCAGGGGTAGAGGTAGGGGAAGGCCAGCGCACCGGAGAAGGACACCGAAGCCTTGAGGCCGAGATTCTTCGAGGCCTTGGCGCCGAACTTCATCTGTTCGACCGCCCATTTCTGCCGCGCCTTGGGATTGTTGTGGACCGAGGCCGGCGCGAAGCCGTCGAACTGCGCGTCATAGGCCGGATGCACCGCCACCAACTGACCCTGCAGATGCGTCGACAGTTCGGTGATCTCGACGCCGGCATCGGCGCAAATGCCCTTCACCTCGTCGCAATAGGTCTTGGAAGACGCCGCTTTCTCGAGATCGAACAGGCGCGCGTCCCAGGTCGGGATCTGCACGCCCTTATAGCCGAGACCGGCGGCCCATTTGGTGATCGCGGCCAGCGAATTGAATGGCGCTGCGTCACCCGCGAACTGCGCCAGAAACAGTCCAGGGCCCTTCATTGTCGTCGGCATCGGCATCCTCCCTCATTGTGTCGCGACCAAGCATAGCGCCGATTGGAAGCAGGGCCAGCCATTTTGGTCTTTTTGCATCAGGCGCTTTGCAGGCACTGCCATTCTGGTATTACCAAATAGGGGAATTTGGTCAAGCCTGGCAATGCATCGATCGAGATCTGCGAATGTCCAAGGCATCGGCATATATCACAATATAATCAACGGAATAATTCGCACAGCAAGTTGCGCATCCGCGCTTCTTGCCGTTCCAGGCAATTTGCTGTAGACCTCACTTCAGGCCCAATTGGTCGAACCAGTTTGCAGGAAAAAGGCTGGGGATGCCTTGGGGAGGAACCCTTGCGCCGTCTTTCGGCGGTGCATGTCGAAGGCAAACGATACGGACGAATTTGGGAAGGACAGACCATGCATCTTTCGACGCACAACTGGATGCGGGCGGAACCATTGGAGACGACGCTCAAGCGCATCAAGAAGTTCGGCTATGAGTCGATCGAGATTTCCGGCGAGCCCGAGCAGTACAAGACCAAGGAGACGCGGGCGCTGTTGAAGGAGCATGGCATTCGCTGCTGGGGCGCGGTGACCCTGATGCTGGGCGAACGCAACCTTGCCGCCAAGAACCAGGGTCAGCGCGAGCGCTCGGTGCAGTACGTCAAGGACGTGCTGACCATGGTCAGCGAGCTCGATGGCGAGATCATCACGCTCGTCCCCGCGACGGTCGGCAAGGTCGTGCCGGACGGCACCGAGGAAGAGGAATGGAAATGGGTGGTCGACGCGACCCGCGAATGCTTCACCCATGCCAAGAAGGTCGGCGTCAAGATCGCCGTCGAGCCGCTCAACCGCTTCGAGACCTACCTGTTCAATCGCGGCGCCCAGGCGCTGGCGCTGGCCGACGCGGTCAGCCCCGAATGCGGCGTCTGCCTCGACGCCTACCACATCCATATGGAGGAATTTAACGTCTACGACGCCATCCGTCAGGTCGGAAAGCGCCTGTTCGACTTCCACGTCGCCGACAACAACCGCTTCGCAGCCGGCCTCGGCCAGATCGACTGGCCGAAGATCGTCGCCACCTTGAAGGAGGTCGGCTACGACGGCGCGCTGACCAACGAATTCGTCGCCCCGGTCGACCGCACGCCGGCGGCACCCTATCCCGAAATGGTCGAGCGCTACCCGGTCGATATCTCGCCTGAGCAGCTGAAGTTCATCCAGGACCACGGCTCCAGCGTGCTGACCGAGAAATTCTACACCGACCAGATGCGCATCACCGCCGAAACGCTGCTGCCGCTGATCAAGTAGTCGACGACTGTTGGGAAATTCGCCCTTTCGCCCTGACCGGCGGCGGGGCTGGGGAAAGACATGCGCATCAAGACCGTCCAAGCCTGGTGGGTCCGCATCCCGATCGAAGCCGCTCGGCAGCACCGCAGCGACTTCGGCCAGGTGACGACCTTCGACGCCGCCATCCTGCGCATCGAAACCGATGACGGACTGGTCGGCTGGGGCGAAGGCAAGAACGCTGCCGGCAGCGCCGGCAGCTACGGCGCCCTCGTCCACATGCTGAACCAGGAGGTCGGGCCGCAGCTGATCGGCCGCGATCCGGCCGACATCGGCATCATCTGGGAAATGCTCTACAACGGCGTGCGCCACGACAGTGCCGCCCGCGCCGGCCACGCCATGCCGCAACTGGCGCGGCGCGGCATGAGCATCGCTGCCATCAGCGCCGTCGACATCGCGCTTTGGGACATCCTGGGCAAGTCACTCGGCCAGCCGGTCTGGCGGCTGCTCGGCGGCCGCAAGATCGACCGCATGCAGGCCTATGCCTCGGGCGGCTGGGCGTCCGCCGACGCCATCGGCGAGCAGTTGAAATCCTACATCGCCCGGGGCGGCTTCAAGGCGCTGAAGATGCGGGTCGGCGCCATGGATGGCGCCGCGCACATCTCGGCGGCCCGCGTCCGCGCCGCGCGCCAGGCGCTCGGCCCCGATGTCGAGCTGATGGTCGACGCCCACGGCACCTATACGGTGGCGGAGGCCAAACGCTTCATCCACCTCGTCAACGACCTCGATCTTGCCTGGTTCGAGGAACCGGTAATCGCCGACGACAAGCCGGGCATGGCGGAAGTGCGCGCCTCCGGCGCCGTGCCGATCGCCACTGGCGAAAGCGAGGCGACGCGCTATGCCTTCCGCGACCTCGCCGTGCTCAAGGCCGCCGACATCTTCCAGCCCGATCCCGCCTTTTGCGGCGGCATCAGCGAAGCGATGAAGATCGGCACCATCGCCAGCGCCTTCAATCTGCGCTTTGCGCCGCATCTGTGGGCCGGCGCGCCCTGCTTCTTCGCCGGGCTGCATGTCTGCGCCGCCTCGCCGTCGAGTTTCACCGTCGAATATTCACTCGGCGCCAACCCGATGATCCACGATCTGATCGAAGAGACTGTCGAAGCACAGGACGGTATGATAGCGATCCCGGAAAAGCCCGGATTGGGATTCACCGTTTCTGAGCGATTCCTGGAGGCGCACGCGCAACGCAATTGACGATGAAAGAAAAGAACCTTCTCGCGGAACTCGCAGCCTATCTGTTCTCCCACTCGGACAAGGAGAGCGGCCGCACCCCATCCGAACGTGAGCTGGCGGAGCATTTCGCCGTCAGCCGCGGCCAGATCCGCGAGGCGCTGGCCATCCTCGAAGCCATGCGCATCGTCGAGCGGCGCGCCAAATCCGGCATCTACATCGACACCAAGCAGGCGAGCGTCGAGGCGCTGGCGCTGTTCGCGCGCGCCGGCCTGCCGCTCGATCCCTTGCAGATCTACGAGACGGTCGAGTTGCGCAAGATCCACGAGATCAAGGCCGCCGAACTTGCCTGCTCGCGCGCCACCGAGGAGAATTTCGAGCGACTGCGCGAGATCCTCAAGGCTTCCGAGGAACGCATCGCTGCCGGCGAAGGTCTGGCCAAAGAGGACCGCGAGTTCCACCTGGAGATTGTGCGCGCCACCAAGAACAGCGTCTTCCACAACATCTGCAGCGTCTACTATCTGATGGGCGAGCAGCGCCTGCCGATCTATTTCAACGATCCCGAACGCAGCGTGCGTTCGCATGCCGAGCATGTGCAGATCTACGAGGCGCTGCTGCGCCGTGACGGCAATCTCGCCCAGGCACTGATGAGCGCCCATCTGCAAGGGGCGGAGAGCTACTGGAAGGGCCTGATCGAGGGCGGCAATGCGGCTGCGCCCGCGAGCCCGGCGCTCGAAAAGGCCTGAGCGTGGCCCAGACCGTGCCAAAGATCCTGTCGACCCATCCGCTGCATCCGCGCGCTTCGGCCAAGCTCGCGGGCGCCGGCCAGCTCGTCATCGCATCGGCGCTCGATCCCGCCACCTTGACCCGGGAGGCCAAGGACGCCGACATCGTCATCGTGCGTGCACCGCTGCCGCCGGCGCTGTTCGAGGGCGCCTGGAAGCTGAGGGCTGCCATCCGCCATGGCGCCGGGCTCGACATGATCCCGATGGAGGCGGCGACGGCGGCCGGCGTGCTGGTGGCCAATGTGCCGGCGGTCAATGCCCGTTCGGTGGCGGAACACGTCATGTTCACCGCACTTGCGCTGCTGCGGCAATTCCGCAGGGTCGACCGCGACCTGCGCGCCAAAGGCTGGCTCGCCGGGCGCGAGCACGCCAATTCCAACATCGAGCTTGCCGGCAAGACCATCGGCATTGTCGGCCTCGGCGCCGTCGGGCAAGCCGTCGGCCATATCGCCGCGCACGGTTTCGACCTGAAGGTGGTGGCAACGACGCGCAGCATGCAGCCGGCGCCCGAGAAAGTCGGCTTCCTGTCGATCGACGCGCTGGTCGAACAGAGCGACATCATCGTGCTCTGCTGTCCGCTGACGCCGGAGACGCGCGGCCTGATCAGCCGCGAGCGCATCGCCCGCATGAAACCCAATGCGCTCTTGATCAACGTTTCGCGTGGGCCGGTCGTCGATGACGACGCCCTGATCGAGGCCTTGCGGGAACGCCGCATCGGCGGTGCGGCACTCGATGTGTTTTCGACGCAGCCGCTGCCGTCCAATCATCCCTATTTCGGCTTCGACAACGTCATCATCACCCCGCATATGGCAGGCATTACCGAGGAATCGATGATGCGCATGGGCATCGGCGCGGCGGGCGAAGCCTTGCTGGTGCTGGACGGCAAGCTGCCGGTCAATCTGCGCAATCCGGAAGCGGTCGATCACTACCGGCGGCGCTTTCCGCTCGACCTATAGCAATCGCTGTTTCGCCCCAATTTTCCGCGACGTTGCAGCCATGTCCGGTCTTCGCCTCGCATTTCTGATTGCCGCAGCCTCGTCCATCTTCGCCCTGCCGGCATTCGCGGCAGCCGAAAGCAGCTATGTCTATTGCGACAATGGGCTGCGCTGCCTCAAGGCGCCCTGCCCGTCGAACAGCGCTCTCGACCTTGCCACAGGCAAGATCATCAAGGGTGTATCGATCGACGCCAGCGGATTACCGCAGGCCGACAAGGCGATAACGGATCAGTCCGACGTGCTCTACTCGGGGAGGATCGTCGTCAGGGGCTCGATCGAGCAGCGTACCCAGACCATCACCGGCAAGGATTACAGTCTGCCCTGGCTGGTCGCGACACGCATCGTGCGCACCGCCCAGGACAGCGAACGCAAGCACTGTTCCTCGCGCTGATCGGCCAATTGCCGGTCAGCCGCCCAGCAGCCGCTCCGTTTCGGCGGCTATCCGCAGCAGATGCCGGTCGTGGCCGTTGCGCGCGACCAGCATCAGTCCGGCCGGTAGCGCCATGTCGGGCATCGGCAGCGAGATCGCACAGAGGTCGAACTGGTTGGCCACCTGCGTGTTGCGCAGCAGCAGGCCTTCGACGCGGTCCCGCAGTTCGGCATCCTCGGCCATGGAAACGATGGTCGGCGCCATCACCGGCGTGGTCGGCAGGGCCAGCACATCGACCGATGCCAGCCGCTCGTCCATGGCGGCAATGAGAGCGCTGCGGCGGCGCAGGACCCTGATATAGACGGGCGCCGGCAGCATCGCCGCCCGCGACAAAGGTCCGCTGACATGCGGGTCGACCGGTACCGATGCACCTGTCGCCAGCCAGTCGGCATGCACTTCGGCCCCTTCCATGGCAGCGATCGAGCCACGCTTGGTGGCGGTCCTGAACTCCGCGATCATGTCGTCGATCACCAGATCGGCCATGCGCGCGCCCGCCTTTTCTATCTTGCCGAGACAATGCTCGAACGCCCCGGCAACTTCACCTTCCGTGTCGCCAAAAAGAACACCGCGCGGCACACCGACGCGAAGTCCCGCGAGCGATATGGCCGCCAGTTCGGTCGGCACCTCGCCGGCCATCACCGCGTCTGTGGCGGCACATTGCGCAACGGTTCGGGCAAGCGGCCCGATCGAGTCCAAGGTGCCAGACAGCGGAAAGGCGCCGGTCAGCGGCACCCGCCGCGCTGTCGGCTTGAAACCAACGACATCATTGAGCGCCGCCGGAATGCGGATGGAGCCGCCGGTATCGGATCCGATGGAGATATCGCTCGTCCCCTCGCCGATGGAAACGCCGGCGCCGGAGGACGAACCACCAGGAATTAGGCTGGCATCGACGGCATTGCCTGGCGTGCCGTAGTGCATGTTGTCGCCGATCGCCGTGAAGGCGAATTCGGTCATGTTGGTCTTGCCGATGAGGACCGCACCGGCTTGCCGAAGCCGGCTGACGATGGCGGCGTCGCACGCGGCGGGCGTAGCGGTCTTTCGCATCAGCGAGCCGGCCGTGGTTGGTTCACCGGCAACGTCGAACAGATCCTTGATCGAGACGATGACGCCGTCGAGCGGTCCGAGCGTCACGCCGGCTCGGCCGCGGGCGTCGCTGGCATCAGCCGCCGCCCGCGCGGCCTCGATATAGAGCTTGGTAAAGACCTTTTCGTCGGCCGCACGATTGGCAAGGCGTGACAGGATGATTTCGAGACGGTCGCGGATGGATTGCATGTCGATGTCGGACTCCGCCAGGATGCAACGTCTTTAAGGCAGGCAGCCGGTTGGGCCTGCGAAAGGGATAACCCGGCCAGCGTGCCTTTGCACCTGTCAGCGATAGGAAGATACTGATGCTCTACAAAGGCAGCTGTCATTGCGGCAAGATCGCCTTCCAATTCAAGGCGGAACTGACCGGCGCCGTGCGGTGCAATTGTTCGATCTGCTCGCGCAAGGGCGCGCTCCTATGTGCCATCCCGCATGGGAGCCTGACGGTCCTGGCCTGGGGCGACGATCTGGGCACCTATACGTTCGGCAACCACGCCATGGCGCACCGCTTCTGCCGCACCTGCGGCATCCATCCTTTCGCCGAGGACGTCCGGGAAGGCGATGAGCGCAGCGCCTATGTCAACCTCAACTGCGTCGCCGATATCGAGCCGTCCACCTTGCCGATCTTCGACTTCGACGGACGCTCGCTGTGAAGCGATTCCGGATTGCCTTACCGGTAACCCGTTGCATCGGCGGGTTTGCCGGCGTCCTGAACCTCCGGTAGATAACGCCAGGCATCGGGCCGCGAACCATCGAGATCGGTAAAGCCGTAGACCTGCGCCAGTCCGCCGCTGGACAGCGACTGCCCGTTCCAGCGCGAGCGGTCCGTGTCCGCCGCCAAAGCGGCAACGGCACGGCCGATGAAGCGCGGTGTCTCCGAAATAATGAAATGCGGCACCTTTGCCGTGGCATCGCGCCAATTCACCTCGCGCACGCCAAAGGCCTCCAGCATCATCTCCGACCGCAGCCAGCCTGGCGTCAAAGAGACCGAGGTGGCGCCGTGTTTCGAAAGATCCTTGGCATGAGCCCACGCCATGCGATTCACCGCGACCTTGGCAAGATCGTAGAAGGGTGACAGCCGGTAGTGCTCGGCATTGTACTCGGCCGTGCCGTCGGTGACTTCCACCAGCAGTCCGCCCGGCTGCTCGATCATGAGCGGCAGCGCGTGGTGGGCGGTGATCAGATGGGTGTCGATGGCCAGACGCAGCATACGCAAGCCATTGTCCAGATTGTGCTCCCATACCGACTTGTCCCATTCGAACAGCTTTTCACCGCCCCAGATGTCGTTGACCAGTATATCGAGGCGGCCCTGTTCCTTGCGGATGCGCTCGACCAGCCCGCGCACATCATCGGCCACGAGGTGATCGACCTGGACGGCGATGCCGTTGCCGCCGTTGGCCGTGACCAGTTCCGCCGTCTCCTCGATTGTTTCGGGCCGGGCATATTCGGATTGCTGGGCACGCGTGCTCCGCCCCGTGACATAGACCGTTGCGCCGGCGGCGCCGAGTTCGACCGCTATGCCGCGTCCGGCGCCTCGTGTGCCGCCGGCGACCAGGGCAACTTTTCCTTGCAACATCATTGAACTCTCCCAAAAACGGCACCATCGATGAAAACCGGGCTGGCTCGCGCCGCTCGCATCATATATAAATGATCATTCGGTTATATCAGGATGTCAAGATGACCCGGCCCAAAACCCAGTCCGACGAGCAGGTGCTGGAAGCCGCATTGCGATTGATCCACGAGCACGGCCCGGAAGCGCTCACCTTCGAGCGCCTGGCAAAAGCCTGTGGCCTCTCCGGTGCAACCCTGGTGCAGCGCTTCGGGAACAAGGCTCGGTTGAAGCAGCGCACCTTGCTGCACGCCTGGGACGGTCTTGACGACAAGACCAGGACGTTGGCGGCCGCCGTTCCCAGAACGCCTGCCGGCGCGGTCGAATTGCTGGTCGCGCTGTCGCAGGGCTATGGCGGCATCGAATCCTATGCCGAGGGCTTGCTTGTCCTGCGCGAGGATCTGCGTGACCCCATGCTCAGGACGCGCGGTGCCGCCTGGAAAACAACCCTGTGCAATGCCCTCGCGCCTTGCTTTGCCGGAACGCCCGGCTCACCGCAGGACATCGGCCTGCTGATGGCATCGCATTGGCAGGGATCGTTGCTGTGGTGGAGTTTCGATCCGACGATTGAAGTCGCCGTCTACGTCGAGGACAGCCTCAACCGTTTCGTTGCCGCCATCACGACGGCAGCGGCCCGAAAACCATGATGGTTCTCGGGCCGCTGGATGAGGCGGAGATGAGAGCTTATTCGGCCTGCTTCGGGCCGCGCAGCAACACCACGATGGCCGCCAGCAGCGTTGCGATGCCGCAATAGGCGAAGGCGCTGGCCACGCCGGCATGATCGACCAGCAGGCCGCCGAGGACGGCCCCCAGCGCAATCGCCACCTGGAAAGTCGCCACCATCAAGCCGCCGGCGCTTTCGGCCTGGTCGGGTGCCGCCCGCACCAGCCAGCTCTGCAGTCCGACCGGAACCGCGCCGAAGGCAAAGCCCCAGGCGGCGACGGCAACCGCAGCGATCGTCGGCGAGGTGCCGAAGATCAGCATCGAGGCGGCTGCCAGGGCGATCAGCAGGGGCGCCAGCGCCACGGCTATCTTGAGGTTGCGTTCGGCCAGGAAGCCACCGGCGATATTGCCGAAGAAACCGCCAATGCCATAGGCCAGAAGCACCAATGAGATCGTCTCGATGTGGAGCATCGGCACCTTTTCGAGGAAGGGGCGCACATAGGTGAAGCCGGCGAAATGCCCCGACGCGACCAGCAGCACCACCAGGAGGGCCACCCGGATCGACGGCCGCTCCAGCACATAGAGCAAGGTGCGGAAGCTCGCGACACCCACCGGCGGCAGCTTCGGAATGGTGGCCAACTGCACCAGCAGCGCCAGGGCACCGACGATGGTCGCGACCATGAACGCCGTGCGCCAGCCCCAGATGTCGCCGACATAGGCGCCGACAGGAGCGGCGGTGACGGTGGCCAGCGAAACACCGGTCAGGATGATCGACATGGCGCGCGGCATCAGCCGCATCGGCACCAGCCGCAGCGCCATGGCCGCCGACATTGCCCAGAAGCCGCCCAGCGCCACCCCGAGCACGACGCGGGCCAACAGAAGCATGGGCAGCGACGCGGCAAAGGTGGCGAGAAGGTTGGACAGGATGAGGAACGAGGTCAGCATCCACATCACCAGCCTGCGGTCCATACGCCTTGTGATGATCGCCATGGTGGGCGCGGCAATGGCGCCGACGATGGCGGTTGCCGTCACCGCTTGTCCTGCCACGCCCTCGGTGACGCCGAGATCGCGCGCCATCGGCGTCAGCAGGCTGGCGGGCAGGAATTCGGCGGTCACGAGACCGAAAACGCCAAGTGCCAGCGAAACCACGGCGCCCCAGGCCGGCTCGGTTCGTTCATCGGTGTCTGCGGGGTTCAGAAGTGTGGCGTCGATGACATCAGTTGCGGGTTCGGCCATGGTCAGTCTCCGATCTGTTGCAGCGCCACATAAGAAACGACCGCCCGGGGCTTCCACCCGTTCCATGCCTTGCCGTCACGGCTTGGCCATGGGGTCGGTCTGCGATTTGTTTGCGGCGCAACATTTGGCTGCAGTGCAACATAGGAAGTGACGCCCTGGAGTTTCCATGCTAAAAACCCCATTATGCTTGACCATTCGTCCAAAATTCCAATCACGGGCGACCCGCTGACGGACATATTGCGCGGCCTGCGCCTCGATGGCGTCGAGTATGGCCGCTGCGAGATGAAAGAGCCTTGGGGCATCCAGTTTCCGGCTCAGCCAGGGGCGCGATTTCACTTCATCGGCCGCAAGGGCTGCTGGCTGAAGCAGCCCTCCGGCGAATGGATGGAGCTTAATGCCGGCGATGCGGTGCTGCTGCCGCGCGGCGAGGCCCATGTACTAGCCAGCGAACCCGGGGCGAAGGCCTGGCCGATCCATGGCTACAAGCTCGAGGAAGTCTGCAAGGACGTCTATTGCACGTCGAACGCGGAGATGTGCGACAAGAATTGCCAGCCGGGAACGCTGCTGTTCTGCGCCGCTATGTATTTCAACATCGACGGCCTGCATCCGCTGCTCGGCATGATGCCGGACGTGGTGCGCTCGCATGAGCTGGAAGCCTATGAGCCGGGCATTCCGCATCTGTTGGAATCCATGGCGCGCGAAGTGACGATGGAGCGCGTCGGCTCCGGCGGCATCCTGGCGCGGCTGGCCGATGTGGTCGCCGCCACCGTCATCCGCTCATGGGTCGAGCGTGGCTGCGGCGATTCCTCCGGCTGGATCGCCGCTGTCCGGGACCGCGACATCGGCCGCGTGTTGGCCGCCATCCATCTCGAACCCGACCATGACTGGACGGTCGAGTCGCTGGCCAGGATGATGGGTGCTTCGCGTTCGGGCTTTGCCGAGCGCTTCGCCACCATCGTCGGCGAAACGCCGGCAAAATATGTCACCCAGGTCAGGATGCATCAGGCGCGGCAGTGGCTGGTCCGCGACCGGATGAAGATCTCGGTCGTTGCCGCACGCCTCGGCTATGAATCGGACGCGGCCTTCAGCCGTGCCTTCAAGCGCGTCATCGGTTCGGCGCCCAGCCATCTGCGCGCAGAGGAGCAGGCCGACATCCGCCAGGCCGGGTAACGCATCTCGGCCGTGACGGACTGACAATTCCACGCTAGAACCCGGGCATGGATTTCACATCATCCGAGGGTGTCTCGCCGGCTTCAGGCGGTCCGCTGACCGACATGCTGCGAGGATTGCGGCTTGATGGCGTCGATTACGGCCGCTGCGAACTTGGCGAGCCGTGGGCCGTGCTCTTTCCAGCCCAGGAGGCGGCGCGTTTTCACTTCATCGGCCGGCACCGATGCTGGCTGTTTTCGCCGTCCCGGCAATGGTCGGAGCTGAAAGCCGGCGATGCGCTGCTGTTGCCGCGCGGCGCCGAACACATCCTTGCCAGCGCACCGGACGTCCGTGCCGTGCCGATCGAAAGCTACAGCATCGAGCCTTTGCAGGACAATGTCTACGCCGTCTCGAACGGCGGCCATGGCGCCAAAACCCTGCTGTTTTGCGGCAGCATGCACTTCAATCTGGGAGGATCGCATCCTGTGCTCGCCATGATGCCGGACATGATGCGCGCCCGCGACTTGATGGCGGACGAACCGGGCATTCCGCACCTTCTGGAAGCCATGGCCAGCGAAGTGACCGGCAATCGCGCCGGCTCGGGCAGCATGCTGGCGCGGCTGGCCGACGTATTGGCGGCAAGCATCATCCGTTCATGGGTGGAGAACGGTGGCGACAGCACCACCGGCTGGACCGCGGCGATAAGGGATCGCGACATCGGCCGCGTGCTGGTGGCCATTCATCGCCAGCCCGACCGGAACTGGACCGTCGAAGCCCTCGCACGCGAAATGGGCGCCTCACGTTCGGCCTTCGCCGAACGGTTCACGGCAATCGTCGGCGAAACACCGGCGCGATATGTCGCCCGGCTGCGCATGCACCAGGCGCGGCAGTGGCTGATCGAAGACCGGATGCGGGTGTCGGTGGTGGCCGCCCGACTGGGCTACGAGTCCGAAGCTTCGTTCAGCCGGGCGTTCAAGCGCATCGTCGGCACGGCGCCCAGCCATCTGCGCACCGTCAACGGCACCTCCGAGGAACGCTAACGCCGCACGGACCTTGCCGTGTTGGATGGCTGGATGAATTGCCAAGTCTTCCGGACGCTGTGTCATTGCCGGGCCGGCTGTATGCAATAGCTTGCCGTTGCCAGCCGTGAGCGGGCCGATTCAAGGAGAAAGCCATGCCAAATCATCTGAGGGTCCTGACGCTCGCCACCATGCTCGTGGTCTCCGGCCAGGCTTTCGCCCTTGAGGACAGCTATCTTCCGGCCAACAAGATCCCCTATGTCGCCGAGGCGCCAGACCAGCCGCAGCGCCTCGGACCGCTGTGGGGCGAAAGGGCCAAGGACCCCGCGGGAACGCTGCTGAAAGTCCCAGGCAACTGGCGCGCTCCGGTTCACGCGCACACCGCCGACTACCGTGCGGTGGTCATAAAGGGGCTGTGGGCGCATTGGCAGATGCAAGGCGGCGAAGCGACCAAGGTCGAACTGCCTCCGGGATCCTACTGGACCCAGAAGGCCAACGAGATGCATGACGACGCTTGCCTGTCCGACACGGAGTGCGTGATCTTGCTGATCAACGACACGCCCTACGAGACCTACTTGGCGAAATAACCGGACGCTCTATCCGGCGTGACGCAAGCTGACGCCACTGCCCTTGTCGAACAGCACCACCTTGTCCGGGTTCCAGGCAAAGCGCACGGGCTGCTCGATGGCGACATCGGTCCTAGCCGGCACCGTGGCGCGCAGCGTCGTGTCGCCGACGCGCAGCGTCAGGATCTTTTCGACGCCATGGTTCTCGACATCATGGACGCGCGCCTCGACCGGCGCGCCGCTCTCGAGATAGACGTCTTCCGGACGGATGCCGAAGACGAGCGGGCGACCGTCGGTCGCCGAGCTCGCCTTGGCTCCCCCCGAAAAAGGCAGTTCGAAATTCAGCGGCGCCATCACCGCGCGGCCGTTCACCAGTCTGCCGTCGATGAGGTTCATCGGCGGCGAGCCGACGAAGCTCGCCACATAGGTGTCGCGCGGATTGTTGTAGATCTCGTGCGGCGTGCCGGTCTGCACGATGCGGCCGTGGTTCAAGACGCCGACCTTGTCGCCCATCGACATCGCCTCGATCTGGTCGTGGGTAACGAACAGGAAGGTGGCGCCGAGCTGTATCTGCAGGTTCTTCAGTTCCGTGCGCAGCGCCTCGCGCAGCTTGGCGTCGAGCGCCGACAGCGGCTCGTCCATCAGGAACACGCGCGGCTTGCGCACGATGGCGCGGCCGATCGAGACGCGCTGCATCTCGCCGCCTGACAGGCGATCGGTCTTGCGGTCGAGCAGATGCTCGATCCGCAGCGTACGGGCCGCGCGATCGACACGATCCTTGATCTCGGCATCGGGTCCTCCGGTCAAGCCGGAGGATGACGGCGTGAGAGTTGAGAGGCGACGCACACCGACCGTCGTGGACCGGCGCGAGCGCGACCTGCCGGATAGCGTCAGCTGCTGATCATCGCGCTGTCTTGTTGAGAGCGGTGACGGCCAGCGCGAGAATCACCGCCGCGGCGGCGATTTCCCACACGAAAGCCTGCTTGTAGAAAGGCGGCGTGGCGAGCTGCGCCTTGCCGGCGAGAGTGTTGGGGTCCGGTGGATTGAGGAAGAAGACGCCGTAGAGATGCGCCGCCGTGATCGAAACCAGCAGCACAATGCAGAAGACCAGCGCCACGACCAGCGCTACTGTCACTACACTGCGCACCTTGACGCCCGGCTGGGCCAACGGCAGCAGGTTGTTGATGAGTCCGGCAAGCACCACGAGACCGCTGCCGACCGCGTACAGGCCGATGGAAAAGGGTTGGAAGATCAGCACCAGCGCCACGACGCCGAGGCCAATGATGAAGACCTCGAGGCAGAACGCGCCGGCCCGGCTCATGCCGGAAGAACTGTCGCTCATGACCGCACCGCCTTTCCGGCGCCATCGAAGACATGCGTTTGCCTGGGATCGGGGCGTAGATTCAGCGCCTCGCCGACCTTGACCCGCTGGCTTCTCGTCACCACGACGCGGATGTCGGCGCCTGCCGCCGTGCGGGCATGAATAAGGGTTTCGGCGCCCATGGGCTCGATGAGCTCGGCCCGGGCGGAGATGGTGCCACGGTCCCCCGTATCGGTCGGGGTGAAGGCGCGGGGGCGGACACCGATCGTCACCTTGCCGGGCTGCAGGCGCGCGACCGCCGCGTCCGTGCGGAT
The DNA here is from genome assembly GCF_059180695.1 of Mesorhizobium sp. U510. Lineage (NCBI taxonomy): Bacteria > Pseudomonadati > Pseudomonadota > Alphaproteobacteria > Hyphomicrobiales > Phyllobacteriaceae > Mesorhizobium > Mesorhizobium sp. U510. Next base: position 6,946,321 of record NZ_CP180532.1, read on the forward strand.
CGCCAGACTAGTGCCGGCCACGGTCATGTCCGCCGTGCCATCGGCGAAGGTCTTGAGGTCGGCCTCGAGAAGATTCATCTGCGGCGTGCCGATGAAGCTCGCCACGAAAGCATTGGCGGGCTTGGCAAATACCTCGTGGGGTGAGCCGACTTGCTCGATCAGGCCGTCCTTCATGATGGCGATTCGGTTGGCCATGGTGAGCGCTTCGAGCTGGTCATGGGTCACGATCACGGTCGCTTTGGAGAGGCCCTGCAGCACTTCCTTGATCTGGCCACGCATGGTCTGGCGCAGTTCGACATCGAGACGCGACAAGGGCTCGTCGAAGAGGAAGCAATTGGGGTCGCGGACGATGGCGCGGGCCATGGCGGCGCGCTGCTTTTCGCCCTCGGATATCTGGTTCGGCAGCCGGTCGAGAACGTGCTCCAAGTGGAGGATCGCGGCGACGCGGTTGACGCGGGCAGTCCGCTCAGCCCCGGAAATGCCGTCGTGATAGAGCGGGAAGGCGATGTTCTCGGCGATCGATGCCGACGGGTAGAGCGCGTAGAACTGGAACACCATGGCGATGTCGCGCTTTTCGGGCGGCAGGTTGTTCATCACCTTGCCGGCGACGACGATCTCGCCGTCAGTGACGCGTTCCAGCCCGGCGATGACGCGCAAGGTCGTCGTCTTGCCACAACCGGACGGGCCGAGAAGGCAGACGACCTCACCGGCGGCTACCGACAGGTCAACGTCCTTGACCGCGGTGAAGGAGCCGAAGCGTTTGGTGACTTTGCGGAGTTCGATGGTTGACATCTCAGCGCTTCACCGTGCCGAAGGTAACGCCGCGCAACAGATGGTTTTGCAAGAAGAAGGTGACCAGGAAGACTGGGACAAGGAACAGGGTTTCGATGGCGGCAAGCAAAGTCCAGTCGGTGCCGCGTCCACCCGACGACACGGCCTGGTTCATGGCGACCGGGACCGTCCTCGTGTCGGGCCCCGAGAGCAACAGGGCGAAGAGGAACTCGTTCCAGGTGAGGATCAGGCCGAACACGAACGTGGCGGCGAGCCCGGCAATGACCTGGGGCAGGCAAATCTTGAAGAACACCCGCATTCCGGACGATCCGTCGATGCGGGCGGCATCCTCGACGTCTGGCGACAATTCATCGAAGAAGCTCTTCATCATCCAGATGGTGAAGGCCAGGTTGAAGGCGGTGTAGAGCATGATGATGCCGAGATACGAGCCCGACAGGCCCACCACGCGGAACATCAGGATCACCGGAATGATCACCACAATCGCCGGCAGCATGCGCGTGGTCAGGATGATGAACAGGTAGGTGTCATTGCCTTTCAGCGGATAGCGCGAGAAGCCGAAGGCCGCCAGGGTGCCGATGACCAGCGCCAGCAGCACCGACGCCGAGGCGATGAAGATCGAGTTGAAGAAATAACGGTCGAATCCTGTCGCTTCCGGGGCACCGTCCGGCGTCATCGAGCGGGAAAAGACGGACCCAAAATTTTCGAGGGTTGGCTTGAACACAAAATGGTCCGGAATCAAGCCGAACAGCGACGTGGGCGACAGCGTCGGAGGCACCAGGAGCGCGTCGCCCTGCGGTTTGAAGGCGGTGAATATGATGAACAGCACCGGCAGAAAATAGATAAAAGCGACGACGGCCACGGCGAGCGTCCGCCCCCAGCCGGCCTCGTCTACTCCGCTGGCCCTGCGGAAGCCGAGCTTTCCCAATATCGATTCGGCCACGGGTTATGCTCCCTGCGTACGGCGGTTTGCGAGGTACAGGTAGAGGTTGGTGAGAACGATCACCATGAACAGCATCAGATAGGAGATCGCCGCGCCCTCACTCGTCTTGTTCTGCTCGTTGGCGATGCGGATCAAGTGATAGGAGATCGTCAGTGTGTCGTTGCCGCCCTTGGTGAGGAGGATGACGAGATCCGCCAGCTTGAATGCCTCGATAGTGCGGAAGAGAAGGGCCAACATCAGAAGGCCGCGGATGTAGGGGAAGGTGATCATCCAGAATTGCCGCCAGCTGGAAATACGGTCGATGGCAGCGGCCTCGTAAAGGTATTTCGGCACCGAGACGAGGCCCGCCAGCACAAGGAGCATGACGAAGGGCGACCACATCCATGCGTCGGCGAAAACGATTCCCGCCACGGCACCGACTTTGTTGCTCATCAGGATGAACTGGTTGCCGGAGATGGAATTGATGACGTAGCTGAGAATCCCGAATGTCGGGTCATAGTAGTAGGTGAAGAACACGCCAGAGGCGACAACCGAAAGCATCATCGGTGTCAGCACCAGGATCAACAAATACTTGCGCAGCGGAAATTGCTTGGCGAACAGGATGGCCAGCAGAAAGCCGACGATCATCTGCGCGGAGACGGTGAACACGACGAACATGGCGGTATTGATCAGCGCGCCCCAAGTCGCGTGAGCAGCCAGATCGTTGGTAAGGATCCGGGTGTAGTTCCCGAGTCCGACGAAGCGGATCGTCTGCTGGTTTGCCTGGTAGGCGAAGAACGAAAGGCCCAGCGACCACAGCAGGGGGAAGATATTCATTACAAACAGAACGGCGATTGCCGGAGCGACCAGCAAGGCGCCGAAGTAGTGGCGGCGATACGCGTTGACGGTAAATGCGGCCGCGACCAACGCCGCCGTGGCGCCCACCACCCAGAAGGAGACAGCCGCCGGCAAGCCCGCCATTGATATGGCCGACACGACGACAGCGACAGCGATGGCGAGTTTCCAGTTGTGGGCAACAACCGTGGTAAGGCGTGGTGTCAGTAGCGTGCTTGAAACAGCGGTCATGGGAGTCCGAAATATGGAGCGCCTGACGTGGCAATGACGGGAAGCGGCTTTTGCCCGCTCCCCGCAGCTATGTCGGAAGGTTACTGGATAAGGCCAGCGTTCTTCAGAAGGTCCTCCTGGAACTTGGCGATGTTATCCAGGGTGGTCTTGGCGTCCTGCTTGCCAGTGATGGCCAGGTCGTACTGGTCCTGCTGCTGGGTGAGCAGTTCGAAGAACTGCGGCACGTGCCACATGTCCTTCTGCCAGTCGAGCGAGTTCGCCCAGGCGCGGTCCCACGGACGATAGGTCACATACTTCGGATCGCTGTAGACCGACTTGATCGCGGACTGGCCGCCGCCGGCGGCGAACTGGTTCTGGATATCAGGCGAGAGCCACCACTTCACGAAGCCCACCGCTTCCTTGATTTGCTCAGGCGTCGTCCAGGTGGTGAGAACGAAAGGCTGTCCGCCGATCTGTGACGTACGATTCACCTTGCCGTCGGGACCGCGCAGGCCTGGCGCCAATCCGAACACCAGCTTGTCGGCAACCTTCGACGTCTTGGGATCGAGCGAGGCTTCGGCGAGACCGATCCAGTCGATGTTCATGGCCACCTTGCCTTCACGGAACAACTGGTCCGAGACGAAGATGTCCATGGTGCCGGTCTTGACCACCGGCGGCATGAACTTCAGCAATTTGAGGAAATGCTCCATGCCCTCGATGGACTTCGGGGAGTTTACAACGCCTTCGGCATGTCCGGTCGGGGCCTTGGTTTCATCCCAGATGCCGCCGCCATGCTGCCAGACGAACGAGTGGACCGAGCTCGTCGAGAAGTCGTAGCCTTTGCCTGCCTGATAGGCGATGCCGTAGAAATCGTCATCCAGCACCTGGCCGGCGAGCTTGTCGCCCTTCTTGCGCTGGAAGAATTCGCCAACATGCTCGAACGTGTTCCAGTCCATGGCGTCGATTTCTTCGCCGGTGCAGGGCAGCTTCTCATTGTACTTCGCCTTGAAGGCGGCCTGCTCGTCGGCGTTGCAGAGCACGTCCTTGCGGCCGTAGGTGACCAGCACGTCCGGGAACTGCGGGAAGCCGTAGTAGTTCGGCGTGCTGTTGGGATAGGTCGAATAGGCGTTGAGCACGGCGGGATGCATCGACTCCATCGTCGCCTTGAGTTCCGGGTCGGCATCGATGAGATCGTTGATCTTGCGGAAGTAGCCGCCTTCGACGAAGGCGCCCAGCCATTGCGAGTCCGACACGATGAAGTTGTACTTCTTTTCGCCCGAGGTCAACGAGGCGTTGACGCGGGTGTAGAAATCCGGCCACGGAATGAAATCGACATCGAGCTTCACGGTATTGCCAGACTTGGGCTTGTACTGCTCGTCGAAGAACTTCTTCATAATGCGGGTCGGGGGCCAATCCGGCACCGCCATCGTCAACGTCACTTCTTCGGCAGAGGCATAGGTCACGCCTCCCACAAATAGCGTGGCAGCGAAGCTTGCGGCTGTCGCTAGCCCTTTCACTTTGGTCATCGCCGTCATTCACGTTTCCTCCCTTGGTTAACCCGATTGCTTCTCGCCGTTCGCGTCAGGTCATTGCCTGGCCGCTCGCGGCGCGGAAGACGTGGATTTTCCTGTTATCGATGGCGATCGATGCCGAATCGCCGGTCCTGATGCTGGCGGCGATCGCTTCCGGCAGCACCATGCGCAACATCTCGCCGCCGGCCACGACCGAGACGATCGTGATGTCGCCGAGCGGTTCGACCAGATGCACCTTCGAGGCAACCCCGGCTTCGCCCTTGGCGGCGAGCCGAATGTCGCTCGGACGAATGCCGATCAGCGCGGCCTCGCCGGCATCGGCAGTCTTTGGCGCCGTCGCCGGAACCAGAGTCCCGAGCGGCGTGTCGAAAGACCTGGTGTCGGCGCGCACCGAGGCCGTGAACAGATTCATGTGCGGCGAGCCGATCTTGCTGGCGACATAGGTATGGGTCGGCTGCTCGTAAAGCTCGTCCGGCGTGCCGATCTGGACGATGCCGCCATCGCGCATGACGGCGATCGCCTCGCCCATCGAGAGAGCCTCGAGCTCGTCGGGCGTGGCATAGATCACGGTCATGCCGAACTGGCGGTGCAGCCGCTTCAGCTCGGCGCGCGTCTCGTGCCGAAGCTTGGCGTCGAGATTGGTGAGCGGCTCATCGAGGAGAAGAATCTTTGGCCGGCGGATCAGGGAGCGGCCGAGCGCGACGCGCTGCTGCTCTCCGCCGGACAGCGTTGCCGGCTTGGCCTTCAGGCGGTGTGTCAGTCTCAGGATCTCGGCGGTCTCTTTCACCCGCTTGTCGATCTCGGCGCGCGCGGCTTTCTCCTCGCGCAGCGGATAGGCGAGATTGTCATAGACCGTGAGGTGGGGGTAAAGCGCGAAAGACTGGAAGACCATCGAGATGCCGCGGCCGGCGATCGGCGCATGGGTCATGTCGCGGCCGCCTATCTCAAGCGTGCCGGAGTCGGCCTGGACGAGGCCGGCGATAGTGCGCAGCGTCGTCGTCTTGCCAACCGAGCTCGGCCCGAAGAGTACGAAGAAGCGGCCTTCGTCGACGGAGAAGCTCAGGTCGTTGATGGCGCGCACGGATCCATAGGCCTTGCTGAGCCCATCGAGGCGCAGCGCAATCCCCTTGCCGGCACTGGCGCGAGGCGACGTCTGCGTCACGATGCGCCACCTCGTGCGGACGGAACACGTGACATCCGTATGATCCTCATCGCCCTACCGAAATGGACTGCGGCTGTCATTCCCGATCCGCCTTTTCTTTCCTAATCTGGTATTACCAATCTAAGATGCCCGTCAAGCGCTTTCTTGAAATTCGCCGTCACCAAAATAAGCTGAATACGTCCGCTATATGTTCGTATTTCCTTCATTTTTGGCAGTTCTCCACCTTCATCCCGTTCGCAAAACGCCAATCCCCAAAATTATTGAAATCGCCGACCTTCAAATCTGGTCGAACCAGATTCGCTCCGAGCTACCGCGGCTACCGCCCCGGATTGCCCTCGACGACCCCCCAATCGGTCCGCATCGGGAGAAGTCTCATATCCTGCATCCGCCTTCGTCCAGCCCTCCTCCATGCCCAACTCACGCCGCCACCGCCGCTGGTCAGGATGGCGTCCGGAGTCGCGCCTGCCGCACCAGCGCTGAGGCCGCCCACTGGGCGACGGCCAGGGTCTTGCCGCTGTCCAGGCCCCAGATGTCCTTGAGCACGATCAGCACTTCGACGCCGAAGACCAGCGACAGCGCCTGCGCAAGGCGTTTGAACTCACGCGGCGGCAATTGGCCCTTGAGCGGCGCGATCGCCTGCTGCAGCAAATCGACGCGATGACCGCGCGTAAAGGCCGGCTCACCGCCCAGCGTGCCGGCCTGGCGTTGCGCCCATTGATCGAGCGACAGCTTCAGCGCCGCCTTGAACGTTGCTTCAAAAGCCTCGATGCGCGGCATGGCCGTATCGAACAGCTCCGCGACCCGGCGCTCGGCATCCGCCGAGGTCGATTGCCAGGTCAGGATCGGACCAAGCCCCTCGTCGACGACAGCCTGCACCAGTGCCGCCTGGCTGGGGAAATAGCGATAGGCGGTGGCGCGGGAAACTTCCGCCGCTTCCGCCACCTCGCTGACCGACGGCGTGACGCCCGCCTGCATCAGCCGTGTCGCCGTCTCCAGCATCAGCCGTTTCGTGCGCGCCCGAGGTCCACGCTCTGCAGCCGGGCCGCTTCCCCGCTCGGTGTCGCCTGTTGCTGTGGATCGTTGACGTGAGACATCCATATCAATATGATACGCGCGTCTCAAAAATTTGCAATAACCTTGGAAGGCGCCAATGAAGCGCATCTATGTGGTCGGCACCGCGGACACCAAAGGTGAGGAGCTCGCCTTCCTGGCCGATGCGATTGCCGCGACGGGCGCTCATGTTTGCCGCGTCGATGTCGGAACACGCGACGCAACGATCCCGGTCGATATTGCGGCGAAGGAAATCGCCGGCCACCATCCGCGCGGCCACGCGGCCGTGCTCGGCGGCGATGACCGTGGCGCCGCGGTAGCCGCCATGGGCGTCGCTTTCACCCGCTTCGTCCAGTCGCGGAACGACATCGCCGCAGTGATCGGCATTGGCGGCGGCGGCGGCACTTCGATCATCACGGCGGGCATGCGCGCTTTGCCGCTCGGCCTGCCGAAAATCATGGTCTCGACGCTCGCCTCCGGCGACACGGCTCCCTATGTCGATGTCTCCGACATCATCATGATGCCGTCGGTGACCGACATGGCCGGGCTGAACCGGCTCTCCCGCGTCGTGCTGCACAATGCCGCCCAGGCGATAGCGGGCATGGCGGCAAGGCCGGCGCCGCCGCCCGACGGCAAGCCGTCGATCGGGCTGACCATGTTCGGCGTCACCACGCCTTGCGTCACCGCCGTCACCGACCAGCTTCGCACCGCGTATGATTGCATGGTCTTCCACGCCACCGGCACCGGCGGCCGCAGCATGGAAAAGCTGGCCGACAGCGGCCTGCTGTCCGGCGTCATCGACATCACCACGACAGAGGTCTGCGACCTCCTATTCGGCGGCGTCCTGCCGGCAACGGAGGATCGCTTCGGCGCGATCGCTCGCCGCAAGCTGCCCTATGTCGGCTCGGTCGGCGCGCTCGACATGGTCAATTTCTGGGCGCCTTCGACCATTCCGGAACGCTACAGCGGACGGCTGTTCTACGAGCACAATCCCAACGTTACGCTGATGCGCACCACCGCCGACGAATGCCATCAGATCGGCGAGTGGATCGGCGCCAGGCTCGCCCTCTGCGAGGGGCCGTTGCATTTCCTGATCCCGGAGAAAGGCGTCTCGGCGCTCGACATCGAGGGCGGCACCTTCTTCGATCCGCAGGCCGACGCCGTGCTGTTTGACGCCATCGAGCGCACGATCAGGCCGAATGCCAATCGTCGCGTCACGCGCCTGCCGCTGCATATCAACGATCCCGAATTCGCCAAGGCCGCGGTCGCGGCTTTTCTCGACATCGCCAGACAATGAGAGCCCAGACATGCCCGCAATACCGCGCAAGGACATACTGAAGAAATTCAGGGGAATGATCGACAAGGGCGTGCCGATCGTCGGCGGTGGCGCCGGCACCGGCCTGTCGGCCAAGGCCGAGGAGGCCGGCGGCATCGACCTGATCATCATCTACAACTCCGGCCGCTACCGCATGGCCGGGCGCGGCTCGGCCGCCGGCCTGCTCGCCTATGGCAATGCCAACGAGATCGTCAAGGAAATGGCCTATGAAGTGCTGCCGGTGGTCAGGCACACGCCGGTGCTGGCCGGCGTCAACGGCACCGACCCGTTCGTCATCATGCCGCTGCTTCTGGCCGAGCTGAAGACGATGGGCTTTTCCGGCGTGCAGAATTTTCCGACCATCGGCCTGTTCGACGGCAGCATGCGGCAGAGTTTCGAGGAGACGGGCATGGGCTTCGGGCTCGAGGTCGACATGATCGCCGAGGCGCACAAGCTCGATCTGCTCACCACCCCCTATGTCTTCAATCCCGACGAGGCGCGCGCCATGACCAAGGCCGGCGCCGACATCGTGGTCGCCCATATGGGTGTGACGACCGGTGGCTCGATCGGCGCCACCTCGGCCAAATCGCTCGACGATTGCGTCGTCGCGATCGACGCCATCGCTGATGCCGCCCGCTCGGTGCGCAAGGACGTCATCCTGCTCTGCCATGGCGGCCCGATCTCGATGCCGGACGATGCCCGCTACATCCTCGACCGCTGCAAAGGCCTGCATGGTTTCTATGGTGCAAGCTCGATGGAACGGCTGCCGGCGGAGGCGGCGATCGCCAGGCAGACAGCCGATTTCAAAGCGGTGACGCTCGGTGGTGAGAAGACCAAACCAAAGAAAAAGAAGGGATGAGACCATGACCGACAAGAGCAAGGTGTTTGTCTATCCGAAGGACGTCAGCGCCTTCGGCTTCGATTGGGGCCGACTGGCGCTGACGGTCGCTCCGGAAGTTAACGGCGCGACCCGCTTTTCCGGCGGTGTCGTCGACCTGCCCTCCGGCAAGGGCCACACCCGCCACAACCATCCGGGCGCCGAGGAAATCATCTTCGTTATCTCCGGCCATGGCGAGCAGATGGTCGAGGACGAGAAGGGCAATCCGGTGGTCGCGAAGGTCGGCCCCGGCTGCACCATCTATGTGCCGGAGAGCCGCTTCCATTCGACGCTGAATACGGGCGACGGGCCAATGCAGCTGTTCGTTGTTTATTCGCCGGCTGGACCGGAACTAGTGTTGCGGGAGTTGCCGGATTTCAGGCTGATTCCGGCGGGCGGGAAGTAACTTTCCTGGACAACGGGGTGTTCTCCCCGTTCTACAGGGAGAAGGTGCCGGCAGGCGGATGAGGGGCGGCGCCGGCCTTCCTTTATAGGGTCCCGCCCCTGTTCCACCCGCGCCCGCGATCACCGAACATCACATAACCAGTCTCCGTGACCGCCAGCGTATCCTCCAGCTTGATGAACCCGCGCGTCGGGTGAAGCATGGTCGTCTCGACCGACAGCACCATGTTCTTCTCCAGCGGCTTGTCCGCATAAGTACCTTCATAGGCCACCGGGTGGTTCGTCATCAGGAACGGCGCCTCATGCGTGATCAGGCCCATGCCGTGGGCGAAGAAATCCGTATAGGGCGCGACCTTGGATTTCTTCAGCACGCCCTCGGCGTGCGAAATCATGTCTCCACCCAGCGTGCCGGCTTTCACCTTGGAGAACGCCGCCTGCTGCACGGTTTCGACCTCGGCCAACAGATCCTCAAGCTCGGCATCAGGCTCGCCCAGAATGCCCATGCGGCAGAGGTCGCCGATATAGCCGTGATAATTGCCGCCGGAATCGATCGACAGCACCTCGCCCTTCTTCCACGCCTGCGGCGAGGCGGCGCGGTTGTGGCTGGAGCCCAGCGTCAGCAGGCAATATTCGAAATGCGCGCCGCGATTGGTCTCCTCGCGCCTGATCTGCTCGATCATCTGGGCCTTGGTCGTGCCTTCGCGCGCCCAGGCGATGGTCGCCAGCATGGAATCGGTGATCAGCTCGGAGGCGGTGCGAAGCTTCTCCAGCTCCGCGTCGGTCTTGATGGCGCGCATGCGCTCCAGCATGTCGGTCGCGTCGATCAGCTTCGCTTCCGGCAATGCCTTGCGGATCAGCGTGTAGGCGTCCGACGGCAGGAAGCCTGGTTCGATGCCGATGCGCGCACCCGCTTTGCCGATCTTTTGCAGATGTTCGACGGCGAGGTTGGCGGCATCGAGCGTGCCCCAGCAGGCGGCATGCAGCGTCGGCGTCCAGAACGGGTTGTTCTGATGCTCACCGCCTTCCATGCGGTTGCCGATATAAGCCGCGTGCTCCGGTCCACCTTTTTCGTAGACGACGATCGGCAGGTAGCGGCTATGGCCGATCGCATCCATGGCGGCAAAGAAGATGAATTTGTAACCGCCCAGCAGATACTGCGTGTTGTGCTTGGAGGTCGCGAGCAGCACATCGATGCCGGCCTCCTCCATCAGCCGGTCGACCCTGGCCTGGTCGAACGGAATATTGCTGACGGCATTCTTGCCCGGCGCAATGTTCATCTCTCTCTCCCTGAATTTGCCTGTGATCGGCGCTGTTTCGCTCCCAATCCCTTGGCTGTGGATCAAATCTGCACCATTTTGCCCGCTCTGGTCTAGCCAGAAATCTACCAACGGCGCAGCCAAACGGTCACCAACTCGTCATCTGTCGCGTATTCGCCAAATCTGGTCTTACCAGATAGATCGAATTGAGCCGTTCTCTTAAACTGGTCCAGCGGACGAAAATTTCAAAGCCAAGCCAGGATGCGCCAATTCCGTCTCTGGCGAAACCCATGACAAGGCTCATAATCACTGTCGCAAGGATGCACGCGCCGGCATCCGAGGGGTGTTGTCGCGCCGATCGGGTCGCGCAGAGGACGGAGTTCGATCATGTCAGGTTTCACGATCTCGAGACGCAAGATGCTTGCCGGCTCGGCGATGCTGCTGGCCTCCACGGCCATGCCGAAATTGGCCTTGGCGCAGACGCCGAAGAAGGGCGGCCGGCTGGTGCTCGCCGCCGATTCCGAGCCGCGCAACCTCAACCCGGCGATCGTCGCCTCCAACGGCGTCTTCTTCATCTCCAGCAAGATCGTCGAGACGCTGGCCGAAGCCTCCTTCGACGGTAAGGACGGGCTCGCGCCACGCCTGGCGCTGAGCTGGGAAGGTGCCGCCGACGGGTTGTCGGCGACGTTCAAGCTGCGCGACGGCGTCAAATGGCATGACGGCAAGCCGTTCACCTCGGCCGATGTCGCCTTCTCGGCGCTGCAGATCTGGAAACCGCTGCAGAATCTCGGCCGCACCGTGTTCAAGGATCTGGCCAGCGTCGAGACGCCCGACGATCTCACCGCCGTGTTCAAATTCGCCAAGCCGACGCCGTTCCAGCTGATCCGCAACGCGCTGCCGGCGCTGTCGAGCGTCGTGCCCAAGCACATCTACGAGGTCGGCAAGATCGAGGACAACCCGGCCAACACCGCGCCGATCGGCACCGGCCCGTTCAAGTTCGGCGAGTACAAGGCCGGCCAGTATTACCGACTGACGAAGAACACCGATTATTGGGGCAAGGACGAACCCTATCTCGACGAGATCATCTACCAGGTGCTGCCCGACCGCACGTCCGCGGCAAGCGCGCTGGAAGCCGAGGAGATCCAGCTTGCCGCCTTCTCCGCCGTGCCGCTGGCCGACCTCGACCGCATCTCCAAGGTGCCGGGCCTGAAGGTGATCACCAAGGGCTATGAGGGGCTGACCTACCAGCTCGTCGTCGAGATCAACCATCGCCGCAAGGAACTGGCCGATTTGAAAGTGCGCCAGGCGATCGCGCATGCGATCGACAAGGACTTCGTCGTCAAGACGGTGTTCCTCGGCTATGCCGCGACCGCCACCGGCCCGGTGCCGAAGAACGATCCGCAGTTCTACACCGCCGATGTCCCGACCTATGCCTTCGACGTCGCCAAGGCCAACGCGCTGCTCGACGAGGCCGGCTACAAGAAGGGCGCTGACGGCAAGCGCTTCTCGCTCAAACTTTTGCCGGCGCCCTATTTCAACGAGACCAAGCAGTTCGGCGACTATCTGCGCCAGGCGCTCGCGGCCATCGGCATCGACGCGCAACTGGTCAACAACGACTCCGCCGCGCACATCAAGGCCGTCTACACCGACCACGCCTTCGACCTCGCCGTCGGCCCGCCTGTGTTCCGCGGCGACCCGGCGATTTCGACCACCATCCTGGTGCAGAGCGGGATTCCCGACGGTGTGCCGTTCTCCAACCAGGGCGGCTACAAGAACGCCGCGCTGGACGCGCTGATCGCCAAGGCGTCCGAGACGCTCGACACGACGGCCCGCACCGACCTCTACAAGGAGTTCCAGAAGGAGGTGGCCGCCGACCTGCCGCTGATCAACGTCGCCGAATGGAGTTTCATCAGCGTCGCGCGCGACACGGTGGGCAACATCGCCAACAATCCGCGCTGGGCGGTGTCGAACTGGGCGGACACGTATCTGGCGGGCTAGCAAGATCGTCACGGGATGCTTGCGCATCGTTTGGGCGAGTGCTCATCATCGGCGATGAGAGTCCCTTCGCGCATCCCTCTATCTTGCCGGGTAAGGCTGCCGGCTTCACCCTCCCCCTTGTGGGGAGGGTCGACGAGTGGATGCCGCGAAGCGGCAGCCGGTCGGCGGGGTGGGGGGTGTGGCGCAGGCCTGAAAGAGACCCCCACCCCGCTCCGCTTTGCGGAGCGATCCTCCCCACAAGGGGGAGGGTAAGCCAACATGACCCGCGCCCTCATCCTTCTCCGCCGCCGTCTCGTCGGCAGCGTCTTCGTGCTGCTGATCGTTGTCATCGGCACGTTCCTGCTGCTCGAAGCCGCCCCCGGCGATGCCGTTGACGCCTATATCGTGTCGACCGGCGGCGACGCCGGCATGATCGAAATGCTGCGCCATCGCTGGGGCCTCGACCAATCGGAACTGACGCGGCTCGCCAATTATCTCTGGGCGCTGCTGCATCTCGATCTCGGCCAGTCGGTGACCTTCTCCAGGCCGATCCGCGACGTGATTCTCGAACGGTTGCCCAACACACTGCTGCTGATGGTCAGCGCCACCGCGCTGTCCTTCGGGCTGGGTTCCGCCCTCGGCATCTACGCCGGCGCAAGGCCCGGCAGCGCCCGCGATCGCTTCCTGTCGATCGGCTCGCTGGCCCTCTATGCCGTACCGGGTTTCTGGCTCGGCCTGGTGCTGATCGCCGTCTTCGCCGTCGACCTGCGCTGGCTGCCGATCGGCGGCATCGAGACGCTCGCCTCGGACAAGACCGGCCTCGACCGCGCCGCCGACATCGCCATCCATCTCATCCTGCCGGTGGCCGCACTCGGCTTCATCTACCTCGCGCTCTACCTGCGCATGATGCGCGCCGGCATGGCCGAAGCCTGGCGGCAGGATTTTGTCCTCGCCGCCCGCGCCAGGGGGCTGTCGCGCCGCCGCGTCGTGCTCGCCCACGTCGCCCGCAATGCGCTGCTGCCGCTGGTCACCATGCTCGGCCTGCAATCGGCGCAGATGCTGGGCGGCAGCGTCGTCATCGAGAGCGTGTTTTCCGTGCCCGGCCTTGGGCGGCTGGCGCAGGAAGCGGTGGCTTCGCGCGACACGCCTCTGCTGCTCGGCATCATCCTCACCAGCGCCGTCCTGGTCGTCGTCATCAACCTGCTGGTCGACATCGCCTATGCTTTCCTCGATCCGCGCGTCGGCGCCGGCGAGGCCGGCGCATGAGCCCGCTCCGCCGTTTCCTGCGCACGCCCGAGGCGGTCGCTGGCGCCATCCTGCTGGCCGCATTGATTGCGATGGCGCTCATCGCACCGCTGCTGTTTCCCGGCGATCCGCAAGCCATCGCCGGCCCGGCGCTGCTGCCGCCTTTCCAGGATTGGTCGCTGCCGCTCGGCACCGATCGGCTCGGCCGCGACGTGCTGGCCGAACTCTTCCACGGCGCCCGCACCTCGCTCGCTGTCGGCCTTGCTGCTGCTGCGGCGGCACTTGCCATCGGCGCGGTGGTCGGGACGCTTGCCGGCTTTGCCGGCGGCCTCGTCGACGAGGTGCTGATGCGCATCACCGATGCCTTCCAGACCGTGCCGAGCTTCCTGCTGGCGCTGGCCTTCGTCAGCGTCGTCGGCCCGTCGCTCGGCATCGTCGTTGCGGCAATAGCGCTCGGCACCTGGACCGGGCCTGCCCGTGTCGCCCGCGCGGAAGTCCTCTCCATTCGCGAACGCGATTATGTCGCCAGCGCGCGTGCCATCGGCATGCCTTCGCTCGAAATCGCCTTTCGCGAAGTGCTGCCCAACGCCTTGCCGCCGGTGCTGGCAATGTCCTCGGTGATCGTCGCCGCCGCCATCCTCACCGAAGCGGCGCTGTCCTTCCTCGGCCTCGGCGACCCCAACCGCGTCACCTGGGGCGGCATGATCGCCGAAGGCCGCGCCGTGCTGCGTACCGCGCCCTTCCTGTCGATCGTGCCAGGTATTGCGCTGGTGCTGACCGTGCTCGGCGTCTATCTCGCCGGTGAAGGCATTGTCGAGACGACGGCGGTCAGGCGAAGTCTGTCGTGAGCGCGCTCGCTTCGATCCGCGACCTGACGGTGACCTATCGCCGCGACGGCAACGCAGTGGCGGCGCTGAGGAACATCAGCCTCGACATCGTGGCTGGCGAGCGCCTGGCCATCATCGGCGAAAGCGGCTCCGGCAAGAGCACGCTGGCGCTGGCGATTGCGGGATTGCTGCCGGCTTCTTCAGCGGTTGGCGGAAGAATTGAATGGTCCGGCCTTGGTCGCCCGCCCCTCCTTGGCCGCGACATCGGCTTCGTCTTCCAGGACCCTTCCGCCAGCCTCGATCCCGTGATGACCATCGGCAAACAGATCGCCGAAGTCGCCCGCACCCATCTCGGCCTCACCTGGTCCCAGGCATACGCCAAGGCCAAAACCTTGCTCGAACGCGTCCGCCTGCCCGACCCGGACTCGGCCCTGCACGCCTTCCCGCACCAGCTCTCCGGCGGTCAGAAGCAGCGCGTGGCGATTGCCGCGGCCATTGCGGCCGGGCCGAAACTGCTGATCGCCGACGAGGCGACCAGCGCGCTCGACACCATCGTGCAGGCAGAGATCGTCGCCTTGATCCGGCGGCTGGTGGCCGAGGACGGCATGACGCTGCTGTTCATCAGCCATGACATCGCGCTGGCGGCCGAACTCGCCGAGCGTATCGCCGTGTTCCGCCATGGCCAACTCGTCGAACTTGGCGCGACGGCACAAATTGTCGACGCCCCAACTCAAGCCTACACCCGCACCTTGCTCGACGCCCATATCGGCCTCGACGCCGCACCATTGCTGAACCGAGCCGGGCTCCCCGCATGAGCCTGCTCGCAGTGTCCAACCTCACCAAACACTACCGGCGCGGCGGCAAGACCGTCATTGCAGTCGACGACGTGTCTTTTCACATCGAGCCCGGCGAAACACTGGCGCTGGCCGGCCCTTCCGGCAGCGGCAAGTCGACGATCGCGCGGCTGGTGCTGCGCCTGGTCGAGCCGGACGCCGGCGCCATTGAATTCGAGGACAATGATTTCCTCGCCTTGAGTGGTGCTGCGTTGCGCGCACGCCGCGCGCGTCTGCAAATGGTGTTCCAGGATCCGTTGGCCGCCTTCAACCCGCGCGCCACGGTGGCGCATGTCCTCGACGATCCCTTGCGCATCCACGGCATCGCCTCCCGCTCCGAGCGCCCACACCGCATCGCCGCCTTGCTCGAGCGTGTCGGGCTGGCGGCCGATCTCGCGCCCCGCGCCATCCACGAAATCTCCGGCGGCCAGCGACAGCGCGTCGCCATTGCCCGCGCCATCGCCACAAAACCATCGCTGATCGTGCTCGATGAAGCGGTCTCGGCACTCGACGTCTCGGTGCGTGGACAGATCCTCGACCTTTTGCTCGACCTGCAAAGGCAGGAACGGA
Source organism: Mesorhizobium sp. U510 (assembly GCF_059180695.1). Classification (NCBI taxonomy): domain Bacteria; kingdom Pseudomonadati; phylum Pseudomonadota; class Alphaproteobacteria; order Hyphomicrobiales; family Phyllobacteriaceae; genus Mesorhizobium; species Mesorhizobium sp. U510. The sequence goes on from NZ_CP180532.1 coordinate 6,962,143, forward strand.
TCGCCTATCTCTTTATTTCCCATGATCTCGGCGTCGTGCGCGCCGTCGCCCACCGCGTCATCCTTCTCGATGCCGGCCGGATCGCCGAGAGCGGCGATGCCCGCGCCGTCATCGACGCCCCGCAGTCAGCCATCGGCAAGGCGTTGGTGGCGGCAGCACCAAGGCTCAAAAGAACCACACAGGACGCATCATGACCGACCCTGAAGGCAGAGCCGAAAAGCTGTCGCGTGAACTCGATTCCGCCTTCCGCAATCGCGCCGATCTCTATCCCCTTTCCTCGAAGAACTGACCGGAGAGCTGGGTTCTGACAAGGCCGAGGCGATCATGATCCGCGCCATCGAGCAGCGCGGCAAGGAAGTGGCGGCGGCCGCCTTCGCCAGCTTCGGCGCCAATGATGCGCCTGCGATCGGCGAGGCCTTCCTGGCGGTCAGCCCGGATGGCGGCCTGATGTATCCGACCGATGTCGAACGCGGCGATGACCGCATCGCCTTCAGGGTCAAGCGCTGCCCGTTGAAGGATGCCTGGGTCGAGGCTGGCGTCGGCGACGAAAAGCACGCTTTGCCGCATCGCCGGCGCCTTCGACCGCGGTCTGTTCGAGGCGACCGGCGTGCGCTTCCAGAACGTCACCTGGACGCCCGGCCACGGCTCCGGCTGCTGCCACATCGCGCTGACCGATCGCGATGCCGGCTAAGCATTGACGATCTAAGGTGTGTTGAGATTCAGGTCAGGCCGAGCGTCTGCAGGCCGGCAGAACATCAACACAGCTTAGCCCCCGACCATCAGCTTGACGACCTCGTCATGGTTGGTCTCGGAGATCTTGCGCTCGCCGGCCTGGATGCCGCGCCGCAGCACGACGATACGGTCCGACACAGCAAAGATGTCCTGCAGATTGTGCGAGATGAAGATCACGCCGCGCCCTTGCGCCTTGAGCTGGTGGATCAGCGAGATCACCTTGCGCTGCTCCGGCACGCCAAGCGCGGCCGTCGGCTCGTCCATGATCAGGATCTGCGCATCCCAGTAGACGGCGCGGCCGATGGCGACGGCCTGGCGCTGGCCGCCGGAGAAATTACTGACCGGGGCCTCGAGCCGGCTGACATGGAAGTCGAGCCGTCCCATCGTTGCCTTGGCCGCTTCGGCCATCGCCTTGCGGTCGAGCACCGGCAGGAAGCCGAACGCCTTGCGAATCGGTTCGCGGCCAAGGAAGATGTTGGCGCCGATCGACAGATTGTCGGCGAGCGCCAGATCCTGGTAGATCGTCTCGATGCCCTTCTCGCGCGCCTCCTGTGGCGTCGCGAACGTCACCGGCTGACCCCGCAACAGGATCTCGCCACCAGTCGGCTGGAACACGCCCGATATCGCCTTGATCAGCGTCGTCTTGCCGGCGCCGTTGTCACCGGCCAGCGCCACCACTTCGCCCGGCCGCACGGCCATGGAGAAGTCGTTGAGCGCACGCACGGCGCCGAAATGCTTGGAGAGATTCCGGACTTCCAGCAGGGGTGCGTTCTGGTTGGTGCTATTCATCCTGACGGGCTCCACTGAACCGGCGCTGCGCCTGGTCGATAAGGACGGAAATGATGATGACGACGCCGACGGCGATGAACTGCCAGAACGGCTCGACATTGACGAAGACTAGCCCGTACTGGATGACCGCGATCACCAGCGCGCCGGCGACCGTGCCGAAAATGGTGCCGGAGCCGCCGAACAGGCTGGCGCCGCCGATGACCACCGCCGCGACGCTGTCGAGCAGCAGTGGCTCGCCCGCCTGCGCCGCGCCCGCCGTGAAGCGCGCGGCATAGAGCGCGCCGCCGAGGCCGGCGCACATCGCCGACAGCACGTAGAGCCGCAATATGTGGCCCCTGATGTCGATGCCGGCCCGCCGCGCTGCCTGCACATTGGCGCCGATGGCATAATTGTGCTGGCCGAACCGGGTCTGGCTGAGCAGGTAGTGCATGACGATGACGAAGACCGCGGTGATCAGCACCAGATAGGGCACGCCATAGAACTTGCCGTTGCCGAGCAGCGCGAACCAGGAATTCTGCACCGGCACGGTGGTGCCGCCGGCAAGCAGGAAGGCGGCGCCGCGCGCGACGCCGAACATGCCGAGCGTACCGATGAAGGGCGGCACCTTGAGCCGCGAGATCAGCAGGCCGTTGATAACACCCGGCACGCCGGCAACGATCACCGAGGCAAGGATGCCCGCCAGCATGGCCAGCGGCAGGGGAATGGCGGCGCCCGCCATGTTGGTGGCATGCGCGGCGATGACGGCGGCCAGCCCCATGATGAAGCCGAGCGACAGGTCGATGCCGCCGGAAATGATGACGAAGGTCTGCCCGGTCGCCAGCAGCAGCGGCGCCACGGCGAAGATGGCGATGGACTGCAGGTTGAATGGATTGAGGACGAAGGTCGCGCCGAAGGCGAGCCGCGACCAGACCTCGAAACAGATGAGCAGTCCGGCCAGGAACAGCCAAGCGCGCCCTTCGGCGATGCGTGCGACCAGGCTTCGGGCCGGATCGCCATGATCGGCCTGAGGGGCGACATGCTTCTCGGCAGGCTGGGCTGGTGATGTCGAGGTCATGGATACTCCGCGGCGCCTTCAGACAGGTCTCGTTTGGCGAGGGACCCGGTGCAGGCTCCCCCCGGCGGACCGGGAGGAGCCAGACTGTGCTGGACTTACTCGGAGTAGAGATACTTCGAGATGTTCGGGTCCGCGATGTTGGACTTGTCCATGATCGTGAAGCCGGTGCCGATCGTGACTGGGATCGAATGGCCGGTCAGGTGGGCATAGGCCGAGACAACGCCGTAATAGCCGATCTCGGCCGGATGCTGGGCGATCGCCACGTCGACCAGGCCGGTGTTGATGTTGTCGACGATGCTGGTCGGCGCATCGAAGGCGACGACCTTGACCGTACCGGTCTGTCCCGCCTGCTTGACGCCGTTGGCGGCACCCAGCGCCGAGAACAGATTGGCACCGAAGACACCGACCAGATCGGGATTGCGCGCGAACACCGCCTGCAGTTGCGAAGCCGCCTTGTTGGCGTCGTCGTCATTGAACTGGGTTTCCAGCACGGTGATGCCCGGATGCTTGGCCATCTCCTTCTTGAAGCCTTCTTCGCGCTGGTCAGTGGTCGAGATGCCGGGCTTGACGTTCGAGACGTAGACCTTGCCCTTGTCGCCAATGGACGTGGCCAGAGCCCGCGCCGCGATCTCGCCACCCAGTACATTGTCCGACGCGATGTAAGACAGCGGGAAATCGGCATCGCCGGCGCCGGTCTGGTAGACGCCGCTGCCGATGAAAGTGTCGACCGTGATGACCGGAATGCCGGCGTCATTGGCCTTGCGCAGCGGCTCGACCAGCTGAACCTTGTCGGTCGGCGCGATCAGGATTGCATCCGGCTTCTTGGCGATGACCGCGTCGAGCACCGGCACCTGGGTGACCGGGTTGAAGTCCGGCGCACCCTGGAAGACCAGGTTGACGCCAAGCGCGTCGGCCGCCGCTTGGGCGCCCTTGCGCATGGTGATGTAGAAGCCGTCGGTGGTCAGGCCGGGAATGAGCGCAATGGTGTATTTCTTGTCCTGCGCCTGCGCGGGCGCAATCAGCACCGTGGCACTGACGGCGAGCGCCGCGAGCGCGGCAACGATCTTCTTCATGACATCCTCCTCATTGTTGGCAGATCTGCCGTTTGCAAGTGACATTGGAATGGCCGTCATCCGTTCGGATGCCGACGGCCGGGAACGCCTGTTTGCCTTTTGCGGGCAGCTCCTCCCAAGCGCCCTCCAGTCGATATGTCGGCCGGTCAGTCGCCGGCGCACCTGGCCACAGCCTCGTTCCTAGCCTCCGCGAGGTCCGGCAAACTGTGTCCCACGCCTCGCCTTGCCGGCGGGCGTTCGAACTTGTAACACTTTGCAGAAATAAATTGCAACTCGGTTTTTCCGAGTTGGTAGCGCCGGGCTTTTCACACCGTACGACATCCGATTGCTCCGCAGAGCCCCGGTCAACTATCACCCGGGGCTTTCGGCGGCACAACTGGTTTTCGTGACGGCGTCCTGCCTGGACTATTCGTTACGCGAGCGCTGCGAGGATGGCCTGCGCCGTCTTGGTATCCGTCACCAACGTGTTGATGAGACCGGCGCGAACGGCTGCAATAATTGCCGTCGCCTTTTCCGGCGACGCGGCAAGGCCGATGACCAGTGGCACCGCGCGCAACTGCGCCGGCGACATGGCGATCATCCGGCTCTCCCCTTCCCAGGCAATCAGCGTGCCCTCGGCATCGAAGTAGTGGCGAAGCACGTCACCGGCGGCATGAACCAGCGCCTGCTCGCTCGGCGTGGCGGCGCTCGCCTCTGGGGCATTGATGGCATGCGGCAGGCCGATACCGACGATCGCGACATCGGTCCTCTCCCACAAAGCGACGGCATCGCGGATGGCGGTGTCGCGCAGGAAGACCTCGCGCAATTCGCTGGACGGCAGATAGGGGGCATGGATGAAATGCGGCGTGCCGCCGAACTCCTCGGCGGCAAGCCGCACGAATTCATTGACCTGAAAATGCGCCGCCTGCTGCTGCATGCCGCCGGTGGCGGCCACGGTCAGCACGCCAGGCATCCGCGGCAGGCCGGCCCGGATGACTTCGCGCACGGCGCGCCCCCAGCCGATGGCGACGACGGAGCCCGCCACCAGCTGCGCCTGCCTGAGCAACCCGCCAAGGGGTGCGGCGAGCGCCGCAAGCGTGCCCGCCGCCGGCGTCTCGACCACAGCGGCATCGCGCAATTTCAAGCCGTCGATCAGCTGCCTGGTGATGTCCTCCGGCGTTGCCAGGTCGAGAACCTCGATGCGGACAATGCCCTCGGCCCGCGCCCGCTGCAGCAAGCGCGAAATCGTCGCGGTGGAGACGCCGAGCCGGCGAGCAATATCGACCTGCGACATCTCCTCCACATAATGCAGCTTGGCCACCGTGTGCAGCATCGTCCGCGATGCGGTCGCATCCTGGATGGGAGGGGAAGACAGCTTGCAATTCCTTTCAGCAACGTGTTACATACACATAGGCCGACGGGAGTTATCGCGCAAATCCAGCCAACTCGCAACGTGCGGCGGCTCGCGGGCCGCGAGCCCGGCGAGGCGCTTTCTTCGAAGGCGATGGCGCGTCGCGGCTTCCTGCCGGCAGGCGGGCAGAACTGAACATCGTTGTTTCCACGGGATCCGCGCCCTTCGTCTAGAGAGCGCCAACATCGGATTGAGACCATGACCAAGATGACCACCGCGGAACTGCGCGGCTACCAGCAGATATGTGGCAAGGACGGGGCCATGGTGGCCATCGCCTGCGACCAGCGCGGCGGCATGCGGACCTTGCTGGCGTCGGACCCGGACGAACAGGCCAAGATCACCAATGACATGCTCGGCGACACCAAGGCCGACATCACGCGCTACCTCGCCAGTGCGGCGTCCTGCGTGCTGCTCGACCCGCTCTGCGCGGTGCCGCGCATTGTCGACGAAGGCGTCTTGAACCGCGATACGGCGCTGCTCATCGGCCTCGACGCTTCCGGTTTCGATATCTCTCCCGAAGGTTACCGCCTGTCGCGCCTCGTTCCCGGCATCGACGCGCGCCGCGTCCGCGCACTCGGCGGCACCGGCGGCAAGATCATGGTGTATCTGCGGGCCGACAAGCCTGAAGCCAACGACCACAACATCGCCATCCTGCGCCAGTGCATCGCCGATTTCGGCCAGGAAGACCTGCTGCTGGTCGTCGAGTTCCTGACCTACCAGCTCGACGGGGAAAGCCCCGAGGACTATGCGGCCAAGACGCCATGGCTTGTCGAGGAAGGCACCAGGATTTCGCTGGAGTGTGGCGCCAAGGTGCTGAAGCTTCCCTACCCCGGAACGGCGGAAGCCTGCGCCAACATCACCAAAATGGCCGGCGAGGTGCCGTGGGCGGTGCTTTCGGCCGGCGTCAACCACGCGACCTTTCTCGGCCAGGTCGAGATCGCCATGCAGAATGGCGCCTCGGGCGTCATCGCCGGCCGCTCGCTGTGGAAGGATTGCATCTCGCTTGACCGTGACATCCAGCGCGAAAGGCTTAAGACCATCGCAGTGCCGCGATTGCGTGAAATCCAGGCCGTGATCGGGCACTACCGGCAGAAAGCCGCTGCCTGACAGCTGCGTTGGACGAGAGCTGTTCCAGCGAAAGTGTGCAGCGGCTTTGCGTCCGGAATTGCGTGAACACAGATGCAGGACGCCATGCCTCAGAGCATAGGAATAGATATCGGCGGCACCAATCTGCGTGCCGCCCGCATTTCCGGCACCGGTGAAATCCTCAAGCGCGTTTCCGAAAAAAGCGCGCCCGACCCGGAGCTGGTGCTCGGCCGCATCGCAGACATGGTGCGCCTTCTCGACACGCCGGACGTGAAGGCCATCGGCGTCGGCGTTCCGGGCCGCGTCGATGCGCGGCGCGGCGCGGTCCTGTCGGGCGGCTATGTCAACCTCGCCTCGGTTGCGCTGGCCCAGCGCCTGGAAGACATGACAGGCAAGCCTGTCGTCATCGACAATGACTGCAACATGGCGCTGGCCGCCGAGATGGCGCTCGGCGCCGGGCGCGGCCATGGCAACATCGTCATGTTCACCATCGGCACCGGCATTGGCGGCGCCGTCGCCCAGGATCGGCGGATCACGCGTGGTTCGGCAACGGCGGGCCAGCTCGGCCACATCACCGTCGACGTCAATGGCGAGGTCTGCGCCTGCGGCCGTCGCGGCTGCGTCGAGACCACCAGTTCGGGCACCGCGCTCGGCCGTCATATTGCGCGCGCCGGGCTCGGCGCCGACATTTCTGTCGATCAGCTCTTTGCCCGCGATGCGGCGGGAGACACCCAGGCGCGCGGCATTCTTGATGCCTGGGCGAAACCATTGCGTGCCGCCATCGACACCACCGTTGCCATGCTCGCTCCCGATCTGGTGCTGCTTGGCGGCGGCCTTGGCCGGGCGGCTCACGCAGCACTCGGCCGCGCGCCGGCGCTGGCACCCTGGTACCAATGCCAGGTCGAAGCAGCACAACTCGGCGACGACGCCGGCGTGATCGGCGCCGGCCTCCAGGCACTGGCGGGGGACCAGCACACGTCGCCCTCGACCCAGTCCAGCCGCCTGCGGCGCGCCGTGCTCGTCAACGGCATCCCCGCCAGCGGCAAGAGCACCGTCTCGCGCGGCATCGCCCATCGCATGGGCTGGCCGCTGCTGGCGCTCGACACGATCAAGAACCCCTTTCTCGAAGTGCTCGGCGGCGGCGACCGCCTGTTCAACCGCACGCTGGGCCGCGGCAGCTACCAGGCGATCTGGTCGGTGGTCGGCGAAGCGCCGGCCGGCACCACCTTCATCGTCGATGCCTGGTTCGGCTTCCAGCCGCGCGAGGTTCTCGAGGATCATCTGCGAAATGCCGGCGTCGAGCAGACTTTCGAAATCTGGTGCCACGCGCCCAGCAAGGTGCTCGCCGAGCGCTATGGCGCCCGCCTCGACCAGCGCCCCGCTGGCCATCCCGGTGCCGCCTATATTCCCGAACTGATCGAGCTCGCCAAGCGCGCCGAGCCGCTGCGGCGCGGACCGCTCTTCGACGTCGACACGACGAAGCCGATCGACTTCGATGCCATCACGGCCTGGTTGCGGGCGACGATGGCCGGCGGCGCATAGACAGTCGGAAGACCCGTTCAGTCGCCGCTACAGACGTGAAGTTCCGTTCCGGCCGCTTCGATGACCGCGCGCAGCGCCGGTTGCGGCTCACGATCCGTGACGATGTCGGAAAGCGCTCTGAGAGCGCAGATCCGTTCGAGGCTGTTGCGGCCGAACTTGTCGTTGGTCACCACAAGCGCTGTGGACAGCGCGCGAGAGATCATAGCCCGCTTGACCGCCGCCGCCCCCGAGATCATGTCGCTGGGCCCGTCCGCGGACAGGCTCGATGCTCCGATGATGGCAATGTCGGCATTGTAGCGCCTGACGAATTCCACCGTATCCTCACCGACCACGCTGGCTTCTCGGCTGTCATAGGTGCCGGGGCACAGGATGACCCGAAAGCTCGGATTGGCGCCGGTCACCGAGGCCACGCCGATGGAGTTGGTGATGATCGTCAGCTCCCGCCTCAGCTGCGAGAGACCGCGCGCCACCTCATAGGTCGTCGAGCCGCCATCGATCATCACGATCTGGCCCTTCTCAACCAGTCCGGCCGCACCGCGCCCGATCCGCGCACGCTCCTCGATCATGGTCTGGCTGCGCTCGGCGATCACCGGCTCGGATGTCGCCAGCGAGATCGTCGCACCGCCGTAGGTTCGGTTGAGCAACCCCGCATCGCCAAGCTCGATAAGGTCGCGCCGGATCGTTTCGCCGGCGACACCCAGGCGCAAAGCGAGCCTGGAAACACGGATCGAGGCCGAGCGGCGCACTTCCGACAGGATGAGCTCATGCCGCTCCTTCTTCGACAGCCGGCTCTGCTCCATGATCTGTCCTCCGCGAAGTCTGGAACATTAGCGGCACCGACGTTGATGGGGAAGGAGTCCCGCGAGCACGATTTGAGCGCCGAGGAACGCGCCTTCGTCGAACGCCGCCGCCAGGAGCTGAGACAGGACGGCCTCGTCACCGAAACCTATCGGCGCGTCGGCGTCCGCGAAGCCCTGATGCGGCTGGCGTCGGCCGGTCCCGATCGAGACACGGCCGCTGCCGTCTGATTAATAGCCGACCGTAAAACGCTGCCTGATGTGGGCCGGCTTCTCGATCTCGTCGACCATGACGATGGCGTAGTCCTCGAAGGAGATGCTGCTGCCCTTGTCCGAGGCCAGTAGCGTGTCCTTGCCAAGACGGTATTTGCCGGTGCGCTCGCCCGGTACGAACATGGCGGAGGGCGACAGGAACGTCCAATCGAGGTCGCCGACGGTTTTCAGCTTGTCGAGGAAGTCGGCGCCCTTCTGTGCCTCGGCCTTGTAGATCGCAGGGAATTCGGGCGTGTCGACCAGCCTTTTACCGGGCGCGACCTCAAGGCTGCCGGCGCCGCCGACAATGAGATAGCGCTTGACGCCGGAAGCACGCACTGCGGCGATCAGCGTGTCGGGGTCGCTGTCAACGAAATGCACGGCGCTGATCACCACATCATGCCCCTGGATCAGCCTGGCGAGACCTTCCTTGTCGAAGACATCGCCCTTCCTGGCCGTCACACGGGGCAGTGCGGCGATTTTTTCGGGGTGGCGGGCAATGCCGGTGACCGTATGGCCACGGTCCGAGAGTTCCTTGAGCAGGCGCGAACCGACAGCGCCCGATGCGCCGATGAGAGCGACTTTTGCCATGTCCTTTTCCAGTCCTTGTTGGAGGTCAGTTGTGGATCACGCCGCCGCGATATGGGCGACGAGATTGTCGAAGCTGCCAAACAGCGCATTCGAACCGATGAGCCGCGGTGCATCGTTGCGGATGACTGCCAGCGAAGGCACGCCGTTGGCATGCAGGCGCTGGAACAGCGCTCGGCCACGGCCGACCAGTTCGGCATGAACCGTCAGCACGGTTTCGGCCGGCTTCCTCAGCATGGCGGCGGCATCGGCCATGCCGGTATCGGCGAGCACGGCGGCTACGCCTTCGGCAGTCACGATATCTCGGCCGTCGACATAGCGCGCACGCTGGATCGCCTTCAGTGCTGTGAGCCGTCGGCTGGGATCTTCCAGTCCGGCGGCGCTGATGCCGAGGGTTGCCGCATGCGAGTCGAGCAAAGTGCCACGGATGCCGAGGACATTGCGCTGATAGGCCTGCGTGAATGCCTGTCCGGTCAGACGCTCGATGCGCTGGTCGTTCGCCCATGTGCGGCAAAGCCTTTATCCATCGGCAGCGCACCGGCGCCGGAGAACAGCCCGGTCGCCAGCGGCTCGATGCGCACGCCGCTGGCCGACAGCCTGTCCAGCATCGGCGTGGCGCCGTAGCACCAGCCGCAGAGCGGATCGAAAAGGTAAGTCACGTCTGAATTACTCACGAGCGCTGCCTTCCTTGGTACGGACTGTCGGCTGACGGGCCGCCAAAAAGTCTTGGCCGTATGTGGCAGGCGGAGGTCTTGCTATAAACAGCGCTCAATAATACAAACTGTCTGATTTGATCAGACAAAAGCAGTCACCTTGGCCGACCTTCTGAACCTCAATCGGCTCGTCTACTTCACCACCGTTATGGAAACCGGCTCGTTCACATCAGCTGCGGACCGGCTTGGCGTCGCCAAGGCCGTGGTCAGCCATCAAGTCGGCAGGCTCGAAGAGGAACTGGGCGCGACGCTGCTGCAGCGCACGACGCGGCGCGTCACCCCGACGGAAGACGGTCGCCTCTTTTATGATCGCGCGATGATCATCCTGCGTGAGGCGGAGTCGGCCTATGGCGAGATTTCGCAGGCAGCGGTCGAGCCGAGCGGAACGCTGAGGCTGACCGCGCCGCTCGACTACGGCACCAGAGTGGTGGCGCCGGTCATGGCGGCATATCTGAAAGCCTATCCGCAGATGCGCGTCGAAGCGATCTTCGACGACGCGGTGAGCAATCTGGTCGACGAGCAGATCGATCTCGGCATCCGCGTCGGCTGGCTTGCTGATTCCTCTAACCAGGCGCGGCGACTGGGCACGATTCAACAGATCGTCGTTGCGAGCCCAGCCTTTGCGGCAGACCTGCCCGCGGATGCGAACCCGAACCAGGCGCGATCGCTGGCCTGGGTCGGCAATGCCCAGCTGCGCGGCGTCGGCCAATGGTTGTTCTCTAAGGACGGCGACACGGTGCTGACCGAACTCAATCCCGTCGTCGTCTGCGACAAAAGCCCGGCGGCCTATGCTTGCGTGCTCGCCGGCATCGGTCTGGGCATATTTCCTGACTATGCGGTCGATGAGGATATCGTCGGGGGTCGGCTTGTGCGGATATTCGCGCAGTGGACCTTGCCGACCGGCGGCATCCACGCGGTGTTCCCGCCGGCCCGCTTCCGGCCCGCCAAGGTGCGCGCCTTCGTCGAATTGCTCGCCGCGGCCGAGCGAAAGCGAGCACGCGGCGTCGCCAGGGGGTGACTCCACACACAGCACGCAATGTCAGTGGAGGCTTACATCGGAACGCTTTGGCCTTAGCCGTGTTTCGATCGTGCCCAAACGCAAAACGGCCCGCTGGTTTGAGCCAGGCGGGCCGTTTATGATTTGGTTTTGGGGAGAGGCTTTGCGTTTCTGACCGGCGGCGTCGGCAAGGCCTCGTTGCGGACGGCTGATGAGCGTTAACTCGCCGGGCACCACGGCTGAATACAAAAGAGCCCGCACGAGGGCGGGCTCTTTTGTATTTGGTTGCGGGGACAGGATTTGAACCTGTGACCTTCAGGTTATGAGCCTGACGAGCTACCGGGCTGCTCCACCCCGCGTCACCATTGGATGTAAGCGCAAGCCTACAAATAGGTAGATGGCTCACCAAATGAAAGGGCCGCTTACGCGGCCCGTGGTCCCTTGGCGGGCCTTGTTCGTAGAGAGAAGATTTCACTGACATCCGATTGGATGTGAGTTCAACGTGCGTTTAGCAGACCTGGCAGCGACCTACTCTCCCGCGTCTTGAGACGAAGTACCATCAGCGCTGGAGCGTTTCACGGCCGAGTTCGGAATGGGATCGGGTGCAGCCGCTCCGCCATAACCACCAGGTCGGCAAAACGCACGTTGTTCGAGAAGCTGTTTTTTGTGCCTTGGACGTTCTTTGATCTTGGCGCCTTTCGAAGCGAAGCTTCGCAAGGTCGACCGACCGTCGGCGCTGATGCACCGCACCCACGTAGCGCCGCCCGCAGGGCGGAACAAGCGTGAGTGAGAACAAACCATCTGACCTTGTCAGATGAGCATAAGGAATGAGAACGATCAAGCCGATCGAACTATTAGTACCGGTAAGCTTCAAGCGTTGCCGCTCTTCCACACCCGGCCTATCAACGTGGTCGTCTTCCACGGTTCTCAGGGAATACTCGTTTTAAGGTGGGTTTCCCGCTTAGATGCCTTCAGCGGTTATCCCGTCCGGATATAGCTACCCTGCTATGCGGCTGGCGCCACAACAGGTCCACCAGAGATCCGTCCATCCCGGTCCTCTCGTACTAGGGACAGATCCTTTCAATATTCCTACACCCACGGCAGATAGGGACCGAACTGTCTCACGACGTTCTGAACCCAACTCACGTACCGCTTTAAATGGCGAACAGCCATACCCTTGGGACCTGCTCCAGCCCCAGGATGCGATGAGTCGACATCGAGGTGCCAAACAACCCCGTCGATATGGACTCTTGGGGGTCATCAGCCTGTTATCCCCGGCGTACCTTTTATCCGTTGAGCGATGGCCCTTCCACGCGGGACCACCGGATCACTATGACCGACTTTCGTCTCTGCTCGACTTGTCAGTCTCGCAGTCAGGCAGGCTTATGCCATTGCACTCAGCGAACGATTTCCGACCGTTCTGAGCCCACCATCGCGCGCCTCCGTTACTCTTTAGGAGGCGACCGCCCCAGTCAAACTACCCACCATACATTGTCCCGGACCCGGATAACGGGCCGCGGTTAGACATCCATAGTAATAAGGGTGGTATTTCAAGGGTGGCTCCACCTGAGCTGGCGCCCAGGTTTCAAAGCCTACCACCTATCCTACACATGCCACTACGAATGCCAATGTAAAGCTATAGTAAAGGTGCACGGGGTCTTTCCGTCTAACCGCAGGAACCCCGCATCTTCACGGGGAATTCAATTTCACTGAGTCTATGCTGGAGACAGCGGGGAAGTCGTTACGCCATTCGTGCAGGTCGGAACTTACCCGACAAGGAATTTCGCTACCTTAGGACCGTTATAGTTACGGCCGCCGTTTACTGGGGCTTCGATTCAGAGCTTG